>CAVYVE010000005.1:0-2272059 GCA_963771925.1 uncultured Phycisphaerales bacterium
TGAGCATGAACACTTCGCGGAACCGGCGCAGGCCGTCGGCCTTGCGCTTCCATCCGAAGAGATCGCGCACGATCCGCTTCTGCCAATCCATCAGCAGGAACGGTTTGCCGGCGAAGGCGTCCTCATAATGGCAGAGGAATTTTTCGATGAAGCGGATCGGCCGCTCGGCCGCGTCCGCGTCGAAAAAAAACTGCTCGGATTCTTTAAGTTCGAGGAACATCTTGTGACTTGCCAGGCATTCGCCGCCGCGACCGCGTCACGGTGATCGCTCATCGTCGCCGCCGTCGCGTCACGCCGCTTTCGATTCATCCGCCGGCGCGGTCGCGCCGTTCGATTCACCCGCGGGGATTAACCCCTCAATTTTTTCGCCAAAAACACGTGACCGGCGTCACATGGTCCCGGCCGAATCGGCTCCTGAATTTTTTTCCCCCCCTGCCGCGCATCGCCGGCGCCGGGAAAGTCGGCCGACGCGATCGGCTCCCCAGCTTCGATCTTCCGATGGCACGCACGTGAGACGCACCACAGGTTCGACGGCTCGATTCTCAAATCCCAAGCCCGCATCAACGGCTCGATATGATGCGCTTCCGTAGCGATCTCTTTGCCGCACTGCTGGCAGATAGGGTGAGCGCAAAGCGCTCGATCCCTGGCCACGAGCCATTCCTGCGAGTGGTAGAACGCGACCGCCCGCGGATCGCGGACCTGCCTGTCGTAGATGCGTTGCCGCGCCGCTTCGGCTTGGGCGCCATAGACGGCATGGCGATCGCACCAACCTGGTTTACCCATCAGGACGTTGCATGTCGGGAATCGGCAATAGTAGCTGGGCATCGCGTTGATCTCAGATTTTCAAATCATCATCATCGTCCGCGCTGTTTTTGCGGCGCGATTCCCACTGCTTATAAAGCCGCCGCATCTGATCGCTGGTTTTCAGCACGATGTTCACGGATGGATGAGCATACGGCGCTCCGTTGGGCGCGATGTGCACGATCGTGTCGGCGTCGAGACTCACGCTTGGCTCGGCATTGCATTTCGAACGCCTCGCAATATTGCGCGAGTAGATCGGCGTCCAGCGGCGATTCGAGGTCGAACGACGGCGCCAGTTCGATCCACTTCTTGCGCATCGCCTTTCAATCGCCGCGGGCATCGCGACGGGAATTTCGCCGACCGGCTCACGACAGCGCCTCCACGCACGGCAAATCCCATGCGACGATGAACGAATCGCCGCCGACAGGCGTGATCGTCGCTTCCACGCGATAGGTCGTGCCGCCGGCGGGAAAAAGGCGCCCGCAACCGTCACCGAAAAGTTGTAGCCGACGGCGTCCGCCGTCCAGATCGGGTTGGTTTGCAGTTCTTCGATCACGTCGTCCACCGCTGGATTCAGCGTTTCGCCGATCTGTAGATTAGTGTCGCGGTCGAACACCTCGATGCTCACGCTCGACACGGCGGCTTGCTCCAACGCGTTCCCTTCGCTGTCGGTGACGCGCGCAGAAAGGTCGTGGCCGACTGCGCGAGGATGATCGTTGTGGAAACCGGGTTCACGACTGCGCCGCCTCACAGACGGCCGCTTGTTGCGCAGCTTGACAACAGGCCGCTTGTTGCGCGGCTTGACAGACGGCCGCTTGTTGCGCGGCTTGCTGGGCGACGACGAAATACGGCCCGCATTCCATTTCGCCGCCGCAGTCAAAATCCTCCTGGGAAAATCTTCCGCGGAGAAATCGCCGCCGCTCTGAACGCAGCCGTCGGGGATGCTCATTTTGTCCTAGCTGGGATATTCATCCACGATTATTTCAGCAAAAATTCCCTGTCCGACCGCGCCGCTGCTCGGCGTCGCGGTGATTTCGACCTCGAAAACGTCGCCGGCGGCGGTCGCCGTCGTCGCCAGCGTTCCGGCGATGGCCGCCGTGATCGGCGAGGCGCTGTTGAGCGTGATCGCGGACGCCAGAATGGCCGTTCCATTTTTCAGCACGTTCACGGTGATCGTTCCGGCGCCCGTACAGGCGGTTTTGGTCGCGACATTGAATCCGACGATCGTCCCGCCCGTTCCCTTGGTGATCCAGACGATGCGCTGCTCGCTGATGACGGCCGTTCCCTCGGGCTGGCTGTATCGCGCATGCTGGCGATGGTTCAGCTTAGAGGTTTGCACGCCCGAAGCACGCCGGCGGGGACGCTGATCGCCGCATCGGGGATGCAGCTTGCCGGCGGCGAGAACGTCCCGCATTGGAAGTTGCCCGTCACGAAAACGTTGCCCGCGAAAGAGACTCATTGTTTCTCCAAATCAGCGAATCATTGGACCTGCGATATCGAAAGCGCCCCTCTTTATCCCGTCCTCAGAATTTTCAGTTCCACGTCGTAGGTCGCGTCGTCGCCATCGCCGCCGAACGTCGTGAACGCGGTAATGGTCGATGCGCCGCAGGCCCGAATCGTGAAGGGAATGATCGAGTAATAGCTTCCCGCGGCGCGGCTTCGCCGGTCTCCGCCGCGATGGCCGCCGAGGGTCCAATCAATGCCATCGGCTGGCTCTGGGAAATGCCCGCTTCGTCCATCCAGCTCACATTCGCGATGACGTTCGTGGAAGAAGAATCGGCGGTGAGATTGACGAACCCCTTGATTTCGAACGTGAAAAAGTCGCTCGATGTCCCTCCGACGGCATAACTCGCGATGCTCGCATTGGCGACCTGCTGGCCGGTCAATTCCCCTTTCGCGACCGCATAGGGCGTCAGAGATGTTCCCACGCCGAGGTCCAGGAAATCCGCCACTCCTGAAGACGGCGTGATGCTGTTTCCAACCAACATTGTCCCGGTCGCGGTGTCGGTGTTGACGATCTCCGCGGTCGGAGTCCCCGAGGTCCAATTGTGCTGACAGATGTTTTCAGCAACGATGATGGAAGTCCCGGAAAGCGTGATCGCGGCGCCGGCGCACTCGTAAATCTGGTTGCGGGCCAACACCATGTCGGCGGCCGTTACGTTGCTTAAGATTCCGGCTTGGGCCCCGATGACAAAATTTCCGCTAATCGTCGAGTTGGCCCCCATATTAAACCGGAAGCCCACGGGGCCGCCATAAACCGCGTTGCGCTCGATCTGCGTGTCCGTGCCGCTGATGAGAAAAGCGCACAACCCGGCGCTCGCGGCCGTGACGTCGTAATAGACGCAGTTGTCAGATAGTGCGCATGGAGGTTGGCGACGCCCGTCCTGACGGCCTCGCCGGCGGCCGTGGCTGGAATATAGAAGCTTCCGCCCGCCACGGCGCAATTCTGCGTCGGCAAAAGCACCACGAATCCGTTCGCATATCCGTCGGACGACGCGGTGGCCTGGACCGTGCATCGGGGATCGGCATATACGAAATAGGTGTTTCCGCCCCACCCGGTCGGAGCGAGGAAATAGGGACTTTCGCCCGTGAAGCCCGTGGGAATGGAAGGGTTGGTGAAAAAGTAAACCAGCGTCCCCGCCGCAAGAACGGGCGGCGAAGTGCCGGAAATGGTCAGCGTCTGCGAGGTCGAATTATACGTGGCGATTAGATCGCCGACGTATATCGGCCCCGAGCCGGCGCTTGCCGAGGTGGGAGGAGCTACGCCCGGAGTCGTCGTGAGTTGGAATGTCCCGTTGCTATAGCCCGTTGGCGTGACATTATAAAAATAATATTGCGTCGCCGCCGAGTAACCGGTCGGGAGCGTCCCGCCGACGGAAGGTGTGATGTAGACCCCGTCCCCATCTTGATACGGCGTGCCGTTGCTCGTCGCAAACGTCGCGATACCGTCGACGAGTGAGCACGTGCAAGACAAACCATGCTGCGTCCCGATCATCACGGCGGCGGCGGCGCCCGCCGCGAAGGTCGGCGAGACATAGATCGAGGCGTTGTAAAGATCAAGGACGGTGCCGTTCTGCCGGATGAGGACCGTTTCCGAAATGTAAAACGACCCATAAAGCGCCACGCGGCAATTGCCGGGGACGGCGGAGAGGACCGCATTGATGCTTTGGTCGTCGATATAACTGGACGTGCTGCCGGTGCAGACGATGCCGCCGCTCACCGCGGCCTGAACCAGCTGGGCCGGCGTGGCGTTGCTTCCCGCAATAACAATGACATCGGCCCAGGTATTCATCACGGCGGCAGAGCCGAGGCCGGAAACATCCGCTGTCGTCAATGTGATCGCGCCGGCGCGGCCGGCGACGGAAGTCACCGGCGGCGCTTCGCCGATCGCCTGCCAAAAGGTCGCGTCGGGCGGCTGCTGATTGCTGTGGGCCTGGATGCAGATGAACGTCGAGCCGCCCGCGCTTACGAGGTCGTTGACGGTGTAAGCCGTCGCGGCGCTCCAGGCGCCGGTGTTGATCGGCGTGGCGTTGACCAGATCGCGGAGGTTGGCGGCGGTGATGTCGCCCGTGCCGCTGGGAAATTCTGATATCAATGATGCCCGGCTCAAACGCCCCTCCCGTCGCGGCGGACTTCACGCACCAGCCGGCCGCGGATGAACGCGACGTCCTCCTTGATCTGCGTGATGTCGTCGCGCAGCTTGCCGATCGTGTCGTCATAATCTTTTTGCAGCGACTTTAGCGCCTCGCCCTGGCTGCCCACGCGGCCTTGGTAACGGCCGATCTGGATCATCGCCGCGGCGAAGCCGGCCAGCACCCACCAATTGTTGGACAGGAAGCTCAGCATCCAGCCCGTATATAGGCGCGGCGACGGCAATCGCCGTCGCCGGGTCCGCCCCGTTTAACCCCCGGTGACCACATCGGGGGCTTGGAATCGTCGCAGAAACGACGACGAACCGCGGTCCGGCCGCGCATGCAAATAGCGCGATGTGGTAGCGACGTTGCCGTGGCCGAGCGTGGCCTGGACCAGCGATAGAGGCGCGCCGCGATCCAGGGCATGGCTCGCGTGACAATGCCGAAGCCAATGCGGCGAAACCGGTTTGCCGATTCCCGCGGTTTTGGCGACCGCGTGAACGATGCGGCCGACCTGGGAGATCGAAACGTCGAAAACGAAATTCGCCGGGTCCGCGCCTCCGAAGCGGACAAGGTCATCGAACAATCCCGGTGGGATGAGTACCGACCGCGTCTTGCCGCCCTTGCCCATCACCGTCAGTTGGCCGCCGTCGAGCCGGCGGGACAGATCGCTCCAAAGCAGCGAAGTCAATTCGCTGACTCTCAGGGCGCAGTAATAAAGCGTTTCGACGATCAGCCGGTCGCGGGTCGCCTTGGCCGCGTCGATCAGCCGCCCCACTTCTTCTTCGGTGAGGATGCGTTCGCTCAGCGCGTCTTTGTGGGCCGGCATCCTCAGCGGCCGGCCGACATCGAATGGAATCGCGCCCAGGCGATGGGCGAACGCGAAAAAGCTCTTCACGCCGGCGAGGATGGAATGCCGCGAGCTGTCGGCAAGGGGCAACGTCTTAATGTGATCGGCGAAGGCCTGGAGATCGCCGAGCGTGACCCGCGCGAATGGCTTGTAATCGAGAAACGCTCCGAGGCAACGGAAGTGACGCGCATAGCGCGGCGCGTATGCGAGTCGAGTCCATGCAGCCAGAGTTCTAGAAGCTTGCCGGCGACGCTTGTGGATCCGGGCCGAACGACGATCGCGTCGCCGCCAGCCGGCGGGTCCAGATCGCGGCCGGCGGGATCGCCGGGGATATAACGGTCGGAGCCGCTCAAACCGGCTCCGGCCAATGCCAGGTATTCGGCCGCTTACGGTCCGAGTCGTGGGCGACGGCGAAGAGGTTGACGATCGGTGGCTTGGCAAGCCGCTGAGCGACCAGGTCAGTGGAATCGAGAAACACCCAAAGATTTACCGGCCGGAACTCCGGCGGCGTCGTGATGACGGCGGCGCGGTGGGCGCCGTCGGGCATTACGAAATGCACGATCGCCTCCAGCGGCCGTTCTTTGGGGGGGCGGTCCTCATGCGTTTACATAGTCGCGAAGACGGGGAATGCGCGATTACGCTTCTAATCGCGCATGGGCGCCAAGGTCCAATAGCTCGAATTCTGGGGCGTCGGATTCCCGGGCGGGTATAGATTCATCCCGGCCTCGAATCTCGCGGCGGCGTTGCGGTGGCGAGGAGAATTTCAGTGGATTCGGATGGCGGGAAGCTCGAGGACGATCTCGCTTGAGTGATCGCTTCTTTTTTTCACGCGCCCTTCCACGCTCAAGGGCGGAAGGTCGCGCGCGATCTTCTGTTCCCGCGCGATGAACCTCAGCATCGCCAGGCGGATGATCTTCGAAAAAAACCAGAACGCGTCGCGCCTCCGACGGTCGAAGCGATGGATCTTGCCCGCGGCGTGAAGGACCGCGTGGCTGACCGCGTCCTCGCGAAGCTGGCCGGCGAAGCGAAATTCTTTGGATTTGGCCAGGTTCACCGCGATGAGGTTCAGCCCAAGGAAAATTCGACGGCGGTTTCGATTGCCGGAATTGTTGCGGAGCAGGTCCGTGAAGGCGACCGGATCGAGATAGTATTTCCCGTCTGCCATGTCGCGCTCTCCCTCCAGTAGCCGCCGCGCATCGTGAAGCATCGCCGAGCAGCTCGCGTTGGTGGTTCCCAATTTGTCCGCGAGCTTGTCGATGCAGACCCGGCCGGACGTGGCGAAAAGAACGTCGCCGGGGTCGGACTCGATGGCTTCCAGAAGCCTGGAGAATCCGTGGCGTCGCAGTAGCGCCACCTGTTCACGGTCGGCGAGACAATCGCAGATGTCGCGGGGCATTCCCCTCCATGATCGGCATGGGGGCGGCGCGCATTTAACGCGGGCGTAACCCGCCGAGGCCGGAGGGGTTAAACGCAGCGGAGGAGCGATTTGCGCAGCCCGTCCACATCGACGGTGATACCGTCTTTGAATTCGACGGCCAGCGCCCGCGTGGCTTTGCCGGCGACTTCGCTGATTGAGTCGATCTCCCGCTCGCTGAGCAGATTGGCGCCGATTCCTTGCAGACCGTCAGGCAGCCAAAAACGGCGCGATCGGGCAGCTTTTTCTCGCGGCAGGCGTCAACGAATTTTTTCGCGTTGATCGCGGTCGGATCGTCGCCGGCATCTTTGAGCCGCGCGATCGCCTTGTCCGATTCGGCCCAGTTGACGCCCTCGGCCCGCATCCGCTCTTTCACCGCGTCGATGAGGGTGGTGAGGTTTTTTGTGTCGGAGAGCCGCCGGATGATTTTTATGAGCGTGATCCGCTCTTCGTCGATCGCCTTTTCACCCGCGGGGATCGTCAGGCCCATGATCGTATATAGGCGCGGGCGGCCGAATCGTGGTTCCGCCGGCCTCGCCGCGTTCAGCGAGGCCGCGGCTTCACACCGACGGCGATCCGCTTCAAAAATCCGCTGATGAGCATCGCCCCTTCCGCCTTGGCGAGTTCCTGAAAAATATATTGATTGACGGCGACGCCGTCGCGGTCGCCGAGGAGCTTGCGGACGTCGAGCGCGGTCATTTGAAGGTGGTGATGATGGTCGTGCGCCTCGCTGATGAGTCGCTTTAGGTGTTTGAATTCGATGTGCGTGATGGCCTGTTTCATTTCGTGTCCTTCATTTCCTGATAGAATTGAGCCATCGCCTGGATCAGGCATCAACCACCCTTAATGCGATGGCGAGAGCGGCGCGCCCAAAGCGATGCAACTTCCCTCATAAAATCCCAGCGACCTGGTGCCAACGCCAATGAGGAATCCGCCGGCGAACGTCAAGATGGAATAGCCCAGGAAGCGTTTCATTGCTTTTGCTCCTCTGATCTTTGCGCTCTTCGCGTCTTCGTGGTGAGCCTTTCCCATTCCTCCGGCGAATCGATCGTCATTGTTTCGCCGCGGCATTTCGGCCAGCGCTCGCGCAAGCAGCGCCGGAGTCCACGCGTTGCGATCGTCCGCAGGTTTTGCACCAAACCGTTCCGCGGGCGAGCTGGGGAATTCTCGCGGCGAGTTCGTCTAATCCGAGCGCGGCTGGTTTGGCCGGAGGGGTGGTGAACATTCGTTCGTCCATCGCGGCTCTCCTCCCGCCGAGGCCGGCGGCGTTAAACTAAATCGGCTTCATCTTAGCCAGTTCGGCCGGCGTCATGCTCTCGACCGCCTCGTCCATCCATTGCTCAAAACCGCGCACGAACTTCCGCAGGTTCACACCCGTCTGGATCGCCGCGTCGCTTTCCAGCCGGATTTCCCGCCGATCGATCAGGATCATCGCCGCGTAAGCGGCGCGGTAAAGACCGGCGACGTGCGGAGAGATTGACGCCTTTGCGTCGGTCATAAATCGATCTCGATCTCGCCCTCAAGAACGGAATGCAATGTCTGGAGGCAGGTTGCCAGCGCGGCCTCTTGGACGAGCGACGCCTCCCTTTTCGTGGGCGCCCCGATCGATTCGCGTCGCATCCATAAGAATTCCATAATCTCAATCGACAGAATCTCCGCGGCCCGGCGTCCGGACGGGGATAGATGCTTCTGCATTCGAGCGATATCGCGGAATAAATCCGAAAGCTTCATTCGCCCTCCGAAATCGCCGACGCCTCCGCCGCGGCGCGAGGATGCGCGTAACTTCGCGGCCGCGGCCTCAATCGACGCAAGGTCGAAGTCCAGGTTCGCGAGCTCGAGAAGCTTCGCGACGTTCTTGGCCGCCGCCCCATGGATCGCGGTGCAAACCGCCTGGGCCATTTCGAGATCGGCATAAATCCCGATCGGAATTCCGCCGCTGCTCACGGCGAGCAAGCCGAACGATGGCGAGATTTTCAGCGTGCCGGTTTCGATGTCCACACCGCTAATGGTGATCTTCATGACGAACTCCTGTTCCCGCCCGAGGCCGAGCGGGTTAAACTGGTGGATGGATTAGATGGGCCGGCGGCCGGGGGCATACTCCCGGCTGCCGGCCAGTGGGAAGGATGGATCGGGGCGGCGGCTCAGGGCGTGGCTCAGGGCCCTGGCCGTCGCCGCGGGGTTGTGGTTCGGAATTTTCATCGCGCCTGCTCCTCCGGGCTCTGCGCCTCTGCGCCTCCGCGTGAGATATTGATCCGCTTCCCGCCGCGGGGGCTAATGGGTGAATCGATCCTCTGCTCTGGCAAAGCGCCCAGGCCGGCTCGGACGGCGGCCAGTGCGCGATCTCGGGCTTGATATAGGGATACGGCTCGGCATTCGAATAAATCACCCGGCCATCTTCGTTCAGACACAAATGCACCATCAGCGCCCCGCTGCGCTTGCCGCTGGGCGCGGCCAGGACGAAGCGGTAGAGGAAGTCATCGTCGCGCGACTGCGCCTGTGCCGCGATCGTGATTTGGATTTGCGTTTCATGCGACCTCCATGCCCCGCGAGGCCGCGGGGGTTAAACTAATTTGGGCCTGCTTGACGATGGCGGCGAGGATCGCCGCGGCCAGCGGGATCGGCACGGCTTGCCCAACCTGCTTCATGGCATCCGTCGGCGAACCGTAAAAAAGATAGTCGTCGGGAAATCCCTGGATCGAGGCCATCTCCTGCCACTCGGGGCTGCGCATACCGCCGGGCAAACGCGGATCGAGGAACGCGAGCTCGGCATCTCGCCGCGAGCATTGAGTAGTCACCGTCGGCGCCTTGCGGTCCAGATCGGCGCCGAGGCAGGTCTGCTTGCAAAACGTGCGCGATCGCTGGGGCGTTCGCCCCGAAAGCCGCCGGCCGATTCGATAAGGGCCCGGCCGAATATGGTCGCGCAGAAGTTTCGCGGCGCCGGTGGGGTCTTTTTTTGGGGTTGGGAACTCGCCGACGAAGCATCGTTTGCGCCTCTGTGCTGACCAATGCCTGGCGTCGAAGATTTGATATGGCGTAAAAGGCGGAAGCTCCCCGACAATCTTCGCCACGTCTTCCATACACCAGAATTCGGGGGCGATTCGGCCCACCATCGCGAGGCAGGAATCGAGAGTGGCTCGATTGGCGTCTCGCTCATCGACGCTCACTTTTTGAATGGTTCGATAAGACGAAAGCCATCCGCAGGGGATGCCGCCGAGAACGAGATTTGTCTCGCGAGCTTCAGCGACGTCGATAATTTTTCGCTGAACGGCCTTGCCGCGTAGATCTTCGATCCAGACCTCGACAGATGGATGATTCAGGCGGTAGGTGATCGCCGCCGGCTCCCAAAGATCGACGGCAAGGACGATCTCGATTGGAAGCCCGCGCGCGCAGGCCCAGCCGCCGGCGCCGCAGCAAAGGTCGATGGCCTTGATCGGCTTCATGATTTTTCTCCTCCGTCCTTCGTGCTCTTCGTGCCTTCGTGGTTGGATTGCTTTCCCGCCGAGGCGGGCGGGGTTAAACGGGATGCGATCCATCGCCGCGCCTGTTCCGCGTACAACGGAGATCGTTCGATGCCCAGGAATTTCCGGCCCAGCGCGATCGCCGCGCGGCCGGTCGTTCCATTGCCGGCGAATGGATCGAACACCATGTCGCCGGGATTGCTGGCGGCGAGGATGACCCGCTTCAAAACTTCCGATGGAACCTGCGGAGGATGATCTTTACCGGGAACGGCGTCGGCGCCGTTGCCGGTCTGACGCGCGATCGGCCAGACGTTGCCCGGAATTTTGCCCTCGACGTGCGCGCCCATCGGCGTAAAGAAGCTGCCGCGCGCTGGGGATGCGGATGTCGTCCGCGTTCCACGTGAAATCATAGGCGCTTCGCGTGAAATAGTGGAGGCTGCGCACCTCGCAGGTGAATCTGGTCTTTTGGTTCTGCGCGAAATTCTCCCACCAGTAAATCGTCTGGCGGCGGTGAAGAGAAGGCTTCACCTGGCGAAGAAAAATTCCGAACCAGTCGCTCCAGCGATCGTCGATGAGCCAGAACATCGACCCGTTCGGCGTGAGCAGCCGCGCGCATTCGGCCATCGCTTTTTTGATGAACGCGAGATAATAAGACTCCCGAAGACGATCGCCGGTGGGATCGGCATCGTAGGGGAAGCCGTTGTTATATGGCGGGTCGGCGAAGATCAGCGGGAATCCGGCTTCCAGCTTGGGCATCAGCTTCATGCAGTCGCCGGTCAGGATGGGATCGGATTGACCGCGGGAAAATCCCGGCGACGGCGCCGGGGTTAAACGGGAGGCGCGATCCTTCTTGCCGAGCGCGAGCTTGGCCTGGTTGAGGTTCAGCTTGGCAAGACGAACCTGCTCGAAAAGTTCCCGGTCCTCGCGATAGATTTTTTGGGCGAGATTGACGTAGGCGCGGGAGACGTGACAAATCTCGGCCGCCTTAGCGGCGGCTTTTTCGTGTGACCCCAGCCCACCATCCGCGAAGGAACAAGATTTTGATTTTCTCTGAGGGCCTAATTTTAGGCCATCGGGCCATTTTTCTGAAATCGCGGTTTTTGTCGCTGGCCCTGATTTGCCTTGACGCAAATTCAGAGCTCTTGTTTTCCGACCTTCAACCGAGAGCTCTTCGGCGATAGGCACGGCCACCGCGGCAAGCTGGCTGTCGGTCAGATGCGAACGCGGCACGTTCAGACGTGCGACCGTTTCCGCGAGTGAGTCTAGCGCTTGCCATTGTTCGAATCTTATCGGCAGCTTCGCCATTTTGCAAGCACTGAAACGGTTTTTTTCATCGATCAGCAGCCACCGCCTCCCTTCCCGCATCACCAGGAACGGCGCCGTGCCGCCGGCGGCGCGGATGTCCTCGGCGAATTGGGCCGTCTCATATGCCGTCCAAGGAGGGAACGAATCGAGCAGCGGGTGAAGCTCGACATCGTCGGAATGGATGGACGAGAGCTCGCGCATCAGCGGAAGCTGCGATTTGCCGTTGCCGCCTGCGGTGAGCGAAGTCGAACCATTGGCGCGGCCATAGAGCCGCTCGGCCATAACCTTGCCGTCGAATTGCGCCGCCCTCATCGTGGGTCCTTCGCGGGAACCCATGTCTGACTCCTTTCAGAAAAAGTAGTTGTTTCCTCCCCTGAATCCGAAGCGGCTGATCCGGTCACGGAAGCCGGCGATGTCAACGGCCGGTCGGCGGAGTAGCAACGACCGATCGACCGCGCCGCCCCGGATTCAACGGAGGACGATTCTTCCAGGCGGTGCTTCCTGAACGCCGCCGCCAGTGTTTTCTTTTGCTCCCAGATTTGCTCCGGCGTGAGATGCGCCGGCGCCGGCTCGTGGAATATTCGCCGAAGCGTTTTTTTAAGTGTTTTTATGTTAGTGTCCACTCGCTTCCTCCTTCCGAGCATCATCGATCATCGCTTCCAGTTGCGAGAGGTCCACCGGCCGGTCGGCCGATCGTTCGGCTCGCTCTTCGATTCGGCGAATTTCCCGCGCGGCCTGGTCGAAATATTTGTCGGTGATTTTGATCTTGCCGCTATCGCACCCGATGACGAAGCCGGCCGGGTTGTCCGCTCTGCGGGCCTTGGCCATCAGGCAGGCGGCGATCAGGAATTTCGGATTGCGACTGGCGAGCAGCTTAGAGGCCACCGCCGGGTCCATTTCCCAATTCCCCAATTCCAAAAAAACAGCAGCAGCAATCGGGTCGGTGTTAGGGTCCGGCGGTTCGGATGCTGCTGATGCTGGTGGATGGGTATAAGCAGCAGCAGAGATACCATGTTGTATCCCTCCGCCATGTTGCGCCGGCGCAGACCCTGGACGTTGCACCGGGGCATACCCTGCGTCTGCACCGGTGCAACATGAGGGTCTGCACCGGTGCAACATGAGGGTCTGCGCCGGCGCAACCAACTTCCGTTTTGTTAGGGTGGGGGCAAGATGGAATGGTTCGCGCGGAAGCCGCAGACGGTATCGCGTGGCTTCGCGGCCGCCCCCGCTGGATTCGACGACGACGAGCCCATGCCGGACCAGCTCCTGGATGCACCGCCAGATGTGGCCCCGGTGGTGTCCGGTCCAGCGGCAGATGAAGCCGATGCTCACGTGCGAAATCAATCGCTCGTTCTTCAGGGCGACCGCGTCCAGCCCTTCGAGCAAATAATCGAGCACCAGATTGAGCGTCGGGCTGAGCGCGCTGCCGAAGCCGCGCAGCCGAAGCTCGCGACGGAAATTAAGGATGGCGGCGCCGTGGAGATTGGTGAGGATCGCAATGGGCTCGTCGGACTTGATGACGGCCGTGTGGATTTCGGATTGTGAATTGGGGACAAAATCGAATCGCGCATCGTGCGCTGATGTGTCGGACGGCATTCCAGCCGTTGCACTTCCTGACCATGATTGACCTCGCTCTTCTAAATGATATGCAGGTCAGCCCTGACCATTCTCACATCACCGAAGAGGCGTGGTTAAGATCAGTGCAAGGTCAATCGCCACCGATCTACCACACGAACCGACCTACCAGAGTCGGCGTCGATCTCCTGGTAGGGAGATCGACTAACGCATGGAATCCTAACCACGCCTCTTCGGCGATGTCAAGCCCAAAATCAGGGTGATCGACGGGGCTCGAACCCGCGACCCCAAGGACCACAACCTTGTGCTCTGCCAACTGAGCTACGACCACCGTCTTGGGATTTGCCTTTGATCTTATCACCTGGGGCGCGGCGATCAAGTGAAACCGCCCTGCAAGTGCATCACCCGCTCACTTATCGGTCCGTCAGGCCTGCCGTCGCGGTGCGCGAGATTTAAGCCGCCGGCCGGCGCAGTCGATTGAAGAGGTAATCGACCTGGCGGTACTCGAATAAAAGGTGCGATGCCGGCATCCGCGAACATTCTGGCCCTGCTCTCGATGACCATCGCGCTGATCGCGGCGGCGTGGAGCGCGTTGCGCTCGGCGGCTGACTCGCCGACTGCGCAAGATGAATGCCAAGGCGGATCGTTTTGCCGGCGGCGACTGGGGCTGCCGCCTATCGGAAGAGGGCCAGGACGAGTTGAGCCGCCTCGCGAAAACGTGCAACCGGATGTTGGATGCCATCCGGATCGAAAGCGCGTTTTCGCAAAACGCCGTTGAGAATATTCCCGGTGTGTTTCACCTGATCGATTCTCAAGGATGCTTCCTGCGCTGGAACAACGCATACGAGCAATTGTCCGGCCTGTCGGCGGAGGACCTGCAAGGGAAGCAAATCCACCAACTGATCGTGGAAGAGGATCGAAAAATCATGGCCGCCCACATCGCCGAGACGATTAAAAGAGGAAAAGCGTCGGCGCAAGTTCGGCTGGCGACCAATTCCGGCCCGCGCCATTTCTCGTTCACGAGCGCGCGGATGGAGGTCGGCGGAGACCCTTGTGCCCTGGGGATCGGGATTGACCAGACCGAGATCAAGGCGATCGAAGCGCTTCAAGCCGGACAAAACCGGGTTCTGGTTTCGTTGGCGACCGGCCAAAATCTGCAAGAGGTGCTCAACACCATGATCCTGGCAGCGCAGCAGCAGTGCGAGGGAATGCTGGGATCGGTGATGCTGCTGGATGAAGAGGGAACGCATTTGACCGGCTTCGCGGGGCCGAGTTTGCCGCAGGACTATTTCCAGGCGATTGGCCGCCTGCCGATCGGCCCGAACGTGGGCTCGTGCGGCGCTGCCGCATTCTTGAAGCAGCCGGTATTTGTCGAGAACATCGAGACGCACCCCAATTGGACCCGGGCATTGGAGCTGACGCGGCATCACGGTTTGTGCGCTTGCTGGTCTTATCCGATCTTTTCGACGGAAAAGAAGGTGCTGGGCACGTTCGCGATGTACTACCGCAAATCGCGCAAGCCGAATGCCACGCTGCTTCGGATCATCGAGTCCGGCGCCCACCTGGCGGGCCTGGCAATCGAGCGGCATCGCGCCGAGACGGAACTCAAGAGGGCGAAGGACGCCGCCGAAGCCGCCAACCGAGCCAAGAGTTCGTTCCTGGTCAACATGAGCCACGAGCTGCGCACGCCTTTGAACGGCGTCGTCGGCGCGATCGAGCTGTTGCAGCGTTCGGGCCCCAATCCGGGACAGGAGCAGTACATCCGGATCGCCATGTCCTCGGCCAACGCGCTGCTGAATCTCATGAGCGATATTCTGGATTTCTCCAAGATCGAAGCCAGGAAAATGGAACTGGAATCCATCCATTTCCCGTTGCGTCAACTCATCATCGATTTGATCGAGACCTTTCAACTCCGCGCCCGCGAAAAGAACATCGCCCTCGGTTGCCGTCTGGAACCGGAGGTCCCCGCGTATGTCCAGGGCGATCCGAACCGGCTGCGCCAGGTCCTCACGAACCTTCTGTCCAACGCCCTGAAATTTACCCAGCAAGGGTCCGTGAACGTCGAGGCATCCGTCGCCGAATCCTCGGCGTCGCGGATCATGCTCCGTTTCGCGGTCTCCGACACGGGCATCGGCATCGCGCCCGAAGCATGCACGCGATTGTTCCACTCATTCACTCAAGCCGATTCAACGACGACCCGCAAGTACGGCGGGTCGGGATTGGGGCTGGCCATCTCCAAGCGTCTGACCGAATTGATGGGCGGCACGATTCAATTGGAATCCGCCTTGGGGCGCGGATCGACGTTCACCTTCACCGCTTGCGTGCAGCCGGCCGGGGCGCCGCCGGCGCCGTCGGTTTCGCCCGCCGTCGCCCATGATCCGTCCCGGCAGTTGCACGTGCTGGTCGCCGAAGACAACGACATCAATCAACTCGTCATCTCCTCGACGCTCGGCTCGCATGGGCATGTCTGCGACATCGTGGGCAACGGAAAGGAAGCGTTGGCCGCCTTCGAAGCCAAGCCTTACGACTTGATTCTGATGGATTGCCAAATGCCGGAGATGGACGGCTACGACGCCACCCGCCTGATTCGTCAGCGCGAGCAGTCCGACGCCGAGGCGGGTCTGTTGCGGCATATTCCCATCATCGCCCTGACGGCCAACGCCATCCAGGGCGACCGCGAGCTATGCCTGCAAGCGGGCATGGATGACTATGTGGCCAAGCCGCTGGATTTTGCCACGCTATTCGCCACGATCGCCAAGCACGTGCGCTTTGAACCGAATCCCCCCGCCGTCCTGGCCGCGTCGTCGCCGCCCGCCGCCGCGTCAGACGGTCCGATGGACGCTTGCAAAATCCGTGAGCGATTTGCGGCAACCCCGAACGTCATCCCGGAGCTTCTGGATCGCTTCCAGGAGCAGATCGAATCGCTCCGCAACACGCTGAAATCGGATGCCCCGGAGGCGGATCTCGTCTCGATGACCCGCCTGCTGCATGTTCTGAAGTCCTCCAGCGGCTACGTCGCTGCCGAAGAACTCGCCGAGGTGGTCACGCGGCTGGAAGCGTGCGGCAAAGCCGGCGACTTCGAAACGCTTCGCGCCGGCCTGGCCAGCCTCCAGACGGAAATCGACCGCTGCCTGGCCCAACTCCCCGCTGTGCGGCGCGAATTCGCCGTTACCGTCTAGTCCGGAGAATTCAAGACTTACCGCCCGCGAGTACGCTAGAGACGCCGAGAACGCGGAGAAAACAAGATTTCATCCGAAACTTGCGCGGCACCCGTGGCCAAACCAAAATTCTCTGGGAAGCGCTTGCTAACTGATGTTTTCGGGAGGAGCACGTTCATCGGGAAAGCCCGTTCCCATGAATTTCTCGGCGTTCTCGGCGTCTCAAGCGAAGCGGGCGGTGAATAATCTGGGCTAGCGCTCATTCGGCCCCGTCGTCGGAATCTGGCTCAAATCCAGATCAATCACCGCCGTGTAATACCGCCATCCCCTTCCCAGAAACAATTGGTCTTTCAACATCTCCTCCATGCTCTGCGGCGGCATCCCCTCGAACCGCGTCAGGCCGTTGACCACGACTTTCACCGGATGATCCAGGTCCACCATCTGATCGTTCAAATACAGCCGAACCATCCGAACGTTTCTGGTGGTGAGATCGATCGTGTGCGAATCCACAATCTGGCCGACCGCGCGAAACCCGTTCTGATACAAATACATCCCCTGGCTTCCCCGCGAAAACTCCACCCGGGCCTGCTCGCCCGGCGACATCGGCTGATAAATCTGCACCCAATTCGAGCGGTTATAAATCGTCAGGTTGCTATTGGACTGAATGAACACTTGCCGCGGATATAAATTCCGCACCCGCCCGCGAAGCTTGCGATATTCGTCCTGCAAAATTTCCGGCGAGGGGCGATGGCCCAGGTCCTGCGTCTCGGTGTAATCCACATCGTATTGCAGATGACGCAGATACCGCACGATTTCCCGCGATTCCTCGACGTTCACCACGTCATCCGAAGCATCGTGCCAGACAACGCACAGAATGTTCTGAACATTCCCCAGCCGGAACCGCTGCCAGGCATCGTGCATCGAACCAGCCAGCGGATTGATCGCCGCGAAATAGGTGGGGTAATGAATCGCCAGGTTCCACACCGCATCGGCGGCCATGGAATGACCGATCAGGTACACCCGGGCCGGATCGATGTTCGCCCGCCCCGCCGCGTCGAAAATCGGCTGCATCACCAGGTTCATCCCCACCGGCCCAGGCCCGTAAAGCTCATCCAGATTCAACAGCGGCATCAGCACGATCGCATCCGGATGGGCCGACAATTCATTGTTCATCCACTGCGTGTAGATTTCCGTCACTCTCTGGGCATCCGGCGGCGGCTGCGTCAGAAACGCATTGGCCACCGGCAGCTTCACCACCAGCGGCCATGCTTTGGCGACATCGTAAGACCTTGGAATTCCCAGGAAATACCGGACCTCCAGCGGCCCGCTCTTTTCGTTGATGTAATACACCCCCGGCGTCAGCGCCGCCCACCCCATCCGCAACCTCGCGAGCCGGCCCACGGTCGACGGGTCTAACCCCACCGCGCCGATCTTTCCCGCGATGTCTTTTCGCTCCTGGGCCGACGAGGATGCGAAGTATTTCTCCAGCAGTTGATGGGCCGCGATCAGTTTCGGAACGTCGACCGGGTTGAAGCGGTCGCCTAATTCCGTCCGATACATCCGGACCAGCACATCGCGCGACAACGGCTCGGCCCGCGCCACGGCGCACATCGCCGCCAGCGCGACGACGGCCAGCAAACTCGCCTTCCAACGATGCACGGCATCAGCCCTCGGAAATCGTCACGCCGCTCAGCACATCTCCCTGTTTCACGGAATTGACGACCTGCTGGCTGGCGTTGTCCTTGACCTTCCCGAAAACCGTGTGCTTGCCGTCCAGCCAATCGGTGGCGATATGGGTGATGAAGAATTGGCTCCCATTGGTGTTCGGTCCGGCGTTGGCCATCGAGAGCGTTCCCACCTGATGTTTTTGCGGATTGTCTTTCAGCTCATCGGCGAAGCGATATCCGGGGCCCCCGCTGCCGGTGCCGGTTGGATCGCCGCCCTGGATCATGAAATCTGGGATCACCCGATGGAATTTCGTCCCGTCGTAAAACTTCTCGCGGGCCAAAAACACGAAATTGTTCACCGTCACCGGCGCGTCCTTGCGCAAACAGATCGCAAACGATCTTGCCCTTGGACGTATCAAACGTCGCGCTGTATTTCTTCGCTGGATCGATCATCCTCTTCGGCGGCTGCGGATACTGCTTTGACATGGGGTTGGTTCTCCTTGGCGGTTAAGGGTTCACTTTTCCGCCGGCTTGTCAACGCTGAAGATGCTCGACAGCGATCGGGACCGAATGCGAGCATTCCTTGATGCGGACTCTAAAATGCAATCCATGGCGAACGAACTCAACATTCGTATCCCCGCAAGCATCGCCTCTGACAGAATCGTCATTGTGGTGAACAGAGCCGTCATCGATCTGGGCCTGAATGTGACCATGCGCGGAACCTTGAAATCTTTTCCCGGCAGCACGCATTGGCACTTGAAGCGGGGCCGCGGACGGGGAACGCTCGAGATCACCTGGTGGCCGCAGCGCAGAAAATTATGGATCAAGATTCAAGCTGGAAGGACCGCGGAGTGGATGGACGAAATCGCCCCGCGATTCAAGCAAGAGATTGAATCGCGCGTGGCTCGAACGCCGTCGGGAAGTTGTCCGAGTCGCACTCGCAGGATTGGAGGAATTTCGTGACTCCAAGTTGCGCAAGCTTGAAGCTTGCGGGTTTTTCGTGTGTTGCGACGTGAAAAGAAATTTGGGGCATCGGTGCGCCCGGTTGTAAAACCCGCCGCAACCCCGCGTCAAAGTCGTATCCCTTTTCCGTTGCGGATGAGATTATCGGCCTGGGCGATCCAGGGGGTCATCGAGCGAATCAGATCGGAGGGATGACCAATGAGCCTCGAAGACCTGAAAGCGGCCTTGCGTGGTGGGGTGATCCAGCCGGACGACGCCAATTATGACGACGCCCGCAAGCTTTACAACGCGATGATCGACAAGAAACCGCGGGTGATCGCCCGGTGCGTGGATGCGGCGGAGGTGGGAATTTCGGCGTGGTCACCGGATTCACCTTCCGATTGAATCCCGTTCACACCGTCTCGGCCGGTCCCATCTTCTGGGCGTTGGAGAATGCCCCGCAAATCCTGCGGCAATACGAGCCGTTCATCACCGATGCGCCGGAAGACCTCAACGGATTCTTCGCCCTGATGACTGTTCCACCCGCCCCACCGTTTCCCGAAGCGCTTCATCTGAAAAAAGTGCGCGGCGTCATCTGGTGCTGCTCCGCCGACGCCGACGCCGACACCACCCCGAAAATCTATTTCGCGTGAATCAGAACATCGCTCCGAAACGGAATTGAATTGGCGGCAACGGACGACGGCATCCATTCGTCGTGAGCGGCGCTTTGGTTCTGTGCTTCGGATCGGCACATCGCGTACGCTATCCGCGCATGCAGCCCGTTCCCGCCGGCGCGACGCCGAATCCTCGCCCCGTGATGATTTATGACGGCGAGTGCTCGTTTTGCAAGCGTTGGATTCGGCGTTGGGGTCGCTGGATGGGGCCGGCGATCGATTATCAGCCGTACCAGCAGGCGGCGGCGAATTTTCCGCAAATTCCCATCGACGCTTTCGGCAAAGCGGTCCATCTGGTTGAACCCGACGGCCGCATCACTCGCGGGGCGGCGGCGGTGTTTCGCTCGTTTGAGCTGGCGAAGCGGCGCCGCTGGCCGGCGTGGGCGTATGAATCCATTCCCGGGGTTGCCGCGATCTGCGACACGGCTTATGCCGCCATCGCCGGCCATCGCGATCTCGCCGATCGGCTGGATCTGCTGTTGATTGGACCGGACGCCGAGCCGAGTTCATTCCGCCTGACCCAACAGATTTTCCTGCGCTCGCTGGGGATCATTTATATCATCGCGCTGCTTTCGCTGTGGGTGCAGATCGACGGCCTGGTCGGCAGCGGCGGGATTTTGCCGGTGGGTCCATACTTGTCGGCGATCCACTCGGCGTATGGCCGCGAGGGCTATCGGTTGCTGCCGACGCTCTGCTGGTTCAATTCCAGCGATTTTTTCCTGCACCTGCTTTGCTGGGGCGGCGCGATCGCGGGATTGCTGGTCGTCCTGGGGATCGCGCAGTTGCCGGCTCTGGCGCTGGCGTGGGCGTGTTATCTCTCGCTGACCGGGCCGGGGCAGATTTTTCTCGGATATCAATGGGATAGCCTGCTTCTGGAAGCCGGACTGCTGGGGGTCCTCTTTGCGCCGGTGCAATTTTTCGCTTCGCACCGGCCCGAACCCTCGCGCATCGTCTTGTGGCTTTTGCGCTGGCTGCTGTTCCGGGTCATGTTCATGTCGGGGATGGTGAAGCTGGCCAGCGGCGACCCGACCTGGCGAAGCTGGACCGCGTTACGATACCACTACGAAACCCAACCGCTGCCCCCGTGGATGAGCTGGTATTTCTTCCAGGCGCCGCTGGGGTTTCAAAAGCTCTCGTGCGGCGTCGTGTTCCTCTGCGAACTGGCGATCCCGGTGCTGATCTTCGGACCGCGGCGGGTTCGGCTCGCGGCGCTGTGGGGCATCGTCCTCTTTCAACTGCTCATCATCCTCACGGGCAACTACGGGTTTTTCAATCTCCTGACCATCGCGCTCTGTTTCTGCCTTGGCGATGACGCATTCTGGCGATGGATGCTGCGGCTGAAAACGCCGCAGGCGCGGCCGAAGGCAACTTGGCTCGTGCGCTCCTGCCTCAGCGGCGTTATCGCGGTCATCCTGCTGGCCATTACCGTGCCGAAATGCATCGATGCTTTTGGCACGCCGATTAAATGGCCGACGCCGATTCAGGAATTGACCCGATGGACCGATCCGTTCGAAAGCACCAACGGCTACGGCCTGTTCGCCGTGATGACCACCGAGCGTCCCGAGATCATCATCGAGGGCAGCGACGACGGCATCGCCTGGAAGCCGTATTCGTTCAAATGGAAACCCGGCAACGTCGATCGCCGGCCCGCGTTCGTGATCCCGTACATGCCGCGGCTGGACTGGCAAATGTGGTTCTCGGCCCTGGACGCTCCGTCGATCGATCCGTGGATGATGTCGTTCATGAGTCGGCTGCTGGACGGCTCGCAGCCGGTGCTGCGTTTGCTGGCAGACGATCCGTTTCCCGCCCATCCGCCGCGCTACGTGCGGGCGGTGCTGTACCAATACCATTTCACCGATTTCAAGACCCGCCGCCAAACCGGCGCCTGGTGGCGCCGCGAGGAGATCGGCGTTCCGTGCGAGCTGTCGAAGCGAAGTTTGCAATGAGTTGCAAAATTCTGGAGCGGGCGTGGATCGTAGCCAATACTTGGGTTTCGACTGAAATCCGTTGGACGAGTGGACGATAAATGTGTATCCTAAGTATATCCTCGTGGAGGTTTCATCCATCATGGCATCCGGAACCGTTGAGAAGGTCAGCAAGGTCGCACGCTGGGGAAACAGCCTCGGCTTTCGAATTCCCCAAGAAGGCGTAGACCAATTGAAGCTGAAAGAGGGCGAATCGGTTAACGTACGCGTCAAGGGTGACACGATCACAATCCGCCGGGCCAAGGCCCGCAAGAAATGGACGGAGAAGGAACTCCTGAAGGGCGTTACGCCGGCGATCTGCGGACCCGACTTGATCCCCGATCGCAAGGGCAGGGAACTGATTTGAGCAAGCAGACCTATCATCCCGAACGGGGCGATATCGTCCACTTGAACCTCTCTCCTTCGGCAGGTCACGAATTGACCGGCCCTCATTTTGCCCTGGTGGTCAGCACCGCGCGATTTTCCAAGGCCACTGGTTTTGCAATCGTCGTGCCCGGAACCACGAAATACCATGCGGAACAAAGACTGGCCGGCCAGCAACTCATGGTGAAGCTGCCTCCGGTTTCAAAGTTGACTCAAGATGGCTGGCTGTATCCACATCAAGTCAAATCACTCGATTACCGCGATCGAGGCGTGACATTCGTGGCACAGCTTGCGGACGACGATTTCCTCATCGACATCATGGAACGGGTGCGGGCGTTCATAGACCCCGATTCAACAACGTGAGCGAAATGAAGCGAGGATCGGGGGGCATCGCCAATATCGTAATGGCCCGACAAGATTCGACCTTATGACCTCGTGCTTATCAGAAGCTCCGGGAAGCCTGCCGCAAAGCTGTGGAATTCCCTGCGTTTTCAGCACGTTGCCGAAATTTCTGTGATTCGCAAATTGCTTCATTTTGTGACGTTTTCTCGCTTCGAGACGCGGTATCGTTGAGCGAGAACGGAAAAACAATCCGGGGAAATTAGAAAGGTCAAGGCGTGCCGGCACGGCGCAGGACCGGTGTCGCTCAATGAAACTCCGCGCAGATTTCACGTCCCATGCGGCGGTTCTGTTCCGGACGCCGTATCCTTGCCCGGCGCAATGATCGGCTTATCGCCGCCAAGTTTGCGGATGACGGTATAAAACACCGGCGTCAGGAACAGCGCCGAAGAACGTGACCCCGATCATGCCGTAGAAAACGACGGTGCCCAATGCCTGCCGCATTTCGGCGCCGGCGCCCGTGGCGACCAGCAGCGGCAGCACGCCGAAGATGAAGGCGAAGCTCGTCATCAGAATCGGCCGCAGGCGCAGCCGCGCCGCTTCGATGGCGGCGGCGCTGGCGCGCATTTTCTGATCGTGCTCCTGTTGCTGCTTGGCGAACTCCACGATCAGCACCGCGTTTTTCACGCTCATGCCGGCCAACACCACGAACCCAATCTGCGTGAAGATGTTGTCATCCAGCCCGCGAAGAAAAACGCCCCCGATGCCGCATAACAAGCACATCGGCACAATCAGAATAATGGCCGATGAGAGTGCGAAGCTCTCATATTCCGCCGAGTGCGTAAGGAAGACGAACAGAACGCACAGCGGAAAGATGAAGAGCGCGGTATTGCCCGCCGTCTCTTCTTGATATGCCAACTCAGTCCATTCATAGGTGAATCCGGCCGGCAGATCTTTCTTGGCCAGATCCGCCATGATATCAATCGCCTGACCGCTGCTGACGCCCGGGACGCCCGCCCCGTTGATCTCGGCGGAAGGATACAGGTTATATCGATTGATCCGGTCCGCGTCGGTGATGTCCTTCAGTTCCATCACCGTCCCCAACGGCACCATGGCCCCTGCTCCGTTGCGAGTCTTCAATTGCGCAACATCCGATGCCGAGCGCCCGGTACGGACGCGTCCGCCTGCGCTATGACCTTGTACGTTCGGCCCAGGTAATTGAAATCGTTGATGTAATAACTTCCCAGATAGACCTGCAGCGCCTGGAAAATATCCGTGACGGCCACATTTTCCTTTTTTGCCTTGACGCGATCCACGTTCGCGTAAAGCTGCGGAACGCCGGCCCGGAACGTGCTGAACAGCGAGGTAATCCGCGGATCCTTGCTCGCATCGGCAATCAGCGCGGCGGTCGCAGCCTCCAGTTGCTGCGGCGTGGCAAGCCCGGACCGATCCTCCACCTGCATCTTGAATCCGCCGGCCTGACCGATCCCGCGTACCGGCGGCGGCGACAGCACCAGCGAAAACGCCTCCTGCACCTGGCTGAACGCCCCCATCAGTTGGGCCGAAAGCGCCGCGGCCGATTCCGCCGGCTTTCCGGCGCGCTTGTCAAAGCTATCCAGCGGCAGGAACATCGTGGCGGTGTTCGTTTGGTTCGTGCCCGTCAGCAGATTGAATCCGGTGACACCGAATGTGTCGTGAATCCCGGGAAATTTGTGGGCGATATCAGAGAGCCGATTGACCACCGCGTCGGTTCGGTCGATCGACGCCGCGTCAGGCAACTGCACCGCCGCGATCAAATATCCCTGGTCCTGTTGCGGAATAAATCCCAGCGGCACTGTTTTGAATCGGAAATACGTCAGTACGATCAAACCGAAATAAACCGCGAGCACAACGATCGACAGCCGCACAACATGTTTCAAAATCCCAACGTATCCGGCGTTTACCTTCGTCAGCCCGATGTTGAACAGATGAAAGAACCAGCCCAGCACGAAGTCAACGGCGTGGGTAAGCCAGTCTCTTTTCGCCTCGTGAGGCTTGAGGATCAGCGCCGCCAGGGCTGGGCTGAGCGTAAGCGAGTTGAAGGCCGAGAGCAGCGTGGAGAATGAAATGGTCAGGGCGAACTGCCGGTAAAACTGCCCGGTAATTCCGCTGATAAATGCCACCGGGATAAAGACCGCCGATAGCCCGAACGCGATCGCGATCACCGCTGGCGTAACCTCGGTCATCGCCCGGTAAGCGGCATCACGCGGCGAAAGTCCGTGCTCGATCCATCGGTCCACATTTTCCACAACCACGATTGCGTCGTCCACGACGATACCGATAGCCAGCACCAGTCCGAATAGTGAAAGGTTATTGAGCGAAAATCCGAAGATCGCCATCACGGCAAACGTTCCAACCAGCGATACCGGAATGGCCAGAAGCGGAACCAGCGACGCCCGCCAGCTCTGGAGGAATACCAGAACCACCAGCGCCACCAGCCCGACGGCTTCGAACAGCGTTTTGACGACGTCCCTGATGCTGTCGCGAACGAAAGTCGTCGTGTCATAGGGGATCGAGTAAGCCACCCCGGTTGGAAAATACTGCTTCAGCTCTTCCATCTTTTTGTAAACCGCGTTGGCGGTGGCGATGGAATTGGAGCCCGGCAATTGAAATATGGGAATTCCCACGGCCGGAAGTCCGTTGAAATGAGTGGTCGTGCTGTAATCCGCCGCCCCAAGTTCAATCCGCGCGACATCCTTCATCCGCGTCAGGCTGCCGTCGGCCCCGGTTTTGATGATGATGTCGCCAAACTGTTTGGGATCGACCAATCGCCCCTGCGCGTTCACCGTGTATTGAAACGGCGTCCTCCCCGGCGGAAGCGGAGGCCCGCCGACAATGCCGGCGGCAACCTGCACGTTCTGCTCCTGCACCGCTTTGATTACGTCGCCCGCCGTCAGGCTGCGCGACGCCAACTGTTCCGGATTCAACCACAGCCGCATCGAGTAATCGCGCGCACCGAAGATGAATATATCTCCCACGCCGGGCAGGCGAGCCAATTCATCCTTGATCTGCAGCGTTGCATAATTACTCAGATACAGTGGATCGCGGCTGCCGTCCGGCGAATAAATCGCCACCGCCAGCGTGATATCCGGCGACGCCTTCTTCACCACGATCCCCGCCCGCTGCACATCCGACGGCAACACCGGCTGCGCGATCGCCACCCGGTTCTGCACCTGCACCTGGGCGATATCCAGATTCGTCCCCAGCTTGAACGTCACGGTCAACTTCATGTTGCCGTCGTTCGTGCTCTGGCTGGACATGTAAATCATGCCTTCAACGCCGTTGATCTGCTCCTCGATCGGCGTGGCCACGGTCTCGGCGACCGTCTTGGCGTTGGCGCCGGGATAACTGGCGCTGACCGTCACCGTCGGCGGCGCGATCTCCGGATATTGCGCGATCGGCAGCGTGAAGATCGCAATCGCGCCGACGATGACCGTGACGATCGAAAGCACGATCGGCAAAGACCGGCCGCTCAATGAAAAAATGAGCGAAACTCATTGTTGGTTCCCGCTTGCGGGTTCAGTGGACGGCGATGGGCCCGAATTCGAATTGACGGTCGCGCCCGGCGGATTTGCTTCGGTCGTCGGAATCGTCGCGCATCTCGGTCGACCCGGGATCGGAAAATGCGGCCGAATCAACCTGGATGGTTTGTTCCGTGGGCATCACCGTCGCGCCCGGCGCGCGTGCATCTGCCCGTTGATGATGACCCAATCCTCCGGATTCAACCCGGAGACGATCGATCGCAACCCGCCAAACAGCGCACCCAGTTGCACCACCCGCAGCTCGACAACATTCTCCTTGTTCACCACGAGCACGTACCGCTGATTCTGGTCGTTGCCGATTGCTATATCCGGAACCAGCAACGCCTCGATATCGGCCGCTGCCGGGAATGCAGAGCCGTGCAAAAAGTCCCGGCGTGAGCAGTCCCGACTTATTCTGCAAAATGCCGCGTTCGCGCAGCGTGCCGGTCGTCGGATCGACATGGTTATCGACGAAGTCGATATACCCCTCATGCGGAAATCCGCTTTCATTGCTCAATTGCACATAGCATGGAACCTTTCCATCGCGGGGATGAAGCAGTTTCTTCTCAATGGCCAGCTCTTGATACTTCAGCACGGAATGCTCGTCGATATCGACATAGCAATACATCGGCGTCACCGATTCAATCGTCGTCAGCATCGTCGCCTGTCCCTGGCCGCCGTTCACGAGGTTGCCGACGGTCACCAGCTTGTTGCTGATGCGCCCATCGATCGGAGACATGACCCTGCACCATTCCAAATTCAGCCGTGACGACTCCACCGCCGCCTTCGCGCCGGCGACGGCGGCATCGGCCTGATCTATGTTCGCCTTGGCGTTGTCGATATCCTGTTGCGAAACCGCCCGATCCTTCTGCAATCCCAGCAACCGATCGTACGTCACTTTGGCGATCGCCTGCTGCGCTTCCGCCTGCTGCTGCGCGGCAAGCTTGGCATCCAGATCCGCCTTGAACGGCCGGTCGTCAATCACAAACAGCAAATCCCCTTTCTTGACGATTGATCCTTCGATAAACGGCGCTGCGGTGATCAACCCGCTGACCCGAGCCGCCACAGTTCACCGACTCCGGCGCTTCCAGATACCCGGTGTAAGTGTCCCATTCGACAACGTCCTTTTGCACCGGATGCGCAACGGTCACCGGCGGCGGCGGCGACTGTGGGGCGGGTGGATGCCCGCCACAACCGAATAAGCCAACCCCGATCATCGCGACCAAAACGGCAAATCCATGCCGGTGCATCCGGTTCGCACAATTCCCCGCGAGAAAATCTTTGGTCACTTTTGACATATTCGGTTACAGCCCAGAACTGAATCTCTCCACTTGGAGTAACTTCAGATCAAGCATTTGGATCATTCTTTGAGCGCGGCCGGGTCGCTACACACGAGTTGCCAATACACCTGGGTGGGAATCTGTATCATTGGGCGGACACTAGGAATGAAAAGCAACAGAGTCAAATACGTTCAACGATCGGTAGTCCTGGGGCGAGAGCCGGATGCGGCCGGCCTATCAAAACCAATCCAATGGGCCCGACAAGATTCGAACTTGTGACCTCGTCCTTATCAGAAGCTCCAGGAAGCCCGCTGAAAAGCTCAGGAATCGCCTGATTTTTCAGCATTCTATCGATGTCCAGGCGATTCGCAATTCGTCTTATAATCCCGCCCTCTTCGGAGATACCTGGGGGTTCAAATCCCTCGCTACGCTTCGAAGCGCAAAGCCGTTGCGCCGGAAGTTCCAATGGCGGAACACCCGCCTCCAAATCGGGAAGCGGCAGGTTCGATTCCTGCCCGGCGTGCTTGAGGATCGACCACGTGACCGAGCGGCCAGGCGCGGGCCTGCAAAGGCCGACACACAGGTTCGATTCCTGTCGTGATCTATGTGGCCGTAGCTCAACTGGACAGAGCACCGGGATGTGGCCCCGGTGGTTGTGAGTTCAAATCTCACCGGTCGCCTTTGTTATGGGTAACGCGATAAAACCGGCAATAGAACCGCGGAAAAAAAGGCTCAACTGGAAACGCCGGAGCGCCGCGTTTCTTTCTCCGCGCGATTGGATCGCTTTCTTGTGTTCGCGGGGCGTATTTTCAGATAGGGTGAGCCGGTTATAGAACTTTTCGGCGAGCATGAAAACACGCCTTTTACATCTGTGGGACCACCTCAACTCCAGCTACTGGTTCGTGCCGGCGACCATGGTCGTGTTTGCCGGGTTCCTTGCTTTCGGATCCTTGGGATCGACCGTCACTGGAGCGCGCCAAAGTCGTCGGCTTGGATTTACACCGGAGGCGCCGCGGGCGCACGGCGCACTCCTTTCAACAGTGGCCGGCTCGGTGATAACTGTCGCGGGAGTCGTTTTTTCCATTACGATTGCCGCCCTCACGCAAGCGTCGAGCCAATTCGGTCCCAGATTGCTTCGTAACTTCATGCGTGATATCGGCAATCAATTCGTGCTCGGCACGTTCGTAGCGACATTCTTCTACTGCCTTCTCATTCTTCGAGCCGACCGCGGAATGGAAGACTCGTCATTCGTGCCAAATCTTTCGATTACGGTTGCGGTGCTGATGGCGGTTGGCAGCCTTGCGGTGCTGATTTACTTTTTCGATCGCATCTCCCGTTCCCTGCAAGGTCCACAAGTGGTGGCGGCGGTCGGGATCGAATTGGAGCGAGAAGTCAGCAGGCCGTTTCCCGCCGGAGTTGCAGAGGCATCCGAAAATGAGTCCGAGATCAGCACCGATCGGGACGGAGCCGATTTGGAAAAGGGGTACAACGTCGCCGCGAAGGATAACGGATACTTGCAGGCAATGGATGAAGATGGCCTTCTCGAAATTGCACGGAGCAATGATTGGATCATCCGTCTGGCTTGTCGACCCGGGGACTACATCATGAAGGGCCGTTCCCTTTTGCGCATCGAGGGCGCGAGCCGATGCGACGAAGCGATGCGAGGTTCGATGGTGAATCTGTTCTTCCTCGGCCGTCAACGCACGGCAGAGCAGGATATGGAGTATTCAGTCCGTCAACTGGTGGAGATCGGCGTGCGCACTCTTTCGCCGGGAATCAACGATCCGTTCACGGCGATGAACTGCCTCGATTGGCTAGGCTCCGCGATCGGCGCTGTCGCACGTCACGGGTTGCCGAGCCCTCGCCGATACGACGACGAAGGTAAGCTCCGCGTTATCGCCAAGGTCTCGACGTTTTCGGGACCGGTCGATGCCGCGTTTAATCAAATTCGGCAGTTTGGCGCCGAAAGCGTAGCGGTGAGCCTGCATTTGCTTGAAGTTTTGGCCTCTGTCGCCGAACAGCTCCGTACGGACGATCAGCGTAAGGCGGTCTCGCATCATGTGGAGATGGTCTATCGTCAAAGTTGCGAAAAAATTCACGAACAATCCGACTTGACGGAGATAAAAGTGCGATACCAGTCGGCGCTCGCCGCGCTTCATGCGGAAAGTATTTCCGCTAACAGCCCCACTTAAGCTCAGTTTTGTCCCGGTAGTCATTCTGGGCCGATAGCATGAGGCCGGTCTTTTGTCGGGTTCGAGACATTGCAATGGTATTTTGGCTTTTCGACATTCTGGCGTTGGTTGCCATTACGGTAGTGGGATTTCTCGTCGTGCTGATATTGTTCGAGCCGGGGCTTCGTTACCGGATCAGCACGCCCGGATTTCCATCGACTCGCCCGAATTTCTTCGGTTGCTCGGCGCGTTGTGCGACGCTGAAGTGCGCGCGTGCGACCCCGTTGAAGTTCTTGACGATGGCCCGAACTTTTATGCCGCCGAGATCGCGGCGATCTCGAAGGCTTCGAAGACGATTCATCTTGAGTCGTATATCTTCAAACGTGGCCGGGTGGCGCGTGAATTCATTGAAGCGCTCAGCGAGCGGTCACGGAATGGCGTCCGCGTGAAGCTCGTCGTCGATGCCATCGGAAGCCTGTTCACTCCCGATGCATATTTCAAACCGTTGCGCGATGCCGGTGGAAGGGTCGCGTGGTATCAACCCCTAACAGCCCGTGGTTTTAGTCCCTTCGCCCCGACTTATCCACTGGAATCTTTCCTCCCGAGGCGCTAATTTGCTTCCGTCACAGCATGGAGGCTCCTCATGGCGATGGGCAAACGCAAATCTCAACAACAACAACCCCTTTTCGTCGCGGCGGCCGATCTCGCCCAATCCGCCGCTCATCCGTTCTATGCCAAGCTCAATGAGGTATTGGCCGGCTGGAAGTTCGACGCCTTCGTCGAGGGACTCTGCACAAGTTCTACGCCGAGAAGATCGGCCATCCGTCGCTGGCGCCGGGCAAATATTTCCGCCTGCTGCTGATCGGCTACTTCGAGGGGATCGACTCCGAACGCGGCATCGCCTGGCGTTGTGCCGATTCGCTGTCGCTGCGAAGCTTCGTGGGATACGCCCTGGACGAGAAGAGCACGGAGCACTCCACCCTGAGCCGCACGCGACGATTGATCGACCTGGAGACGCATCAGGAAGTGTTCCAGTGGGTGTTGAAAGTGCTGGCGGATTACGACCTGGTGAGCGGCAAGACCGTGGGCATCGACGCCACGACGCTGGAGGCCAACGCGGCGATGCGTTCCATCGTGCGTAAAGATACCAAACAGAACTACCAGGAGTTTCTGACGGACCTGGCCAAGGCTTCGGGAATCGACACGCCCACGCGGGAAGACCTGGTGAAGCTGGACCGCAAGCGGAAGAATAAGGCCAGCAACGACGACTGGGAGAACCCGCACGATCCCGACGCGAAGATCACCAGGATGAAAGACGGCTCCACGCACCTGGCCCACAAGGCCGAGCACGCGGTGGACATGGACAGCGGCGCGGTGCTGGCGGTGACGCTGCAAGGAGCGGATTTGGGCGACACGACGACGATCATGGAAACGGTGATCGCCGCGACGGAGAACCTGCGTGAAGTGGCGGATGATGCACGCACGGAAGACAAGTTGCACGAGAACTGGATGAGCGAGGTGGTGGCCGACAAGGGATATCACAGCAACGAGACGATGACCGATCTGGAGGAGATGAGCATCCGGTCCTATGTGAGCGAGCCGAATCGCGGACGAAGGGACTGGAGCGAGGAGTCCCATGCCCGGGAACCCGTGTACGCCAACCGGCGAAGAACCCGCGGAAACCGGGGCAAGCGCCTGATGCGCAAGAGAGGCGAGCTGATCGAACGATCCTTCGCGCACAATTACGAGACCGGCGCAATGCGCCGGACGCATCTTCGGCATCACGGCAACATCGCCAAGCGACTGCTGGTGCATGTCGGCGGGTTCAACCTGGGGTTGGTCATGCGCCGATTGATCGGAATTGGCAAGCCCCGGAGATTGCAGGGGCTTTTCGCATCGATTTTTGGCCTGATGCCGAGCCTTTGGAGCATCGTGGCGACGATCTGGACGAAACGGGCGACGTGGAAGATCGAAAAAGTATTTCCGCCGACCGCGCACTTGGCGGCCTGAGGTTTACTCGCACCCGGTGGAAATGGATTAAAACCACGGGCTGCTAAGATGGAAAACGTTCAAACGCTGGAATAATCGGACGCACAGAAAGCTATTGGTGATCGACGGCCGGGTTGCTTTCGCCGGTGGCGCGGGCATCGGCGACGACTGGTTATATGGCCGTGACGGCAATCCGTACTGGCGAGACACCGTATTTTGTTTCAAAGGAAACCTGGTTTCCGGTCTGCAATCGACCTTCGCCGAGAACTGGCTCGAATCGTCGGGTGAAATTCTTGCCGATGACGACTACTTTCCGTTGTCGCGGATCAAGGAACCGCCGCCGGAAGAGCAATCCTCCGGCATCGTGGTCAATAGCACGCCATCGGCTGCGCGCAGAACCGCGCCCATATCCTGTACCAGACATTGCTCGCCTGTGCGGGCACCTCGATACACATCACGACTCCCTATTTTCTGCCGGACAGCAGCACTCTGGCAGAGATCGTCAAGGCGGTGCATGAGCGCGGAGTCAAGGTCATCGTCCTGACGCCCGGCAAACATGCCGACCATCTTTTTACGCGAGCGTCATCCCGACGCCGATACGGCGAGCTGTTGAAGGCGGGGGCGGAGATATACGAGTATCAGCCCTCGATGATTCACGTAAAAACGATGGTCGTCGACGGCATTTGGTCCGTGGTTGGAAGCACGAACTTCGACAACCGCTCGTTCGGACTCAATGACGAGGTGAACCTCGCCATCCGCGATCGCGATATGGCCGCGCGCCTGGAGGAAGATTTTCAACGCGATCTGCAAAAAAGCGCACGAATCACCTACGACCACTGGAAGAACCGCTCGCTCAAAGAACGATTGCTCGAGCCGTTCTTCCAGATTTTTGACCGCCAATTCTGAGCATCGCAAAGCCCCCCCTTTCGCATCATCGAATATGGTGTCGGCAGCTATAGACTTGTGTGAACTCCGCTCCAAGGAAGAAAACGCGAGCGGAATAATATACCCAGACCAGGATGACCGCGACCGATCCGGTGGCTCCGTAGATCGACGTGCCATTCGATCGGGCCAGGTAGGCGCCCAGCAAATGCTTCCCCAGGGTGAAAAGCCCACCGGCAATGACGGCGCCAATCCATACGTCGCTCCATGCGACCTTCGTATCGGGCAGAAACTTGTAACCGACGGCGAAGACCAGCGAGAAGATCACCAGTGACACGATCACGTCGACCGGTCCCCCCAGATGCGCACCATAGCCCCTTACATCATGAGTGACCGCCGGCAACGCCGCGCTGATCAGCAGCGAGATCAGGAATAAAATTATGATAGCCACAATGATTGCCGAGGAGAGCAGTTGATCACGGAGCGTTCTCCACCAGGAGGATGTCGGCTTTTTTTCGACATCCCAAATCGTGTTCATCGAGGCTTGAAGTTCATCGAACAAAATGATCGCCGCGTATCCAAACAACACGACAGTGAAGATCGTCGCGATAATTCCGTCGGACCTGGAGGTCGATGCTTTGGTAACCAAGGAAAAGAGGGCGCCGGCAGCTTCCTTGCCCATGAGTCCATTCAGTTGAGTCGACAACTGCTGTCGCGCGGCGCCTTCCCCGAAAAAAAACGCGGCGACATGAACCGCAATGAGCAGCAACGGTGCGATGCAGAAAACCGTATAATAGGCCAGCGAGGCGGCCAGTCGGGATACCCGATCCTCCGATGATTTCGAAAACGTCCGTCGCGCCAGGAACCAGAGTTTTTTGAGCAAAGCCATAAGAACGCCTTTTGGATCGCTCAAAGATTGGCGAACCGTGAAGGTCAGGAAGCGGTGCGGACCGGCGAAGCCGCGCATATTCCAGCAAAATGGTCGGGACGATCAAGCCGTCGATACACGTTAGGAACAACAGGATAAAATTGAAGTGTTCGGTGATCCCCGCACAAAGCTCCATCGCTCCATCGATTGCCTTGAGTGCGACGGCCACGAGGAATAGCCGATGTTCGGTAATTCCGAGACTGGAAAACCATTTGCGAACACCAGCCATATCAGCGATCCAGATCCAGCGGAGATGCTTGATGCGAGGAATTATGCGGGGAATGCTTTGCGATCCGGGTCATCTTACAAGGTTTCAGTATTACCGTCTTCCATCAAGCCAGCCGCGGAAAACCGGGCCCTGCAAAGGCCGTTAACGATATAAGGGCACGGGCGCATAAATACACCGTGGGCAGTTCGGCATTTACTTGGCAGCGCCGCTGCCAGCTTCAAAGACATCTTATTCGGGATAACGATCGCAAAATTTGTCGTGTCATTAATTTTGACGTTGTTCTAAAGCCACTGGTCGGAATAAAAGAAATCATTGAGGAGTTAGAACGCGGCTTGCAACCGCACTGAGCCGCGGGCCCTTTGGCCAAATTACGAACGTGGAAGCGATGAAGATAAGACCGAGAATATCATGGCAAAACTCACCGTCTTACGGAATCGGAGCGAATCAACCCGCTTTCATCGTTTGGAAGTGGACGATTCGCGAACCGCCATTGCCGCGACAGAATCGGCTGAGCTTGAAGCGTCGCTTAAAGAACTGTTAGACGGTGAAGTTCGCTTCGATAAAGCAACGCGAGCGTTATATGCCACCGACGGCTCGAACTATCGCCAGGTGCCGATCGGCGTGGTGATTCCACGGCACGTGCAGGATGTCGAAACGACGATGCGAATCGCCCGCGAGCACGGCGCACCGATTCTTGCGCGCGGCGGCGGGACAAGTCTGGCCGGCCAGTGCTGCAACGTCGCCGTATTGATGGATTTTTCGAAATACATGCACGATGTCGTCAAGATCGATGCGGCCAACAAGTTGGGACATGTGCAGCCGGGCTGCGTTCTCGATCATTTTCGCGAGACTGCAAAAAAAGAAGCCGGCCTTTTCTTCGGGCCCGATCCGGCAACGCACAGCCGCTGCACGATCGGAGGAATGCTTGGCAACAACTCCTGTGGCAGTCACTCACTGCTGAGCAAAAAGTACGGTCTTGGCGTGCGCATGAGCGACAATACGCACGCGCTCGACGTGCTGCTGTACGACGGCACACGGATGCACGTCGGTCCAACCACACCGGAAAAGCTCGATGCCCTCATCCGCGGCGGCGGCCGGCAGGGGGAGATTTATGCCGCGCTCAAAGCTCTCGTCGATCGGTACGGCAACGCCATCCGGGAGAAATTCCCCAAGCTCGAACGCCGCGTATCGGGCTACAACCTCAACGATTTACTACCCGAGAACGGCTTCAACGTCGCCCGCGCCGTGGTGGGTTCCGAATCGACGCTTATCACCGTGCTGGAAGCGACCCTTCATCTCGTGCCGGCGCCGAAAGCTCGCAGCGTCGTGATGCTTGGCTTCGAGGATATCTACACCGCCGCCGAATGCGCGCTGGAAGTGCTGCCGTTCCAGCCGACCGCATGTGAAGGCATCGATGAGCTGCTGTTTGAATATGTTAAACAGAAGGGCGACGAAAGTGCCGCGTTGGCAATTCTTCCAAAGGGTCCGGCATTTCTTCTCGTCGAGTTTGGGGGCGAATCCAAAGAGGATTCAGACGATCAGGCCAATCGGATGATGGCGCATGTAAGCGGGCTTGGCCAACGTGCCCCGGTCGATCATGAAACTATACGACGATCCCGAGCAAGAAAAAATGATCTGGGACGTTCGAGAAGGCGGCCTCGGCAGCACAGCATGGATTCCCGAACACCCCGACACATGGCCCGGGTTTGAGGACTCGGCCGTGCCGGTAGAAAATGTCGCTCCGTATCTCCGCGAACTGCGCCCTCTGTTCCGCAAATACGGCTACAACCCATCGCTCTACGGGCATATGGGACAGGGCTGCATTCACTGCCGCGTCGGATTTGATCTCTACACGCAGCCGGGTATCGAGACCTACAAGAAGTTCATGCACGAAGCGGTCGATCTGGTCGTGAAGTTCGGCGGCGTTGCCTCCGGCGAACATGGCGACGGTCAGGCTCGCGGGAATTCCTGCCCAAGATGTTCGGCGACGAACTGTTCGGCGCGTTCAAGCAGTTCAAACGCATCTGGGATCCCGCCAACCGAATGAACACCGGCAAGGTGATTAATCTCGACGGACCGGCCTACAGGATCACCGAGAACATGCGGATCGGCACGGATTACAACCCGCCGCAGCCCGAAACCTACTTCTCCTACCCCGCCGACCGACACAGCTTCGCCCGCGCAGCCTTGCGATGCGTTGGTGTCGGCGCCTGCCGTCGTGAAGGCGGAGGCACGATGTGCCCGTCCTACATGGTGACGCGCGAAGAGAAGGATTCCACCCGCGGCCGCGCCCGCATGCTCTTTGAAATGATGAACGGCGAAGTGATCGACGACGGCTGGAAGAGCGAGGAAGTGAAGGACTCGCTCGACCTCTGCTTCTGTTGCAAAGGCTGCAAGGGTGACTGTCCCGTCAATGTGGATATGGCGACCTACAAAGCGGAATTCCTCAGCCATTACTATCAAGGCAAGTTGCGCCCACGGCATATGTATGCGTTCGGGTGGATCCACATTTGGTCGAGTCTGGCATCATTCGCCCCCTCGATGGCGAACCTGTGCACGCAAATGCCTGGCCTCAGCTCGATCGCCAAATTGATCGCGGGCGTCCATCCCAAGCGTGTCATTCCCGCATTCGCGCCACAGTCATTCAAGCAATGGTTTCGCTCGCATCAGCCGAAAAATCCCGGCGGCACTGCCGATGGCGTTGTTCGCGGATACCTTCAACAATCACTTCCATCCGGACGTGGCCATCGCCGCGATGGAGGTGCTGGAAGACGCCGGCTTCTTCGTGCACGTGCCGATGGCGGATGTCTGCTGTGGGCGGCCGCTTTACGACTACGGCTTCCTCGGCATGGCCAAACGCTGGTGGGTACGAGATGCTCGACGCACTGCGGCCTTATTACGACGCCGGCTTGCCGATGGTGGTCCTCGAGCCGAGTTGTTGGGCGGCATTCAAAGATGAGCTGGGCAATCTCATGCCCAACAGCGAAGATGCCAAGCGATTGGCCGATCTCACCTTCACTCTGGCCGATTTCCTGCGGAAAAAGGCTCCAGATTACCGTCTGCCGGCGCTGAAGCGCAAGGCGATCGTTCATGGCCACTGTCATCAGAAGGCGCTCGACGCGCTGAATGACAAGGAGTTCGGAAAGCTCTTCGCTGAAAAAGAAATCTTCGACAAAATGCACCTGTCGCACGAACATCCCGATGCCGGCTGCTGCGGCATGGCGGGCGCGTTCGGGTACGAGAAAATAAACGACCATTATGAAGTCGGCGTCGCCGCGGGCGAACGTATGCTGCTGCCCGAAGTCCGCAAAGCGCCGGACGATGAGCTGATCATTGCCGACGGATTCAGTTGTCAGGAACAGATTGAGCAGCAGACCGACCGCACGCCGCTGCATATCGCGCAGGTGCTGCAGATGGCGCTGCATCGCGATGTGCCGCAGAAACATCCTGAAGCACCGATCGTCGCCGCTCGCAAAAAGGCGATGCACGCCGGCATGGCGCGAGCCGCCGTTACGCTCGGCATTGCCGCGGCCGCCGGTCTATTCGTGATTCACCTGGCTAGAAAATCCAGAACACGCCCAAAACTGATGAGATAGGAATCGCATGAAAATTGGTCGTCAAACCGTGGCGGTGGTAACCGGAGCATCCGGCGGCGTCGGTCGCGCAACCGTCCGAAAGCTTGGCGAGCGAGGGGCGAAAGTTGTTTTGCTCGCGCGCGGCGAAGACGGGTTGGCCGGCGCTAAGCGAGACGTGAAATCCCGGGGCGGGCAGGCGCTGGCGATCCCCACGGATGTCAGCCACTTCGATCAGGTGGAGGCCGCAGCGGAACAAGCCGAGCGCGAATTCGGGCCGATCGACCTGTGGGTGAACAACGCCATGGTGTCGATGTACAGCCCATTCATGGACATGACGCCCGATGAATTCAGGCACGTCGTCGAGGTGACGTTTCTCGGCAATGCCTACGGCACGCACGCGGCGCTCAAACGCATGATGAAGCGCGATCGCGGGACGATCATTCAGGTTGGGTCGGCCCTCGCGTTCCGGTCTATCCCATTGCAAAGCGCCTACTGTGCGAGCAAGCATGCCATTCAAGGTTTGATTGAATCCGTCCGCAGCGAGCTGATTCATCAAAAGAGCAAAGTGCAGATGTCGGTCGTCAACATGCCTGCGCTAAACACCACGCAGTTCATCTGGACGAAAAACAAAATGCCGCACAAGGCCCGCCCGACCGGCACGATCTTTGAGCCGGAGGTGGCCGCCGACGCGATTCTGTTTGCGGCTGAGAATAATCGGCGGGAGATCATGGTCGGCTACACCACCGTGGAAGCGACGCTGGGCGAGAAAGTCATTCCTGGTCTGCTTGACCGTTATCTGGCCACCGCGGCGTGGGAGGGTTCTATGCTCCCCGAGCCCGCCGATCACACCAAGCCGAATAACTTTTGGGAACCCGTCGCCGGGGACCATGGCGCACGTGGACCGTTCAGCAGCAAGGCACGCTCATTCAGCATCCAGTTGTGGGCATCAAAGAATCGCGCGGCGATTGGGGCTGGTCTTGCAATGGCGGGATTGGGTCTGACCTTACTGGCGGCGAACGGCATACCGCGCCGGAAGGGCTGGTTCTCGTGAAGCAGGAAAAATCGCGTTCTGTTCGCTGTAGTGCCATTGGCTTGGCCGCCGGGCTGGCGGGTACTGCCGCGATGATGGCCATGCGAATGTTCGACCAGAAATATGCGCCTCGGACGGTCGCTAAGACCGGAACCGATCCCGGCGAGTCTCTGGTGCATGCCGCGAAGGATGCCATCGGCACCATCGCGACGATCCCCAAGCCGGTCGAGCACGCCGCCGCGATGACGGCACCCTTTGCCTACGGTGCGGCCTTCGGCGCGCTTTACGGGCTTGTCCGCCGTCCTAGCAAACACCGCTCGGCGCTGGCGGATGGCATGGTCCTTGGTTCGGTCGTTTATGCCGCTGGGTATCTCGGCTGGCTTCCGACAGTGGGATTGACCAAACCCGTGTGGAAACAGGAGTTTCCCGAGATTGCCGGCGAGATGCTTCGCCATGTGGCCTATGGGGTCGCGACGGCGGCGACGTATGGCATGATCGATGCGACCATTTGAATCTCCGCAAATTCTCGCCGCCATGCCGACTCCAGCCCTCATCGCCGTCGCGTGGATTTCGACCGGCCTCGCCGTCATCAGCGCTGGTCATCCTGATCGACATTGCAACCGGACGAAGACAACACATGGCGATCATGAACGTCGTCTGGCCGCTGACCGCACTCTATGGCGGCCCGCTCGCGCTGGTTGCCTACTCCGCTTTTGGCGGCGCGATGCGAATGCCAATGCCGCAGATGGAAAGAATGCACACGGATCACCCCATGTGGCAATCCGCCTTTCTCGCCGCCACGCATTGCGGTGCCGGCTGCATGGCGGGCGACATCATTTCAGATAGCGCGTTGTACCTGCTTGGCGCAACCGCGCTACTCGGGTCGACATTGCTGACCTCATACGTGTTCGATTTCGCACTCGCTTATCTGCTGGGCATCGTCTTTCAATACTTCGCGATCGTGCCGATGCGACATCTTTCGCCGGGTGCGGGAATTTGGGCGGCGGTCAAAGTGGATACATTTTCGCTTATCGCTTTCCAAGTCGGGATGTATGCGTGGATGGCAATCTATCAGAAGCTGATCTTCCATCCACACCTGGAAGCCAATTCGGTCGTCTTCTGGTTCATGATGCAGATCGGCATGATCGCCGGCTTGGCGACGACGTATCCGATGAACTGGTTTCTGATCAAAGCCGGCATCAAAGAGCGGATGTAACGCGATCAACGTTCAAAACCGAAAGGACTCCAACATGTCTGTTACCGTCGGCCAGTACATCATGCAGCGATTGCAGGAGTGGGGAGTCGATCGCATTTACGCTTTCCCCGGCGACGGCATCAACGGCATCCTCGCGGGACTGCGGAAAAATGAGGACAAGCCGCGATTCATCCAGTCTCGCCACGAAGAACTTGCGGCGTGGATGGCGTCGGCCCACGCGAAATTCACCGGCACAGTCGGCGTGTGCATGGCCACGAGCGGCCCAGGCGCGATCCATCTACTGAATGGTTTGTACGATGCAAAGATGGACCACCAGCCGGTCGTTGCCATCGTCGGACAATCCGCTACCACCGCGATCGGCAGCCAATATCAGCAGGAGGTCGATCTGCAGTCGCTGTTCAAGGATGTCGCCAGCGAATACTGCGTGACGGTGATGAGTCCCGCGGCCGTGCGGCATTGCGTCGATCGCGCGATGCGCATTGCGCTGGATCAACGGACCGTCACGTGCCTGATCTTTCCGAAAGATATCCAGGAAGAAACCGCCGTCCCTGAACCGCCGCAGAAGCACGATCACGCGCTGACGGGCATCGGTTGTCCCGTGCCGTACATCGTGCCGCAAAAGCCGGATTTGTCGGCGGCGGCGAAGATTCTGAACGAGGGTAAGAAGGTGGCGATGCTCGTCGGCGCCGGGCGCTCGACGCCAAGGACGAGGTCATTCAAATTGCTGAACTGCTCGGCGCCGGAATTTCCAAGAGTTGGCTCGGCAAGGCGGTCGTGCCGGAGGAGGTCCCTTTTTGCGCGGGCCACATCGGCTTGCTCGGCAGCAAGCCAAGCTGGGACATGATGCAGGACTGTGACACACTGCTGGTCGTCGGCAGCAGCTTCCCGTATGGAGAGTTTTATCCACCGGCAGGGAAGGTAAAGGGAATTCAGATTGACATTGATGGGCGGCTGCTCAGCCTGCGGTTCCCCATGGACGTAAACCTCAAGGGCGATTCCAAGCAAACTTTGCAGCGCTGATCCCCTTGATTCAGCGGAAGGCCGACCGCGCCTGGCAGGACACGATCATTGAGAACGTAAAGAAATGGTGGAAGGTCACTGAATCGCGCGCGATGATGGACGGCAACAACGGACTGCTCAATCCCGAACGCGTGTTCTGGGAACTGAGTCCAAAGTTGCCGGACCGCTGCATCCTCGCCGCCGACAGTGGCACAACCGCCAACTGGTATGCGCGCGACCTGAAAATTCGCCGCGGCATGATGGCCAGCGGCAGCGGCAATCTCGCCTCGATGGGCGCGGCCGTGCCTTACGCGGTCGGAGCGAAATTTTGTTTCCCCGACCGAGTCTGCATTGCCGTCACTGGCGACGGCGCGATGCAAATGAACGGACTGAACGCCTGCATCACCGTGGCGAAGTATTGGAAAGAATGGTCTGATCCGCGCTGGATCACATTGGTGCTAAACAATCGTGACTTGAACCAGGTTACCTGGGAACAGCGCATCATGATGGGCGACATCCGCTTCGTCGCCAGTCAGGAAATCCCGGATTTCCCTTACGCCGCCTACGCCGAATCACTCGGTCTCCGGGGCATCCGCGTCGAGAAGCCGGAAGAGATCGCCGATGCATGGGATCGCGCACTTTCCAGCGATCGGCCGGTGGTTCTCGAGGCCATCACGGATCCGGATACGCCGACGATCCCGCCCCACATCACGCTGAAGGAAGCGAAGAATTTCACCGAGACCATCCTTCGCGGGGACCCGAACGAGGCCGGCATTATCAAACAGGCCGTGAAGGGAATGGTGAAGAATTTGATGCCTCATTCCGACGACAAATAGTGTTGAAGGTGCAAAAAGGGTTGGCGCCAGCAAACCCGACATTTGAAAGGTTTATTCGGCGCGCTGCTTTTTGGAGACTTTGGCGTCGATGAAGATTCGCGGGCTTCACGGCGTCAGGCGCCTTTCGAACCGTGTCAACAATAACGATCAGTTCCAACAAAACACGAATAATCATATTTCGCTCAGATTAAGTATTTCTTGGCATCGGTAGATTTGAGTGTCATTCCATGCCCTGGTTGACTTCTGTCGGGGTAGAGCATGCCGGTTCTGGGCTCAAGGACGCTCCCGAAGAGCATTCGATCAATGCGATTGTGGTCGTGAAAATATTCAACATGCCGCAATGGCCGAACGGCGCAAGCGACATGACAATGCAGTTGCGGAGCACAATGCGCCGACAGCGGCATTTGAAATGCCTCACACAAAGCGGCCACTTTGAGAAACCCTGTATATCCCCCGCAGCGCGTGGCATCGGCCTGAAGACAATCCACCGCGCCGGCTTCAAGCATTTGACGGAAGTAGCCGACCGTATCTCCATACTCTCCAGCGGCAATGTCCATCCCGGCCGGACCACGATTCCGAAGCAGCCGCAGACCCTCTAGATCGTTCGATGGGCGCGGCTCTTCAAACCACAAGACATTGAATTCATCTGCCAGGCGTGCGGCCATCGCCAATGCTTGTTTCCGCGAGTAGGCGCCGTTGGCGTCGACGAAAAGCTCGACCTTTTCGCCAATCGCCTGGCGCGCACGCCGTACGCGACGAGGATCGGCGGCAGGATCGCGGCCAATCTTCATTTTTACCCGGCCGATCCCCTCGGCCGCCCACGCGCCTAGTTGCTCCGCAAGCCGTTCATCGCTGTAGCTGGTGAATCCACCGCTGCCATAAATCTCGACGCCCTCGCGAACTGAGCCGAACAGATCAACCAGTGACACGTCCAGCAGTTTCGCCTTGAGATCCCAAAGAGCGATGTCGATGGCGGCGACGGCCATCGATCCCACGCCGGGAACGCCGGCATTGCGAAGGCTGTGATTCATCGCGGCCCATGCGCCTTCGACGGCGCACGCCGATCGGCCGACGACCGTGTCCCGTAGAATGCCTTCAATCATTTCCGACGCAGCCTTGGCGGCATAAGACCATCCAAGTCCGGTCGAGCCGCCGGCCGTCACATGAACGACAACCACATCCGTATGATCCCACTGCAGGGTTCCATCGGATTCCGGCGCATCAGTTGGGATGCGATAGGTCGCAACGTCAAGACGCTCGATCACAGGCGCATTTGTCATGGTATCTCGCCGATTAGGTGAGCGCGGCCGCGACGACAACCGAGAAGACTTTCTCTTCCCAACGATCCGCGTCGCGCCAGTGGAACGTAAAGACGACACGAGCGCCGATCGGCAGCGATTTTGTCGGCAGGTCCGACACGAATAGCCCGATGCCTGAGTCGCATGAGTGGGTGTCTTTGGCGTTTTCCCAATCATCGATGGACCAATGAACCATAGTCGCCGCGGAGGTTTCTATGCGCAAGGTCAGTCCCTTTGGCAATTTCTGTATCTGCGCTTCGAAGCGCCAGGGGAAGTGTGATGAATGCTTATGATGGACCAGGTACCGCTTCACGGTCTGAGGCGGCCTATCAAAGACGGCTCCGTCCTTGAGCGAACGAAGAAGCTTGACGTGCTCGGCATGTGCCCAGACCAAAGGGCGCGCCGATCCGCTTGGGCGTCCGGGACGGAGATCTTTTTCGCGGACCGGCGCTGCATCCCACACCTGCTCGGAAATCAGCCCACTGTCGCCGGCCAGCGCCTCCATAACTCCGAGCAGCCGGCGCGCCTTCTTTATGTTTCCCGCTGCCAGTTCGAAGTGGGCACGTTCTCCGGCAAATAGCGGCCAAATGCGTCCTATGCCAGCGCCGTCGAACGGGCTGCCGTCGGCGTGCTCACCATATCCATCGTGGTTGTATCGGTGCCACGACGGTCCCTTGGGTGTTTCCACCTTCAATACCGCGTCGATCACACGCACCGTGTTTCTTATCTTCGGATCATCGGCGGCGCGCAATCCAAACCGGACCAGCGCCAGTGCATCGACGCTCACGATTTCAGATGCCGCAAAAGTTCCGCGGCCATCGGGAAGATTTGGAATTGTGAATTTCACGTCGGTGACGGGTGTCTCTCCGGAAAGCGTCTCCGGCGGCGCGATGCGCAGATAATAACCCTTCACGCCCGCCTTGGCGGCTAGTTCGGTATCTTGAACATAGGTCCATCGCTCGATCGAATCGTTCCACGCGTCCGCCGTTTCCCGGAGATAGGTCCCAAGCCTTTGTTCCTTGTTTGCGTCCGCCATATCGGCGGCAATAAGCAGGGCCGCGATCATACAGGCGAGGCTGTAGGCTGTAAGTCCCGCATCTTCTTCCCAACGATCCTCCGGCGTGGAAGGTCCGGTTTGCACGATGTATGCGGCGGCCTTCCGCACCATCGGCCAGAGCCGTTTCAGTTCGGCTGCATCGACCTTTTCATTCCGCCGAGCGAGATCAAGCAGCAGAATCGGGGCGGCCGTCTCATCAAGTTGAATGTTTTTCCAGAAGCGAGTGCCGTCGAGCCACATGTTCTGCGGCCAATGTCCATCCGGTTCCTGTGTTGTTTCGAAGAAATTCACGCGCGAATTACTTCATCTGTCGCGCCCGCGGAGAGTAGCGCGCTTGCTGTTTCGTAGGCATCGCGCGGCCAGACGAGATGATAACCGCCTTGATCCTTGTCGCCGTGAACCTCGCCCCATGGAAACGACAAACTGGCAATAGTGCCGCCTTGGAAATCCTTTGATTCATGAGTGGCCAGGACCGCGGTGCTAACGCGATACGCGCTGCTTTTGGATTTTCCGCGCGATTCCAACGCATGAAGTGATTTCTGCCAATCCGTCCATTCCTTTTCATACAACACACGACACGCCTCGAAACCCTCTGCAAGGCTGGATCGGGCGCGGTGGGCCGCCTCATTTGCATTTCGGCCGAAACCGAGCGCCAGCAGGAATTCCCTACCGGTTGACAGATCGATCTCACCCGTAAGCGCTACATCGCCGTCGTCAGCACAATCGTATTCCCATTGCATTCGCTTATGCGCATGGAGATCCTGCCAGCCGTCTGAAACGCCGACATAGCCAGCCGACCGACGAAGCCAGGGGGCCGAGCAAGCCAGCCGCCCGTGGTTTTAGTCCGTTCGCCCCGACTTATCCACTGGAATCTTTTTGACCCGGGCGCTAATTTGCTGTCCGTCGCAGTCACGGAGGACTCGGCATGGCCATGGGCAAACGCAAATCGCACGATCAACAACCCCTGTTCATCCCGGCGGCGAAGCTGCCGCAGTCGGCGGCTCATCCGTTCTATGCCAAGCTCAACGAAGTGCTGGCCGGCTGGAAGTTCGACGCGTTCGTCGAAGGGCTGTGCGCCAAGTTCTACGAGGAGAAGATCGGCCGGCCGTCGCTGGCGCCGGGGAAATATTTCCGGCTGCTGCTGATCGGCTACTTCGAGGGGATCGACTCCGAACGCGGCATCGCCTGGCGCTGCTCCGATTCGCTGTCGCTGCGATCGCTTCGTGGGATACCGCCTCGATGAGTTGAGCACGGAGCACTCGACGATCTAGCCGCACGCGACGGCTGATCGACCTGGAGACGCATCAGGAGGTGTTCCAGTGGGTGCTGAAGGTGCTGGCGGATTACGACCTGGTCAGCGGCAAGACGGTGGGGATCGACGCCACGACGCTGGAGGCCAACGCGGCCATGCGGTCCATCGTGCGTAAGGACACCAAGCAGAACTATCAGGAGTTTCTGACGGAACTGGCCAAGGCGTCGGGGATCGAGACGCCCACGCGGGAAGACCTGGCGAAGCTGGACCGGAAGCGGAAGAACAAGGCCAGCAACGACGACTGGGAGAACCCCCACGACCCCGACGCGAAGATCACCAAGATGAAGGACGGCTCCACGCACCTGGCCCACAAGGCGGAGCACGCGGTGGACATGGAGAGCGGCGCGGTGCTGGCGGTGACGCTGCAAGGGGCGGATCTGGGCGACACGACGACGATCATGGAAACGGTCGATCGCGGCGACGGAGAACCTGCGTGCAGTGGCCGACGATGCGCGGACGGAAGACAAGATGCGACGAGAACTGGATGAGCGAGGTGGTGGCGGACAAGGGATATCACAGCAACGAGACGATGACGGACCTGGAGGAGATGAACATCCGCTCCTACGTGAGCGAGCCGGATCGCGGCCGGAGGGACTGGAGCGACGAGCCCCAGGCCCAGGAGGCGGTGTACGCCAACCGGCGGAGAATCCGCGGCGAGCGCGGCAAGCGGCTGATGCGCAAGCGAGGCGAGTTGATCGAACGCTCCTTCGCCCACGCCTATGAAACCGGCGCGATGCGACGGACGCATCTGCGGCATCACGACAACATCGCCAAACGACTGCTGATCCACGTCGGCGGGTTCAACCTGGGGCTGGTCATGCGCCGATTGATCGGAATCGGCAAGCCCCGGAGGTTGCAGGGGCTTTTCGCGTCGATTTTTGGCCTGATGCTGAGCCTTTGGAGCATCGTGGCGACGATCTGGACGAAACGGGCGACGTGGAAGATCGAAAAAGTATTTCCGCCGACCGCGCCATTGGCGGCCTGAGGTTTACTCGCCCCCGCTGGAAATGGATTAAAACCACGGGCTGCTAAAGCGTCGCCATCATGTTCGGCCATCAGCATGGGCACACCTTTGAAATCCCCGACGCGCACGTTATTACCCATGCCGCGATTTCCGAGATGCGGGGCCAGCAAGACGTAGAGATGATAATCGTCGATTGACCCCTCAAGCGGCTTGAATTTGGTTTTCTGCAGGACGACGTGCCGACGGGGGTCCGCAATGATCAGCTTCTGAATGACGTAGCGGCGTTGTTTGCAGGTGTTGACTATCTGAAAGCCGGGTACGCCTTCTTTGATCCAAGACACTTTTGAATTCGTGTCGGTTTTCTCTTCGGAGAAAAAAGATTCGCCGTCTGTAACGAGCATCCCCATGTCCTTGACCGATGCTCGATCAATCCGCGGATAATAAATTTCTCCCAGGATGCCATGACTCGTCGCAAACCAGACATGACTGCCCAATCCTCGAGCGGTTCCAACCCCATTCTTGCGACTGGTCGTCCAATGCGGCGCAACTCCAGGCTTTCCTGGCGCGTGATTCGAATTATTCATGTTGACTTTTTCTGCGACCCCGACGAGCCGCGGCAAATTTTTATGTCAGACCATTTTGAGCGGACTTTCATTGGCGTTACGGCACTTGCGAAACCGAATGGGGCGAGAACTCACCGCCCCCTTTGCGCGTTTCCAAAAAGGCGAGAATGGCCTTTAATTCGTCCGCCTTCATGTTGTAGGTGTAGGCGGGCATGTTGTAGCCGCCGTTCGATATTCTGATAATCATTTGGTCGCGATTGAGCCGATCGGCAACCGAACTCAGGTCCGGTCCACGTATGCCCCCCTGGCCGTCGATCATGTGGCAATAAAGGCATGATTTTGTGTAAAACAGATTCGCGCCGCGAATCACCAGCTTGTCTTGGGAGCGCACGATCGACATTGGAAGCGGCGGCGTCTTAAAGCGCAGCGTCCAAGGCGCCTGTGCAGCCAATCGCCAAAGCCCGGCAATGATCACGACCGTGGCGAACACGATGACCGGCGCCCAGGGACGCCGCCGGATGCTTCGTTCGCCCTTGGGAAAGAGCAGCGGCAGGAATAATGGTACAATGAACAGCAGGAGCGGAATGGCGATAATGAGGTATTTCTCGGTTCCGTGTGGGAGCAGCGCCAGGACGGCGAAATACCACATCAAATACCAGTCGGGCCGTGGAACCGCGTCAATCAAAGTGGGGTCTGGCGGCTTGCCGAGCTGTGGCGGACCGATGAAGATCGCCAGGGCAAGGACCGTCAGGCAAAGCGCCAATGTAACAACCGCGTCGCGCAGGATCGCGTCAGGGAAGAACGGCACTCCCTCCTTTTTCAGCATGTCTTCATATCGCGTTTTATAAGTTTTGGGATCGACCGGCTCGCCGACTTTAGGGGGTTCGGAGATTCCGTGCCGGAGCACCAGGTAGAGATGCACCGCTATGAAGGCGAAGATCAGGCCGGGGATAAAGAAGACGTGAACGGCGAAAAACCGGCTCAGCGTGGTGCCGCCGACCGTATCGCCGCCAAGCACCAGGCGAGCGAGCCATTTACCGATCCAGGGTGTGCGGGCCGCCTGCTCGGCTCCGACCACAACCGACCAGACGCCGTCCTGATCCCACCGCAAGAGTTGTCCGGTGAACCCCATGCCGAGTGTGAGAAACAGCAGCACCAATCCGGTGAACCAATTCACGGTGCGCGGATATTTGTAGGAGGCGGTAAGGAAGACCCGGGCCATGTGAATACCGACCAGCAGCACCATCGCCGAGGCGCCGAAATAGTGCATCCCTCTGAGCACTCGACCGAACGTGGCGACGTGAGTGATATATTGAAGTGTGCTGTATGCCTGCGAAGTGGATGGGACATAAATTAATGCCAGCGCGATACCGCTGACGACTTGAATCATGAACGCCGTCAGTGTCGCACTGCCGAAGACATACATCCAGCCAGCGCGGAGGAACCGGATGCCGCAGGATCTTTCCGATCGTTGAGACCAGTCCGGTGCGGTCCTCGATCCAATCGGCGATGTCTTCCGTGATCCGAACCCCCCAATTCTGCTCGGAGGAAGGCTTTGCTTCGGGAGATTCCTGCGGGGTTGGTTCGTCGTCGGGGGCCATTTGCGTTTCTCGTCCGATCTCACAATGTCAGGGGGATTGAACTGGCCTCCACTTGAACTTTTCCATTCTTGATCCGCACGTTATAGCGCGGAAGCGGTTTTGGCGGCGGCCCGGCCGCGACGATGCCGTCCTTGTAGTAGACCCCACCATGACACGGACACATAAAGAGTTCCGATCCTTCTTCCCAACGCACAGGACAACCCAGGTGAGTACAGTTGACTGAAAAGCAGGTGAATGTGTCGCTGCTGTCCCGCCGAAGCCATGCCGCGGAGCGGCCGGCGTATCCCGCCCAGGGAACCGTCGAGGCATCCTGGAACGTCACCACTTTCGTGCTGCCAACGGCGAAATCATCCACGGAACCTACGTCGCGCCACGCGGTGCTGTTCTTGCGAACCACTGGAGCGATGACAAATCCCAGGATAGACCAGATGATTGACCCCGCCGAGGCTGCGCCCAATCCCAGCGTGACGCGCGTCAGGAACTTACGCCTGCGAAGTGTGTGCGAATCGACGGGTGCGCGGGGGCCTTGCGCCCTGCGCACCATCAGAACTGCTCGAGTCCGGGGCGCTGGAAGTTGCCTTTGATTCATCACCCACGTAATAAATCTCCAATCCAGCCAGCGCATGCGATGGCAAAGAGTAGAACCGCGGCGCCAACGACGATGTAGTCCAGCAATATCCCCCACATCCCGACCGTGATCGCCAGGGCCATCACCGCCGGCCAAAACGTCGGCTGCGGAGGATTCCGAGGGCTGGGCTCATTCCAACCCGTGCGATCGCCCTCCGGCGAGAAATCGGGCCGGCCCGATGCCACGTAGGGCTGACGATTCTGCCGCGACATACAAACTCTCCTTCCGGCTCCGGCGCCGCCAAGATCAGGACCGAGCCGGCACTTGGCCGATTGGCGCTTCGCCGTATTGTTCCTCGGATGCGTGCCATCGGCCGAGCGTGATCAGAATGGCGGTGGCGTAAATCAGGCAGCAGGGAAGCCACATCAACAAACCGCCGAACTGCTGGTCCTGGTGAAGCGAAATGCGCGATCGCAGCGGCGCTAAAATGCCGAAGGGATCGGCCCCGGACGCATAGAACGGATAGAGCTGCGCCGACGCGAAGGTGATAAATATCCCCAGCAATGAACTGACCGTGCAGGCGGTGAACAGATAGAAAACCGCCGGGAATGTCGTCATCCGATGGCCGGGCAACGGGCTGACCACGGGCCACCAGAAAATGCAGCCGGTTACCATGAAGCACAGGTGCTGAAAGATATGCACGTTTTCGTTCCGCAGCGCCAGGTCGAACAGCCGCGGCCAGTGCCAGATCCACAAGGCGACGATCCCGCACAACCAGGCGATCACCGGTTTACGCAGGAATCGCTCGGCCGTCGCCAGCGGCCGCCATCGCAGCACGCTTTCCCACCATGCGGCCGGGATTCCCAGCAGCAGCAGCGGCGGCACCACCTGCGACAGCAACAGGTGCTGAAACATGTGCGCGCTGAACAGGTAATTGTCGGCCATCGTGTCCAACGGCGAGACCAGGGCCAGGAACATCACCACCACCCCGGCGATGAAATACGCGGCGAATCCCTTGAAGCGGAACCGGCTCGCCGCGGCGTAGCCGATGAGCAGCGCCGCGCATCCGGCGATGATGGAAGGCTCCCAATCCCATTCGAGCAAGACGGTTTTCCAGAAGGTCATAATGCCCCCCAGAGGTAAACGATCGAAAAAATCACGACCCACACGATGTCGACGAAATGCCAATAAATCCCGATCGTCTCCAGCGGGGATTGAGGATCGCGGATGCGGCGGCCCAGCAGAAGGACGTACAGCACGGCAAGCATCACCAATCCGGCCGCCACGTGCAAGCCGTGCAAACCCGTCAGCGTGAAGAACGTGCTGCCGAACAGATTGCTTCCGATCGTGACGTTCTGATGGATCAGGATCGCAAACTCCCGGCTCTGAAAAATAAGAAAAGTCAGACCGAGAATAATGGTGGCCAGCAACCACCCTCGCAGGCGGCCCATTTGCTCCTTCGCGGCCCCGGCTCCGGCCCGCCAGATCGTGAAGCTGCTTGCGAAGAGGAAGATGCTGTATAAGCCGGTCGAAAGCGGATGGAGCGACTGATGCGCCGTCGGGCCGCCCCCGACCCCGTGGAAATAAATGAATGCGATGATGATCATGAGGAAAAACAGCGACTCGGAGGCGAGAAACAGGGCCATGGAAGCTCGCGGCTTGTTGGTGGAAACCCATTCCAGGCGCGCCGCTCTTCGCCGGCGACGGTCCGCCGCGCGTCCATTGGGACATTGGCGGTTTTCGTTTGCGCCGCAGGATGCGCAGGTTCCATAACGGCCGGCGCCCCGCACCGGCGGGACGAGATCAAAGTTGTGCGGCGGCGGCGGCGAAGTCGTCGCCCATTCCAGCGACCACGCCTCCCATGGATTGTCTCCCGCCGCCGTGCCCTGCCGGAGGCTGCGCCAGATGTTCCATAGCAAGATCAGCATCGAAACGCTGAGGATCGCGGCGCCGATCGTGGACAGGAGATTCATGGGAAACCATCCTGGAATGTCCGGATAGGTATAGACCCGGCGCGGCATTCCCTGCATGCCCAGGACGTGCTGGACCATGAAGGTGGCATTGAAACCGATCACGGTCGTCCAAAAATGCCATTTGCCGATTCGCTCCGATAGCATTCGCCCGGAAATTTTCGGGAACCAGTAATAGAATCCCGCCAGAAACCCGAAAAAGGCCCCGCCGAACAGCACGTAATGGAAGTGGGCCACCAGGAAATAGGACGATTGCAACTGCCAGTCGATGGGAACGGCCGCGAACATGATTCCCGACAGCCCGCCGAGCGTGAACTGAATCAGGAACGCGATGGCGAAGAGCATCGAGGTGGTGAAGCGGATGGCTCCGCCCCACATGGTTCCAATCCAGGCGAAAATTTTCACGCCGGTCGGCACCGCGATCAACATGCTGGCCGCGGAGAAGAAATAATACTGGGGCATCGGCAGGCCCATGGTGAACATGTGGTGGGCCCACACGCCGAAGCTCAACAGCGCTATCGCCACCGTGGACATCGCGACGAACGTGTAGCCGAAGATCGGCTTGCGCGAAAAGACCGGGATGACCTCCGAGATGATGCCCCAGGCGGGGACGATCATGATGTACACTTCGGGGTGACCAAATCCCCAGAAGAAATGCTGCCACAAAATCGCTGATCCGAAGGAACTGGGCCTGAAAAAGTGCGCGCCGAGTTGCCGGTCGGCCAGCAGCATCACCAGCGCCGCGTTCAACACCGGCAGGGCGAAGACGATCATGAAGCAGTCCACCAGCATCATCCAGACAAACAGCGGCAACCGGCGGATGGTCAGCCCAGGGGCGCGCAGCGTGAAGATGGTAACGATCAGATTGATCGCGGTCGTGAGCGTTCCGACGCCGATGGTCAGAAGACCCAGCAACCAGTAATCCATGCCCGGGTAATAGGAATAGGGCTGCTCGCTGAGCGGCGGGTAGCTGAACCAACCGGCCGGCGGCGCATGTCCGGTGGCAACGCTCATATAAAGAAGCAGCCCGCCGAACAACGTCATCCAAAAGCTCAGCGCGTTCAGCCGGGGCAGCGCCATGTCGCGCGCCCCGATCATCAACGGAACCATGTACACGGCCAGGCCCAATCCTAGCGGGATGACAACGAGGAATATCATTGTCGTGCCGTGCAGCGTGAAAAGCTGGTCATAGACATCGGGCGAAAGAAAATGGTTATTGGGAATGGCCAGTTGAATCCGCATCAACATCGCCTCGACGCCTCCCACCAGCAGGAAGCCCAGGACGACGAAGAGATACATGATGCCGATTTGTTTGTGATCGACCGACGCGACCCACCGATACCAGCCGGGAGAATGCGCCGCCGCCGCTTCTGGCAGAACCGTCGGAGCCAGATCGAGCGGCACGTCCGTCATTTCAGCGACTCCAGGTATGCCGTCAGTTCATTGATCTCATCGGCACTGAGTTGCATGTTGGGCATGTGACATCCGGGCTTGACGAGCTGGGGGTCGCGCAGCCACTTCCTCAGATTATCCGGGGTGTTCTCCAGTGCGCCGGCGGCGAGGGTCGCGCGCGAGGCGACGTGGGTCAAATCCGGGCCGGCGTGTCCTTCGGTGGAGGTGTCTTCAATGGAATGACATTGAATGCACGTGCGTGACAGGAAAAGTTGCCGGCCCCGCGCCGCGTCGCCCCGGACCGGTCCGGGCGGACGCCGCTGGTCTTTCTCCCACTGGCGGAATTGGTCCGGCGGTTGGACGATGACCCGCACGCGCATCCAAGCATGCCCCGCACCGCAAAATTCCGCGCATTCCCCCAAAAATGTTCCGACCGAGTTGCTCTCAATCAGCAGGCGATTCGTCTGCCCGGGAACGTCCGCGAGCTTCGGACCTATCCGCGGCACCCACAACTCGTGGATCACGTCCGCGGAACGAAGCTCGGCCACCAGCGGCCGGCCGAGGGGCAAGTGAATTTCGTTGGCCGTCACCACGCCCGCCAACGGATATCGAACTTCCCACCACCATTGATGGCCGATGATGACCAGTTCCGGATCCTGGCCAATCGTCGACGGCTCGGCCCGGTTCATCGTCCGCACGGTGTAGACGAACAGGGTAACCATGATGGCCAATGGAATTCCGGTGTAGATCATTTCCATGGTTCGACTGCCTTCGACCTGCGGAGGCTCCCCGTCGCCGCGAACCCGGTAGCGCACGATCGACCATGTCACCAGTCCGATGACGACAAGCCCCACGATGCTGACCAAAATGAGCACGGATATCAGCAACTCGCTGATGGCATGCGCCTGCGGGGAAACGGGCGACAGGGCTGAACCGATTTGCCACGGCCCATCGGTCATTTCCGACGATCTCCCCGGAAGGAAATAATTTCCGCCCGAATGCGAAAAAGCGACTCTTCACATCCGGTGCATGGTCCCCGCCTGGCGCAGGTCGCCGAAGTCGGCTCGCGGACGTTTATAGATGCTTCCAGTAAATCTACTCAATCTAAAGTACGCAACGATATAAATACCCCTAGCTGGAGATATTCTCAAACGTAGTGGATGGCCGCGACAGCTTTAAGCCGCAAGTTTCGTTCCGTCTTTGAAGATCACTCCGGCAATCATCTCCGGCAGTAACGCAAGGCTCGGCCCGTCCCATCGTCATGACCGAAAAGCAAAACAACGTTACCAGCGATGAGCAACTGAATGACGGTGTAGATGATCTCAACTCTACGGTTGCCTTCGCTTTGCAACGGAATTTTGCCGTCTTTATCGCGGTAGCGCAGGATTGACCAGGCTATCAGACCGCTCACAACCATGGCCACAATCGAAGCAAGAACGACACCTCCGATGATAAGTTGGCCGATCGAACGCGCCTGAGGCGATGCCGGTGCGAGGGGGGAGGTTATTTACGCCAAATAGTCACGCAGTTGCTTAAATGGAAGGCCTGCGATCCAACTGCAAAAGCTCCAATGAACATCATCCATTGCAGCGCGGCATCGGCACGACCAACTTGTCGGCGCTTCTGTCGGATGCGCAATCTGGGAGTATTAACGCCCGAGGCGTAGATTCCCGGCTTGAATCGAACTTCAATGGGCCCGACAAGATTCGAACTTGTGACCTCGTCCTTATCAGACGCCCAAGGAAGCCTGCCGAAAAGCTCAGGAATTCCTTGATTTCCAATACTTTATCAAACTCTGAGCGATTCGCAATTCGTGTTATATCGTCGCATTTTTTCGCACCGCATCGCGGTATTCAAAAGTTAATCCGGTAACAAAACGGTAGAAAATCTGAGGCTCATATTGAGGCGTTCAATCTCAACTGGAGACGCCGGAGCGGAGTTCGAAAATCATCCGCCACAGAAGATCGACTTTGCCCTTGGCGATCAGATCAGCGGGAGCATCACTATAGTTGTCGCCGACGTGGGTGTAAACCCAACACGCAACGAGTCATGCCAGCAACATCTGTCGTGGCGCGATCGTGGGCATTTCTCCGTTATCAAGCTGTTTCATCAGGATTGCCACATCGGCGTCGGATCGGTCGGCGACGAAGCGGAATGCAGACGCCTTCACGTACGAGGGTTCCAGATCGATCGTCTTCCACCTCCGGGCCAATTGGTCGGACACTTCGCCGGTCGTTCCGCTGCCGCCGAAGATATCGACTACGGTGTCACCGGGATCGGTCAGAAACCTGATGAAGAACTCCGGTAATGCGCGAGGAAAGCGCGCCGGATGCGCCGTCAAGTCGAACATCTTGCACAGCCGCATGTAGTTTCCGTTGCTCTCGGAGTTGGGAAATTGCAGCAGATTCGGCGGGATCGCGCCACCATTGTCCTTCCCGAAACCTTTACTGATGTCGTGACCGCTCGGTCGTGCTTTCGGCTGATAGAAGGCGTCCGGGTCTTCAAGCAGTTTTTTCATGCGGTCGCTGTATGGCACAAGCACGTTGGACACGTTTGCTTTCGGCCACTTGGTCTTACTCAACCACCACACCGTATTGACCGAATCCTTCGCGCGCAACTTTCGCTTGTTGACCCATTCGATCGGCGACGGCAGCTTGCTCGGGTTGTGCCAGTAGAACTCCTCCGCAAGATGAAAACCGTGGTCGTCAATATGCCGGAGCAAGACGCGGAATTGATACACCGATCGCACTGGGACGCCGCGTTGATACGCGCCACCCAGGTCGATCACGTAACTGCCCGTCGGCTTCAACGCGCGATGGACGAGCGGCGCAAATCCTAGGAGCCAGTCAACATACTTGGTTTGATCAAGATTCCCGTATGCCTTCTCCCGCAGAAGTGCAAATGGTGGCGATGTGACAACGAGATCAATCGACTCCGCCGGCAAATCACGCAGCACGTTCATCGAGTCACCGATGATGGCCTCTCCGCGTTCGGTGCGAAACACGGTTCGATATTGATTTGCGTTTCCATTTCCGTTCATCACGCTGCTCCAAGCACGTTTCGCATTGTCTGCTGGTGTTACGGATTGTCTGTTGAGCGATATTACCGCTTCAGGATGATTTCGCCAAGGAAAATGAACACGAGTGATTTCATGCGGCTCATCGGACAGCGAGTCCGAGAGAAGCGTGCCGCGTTGGTGTTATCGCAGGAAGCACTTGCGGGGGCGGCAGGGTTGCATCGAACGCAGATCAACCTCATCGAACAGAACCGCCGCAAGATCAGGATCGAAACGCTCCTGCGACTGGCTGTTGCACTGGAATGCGAGCCTGCCGATCTTTTGCCTAGGCTTGCGGAAGTGGACGGGCATGTTCAGCAAGGTCAAAAGTCACCCCGACGCCGCCAGGCTCGACGAACTCTTCCCCGCCGTTCGGGCGTATCAGGCCCTGGCGACCAAGCACGGCATCGGTGACATCTTTCAGGACAACGGCGGAAAGCTCCTTCAAACGTTGCTCATCCTGAATCTTCAAGGCCTCGCCAGCCGCGAAGGCAACGACGCCCGCGATAAGGCTGGCAACGAATACGAACTGAAGACCGTCAATGTCTTGCTGACCAGTTCCTTCTCCACGCATCACCATCTGAACCTCGTCATCCTTGCCAAATACCGCAAGGTCTACGCATGGTACTTCAGCATCTACGAGGGGATCGAGTTGGTGGAAATCTTCCGCATGACGCCAGCTGATCTGGAACAATCGTTCTTCACGCCGTGGGAATCAAAATGGCAAAAGATGAATGAAGGACGATCTAGCGAGTTCCGCGATATCAACAATCCGAAGATTTCGGTGAAGTATGTGCAGGAGCACGGCGACTTGGTCTATCGAGTTCGCCACGTCACGCCGAAGGAGAAGAAGCCGCGCGGGCAGGCAAAGCGGGTGGAAGAAGGCGATGTGAGACTGAATCCACAAATTACGTCCGCGGATGTAGCGACGATGCCGAGCCATCACGCCCGACGCGGGCAGGTACGCAGGCAAAGCGTTCGGCAGGTTTCCTTCAGTGGGCCCGACAAGATTCGAACTTGTGACCTCGTCCTTATCAGGGACGCGCTCTAACCAACTGAGCTACGAGCCCGCGTTTTTTCGGGGAAACGGATTCTATGACGACCCGTCGCCCTGTCAATCTCGCTTGACCGGGCCGGCCAACGCGAGAATGATGGACCGAATTGCCGGGAGGTCCGTACATGGCCAATTTTTCCGTCGTTCTATTCACCGCGGCTCCGTCGGTTCTCGCCGCCGAGGGGGCGGGCGCGTTCATCAAGGTCGATGGACGCGAATGCCTGCTCCGAAGCGTGGAAATGTTCCTCAACCGCGACAATATCAAACAGATTCAGCTCATCGTTGCCGAGGAGCAAATGGAGGAAGCCAAGCGAAAATATGGGGCGCATCTTGGTTTTTCCGGCGTTAAGCTGATCTCCGGACCAAAGTCGTGGATGGATCAGATTGCCGCGGCGGGGGAAAAAATCTCGGCGGAATGCTCGCACGTCATCCTGCACGATGCGGCCAGGCCGGCGGTCGCGTACAGCGACCTCGATGCGCTCATGGGCGAAGTGGAAAAACATCCGGTGGCGGTCTTGACCACGCCGATCCGCGCCGGGCTGATCGAGACGGAGGAATCCGGCAAGCCGATCGGCCTGCGGCCGCCGCAGCGGTTCGCGCAGGTCGTGACGCCCTGGGCGATGCGGAAGGATAAGTTCCTGGAAATGGCCAAGAGCAAGCGCGAGCCGGCGGCCGCGGAGATGTGGCTCCTGCGCTCGTCCTCCCTGAACATCCGCGTGAACTCATCGGGCGACGCCTACGCGGCCAAAGTCATGATCGGCATGTTGCCCAAGCCGAAAATCAAGGGCCCGGATAATCCGTTTGAAGAAGCTCAATGGTGATGGAGATCGCAGCGTATGAAGACGATCATTCTTCTTTTCATTTCCAACACGTTCATGACGATCGCCTGGTACGGACATTTGAAGTTTGAAAAGACGGCACTGTGGAAAGTGATCCTCATCAGTTGGCTGATCGCATTCTTCGAATATTGTTTCCAGGTCCCGGCCAACCGCATCGGCAATCTGGACGGATGGTCCGGCTATCAATTGAAGATCGTGCAGGAAGCGATCACGCTGACGGTCTTCGTCGCGTTTGCCACGGTGTATTTGAAGGAAAAACTTCAGTGGAACTACCTGGTTGGATTTCTGCTGGTGTTGGCCGGGGTTTTCTGCGTTTTCCACCGATGGACGGCGTGAACCCACCAGCGAAATCTCAATAAAGTCCACTTTTTTGCCGTTTATTGAACACATCGAGTTGTTCTACAATCCCAAACGCCTGCATGTGCCCATCAAAAATGAAACCGGCTGTCCACCTCGGATTGGCGCTGTTCGTGCTGGGAGCATTGAGCGCGTCGGTTCGCGCCCAGGATGAGATTCCACAATATGCCGAACCGACATTCCCCGCGATTGATTTCGGCTCATCCGATTCGCAGGGAGTTTCAGGTCCGGACCTCTGCTCCGTCGCCGACGCCGTGGGAACTAATCTTATGGACGTTCAGGCCTCGGGTCTGGAAGCATCGCCCAGTTCGCGGCCGACAACCCTCCCGGCGTCCGTCGTGGCCACGCAGCCGGAACATTCCTCCGCTGAAAGCGGTCACTTCCCCGAGATTGGCGGAACATACGGCCTGCAGGAATTCATCACCCATTTCGCGCCCTATGAGCCGATGTATTTCATCGGCGGAACGCAGGCGCCGAACATCAAGTTTCAGTTCAGCTTGCGATACCGGCTGTTTACGCCCACCGGGCCGCTGGCCACGGCCATGCCGTTCTTCCGCGGGTTCAACTTCGCCTATTCCCAGACCTCCTTTTGGGATGTCAGCAATTCATCCGAGCCATTTTTTTACGACAACAGCTATCGTCCCGAAGCTTTCTATTATCTGGAAAGCCTGCCCGGCGTGAAAACCAACCCCGGCTCGCAGCTCGGTCTTCAAATCGGCCTGGGCCACGAATCGAACGGGCAACTGCCCCCGGATCATCGGTCGCTTAACATCGTTTTCATTCGCCCCCTCGTCACGATCGGCGGAAGCTCGGATTGGTTCCTGACCCTGGCCCCGAAGATTTACGATTACATCGGCGGTCTTCCGGACAACCCCGATATGCCGAAATACCGCGGATATTGCGATTTTCGCGTAGTCGGCGGCCTGCGCGACGGCCTGCAACTCGGCATGATCGGACGGGTCGGCCGTGATGGAAACCGCGGAAGCATTCAGTTGGACCTGACATACCCGCTGACCAAAATTTTCAACGGCAATACGGACCTTTCAATCGATGCCCAATATTTCGACGGTTACGGCGACACGCTTCTGACCTACAATCAGCGAACTTCAATTTTCCGAATCGGCGTCGCGCTGGTCAGATAAACGCCCGTATGAAAAGCCTGTGGTTTCCCTTTTGCGATTCGAACCATTTTTACGTTCGCGGCCGGAAAATTTGAACCGCTGAGGCGCAGAGGACGCGGAGAAAATCGCGGCGTTCGACGGGCTCACGCCCTGAGCCGGCCGAAGGGAGTCAATCATCCAAAATTTTCTGTTTTATGCGTGTCTTTCTCCGCGTCTCTGCGGTCCAATCCGGCTTTCTCGAATGGCAGAAGCGATCCGTTTGTGTAATTAAGAGTTACACCATCGCCGCCACGCATCTCGATACGCGGCCTCGACGTTCCGGGCGAAACGCGGCGCATCCATCAGGGGCGAGGCGATCAGCCGATCGCGCATCGTTCGGCGCAATTCGCCGAGGCGGGGAAGATCGCCGGCCAGTTGCACCGCCAGACGGACATACTCGGCCGAAACCCGGGCCACCAGGTCGGCAAGGCCGACGTTGTTCAGAATGCTTCGGCCGCCGCGGCCCACGGCCGTCCGGCCGGACAGCGTGACCGCCGGAACGCCCATCCACAGGGTGTCGCAGGTCGTGATTCCCCCATTGTATGGAAATGGATCCAGGCCAACGTCGATGCGGTGAAACGTCGCCATGTATCGGTCCCACGGCTGATAGCCGACGAACTGCACGCGGTCGAATGCGATCGCATGTCCGGATAAATGATTCCCAATGGTTTGCAGATGCTTTCCGGGTGGGGCGTGAATCAGCAGGCGCGACCCCGGAACCTGCTTGAGGATTTCGCACCACAATTCGACCGTCGCGGATGAAACCTTGCCGAACTTGGTCATACATCCGAAGGTGATGTATCCGTTCCGCTCGGCCGGCAGCGGCGATATGTCCGGGGCTTGCCCTCCGGGGGCGTAGCACCAGTAGCTCTCGGGCAGCCGGATGGTCTGCTCGCTGTAGCAGCCCAGGTCAACGTCCGGGGGATCGAGGTGCGGATCGGAAAACCGATAGTGCATCCCGTCGACGCCGCTGGTGCTGCAATAGCCGAGATAAGTGATCTGCACCGGCGCCGGCCTCAGCGCGAAGGTCCGCAGACGATGGCCGCACGTGTGCAGCGACAGGTCGATGAGAAGGTCGATCCGGTCTTCGCGAATCCGCTCGGCGAGGGTTTCATCGCTCAGGCCGACCATTTCCCGCCATTGATCGCAGCTCGTGCGGATTTGGCCGGTCAAGTCATCGGGATTTTTCACGCTGCCGTAGCAGAATATTTCGAACTGCGCGTGATCGTGATGGCGGAGCAGGGGGAGCATATTCCAACCGATCACGTGCTTTCGGAAATCGGGCGAGACATATCCGACTTTGAGCCGCCGGCCGGCGTCACGGTTGTTAGCATGGGGTCGAATCAGATGTTGCAGCGGCTTGGCATGGCGCTGGTTCCAGTTGCGCTTCGTGAAGGATCGCGGCGGCATCGCAGGAGGGATGAAAGTGCATGGTGAAAATGACGTTGCTGTGGATCGGCGCATTGCGCGGCTGGAGTTCCATCGCCTTGCGATACACCTCCAGGGCCTCATCCAGGCGAGCCATGTCCAACAGCGCGTTGCCGAGATTGTTCCACGCCTCGGTAAACTCCGGCTGCAAGGCCAGCGCCGTGCGAAAGGCGTCCACGGCCTCCTCGGCTTGGCCCAGACTCTTCAGCGCATTGCCAAGGTTGTTATGGCCCCCGGCGTATTTCGGGTTGAGGGCGACAGCCCTTTGGCAAGATTCCAGGGCCTCGCGCGGATGGCCCAGTTGCGCCAGAATGATGGCGAGATTTGCGTGGAATGCGGCAACGTCTGGCCGCAACGCCAGGGCTTTTCGATACACCGCCTCGGCTTCCTGCGGGCGACCCAATTCCCCCAGCGCGTGTGCCAGGCCGTTGTGGGCGTCGGCGAAATCCGGCTTCGCGGCCACCGCCCGCCGGTAGGCCGACACCGACTCCTCCAACCGGCCCAAGTCGTCGAGCGCGCTGGCAACGCCAAAATGCGCATCAGCGAAATCCGGCTTCAGTGTCAGCGCTTGTCTGTAGTAAGCGATCGCTTCTTCAAACCGGCCCTGAGCTTTGTGTACCCTGCCCAGCCCGTAGTGCGCCAACAGGCAGTTGGGGTTGATCGCCACGGCTCGGCGAAAGGCCGACGCCGCTTCCTCCATGCGGTTCAGTTGCAAAAGCGTGGCGCCGAGGTTGTACGTTCCATCCGCATGATCGGGCTTCAGCGTCAGCCCGCGTTGATAAGCGGCGACGGCCTCTTCCAGGCGATTCAAAGACGTCAGCACCACGCCCAGGTTGATGTGATAATCCGCGGCCCGTGGATTGATGGCGATTGCTTTTGCGATGAGTTCGACGGCCACCTCGGGCCGGCCCGACTGTTGGGCGATCAACCCCAGCAGGTGCAGCGCATCGGCGTGGTCCGGCCTTTGGGCCAGGACTTGGCGATACATTTCCTGGGCCTCGGCCAAACGACCCGATTGATGGAGTTGCCCTCCCCGCGCGAAAACCTCGTCGATGGTCATCGCCCACATTATATACGGCTAGGCCTGCATCGACTGCGTTTCGTCGGCAGGCCACCACCAGCCGAGGCTGGGGTCGTGGGCGACGGAAATCCTGATTCCGAGCCATGCCGCACAGATGGCGGCGGCGTGATGGGCCTGCTCGGGCGAATCGAACACCTGTTCGATGTTCTTGTGATTCCGGGGATTGCCCCATGCCTTGAGGAAATTTCCCACCGTGTAAAGGTGCATCATCTGCTGGAGCGGCAATGCGATCTCTGAGCGCATAATGTCCAGCAGGGGTAAATCGAGAATTGGGTTGCGTGCCATGTCCGGGCCTCCTTACCCATTTTTACTTCACCCGATTTCCGTATCGGGGAAGAATTTCGCGGTTGACTTCACCTCATGTGCCGCACCGTACCTCCAGAATCGGCAATGTCAACTTGCCAAAGCAAAACAAATGACAAATATCTTGTGATTTGTAGAAAATAAACCCGCGGAGCAATCGAGGCGAGGATTTATGGCTTCAGCGTCCCTGTTCCACACCTACCTGATTTTTTCGCTGGCTCTGTTTTTTTTCCTCTGCTCGTCACCTGCCGGTGCGCAAACGACTCCAAGCACGCCACCGACCGTCAACGAGCCATCCCCGCAGCATCTTTGGGTTAATCCGCAGCCCGATGTGCCATTCTTGCCGAAGCCGGCGACACGCCCTGCCGACTGGATCGTCCCGCATGATCCGGTCACTCCCAATGCCTCGCCCAAAGCGCGGGCCTTGCTGCAATATCTGTACAGCATCTCCGGCCGGCACACGATGACCGGACAACACAACTATGCCGCCCAGCAGGAGGTCTCCACCCTGGCCGCACTGAAGGTCAGCGGCAAAACTCCGGCCGTTTACGGCACGGACTGGGGATTCTCCAGGAAAGGCGACAAGGACTCGGCTTTTGTCCGGCAGGCAACCGTCGAAGAACTTGAAAAGCAATACGCCAAAGGCTCGATCATCGCCATCACCTGGCACGCGGTCCGCCCCACCGACGACGAGCCGGTCACCTTTCGCAAAAGCGTTCAGGGCAAACTGACGGATGCCCAGTTCCGCGAATTGCTCACGCCCGGATCGGCAATTTACAACCGCTGGTGCCGCTCGGGTCGATGTGATCGCCGGGTATCTGAAAGAGCTTCAGGATGACGCGTGCCGGTGCTGTTCCGCCCCTACCACGAGATGAACGGGCCGTGGTTCTGGTGGGGCGGCCGGCGCGGAGAACACGGCGCCAAGGCTCTGTACCGCCAACTCTGGGATCGGCTTGTCAATCGCCACAAGCTGACCAATCTGATTTGGGTGTGGAACGTCGATCAGCCGACCCTTCCCGACCGGCAATTCGTGGATTACTTCCCCGGGCAGCAATACGTGGATGTTCTGTCGCTGGATGATTACGGCGCAGTTTCAGCAAAGATATTACGATGAGCTGAACGCGCTGTCGGATGGCAAGGTGATGGCGATCGCCGAGACGGCCAATCCGCCCGCGATCTCGATTTACCAGGACCAGCCCAAGTGGACCTGGTACATGCTCTGGGCCGGCGTGCCGGGTTCGAAGTCCAGACGGCCCGGCAGCGCTGTGCGCGTGCCGCTGGCGGTCGTGGTTCAGGATCCCAGGATGTTCAGCCTGGAAGACCCCGCATATTGGGACGCGATTGCGCCGTTGCGAGCCGCTTCGGGTCTGCCGCCGGGATCGCCGCCGCCGTTGATCCCGCGGCCGGATCCAATCGTTCTCACATTGACCAAGCCGAGCGGCGTTTACGACATCGGCGAGAAAATCACCTGGAACGTCCGCGTGCGCGGCGAGAATGCCGCTTCAATCAAGCGGGCCCCATACGAATTGCTGCGATGCGGGTTGACGCTGATGGGGAAGGGCAAGCTGAATCTCTCGTCGGGAACCGCGCAAATTGAAACCTCGTTGAACGAACCGGGAACGATCCTGGCGGTGGTTACAACAACCGACCCCAATGGGAATCCGATCCGGGCCGTCGGTGGAGCGGCAATCGTCCCATATCAAATTCAGCCGTCCGCCCCGCGCCCCGCCGATTTCGACGAATTCTGGGCCGCGAAGATCAAGCAACTTGAAGCGATCCCCGCCAATCCGCAATTGGACGCGGCCGACAGCGGCGATCCGCGCGTTGAATACTTCAAGATTCGCATGGACAACATCAACGGCTCGCATATTTACGGCCAACTCGCCGAGCCGGCGGGCGCGGGAAAACATCCGGCCCTTCTCATCCTGCAATGGGCCGGCGTCTATGGCCTGGACAAAGAGCCGGTCGTCAATCGGGCCAAACAGGGTTGGCTGGTTCTGAACATCATGCCGCACGATCTGCCGTTCGATCGGCCGCCGGCGTATTACCGCCATCTCTTTGAAACGACGTTCAAAAACTACTGGACTTTTGGACGCGAGAGCCGGGATACCAGTTATTTTTTGCGGATGTACCTCTCGTGCTATCGCGCGGCCGAATATCTGGCCGGCCGGGCTGATTGGGACGGGAAAACCCTGGCGGTCATGGGCACCAGCCAGGGCGGCCAGCAGACCATTGTGACCGCGGCGCTGTATCCGAAGATCACGGCGATGATGGCGCTGGTTCCATCGAGTTGCGATGTGATGGGCCGAACCATTGGCCGGGCCATCGGCTTTCCGAACTGGGCCGACCAGCGCGAGACCAATGATGATCGAATCCTGCAAACCGCTCGGTATTTCGATCCGGTCAATTTCGCCTCGCGGATTACCTGTCCCGCGCTGGTTGGTCCGGGCCTGCGGGATGAAACGTCACCGCCGGCCGGCGTCATGGCGGCTTTCAATCAGATCAGATCGCCCAATAAGGAGTTGTTCATTCTGCCGAATTCAAATCATCAGGGCGACGAGAATACCCAGGCTCCGTATAACGACCGCGCCGAGCAATGGCTGGCGGCGATGATGCGGGGAAAAGGGGTGCCGCCGGATTAGTCGCTGTTGATGGCTCTGTTGACGATCCCGACAACCATTCCGCTTGCTTGACACCCCCTTCCCGACGACCTACTTTCCAAACTGCGTTCGCCGTCATCATCGGAAGGGCAAGCTGCCGTGATTCCCCCGCAAGAGCAAAATACGTGCGTCATCGGGCTGCAATGGGGTGACGAGGGAAAGGGAAAGATCGTCGATCTGCTGGCCGAGAGGGCCGATGTGGTCGTCCGCTACTGCGGCGGCGCCAACGCCGGACACACCGTCCGCATCGGCGGCGAGAAATATTCCACCCATCTGCTTCCCATCGGCGTGCTTCGGCCGGGCAAGATGAACATCATCGGCAACGGCGTCGTGCTCGACCCGGCGGCGCTGTTCCGCGAAATCGATGATCTGGCCGCACGCGGAATCGCCGTCACACCAGCCAATCTCCGCGTCAGTTACAAAGCGCATCTGGTGATGCCGTATCACATGCAGGAGGATGCCGCCCGCGAGCAGAGTTCCGAGGGGACAGCGATCGGCACGACGCGCCGCGGCATCGGGCCCGCCTATGCCGACAAAATGCAGCGATCCACCGCCCTCCGCGTCGCCGATCTTCTGGACGAACCAAAGCTCAAGGAGCGCATCGGCAACGTGGTGACGGAAAGGAACAAGGTTTTGCGCGCCCTGTACGATCTTGGGCCGACCGATTGGAAACAGGTTTTCGAGCAATATCGCGATTTCGGCCGTCGCCTTGCCCCGTTCGTGGACGACACGACATTCCTGCTTTTGCAATATGCCGGCGAAGGCAAGCGCATGGTTTTCGAAGGCGCCCATGCCGTGCTTTTGGACGTGGATCACGGAACGTATCCCTACGTGACCAGCAGCAATTGTTCGGGGCTGGGCGTTTACACGGGCGCCGGCGTTCCGCCGCAGATGGTGCAGAATTTTCTGGGCGTCATCAAGGCATACAGCACGCGTCGGCGGCGGGCCGTTCCCCACCGAGCAGGACAACGACATCGGCAACTACATCCGCGAGCGCGGCAACGAATATGGAACCACCACCCGCCGTCCCCGCCGCTGCGGTTGGTTCGATGCCGTCGCCGCGCGGTATTCCGTCGATTTGTGCGGCGTCTCCTCCATCGCGATGACCCTGCTGGATGTCCTCAGCGGCCTGGACCGGGTCAACATTTGCACTTCCTACAAATATCGCGGCTCGCATCTACCCTATTTTCGCGCCGACATGGATGTCCTGGCCGAAGTCGAGCCGGAGTATGAAACCCTGCCCGGTTGGCGTGGCAACATCGGCGGATGCCGCAGCTTTGCCGAGCTTCCAATAGAAGCCCAGCAATATGTTAAGAGGATCGAACAATTGCTGGGAACTGCCGTGACCATGGTCAGTGTGGGGCCCGATCGCTCGGCAACGCTGATGCGGTGAATTGTCATTGGTCATAAGTCATTTGCAGGAACCATCACGGCAAATGAGGCTCCACCCCTGAAAGGGGTGGGATCAGGAAGCCCCCCAAGGGGGGCGTGAAAAATATTCGATGATCCAACGTCTATCGTCATCACTCGCTTCTTTCCCCTCACCCTAACCCTCTCCCCATGAGTACATGGGGCGAGGGGAAAGTACGCTGCAGCGGCAGAGCCACATAGGGTCGCGCGGCCAGAGGCCGTGGTTTCAATCTGTAATGGCAAATGACCAATGACAAATGACCAATGACAATTCCAACTTTTTTCCTTTCAAAATAGCGGAGTGCGGCGATACTAGTGAGATACAAGTCCGCCTTGATTTCTCAGGCCGTGGGTGGTGGACGCACGGACGCGACAATGGCTCTTCAACCGGACCTGCGCAGCGCCTTGAAAAGGTGCTCAGCACCGTGGATGGCCAGGGTTTGCTGGGCCCCAGACTCAAAGGCGATGCCGCGCGCCTCTGGCAACGAACCGGCAAAATGATCGCGATGAAACTGATCGGCCAGCAGGTGGACGCCGATGCCCTGGAATTGGCGTGCTACGCTCTGCAGCTTCCCCCCGTCAAGGAAAGGGACTGATCGCCGGCCGGCTGGGCCGGACCAACCTCCGCGACCGTTGCGAGCAGGCCGCCGAATTGCTCGTCAGCCTCGTCGGCTCCAACGTCGAGGATTCCCTCCTGGATCGAACCACTCGCCTGATCCATGAAATCCCCCACCGTTCGCCCGTCATCGACGAGGCCAAGCTCATGGCCGACGTTCTGAACCTCGAAGATTTCGGCCTGATCGGCCTGATCATCCAGGCGGTGCAATTGGGGTTGCAGGGCGAAGGCGTCGCGGACCTGTCGGTGGCGGCTGACAAACGCGAGCAATATGGATATTGGGAAGCCCGCATCAAAGACGGCTTCCACTTCGAGCCGGTCCGAGCCATCGCGATCAAACGTTTGGCAACCTCGCGCCGGGTCGCGAAGATGCTGGCCGATGAACTCAAGGAAGATCAGCCGTGACAACGCCCGCTATCGGGCGCACCACGTGTGCCACATCCGGCGATAAGCCGCCTCGACGCCGCGGGCGAATTTGGGCGCGTCCATCAGCGGCGATTGTTGCATCCGCCGGCGGAGATTGGATCGCAACTCATTGAGCCTCGGCAAATCCGTCGCCAATTCCACCGCGATCCGCACGAATTGCTCGGGACTCTGGGCCGCGAGGTCGCGGAGCCCTAGGTTCGACAGTTGGCACCATCCGGCGCGGGAGAGGGTCGTTTGACCGACCAGCGAAACCACTGGCACCCCCATCCAGAAGGAATCAAGGCTGGTGGTGTGCCCGTTGGCTGGAAAACTGTCCAGTCCCACGTCGATGCGGTGGTAGACCTTCAGATATTCCCGACGAGGCTGTTGCGGGACAAATTCGATGCGATGCGGATCAATTCCTTCCTGCCGAAATCGCTCAGTCGTCCGCTGCCTGGCGCTGCCTTGCGGAGCCAGCAGCACTAGCCGCGAGCCTGCCGCCTGCCGCAGCACCTCCGCCCAGAGGGCGAGCGTGCCGTCGTTCATTTTGCAGAAGTTGTTCAGGCAGCCGAAGGTGACAACACCCGTTTCCTGGGCCGGCAGAGAATTAACGGGAATATTCCGGTTCTCCAGCGGATCGTAGCACCAGAAGCTGTCCGGCAGGCGAATCGTCCGCTCGGTGTAGACCGACTCATCCATGCCCGGCGGGTCCAGGTATGGATCGCTCAGGCGGTAGTCGATTGTGCTTAGCCCCGTGCTGCCGGGGTAGGCCAGCCAGCAGACCTGCACCGGGGCTGGCTTGCGGCGAAGACCAATATGCGATTGCGGGCCATGTGCATCGTCAGGTCCACAAGAATATCGATTTGATCCCCGCGGATTTGGACAGCGAGTTGATCGTCGCTCTGGCCGACGGTGCTGCGCCAGACATCGGCACAGCCTTGAAGACGGGCGGTTATGGCGTCGGGACTCATCACGTCGGCGTAGCAAACGATCTGGAAGTTCTCGTGGTCGTGATGGGAGAGCAATGGGACGGTGAAGAACGACTGGCAATGATCCCGAAAATCCGGGGCCACGTAGCCGATCTTGAGGCGGCGAGCGGGATCGCGATCATTGGTGTGGGGCCGGATGCGATTCTTCAACGGCTCGGCGTGCTGACGGTTCCAGCGGCCAAGCTCTTCGGCGACGGCCCGAGCGTCGTAACCCCGATGATATGGGAGAATGAAAACAAGGTGGCTGTGGGCGCCGGCGTCGCTGGGCCTCAGTGCGATGGCCTGGCGATAGGCGGCGATGGCCTCATCGAGTTGGCCTTCGGCTACCAATCCATTGCCGAGATTACTGTGGGCTTCCGCCAAGCGGGGATTGAGTTCGATGGCCCGGCGACAACTGGCGACGGCCTCGTCAAGCTGGCCTCTGTCTTTCAGGATGGCGCCAAGATTGCAATAGGGATCCGGCAAATTGGGATTCGACTCGATGGCCTGCCGATAGGCGGCGACGGCTTCATCGAGTCGGTCCTTGCCCTTCAGGGCATTACCGAGATTGCAATAGGCTTGCGGAGAATTGGGATTAAGGGCAATGGCCTTTCGACAGGCGGCGATGGCCTCGTCCAGTTGCCCTTTGGCCGCCAAGGCGATGCCAAGATTATTGTGGGCTTCGAAAAAGTCTGGATTGAGGGCGATGGCCTCTCGAGCGGCGGCGATCGCCGCATCGAGGTCGCCCATTTCCGTCAAGACGTTGGCGAGATTGCAGTGCGCTTGGGCGGAGTTTGGGTTAAGAGCAATGGCCCGGCGTATCAAATCCACCGCGATGTCATTGCGTCCCGCCTGATGCGCGATCACTCCCAGAAAATGGATTGCATCGGCATGCGCCGGCTGCTCGGCGAGGACTTGCCGGTAGAGCCGCTCGGCCTCCTGCAATTGCCCGGCCTGATGGTGCCGCACCGCCAGTTCGAAGGCCTGTTGGATGGTGAGTTGGGCCATGAGCGACCGTCCCCGTTACTTCCTTGTTTGATTTCGCGCCGCCTCGGCTTCTTCTTTTCGAATCTCAGCGACGCGCACGATTCCGAAATAAACTGAATACGCGATCAGCAGCGGAATGCCCATAAGAAACAAAAGCGATATGAGATACCCCAGAACGCAGAGGCAAGTCAGAAATAGCATCCACAACCACCAGGTCTGCCGATAGAACGACCCCAACGTCATCATTTCCGCAGAGTAGCTTTGGATTGGCCGAAACGAAAGAGCGGGACCTAATGCGCGGTATGCCCTGGCCGCGAGATTAAGTTATCATCCGTGTACATCTGATTTATAGACGTGGCTAAAACTCTTGCGAATTTTGGCAAAGATGAGGCGGAATCGCCGGTGCGCGTTCTGTTGCGCGCGGCATGGATTGCGCCGATGATCGGCCCGCCGCTGCCCGATGGCGGCGTCGTGTTCAGCAGCGGACGCATCGACGCCATCGGGTCGCCGGACGAACTGCGGCGGAAATTTCCGGATGCCATCGTTCAGGATGCCGGCGATTCGATCGTTCTTCCCGGGCTGGTCAACGCCCACACCCATCTGGAATTGAGCCACATTCAGCGCGGCGATCCGCCGAGCAATCTGGCCCAGTGGATTGAGAAAACGCTTCTGCCGCAAACCGCGCGGGCCGGTCACGCCGCGGCCGATGCCGTTCGCGATGCCGTTCAGATGGGGGTGGAGCAGTGCCTTCGCTTCGGCGTCACGAGCATCGGCGACATCAGCAAGCAATGTATGCATAGCCGGCCGGCCCTGCGCGACGGACCGCTGCGCGTGGTCAGTTATGGCGAGATTCAGGCGATGGCTCGGCGGAGGGGATTGCTTGAGGAGCGGTTGGCGTGTGCCGCCGATGTCTCGTGCGAATCGGATCGACTTCGCATCGGAGTGACGCCGCATGCTCCGTACACCGTCGAGCCGGCCGGCTACGCGCGTTGTCTGGAATTCGCCAAGCGCAAAACCGCCCATTGGCCACGCATTTGGCCGAGACCGCCGAGGAAGCGGAGTTTCTGGCCTTCCATTCCGGCCCGTTCAGGCATTTGTGGGAGGTGGGCGTGAACGCCTGGGACGATGCGGTGCCGCGGTTCGTCGGCGGACCGATCCGGTTTCGCGCGATTTGGGCCTGCTCGATTACCCGACGCTGCTTGCGCATGTGAACTATTGCGATGACGATGAACTGGCCATCCTGGCCGGCGGAAAAGCCAGTGTCGTCTATTGTCCTCGGACGCATGAATTTTTCGGTCATCCGCCGCACCGCTGGCGCGACATGCTGGCCCGCGGCATCAACCTGGCGGTGGGAACCGACAGTTGCGCCAGTTCGCCGGATTTGAATCTGGTGGACGATCTTCGCCTGCTGCATCGCCTGGCGCCGGAGATTCCGGCCGCCCAATTATGGGAAATGGCCACCACGCGGGCCGCCCGGGCGATTGGATTTCACGATGCCGGCGCCATCCAGCCGGGTGGCCCGGCCGACTTTGTGATGTTTGATTGCTCAACGGCGGGCCCGTTGGCTGAAATCCTCGAGCGGCAGGTTCTTCCAAGCTCCGTCTGGATCAACGGCCGGCGAATCAAGTGAGACGCAAGCGCTTCTTCGGCCGCGGAATTCTGCGGACAGCAATTTGCCCCAGATGGGACGTTCGACCGCCCGCAACTGCACATTCGAGAGCTTCAAACGACGCACGATGTCCCAGATTGTCTCAAAAGTCCCCAGATTTCGAACAGGGCCGTGGGACCCCTATCAGCAACGGAGAGTTCGGAGGCGGGCTGAGAATCGATCGTGGTGCACATAAAAGCCTCTTTGCCGAACCGGTCGCGATGACGAGTAGTGATTGGAAAAAGCGTCCCTCTATTACTATGGCGCGGAGGTGAAGGTTTTGGACGTGTTTTTGGGGAAAAATTCGGCACTTGGATAATTTATTTTGAACGGCGCCAGTACCCGCTTCTTCGCATTTCCTTGCGCCCGGCCATAGAATCGGTGACTCGCAGTGCAGATTCGTAATTTCTCGATCATCGCCCATATCGACCACGGCAAAAGCACGTTGTCCGACCGCCTGCTCATGCGCGCCGGCGCCATCACCGAACGCGAATTCAAGGAGCAGATCCTCGACGACATGGACCTGGAGCGCGAACGCGGCATCACCATCAAGGCCTCGGCCGTCACCGTCTTCCACGAGCACAAGGGCGAGCAGTTCATGCTCAATTTCATCGACACGCCCGGCCACGTCGATTTCCATTACGAAGTGCAAAAGGCCCTGCAGGCCTGCGAAGGGGCGATCCTGGTCGTCGATGCCACGCAGGGCGTGCAGGCCCAAACCGTCGCCAACGCCTACGCGGCCATCGAAGTGGGGCTGGAGATCATTCCGGTCATCAACAAGATCGATCTCCCCAGCGCCCGGCCGGTGGAGGTGGCCGAGGAAATCGAGCAGGTGCTGGGCTTCCCGGCCGAGGATGCGATCCTCGTCTCGGCCAAGACCGGGCAGGGCATCGACGAATTGATCGCCCAGCTGTGCGAGAAGCTTCCGCCGCCGCAGGGGCGATCCCGACGCGCCCGACCCGTGCGCTGATCTTCGACAGCATCTACGACGATTACCGCGGCGTCATCGTTTACGTGCGCGTCGTCGACGGCGAACTGGCCAAGGGCCAGAAAATCCGCCTCATGGGCACCGACAAGCAATACCAGATCACCGATCTCGGCAAGCTGATGCCGCAGCCCAAGCAGGTCGAGCGCATCGGCACCGGCGAGGTCGGCTTCCTCGTCGCGGCCATCAAGGACCTGCACGACGTCCGCATCGGCGACACCGTCACCGATGCCGCCAATCCCGCCGCCGAGGCCCTGCCCGGCTACAAGCCGATCCAGCAGATGGTCTATCTGCGATTTCTATCCCGGCGGCACGACCCAATACGACGAGCTGCGCGACGCCATGGACCGCCTGCAGCTCAACGACAGCAGCTTCACCTTCGCCCCGGAATCTTCCGACGCCCTGGGCTTCGGATTCCGCTGCGGATTCCTGGGCCTGTTGCACATGGAGATCATCCAGGAGCGGCTCGAGCGCGAATTCCACATCGAGATCGTCCAGACCGCCCCCACCGTCACCTACGAAATCAAGATGACCGACGGCACCGTCAAGCGCATCGACGCCCCCAGCGAACTGCCCAATCCCACGCAGGTCGAGGAAATCCGCGAGCCGTACATCCTGATGAACCTCATCCTCCCCGCCGACAGCGTCGGCGCGATGATGAAGCTGTGCGAGGACCGCCGCGGGATTTACAAGAAAACCGAATACATCGGCGCGACGCGCGTGATTCTCGTCTACGAGATGCCGCTGGCGGAGGTGATTTACGATTTCTACGACCGCCTCAAAAGCGCCACCCGCGGATACGGGACGATGGATTACGACCTCATCGGCTTCCGGCGCCGGCGATCTGGTCAAGATGGATATCCTCGTCAACGGCGACCGCGTCGATGCCCTGAGCGTGATCGTCCACAGCGAGCACGCCGAGCAACGCGGCCGAAAACTGCTGGTGCGGCTGAAGCAGGAAATCGCCCGGCACCTGTTCGAGATTCCGCTGCAAGCCGCCATCGGCGGCAAGATCATCGCCCGCGAAACCATCAAATCCGTCGGCAAGAACGTCACCGCCAAATGCTACGGCGGCGACGTCACCCGCAAGCGCAAACTGCTGGAAAAGCAAAAGGAAGGCAAGAAGCGCATGAAGCGCGTCGGCAGCGTCGATATTCCGCAGGAAGCGTTCATGGCCATTCTGGAATCGGGAGATTAAAGCCTGAAATCCGAACGACCGGCTCGATTCTCGCGGCGGATTTCGGTCATGGGCCGACCATGTTGACTTCGGATTTGTCTACTTCGAGGAGATACTTTGCGTTTTCATCGCTGATTTCGGGCAGGCGTGACGTGTCCAGGCCCCATTCCTCCAGCACGCGCAGGAAGGTCGGCCGCTGCTGCGGGTCCACGATGCTCTCATAGGTGATCCAGCGAACGGGCAGGTTGTTTTCGAGCACGAACGAGGCGATCCGCCGCAGGGCTCCGGCGATATTTCGTTCGGCCTCGTCGTAGGAGACGGCATGTTTTTCGCGTCCGTCGACTTGCGACCGCACCGCGCAGTAATGGGTTCGCAGAACGGCAAAGACCCGGACGTCGGCATAACCGTTCAGTCGCAGCCGTTCCAATATCCCGTACAAATCGGGCCAGGCCCTGCCGTGGGGCAAGCTGCGCCGCCAGACAATGAGATGGCTGGCGCCGAAGAGTCCATCGGGTTTGTCGAACCTCTGCTCGTGCTCCGGATCGCCGTCGCACCCCGCGGCGATCAGGCATTGGGTGACGATGCGGTTTCCGCACGATTCCGGACCCAAGACGAGAAACGCGCGTTTGGTAATTTTGTTTTTGACGGCGTCGGCTTCATCGAGCCTCCCCAGCGCCCGCAGGACGTTGGCCAGGCTGTTGCCCGCCTGTTCGAAATCCGGTTTCAGCGCCAGCGCCTGCTGGAGACAGGCCGCGGCGCGCTCCATCGCATGTTTCCGCTCCGCCACGATCGCCGGGGGAGATGACGCCGTCATCTGGCCCATCGCCCCGGCCTTGCAGGACCAGCATTGGCCCAGGACGTAGTGATATTGGGGCTCGTTCGGCCGGGCGACGACAAGGTGCTCGAAATAGGGAACCGCCTGGCCGAATTGTCCCACGCCGCACAGCGTGTTGCCCAAATGGTAGTACGTCACAAGAGAGTCCGGCTGACAATCAATGGCGGCGCGAAACGCGAGGATGGCCTCGCGGGTTTTGCCCATTGCCACCAGGACCACGCCCAAATTGTTGTGATACGCCGATTGCTTGGGATCGATCGCGATGGCCCGGCGCATCAGTTCCGCCCCTTCCGCGGAACGGCCCTGCCGCGACGTGGCGCAGCCCAGAAGGTGCAACGCCTCGGCATGATCGGGCTTCTGGGCCAGGATTTCGCGATAGAGCGTCTCCGCCTCGGCCCATCGCTTGGCCCGAGCATGCGCCGCGGCATTCGTCAAGGTTTGCTGCAGATCCATCACATCGGCCATCATGCCGGGAGACGCCGCCACTGGCCGTCTCCGCAGCCGAATTCACTCACCCCCTGCGCGTCGCCGTGAAGCTAATCGTCGGATTCGGCCCGTTGACCCGGACGTCATCCGGCAGATTCTCGATTCGCAGCGGCACTGGATTGATATTATCAACATTGTCCCGGTCAATTTCCAGAACCGCGCGGGGATGATAATCGGCGTGCGGCCCGCGAAGCCGGTCGATCTGCTCCGGCGGACCGATCACCTCCAGCTTCGGCACGAATCCGCCGTTGTTCACGAACGACACCGAGTATTGGTCCGCGAGCATCGGTTGAACCTCGATCCACACCGGAACGTTCGTGCAGATGTAAGTGACGTCTTTTTCCTCGACCGTCAGCGTCGCCTGCACCTCGGTCGGCGAATAGGTCAGGTCGCCCGACGGATCGTGAACCAGCGCCACCTTCTGCGGCGGATGAGGGCCGGGCTGGTTCAGAATCGGCAAGGCGCTGATGTCGGCCGTTACTTGCCAGAGATGCGCCAGCACGCGGCTCGGCCCCGTCACGCCGACGGTGGCCGGATCAAACGTCGCGCTCTTCAGCCCGGCGATGTTCGGCGGCGCTGCCACCGGCACCTTCTTGGTCTCGCGTGTATCCACGAACACCGTCAACGACGGCGGCGTGCACTTCTCGATCGTGATGCCCGCCGCCATCAACTGTGGATTCTCCCTCAGGTTCTCCAGCGTGGAAATCCGGTTTTCCCCGTCCTGCAGCCCCGACGTGCTCAGTTCAATCGTGATCGGTGAATTCGGCTGAAGCGTCTTGATGAACTGATCCAAATTCGATTGCGGTCCCTTCAGATCGCACGTGATCACCTTCTCATTCGGATCGAGCGTCACGATCTTGGATGGGTCCCGGCTGCTGACGGCAATCGCGATCGGCTGGTCCAACGCCGGAACGACCTCCTCGCTCTCGGCATAAACCCAGATCAATACCGTCAGCGGAATCGTCCAGGCCATGTTCTTCAAAAACCCCGTGACGTTTTCGCGGGTGAACCCGTTGCGAAAGCGCCGCCACTCCGATGCCAGGCGCGGAGGTAGTAGTTGATCGGCGCCGGCTTGGGGCGCGCCGGTTTGGATGCGTCGGGTTTATCTTCCACCTTCAGGTCCATGCCTGTTGCGTCGTCACCTGACGCCGAAAAAAGGGACGCCGTTCCCCCCCACCTCCGCCGAGAAGTTCGGTCAACAGACCCGCAAGCCCTTCGGGCGTCAGCTTGCGAAAGAGCTTGCCGCTTTCGGCGATGCTGATGTCGCCGGTCTCCTCGGAAACCACGATCACCACCGCGTCGCTTTCCTGGCTCATTCCCACGGCCGCGCGGTGCCGGCTCCCGAGTTCCCGCTCCAATTCCCCACTCTCGGCAAGGGGAAACTGGACGCCGGCGTAGGCGATGCGGCCCTGGCTGACGACCACCCCCAGATCGTGCAGGGGCGAGTTCGGCCAGAAGATCGTGTTCAGCAAATCCGCGGAGAGATCGGCGTTGATTCGCGTGCCGCTTTCCGCGATTCCGCCCAGCCCGACTTCGCGTTCGATCGCAATCAGCCCGCCGATCTTCCGCCGGGACAAAAACGTGGCCGATTCCACGAGCTGCTGGATATCCTGGGTGATTTCATCCGTAAACCCGCGAAACAGCCGCGTCTCCCCAAGTCGCATCAGGCCCCGTCTCAGTTCCGGCTGAAACACCACCGCCAGGGCGAATGACGCAAAGAGCAGGAACTTCCCGTAAAGAAACACGAGCCGGTCCAGCTCGAAATATTTTCCGGCCAGAGTCACCAGCAGATAGAGGCCGATGAGGACGACCGCGATGCCCTTGAGCATTCGAGCCCCGCGCGTTCCCTGCAGGAATCGGATGACCCAAAAGACCACCAGGCCGATGAGGAGCAGCTCGATGACCACGCGCCACCACCCGATGGCCGATAACGCGCGGTAAAAATTCACGATGTTGTCGGTGAAGTTGCTGGTCATTGGTCATTTGTCATTGGTCATCGGTCACTGGTCATTATTCTTGCGGCTGGTTCCCGCAAATGACAAATGACCAATGACAAATGACAAAACTTCTCTCAATCGACAATATATAAACAAACGGACCGTCGGCCACTTATTCTTGCGAAATTCCGGCCGGATTTACGTCGAATATGGCCTGCATCATGCGTACGACCTGCGAGATCGGTCCGACATCATGGACACGCACGACGGCCGCTCCGTTAGTCAGGCACCACGCCACGCTGGCGGCCGTGCCGAAGATTCGCCGTTCCGTCCGCTGTTCGCCGAGGATGCGCCCGATGAAGGACTTGCGGCTCGGCCCCACGACCAGCGGCTGTCCGAGCTGAACCAGCGTCTGGGTATCCCGCAACAATTGCAGATTATGGGACACATTTTTTCCGAATCCGATTCCCGGATCGAACAAGAATCCGCGACCGATCGATGCCCGCCTGCACCGCCGCCTGCCGCCGCTGCACCAAAAACCCGCCCACCTCGGCCGTCACGTCCGAGTATGCCGGAGCCTCCTGCATCGTCTGCGGCGTACCCTGCATGTGCAGCAAAATGATCGCCAGGTTCCGCCGGGCGACCACGGCGAACATTTCCGGGTCGTGCCGACCCGCAGAGATATCGTTGACGACGTTGGCGCCTTCGTCGGCGGCCCGCTCCGCAACCCGCCCCTCCCTTGTGTCGATAGAAATGATCGTGTCCAGCCGTTGCCGAATGGCCTTAATCGCGTCGGCCGTTCGTCGGATTTGCTCGTCCGCCGACACCGCCGATGACCCCGGTCGCGTGGATTCCCCCCCACGTCGATCCAGTCCGCGCCGGCGAGGACCATTTCCTGGGCACACTCGGCGGCCTCGTGTGGCCCGGAAATCCGGCCGCCGTCGCTGAAGCTGTCCGGCGTCAGGTTGATGACCCCCATGACCAGCGGTCGCCGGCGCACGCTCCCCAGCCATATATGAAATTCCGTCGGAGACATCAGGAAAATTTCCCGATAAATGTTTGGATAACGCTAAGCCAAGGATGATAACGCGTTAGTGACTCTTGCAAAGATGGTTATGCTTTACGACCTGTTTCATCGCCTGCTGTTCCCAGCACTGGTGACGACAATCATCGTCACGATCTGGGTGGCCGGCCGGACCCAAACCCTGACGGAAGAGGCGGAAAAAGGCTTCTGGCCCGCTCTGCCCATCCCCGGGCATGTGATGCAGATATCCGCCGCGCCAAGCCAAGCCGCCCTGCCCCAATCAGGCGCCGGATTTACTCCAGCAGGTTCTTCTCGAACACGATGAGATTGTCCGCATGAGTTGAATCCCACCGGATGCCGACGATGTCGTATCCCATCGCGACGGCGAAATGAACGAATTCCCGCTGATGGTTCATGCACTCGCAACGGATGTATTCATAACCGTGATCTTTGGCCCAGGCCTGCTGGGCCTCCTGCAATTGACGGCCCACCCCGTGCCGGCGAACGTCCGGAAGCACCGCCCCCAGCCATTGGTAAAACATCCCTGGTTTCAATTCAAAGCCGATCCAGAATCCGACCGGCTTATTGTCCATCCGCGCAATCAGCGTCAATGTATTGTACCGGCCCATGAAGCGGCGCTTGAAAAAATCCACCTCGCGCTTGGGCCGGAAAATGGCATTGTAAAGCTCCACCGCGCGGGGGAGCGTTTTTTCATCGGCGATATCAATATCCGCTTGGGCCACGAATCTCATTGTACAGCAATGACGCGGGCGGGCATAGCGCGGAACGCGGGCGCTGACGATGGATGGATTTCCCATTGGCTGTTGAATGTCGTCGGGTTAGCAAAAAACCAATCCACTTCCATTTAGCCCCCGGTGAATCACCAATCGTATCTACACATCAGTTGCAAGCATTTGAGGTAGGATGAGTTGTATGTACCTACCCTGGCCGGGGCGGAGCCGCGGCTGCAGCGTCGGTATCATCACCTGATCGTGAGTCAGCTTTCTTCCGCCCAACGATTGGCCGCCGGGGTTCATGCGCCGCCCTCCCTGGCGAGAGGATTTGCCACCACCCAGGCGGCGTGGCGATTTTACAGCAATGAGCGAATTTCATTGCCGGCGTTGTGCTCGCCGTTGATCGAGCATGCGCGGGTGACGATCCCCCCGTGCTGTGAGCGTTGGTTGTTGGTGATCGGGGATTGGAGCAACCTGCATTACAACGGCCACGGTTCCAAGGCGGATCGCATCGAATTGTCGAGGTCGAATGACTTGGGCTATGAGATGTTCACGGGACTGGCGGTGAGCGATCGCGACGGCTCTCCCATTGCGCCACTGTGCCTGGAATTACGGGCCGAAAACGGAGTACACACCACACGCCATGCGACGGTGCATAAGCCGGCGTCTCAACTGGACGGGCTGGAGCCGGTGATGGACCACGTCGCGGCGATGTCCCTGGGCAAACCGGCGGTATTTATCATCGACCGCGAGGCCGATTCGGTGGCGCACTACCGCCGCTGGGATGCCGCAGGCAAGAAGTTCGTTATCCGCGCCAACGATAGCCGGCGAGTGCTGCACGAGGGCAAGGACCGTTCGTTGCGTGAGGTGGCCGATGGTCTGCATCGCCGCATGAAACAGGCTCGCTCGGTACTGCACAAGGGCAAACCCGCCGAGCAATTCATCGCGGAAACGACGGTGGTATTGAACCGCCCGGCTCGCCGCCATCGCGTCGACCGCCACGGCGCAAAGAAGAAGCACACGACGATTCCGGGAGCGGCAATAACGCTGCGATTGGTCGTCGCCGAGGTGCGTCACCAAAGCGGAAAAGTGCTGGCCCGCTGGCTGCTGCTGGACAACCTGCCAGGGGTGTCCCATTCGACGATCGCGCTTTGGTACTATTGGCGATGGCAAATCGAATCGTATCACAAGCTGCTCAAGGGCGCCGGACAGCAGATCGAACAGTGGCGACAGGAAACCGCCGCCACGCTGAGCCGACGACTGCTGGTGACGGCTATGATCGCGGTGCTGGTTTGGCACATCGCCCGGGATGCCAGCCCTCAGTCGCGGCAATTGCGCACGACACTGGTGAAGCTGAGCGGCCGACAGATCAAACGCACCAAAGATTCCCGGGGATTTACCGAACCGGCGCTGTTGGCCGGCCTGTGCGTCTTGGTGCCGATGATGATCCTGCTGGAAACGATGAGCCTGGAAGACCTTAAAACCGCAGCCGATGAACTGATGCCGCTAATTCGGTCCGCAGCCCACTCCCATCCATCTGAGAGCGGGTGACTTGTGTAGATACGATTGGTGAATCACCGGGGGCTAAATGAAAGTGGTGCGGATTTTTGGGTTTGTCCGACGCTTGTCAACGTGGGGGTTCAATGGGCGATCGCTTCACGTGGTTCCGGGCTTGCGAAACTGCACGGCCATCTCAAATTTGCCGTTGCTCAGCGGCCGGGATCGGACCACCTCACATAGGTGGGTCGCCTGCGGCCCGTTGCCGGCGATTTCGATCTTGCAGGTCTGCCCTACGTTCAGTGATTCCCGAAGCAGAAACGAAATGCCGCTGAAGGAAAGGTCCCGCGTCATGATGTCGAAGGTGGCCCCGGCGTTGCTCCCATCCAGCACGGTCAGGAGGGCCTTGCCCTGCAACGGCTTTCGGTTTTCGCGCCGGCGGTCGCGCTCGACATTGCTGGGTCGCGGCGTCGGCGCGGAAGGCGACGCCGGTTGCGAAGCAGGCGGCCGATTTCCGCCCGGGGGGGCCGGATCTGGTGATCGCATCATAAAATATCTGTGGGCAACGAAAACATCAGCGTAACGAGTTGGACCGAAGATGCAACCGGCGGACGGCGCGTTTTTGAAATTTTTACGTCCGTCGGCAAGACCCCACGGCGGCGCCGTGGGCTTTAACTTTTTCGCGGTCTTTGATCTTGCACTTCGACGAGCTTCGGATGCAGATAGACCTCCGCGCCACGCCGGCCGTGACCCGCAATGTAGTTGACCGTGTTCACCAGGTGCGGCCGATCCGCGATCGGCACGGCCTTTGACCGCTTCCCCCAAATGCCGACGCCAAGGGGAAGATGCGCAAGCCCGCCGTCGGCTTTCACGCGCTTGGTCGCCGCCAGCTTGGCCCATCCTAAGCGCGGCCGTGGATCGTGTTTGGGAAATTGGCCCAGCACGTGCAAGTGATGGTCGTCCAGAGCGGCCACGAGAATCTCGATGCCGTCATTCAGGAGACAATCCACAACCGCCCGCAGGGCCACGGTTCGATTCGCCTTGTCGAGATGAAGCGGCGGACGGGTCATCGCGCGGCGGGATTGCGCCAGCAATTCATCTCCCGTGCCCTTCGGCGGCGGCGAGCGGTAATCGCCGTTGACATGTTGGCGATGATGTCGTTCTCGCCATCCTCGTGGATCGCCGCGGAGCCATGTGCCGAAGGTATTGCAGGTGCAATGGAACCAGTGATTCCAGGGCTGCATGAACGGAGTATATCACAAAGCCCACGGCGCCGCCGTGGGGTTAGGCCCCCTGCGCCCACTTAATCAAAATATCCGCCACTTCCGGCCGGCTGAACTCCGTCGGCGGCCGTTGCCCTGCCCTGAGCATCTCGCGCACCTTCGTTCCGCTCGGCGCCACCTTCTGCTCCGGGCCGTGCGGGCAAGTCTTCGGCGACACTACGGCCGCGCACGCCTTGCACCAGGCCGTGTGCTCGAACTTCAAAATCGTCATCCCAATGTCTTTCGGCATGTCGAACTGATCGAAAATCTTCTGCGCATCGTAGGTGCCGTAATAATTCCCCACTCCCGCGTGGTCCCGGCCCACGATGAAATGCGTGCATCCGTAATTCTTGCGAATCAGCGAATGCAAAACCGCCTCCCGCGGCCCCGCATACCGCATCGCCAGCGGCATCACCGTCAGCATCGTCCGGTCCTTGTTGTAATAACCGTCCATGAGCGTCTTGTAACAGTCCATCCGCACGTTCGCGGGAATGTCGTCCGATTTCGTCTCTCCAACCAACGGATGAATCAGCAGCCCATCGGTCATCTCCAGCGCGCATTTGGTCAGATACTCGTGCGACCGATGAATCGGATTGCGGGTTTGAAACGCCGCCACCGTGCTCCACCCCTTGGCGGCAAACGCCTCGCGCGTCTTGGCGGGTGGCAGGCGATACTCGGGAAATTCCGGCTCATAATTCGCCTGGATCACATCCACCCGCCCGCCAGGCACATATCCCCCTGCTTGCGCACCTGCGCCACGCCGGGATGCGCATCGTCCGTCGTGCGATAAACATTGGGGATTTCCAGTTCCTTATCGTGCCGATATTTTTCCGGCACGTTCATCACCGCCAGCAGCCGGCCCTGCGAATCCTTCAGCGCGATCTTCTGATTCACCTGAATCTTCGCGGCCTGATCGTTCGGCGGACACAGCACCACCGGAATGGGCCAGACCGTCCCGTTTGCCAGCCGCATGTTTCGGCAGACGGATTCAAAATCCGCCTGCCCGATAAATCCCTGCAGCGGCGAAAACGCGCCGATGGAGATCATTTCCAGATCGAACTGTTCCCGCGGCGAAAGCGTCAGCGACGGCAGCGATCCCGCCTCCTGGGAAACGGTTTGGGCCATGCCGGGTTCGACGATTCGATTAATCAGTTTGCCGCCATGCGGCGCGACGAGCGACATCGAAGGATTCTCCTGTGATAATGGGTTTGAGAAGACCGCCGTAGATTAGCGGAATTGGGTTGGCTCGCAAGACCGCGAGCGGGAATTCCAAAATTCGAAATCCGAACGACGAATCAAATCCGAAATTCGAATGACGCAACTAATTCCATTTAGCCCCCGGTGAATCACCGGGGGCTAAATGGAATTAGTTGCGTCATCCAACGCCCGAAATTCGAAGCAAATACCATTTCGAATTTATCCTAGAATTTTTGCAGGTACTGCTCCATCAGCCCACGCAGCCGCTCCTTAGGCTGGATCGCGTAAAACAATTCCCGATCGAACATCCCCTGCTCGTCGGCGCTTCGCTGCATCGCGTCGCTCATGCGCTGCCGCCAGGTCTTGACGCTCGGATGCGATCCGCACGGCATCCGCCAGGCGGCTATGCATCTCGCTGAATATCTGCTGGCGCTGAACCGACCGCCTCGGCAGGCTGGCGATCGCCTGCACCATCTGCATCTTGGCCGACCCCATCGCCGCATGGCGAAGCCGATGCCCTTCATGCGCCACGCACGTGACGCAGGTGCGCCTGCGCCCCACCGCCGCGGGAAAATAGAGCGTCGCGGTCGTCACCGAAAACGCCGGCGGCTCAATCCCGAAAAATCGATCGATCACCCGGTCGTTCACCTGCTCGTACCTTCCCCCGCCGATGCCATGAACCCATTGATCCACGACGAGCAGCCTGAAAAACATCGTGAGCGTCAGTGCCCGCGGGGAAAGCCGCGTGTCGTGCCGCGTCAGAAATTCCCCAAGTTTCCCCGCGGCCGATTCCTTTGCGCCTCAAGCTCAAACGAATCGGCGTCAATGACGAGCCTCCAGCCCGATCCAGCCCGCTGCACCGCGGCGCGACGGCGGCTGGGTCGCTTCTGATCGTCCAGCCAGAACGGCGCTTCGCAGCGGTCATCGGCAACTTGCAAATCCGGCATCGGACGGCCCGGATTGTCGATTCCATGCGCCGAGCGATACTCCTTCAGGGCCCGGTTGTACGCCCCGGCAAATCTATCCGCATTCGCCAGCAGATGGTGCGCCAACATCAGATACGGCTCGCTCATCCACAGCCGCGATGCCAGGAGCGACTGATGCCGCAGGCCCAATTCCCAATCCAGCCGATACATTGCCGCGGTGAGGGCGGTGGAAAGCCCGCGCGTCGGAGGCGATTGCTCGGCCAGATCGTCCAGCAGATCGAAAACCAAGGGCGTGAAAGACCAGCCGGCCGCCGAGGCCGACAGGGCCGATTTCAATTCCTCGACATGCCCCCGCGACGGCGCATCCAGCACCCCGCACCAAGGCGCGGCGGCAATCCTGGGATCATCCGTGATCGGCCAGCGACTTGCCGGGCCAGCGCAATTGCAGATGTTTGGGCGCATCGCTATCCACGGCGGCAAAAAGGCAATCGGAATCCACCCGGCGGGCCGCGGCGTCGATCATCGCCAATTTCCCCCACACGCCCGGATGGAACAGTTCCGTCTGATGCCCGCTGGCGATGACCGGGCGATCGTCGCTCAGCTTCAATTCCGCCCGTTGCCGCCGGCGCAATTCCGCTCAGCGCGACACCCTGCACGATGCACGAATCCGCCGCGCCCATTCGCCGGTGATTCTCGATCGTATCGCGAAGAATCTGGCCCGGCTCCGGCCAGATGACCAGGGCCGAATCCTCCCCCGGCGCCTTCCAGTCGGGATACGAGGAGAAATCCTGAACCATGCGGATGTCTTTGGATGGAATTCGTCAGTCGAACAACAGCAGGTTTCCCGCACCGGCGCCGCGGGCGGCGTTTCCGGCAACGGATTTTCCGCCAAGCGAGCCACTTCCCGGCTGAGCACATCGAGATAATGCCGCAGCCGGTTTCCCACGTCATCGAGCGACCCGCCGAAATGCCGGGTCGGATCGTTGTAAATCAGCCGGACCGGAATCTCCGTCAAGCCGCAAATTCGCCGCCGCCACCTGTGGCCAAAGCTGAAGCGGAAAGGCATATCCCGGCCTCGTCCAGCCTCAGCCGGCGCATCGCCGAGACCCGATGCGCCTTGAACCCGCAAAACGCGTCGGTCAATCCGAGATGGAACAGATCGTTCAAAATGGACGTGATCGTCACGTTCACCGTCCGCCGATCGGTCGGCGGAAGATCGTCGTTATCCCGCGGATGCAAATAGCGCGACCCGCTGATTAAATCCCACCGATCGGTCTTGATCTGTTCGATGAATTTCGGGATCATCTCCGGCTCATGCTGCTCGTCGCAGTCCATGGTGATGACCCAGTCATACCCCGCCCCCTCGGCCAGCTCGAATGCGTCGATGAGGCTCTGGCCATATCCCCGGTTCTCTTTGCGCCGAATAAGGCGAATGTCCGATCGCGCCGCCAGCAATTCGCCGGTGCCGTCGGTGCTGCCGTCATCAACAACCAGCACATCCGGCCAAAATTGCCGGATTTTGTCGAGCACTCGCCCGACGTATTTCAACTCGTTGAACACCGGCACAGCAATCAGCACGCGCAAGATGACTCCTTGCAAAGTTCCTTTATCCGAGGTTCATAGTAGAACTGCCTAAAAGTCGCAGTCAACAAATGATTTGCAGGGCCATAAATAACCGATGAAATCACCCCAGCTTCCCATCCTCTTCGAGGACGATCGCCTGATCGCCGTCGCCAAGCCGCCGCACCTGGCGACCATCCCCGGCCGAGGCGAAACCGACAGCGTTCTGCAAATGCTGTCGCGCCAAATCCAACTCCCCTGCGTGGGCTCGGCCGACCCACGTCTGCGAATCGTTCATCGCCTTGACAAAGACACCAGCGGCGTCGTGCTCCTGGCCAAGGACCTGGCCGCCCAGCGGCATCTGTCCCATCAATTTCAGAATGGCCAGATCCACAAGGAATATCTGGCCCTGGTGATTGGCCGCCCACCCGCGGCCGAAGGCGAGATCGACGCTCCACTCGCCCCGCATCGTTCGGTTCGCGACCGGATGTCGGTCACCAAACACGGCCGGCCCGCAAAAACCTTCTGGAAGGTCGAACGGCCAATGCGCCGATTCACTCTGCTCCGCTGCATTCCCAAAACCGGACGCACCCATCAGATTCGCGTTCACTTGCAATCCATCGGCCTGCCCCTGGCCGTCGATCCGCTCTACAATCCATCGCCCCCCGGCTCGAAATCCGGCATTTTCCTCAGCGATTACAAGCGCGATTACCGTCCGTCCGGCCACGAAGAGCGTCCTTTGATCGCCCGACTGACTCTGCATGCCGAAAAACTCGGATTCCTTCATCCCGATGGCCGGCAGATTACCATCGAATGTCCGCCGCCCAAGGATTTCCGCGCCGCCGTCGCGCAATTGAGTAAGTTGGCGAGCGGTTGAGGGATTTTTTTAGCCGGCCCGCTTGCGGGCCGTGTTTCTGGTCCTTCCAAAAATCGCGGCCCGCGAGCGGGCCGACTAAAATGGGATCGGTTCTTCAGATGCTTTCTCTTGCCCAGTCATCCCCGATCCTCGACCCCGCCGCTCTTCCGCCGGCCATCGTTCCGGGGCTGTACGTCCATATCCCCTTCTGCTTCCACAAGTGCCATTATTGCGATTTCTATTCCATCACTCGCCAGGATCCCCAGCGAATGAGCCGGTTCGTCGATCGGCTGCTGCGCGAAGCCGATCTGTGGGCCGAAAAGCCGCCGCTCCTATGTCCTCGGACCGTTTTCTTCGGTGGCGGAACGCCGACACTTTTGCCATTGGCCGACATGCTGCGGCTGATCCTTGGCCTGCGAGAACGATTCGATTTTTCAAACTGCGTCGAATGGACCATCGAAGCCAATCCCGCGACGGTTTCCGCCGAATACTGCCGGATGCTCGTCGAAGCCGGCGTGAATCGGATCAGCATGGGCGCACAAAGTTTCGACCCATCGGAACTGGCCCTTCTGGAGCGGCACCATCAGCCTGAGGATGTTCCCCGCAGCCTCGACATCGCCAAATCCGCCGGCATCCGCAGGTTGAATCTCGACCTGATCTACGCGATTCCCGGCCAAACGCTTTCGGCCTGGATGAATTCGCTGGAGCGGGCGATCGCACTGGGCACGGATCATCTCTCCTGCTATGGGCTGACGTATGAGCCGAATACGCCGCTGGCCGTGCGCCGCCGGCTGGGGCAATTCCAATCCGTCGAGCCGGAGTTGGAGATCGACATGCTGCGCCACGCGGCTGCGGCTGGCAGAGGCGGGATTCTCCGCCTACGAAATCAGCAATTACGCCGCGGCCCGGCAACGAATGCCGGCACAATCTCCTCTATTGGATCGGCGGCGATTACCTTTCGCTGGGACCCGCTGCCGCGTCGCACGTCCAGGGCTGGCGTTGGCGAAACAGGCCGCACCTGGGCGAATGGGAAAACGCCGTCGATCGGGGCTTCCTGCCGGCCGTCGAGGTCGAATCTCTGTCCCCGCGCCAGCGAGCCGGGGAACTGGCGATGCTCATGCTTCGGCTGTCAACGGGAATCATCCATACCGACTTTACCGCCCGCACCGGCCATGACGCCGCGGCGCTTTTTTCCGAAGTCATCGACCGCCTGGCGCCCCTTGGGCTGTTAGACGTGACGGCAACGGCGATTCGTTTATCGGAACGCGGTTTGCCCGTCGCCGATTCGGTGGCGGCTGAATTTCTCGAAGCCGCCTCCGGATCGTAAGGCGTCTAACCATCGCCCCCATTCCCGTCGATTCAAAGCTCAAGAATATGCTGGGATTCATGCAGAATCTCTTTGGGCTGCAACGGGTTTTAGCACCGCTGGTGCAACCCATCGGCGTGGATTTCGGGACCGATTCCCTGCGCCTGGCCCAGGTGCAGCAGGAAGGATCCGATTTCGCGCTTCGCGCCGCCGCCAGCGCCGAGGTTCCCGCCGAGGTGCGGGCCGACGCCGATTTGCGGCTGAAGTTCTTCGCCCAGAGCGCTCGCATTTGCTCGCCCAAGCGCCGTTCCGCGGCAGGCAGGCGGTTCTTGGCCTTCCCGCGTCGGTTGTCCATATTCAGCAACTGTCGCTTCGGCCAATGGGTGACAAAGAGCGCGAGGAGATCGTGTTTTGCGAGGCCCGCCGGCAATTCTCCTTCGATCCCGCGCATGCCCTGATCCGCCATGTCGTCGCGGGACAATTTCAGCAATCTACCTCCATCTTTCAGGATCCAACCGCCGAGCGGGTCATCGTGATGGCCGCCGACACGCGATGGGTGAAGCAGTACATCGCCGCGGCCCAGGCCGCACGGCTCAATGTCGTCGCCATGAATTTCCAGCCGACGGCGCTGCTCGATTGCTTCGCCAACGTCTATCGCCGAACCAACGAAGCGGATTCCACGCATTTTTATATCGACGTCGGCAGCAGCGGCACGCGGGCGATGATTGCGCGGAACGTGCCTGCTGTTCGCCGCAACATCGCCATCGGCGGCGATCATCTCACCCACGCGGTGGCCGAGTCGCTGGGGATCGGTTTCCACGACGCCCGCACCCTGCGCATCAAACATGGCGCCGGGCCGGCAAGCCAGGCCGATCGCGTTGAAGCGGCCATTTATCATGCCACGGAGCAGCTCATCCACGAGCTGGACTTTTGCCGCCAGGACCACGAATCGACCTTCCCCAAGCTGCCGATCAAGCGATTGGTCTTCGTCGGTGGAGAAGCTCGCCAAGTCAATTGGTGCCGGCGCATCGCCGGGCAATTGGGATTGCCCTTCCAGACCGGCGATTCCCTTTGCCGCATGACGGGCAAGAGCCAAATCGGCATCGAAAGCGCGATCGACCGCCGGCATTCCCAGCCCGCCTGGGCCGCCGCCATCGGCCTGAGCATGGGCCCGGCCGCGAACGAGGAATGAAGATCAACCCGCCCCCGCGTCGGGTCGATGAATAGCGTGTGCGAGCAATCTAAATCCAGCCGTTATCGGACAGATGATTGAAGACATCCTTCGCAGCGCCGTGACCGCAAACGCCTCCGACGTGCACATTAACGCCGGATCGCCGCCATTGCTTCGCATCCATACGGTGATCCGTCCCAGCGATTTGCCCCTTGTCACGGCCGACGCGGCAATCGGCATGGCCAAAGACATGATGGGCGACCGGCGGTGGAGCGATTTCCTGCAAAAGCGGGACGCCGATTTCTCCTACGAGATTCCCGGCGCCGGCCGGTTTCGCGTCAACGCCCATTTCCAGCGCGGCACGGTGGCGCTGTCCATCCGCACCATCTGCAATCGCGTGAGATCGCTGGCCGATCTGCTTCTGCCGGAAATTGTGACCCGGCTCACGTTCCTGACGCGCGGGTTGGTGCTGGTGACCGGCCCCACCGGCTGCGGCAAGAGCACGACCCTGGCCGCGATGATCGACCAGATCAACCGCCGCGACCGCGGACACATCGTGACGCTGGAAGACCCCATCGAATACATCCTCAGCGGCGTCAACAGCATCATCGAGCAGCGCGAAGTGGGCAGCGACGTGCCGGATTTCGCCGGCGGGCTTCGTCACGTTCTGCGCCAGGATCCCGACACGATCCTCCTGGGCGAGATGCGCGATCTGGAGACGACCAGCGCCGCGATCACCGCCGCCGAGACGGGCCATCTGGTTCTCAGCACCCTGCACACGCAGAATGCGCCGCAAACCATCGAGCGGATCATCGACATCTATCCGACGAATCAGCAAAACCAGATTCGCTCGATGCTGGCCGGGACGTTGCAGGCGGTCGTGAGTCAAACGCTGTTGCCGAGGTCGGATGAGCCGGGGATGATTCCCGCGACGGAGATCATGATCTGCACGCAGGCGGTCAGAAGCTGCATCCGGGATAACCGCGTGTTCGAGATTCCCAACGTCATCGAGACGAGCCGGGGACAGGGCATGCAATCTCTGGACTATTCGCTTCAGCAGCTTTGCCGCAACGGATACATTACCCGTCAGGACGCGATCGCGGCGGCGACCCATCCCGAGAAATTCGAGCGGGCGATGGTTGCGTAGGATCGGAATTAGAGGGGATGTGAGAGTGGGCTGTCATTGGTCATTGGTCATTTGTTGGAAGCGTCTTGCAAATGACAAATGACAAATGACAAATGAAATTCTTTCCCCGCCTCACTACGCCGCGTCCGCGACCAGGTGCAGCGCCGGTTTTTCGCCGGTATTCGGCTGATATTCCGGCACGCAGCGGCAAAGCGCCTCGACAACCTCGTAATGCTCGGCATTGATTACGGCGCTGAGCGTTTGCAACATCTGCTCGATCTGCTTCGGCGTGGCGCGCGGGAGCTGCCAGACGCGAATCTTTGGATGGCTCGTGCGGCGGGTCTGCTCGTCGGCGCAGGCAAGTTCTTCGTAAAGCTTTTCGCCCGGACGGATGCCGGTGAATTCGATGGCGATGTCCTTGCCCGGCTTCAGGCCGTGGCGGCGGATCATTTCCCTGGCCAATGAGAGAATCTGCATCGGCTCGCCCATGTCGAGAATGAAGATTTCGCCCCCCTGCCCGATCGCGCCGGCCTGCATGACGAGTTGGACTGGCCTCGGCGATCGTCATGAAATAGCGCTTCATGTCCGGATGCGTGACCGTGACCGGGCCGCCGGCTTCGATCTGCTTGCGGAAGATCGGCACGACGCTTCCGCTGCTGCCCAGGACGTTGCCGAAACGGACGGCGACGAATCGCGTGGGGCTGTCGGCGGTGTTGAGGGATTGGACGTATAACTCGGCGCAGCGCTTGGACGCGCCCATGACGCTGGTGGGATTGACGGCTTTGTCGGTGCTGACCATGACGAACGCCGCGCACCCGCTGGCGCGGGCGGCATCCGCGACCGATCCTGGTGCCGAAGACGTTGTTCTTGATCGCCTCGCCGGGATTGCTTTCCATCATCGGCACGTGCTTGTGGGCGGCGCAGTGGAAAATGACCTGCGGCTGATGCAGTTCGAAAATCCGCGCGATCCGCCGCGCGTCGCAGATGTCGGCGATCAGCGGAACCATTTCCGCTCCGACCCAGCGGTGACGCAACTCGCGGTCGATCTCGAAAAGATTGTTTTCCGCCTGATCGAGCAGGATCAGCCGGCGCGGACAAAATTTCATGGATTGCCGGCAGATTTCCGAGCCGATGCTGCCGCCGGCGCCGGTGACCAGAACGCACTTGCCGGCGAGGAACCGCTGAAGCTCCGGGGTGTCGAGGCTGACGGGCTTTCGGCCCAGAAGATCGTTCAGATCGGGATCCGCCGGTGAAGTGCGTGGCCCTCTGGCCAGGAGCGTGCGCGGTTTCTTCGATCCCGTTTTGGGCATAGCGATACGAATTCTTCATCGGCAAACCGGCGGCGATGCGATGAGATATTCTCGGACGTTGGGCAACTGGCAACTGTTCTCGACGAGCATACAATCGCGATCATGTTGCGTGGATACCGGAGAATGAACGCGATCCGAAACGCGGGGCCGGTGTGGGTGGCCGTGTTTCTGGTCGGGTGTGCGACGCACCGCACCGTCACGAAGATTTCCGGGCCGACAACGGGTCCGGACGTCGCGGCTCAAACTCCCCACCCGGCGGTCCCCGCCGCTTCGGATGCCGATCCGGTGGATACGTTGCCCTATCTGGCTTGCGATGAATTGCAGGGCCGCGGCGTTGGGTTGCCGGGGTTGGATCGGGCCGCTGATTTCATCGCGGGTGAATTCGCGGCCGACGGCCTGCGGATGCCGCCGGGGTATGCCAATTTCTTCCAGGCGTTTGACTACACCACGCAGGCTTCGCCGGACCCGGCGACGGCGCTGGTCATCGGCGATAAGACGCTGGCGCTGGGCAGCGATTATCTGCCGATGCGATTTTCGGCCCAGGGATCATTCGCGGCCCCCGTCGTGTTCGTCGGATACGGCGTGAGCGCGCCGGAGGCGGGATACGACGACTACGCCGGCGTGGACGTGAAGGGGAAAGTCGTGGTGGCGATGCGCTATGAGCCGATGGACGTGCACGGCCAGAGCCGGCTGGCGCCGCCGGGGGAGGCTTCGGGTTGGTCGGATCACGCGACTTTCTCGGCCAAGGCCAAGGCCGCGGCGGAGCAGGGCGCGGCGGCGCTGCTGATCGTGAACCCGCCGGATTCCGAGCCGGATTTGCTCATGGCTTTCTCCGGAGCTTTCGGCCCGCCAGCGACGATCCCTGTTTTGCAGATCAAGCAAACCGCGGCCGATCAATTGCTCGCCGCCGCCGGGCGCCGAATTTGAAAACTCTGCGCGACCACATCGACGCGACATTCAGGCCGGATTCGATTTCGCTCGCCGGGCCGCTCGTTAAGGGGACGGTGCGGATCAAGTCGCTGGTCGCGCGAGTGAAGAACGTGATGGCGGTTTTGCCGGGTGTGGGGCCGCACGCGGATGAATTTGTCGTCGTGGGCGCCCATTACGATCATTTGGGATTGGGAATGCTGGGGACCATCTTCGGGCCGAAGGGGAGCATCTATCACGGAGCCGACGACAACGCCTCGGGAACGGCCACGGTGCTGGAGCTGGCCTCGCGGCTTTCGCGCGCCCCGCCGCCGCCGCGGTCGATTCTCTTCATCTGCTTCACGGCCGAGGAAGAGGGGCTCGTCGGCTCGAAATATTTCGTGGAGCATTCGCCGATGCCGCTGACGAAGATCGTCGCGATGCTCAACATGGACATGGTCGGCCGGGTCAGGGACCAGACTCTGTACATCGGCGGTCAAGGCACGGCCAGGGATTTTGACGCGATCCTGGCCCAGGCGGATTTGGATTCGCCGCTGAAGCTGAAAAGCATCGGCCGAGGCGGGCTGGGGCCAAGCGATCACATGTCGTTTGCGCTGCGGCGCGTGCCGGTGCTGTTCCTTTTCAGCGGGATTCACATTGATTACCACCGCCCCACCGACGTGGCCGCGAAGATCAATTACGAGGGCATCGGCGAGGTGGCGGATTTCACGGCAAAGGTGATCGCGGGTCTGACGCGGATGCCGCGCGATCCGTATCTGGTGGATGCGGACAGGGATTCGATGCACCTGTTCGGCAGCCCGAATTTCGGTGCGGGCGAGCAGCGGCGCGTGATCCTGGGCGTGATTCCGGATTACGGCTCGCAGGAATCGCGCGTCGGCGTGCTGATCTCCGGAACAACCCCCGGCACTCCGGCCGACGCCGCCGGATTGCGCGGCGGCGATTTGCTGGTGCAATTCGGAAATCAGAAACTGGAAAATCTGATGGACCTGACCCAGGCCCTGGCCAGCCGCAAGCCGGGGGATAAAGTTATCGTGAAACTCATCCGCGGAAGCCAGACGCTGTCGTTCGATATCACGCTGGCGCAGCGGAAGGGGTAGGGAACACAGGCTACGGCACGGAGGCACGAAGGCACGAAGGGAAATTGGCAATGGTAAATGAACGCGACATCGGCATCGTCATCGTGGATCACGGTTCACGGCTCGAAGCGAGCAACCGCATGCTCGAGGAAGTCGCGGCGCTATTCGCCAAGCGATTTGCCGAGCGATATTCGATTGTCGAGCCGGCGCACATGGAACTGGCCGAGCCGTCGATCGCGACGGCGTTCGGGCGCTGCGTGGACCGCGGGGCGAAATGCGTTGTCGTGGTTCCGTATTTCCTGGGGCCGGGCAAGCACTGGACGCAGGACATTCCGCGGCTCACCGCCGATGCGGCCGGGAAACATCCCGGCATAGCACATCACGTCGCGCCGACATTGGGGATCGACGATCTTATTTTGGATCTATTGAATAAGCGGCTGGAACACTGTTTGCGCGAGCGATTTGACTGCGATCGGTGCGGGCCGCCGCCGCCGAAATGATCCGGCGCTCAATATTCGCTCAGCACCTGATCGAGAATATCAAGTAGTCGGCGCGGTTCTCCCGGATCCACTGAAGCCGCCTCGTCTTTGTTGAATCGCTGACCAAGCTCGCCAATAAACGATGCGCAGTGAACCGCGGTGTATAAATTGAGCACGTTCAGTTGCGGGCTATTCAACGCAAGCGCGTTCGCCCAATCGTCGATGTAATCTGTCTGAAGACCGTGCGCGATCAGCGACATACGTGTCAGCGCCAGTGCGAACAGCGGATCGCCATAGCAGACTTCGTCCACATCCACGATGCCCGTGAGGTGGCCGTTGTCGATGATCACGTTCTTGGTCGTGATGTCGTCGAGAAATGGAGTTGGTGCGACGGCCGAAAGATAACCGTCTTCGCGGTTCAATCGGGCTTCAATTCGGCGGATAGGGCCCCAGTCGAGGGACGGGATCGCCTTTAGCCATTCGCGCGTGCGGGCCAAGTTTGCGTCGATCACGGACCGCCAGGTTCCATGAGGAAATGGCTTATCCGGCCGGCAAACGAAGCCGTATCCGTCGCCCGCGGGAAGGGTGCGGACCCGGACCTGAATGGCTGCCAACTGAATGGCCAAGGCTCGTTTTTCTTCGGTCGAAAGCGCGGGGTAAACGCAACCGAGATCCGTACCAGCCAATCGCCGCAGGACCATGAAGCCAAACGGCTTGGCATCTGCGTCGGCGTGGAGAAGTTCGGGTAAAGGCACTCCTAGAGGCCGCAACACGCCGGACCAATAGATTCCGCCTTCGATCATGGCTCGGTTGTCATCAAGAGCGATTCTTACGACGATTTGTTGGCCGTCCGCCAGCAGTACGTCGTAAACGTAGTGACATAACCCCGTTGGAAAACGGACAACGGCTTTTACGGGTGACGCAAAGAAACGGCCGCACAGCGCCACGGCGTCTTCAGGTCGGGGGAGCATCGCCATGGCGCCATAATACCGCGTTCGACGTTACGAGGATTATTCCCCCACTTCGCCGACCGCCGGGACCAGACGTGCCGCGCCGCCGGGGTCGTCGATGATCGAGGTTTCCATCGCGGGAACAGCCGCCCGGCCGATGCCGGCGGCCATCAGGCGATGGGCGAAACCTTCCGATTGATCGACCTCGCCGTGAACGATCCAACTTGAAGTTTGCCTGCCGAGCGTGGGGCCGAGGAATCGGAGCAATTCGTCGCCGTCGGCGTGGGCGCTGAGGCCGTGGATCGTGCGGACCTGGCATTTCACGTCGTACCAGCGATTGAAAATGCGGACGCGTTTGCCGCCGTCCTGCAATCGCCGGCCGAGGGTTTGCGGGGGAATGTACCCGCAGAAAACCACCAAGTTGTCGGGAGATTCGACGCTTTGAGTGAGGTGGTGGAGGATTCGGCCGAACTCGCACGTTGGGCTGGAAGCGATGATCACACAGGGGCCAGACTGATTGTTGATGCGTTTGCTCTCGTCGGGGGAAGAGGCGAATGTGACGCGCGACAGGCCAAACAAATCGCCGCCGCCGATTTCGGCGAGCGTGGGCTCGTCGTAATCCTCGCGGAACTGGCTGTGGATTTTGCTGATCTCCACGCCCATGGGGCTGTCAACGAACAGCGGAATTTCGGGAATCTGTTTTTCGTGGATGAAACGCTGGATATACCACAGCACCGTTTGTGTGCGGCCGACGGCATAGCTGGGGATCAGCAACCGGCTCTTATGCTCGATACAGAATTTCACGGCATCGAGAAACTGCGGGCCGACCTGCTCCATCGGGGCGTGACGCGAGTTGCCGTAGGTACTTTCGGTGATGAGATATTCCACCGGGGCGGGGATCGGCTGGGGATCGCCGATGATCGGGGTGTGATATCGGCCGACGTCGCCGGTGAACAGGAGGGAGCGAGATCGGCCGGATTCGGCCCATTCGAGCAGAACATACGCCGAGCCGAGAATGTGGCCGGCGTCGAAGAACGTAAAGCTGACGCCTTTGCCGAGATCGGTTTTCTTGCCGTAGGGGACGTGCCGCATGAGTTGCAGGACGGCGGGAATATCGCGCGGGGTGTACAGCGGCGCGAGGGGCAACTCGTGCGGGTCGCGCGTGCGACGGTTCAGATACTCGATGTCCTCCATCTGGATCATGGCCGAGTCGTGCAGCACGATGCGCGCGACCTCGGCGGTGGCGGGCGTGCAATAAATCGGGCCTTTGAACCCGGCCCGCGTGGCGACGGGGATTTTTCCGCAATGATCCAGATGGCCGTGCGAAAGAATAATCGCATCGGCGGACCTGACGTCGGCGGGAAGATATTCGTTGATGCGGCGAGCTTCATCGCGCGGGCCCTGATAGATCCCCATGTCGAGGAAAACCCGCAGGCCGTTCATTTCCAACAGATGGGACGAGCCGGTGACGGTGCGGTCGGCGCCGCAGAACTGGATGCGCATGATCGCAAGTCTATCAGACGTTGGCCGATCGGACGATGGCTTCAAGCGCGGCCAAATGGCTCTTGAGCGCTCGGCGGCCGATCGGGGTGAGGGCATACCAACTGGCCGGCTTGCGGTCGGCGAATTCCTTTTTCACCGCGACGTATTGGGCGTCTTCGAGCTTGCGAAGCTGGGCGCCGAGGTTGCCGTCGGATTCCTTGAGCAGATCGCGCAGCGTGGTGAAGTTGATTTCACCGTTGGCGCTGAGAAGCACCATGGCCCCGAGCCGGCTGCGGTGCTGCAGGAGCGCGTCAAGCCGGTCCAAGCCGCTCGGCCCGCCGTTGATGGTGTTGGATGGACGGCTCATGAAAATTCCTCGGGGAATGATCTCGCCGCTCAGGCCGGAATCGATTCCCGGCTCGTTTCCGGCAACCGCGGGGTGAACAACGTCGGAATAACCAATCCGAGGGCGAAGACGATGCCCAAAGCCGTCCAGCCGTAGTGCGGAACGAAGCCCACAAGCAAGCCGCAGACGCACAGCACCGGACCAAGCCAAAGGAAATTCCGGTCGTAGTGAACGCCGCCGAGGAAATAAAAGATGCCGATAATGATGACGGCGACCTGGCCGAGGATCTGGCCGCGCATTGCGGGAATGGCGTTGGCCATGCCCGCGAGGCAAAACACGATCAGCACGAGGCCGCCAAGCCAAAACAGCCGGGATCGGTCACGGGACGGTCTCACGCCCAGCGATTTCTTGAAGCGATATCCGAGATAGGCGGATATGGCGACGCAGATCGGCAGACCAACGAGGGAGACTATCCCGGAATATCGCGGGGCGAAATCGGCCAGTGGATAGCTGACCAGCACGTATAAGGCCCAAACCCAATAAATCGCCACCTTCCGCCGGTGCGGCCCCTCGGCGCGGGCTACAACCTCGCGAACGTACTGCAAATCCTGCTGAAGCTGATGAGTGTCTGTCATGGACGCTCCTTGTTAGAGTACTCTATTATTTAGAGCGTACTCCGAAATGTCAAGGGGTTTTTGGGAATTTTTTTGTGGTTCGAGATGGCGGCGGACGCGGGCGGCGCGGACTCCGGGCGTCGGCGGCGTTCAAGAGCCGCGGAAAGGGTAACCCCGCCGCTTTTGGCGGGGATCAGAACTGCGCCGAGTGGACGGGAACGGGATTGCCCTTAACATGTCGCCGGATGGAGCGGCTTGGGATCGACATCGGCGGGAGGAGCGTGAAGGCGGCGGCGTGCAGCAACGGCCGCACGCTCTGGACGGGTCAAAGTGAATTCTACGAGCGGCCGACAACCGATGAGCTGCGCGGCGATACGTCAGGCGGTGGGCGGACGCGCATCGCGTCTGGATGCGGTCGGCCTTTGTGCGCCGGGATTGTTGGATGCACGCAGCCGAACGATCACGCTGGCCGTGAACGTGCCGGGATTGATGGGGATTTCGCTGGATCGTCTCGTGCCGGACGCCTTGAATTTGGCCACGAATCGTCCGGCGACGATTTGCAACGATGCACAAGCGGCGGCATTCGACATCTGGCAATCGAGGCAAATCGAAGGACGATTGCTGGTCCTGACGTTGGGAACGGGCGTCGGAATCGCCGTGATGGATGATGGCCGGCCGCTGGGGGTGGACGGCGAATCGCCCGGAAATTTCGGGCAAATCGACGTGTCGATCGCGGGGCACGATGTGGTCGGGCCGGATGGCGGGGCCGGAGGACTGGAGGGATATCTCGGCGCGGCGGCGCTGGCGGCGACGTACGGCCCGGACGTTTCGACGGCGATGGCCAAATGGAAGGGCGATGAGCCGGCAATGCTCGCGCTGGTGCGGGCGATCCGAATCGCGCACGCGATGTATCGGCCGGACCATATCTGTCTGTGCGGCGGGATCGGGATTCGATTGAAACGTCTGATTCCGACGTTGCGGAAGAAGATCGAGCTTAAGTTGACAAGCCTGGCCAAGGATGGCTGGACGCTGACGAGCGGGGAAGACGATTTTCACGCGGCGCGCGGAGCGGCGAAATTGGCCGCGGACTGATTGATGGACAAGATGGAACGGATAATTCAGGCCGCGATCTTTTTTGCTAACGGCTCGATGTGCTTCTGAATCTCGGCCAGGGAATCAGGCAACGCCCCTTGGCCGAATCGCTTCCACCAACTCACGACCGTCAAACCCGCCGCCTTGTCGGTTTTTTCATCGCGCAGCAACATATCGCCGCCATCCGTGAGTTCGGCGTAGGTTGGAATCCCCTCCGCAGACAGCAAGCGAATGTACAAGACATCGGCGGAAATGTCGTAATGGAAGCGGAAAAGATTATCCACGATTCCTTCTATGGCGTCGGTCTTGACCATTCGATTGCTCCCTTGGCTTTCCTCACAACGTGCGCGGTCTTTACAAAACCACGCGATACATCGGCAATAACCGCAATCATTATATCCGCTGTGGGACCATCCCCGAAATAAACCCGGCAATCGGAATCCGCATCGCTGCGTCGAATTTCGATGGGTGTGCGCAGTGCTTGCTCCACCAATAAGCGATGCCCCCGCATCTCCGGATGCCGACGAAGAATATGGCCGTGCCAGGTATGATCCGGCAGAACGAGACGACGGCCGAGCGGATCATTAACAGTCGTGTCGGCCATCGCTTCGCCTAGTGCCCGTGCACAGGTTCGCCGAGGATTTTCTTCAGCTCGGCGAACTTTTCTTCCAGCAATTGCGGCGTTTTCGCTTCGAGCGTCATCCGCAGCAGCGGCTCGGTGTTGCTCTTGCGAACATTGAACCACCAGTCGCCGAAGTCGGCCGTGATCCCGTCGAGATAATCGACCTGGCCCTTCTTGTACGTGTCGGCCAATTCGCGAATCTTGCCGTCCTTGTCCTCGATCTGGAAATTCACCTCGCCGCTCTGGCTGTAACGATGCAGCGGCGCAACGAGCTGGCTGATCGGTTTGGATTGACTGGAGAGGACCGACAGAACGCGGGCGAAGGCGATCGCGCCGCTGTCGGCGTAGAAATTGTCGCGGAAATAAAAGTGGCCGGAGAGTTCGCCGCCGAAGACGGCCTTGGTCTCGGCGAGGGTTTTCTTCATGAACGCGTGGCCGACGCGCTCCCGGCGTGGGACGCCGCCGGCGGCTTTCACCTCCTCGGCGACGGCATGGCTGGAACGCAGGTCGTACACAATCGTCGATCCTTTGTTCTGCGGCAAGCGAAGAAAATCCTGCGCCAGCAGGGCCGTAATCATGTCGCAGCCGATCATCTTTTGATTTTCATCGACGAAGATGCAGCGATCGGCGTCGCCGTCGAAGCCGACGCCCAGGTCCGGCTTCTCCTGGGCGACGCGGGCCTTGAGCATGTCCAGGTTTTGCTCGACCAACGGATTGGGATCGTGGGTGAAGCTGCCGGTGATCTCGAACAGGAGCGGAACGATCTGGAGATTGGGAATGCCGTCGAAAATCGCCGGGACCATTTTGCCGGCCATGCCGTTGCTGGCATCCACGACGACTTTCACGGGACGCTTCAGATCGAGAAACTTCAGGACGTGCCTGCGGTATTCGGGCCAGAGGTCTTGCTCGGTGAGTTTACCGGAGAGTCCGGTTTGGCCGACGCGCAGGCTGGCGGTGATGCGTTTGATGTCGTCCAGACCGCTGGCGGCCCCGATGGGCCGGGCCTTGGGACCGCTGATTTTGAATCCGTTGTATTGGGCCGGATTGTGCGACGCCGTGGTCTGAATTCCGCCGACGGCGTCGAGATAATTGATCGCGAAATAGATCATCGACGTGTCGATCATGCCCAGGTCGATGACGTTCATGCCGACGCTGCGGAGACCGTCGATGAGCGATTTGGCCAGCGCCGGCGAGCTTGTCCGCATGTCGCGGCCGACGACCATCGTGTCTTCGAGTTTCACTTTGTCGGCGGCATTCTGCCGGCTGCGCTTGAGGAACTGCGCCGTGGCATGGCCGATCTTCCATGCGGCCTCTTCGTTCAGAGGATTGGGGTAGGTAGCGCGGATGTCGTAGGCTTTGAAGATTTTTTCGTTCATTTTTATTCGTGTAAAACCGAGGCGAGTTTAGCGGTCGCGGGCCAGCGGAGCAACGACCGGATTTGAATCGCGCGTTCGCGGGGAAAATGCAACCACAGAGGGCACGGGGAACACAGAGAAAATCCGCAACGCGTCTCTGTGTGGTCCGCGTTCTCTGTGCACTCTATGTCTGAATTTAATTGCTCAGATCGGCGTAGCGGGCGTCGCCGGGATAGGTGTCGCGCTCCGCGAGGATTCTGGCGGCCTGCTCGCGGATGGCGGCGACGTTCATGTATTTGCCGGGACATTGCGTCACTTTGGTCTCGCCATGGCCCAGAACGCGATCGGGGGGAATGTCGTATTTCCGCATCAGGTAAACCACCAGGCGGAGAAGAGAATGAAGCTGCTTCGGCGTGGGATGGGTCTTGTTGAAATCGCCGACGAGGCAGATCCCGATACCGTAGTTGTTGAAGCGGTTGTCCAGTGCGTTGTCGTGGGCGCCCCACTTTTGTATGGGCCAGCGCGGGCCGACTTCGATCTGGCCGTCGCCGCTGTCGGTTCCGTTGCCGATGACGAAATGATAGCCGAGTTCGTCGAAGCCGCGGGCGCGGTGCCACTTGTCGATGATGGCCGCCGAGCCGTAGGAGCTGTCGCTGTGATGGATGATGATCCACATCCAGTGGTTGGGCCGGACGCGGGGAATCCAGGATGCGGGAACGGCGGAGTCCCGGTCGCCAGGAGCGCGGTAAGAATCCGCCGCGCCCGGACGGAAAAGCGGTGCGGTATTGGTCGCGATCGCCTCGGGCGCGGGCGGATCGGCCGGCGCGGACATCGGCGAGCTTAGCCGGGCCGCGGCCTCGACGGTCGGCGGCGAAAGATTCACCGGCGGGAGATCGACATCCGATGCCATCTGGCAGCCGGCGAGGAAGGCCGCCGTGAATATCAGCAATGTGTGGCAGCGGAAGCGTGTGCGAATGGACTGGGTCATGGTCGAGCGTCCTTCTGACGACGCCTCTATCGGCAAATGACGCCGCCGCGCAAGAATTCTAACCAATGACACCGATGAGAACGCTGAGATGAATCGAGCCATCCTTGGCCTTTTTGGCAAAGTCCTTGGGCAAAGTCCTTGAATGTATGTAACCCGAGGCGGATCGATTTTCCAGTCCGCGGGAGACAAAATGTGCGAAAATCCGGCTATGCTGTGCTGATGATCCGGCGCGAAACGGGCGGAAGCCTGATGTTGATCGGCCAACACGACCACTCACGCCTGTGCGGCGAAATGGCGCGGCAAATGGGCAACGGGCTGTTCAGCTCACCGTTGCCGTTCGACGCCACGATCACCGCCATCGCCGAACATGATTGCGGATGGGTCGCGCCCGACCGGCAGCCGGAGCTGAATCAGCGCGGTTGGCCGGCGCACGTGTTCGAGACCGACATCGCTTTTTCGCTGGAGGCGTGGGGCGCGTCCGTGGACCAGGTTATTGGCCGGCATCCGTACGCGGGGTTGTTGGTCAGCCTGCACGCGATGGCGTTGGCGAACCATGCAAGCTTGCGGCAACCCGAGGGGGCGGATGAGTTTTCCCGGCAACAAGCCTTTCGCCTGCGGCGATTTGTCCATCGGCAGATCGAATTGCAGGAATCGCTGCGAATTCAACTGGGGATGCGAACCGATCTGCCGCTGCACGGGGGACTCGCGGAACAGGGCCGATCGCCGGAGGAGGATTTGCTGCGGATCAATTTCTTTCTGCTGGAGTTTTTGGATCAACTGAGTCTGAATCTCTGTTTCGATCAACTGGTTTTCGGGCGAATCGAGACGGTCTATCCCCGGCCGGGCGACGCACCGATCAGTGTGCGCATCAGCCGAGAGGCCGGGGGAGCGATGCGAGTGGATCCCTGGCCGTTTAATTGCCAACGGCTGGAGCTGACGGTCCCGGCCCGCTGCATCAAGGCCCACGCGTATCACGATGCCGAGGCGCTGAAAGCTGCCTGTGACGCGGCCGAGTTGTTTAACGCCCGCGTGACTCTGTGCGCCTGACGCGATGGCGGGTAACATCGCTCGCCATGAACCGACGATTGTTTCTATTTTTCCCCTTGATTGGCATCGGTCTGATGGCGGTTGGCTGCGCAAGCCAGCAGACGTTCGACGTGAACGTGACCAATCGGCTGTCCGATCCAATCACGGTATGGATGACCAAGGCGAAACCGGTAACGGACGATGATTACGAATCCGGCTGGATGCCGCCGGAGGTGGCGGCCGTGGGAACGACCGGCAGCGATCGGATCGGCGGCGTGGCCGTCGAACCGGGCGAAACCGCCCACACGCGCCTCACGGGACATATCGCCAGCGACGACGTCGCCGTTTTGCGCGTGTATCGCGCGGCCGATATGAACATGATCCTGACCATGCAGCCCACGAATCCCGGCCGATTGGACATTCCTCTGGACCCGGGAACGACGGACATCGACATTGTGGCTAAAGATGGGCGCATCGCCGAAATCCCGCACCAACCGGCGAGGAAGTGACCATCGAGAGTTGGGCATGAGTTATCAAGAGCACCAAAACAGCGCGCAGTCGATCAAGGCGCGCTGCGCGATCGTGACGCTCAGCGATACGCGCACGATTCACACTGATGCCGGCGGGAAGCGCATTGCCGAATTGCTCACGGGGGACGGACATTCGGTAGGCGACCATCGGGTGATTCCGGACGATGCCGAGGGACTGCGGCGCGTGTTGGAGGAATTGCTGGGGTTGGAGGAGATCGACGTGGTCCTGAGCACCGGCGGCACCGGCGTGAGCCGGCGCGACCAGGCAATCGGCGTCATTGAATCGGTGATCGATTTTCCCCTGCCGGGCTTTGGCGAACTGTTTCGCATGTTGAGTTTGGAGCAGATCGGCAGCGGCGCGATGCTGAGCCGGGCGGTGGCCGGCGTCGCCAAGGGAAAGGCGCTGTTCGCCATGCCGGGCAGTCCCAAGGCGGTTGAGTTGGCGATGACGAAATTGATCCTGCCGGAACTGCGGCACATTTTGTTTGAGATTCGCAGGTAGATTGGGGGAAGAGGCACGAAGGCACGAAGGGAAGGCAACGGCGGCCGATCGGTTTCTTGACGACGGAATTTCGCCACGTAGGATGAGCCGCGTCCTGAAAGAATTGATTTGGCCCCCATCGTCTAGTGGCCCAGGATATCTGGTTCTCAGCCAGAGGACAGGGGTTCGACTCCCCTTGGGGGTATTTCGCCCAACGTCCATATCGGAATGACGTTATGCAGTTTTGCTGCTCACGCCAAAGACGATCATAAGCAAGCCCAATATCCCCGCGGCTATGCCGCCGATGATGTACCACGTCGTCGCCTGGGTGAAATGGCCGGCGAATGTGTTGCTCACCTGGTCGGCGACGGAATGGGATGCGTTCACTCCGTAAACCAAGACCCCGATGCCGACGAGCAGAAGAACGATGCCGATGATGCGTTGAGGACTCATAGGGTTTGTCTCCGGGCTGCGAGGAGCAAGGGCTGTGCCCGGTCGGCAAGAATGGATTATTTTGATGTGCCGCCGGCCCCGCATCCGCACCCGCGACAGGAAGTCGAGGCACTGCGGCAATAAGAGCCCATGTCTAATGCCTTGGCCCGGCGGAGGGCTCGGCGGATTGTGATTTTCATCACAAACCTTTTCCTGTTGAATCACGATGAAGCGCGCTCGCAGAACCCGCTGGCGGTGTACAATGGGTTATCGCTCATAAACATCCACACAGGAGAACCAACATGGCGGACATCGCGGCTCACGAAGGGATGGCTGGCACGGGAGCAACGCTTTCGCCGAGAACCGCCCTGCGGCTGGCGTGGGTGACCTGGGCGGTATTTCTCGTCATTCCGTTTTTCCTGTTCCTGAGCATCGTGTGGATCCTGGGGATGCGCGAAGAAGCTGCGCCGCAGCCGAGTCAACATGCCTGGTTCCTGGGGGCGTCGGCCTATTTGCTGGTGGTGGTGCCGCTGTCGTTTTTCTGGCGCGGACACGTGTTCAAGGCGTACTGGTCGGGGCAACCGATTCAGCCCAAGAAATATCTCTATGGTATGTTGTCGGTATGGGCGGCGTTGGTGTTCGGCGGGATTTTCAGCTTGCTGGGATGTTTCGTGGATCGATCATTGCTGCCGAATTTGCTGCCGGCCCTGATCGCGTTCATGTTTTACGTCACCCTCTGGCCGAGCGGCCGGGCGATGGTCGCGCATACCGGGCATTCTGAGGATCCGTCGAAATATCAGGAACCGAGGTAAATTGATTGCCTATGTCCTGTTTCCTATTTCCTATTGGAAGCGCAGCCCGCTTCCTTCAATAGGCAATAGGCAATATGTCCCCGTCTTGCCAAAAGGCTCATAAACTCCAACATAACGGCATGGCGGTTTCGAGATTGGCGCTATCCGGGCCCATGGTGGAGGAGCCGGGGATCGTTCTGCAATGGCTGGTGAGATTGCGCTGGCTGGCGCTGGCTGGGCAGGGCGTGGCGACGCTGGCGGCCGTGGAAATTCTGCGAATCCCGTTGCCGTTGTCGAGGGTCGGAAGCATCATCGCGGTCACGGGGGTCAGTAATCTCATCCTTCAAGCCTGGACGAAACGGCGCGTGCCGAGCTGGCTGGTGCCGGCGGTGCTGATGCTGGATGTTTGTCTATTGACGGCGCTGCTGCTGTGCGCGGGGGGACGGGCCAATCCGTTTTGTGCGCTGTACCTGGTGCACGTGGCGATGGCGGTGGTGACGCTGGCGGAGGGATGGTCGTGGGTGGTGGTGGCGGCGACGACGGGCTGTTACGGGCTGCTGTTCTGGTGGCCTGGCGTGAAGGATTTGGCGTTGTCGCCAGGGGCGCAGGCGGCGGCGCAGTGGATCGCGCTGGCGCTGGTGGCGGTGGTAATCGCGTATTTCGTGGGGCGGATGACGCGGTCGCTTCGGGCGCACCAAAACGCGCTGGCCGCGGCGCGGGAACGCGGGCGCGCAACGAAAAGCTGGCGTCGCTGACCACGCTGGCGGCGGGAGCGGCGCATCGAGCTGAACACGCCGCTGAGCACCATCGCGGTGGTGGCCCGGGAATTGGAATTGCAATCGGGGAAGCTGGATCGTCCCGGCGCACCGGGGCTGGCGGAAGACGCCCGGCTGATTCGGCAGGAGGTGGATCGGTGCCAGTTCATCCTGGGACGAATGCGCGTGGAGGTTTCGCGAGGAGAATCGCCGAATTCGCCGCCGATGTCGGCGGCCGATTTCGCGGCGGCGCTGGGACGAGAAATCCGGGCGGCGGCGGGAGAGTCGATCCAGATCGAGTGCGCAGCGGATGTGGGAGAGATCTCGTTGCCGCTGCGGGCGGTGCAGCAGGCCGTGGGAATTCTGGTGGACAACGCGGTGGAAGCTTCGCCGGCGGGGAAAGCGGTGCGGCTGTCGATTCATCAGCGGGATGGACGAATCGTGTTGGAGGTGAAGGACGAGGGGGTGGGGATGACGCCGGAGGTGGCCCGGCGGGCGGGCGAGCCGTTCTTCACGACCAAGCCGCCCGGAAAGGGAATGGGATTGGGATTATTTTTGGTGAGGCTGGTGGCGGAGCGGCTTGGCGGATGTTTGCGAGTGGAATCGGAAATCGGAAAGGGAACGCGGGCGATATTGGAATTGCCGAGGTAATATAAACGTGGTGGAGGACCGCGGGATGGCTATCCCGCGGCTTTTGGGGAGCGAGAGCAGAGAAATCCGATGACGATGATGGTTGTCGATGACGATGCGACGTTTCGGGTGAGGCTGGTGGCGGCGCTGCGAGCGCGAAGCATCGATGCCTGCGGAGCGGGATCGAGCGATGACGCTATTGAACTGGCGGCGCGCACCCGGCCGCAACGCGCCGTGGTCGATCTGCGGATGCCGGGGGGATCGGGTTTGGATTTGGTGAGCGCGCTGCTGGAGATGGAGCCGGAGTTGCAGATCGTCGTGCTGACGGGGTATGGGAGCATCGCGACGGCGCTGGAGGCGACGCGGCGCGGGGCGATCGATTATTTGACCAAGCCGGCGGATGCGGACCAGATTCTGGCGGCATTTGAAAAGAGCGGGCGGACGCCGGCGGTCGAAGAAACCGTGCCGTCGCTGGCTCGCGTGGAATGGGAACACATCCAGAGGATTCTGACCGATTGCGGGGGAAACATTTCGCATGCGGCGAGGGTGCTGAGGATTCATCGAAGATCGTTGCAGAGAAAATTGAACAAGTATCCGCCGGAGCCGTGAAGGCGGCTGCCGCGTGATTAACGGCGCATTTGTTGAGCCGGCCCGGCCTCGGGCCGTCTTTTTGGGCGCTCATGTAATAAACCATCGTCGCGCCGCGACTATAGGCGCAACGGCAAAGGATGCGGCATGATCGACTGGGAAGGCGGCGTACGCGAGCACGGACCGACCGTTTGGCGAACACTGTTTCGCCTGTTGGGACGGCGGGCCGACGTGGATGAATGTTTCCAGGAAACATTTTTTTATCCGCCATGGAGATATCCCGGCGGCAGAAGATCACTTGCTGGTCGGCGTTGCTGCAAACGGTCGCAACCCGCAAAGGGGTCGATCGGCTGAGACGAAAATATCGCGAGCGGGAAGAAACGACGGAAATCGAGGCGATGGCGTCGGGATTGAGCGACCCGCTGCACGCGGCGCAGGAGGCCGAGAAAATCTCGCTGCTTCAACGGGCCATGGCGACGTTGCCGGCCGCGCAGGCCCAGGCGATTTATCTGCACGCCCTGTCAGGCTGGAGTTACCAGGAAATCGGCCAACCGCTTGGAATGTCCAGCAGTGCGGTGGGCGTGGCGATTCATCGGGGCAAGCAACGGTTACGAGTGTTGTTGGAAGATTCGCTGGGGGCGCGACGTGGAGGTGAATCATGACCGAAAACCATCTCGATCCTTTGGACGACATTTTGGAGGCGGGGTTCACCAGCCTGCGGGATCGGCCCATCGCCGATGGGCCGCCGGAAGAGTTGGTGGCCGGCACGCTGGCCGCGCTGAGCACGGCCGCGGAACGCAAATGGAACATTTTATCGAGGATGAACGACATGAAATTTGTTGCGCGGGTCGCGGCGGCCGTTTTGGTCGTGGTTGGATTGGGCGTTCTGGCGGCGGTGATGCTGCGATCGCCGGAGGTGACGTGCGCGGAGGTGGTGGAAATGGTGCGCAACGCGCGCACGATGAGTTGTCTGGTCACGACGCCAAAACAAGCGAGCGTGAAGATCATCATGAACGATCGGGGCCAGATGTGCACGCAGGGCAATGACGGCACTCGAATGACATGGGACGAGAACTCCGGGCACATGGTGATGGTGCAGCCGCTGACCAAAACCGTCATTGTCATGGACATGAAGAATCTGCCGCGTCAAGCGGACCAGCCGGTGGATTTCATCGAAAGGTTCAAAAAGCTGGAGGGCAAATCGGCCAAAGACCTCGGAGAAACGCGAATCGACGGACGCTCCGCGGAGAAGTTTTCCGCGACGCAGGATGGGACCGAGTACATCATCTGGGCCGACCGCCGGACGCGGGAGCCGATCCGGATGGACGTGACGGTGAAGATGATGGGCCAGACGGCCACGGTGAGTCTCCGCGATTTCAAGTTTGACGTCGCGGTTCCGGAAAATGCGTTTAGCATGGACATTCCGGCCGGATATACGGTGCAGCGGTACAACGTGAATGTGCCGGACATCAACAAGGGCGAGCAAAACGTCGTGGAGGCGTTGCGCGGATTCGCGCTGCGGAACGAGGGGAGATTTCCGTCAAAACTGGACGACATCGCCCCATGGATCAAGCTCGTTAAACCAAACGACGGAAAAGTGTCCGATTCGGACATGCAGTGGATCATGCGGTTCGAGTTGGTCCAGCACTTCCTGGGAACATTGCCCAAGGGAGACTGGAAATACCTGGGCGCCGGCAAAACGACGAAGGACGCGAATGCCGTGATCTTCTGGCACAAAACGGACAAAGGATATCGAGCGGTCTACGGCGATCTAAGGGTCGGGAATCTGCAAGCGGCTCCGTCCGCGGAATCCAAATAATCATCCGACCGGCATCACTTGGCGCAGCTTGGCGATGACGCCCGGAATGACCTGCAGAGCGCGGTCGATTTCCGTGGGTGTTGTGAAACGGGAGAGACTGAATCGAATCGCGCCGTGGGCGAGGCGGGGATCGATCTTCATGGCCTGAAGAACGTGCGACGGCTCGAGGCTGCCGCTGCTGCACGCGGCGCCGGCGCTGGCGCAAATGTCCTGCTCACTCAGAAGCAGCAGGATCGCTTCGGCTTCAACCTGCGCGAAGGAAATGTTGGACGTGTTCGGCAGCCGATGATCGAGCGATCCGTTGATCGAGGTGTCGGGGATGCGCTGGAGAATTCCGCGTTCGAGGCGGTCGCGGAGCTGGGCCACATTGGCCATGTCGGGCAGATGCCGCTTGGCGAGTTGGGCGGCCTCGCCCATGCCCACGATTCCGGGCACGTTTTCGGTTCCGCCGCGGCGTTGGCGTTCCTGCGGTCCGCCGATGAGCAGCGGGCGGATGCGAATTCCGCGGCGGGCATAGAGGGCCGCGACGCCTTTGGGGCCGTGGAATTTGTGGGCGGCAAAACTCATCGCCGCCAGGTCGGCGTCGTGAACGTTCACGGGAATTTTGCCGACGGCCTGCGTGCCGTCCACGTGAAGCGGAACGCCGGATTTGCGGCACAACTCGGCGATCTGATGGATCGGGAAAATCACGCCGGTTTCGTTGTTGGCCCAGAGGAATGTCGCCAGTGCCGTTTGGTCATTAAGGGCGGCGGCAAGGGCATCGAGGTCGAGCTGGCCGTCGTGATTCACGTCGATCTGGCAAATCTCATACGATTCCCTGGCCAATTGGCGGCACAGTTCGCGCGTGGCGGAATGCTCGACGGTGCTGGTGACGATGCGCTTGCGCGGGCGCGGGCGGCGAGCAGGCCGCGGATGGCCGTGTTGACGGATTCGGTGCCGGCGCCGGTGAAAGTCAGTTCGCTGTCGCGGCATCCGATCAGGTCGGCGACGGCGACGCGGGCGTCGTCGATCGCCTTGCGGGCCAGTTGGCCGAAGCGGTGAACGCTTGAAGGGTTGGCGTAAAGCTCATTCAAATACGGGAGCATGGCCGCCACGACTTCGGGGGCGGGACGGGTGGTGGCGTTGTTGTCGAGATAGGTGACGGGAGTCATGGGCGCAGGGATATTCTAGGGCCGGCGCGCGTGGGGGAAAAGTTGCGGTCATTGGAATTGCGAGAGTTCGGATTCACGGCGGCGTTGCTGCTCGGTCGTTTTGTGAAGGGTGCGGCGTTCGCGCCAGCTCAACGACCGCAGGCCGCCGGTGGAAACCTTGGCCAAAATGGCGTCAACGCGGTCACGGGCGGCTTTTTCGGCCAGGGCGATCTTGCGGGCCCGGCGGATGGCGTAGCGGCCGAGCCGGCGGCGCTTGGGCTCCTCGGGCGGTGCGAAAAGACTGGCGTTGAAGTCCAGCGATTCACGCCAGTCTTCCCCGCCGTTTTCACGCAGAACCAGACGCCTGCGGTAAGACTCGTAAAAGCAGAAAGCCATGAGCGCGGCGAGGAACCAGAACTGCAACGCCAGCGAGACCAGGCCGACGGCGATGGCGCCCGCCATCCCGACGGCCGTCGCCAGCAGCATGGACCGGAAGTTTCCGACGATCGTCCAGAGAACGACCTGCAGGATATGCCCGCCGTCCATGGGGAGGATCGGCAACAGATTCAAGAGCAGCACCAGATAGTTGACATAGAAGAGCCACCAGCAATAGAACGCGGGATCGGACCATTGGAGATGGACATCGGGAACCGGGGCATGAAACGGATCGAGCGAGACCATGGCGTGGCCGGCGTTGGGAAAAGCAAGGCGCATGTCGGCCGTGGGGGTCAAGAAATAGAAGGCGGCGGCTGAGACGAGGCACAGGGAGAGATTCACGGCCGGTCCGGCGGCGGCGGTGAGGAACGCGGGCAGTGGCCGGTGCGGCGACTCGGCAGGCGTCAAGCCGCCCAGGGGCCAGAGCAGCGCCTCCTCCACCTGACCGCCGAGGCGCCGGGCGACGACGCAATGGCCCAATTCGTGCAAAACCACGACGCACGTCAGCAGCGCCATGCTGAAGAGGCGCACCTCGATCGGGAATTCTTTGTCCCAATACAGCAGCGGCACCGCGAGGATGAAAATAATGAGAGACGCGTGGCGCGCACGCGGATGCCGAAGATTTGGAACATCGGCGCCGAACCGCTGACCAGCCATAAAAAGGGATTGGTCGAAGCCCCGCGGCGATCGTGATAATGAGGTCGATCTTCCCAGGCCATACGCCAGTCCCTTCACGTCGAGGCGCGGTGGAATCGTTCGTACATCAAAAGCGTGGCGATGGTTTTCGCATCCATAATCTGGCCGCTGCGGATCATCTCGACGGCTTCGTCCAGCGGCAGCGGCATTATCTCGATCTCCTCGTCTTCCTCCAAGGCGGAAACTTTCTTTTCCAGATCGTAGGCGGCGAAAGCATACAACTTCTCCGTCAAAATTCCCGGCGAGGAGAAGAAGCTGCCCAGGGGTTTGAGCCGGCCCGCCAGGTAGCCGGTTTCCTCCAATAATTCCCGGCCGGCGCAGTTCATCGGGTCTTCCCCTTTTTCCAGGGTGCCGGCCGGCAATTCGGTCAATACCTGATGCACGGAATAACGGTGATTGCGAATCAGCAGCACCTTGTCATCCAGAAACGGCAGAATAACGACGGCGCCGGGATGAACGCAGACTTCGCGGCGAAGTTCCTTGCCGGTCTCCTCGTTCTCCACCCGATGAACCTCCACCTGTACCTTCTTGCCTTTGAATACAACCTGTTTTTCGATCAGGCGCTGGAGCATGGGATGATTCCTTGGCGGCAATTATACCGCCAGCGCCACAAATCCGAATCGCCGCAAAATGCGCACCACGTATAAAGATTGGTTTACGGGTCGGTTTGCGGTGGCCAGGCGGTTCAACGTTTGCTACGTTGTTCCAGCGGAACTGGAGCGTCTCGCCGGGGGACCGACGCCGTTTATCGCGGCTCTGCGCCTAAGGAGCCAACCCGTGCACGTGGCCTTAAACCGCGCCAGCCTGGTTTACCTTGTGGCCTTCAGCGTTTTCGCCATTGGAATTTGGGTAATTCTGGAGTTGGGAACGGCATTTCTCACGGCTCCGCGGGATTTGGCCGGGCATTGGGCGCCGGCCGATGCCCCGGCCGGGGGAGCCACGGCCTTTTCCATCGACCAGTCGGGAAAATACCTGCGATTCGCGTTCGAAAACGGCGGGCCGTCCTTCGAGGCGGTTTTGAAGCAAGACTCAAAACTGGCTGGCGGCGCAGCCGACCAAAACCTCGTATTCGAGGGAGACGGCTGGCATGTCGTCGGAACCGGCAGTGCAGCCGCCAATGCCGTAAAATTCAGCTTCTACCCGCCGGCCGGAATCCAGGCTCCCCCCGCCGGAATTTACCGACGCCAGCCAACAGACCCGGCAAAGTCCAACCCCTCCCCCGTTCAATAGCAACGCTATTCCCCGATGATGGCAAGCCGTTTCATCCTCTTGTTGGCGGTGCAGACCGGCTTGATCCTGGCCCTGAGCAGGATTGTGGGATTTCTGTTCGTTCGATTCCGCCAGCCGCAGGTCATGGGGGAAATGATCGCGGGGATCATGCTGGGGCCAAGCCTGTTTGGCTGGATGATGCCTGGGGTATTCAAGCAGGTTTTTCCCGCCGACAGCATCGAATACCTCAACGCCTTGAGTCAGGTCGGAATCATTTTTTTCCTGTTTTTGATCGGCTTGGAACTGGATCCGAAGCTGCTGCGCAATCGCGGACAAGCTGCCGTGGTGATCAGTCACGCCAGCATTATGACGCCGTTCCTGCTGGGAACCTTGCTGGCGCTGTTTCTATATCCCCGGCTGTTCAACGCGGCGCCGGCGATGCGGTTCACATCGGTGGCGCTGTTCCTGGGCGCGTCGATGAGCATCACGGCGTTTCCGGTCCTGGCCAGAATCCTCACCGAGCGGAATCTTCATCGGACGCAGATTGGGGCCGTGGCGATCACCTGCGCCGCCGTGGACGATGTGACGGCCTGGTGCATGCTCGCGGTGGTGATCGCCGTAGCGCGGGCCACGGGCCTGGGGCCGGCGCTGGCGACCGCCGGCAAATCCATCATCTATATCCTGGTGATGCTCTTCGTCGTCCGCCCGTTCCTTTGGCGGCTGGAAATGGTCTTCGAGAGGCATAACCGCCTGGGCCAGAACCTGCTGGCGACGATCCTCGTCCTGGTGCTGGCCTCGTCGATTGCCACCGACTGGATCGGCATCCATGCGCTGTTCGGCGCGTTCCTGATGGGCGCGATCATGCCCAAGGGGACGGCATTCGTGCGGACGCTCGGCGAAAAACTGGAAGATTTCACGGTGGTCTTCCTGCTGCCGATTTTCTTCGCCTATACCGGCCTTCGGACGCAAATCGGGTTGCTGAATCACGCATCGCTGTGGTTTTTTACCGCGCTGATTATTCTGACGGCCAGCGTGGGGAAGTTCGGCGGCTCGGCGATCGCCGCCCGCGCCTGCGGGCTTTCCTGGCGCGAATCCAGCGCCATCGGCATCCTCATGAACACACGCGGATTGATCGAGCTGGTGATCTTGAACATCGGCCTGAATCTGGGCGTCATCACCGATGCCGTTTTCGCGATGATGGTCATCATGGCCATCGTCACGACCGCCATGACGACGCCGATCCTTTACCTGGTGCATCCGAAGGTGAAATTGGAGGCCGAGGAGGCCGCCGCGCGCGAGCAAGCGGAAAAACGGCCGTTCACGGTGCTGATCCCCATCTCCTTGCCGGCCAGCGGCGGGCCGCTGGCGAACATGGCCGCCCTGCTCGCCCCGCCGCCTCCGTTGGACGCGGGCCGGCGGATTATTGCGCTGCACTTGCAGCGGCTGGCGGATCGGGACCCTTATTCCGTGCGCATGTCCGAAGCGCCGGCCCAGCGCAGCGAGGCGTTGGAGCCGCTGCTGAACGCCGCCCGCGGGCTGGATGTTCCGGTTGAGCCGATCGCATTCGTGAGCCGGGACGTGCCCAGCGACATCGCGCGGATCGCCCGACTTCGCGAGGCCGATCTGATTCTGATGGGCTTTCACAAGCCGGTCTTCGGCCAGGCCATCCTGGGCGGGACGGTGCACCGCGTGATGACCGCCAGCGACAGCGACGTGGCGGTTTTTGTGGACCGCGATCTCAAGAGCGCCAGGAACATTCTGGCCCCGTATCTGGGCGGAAAGCACGACCGGCTGGCGTTGGAGCTGGCCGGCCGGATCGCGCGGAACAGCCATGCGCCGCTGACGATATTGCACGTGGTCCCGCCCCGCCGCTCCGAGAGCGATGCGGTCCTCCACGCCCGTACGGTGGTGGAGAAGACGTTTTCCGATCCCAGCCAACCGACGCCGGTGAATTTTCAAGTGATCGAAGATGCCTCTCCTGTGGAAGCGGTGATCCAAGCGGCCCGGCAATACGATCTGGTGGTCATCGGAGTGGAGGAGCAGTGGGGCATGCAATCGCAACTTTTCGGATTTCGTCCCGAACGGATCGCCCGGGAAACGACCACTTCGCTGCTGATCGTGCGCAAATATGCGGGGCCTGTCGTCGCCGGTCCAACGAATCCAAACGCAGAACCCCCGGCGGCGAAGGCGTAATACGTCTTGCACGGTGCGCCTCACTCCGAAGCCCCGGATGTACATCCGGGGCTACGAGCCACGTAAACATTCTCTCCATTCGCTTGCTTGAGCATCAGCTTGGCCACGACATCCTGTCACCCCACTAATGGACGTTGGCGTGGAGTGCTGCCCACCTGTTGTGGAAAACCTGGCAGATATTTGGCTTTCCGTGGCACATCTTGCTAGGGTACGTTGAATCGGCGATGGTGGAGTCATGACGTACAAGATGATCGCCATCGACCTGGACGGGACGCTTTTGTCGCCGACGCGCGAGGTGACCCCGCGAACCAAAGCCGCCATCCATCGGGCTTTGGAGGCGGGATTGCTGATCTGCTTCGCGACAGGCCGGAATTTTACCGAGAGCCAGACCGTGCTCGATGCGATCGAACATTACGACTCGGCTGTTTTCGTCGGCGGGGCGATGGTGATCGACACCCGCCAGCGCGTGACGCTGCATCGAACCCTGATGGATCCGGCCCTGGCGCGGGAACTGTGCCAATTTTTTGAATCCCGCGGCGAAGCGGCCCTGGCGCTTCAGGATACTCAGGCCGCCGGCGCGGATTACCTGGTCAGCACCAGGTTCGAGCAGCATCCCACCAACGACAAGTGGTTCAAAACAACGGACGCACCGCGCGTCGGGTGAGCGATCTGCCGCATCATCCGCACCAGCACACGATCCGCGTCGGCATGGTCGCGCCGATTGAGACCGCCAAGGCGATCCATGCGGAGCTGCAAACGATGTTTGGCTCGCGGATCATGAGCCATTGCTTTCTGGGCGGCGACGTCGGCGTCGTCGAAGTGTTCGATCCCTCGGTGAGCAAATGGCAAGGGATTTTGCACGTCGCCCGCCGGCATGAAATCAAGCCCGAGGAAATCATCGCCGTCGGCGACGATCTGAACGATGTCACGATGGTCAGCAACGCCGGGCTGGGCGTAGCGATGGGCAACGCGCATCCGGAAGTGCTGAAATGCGCCGCGAGAATCATCGGCCGCAACAGCGACGACGGCCTGGCGATATTCCTGGAGGAATTGCTGGCCACGAACGCCGTCGAGCCGGCCGAGCGGAATTGACGCCGCCGGAGAAGCGGCGCCGCAGCGAATCACGGAAGGATGCGAAAGGAGTCGCAGGCTCTATCGACCGCCGCGCCGGAGGCGCGGCGGTCGATTTATCGCGACGCCCAGAGAAATCCGCGCCGCATCAATTCCAGCACCGGCGGCATCGTGACGATGTTGGCCTGGTGACCCAACGAATTATAGAAAACCCGGCCGTTGCCAAAGGTCTTGGTCCAGACGACGGGCATATCAACCGGCCCGTTGCCGACGTGGGGGCCGTCCGCCACGGGAAACCGCGTCGTCGCCAGAACTTTCACGGCCGGATCGACGTGCAGGTAATATTGTTCGCTCTTGACGTCGAAATCGGCGATGCCCTCGGTGATGGGGCTTTTCAGCGGCCCCATTTTCACGCGATAAGGAATTCCATCGTTGCCAGGATGGGCCACCCATTGGCCGCCGGTCATGAATTGCCATTCGGTGGCTTCGCGAAAGGAATCGCACATTCCGCCGTGACACCCGGCAAGCCCGACGCCCTCGTCGACCGCCGCAAGCACGGGTTTCAACTGCTCCGGCATGATCTTTCCCATCGTCCAAACGGGCACGATGAGGCTCAGGCCCTTGAGCTTCGCCTGGTCTTTGAAGGCGTCGAGCGTGTCTGAAACTTCAACGTCGAAGTTTTCCTTTGCCAGAAGTCCGCGGAAAATCTCGGCCACTTCTTTGGGCTGATGGCCGTCCCATCCGCCCCAGACGATTATCGCTTTGCGATTCATGCGTAATACGCTTTCCATTTTCAAAGTGCGCGTCGTTCCCAAGCCCCGGATGTACATCCGGGGCTACGAGCAGCGCAAACAATTTCCGTCATCAGCATAATCCTTAAACCCCAAACGGCGTAGCGCTCATTGATCCTTCTGCAATTCCCCGGTCTGGGCGTACGTGGCCTGGCCCTTGGTGCCGTCGGGGCGGGTGTAGGGAATGATGTAACTGACCGACCCATCCGAAGCGGTGTCTTCCTTCGGATGATTCATCTGCGCGTAGGGATGCTCCGTGTAAAACGCTCCCTGCACGGCGGCGGGGACCTGGTTCGGCTGAATCCCTTCGCTGGAACCGCCGGAAGTGGATGAGCATCCCACCGCACACAGGCCTAGCAGAATAATCATCAGCCAATTTCGCATGAGAATCCTCCCTGCAAAAATCACAAATGAATCGCCCTGCCGTCGGCCACGCCGGCGGCTTCCATGATCGCTTCGCTGAACGTCGGATGCGGATGGATCGCTTCGATGATCTCCGCTTCGGTGGCTTCCAGCTTCTTGGCCACCACCAGCTCGGCGAGGATGTCGGTGACATTTTCGCCGATCATGTGAACGCCGAGCAATTCGCCGTACTGGGCATCGAAGATGAGTTTCACGAAACCGTCCGGCTCGCCCATGGCCAGGGCGCGTCCGCTGGCGCTGAAGGGGAATTTTCCGACTTTCAATTTCCGGTTGAGTTCGCGGGCCTTGCTCTCGCTCATTCCCATGCTGGCCACCTGCGGATGAGTGTACGTGCAGCCGGGAATCGATTTGTAGTCGATCAGATGGTCCGAAACGCCGGCGATGCGCTCGACGCAATTGACGGCCTCGTGATGGGCGACGTGGGCCAGATCGGGATGGCGATATCCGCCCATCCCTTCCTGCGGGGGCCAATGAAGGCTGACGCAATCCCCCACCGCCCAGACGTTGGGCAGATTCGTCTGATAGTCGCGGATCGGCCTTGATGCGGCCTTTGAAAAGCTCCAGATGCGAATCCGGACCGGTCAGGCCGTCGGTATTGGCGCTGACGCCGATGGCAACGAGCACGACATCGGCCTCGACGACGCCGGGCTTGGCGCCGGTCAGGGTCAGTTTCACGCCGCTCGTCGTCGTTTCCAATTTGTCGGTCTTGGTCTTCAGGCGCACGTCGATCTCGCGCTTGGCGAAGACACGCTCGAGCAGGACCGACACATCGTCGTCTTCGTTGGGCAGAAGATGGTCGAGCATCTCGACGACGACCACTTCCGTTCCGACGGCGTTGTAAAAGTCGGCGAATTCGCAGCCGATGGCGCCGGCGCCGATGATCGCGAGTTTTTTCGGCTGTCTGGGCAGATTCATCGCCTCGCGGGAGGTGATGATTTTCTTTCCGTCAAACGCGACGCCCGGCAGCGGGGTCGCCTCGGCGCCGGTGGCGATGATGACGTGCTCGGCCGTCACTTCGCGAGTCGCCTGCGCGGCGGTGATCTTCACGCGATGCGGGGCGAGCAACTGCCCGGAGCCGACTTCGTGCTTCACTTCATATTTGCGAAACAAATGCTCGATCCCCTTGCTCAGTTTGTCGGCGATCATCCGGCTGCGGCCGATCAGTTTCGCAAAGTCGATGGAAAGGTCTTTGTACGAAACGCCATGCTCGGCCGCGTGCAGGCGGAGCTTGCGGATGAAGGCTCCATCATCGAGCAGCGCCTTGGTGGGAATACATCCCCAATTCAGACATGTCCCGCCGAGGTTTTCCTTCTCGATGCAAAGGACGCGTTTTTTGAGTTGACCGGCCCGGATCGCCGCCGCGTAACCGGCCGGGCCGCCGCCGATGACCACGATATCGAACTGATATTTCCCGGACTTGGCCGGCGCGGATGCTGGCTTGGCCGTGGGGGCCGGAGCGGGTTTGGCAGGCGCCGCTTCCGGGGGCTTGGGGGCGGCCGCCGTTCCGCCGGCGTATTGTTTCTTGATTTCGTCGGGCTTTTCCGCGCCGGTGGCGATCACGCCGATGATCTGTCCGACCTTCACCTTCTGCCCCTCGGCGCGACGATCACGGCCAGCGTGCCGGTTTCGAACGCCTCCATCGGCATCGTCGCCTTGTCGGTCTCGATGTCGGCAACCTCTTCGCCGCTGTTGATCTTGTCCCCCTCCTTCTTGTGCCACTTGACGACGGTTCCGTCGGTCATGGTATCGGACAACTGCGGCATGGTGATTTCCACGGACATTCAAAAAGTCTCCAGTCGCGTAGGTTTACAATGAAACGACTCCATAGCCAAGTTTAGCCGCGACCCGAAGGGGAGTGCGCGGGAGGGCATTGCGGCGGGCGAGCGCGCTCCCCTTCGGGTCGCGGCTAAACGAGATTGTTGGCGTAATCTTGACATGCGTTCGATGCCGTTAAGTTGCCTGGGATTCGGGGGACGCGGCGGGCGAATCCGCGTTTTTCGTAGCGCCAGGGATGAAGTTGTTACTGTTACTGGTGAATAATCGAAACGTCAGGACCGGGTCGCGGGGGCCTTTTATGTAGTCCATTTCGCCCAATCCGAGATCGACCAGATTTTGCAAGGCCGCCCGGGCGTGGTCGACGGAGCGGCGGTAACGATGGCTGGCATGCATCAATTCCCGCGGAGTGATCTGGCCGTTGTGATGCTCGATGATCTCCACGAGATAACTCACCTCGTCGGTGTGCGGATTGCGATGATCGGCATAGATGCTCTGGACCTCGTCGGAAAAGAAATCGACCAAATCGATCGCCGCGGCGGCGATGGCGCGGTTGACGCGCTTGGCCGGGTCGTGCGGACGCTGCAGCACATGCAACACCAAGGCCAGACGCGGAATGTAGCCGACCAGATTCTGCAGATGCTCGCGCAGCAGCGGATCGTTCCGCGACATGGCCAGGGCATGAAGCCGATCGTGCGCGGCGGCATAGAGATCGCGGGCCGAGGGCGTAAAGGTGACGGTTTTCTCGCCTTGCTCGGGAATAAAGGCAATGGCCAGCAGATTCATGACGGCCTGGTCCCAGGCGGCGCGGACGTGCCGCGAGATGTTGGCATTTGCGCTGGGAGGACCGGGGGGAGCGGTCTGGGCGATGAGAAATCGGCAGATCACCGAAGCGGAATCTTTTAAGGAAGCGGATTGCGGAGCGAAGTTTCCGGTGATGCCGAGGAAGGCGGCGGGGACGAAAATCGCCGGGGGATGAGACTGGGCGAGATCGATCTTCAGGGCGGCGGCGTCGAAAACGATGGAGGCAAAGGAGCTGAGGGCGCGAGACGTGCCGGAGCCGGCCAGGGCGTGAAGGCAGGCGCGCATGTCTTCGGGAAACAGGACCAATCCGCGCGGGTTTCGCCGCAGGTTCTGGGCGATGATCAGCGGATTGCAACTCGTTAGATAGAAGACCGGGAACTGCGGATGCGGACGCTGCGGTTTAGGGCCGCGGTCGCGGGCCGAGGCGCTTTCCCATTCTTCGAGAGTGTCGTCGTAATCGATCTGTTGGACATGGTACTGATGGGCGCAATCGGCCTGATTGGCTTCCAAGGGCTCCAGCACCAGCCGCAGCAGCGCGGCGTTTCGCGGATCACGGCCACAAAGTGCCGCCGACCAGATGACCGCGGGAATGCACAGCCCCTCGCGAATTTGCAGCCGCAGGCTGTTGCCGATGGCCGCCCCGGCCACGGCCAACATGGGCAGAACCGCACAAACCGGATCGAGGCCGAGGGCCCGGCGGGTTTCCTGGGCGAAGTCGCGGATAACCGTGGGGAGCGAATTGAGGGGGAAGCGGCGGCGAAGCCGCCGAAGCGAATTGAGGCGAACGACCTGGACGGGAAGATTTGATGGCAAACAAAGCATTCTCTACCTATAGGGCCGGGAGGTGAAGGTTTTGGACGTGTTTTTGGGAAATCGGAGAAGAATCTTTTAAGGTCGCCTAAGAAGATAACGTTGGACGAAAACTAAGGGATGCTTTCTACGTCGTCGGTTTCCCATCAGACCCCGAGGAATTCGTCCGTCACCCGCATGAACTCGTCTGAGTGCGCCAGATGAGCGCGTGATCGGCGCCATTGATGACGACGAGCTTGGAACCGGCGATGCCGCCGTGGAGCATCTTCGCGTGATGCATCGGCACCCCCTTATCGTTCGATCCGGCGATCACGAGCGTCGGACATCGGATCTCGGCCAGGCGCTTCCTGCTGTCGAACACCATCATCTCTCTCCACGCAATCAGCATCAGCTTGAGGTCCTGGTTCCTTATGATATCAGCGAGCCGGTTGGCGCGCTCCTTATCGACCTGCGGCATGCCCTGCGAGACGGCCAGGTTCGCAAACCTCTTCAGACCGAGGACTCGTACGAAGAGCAGCGCGAGGTGGCCTTCAATCCACTCGCGAGTGGTCGCCATGTTGTAGGCGTAGGTGCATGCGAGCACGAGACGGTCGCACCGCTTGGGGTCGTCGAGGGCCAGTTGCTGGGCGATGGCCCCACCGTGCGAGTAACCGAGCACGGCGGTAGAGCCAATGCCTAAGTGGTCGAGGAGATGTGACAGGTCAGATGCAAGCTGCGAAGCGCCATAGGGCGGGGGAAGTCCGCGACTCCGCCCGTGGCCGCGCAGATCAGGAATGATCACGCGATGTCGGGTCGCGAAATGCTCGACGAGTGCCGGCTCGAACATCTCGCCGCTCATCATCAACCCATGCACGAGCAGGAGGGGCGGACCTGATCCGTGTTCGGTAAAGTAGAGAAGGCCTGAGGATGTCGAATTGTTTTTAAATTTTTCCATTGTTGTATCAACTCTTCCATTGAAACAACCGACACTGTGCGCCGATTCCGATTATTTCAATGATGAGGCCAGTCATAAGATTATTTTGCTAAGAAGAGTCAAATTTTTAACGGTGAGGGTGGAAAAGAGGGGAGCCGCCATCACGGCATGCCGCCGGCGATCGCGGCTGTCAGGGCCGAGGATAGGGAATCGTCTGACAGAACAATGGGATTGAATTTCATGCTGCTGGACTTGCGGGCCAGGGCGATCATCTCGGGAACGTCGGCGGGGCGGAGGCCGAATTGGCCCAGCGGCGGGATTTGCAATTCTCGCAGCAGATTTGCGGTGAAATGAACGCAGGCATCGACCGCATCATTTTCGGCGGCGGATTCGAAGCCCGGGAATTGGCGGCCGATGTGGACATAACGGGACAGGTCGCGTGCCTCGGCCCGCAGGGCGCGGATGTTGGCGGCGATGATGTGCGGGAGCAGAGCGGCGCAGATGGCGCCGTGGGGAATGGGAAAGTTCGCGCCCAGGGGGGCGGCGAGGCCGTGGACGGCGCCGAGGCCGGCGCTGGTGAGGGTCATGCCGCTGAGCAGCGCGGCCAGGGCCATGCCCTCGCGGGCGTTCAAATCATGTCCATCGTGAAACGCCCGCGGCAAACATTGGGCGGCGAGGTGAACGCCGCGCAGGGCGAGGGGGTCGGTCAGGGACGATGCGCCAGTGGAGGTGTAGGATTCGATGCATTGGCACAGGGCGTCCATGCCGCTGGCGGCGGTGACATTCGGGGGAACGGTCACGCCCAATTCCGGGTCGATCAGGGCGATGCGCGGAAGAAGCAGCTCGCTGCGGATGCTGGCTTTGAATTTCTTTTCGGGCAATCCGATCACGGCGTTGCGAGTCGCTTCGGCGCCGGTGCCGGCGGTGATGGGGATCGCCATCCAGGGGATCGCGGGGCGGGTGATTTTTTGGGCGTTGCCGACGACTTCCATGTAGTCGACCGCCGAGCCGCCGTTGGTGAGCAGGCCGGCGGTGGCCTTGGCGGCGTCGATGGCGCTGCCGCCGCCCAGGGCGATGATCGAATCGCAGTTGTGGGCGCGGGCCTCTTCGACGGAGGCGTCGATGTCGGCGACGGTGGGCTCGCCGCGCTGGCGGCGGACGGTGGCGGAGGGCAGCAACTGGATGAGGCGGGCGATCGCGGCGTCGCTGTTGTGGATGAGCAGCGGGGATTTGCCGAGGGTCGCGGACAATTCGCCGGCGCGGGTGAAGGTTCCGCGGCCGAAGATGATGCGGGCGACGCCGAAGAATTCGAAGGGGGGCATGGGTCGGTGCTCGAATCCCGCGGGATAAACATCCCGCGGCTTTCAGTGGGGCAAATGCTTCCTTGTTAACTCTTGAGCGCCTGCCAGCCGATGTCCTTGCGATAGTGCATTCCGTCGAATTTGATTTTATCCATGGCGGCGTAGGCGCGGCGTCTGGCATCCATCACCGTGGCGCCCAACGCGGTGACGCCCAGAACGCGCCCGCCGTCGGTAACCAGCGTTGGGCCGTTCAACTTTGTGCCGCTGTGGAAGACTTTGACGTCCGGCATGGCGTCGGCCTGGGCGATGCCGGTGATCGGGATGCCGCGGGAATACTCGCCGGGATAGCCTTTGCTGGTGGCCACGACGCACAGCGCGGGGCGGGGATCCCAACTCAATTCGACCTGATCGAGCTTTCCTTCGGCCATCGCCACGAGCACATCCAACAGATCGGTGCGCAGACGCATCATCAGCGGCTGGGTCTCGGGATCGCCGAATCGGCAGTTGAATTCCAGAACTTTCGGACCGTTGGGGGTGAGCATCAGGCCGGCGTATAAACATCCCTGATATTCGATCCCCTCGCGGAACATTCCATCGACGATGGGGACGAAAATGTCGCGTTCGATCTGCGCCAGGAGCTGGGGCGAAACGACGGGCGTCGGCGAATAAGCGCCCATTCCGCCGGTCATCGGGCCGGTGTCGCCGTCGTCAATGGTCTTGTGGTCCTGGGCCGGCTCGAGCATGTAGATCGTGTGCTTGTCCACGAAAGCAAGCACCGAGCATTCGGGGCCGGAAAGCATTTCCTCGATGACGATCCGTTTGCCGGCTTCGCCGAAACGCTTTTGCCGCATGATCGCGTCGATGGCTTCCAGCGCATCGGAGGAACGGTAACAGACGGTGACGCCCTTGCCCTTGGCCAATCCGGCGGCCTTGATGACCACGGGATCATCGCGCATTTTGACGAATTCCTCGGCCGCATCCGGATCGGTGAAGCTGCGCGTTTCGGCGGTGGGGACCGCCTGGTGACGCATGATTTCCTTGGCGAACCACTTGTCCGCTTCGATTTGCGCGGCGGCTTTCGAGGGTCCGAACACCATGACCCCCGCCTCGCGCAGCCGATCGGCCAAACCGAGGGCCAGCGGATCCTCCGGCCCGATGACGACCAGATCGACTGCGTTATTCCGCACGAACTTCGCGATTCCGTCCAAATCGGTGGCCGCGATGGGAACCAGGTCGGCCAATTCGCCGATGCCCGGATTTCCCGGAGCGCAAAAGAGATCGGTAACTCGAGTGGAGCCTGCCAATTTCCAGGCCAACGCATGTTCGCGTCCGCCGCCACCGACGATGAGTACCGTCATTGAGCCTTTCGGGGGTTTACCATGATGCGCGGCGTAACTTATCACTCACGATGGCCAAGGCAAGCAACGGAGAATCGAGAGTTTGGTAAACGGATGGCGCGGCGCGAAGGCAGATGTGCCGAAAGCAGCGCGAACGATTGAATCCAGAGATGATATCCGTCAGCGGCTACGCCGCGAGATCCGCGGTGCAATGGGCGCACTTCTTGGCCTTGATCGGGATCACCGAGAGACACAGCGGGCATTCTTTGGTCGTCGGCTCGCCCGGTTCGGGCGTGCTGGCCGCGACCTTCTGCATCATCGCGCCGATCATCTTGACGATCACGATGAACACCGCCGCGGCGATGATCAGAAAATTCACCAGGGCGGCCAGCAGATGGCCGATCGCGAAATTGCCGAGATGCCATGTCGTGTAATTGGCAGGGATGCGCAGGATTGAAATCACGTAGCCGACCAGCGGCATGATGAGATCACTGACGATCGCCTTGATGATGTCTCCGAACGCCCCGCCGATCACGACGGCGACGGCCAGATCGATCATGTTTCCCTTGAACGCGAACGATTTGAATTCTTCCCAGAGTTTCGTCTTCACGGTGCGGCTCCTTTCGTTTGGCGGCGACGGGATGTTGCGAGATAATGTTCGCGAGCCAAAAGTGGTTTGGCAAATTTTTGGCGCTGGCGTCGATTCTCATGTTGCAAGGCCGTTCATCTTCCGAGGTTGCCCCGATCCGGCTCTGGAAGCAGGATGCGCCCGGCGCTTTGGGCTCGGCCGAGGCCGACGTTCCAACACTGACGCCATTTTTCGCGCCGCGGGAAACATCGGTCGGCGCCGCCTTCATCGTTTGCCCGGGCGGAGGATACCAGGACCTGGCCCCGCACGAGGGCAAACCCGTCGCCGAGTGGCTCAATTCCCTCGGCATCAGCGGCTTCGTTCTGAAATACCGCCTGGGACCAAAATATCGCCATCCGATCGAGATGAACGATGCCCAGCGCGCGATTCGCCTGGTTCGAGCCGGCGCGGCCGAGTGGAACGTGGATCCCAATCGCATCGGCATCCTCGGTTTTTCCGCGGGGGGCCATCTCGCCTCGACGGCCGCCACGCATTTTGACGGCGGACAGCCCGACGCCGCGGACCGCATCGATCACGCCAGCTCGCGCCCCGATCTGGCCATTTTGATCTATCCGGTCATCACGATGCCCAAACCCCATGCCGGTTGCAGGTCGCGCCAAAATCTGCTCGGCGACCGTCCGGATCGCAAGCTGGAACGTTTCCTTTCGACCAACACTCAGGTAACTTCCCGCACGCCTCCGTGCTTTCTGGTCCACGGGGCCGACGACCGCATCGTCCCGGTCCGGAACAGTCTTCTCTTCGCGTGGGCGTGCCGCAAGAATGACGTCCCGGTGGAACTGCATGTATTCGAGCACGGCCCGCATGGCTTCGGCCTCGGCGGCGACGATCCGATTCTGAGCGCGTGGCCAAACCTGGCGGCTCAGTGGCTGCGGCTAAATGGCTTTGCTCGGAAATGAGGCTCCACCCCTAAGAGGGGTGGTATCAGGTCACTCGCTACTTTCCCCTCGCCCCGGTACTCCGGGGAGAGGGACAGGGTGAGGGGCGGCATTCGAAGTTCAAAAAATCGCCCCTCACCCTAACCCTCTCCCCATGAGTACATGGGGCGAGGGGAAAATAGGCTGGAATGGCGGAGCCACATAGGATCGCACGGCCAGAGGCCGTGGTTTCGATCTGTAATGACACGGATATCAGGAGCGATTCATGCGTGTTCTCGTCACCGGAGCGGCTGGGTTTATCGGGAGCCGGCTTGCCAAGGCGCTGCTGGACCGCGGCGACGAGGTGATCGGCTTCGATAACCTGAACGATTATTACGCCCCGGAGCACAAGCAGCGCCACCTGGCGGACCTCCTGCCGTGTCTTCGATTCACCTTCCACAAAGGCGACTTAGCCGATGCCCCCGAACTCCGCGAGTTGCTATTGAATACCAAGCCCGACGCCGTCGCACATCTGGCCGCCATGGCGGCCGTGCGGTACAGCGTTCAGCATCCGCTGATGTACGGGCAAGTGAACGTGCAGGGAACGATGAACCTGCTGGATGCCGCCCGGCACCTGGGAAAACCGCCGTGCATCCTGGCCTCGACGGGCTCGACCTACGGCAAGGACACCCCCGTCCCATTCAAAGAATCCGCCGCCGCCGATCGCCCGCTGGCCCCCTACCCCGCCAGCAAGCGGGCGATGGAATTGCTCGCCCACAGCTACCATCATCTCTGGAATCTTCCGACGACCATTCTGCGGTTCTTCAACGTCTACGGCCCCCAAGGCCGGCCGGACATGATGCCGTGGATGTGGTCGCAAATGATCGCCCGCGGCCAGCCGATCACGTTGTATGGCGCCGGCAAGCTCAAACGCGATTGGACGTTTATCGACGACATCGTCGCCGGATTTCTCGCGGCTTTGGGCAGGCCTTTGGAATACGAGATCATCAACCTCGGCTGCGCGCAGCCGGTGGAGAATCTTCAATTCGTGCAGATCATCGAAGAACTGGTGCAGCGCAAAGCGAACATCGTTGATGCCCCGACGCCGTTGTCCGAGCCGCTGGTTTCCTTCGCGGACATCGCAAAGGCCCGGCAAATGCTGGGTTACGAGCCGAAAGTGAACGTCCGCGAGGGATTGACCCGTTTCATCCGTTGGATGCGCCAGAACAATTTGCTGTGACGGACGGCGGCTTGCGTTTATACTCTGCCCATGGCCGATTCGACACCGATGCAGGTTTTGGACGAGGAAACGCTGTCGATCCTGCGTTGCCCGGTGACGCGCAGCAAGCTGAAACTGGAAAACGGCTTCCTGGTCGGCGAGATCGGCGGATTGCGTTATCCCGTGCGCAACGGCATTCCCGTTCTCCTCGCCGAGGAAGCGACCCTGCCAGCGGGGATTGAATCGCTCGAAGCATTCCGTGAGCGTTTCGGAAAATAGCCCTCCCCGCCAGCGGCGGTAGAATAGTTATAGGAAAAGAATGAATTGGCTGATCTTTTGGCGATCGAGTTTAATTTTCTGGGTGGGTTCGTTCCTATTTGTGGCCGCGATGCAAGTGTTCCACCATGCCTACCCGCACCCCGCCGAGGTGTTGCTGCCGCCGGTTGCTTTCGCGCTCGTGTCCGCGTTTCAGTTACGTCGCGAGATCAGAAATCGAAAAACTTCGAACTAAGGACGCAGAAATGGGACGCGGCGAGCCGCGGAAACAGGGAATATGCCATGAGCCCCGATTTCATCACGCACAAGGGCCGTCGTTGTGTGCCAGTGCCCATTGAGGAATATGAACGCCTGACCGATCCGGGGCCGCCCTTCCCGCCAGTAGCCGCCGATGGCACGAGCAGCGCCATTGACTTCGCTCGCGCCGCCATCGCGCGGCGGTTGATTGCGGATCGCCGCTTAGCCGGCCTAAGCCAGCAGCGGCTTGGCAAACTGTCCGGCATCCGCCAGGAAACCATTTCACGAATCGAATCGGGCAAACAGACCGCGACGTTGAGAGTCATCGACAAGCTGGACAAGGCGATTCGCCGGGCGGTCGCACAGACCAGGAAACGCAAGGCGGGTAAGCCGGCTTCGCATTGGCCGGAGGTGTGTAAAAGGTGACATCCATGAGTGGCATTCACTTAAGGGTCAATTATGGATGTCCCTTTTCCCGAGCGCTGATGGCCGAGCCGAGCGATGCCGATAAGCCGAAGATTGGATACCTCACAGAAGGCGGCCGGGAATGATACGCCAGGGGCTGCAATCATGAAATTTGGTTTTCGCCGTCCCTCGCTCCGCAAGAGCTTTGCCGCCCGCACGTCTTGGAAGCGATACGCCCGGCATTCAATGGGCCTCAAAGCGCCGCGAGGCTGGGGATGGCTAACAAATCCTCGCCGGGCAGCGTACAACCGCATCTATAATCGCACCACATTCGGCTGGCGGTCGCTTGGGCGAAAACGATCTGCGGCGGGCTGCTGCGTGACACTGGCGTTCTTCGGGGTGAGTTTCGTTGCAGCGGTGGGATTGCTTTTCCTTGGGCATTGACTCGTTGCCCGGACCCTGCCCATCGCGTCGGTCGCATCCCTAATGCAAAACGCAGAACAGAAGCACCGCCAAAATCACGCCGCCCACCAACATCAACAGACATCCACAGCCCGTCAGATTCTTCCCGCAACCACTGAGCTGTTCAGCCAACAAAGGCGCCCCGCACTGCGGGCATACCTTTGCTGATCGGCTGATCCTCGCGCCGCACTCGCGACATTTTTTCATTGCCACGGAAGGCCTTCCGACTAACTTGACAAACGTAAGATCTGCAATTCATTGGTCCACCGCTAATTTTGGCACGTCAGTCATTGGCCGGCGTAAGGCGACGGACTTTGGTGACTTTGAAGTATCAAGTAATCGACGGCTGGTTTGAGGTTTGATGAATCGACCGAAGAAATCACGAGGATCGTGCGCGGAGCACCCATCGCTGTCGTATAGGATTTCGTGCCGCAAACCGCGAAATCTCCCGTAATTTCCGTCCTCTGATCATCTGCTATTCCCGCAGTTGGATAGCCAGACATCCATAGCTCCTGAACCTGGGCTGCCGACGGGCTGACGATCATGTCGGTTGGCGAGACGACCTGATTGACGGTGAAGAAAATATCAAGATGCCCCGCAGTTCCCGCCGCCCAGGGCAACGGTTTATAGTTCATGTCGGGAATGACAACCTCGCCCCGCCTAATCTTTGTCATCAGACCTTCAAGCCGGTCAACCTCTGCTTGATCCTCTTTGCGCATTTCCGGGGATTTCGGACCTCCGGGAGACACATTGAATCCGTCTCCTTGGGATGGCCCCATGGGATTGTTGCGGTTGGAGATTGCTCTTTGAAGTTCCTGTGGGCATTCGCTTCGATATTCGAATGCCGCCTGTGCGAGCGCCCATTGAGCTTCACTAAATCCGTTTGGTCGTTCGAGGCTTTTTAGTTCAGCCTGCCGATCAATTTCGGACTGGATTTTCGTCACGGTCTTTGCGGCCTCGTCGGCCTTTTGCTTTGCGGCGATGATCGCGGGATCGCTTGTGGCAGCACCCTTCATGTTTGAGACTTGGCCCAAAGCGTCCAGATACTGCTAACTGTAGCTCGAAACCTCCGCCGACCCAGATTGCCTCGCGTCTTCAAGCTGTTCCTTGGCGGCATCAACCTTGGCGACGGCCGCTTTGTAGTCGGGATTGTTGTCCAGCTTGGCAATCGCCGCATCTGCAAGCCGCATATATTCGTCGCGCGCCTTGGCAGCGTCCGCCTTGGCGGCATCGAGCCTTTGTTGCAGGGAATCGAATAGCGTGGAGGCCGATGAGAGACCGTTGGGCTGAGTGGCCGGAGAGGGTGTCGCTGTGTCTGCTGACCGCACGAGTGCCGCCGACAAACAGAGCACCAGCCACGAACTTGCCAATACTCTTGTCCACCGAACCATGCCTGCCTCCCAGTGGAAATGCGAAGACGATTCTACCGCAGGCTCGGTTGTCGCGGAAGGGAAGCCGGTTGAGCGATGGGCCGGACTATCTCCGCGCCTTTGTTGCCTCCATCGTGGCCTTGATGACGCCTGCCATCATCTTTCGCAGATCGGGCTGCGGGACAGGCCATACGTCCAGAATGGTCTGCAAGTCGCCATCGCTCCCTTCCATCGCGTGGAGTATGCGCGCATAGATCGCATAAATGGCAATATACAGTTGATTTACAAGAAATACGGCACCTGTTCCTAAACTTTGTGTGGTAAATTGCCGTACAGATGGTAGTATGACCTTGATGATAGGAGCATACGATGTCCGCCATTCCAAAGAGCGATGCCAGAATTGATTTTCGTCTCCCGGCGGAGCGAAAGCAGGAGATTGAGCGCGCTGCCATGGTTCAAAATCGGTCGCTCACGGATTTCGCTACTGAAGTATTGACCGAAGCGGCCCGGAGAGTTCTGGCAGAGCAATCACGGTATGAGCACGTCCAGCTTTCCAATCGGGACCGGGATCGTTTTCTGGCTATGCTCGACGCAGACCCCAACCCCAATGCTGCGTTGACGGCGGCGGCCAAGCGGCATCGCCAGCGCGTGCCGTGACCCGTCTCATCGAGCTTGCGGAGATTCCGTGTCTTGGTCAATCCAACCGTTTACCTCGGCGTTCGATGTGAGCGGATTCGATTGTGGGGAAGTGACCCTCAACTCCTTTTTACAGCGGCACGCGTTAAGCAATGACAAGGCGGGGCTTGGCCGCACATTCATAGCCGTTGAAGCCGACCAAACCCACGTCGCCGGATATTTCACGGTTTCCACGGGATCAGTACGCTTCGACGTATTTCCGGATTACGCAAAGAGGCGGTTCCCCAGGTATCCAATTCCTACGGTCCATATCGGCCGACTGGCGGTGGACGTGAGATTTCAAGGCCGCGGTTTGGGAGAAACCCTGTTGGTGGAAGCACTGCGCAAAGCCGTCACGGCTTCAAGCAGTATCGGTGTCTATGCTGTCGATGTCATTGCCCTCCATGTGCGCACAAGAGCTTTTATCTAAAATATGGCTTTGTTGAAATGCTCGACGATCCCCTTCACTTGTTTGTGCCTATGGAAATGGCTCGGAGGGTTTGCGGCATTGTCAACGACGGCTGACAATTCAGTCATCATTGTCCGCCGTGTCTCGGCCAACCCCCCTCAAGTTTTGACGCTTTCGGGTCCGATAATGTTGGAATATGGACTTCTCCATCTATCGCCTGCGCACGCGGGATGTGCTGACGCTGTGCGTGCTGGCGCTGCTGATGCTGGGCGTCGTCATGGTGCAGTCGGCGTCGGCCGGGACGGTCGAAACGTCCGCGTGGCAGTGGTCGGCTAATGCCATCAAGGACGCCATCTTCGCCGCGGCGGGATTGGCGACCTTTCTCATCGTGGGGTGCTTTAATTATGCGTGGCTCGGACGCGCAAACAAGACGCTGCGGCGAAATCCGATCGTCTGGCTGCTCGCGATCACGGCGTTGGCGAACGTGCTCGTGCTGGTTCCGCATGTCGGGATTTCGGTCAACGGGGCGCGGCGATGGCTGCGGCTGGGGCCGATGCAGATTCAGCCGTCGGAATTGGCCAAGTGGGCGGTGGTGCTGTACCTGGCCTATTGCCTGGCGCGGCGGCCGATGAACGTGGACCGATTTTTCAGCGGGTTCATTCCTGTCGCTGATTCCGATCGCGGGGCTGTGCCTGCTCGTCGTGACGCAGGATTTTGGGACGGCGATCCTGATCGCGCTGGCGGCGCTGACGATGCTGCTGGCGGGGAAAGTGCGGCTGCGATACCTGGTCATCGTGATTCCGCCGGTGCTGGCGGCGGGATTGTGGTTCGTCATGCACAAGGAATATCGCTGGAAACGCATCACGGCCTTCGCCAATCCCTACGCGGCCCCGCAAAGGGAAGGGTATCACATGATCCAAAGCCTGCTGAGCTTCGCCAGCGGGGGATGGACGGGACGCGGGCTGGGGAATGGAATTCAAAAGCTGGGCTATCTGCCGGAGGATACGACCGATTTCATCTTTGCCGTCATCTGCGAGGAACTGGGGATTTTCGGAGCGATGCTGGTCATTGCGCTGTACCTGGGCGTTTTGTACTGCGCGTGGGAGACGGTGAAAATGAAGGCGGACAATTTCGGGCGGCTGCTGGCGTTCGGGGTGGGGTCGATGGTTTCGCTGCAAGCGCTCATCAACATCGCGGTGGCGACGGTGAGCGTGCCGACGAAGGGGCTTTCGCTGCCGTTGGTCAGCGCGGGAGGAAGCGGGCTGATTATCACGTGCGCGGCATTGGGGCTGCTCAGGAGCGCCAGCCGGTTCAAGAATCCGGCGGATCAAATGCCGGGCACTGCGCCGAATCCGGAGATGGAATTTAAAATCCCGCCGGCAAAGGACCGGCGGCCGGTGCATCGGGTGACCGATACGCTGTGGCGACAGTTTACGACGCAGTGATGCCGGAGCCTACCCATCCAGCTTTTCCTCGGCTTCGGGGCGACGAATGTAAATGGGACGTAGCGAGAGGACATCCGTGAATCGTCCGGCTCGGGCCATCCGCCAGCCGAGCGCGGCGACGGCGCTGGCCCGCGGCCGCCAAAGCGATTCATCGACGATGTGAATCCCGGCGTCGCCGGGGGGAATGAATTTGCGATGATAGGGAATTCCCTCGCCGATCAGGTGTACGGGACGCGGGGTCCTGGAGAGGATTTCGGCGAGGGAGCAAAGCTGGGCCGGCTCCAGGGGATTCCAGTCTTCGCCGGCGCGGGCGAAGGAAGCCGTGAAAACCTGATCGCGCTTGGCGTCAAGAACGATCACAATGTTGTTCGCATCGGACGGGGCGTTTTCGGCCAGGACGCGCACTGACGGCACGGCCACGAGCAATGCGCCCGTGACCAGGGCGAGGGTCTTGGCCATGGTGATGCCGATGCGCAGGCCGGTAAAGGAGCCGGGGCCGGCGGAGACGTAAATCTCCTTGAAGTCGCGGCTGGTCCATTTCAATTGATTGCAGAGATGGTCGAGGGCGGGAACGATTCTGGCGGCGTGCTGGAGTCCGTGGGGGAAGGTTTCGTCCAAGAGGGTGTTGCCGTCCTCGGCGAGGGCGATGGAACCGACTCGCGCGGAGGTCTCGATGGCCAGTGCGCGGATGGTCATTGCCGGCTTGCGTGCAACTCGGAAGGGTCGCCGCTTGGGCGGCCATTGCGGCGGCGATCGCGCCAGAAGAAAAAGATGATGAGAATGATGGCGATGACGCCGGCGGCGGACCACATGGTGTGCCGGAAGATTCGGACACGATGGCCCATGGCCGGTCCATTCTTGGCGCCCCAATAACCGAGAAACATGAACAGGCCGCCGCTGACGATGGCGGCCAGGCCGTCGGCGATGAGGAATTTGTGGAGCTTGAGGCGGCTGGTGCCGGCGGCGACGACCATGGCGCCGCGGATTCCCATGAACATCCGCCCCAGCGCCACCATCCAGGCGCCGTATTTTCGGAACAGGTTTTCGGCGCGGTCGAGCCGCGCCTGGGTGATGTGCTTTCCAAGCAGGGGGATTTTCACGATGCTGTTTCCGTAACGATGGCCGATGGCGTAAAGAACGCAATCGCCGGCGATGATGCCGAGCCATGCCAGGGCGCGGCGATGGCAAGGTGCATGCGGTGATCGGCAATGAGAATTCCCGATGCGATGAGGGGAACATCTTCGGGCAAGGGGAAACCGAGCCCGCAGGAGAACAAAAGCCCGAACAAAGCGCCATATCCCCCGGCATCGAGCCAGCGCCGAACTTCAAGCGGTTCGAAATAGGCGGCCAGGACAAACATCAAATGTAATACATCGACTGCTGGAGGTTGGAGATTTTGCTCACCTGTTCCATCAGTTGCTCAAGGGTCATCTTATCAAGGACATTATCGGTTGCATCGGTCAGGCGCTCGATTAACCAGACGGACGGCCGCCTTGCCGGGAGAGAGATCGGAAGTGGCGACGCCTTCTTTTTCCTTGATGGTGAGCCGGCCTTCGAGCCGACGGATGAGATCGCCGACGCCAATTTCACGTGGCGGCCGGGAAAGCCGATACCCCCCGCCGCTGCCGACTTTGCTGTCCAGAAATCCGCCGCGGCGAAGGGCCAGGAGGATTGCCTCGAGGAATTTGTTGGGCAAATCCTCCTGCTGGGCGAGGTCGCGGGATTGGATAAAGCCGGTGGGCCAAAGCCGAGCCAATTGAACCACCGCTCGCAGGCCATATTCGGTACGTTTCGAGAGCCGCAAAAAGTCTCCGCACTAAAACCATAGGAATGGTAAAGGTTGCACCGGGTCGCGGTCAATCGAACGGGACGGAGTCGGGCCGTGCCGGCCCGGACTGGGGCGACGGCTCGACTGAACTCGCCGAAGTCACGCCCCGGCTCTGTGATTCCGCTACACAATCTCAATATCCTTGGGATCTTTCATCAGAACGCCGAAGGAACTGAGATGGTTAATCATCTTCACGCCGAATCCGTCGCCCGCGGCTTCGCCGCTGAATATCCGGCCGAGCCGCTGCTGGAAATGGCGGGAAATTCCCGCCCCGATCGGATTGTTTTTGTATTGCTGGCCGACGCGATAAAGATTGAAGAGCCTTCCGTTGTACCAGCCGTCGATGATCATCTGCCATAACTTCAATTCAACATGTCTTCGGCTTTGGTATTTTTGCATGGCATGGGATGAACCGTTTTCCATCGCTTTGGAAAGTTCAAACGCGTCCTTCATGCCCAGGTAAACCCCGGTGGAAAAAACCGGATCGAGGAAGCCGGCCGCGTCGCCGATCATGGCCCAGCCCGGACCGTACATTTTTTCGGGGATAATCTGATAGTTGTTGTACTTGATGACCGGCGTGAGGCGCAATGCGCCCTCGAAATAGACCTTCAAAGAGGGCTCATCGCGGAGGTAGCCGTCGAATTGATCTTCGATGCGGCTTCCATATTTTTCCAGGTGCCTGGGATGGATGACGACGCCAAGGGAGACTTTTCCGGGCAGCGGGATTCTCCAGCCCCATCCCTTGGCGAGATGATCGACGTGAACGTGCCCGGCATCGTTGATGAACGCCTTGTCCAGATGGGCAAACAACGCGACGTCTTCGCGTGCCCCCTTTTGAAGCGGGATATCGAGGAGCCGCGAAATCAGTCGGGTGCGGCCGGTGGCATCCACGATGAGATCGGGCGATTTGTCGAAGAAGCCGTCCGTCGCATCCAACGTTTCTTTGGAAAGGCGAACCGTATCGGGCTGGGGCCCTCTTTCCAGTTTGGCGGTTATCTTGAATATTTTTGCCCCGGCTCCGGCGGCGGCATCCAGCACCGCCTGATCGAACAAATCTCGCGGCGTGTTGTACGCGTAAGGCGGCAGCTTTCCGTTAGCCCAGGTGAACACGGCCGGAATCACTTCCTGCCTGTCCAGACACACCGTTGCTCCCGGCTTGAATACGCTGAAAGATTTCACCTGATCTTCAATGCCCAGTTTTCTCAGCATCGGCACGACGGCGGGCAGGAGGGATTCGCCGACGATAATCGGCGGACGCTTGTGGGTGTGAAAGATGGCGGTTTTGTGGCCACTGCGAGCGAGGAGAATCCCGAGCGACGCCCCCGCGGGACCGCCGCCGATGATCGCGATGGAATTAATCCTGCGTGAGCGAGGGCTGGATTCCGGCATAGACCACCCGATTGCGATTGACGGCATTCCAACCCGCGGGATGGCCATCCCGCGGCTTTCGCGGATTATACCGGTATCGGATGGGACCGAAATATGGATCGTCTGGACCGGGGAGCGGTTCTGGTCAGACGGCCGTGGCCTGCTGGAATTCCTTGCGGCGGTCGGCCATCTGGGCCTTCAGCCTGGCCAGGATCGAGCTGTGCATCTGGCTGACCCGGCTTTCGCTCAGGTCCAGCGTCAGGCCGATCTCCTTCATCGTCATCTCTTCGAAATAATAGAGGATGATGATGAGCCGCTCGGCCCGGGACAGGCCCTTGGTCATCAGTTCCTTGAGGTCCTTGCGCTGAATTTCGCGGACGGGGTCGGCTCCGCGCTTGTCTTCCAGAACGTCGATCTCGCGGACGTCCTTGTTGCTGTCGGTCTCGAACCACTTGCGGCGAAAGCGACACCACGCCGACGGCGCTGGCGTCCTTGGCCATCTTCTCGAATTCGGGCATGGAGACCTTCAGGCGGTTGGCGATTTCGTCGATTGGTGGGCGAGCGGCCCAGTTCGGCTTCGAGGGTCTTGGCGGCGGTGTCGAGCTTGTGGGCGCGCGAGCGGACCAGGCGGGGAACCCAGTCCATCGAGCGAAGCTCGTCGAGGATCGCGCCGCGGATTCGCGGGGCGCAATAGGTCTCGAACTTCACGCCGCGGTCCAGGTCGAAGGCGTTGATCGCGTCCATCAGGCCGAAGATGCCGGCCGACATCAGGTCGTCCAGTTCGACCTCGTCGGGCAGCTTGACGTGGATCCGCTCGGCGTTGTAGCGGACCAGATGGAGATAATTCTCCATCAGGATGTTCCGCAGCTTCTCGGATTTGGTTTTTTTGTATTCGATCCAGACTTGCTTGATATCTTTGATTGGCGGCTTGGGCATGTAACCTCCCGGTCCGTGGGTCTTGAACGCGGTCGCATTTTCGGCCTCGCGCCATGTTTGGTTTATCGGTCACTTTGGGTCGGGGCTGGTCAGACCTTTTTTCACTTTTTCCTCGTGGGACTTTAAATTTTCTTCGAGCATCTTGCGGGCCATGGCGCCGACGACCAGTCCGATAACCAGCGTGGCCACCATGGCCGTCAAGGCCCGCTCGACCGTGGTGGTGAAGGTGTTGTCGGCTTCGAGCCCGCCCACCACGAGGCAGACGGCGAAAACCATCAGGGCCGCCACCGCGGCAATTCGATTGACCATGATGCAAACTCCTATTTTCTGAACCATCGGCTCATGCGGTTGAAGAATCCCCCGCCGCCATCGCGACTGCGGCGCGACGCCGCGCTCCAGGCGCATGGCCAGCTGGCTGATGCACAGGCTGGCCGGGCAACGCGGGCTGGCCAGAAGAAACGGCGTCCGCCGGCGCACCGCGGCGGGAACTTCCGGATCGGACGGAACATAGCCGGCATCCAGCACGTGCACGCGACAGAAATTGCCTGGCGACCTTGGCGATGCGCTCGTAAACCAGCCGCCCTTCGCCCGGTCGACGGACCTGATTGACCAGCAGGCTCAGCGGCCGATCGGGGGCGTCGCGGCTGATGACTTTGATGACGGCATAGGCATCGGTGATGGCGGTCGGTTCGGGCGTGGTGACGACCAGCACCTGATCGGCGCAGCGCGTGAAGCTGAGCACGTTGGGGCTGATGCCCGCGCCGGTGTCGATGAGGATCACGTCGGTCCGCGCTTCCAGTTCGGCCAGGGCGATCGACGAGACGCTGGCGGTCGTAATCGCTCAGATCGGCCATGCGGGCCAGGCCCGAGGCGCCGCCGATCAGGCGAAATCCGCCGGGGCCGTCGCACCATCACGTCGGCCAGTTCGCGTTTGCGGGAGATGACATGCGAGAGATTGGAAGGCAGATCGACGTTGCACAGCACGTCGGCGTTGGCCAGGCCGAGGTCGGCATCCATCAGCACGACGCGTTTGCCGGCGGAGGCGAGCTTGATGGCCAGATTCACGGCGATATTGCTCTTGCCGACGCCGCCTTTGCCGCTGGTGACGGCGATGACGGTGGCGCGGCTGGCCTGGCGGGCGATTCGCCGCAGTTGCGTTGCCTGATCGATCATGACGGACATGGCATTTCCTTGTTTGTCGCTGCCTGGGTTCAGATTACCGCGTCCGGTCCGGACAGAATCAGCTGGGCCAGCCGCCTGGGCTGGCCGACTTCGATGTCATCGGGCACATCCTGGCCGGTGGTGACGTACGACAGGCTCTTGTTGACCTTGTGAACAACGTTCAGCACCACGCCGACGTGGGCGGCTTCGTCGAGCTTGGTGAAGATGATCTTGTCCACGCGCACCTCGCCGAAGCGGGCGATCGCCAGCTCCACGCATTGCTGGCTGGCGGTGGTGGAGAGGACCAGATGAACCTCGTCCGGCTTGGCGGCGGCGAGAAAGCCCTTCAGTTCGCTGAGCTTCAGGGCGTCGTTGGGGCTTCGGCCGGCGGTGTCGATGAGGATGAATTCGCAATCGTCCATCGAGCGGACGGCGGCGGCGAGTTCCTCGGCCGTGCCGACCACCTTCAGCGGCGAGCCGATGATGTCGGCGTATTTGCGAAGCTGATCGATGGCGGCGATGCGATAGGTGTCGAGGGTGATCAGCCCGACGCGGCGCTTTTCGCGGAGCTTCAGATTGGCGGCGAGCTTGGCGATCGTGGTGGTTTTGCCGACGCCGGTCGGGCCGATCAGGGCGACGACATGCGGGCCGACGGTTTTGGTGCGGACGATCGGGCCGGCGGACGGGAAGCAGCTTTTCGATCTGCTCGGCGAGCTTCTGGCGGACGAAATCGGGCTTGCCGGCAGTGCTCGGGGCGGATTTGCTTTTGCAGCGTCTTGATCATGTCGCGCGGCCAATTCCTCGGCAACCTGGTTCTGGATGAGCTGCGAATAGAAATCGAAAAGCTCCTCGGGAATCTGCGGGCATGCGCGTGCGGCTGGCTTGATGACCAAGTCCTTGACCATGCCCTTTAAGCCGGCGACTTCCTGAATGAGGCCGACCATGGCGGCGTTCTGGCCGGCGGGGCTGTCGAGCAGCTGGCGGCGCGGATCGGCGAGCGGTTTGAGCGGGCAGCGGCGCGCGGCCGGGCGACGCGGCGGCCTGCGGAGCGCGTCGGCGCCGCGGCGCGGCTCGCGGCTGGCGGTGATCTCGAAGATTTCCCGCCGGCGCAGGCCCAGCCAGCGATTCTTGTAAAAGCTTCGCGTGTGCAGGATCACGGCGCCCGGGCCCATTCGTGTTTCACCTCGGCCAGGGCCGCGCTCATCGTGTCGGCTTGAAATGTCCTGAGATCCATAGCAATGCACCTTCAACCATCCGCGGACGGTTCGCGTCGAACGTTCATCCGTTCAGTCCAACCAGGGCGACGGCTTCGACCGTCGCCTCCGGCACGATTTCGTTGTAGCCCAGCACGGCCAGATGCGGCAGCGCTGGCTTCGATCATTCGCCGCACCGCGCCGCGAATCTGCGGCCCGCACAGCAGCACCGCCGAGCGGCCCGCCTGCGTCAGTTCGGCGCTCTTGGTCGACGATCTGCTGGACGATCTGCTGCGCGCGTCTGCGGCGGCAGCGTGTTGGTCGTGCCGCGGTCGGAACGCTCCAGATGGCTGTTGATCAGATCCTCCACGGCCGGATCGAGCGTCAGGCACCAGAGCCGGTCGCGTTCGTCCACGTATTGCTTGCAGATCGTCCGGGCCAGGGCGTGGCGGGCGTATTCGCTGAGAACTTCCAGGTCCTTGGTCCGGGAGGCGTAATCGCCGAGCGGTTTCCAGGATCGTTTCCAGATCGCGCACCGGCACGCGCTCGCGGAGCAGATTCTGCATCACCTTCTGCAATTCGCCGGGCTTGACCTGGGTGGGAATCACTTCCTCGATCAGGGCGGGAACGCGGATCTTGAGATTGTCCAGCAGGTTCTTCACCGCCTGGCGCGTGAGCAGTTCGTGGGCGTGGCTCTTGATCAATTCGGTCAGATGCGTGGCGATGACGGCGGTGGCCTCGACGACGGTGTAATTGTGCAGTTCGGCCTGCGGGCGCTGGGATTCGGTGATCCAGTACGCGGGCAGGCCGAAGGCCGGCTCGGTGGTCTTGGCGCCGCCGGCGATGGGGCCGGTGGTGGCGCCGTTGTCCATGGCCAGGAATTGCTCGGGATAGGCGACGCCCTTGCCGACGACTTGGCCCTTGATGCGGACGAGCGTAATCGTTGGCGCCAAGCTGAATGTTGTCGCGGATGCGCACGGGCGGGACGATGATGCCCAGGTCGATGGCGACCTGGCGGCGGATCAGGCTGATGCGGTCGAGCAGATCGCCGCCCTTGGTGGCATCGACCAGCCGGACCAGGCCGTAGCCGACTTCCAGTTCCATCGTGTCGAGGTCGAGGAGCTTTTCGACTTTTTCCGGTTCCTTCTTGGCGGCTTTGTCTTTTTCATTGAGCGGCGGTGGCGCTGGCGGCTTGCTGCTGACTGCGCGACAAGGTGAACGACAGCATGCCGCAGCAGGTGCCGAGGACGAACAGCGGAACCTTGGGCAGGCCCGTGAACATCATCAGCACGAGGAAGATGCAGGCGATGATCAGCGCCTTGGGCTTGGCGAAGACCTGGCTGAGCACTTCATCGCCGAGATTGGTTTTGCTGCTGGTGCGGGTGACGATCAGGCCGGCGGCGAGGGAAACGATGAAGGCGGGCACCTGGCTGACCAGGCCGTCGCCGATGGTCAGCTTGGTGTAGAGAGCGAGGCAATCGAGCAGGCTCCAGCCGTGCTCGAACATGCCGACGTAGAGGCCGCCGAGGACGTTGACGAAGGTGATGATGATGCCGGCGATGGCGTCGCCGCGGACGAATTTGCTGGCCCCGTCCATGGCCCCGTAGAAATCGGCCTCCTGCGCGATGTCGGCTCGGCGTTTGCGGGCCTCGGCTTCGTTGATGATGCCGGCGTTGAGATCGGCGTCGATGGCCATCTGCTTGCCGGGCATCGCATCCAAAGTGAATCGGGCGGCCACTTCGGAGATGCGCGTGGCGCCCTTGGTGATGACCGCGAACTGAATGACGACGATGATGATGAAGATGATGACGCCGACGGCCAGCGAGCCCTTGGTGACGAAATCGGCGAAGGTGTAGATCACCTCGCCGGCGCTGGTGCAGGGCGGTGGTGGTGTCGGCGGCCCGGTCGCCGGCGGTGAGAATCAGCCGCACCGTCGCGACGTTTAGCACCAGCCGGAACAGGGTCAGGGCCAGCAGCAGCGACGGAAACACGGCCAATTCCAGCGGGCTGGAGACGTAAATCGTCGTCACCATCACGATCACCGACAGCGTGATGTTGAAGCAGAGCAGGATATCCAGCACCTGCGTCGGCAGCGGGACCAGAATCACCAGCACCAGGCTGATGAAAGCGATGGGGAAGATCATCCCGCGGTTCTCGCGGAGCTTGATCAGAAGAGGATGCGAAGGGATGGCGGCCATTGATTCAGTCACCTGCCGACTGAAGTCGGCAGGCCGCGCTATGCGGGACTTGACGCCTTACCTTTCCGGTTAGTTCGTAGACGTAGGCGAGGATCTCGGCGACGGCGGCGTAGAATTCTTCGGGGATTTCCTCGCCGACATCGACCATTCGATAAATCGCCCGGGCCAGCGGCGGGCGCTCGATGATGGGAACGCCGGCCTCGACGGCCAGTTCGCGGATGCGCTGGGCCATGAAATCGACGCCCTTGGCGATGAGCCTGGGGGCGCGCATCTTCGATTCCTCGTATTTCAGGGCCACCGCGAAGTGGGTCGGGTTGGTGACCACCACGTCGGCGGTGGGAACATCCTTCTTGAGCCGTTTCATGGCCCGCTGGAGGGCGATCTGCCTGCGGCGCTGCTTCGATGATCGGATCGCCTTCCATGCTGCGCATCTCGTCCTTCACTTCCTGCTTGGTCATGCGCAGCGCCTGCTCGACGTGGAACCGCTGGTAGACGTAATCGATGATGGCCAGCACCAACAGCAGCACGCCGACGCGGATGCCGATGGAAAAGACCAGGTCGGCCCCGAGGGCGAAAATCTGGAGGAAGGAAAGCTGCTGAACGGCGATGATTTGTCCCAGCCGGCCGTTGATGGCCGACCAGGCCAGAAGTCCGACCAGCGCGACCTTGAGCAGATTCATGAGCAGTTGCAGTCCGCCCTGGCTGAAGCTGAACATCTTGCTCCAACCGCGGATGGGGTTGAGCGCGGCAAAAGTTGAGGGCCAGGCGCTGGGGGCTGAAATTGAATCCGACCTGTGCGACGTTGGCGACGATGACGATGAAAGCCGCGCCGCCAAGCAACGGCGCCACGGCGATGGAGACCTTGGCGAGGCAATGGACGATCTGCTCGCCGGTGGCCTGGGCATTGAGGTTGGACATGGCAGCGCCGGAAAGCTGCTGGCCGACGACGTCGCGGAGGGTGAGGATGACCTTGGGTCCGAACCATTTCATGAGGAACAGGCTGCCGATGAGCAGCACGGAACTGGTGAGGTCGTGGCTGCGGGCGATGTTTCCCTGCTCGCGGGCTTCCTGCCTGCGCCGGGGCGTTGGGGCTTCGGTTTTATCTCCGGTGGATTCCGCCATAAGCGAACTTTCCCATCGCTATGCGCCGTCAGTGCGGCGCGTACGTTTGCAACACGAGCCGGATCGCGCCGCTGAGCTGGCGCGGATGATCGAGCTGGTCAAACCCACGCCGAGAATGAGGATCATCATTCCGATCAGGGCGCGCACGGAGATGCCGGCGGTCATGATGTTCAACTGCGGCACGGTTTTTCCGACGAACCCGAGAACCACATCGACGAGGAGCATGGTCACGAGCATCGGGGCGGCCAAGCTGCATCGCCAGCAGCGTCGCGCCCTCGAAGACCGATATAATCATGTCCAGCAGCGGACGGTTCATGGAGACGGACAAGAGCGGCAACGCGACGAAGCTTTCGACAACCCCTTTGATCATGGCCAGGTGTCCGCCGATGGCGAGAAAGATCAGAAGGGCGAGGAAGAAATAGAGATCGCCGACGACGGAGCTTCCGCCGCCGAATTGGGGATTGAGCGTTTGCCCAAGGTTCAGGCCCATCTGCTGTCCGATCATTTCGCCGGCCCATTGCGCGGCGACGAAGATGAAGCTGAGGATCAACCCCATGGCCGCGCCGAAGACGATCTCGCCGCCGATGGCCATTGCCAGGCCCCAGGATGTGGTGGGAATCGCAAGGTGGATGGAGAGGTCGGGGGCGATGGCGGCGGCCAGGACGCAGGCGATCATGGCCTTGATGCGCTTGGGGATTTGCGTGCTGCCCAGCAGCGGCGCCCAGATCATCATGCCGGCGATGCGAAACAGGACCAGCACGTAAATCGGGATGAAGTTGAGCGCGACCTGAAGCATAACCGTTTGAATCAGTGAACGTGCCCGCTCGTGAACATGTCGAACGCATACTGCATGAGCCGATGGCTCATCCACGGCATCAGGGCGATGGCGGCGGCGACCATCGAGACGATTTTCGGAATGAAAGTAAGCGTCTGCTCCTGAATCTGCGTCAGCGCCTGGAGCAGGGAAATGACGATGCCCACGATCAGGCCGATGACCAGCATCGGCGCGGAAATCGCCAGGGCGAGCAAAAGCGTATTGCGGATCAACTCGGCGGCTTGTTGCGAAGACATGCCCAGCACCCTTCCTTGAGTGTCTGCCGGCCACAAACGTTCATCCATGAACGTCTTTGATTCGCGGCCATCAGGTGGCAAAACTACCCATGAGGCTGGCGGTAATCAAGTGCCAGCCGTCAACCAGAACGAACAGCAGCAACTTAAACGGCATGGAAATCAGCGTCGGCGGGAGCATCATCATGCCCATGCTCACCAGCACCGAGGAGATCACCATGTCGATGACGACGAACGGCAAATAGACTCGAAATCCCAGCAGAAACGCGGTCTTCAATTCGCTGAGCATGAAGGCGGGGATCAGCGTCATGGTGCCGACGTCTTCCCATCTCGACGCGCGCGGCTGGTGGGCGAATTGCGTGAACAGATCCACGTCGGATTCGTCGTGGCTGTACTGGATCTGCTCGATCATGAAATCGGCGCAGCGGCTTTTGAGCTTCGGAAAGCGCCTGCATCTGGGTGATCTTGCCGTTCATGTACGGCTGAAGCGCGTTGTCGTTCACGCGCTGCCAGGTGGGACCCATGATCAGAAACGTCATGAACATCGCCAGGCCGATGAGGATTTGATTCGGGGGAAGCTGCTGCGCGCCCAGCGCCTGGCGGAGCAGGGCCAGGACGATGACGATGCGCGTGAAGCTGGTCATCATCAGCAGAATCGCCGGCGCCAGGGAGAGGACCGTGAGCAGGATGATGATCTGCATCGCGGCGGAAAAATTCTCGCGCTTGGTGAGGTCGGGAAGCTGGCGCTCGACGCCGGCCAGCGGATTGTCGGTGGAAATCGCCGCCGAGCCGGGAACATTCGCCGGCAGGACATCATCGGCCATGGCGCGGCGCGGCAATGCGAGAACCAAACCTATCAGGCAAACACCCCGCACGATCTGATTCACGAGAGCATCCTTTCTCTTCGTGTCTTAACGGGTTGCTAATCTATCACGTGTTTTTTGAAACGGTAGCGCGAGCGCGGGATTCTGGGGATTTTTCTTGTTGTATTTTGTTTTTTGGCCGGCGCAATTTATGCGCGGCCGAGTTGACGCGCCACGTCGCGAACTTTGTGCGACAGCCCGGCCAGCTCTTTCCGCGTCGCTTCCAGAGATGGATCATCGACGGGCGGCGGAGCTTCGAGATTGATGTCGTGCGAATCGTCGAACGGCTCTTCGGACTCCGGCGAAGGAGTTCGAGCAAAACCGCGGCGGGCGCGGCCGAAGAGTGAATCGAATCGCCGGGCGGCGGTAATCGATTCATCGCGGGCCTGGGCAAGCACGCCGGCGGCTTCGTCGGCGTCGGCGATCTCACACAACGGGTTGAGGTGCGAGCCGGTGTCACCCACCAGCACAAGACGTTTGCCGAATTGAATGACCAGAAGCTGTTGCTTCGGTGAGATGCTACAGCGGGCCAGGACCTTCACCGCGGAGGTGGCGCGGATGGCCGCGGCGCCGGGAAAATCCGCCTTGCCCCGGCACGGAGCAGGAAGATCAGACCAATCACGCCGGCCAACGCCAGGACCACGCGAGTGGCGCCGAAAGCCGCCGACGGGGCGGCGATCGGGGCGGATTTGGCGGACGATGCCGTGGAATCGGAGGCAACGGGTTGGCTTTCAAGAGAATCTTCCGCCGCGGAGAAGGGGAAAGACGGTTTGGACTGGGCCAACAGCGGTTGGCAGATGACTAAAAGAATGGACAGGGCCAAACAGTGCCCGGTAATTCGGGAATACCGAAGAAACCCGCGGCGCCGACCTCGGCGAGCGCGGTCGAGCCGCGTACCGTCGCCCAATGGGGACAAAACTCGCGTCACAACCCCTCCTCTTTGAAGGCGGCGACGATCTCGTTGACGCGCACGCAGAAATTATCGTTCAGAACCAGCACCTCGCCGCGAGCCACCAGACGGTCGTTGACAAACACGTCCACCGGATCGCCCGCGAGCTTGTCCAATTCAACCACGCTTCCCTCGGCAAGCTTCAGAACCTCTTCAACCAGCATTCGGCTGCGGCCCAACTCAATCTTGACGTTCAACTCAACGTCACGCAGCAGGTCGATGCTGGAAACCTGGGCGTCGGCCATGACCTGCTGAAAGCTGGGGAGCTTGAACGACTCGGCATCGGAGCCGGGAAGTTCGGATGCGACCGCCGCGCCATCGTCGAAATTCGCCTGCTGCAAAAGTTGATCGACGGAAGCCGCCTTGGATGGGTCGTTGCTGTCGATGGCGTCGGGTCCGTCGAAGCTGGCCTGCTTCAAGAGCGCGTCAATGGATTCCTGGCTCAGGGCGGCATCATCGGCGGAGTCGGTTGTCGCCGATGCGGATGCGGAAACGTCCGGCGCGGCCGCGGCCGGGACGGGAGCGGGATCGGCGGCTGGCGGAGCCGCTGCCGCGGCATCGGCCGGTGGCGCGGCCGGCGGGGCAGGCGGCTCGGCCGGCGGGGCGGCCGGCGGCGGCGGCTTCCGGGGTCGGCTGCGATGCCGCGGATGGCTGTGCGGGCGCGGGCTCTTGGTTCTGGGGAGAATCGGCAGGAGGCGGCTGATCGGACATGGGTCACCATCCTTGGTGATCGGATGCGCTTCGGCTTCCTACCGGCCGAGCGGCGATCCGTCAGTAATCGGTGCGAAACGGAATGCACCGCGGGATCAGGACATCGTCGATCATTCCATCGCCGACGATTTCGTCCAACTGATACTTCACTTGTCGCCGAAGCGTTTCAAGGCCCGGCTCGGATCCGCCCCCGAGCTTGTCGGGATCGGACTGGGCGATTATCGTCCGAACTCGGTCCTGGATCAAGGCATCGTGGTCGGCAATCGTTTGTTTTACCCTGTCGGCCACGCTCTTCTTGCAGGACAGGTAGATCTGAATGTCGTAGAGGAAGGTTCGGCCGTTCTGCTTGTTGGGGAACCGGGCATCGAGCAATTCAATTTCAACGGAGTCGTCGTTGTCGGCAGACGCGGACGAGCCGCCATTGGCGGAGCTTTTGTCCGGCATGGTGAGATCGGCGGCGTTGGCGTTCTTGGCTCCGCCGGCGATGAATTTGAAACCGGCGAACAAGACGACGGCTTCGATGAGCATGACGCCGCCCAGGAGAACGGGCGTCTTGGTGAAAAACCCGCCGCCCTTCGCGCTGGCGGGCGCCGCGGCAGGCGCGGCTTCGGGTTTGGCCGGGGCCTTCCTATCCGGGGCGGGCGCCGCGTCGGCCTTCTTCTCCGTCTTTTCTGCCATGATTCGGTCCGTCCTTTTCGTTGGTCCGATAACCGGCGGCCGGTGCGCCGCCCTACTCACGTTCTATCGGCTCAAAAAAGACAAAACTCGACGAATCAGTCGGCCATCGGGCGGCGAATAATGCGGGCGTAATCTATGGCGCGCCGGGTCACCTCGGCCAGAGTTTCCCGGACCATCATCTTTTCGCCGGTGTCGCAGCAGACGACCGTGTCCGGCGTCGCCTCCACGTAACGGATCTTTTCCGCGTTCATCACGAACGCCTGGCCATTGAGACGGGTGAGGGTAATCATGACGGGACCCTTCCAAAACTCGAAATTCGAAACTCGAAACTCGAAATCCGGATTCGTTTCGTCAATCGAATTTCGGATTTCGAGTTTCTCATCTTCTATCTCTGCGTGTTCAGGAGATCGGTCAGCAACTCGTCGCTGGTGCTGATGACTTTGCTGGAGGCGCTGAAGCCGGTTGAGGCCATGATCAGGTTGATGAATTCGCTGGAGAGATCGACGTTGCTCTCTTCCAGCGCTCCGGATTGCACGGTGCCGGTCCCGTTTTGGGTTGCGGCGCCGATCAGCGGCGTGCCGCTGTTGGGACCGGTCTGATAAAGATTGCCCCCGTCGTTGATCAAGCCGTCGTCATTGTCGAAATTCGCCAGCACGACCTGGCCGAGCGTTTTGGTCAATCCGTTGCTGAATTGGCCGGTGATGGAGCCGTCGCCGCCGACCGAGAAGGAGCTGCAGCGTTCCGATCGGCTCTCCGTCCTGCGTGCTCATGACCATGTTGGAACTGGTGCTGGCATAGGCGGTCATGCCGCTGAAGTCGAGGTTGATGTTATCGGGGGTTTGCGCCCGGTTCCGGTGCGGTCGATGGAAATTCCCGTTCCCGTGGAAGACAGCAGGGCCCCGTTGGTGCTGAAGCTCAGCGTGCCGTTGCCGAGGATGTCGCCGGTGGCCGCCTCGTTATTCGGACTGGTCGCGTAAAAACGCCAGGTGGTGCCGCTGGTGCTGGCGCTCTCCAGCACCGTGGTCAGGTTGATGGTGATGGGGTTGCCCAGCGAATCGTACGCGGTAATGGTCGTGTTCGTGCTTTCGCCGGTGGGGTTATCGGTGAACGTGCCGTCGGTGCCGGCGCTCATGATGAACGGCGTGGCGTCGCCCGTGGAGTCCACCAGTCCCTGTGCACCGAGCGTCAAGGCATTGTCGGTTCCGGTGTTTCCGATGATGGTGAGCTGGGCCGTGGTTCCGGTCGTCTGAAGGGTTGTGCCGGGCGTGGGATTCCCCGGCTCGGAAACGGTCGTGTCGATGTCCATCGCCTGGTTGATGAAATTTTCCAGGTCGTTGACGGTCGAGGTGGCCGTGACGGTGAACGAATCGGAGGGCAGATCGGCCGATCCGCGGGTGCCGGCCAGCGTGAGCGTGTCGCCGACGTTCAGCAGCGCCGTCGGCGTCCCACCGGTGGTGACCAGATCGCTGAGCAACGTTGTGTCCGTGGGCGCCGTGCCGCCGGAGGTCGTAAACGCCTGGCTGCTGAGAATCGTGGCGCCGCTGGCGACGGCGCCGCCGGAATTCAGATTCCCCTCCAGCGTGACATTCTTGGTGGCGGCGGCTTCGGTTTCCTGGCCCAATGGGATGGTGATGTTCTGCAAACCGCCGGGGACGATATTTCCGTTGGCGTCCACGCCGTATCCCTGCACGTAAGCGCCGCTGGATGTCACGAGCTGGTCGTTGCTGTTGAGGGTGAACTGGCCGTCGCGCGTGAATTGCTGGCCCACGGTGGAATTCAAGACGAAAAATCCGTCACCGCTGATCGCCAGGTCCGTATCCACGCCGGTGGTGGAAATCTGCCCGGGCGTGAAATCGGCGGTGATGGCGGCCACCTGGGAACCGGTGCCTTCCTGGCTGGCGTTGGTCCCGCCGAAATCGCCGTTGGGAGCGCTGCTGGATTGATCGGTGACGTAGAACTGCGGGGAAAACGAGACGGTGCTGGCCTTGAACGCGGTGGTGTTGGCGTTGGCGATGTTGTTGCCGATGACGTTCAACCACGTCTGATTGCTGTCGAGGCCCGACAGTCCCGTGAATAGCGAACTGGTTAATCCCATGACAAATCCGAGCTTTGAAGATTCCCGTTTGAAGAAACGTCGGCCGCGGCTCCGCCGCGGCCGTCACAATTCCCGGCCGGTTCTTCCTGCGCCGTCAAGAACCGCCCTGCGTTGAATTCGTCGGCGGAGCATTGGTGATGGCCGTCACATTGTTCAGCGGCACCGTGTCGCCGGTGTCGATCGTCAGGTTGACGCCATTGGTGGTGACCTGCACCGCGGTGACGCTGCCGCTCGCCTGGTTCGAGTTCGCATCCGTCCCCTGAACGTACTTGCCGATCATGTTGGAGGCGGAGGCGATCTGGTTCTGCTGCACCATCGTCGTCAGGTCGCTCTGCAAGGTGTCGGAGGATTCGAGCTGGCCGATCTCGCTCATCTGCTCCAGCATCTGGTTGCTGTCCGTCGGATCGAGCGGATCCTGGTTCTGCAACTGAGTGACCATGAACTGGATGAAATCGTTGGGCGTCAGCGTGGCGTTGGCGTTGGCCACCGTGGTCGAGGAAGACGAATTCGCCGAACTGGACGCCGCATTGCCGAGTGCCGATGCAAGGGAGTTGATGGAACTCATAATGCAAACATCTTCGGCAGTGGATCAGTGCCCGATACAACTTTCCGACGGGGTAATCTGGCCCAGCGCCGAAGCTGCGCGGGCGCTCGGCGAATGCTGCGCTTGTGACGAATCGAATTGATCGTGTAAGGGTCGATGATATGATTGTCGTGACGTGTCGGACGAACAGGAAAGGCCAACCCATGGCGCACTTTGAAAGAATCACGTTTGATCCCCAGATTCTGGGCGGAAGAGCGTGCATCCGCGGAATGCGTATTCCTGTATCCGTCATTGTCAGGCAGATCGCGCACGGCGTTTCGCGAGAGCAATTGTTGGCCGAATATCCGGACCTTGAGGCCCGGGACATTCAACAGGCTTGGAATACGCGGCGTGGCTCTCCCAGGAAGAAGTGAGGACCGCCTAGAGATGAGATTCCTGGCGGACATGGGGGTTTCTCAACGGATCGTGGAATGGTTGCGGCAGAACGGACATGACACGGTTCATTTCGCGAACTGTCGCTGCAACGTTTGGCGGACGCAAAGGTGTTTGAGCGAGCCGCAGGCTAAGGGCGAACCGTTCTGACCTTCGATCTGGATTTTGGGGAGATTCTTGCTTTGTCCGGTTCAAGTACCGTCAGTGTCGTGCTGTTTCGAACCAACAATACCACGACGCCATTTTTGATCCATCGCTTTCAGGCGGTGCTGGCGAGTGCGGGAGAAGCTCTAGCCTCAGGGGCCATCGTCGTGGTGGAAGATGGGCGCCAGCGGATTCGTCGGCTTCCATTGATCGAATGAAATCCATTGCCGCCTTTCAAGCCACCAAATCCAGCGGATCGCGGTCGCCGCGGACGCGACGCCACATGCGGCGGAGCGTCTCGCGACGCTGCTGCTCCTGCTGAGCGCTTTGGCCGTCGGGAGATGATTGTTGGCCGTCGCCGTCGTTGCTCTGGCCCGAAGAACTATCGGATGCCGAAGTCTGGCGGACGTGGAGCCGATCCACGCTAACGCCCTGGGTTTCCAGCGCGGTTTTCAACTGCGAAAGGCTGTGGCTCAGAAGGCGAGTGGCTTGGTCGTTGGAGGTTTCGAATGAAGCGGACATGACGCCGTTTTCCACCTGGACCGTTATCTGCACCGTTCCCAATTCCGGAGGCGTGAGGGTGATGTTCATCGTGCCGCCGGCCGGCAGCAGGCTGCCGCGGATCGCCGAGACGATCGAGGGCTGATTCGCATCGGCAAATTGGGCGACGGCCGGTTGCGAAGTGGGCGCGGCGGGCTGGGCGGTGGTCGCCGCCGGTGATGGAGTGCTCGAGGAACTCGCCAGCAATTGCGTCACGGGCGAAGGGGCCGGATCGACAGGCGCCGCGGTTTTTCCCTTGTCGGGCAATTGAACGGCCATCTGCGCGGCGGCGCCGGCGGCCTGCGAATCCGTGCCCGTGTCGGCCTGGGAATCCGACCCGCCGGCAGTTGAATTCTCGGATTTGAACGGAGAGACGTTCGGCTTCTTCGTGGCCGGATTCCCGTCGGAAGCATCGGCGGAATTGTCCGCCGTGGCATCGAGCGGGGACGCCGTGGCGACGTGCGTCGCCGGCTGTTGCGATGCGGCGGCGGCCAGCAGCGTTGCGGGATCGGCCGACGTTTGCGAGGACGACGATTTGGCGTCGGCCGGCTTGGTTTTGGAGGATGTGCTGGTGCCCGCGGAATTAGCGTCCACGGGAGCCGCCGACGCGGCGACGGCGGCTTTGGAACCGGATTTGGCTCGGATCGTCTTGGCTTTGGCCGCCGGCGCAGCCTGGGCCGCGTCGTCGCCCGCCGCCTCGGCTGCTTCCGCCAATTCGCTCGATTGGGCCGATGTCGTGGGGGTGTCGGTCTCGGTCGAGGAATCGGAGGATTTCTGACGTTTCTGCTGGGCGTCGCCCTGCGTTTTTGCTTTTGGTTTTGTTTTTGTCTCCGTCGAATCGGTTTGCGATTTGTCGGCAGCCGCGTTGGCGGGGGCTTTGCCCGTTGCCTGGCCGGATGGATTCTGGTTCGTCGCCGGGCCGGACGGCTTGGATTTGGCCCGGTTCAACTCCTGGGAAAAATTCGTGTCGTCGCTGGGGCTCGTGGAACTGGACGAGCCGGACGACGATGTGGACGGCGGCGGCGGCGGGCTTGGCTGAATGTTCAAAACCGTGTTCATGATTATTTTCCGTCGGTTGTCGAGACTTGGGCCTGCCGGATGCGCTCCAGGACCCTTTGGATAAAGGCTGTTTCGTCAGGTGTCTTGAATTCCTTGATTATTTTCCCGGCCGTGCGGGTATCCATGGCCTGGAGATACTGCTGAACGGTCTGTTCGCTGAGATTCATAAAAATGGTTTTGACCTGCTTGGCGGGCATGGCGGTGTAAAGGTCCAGGCTGTTCTGGAATCCGGTATCGCTTTGAAGCCGCTGGGCTTCCTGCTCTTTGGCCGCCAGTTCCTGTTGGCGCTTATCCAGGGCGGCGCGATCGGCGGCGAGCTTTTGGCTGGCCAGGTCCACTTGCCGCTTCAAATCCATCAACTCGCGCTGGCGTTGGTCCAGTTCCAGCATTTGGGCGTCAAAGGTTTTGCGAATGAAATCGACCTGCTGGATGACCGATTGGCCTGGATGCTTATCGAGAAGATTAGCCAGGTTCATCACCGGGTGTACGGGCGCCGCGGCGGTGGGCCGGGTTGTGGGAGCCGCGCCGGGCGGGGGGAACAGGATTTTGCGAATCTTGGCGATCTTCGCTTTATCCACCCGGCCCGATTGGTACAGATATCCCACGCCGCCGCCCACGGCCAGAAAATTCAGCGCCAGCGTGAGAACCAAAAGGCTAAAAATCTTCTTCATGCGGCCCCCGCGTCGGCATCGCCGACTTCATGATGGCTCAGCCGCATGGCGATTTCGTCCATTTCGACCAGATCGCGGCGTTCGATTTCCTCGCGCCACCGGGCGAAACGCCGCTCGCGGAGTTTTCCGAGAATCTTCTTCTGCTTTGCGGCTTCGGCGAGGTTTCGCTGAGCTTTCTCAAGCTGAATCTGCACGCCGGCCATTTTCTGGGCGACGCCCATGGCCTTGCGCTGCATCGCGAACGCGTAGCGGCGGTGGGCGGCGAGGAACGCCAGGTCGATGCGCCCGACCAGCCGGTTTTGACGCAGGTCGTCCTCGGCCGCGCGAACCGACGCGTCCAGGGCGCGAAGCTCGGCATCGAGCCCGGCCATCTGCGTCTGGACGACGGCCAGCTCGCGCTGGCGCTGCTGCTCCACATGCGTGCGCTGACGCAGGACGCCTTCAAGTTGAAAGACGAATTTGGGCATGATCGCCTAATTCATTTGGCGGCGGCGGCGGCGGGCCTGGACTTCTGCGCCTGCGCCGCAGCGCTTTTTCCAATTGTTCGATCCAGGCGGACAGCTCCGACAATTGGCGGACCGATTGCTCCAGTTTCAGCGGCGCCGCCGCGTCCTGCTGGAGGAACTGCACGATCCGCGGCCGCGCCTGCACGGCCACGTCGAATTCCAGGTTGGTTCCCGGAACGTACGCGCCGATATTCACGAGATCTTCAATGTCCTGGTAAATGGCCGTCAGGCCGAGGACCCGCTTGATCTGGCGCGATTGCTCGGCGCACCACGTCGCCGCGAACGCGGCTGATGCTTTGCAGCACGTCGATCGCCGGATAATGGCCCCGATTCGCCAGCGGCCGGCTCAGCCAGATATGGCCATCGACGATGCCCTTGACCGCGTCGGGGATCGGCTCGTTGAAATCGTCGCCTTCGACCAGCACGGTGTAAAATCCGGTGATGGAGCCTCGCTCGCTTCTGCCGGCCCGTTCGAGAATCTGCGGAAGCAGCGAAAAAACGCTCGGCGGATAACCGCTTGCGTCGCCGGCGGCTCGCGCGCGGCCAGGCCGATCTGCCGCTGGGCGTGGCACATTCGGGTGACGGAATCGACCAGCAGCAGGACATTCATTCCTTCATCGCGGAAATACTCGGCGACGGTGCAGGCGACTTTCACGCTGCGCACGCGGAGCAGCGGGGCCTCGTCGCCGGTGCTGACGACCACGACGCACTTTTTCAGGCCGTCTTCGCCGAGAATTTTCTGGAGGAATTCCTGGACCTCGCGGCCGCGCTCGCCGACCAGCGCAACCACCGAAACATCCGCGCTGGTGTGCTTGGCGATCTGTCCGAGCAACGTGCTTTTGCCGACGCCCGGACCGGAGAAAATCCCCATGCGCTGGCCCAGGCCGCAGGTGTGCAGGGCGTCGATGGACCGGACGCTGGTGCAGATCGGCTGGTCGATGTTGATGCGCGACATCGGCTCGACGGAGCGGGCGTCGATGCGGCGGCGCGTTCCCATGGGCAGCGGCGGTTTTTGATCGATCGGCTCGCCGAGTCCGTTCAGAACCCGGCCGAGCAGGCGATGCGTGCAATTGATGGCCGGCGCGGCGCCGAGATTCTCGACCCGGTCGCCGCGGGAAACGCCGCCGGCGCCGTCCAGGGCCATCAGCAGCGTGCGGTCGTGCTGGAATCCGATCACTTCCGCGACCGATCCCTTGCCGCCGAAGCTGGTAATGCGGCACAGAGAACCGACCGGCAAGGTCAGATCGCTGGCTTCGATGGTCAGCCCGCCGACGGCCTGGACCTGTCCGACCACGCGATACGGCAGAGCCGATTCGACGGCATCAACCTGCGAGCCCAGGTAGATCACGTGGCCTCCGCGACGTCGGTCCGGCAGGAGTTCGGCGACGAGCCGGTCAAGCTGTGCGTCGAGATCGCCGTCGATGTGGCCATGCGCGGTGAAGACGCGGCCGCCGCCGGCGCCGATGGACGGATCGGCCGCCAGATCGACGTGTTTCAGGTGCGGCCAGGTGAGGCGGAGATTGGGCATCTCGGCTTCCAGCGTTTTCAGTTGGGACGGATTGACGGCAATGCGAACGTCGGCGGCGTGGACGGCCAGCGCGAGGGCTTCTTTCACGTTCTGGCACATGATCTGCGGGTCGAGCGTCCCCTGGCGTTTGACGACCCGGCGCGAAATCCGGCAGGCGAGATCGACAACCTCGCCGATCACTCGGCTGTGAAGCTGATCGCGGCCGTCATCAAGCTGGCGAAGCGCTTCGGTCAGGGCGGCGATGAGCTTGGTCATGGCCGCGCCGTGCTCGGCCAATGCCTGGGCGTGGCCGGATTTTTTGCCTTCCTCGAGTCCCTGGGCGTTGCCCTGACGGCGGCCCTCCGCCAAGCCGGCGGTGCGCGCCTCGTCCTTGATTTTCCGGCCCTCGGTTTGTGCGGCGGCCAAAATCTGCTCGGCCTGTCGCTGGGCGCGAAGGATCACGTTTCGCGCGGCCGCCTCGATGTCCCGCATTGAAAAGGCGGCCACGCTGATCGGAGCATCGGTCGATTTGATGAGGCCCATGCGATTCTCGATAAAAAATCAGACGACCATTTCCTTTTCGCCGCCGCGGCCGGCGATGATGATCTCGCCGGCGTCTTCCAGGCGGCGAACGATGTCGACGATCTTCTGCTGGGCCGCTTCCACGTCGCTCACGCGCACCGGGCCCATGTACTGCATGTCCTCCTGAATGAGCTGGGCGGCCCGCTCGGACATGTTCTTGAAAATCTTCTGCTTCAATTCCTCGCTGGCCGTCTTCAGAGCCAGGGCCAATTCCTCGTTGTCCACTTCCTTCAGCACGGACTGAATGCCCTTGTCGTTGACCAGCAGAATGTCCTCGAAGACGAACATGAGCCGGCGAATCTGCTCGACCAGATCGGGGTCCTCGGCCTCCAGGCCTTCCATGATCCCCTTTTCCGTGGACCGGTCGGCCAGGTTGAGAATCTCCGCGACGGTGTCCACGCCGCCGGCTTTTTCGAATGTCTGGCTCACGATGTCGGAGAGACGATGCTCCAGGCCGCGCTCCACTTCCTTGATGACCTCGGGATTGGTCTGCTCCATGTTGGCGACGCGCTTGACGACTTCGATCTGCTTCTGGCTGGGCAGGCCGACGAGAATTTCGCTCGCCTTCTGCGGGGGAAGATGCGCCAGGATCAGCGCGATGGTCTGCGGATGCTCATCCTGGATGAACGTCAGCAGGTTTTCGCTCTCGGCTTTCTGAAGGAACGAAAACGGCGTGGTCTGCACCTGCTGGGTGACCTGCTTGATGACGCGGGTCGGCGTCGTCGTCGCTCAGGGATTTGCGGATCAGGGCCTTGGCGTATTCCAGGCCGCCTTCGCTCAGATAAGCGTTGGCCAGGGCGAGGTTGTAGAACTCGCCAAAGATTTCCTTTCGGGTGTCGATGGCGATGTCGCCGAGGCCGGCGATTTCGCGGCTGACTTCCTCGACGGCCTCGGGCGGAAGGCGCTTGAGGATTTCCGCCGCCTGCTCCTGGGTGAGGGACAGCAGCAGGATCGCCGATTTGCGCACGCCGGTAAAGTTCTGCCATGGTCTCTCAGGGCCGGGTTGCTGTCCCGGCCTCCTTTGCATCATCGGTTGAGCCAGCGCTTGACGAGATTGGCGGCGCGCATCGGGATTCGTGGTCACCATCTCCTGAACCTGCTCGAGCATCTGCTGGGCCTTGACGGTCTCCTCGTCCAGTTCCATGCCGTCGAGGGACGTGCTCTTTTCCGCGGCGTTGCCGACCACCGATTCGTTGCCGTTGAGCGTGCGTTCTCCGTCGGCCTGCTCGGCGTCGGCGGCGGCGGCGACGGTGGCGGGCACGCCTTTGCGCACCATCATCGAGACCATGAACAAGCTCAGCGCGGCCAAGACGCCCACGCCGATTTCCTTGCCGTGGCGAACGATGATGCCGCTGAGGGCGCCGCAGCGGCGGCCTGCTGCTCGACGGGAGCTTCGGGCGGCATCTCATCGCTGTAGGAGCCGACGTATAACGCGTCGTCGCTGGGGACCGGGGCGCATCCCTTGATCGCGCTGCGGATTTGCGCCAATTGCATGGCGATGTACGTCGTCATGGCGTTCGGATCGTCCGGGTCTTTTCCGCCGTTCTCGTTCTTGTACGCCTCGATGAAATAGCTGCGCGGGATGCGAACGGAAGCCGACAGAAGCGTCGCGTCGCCCGGACCTTGCTTGATGACCTCATCCTGTTTGGCGTGGTCGGTATCGTAGTCGTATTTGTCGTCGGTGTTGGTGGATCCGCCGCCCCCCCCGCCGCCGGAGGCCAGCGACATGCCGGTATTGGGGACCGCCCCGGCCTCCTCCTGCTGGGCCGCGGGCTCGGCGGTCTGTTCGTCGTCGGTTTCTTCGCTGTGAGTGGGAATCGAGACCGTCTGCTTGGGATCGACCGTGTGCTTGGTGGTCATGGTCTGGGCCGTGTCGACCTTGACGCTGACGCTCACGATCGCGCCGCGGATGTCCTGCAGGCCCTGGAGAATCTGATTGCGATAATGGTCCTCCCACTGCTGCTGAAGCTCCACGCTGTCGTCGTCCCCGCTCATGCCGTCATCAGTGCGGTCCTTGACGGCGAAGGGGATGCCGTCGATGACGACGTTGATCCGGCTTCGCGACAAGCCGGCCTGCGCGCCGCTGACGACGTCGGCGGCGGATTCGGCAAGCTGGCGGCGACTGGCGCCGCTGTTGCGGCTGGTGGTCAATGTGACGGTGGCGACCGGCTCGACATCGTTGCCGTCGAGCCGCCGGTCGGTGGTCGGATCGATCACCACGGCCGCGTCCTGCACCCCGGGGAACCGCCGGATGACCGATGCCAGCGTCCGCTCCTTGGCATCAAGGAACATCTTGTCGGTTTTGTCCGGCGGATCGAGCCAGTTCATCTGCTTGATGACTTCATCGAACCCCGTATCGAAATTTCGCGGCAGGGCCTGCGAGTAACCTAATGTCGCCAGGATTTCCAACCTGCGGTCGGCGGGGACGTACACTCGATCGCCGACGAGCTTGTACGAAATCTGCTGACCCTGGAGGCTGGTGGCGATCTGTCCGATCTCGTCCTGCGAGAGGGATTGATCCAGCAGCGGGGACATCTCCGGCACGGCGGCCCAGTGCGCCCACCACAGCATGGTCATCACCATGATGGCCAGCAGCGAGACGACCAGCATTTTCTGCGTGGCCGAAAGGCCCGCGAGTTGCTGCTGAATGCGCGTGATTTGAGCTTTGAGGAATTCCATCGCTCAGCCCTCCATGGCCGAGTAGGTCGCGTCCCGCGAATCAGCGATATTTAGACCATGGCGAACACCAAAATGCAATCGCATATCTCATAGCGAAATCTGCTTGATCTCTTCGTACGCGTCCATGAGCTTGGCACGGATGGCCAGGAGCGTTTTGAAAGCCAGGTCCGATTTCTCGACGGCGGTCATGACGCCGGTGACGTTTTCGGTTTTACCGGTGGCCACGTCGTTGACCGCCTGGGTGGCATCCTGCTGAAGCCGGGAGACTTCGTCGATGCTTTTTTTCAGAACGTCGGCGAAGCTGGAACCGCCGGTCGCGCCGGCGGATGACGAGGAATCCGTCGGCGGCGTGATGCCGGTGATGCTGCCGAGGTTGGCCAGTGGTCCCTGGATCATCGTTGTGTCCTCTACACCAGCAGCCGCAGGCTGGAATTGAACATCGACTTGGCCGTGTCCATCATCGTGACATTGGCTTCGTAGGCTCGCGAGGCCTCCAGGGCATTGACCAATTCGATGGCCAGATCGACGTTGGGATACTTGACGTATCCTTCCTTGTCCGCGTCAGGATTTCCCGGCTCGTAACGCTTGGGCAAGGGCGACATGTCCTGTTGGACCGACTGCACGTGGACGCCGGGCAACGCCGGATTGCCCGCCTGTCCCGGGGCCAGGACCACGAACCGCCGGCGATAGGGATTGGGTTTGCCGTCGGCGTCGCGCGCGGTGTTGATGTTGGCGATGTTTCCGGCGATCGTGTCCAGGCGGATGCGCTGGGCCGTCAATCCGCTGGCGCCCATGTCTAGGATGTCAAACATGGTTTACTTCTGCCCTTCTTGCAAAGCCGTTTCCATGATCGAATACTGATCGCGAAGCAATTCGACCGCCAGGGAATGCATCAGCGCGTTCTTGGCCTGATCGCTCATAAGCTGCTCCATCGAACGGTTGTTGCCGTCGTGAAACAGAATATTCCGGCGCGGATTCTGGATATCCATCGAGATATCGTCGAAATCCACGCTGCCCGGTGCGGCGGATGGCTGCTGCTGGACCTTTTTCAGCAGCATCGACTGAAACTGCGCGAAGCGACAGGTCCTTCTGCACGTAGTTGGGCGTGGAGGCGTTCACGATGTCCTCGCCCAGCAGCCGTTGCCGCGCGTCCGTGAAATCAAGCCACTTTTCTAAAACCGGCTCGCTTCCCTGGTTGAGCAATCGGTCCAGATACATTGAGGCCTCCTGGGTCAAATTTCATGCCAGAAAAAAATCCTCTGACAAATCCGCACAAAGTGAGTTCGCTAACACGCAAATCCTGCGCCGACGGCGCAGGAATCGCGCCTATTCATGAGCGATGGCTTCGGCCAATTCGCCTTCCTCGCGCCACCGCTTCAGCTTCATTCCCAGGGTTCGCACGCCGATGCCCAGCGCGCTGGCGGTGCGAACGCGATGGCCTTTGAACTGCTGAAGCGTGCTGAGGATGACCTGCTTTTCGATCTCCGCCAGCGGCCGGCCCGCCAATCCCTCGGCAACGGGGGCCACGTGATGCTGCTTGAGCCACGGCTCGATGGTCTGGGCCCGGATCACGCCCGGCTCGCTTTCCAAAACCACCGCCCGCTCGATGATGTTCTGCAATTCGCGCACGTTGCCCGGCCAGTCGTACCGCTGCAAAAGGGAGAGGGCCTCCGGCTCGATGTGCCGGAACGCCGTGCGTCTCACGCTTGCTCGCCTGGTGAATGAAATGGCGGCAGAGTTCCGGAATGTCCTCCAGGCGGTTGCGAAGCGGCGGAATCTCGATCGGCACCACGTTGAGGCGATAAAACAAATCGCGGCGGAAATCGCCCTCTTCGACGCACTGGTCCAGGTTCCGGTTCGTGGTGGCGATCACGCGCACGTCCACCTGCTGGGTGAGGCTGCTGCCGACCCGTTCAAAGCAGTTTTCCTGAAGGACGCGAAGGAGCTTCGCCTGAAGGGCCGGCGCGATTTCGCTGATCTCGTCCAGCAGCAGCGTCCCGCCGTCGGCCAATTCGAACCGCCCGCGGCGGAGTTTGTCGGCGCCGGTGAAAGCGCCTTTTTCATGGCCGAAGAGTTCGGACTCCAGCAGATTCTCCGAGAGCGCCGCGCAATTCACGGCCAGCATCGGCCTCTCACGGCGGGCCGAGGCCAGATGAATCGCCCGGGCGACGATTTCCTTTCCCGTTCCGCTTTCCCCGCGGATCAGCACCGTCGCGTTGCTGCGCGAAACCAGCTCGATTTTCTGCCTGACCTGTTCCATGGCCGGCCCGTCGCCGACCAGCGGCCGGGGCGAGCCGATGTCGGTCATGCTCCGATACGCCTGGTTTTCCAGGCGCAACCGGCTGTGTTCCAGCGTGCGATCCACCAGGAGCTTGATCTCATCGCCGTTGAACGGTTTTTGAATGTAATCGTAAGCGCCCAGTTTCATCGCCTCCACCGCGTTGGAAACGGTCGCGAAGGCGGTCATCAGGACCACCGGCATGTCCGGGCGCAATCGCTTGGCCTCGGCCATCAACTCCAGCCCGGACATCTTGGGCATGCGGAGATCGGTGATGAGCAGATCGAATCGGGCGGGGCCGAGGCGGGCGACGGCGGATGCGCCGTCAACGGCGGCGACGACTTCGTGGCCCTCGCGCACCAGGATCTGCGCCAGCGAATCCCGCATCATGTCCTGATCGTCAACGATAAGTATCCGAGCCATGCTTTCTCCCGGTTGGTTCAGGTCGTGATTTCAAAAATCGCTCCGCCTTGCGGGGCGTTGGCAGCGGTGATGGTTCCATCGTGGGCTTCGACGATCCGATGAACGATCGCCAAACCCAATCCCGTGCCGGTCTCCTTGGTCGTGAAAAATGGATTGAAAATCCTTTCCAGCAACGGCCGGGCCGATCCCCGGTCCCGTGTCCCTGATCGAGAGGCGGAATTTCCCGTCCGATGCAAGCGGCGTCCAGGCGATGTCGATGCGGCCGCGGTCGCCGACGGCCTCGGCGGCGTTGATGGTGAGATTGAGAATCGCCTGGCCCATCAGCAGCGGATCGACGTTCACGAGCATGGGCCGCGGGCCGGCGGTGCGGTGGACGATGCCGGGGCCGATGCGGTCCGCGGCCAGTTCGATCGACTGATCGACCAGGGCGGCCAGATCGGTCCTGGCGAGTTGCGGGGAAATCTCGCGGGAAAACTGAAGGACCTGGCTGACCAGCCTCTCCAGCCGCTTGACGCCGGAGGAAATTTTCCTCACCAGTTGCAGCGACGCCGGGAATTCCCCGAGGTCTCTGGCGAGCATGGAGGTATACAGCTCGATCCCGCCGAGCGGGTTGCGGATTTCGTGGGCCATGCCGGCGGCCATCTCGCCCAGGGCCGCCAGGCGTTTCTTGCGCTCGAGCTGGCGATTCTTTTCCGACAACTCGTTGCGGAGCGATTGAACGGTCTGCTGAAGCTGCGTGTGGGATTGCTGAAGTTTTTCGGTCAGTTGGTAGTACGCCTGCACGGTGCGGCCCAGATCCTCGATGCGGGCCGCATTGGACGCGGGCGCTGGCGATTGCACGTCGGCTTGCGAACCGGAGATTTCGACGAGCGTGCTCATGACCGTTCATCGGCGCAGATCCAGGGCCGTTTTTTTCTTGCCGTACGCGGCCGCGGCGTAGTTCAAGTTGAACTTCCGGGCGGCGGCGGCCTGGTTGATCCCGCGCCCGATGTCGAATTTCCGCTGCTGAAGAACCAGCGTGTCTTCACGGTCGGCGGTGGTGATCTGCTCCAGCAATCGCCGGGTCTGGGCCAGCAGCGCCTCCGCCGATCCCCGCTGATCCGCCGGCAGGCCCGACAGATAGTTGGGCCAATCCTTCCTGGCCGGCGCGATCGTCCGTTCCAACATCTCAATCTGGTCCAGAAGGTCCTGCCGCTTGCGACAGCACCAGCAGCAAATCCTCCGTTCGCGAATCCCGCACGTGCTCGTGCTGAATATTGGCCAGCTTGGCCAGGCTCTGATAGCAGTCCAATTGCTGCTGAAGCGCCGAAATGACCGCATCGTCCGTCATAAAAACCTCCCGGCGATTCTCACCACATTCCCGAATCGTTGGTCCACTGGAGCCATTGGTCCCAATACTTCTTGGGCATGGAGAAGGTCCCATTCTGAAACGCCTCGGCCGGCATGTGTTGAAGCATCCATTTGGCCCGGTTGTTGGCGGCCTTGGCTTCCTCGGGTTTGCCCAGCGCGAAATAGGCGTTGACGATCTGAACGTACGCCGACACCGACGCCGGATCGTTCTGATAGCTGAAGGCGGCATCGTCGTAGAGCTTGATCGCTTCCTGGTAAGCGCCCAGGTCGTACATGCAATCGGCGCGGTAGAAATGGGCCAGCTTCTGATAGAGCTTGTCCATCGTCGTCGCTCGGAGCGGAGATGCGATAGAGATCGATCACCTGGTCGTACAGGCCGCGGGCCTTGAGCAGACGGTCGCGACGGGCGGCGGCGGCTTCGGCGACCTCCGACGCAACCGCGTTCGGCGAAGTCTGCGCCGACGCCAGCTTCGCATCCAGCAACGCGGCGCTCTTGCGGTAGCTGTCGGCCATCATAAAAATCATCTGCGGCTTCTGCGCGTCGTTGGGATATCGTTGCGTCAGTTCCTGCAGACGGGCGATGGACTCTTCGTAACGCCCGGTGCGGTAATAAAGCTGCGCCAGCTCGCGAAGCGATTGGCGGAATTCCTCCGCGGACGGATCGACCAGCGGATTGTTCTCGACCACGCTCAGCAGCGTCGTCTCCGCGCGGGCGTACATCGACGGACCCTTGGCGATGTAAGCCTCCGCCAGCGGCACGGCGGATCTGCTGGCGGCCAGGCTCTTGGCATAATTCAACTGGCAGCGCTGGAACGCGTCGATCGCCTTGTCGAACATCCCCGCCGCCTGGTACGCCTGCCCCAAACGCAGCAGCGCATCGGGCGCCAGCAGATCGCTGGGACGCTCGGCGACGAACAATTCCAGCGCCGCGATGGCCGCCTGAAGATTTCCCGCCTTGTCGTAAAGATCCACGCCCTTCCACAGCGCATCGGCGTAGCCGTGATCGTCCAGAAGGGTCAACTGGCGCGAATAGAGGATGTACGCGTCGCCGGCCTTGTCGCGAAGATCGATCACCTGCTGTCCGCGGCGGATTTTGTCCGCGGCCCCGGCGTCGGGGATGGTCTCTTCAAGCTGGTCGGCGCGCTTCTCGCAGGTGCTGCCGTATTCCGCGTAAAAACCGGGCGACGGCGATGAAACCAACTCCTGTTCATCCGACATGACCTCCAGGGCGGATTGGTAATCCTGCCGATCGCAGAGGATTTCCGCCGCCTGCCGGAAGGCCGCGACGGATTCCGCCTTGTATCTGGAGCGCGACGGCCGCCGGTCGATCTGGGCGACCAGATCGTGAAAATCGCTCAGCCCGGCGTCGGCATCGCCCATCATGATCCGGCAAACGCCCCGGCACAGCAGGGCCAGCGGCGCGGCCTTGGATTCGGGATGCGAGATCAGCACCGCGTTGTAAAACGAAATGGCCGTCGTGGGATCGTTGCGGTCCTGGTAAATCCGCCCCAGGTAAAACGCCGCATCCGCGTCCAGCGGATGGCTCACGCGAAGCTCGTCGCGGGCCAGACGCAAATAGCGCTCGGCGTCGTCCGGCAGCCCTTCGCGATAGGAACAATATCCCAACTGATAATTGAACGTCCCCTGGTCCACCGGGTCGTTGTCGAGCCGCGCCGCGTCGGCCAGCAGCTTGCGGGCATCGACAAACTGCTTGCGGTCGATCAGAATCCCCGCCCGCTGGTCCAGCGCCCACGCCCGCTCGGCGTCGGTCAATTTCGGCTGATTCAAATAATCCCCCAGCGAGACGTCCGCGTTGGCCGGATCGTCATCGGCAAGCTCCAGCTCGATCAGCTTTCGGCGCAGGCTCAGGGAATGGGCGGCATCCATCGCGATGGCCTGGCGATAATTTTCCGCCGCCTCTGCCGGGTGGCCCAGCGCCGCGTAACTGTCGGCGAGCCGGCGGTGCAAGTCGGCATCCGGCTTGATCCCCATTTGCACGGCCAATTCGGTCTGTTCGATGATCCGCTCATAGTTCGCCGGCACCGCGATCTTGTCGTCCGTTTGCGCCGCTTCCAGCGCCTTGGCGATGAGCAGATGGATTTGTCCTTCCTTCAGGGGCTGGGGTTTTTCCGTTTCCAGAATCCGCGAAAGCTGCTGCAACGCGGCATCGGGCCGGTCCTCTTTCAGGTAATTCTCGGCAACGGCAATCTTCTGATCGATCGTCGCGCCGGGACCGGGACTGATGAACAGATATCCCGCGTAAATGAACAGCGCGATCGAAAGAATAAAAAGGGGAAGCTGCCAGAGTTGAGAAAAGCGCTGCGCCGATCGGCTGGCCCGAGAGGTGGCCATGGCATCCTTGCCTTTCACGAACAAACGCCGGTCCTCCTGACCGAACTGACGGCGAAGTATAACTTTGCCGCTTTAGAAGGCAAGCATCAACAGACCAAAAGTATTTGGGTATTATTTCCCTCGTGGCATGTCGGCTTCAGCCGCCATGTTGCCAGCCAAATAATCTTGCATTCATGCTCGCCCGGAGGGACGATTTGGGCATCACAGCGGGATCATTTCTGTGCCCGGTTTTGTCGGAAGGAAATCGCATGGCGGAAACAGGCCCAAAGTTCTCCTGCGGCGGTTGTGGGCGAAGGGCCACTTGGAGACAGGAACTCGCCGGCAAACGCGTCCGATGTAAATGCGGACATGTGATGACGGTTCCGGCCGAGCCGCCGGGGGCGGAAGCGGTGGAAGAAGACGACCTATACGCCCTTGCGGACGACGCACAGCGGGCGGCGGCCAGTTTGCCGCCGACAGTTGTCGATCCAACGGCGTTTGCGCCGGCCCCCGCCGTTGCCGTGGCCGCGGGCCGCGGTATTCCCCTGGCTTATCATCGCGCCCCCACCGCCAGCGAGAAGGAAGCGGCAGCGTCCAAAACGCACATCGATTCCAATCGCGATCTGAAAGTCCCCGCCGCCCTGCTGCTGATCGGCATTGTGATGTACGTCGGATACTACGCGGTCCATTACCACCTGGACCTGTTCGGGATCTTCGCCACGGGGCTGGGCCTGACGGTCATGACGATCCTGGAAACGGCGGTGCTGATCTGCTTCGCCCTGGCGGTGGCCGGGCCGCTGGGCGTCAGCTTCGGCGGATTCGCCACGGCCATCCTGAAGCTCGCCGCCATCGTCGTGCTCTGCGATGGAGTCACCACCTGGGTGAACGGCCTGCTCGCCCGATACACCGCCGGCATCGGCGGCGGCGGCTTTATGGGATTCGGAATCATCGGTTTCCCCGTGGCGCTGGGCGTCTACTGGACCACCCTGACTTATCTCTTCAGCATGGACCCGGGCGACTCATGGATGGTCGTGATCCTCCTGGCGGTTTTCGATTGGATCGTCCGCGTTGCGCTGATCGTGCTGCTGCTGAAAATGGTCCTGGGCTTCGGCGGGGTTGCGGGATCGGCGATCCCCATCCCATCCTTCGGCGGCCGTTCGGCGGTTGCAAATCCGGTGATCGACGAGGTCAACGCGGCCAAGGCGCAAAATGTGCTGCACGAGGCGAAGAAATACGTGTCCGACAACGGCAGAAGGGCCGAAGCGGGCACGGTGAACGCCTGGTATGACGCCGGGGCCAAAAACGTTTGGTTCCAAACGAGCCGGGACATCAACGGCAAAGGAGATGCTTTCCAGATGGTCGTCGAATTGCCGGACGACAAGCCCGGCCGGGCCAAGTGTTATGGCATCGCCAAAGCGTATTGCGACAGCAATCAGATTTATTATGACCCCGCGGCCATGCAGGACCATGGGGATCAATATCTGATCGTGGGACTGAGATGAAACGACGGCCGAGCTGTCGCGCCGCCGCGACCTGGCCCGTCCGTTGCGCCTCGCGTTTCCCCGCCGCAGCATCGTTCAGCAGGCGGCCAGCGGGAAATCGCTCGCTCAATCCGGTCGGTGCCGTCCCTTTAGCGTTTTGGCTTGGTATAGTGCAGGGGCACGCTTTATACTATTTGCCATGGTCGCGTTTTCATTCCAAGAGATCAAACTGCCGGCCACGCAGTTGAAAGCAGTGGAGCGGAAAGCAAAGCTTGCGGGCAGGACCGCTCCGGAATATGTGCGTCTGTTGATCGAACAGGATCTGTTGGCGGATAAATCCTTTGACGAAATCCTTCGCCCGATCCGACAGGACGTGCGAAAAAGCGGCGTCACCGAAAGCCAACTCGACGCAATGGTGCGGCGTGCGAGGGGCGGTCCGCGTCGGCAGAAGCGCACCTCCTCACACAGCGCTGCCAGTCCGAAAAACCGTACCACGCGCCGATGAGTCATTTCTCAACCCGATCAAAGGTTGTTTTCGACTGCAACCTGCTGATCCAAGCCGTCGCATTCGAAGGCAGCGCCGGGGCGAAGTGTCTCCGACTGGTGGAATCCGGAGCGGTCGAGCTTTTGGTAAGCGGGCCGACCCTCGGCGAGCTACGCCGCGTGCTGGGGTATGATAGAATCCTGGCAATCAGCCCGAGCATGACGCAGCAGCGCATCGGCGCTTTTGTGCAACGGCTGACGTTTCGCGCAACTTTTGTTCGCCACGTTCGGCACGTCATGAGCTACCCGCGCGATCCCAGTGACGAGCCATACATTAATTTGGCGGTTGCGGGCAAGGCCCGTTATCTGGTTACAAGCGATCGGGATTTGCTGGCGTTGATGACCGGCTATTCGGCGCTGTGCAAACAGTTCCGCCGCAAGATCCGTCCGCTTCGCGTGGTTAATCCAGTTGATTTCCTTCGAGCCGTCACATAGGAAGCCGAAAGTGAGGATCTTTCTTGCCGCGATGCGCTGGGTTATTGCGCCGCCACGACCTGATCCGCCAGTTGCACGTCGCATTTTTCCGGCGGAACGTCGTTGAGCACTTTTTGAAAATCGAGCAGGGATTTGACGGGTTGGCCGGCGATGGCGGTGATGATCGTCCCCGCACAGACGCCGCGCTTTTTCAGCGGGCTGTCATCCTCGATCCCCACCACGAGAATTCCCGACGGCGGCTTGTCGTTCTTGGCGGCCATGGACCAATTCGCGGGCACGGGGCCGAGGACCATTCCCCGCCAATAAAGCCGCTGATTCTGATTCGACACGACGTACTGCACGGGCCGTTTGACGGGAACGACGTGGATGATCATCCGTTTTCCGTTGCGCGAGACGACGATTGCCGTCGTCCGGCCGACGGGGGCGGCGCCGATCAGACGAACAAAGCGATCCGTGTCGGTGGCCGTCTGGCCGTTCACTTCGATGATGATGTCCCCGGCCTTCAGGTCGCTGTCCGCCGCCGGGGATTGGGCCTCGATCGCTTCCACGAGCACGCCGATGTCGTCATCCAGCTTGGCATCGCTCCGTTGCCGGGGCGTGGGGGCGGAGACCGTCACGCCCACGTATCCGTAGATCACCTCGCGGCCCTGCTCCAGTTGCCGAATCTCATCCCGCAACTCCGGCGTGATCGAAATGGCAAAGCCGATGCCGTTGGTCTGCTTCTGCGGCAGGATGACGGCCGTGTCGATGCCGATCACCTGGCCGTTGACATCCAGCAGCGGTCCGCCGGAATTTCCGGGATTGATCTGGGCCGTCGTCTGGATCAGATCGGAATAGAGCCGATCCTCCTTGCTGGCCAGCCTGGGAAGCGAGCGATCGGTGGCGCTGATGACGCCGACGCTGAGGGACATCTGCCCGCCGGCCGCCAGACCGTAGGGATTTCCCAGGGTGATCGCCCATTGTCCGCGCTCCGACGGCCCATGCGCGAACGTCACCGTCGGCAAATTCGAAGCGGGGATTTTCAGCACGGCCAGATCGGCCCGGGGATCGGCTCCGACGACGATGGCGGGATAAACTTTGCGGTCATCGGTTGTCACCCAGAACTGCTGCGAGTCCTCGATGACGTGCTCGTTGGTCACGATGAATCCGTCGGAATCGACGATAAACCCGGTGCCGATCGTCCGCGTGGTATTGTCCAGCAGGGCGTCGAGCTTTTGCGGATTCATGGTCTGGGCGCAAAGGGCGGAATCGGCGTCGCAGGCCGTCTGGGCCGCGGCGATCGACACCACCGCCGGCGCCACCCGCTGGGCGATGGATTGGAATTTGCTTTGAAGGCCCGGCAGGTCCACCAGGTCCGGATCGTCGGCCAGGTCGGAAACATCATCGGCCTGTTCGATAACCCGGTCGGCCTTGAGCGATGGAGCATCCGGTTTGGGCGCGGCATCGGTCCCAGCCGCCAGCGCCACGCTCAAGAGCGAGCCGCGGCTGTGCAGCGATAGCCCGATCAACAGCCCCAGTCCAATCAGCGCCGCGGCCGCAAGCCGGCCGCGGCGGAACAGAAGTTGTCCCATACCGGGCATTTATCGGCCAAACGGCCGAGTTACCGTCGCAATTCAATATGGAGTCCGTTTAATCCGACTGTGCGGGAAAAGCAATTGTTTACCATCGGGGGCGCAAATCATCTTCTATTGCGACACCGAGTCGACCGACGAAGAACCAGAGGATGATCGGTTACGATTTTCGTGACGGCCGAAATCGCCGGCTCGTATGTCAAAAGGCGTTGCCGCCGCGAACGTCGTTGGCCGGCCTGTTGACGTTCGAGCGAGCCGTCGGCGGACAAAAAAGCGGAGGCGGCGACTCTCTTGTTCGTCCGCCGACGGCTCGCCCGATCGTCGCCGGGCCAGCCGACGGGTTCAGCGGCGGCAGCGATTTCCGATATACGAGCCGGCGATTTCGGCCGTGACGAAAACCGTAACCGATAAAAATCCCATCCCTCCGCACGCCCGCACGCCGAAAACCGCTCTGGTCGAATGATTCCATTGCGGTAAACAGTTACCCGGAAAATCATCCGCCGTCGGCGGCGGCTGGGGCCGCGGCGGCGATGCGGTTGTCCGCCAATCCCTTGCACTGCAAAACGGCCTGGCGGATTTCCTCGGCCAAATCCTTGTTGTCGGCAAGGAACTGTTTGGAATTTTCCCGGCCCTGGCCCAGGCGGGTGGTTTTGAAATTGAACCACGCCCCGCTCTTGTCCACGACGTTCACCAGGACGGCCAGATCGAGCAGGTCGCCCTCGTAGCTGATGCCGCGGTCGAACATGATGTCGAATTCCGCCTCCCGAAACGGAGGGGCGATCTTATTTTTGACCACGCGTGCGCGGGTGCGATTTCCGATGGAGACCTCGGCATCCTTGATCGTGCCGGTTCGGCGGACGTCGATGCGGACGCTGGCGTAAAACTTCAACGCCCGGCCGCCGGGTGTGGTTTCCGGGTTGCCGAACATCACGCCGATCTTTTCGCGAATCTGGTTGATGAAGATGACCGTGGCCCGGCTCTTGGAAATGGCGCCGGTGAGCTTGCGCATGGCCTGGCTCATGAGGCGGGCCTGCAACCCGACATGAATGTCGCCCATGTCGCCTTCGATTTCCGCGCGGGGAATCAGGGCGGCCACCGAGTCGATCACGATCACGTCCACCGCATTGGAACGAACCAGCAATTCGCAAATATCCAGGGCCTGCTCGCCGGTGTCCGGCTGGGAGACCAGCAGATCGTCTAATTTCACGCCGAGCCGCTTGGCCCAGGAAGGATCGAGGGCATGTTCGGCGTCGATGAACGCGGCGACGCCTCCGGCCCTTTGGGCGTTGGCGATGATGTGCAGGGTCAGGGTGGTTTTGCCGCTGGATTCCGGTCCGAAGACTTCCAGAACGCGGCCCCTGGGCACGCCGTTGCCGCCGAGAGCGATGTCCAGGCTCAGGGAGCCGGTGGGAATGCCGTCCACGGTGGCTTTTTGATCGCCGTCGAGCTTCATGACGGCCCCTTTCCCGAACTGTTTTTCGATTTGCTGAACGGCCCGGTTCAGTGCCGAATCGCGGGCGGCATCGTGCGGCGGAATTCTGGAAGCCGGGGGCTTGGGCGACTCTTTCACCTCACGAACGACCGGCTCATGCACAGCGACCGCGGACGAGGGGGAATGGTCCTTCTTCCCGTCCGTCTTTTCGAGGGACTTGATCACGGTGAGACTCCTTTTCGCCGGGTATGTTGTTCAGCCGGCGTTATTTGACGGTGACTTAATGCGGGCGGATCGAGGCGAGCGAACGTCGCCCCAAAAGCCCCGCAACTGAACTCGACGGAAGTCACCATACCGTCCCTGTTCAGTGTTTGTTCGGGTATCATATCCAGCATCGGATCGATTGCAAATGGAAATTCAGAAAAAATTTTCAACCGAGGCCAAGAGGAAATTTCGCGACCGTTACATACGTTGGGCCTTCCCCGTCCAATCGGCTTTCGATCAATAAAAACTCGTCGGGATCGAATTCGAGTTCGGCCATTTCCGCGACTGCCGCAGACCCGGCGGTCCGCGCGGAAGCGGGGACGCGATCTTTGATTCGGACCAAGGTCACGTGCGGCGTCCATCGTCGGCCCTCCAGTTGAAATCCAGCCGCGTGCGTCGCCTGGTCGATAACGCTCTGCAATTTGGCGCAGTGCAGGTCGTGGTCGTTCAATGCGGCCGCGACGATCCGCGGCGGCCCGTTCGGCGGAAAACAAACGACGCCCGCGGTTGCCAGCCTGATCGGTCCCATCTCGACGGTCCGCAATCGCTCTACCAGCCGGGGCAACGCCTCATCCGGCGTTTCGCCCAGAAATTTCAGAGTGAGGTGAAGCTGCTCCGCCCGAACCGATTTGCCGCCGAGGATCGGACGCAATATCTCCTGCATCCGTTGTAGATGCCGGCGAATATGCTCTGGAAGCTCGATGGCGATAAACAAACGCATCAATTTATTTTACCGCAGAGACGCGGAGATCGCAGAGAAATGCCTCCGCGCTCTCTGCGTCTCTGCGGTAAAAAATTATTATTTTGAACTTCAAAAACTCATCGCGGATTTGAACTTCTCCCAGCGTTCGTCGATCTGATGGCGGGTAACGGCGGACAGGCCGGCCAGGGAGAAATCGGAAATCGTGAAGCTGGCCAGAACGGTTCCGAATGCCAAGGCGCGGCGGAGCGATGCGGTGTCGAGATTATCCTGGGCAGCGAGGTATCCCATCATTCCGCCGGCAAAGCTGTCGCCGGCGCCGGTGGGATCGACCACTTTGTCGGCGGGAAAGGCGGGCAGAACGAACGTGTCGCGCTGGCTGACCAGCAGACATCCGTGCTCGCCTTTTTTGATAACGACGAATTTCGGGCCCATTTTCAGGACATCCCTCGCGGCGACGATCAGGTTTTTCTGGCCCGTCAGAAGCCGGGCCTCGCCGTCGTTCAGGACCAAGCCGTGGATTTTGGACAACAATTTCTCCAGCGGCTGGCGCTCGGTCTGAATCCAGAGGTTCATCGTGTCGGCCACGGCCAGCTTGGCCGACTTGAGCATACCCAGCGCCTCCTGCTGGAGAACGGGATGGGTGTTGGCGAGGAAAACGTATTGACTGTCGAGAAACTCGGCGGGAATCTTCGGCGCCCGCTCGGCCAGGACGTTCAGATCGACCTCGACGGTGACGGCCTGGTTCATGTCCTGAAGATAAGATCCGTGCCAGCGGAAGGTTTTGGATCCCTTGCGGATTTCCAGGCCGGCGGTGTTGACGCCGCGGCCGTCAAAAATATCCAGCAGGTTTTTCGGGCAATCCTCGCCGACGACTCCCACGAGGCGCACGGGCGAAAAGAATGAGGCGGCGTAGGCGAAATAGATCGCCGACCCGCCGATGACGTCCTGGCGCGAACCGAACGGCGTTTCAACCGTGTCGATGCCGATGGACCCGGTGACCATGAGGGACATGGAATCTAAAGTAGAAGTTGAAAGTACAAGTTGCAAGTACAAGTTGAATGGTTGCCTGGGTACTTTTAGTTGCTGCTTGCACTTGCCACTTACACTAAGTAGAACCGCAGAATGATTGCAGTAATCCAAACCATGATGATACTGCCCGTGGCGGCGGAGCCGCCGGGAGGTCGCCATGGGATATGGCATCAAGCTCACGGACGAGCAGTGGGACGAGCTGGATCGTCTGCGGTTCTCCACTTCTTCGGCCGACGTTTTCCGCAACTGCCTGATCATTCTGATGTCGCATTCCAAGGATACCATCGCTTCCATCGCCGAGCGACTGGGCTGTTCCAGCGAAACGGTGGTCCGCGTCCGCAAGCTTTATCGGGGAGGCGGTGTGGAGGCGTTGCGTCCGGTCAAGCCGCCGGGCAGGCCCGGCCGCGCCACGCCGGAGTTTCTGAGGCAGATGAAGCAGGTCGTGCAGATCAATCCCATGACGTTGGGGTACGGTTTTTCGACGTGGTCCACGGTCCGCCTGGCCGAGCACCTGGCCAAGGTCACGGGCCAGCGATTCAGCGAGGATCAATTGCGGCGACTGCTGCATCGCGAAGGGTTTTCCGTTCAGCGTCCCAAGCACACGCTCAAGGGCAAACGCGACGAGGCGGCCTACGAAAAGGCCCGGGACGAACTGACGCGCTTAAAAAAAACGCGATGAGGAAGAACGCGGCCGAGGCGCTGGTTTTTCAGGACGAGGTGGAGATTCATCGCCACCCGACGCTGACCAGAATGTGGGCGCCGGTGGGAACACAACCCGAAGTTCCCTCGCCGGGGCAGAACCAGAAGAAGGTGGTCTATGGCGGCGTGGATTATGCCACCGGCAAGATCACCTGCACGATTGCCGACACCAAGAGCGGCGTGAACTTCCTGGCGTTCTTGATCGCCCTGGTCGCGGCCTATGCCGGTCGGAAAATCCGGCTGGTCTGCGACAACGGACGTTTCCACTGCACCCAGGCCGTGCAACAATGGCTGGTGGCCAATCGCCATCAAATCGAAATCTATTGGCTGCCGCCGTACTGTCCGAGCCTGAACCTGATCGAACGCTTGTGGGGCCATCTGAAACGAACGGTGCTGGCCAACGTGTTGTTCGAGACGATCGACGATTTGGTCGTCGCGTTCCGCAAGGGCGTCGGCCGAATCAACGGCCACCGCGACCGGATGGGCTTCATGTTCGACCACGAGGAAATTAGCGTGAGAAAAGTTGCGTGAAAGATTCTGCGGTTTTACTTAGGATATGGGAATGCCGCCGCCGGCTTATCTGCGTCCGTATCTCGAAGCCGCCGAGCGGCATGGGGCGAAATTCGAATCGTTGCTGTGGGCGAATCCATCGGCCCAGGCGGCGCGGTTCGCGGCCCTGGCACGCTGGAGCGAATTGGACGGCCGAATCGTGCTCGACGCCGGCTGCGGTCGCGCCGATCTGCTGCAATATCTGCTGGATCAGCGCATCCGGCCCGAGCGGTACATCGGGATCGAGGCGGTCCAGGCCATGGCCGAGGCCGCGGAGAAGAAAAGCCGGCCCCATGCGACGATTCTTCGCGGCGACTTCATCGACGATCCCAAACTTCTCGATCAGCACGCTCACGTCATCATCTTCTGCGGATCGCTCAATACCGTCGCGCCGGAAGATTTTTATCAAACGCTGCGCATCGCCTGGCAATACACCCAGAGCGAATTGGCGTTCAACTTTCTCTGCTCCCCGCGCCTGGCATCGGGCAAACATCTCACCTGGCACGCAATCTCCGACGTGCAGACGTTCGCGTACAGCTTGAGCGGCGACGTCGCTCTGGACGACGGTTATCGCAGGGGCGATTGCACGGTCGTTATACGTAAAGAGGAATGAGCAACCACGAAGACACGAAGATCACGAAGACAGACACGAAGAAAAGCCGCAATTCTTCGTGTCTGTCTTCGTGATCTTCGTGTCTTCGTGGTTTAATGGTTAGTTTTCAACCGAGCCAGCCGGTCGTACAGCACGGCGGCGGTTCTGTCGCCGGAATGGAGGGCATCGAGATCGAACTTCTCGTTGGGGGAATGAACGCAATCGTCGGGCAATCCGAAGCCGACCAGAAGCGTGTCGATTCCGAGGTTTGATTTGATCAATTCCACAACGGGAATGCTCGCGCCGGCGCGGACCAGCGCGGGCGGCGTGCCGAAGCCGGCTTCAATCGCTTCGGATGCCAGCTCCATGGCCGGACTGTGCGTGGAAATCATGACGGCCGGGGCTTGGCCGTGGCAAGTCATCTCCAGGCTGACGTATTTCGGGCATCGCTGGCGCATCGCTTCGGTGAAGGCGTCGCGAATGGCGACGGGGTCTTGCTGGGGAACGAGGCGCATGGAAACTTTCGCGGAGGCGGTGGAGGCAATGACCGTTTTGGCGCCGGGGCCTTCGTATCCGCCGGTGATGCCGTTGATGTCGCACGTCGGCCTGGCCCAGAGCCGTTCGAGAGCGCTGTAGCCGATTTCGCCGCTGAGGCCGGGCAATTTCAGTTCCGCGGCGTACTGCTTTTCGTCGAACGGCAACTTGGCCCACATCAGCCGTTCCTCGGCCGTGGGCGGGATGACCTTGTCGTAATAGCCGGGAATATTCACACGCCCGTCGCGATCGTGGAGCGTGGCCAGCAATTCGCACAGGATGTTGATCGGATTGGGCACGGCCCCGCCGTACAAGCCGCTGTGCAGATCGAGCGACGCCGCGGTGATCTTCAGCTCCATGTAGACCAGGCCTCGCAATGCGTAGGTGATGGCGGGAATTCCGCGGCGAATTGGAGGCTGTCGCTGATGACGGCCACGTCGGCTCGCAGGTCGTCGCGATGGGCGCGGACGAAATCGGCGAGATTTTCCGAGCCGATTTCTTCCTCCCCCTCGATCAGAATCGTGAGGTTTACGGGCGGCCCGCCGTGGGCCTGCCAGGCCATAATCGCTTCGACATGCGCCCAGACCTGCCCCTTGTCGTCGGCCGCACCGCGGGCGTAGATGGCATTGTCGCGGACGGCCGGCTCGAACGGCGGAGTGGTCCACAGATTCAGCGGCTCCGGCGGCTGCACGTCGTAATGGCCGTAAAACAAAACGGTCGGCCGGCCGGGGAGATGCTTGTTCTTCGCCACGACGACGGGATGACCCTTCGCGTTTGCAACGGGCATGATTTTCACATCCAGAGCCGCGAAGGAAAGCTGATCCGCCAGCCATTGTGCGCAGCGCTGCATGTCGGCTCTGTGGCTCGGCTGGGCGCTGATGCTGGGAATGGACAAGAATTCCTTCAGCGCGGCGACGCACTGCGGGCGGCGCGAGTCGATGGTTTGCAAAACGGCTTGAAGCATATTTGAAGATTACCCGGCAACGGCGGGATTGTGAATTCGCACTCGGATGGGTGCAGCGCCTCTTATCGGCGATCTCTTATTCTTCCCCTCTCCAGGTAATCCGGGAGAGGGCGGGGTGAGGGTGATTTCAGCGGTTGCTCGACCGCTACTCCTTCTTCCAAAAGGCCCTCACCCCAACCCTCTCCCGGATTACCTGGAGTGGGCAAAAAATAAGAGGTCGCCGGAAAGAAGCGCTACACTTCGGCCTTCGCTTCGCGGTTGAATTTCCCTTCGGCCGGCAGCGGTCTTAGAATTTCCACATGCTGCAAGATTCGGAATTGGCACGGCGAATCGACGGCAAAATCCAGATCCGGCTGGGCGGAATGCGGCTGCGATGGGAACTGAGCGATCTTGTCACCGCCGACGGGCACACGGCACGAGGGGTCTTCACCGGCACGGTTCGGGCGCTGCCGGAGGCGAACGAAATCAAAATGCTCGAAGAGGCGTTGCTGGGCGGCGGGTCGGCGGCGACGGGGGCGGATGTGATGGCGCACTTTGCCGCGTCCATTTTGGCGGCGTCGCGGCAATACGGCCGGCAATGTGATGCCCAAACACTCCTCGGCGAGGAGGGCCGGCGCGGAATGCTGGCGGCGGTGATGGAAGCGGCCGGGGCCGTGGCGTTCGGGTGCGGGATCGAAGTGATCCAGCCGGCCCAAGTGGATTTGGATTGCCCGACGCTCAACAAACAGCAGATGGAGGCGACGGAACGGGAAGTGGCCCGGCGCCGCGTGGCCGATCAGGTCGATCACCTCCGCCGATCGGCGGAACTGTTCGGCCAATTCGAAGCGATCCGCGCCGCGGCGCCGGAGTTGTCGCCGGGACAGGCGCTGGGCCGCATCGGCGCGGCGGACCAGGCGGAGGTGTTTCGCGCGGTCGCGGCGATATCGGCGAAAAATGCGGGGCCGTCGCGGCTGTGGGCGGTCGCGGGGCCGCAACTCATTGCGATCGAGCGCAAAGATTCGCCTCGCGCAGATCGTGGCGGCGCCGCAAGACCTTGGTCCGCTCCGCAGCGTGCGCGGAGACGGGAGCGGCGGATTGCTGCTGGGTTGCCGCGGCGGGGTTCTGCGGATGAATCCCGATTCGCCCAGGGATGCCGGAATATATCGCGATCCGGAGGTGACCAGCCAGCTTGGATTCAACTGTGCGATTTTCGCCGACGAGCGGATTTGGGCGGCGCATGGCGAAGCGGGTTTGGTGTGCTGGAAGGTGGATCAGCCGCAGGAGCCGCACTATGCGTTTCGCCCGGCCTCGGCGGGGATCGAGGGGTTTGCACCGCGAAATCTTCAGCGGCTTGATTCGAATCGGCTGATTCTCAGCAGCGGGCGGGGGCTGTTTGTGGTTTCCGGCGAGGGTCCGCCAAAGGCGATCGGGCAGCCGGCGGATTCCGATGTCGTGGCGATTTTTTTGCGATCGGGCTGGATTTTCACGGCCCACAAAGACGGACAAGTCTGCTCGTGGTCGGTGGACCATCCGCAAGTGGACTGCCGCCAGCGCCGCGCCGGCCGCATCACGGCGGCGGCGGCATTGCCGTGGCTGGGCGATTTACGGCTTGTGCTGGCGACGGAAGATGGGCCGATGGTTTGCGTCGGACTCGACGATGAGTTGATCACGCAGTTTACCGGCCCGTATCGCGGGCTGCGGATGGTTGGCGCGGCGGCCGACGCCGTGGCCGCCGTCACGCCCGACCGGCAGCGATTGGTGTTGTGGCACGCGTGGGACGGGCGAAAGCCGCTGGCGGATTTGCACATCTACGGCACGGCCAGGCATCGGATCGCGGATGTTGCGTTCGTCTGGAAAGACACGGCGGCTGAAGCCGCCGCGCTGAGCGCGGATCAATGATCCATCAGGCGACGCCGCGCAGGCGCTTCAGTTCCAGGCGCTGCAGGGTGACGCTGAGTTCCTGCATGGTTTTGCGGGCGGCGACGTTCTCAGAAGGAACGAGAAAGCCGTAGCGGAACTTGCCGTCGTTGCGCTCCTTGACGGTCTGAACGCGCGCGGGAGCTTCGAAAGTCTGTCCTTCGCCGGTTACGCTGATCTGCACGAGCGATCCCAAAGCGAGTTTTCTGGATGTTATGGCGGCGAAGCCTTCGGCGCTGATGTCGAGCACCTGGCATTGGGTTTCATTGCCGACCTGGGCGATGAAATTCGCGGCGACGAGGGAAACGCGATAGGTCTGTCGGCTTTCGGCCGATACCGGTTGGCCGACGCGCCGAAATACGATGGCGCAGCCTGGGCCGGTGCGGACGTCCGTTACCCTCGCGCCCTGCTGAAAAAATTTACCGTTCACCTCGCAATAGGCGTTCACATCGGCGTCCAGCGGCGGAGCAACGGGATACTCAAATTCCGCGACAAAACTGGTCGAATCGGATTCGATCACCACGCCGGGATGAAGTATGCGCCTCTTTGAGGGGGAAGGAATCAGAAGAAAAACCGCGTTCCCGACGGCTAACATTGCTTTCTCCTTCGAATCTTCTGTGGCCTGTCGCGCATTGCAGTATTGCACATATCGGCCATGCTGAAATGCTGCTAAATGAGCGGCCTATTGTTGGTTTGCGGCCGGAGGTCCAGTAACCCTGTAACGCGCATTACATATTCAGGGGCGGAGCAAAATTGCCGAATCATAACGTGTTGGGAATTCTGGAATTCGCCCGTAACCGAAGCCGGTCATGAATCACCAATTGCTCGCGAAAATCAAAGGGAATCCGCAGCTTCCCTCGTTGCCGGCGGTGGCCGTGAAGGTTCTGGAGTTGGCCAAGCAAAGCAACGCGAGCCTTGGAAATGTTGCCAAGGTGATATCCAGCGATCCGGCTCTCACCGCCAAGGTGCTGAAGACGGTCAACAGCAGCTTTTACGGCCTTCCGCATCAGGTGAGCACAATCAGTCATGCCCTGGTGCTGCTGGGAATGCAAACGGTCAAAACGCTGGCATTGGGCTTCTCTCTTGCCAACGGCCTGAACGCTGAGAAGAGTCCGCGTTTCGATTACGTGAGATTTTGGAGACAAAGCCTGTTTTCCGGGGTGGCCGCGGCACGCTGGCCAGGATGTTGGGAAATCAGCAGCCCGAGGAGGCATTTCTCGCGGGGCTTCTTTCGGACATCGGCACATTGGCGATGCACCAGGGTCTGGGAGCGGAGTACGACGCGCTGCTGGAAAAGTGCGGGGGCGATCAGGTTGAATTGGTTCGGCTCTCGCGCGAGAAGTTCGACCTCGACCACGCACAAGTGGGCGGGGCACTGGCCCAAGACTGGAAGTTTCCGCCGGCCATGGTCGAGCCGATCCGCCAGCATCACACGTTGGAAAAAATCGGAAGCGGGTCAAGAGGTCTGGTTGAAATCGTGTATGGGGGGGTGCTGTGCGGCCAGGTCTTCGCGGCCAAGCGGACGGGCCTGCTGGCACACGCCCGGCGCGAGTTGTCCGGCCGGTTCAAGCTGGACGATGCGAAGATAACGGCTCTCTTCAAGGAAATCGATTCGCACAGCGAAGAACTGGCCGATCTGTTTGAAGTCACGATCGAACCGGGCCGCAGCTACCATGAAATCGAGCAGGAGGCTCGCCAGGCGCTGGTCGAATTGACGCTTCAAACGCAGATCCAGTCGCAGGAGTTGGCGAGGCAAAACAAGCATCTGCAACAGAAGGCGACCACCGACGGTTTGACCGGCCTGGCGAATCGCGTGGGGCTTGCCGCATTCATCGAGAAGGCGCTGGCCGACCTTCGAGATTCGGGAATCCCGTTTTCCGTGCTGATGCTGGACCTGGATAAATTCAAATCGGTCAACGATACGCATGGCCACCAGGCGGGCGACGAAGTTTTGCAGCGAGTTGGAAAGCTTCTGATGTCGCTCATCGACGATTGCGATTTGGCGGCGCGATACGGCGGGGAGGAACTGGCCGTGGTTTTGAGCCGAAAGGATGTCGCCGGCGCGATCGCGCAGGCGGAGCGCATCCGCGCCGCGATTCAGGGCGAGCGTTTCATTTTCGCAGGGAAGACCGCGGTGGTAACGGCCAGCGTCGGGGTTGCCACCGCCGACTCGCAGGCCGGTTTCGCGTCTTACGACGAGTTGATCGGCGCTGCCGACCGCGCGTTGTATGCGGCCAAGGAAGCGGGCCGCAACCGCGTTCGGCACTGTGCGCCGCGAGGCATCGCGGCGCCGCGTGAGAAAAATCGCCCGTTGCCCCCGTTGTCGCCGACGTCAGGTCATTCGGCGGGCATGAAATTTGTGTTGAGCAACGAACTTTGCGAGGCCCACGCAAAGTAATCGTCCATTGGATGAGGGCATGGTAATTCCGGTCGTTTCGAGATTTGCCAGGCGATTGCGCGGCGGCGGCGGCTTGAAGCCGCCGGCTCGAGCGGTTCGAGCGGTTCTGGAACCGCTTGAGCGGCGTATTCTCCTGACCTGGATCGGAGCCGTCAGCGGAAACACCAACGACCAGGCCCACGATTACAACTATACGGGCAACTGGTCGAGCGGCGTCGTCGAGAACTCGCTGGCGGGCGCGACACTCACCGGCAATACCACGCTCTACTTCGCCGCCAGCGTGGCAACCGGCGCCGGCGGGCTGAACCTCGGCTACAGCGGCAATTACGGCCTCACCTTGATGTCGGCCAGCACCACCGCCGAAACGCTGACGCTGGGCGGTGATATTTCGACGGGCGTCGCAAACCAGACCATCACCATCGGCGACGTGACCAATACGGATGATCTGAACGTGAACCTGGGCGCCGCGTCGCGCACCTTCAACACCGCCAGCGGGGAAAATCTGGTCATAGCGAACGTAGTTTCGGCCGCCCACGCGGTGACGGCGGCGGGTTCGGGCACGCTGACGCTTTCCGGCGCGAACACCTTTTCGGGCGGCGCCACGCTGTCGTCGGGCCAGTTGAATATCAACAGCAGCACGGCGGTCGGCAGCGGCAGACTGACCATCGACGGCGGAACGACGATCGACAACACCAGCGGCGCGACGGTCACGCTGGGCGCCATTGTCCAGACGTGGAGTGGGGATTTCGCCTTCGTTGGAAGCAACAACCTGAATCTGGGCACCGGAGCCGTGACCTTGGGAGCCAGCCGCACCGTGACCGTATCCGCGGGCATCCTGAGCGACGGCGGAGTCATCGGCGACGGCGGCAGCGGCTACAGTGTCACCAAAGCGGGAGCCGGCACGCTGGCGCTTTCGGGGGCCAACACCTTTTCCGGCGGCACGACGCTGTCGGCCGGGCAGTTGAACATCAACAGCCCCAAGGCCGTGGGCAGCGGAACGTTCACCATCAACGGCGGGACCATCGACAACACCAGCGGCGCAGCGGTGACACTGAGCAACAACAATGTCCAAAGCTGGGACGGCGACTTCACGTTCGTTGGGAGCTACGCCCTGAACCTGGGCACCGGAGCGGTGACGCTGGATGCCAACCGAACGGTCACGGTTTCGGGAAGCACCCTTACCGCGGGCGCCGTTGGCGACGGCGGAAATAATTACAACCTGACCAAGGCCGGATCGGGAACGCTGGCGCTGACCGCCAGCGGCACTTACGGCGGCGGCACGTCCATCGACGCCGGCATATTGAGCTTCGCCAACGGCGCACTCGGCTCGGGGAGCATCACCTTCGTCGCCAGCAGCACGCTGCAGTGGAACGGCGCGAATACGCAGGATGTTTCGAGCGAAATTCAGGCCATCGCTTCCGGCGTCATCGCTACGTTCGACACCAACGGCAACAACGTGACGCTGGCCAGTGCGCTCGGCGGCTCGGGCGGCATCGCCAAGGTCGGCGGCGGCACTTTGACGCTCTCGGGCAACAACAACTTCTCCGGCGGCGCGACCGTCTCGGTCGGCACGTTGAATATCAACACCGCAACCGCGATCGGCAGCGGCACGTTTACCATAGACAACGGCGTCACGATCAACAACTCCAGCGGAAGCGCCATCACGTTGAGCAACAACAATGCCCTGGATTGGGCGGGAAGTTTCACCTTCACCGGAAGCAGCGCATTAAATCTGGGCACCGGCGCGGTGACGCTCGGAACCAACCTGACGGCGACGGTGTCGGCCAGCACGTTGACGGTCGGCGGCGCCATCGGCGACGGCGGCAACGGCTATCTCCTGACCAAAGCGGGAAACGGCACGCTGACGCTGTCGGGCGCCAATACGTTTTCGGGCGGCACCAAGCTTTCCGCGGGCGAGTTGATCATCAATAGCGCCACCGCCGTCGGCTCGGGCACGTTCACCATCAACGGCGGCACCATCGACAACACCAGCGGCGCGACCATCACGTTGAGCAACAACAACGCGCTGACCTGGGCGCGAGTTTCACATTCACCGGAAGCAACTCGCTGAATCTGGGCATGGGAGCGGTGACGCTCGGGGCCAACGTGACGGCAACGGTGTCGGCCAGCACGTTGACGGTCGGCGGCGCCATCGGAGACGGCGGCAGCGGCTACAAAGTAACGAAGGCGGGCAACGGCACGCTGACGCTGACGGGCAACAACACGTTTTCAGGCGGCACCACGCTGTCCGCGGGCGAGTTGATCATCAATAGCGCGACTGCCGTCGGCTCCGGCACGTTTACCGTCAACGGCGGAACGATCGACAACACCAGCGGCGCGGCCATCACACTGAGTAACAATAATGCGCTGAGCTGGGGCGCTAGTTTCACTTTTGTCGGAAGCAACAACCTGAATCTGGGCACGGGAGCGGTCACATTGACTGCGAACCACACCGTCACCACCAGCGCCAGCATGCTGACGATTGGCGGGGCCATCGGAGACGGCGGCAACGGCTACAAAGTAACGAAGGCGGGCACCGGCACGCTGACGCTGTCGGGCAACAATACGTTTTCAGGCGGCACCACGCTTTCCGCGGGACAGTTGAACATCGACAGCGCCACCGCCGTCGGCTCCGGTACTTTCACCGTCAGCGGCGGAACGATCGACAACACCAGCGGCGCGGCCATCACGCTGAGTAACAATAATAATCAGAGCTGGGTCGCCAGTTTCACTTTTGACGGAAGCAACAACCTGAACCTTGGCACCGGAACGGTGACACTGACAACAAACCCAACCGTGACTATCGATGCCGGCATGCTCACCGTGGGCGGAGTCATTTCGGGCGCCAAGAGCCTGACCGAGGCGGGCGCCGGCACGTTGACCTTGTCCGGCGCCAACACCTTTTCCAACGGCATGACGCTTTCCGCCGGCCAACTGAACATCGACAGCGCCGCCGCCGTCGGCACCGGCACTTTCACCATCAGCGGCGGAACGATCGACAACGCCAGCGGCGCGGCCATCACCCTGAGTAACAATAATGCGCAAACCTGGAGCGGCAGTTTCACCTTTGTCGGAAGCAACAACCTGAACCTTGGCACCGGAGCGGTGTCGCTGACGGGAAATCCAACCGTGACCATCGACGCTGGGATGCTCACGGTGGGTGGAGTCATTTCGGTCGCCCACAGCCTGACCAAGGCGGGCGCCGGCACGTTGACCTTGTCCGGCGCCAACACCTTTTCCAACGGCATGACGCTCTCCGCCGGCCAACTGAACATCAACAGCGCCACCGCCATCGGCACCGGCACTTTCACGATCAACGGCGGTTCGATCGACAACACCAGCGGCGCGGCCATCACGCTCAGCAGCAATAACACGCAAACCTGGGCGCGCAGTTTCACTTTTCTTGGAAGCAACAGCCTGGCCCTTGGTCCCGGAGCCGTGACGTTGACGGGAGGCCGAACGGTGACGATCAACGCTGCGATGCTTACCGTGGGCGGCATCATATCCGGGGCCTATCCTCTGACCGAAGCCGGTGCCGGCACTCTGACTTTGGTCTGGCGCCAACACCTTTTCCGGCGGCATGACGCTGTCCGCGGGGCAATTGAACATCAACAACGCCAAAGCCGTCGGCAGTGGAACATTCACCATCGACGGAGGCACAATCGACAACACCAGCGGCGCGACGATCACGCTGAGCAACAACAATCCCCAGAACTGGGATGGCGACTTCACATTCGTTGGCAGCAACGCCCTGAACCTGGGCACCGGAGCGGTGACGCTCGGCGCCAGCCAGACCGTCACCACCAACGCCAGCACGCTGACGGTGGGCGGCGTGATCGGAGACGGGGGCAATGGCTACGGCATTACCAAGGCCGGAGCCGGGACCTTGGTCCTCAATGGCGCCGATACTTTCTCGGGGACCACGACGATCAACGCCGGCGTCGCGCAGTTGGGCAACGCCAACGCCGCCCAGAACAGCACGGTTTCGGTCGGGACGGCCAACGGCCTGGCCTTCAGCACCGCGATCGGCAGCTTCACTATCGGCGGACTCGCTGGCGGCAGCAATGAAGCGTTGACGGATGTCGGCGCCGGCGCGGTGACGCTGACGGTGGGCAACAACGGATCGACCAACGTCTATTCCGGCATCCTGAGCGGTTCCGGCGCGATAACGATCAGCGGCGGCGCCGAGACGCTGAGCGGCGTCAACACGTACAGCGGCGGGACCACGCTCGCGACCGGCGCCCAGTTGAACATCGGCAACGCCGCCGCCATCGGCACGGGGAACTTCACGATCAACGGCGGCACGATCGACAATACCAGCGGCGGCGCGATCACGCTGAGCAACAACAACACCCAGACCTGGGCGAAGCTTCACCTTTGCCGGGTCCAACGCCCTGAACCTGGGCACGGGCGCCGTCACGCTGGAGGCAAGCGACGTGGTGACGGTGTCAGGCAACACCTTGACCGTCGGCGGCGCCATTGGAGACGGCGGCAACGGCTACAGCCTCACTGAAGCCGGAACCGGAACTCTGACGTTGACCGGAAGCAATACCTTCTCCGGCGGCGCGACCATCGATTCCGGAACCCTGTTGGCGAACAATGCCAGCGGATCGGCCACCGGAAGTGGGCCGGTGTCCGTAAACAGCGGGGCTACGCTTGGCGGTACGGGAACCGTCAGCGGATCGGTCACCGTCAATTCCGGCGGCACACTCGCGCCCGGCGCCGGCGGAACCTCGATCTTCAATACCGGCAATCTCATCCTCGCATCCGGCTCCGATCTCGACATCGTGCTGAACGGAAATACCGCCGGCACGGAGTACGATCAGGTGAACGTGACCGGAACGGTCGCGGTAACCGGCAGCATCCTGAATCTCTCCGGCACCCGATCGGCCCACGACGGCACGATCCTGACCATCATCAACAATGATGCCGCCGATGCGATCACCGGCACTTTCCAGGGCCTGGCCGAGGGAGCGTCCACTACCTTCGGCGGCGTGACATATACCGCCAGCTACGTCGGGGGAACGGGCAATGACATGGTGTCTGACGGCCGATCCTGGCTGCCACGACCGTCGACGGTGACATCCGGAACCAACCCATCGGTGTTCGGCCAATCCGTGACATTCACCGCGGAGGTTACCTCCACATCCTCCGGCACGCCGACGGGAACGGTGACCTTCATGGACGGCGCGACCACGTTGGGCACGGGCACTTTAGACGCTTCGAGCGACGCAACGTTCAGCACGTCCATCATTGCGGCCGGCAGCCAGTCCATCACCGTCATCTACGGCGGCGACACCAACTTCACGACCAGCACCTCCTCAGCCCTCTCGCAAACCGTGGATCAGGATGGCACCAGCAGCCGGTGTCGTCTTCCGTCGATCCCTCCGTGTTCGGCCAATCGGTGACGTTCACGGCGACCGTCACGGCCGACTCACCCGGCTCGGGCACGCCCACGGGCACGGTAACTTTCCTGACGATGGTATGACCACACTTGGGCACGGGCACGTTGGACGGTTCTGGCGTCGCGACGTTCAGCACATCCGCGCTTGCGGTCGGCAGCCATTCCATCACCGCGGTCTACGGCGGCGACACCGACTTCACGACCAGCACCTCCTCAGCCGTGTCACAGACGGTGGATCAGGATGGCACCAGCAGCCGGTCGTCGTCTCCTCCGTCAATCCCTCCGTGTTCGGCCAATCGGTGACGTTCACCGCGACCGTCACCGCCGACGTCACCCGGCTCGGGCACGCCCACTGGCACGGTAACTTCTTGAGATGGTATGACAACATTGGGCACGGGCACGTTGAACGGTTCTGGCGTCGCGACGTTCAGCACATCCGCGCTTGCGGTCAGCAGTCATTCCATCACCGCCGTCTACGGCGGCGACACCAACTTCACCACCAGCACCTCCTCGGCCGTCATCGCAGACGTCGATCAGGATGCGCACCAGCAGCACGGTCTCGTCTTCCGTCAATCCATCCGTGTTCGGCCAATCGGTGACGTTCACCGCGACGATCACCGCCAACGCGCCCGGCGCCGGCACGCCCACCGGCACGGTAACTTTCTGACGATGGCGCAACCACGCTGGGCACGGGCACATTGGACGGTTCTGGCGTCGCGACGTTCAGCACATCCTCGCTCGCACGTCAGCAGTCATTCCATCACCGCCGTCTACGGCGGCGACACCAACTTCACGACCAGCACCTCCTCAGCCCTTACGCAGACGGTGGATCAGGATGGCACCAGCAGCGCGGTGTCGTCTTCCGTCGATCCCTCCGTGTTCGGCCAATCGGTGACGTTCACGGCGACCGTCACGGCCGACTGCACCCGGCTCGGGCACGCCCACTGGCACGGTAACTTCTTGACGATGGTATGACCACATTGGGCACGGGCACGTTAGACGGTTCTGGCGTCGCGACGTTCAGCACATCCGCGCTTGCACTCAACAGCCATTCCATCACCGCCGTCTACGGCGGCGACACCGACTTCACGACCAGCACCTCCTCAGCCGTTTCACAGACGGTGAATCAGGATGGCACCAGCAGCGCGGTGTCGTCTTCCGTCGATCCCTCCGTGTTCGGCCAATCGGTGACGTTCACCGCGACCGTCACGGCCGACTGCACCCGGCTCGGGCACGCCCACTGGCACGGTAACTTCTTGACGATGGTATGACCACACTGGGCACGGGCACGTTAGACGGTTCTGGCGTCGCGACGTTCAGCACATCCTCGCTTGCACTCAGCAGTCATTCCATCACTGCGGTCTACGGCGGCGACACCAACTTCACGACCAGCACCTCCTCAGCCGTTACGCAGACGGTGGATCAGGATGGCACCAGCAGCACGGTCTCGTCTTCCGTCAATCCCTCCGTGTTCGGCCAATCGGTGACGTTCACGGCGACCGTCACCGCCAACGCGCCGGGCGCCGGTACGCCCACCGGCACGGTAACTTTTGACGATGGCGCCACCACGTTGGGCACGGGCACATTAGACGGTTCTGGCGTCGCGACGTTCAGCACATCCTCGCTCGCACTCAACAGTCATTCCATCACCGCGGTCTACGGCGGCGACACCAACTTCACCACCAGCACCTCCTCGGCCCTTTCGCAGACGGTGGATCAGGATGGCACCAGCAGCGCGGTGTCGTCTTCCGCCAATCCATCCGTGTTCGGCCAATCGGTGACTTTCACGGCGACCGTCACGGCCAACGCGCCGGGCGCCGGCACGCCCACCGGCACGGTAACTTTTGACGATGGCGCCACCACATTGGGCACCGGCACGTTAGACGGCTCCGGCGTTGCAACGTTCAGCACCTCCGCTCTCGCACTGAACAGCCACTCCATCACCGCCGTGTACGGCGGCGACACGAACTTCACGACCAGCACCTCCACGGCCGCCTCACAGACAGTGGATCAGGATGGCACCGGCAGCACGGTCTCGTCTTCCGCCAATCCCTCCGTGTTCGGCCAATCGGTGACGTTCACGGCAACCGTCACCGCCAGCCTTCCCGGATCGGGCACTCCGACCGGCACGGTAACTTTTGATGACGGCATGACCACATTGGGCACGGGCACGTTAGACGGCTCCGGCGTTGCAACGTTCAGCACGTCCGCGCTTGCAGCTGAACAGCCATTCCATCAGCGTCGTGTACGGCGGCGACACCAACTTCACAACCAGCACCTCCTCGGCCCTTTCGCAGACGGTGGATCAGGATGGCACCAGCAGCGCGGTCTCGTCTTCCGTGAATCCCTCCGTGTTCGGCCAATCGGTGACGTTCACGGCGACCGTCACCGCTAATTCACCCGGATCGGGCACGCCCACCGGCACGGTAACTTTTGACGATGGCGCCACCACATTGGGCACGGGCACGCTCAACGGCTCCGGCGTTGCAACGTTCAGCACCTCCGCTCTCGCACTGAACAGCCACTCCATCACCGCGGTCTACGGCGGCGACACGAACTTCACGACCAGCACCTCCACGGCCGCCTCGCAGACAGTGGATCAGGATGGCACCGGCAGCACGGTCTCGTCTTCCGCCAATCCCTCCGTGTTCGGCCAATCGGTGACGTTCACGGCGACCGTCACCGCCGACTCGCCCGGCTCGGGCACGCCCACCGGCACGGTAACTTTTGATGACGGCATGACCACGTTGGGCACGGGCACGTTAGACGGCTCCGGCGTCGCGACCTTCAGCACCTCCGATCTCGGCGTCGGACCCCATTCCATTACGGCGGTCTATGACGGGGATGCGAATTTCCCAACCAGCGCGTCGTCGGCCTTGGCGCAGACGGTCGGCCAGGCCGCGACGACCGCAACGGTCGCGGCTTCGGCCAACCCCTCGGAATTCGATCAACCGGCGACGTTCACGGCAACGGTCACGGCCAACGCCCCAGGATCGGGGACGCCGAGCGGCATGGTAACGTTTGAGGACGGCTCGGCCACGTTGGGCACGGAAACGCTCGACGGCGCAGGCCAGGCGATCTTCAGCACCTCGAGCCTGTCGGTGGGGAGCCACTCGATCACGGTTGTGTACGGAGGAGACGGGAATTTCACCGGCGGCACATCGTCGGTGCTGACGCAAGGCGTGGTTCAGTTGCCGCCGGCCCAGTTGACTTTCGCGCAACAGCCCAGTGGCGCGACGGCGGGGACCAGCACCGCCCCGCTGACGATTGATGTGAAGGATCAATTCGGCAACCTGGTTTCGGTCGACAGTTCCGATATCACATTATCGCTGGTCAGCGGGCCTGCCGGGGCTGAACTGGCCGGAACCCTGCAAGCCCCCGTGCAAAACGGCGTCGCCACGTTCAGCAACGTTCAAATGACGTGCGCCGGCGTCTGGGTCCTGGCCGCGTCAACGACGAACGGAATCGTGGCCGACGCCGCGCCCATCACGGTGAGCCCCGGCCCGCCGACTCAAACCGCCGTGATGGCCCAGCCCAGCGCCAGTTGGCAGTTTGGAACGATTTCTCCCAACATGGTGATCGCTCTGACCGATCAATTCGGCAACATCGTTGCGGCCACGGGTTCCAGCATCACCGCGTCGATCGCTTCCGGCCCGGCCGGGGCAATCCTCTCCGGCACGACCACCGTGCCCGTTGTTGACGGATATGCCACATTCGACAGCCTGTCGGTGAATCTGCCGGGGACCTACAGCTTCACATTCGCCGCCGGCGGCGACGTGCCGGCGGTTATCAGCGGGGTGCAGATCGTATCGATTCCCGCTCGCCGGTATCTGTTTAACGGCGCCCCGCTAAGCACACGGAGCATCGTGCGCAACAGCAGCACAATGCGCCGGCGATCGTTTCCCTCGGCCCCCCGCCCGTCACCGGGTCGCTGACCGTTGTCGCCGATTCCACATTTCTGAACCCCGACGACGTTGCCGACTTTCAATTCCCCGAATCGGGCGCCGTTTCGCCAATATCCTTCAACTTCGTCACAGCCCCGGATCCCAATCTGCTTCGGCAGCTCCTGGACTCCAACCAATAATTCAAACCGACGCTTTTCGCGTTCTGCGATCTCCGTGTCAGTCTTTTTGCTAAAGGCATCAAAGAATAAACCGGCTCAGGTCCTCATCCTTCACGATGCTGGCGAGGCGCTGGCGCACGTAATCGTCCGTGATTTTGATGTGCTTCTCCTGCAAATCCGGTGCGTCAAAGCTGATCGTCTCCACCACGCGCTCGATGATCGTATAGAGCCGCCGAGCGCCGATGTTTTCCGTCCGCCGATTCAGGTCGAAGGCGATCTGGGCCATCTCGTCGATCGCATCATCGGTGAACTCGATGGAGACACCCTCGGTGGCCGAGCAACTCAACCTGTTGCCGCGTCAGCGAATGCTTCGGCTCGTGCAGGATGCGGACGAAATCTCCTTGGTCAGGTCCTGCAGCTCCACGCGGATCGGGAAGCGCCCCTGCAATTCCGGCATCAGATCGCTCGGCTTGCTGCTGTGAAACGCCCCGGCGGCGATGAACAGAATGTGGTCCGTCTTGACCGGGCCGTATTTGGTGATGACGGTCGAGCCCTCGACGATCGGCAGCAGATCGCGCTGCACGCCCTGCCGGGAAACATCCGGGCCGTGCTTCGATTCGGTGCCGCAGATCTTGTCGATCTCGTCGAGGAACACGATGCCGCTCTGCTCGACGCGCTCGATCGCCTGCCGATGAATCTTGTCGCGATCGACGAGCTTTTCCGCTTCCTGCGCCAGCAGCACCTTGCGGGCGTCGCACACGGTCAGCCGGCGAGTCTCGCGCCGGGTCGGCAACATCTTTTCCAGCATCGACTGAAATTCGACGTCCATTTCCATCCCCGCCTGGCCCAGAACGCCGACGGCCGTGGCGCCTGCTCCACCTGAATCTCGATCTGCCGGTCTTCCAGTTCGCCGGCCTTGAGCTGCTCGCGCAGCTTTTCGCGAACGCGGGCACGCTTGGCCTTGGTCTCTTCATCATCGTAAGTGCCGCTGCCGCTCGCCGCCGAGCAGGTAATCGAGCAGCCGTTCTTCGACCTGCGCGGACGCCGGCTCATGGACCGATTCGGTCATTTCCTCGCGGACCAGCGCGATGGACGAATCGAGCAGATCGCGGATCATCGAATCGACATCCCGGCCGTGATATCCAACCTCGGTGAATTTCGTGGCTTCGACCTTGATGAACGGCGCGCCCGTCAGCCCGGCGAGCCGGCGGGCGATTTCCGTTTTGCCCACGCCGGTCGGCCCGATCATGATGATGTTCTTCGGCGAAACATCCTGGCGCAGGTCTTCGGGAAGCTGCTGTCGCCGCCAGCGGTTTCGGATGGCCACAGCCACGGCCCGCTTGGCATCGGCCTGGCCGATAATGTAGTGGTCCAGTTCGGAAACGATCTGGCGAGGGGTGAGGTGTTGCATGGACGAATAATTGTAGTCTAATTTGATGCGACAAGAGGAGTCCGCAAATGCCGGCAACGGAAGAAGAACTTCGAAAAGCGCTCAAAGCATTCAAGAAACGGTTGAAGCTGACTCGGCTGGACGACGATTCCCGCATCGGCCACGGCCCGCTCAGCGGCACGGGGAAGGTGCAGACCGTTGCCATCCAACCCCCCGCCGGCTTCGGCCGCGAAATCTGGGAAGAACTGGCCGAGAAGGGATATCTCAAGCGGGATACCACCGGATTTTATGAATTGGGCGAGAAGTCCATTTGAATCATCCTGCCGATTCCTGCTCCTTCCCCTTCGGCACAAAATCAAATCGATATTTCTCTCCAAGCTGTTGGCGCGTCATGTGGATGATCTCTTGAACGTGGCCACGAAAATGAGGGATCGTATCCATGATCGCCGCGATGACGGTCTTATCATATCCCTGAATTCGTCGGGGTGAAATAATTTGCTCGTGCGTGAGGCGAGCCAAGACGGAATCCGCTTCGGAGACGGCTTTCCGGAGAATTCCCAAAATTTCCGATTTGGGGCGGTTCGAGCGGTCGGCAAATTCCATCGGGCGATTGCGGATGTCTTTGGCGTTGCCGACGCCGGCGATGATCCATTGGTGCAGGTTTCCGGAAAGATGCAGGAGAAGATTGGCGATGCTGTTCATTTCCGGCGCGGCCGCCACCAGAGCTGATCGTCGGTTAGCTGGCTCGACGCAGTGCTCGATCTTGCGCATTCCCTCCGAAAGCGTTTGTCGCGCGGCGGAAACAAACGCGGCGCAGATTTCACGAGCTGTCGGCGATCCGGATGGCATTTTCCCTCGAATTCATGTCTCACGCAGAGGCGCAGAGCGCAGAGAAAGAAAGATAAAATTCAAATCGTTTTGCATTTCTCTGCGCTGCGCTCTGCGTGAGATTTTATTTGCGGATAAATCAGAGCGATTCCACCTTGATATTCGTATTCGTGTAAATGCAAATCTGCCCCGCGATCTTGAGCGCTTCCTCGACGATCTGCTTGGCCGAAAGATTGGAATGACTGGCCAGGGCCTTGGCGGCGGCCAGGGCGTACGGCCCGCCGCTGCCGATGCCGATGATGCCGTCGGTCGGCTCGATCACGTCGCCGGCGCCGCTGACGATCAGGCTCACGCTCGCATCCGCCACCGCCAGCATCGCCTCCAGCCGGCGCAGGACGCGGTCGGTGCGCCAATCCTTGGCCAATTCGATCACGGCCCGGCGGGTGTTGTCGGGATGCTCGGCCAGTTTTTTCTCGAAACGCTCGAGCAATGCAAACGCATCGGCGGCCGATCCGGCGAATCCGGTCAGAACCTTTCCATCGCCGACGCGGCGAATTTTGATCGCATCCTGCTTGGCGACGATATTGCCGAGCGTGACCTGTCCGTCGCCGCCGAGGGCAACCTGGCCGTCCTTGCGAACACTGAGAATCGTGGTGGAATAAGCGGGTTTCATGTTGCCTGGGCACGGCGGCCCCGTGTGCGGCATTATAATGCAGATTCATGTCCGTCGCGGCAATGATTTCCTTTTCCTCACCCCAGCTTGGCATCGCCGCACTCGCGGCGGCCGTGGCGGCGATGGGAATCGCGATCGTTCGGCGAATCGATATCGGGCTTTTGTCGCGCCTGCTTCTGGCGGTGGGAATTGTGCTATTGGCGGCGGCGGCGGGTGAGCCCATGTGGAATCGGCCGCGGCCGGGGACCATCGCCGTGATGGTGGACCTTTCGCCGAGCACGCGCGGGGCGAAGTTTCGAAACGCGGATGTCCTTCGCCGGCGCGTGCGGGAGTTGATTGGGAATTCTCCCTATCAGTTGATCGCGTTCGCGGGGCGGAATCTCACCGTTGATCCCTCCGAACCGCTGGCGGAGATGCCGGCGGATCAAACGCGGTTTTCGCCGGTGCAGGCGGATGCCATCGTGCTGTTCAGCGACGCGCAATTCGATCTGCCCGGCACTTCTCCCCCGATTTACATGGTGGTGGACGAAGGATTGGAAAACGTGTCCGATGCGTCCGTGCGACGATTGGAGTTGCGCGGCCGGGAATTATCGGCGACGATTTCCAACACCGGACCCCGGCGGGAGGTCTGGTTCCAGGGCACGGCCGGGCCGGCCAAGGGGCCGGTCGGTTCAGGAACGATTGTGATTGATCGTGCGATCAGCGTGCGCACCCGTTGCCGGGGCGAAGCTCAATCCCGGGGATCTTTGGCCGGAAAATGATTCACTCTCCTTGCGCGTCTGCGAGTCCGCCGGCCAGCGAAAAGTGGTGGATCGGCGAGAATTCTCCCGGCGACGATTGGAAATCTCTGCAACCGCGGCGCGTTTCCAGTCTTGCTCAGGATTATCTGGCCCCGGCCGTGATCGTCGTCGAGAACGAGCCGGCCGACCGTTTCACGCCGTCGCAGTTGGATTGTCTGATGCAATATGTGCGTGATCTTGGCGGGTCGCTGTTGATCGTGGGCGGAGACCACTCGTTCGCGGCCGGAGAATATGAGGGCAGCGAATTGGAGCGGCTCAGCCCCCTGGCCAGTTCTCCGCCGACTCCGACGACGCGCTGGATAATTCTGGTCGATGGCAGCGGTTCAATGTCGCAGGAGGCCGGGGGCGGAATTTCGCGCTGGCAGATGGCGACGCAGGCAGCGGATCATCTTTTGCCGGCCCTTCCGCCGGCCGATCCGGTTGAGATTGGACAATTCTCCGACTCGGTGCGCTGGTGGCTTCAGGCCACCGCCGCCGATGCCGCCATGGCCGCGCTGCCGCCAGCCGATGCGGTTCCGCATGGACCGACGAATCTCGAATCGGCGTTGAACCAGATCGCCGGCGATGCGACCGGCGCTTTGCCGACGAACTTGCTGCTGCTTTCGGATTGCGACACAACTTTGGATCATCCAACGGAATTGGCCGACCTGCTTGCCGGCAAAAAAATCCGACTGGATGTGCTGGCCATCGGCGATGGCAGCGCGCTGGGGACCATCCGCGGCATCTGCGCCGCCACGGGCGGGCAGATCATTGAAAGCACTTCGATCCGCGCCAGTGGGCGCGGTCGATGGCGAATTTATCGCAGGCGGCCCTGCCGCCGCGGGTCATGCGTGAGCCGGTAAGGGTGGTTTTCGAAAATGAAGCGAAATGGCTGGGGAGCCAAACCGCCGCGGTTTGGAATCGCGTATGGCTGAAACCGCAAGCGGAATTGTGGGCCCGTGCAGTGCATCATCATGCGGATGCGCCGCTGGCTGGTTATTGGCGGGTCGGAAGCGGATGCGTGGCGGCGGTGGCTTGCGAATTGAATCCAACGCGGGTCGAATCCCTGGCCGAGCGGATTGCCGAGAAACCGCGCGATCCGCGGTTTACCGTTCATTGGGAAAACGGCCGGCACGTTCGCGTCGTCGTGGATGCGTCGGATCGTGGGGAATTCATGAACGGTTTGGCGACTCGGCTCGTGCTTCAGGATGAAGAAGGTTTGAGTTGGAAGCGATTGGATCAAACCGCTCCGGGAAGATATGAGGCGACGATCGATTCGACGCGGAATCCGCGAATCGCGACGATGGATGTCGGGGATGAGACGATCGATCGCGTTTCGCTGCCGGGGCGGTATCCGGAGGAGTTCGACGCCGTGGGAAACGATCACGCGGCGATGCGAAAACTGGCGGAACTATACGGCGGCGAGATGATCTGGCCGACGGACCATGGTCCGATTGATTTTCGGTGGAAGACAGCCCGGACGCTGCTGACGCCGTGGATTTGCGCGATCGCGCTGCTGGCTCTCGCCGCCGGTCTGACGATCTGGCGAAGAGCGCAATGATCGCCATATAGTGGCATTCCCCTTATCGCGACAACCTAATGTGGAGATGCGTCAACGCCTTGAGCATCCCTTCACCGGCGAGTTCATTTCGCGCGACAGTACCGCGGCAAATCGTAAATTATGCTATTCCTTGGATATAGACGATCCTCCTGGCCGCGATTCTCAACGACGACGGCCGCTGGCCGCAACTAGAACTGCACGGGCCCAATAATAGTCGTTTCGATATGTTTTAAAGTTGTATATGGAGCTGGTTTCGCTATAATCTGCGCACAAGTTTCTGGAAATTTCGGGCCTATAGGGAGAACAAAATGGAGCGGGAAAAGAATCGCGGGCAGGGGAAGTTCCTTAGCAAGACAAACGACACGAATTGCGCGGTAGGAATCGCCGCCATTGCGCTTGGGGCGGTCGCATGGGTGTGTCAACCGGCTTGGGCTCAGGTGACGGACACCGTTATCCCGGACGTTTATCATGCTCAGGTAACCAGCTATTTTTGCGCCGCGGCGTCCATGGAAATGGAACTCGATACGCCGTCGGTGACGGGCGCCAACGCGATTGTTGGGGCGATGTTGGCGGCCGGCGACGGACCCTTCTATGCACCCAACACCCCGTTCGTACCAACGGCCAACATTACAATCCAAAACGGCGTGGGCACCGTTACCGGCGGAGCCCAGGATTTCATCTACGGCTTGGTTCATGGAATCAATACGGTCAACGGCATCACCTATTTCAATCCGTTTCTCCCGCCTGCGCCCGGCAATGGCACTGACAACGCCGGAGTGGCTGCGGGGCTGAACCTGCTGGATAACCCCAACGTCAACGGCCAACTCAATCCAGCGTACGCTTTCGGGAGCCACCAATACGCCGATTACAATATTCCCCAGATCCCGAATCCGCCAATGCCCGACGCCGCGCTGAACGTGGCCAACAGAACGCTGGCTGATGCCCTGCTTCAGCCGTGGCAAGTTCCCGCGGTTGCCGCGATCAACAGTGGAATGCACGCCATCAGCGTCTATGGAGTGCAAACCGTCGGCAATAGCGTGCCCAATGGCAACTATGACATCAACGGATTTTACGTCCACGATCCCTGGACGGGGTACGTGCTTCGCAACGGCCCGCTGACAAACGCCCAATTAGCCGGCATCGGCGGTATGATGGGATTGGGGTACAACACGTTCGTGAGCAATCAAATAGCCGTGGGTTCGACAACGGCGCTCAATGGCCAACAAGTCGCGGTCCTTACGCCCAGCGCGTGGAGTGATATTTTCACGGTCTCCGGCCCGCAGGCGGGCGCGGGGATCGTAAACGCTGTCAGCGGATACAAATTCGAAGTGGAGCCGCAGGGGCCGGAGCTGCCCGATGCCGGCACATACAACAGCACGCCCCTTGACTCCGTGCTTTCGGCAGAACTGAACGCCGCCGGCGCCGACGGGGACGTCCTCAGCGATCTTGCCGCCGATCCAACGCTCGACAGCGAGCCGGGCTTTCAGGACGGCAGCTTCGACGACGCCGATACAATGTTCCTCCAGCAGAGCGGCGAAACCAACGGGGAAGGCGATTGGCTGGTCCCCTACGACGGTTCGGGCGGCGTCAACAACGTCACGGGTGGGGTCCTGATCGACGCGGACACGGGCCTGATAGATGAAGCAACCTGGCTTGATCCGAGCGACCTGACACAGTCATACACCTTGTCCGAAATCGACGCGTTGTTCGAGGACCAGGCGGACGGCGATCTGCCGAACGACAATCCCGTTCCGCTTCCCGAGCCGGCTTCGACCGCGGGCGTTCTGATCGCAGGCGTCATGCTGCTGTCGCGCCGCCGGCCGGCTGCGGCAGACTAAATCGCACAATGGGCGGACCCAATTTTCCGCACGTCCGTCTCTGCGGGCTCTATTTCTCACGCCCGGATTTTGGCAAATTTGTTCAAGCGGTACGCCGGTGAAAAGAAAAGGGGAAACGCGGGCGTCTGCTCCTTTTTGTCGCCGTTGCCGTATTCATCCTGTTATACCGGGTCTGTTTTGAACCGGCGCATTCGTCCTGCGTCGGAAGCCCCGCATGTACATGCGGGGCTTCGAGGAATGTGGCGCGTACTCAAACCGGAACCCGTATTATCCGCCGTTTGATTCGGCGATCAGGATTTCCAGTGCCTTGGCGGCTTTTCCGCCGTCGAGGGATTGGCGGGCGAGGTCCAGGCCCGCCTTCAAATCGCCGGCCCTTTCCGCGATAACCAATGCCGCGGCGGCGTTCAGCAGGGCAATGTCACGCATGGGGCCGGGAGTGCCCTTCAGAACTCCCGTCAGAGCCGCGGCGGCTTCGTCGAGCGTTTGCACCTGCAAATCGGACAACCGGGAGTAAGGAATGCCGACATCCTTGGGATCCAGAATCCAGTTGCGGATGTGGCCGTCGCGCAGTTCGCTGACGCGGGTCGGGCCGAGGGTGGAAATCTCGTCCAGGCCATCCTCGGCATGAACGACCCAGGCGCGGGCGCTGCCCAGTTCACGGAGCACGGCGGCGAGGCGGTCGGTCAATTCCGGCGCGAAGACTCCCAGCAGTTGGTGTCTGGCCCGGCCCGGATTGGTCAGCGGACCCAGGACATTGAAGATCGTGGGGATTCCCAGGGATTTGCGGGCTTCGGCGACGAATTTCATGGCGGGGTGATGAGCGCGGGCGAAGGCGAAACAAATGTTGGCGCGGTCCAGACAGCGGCGAAGATCGGGCGGGGAGATTTCGAGTTTCAGGCCGAGTTTTTCCAGAACGTCGGCGGAGCCGGCGCGGCTGGAGGCGGAACGGTTGCCGTGCTTGACGACTTTGACGCCGGCGCCGGCCGCGATCAGCGCGGCGGAGGTGGAAATGTTGAACGTGTGGCGGATGTCGCCGCCGGTGCCGCAGGTGTCGAGCACCACCGAGGCCGGGTCGCATTCGACGGGGATGATTTTTTCACGCATCACCGTGGCGGCGCCGACCAATTCTTCCACGGTCGTTCCCTTGGCGGCGAGGCCGACCAGCAGGCCGCCGATCTGGGCGTCGGGGGCCTTGCCGGACATGATGTGGAGGAAAACCTCGCGCGATTCGTCGCGCGTCAGGTCCTCACGGCGGCAGAGCTTGAGCAATGTTTCGCGGATCGTGGGCATGGGCGGCCTGCGACATTCGAAGACCGCGGGATGGCCATCCCGCGGCTTTTTTCAGGGAAAGTAACTGACCGGTCACTCTAATACCGAGGCGCCAGCGGTGGCGGTCGTCATCAAAACGCCGGGCTGGCGATCAAATCTGGCGGTGTAGCCTTTGTGCAAATAATCGCGCAATTCGTTCACGCATCGCGGCTGGGCCAGGACGACGATGCTGCCGCCGAAACCAGCGCCGGTCATCCTGGCGCCGTAAACGCCCTTGATCTTCATCGCCTGCTCGACAAGGAAATCCAACTCGGCACAGCTTACTTCGTAATCGTCACGCAAGGAATTGTGGCTCTTGACCATTAACTCGCCGGCCTCGTCGTAATGCTGCATGAGCAGCTTCTGGGCCATCTCAATCGTCCGCAGATTTTCGCCGACGACGTGCCGGCAGCGGCGATAGACAATCTCGCTCATGCGATTCCGGGCGGATTCGATCTGTTCACCGGTGACGTCGCGCAGCGCCTTGATCGTGGGATGGTCGCGTTGAAGGATGGCCACGCCCTCCTCGCATTGGCGGCGGCGCATGGCGTATTCGCCGTCGCTCAACTCGTGCTTGACCATGCTGTTGACGATCACGACTCGCAAGTCCTTGGAATCCAGCGGGACGAATTGCTTGGTGAGGTCGCGGCAATCGAGCATCATGGCGTGACCGGTTTTGGCGGCGGCGACGATCATCTGATCCATGATCCCGCACGGAACCTTCGGGTATTCGTGCTCGGCCTTCTGACAAATCAGGGCCAGACGATTCACATCGATCGTCAGACCGGTCAGCAGAAGCAGGGCGCGGGCGATGGAGACTTCGACGGCGGCGCTGCTGGAGAGGCCGCCGCCGACCGGCAGGGAATTGCAGATCAAAGCATCCATTCCGGAAAGTGGGATGCCGGCGGCGATCAGCCCCGCCGCCACGCCGCGCACGTAGTTGCCCCAGTTGGGCCTGGTTCGCTCAATTTTCTTCTGGAGGGAAAACTCGACGAATTCGTTGGGAAATACCGTTGAGGCGACTTTTACCGTTTCATCATTGCGGAGCCGGCAAACGACTTTTACCTCCGACTCGATGGCCATGGGAAAGACGAAACCGTCATTGTAATCGGTATGTTCGCCGATCAGATTCACGCGTCCGGGAGCGCGGACGACCCGCAGCTTCTCGCCGGGGCCGAATAATTGGGCGAAACGCTCCTTGTATTGCGAAATCGTCTCCTCGGCCATGCGTGGGAATCTAAGACCACCGCGGAAAGCGGTCAAGCAAGTGGAGCCGCGCGCGCGCGCCCACCGCGGCGCGGTGGGCTTTGAGGCCATGGGTGGATATACTTGGGGGGTCGATTCAACCACGGGAGCAGCATGTCGTTACGCCGCTATTTGCGTTTTGCGCCGCTGGTGGTGCTGTTGGCTTTTGTGCCGGTTTTCGGCGCGGAGGCGACCACCCAGCCGGTCGTTCCCGATTCGTTTTTGCGTTTCATCGATGACGGACACGGCGGCGGATCGCTGCAAACGGCCGACGTGGCCTTTCGCAATGCCGCCGGCGTGCAGGTCCACCTGATCGCGGCGGTCCATATCGGGGAGAAATCGTATTACGATGGATTGAACCGGGATTTCAAGGGTTACGACGCCGTGCTTTACGAAATGGTCAAACCCAAAAACGTCGCTCCGCCGGCGCCAGGCGAGGGGGACAAATCGGACAGCCCCATCAGTGAATTTCAGCGGTTCCTCAAGGATACGCTGCAACTGGATTTTCAATTGGACGACATCAATTACACGGCCCCCAATTTCGTTCATGCCGATCTGGATACCCAGACGTTTGAGAAAATGCAGGAAGAGCGCGGCGAAACATTTGAGCAGATCATGCTTCGCGAACTGATCAGGGCCATCACCAATCCGCCACCGCTCAAGCCGGGGGCGACGGATGAGGATTCGACGGATGATCTCATCAACGTGATGACCCAACCGGACATGGAGCGGCAAATCAAGGTCGTGATCGCCCGGCAGCTTGGGCAGATCGATCTGTCGGCCATGGGATTGGACGGGCCCAACGGCAGCGTTCTGGTGACCGAGCGAAACAAAGCGGCGCTGAAGGTTCTCTCCGACACGATGGCGGCGGGGAAAAAGAAAATCGCGATTTTCTACGGGGCGGCCCACATGACGGACATGACCACGCGCCTGGAGGCGATGGGATTCTCGCCAGTGACAACGCGATGGAATCTGGCCTGGGATTTGACCATTCGCCAAGACCAGCCTTCGGCTGTGGAAAAGCTGATGCAAGACCTTCTGGATTCGACGAGCGACCAGAAGTGAGTAGGATCGGAAATCCGGGATTCGAAGTCCGAATTCTCTTTCTTGCCACATGACTTATCTCCGCGGAAAATTCATCGTGTTCGACGGCAACGAGGGATGCGGAAAGAGCACGCAGGCGCAATTGGCGCTGGAGAAAATCAAAGCGCGCGGGTTTGGAGACCAAGCTGGTGTCGCGATCCCGGGCACGACGCGCATCGGCGAGAAAATCCGCGAAATCCTGCTCGATCCCCAGAACACGGAGATGGCCACGCGATGCGAGATGCTGCTGTTCATGGCCGCACGCGCCAGATGATGAAAGAGATCATTCTGCCCGCGCTGCGTGACGGTCTGGTCGTCATCAGCGATCGGTTCATCTCCAGCACGCTGGCGTATCAACTCGGCGGCGATGGTCTGACCGAGGCCGAGATTCTGGCCGTCGGCCGGGCCGCCGTGCACGAACATTGGCCGGACCTGACGATCATTTTCGATCTGCCGGTGGCCGTGAGCAGCGCCCGCACCCGTCCGAAGTTCACGCTGTTTCCGGATGACCCCGTCGCCGGGACCGAGAAAGACCGCATCGAACGGCGTTCGCTGGAGTATCACGAGAGGGTGAGGCAGAATTATCTGCGGCAAGCGAAGAACCATCGCCGCAAATATCACGTCGTCGATGCGAACCGGGAGGTCGAGCCAATCCACGCCGACGTGATGCGCCTGCTCGAATCGCTTCAATGACGATCCATGATCCGCTTGAAAGACATTTTCGGGCAGGATGCGGCGATCGAATCGTTCCGCGCGGCATATTCGGCCGATCGATTGCCGCATGGGCTGATCTTCGCGGGGCCCGAGGGTGTGGGAAAGGCCACGACGGCTGCGGCGCTGGCGGCGCTTTTCCTTTGCGAGCACCCCGACCGCGGAGGATGCCTGCGGAAAATGCCGAAGCTGCCAGGCCGTCGCCGCGGGAACTCATCCCGATTATCACGTCATCACCAAGGAACTGGCCCGCCTGCATGACAAGAGCGGATCGAGCAAGGCGACGCAATTGTCGATCAACGTGATTCGTCACGATTTGGCGGTTCCGGCCGGGCGAAAAACCGTCCTGGGCCGAGGAAAGGTCTTTATCGTCGAGCAGGCTGAGTTGATGACCGATGCGGCCCAGAACGCGCTGCTCAAAACGCTGGAAGAGCCGGCTGGGCGACTGCCTGATCGTCCTGCTGACGACGCACGGCAACGAGTTGTTGCCGACCGTGCGCAGCCGATGCCAGACGGTCCGTTTCGCGGCGCTGCCCACGGAGCTTGTGTCAAAGCAGTTGCAGCGACGTGGGATCGATCCGGCAACGGCGGCCGCCGCGGCGGACTTTTCCGATGGCTCGCTCGGCGTGGCGATTCGATGGATCGAAGACGACATTCTCGGCTGCGCATCGGCGGTCGCCGACACGATGGATGCGATTTTGGAGGGCAAGACCGGCGCCAATCTGGCCGATCTTTTCCGCAAGAGCGCCGACGCATACGCGGAAAAGGTTCTGGCCCGCGATGAGCTGGCCAGCAAGGATTCGGCCGTGCGCGGCGGATTGGGGATGTATCTATCCATCGCCGCGCGTCGCATTCGCCAACGGCTTCGCCCCGCGCCGGATGCGGATTTCATGGACCATGCCTGCGATGCGGTCGATGCGATTTCGCGGGCCCAGAGATATTTAAGCGCCAATGTCAATCTGCCGCTGGTCCTGGAGCAATTGGCGGCAAGCTTGCAGAGCGAAGACCGAAAATGATTTCCGCGATTTTCGACTGCGGGCGCGACAGGGGATATTGGTCCAGTTCGCCGGGGCGGACCCATCGGCTTGGCCGGTTGGATCGGCGTTGGCCGTTGGCTGAGACCGTGGCCGTGAAGACGCTGAAGATGTAGCGGCGATGCGTCAAGACATGCCGGATCTGGCCGATCTGGCGCAGGTCGCGAATCCGCAGGCCGATGGCGCGGGTGATAATCGCCGGGGTGAGATCGTCATCGGCGGCCTCGATGGTTGGGAACTGCCACAAACCGGCCCACCGGCCGGTGTCGGGGCGGCGCTCGATCAGCCAGCGGTTTGCGCGCGAGATGCAGATCGTGCAGCGCCGGAGCAGGGGCGTGGGCCGAGACTTTCGCGGCGGCGGAATCGCCTCCTGCAATCCCGCTTCGGCGGCCCGGCAAAATCGCCTCAGCGGGCACGCGGCGCAGTGGGGCTTCCGCGGCGTGCAAACCGTCGCGCCCAGTTCCATCAGCGCGGAATTGAATTGGCCAATCGACGATGGGGGAAGAATCTGCTCGGCGCGCCGCCAGAGGATCTGGCGCGTGCGCGGCTCGCGGGGATCGGAACGGATTTTATCCAGTCGGCAAAGTACGCGGGCGACGTTGCCGTCGAGGATGGGGCGCGCCGGCCGAAGGCGATGGAGGCGACCGCGCCGGCCGTATATCTTCCGACGCCGGGCAGGCCCATTAAGTCCTGCACGGACGATGGGATGCGGCCGCCGAATTCGGCGACGATCATTTTGGCGGCGGCCTGGAGATTCCTGGCCCGCGAATAATATCCCAGGCCCTGCCAGAGCCGAAGGACCTGCTGCTGAGGCGCGGCGGCAAGCTGGCCAATCGTGGCAAAGGCTTGCATGAACCGCAAAAAATAGGGCGTTACCGTGGCGACCTGCGTCTGCTGAAGCATGACTTCGCTGACCAGAACGGCATAGGGATCGACGCCGCCCGAGCCGCCCGGGGGCGGCCGCCAGGGCAAATCGCGCCGGTGTTGTTCATACCAACTCAACAAGCGGGGCGCTATGGCGTGGGGCTTGCTCCGGCGCTTCGTGCTCGAACGTTGTTTCATGGGTGTTAATTTAGGAAGATTTTTCCGGTTTTAATTTGCAAGTCCGAGAAAATGGTTTATTTTGTATGTTCCGACTGGAGTGGGAGCGGTATTAGGATTGGGTATTCGGGGAGTTTACCCAGCATTCATGGAGGATGCCATGAGATCGCCGCATGTCGATGATTTTGTCCGCCTGACGACGGACATCCCGGAATTGGCCCTGAATCGTGGCGAGATTGGCGTTGTCCGCAGCACTTGGTTTGCACCATCTGTTGCCTACGAAGTCGAGTTTCACCAGATCGGGCATGATTACCAAACCCGTGCCTTGCTTCTGCCGGACCAGGTGGAAGTGGAAGAGGGGCCGCTGTTCAAACATCTGGGGGCTGTCGCCGAGGGCGATGCCCTGGCAACGGCCGTAGTCTCCGCCAACAAGTGAGGCGCAGCCGGTCCATCGCGATCATGTCCGCGATCGCCTGTCTTCTGGCCGGCTGCAGCAGTGAGTTGATCCCGGGTCAAATCCAGGCTCTGGACGTTTATCGCGTCATATTCGGCCAATCGAGCATCGAATCCTGCACGCGCATTGAGCCGAGCAACGTGCAGCGCGACCGGATGGGCATTCTGCACGTTCAACTGAATCTCCATTCAACTACGGATGCCGACCAGTACATCGATGCGTTTGTCACTTTCACACGTGACGGCCAAGTGGTCGAAAAGCCGGGGCCTAAACTCGTGGTGCTCGAAGGCCATTTGACGGATACCGTTTGGTTCACCAGCACTCAGCCGGCGGACCAGTACAGCATTCGGCTGGATTACGCGAAATAAGAAATCAGATCTCACGCAGAGGCAAAGGCGCAGAGACAAAAGGTTTTAATCTCTGCGCCTTTGCGCCTCTGCGTGAGATTTTCTTAGTGCGAGATTCGGAATGCGGTTCCCCGGATGGAACTGGCCGTTGCAACGCCGGACGGCGTCGGCGATAATCCCGCCCCGCGAAAAATGCGGAAACTTGAATTGAGGGCGTGTACCGAAGTGGTCAAACGGGTCAGACTGTAAATCTGATGGCTTAGCCTTCGAAGGTTCGAATCCTTCCGCGCCATGAGAAATATCGGCAGATTGAGAATCCCCCGCGTTTTCCGGGGGATTTTCGTTATTGCTTTCCGAGCCATTCCGGCCTATTCCGACCAATTCTGACGTGTCCTGTGCCGGATTATGTGCCGCGCTGGGGCGACCGATTGCCCGGTCGAAGTTGGCATCGGCCATTTGCAGGTAATGGTTGCGGGCGACGCATTTGCCGTCGGAAAACTTGAACCGTCGAGGCGCAGAGGATGCAGAGAAATCCTCCCGGGTTCCATGATCCAAAATCATTCATATCCTTGGCGTCTTTCTCTGCGTCCTCTGCGTCTCAGCGGTCCAATCCGGTCTTGCCGAATAACCGAAGCGTTCCCTCTGAGCAAAGAAACAATGGTATACTCAACTCCATGCCTTGCCTGATCCTGATTTTTGCGGTCTTCTTTCCCCGGATCGTGATGATCGCCATCGCGATCTTCACCCACTGGTTCAGTGCCGCCTTCAACACGATCCTCTGGCCGATTTTGGGCTTCGTCTTTATGCCGTACACCACCCTGGCGTACATGGCCGCGATGCTGAACAATCACCATTCAGTCAACGGCGGATGGCTGGTGCTGATCGTCATCGCCGTGCTCATCGATCTGGGCGGCCACGGCGGCGTCGCGCGGCGACGCCGACGACGAAGCTGGGATTGAACCGAGAGATCGCGGCGGAAGTTGGCGCCTTGTCCCGGCTTTGCCATTTGTGCCGTTGTCCTTTGGCAATTAAAGGATATATTCGCGGCGATGAAATCGTGCCCGGCGTATCGGATGCCGGGCCGAGATCGCATCTCAAAGAAGGAGAGCAAACGATGATTGGAGCCAAATCCCTGGTGGTAGCTTTCATTTCGGGCGGACTTAGCGTCGGCGCGCTTCAGGCGATTCATACCGCCACCGTGGCTCGGGCGGCGGCTGTACCTTCGGTGCAAAAACTTGATGAGGATTATCCCCACATGCGCCATGCGCTGCACGATCTGCATACAGCCAGGAAGTCGCTGGAAGATGCCGAGCCGCGTTTCAAGGGCCACCGCGACAAGGCCATAGAACACGTCGATGCCGCGATCCAGCAATGCGAAGACGCGCTGGCGGAAGGGTGATGCGCGGTGCGTCCCCGTTTTTCACGCCGCTTTGCCGGCGGCGCGTCAGCATTTTGATGCCGGCCAGCAGAGCGTTGTTCTCATGGCTTTGGCCGATCGTGATGCGGATCTTGTCCTGCAAGCCGGGCAAATCGAAATAGCGAACCAGAATCCCTTGTTGTTTCAGGCCCTGGTACATCTCTTTGCCGCGGCCGGAGGGAACGGCGGCTAAAATGAAATTGGCCTGACTGGGGAGGACCGTCCAGCCGAGTTGCGTCAATTCAGCGCTGATGCGCGTGCGCTCGGATTTGATGTTCTCCCACGTGCCGCGGGCATAGGCCTGGTCCTCGATCGCCGCCGTGGCGGCGATGATCGAGAGGGCATCGCAGTTGTAGCTGTCCTTCACTTTCATCATTTGCGCAATGACCGCCGGCTGGGCGATGGCGTAGCCGAAGCGCAGGCCGGCCAGGGAATAGGCCTTGCTCAGCGTGCGCGCTGATCACAAGGTTGGCAAATTGCTGGACCAGGGCGACGCAGTTGTCGTCGGCGAAATCGACGTAGGCCTCATCGACCAGCAGCAGGCCCGAAAAACTCCCGGCCAGTTCGGCCACCTTCAGTGGCGAAACGAACGTGCCGCTGGGGGCGTTGGGGTTGGCCAGATAAATCGCATGGGCGCCGCTGGCGGCGAGGGCATCGACGGGAAGATTCCAATCGCGCCCCCAAGGCAGGGGCAGGGCCTTGGCATCTTGCAGCCGGGCCAGGACCGGATACAGCGAATACGTCGGATCGGGAAACGCCAGCACCGCGCCCGGCGGAACGAAGCAGCGCGTGGCGATGGTAAGCAGATCGTCGCTGCCATTGCCGGCGATGATGTGCTGACGAGTGACGCCATGCAATTTCGCGGCCGCGTCGCGAAACGTGTCGGCGGTGGGGTTGGGATATCGCCGCAATGTTTCGGCGCTGAGGTCCGCGATGGCCTGCATCACCCGCTCGCTGGGCGGATAGGGATTTTCGTTGGTGTTCAGCTTGACGACGCGCTCCCCCACCGCCGGCTGTTCGCCGGGCTCATATCCTTGCATGTCGCGCACGCACGGCCGTACGAATTGCGGAGCCATGGGCGGAATTATAGACGATTGTGGGGAATTGGGAAGGCAACCACGAAGACACGAAGATCACGAAGACAGACACGAAGAAAGGCAAATACATTTCTTCGTGTCTGTCTTCGTGGTCTTCGTGTCTTTGTGGTTATTTTTTCTCTGTCGCACGGACCGCGCATGTCGCGTCCAGCCCTTCGGCCTTGGCCAGTGCGATAATCGCGTCGGCGTCGGCGCGCAGGCCGTCGGTCCCGTAGCGCACCACGCTGGATCGCTTGAGGAATTCGTACACGCTGATGCCGCTGGAAAACCGGGCGGTTGTGTTGGTCGGCAAACAATGGCTCGGACCGGCGACGTAATCGCCGGCGGCCACGGGCGAATACGGGCCGAGGAAAACCGCGCCGGCGTTGCGAAGCTTTTTCAACACCGCCTGATCGTCGCGGGTCTGGATGTTCACGTGCTCGGCCGCGAAGCGGTCGGCCAGCGAAATCAACTCATCCATCGATTCACTCACGACGATCGCGCTGTGATTGGTGATCGCCTTTTGGGTGGCCGAGCGGCGCGGAAGGGTCGCGAGTTGTTTTTCGATCTCGCCGCGAACAGCTTCGGCCAGAGATTGGCTGGTGGTGAGCAGAAAGCAACTTCCCGGATCGTGCTCGGCCTGGGCCAGCAGATCGGCGGCGATGAATTGCGCGTTGCCCGATTCGTCGGCAAGGACCAGGATTTCGCTGGGGCCTAAAAATCCGTCGATGCCGACGCATCCCGCCAGGGCGCGCTTAGCAAGCTGCACGTAAATGTTGCCGGGGCCGACGATCTTATCGACCTTCGGAATGGTGGCCGTGCCAAAGGCCATGGCGGCGACGGCGGCCGCGCCGCCGGCGCGAAAGACATCGGTCAGATTCAGTTCGTGACAGGCCGCGAGGACCAGATCGCTGCGGCCGTATTGGCTCGGGGGAGAGCAGACGACGATGCGTTTCACGCCCGCCACCTGGGCCGGGACGGCGAGCATAATCAGGCTTGACGGATACGCGGCCTTTCCGCCGGGGAAATATAATCCCGCCGATTCCACCGGGGTAAAGCGCAGACCCAATTCCACTCCCGGCCGCCGCAGCGGCGCCGGCTCTTTGGGCATGATGTGCTTCTGGTATTCCCGCACCTGGGCGATGGAACGCCGAATCGCGTCCAACTGATCGGCCGGCAACCGACGGGCCGCCTCGGCCGTCTCGTCTTGCGTTACGCGAATCTGGGCGGCGGAGAAATCCGGATCGTCGAATTGCCGGCAACTGGCGACCAGCGCCTTCGTCCCCGCGCTGGGCGACATCGGCGAGAATTTTGTGCACGGCCGCGACTTGTTTGGCGCGCTCGCCGGATTCCAGCGTCAATGCCACCGGATCGAGGGCGAGATCGCGCAGGAGCGATTCCACGCGATCTTTGTCGGGCGGGTTGTTCAGCGTCAGGATGGGAATCATGAGGAGATTCTATGAGGAAAACCAGAAATCCGAAATCCGAATGAAGAATCAAATCCGAAACCAGAATGACCGAATGAAGACCGTTTCGGATTTCTGACTTCGGGCTTGATTCGTCATTCGGGTTTCGGATTTCGGTTTTCCCCCCGCTGCCTCGCAATCCGCCGCCGCATCCCTAGAATTCCCCCCACATGGCATGGGTCATCGCATATTCCGACAAGGTCCGGCAGGCGCTGAAGAAGCCGGCCAACGTCGGAATCGACGCACTGGTGATCCTTGGCGTCGCCGGTTTTATCGTCGCCGCCGCGTCGATCCTCGGCCATGCCGCGGCGCCGCGACCGTCGGGCGTCGTCATCAATCTTTCCTTTTGGGCGCTTCCCAAATACGCATTTTTCAGCCTGAGCCGCGCTTTCATCGCCTACGGGTTGTCGCTGCTGTTCACCCTGATTTACGGGACGATCATTGCCCACAGCCGCAGGGCCGAAAAATTCATGGTCCCGCTGCTCGACGTGTTGCAGTCGCTTCCCGTGCTGTCGTTTCTTCCCGGGCTGGTGCTGCTGTTCGTCCGTTTGTTTCCCACCACTTGGCTGGGGCTGGAAATCGCCTGCGTGATCATGATTTTCACCGCGCAGGCGTGGAACATGACGTTCAGCTATTACGGAAGCGTGCGGGCAATTCCCGATGCGCTGCGCGAGGCGGCGGCGATCCAGCGCCTCAGCGGCTGGCAGATCTTCCGATACCTCGAACTGCCGGCGGCCATGATCGGCCTGGTCTGGAATTCGATGATGTCCATGGCCGGCGGGTGGTTCATCATCACCGTCGAGGAAGCTTTCACGCTCGACGGGGTGGACTATCGTTTGCCGGGCCTCGGCTCTTACATGAATCAGGCCCAGACCGATTGGAATGTTCGCGCCATGATCGCCGGCGTCATCGCCATGATCCTGGTCATCGTGCTGTGCGACCAGATCGTGTGGCGGCCGATCGTGGTCTGGAGCCAACGATTCAAGCTTGAAGAAACGGCGGCGGAGGAGCAGCCCCATTCCTGGGTGTTGCAATTGCTGCGGCGATCGCGGCTGCTGAAACTCATCGAACGCCGCTGGACACTCCGGCACGAGCGTCGGGCAACCCTGCCCAAGAGCCGAACGATATCCAATCCGGCCGCGACCCATGTGCTGCGCGGGTTGCGGATCGCGGCGAAATGGCTCGCGGCGGTCGGTCTGCTGGCGCTGACGGCCTGGGGGGCGATGAAATTGGCCGGGCTGTTGATCCAGCTTCCCTTTCACGAGGTTGGCAATCAGAAGGGATGGACCACCGTTCTCTGGGCGCTGCTTTTGTCCTTCGGCCGGACCACTGCCGCCGTTGCGATCGGCGCGGCGTGGACCCTTCCCGCCGGGATATTGATCGGACTTTCGCCGCGCTGGGCCAATCGGCTGCAGCCTGTCGTTCAGATCATGGCGAGTTTTCCGGCGCCGATGATTTATCTCATGCTCTGCGTGCTCATGGCGAAAATGAGCATCCCCTTCACGTTCGGGGCCATCGTGCTGATGTTGCTGGGAACGCAGTGGTACATTCTGTTCAATGTCATCGCCGGAGCCATGGCCATCCCCAGCGACCTGCGCGAAGCCGGGCGGGTTTATCATCTGGGCTTGTGGCAACGCTGGACGCGGATTTACATTCCGGCCGTTTTTCCGTACCTGGCCACGGGCCTGATCACCGCGGCCGGTGGGGCGTGGAACGCCACCATCGTCGCGGAATATATCTCCGTCCAGGGCAAGGGGGGCGAATCCACGACCTACTCGGCGTTCGGTCTGGGCTCGCTCATCGACCACGCGACGGCCAGCGGCCAATTCCAATTGTTGGCCGCTTCCGTCGTTACCATGGCCCTGGCGGTCATCGTCATCAATCGCATTTTCTGGAAACGACTCTATCGGCTCGCGGAAGGCCGCTATAGTCTGAACCTATAATTGGCGGCGGCGGATATGGAAAACGGCTCTCCCATCGCGGAAGTAGTGGACGTCTCGATGGCCTTCGGCGATCCCGAAGGCACGAATCGCCTGCTGGTGCTGGAAAAGATTTCCCTGGCCGTTCGGGCGGGGGAAGTTCTGGCCATCCTCGGCCCCAGCGGCTCGGGCAAAAGCACGCTGCTGCGCATCATGATCGGCCTGCTTCAGCCCAAGCAGCGGAACGGTTTTGGTGCATGGACAGCCGCTGGTGGGAATTCATCCCGGCGTCTCGCTTGTGTTCCAGAATTTCGCCCTGTTTCCCTGGCTCACCGTTAACGACAACATCAAACTCGCACTCAACGGCCTGGACCTGGACCCCGCCACGGCCAAGGATCGCGTCGACCCGCTGCATCGACGTGGTCGGCCTGGAAGGCTTCGAGGAGGCGTATCCGAAGGAACTCTCCGGCGGAATGAAACAGCGCGTCGGCATCGCCCGCGCCCTGGCCCGGGCGCCGGAGCTTCTTTGCATGGACGAGCCGTGCAGCGCCCTGGATGTCTTCACCGCCGAGAGCCTGCGCAGCGAAATCTACCGCATGTGGTCCGGCGGCCAGAGCAAGCTCCCCTTCCAGCCCAAGAGCGTCGTGATCATCACCCACCACATTGAAGAGGCCGTGTTTCTGGCCGATCGGATCGTCGTCCTGGGCACCCGCCCGGGCCACATTCGCACCATCGATTCAGAACGACGTGCCGCATCCGCGCGAATATCAGATCGCCGGTCTTTCAGCGCATGGTCCAGCGCCTGCACGATGTCATCACCAAGGACCAGTTGCCCGATGTTCCGGAGGAAGCGGCCGTCCCCGTCGAAGCTCCCGGCACGATTCCCGAGCCCGCCCCGCTGCCGGCCGTCAATCTCGGTCACATCTTCGGACTCATGGAAATCGTCCGCGACCACGGCGGGCAGATCGACGTCTTCAAGCTGGACCAACTCACCGAATACGATTTCGGCCACACCATCGCCGTCGATCAAGGCCGGCGAATTGCTCGGATTTCCTCGACACGCCCAAGAACCAGGTGCTGCTGACCGATCTTGGCCGGCGGTTCCTCGATGCCGACATCAACGGCCGCAAAACCATCTTCCGCAATCAACTGCTCACGCTTGGAACGTTCCGATTCGTGATGCACCTGCTCAAGGAAGCCAAGGGCAATCGTCTCAGCAAGGAGATCGTCGAAGAGGAGTTGGCCGTCCGACTCACCACGGAGGACGTGGACAAGGTATTCAATACGATCGTCGGCTGGGGGCGATTCGCGGAAATCTTCGGCTACGATGCCTCCTCCGAGGAGTTGTTCATCGACCCCGACCCCTCCACCTCATCGAACGAGAATGTCCGGCCGGTCCAATGATTGATCGGCGAATGTCCCGCTGCAGCTTCGGCCAATCGGCCGACATCGGAGTGATCATTTCAATCCCCCCACCGCGGCAGACGATGGTGTCTTCGCTCTTGACGCCGGTGATGGACGGGTTCCACGCGAACGCCTGATTTTCCAGCACGCGGATGTCCGAAGCCGGATCGGCGAACACCTCGCGCCCGGCGTAGCCGGTCGATCCGCCCTGATGGTGCAGCGCGTATTCCCCTTCGAATCCGTTGTCGGCGTAAGCCTTCTGGAGAACCTTGAACATCTCGCCGAGCGTTTTTCCCGGCCGGGTCGAAAGGTTCACGGCCGCATCCACGTTGCACACGGCCTGCTGCTTCTTTTTGATCTCGGCCGACAGCGGCTGGAAGCTGACGAAGCGCGTCATGTTCGAGATCAGCCCGCCGAACGACGCGCACGTGACGAGCATGCAATATCGGGAGACGCGCAGGTCGGTGGGGATGGGATGGCGGAATTTGGCCACGCGATCGTCGGCGGCCACGAGCGTCACGACCGGCAGAAGGCCGCGATTGCGCACCTCGGCATCCAGCGTGGCGGCGATTTCGTGTTCTGTCATGTTGCGCGAGATTCGCCGGCACGCCGCCTCGATCGCCGCGCTGGTCCGCCGGCCGCCTTCACGATAACGCTGGATTTCCGGCTCCGTCAGCGCCCAGCGCAGTTGCACGAAATCCTCCGGCAACGGCAGGCATCCGGCGCCGAGCCGATCGCAATCTCCATTGTCCGCCACGTCCGCGGCGATCTTCCTCCCGGCAATGACTTCCTTGAGTTTCTTCTGCCCCGCCCGGCCGTCGTACCAGGGAAAAGTGATGACCCCGATTCCGGTCCCGGCCAATTCCTCATTGGCGAACCGCGGCCCCTCGATGGTGTTGGTGAAACAGATTCGGCTGATCGCGCGTGGCGATGATGCCGGCGACGCCGTTGGGCGAGTTGCCCGCCATATAGTTGTCCTTCCCGCCGGTGATCCACGCGAAGTTGGCCCGATGGTTCAGAAACACGCCGTCCAGCCCGTGCCGATCCAGAAACTTCCCCAGCCGGTCCATTTTGATCTTGATCTCGTTATCCATGTCGCTCTCCTACAAACTTGACCCTGGCGTTTACGTGAACTAGGGTCTTTCCATGGCTATTTCGCAGCTTAACACCGAACAAATCAACCGCTACAAGCGGCACCTGATCCTGCCCGAAGTCGGCATGGAAGGCCAGCTTAAGCTGCTCAACGCCAAAGTTCTGTGCATCGGCGCCGGGGGGCTGGGTTGCCCGATCAGCCTCTATCTGGCCGCCGCGGGCGTGGGAACCATCGGGTTGGCCGACGTGGACGTCGTCAGCCCGAGCAATCTCCAGCGTCAGGTGCTTGTTCGGCGTTTCCAACATCGGCGAGGAGAAAGTCGCGGCGGCCGCCAAACGTCTCAAGGACCTCAACCCCGATGTCCGGATCATCGAGCACAAAACGGTCGTCAACGGCAGCAACGTGTTGGACCTGATCAAGGATTACGACATCATCATCGACGGCACGGATAATTTCCCCACGCGCTACTGCGTGAACGACGCCTGCGTGCTTCTGAAAAAGCCGAACGTGTACGGCTCCATTTTCCGGTTTGAAGGAATGGTGACGGTGTTCGCCCCGCATTTGCCGAATCCGAATCGCCCCGGCGAGCGCGGGCCGTGCTATCGCTGCATGTATCCCGAGCCGCCGGACCCCGGTTCGGTGCCGAGCTGCGCCGAAGGCGGCGTCGTCGGCGTTCTGCCGGGGATCATCGGCACGCTACAAGCCAATGAGGTCATCAAGCTCATTCTCGGCATCGGCCGGCCGGCCATCGGACGCCTGACCACGTTCAGTTCGCTCGATCTGGAATTCAAAAACTTCAAGCTGCGCGCGCGACCCGGCTTGCCCGGTCTGCGGAGAGCATCCGACCATCACCAAGCCGATCGACTATGAGGAATTCTGCGGCGTTCCCACGCTTGATCCCAAGAGCCTGGCCGAGACCGAAGCCGAGGTTCGCCGCGCCAAATCGCCCGGCGATGGAAAGGCCGTGCCCGATCCGTCGCTCGATTCCAGCGGGCTTCCGCCGGGTTACTCGTTCAAGCCGGATTGGGAAATCACCCCCCGGCAGGTCAAATCGCTGCTGGATAAAAAAGAGGATTTCCTGTTCATCGATTGCCGATTGCCCAGCGAGCAGGCGATCACCAGTATTCCCGGCACAACGCTGATTCCGCTGCAACAGTTGCCGCAGCGTATTGGCGAATTGAAGGGTCACGAGCAGGACCGGATCATCGTGCATTGCAAGAGCGGCGGCCGATCCATGCAATTCACGCAATTCCTGCGTCAACAGGGTTTCAAGAACATCAAGAGCATGGCCGGCGGGATTCTATTGTGGAACAAAGACATCAACCCCGGCGGCCCGCAATATTGATTTTCGGAATTAAATCAACGTCCGATTTTCCATTTAGCCCGGCGTGAATACACGCCGGGCGCCCGCGGTGTATTCACCGCGGGCTAAATGGAGAAATCGTCGGTTCATGCCAATCGCGGATGAACGTCCATGGGCGTCGCGGAAGATTGTCGCGAACATTATGCCGTTCCACGTAGTCGATCCGTTTCCGCACCGACGATGGATCGAAACAGAATCGCTTGTCATAATCGGTCGCCCATATCGGCCGATCCAATCGCAGTTTCCATCTCGCCGCATCCTTGGCACACTTGACGATCTCCGAAACATCACGCGGAGTCGCTGCCGTCACGAAATGCGCGTGCCATGACTGCACGCATAGGGCCAGCAGGACGACCCCCATTCGAGAAATCAGCGATTCGCCGATGGCCTGGCCAACTTCAAGCCGAATCTCGTTCGGAAAGTAATAAGGAGGATATTTAAGCCGCGCACGATCCGCGCATTCGAGTTGCGGATTCGCTGGAAAGACAATCCCATCGTCGACCCATCCCGCGCATCGCCGCGCAGCCACGTCCCGTACGTCGAAACGGTAAACATAATGGCCAGCGTGGGCACAGGCTCATTCTATCTCAATCCACTTTCGATCCCCCCATTTAGCCCGGCGTGACCACACGCCGGGCCGGCGCCACTTCCAACACCAGCACCGAATCAATCGCATCCGGCGCCGCCCCGGGCAGCTTGACCGACAGCCGATCCCCTTCCTGGTCAACCGACAACCCGCTGTGCTGCTCATCGGCCAGCATGTACGCGCGCCTCACCGTGCCTTTGACTCCCGCGAGCTTGAATGTCCTTCCCGGCCATTTGAACAAATGGATAAACAGCTTTCCCGGCTTGGTTGTGCAGCGCCAATTCCACTTCTCGACCCAAACCGCCTTGCCGTCCTTGTCTTTTTTCTTCGGATCAAATTGCCCCGCCTCGGGTCCGAACGGGGTCGGACCCGTCCCGTAAATGGACTCGCCGTTGATCCTCAGCCAAGCGCCCATCGCCATGAGCCGATCGAACTCCGGCTGCGGAATGATCCCCCCACTGTTGGGCCCGACATTCAGCAGGTAATTGCCGCCTTTGCTGACGATATCCACCAGATTGCGCAGCAGCGTCTGGGCCGATTTGAAATTCGTGTCGGCGGATTTGTAGCCCCAGGTGTCGTTGATGGTCATGCACGTTTCCCAATCCCGTCCGGGAAATCCCCGCGGGGGAATGTGCTGCTCCGGGGTCTCGAAATCGCCTTTGAACCCGCCGCCGAGACGATCGTTCACAATCATCTGCGGCTGCAGGTCCAGCAGCGGCAAAAACTCCGCGGCGCGCTTCGGCGTCATCAGGCTGGTCGGCGTATCGAACCAAAACTCCGCCACCGGCCCGTAATTGGTCAGAAGCTCCCTGACCTGCGGCAGCGCGACCTTGTTCAGATAGGCATCAAAATCCCCATCCTGGGCTTTATCCCAATGGCCGCCGAAGGCCTCGCCGCCGGGATGATGCCAATCCTGGCATTGCGAATAATAAAATCCCAGCTTTATCCCCGCGGCCTGGCACGCCTCGGCCAGCTCCGCCAGAGGATCGCGGTCGAACGGCGTGGCGTCGGTGATGTTGTAGCCATCCACCGCCGTTTGAAACATGGCAAAGCCGTCATGGTGCTTCGCCGTGATGACAATGTATTTCATACCCGCTTGCTGCGCCGTCCTGACCCACTGATCCGCGTCGAATCCCACCGGATCGAACTGCTGGGCGTACTTTGCATATTCCGCGACGGGAATCTTCGCGTCGTGCATGATCCATTCGCCGATGCCGGAAATGTTTTTGCCGTTATAGACGCCGGCGGGAACGGAATAGACGCCCCAATGGATGAACATCCCGAATTTCGCTTCTCGCCACCATTCCATTCGCGCATCATGCTGCTGTGGAGTTTCGTTGCGATGCAGGGCCGGAGTGGAAGGTTGCATGGCCGGATTTTTCTGTCCTAAAACACTGCCGGAAAACATCGCTCCCATTAAAATCGCCGCTGGAATATACTGATAATTCATTCTGTCCGCAGTATAGCCTCCCACGGCTCACCCGGCACACGGCCCGTGGGAAACTGTGGCAAAAAACGCCCTTCTTCGTATCTTGGGATTCCGAATGACGGCCGATCTTCCCGATCTGGAATCGCTGTGGAATTTACGCGATCCTTCCGGCACGGAACGAAAATTCCGCGAACTCCTGCCGCGCGCCATCCGATCCCGCTTATCACGTCGAACTGCTGACCCAAATCGCCCGCACGCATTCTCTACGCGGACAATTCGCCGAGGCCCACGCCGTGCTCGACGAGGCGGAATCGCGGTTGACGCCCGACATGCGCCGGCCGCGCGTTCGTTGCCTGCTGGAAAGGGGCCGGACGTATAACTCCGCCGAGAATCCCAAGGCGGCGCTGCCGCTGTTTGAATCCGCTTACCGTCTCGCCGCCGAAAACCGTCTCGATTCCCTGGCCGTCGATGCGGCACACATGATGGCCATCGCTCATCCCGATCCGGACGAGCAACTTCGCTGGAATTCACGAGCCATCGAATCCGTCGAATCCTCGTCGGATGAATCGCTCAAATCCTGGCTCGGCCCGCTCTACAACAACGCGGGTTGGACCTGTCACGACCGCGGCGACTACGAAAAATCGCTCGCGCTGCTGCAAAAAGCTCGATTCCATCACGATCAACACGGCGACGCCAAGGCGAAATTCATCGCGCGATGGTCGGTCGCCAAGCTTCTGCGCCTGAACAACCGCCTGGAAGAGGCAATGGAAATTCAAACGGCCCTGGAAGCCGACATGACCGAAAGAAGCGATCTCGACGGATTCGTGTTCGAAGAATTGGCCGAGTTAAGCGTGGCCCGGAACGACCGGCAAACCGCGCGAAATTATTTTCGCAAAGCTTACGTCTTGCTTGAGAAAATGGATTGGCTGGCCCGGTGCGAAGCCGCCCGATTAAATCGCATTAAAACCCTTGCGGATGTTTAGCTGCCACCCCTTCCGTTCCGATAATCAGGATAGCTCTCATGCGTCTTCCCGCTCATCTTCTGCAACAAATCGTGGGCCATCCGGTCGACCGCTTCTCCGGATCGGGGCACAAGCGCCTGCTCGGCCGGCTGGACGTCGGAACGTCAAGCCGTGGTCTTTCCCGTTCGCGGCGAGTTGCTGGACGAGCCATTCCCCGCAACCGTGAACAACGTCTCGGCCGAAACCGTCGGCCTGGTCCAGACGCGGGCCATGATGCCCTCGGCAGGTCTGGTCATCCGAATTCCCGTGGCCGACAATCAATACCTGGCCATCCGCTGCCGGGTCATGCGGTGTTCGCACCAGTCCGACGGCCGATTCTTCCTGGTCGCGCAATTCCAGGAACTGGTCGATCCGCAAACGACGTTCACCCTTCTCAACCGGGCCCAAACCTGATCGTTTCCGATTTCGGATTTCGGATTTCTGATTTCATCCTTTATGATTGCCGCGGATTTTCCGCGGAGCCCAACATGCCTTCAATCGACATGCCGTTGGAACAGCTTCGGCAATACAAGCCGACGCTCTATCGCCAGGAGGATTTCGAAGCTTTCTGGGCTTCCACCCTGTCGCAATCGGAAAAGCAGCCGCTCAATGCGGAACTGATTCCGTACGATCTGCCGACGCGCGGATTGCAGTGCTTCGCGGTTCGATTCGACGGCTTCGGCGGCGGCCGGCTGGCGGGCTGGTTTCTCCGCCCCGACGCCCGCGGCCAATGTCCCGGCCTGTGCGTGTATCACGGCTACGGCGGCCGCGCGGCCCGGCCGCTTGATCTCATTCCCTTCGCCGCACAGGGAATCTGTGTTCTGAGCATGGACTGCCGCGGGCAGAACGGCCAATCCCAGGATGCGGCGGCATATCCCGAAGGGCATCATCTCGGCTGGATGACGGCCGGAATCCGCGACCCCAAGTCGTATTATTTCCGCTACGTTTACGCCGACGCCGTCCGGGCGCTGGAAGTGCTGGCTCGCCGTGAGGAAGTGGATGCCGGCCGGTTGGCCGTCACCGGCGCCAGCCAGGGCGGAGGGTTGAGTCTCGTCGCCGCGGCGCTGTCGCGCAAACCGATTCTCGCCCTGGCCGACATTCCGTTTCTGTGCGATTTCCGCCGGGCCATCACCATCGCGCAGGCCGGTCCCTATCCGGAGATCACCGGGTTTCTAAAATCCTTCCCTCACCTGTACGACCAGACGATCCGCACGCTGAGCTATTTCGACTGCCTGAACCTCGCCCCGTGGATCACCTGCCGCACCGTTGTTTCCAATGGCCTGTGGGACGACATCTGTCCCCCCAGCTCCGTTTACGCCGCGTACAACCACATCACGGCCGAGAAGCAGATGGAAGTCTATCCGTTCCACAAGCACGAATTCCCGTACGAACACCACGAATTGAAATACCGGCTGATCACCGAAGTCCTTCGGCCGTGATGGACAGAGCCGGGCCGTGTCGGCCCGGTTATAGTTTCCGCAAATGCCCGAAAACTTCTTCGACTTTCACGATCGATTGGCCAAGTCCCGCGCGCGGGACCGCGCGCTCGTCCAATCCCCCCGCCGGGGACGTCGAAGCCCTGACCGTCAGCCAGCTCACCGCGGCCATTGAGAAAGCGATCAAATCCGGCGTGCCGGGGACGGTCACCGTCCGCGGCGAGGCCAGCAACGTCAGCAATCGCCAGGCATCGGGACACCTCTATTTTACGCTAAAGGATTCCGCGGCCTGCATCAACTGCGTCATGTGGCGCGATTCGGCGTCGCGATTGCAATTCAAGCTGGAAGACGGCTTGGAAATGATCGCCACCGGCCGAGTCGCGGTTTACGCGCCGCAGGGACGGTATCAGCTTCAAGTTCAGCATCTCCAGCCGGCCGGACGGGGGCGCTGGAACTGGCGTTTCGGCAGTTGCAAGCCAAGCTTGCCGCCGAGGGGCTTTTCGCCGCGGAACGCAAAAAGCCGATCCCGCTTTATCCGATGCGAATTGTGCTGCTGACCAGCCAAGCCACCGCCGCATTGCAGGATATGCTGAAGGTTCTTCGCCGATTTCCGTGGCTGAAACTGATGCTGTACCACGTTCCCGTGCAGGGCGAAGGCAGCGCCGCCCAGATCGCGGAGGCGATTGGCCACCTCAACCGCCGCTCGGCGGATGTCGGCGGAGTCGATGTGATCCTGTTATCCCGCGGCGGCGGATCGCTGGAAGACCTTTGGTCGTTCAACGAGGAAATCGTCGCCCGCGCCATCGCCGCTTCACGCATCCCCATCGTCACCGGCATCGGCCACGAGGTCGATTGCACCATCAGCGATCTGGTTGCCGATTATCACGCCCACACGCCGACGGAGGCGGCCCAGGTCATCACCGCCCACTGGAACCGCGCCGGCGACAACGTGCGGCAACTGCGGATGCGTCTCGATCGCGCCGCGGGCCAAACCGTGCAGGATGCCGGCCAGCGATTGGCCGGGATCGAACGGCACGAATTTCTCCGCCGCCCGCTGGACCGCATCCAGATGCTCCGGCAACTGCTGGATGAGCGGCAAAAGTCGGCGACATTGGCGCTGGGTGCGAGACTGGGCCATGCGCGGCACCGTTTGGTCGCGCTGGAGCCGCGACTCTCGATTTCCGGGCGTTCCTCGTTGAAGATTCGCTCCGCCCGTTTGGACGCATTTGACCGCCAATTGCAGGCCCTTTCGCCCCAGGCCGTGCTGAATCGCGGATACACGATCACGACATTGAAGAAGACCGGCCAGATTCTGCGCAGTTCGACCGCCGCGAAGCCTGGTGACCGCCTGGCGACGCGTTTTGCCGACGGGGAAACCGATTCGATTGTCCAGGATTCCCGGCAGATGTCGCTGTTTGATTAGGAATTGGAAACATGGCCGCATTGCAAAAGATTCTCGATGCCGTTCTATCGGGCCGTTCCGATTCAAATGTTCGCTTCCGCGACCTTTGTCGGTTGTTGGACCACCTCGGATTCTCCGGCCGCGTTAAGGGAGGTCACCACATTTTTTTTCGCAAAGGGGTGAAAGAGATCATCAACCTTCAACCTTTGCCCGGCGGCAAGGCAAAGCCATATCAGGTTAGGCAAGTTCGTCAAATTCTGGTAGAATATCGCCTGTGTGTTTCGGAGTGATCGGTATGAAATACGAAGTGATCATTTACTGGAGCGATGACGATAAAGCATTTGTCGCCGAAGTCCCGGAGCTGCCGGGGTGCGCCGCTGATGGGGCGACAAAATCAAAGGCGCTGAAAGCGGTTGAACGGATTGCCAAGGAGTGGGTTGAAACCGCTCAGTCCCTGGGCCGCCCGATTCCCCAGCCGCGCGGGCGATTAATGTATGCTTAGAACCGCGGCCGGCAAGCCCGGCGACCGTCTGGCGACGCGCTTCCCCGATGGCGAGACGGATTCGATTGCTCAGGATTCCCGCCAGATGCCGCTGTTTGAGTAAAAGATCGGCATGAAATCCGAAGTGATTATCTACTGGAGCGACCGCATTCTCGTATCTCACAAAAAAATCTCATCCCGGCGCACGGCACCAAGGCGCAGAGAAAATTGCTCCTGAATTCCTCTGCGCCTGCGCCTCTGCGTGAGATTATCTTTGAATGAGCGATCGCCCTACTTCGATTCGCTGGCCGTTGTTGCCGGAGGGGCCTTGAGATAGCGGCTGGCGAACTGAATAAACGTTGGCCAGTTCAGAACGTCGGTATGTCCGCCGTTGTGCTGGCGAAAGGCGAGGTCGCCGTCGATCAGGGGGGTGCCGACGGGGGGCATGACGGTCGTGCCCAGGCCCTTTTTTCCCAGAAGCTCGTAAACCGGACTGGCGGCCGCCGTGGCCATGAACATTCCGCGGGCGTCGACCCAGGCATCGCCTTGCGTGATCCCGCCGCTGATAAAAACCGGCGCGGAGCGCAAAGCGCGATCAACTCGTGCGAATCAACGGGCAGATCGTTCCAATGTCCGGCATATTTGAGGAAATTGCCCGCCATCCAGTGGTATTCACCGGAACCGGCGACGTTCTCGACCAATTCGCCCCAATTGCGACGGAATAATTTCGCGCCGCCTTCGCCGGAGGAACTGACATAGGCAATGGCGAAACGCTGATCCAGCGCCATTGCCAGGAGCGTGCATTTGCCCCAACGCGAATGGCCTTCGATGCCCACCTGCTTCGCATCCACCGCCGGATCGGTCTGGAAGTAATCCAGCGCCCGGCTGCCGCCCCACGCCCAGGCGGCCAGTGCGCCCCAATCGTCCAGCGCGAGGCTGGCCCTTGTTCACCAGTCCGATGATCCCCTCGGTCAATCCGGCTCCGTTGTCCGCTTGGATAGTGCTGGTGTTGATCGTGGCGTATCCCCATCCCTTGGCCAGCACCTGCTGCTGCCACGTGGGACCATTCATGCGGCCGAAGCCGCCGAAGCCAGTGAATCCAGTGGTTCTGCCGCCGGGCCGAGTAGCCGGTCCGCGCCGGCGGAAGAGAAATGGTCCGCCGTTGAACTGCATCATCACCGGCACCGGGCCGCTGGCGTTGGCAGGCGTCGTCAGCGTCAATTCAATGTTCACCGTGATGAACGGATAAGATGAATTATCGACATGGCCCACCAGATGCTTGGTGATGGTCTTCCGATTATTATCCGTTTTTGTGACTTCCCACGTCACCTTCGGCGTGTTTTTGGGAGTCCGGCCATAAATCTCTCGTTCAAAATATTCCAGGATTTCCGGCCGGCGCTGGGTCCACCACATCGCCGCGGTCGTTACTTTCTTGCCATTGTTCAAGACCAATGGATCGGGCAGATTCGGATACGGGTTCGCCTTGGACTCATCCAGATTCGGATGCTGCCCCGATGCCCCCGGCGGAAGCGAAGTAATGTGCAGGAGGTTCATCACCCTTTGATGATCCTGCTCCGCGGTCAAATGTACGGGCGGGGACAAGCTGTCTCCAGAGGGCTGTGTGGCCGGTTCGGCATAACCCGATGCCGCGGCGACCATCAGTGCAGAAATCGCTAATCCCACGGTTACTCGAGCCGGCCGCCGAATTCTCAACGGGTTTCTCCTGAAATTTTGGTCTAAAAGCGGATTTGCCGGTAAAGGTAGTGCATCGACGACCCCGTTGCAAGCTGGTGCGGATGTGGCGAAAAATCAGATAAAACCCCAGACCCAACCTGTCTTTCTTGCCCAACGCACCGCGAGCCTGTAAATTCTCTCGTTTATCCGCTTAAACCGTTCCTTTGGAGGCTTTTAATGTCCCCGCAATTTCGACGCAAGACTCATCTATTCACCAGCGAATCCGTCACCATGGGCCATCCCGATAAGGTGGCCGATCAGATCAGCGATGCCGTTCTTGACGCCATTCTCGCGCAGGACCCGCGCAGCCGGGTGGCCTGCGAAACGCTGGTGACCACCGGGCAGGTCGTTCTGGCCGGGGAGATCACCACCGAGGCTTACATCGATGCCGCCCAGGTCGCCCGCGACACCATCCGCGAGATCGGCTACACGCATCCGGAGATCGGCTTCGATTACCAAAGCTGCGGCGTGCTGACGGCCATCCATTCGCAATCGCCCGGACATCGCCCGCGGCGTCGATCGCGCCGAGGACGACGACCAGCGAACAGGGGGCCGGCGACCAGGGCCTGATGTTCGGCTACGCCTGCGACGAAACCCCGGAACTGATGCCGCTGCCGATTCATCTGGCCCATCGCCTCGTCGAGCGGCTGGCGGAGGTGCGGTTCAAAGGCAAGCTCCCCTGGCTGCGCCCCGACGGCAAGAGCCAGGTCACGATCGAATACGTCGGCGAGCGGCCGACGCGCGTGCATACGGTGGTCGTCTCCACGCAGCACGATGAAACCGTGCTGGACAAGAAGACATGACTGCATCAGCGAAAAAGCCCGGCGGCAAATCATCGAGCAGGTCATCAAGCCGGTCATCCCCAAAAAGCTGTGGAACGACGACATCGTTTTCCACATCAATCCGACCGGCAAATTCGTGGTCGGCGGCCCGCACGGCGACACCGGCCTGACCGGGCGGAAGATCATCGTCGACAGCTACGGCGGCCGCGGCGCCCACGGCGGCGGGGCGTTCAGCGGCAAGGACCCCAGTCCAAGGTGGATCGCAGCGCCTGCTACATGGGCCGCTACATCGCCAAGAACATCGTGGCCGCGGGTCTGGCCCGCAGCGCCGAAGTGCAGCTTGCCTACGCGATCGGCGTGGCCCATCCGGTTTCCGTGACCGTCAGCACGGAGAACACCGCCCTCATCCCCGAGGACCAGATCGCGGAGCTTGATCAAGGAGCATTTCCCCCTGACGCCTCGCGGCATCATCCGGCATCTCGATCTGCTGCGGCCGATTTACAAGCAGACCGCCCGGCACGGCCATTTCGGCCGGCCGCCGGGACCGGACGGCGGCTTCAGTTGGGAGAAGACCGACAAGGCCGAGGCCCTGGCCAAGGCCGCGGGAATCTCGATGAAAAAAGCAGGGTGACGGGAAATTCGAAATTCGAATTTCCTCTATCGCATCCAGCCGGCGCAGATCGTCGCCAAACCCAGCAGGCTCGCAAAACCGGCCACATCGGTGATCGTCGTTGCGAAGATCGTCGCGGACTGGGCCGGATCGAACCCCAGGCGACGCATGACAAACGGAATCGCCGCTCCGCTGACGCAGGCCAGGGTTTGCGTGATGACGATCGCGGCCCGACGACGGCTCCCAGGACCAGGCCGTGATGGAATTGCCACATCATCGCGATGATGGTGGTGGTGATGCCGATCACGACGCCGCTGAGAACTCCGACGATGGCTTCCCTGGCCAGGACGTGACGCAGGAGTTTGCGATCGGTGCGGCCTTGCGTGATGCCGCGGATGGCCACCGACATGGCCTGCGCCCCGGCGTTGCTTCCCATGCTTGAGACGATCGGGATAAAAATCGCCAGCACCGAAAGCCGGCTGAGCGATTCCGCCGAACATGGCGATGACCAGCGCGGCCAGCAACGCCGTCGCCAGGTTCACTTGCAGCCACCAGATGCGCTTGGAGAAACTGAACTGCCAGGAGCTGTTCAATCGTTCCTCGGCCCCGGCGCCGAACATGCGCTGCACGTCTTCCGTGGCCTCTTCCTGAATGACGTCCATCACATCATCGAGCGTGATCTGGCCGCAGAGGCGCTGATCGGCATCGACCACCGGCAGCGCCAAAAACTGCGATGAGCGCATCTGCCGAGCCACTTCCTCCTGGTCCATGGTGGCCGGCACGGATTTGACGCCCGGGATCATGATATTGCCCAGCAGACTGCCGGGCGGGGCCAGGATCAGGTCGCGCATCGACAGCACCCCCACGAGCCGCCGCTGCTCGTCGACGCACATAAACGTAATTCATGTGCCCCGATTCCTCATGAATTCGCCGAAGCTCGGCGACCGACTTCTCGATCGTAAAATCGCGAGGCAGGGCGGTGACGTGCGCCGTCATGATTTCGCCGGCGCTGTCGGGGGGATAGGGCTCCCGCTCCTGCGCCTCGCAACCGTCGCTTGGCATTTTCTGAAGCAATGTATCGCTCATGGCGGCCTTCAATTCAGCGTGAGATAGAAGAAGAGAACCACCGATTCCTTGACCAGATCGTGATTCGAGCGGTAATGCGTGTCCAGGCCGGCCGGCTCGAAGCCGAGCTTGGCCAGGAGCTGCAGCGCCGGGAAATCGTCCGCGGCCGATTCCGCCGCGACGGCCCGCAGGTTTTTCTGTTTCGCTTCATGAATGATCTGGAATACAAGTGCCGACGCCAATCCCTGGCGGCGGAAATCAAAGTCAACGCGCAAGTCGATCAATCGCAAGACCCCGGCCAGGGGGTCCGGCCGGGCGGCGGCGACGGCAACCGGCCGGCCCTCGTGCTCGGCCACCAGCGCAACACCTTCATCGGCTCCGGAGACGATCTGCTTGATCGCAAACTCCTGTTCGTCGCCCAGCGGATGGCGATGCAGGCGTTTTTCCCGCAACGGACGCATTTGCGTTTTCCACGACCTCTCCAGCCCCTCGCCGCCGCCCTCGACGTGGAGGTATTGCCCGGACTCCGCGGTGGCATCGATGTCCTTGACCCCGTCCAGATCGGCCGCCGTCATCATGCGGATTTCCATGCTCAACAGGATATCGGGGAAAATCCGAAACCCGAAATCAGAAATCCGAAGGATGCGACCGCTTCATTTAGCCCCCGGTGAATCACCGGGGGCTAAATGGAGTGGTCAAGCGGATTTCGGAATTCCGATTTTCCGCTACTATTTCGTTCATGCCGCCGATGACTCTCCAGCAGGCCATGCAACTGGCCGAACAATGCAAATCTCAAGGCAAGCTGGCCGACGCGGAGGGCATTTATCGGCAGATTCTGGCGGCGGCGCCGAACTTTGCGACGGCTCTGAACCATCTGGGCATCGTCGTCGGCGAGGGCGATCGGCTTATCGAGGCACGCGATCTCTTTCAACAGGCCGTCGACGCGGAGCCGACGTATCTCGACGCATGGTCCAATCTGGGCCTGGGCTGCGAACGGCTGGATGATTTCGACCGGGCCATCGCCGCTCGGCGCAAGGCCATCGAGCTTCGGCCGGACGGGGCGGAACAATGGCATCGCCTGGGTGTTTGTCTGGCCAAACGCGGCGACATGAAAGACGCCATCGAAGCACTGAGGAAAGCGCTGGACCTGAATCCGGTATTCGAGGGAATCCGTCACGATTTGATCCTGGCCCTGTGCAAGGACAACCAACGCGACGCGGCAAGGGACCTGCTATTTCCGCCCCCGCCCGCCAAGCCGCCCGGCGCGGCAACCATCAAACTGGTGACCGACGGCATGAAAGAGCTGGGCCGATTCGAAGAGGCCACCGAAATCTGGCGCCGCTTGCTCGAACTCGATCCTTCCAATGGAGAAGCGCGCGGGCAATGGGCCATGTGCCTCATCACCCTGGGAGATTTCGAACGTGGCTGGCGCGAATACGAAGCGCGCTGGGAGTGCGACACGTTCGAAGCCAACAAACGCCTCGATCCCGGCCGGCAATGGGGCCTGCCCCCCACCGGACATCCCGACGTGGCCGGCAAAGACGATTGTTCTCTACAGCGAACAAGGCGTCGGCGATGTCATTCAGTTCGCGCTACGCTTCGGTCTTCGCGCAGCGGGAGCGCGCGTCATCGTGCAATGCCCCTGGCCGCTGAAGTCGTTGGTGGAAACATGCACCGGCGTCCGCCTCGTGTACGCGGAGAACGAAGCAGTTGCCGAGTTACGACTGGCACATTCCGCTGATGAGCCTTCCCCTGGCCCTGGGGACCACGACGCAAAACATTCCCGCGGACGTTCCCTATCTGCGAACCGACCCGGCCCGGTGCAAAATCTGGCAAGCGCGCGTTCAATCGGCCACGCCCTCCGCAAGCCGGCTCCGCGTCGGCCTGGCGTGGGCGGGGAATCCGAAACACAAAAACGACCCGAACCGCTCGCTCGATCCCGCCGAGGCTGGCCGGATTGGCGAAAGTGGAAGGCGTCACATTTTTCAGCCTGCAAAAATCGAAGGATAATAAAAAGGCGGTCCCGCCGCCGGGGCTTGAGTTGGTCGATTTCACCCAATCGCTGAGCGATTTCGCCGAGACCGCCGCGCTCATCGAGCAACTGGACTTGGTGATCAGCGTCGACACCGCCGTTGCCCATTTGGCGGGCGCGCTGGCAAGACCGGTTTGGACGCTGATTCCGTTCGTTCCGGATTTCCGCTGGTATCTGCGGGGCGACGACACGGCGTGGTATCCGACCATGCGGCTGTTTCGCCAGGAATCCCATGGGCAATGGACGCCCGTGATTGAGCGAGTAGTGCAAAAATTGAGGGACGAAGTCGAAAAGAAAATACGGTGACGCCGCGAGGCGATTGTGGACTTTCCCTCCTCGAATCGCCACAATGTCCGGCCTTCAAACAACAGGAGACGCATGGCAGAGGACATACAAGACGGCACGCAACCCAATGTTCAGGTTCTTCTGGACGAGCGCGAACTGCGGCAGATGTACAGCAACGCCTACCGGATTCACGCCACCGCCGATGAAGTCATCATCGATCTGGGCTTCAATATGCCCAACCCCAATCCGCAGACCGGCCAGCAACAATTGCTGCTCAAGATCACCGACCGAGTGGTGATGTCCTATCTGAATGCCAAGCGGCTGGGGCACTCGTTGCAGCAATTGATCAAGCGATATGAGCAGCAGTTCGGCGAACTGGTGCCGAGCAATCAGCGTCCGCCCATCAACCGCTGAATCGGCGCGTGCGAGCGAAAAATCCCTCACGATGCCATTCGAGCGGCGGCCGGTATGCGGTCGTTCACGGCGCCGGTCAATTCCTCGCCGGTGATCGGTTGATTGCCCACCTGCTGGATTTCCAGCGCCGCAGCGATGGAACCCAAATAGGCCGCGGCGTGCAGCGATGCGCCGCAGGCCAGGGCAACACTCGCCGTCGCCAGCAGCGCATCGCCGCAGCCGAGCGGATCGACCACGCGATGGGAAAGGGCCGGAAGATATTCGCTGGCCAGGCGGCCCAGCGGCGCATCGGCCGCCCGCTGGGGCGGACTGAAGGTCACGAGGCCCTGCTTGCCGAGGGTGATAATCGCCTGGCGAGCGCCGGTTTCGCTGAGCAGCCGCCACACCGCGCGCCAAGTCCGCTGGAGAAATCGTGAAGCGTTTCGCGCATCTCCCGCTCCGTCGGGCACAGCAGGTCCACGGATTTGAACCACAGCAGGCTGCTCTGGCGGCCGCTGACGTCCGCCGTCACGATCGGCACCATTTTCCGCAGCGGGGGCATGATGCGTTCCAGAAGCGATTCGGTGATCAATCCATATCCAAAATCCGCGAAGATCACCGCGGCCGCGCCCTGCGCCGCGGCCAGGATTTTCTCGCCGACGACGGCAGCGCACTGGGAATCGATCGGATCGATCGTTCCACGGTCCACCTTGAACAGCTTGGTCTGGTCGGCCAGATACCTGCTCTTGGTCACGATCTGCTGCCGATGCGCGGAAGATTCCACGATCAGACCCCGGCCTCTGAGGCGCATCGCCGTCTGATGGGACTGCGGATCGTCGCCCAGGCCGGTCACCAGCGTCGGCAGCGCTCCCAGGCTGGCGAGATGAAGCGCGATCACCGCGGCCCCGCCGTCAAAATCCTGGCTCTGAAGTTGCCGCAGGGCCATCATCGGCCCCTCGCCGGCGATTCCCGTTGCGTCACAGAAATGGTATCGATCCACGATGTAATCCCCGACCACCATCACCTTTTGACCGCGGAATTGGTGGATCAGGCGCGTCAGCGATTGGGCGGACAGGCCGAATTTTTCGCGGAAGCGAGCGACTTTCTCATCGAAAAACGGCTCGTGGCCTTCCATCGCCTGAATCAGGGCCGTTGACGAGTAAACCACGTCGCCGCTGGAAAAAACCACCCGGCCGCCGTGTTTCGTCACCGTCTGCTGCTCGGCCACGAAACGCGGATCATGATTGTTCTCATATTCCTTGCCCTTGACGTAAATGTCGGGCCGAAGCGTCTCCAACAGCTCCACGGCCGTGGGATGCGGATTGACGTGCACCCAATCGACGCACTGAAGCGCCGCCAGGCTGCCGGCCCGCAAATCGTCGGGAATCAGCGGCCGATCCACGCCCTTGCCGACCTGCGAATCAGCGCTGACCGTCACGATCAGCTCGTCCCCCAGGGACCGGGCATATTCCAGATGCTGGATGTGCCCCGGATGAATGATGTCGAAACATCCGTGGCAAAGCACGACGACCCGGCCCGCATCGCGGGCATTTTGCCGCACCGCCGCCAGGCGCTCCAAACCGCAAATCTTCTGATTGGCCGCCATGAATTTATTTATCGGACGAACGGCCGATCGAACTAAACCTGCCGGCCCGTTCCGTCCGATAATTGGGACAGACATGCGACTCAGTTATATTCTTACGGCCAGGGACCGCTGCCAGGCGTCGTTGGACATTCTCCGGTATGTATCCGCGACCACCCCCCTCGCGGCGGACCAGTGGGAGGCGTTTCTCGTCGACAACGCATCGACCGACGAGACCGTTGCCGCGGTCCGGGCGGAACTGCCGAACGTCCATCTGATTTGCAATCGCTTCGATCAAGGTCCCGCCGGCGCCAACAAAGCGTTGGCGGCGTGCAGCGGGCAATACATCGTGAATCTTCGCGACGACGCTTATCCGGCCGACGGCCCGGCGATCGCCTCGTTGCTTTCGCACATTCATTCCGATTCCAAAATTGGCGCGGTGACCGGCAGGCTTTTGCTGCCGGACGACAAAGCGGCCCCCTGCTCGTTGCCGTCGCTGCTCACGCTCGGCGCCACCTGTTTCCGTAAATCCGTTCTGGACCGGATCGGCGGATTCGCCAGGTTGGCCGGCCAGGCGGCGGAATACAATCTGAGCTTTCGCATCGTGGACGCGGGATTCCGCATCGACCGTCGCGACGACATCGTGTTTCGGATCCAGGCCGCGTTTACAAAGGGCGGCGACCCTGATCCGTCCGAGATTCGCGCCAAATCCGCGACCAACTCACGGTCGCCATCCGGCATCTGCCCAGGCGACTGTCGGAGGTTTACTGGCAGGATTGGAACATGCGGTACAAGGCCCTGGCCGCCCACGCCGGCCAGAGCCGCGCCGCCACGGCGGGGATCTGGTCGGCGCGTCTGCGCTCCCTCATGCAGGTTTTCACCGCCCCCGATCCCATTTCGCGGCAGGCGATCGAGACCGTGTTTGAATACCGCCGCCACGCCGACATGATTGGCGACTGGGCCCGGCGCAACAGCGTCTGGCGCGTCGTCCTGGCCGAATTCAGCGACAACATCTGGGCCACCTATAACGCCTGCCGGTCCAACGGCCTGCAAATGCGCTGCATCTCGGACGACCATCGGGCGTTCGACAAGCTGGTCTACCGCGATCTGCCCATCGTCCCAGCCAACCGCGCGTTTGAAGGCGGCGGCATCGACGGAGTCGTCATCACCAATTCCGATCCCGCGCAGATCGAGCCGCAGTTCAAAATCCTGCGCAATTATTTTCACGGCCCGATCCTTCGGCTTTGCCAATTGCCCAAACAGGCGACGCGGGCACAGGCGTCGGCCGCGTGAATTAGTGCAAGTAACAAGTGCAAGCAGCAGGCAAGAGTTTTCAACTTGTGCCTGCTGCTTGCACTTCTTCGCCAACTTGCACTTGCAACTTGCTACTTGTACTTCTTTCATCCGCCCATGACCGACTCTCCCCGCCGGCCCATCGTCGAGCTGCTCGCCCTCGCCGTGCCCACCGTGGCCCAGATGGTGTCGTACACGGTGATGCAGTTCATCGACACGTGGATTCTGTCGCGTCTGGGCGTCATCCCGCCCACGGCCGCGTCCAACAGCGGAATGCTCGCCTTCGCGCCTTTGTCCCTCGGCATGGGAACGCTCATCATCGTCAACAGCCTCGTCAGCCAAAGTTTCGGCGCCGGAGATTTCCGGCGGTGCGGAAGATTCCTGTGGCAGGGAATCTGGCTGGCAATTATTTTCGGGTTGCTCTTGCAGCCGCTCGGTCTGCTGGCCGATCCGATCTTCAAGCTGTTCCATCATCCCGCGGCCGAGACGGCCATGGAGGCGACCTACTTCCGCATCGTAATGCTGTCGGCGGCGATCAAGCTGATTTCGACGGCACTGGGGCAGTTCTCGCTGGGGATCGATCACCCCAACCCGCTGCTGGCCGCCGCCGCCGTCGGGGTGAGCATCAATGCGTTCGCCGCCTGGTGCATCGTGCTGGGGCACTGCGGATTCCATTCCTGGGGCATCGCCGGCGCGGCCTGGCGCAAAACCTCGGCGTCACCTGCGAGATGATCGTCCTGATCGTACTGGTCTTCCGCAAGCGAATCAGAATGACGTTTCATGCGATGGATCCGCGGCCGCGGTGGCGGGAATTCTTGACGCTCATCAAAGTCGGCATTCCATCGGGCCTTCAGTGGTTCAGCGATGTTCTGGCCTGGTCGATGTTCTGCAACGCGGTGCTGGGACTGCTTGGGCCGGATGCCATGGCCGCCAACGCGTTCATGTTCCGCTATCTGGTCGTGAGCTTTCTGCCGGCCGTGGGCCTTTCGGCGGCGGTCACCGCGCTGGTTGGACGATACATCGGCCGAAAGCGTCCGGACATCGCCGCGGCCCGCGCGCATTTGGCGTTCGGCATCGCTTGCGGGTACGTGCTGATTTGCGGAATCGTTTACGTGACCGCCCGCGTGCCGCTCATCCGCGTGTTCAGCACCGACCCGTCGGTGGTCCGCATCGGCTCGATGTATCTGCTCTTCGCGGCGGTTTACGAGATTTCCGACGCGATGTACATCATTTACAGCGGAGCTTTGCGCGGAGCCGGCGATACGCTCGTCCCGATGATCGTCATGGCGTGCCTGTGCTGGTCGATCAGCGTCTGCGGCGGCTACGCGGTGGCGCGATGGGTTCCCAGCGCCGGCGTCGCGGGCCCGTGGATCATGGGGTGCATCTACGGCTGGATTCTCGGCCTGTACATGCTCCTGCGCTTCACCGGCGGAAAATGGCGGAGAATTCATCTGCTGAAAACCGAAAACGGCCTGGACCGCCGACCTGTTTCGGATCATACATCGGCGGAACCGGTTTGAAGGGGTTGGCCGCGTTCAAAAGCACATGCGATGTCCCACAATGTCCCAAAAGTCCCCAGATCTCGCGGAGAACGGTGGGACCTCCCCTCGGAAGCGAATAGTTCGGCGGCGGCATGAAAATCGAAGGCGATGGACATAAATGCCTCTTTGCGGATCGCCGGCACTGATGAGCCGCGAGCGGAAAATGCAACCCTCTATAAATAGGTCCGGGAGGTGAAGGTTTTGGACGTGTTTTTGGCGAAAAAATCCGGCTCTTTGATAATAATTCTCAACTGCCCCCACACTGGGTGTAACTCTTATGTGTGGCGGCGCCTCACTCTGATCCCCTCTCCCGGTACTCCGGGAGAGGGTTGGGGTGAGGGCCATTTGGAAGCAGCAGTGGCAGTCGACGAATCGTCGAAATCACCCTCACCCTGCCCTCTCCCGGATTACCGGGAGAGGGGAAAAATAAGAGATCGCCACAAAGAAGCGCAGCACCGCCGCACCACCCAAAAGTTCCATTATTGCAGACCATCCATTTTTCCGATAACATTGCTGCGATATGCGAAAAGTCTCCGTCATCGGCCGAATAGTGATTATTATCCCGCGACAACATGGGTAGGGCCGAGCGTTCATCCGGAATTTCCAAGCCCTGCCCGATGGCAGGGTTTTTTATTTGGCCGTTTTGCTAAACTCTGAGCGATCCAATGGAAGAGAAAAAGAATTACAAGGCCACGCTGAACCTTCCGCAGACGGCGTTTGCGATGGAGGCCAAGCTCACCGCCAATGAGCCGACGCGGCTGAAACGATGGAACGAAATGCGCCTGTACGAAAAGCTGATGGCGCGCCGCGCCCCGCTCGGAAAATGGATTCTGCACGACGGCCCGCCGTTCGCCAACGGCGACATCCATATCGGACATCTCATCAACAAGACGCTGAAAGACATCATCCTTCGGTTCCGGTCGATGCAGGGATATCAGACCCCGTTCGTGCCGGGATGGGACTGCCATGGATTGCCGATCGAGCACAAAATTCAGCAGGATTTGGGGCCGAAGCTTCGGCAGATGAATGTCACCGAGGTTCGGCGGCTTTGCCACGAATACGCGGACAAATACGTCAAAATCCAAGGCGAGCAATTTCAGCGGCTGGGAATCCTGGGCGAATGGGCGAATCCGTATCTCACCATGAGCCGGGATTACGAGGCGAAAACGCTGGAGGTTTTTGCGCGGTTCGTCGAAAAGGGACTTGTGTATAAGAAACTCAAGCCGGTGCCGTGGTCGGTTGAGAATCAAACCGCGCTGGCCGATGCGGAATTGGAATACAAGGACGTGGAGGACGCCAGCGTCTACGTGGAATTCCCGGCTGAAAACAAGACGGAGAAGAACACATTTTTTATTGTCTGGACAACGACTCCATGGACATTGCCCGCGAATTTGGCAGTGGCCGTGAATCCGAAGGTGAAATATGCCAGGGTGAAATACAAACACGGCGGGCGGGAGCGGGTTGGCTTCGTCGCCGAGGAACTTATTGAGCGGGTATTCAGGAATCGCAATGGAATCGATTCGTTCGAGATCGCCGGCAGCGAGACGGGTGAGAAACTCGTCGGCCAGACCTATCGCCATCCGTTCATTGACGGCCTGCAGGGACGCGTGGTGGCGGCCGATTACGTGACGACGACCGATGGAACCGGCTTGGTCCACACGGCGCCGGGACACGGCGAAGACGATTACGAGACCGGCATCCGCGAAGGGCTGAAAGTGTACAGCCCCGTGCTGGCGAGCGGCCGATTCGATGACAGCGCGCCCGCGTTCATCCAGGGAAAAACGGTTTGGGAATCGAATCGCCTGATCGTGGAAGAATTGAAGACCCGCGACCTGCTGCTGGCGGAGGAGAAGATCGTCCATAGCTATCCGCACGATTGGCGGAGCAAAAAGCCGATCATCTTCCGCGCCACCGAGCAGTGGTTCGTCGCGGTGGATCAGCCGTTCGCCGTCGGCGGCGAAAAGCCGGCGTCGCTGCGCGACAGGGCGCTGGAAGCGGCCAAACAAGGGATTGATTTCGTTCCCCGCTGGGGACAAACGCGATTGGCCGGAATGCTCGAATCGCGCCCGGACTGGTGCGTCTCGCGCCAGCGGGCATGGGGATTGCCGATCCCCGTGTTTTACAACGAAAAAGGAGACGCGCTGCTCACGCCACAGTCGGTTCGGGCCGTCGCCCGACGATTTGGCGAGAAGGGAAGCGATGCGTGGTTCACCGATTCGCCGAAGGAATTGCTCGGCGCGGATTTCAAATATCCGGCGGCGTTTTCGCCGGAAAATCTTCGGAAGGAGAAAGACATCTTCGATGTCTGGTTCGAATCGGGCAGTAGTTGGCATGCGGTACTGGATCAGCCGGGATCACCGCTGAATTTCCCGGCCGATCTGTACTCAGAAGGGTCCGATCAGCATCGCGGGTGGTTTCAGCTTTCGCTGCTGACCGGCCTCGGCGCAACCGGCAAGCCGCCGTTTAAGCAGGTGCTGACCCATGGTTTCGTCATGAAGCCGGACGGGACGAAGGTCAGCAAATCCGACAAGGAATACATCACGGCCACGCAGGAGATCAACAAGCACGGGGCCGATCTTCTGCGGCTGTGGTGCTCCAGCGTCGATTATCAAAACGACATCCCGGCCAGCCCGGCGACGATTCAGGAATTCGGCGATAAATATCGCAAGATCCGCAATACGCTGCGGTTTCTGCTGAGCAATCTTTATGATTTCGGTCCGAAGGCGGACGCGACGCCGATCGACACGCGCGGGCTCGATGGATGGGCGCTGTTCGAACTCGATCAATTGATTCGGGAAGTAAAAAAGGAATATGAGACTTACCAGTTGCACCGTGTTTTTCGGCGGCTGCACGATTTCTGCGCGGTGCAGGTCAGCACGATCTACAGCACGGCGATGAAAGATCGGTTGTATTGCGAGTTGCCGAACTCGCCGCTTCGGCGGCGATGCCAACGGGTGATGTATCGGATGGCCGATGCGATTATTCGGCTACTTGCGCCGATACTCGTGTTCACCGCGGATGAGGCGTGGGAACATTTGCCGCACAAGTCGGATGAAGAGGCGAAGGTGGAAAGCGTTCATTTGTTGCCGCTGCCGACGTTCGAGTTTAAGGCATCAGATACGGACAAAGCGCGATGGGATATGCTGCTGAACGCCCGCGACCAGGCGACGGCTCAACTGGATGTGTTGAAGAAATCGGTCGGTTTGAACAAAGCGCTGGATGCGGAGATCGTCTATCACGTCGAGGACGAGACTCGAAAAAACCTGGAAGGATGCGGAGCGGATTTGGAAGATGTGGTTGGGGCGGGATTTCATAGCTTCGTTGACGGACCGTGGCGCGTCGAAGTCGTGGATCGGCGTGAAAAATACCAGGCGTGCGCCCGAAGTTGGAAACGCCGGCCGGATGTGGGGGAAGATGCGGAGTATCCCGATCTTTCACGGCGCGATGCGGCGGCGGTGAGGGCTTTGGCGAATCAACGCGTCGCAGGCGACGCGGCTAAAAAGTGAGCAAACGGCCGATCCAACTCGCGGTTCTCATCAGCGGATCGGGGACCACCTTGCAAAATCTCATCGATTGCATCCGCGACGGACGGCTGAACGCGAATATCGCGGCCGTGGTGGCGTCGCGCATCGGCATCAAGGGGATCGAGCGTGCCCGCGACGCCGGTTTGGAATGTCAAATCGTGCAGGCGGGGAAGTATTCCGACGTGAAGAATTTCAGCCGGGATGTCCTTGCGGTTTGCCAGGGGGTCGGGGCGGAATTGGTTTGTCTGGCGGGGTGGCTGTCGCTATTGGATATTCCGTCATCGCTGGACGGCCGGGTGATGAACATTCATCCCGCCCTGCTGCCCAGCTTCGGCGGCAAGGGAATGTACGGCCGGCGCGTTCACCAGGCGGTGCTGGATCATGGCTGCAAAGTGAGCGGCTGCACCGTTCATTTTGTCGACGGCGATTTCGACGCCGGCCCGATTATCTTGCAGCGAACCTGTCCGGTGATGGAGGACGACACGCCTGAATCGCTGGCCCATCGCGTGTTTGAAGAGGAGAAGATCGCGTATCCGGAAGCTATCCGGCTTTTTCAAGAGGGGCGCTTGCGCATCGAGGGCCGGCGGGTGCGGACGATCGATCTTGCCGACTAAGCCCCGCAGGTACATGCGGGGCTACGATGAGGCGAATCTATGCCGGTATTCTTGTTCACCGTCCATGCGTACCGGTCGTGGTCGGAGGATCATCCCAAAGGCTTTGTTCAACGCGATGAAGGATTGCAGAAATCCAATCGGCGACTGGCTCAATGGCGAATGCAACATGCAAAGAATTCGCCGGCAAGATTCGAGCGAAATGCGCAAGAGGCAATCTTCGAAGTAGTCGAGAAGATCGCGGCTGAACGAGCAGTGCGATTGCACGGCGCGGCCGTTACGCCGACTCACTTTCATGCGTTGGTCTCCTTCGAAAGCCCCGCATGTACATGCGGGGCTGCGAAATTCTGCCGGCCGGGGTGTCCGGCGCGGAGATTTGTTGAGACGGTGATTGTGCGCATGAAGCGAAAGGCCGGACAAACGATTGCGAAGCTCAATGGCACCTGCGATCGGCCGTGGCTCTCGCGCGGATGGGATTCGACGCGGGTTCGCGATCGGCCGCATTTCGATTATCTGTTGAAAACCTATTTTCCGAAGCACATCGCGGAGGGCGGAATCGTGCGCAGATGGGAATGAAGCCCCGCATGTACATGCGGGGCTCCGCTATTGCGTCGCCGGCGTTTCCCAGCCGCCGCCGAGGGCTTTGTAGAGACTCACCAAATCCAGCGACACGGCGCTGTCGCTCTGGGCCAGAACGTCCTGGGCTTCGAGAAGCGTTCGCTGGGCGTCGAGCACTTCGAGAAAGTCGATGACGCCTTTCTCGTATTGCTGGCGAGCCAGATCGACTGCCTGGCGCGATTCGTCCACGGCGTCGGCAAGGGACTTGCGGCGAAGCTGCTCGGTGCGGTAGGAAGCCAGGGAATCCTCCACCTCGCGCAGAGCGTTGAGCACCGTGGATTCGTAGGCAACGGCCGCCTGACGGGTCAATTCCTTTTGCACCTCGACATTGCTGCGGATTCGGCCGGCATCAAAGATCGCCCAGGTGACGCCGGGGCTGAGGCCGAAATACCGGCTGTTCCAGTCGAAGAACTGTTTAATTTGCGAGCTGTCCAAACCGAAGGAGCCGGTGAGGCTGAATTTGGGATAGAAATCGGCGACGGCGACGCCGATATTGGCGGTGGCGGCGGCCAATTGGCGCTCGGCCCGGCGGATGTCGGGGCGGCGGCGCAACAGATCGGCCGGGACGCCGATGGGAACCCGCGGCGGGACCGGCGGGATCGGCGCGGCCGATGACAATTCCGCGGAAAGCGATTCGGGGTCCTGCGCCAGAAGAACGCCCAGGGCGTGGATGGACTGGCGGATCGTGGCCTCCAGGGCGGGGAGGGTCGCGGCGGTGCTGGCCACCTGGGCGGCCTGCCGGGCGACATCCAGTTCCGTCGCGAAGCCGGCCTGATAGCGCGAGCGCGTCAATTCCAGCGTATCCTGCTGATCGTGAAGATTCTCCTGGGCGATCTGGTATTCCAACTGGGAAGTACGAAGCTGGATGTAATCGCGCGCGACCTCGGCAACGAGGGAAACCAGGACATCGCGCCGGTCTTCCAATGCGGCGGCGGTGTCGGCGTTGGCGGCCTCGATGGCCCGCCGCTGGCCGCCGAAAACGTCGATCTCCCAGGAGGCGTCGAAGCCAGCCTGGTAGAGATCGGTCGTGACGCCGGGGAATCCACCGTTGCCGAGCGGACTCTCCGGTCCGCCGGCCTGCGCGGCGGAAACCTGGTCGGGGGTCGCGACGGGAACGCCGCCGGATGAAGCGGCCCTGGATACCAACGGATTGCCGCCGGTGAAAGCGCCCAGGGGAATCACGACATTTTTGCTGCCGCGGGCGTGCTGGTATCCGCCGTCGGCGTTGATCTGCGGCCAAAGCTCCGAGCCGACCACGCCGCGCTGGGCGCGGGCCTGAAGCAGCCGGGACTCGGCGCTGCGAAGATCGAGATTATTCGCCACCGCCCGGCTGACGAGGGAGTTCAATTCCGGATCGTTAAAGGAGCGCCACCAGCGAACGACGTTGGAGCGGTTGGAATTGACGGAACCGGCCGGTTGCGTGGCGGGCACATCGCCGTAGGAAGAAGCGACCTTCGCCTTCGGCGGGTGATAATCCGGGCCGACTTCGCAGCCCCAGAGGACCAGCGGTAAAAGAGCAATTTGGAATTTGATGCAGCTTTTCATGGCGAAGCTCCAAAAGGGGCCGCTTAATGGGCGGCCTGGACCTGTTCTCCCGGATGAATCTTTTTCAGGAATACGACGAGTCCGATCATGAGAAACGCGGCGATGCCAAGGGCTTTGAATACGTCGATGTAGGAAAGCATGGTGGCCTGTTGCTGGACGGTGTTGTAGAGAACGGCGACGGCGCGGTCGGCGGCCACGATGGGATTCACCCCGCGATGAACGAATGTGCGGGCGATGGAATTGATGGTTTGATGATAAGCCGAGGCGGTGAAGGTGGAGGAACCGAGCAGGCGGCTCTGGTGGAATTGGGTGCGGCGGATCAGCATGGTGTTGGCCAGGGAGATGCCGAAGCTGCCGCCGAGGTTTCGGGCGAGATTGATGAGGGCGGAGGCATCGCCGGTTTTTCCGGGGGGAAGGCCGATGTAGGCGGCGGTGTTGATGGGAACGAACAGGAACGCCAGCCCGGAGGCCTGGAAGATTCGCGCCCAGGCCAGCGTGGCGAAGTTCACCTGCGTGTCAAATTTCGTCATGTAAAACAGCGAACATCCCTCGACGAACATGCCGAAGGCAATGAGCCATTTCGGCTGAACATGGCTGACGAGGTATCCCACCAAGGGCATCATGAGCATGACCGCGAAACCACCGGGGGAGATGACGAGCCCGGCTTCGGTGGCGGTGTAGCCCAGCAGGGATTGGGTGTATTGCGGAAGGAGCTGGGTCGTGCCGAAGAGAATGAAGCCGACCGAGAACATCGCCAGGCAGTTAAATGCGAAGTTGAAGTTCTTGAAAAGGGGCAGATCGACGATGGGGCTGGGCGTGACGAATTCCCAGATGATCGCGCCGACGATTCCGATGACGGCGAGAATGGAAAAGACGAGGATGAAATGAGAGGACGAACCAGTCCTTTTCCTGGCCCTTGTCCAGAACGACCTGGAGGCAGCCCAGTCCGATGGCCACCAAGCCAAAACCGAGGTAATCGACTTTCAGCCCGTGCCTGAGGCTGTGGCGGCGCTCGGCGATGGCTTCGGCGGAATCCTGCAGGAGGAAATGGACGAGGACAAGGCTGAGGACTCCAACGGGGATATTGATGAAGAAAATCCATCGCCAGGAATAATTGTCGGTGATCCAGCCGCCGAGCGTGGGGCCGATGGCCGGCGCGACGACGACGGCGACGCCGTAGAGTGCGAAAGCCTGCCCGCGCTTTTGCGGGGGGAAGGTGTCGGTGAGAATGGATTGCTCGCTGGGCTGGAGTCCGCCGCCGCCGATGCCCTGCAACACGCGGAAAAAGATCAAGACCGGAAGGGTCGGGGCCAAGCCGCATAGCAGTGAACTGCCCGTGAACAGCGCGACGCAGAGCATGTAAAAGCGTTTGCGGCCGATGACCGCTGACAGCCAGCCGCTGATCGGCAGAATGATCGCGTTGCTGACGAGATAGCTGGTGAGGACCCAGGTGGATTCGTCAAGGCTGGCGGCCATGGCGCCGGCAATGTGATCGAGCGACACGTTGGCGATGCTGGTATCCAGCACCTCCATGAACGTCGCCATGGAGACGACGACCGCGATGAGCCAGGGATTGACGGGGGGCCGGCTCTCGGGCATGGCGAATCACCTGACCTTGACGCTCGGTTCCACGGACATGCCGGGCGAAAGCAGATGGTTGGTATCGTCGTTCTGATGGGCATCGAGAATGATCTTGACGGGAACGCGCTGGACGATCTTGACGTAATTGCCGGTGGCGTTTTCCGGCGGCAAGAGACTGAAAGCCGACCCCGTGCCGTTTTGGATGCTCTGCACCGTTCCGGTGATCGTGCGGCCCGGATAGGCGTCCACGGAAATCTCCACCGGCTGGCCGGGCTGGATGTCGTCGAGTTGGGTTTCCTTGAAATTCGCCACCACCCACACGTCGTATTCGACGATGGAAAACATGGGCTGATCGACCTGGATGTACATGCCCGGCTCGACGTTTTTTCGCGTGATGACGCCGTCGGATTCGGCGTGAATCTTGCAATAGCCGAGGTTGTTGCGGGCCTGCTGGAGGGCGCCTTCGGCGGCCTCCAGATCGCCTTGGGCGGTTTGCACAGCCACGCTGCGCATCGTCAAGTTGCGCCTTGGCCGCGGCGAGCTTGGCCTTGGCATCCTCAACCTGGGCGGCGCCGGTGCGCTGGGCGTCGGTGGCATTGTCTATCTGCTGTTTGGAGCGGGCCCGCACGTCAAGAGCCAGAAAACGATTCAAATCGTCCTGGGCATTCTGGGCATTGGCCTGGGCCACGAGAAGCTCCGCGTCGGCTTCGCCGACGTTGGCCTGGGCGACGGGCACTTCGGCCCTGGCTTCCTGCACTTTTCCTTGGGCCGATGCATAATCGCCCTGGGCCTGTACAAGCGCGGCCTGGTAATCGCGGTCGTCGAGTTCGACTAGAAGGTCCCCAGCTTTGACGCGGTAATTGTCGTCGATGTAAACCGTTTTCACGATGCCGGAGACTTTCGGGCTGACGGCGATCACATGGCCTTCGATGAAGGCGTCGTCGGTCGATTCGTAGTGCCGGGCGTTAAGCCAATAGATCAGGCCCGCAGCGGCGCCGCCGATCACCAGAACGATCAGGACGATCATCGGCGCGGGCCGCCTGTAGAACGGCTTGGTGAGCGAGCGATCCTTCCGCTGATTTCCCGGCGCATTATTGTTTGTTTCGGATGTATCCGCTTGGCCCGAGGCTTCCGGGTGGGTTTCGTTTTCGTTGACGCGGGTCATGGTTGGCTCTGCCGTGCCGCGTACTATATGGGAAAGGCTGCTTTTCTGGCTATTTTATTTTGCGGAAATGTTTTGCGAAGAAGATATGCCGACCCGCGCCGGTTCCTGGCGGCTGACGGCTGGTCATCCTCTAGCTCTCAGCAGAAGAACGATGCGACTATTCACGAGTTTCACCAGCGGCCGAATAGGGTCGAGGATGGCGCGATCGGTCGGCGTCGCGTCGAGGGTGATGAGAACCTTGTCGTACATGATGCCGCCGGCGTGGTTTGCACTCTAAGCCCCGGATGTACATCCGGGGCTTTGCCACGCGCCAATCGTTTTATCCCTCCGAAGCAACTACAATTGCGTCATGTGGCAAAGGTTTCCACCGCGAATGCGGCGAGCTCTGGTGTCGGCGCTGGATGAGGCGGTGCGCCTGGGACGAGATGTTGCCGATGTGGAAGATCTGTTCGCGGTCATCGCCTGCGATCGCGAGAGCGCAGGGGCTTATCTTCTGGAGCAATGCGGGGTGAGGGCGGATCGAATCCTCAGCCGCGGGGAATCGACGGCGACCGGGACTTTGCCGCCGTCGCAGCGGGCGCGGCGGCTGGATGGATCGGCGCTGCGAATCCTCCGGGCGGCATCGGCAGAGGCGACGCGATTACGCCATGCCCATGTGGGAACGGAACATGTCATCAGCGCACTGACGAGGGCGAGCGATCTGGAACTGGGCAGGAAGCTGAACGCGGCCGGCCTGACGCCGACGCACGCCGACGCCGCCATGCGGCGGTGGATCGCCGACGGGATGCCGCGGCGGCGCGGCGGATGGGGATTCGCCCCGATTCGTCCGGCGGCACTGGCGGCCATCGTGCGGCCGCTGCAAAAGGCGGCCCGCATGCCGCGCATTCTGTGGAACATTTACGGGAAAAAGAGCCTGGGCCATCCCGGTTTCGTGAGCGACCCCTATCCGCTGTACGAATGGCTGCGGCAGCGCCATCCGGTGCGAAAAGACCCGCTGGCGCCGGCGTGGGTTTTGACGCGGTACGACGATGTGCTGGAAATGCTGCGCGATCCACGCTTTCGCAAGGACCCGTTCGCGCCGGAGCGGCTGCCGCGCCTCGTCCGCAAGCAGCTTGACGTGGGCGGCGAGGACACGCGCGTCGAGGTCGAAGCGGTATCGATGCTGTTTCTGGATCCGCCGGGTCATACGCGCGTGCGGAGTATTTTCTCGCGCGTTCACGCCGGCCTCGCTGGCCGAACTGCGCCCCAGTATCGAGTTGACCGCCCGAAAACACCTCGATCGCGTCGCCGCCAACGGACGAATGGACATCGTCGCGGATTTGGCCTACCCGCTGCCGGTCATCGTCATCGCCGAACTGCTGGGGTTCCCGGCGGAGGATTATCCCCGGATCAAGCAATGGTCGGACGAATTGGCCGCGGCGCTGTCGCTGAATCCTTCCGGCGGGCAACAGGGCGCGCAATGAGGCCTGGACGGAGCTTCGCGGCTATTTCGACCAGGTCGTGCTCCGGTCCAAAGGAAAATCGAGCAACACGCTTTTGTCGCGGCTCCTGCAAATGGAATGCGAGCCGGAAGGGCTGAACCGCGAGGAGATTTTTTCCAACTGCGTTCTGCTCCTGTCGGCCGGGCATGAAACGACGACCAACCTGATCGGCAACGGAATGCTGGCGCTGCTGCGAAACCGAGATCAGTGGAAAGTGCTGGTTCGGGAGCCGGCGTTGATCGAGTCGGCGGTGGAAGAAGTGCTGAGGTATGACTCGCCGGTGCAGTGGACGAGCCGGCTGAGCGGCGAAGCGATCGAGTTGGGCGGCCAAACGATTCCGCCGGGCGAAATTGTGCTGGGGGCGCTGGGAGCGGCCAATCGCGACCCCGCGAAATTCAGCGAACCCGACCGTCTGGACATTCGACGAATGGGAAACAAGCACCTTGCGTTCGGTTCGGGAATACACTTTTGCCTGGGCGCGGCCCTGGCACGGATGGAAATGCAAATCGTTCTGCAGGAAATGAGTACGCGGTTGCCACGCATGAAGTTGGCGACAAAACGATTCAAGTGGCACAAGGGATTGACGTTCAGAGGGGTGAAGAACCTTCAGGTGGTCGTTCGGTAGTGCTATCGCTGGAGGCAGTCAGGTGATCTAGCCGGCCTTCTTAGCTGTTCCGGGTTGCGGGATTCCATTTTCATTGAGGTTCCATTCGTCTGGCGTAAATGCGAGCAGCATGCCAACAAGTCGCACAGACTCAGCCCCAAATTCGGAATCCAACGCATCCCAAATCAGCCTCTGACGCTCTTCATCACGTCTTTTCTTGAAGCTTGGCGAGATAATGTCTCCCACGAGTCGGCCGCCTGATTTCTCCAGATGGAAAATGGGCTCCTGCAGACCGAGTCGCCGTACCAGTATTTCCTCAAGTCCTTCCTTTGTCAGCTTGGTTGCTGCCATACAGCCTCGCATCGTTTGACCACCGCGGAGCAAGCGTTGTAAAAATCCCTTGCTGCAAGCTTCATTGTCCGTCTGCCCTTATCGATCTCGCCAAGATTATACCAAATATCCTCTATTTTCGTCCCCGGCAGAAATCGCATATTATTCCACCAGAGCCGAGCGATCTTTTGAACGTTCGCGGCCATTGAATCTCGAACCTCGTGATCGCGCAGAACGCCCAAATTTCTGACCAACTTCAAGACGTGCCGCATATCGTGGCCGGTATCCAGCGATTTTTTTCCAACCGCGTATTCATAGTCGCTGACCCATATTACGGCCCTGAGCATCCCCTCGACCGCGCGACCAGCCAAGTATATACTGCCGCCAAACCGTTCCCGGCCCAGAAGGACGAATGCCTCATTGAGGCGATCAAAGGCGCCGCGGCGATAATCGTCTCCTCCAGTCGCAGCCATTCCACATTTCCCATCAAAATCCGTCTTTGCCGGGCGCCGAACCCCCGGTACAGTGCGCCGCCGCTAACTGGAGGCGGAGTCTTCGCCAGACGACTCGTCCTCGACCGTGATGGATTTGGCCACGTCCTCGGCGGCGGTTTGCCGTCCGATGGACGCTTTTAGATTGCTCGTCTTGATCCGGGGTTCCTTCTTTTCCTTCACTTTGTTGACAGCCAACTCGATGGGGAGATCGTCGGGAATATAAAGCATGCGGCGACAACTGGGGCAGAAGACCAATTCGTCGCGGGTGTGCAGCTTGTTGTAAACGTCGGTGACCAGGTCCATGTTGCAGGCCGAGCAGGCGTATTCCTCGCGCCGGCGGTCCGGCTTGGCCAGGGCGCTCATGGCCTCGCCCTCGAAGCGATCGGCGAAGCGCTCGAACGCGTCGAGGGCCTTGGCGCGGAACGGCGGCCGCGGCCGATTCACGCTGGGGACGCAGAGCGTCAACCTCGGCCTGAAGCTGCTTGACGCGATTGCTGATCTCGCCGCGCATCGTCTCCAGCTTCGCCTTCTCCGCGTCGAGCTGGCTTGCCAGTTCCCGCGTTTCTCCCTGAAGCTTGTCCACCGATTCCATGACTTTGAGCAGTTGATCTTCGGTCTTGGACTTGTCGACCTTCTCGGTGTTGATCTCAACCAGGAAAGTCTGATACTCCCGATTGTTCTTGGCGTTCTGTTGCTGGGCGCGAAGGCGTTCGATCTTGGCGTCGCGGGTTTTCAGGTCCAGGTCGAACTGAGCGGATTGGGATTGCTGATCCTTCAGCGTCGCGTGGCTCAGGCCCAGTTGCTCCGCAAGGTCGTTGACTTTCCGCTCCTGAACGCGAACGTTTTTGCTGACGGCATCCAGCCGGGCCTGGGCTTCGCGGAGATTCTGGTCGGCTTGATATAGTTTCACCAGGGCAATATTGGTTGGACCCATAAGGACATACCTCTGACAACTGCAACTCCATTATGGCGACAGCGGCCCGGATGAAAAGGGGCAAGCCGCCGATTCGGCCAAGATCGTCGTCAAAGACCCGCGAATCGAGTATAATTTTGCGATATCGGCGAAGACTCGCCGACGCTGCTGATGCTTCACAATCAAAAGGTTATCGTCGTTCTTCCGGCCTATCGCGCGGCGAAAACGGTGGAGCGAACCTACCGCGATTTGCCGATGGATGTCGTGGATCAGGTCCTGTTGGTCGACGACGCGGGGGGCGATGAGACGGCCGAGATCGCTCGACAACTGGGGATCAAAACCGTTTCCCACCGCCAGAATCTCGGCTATGGCGCCAACCAGAAGACCTGCTATTTCGAAGCCCTGGCGGCCGGGGCGGATATCGTGGTGATGGTTCATCCGGACTATCAGTACGACCCGCGGCTGGTGACGGCAATGGCGGGAATGGTGGCTTCGGGCATTTATGACGCCGTGCTGGGATCGCGAATCGGAACGGCCCGCGAAGGCGGAATGCCCATCTGGAAGTATGTGGCCAACCGGGCACTGAGCGCCATTGAAAACCTCCTGCTGGGGACCAAATTGACGGAATTCCACACGGGATACCGCGCGTTTTCGAAGAAAGTCCTGCAGGAGTTGCCGCTGCTGGCCGACTCGGACGACTTTGTCTTCGACAACCAAATGATCGCGCAACTGGTCGCGTTCGGTTTCAGGATCGGGGAGATTTCCTGTCCGGCAAAATATTTCAGCGAGGCCAGTTCGATCAATTTCCGGCGATCGGTGACTTACGGAATCGGGGTTCTTCGCACCAGCGTGCAGTTTCGGCTGTGGAAATGGGGAATGGGCAAGCCGGGGATTTACGTCAACGATTCGGCGTCTCGGCTGGGATCGGCCGAAGGGCAATCGCGGCACGCGGCGACGGTCATGGCGACGTGAGTTTTCCGGGAAATGAGTTGGAATGCGTCGGCGGCGGCGTCAGGATGCCCTTCGGCCTGCGCCATTTTTCTTATGCGGGATTGGCTGCTCTATTCCGGTCACCAACAGTAAATCAAGAGTTGCGGCGTAGTCGTGCATGGCCACGACAACAATGCGTCCGTTGCCCGTGATTGCCAAGTTTTCCGGATGGCGCACATCGTAACGACTTCCATCGGCTGCAACGATGCGAAACGGCTCGAAGGGCTGCTTTTGCCGCAATCTTTGAATCTGCTGAATCGTCACGCCGAAATTATAGCAAAAAAACCCGGCCTGCAAGCAGGCCGGGCTTTTGTTTGATCTTTGACAAATGAATAGTCGGAAGCCTTGCGTCGTCGTCGCCGCCGGCGTGCATCATGGCTCTGCGCCATGAACGAGGCTGTGCTGACATGTTTCGATCCGAGATCGCTCTCGGAACGGTTCTAAGTAATCCCTTAGAAAGGAGGTGATCCAGCCGCAGGTTCCCCTACGGCTACCTTGTTACGACTTAGTCCCAGTCACCGAACCTAGCGTAGACACCTCAGTAGTGAGGCGGCTTCGGCTATTTCCGGCTCCCATGACTTGACGGGCGGTGTGTACAAGGCTCAGGAACACATTCACCGCGGCGTAGCTGATCCGCGATTACTAGCGATTCCAACTTCACGGAGGCGAGTTGCAGCCTCCGATCTGAACTGGGGGGTGATTTTTGCGATTTCCATGAGTTTGCACTTTAGGTTCGCTTTATGCACCCCATTGTAGCACGTGTGTGGCCCTGGGCATAAAGGCCATGAGGACTTGACGTCATCTCCACCTTCCTCCGGTTTGACACCGGCAGTCCCCTTAGAGTCCCCGGCATAACCCGCTGGTAACTAAGGGCAAAGGTTTCGCTCGTTAAGGGACTTAACCCGACATCTCACGACACGAGCTGACGACAGCCATGCAGCACCTGTACTAGTTGTACCCCGAAGGGCCTACCCTGCTTTCACAGGGATAATCCTAGCATGTCAAGCCCAGGTAAGGTTCTGCGCGTTGCTTCGAATTAAACCACATGCTCCACCGCTTGTGTGAGCCCCCGTCAATTCCTTTGAGTTTTAGCCTTGCGACCGTACTTCCCAGGCGGTCCACTTAGCACTTTTGCTTCGACCGCAATCCCGTCAGAGGCACTGCGATCTAGTGGACATCGTTTATGGCCAGGACTACCGGGGTATCTAATCCCGTTTGCTCCCCTGGCTTTCGTGTCTCAGCGTCAGCAAACCCCCAGCGAGCTGTTTTCACCATTGGCGTTCCAAATGATATCTACGCATTTCACCGCTCCACCATTTGTTCCGCTCGCCCCTAGGTTGCTCAAGACCAGCAGTATACCCAGCAGTTCCACGGTTAAGCCGTGGGATTTCACAAGGTACTTACCAGTCCGCCTACACACGCTTTAAGCCCAGTGATTCCGCCTAACGCTTGGCACCTCTGTCTTACCGCGGCTGCTGGCACAGAGTTAGCCGTGCCTTCCTCTGGGGTTGATCAGAACTTTCTAACCCCTGACAGTGGTTTACATCCCGAAGGACTTCGTCCCACACGCGGCGTCGCTCCGTCACACTTGCGTGCATTGCGGAAGATTCGTTACTGCAGCCCCCCGTAGGAGTCTGGGCAGTGTCTCAGTCCCAATGTGGCCGGCCAACCTCTCAGTCCGGCTACGCGTCGTCGCCTTGGTAGGCCGTTACCCCACCAACTAGCTGATACGATATCGCCCGCTCCCAGAACGGTTTCCCTTTGAGATCCTCTTCATGCGACAAGGATATGTCATCCGGTATTACCTGCCCTTTCGGGCAGCTATCCCAGAATCCGGGGTACGTTAGCGATACATTACTCACCCGTCCGCCACTGGTGTATTGCTACACCCGTACGACTTGCATGTCTTAGCCACGCCGCCAGCGTTCAGGCTGAGCCAGGATCAAACTCTTCAATTAAATTTCTTGGCACTGGCCGTTCCTGATGCCCGGTGTCAAACCCCGCATTCGCATGCGCGGCTCTAATCGAGACTGACACTTTCACGAACCGCGTTTATCCTCGAAATGAGTTTGTCCACCGATCGGATCAAGACCGATCCAACCGGCTGTTACTGTCCATTCGCCGGCTACGGCGAAATGGATCAGTCGACCCATTTAGCCCGTGGTGATTACACCACGGGCCATTTGCGATCGAATTGCAAGGCTCAAACATCTTCGATGGCATACTCAAAACTTGATCAAGGAAGATCACTTTGCGTGCACCACAAGGATGTTTGAGATTTCAAATCCCGAATCTGAAATTCAGATCCGACATTCAATTTCGTCCGGATCACACTGTACACCAGTGCTTCCGGACACACATCCTCGCGGCTGTCCGACTATTCAATTGTCAAAGAGCATATCCGCAAACCATTGCGACAACTTGCGTTATCGCAACATCCGCGCCCACGAAAAGCCTGTGAAACTTCAGCGGGGAGGCGAATGTTATCGTTTGCTTGGCCGTTGTCAATCCGATGTCGCGAAAATTCGCGGCAATCCGAATCGAATAAATCAACCGGCTGGCGGCTCGCGTCGCTGATGTTGCAGTTCAATCACCGCAACCGACGTTTGCCGGGGAAAGGCAACTAACCCCTATTATTCGCACCGCCACATCCCCCGTCAAGCCCATCGGCGATTATTTACCGCTTCCGAAAAAACGCTGCGGCTCGGCCAAGACTTGCCAAGGCACACTGGTTTGGTAGCTTTGCCTCGTCCGACGGCTTCTAAATGACGATCCGCCATGCCCGCTGATTCCCCTCCTCGCAGGCCCGTCTATCGCCCGGAAGTCTTCGATGTCGGCACGCTCGCCCAGGCCAAGTCGATCATCCTCACCAATGAACAAGGAACCAGCAGCGAAGAGCGCTGGGAAAAAGAGACGAATTATCTGATCGATGATATTGGCAAACACATTCCAATCACGCCGGAAACGTTTCTGCTGGACTTTGGTTGCGGCATCGGGCGCATCGCCAAAGAATTGATCTCCCGATTCGGCTGCCGGGTTGCAGGCGTGGACTTCAGTCTCACAATGCGTCTGCTTGCCCCCGACTATGTTCTGTCGGAACGGTTCGTCGTGTGGTCGCCACAAACCCTCGAAAAAATGATCGCCCAGGGTTTTCGCGCCGACGCCGCCGTCTGCATCTGGGTCATTCAGCACGTGATCGATCCGAACGAGATCATTCGGCTGATTCACCAGTCCATGAAGCCGCGATCGCTTTTATATGTCCTCAGTCAGGCAAACCGCTCCATCCCGACCGATCAGGGTTGGATCGACGATCGCTTCGACATCCGGGCCGGCCTATGCCGGTTCTTTACGCAGGAAGATCTTCACGCGCTTCCCGAGACGGCGACTTCCCCCGCCGTGTCCGCCAACTCGTTTATCCAAGTGCTGCGGAAGATGGATTCTCCTTGAGAACGATGAGTTCTCTCAGGCCGGATTTTCTTCCGCTTCGCTTGGCAAATCCCTTTCGGGGATTTCGTCCAATGACGCCGTCGGCCGGCCCTGGCGGCCGCGAACGATCAGCCGGATCGGCACCTCCGGATACGGCAGCAATTCCCGAAACCGATTGATCATGAACCGCTGATAAGCTTCGTCCAGAAACGCCGGATTGTTCACGAACAGCACGATCGTCGGCGGCGCGACGTCCGTCTGCGTGGCGTAATAAATCCGCGCCTTTCGTCCGCTGGGCGTGCTCGGATGCTTTTCCTGCAGAATCTGCCGAACGACGCGATTGAGCTGCCCGGTCGTCAGCCGCGTGTTGGCCTGCTTGAACAAATACTGCGCCTCGTCCAGAACGGCCTGCACGTTCTTCCCATCCTTGGCCGTGATGAACGCGATCGGCGCGTAATCAATGTGCTTCAGTTCCTCATCCAGATAGTCCCGGAATTCCTCCATCACCTGGGCGTCATCGACTGCATCGTCGGCATCCTTGCGCGTCTCGCGCAACCGCTGGCGCGTCAGGTCCCATTTGTTGATGACGATGAGAACCGGCTTGAATTGCTCGGCGATATACCGGGCCAGCTTTTTGTCCGGCTCGCTGACCGGCTCGGTCCCGTCGATCAGCATCATGACCACATCCGCCCGCCGAATGGATCGCTGCGCCCGGTGAAAACTGTAAAACTCGATGTCGCTGCTTGCGATCGTGCTTTTTCTTGCGAACGCCGGCCGTGTCGATCACGATCAGCGTCTTGCCGTCTTTCTCAACACGCACGTCCACGCTGTCGCGCGTCGTTCCGGGAATTTCCGAGACGATGACGCGTTGCTCGTCCCCCTCATAGAGCCCGGCGATGGCGTTGACCAGCGTGCTCTTGCCGGCGTTTCGCTTGCCGACAATCGCCAACATCATCTGCGGCGGCGGCATTTCACGCGGGGCATCGGACAAATCGACATTGCTTTTCACCGCCGCCAGAATGCAGATCCAGATTCCGCCCGCGCAAGGCGGAAACGCCGATCGGCGTGCCCAATCCCAGCCGCGCGAAATCGCCCAGCGCCGCATCCGCATTGGGCCCGTCGGCCTTGTTGGCGATCAACACCGTTTTGATTCCCCGCCGGCGAAGCAGCGCCACGATCTCCTGGTCCGCCGCCGTGATCCCCGCCTGGCAATCCACGACCAGCAGCACCAGGCTGGCTTGCGACATCGCCAGTTCGATTTGCTGCTGAATGTGCTCGGTCAATTGATTGGGATCGACGAAGCCGTAGCCGCCGGTGTCCACCAGTTCGACGTATCGGCCGTCCACGTCGAGCGGAAACGAAACCCGATCGCGCGTGACGCCCGGCTGATCCTGGACGATGCTGATGCGCTTGCCGGCAAGGCTGTTGAGCAGGCTGCTCTTGCCGACGTTCGGCCGGCCGACGATCGCGATGACGGGCATGGTGGACATAAAGGCGCAAAAAAACTTGCCGATGCTCTTTCGAGACCGGCAAGTTCAAGCATTGAGGAAGAGAAAAGCAAGCTCGTCTGGCGATTAATCTCGATTCTTGTCGTCCCGGCTGTGCTTGCCGATGCTTTCCTGCACCTTCCCAACGCCCTGCTGAACCTTTCCTTTGATTTCCTGACCGGTATCGCCTTTGACGGCTCCGACAACTTCGTTCACCTTCCCCTTGACCTGTTTCATTTTACCGGCAGCTTCGTCTTCGCGTCCCATCTGATTTCTCCTGGTAAGAGTTACGGGAGGGTTATCAAAAGGCGTTCCAGAGCCGGATTTGCCGGATTTAACGAGGGATCGCTAGCTCAACCGCGACCGAATGTCGCCCAAACGGTCAATCTAATTCGACATCAATGGGCTTGCCCTTTTTTCGGGCCGATTCGTACATGGCCTGAATGATGGCGACCGCCTTGCGGGCTTCGGGGCCGCAGGTTTCGGCTTCCTCGCCGCGATCCCAGGCTTCGTAGATGGCAAGCATGTTCTTGCCGTGCAAATCCAGCCCGATGTCGGTCGCGGCTTTTCCGCCGCCGCTGTTCTGTGGCCTTCGGTCGGGATCGAACTCGATCCAGCAGTTCCTTGTCCTGGGGCATGGGATCTTTGAATTCAAAACGCTTCAGACCGTTTTCGCTGATGGCCGAGCCGAGTTCTCCGCCGATTTCGATCCGCACCGCTCCGCCGGGCCACATCGCCGTGGTGCTGACGTACGTGCCGTAGGCGCCGTTTTCGAATTGCAGGCGCAGGTGAGCGTGTCTTCCACTTCGATCTTTGGATGAATTCGGCTGGAGGCATATGCGCTGACCGTCTTCACCGGCCCGACGATCCACTGCATCAGATCGACCTGATGAACGCCCTGGTTCATCACCGCCCCGCCGCCGTCGAGCTTCCACGTTCCGCGCCAGCCGCCCTCTTCGTAATACTCATTCGGTGCGATACCAGGGCGTGAACACGCCCGCCCAGGCGATCTTGCCGAAGCGATTTTCGCGCACGGCCTCCCGCAGGATGCGGTTGGCGTCGTTCCAGCGGTTCTGAAAAATCCCCGCCAGCTTCACGCCCTGTTTCTTCGCGACGTCGATCATCTCGTCAATGCGATCGCGGCTCGATTTCCATCGGTTTTTCGACCAGAACATTCACCCCCATTTTCATCGCCGCGATGGCCGGACCCTTATGGTCGCCGCTGGGCGTGCAGACGTGCACCGAATCGAGCTTCTCCTTGCGAAGCATCTCACGAAGATCGGTGTAGATGGGAACGGACAGGTTGTTCTTGTCCAGCGCCTTGCGGCCTTTATCGGTCTCCACATCGCAAACAGCCACGAGCTTGCAATTGGGCAGTTTCTTCATGGACCGCACGTGCAGTTCGCCCACCACTCCCGTGCCAATGATCCCAATTCGCCATGTTCGAGGCATGAAGCGATCTCCTTAAAATCAAAGACGGTCTCACGAGAGCGCAGAGCGCAGAGAAAGAAATTCGATTTTACTCTCGCTCTGCGCCTCTGCGTGAGATCGTCTTTATCATCTGACTCCACCTATTGGCACAAGCTTCACAAACTTTCGGTTCCCCAATTGCAGCACCGTCGGCTTGTCGAATGAGTATTCCTTTGCCGGATCGGTTGCTTTCTCTCCGTCGATCTTCACCGCTCCTTCGCGCATCTTTCGCATCGCTTCGCCATTTGACGCGGCCAGGCCGGCTTTGACCAATAGCGGCGCCAGCTTCTGCGGCTCGGCGCCGACGGATAATTCCGGCATCTCCTCGGGCACCCCGCCGTGCGTCGTCTTCACGAATTCCGCTTCCGCTTCCGACGCCGCCTTCGCATCGTGCAGCCAGGTGATGATCCATTTGGCCAGCGCCGCCTTGGCGTCGCGCGGATTGGCCGCTATCGCCGGCTTGAACTCCTCCGGCGGAAGATCGGTCAGCAGCGTGTAATAGTTTTCCAGCAGATGATCCGGAAGCTTCATGATCTTCCCGAACATCCCCTCCGGCCCAGCCGGCGGATCGGTCACGCCGATGTAGTTCCCCTTGCTCTTGGACATTTTCATTTGTCCATCGGTGCCGACCAGCAGCGGCGTGACCATGACCACCTGCGGTTCTTTGCCTTCCTCTTTCTGGAATTCCCGCCCGACGAGATTGTTAAATAGCTGATCGCTCCCGCCCATTTCCACATCCGCGTCGATGACGACGCTGTCCCATCCTTGCAGCAGCGGATAGAGAAACTCGTGGATGCGAATATCGCCGCCGGCCTGGAACCGTTCCTTGAAACTGTCGCGGTCCAGCATCTGCGCCACCGATTTGCGGCTGGCCAGTTTAATCAGATCGATCAGATTCATCGCCCCCAGCCATTGGCCATTCCACCGCACCTCCAGGCGATCCGGATCGGTGAGAAGAATTTTGCCGATCTGCGCAACGTAAGTTTTGGCGTTGGCGTCGATCTGCTCGCCGCTGAGGACCGGCCGGGTGGCGTTCCGGCCGGATGGATCGCCCACGCGGGCGGTGTAATCGCCGATGATCAGAACCGCCTTGTGCCCGAATTCCTGGAATTGCCGAATCACCTTCAGCGGCACCGCATGCCCCAGCGTCACATCGGGAGCCGTGGGATCCATCCCCAACTTAATGCGCAGCGGCTTGCCGGTTTCGGCGCTGGTCTTCAGTTTGCGGCGCAGGTCCTGCTCGGTAAGGATTTGCTCGCACCGGCGCGACAACATCCGAATTTGTTGATCGATGGACAGAGCCATGTGTGCGCCAGGATTCTAGGAACAGGTAACGGCGCGGCAACGAGAAGAACGGCCGATAGAAGCTACATCCACTTCATCAAATCACTCGCATTCATATCCACATCTCGCAAAATTTTTCTCAATAAACCCGGTCCGATTGTTTCGCCCGCGTGAATGGGAACGATGGTGACTCGCTTGTCCGGGTGACGCAAGAAGTGGTGGCTCCCCTTGACGCGGATTACAACAAATCCAGCCCGCTGCAGCGCCGCCAGCACGTCACGTCCTCGCAATCGGGGCAATCGTGGCATGCCTAGACCGCGATACGTTGAACACCGATGAATTCGGACGGCGAGGGTTCGTCGCGCTCCACCTCGAGCCACAATCCGATGGCCTCGCGAATCCGCTGAACAAGCTTGTCCAGCGAACGAGCCTGACTATGGCAACCCGGCAGTTCCGGCACGGTGGCCACGTACCAGCCGGCCCGATCGCGCTCGACTACAACCGTAAACTGTCGTTTCGCGGATTTGCGCATACCGATAGATATGCCCGAAAGCCGCTGCCCATGCAAGTTTATGAACGTCACGATTGGCCTTGGCGGGGGTTCCGCGGTTTATTGCCAAAGCTCGCGAGCACCTGTAGTTTGCAACCCCATGCGAAAAGGCGAGGCGCTGCCGGCGTGCGGATGCGCAGCCATGGTGGCCGTCGCGTTTTTCCTTACCTGGCCGATCGCGGAGCTTCCTTTTGACGACGATTTTTCCTACGCCTTCACGGCGCAGCAACTGGCGCAAACGGGCCACCTGATTTACAACGGCTGGGCAACGGCCGCCATCATTCCGCAGGCATATTGGGGCGCGCTGATTATCAAGATTTTTGGCTTCTCCTTCACCGCCCTGCGGCTCGGCACACTTCCTTTTGCCATGGCGTCGGCGGCGCTGTGCTATCTCCTGGCGCGGCGCTGCGGCCTGGGGCGCGGTCCGGCGGCGTTTGCCAGCATGACCCTGTCGCTTGGCCCGATGTTTCTACCGCTGTCAACGTCCTTTATGAGCGATGTGCCGGGACTCATGTGCATGCTTCTATCGCTGTACGCCCTCATCCGATGCGGGGAATCCGCTACCTTCGCCGGCCAACTGTCGTGGCTGGCAACCGGGGCGCTAACGGCCCTCCTCGGCGGTATGGACCGCCAGATCGTCTGGCTCGTGCCGCTGGTAATCGTGCCATACTTGATGTTCCTCCATCATCGCAACGCGAGATTTTTGGTTGCGGCTACGGCGGCGTGGATGATCGTGTTGCTCGGCGCGATCGCCACCGTCAGTTGGTTCAACGCTCAGCCCTATGCGGTTCCCGAACCACCGCTGGGGCAGAGCTTCCAGACGCTACTCGCCGAGCCGCGACGTCTTTGGGAAACCATCCTTGCGCTGTGGCTGACGACGGCGATGCTTGCCCTTCCCGCGATGCTGCCGGCCGTGCCGCTTGCATTGCGAAATCTCCTGGCCCATTGGAAAGGCCCGCGGGGACTGATCGCGCTCGTGGTGATGATGCTGGCGGCGATGCTGCTGCTTCATTTTCCGCGATTTATTGAAATGCCTTGGCTCGGCAACGTGCTTACGTCGCAAGGCGTCCTCGGCAAGATCGAAATCCTCGGGCATCGGCCCACGGTATTGCCGCGATGGCTTCGCCAGACGATCGGCGTGATTGTCTGGAGCATAACCGCCGTCGCCGTATCCGACCTGATCGGATCGCTGCCGCATTCCCACGCAGCGGCCGAGCGGATGGTCGGCCGCCTCAAAGGCATGCGACCGGCGCTGCCCTGCATCGCAATTCTCTCCGCAGCCTATGTGCTCACGGTCCTATCGCGCTGCGGGCGCGACCTCGTGTTCGACCGCTATGCGCTGATCCTCGTCCCGTTTGTCGCCATCGCGGCGCTGCTCCGGCGGCAGAACGCGCCCATCCAAACCGGCCTGCGCCGATGGCCCTGGGGAATTGCCCCGGTCATGTTGGGCGTCTTCGCGCTCTACGCCATCGCCAGCACCCAGGAAGTCTTCGCCCTGGCCCGTGCGCGGCTGGTAGCAATGCAGAGGCTTGAGGCCACCGGCATTGCACCGACGGACCTGGACGACGGCATTGAACAGATGGCCTGGACGCAATTGCAGGTCGATGGCCACATCAACAACCCGGATATCCGAAACCCGCCGGATGCGTACCAAAAGGGCTACGGCTACACGCCATGCATTACAGCCACCTTCCTGATCGAGGTGTCGCCCGACGGGCGCGCATCGTCCGTTTTCCGGGGCGATGTGCAATATTTCTCTCTCTTGCCGCCGTTTCACCGGCAGATTTACATCTACCGCGTTCCATTGCCCCCGACTTCGCGATAATCCGGCGCCGATGATATGCTCGCATGTATGTCCCCTGCGCTGCGCCGTTCTGTTTGATCTGGACGATACCCTCACCGACCGCGCCCGCTCCATTGAGCGATTTACGCCCGAATTCGCCGAGCGATTTGAAGCCGACCTGAACGGAAGCCAGCGTGATGAAATCTGCCGTTGCATCCAGGCCGGCGACGGTCGAGGATATGCCTCCCGAGAAGCGCTTTGCTCTCATTTGCAATCTTCGCTGCGCTGGCGGCGAGTTCCCGGCCGCGATGAACTCCTCCGCTTCTGGCGCGAACGCTTTCCTCGTTGCTGCGTCGAGCGCGACGGGGTTGGCTCAACGCTCCAAACCCTTCACCGCCGCGGCCTCAAGCTCGGCGTGATCTCCAACGGCATGACATTAACGCAATACACCAAGCTCGATGTGCTGGGCATCCGGCCGCTTCTTTCCGCCGTGCTTATTTCCGAGGACGTCGGCATCAGCAAGCCGGACCCGCGGATTTTCAGCTGGCGCTGGACAAGCTCGGCTTGACCGCCCCGGAGGCGATCTTTGTCGGCGACAACCCTGTGCTCGATGTCGCAAGCTCGCGGGCCGTGGGTTTACGTGGCATTTGGCTGAATCCCCGCGGCGATCCGCCGCCGCAAAACGTCCTCTGTCCCGAATCTATTGCATCCGTGCAGCAGGTCATCCGTCTCTTGGACCCGTCTACATAACCACCGGGGTCAAATCGATCGGTTCGGGAATCGGCGTCTCCATCGGCCGTCGCCACAGCAGGTGCAGCCGCCAATGCTCATCGTCGCGATCGGGATAATCGAGCCGATAATGCGCCCCGCGGCTTTCGGTGCGGGCGTAGGCGGCCGTCGAGATCAGAAAACAGACCGTCAGCATGTTCTGCAATTCCCAGCCGGGCATCGCGTCTTCGCCCATGTCGCTCGGAGTGAATGTTTTGTCCATCACGTACCGGCTCCAGAACGCGATGATCTCGCGCGTCTCGGCCAGGCGGTCGCCGGTGCGCTCGATGCCGCACGTTCCGCCACATCATGCTGCGCAGGCAGCTTTTGACGTCGGTCAGATCCAATTCGGTTTTGGTCGAGCGGGCGATGCGGTGCTCCAACTGATTGGGAAATTTCACCTCGTGCGACATGGCCGCACCGAGCCGCGTCGGTCCCGGCGCGGGCCCCGAACGCCAGTCCCTCCAGCAGCGAATTGCTCGCCAGCCGATTGGCCCCGTGCAGTCCGCTGCACCCGGCCTCGCCCACGGCGTACAAGCCCGGCAGGCTGGTTTGTCCCATCAAATCGCAATCCACGCCGCCGATCATGTAATGCGTGGCCGGCTGGATCGGGATCAGATCCTTCGCGGGATCGATGTCGAATTGCTCCAGCAGCTGCGCCAATTGCGGAAACCGTCGCCTTGAACGGCTCGGTCGGCAGATGCCGCACATCCAGATACACGTGCGTGAAATTGCGTTTTGCGGATTTGCTGGACGATGGCCCGGCTGACGATGTCGCGCGGCGCCAGTTCGGCCGGCGGGTGATAATCCTTCATGAACCGATAGCCGTTGCGATCCACCAGGTGCGCCCCTTCGCCGCGAACGGCCTCGGTAATCAGCGCCCGGCTCGCGCCGGCGACGTACAGCGTCGTCGGATGGAACTGGACCATCTCCATGTCCTGCAGCGCCGCCCCGGCGCGATAGGCCATGGCATGACCGTCGGCCGTCGCGATCCTCGGATTGGTCGATTCGCGGATAAAGCTGCCCCGCCCCGCCGCTGGCCAGGATCGTCCGCTTCGCCCAGATCAGGTTGATCTCGCCTTTGATCAGGGCCAGCGCGCCGACGCACTGGCCCTGGTCCGTCAGCAGATCGACGACGAAAGACATTTCCGAAACGCGGATGGTCTCATGACCCTTGCACATTGTTGATCAGCGTCTGGGCCAGTTCCTTGCCGGTGGCGTCGCCATAGGCGTGAACGATGCGGGCAAAACTGTGCCCGCCTTCCAGGCCGAAGGAAAGCTCGTGCGGATTGCCGGCTTTTTTGTCGAAGTGCGCGCCCCACGACAGCAATTCCAGCACGCGCTGCGGCCCTTCCTCGATGACGATGTGCACCGCCTTCTCATCGCACAGTCCGGCCCCGCAGGCGATCGTGTCCTGCACATGCGATTCAACGCTATCCGTCCGGCTGAAGAACCGCGGCGATCCCGCCCTGCGCGTACCAGGTGTTGGATTGACTCGATCGTATCCTTGGTGAGAATCAGAACATCGGCCCCCTCCTGCGCAGCCGCGATGGCCGCCCGCAGGCCGGCAACCCCGCCGCCGATGACCAGCACGTCCGCCAATTGCTGCGTCAGCCGCGAAGCCTTGAAGGGGATCAGATAGCGACGTTCGGTAAGGGGTTCGAACATGGATTAAGCAAGCCGGCCGTAAAACGCCTTGGTATCGTAGTCCTGCCGAACCTTGCCGCCGACGGCATATTTCGCAAATTCCTCACCCAACCGGCCGATCATTTCCTCGCATCGCGGCTGCCCCGGCAGCGGCAAATACGACGACGACAAGGCCCGGGCAATCACGCCATCCAAATCCAGAAACTGAGGATTGGCAAATACTTCAATGGCATACTCCGCCTGCCCAAAGAATTTCTTCAACTCCTTCGAGTCCGTCGCGGTAATACGCTGATGGGCAACGTCTTTCATCCCGGTTTGAAATTCCCGCACGATCTGCCCGTAGTGTTCTGAAAAGCCATGATCGTCGGACCGCCGCTCGTTCCAAACCAGCACCACCCATCCGCCGGGCCGCAGAATCCGCTTGAATTCCGCCCGGCAACGGTCGCGATCGAACCAATGAAACGCCTGCCCGGCGACGATGAAATCGACGCTGGCGGGATCCAGGCCCGTCGCCTCGGCCGCCGCGTCGATGCTGTGAAAATTAGGCGCTTCGCCCAGCGCCGCCTCGGCAGCGGCACGCATCGGGCCGTTAGGCTCAACCGCCATCACGGCGTTGCCGTTTCGCACGAACAATTCGCTGAGGATTCCGGTTCCCGATCCGATGTCCGCGACGCGATGCTGCGGACGCAGGCCGAGCTTGGATCGGCAGAATTCCAGAAAAGCCTGCGGATATTTCGGGCGGGAGCGGACATAGAACGGGACTCGATCCGAGAATCGGGTTTTGGGATCGCGCTGGGAGGTCGATTGCCCCACGCTACGCCCCTTCGCGCGTGACGATCTTGAATTCCTCGCGCTCGCCGACGCCGCGCAGCGGATAATCCTTGCGCAGCGGATAGCTGCCGTAGCTGTTCCAAGTCAGGATTCGCCGAAGGTCCGGATGCCCGACGAAGATCACGCCGAACATGTCGTACACTTCCCGTTCCATCCACTCCGCCCCGGGCCAGACGGCGGTGACGCTGTCCACTTTCAAACCAGGATCGCCCTTCTCCGCCAACTCTTCATCGCGCGGAGCGGTTTTGGGCAGCGTCGAAAGGGTAGGATCGAGGAAGACTTTCAGCCACAGCCGATTGTTGTGCGGGATGCTTGTCAGGCCGTAATTGACGCCGAAGCGGTGCTCCGCGCCCGGATAATTCAGGTAATCGACGCCGTTGAGTTCCGCCAGCATATCGTAGCGAAGGCTCGGTTCATCGCGCAGGAAAGTGCAGACGCGAAGAATGTGCTCGCGCGGAACGACCACCGTCACCATGTCGCGCAGCTCGCCGACGAGGAATTTCACGTCGGGGAATTTATCTTTCAGCGGCTGCAGGGCCGGATGCTGGATGGTCCGATGATGCGGCATACGATTCGATTGTTAGGCAATCCGGCCATCGCGTCAAGAATGACAAATGCCCGGTATGTTGCCCCCATTTTTAGCCGGCCCGCTTGCGGGCCGAGTTGTGCGGCGAATTGGGTTGACACGCGGAACACGGCCCGCAAGCGGGCCGGCTAAAAAATGCCTCACTTCGCCAGTTCCCGCACCGCCGCCCCAGCCTCGGCCAGCACCTTCGCGTTGACTCGTTAATGCAGGCCTCGTGAAATGGATATGGCATCAGAATCGACGGCACCCGGCACGCGGTCAGCTCCGCCATAGTCGCGGCAACGCGATCGATCGGCATATCATTCATCTCGGCCCGCTGAAACGGCGCCGCTTGCCCGCACAATAAGGTGGATTATCTCTTCCAACCCTCGGCTCCTTTGAAGAACGCTGCGAAGGCTCGGCCCGGGTGCAGTGAGATTTGAACGGACCCGATTGATTTATCCGGCGCGTGTTGCATGATGTCGGTAACAATCTCGACCATGCCGCCAAAGCGTGAATCGCGGTCCTTCCAGTAACCCACAGCCCAGTCCTCGATAACATAATAACCGCCTGTCTTGACCGCCGTGAACAACGTGTCAAAGCAGACTCGTGTTTCAGTGGTGAAATGGCTGCCGTCATCGACGATTAAGTCGAACGGCCCGTGCTGCGACGCGATCTGCTGAAGGCCGCATACGTCATTCTGATTGCAGGCATAGATCTTGGGGTTTGCTGGGAACGGCCCTGGCGGAATGCGAATATCGACCCCGACGATGAGCGATTCGGGATGCGGGAACAGCTCGCTCCAAAACCACAGCGAACCGCCTTTCCAGATGCCTATTTCAAGAACGCGGATCGGCTTGGGCCGCCAATCGCCAAATAGCTTAGTGTAGGCGTTTGCCAGGCCGGTTGAGAACTTGTCGGTTGGGGGACGCAACTCAGACATCTTAACTGCCGATTCTAGCTCGCCAGTTCCCGCACTGCGGCGGCGACGGCGTCTGCGGCGTCGGGCCGGCCGAGTTGCTTGGCAGCTTGCGACATCTTTTGCCGGCGTGGAGCTTCGCACAGCAGCGGCTCCAAGATCGGACGCAATTTCTCCGCGTTTTTCCGGCTCTCTTTTTCGTCATCCACCAGCACGGCCGCCCCGGCCTCGGCCAGCACCTTCGCGTTGGCTCGCTGATGCAGGTCCTTGTGAAACGGATACGGCATCAGAATCGACGGAACCCCGCACGCGGTCAGTTCCGCGCAACTGCTCGCCCCCGATCGGCTGACGGCCAGGTCGGCCATCGACCAAACGTCCGCCATGTCCGGCGTGAAATCAATCACCCGAGCGGCGATGTTCTTCTGCTGGTATCCGCTGCGCACCCTCTGAGCGTGTTTCCGCCCGGCCAGATGCAGGATTTGCCATCCGTCGAGTTTGATCACGCCGGCCAATGCCAACATCGCTTCATTGACTGTCTCGGCGCCCTGGCTGGCGCCGGTCACCACCAGCGTGCGCAGATGTGGATCGAGTTGCAATCGCACCGCCGCCTGCTCGCGCGGCGGAAGCGTCCGAATCTCCTTGCGGATCGGGCATCCGGTGACTTTTATTCGCGGGCGATATTCCGCGGGGATCAGCCGCTGCGACTGTGCGAATTGGCAGCAGATCACCCGGCTGTAGCGCATGAGGTATTGATTCGCCTTTCCGGGGATGACGTCGGGATTGAGAATGGCCGCGGGGATTTTTTTCCTGGCCGCGAACTTCACGGCGACGCCCGCGGCATACCCGCCCAGGCCGACCACCACCGCCGGCTTACGCTGCGACAAAACCCGCTGCACCAACTCGCGCGTCTCGCGATATGCGAAGAAAAATCTCAAAACATCCACCAGCCGCGGCGGCACGATCGGCTGGGTGATGAACTCGAACCCCGTCGGTTCGAGGATCACGCGGTCGATTTCGCGCGTGGTGCAGAGAAACAGCGGCTTTGCATCCGGCAAAATTTCACGCAGCGCCTCGGTCACGGCAATGCCGGGATAGAGATGGCCGCCGGTGCCGCCGCCGGCCAGAATGATCGTCGCTGACTCGGACATCAATCGAGGGAACACCTCCCCCGGGGAAGGATATCGTCCTCGAGCGGTTCAATCCGTCAATCCGCGCTGATCGTCAACTTATGGGACGCCGACGGCCGCGAGCCAGCAGGATTGGAGCGGCCAGGACCAAAGCCCATGAGGATGCGGCGGGTTCCGGGACTTCAATCGCGCCCAAATCGACCAGGCCCAGCGGACGCGCATCGCCGTACACATCGTAGGCAACCCATTCGTCGGTGGTCGGATCGAACGCGGCGATCGCCGGGGAACCGGGAAGAAGGGAATAATTGCCATCCGCCGCGTCGGCGAATAAGGGGTCGCCATAGATCGCGTTGGCATTGTCGGCGGAGGACCAATCGCTGATGGGGGAATCGGAAGCGACGGAATAGTAATAGATCACCTGGGGATTTGCGGTTCCCGCGTAGAGGTTGTTGAACGCCGTGATGCCGGGATCGCCGGTGAAGGTCTGCAGGTATGCGGCGTACGGTGAGTCAATGATGTTGCCGTAGATTTGGGTTTCAGAGCCGGCGTTTTCCAGGCCGATGGCCGCGCCGAGTGTCGGACTGGTTGGGGCACTGATGACCGTGTTGTAGCGGATGATGTCGCTCTGTCCGTTGACGGTAATCGTGCCAAGGTGGCCCGCTTCCCAGTTGGGCGTACCACCGGCGATGATGGAATTCTGGAGTGTGTTGTTGTCGCCGTCGAGATCGACTTCCGAACCCGCACCGGTCAATTGCAGGCGATCAAGCGTGACGTTGTTGGCGGCGATGCTGACGGAGCCATCGATGATGACGGCGCCGTTGACATTCACCTGCTCATTGCCCGGATTGGTATAGATCACGATCGCCGGCGTGCCGACGGTCGCCGCGGAATAGCTGGCGTACAGATTCTGCACGCTGACGCTGGCAAGCGGCGTGCTGTTGGAGGGGCTGGTCACCGTGTGGGTGATAAATGCCGGATACGGGCCATTGGGGTTGGTGAAGGAGATATTATTCCATGCCTGGGTGGCGCCGGTGACGTTGTAGTCCGCATAGCTGACGTACGCCGTGGCGCCGCCGAATCCCTGGTTGGGCATGAGATTGCTGGCAGAAAGATTCTGGCCAAGAAACCCGGTGGTGTCGATGGCGGCAAAGGCGTGCTTGCCGGCGGCGATGGCCGTGTCGTTTTCAAACGTGACGTTGCTGCCGTTTTCGGCGTAGAAGGCATAGCCGCCGTTATACGCCGCCGATTCTTGCACCGTTAAATTGTTAAACACCAGGTTGCTCTGCTGATTGCTGAAAACGACGTTCTGGCGGACGGCGGCGGTGTAGACGTTGCCGTCGCTCGGCGTGATGGCGCTGCCGGTGTTCACGTAAAGCTGCTGGCTCGTCGAGTCGTAGTACCAGGTTTGGGGGTTGGCTTCGACATAACCGACGTTGCCGCTGTCGGTGCTCTGGCCGCTGACCAGCGAAGCGCTGTTCAGGAACTGGTGATTGACCAGGAACGAGTTGACCGTGGTGGCCGTGGAATAGGTATAGGTATCGGGCTCGCCCCCGACCGCTTGAAAGGAAGCGGCGCTGACGGGATCGCTTCCCCAGAATATGGGGTTCGCTCCGGAACCGTATGAGCCGTAGGTGATGGGATCGCCCGGCGTGCCGCTGGAAGTGGCGGTGAGGTTGCCATACCAGTTGCCGCCGTCCTGGAACAGAATCGAGGAGCCGGGAGTGAAATCCGTGGAATCGACTTTATTGAGCGACGCCCACGCTTCGCCGGGCGACGTGCCGGAGTTGTCGTCGTTGCCGTCGGGGCTGACGTAGTAGGTTTGCGCGAACGATCTTTCCGCGAAACATCCGCAGACTGCAAGACCAATAGCCAGAGCGCGGCGATGGCGAGAATTCATGAATTTTTTCCTCCTGATGCACAACCGCGCGGTGAGGGCGAGAACATCGCCGCAAAAAACACCACCCTGCTTGCAGTAAAAGGATTATGCGCAATGCACCGCGCGAGCGCCAATTAAATTCCGGCCGCATCGCTATTTTGGGACCTTTGCAAAAGCTCCGGCGACGGCCCTCGGCAATTCATCCCAATCCAATCCTTGTCGCATTTCGAGCGGCCGCTTGCGTGAATTGGCAAAAAAGAATTTTCGATCCTGTCCTAATCCCCGCGCTTTTCCCGCAGACGCGCGCTCAATCGCAGCATGAGCTGGACGCGTTCGATTTCCGCCAGCCAGTCGGCCAACGTGGCGTTCAATTCATCCTTGTCGGGACTGACGATGCCCGTGGGACACGCCGCGCCTAAATATCGCTGGGCCAGCGCGCGGTAGCGGTTGATCGTCCGGTCGCCGAACGCGGCGGCAGAATTCGAAGTCCTCGGCCAAAAACAGCGCGACCGGCACGCGATCCCCGGCGTTGATGCGAAACGCATCGGCCAGATCGCGATGCTCGTCGCGGTCCAGAATCCGCAGCGAAATCTTCGCCGCATTGGCCTCGGCGATCCGCGCGATCAGTGGACATTGCTGGACGCAGTCTCCGCACCAGATTCCGCTGATGATGAGCACATTCATCTCTCGCACGAACCCGCCGACCAGGCTCTTTTGCGCCGCGGTAAGTTTCGCGGCGTCGTAGACCTGCTGCCAGCGGCGCTTCTGTTCGTCGGTGCCGGTTTGGACATAACGGTCGTACGGAAGCGCCGCGGCGAATTTTTTTGAGAAATACTCGGCCTGCATGGCGCCATGATAGTCGCGCAAACTCGAATTTCGAACTTCGAATTTCGAATTTACCTTTCCTTCCCGCCTACAATGACGCCATGGCCGCAGCCGACGAGCAATTCATGCAGTGCATGGAAGTTTGGGGCGGCAGCCAGTTGACCGAGCGCGGCGTGCAGCTCGGCGGATTGGACGCCTGGGTTTACAGCAAGCCCTATGGAAACGCGGGGCGCGGCGGTGATGTTTATTACGCGTCGAGCTGCGCCACCGGCCGGATCAATCGGCTTTTGCTGGCGGACGTATCGGGACATGGCGATGCCGTGGCCGCCACGGCCGTGGGATTACGCAAGCTCATGCGCCAATACGTCAACTTTCTGGATCAGACAAAGTTTGTCCGCTCGATGAACCGGCAATTCGTGGCCATGTCGCAACAGGGTTGCTTCGCGACGGCGGTGGCGACGACATTTTTCTCGCCGACGCGGATGCTGTCGGTCTGCAACGCCGGACACCCGCGCCGATTACTTTACCGCGCCGATAGCCGCCAATGGTCCATCCTGGAACAGTTGCGCGACGAAGACCAGTCGCCGCGGAATATTCCGCTGGGTATCCTCGACATCGCCGAGTACGAGCAGTTCGACGTGGAGTTGGAAGTGGGCGACCTGGTGCTCTGTTACACCGATGCACTGACCGAATCACGGAATCCCGACGGCGAACTCCTCGGCGAAGAGGGCCTGCGGAACATCGTGGCTTCGATGAACACGGAACCGGTTGAAGCCTTCATCGAGTCGCTTTTAAGCAGAATATCCGAGCGGCACGACGGGAATCTTTCGCAGGACGACGTGACGGTGCTGCTGCTGCGGCCCAACGCGCGGCGGCCGCGGATTCGGCGGCGCGACAAGTTCGGGGCCGCCCTGCGACTGGTGGGGGCGACGATCCGAGCCGTAAATCCCTGGGCACCGCGTCCGCCGCTTCCCGATCTGAATCTCGCCAATATCGGCGGCGCCATTTTCCCGAGCCTTTCAAAACGATGGCGGCCGGCTCGCCGACTGCCTTCAGCGGGAACCAGTGCAACCACCACCAAGAACGCTTGAATGCGGCGACGGGCGTGGCACCATCTCAATAGTCCCTTAGATCGGATGGCTATTGCACAGAACCAATAATGGCCTCTATCGGAGTCGAACACTACCCGAATTCCTTCGGGAAAACCACAAATCTCGAATAAGCGCGGCACAGAATCCGGCACAGTTGGTGCGCGCATGTCTGCTGCGGATGAAATAGCCGATCCAGATTTTCGATTGTTGCGCGACACCTGGCCAACGCTGCCGGCCGCCGTGAAGGCGGGTATCTTGGCGATGGTGCGGGCCGTTAAACAAGATCATTCACTGGTGTGATAAACTGTGAAGGATCGAATGGCAAAGAAATCCCGCCGAACTTCTCTCGCTGTCGGTCGTCCGGACTCCTATGACGCGATCCTGGCCGAAGTGATTGATTTGCTTGTATCCGCCCGTCGCACATCGGCTCGCGCGGTCAATACCGTCATGGTGACCACTTACTGGCAGATTGGGCGGCGGATCGTCGAATCCGAGATGCGGGGCAAACAGCGAGCCGAATACGGCGAACAGTTGATCGACCACCTCTCGGCCGGCTTGACCGCTCGTTTCGGCAGAGGTTTTTCGCGCCGCGCCGTTTATCAGATGCGGGCTTTCTACCAGAACTATCCACTCATTGTGCAATCGTCGACTGCACAATCTGCCCAAGAGCCAGTCCCGCCAATTGTGCAATCGACAATTGCACAATCTTCATTGGCAAAAATACCGCAATTCCCGCTCCCTTGGACGCATTACGTTCGTTTGCTATCCGTAGAAAATCCCCACGCCCGCCAGTTTTACGAAACCGAAGCCCTGCGCGGCGGCTGGACGGTCAAGCAGCTCGATCGCCAGATTGACTCACAGTTCTACGAACGCACTGCGCTATCGCGGAACAAGGCCGCGATGCTCACCAAGCACAATCGCCGCCGGCCCGAAGATGTTGTCACGGCCGAGGAGGAAGTGAAAGACCCATTCCTGCTCGAATTCCTCGGCCTCAAGGATGAATACTCCGAAAGCCAGCTTGAAGAAGCCCTGATCCTCAAGCTGGGAACTTTTTTGCTCGAACTCGGCAATGATTTCACCTTCATCGGGCGCCAGCGCCGTTTGCGTGTCGGCGACACGTGGTATCGAGTCGATCTGCTATTGTTCCATCGCCGGCTGCGCTGCCTGGTCATAATCGACTTGAAAACAGGCAAATTTACCCATGCCGACGCCGGCCAGATGCACCTTTACTGCAATTACGCCAAGGAGCACTGGATGCATCCCGATGAGAATCCGCCCGTTGGGCTGATTCTTTGCACCGACAGAAATGATGCCGTCGCCCATTACTCCCTCGATGGCCTGCCCAACAAGATCATGGCGGCGCAGTACAAGACTGCACTACCCGATGAAAAGCTGCTCGCCGATGAGTTGGAAAAAAGTCGCAGATTGCTCGAATCATGTCGGCGAACTTCGCCCCACCATTAGCCTGTAGCTTGGCGTTAGCAATTGTAATACTGTTCATCGCGCCTTGCGGACCAGCCGGCCCGCTTTGCGCGCGTTTGTCATCACGCGCCAGAATTCATGGCGCGACAATTGACGCTGCGATCGGGTCACAAATTCGTCGTAGAGCTGCTCGAATTCGGTGGTGTACGGAAGGTCATCGAGGGTGCGGGGACTTCTGGCGTACAGCTCGCCGACAAGCGATGTATGACCACGACTCACATTTGAATTTGTTCCCACCTCAATTTTATCGTCTGCCTAAATGAATGAATTTGTAAATTCCGATTGAGCCACGCCGCACATGGCCTGAACAGTGCGCGTGTGATTATCGGGCATTGCAGCAAATGCCCCTCAACCAATGAATGCAGATAGTCGATGGCGTGAAAGGGTCTGCAAAGGAGGTTGGGCCATGTCACCAAAAGCTATCGGATGGTGTGCGCTGTGTGTCTGCTTAGGTGCGGTAACCGTCACGGCATTTTCGCGGGGCAGTTCGCCCGCGACCCAGACAACCGCACCAGCGCTCAGGACCAGCGAAATAACTTTTGTGTCTGTACACGGCGCGAATCCAGGCGGCTACGCAAGCATTAATGTTGAAACGGCACCGGGGGCCGAATGCTCGATTCGTTACGTCACCCCTCACGGCACGATTAGCCGGGCGAAGGGGCTGGATAATCAAATTGCCGACTCGGACGGAAAACTAACATGGACGTGGAACATTGGCAGTAAGACCGAGCCTGGAAAGGGCACCGTAACCGTGACGTGCAATGGATCGACCGCTTCGACACCAATTGAGATTCAACCATGACAGACGATCGTGGCGCAATTATGAAACCCAACCTTAAACGGACGAACGCGGATTGGGCAAAGAACATGAAGCTGTCGTCTGCGGAGCGAGCGGGAATGTCTCCGCCAGCAACGCGTAATCCGAGTTGCGCATATTTGCCGGCGGCATCACACGAGTTGGGCGAGATACGCCTGATGAAGGATTTTCGTCGCTTTGCAGAGGATATATGGGACTAATGAATAAAATATTTCGAAAAGACAAACCGAGTGCCCAAGAGGGGCAGCCTGTCTCAGATAAAGAGGTAGTACGACAATTTCGCCTCGGCATCGCTACACTTGTAAAACATGAACAGCCCGACGTGCGAGCCGGATTAGCGCTCCAAAATGTATTGATCATCACGGCCTCTCAGTTTCTAGAAGCAGTAAAAGAACATGTCAAGACTACGGACGAGAAGGAACGGAGCACGAAATATTACGAGTTGGCGAGCGAGTTCTTCACCTTTCTAGTACATCTGGCGAATCGACGTATGTACATGGACCATGGTGAGCCGATTGGCAAAAGGTGGCAACAAGAGCTTGTTCCGAAATATATCGAAGCCTTCGTCAAGCAGTGGTGCGTACAAACCAGCCCTTCGGACGTAAAATACGCTGCCAATATAAAAATATATGAGGATTTCAGGGAGCGGCTCTGCTCTGAACTATTTCATAACTTGAACGTCGCGGAAACAGAATATACGCCATGCCGCGGTCTCTTGGCTGAGGACAATAAGATTTTTACCGGTGATTCTTTGTTTAGCAAACTTGCTCGCAATATTACGCAAATAATCGGCACCCACAACTTCGTTGTGCAATCGATGATCTATTTTGGCACTTTCGAAATTTTCTTGAGGATCGGATTTACGGATTGGGTCAAGGAGGCCGCAAACGAATTGGCTGCTAAGCCCGTTGCCGCATGATTTCCCGAAGGATCTGAATTCGATCACCAAAAGGACAAACACAAACCGCTTAATCAGGCGGCGACCAATGTTTCCGCGTACGCTACTGCCTCTGGAATATCGTCAGTCGGAGGACCAAATCCATGAACGTCGCCTGGGTTGAATTCACGTTGCCAACGCAGGAATGCCCGAAAGGTCTCGCGTGCATCGTCGTTTTTTCCGGCAAGCTCCATTGCGCATCCCAAGTGGTATAAATAGATTGGCACGGGGAAAAATGCACACGCCTTACCTGCTGCCGACAGCATCTTTTCTACAATCTGCGCACGTTCCGCCGGCGGACACGTGAAGTCAATGCGAAGTCGCAAAGCCAATTCCTGGGCACGTAAGTGCAATGCCATCGCTGCAATCGAATATTGGAATGACTGGACGCACTCCTTTTTCACGACCAACCGCTGGCCAGGTCCCACAGCTTGGTGCACCTGATCAAACCCCTTTTGTACTTCATCCTGCTCTTCCTTTGTGAGTTCAATCTGGTCTGTAGGAATCAACTTCAGAAAGGCAGGATTATTTCGACTATGGTGCTTTCGGAATGGCCACATATAGGTGCATTATCGACTCTGCGAAAGCATGGCTTAAAATCCAGGCGTTTGATAGGGGGATGTCGCTCTCTATGAAAGTGGAAACAGCCGCGCCCTCAACAATTGCCGTCAAGGCTGTAACTATCTGCGTCCTGCGTCCACGCAAATATAGGCACCAGCCGTACACGAGCCATTGCGCGTTCGGCTGCACCAGCGCACTTGGACTTTTGCTGCGACGTAATTATTGGGCGTTGCAGCATGTTCCTTAACCCGTCCTTATAGGCGGCCGATGACACAAAGGAAATCTGCACAGACGGATGCTGCACGAAATTCTCTTCAACTTGGTACAGCCTATTGTCATTGGTGTTTTGGCCTTCATGGCCACAAGCACCTTGACGACTTGGCGCGACCGTAGACGTTAATCCCGTCTCGGAGCTGCAGTCTGCGCCGCGTTCATTGAGGAACTGAACAATGGCATCAAATTGATGGAGGCCGTTCTCAATCATCAAAATCCCAACGGTCACTTGCCGCGAAAGAGTGGAACGGCATGAACACCATTTCCGACGAAGTGCTTGACCGGTTTTTGTGCCTATCAGAAGGGAAGCCAAATCCGGGATTTCTGATTGGTGAGATAAGAATCCATTTGAAGAATTATTTTGATCATATTTGTTGCAACGCCGATGCCTTGATCCAGAAAAGTGCTTCAGGGATAACGTTGGCCCAGCAGGAAAAAGATTCGCTCGACAGCGGATGCCTCCAACCAGCTCGCGGCGTTCTTGCCATGGTCGAAGAAGCCCAGCATCGCCTTCGGACGAACGTGAAGCGGTGGTTTCCCAAATGAATCACCGAATTGCGCAGCTGCAACAATGAGCCATCGAGGTGTCGGCATAAAAGTGGATAAGCCCAGCCATAGGTGGGAGCGGCGTGGCCAATTTAATCAAACTCTACCAGGACGAACTCGCCGATCACCGTCACTGGCTGGCGATGTTCCCCGAACATACCGCCCAATGGAAGCACCGCCTCAGAGACCAACCTGAACCAGCCATCGTCGAAGCGTGCGTGCGAAGCTATCTGGCAGGCTACGTGGATTCGGTCGAACCCGCCGAAGATTTGGCATCCGGCGGACCTGATTTCCGTTGCCGAAGGGGAAGCCGAATCTTCTACGTCGAAAGCACCTGTCTCACCATCGATGCGGTAACCAATGCAACAAAGCTATCTCCTTCGGCCACTGGGCAAGCCGCAAATTATGGCACGTTGACCGATTTGGTGAAACGCGAATGCGTAAACAAGGCCGCACAGCTTAGTCACCGCAAGGATGCACCGGGCCTATTGGCTATCGGTACATTGCATTTCCAAGCGAGCGCACTTTGCGTAACCGAACGGCACGTTGAGGCAATCCTCACGTCCACTCCCTTCATTGCCTGCAATTTCGATCCCGCTGCTGGCAAAGCAGTTGGCGATCCATATCAGGCCGTCAATTTGCGGGATTCCGCGTTCATTAAGCCGACGACCATGCCCACAATCGACACCGAATTTGAACAGGCTCGTCGGTCCATTTCCGGGGTTCTGATCTGCGGTTTTGGAAGCATCCCACCACAAGTTTTAGGAGCACTGCACCCCGGCGCCTGCCGTCCGTTTGATTCCAATTTGCTTCCGCAAACCCGTTTCTGTCGTCTCAAACCTGATGCGTTCGCAGGCGGAGATTTCATGACCGAATGGACCGGGGGGAGATAGTAATTTGCAGAGGCATATGGAATCGTCAGGCCGGCGGTAAACTGTCCATCTGCTGTGGATAAAATATGAAATTGGTGATGTCGATTTCATTGCCCACGATGATGTCGGTATGATCCGGGCCATGAGCGACAATGTTGAAATTCCGCCGGTTGTGGACGCCGTGGTTGAATTGGGCGTGGTACGGATGCGCATGGGCGTCGGCTCATCGGCCCGGGAAAGCTATCGTCCGCGTATGTGCCTGTGGGTAGATCAGCGCTCGGGAATGATCCTCCATTTTGAGTTGACCGAACCGCTGGAAAGCTATGTGCCGCTGGTGGTGAATTCGCTGGGCGGTGTAGCCAAGCGCATCCGCGGTCTGCCGCGGCAGATTCAATTGCGCGATCCTCAATTGGCGGGCGAGCTTAGGCGGGTCCTCGAGCGCGTCGGGATCGAGGTCGTGGTGCGCGAATCGCTGCCCATGCTCGACGAAGCCGTTGCGAGCATGATGGAGTTCAAACGAATCAGCGGCAATCCCGAGCCCGGCTTGCTCGACGTGCCCGGCATGACGTTGGATCATGTGATTGCTTTCGCCGACGCCGCCAGGGCATTTTACGAAGCCAGGCCATGGCGGCATCTGATCGACGACGACTTGATCGCAATTGAATCGCCGGTGGGCCCTCCGGGGACGCAGTTCACACAAGTTTTGGGCGCGGGTGGAAGCACGTTCGGCCTGGGTTTTGTCGCCTCCCGGCAGGCGCACGAAGACCTTCGCGCCGGTCGCGGTTTGCCCCGAGGCGGCATCTGGAGCCTGCTTTTCGGGGACATCGATCATCTTCCCTACGACGATGGCGAAGCATGGGAAAGACATGGATTAGCGGTGGCCGGGCCGGATGCGTACCCGAGTTTTGTGCGCATAACGAAATCGAAGGGGGAAACATATCCGACTCCCGAGCAGCTTGTTTGGGCGGAAGGTCTGCTGCGCGCACTGGCCAGCACGACGGAGGAAGAGTTGGATCGGGGCCAGTGGGACAAGCATGTGGAAATGCTCAACGGCGCAACAGCATACAAGTTTTCGATGCCGTTGCTGCTGGAACAGATGACGGGCCAGAACCAGGCTGACCCTGCGAAATCCTTTCACGCGGCGCGGATCGGCATGGAACCCATGCTGCGAGCCATTGGCCAGCAGCTTGCTGGTCGCGGGACGATGACCGAAGCTGAATTGAACCAGTTCATGCAATCGGTCCAGGGCAAACCCCAAGCCTTTACACCCACGACTGGTGCCGAGCGGGCACAGGCGCTGTGCTATCAGGCTTACGAATCCCGGGGCCGCCGACAGGCGCAGTTGGCCAGGCAGGCGTTGACAATCGACCCGGATTGTTGTGATGCGCTGGTGCTGCTGGCCGAACGGGCGGGCGATCCCGAATCCGCGTTACCGCTTTATAAGCGCGCCGTGGAAGCGGGAGAACGGCAGTTGGGGCTTGACCGATTTGAAAAAGACGCCGGCCACTTTTGGGGAATCGTGGAGACTCGACCCTACATGCGGGCCCGACAGCAACTTGCATTGACGCTCATGGAACTGGGAGAATTCGAGCAGGCTGCCGGCCATTTCAACGAATTGCTCCGGCTCAATCCCAACGATAATCAAGGGAACCGTTATCACCTGGCGCAATGCCTGCTGAACGGGAATCAATTGGATCTGTTGGACACATTGCTGAACCGCTCGCCATACAAGGATGATTTCACGGCTGAATGGGCGTTTACCCGAGCGCTGCTGGAATATCGTCGCAATGGCGATTCACCAGGGGTAAGACGGCAACTTGACGAAGCACAAAGGCGCAACCGTTTTGTCGTGCCGCTGCTGACGGGCCGGGCGCAGATGCCGCCGGTATCTCCATCATCGTTCAGTCCTGGCGGTGAAGATGAAGCAGTCGTCTGCGTGAATCAGATTGCCGAAGGCTGGCATGAAACATCGGGCGCCATCGAATGGCTCGAATCCACTGCCGCCAAGGTTCAAAGACGTGCCAGGCAGTGGCAGCGTGAGCGGGATAAGAAACGGAAGCGCCGGTAGTCAGCGCCATTCCATTGCTGGTTTGAATCGGCAATTGGTCGATAACGGGTCGCTTGATGACGTTTGGGACCTTCGTTTTGACAATTACATTCGCACATTCCTATCGCTAGATTCATCGTCATCAGAGTGCTTGATACACAATTCTGATTGCTTTCCAAAACGATCAAGCGCTTTCGTGGCGGCAACATTTACAGCTACTCAGAATCCGTGGCTGCCTCTCGATATTCGCGATTGGTATATATTATATCATCGACTTTTTATAAATTTACGATATAATAAGGTAATGCAAGATAAAGGGGTGATTCAGGTGTTTCGTATTTGTAGCCATTACAATCACTTTCAGCGAATCATCTGCGTTTTGGCAAGTTGGTTTGTCAGCGTTTGACGCTCAAGTGATTGCTGGCGTTGAACTTCAGGAGCGGCGCCATGGCAAAACACGCGAATCGGTCGGGTTCGAGAGACAGTGTTGATTCCGGGCGCGTTGGCCGCATGGGAGGGCGCCGACGGTGCGAGCGGAGCGTCAGCGGGGAGATCGCCAGGCGGCTGGGGCGGGGATTCTGGCGCTCCAAGACGTGCGCGGACGGCACGCACCGCGGCGGATCGAGAGGGCGCGGGACCATGCCCTTTGGCAGCAATCCGCGTTCACAAAGGGTGACGGTCAAGATGCTCTCCCGCTTCCATTCCCGCCGATCCGGCAGCGGACTGGCGCGCCATACCGGCTACCTCGCGCGACAGCGCCTGGCGGGATGTCGCGAGGAGCGATCCAGCATTCGAGTCCGACCTCTTCGAGAACCTTGCACAGCTTTTCGGCTACGACTTTGTCGCGAGTCGAGTAACTGATGAAGACGTTTTTTGTCATGGCTGAACGCCCATCGTGATTGCGGAATAACGGATCAGCATTCAACGGCCGGCCGGGCACCAAGCCGCGTTGGAACCACAAGGACCGTTCCGCCCGGCCGGTCCGTTGCAGTGCGTGGTTATGCCCCCGCCGATCGCATAATCCGTCTTGCAAAAACTGTGCTCCCGTGCGACTTCCAACTTCTTAAGTCTCTCGACCACCGCTCACGCGGCGATTAAATCGCTCAGCAGCCATCGCCAACGATTCCGGACTAGATGCTATCGCCGCCCTCTACCCACACCAATTTCACCTGCGAAGGACCCAGATTCGTTGCTGGCTCTAACACCGTCAAAGTGAATTGATAGGTCTGTCCCGGTTTTAGAATGTCTCGCCACTGGCCGATGTCGGCAGACTCGTTCGTGAAACAAGTGTCAGGGAGATCCCAGTTCGTGAATTGAAGTTTCGACTGTGAAATCACATATGTTACTACATTCGTGCCCCTCGCGTCGGAAATATCAAGTCGAATGGAAATCGGCCAGCTGATCGATTGTCCAACTGAGCGTGTATTGCCTTTCCCATCGTGGATGACCCACGCAATTACGGGGAAGTGCTGGTTCCACTGAAACGATCCTTGGCATTTTGAGCCTTTGATCGAAAGGTCTATCGTGCCCAATGAGTGGGTGCGTGATTTCGGACCGCAGCCTTGTAGACACAACAGGAGCGAACAACAAGCAATTAGCGAAATGCTCTTGCGCATATGGCAGATTCTAGCCTCAGCCGACCGAACATACTCGCTCCGAGGCATAACGGATGACAATCTGTGGCGGCCAACGCGACGCGCCGAGGAACACTATACTAAGGACAAACGCTCAACGCGACGCGGGGCCGTCCACAGCATTGGCTGGTTATGTGGTTCCGGCCTGCCGATACTTCGGATTGAAGATGAACTCACCGCAAATTTCGCCATGTTCATTGACTTTCCAACAACCCTTGATTCGCTCGGGAGGTACCGCACCGTTCGGATCAGGCACACCGTCCATAGCGTAAACCCAGCCGTTTGGCTGTCGCTTAGCTTCCGCAATTGTTGCAGGCGTAATTGGTGGCGGCTTCGGCGTCGCCAGCGTGTGCGGCGAAGTTGTGATGCGTTTCTTGAACCACATAACGCAACGCCGTTCAGTGGCCGGCCACACACCGGCTTACGACCTAAAGTTTAGCCTCGTGGCCGGTCCACTGCAGCGGCTGGTTATGCGGCGTGCTCCGTGGCCGCGTGTGCGATCTCGACCAAATTCCCGTCTGGATCGCGGACGTAAATGGACTCGATCGGCCCCGTCGCGCCGGACCGGCGGACGGGGCCAGTCTCGATGTCAACACCGCACTCGGCCAGATGGCGGACGACTTCGGCCGTATTCGCCTGGACGAGGAAGCACAAGTCCGCCGACCCCGGTTCCGGCGTCCGGGCATGCGGCACTACCTCCTGCCCACGCTGATGCAGGTTGATTTTCTGGTCTCCAAACCTCATCGCGTGACGCCCGTTCTCCAAGGTGACTAAGTAGAACCGCAGAATGATTGCAGTAATCCAAACCATGATGATACTGCCCGTGGCGGCGGAGCCGCCGGGAGGTCGCCATGGGATATGGCATCAAGCTCACGGACGAGCAGTGGGACGAGCTGGATCGTCTGCGGTTCTCCACTTCTTCGGCCGACGTTTTCCGCAACTGCCTGATCATTCTGATGTCGCATTCCAAGGATACCATCGCTTCCATCGCCGAGCGACTGGGCTGTTCCAGCGAAACGGTGGTCCGCGTCCGCAAGCTTTATCGGGGAGGCGGTGTGGAGGCGTTGCGTCCGGTCAAGCCGCCGGGCAGGCCCGGCCTGCGCCACGCCGGAGTTTCTGAGGCAGATGAAGCAGGTCGTGCAGATCAATCCCATGACGTTGGGGTACGGTTTTTCGACGTGGTCCACGGTCCGCCTGGCCGAGCACCTGGCCAAGGTCACGGGCCAGCGATTCAGCGAGGATCAATTGCGGCGACTGCTGCATCGCGAAGGGTTTTCCGTTCAGCGTCCCAAGCACACGCTCAAGGGCAAACGCGACGAGGCGGCCTACGAAAAGGCCCGGGACGAACTGACGCGCTTAAAAAAAACGCGATGAGGAAGAACGCGGCCGAGGTGCTGGTTTTTCAGGACGAGGTGGAGATTCATCGCCACCCGACGCTGACCAGAATGTGGGCGCCGGTGGGAACACAACCCGAAGTTCCCTCGCCGGGGCAGAACCAGAAGAAGGTGGTCTATGGCGGCGTGGATTATGCCACCGGCAAGATCACCTGCACGATTGCCGACACCAAGAGCGGCGTGAACTTCCTGGCGTTCTTGATCGCCCTGGTCGCGGCCTATGCCGGTCGGAAAATCCGGCTGGTCTGCGACAACGGACGTTTCCACTGCACCCAGGCCGTGCAACAATGGCTGGTGGCCAATCGCCATCAAATCGAAATCTATTGGCTGCCGCCGTACTGTCCGAGCCTGAACCTGATCGAACGCTTGTGGGGCCATCTGAAACGAACGGTGCTGGCCAACGTGTTGTTCGAGACGATCGACGATTTGGTCGTCGCGTTCCGCAAGGGCGTCGGCCGAATCAACGGCCACCGCGACCGGATGGGCTTCATGTTCGACCACGAGGAAATTAGCGTGAGAAAAGTTGCGTGAAAGATTCTGCGGTTTTACTTAGTTCCATCCGCAGCACGCGGGCGTAGAAGTCCGCCGACCGGGCAACGTCGACGACGGTCAACACGAGATGATCAAGACGCATAATTCTCACGCGAGTCCCCTTAGCCGCATAACGGATGACAATCTGTGGCGGCCAACGCGACGCGCCGAGGAACACTATACTAAGGACAAACGCTCAACGCGACGCGGGGCCGTCCACAGCATTGGCTGGTTATGTGGTTCCGGCCTGCCGATACTTCGGATTGAAGATGAACTCACCGCAAATTTCGCCATGTTCATTGACTTTCCAACAACCCTTGATTCGCTCGGGAGGTACCGCACCGTTCGGATCAGGCACACCGTCCATAGCGTAAACCCAGCCGTTTGGCTGTCGCTTAGCTTCCGCAATTGTTGCAGGCGTAATTGGTGGCGGCTTCGGCGTCGCCAGCGTGTGCGGCGAAGTTGTGATGCGTTTCTTGAACCACATAACGGATGACGTTCTGTGGCGGGCAACGCGACGCGCTGACAACCGCCAAGACTTAGAGAGACTACCATTCGCGACGCGGGCCCGTCCACAGCAACGGCTGGTTATGTCGCACTTCCGGACCGCCGCGTCACGCGAAGTTCTTGACGTTGACGAAGAGATATCCTTCGCCTCCGTCCGGCGTGCCGTCAAAGCCATGGCTCTCGACACTCGCACGTTCGAAGGCAAAGATTGCCTCCCGATATGAGTCCCGGCTCGGTAACTGTACGAGCAGATAGCGGCAGCCGTCTTCCTGCTCCGACTCATAACCAGCCGCAATGACCGACTCGGCACCAAGTGCGTAGAGGTGTTGAACCAAGGCGAGGCTTTCCGCCTGCGATTGGTGTTCGCCAAGGGTACGCGCACCTGCCGGACCGCCCTTGAGCCATGCGAGTGCTTCAGAATGCGGACCGCATAGCAATTCGCGGATGATGTCGGTTTCTTCGTCGCTCATGTACCGGTGTGCCTGTGCGACATAACGGATGACAATCTGTGGCGGCCAACGCGACGCGCCGAGGAACATTATACCAAAGACAAACTTTCGACGCGACGCGGGGCCGTCCACAGCATTGGCTGGTTATGCCACCTGCCCGACCGCGCCGAAGACGTTCTGGATGTGAGGCCACGTAGTCAAACAATAGTTCCGTGAGGTTGTCGGGATAAGCCATAAATTCTTCGTCTAACGCCGAAGTGTCGCCAGCCGCGCCGACTTGGATGCCGCCTCAACGATGGCGGCGCACTTCAACGCGCCGATGGTTCTTAACGCAGCCGACGCGAATGGGACCGTATCTTTCTCGCTGCTGGAGAAATAGTGGGAGAAACCGCCGCCGTTGACTTCACTTTCTAACGCCCAGATCGCTGAGAAGACACGCTGGACCGGCGACTGCTTGCTGAACGCAACGCGCCCGAAGTCAGTCTTGGTGCTTTCCGACAGCTCGATGAGGAAGGTGTTCTTGTTCATGGTCCGCCGTCGACTGCGTAAGGTGGCATAACTATGATTCTCTCGCGCGATGGTGCAAAGAACACTCTTTGCAGCCATCCACGCTTGTCTGATTTTGCCAATTGTTTCACGCCTGTCAACAAACCTCGGAAATATTGACACCACGGTTTCTTGCACTAGGTTAGGACAATATATGAAGCTTTTGGATCGGGTAAGCGACGTGGGAACTCGCAAGCATTTGGCCGCCTCCACCATCGAATGTTATCGCCGGTGGGTACGTGAATTCCTGGCGTATCATTGCCGGGAGGGTCATTGGCGACATCCGGCGGAGCTGGGGACGGCAGAGGTGGAAGCATTTTTGACCGCGCTGGCACGCGATCGCCAATTGAGCGCGTCCAGTCAGAACCAGGCGGTTAACGCGATCGTGTTTCTGTATAAGCAAGTGTTGGCGGATGAAGTGGAGCCGGATCACCTGGGGCGGTTCGCCGCCGAGCGCTCGCGGCGGCCGGTGCGGCTTCCGGCGGTGTTGAGCCAGCATGAAGTGCAGCAACTCATTGAAATCATGCGGCCCCAGTCGATGCATCGGCTGATGGTGGAATTGATGTACGGCACGGGACTGCGCGTGATGGAATGCTGCACGTTGCGCTTGCGCGACGTGGATTTTGATCGGCAGCAGATTTGGGTTCGCTCGGGCAAAGGGGAAAAAGACCGGATCGTCATGTTGCCGCAGTCGCTGCGAAGCCGGCTGGTGGAACAGGCACGGCGGGCGCACCGGCGACACGAGCGCGACCTGGCCCAGGGCGGTGGATACGTGCCGTTGCCGGCTGTCTTACAGAACAAGTGCCCCTATGCTGAGGATGACTGGCGATGGCAATTCTTGTTTCCGAGCATCACGTTGCGAAGGGACGAATCGGGCAAAGGATATCGCTGGCACGCGCACCCCGGCGTCCTGTCCCGAACGGTCAAACAAGCGACGATCCGAGCGCAAATTGGCAAGCGAGTGACGCCGCACACGTTTCGGCACAGTTTTGCCACCCACTTGCTGGAATCCGGCTATGACATCAGACAAGTGCAAACACTTCTGGGCCATCAGCGCCTGGAGACGACGATGATCTATACGCACGTGATGAATAAACCGGCGATTGCGGTGACCAGTCCGTTGGATCGCCTGATGGGCGGAGCAGCGTGAACCTGTAGTAAATTCCTGAACCGAAGTCCGAAATCCCGCCCCCACCTCGTGGCTCGATTGTACGCGGCCCGGCGGCCGTCAATCTCCCTCCCGCTGCGCGGGAAAATTCCCTCCGGGCGATCCAGATTGACCGCCGCCCCGGCCGCGTGAAGGCGTCCGCCATGAGGTGGGTGCGGGAAAGTCTGTGCCACCGAAAACCTTAATCTTCATCGCGCGATCCCGAGCCGATCCGTTCCCGGTGCTTGTGGGCCATCGCCGCGCGGTCGTCTTTATCGGCATCCAGTCAACGGAAGTTTCCGGCTTAGCAGCTTCAAAATCTTACATTAGCGGGCAAAAGAATTCGGGGCGCGATCGCCGTGTCGCCGGATTTCGCGTTCCCATTTAGCGGAAATGTGGTTGTCAATTGCGTCAACCGGAGCCACCGTCTCAATCGGCATCGCACTCAATTAGCCAATGTGAATATCCCCATTTTTCAAGCACGAAAATGCGATTTCCGTCTTGATTCAGACAACTTCACCCAATTTTTGCTTGACTTTGCGGGGGGGGGTAGGTTATTGTTTTAATCTGTAGATTTCCGGAAATCCCGGAACCTTGTTTTGCGATGGTGGTCCATCGAGGGGGCGAACGGGAATTGTTCCGGCTTCACGGTGGAAACGGGAGAATCGGGCATGAAAATCGGGAAGAGATCAAATCGGGCGCTGGTCGTTCTGGCGCATTCCTTAGTTCGTCGGCCGCAGCGGGCGCGGCTTGCTTCCATCACCATCGCCACGGTGCCGGTAGGGAATGCCGGTAATCGGCTGCAAACTTCCGATGCCCTGGGATGCTGCGCGTCGCAGATCGGCCTCGAATGCAGGCGGCGGCGGCGGTGCTCAACAAGGAACTCGGCCTCTCGCAGGGGAAGATCAGCCGGTTTTTCCAGATGCTTTTCGGGATCAAGCTGACGCCGGGCGGAAGCTGTCAGATCATGCTCCGCGCCGCCGGACGATGCGAAGGGAACTATCAGGCGATCGTGAACGCGTGCAAAAGAGCGACTGGATCGTGCCGGACGAAACGGGCTGGCGCATTGGGGGGTGGCCGTCGTGGCTGCACGTGGCGGTGAGTGAAGATGCCGTGGCGTACGTGGTCGCCCGCCAGCGCGGCGTGGAAGCGTCTGCGCTGCTGATCGGCGAAGACTACGCCGGGACGTTGATCCATGACGGTTATGCGAGCTACGACCGGTTCTGGCGTGCGACCCATCAAACGTGCCTGGCGCACCTGCTGCGGCGCTGCAAAGAGATGCTGGAGACGGCGACGCGGGGGCGGTGGTGTTTCCGCGTCAGGTCAAGGCGTTGCTGCAGAAGTCGCTGGAGCTTCGAGATCAACGCGACGCCAAACAGATCACCCTCGCGGCGGCCAAAGGCAAGGCCGACGAACTGCAGGCGCGGCTGACGGAGGCTGGTGCGCTGGTGAAAACCAATGCGGCCAACGAGCGATTGGCGGCGCATCTCCAGCGGCACGACAATCAGTGGTTCACGTTCCTGCGGCACAAAGGAATCGACGCGACCAACTATCGGGCCGAGCAGGCGATTCGTCCGGCGGTGGTGAACCGGAAGGTGTGGGGAGGCAACCGGACGGAAGCCGGCGCGGTGGCGCAGTCGATTCTGATGACGGTATTGTTCACGGCCAGAAAGAACGGGCGTAGAGCAAAGGCACGTTCGGAGAGAATGTCCTTCCCCGCCGATTTTGGATGAGGTGAAAGACGAGCTGCGTGCCGACCCCCCGTACGCATTAGGCATCCCCCAACATCATTCGTCGTCGCGGGAGGCGGAGCCAATCCGTTCGCGATGTTTGTGCGCCATCGCCGCGCGGTCGTCCTTGTCGGCGTCCAGCCAATGGAGGATCAACGCCTCTATGACCCGCTTGGGGTTTGACAGGTGCGTAGCGCAGTCGTCCTCGAAAGCTTCAAACAACTTTGTGTCAAAGCGGTAGGTCCGCTGGATTGTCTTGGGCTTTTCAGGACTCTTAGCTGACCTGGCAGATGATTTTGAGCTTGGCATAGTGGGCATTTTACCGAAGAGGACCATAACGACAAAGGCGATGGATTCCCAACGCAATGTCCCACAAAAGTTACCGATTGACTTTTTTTATATCGACTATAACATTTTCCTAACAGACGATGGTTGTGCCTTATGGTGTCTGATACGTCATCTCCGCAGTCACTGCTGGTTAAGCCGGATGAAGCGGCCAAGCTGCTGTCGATCTCGTCGCGAACTTTATGGACGCTCACGCGTGAAGGAGTTGTTCCATGCGTCCGCCTTGGCAAATCGGTTCGGTATTCAATGGAAACGCTTCGCGGCGTCATCGCGCAACGGGAAAATCGTCAGGGCGATGATTTGGATGGACGCGGAAAGAACGGAACGGTATCTACAGTGCGCGATACTTCGAGCAATTGAAAGAGGCAGGTGAGTTATGGCAAGCATCGGTTCAGATGGAAACGGCCGGCGGCGAATCCTTTTCATTGCCGGCGACGGCACGCGCAAGACGATTCGGCTCGGCAAGGTGTCCCAGCGCCAGGCCGAAGCGTTCAAAGTCAAAGTGGAATCACTGATTGCCCAAGGAATCACCGGCTCGGCTGATGACGAGGTTTCGCGGTGGCTGGCGGGACTGGATGACCTGATGCACGCGCGGCTTGCGGCCGTCGGACTCGCAAAGCCGCGGAAATCTTCGGGCACCTTGGCACTCGGCCCGTTTATTGACGCATATATCGCAGGACGATCCGACATCAAGCCGAACACGCGGATCGGTTTGGGACAGGCGCGCCGGAATCTCATCACGTTCTTTGGCGAGAGCAAGCCGTTGGGTGACATTACAGAAGGCGACGCCGAGGAATACCGCCGATATCTCCTGGGCAAATTGTCGGTGAACACCGTCCGCCGGCTTTGTGGCCGAGCGAAACAGTTCTTTCGATTCGCGGTCCGCAAGCGGATGATCCGCGAAAATCCATTTACAGGTCTTGAATCCAACGTCCGCAGCAATCCGGCCCGTCAATTCTTTGTGACTCGTAAAATGGCGGACACGGTAATTCAGGCATGTCCGGGCTGCCAGTGGCGGGTGATCGTTGCATTGAGCCGCTATGGTGGCGTGCGCTGCCCGTCTGAAACATTGGCGTTGACTTGGGCGGACGTGGAATGGGACCGAAACCGCATCCGTGTACCTTCGCCGAAAACCGAACATATCGAAGGGCGGGCAAGCCGGTATATTCCGCTATTTCCTGAGCTGCGGGGGCCGCTAATGGAGGCGTTCGAGGCGGCGGCGCCAGGGGATGAGCATGTCATTACGCGATACAGGGACGGCAAACAGAATTTGCGGACACATTTCAAACGGATAATCAGTCGGGCTGGCATCGAGCCGTGGCCGAAGCTTTTCCACAATCTGCGGTCGAGCCGTCAGACCGAGCTTGCCGAGACATTTCCGGCCCATGTCGTTTGCGCGTGGCTCGGAAATACCCAAGCTGTCGCCCAGGCCCACTATCTGCAAGTCACTCAAGCCCATTTCGACCGGGCAGCGGCTACGCCTGTAGCGACTTCGGACAGCGCGGCACAGAATCCGGCACAGCAACCGCACGAAAAGGGTGGAAATGCTTCGCAACCCGTTCAGTCACCAAACAAACATCACTCGGTTTTTCCGAGTGATTCTACATCTTGCGAAATCGTGCAAGATGGGGGATGGCCTCTATCGGAGTTGAACCGATACGCCCTTTCGGGCATTGGATTTTGAGTCCAACGCGTCTGCCAATTCCGCCAAGAGGCCGGGGAAGGCGATGATCGCCGGCAAATCTTCTGGATTTTCGCGAATTCTAACGGGTCGAATGAACTTGGCAACATCCGCATGAAATCGGCGGCGATCGCGCCGCCGTCATCCGATCTCTCATGGCCCGGTAAAGGCCGGATCGGGACGGATCACCGATGTCAATCTGATGGCGGTCGTCGGTTCTTGCAGATCGACGCTGATGTGCGTGGGCCGCTGGTGGCCCGGCAGATTTTCGTCGATCGGCTCGGCGCTGATCGCCAGTCGCCGGCCGCCGGCGTCGATGTCGATCAGCACCGCTTGATCGCCTTGCCACACGATCAATTGCGTCGGCGATTTCTGCTTCCAATGTCCGAAGGTGATGAACTGAATTCCGAAGGCCTCGGGCGAGGAGAAATCGCACTCGTCAGTGACGGTCAAAGCGCCCAATCCTCGCCGATCGTAGACGAACGTCCGTGTCAGTTGCGTCAATTGCTCCACGGCGTAAGCGCTGGTGAGGTCCATGACCAGCGTATCGCGGAGATCGGTGAAATCCCGTCTCAGAATTCGGGTCTGGGCACTGCGGGTGCTGATCTGGAGTTGGCCGGCGACGAACGGAACGTTGTGGCCGAAGGAATTGATGACCTTGGACTGGAAGCGATTTTTGCTGAATGTGCGGGCGGTATAGACCTCGGAACCTGGGTCAACCAGCAGCTTGGTTTTTCCGACGGCCAGAACGAAGGATCCCAGGTCGTCGTGTTCGTGGTTGAGCCCATTGCGGCCGCCTTTGATGGACACGGCCAAGTCGCCGCCGCCGGGGCCCGGCCGGCAGGTGAGGACCTGGGCGTCGGGGAACCAATCGCGCAGCGCCCGCTGGGCCGGGGCAAGCGCGGCCCTGCCGCTGGCGGAATTCGGACATGCGAACATCAGCGCCTCGTTGAGGCCTCCACCGAGGCTCGTGGAATCCAGACCGCGCTCAGCCGCCGGCGAGGCCGGCAATCCGAAGCGGCGATCCACAAAATCGACCAGCGGCGGCCACGGCTGCGTCCCAAAATGCACATCGCTGTAATCCGGATACACTCCCTCGGCCATCATCAATTTACCGGGATTTCCGGCGATGGCTTTGACCTTCTCGCGATCGAAGCAATCCACCCGGCCGTCGGTGGCCTGGTAGAGCAATTCGCACAATCGCATATAGTTTCCGAATCCGTAATTCCAGTATCCCAGCCCTTCGACGCAATATCCGTCGGGATCGAATCCGTCGAGATAATGGCTCGAGTTCTGCTCGGCGGCGGCGGCGAAAATGGCGCGGTCGTGTCGATCAGGCAAAGTCGCCAGCGCCGCCCCGAGCACGTTGGCCAGGCAGACCGCGTTCCAGTTATCGTCGGCGGTCATCCACCAATTGGGTTTGCGCTTGCCGGTGACCATTTCGCGGAAAGGATCCAAAACCCGCCGGCGAACGTTGCGGTCGATTTGGTCGCGCGTGTGCGGGTCCAGCGCGTCGCCGAGCAGATCATCCGCCTCCGCCAAGTCGCAGGCCAGCGCCGATGAAAAAAGATCGATGTCGCTCGCCTGGCCGCGGAAATTTTTCAGCGATCCATCGTGCGCGGGGAGCATCCAGGTTTTCTGCCGATCGAATGCCGCCACCAGCGCTTCAATGGCGGGGACGAACCGGCCCCGATGCTCAAGACACTCGGCAATGACCAGCGGCGTGAGCCGGCTCGTGCGATTGAAATAGACTTTTTCGTAATCCTGGCGATTGCCCGCTCGGGAATATTCCAGGTAAAGATCGTCGCTCAGCGGCGGGATCGGCTCTGGTGCCAGAATCTCGGCTTTATGAATGGCCGAATGAAACGCCGGGTCCTGGCCGAGTTTTTCCCAGGCGGCGCGGTCGTCGATCCGCGGGCCGAACGCGAAAACGCCGTCCCCCAGCATCGCCGCGATAGCGGCCACGCGTTTGGGATCGACATCGACGCTCGGCTGTGCGGCAAAAGTCCGCAACGTCGCCAGGCAGATCGACAACGCCAGCACCGCCCACGCGAGTTCGGAAACGGATTCGACCCGTGGCACGGATGACAGGGTAGTTCCCGGCCCGGAGATGGTCAAAACAGCACTGAGGATGATGACGCCGTCAACCCTTGAAAGATGGCCGTGGCCGGAGATAATCCCCGCGGGCAGTTCATAGTCAACAAGATTCTGTCCTCGGCTCGCCTCGGGGAGGAATGGACAACGGCGGCAGCGGAGCGAAAGGACAATCCCGGTGCATATACTCGCGGACAGCAGCCATCTGCTTAATCTCGGAAAAATTGATTATCTCATCTTCATTATATACTTCGCATTTGTTCTCGGAATCGGCGTCGTCATCAAGCGGTTCATCAAGACCGGCGACGATTTCCTCCTCTCCGGCCGATCCATGCCGGCCTGGATCGCCGCATTGGCGTTCATCTCGGCCAATCTCGGCGCTCAGGAAATGATCGGCATGAGCGCCAGCGGCGCTCAGTACGGAATCCTCACCACGCACTTCTATTGGCTCGGCGCGATACCGGCCATGGTCTTCCTCGGCGTGTTCATGCTTCCGTTTTATTACGGCTCGAAGGCGCGATCGGTGCCGGAATACCTCAAGCTCCGCTTCGACGAAAAAACCCGCGGGTTCAACGCTTTCAGCTTCGCCTTCATGACCATCATGTCCTCCGGCATTTCGATGTACGCGCTGTCCGCTCTTCTGGAAATTCTCCTGGGCTGGAACTTCAACGTCAGCCTCATCGTCTCGGCGTTGATCGTGCTGATCTACACATTCCTCGGCGGCCTGACGGCGGCGATTTACAACGAAGTCCTGCAGTTCTTTCTCATCGTGCTCGGCTTTCTGCCGCTTTCCTTGCTGGGACTGAAAGACATCGGCGGCTGGCACGGGCTGATCCAGCGGCTGGATGGTCTTTCGCTGGCGAATCATTATCCGCCGCATACGTTGACCACGCTTTACCAGCACCTGAATTCCCCGCAATCCAATCCGATGGGCGTCGATTGGTTCAGTCTCGTGTTCGGGCTGGGGTTCGTGCTTTCGTTTGGATATTGGTGCACGGATTTCCTGGTGGTGCAGCGGGCGATGGCGGCTCACTCGATGGGCGCCGCCCGGCGCACGCCGGTCATCGCGGCATTTCCCAAAATGATCTTTCCGTTCATCGTGATTCTCCCCGGCATGATCGCCGCGGGCTTGAGCTTTCACGCGGCGCAAGCGGCGCAGCCAATCCATCGGCGTATCACCTTCCGATGAAGGACGGCGCGTACGATTACAACATGACTCTGCCCACGCTGCTGGGCCACTATTTTCCCACGGGCATGCTGGGCATCGGCCTGACGGCCCTGATGGCGTCATTCATGTCCGGTATGGCGGGAAACGTCACGGCGTTCAATTCGGTTTGGACCTACGACATTTATGAAAGCTACATTCTGCCCGGACAGTCCGAGCAGCACTATCTTCTCGTCGGTCGGTTCGCGACGATCTTCGGCATCCTGGCCAGCATCGGGGCGGCGTACGTCGCCAATCAGTTCAACAACATCATGGATCTCCTGCAATTGGTGTTCGGGTTCGTGAACGCCCCGCTGTTCGCGACTTTCGCCCTGGGAATGTTCTGGCGGCGATCCACCGGACACGGAGCATTCACCGGATTGATCTGCGGCACCCTTGCCGCGGCCGCCCATCATGGATTGACCCTCCCCATCGGCACATCGCCCGGCGTCAAAGGAGGATGGTTGCTCTTTGGCCACGCCCCGCTTCACGTATACCAATCCGGCATGGCCCAGAGTTTCGTCACGGCCGTTTGGGCATTCTGCGTCTGCTTTGCCGTTACACTGCTTATTTCCCTGATCACCCGGCGAACCAAGAGCGACGACGAACTTCGCGGCCTGGTTTATTCCCTGACGGCCAGGATCAAGGAACCCGAAGCCCACTTTTTCGCCCGGCCGGCCGTGCTTGGCTCGATCGTGCTTGGAATCACCGTCGTACTCAGCATCATTTTCTGGTAAGGAATCGAACCATGACTCTCGATCTGAGATTCCCGCTCGGCCTGATGTTCCTGATTTTCGGCGCGATCCTGACGGCGCTGGGCGTCATCCGGCCGGTGGATTCGATCGGCATCAACGTCAACCTTTGGTGGGGATTGGTCCTGCTGGGGTTCGGAGTGCTGATGCTGCTGCTGTCGATCTTCGGAAAACGGCCGGAGGTCAAAAGCGGCGTGGTGCTGGAAAATCCGGAACATCCGCATCCGCCGCATTGATCGACTGGTCATTTCACGTCGACGATGTCCTTGCGCGTCCCCTCGACGATGGCCATCATCTCCGACCGTTCCTGACCCGGCACGTTGAACTTCGTCATCGACGTTTGCAAGTCTATTTCGATCGCATCGAACTGGGCGTTGGTGATCTGCATTCCGGTATGGACGCTTCGGATGTCGCGGCCGCCATATTCCTGCGGCCCGCCCGAGGCCGCGTCGAAAAATTCCACCAGATGCTCCTTGAGCTTTCCAACATTCTCCGGCGTCGGATCCCACTGCGCATCGGTTCCCTTGCGGGTGAAATTGACCCTCGGATCCCCCATCGCCTCGCCCACCCAATCTTCCACGATCACCTGGATCATCGCATCGCCGCCGATGCGGTCGTACAACGGCTTCGGCGCGTTCAATGCGCATCCAAACCCGGCGACCATAATGCCCAGCAATCCGCCCACGCCCAATGCCGCAGAAACGAACCGCTTATTACCCATTGTCACATCTCTCCTTCCTCAAACCGATGCCCGATTCAAGTGCCGCGTGCATAGGAATACTTACAGCGTGCAGCGCTTCATTGTGTCGATCTCTTATTTTTCCCCTCTCCCGATATTCCGGGAGAGGGCAGGGTGAGGGTAATTTTCGACGACGGTTCGACTGCCACTGCTGGTTCCAAATGGCCCTCACCCCAACCCTCTCCCGGAGTACGACTCGACTGAGCTCGTCGAAGTCCGGGAGAGGGGATCAGATTGAGTCGCCGCCACAAATAAGAGTCACACCCTACTCAGACCCTTCGCTTCCGGCAAATTTTTCGTTCCCATCCAGCGGCGGTCACTTCGCAGAGTTCAGATCGAGCTGCGCCCCGCCGCGGGTTGGCCATACAATGCCGGAATATATGAACCTCCCGTTCCTCACCGGCGACTTCCCCGGCATCGGCGGATCGATCAAGCAGCGTCCCGAAGATTTCTTCGTCCAGGAAATCCCCCTCTATGAACCGTCGGGGCAGGGCGAGCACGTCTACTGCGAAATCGAAAAGATCGGCCTCAGCACGTTCGACGCCATCGACCGCATCGCACAAGCGTTGAACGTCGATCCCCGCGACGTCGGCTACGCCGGCCTCAAAGACGCCAACGCCATCACCCGCCAGATTTTTTCCATCGCCGGGACGACGGAATCGGCCATTATGAACCTGCATGTGCCGAAGATGTCGGTCCAATGGGCCGCCCGGCACGGGAACAAGCTGCGCCTGGGCCATCTCCGCGGCAACCGATTCGCCGTGAAAATTCGCGAGGTGAACCCAACCGATGTGGTGAAGCTCACGCCGCTGGTTCGCCGGCTCCAGGATCGCGGCATGCCCAATTATTTCGGCGAGCAACGCTTCGGCCGGCGCGGAAACAATCATCTCCTCGGCGCCGCCCTGCTGCGCGGAAACGACGGCGAGGTTCTGAAACTCCTTCTCGGCTCACCCGACCCGGCCCTGGACGATCCGCGTCAGCAAGCCGCCCGGCGGGCGTTCGACCGGAGCGAGCTGCCCGATTCGATGAAGCTTTGGCCGCGATCCAGCGGGATGGAACGGCGAATCCTGGCCCGGCTAATGAAGACGCAAAACCCCGCCGCCGCCGTCCGCGCCGTCGATCAACGCATTCGCCGCCTGTGGATTTCCTCGCTGCAATCGGAGTTGTTCAACGCGGTCGTCGCCCGGCGAATCCAGAGCCTCGACAAACTGCTCAGCGGCGACCTGGCCGAGAAACAGGACAACGGCGCCGTTTTCCGCGTTCAGGATGCGGCGGCCGAGCAGCCGCGCTGCGACGCCTTCGAGATCAGCCCAACCGGCCCGCTGATCGGCTACCGCATGACGGCTCCCGAAGGCGAAGCGTTGCAGATCGAGCAGGACATCTTCGCCGCGCGGGATTCATCCAGCCGATTTTCGCGTTGCAGGCCGATTAAAAGTCAAAGGCGCCCGCAGGGCGTTGCGCGTCCGCCCCGCCGATGTAGAGCTTGCCGCCGGCGTAGACGAGCATGGCCCGCACATTACCGTCGCTTTCACCCTCCCAGCCGGTTCCTTCGCTACAGTTTTCCTTCGCGAATTGATGAAGGTAGAATCCCAACAATCCGATGGAACCTGAAACCCCGCAACGAAAGGTCCCCATGACAACCGCCACCGCAACGAAGCCTCCTTCAAAGCAGTCGAGCAATCATTTTGTCGCTCTATACGACCATTTCGCGCGCTTCGCCGATAAATGGCAATCGCCGCTGCTGTTGCTGATTCGTGTCTATATCGGCTACCAGTGTGCGCTGGCAGGCTATGGACATCTGACCCACTTCCACGATTCCGTCGACGCCTTCAAGGGATGGCACGTCCCGGTGCCTGAGGTCAGCGTGGCACTTGCCGGAGTTACGGAAATCGTCGGCGGCGCACTCCTGGTTTTCGGTTTCGCCACTCGCTTGGCCTGCGTCGCGCTCACCGCGAATTTCGTCGTGGCTTTCCTGGCCCCAAATCTGGCCGATCCGCGCTACCATGAACTCCTCCGGCATTTCTGGGACAACCAGGATGTGTTGCTGAAGGACAGCGCTTTCCCGTTTTTGGCGGCAGCCATTCTGGTCCTGGTCTTCGGCCCCGGCTTCCTCTCGGTCGACGGCATCATCAAATTCGTGCGGCGCAAGAAATGAGCCGGGACCGCTCGAGTCTCAAAACCCCGTCCCCTTTTTCGCCAGGGAGATCACGCGCATGGTTTCCCTCGCCTGCTCGAGCGTGATGGGAAATTCCTTTCCCTTTCGGATCGAGTTGTACAATTCCACCCAGAAATTCATCGGCTTCGCCGGCGCCGCGGGAAATTCTTCTTCGATCCACGTAATCTCCTCGCTGCCGGAAAAATGCGAACCCGCCCGGCCCGCCGGCGTGTCGACGCTGGCCTTCAGCTTCGGCAAATCTTTCGGATCGAAATATCGCAATCGGCACTGATTCCTCCCGTCGATCACCAGGGTTCCGGCGGTCCCCAACAGAATCCACGGCGGCTGCGTGATGGCCGTGGCGCCGCTGATCTCGATATCCGCGACGATTCCGCCGTCGCCACGGATCAGCAGCTTCACATGATCCTCCGCATCGCCGGCCGCGGCGATCAGCTTCAAATCGGCCCACACGTCCCTGGCCTTTCCCCCGATGAATTGCAGGGCCCAATCGACCAGGTGCGGCCCCCAATTGAGCAATTGCCCACCGCCGAATTTTTTCAGCGTCTGCCAATCCGATCGCCGCTGGTATCCGCCCTGACGAAGCTGCACCGCGAACAGTTTTCCGATCTTCCCGCTGTGGACGATCTCCATCGCCTGCAAGAACGGCGCATCGAATCGCCGGTTTTGCCGCACGTACAATTTCCTTCGCAGTTTTGCGGAGGCTGAAATCAGTTTGGTCGCCCCGGCCAAATCCAGGGCCATCGGTTTTTCGACCAGAACATCCTTTCCCGCCTTCATCGCCTGCAGCGCCATCGGGACATGCTCGTGCGAACGGGTCGCGACGATCACCAAATCCAACTCATCATCCTTGAGCATCCGCCCGTAGCTGCTGTAAACCCGCGAGGAGCACAATTCCGCGAGCTGGCGAGTTCTTTCCTCCAGCACGTCAAATCCTGCCACGACGCGAATGTGCGGAAGCTTCTGAAAATCCCGCAGGACCATGCCGAACCCCGCCCGGCCGATCCCGCACAGACCGACGCGCAGCGCATCTTTCAGCTTGGCTTGCGGCCGTCCGTTGCCGTCGACGGATTCGAGCGGCGTGCCTGCCGCCTTGGCAACTCTGGTATTTTGTGATGACCCGATTCGGCGAGACAACTGCGACATGCTTCTCATGGGCGGGAATTATACCGGGCCGAGGGATTAGCGATAAGTCTCAACCAATTAGCAGAGCCGGGGCGTCCTCGCCCCGGAGAGATCGGGGCGAGGACGCCCCGGCTCGGTTATGGTCACTTCCCTTTGCGAACATACGCCTGTCCGTCCACGCGCTTCACGACTCCTCGCAGCGTCAGCATCGTCAGTTCCTGCATGACGATCTCCGCCGGCAGTTCGGTTCGGGCGATGATCGTGTCAAGTTGCGTCGGATCGAAATCGATGCCTTGAAGAATCCGCTGCTGCCGCTCATCGAGCATGATCGGCGACGCGGCAACTTCCGGTTCCGCCGAAGCCGCCGGCGCCGGCGAGGTGATTTGATGCGGCAACGGTCCGAGATTATCAATGATGTCTTCCAACGTCATCACCAGCACCGCGCCGTCGCGAATCAGCGCATGCGGCCCGGCGGACATCGCGCTGTCGATCCGGCCGGGAATCGCGAACACCGGCCGATTGTGCGAATCGCACGCCTGCCGGGCGGTGATCAGCGCGCCGCTGGCGATGTCCGCCTCGACGACCAGCACGCCGCGCGACAGGCCGCTGATGACCCGGTTGCGGCGAGGAAAATTCTCTTTCAGCGGCGGCGACGACAGCGGAAACTCGCTGAGCACCGCCCCGCGCCGGGCGATCTGATCGAACAGGGCATGATTCTCCGGCGGATACGCGATGTCCACCCCGCAACCAAGGACCGCGATCGTCCGCCCGCTCGGCAACGACAGCGCCCCGCGATGTGCGGCCGAATCGACCCGCGCGCACCGCCGCTGACGATCGTGAATCCCGCCTGCGCCAGCAATGCTCCAAACCGCTCGGCCTGTTCCCGGCCGTAATGCGTGCATCGCCGGCTCCCCACGATCGCCATCCCGTTCAAATCCCGCGGCTGCAAATCTCCGCGCACATACAACACCGGCGGCGGATCGGAAATAACCTTGAGCATCTCCGGGTACGCATCATCCTCGACGCAAATGAGTGAAACCCCGCCGGCCTTGGCCCGGGCCAACTCGTCCTCGACCTGCCGGCCGGCCCGGCGAAGCGCGTCGAAAATCGTCTGCGATTTGCCCGGACCGATCCCTTCGACGGACCGAAGCAGCGTGGCATTCGCCTCGCACGCCGCCTCCGCACCGCCCGCGGCCTCCACGAGCCGCGAGGTCAGGATCGGACCGATCCCCTCCGTCAGCGCCAGTTGCAGCCAGTGGGAAAGAGACATGAAATCATTTTAGCGAATTGACGGCTTCAACAATCAACGCGTCCGCCACGTCGTCCCGGATCGTCGCCCGACCAATGGATTCCAGCAAAACCAGCCGAATCCGACCGTTCTTCACTTTCTTGTCAAACCGCATCGTCTCCAGCACCTTGTTAACGTCCAGCGTCAGCCCGCCGATGGGCAATTCCGCTTCGCGGATGGTCGCGATGATGCGCTCGCGATCGGCGTCGCTGATGTGGCCCAGTTTCCGCGAAACATAGCTGGCCGCGCACATTCCCAGAGCCACCGATTGGCCGTGCGAATAGGAAAAGTTGGAGACGGATTCGATGGCGTGGCCGAACGTGTGGCCGAAGTTCAGATGGGCACGCTCGCCCTTTTCAAACGGATCGGCCTCGACGACCCGGGCCTTGGTGGCGACGTTGTGGGCGATCAACTCCGTCAGCACCGGAATATCGAGATTCAGCACGCCCTCGATTTTTCCGGCCAATCGGTCAAACGCCTGGCCGTCGCGGATCAGATCGTGCTTGATGCACTCGGCCAATCCGTTTTGAAGCTGTGGTTTGGGAAGCGTGCTGAGAGTTTGCGGATCGGCGAACACGGCGATGGGCTGATAAAACGCCCCGATGAGGTTTTTCCCCGTGGCATGATCGACGCCGGTCTTTCCGCCGACGCTGGCATCCACCATGGCCAGCAGAGTCGTGGGAACCTGGATCAACGGCACGCCGCGCAGAATCGTGGCCGCCAGAAATCCGGCCATGTCGCCGATCACCCCGCCGCCGAGGGCGAGGATCGGCGTGGACCGCTCGATCTTCGCCGACAGCAATCGATCGTAAACCGGCAGGAGCATCGGAAGCGTTTTGTGCTGTTCGCCGGCGGGGATGGTGACGGAAATGGTTTGGAACCCGGCCGATTTCAGCGACTCTTCCAGCGCCGGCAGATGCAGCCCCGCAACGCGAGAATCGGTGACGACGGCGGCCTTGGCTGATGTCGTCAGTTGCCGCAGTTCCGCACCGATGCGCGCCACCAATCCGGATTCAATCGAGACATTGTAATTGCCGCTGGGAAGATTGACCGGAACTGAATGCACCGGCGGATTGTAATTGGGAAAAGGTCATTAGTCATTTGTCATTGGTCATTTGCTCGAAGTAAAATGACCGGGTGAACGATTTCGATGCTATGATGCGGCGCGGCGGCGACGCGGCACTACAAGAGGCCGGAAAGTTCTTCATGCGCACCGATCCGGTACACAAAACGCTGCGAGCAATTGCGGCAAAGTTGGATCAATTGGGCGTTCCGTACGCCGTGGCCGGAGGGATGGCGCTGGTTGCCCATGGATATGATCGAACGACGGTCGACGTGGATATCCTGCTGACGGCGGAGCAGCACGCCAAGGTCCGCGCCGGCTGGATGGTTTGGGATATGTGCCCGTATTCCAGGGCAGCAAAAATCTTCGCGATGCGCAGACCGGCGTTCGAATCGAATTTCTGATCGCCGGACAATTCCCCGGAGATGGCAAGCCGAAACCGGTGGCGTTCCCTGATCCGGTCCAAGCCGCAACTGAAATTGACGGCGTTCGCTATCTTCGACTCGAACGCCTTATTGAACTGAAATTGGCATCCGGCATGACAAGCCCCGGCCGATTGAAGGACTTGGCCGATGTTCAGGAATTGATTCGGGTTCTGAAACTCGGGCAGGATTTTGAACCGAAACTCGATCCGTACGTGCGAGCGAAATTCGCTGAACTGCGCCAAGCGGTCGAAGCAGATCGCCAGCAACCGTAAATCCGTTCCCCGCAACCCCGGGCGATGTCCGTTAGCCCCCCGCTTTGCGGGGGTTATGCGGTTCGAGCATTCATCCGCCGCACCGCCGAACCCCCCCGCGGAGCGGGGGGCTAACGGATTACACGCTCATCCCGCTCTGCGCATCCGCTTGTCTGGCAGCCTGCATCGCGTCCCATTCTTCCACCGTAATCAGCGCTTCGCGGGCCTGGCTGCCTTTGTAGGTGCCGACGATGCCGGCGCTGGCCATCGCTTCGATCAGACGGCTGGCGCGGCTGTAGCCGATCGTCAATCGCCGTTGCAGCAGGCTCACGCTGCCGCGTTTGGTTTCCAGCACCACGCGCACGGCATCGTCAAACAATTCGTCCTTGGCCGCTTCCTCATCGACCGTCGCGCCGGCCTTGATCTGCACCAATTCCGGCTCGTACTGGGCCTCGGCCAGCTCCCTGACGATTTTGACGCTTTCCTTCATTTCCTTGTCGTCGATGTACGTGCCCTGCCCGCGGATCGGTTTGCCCGCCCCGGGCGGCAAAAAGAGCATGTCGCCCTGGCCGAGCAATAAATCCGCCCCGTTCTGATCCAGGACAATCCGGCTATCCATCTTGCTGGCGACGCGGAAGGCGATCCGGCTCGGCATGTTGCTCTTGATCAATCCTGTCACGACGTTCGCCTGCGGCCGCTGCGTGGCCACGACCATGTGAATGCCGATCGCCCGCGATTTCTGAGCCAAACGAACGATGAACGCCTCCACTTCCTTTCCGCTGGTCATCATCAAATCGGCCAGCTCGTCGATGATGACGACGATGTAGGGAAGCTGCTTGGGAATCTTCGCCTCTTCCTCTGGCGAAGTGGGCTTGAACCGCTCGATCAGTTCCTCGCGGCTCAGCGAGTTGTAGCCCTTGATGTTCCGCACGCCGGCCTCGGCGAGGATTTCATACCGCTCATCCATCTTCTCGCAGGCCCATTCCAGGACGCTGGTGGCCCGGCCGGCGTCGTTGATGATCGGGCACATCAGATGGGGAATGTCCTTGAACGGGGCCATTTCCACCACCTTGGGGTCGATCAGGATCAGCTTCACCAAATCCGGACGCTGGTGATAAAGGATCGACATGATGATCGAGTTGATGCACACCGATTTGCCCGAGCCGGTGGTGCCGGCGATCAGGCAATGCGGCATGGCCGTCAGATCGGTAATGAGCGGCTCGCCGCTGGCGTCCTTGCCGAGAAACAGCGGGATGGACATTTTCTTCGTGGCATCCGGCGCGGCCTGCATCAACTCCTTCAGGCGCACTTTTTCCTTCTGCGCGTTGGGCGCTTCGATGCCCACGGTGTTTTTCCCCGGCACCGGAGCGACGATGCGGACGCTTTCGGCCCGCAGGGCGCGCATGATGTCGTTGGACAGGGCCGTCACCGCCGACACCTTGATCCCCGGCGCCAATTCCAGTTCGTACATCGTGATGACAGGCCCGGTGTCGATCTCCACGACGCGGGCGTCGATGTTGAATTCCTTCATCGCCTGCTCGAGCATCGCCGCCTTCTCGCGCACGAATTTCTCCTGGCTCTCGGCAAACCCGTATTCCGCGTCCGCCAGACAATCCCACGGGGGAAGGTGATACTCGCCCAATTCCCGCGGCGGCGGAGGCGGAGGGCTGGTCTGACGCGGCTTCATCATGTTGGGCAGCTTCACGATGATGTCCGCCCGCGGCGCGGGCGGGAGTTCGTCCTCGTCATCCGCATTGAGTGAATCGAGCTGCGCCGCCTTGGCCGCGGATTTGTCCATCTTCAGCAGGACCGGAGGTTTCAGGTCTTCGTCGTCCTCATCATCTTTGGGCCGGGGCGGATGATTTCGTGCCGCGGGCTTGGCCGGTGCGCGGCGGAACAACTCTGGAAAAGCCGGCCAGGAAAATCTCATCTTCGGCGCCGTCTTTGACGGTTGAATAGGCCTGGGCCGCGAATCCCGGTGCGCGAAGGACCAGATCATCGGCTGCCAGCAGCAATCCCACGAGGATGGCCGTGAGCAGGATGAGTTGAGTTCCGACGGCATGGAAATGGGCCTGGAGAAAAGCGGCGGTTGCGATGCCGATCACCCCGCCGGCGCCTTCGGGCAATCCGGAGCTTGAGCCGGGCCGGAAATGGTGAACGAAAGCGGCAAACGCCACCGAGAGCAATGCCAATCCCACCACCCGCAGCCACGGATCGCTGAGGCGCGTATGATAGAACGCCATCGCCAGACAAACGCCGCTGAAAAACAGCAGCGGAAAGACTCCCTGCCCGATGGCCAGATAAGACCAGTAGGCGACGAACGCACCCACCGGGCCGCAGACGTTCTGAATCGACGGATAGGGATAGACCGCATGGCTCGGCCAATCGGTCGGATGAAAACTGCCGAGGGCGAACAGCAGAAAGAGCCAGACGCCGGCGGCGAAGAACAGCGCCAGAGGCTTGAGAATATGAGAACGTTGCAGCATAGATCCATTAGCCGCGGCCTCTGGCCGCGCAATCCCGGGGATCAATGTCCCGTATGTCCAAACCCGCGAGTTCCGCGAGCGGTTGAATCCAGTTCGGCCACTTCAACCAGTCTCACCGCCGGAACCGGCAGAATCAGCATTTGCGCAACGCGCATTCCGCGCTGCACGGTGAATGGCGATTTCCCATGATTGATCAGCGGCACATGGACTTCGCCGCGGTAATCGGAGTCGATGGTTCCCGGGCTGTTGATCATGGTGATGCCGTGTTTGCTGGCCAGGCCGCTGCGCGGCCTTACCTGGGCCTCGTATCCCTTTGGAATCGCGATGGCAAATCCGCAGGGAACCAGGCGAATCTCGCCGGGCCGAATGACCGTGGCCCGCGCGACGGCGGCGGCAACGTCGAAGCCGGCCGAGTCCTCGGTCATGCGGACCGGCAACGGCAGACCCTCACCACTGGCAAGACGTTTCACCTTGACTGTTATCGGACGAGGCACAGACTAAACTCCAGCGATTGGCGGGGTGTTAATCAAACAGCCCGGCCGCTCGCTGAATGAGGATATCGGCGAACTGGCCTTTGGGCCGCGAGGGCAGCTTTTCCTCCCGGCCCGTTGCGTAAAAAAGCGTCGGCTCGATCACGTCGGAGGAGATGGTTTCGATCGGATTAAAAACGATCAGATCGAGATTTTTTTGCCGCAATTTATCGCGAACGCGCTGCGGATCCGGCGTGGTTTCCAGGCTGAAGCCGATGGTGCGCTGGTCGAAGCGTTTGATGCGCCCGGCGGCGGCAAGGATGTCCGGCGTCGGTTCCAATTCCAGAACCCGCGCCCCTTCCCGTGCGAGTTTCGCCGCGCTGGCGGAAACCGGCCGGTAATCCGCGACGGCCGCGGCCATGATGAGCAAATCGTGATTCGGGAATTCGCCCTGCACCGCGCGAAACATTTGCTCGGCCGTCTCCACGTTGATTCGCCGTGCGTCGGGAAACGCGATGGCGACGGGACCGAGAATGACGGTCACGTCATGCCGCGCCGCCAGCGCCGCGCGGGCCAGGGCCGCGCCCATTTTCCCGCTGCTGCGATTTCCGATGTATCGCACAGGGTCGATCGGCTCCCGCGTCGGCCCGGCCGTTATCAGTACGCGCATGCGGTCATTCTAGTGAAATCGAAGCTCCGGATGTACATCCGGAGCTACGGCGAGATAAAATGGCCTTCATGGGAAAATTGAGCATCGCCGCGGCGATATTGTTTTGCATAACCGCGCCAGCCACCGTGCTGCTGGCCGACGACACCGTCACGCTCCACAGCGCCGACGGCCAATATCAACTCGTCGTCCCTACTGGATGGGGACCGGCCGATTTTCACGTCCAAAACATTCAAATCAGCGCCAGCGATCCGCATTTGCGGCGAATATGCCGAGGTCGTCGCCGACCGCAGGACGATTACGCCGGCTCGCTTCCCCAATTTGCCGAAGCGAAACGCGACACGATGGCGATGAGTCTCGACAATCCCCGCCTCTCGTCCATCCAGCCGATCAAAATGCACGGCCAGGATGCCTTCCGCTTCGAGATCCACGGCCAACTGCCGGATCGAGTGTGTCCATCGGCTACTGCGTGACAGTGTTAGCCACCAAAACACATTACATCCAGATCATCGGATGGACCAAGGATTCCCATTTCGCCGAAAACCACGACGACCTGTGTTCGCTGGCTGACGGTTTCTCGGAAACAGCCGACGCGAAAAAGTAAAACGCGCCGCCGAACGGATGTGACGAAAAATAATAACACCTATCGCATTTTTGTCTTTCTTTTCAGATTAGCACTCACTAGGTTGAGCCGCCGTCGGGGGTTTTAAGCTGTCTGTTTGAAATTCTCGCGGTTCCCGTTCGAGGCGTCCCACCTATCTTTTCCGGGGATGCCAGGGCGGGGCAAGTACAGGAGCTGCGAGGCGATTTCGGATGGGCAGAGCCAATTCACCATAGATGGAGGAACTGTTATGCGGAGCGGAATCATAACCTGTATTTCGGTTGTGGCGGGCGTTGCGGCACTGGCTGGAACGGCAACCGCCGATTCGATCGTCGCGTGGGGTCTCGATACTTATGGTGAAGTTTCCGATGTCCCCACGGGAGACAATTTCACCTCGATCGCCGCAGGCGCCTACGAGGCGTTTGCGCTGACTTCCGACGGCTCGATCGTCACTTGGGGCTATGATGGCCACGGCGAGATAAGCGGCGCCACGACTGGGACCGGCTTCAAGCAAGTCGCCGCCGGCGACAACATGGCTTATGCCCTGACGGCCGACGGCTCGATCGACGCCTGGGGTGATGACACCTACGGCCAGGTCTCCGATGCTCCGACGGGAACAGGCTACGTCGCGATCTCGGCCGGATATTACTCCGGCTACGCGTTGACGGCCGACGGCTCCATCGTCGCTTGGGGCCGCGACCAATACGGCGAAGTCTCCGACACCCCCGCGGGAACCGGCTTTACCGCCATCGCGGGAGGCGATTTCTTCGCGTACGCCCTGACAGCCGAAGGGTCCATCGACGCCTGGGGTAACGACTACTACTACGATCCGGTCTCCGGCACTCCCACGGGCACCGGCTTCGCCGCAATTGCCGCAGGCAACTTCAATGGCTTCGCTCTGACGTCCGACGGCGCAGTCGATGCGTGGAAATACGACTACTATGGCGTCGTGTCCGATGCGCCGACGGGAACAGGCTTCACGGCCATCGCCGCGGGATACAACGGCGGGTATGCGCTGGGCCCCGATGGGTCCATCACCGCTTGGGGTTATGACGGCGACGGAGCCATCTCCGACACGCCCACGGGACCCGGGTTCCTCGCAATCGCCGCCGGCAGTTTTACCGGCTATGCACTGGCGCCCGTCCCCGAGCCGGCGAATCTGGCCGTACTGGCGCTAGGGGCATGGACGTTGACCAAACGCCCTGGCCGCCGGGACCCGATGACACTTATGTGATCTTCGTGCCGTGGAGAGTCACGCGATCCCCGATGCCTAATCCCAGCGATTTTGCGGCCGAGCCGTCGCGAACGGCGATCTCCAGAAGGCCCGAACTGCCGAATAGCGCCAGCGCACAACCGGGCGCGGCATCGACGTACGTCCGTTTCAGGCCGATCTTTCTTCGGCCGATCTGAACCGCGAGTCTTGCCCGATCGACCCGAGCGAATCGCGAGGAATGTTCGTCGTCGCGTTGCCGAAGTGGTCGATGTGAATGATTCGGCCGGACTTGGCCGGCCGCGGCGCGGGAGCAACATCCAGCAGAATCGGATCGTCAATCGGCCGCGCCAACTCGGCCGGTTCCTTCCCCGATGCCAACATTCCGGCGACCGGACCCATGATGTCCCGGCCATGGAATGTGTCGCTGATTTTATTGCGTGGACGCCAGATCAGTTCGCTCACCCTTCCCGGTCCCAGCCGCCGCCAGGTCCAGGTGATCAGGCCGTTGTCGGGGCAGACGACGGTGCTGCCGTGGATTTCGACCAGGAGAATCCGCCGGCTGGTCCCGACGCCGGGATCGACCACCGCCAGGTGAACCGTACCTGGGCCGAAGCCGTCCACCGCCCGCTCCAGGGAGATCGACCCGCACAGCACATCCTGCGGCGGAATATTGTGGGTGACATCCACCAGCACTGCATGGGGAGCATGGCGCAGAATCGCGGCTTTCATTGCCGCCACGTACGCATCGGACAATCCGAAATCCGTGGTGAGCGTCACGATGGGGTGCGCCGGATTCGGCTTATGGCTCATGTTGGGATAGAATACCGGCATGAATCAGGTTGGTGAAATAACTCCGCAGGAGCAGATGATCCGCCAGCAGATCATCGAGCGCGGAATCCGGGACGAGCGAGTGATCGCGGCATGCGGGCGGTGCCGCGCGACAGATTTTTCCTTCCCGATGCGCGGGAGTCGGCCTTCGCCGACCGCGCCGCGCCCATCGGCCACGGCCAGACCATCAGCCAGCCGTACATGGTGGCGCTGATGACCGCGCGATTGCAGGTCGCCGCCGGAGCACAAGGTTTTGGAGATCGGCACCGGCAGCGGATATCACACCGCGATTCTGTGCAAGCTGGCGCGCGAGGTTTATTCCATCGAGCGGGTCAAGCCGCTGCTGGACGAGGCGTTTGAGAAGCTGTTGTCGCTGGAGATTCGCAACGTGCATTTTCGTTTTGGCGACGGGACGCGTGGGCTGGCCGGAGGCCGCGCCGTTCGACCGGATTCTCATCGCCGCCGGCGCGCCGCAGCATTCCCGAAGCCCTGCTGCAAAGCGCAATTGGTCGACGGCGGAATCGCGGTCCTGCCGGTCGGGCCGAGCGACGAGCAGATGCTCGTCGAGGTCCAGCGCGTCGGCGACAAATTGATCAGCGGCGACATCTGCCCCTGCCGATTCGTGAAGCTCATCGGCGACGAGGGATGGGCGGAGGAAGTGAAACCTCGACCGCTTCCCGAAATTCCCCTCCCCGGTATTCCGGGCGAGGGCCAGGGTGAGCGTTTGGGCAAATGCGGCATCGAGAACGAAAATCGCCGTTGCTGAATTTCGCCCAGATGGAAGATCCGACGGACGCCAATATGAAACCCTCACCCCGACCCTCTCCCGGAGTGCCGGGAGGGAGGAAAACACGGACTCCGCTGCCTCGTCGATCGACGATCTGCCCGAGATCGGCCCGGCCAGCGCGAAGGCCCTGCGGGCGCTCGGCGTCAACGACGCTGGGGGATCTGCTCGATTATTTCCCGCGCGATTACCAATACGAATCCGAAGAAAAGCCGATCGACAGGCTTGCGCGACGGCGAGATCGGAATCGCGCGCGGGGAAGTGACGGCCGTCAATTACATCGCCGGCCACGGCAAGCCGCGATTCGAGGCGACGCTGTCACAAGGGCTCGCACCGCCTGGCCCTGGTCTTTTTCCACGGCGCATATCTCCGCCGGCAAATTCATCCGGGATTGCTGCTGCGCGTCCGCGGACACGTTCAGTTTTTCCGCGGCATACCGCAGATGGCCAATCCCAAATGGGAAATCGTCGATGCCGACCAACCAAGCCGATCGAAGATGCCAAGCTCCGCGCCGTCTATCCGGCCAGCGCCAAGCTGGCCAGCGAAACGATCGAGCGGATCATCGCGGCGAATCTGGATGCGGGCGTCGGCGGCCATCGGCGAATGGTTCGCGCCGGCGATTGCTGGCCGCGCGGAAACTCATGGGCCGGCCGCAGGCATATCGCGCGATCCATCAGCCCGATGGATCGCCGCCAGGCGATCGCCGCCCGCCGCCGGTTGGTGTACGACGAGCTGATGCTGATGCAGCTTGGCCTGGCCCTGAGCCAGCGGTTGAAATCGGCGAAAATCAGCGCCCCGATCGTTCAGATCGACAAGACGCTGGACCGGCGGATTCGCGCGCGATTTCCATTCGAATTGACCGCGCGGCCAGCAAAACGCCGTCTGGCAGATCGTCGCCGATCTGAAGAGCGGCCGGCCGATGAAACGGCTGCTGCAGGGCGACGTCGGCAGCGGCAAAACGGTCGTCGCGCTCTATGCGATGCTCGTCGCGGTCGCCAACAAAATGCAGGCCGCCCTGCTGGCCCCCACGGAAGTTCTGGCCGAGCAGCATTTCCTCACGCTGCGGAACATGCTGCACGATTCGAGCGTGAAGATCGAGCTGTTCACCTCGCGCACGCGCCGGCAAACCAAAGGCGCGGTCGAGGCCGCACTGGCCGAGGGGCAAGTCCATCTCGCCGTCGGCACGCAGGCGCTTCTTCAGGAAAATATTGCAATTCGCCAATCTCGGCCTGGTCGTCGTCGATGAGCAGCACCGCCTGGGCGTCCGGCAGCGCGCGGCGCTGAGCGACAAGGGCTCCACGCCGCATTATCTGGTGATGACCGCCACGCCGATCCCGCGCACGCTGGCGCTGTCTTATTTCGCCGATTTCGACGTCAGCGCCATCGACGAGCTTCCGCCCGGCCGGCAGCCGATCACCACGCGCTGGCTTCGCCCGAATCAGGCGGCCGAGGCATGGCAATTCGTCCGCGAGCAGGTGCGCGGCGGGCGGCAGGCGTATATCGTCGTGCCGCAGATCGAGGACGACGATCGCCAGACGGCAAATCGGTCACGCGGCCGAATGCGATCGCTGGCCGCCGGCCCGCTGGCGGATCTGCGCCTGGCCGCCCTGCACGGCCAGATGCCGACCGAACAGAAAGAGCAGACGATGACCGACTTCCGCGACGGGCGGATCGACGTGCTGGTCTGCCACGACGGTGATCGAAGTCGGCATCGACGTGCCCAACGCCACGGTGATGGTGATCGACAGGGCCGACCGCTTCGGCCTCTCGCAACTGCACCAGCTTCGCGGCCGGGTCGGCCGGGGGACTGGCCGTCGCATTGCATCCTGCTGTCCGATGCCCCCACGCCCGGCGCCGAGGCCCGCCTGAGCGCCATGATGCACCACCACCAGCGGCTTCGAGATCGCCGAAATGGACCTGCGGCTCCGCGGCCCCGGCGAATTCTTCGGCACCCGCCAGCACGGCCTGCCGGAATTCAAACTGGCCGACCTGACCAGCGAATTGGATTTGCTCCAATCGGCCAAGGAGGACGCGCAGTTATTGCTTGCCGACGATGCCAAGCTATCTCAGCCGAGCCATGCTCATTTGCGAAAGCCCTGCTCACGCAATTTGGCAAGACGATGGATCTGGCGCAGGTTGGCTGATTTCGCCTCAACAATTTCGGCCGTCCGTGCGCCCGCCATTCGCGGAAAGCTTGATGGCAACATCGCTGGATATCGCCTTTTTCAGATCCCCCATTGCAGAAATAAGCGGAAATTTGACGTGCCGATTAATGTCTTCTATGACGAGCGCGATCACGTTGTCCCCATTGGGTCGACCTCGGCGCCTTCGTAGAAGCAACGTCAGGGACGCCCAACTGAAAGTTTGTAAGGATACGGCGCACGGCATTTATACGACCATGAGAGCCGGGTGAACCAGAGATTACACGTTTTCTTAAAGGGATAGGTCAGCAACGCCCGTGAAATGCCCGCACCGTGTTGGATGAGAAACGAATCATCCCTCGTTCCGAATCGTCCTCGCAATAGCAAAACCTGAAGGAGATGCCCAACGCATACGCAGCGCATGATTTGCCAGGCGACCGCGGCCTTGATGCTGGTGATGGCCGTCAGACTGCCAAAGTTCGAGCACTCCAAACTCGCCGGCGATGGCCGTGCCGCAAAAGGCGATCGTCGTAAATTACCCAAATGGCGGCGGCACCACGATCTTCCTGCCGCCCCCCGCGGGTAGCAGCGATCCGATCGTCAGGTGCAGCGCCGGCACGTCCGTTTGCCCGGAACGCAAGGCCGCCGCGATGAAGTACTTTCAGACGGGTGTGCTGGACTCGCATTGCTCGCGTACGGGAGGCACTCGCACGGTAACCGACTACGTCATACCCAGCGTCAGCCACAACTAGTCGCATCTGTCGACGCAGGCGCCCGTGCGCGCTGCGTGGCGACTTGCTCTGCAAGTGACAATTCGCGCACCCTTTCCAGTAGGATTCCGACTGCGCTCGCCACAACCGGCCGTTATGCCTGTCTGGAAGTTGGCCGGACACCGAGCGCAATGAGTTCGCGAAGGAGGCTCGCCTTCAATTCTCTCACCTCAACGTCCGACGGGCGCACACTTTCGGCATATCGGATAGCCTTATCCACAACCCAAACCGGCTGATTGGCGTTGGGTTCGCTTTCGCGGCGAGGGAAAAGATGCCAATGCAGATGCGGCTGCGAATTGCCCAACAATTCATAATTCGGTTTTCCGGGCAAAAAGGCGCGATAAACCGCCTCGGCCACGATGGACATTTCATTGAGAAATCGAAGCCGGACGTCAGGCTGCAAGTCATGAAGCTCCGCGATGTGATCCTTGTAAAGGAACAGCGTGTAGCCTTTCCAATATTGGAAGTCGCCCAAAACAACGTAGCCTGTGGAAAGCTCCGCGACGAACAGCGGATTCTCGCCTCGGCCGATAGCGCTTATGCGATCACAAATGAGGCATGGTGAAGCCATCTTAAGAAATGATATCACAGTGCGACGATATGAATGACGATTCCGCCGGGACGACCGACCCGACATTCAATCTGGCCAATGTGACCAGCGAATTGGAAATGCTTCAATTGGTCAACGAGGACGCGCAATTATTGCTTGTCGACGACCCCAGGTGGGCAAACCCCAACACCACTACACATAGTTGACCGAAGCGACTGAAGTCGATCTATGGAGATATTTTTCCATTTCCGCGAATACCTTCGCTTTTGCACATGAGCTTGCTTCGGCTACAAGCCAATCCGTTTTTCTTTTATTGTTTATCTAAACGTATATAAATAATATATTTACATCACGTCATCATGGCTTACCATCGGTCCGGGCGGCCACGGGCTGGCGAACCGTGGCTGATAAAACCCGTACCTATGTCGCGGCGTTTTATGGGCGGACCGCTATTGACAGGTAGCTGTTAGGTGCGGAGACTGCCCACCCCTTGGCCGAAGTCGGGTCTGGCTAATTCGTGAAGAATTGCCATGGATCAGTCGATACGAGCCACGGCCGCCCATAACGCGGGCCGCCGCTGCGAACATAAAGCCATGGCACGCAAGAGCGGAAAACATCTCGTCATCGTCGAGTCGCCCGCCAAGGCCAAGACGATCAACAAATACCTCGGCGACGATTACGTCGTCCGGGCCAGCATGGGCCACGTCCGCGATCTGCCTTCCAAGGGCATGGGCGTCGATCTCAAGACCTTTCAAGCCGGATTATGAGGTGCTGGAAAGCCGAAGCAAGGTTATCGGCGAACTGAAGAAACTGGCCAAGGAAAGCGACAAGATTTATCTGGCCACCGACCTGGACCGTGAAGGCGAAGCCATCGCCTGGCATCTCAAAGAGGCGCTGGGCATTCCGGACGATCGGGTGAATCGGGTCATCTTCAACGCCATCACCAAGAGCGAGATTCAAAAGGCGTTCCTGAAGCCACACACTATAGATATTGACCGGGTCAACGCCCAGCAGGCGCGGCGGATTCTGGACCGCATCGTGGGGTATGAAATCAGCCCCCTGCTTTGGCGCAAGGTGGCCAAGGGCCTGTCGGCCGGCCGGGTGCAATCGTGGCGGTCCGGCTGATCGTCGAGCGGGAGCGGGAAATCGACGCGTTCATCCCCGATGAATTCTGGAAGATCCTCGGCATCTTCACGCCCGACGGCACAAAGGCGCGGACGCTGACCGATGCAATGGGCCGATTTCCTCACCAACACCGGCAACGGCGAGCGAACCAAGGCCGAGCGGGATAAATGGCTCGCCGAGCAAGCCGCGTTCTCGGCGGAACTGGTCGAGTTGGCGGGCAAGAAATTCGAGGTCAACAACAAATCCGACGCCCGCAAGGCTGCCGAGGCCCTGGGTTTTGTCGTGTACGCAGGAGCAGACCACCGACGATCCGCAGGGCAAAGGCCCGGCAGCGAAGCTGACCAAATTCGTCGGCCGAACTCGAAAAACCCCCGGCCTTTACCGTTGCGGGCGAATCGAAACCAAGCGAGTCACCAGCAAGCCGTCGGCGCCGTTCATCACCAGCACATTGCAGCAGGCGGCCAGCAGCCGTCTGAGCTTCCGCGCCCAGCGGCACGATGCGGATCGGCCCAGGGGCTGTACGAGGCCGGGCACATCACCTACATGCGAACCGACAGCACGAATCTGTCGGCCGACGCGCTGACCATGGCCCGGTCGTACATCGCCAAGACATTTCGGCGACCGCTATCTGCCGGAGAAGGCGAACGTTTATGCCTCGAGCAACAAGAGCCGCGCAGGAGGCCCACGAAGCGATCCGTCCGACGGATCTGACTTTCACCCCGGCGGCCGCCCATGCCAAGCTTGGGCCGGATGAATCGCGGTTGTATCAACTGATCTGGAACCGCTTCGTCGCCTGCCAGATGTCGCCGGCGGAGTTCGATGCGACGACGGCGACGATCTCGGCGAAGACGCCGGCGGGCGAAGCGGTCTTCCGCGCCGCCGGACGCAAGCTGGTGTTCGACGGATTCATGAAAGTCATCGGGCGTCAGCAGCGAAGATCAGCTTCTGCCGGAATTGCCGCAAGGCAAAACGCGTTTTCCCGATCGAGCTGACCCCGAGCCAGCATTTCACGCAGCCGCCGCCGCGATTCAGCGAGGCGTCGCTGGTCAAGGAACTGGAGCGGCTGGGCATCGGCCGGCCAAGCACCTACGCGTCGATCATCCAGACGATCCAGGACCGCGAATACGTCGAGCAGATCAATCGCCGGTTCCACGCGACGCATGCTGGGATCGATCGTCACCGACAAACTGGTCCAGGCGTTTCCGGAGATCATGGACGTGCAGTTCACGGCGGGCATGGAACTGAAGCTGGACGAGATCGAGGAACAACATCTCGACTGGATCAAGCTGCTGAAGGATTTTTACGGCCCGTTCCACGAAACCGTGGATGGCGCCCTGGACAAGCTGGAACATGCCGGCGGCACGCCTTCGCCGTACACCTGCGAAAAATGCGGCTCGCCGATGGTGTACCGCATCAGCAAGAACGGATTCTTCCTCAGTTGCAGCAACTATCCCGAATGCGACGGCATCAAGGCCGTGGACAAGCAGGGCAAGCCGAAGATGCAGGAGAAGAGCGAATATCAAATGCCCCAACTGCGGCCGCGAGATGCGCAAGATGAAAGGCCGGTTCGGCGAATTCCTCGGCTGCAGCGGATACATGATCAAAAAGCCGGACGGCACGCGCGAATGCGAAACGATCATCAACCTGGACAAGGAAGGCAAGCCGATGCCGCCCAAGCCCAAGGTGATGACGCCGGTCAAATGCGAAAAATGCGGCAGCCCGATGATCCTGCGCGACAGCAAGCGCGGGCCGTTTCTGGGATGCAGCGCATTTCCCAAATGCCGGGCGACCAAGCAGGTCGCCAAGATGACCGGCGAGGATCTGAAAACCGTCGAGGCCCTGATCCCCAAGCTGAAGGAAGGCGGCGACAAGGCCGCGGAGATGGTGGCCGCAGCTCACCGGCGTCGCCCCGGCCGCCAACAACGGCAACACCGGCCCGATCGCCACCGACATCGACTGCGACGAATGCGGCAAGCCGATGGTGATCCGCAACGGCCGCCGCGGGAAATTCCTGGGCTGCAGCGGATATCCCAAGTGCAAAAACACCGCCGAAGTCCCGGCCAAACTCGTCGAAGAACTCGGCCTCAACGGCAACGGAAACGGACAAGCCCCCGCCGAGCCGTCTCCCGCTCCGCACGGCGAGACCGAAGAGTAAAGCCCGAAATCCGAATGCCGCGACTAATTCCATTTAGCCCCCGGTGAATCACCAATCGTATCTACACAAGTCACCCGCTCTCAGATGGATGGGAGTGGGCTGCGGACCGAATTAGCGGCATCAGTTCATCGGCTGCGGTTTTAAGGTCTTCCAGGCTCATCGTTTCCAGCAGGATCATCATCGGCACCAAGACGCACAGGCCGGCCAACAGCGCCGGTTCGGTAAATCCCCGGGAATCTTTGGTGCGTTTGATCTGTCGGCCGCTCAGCTTCACCAGTGTCGTGCGCAATTGCCGCGACTGAGGGCTGGCATCCCGGGCGATGTGCCAAACCAGCACCGCGATCATAGCCGTCACCAGCAGTCGTCGGCTCAGCGTGGCGGCGGTTTCCTGTCGCCACTGTTCGATCTGCTGTCCGGCGCCCTTGAGCAGCTTGTGATACGATTCGATTTGCCATCGCCAATAGTACCAAAGCGCGATCGTCGAATGGGACACCCCTGGCAGGTTGTCCAGCAGCAGCCAGCGGGCCAGCACTTTTCCGCTTTGGTGACGCACCTCGGCGACGACCAATCGCAGCGTTATTGCCGCTCCCGGAATCGTCGTGTGCTTCTTCTTTGCGCCGTGGCGGTCGACGCGATGGCGGCGAGCCGGGCGGTTCAATACCACCGTCGTTTCCGCGATGAATTGCTCGGCGGGTTTGCCCTTGTGCAGTACCGAGCGAGCCTGTTTCATGCGGCGATGCAGACCATCGGCCACCTCACGCAACGAACGGTCCTTGCCCTCGTGCAGCACTCGCCGGCTATCGTTGGCGCGGATAACGAACTTCTTGCCTGCGGCATCCCAGCGGCGGTAGTGCGCCACCGAATCGGCCTCGCGGTCGATGATAAATACCGCCGGTTTGCCCAGGGACATCGCCGCGACGTGGTCCATCACCGGCTCCAGCCCGTCCAGTTGAGACGCCGGCTTATGCACCGTCGCATGGCGTGTGGTGTGTACTCCGTTTTCGGCCCGTAATTCCAGGCACAGTGGCGCAATGGGAGAGCCGTCGCGATCGCTCACCGCCAGTCCCGTGAACATCTCATAGCCCAAGTCATTCGACCTCGACAATTCGATGCGATCCGCCTTGGAACCGTGGCCGTTGTAATGCAGGTTGCTCCAATCCCCGATCACCAACAACCAACGCTCACAGCACGGGGGGATCGTCACCCGCGCATGCTCGATCAACGGCGAGCACAACGCCGGCAATGAAATTCGCTCATTGCTGTAAAATCGCCACGCCGCCTGGGTGGTGGCAAATCCTCTCGCCAGGGAGGGCGGCGCATGAACCCCGGCGGCCAATCGTTGGGCGGAAGAAAGCTGACTCACGATCAGGTGATGATACCGACGCTGCAGCCGCGGCTCCGCCCCGGCCAGGGTAGGTACATACAACTCATCCTACCTCAAATGCTTGCAACTGATGTGTAGATACGATTGGTGAATCACCGGGGGCTAAATGGAATTAGTCGCGTCATTCGAATTTCGTTTCGGACATTCGCATTTCGGATTTCTGATTTCCCCTGTTACCATTTCCCCGTGCCTCTCCCGCGTCTTTACATCGTTCGTCACGGCAACACCAATTGGGCCGAGGCCCATCGTTTCACGGGCCGGACCGATCTGCCGCTGAACGCCCGCGGCGAAGCCAATGCCCGCCGCCTGGCCGCGCGTCTTTCCGGCCTGACCTTCTCCCGTGTTTTCACCAGCCCCCTTGAGCGGGCACGCCGGACCTGCGAACTGGCCGGCTTCGCCGCCAACGCCCGGATCGATCCCGATCTCATAGAGTGGAACTACGGCCAGCTCGAAGGTCATTTCTCGGCCGACGTCGCCCGCGAACGTCCCGCATGGGATCTCTTTCGCAACGGCGCGCCCGGCGGCGAATCACCGAAGGAAGTTGCCGACCGGGCCGATCGTTTCATCGCCAAGGTGCGGCAAACGACCGGAGACGTGATCGCATTCTCCAGCGGCCATATCAGCCGAGTGATCGCCGCCCGCTGGATCGGCCTCGGCCCCGACGCCGCGGCCAAATTCCTCTTCTCCACCGCCGGCATCGGCATTCTCAGCTACGAGCACACCATCGACTATCCCGCCGTCGAATTGTGGAACGACGATGGCTCCATCCCCAATCCAGCCTCCTCAATCCAGGATTGATCCGTGGCGTCGCCCGTTGTCATTTGTGACGGCACGATCCGATCCGGTTCCACTTGGTCGTTCAATGTCTGCCAATCGTTGGCACAGTTGTTGGCCAAGCGGCGTGGCGAGCAGTTATCTGGGACTCGAAACGGACTCGAAACGGGGACGCAGCTAGTTTCCGATTATTCTTCTTCAAAAACTAGCTGCGTCCGGCTCTGTCTCGCCCCCCGATGTTCGGCGCATGTTCGGTAGCGCTCTGTCCATTGCATCGCTACAAGATGCAGGATGGAAACATCACAATCGCCACGAAAGGTGCTGAACGCCGCTTATCATTTGGTCTGCCGCGTGCTCCGCGAATATTCCTGTGAATTCTCCCGCCATGATTTTACGCTCCGGCCAGCTCTTCGCCTGTCTGGTGCTGCGGGAGTTTTACGGCCTGAGTTATCGACGCACCGAAAAACTCCTGCGCGACAGCCCGCAATGGTTGGCGGACATCGGCCTGTCCGCCGCGCCGGATCACAACACGCTCTGGCGTGCGTTGGATTCCATCCTCAAAACCCGACGCGTCAATCGCATGCTCGATCTGCTGGCACCACTTTGATAGCCAAGCGGCTGCGGCTGTCTCAAAGGCCGCTGGCGCTGGACAGCACCTGCTTCGAGCAGCATCATCGCTCGGTTCATTATGATCGGCGTTGCCGGCAGATGCAACTGGAACGAGGCGAAAGCTCGAAACAAGCCGGAAAAACCAGGGAGTTGGGGAGCATCGGTCAATGCCTCGCGACGACGCAGCCTCGCCGCGATGCCCAAGCTGTCCCTGGCCGTCGCTTCGGGTTGCCACCTGATCCTGGCGGCCAAGGTGCGGGTCGGCAACGGCTCGGACGCGCCGGATTTTGATGATTTGCTGTTTCGATCATGGAAACGCGCGGCGGTGAAGACAGTGGTGGCCGACTGCCGGGTATGATTCGGAGGCGAACCACTGCATCGCGCGACAGGACATGGGCGTGCGATCGATCATCCCGCCGGGCATCGGCCGCCCGACGAGCAAATTACCCCACGGCCGATGGAGACGACACATGGCCAGACGATTTGCCAGGAAGGCGGATAAGAAGACGTATGGGCAACGTACGCAGAGCGAGACGGTTCACAGCATGATCAAGCGGAATCAGGGATCGGCTTTGCGTTCACGGACGCCGGAACGTCGTAAGAAGGAGATGTTGCTGCGGGTGCTAACTCACAACATCGCATTGCTGCTGCGCTGAGGAGGAAGGGGATTGAGACAGAGCCGAGCTGCGTCCCGGTTTCTGTGGCCGTTTCTGTGGCCGGGCAATGGCCTGGTTCCGTGAATTCCTCGCGTCGCAATTCGCGCAAAAAAGCCCACGGCAATGCCGTGGGCTTGGGGGTTCAATAGCAACAAATCCGCTTACGCTCCAGCTTGCGGGACGACCTCGCCGCCGGGGGCGGGCTGCGGGACTCGCGGCAACCGGAACCGGCTCCTCGATCTCCGGCGGCTGGGCCAGATGCTTGATCTTCAGGTTCAGGTGCGGCGAGAACGCCGTGCCCGCGGGGATCAGGTGGCCGAGGATCACGTTCTCCTTCAGGCCGACCAGCGTGTCGATCGCGCCGGCCAGAGACGGCTTCGGTCAGGACCTTGGTGGTCTCCTGGAAGCTGGCGGCGCTGATGAAGCTTTCGCTTTGCAGCGACGCCTTGGTGATGCCCAGCAGCAGCGTCTTGGCCGCGGGCGGGCTTGGGCTTCTTGCTCTTGGCCGGCTCCTTGCCCGCGGTCTCGGCGGCGTCGTTGGCTTCCTTGAACTCGGTCTTGGTGACGACGTCGCCTTCCTTGAAGCTCGTGCCGCCGGGCTCGGCGATCTTGACGCTCTGCGTCAGCAGTTCGTTGCCCTGGCGGAAGCGGAAGCGGTCCACCACTTCGCCGGGGAGGAACTTGCTGTCGCCGGCGTCCTCCACCTTCACCTTGCGGAGCATCTGGTTGAGGATGATCTCAATGTGCTTGTCGTTGATCTTCACGCCCTGGCTGCGATAGACGTTCTGCACCTCGGCCAGGAGGTACTGATACAGGGATTCCTCGCCCTTGATGCGAAGGATGTCGTGCGGAATGATCGGCCCGTGAATGAGCGGGTCGCCGGCCTCGACGCTGTCGCCGGCGTGGACCTGCAATTCCTTGTCGTTGGGGACGTGGTGCTCGCGCTCCATGCCGGTTTCGGATCGGACGATCATGGTCGTCTTTCCGCGGCGTTTTTCGGAGCGGATTTCGACGGTGCCGGAGATTTCGGCCAGCACGGAGGGGTCCTTGGGCTTGCGGGCCTCGAAGATTTCCGTCACGCGGGGCAGACCGCCGGTGATGTCCATGCGTGCCGGCCGCCTCGCGCGGCTGGCGGGCCAGCATCTGGCCGGGCGTCGATCTTCTGGCCGTTGCGTGACCTCGATACGGGCCTTGGCCGGCAGGTAGTGGAAGTCGAGAATCTTGCCGTCGTCGCCTTCGATGGTGATGCGGGGATGGCGTTCGCCCTTGTGCTCGATGACGACGAGCTTGGCCTCGCCGCGCGCCGCGCCTTTGCGTTCCTCTTCCATGCGGACGGTTTCGCCTTCTTCGATGTCCTCGTAGCGGACGATGCCGCCCTTCTCGGCCAGGATCGGCGTGATGTGGGCGTCCCACACCACGAGTTGCTGCCGCGGCTTGACCTTTTCGCCGTCGGCCACCAGCACGGTTGAGCCGTAGGGAACCTTGTATTTCTCGAGCTCGCGGCCCTTGGCGATCGACGATGGCGATTTCGCCGTTGCGCTTCAGGGCGACGAGCCGCTTGTTGCCTTCGGCGTCGGTCACCTGCACCGCGTTGATGTCGTGGTGCTGGACGGTGCCGCCGGCAGCGGCCTTGATGTCGTTCTCGATCAGGCTGCCCGGTGGCCACGCCGCCGGTGTGGAACGTGCGCATGGTGAGCTGCGTGCCGGGTTCGCCGATGGACTGGGCGGCGATGATGCCGACGGCCAGACCTTCCTCGACAACCTGGTTGGTGGACATGTCCACGCCATAGCAGCCGGCGCAGACGCCGCGCGGGCTTTCGCACGTCAGCGGCGAGCGCACGCGGATGCTTTCCAGCTTCAGTTCCTTGAGCTTGTCGGCGATCTCGTTGGTGATGATCTGGTTTTCCGAGACGATCGTCTCGTCGGTGATCGGATTGCGGATCGTATCGCGGGCCGTGCGGCCGACGATCATGTCCTTCAATTCGACTTCGACGGTTTCGCCTTTGTAGATGGTGGTCTTGGTCACGCCGTTGAGCGTCTTGCAATCCAATTCGTTGACGATGACGTTCTGGGCCACGTCGGCGAGCTTGCGGGTGAGATAACCGCGAGTCGGCGGTCTTGAGGGCGGTATCGGCCAGACCCTTGCGGGCGCCGTGCGTGGAGGAGAAGTATTCCAGCACGCAGAGGCCTTCGCGGAAATTGGCCTTGATGGGCGTTTCGATGATTTCGCCGGAGGGCTTGGCCATCAGGCCGCGCATGCCGCCGAGCTGGCGCATCTGATCGACCGAGCCGCGGGCCTTGCTGGTGGCCATCATGTTGATGGGGTTCAGATACTTGAGCAATCCCTTCTGCTTGGCCACGTCGCGAGAGACGGGCTTGCCGTCCTCGTCGCGGTAGTCGTTTTCCAGGCCGGTCATGAGGTCTTCGGTGACCTGCTTGCGGGCGTGGCCCCAGAGATCGATCAAGCTGGGAATAGCGCTCCTGTTCGGTGATCGCGCCCATGCGGTAGTGTCTTCTCGATCTTGTCGGCCTTCTTCTGGCCGTCGGCCAGGATGGTCTGCCTTGGATTCGGGCGTGCGGATGTCGGTGATGCCGAAGCTCAGGCCCGCCAGCGTCGATCGCTTGAAGCCGAGCGACTTCATGTCGTCCAGCAACTTGATGGTCGCGGGCCGGCCCAGCGTCGCGTAGGTATCGGCGATCACGCGGCTGCCGCCGGCGCTGGTCAGGGCGTAGTTATAGAACGGCATCGCATCGGGCAGGATGTCGTTGAAGATGCAGCGGCCCACGGTGGTCAGGACGACGTGGCCGTCGAAGTTCTCCGGCTTGGCCTGGCGGCTGATAGTCGGGATTCTTGCGCTTGCGATGCGTCTCGATGGTCTTCCAGGCCTCGTCGGCGAGCGGACTGCGGGCCGGACTTTTCGCCGGGGACGACCTGCGTGCGATCGCTGCAGCCGGACGAAAATCCGCGTGTGCATCGAGATCTTGCCCAGCTCGTACGCCAGCAGCGCCTCGCGCGGCGCTGTTGAACAGCGTGTATTCGCCCTTGTCGCCGTCGCGGTCGCACGGTGATGTAGTAAATGCCCAGCACGATGTCCTGCGACGGCGTGATGATCGGGCGTGCCGTTGGCGGGCGAGAAAATGTTGTTCGGGGCCAGCATCAGCACGTGCGTTTCGGCCTGGGCTTCGATGCTCAGCGGAAGATGCACCGCCATCTGGTCGCCGTCGAAGTCGGCGTTGAATCCCTTGCAGACCAGCGGGTGAATCTTGATGGCGTTGCCTTCCACCAGCACCGGCTCGAACGCCTGGATGCCCATGCGGTGAAGCGTCGGAGCGCGGTTCAGCATCACCGGATGCTGATAGATCACTTCTTCCAGAATGTCCCACACTTCCGGATCGCGCCGCTCGAGCATCTTCTTGGCCGACTTGATCGTGTCGGCCAGGCCATGCTCCTTGAGCTTGCGGATGATGAACGGCTGATAGAGTTCCAGCGCGATCTTCTTGGGCAGGCCGCATTGGTGCAGCTTGAGTTCCGGGCCCGACGACGATGACCGACCGGGCGGAGTAATCCACGCGCTTGCCCAGCAGGTTTTCGCGGAATCGGCCCTGCTTGCCCTTGATCATGTCGGTCAGGGACTTGAGCGGGCGGTTGCTGCTGCCCAGCACCGGACGGCGGCAGCGGCCGTTGTCGAACAGCGCGTCCACCGCCTGCTGAAGCATGCGCTTTTCGTTGCGGATGATGACTTCCGGCGCGTTCAGGTCCACCAGCTTTTTCAGCCGGTTGTTGCGGTTGATGATCCGGCGATACAGATCGTTCAGGTCGCTCGTGGCGAAGTTGCCGCTTTCCAGCAGAACCAGCGGCCGCAGGTCCGGCGGGATCACCGGGATCACGTCCATGACCATCCATTCGGATTTGTTCTCGCGAGTTGCGGATCGCCTCGACGATCTTCAGCCGCTTGGTCAGGTCCTTGATCTTCTGCTTGCTGTTGGTCTTCTCGATGTCGCGGCGGATTTTCTCGGCTTCGATGTTCAGATCGAGCATGCCCAGAAGCTTCTTGATCGCCTCGGCGCCCATCTCGGCTTCGAATTCATCGCCGTATTTCTCGTAAGCGGCGCGGTATTCGTCCTCGGTCAGAAGCTGCTTCTTCTTCAGCGGCGTCTTGCCGGGGTCGGTGACGACGTAGTCCTGGAAATAGACGATCTTCTCGATGTCGCTGGTCTTCATGTCCAGCAGCGAACCCAGGCGGCTGGGCAGGGCCTTGAAGAACCAGATATGGACGATCGGGGCGGCCAGATTGATGTGGCCCATGCGTTTGCGGCGCACGCGGCTGTGCGTGACCTTCACGCCGCAGCGGTCGCAGATGATGCCCTTGTATTTCGTGCCCTTGTACTTGCCGCAGGAGCATTCCCAATCGCGCTCCGGGCCGAAGATGCGCTCGCAGAACAGGCCGTCTTTTTCGGCGCGATAGGTGCGGTAGTTGATGGTCTCCGGCTTCTTCACCTCGCCGAAGGACCACGAACGGATGTCGTTCGGGCTGGCAAGCTGAATCCGAACCGAGCCGTAATCGTTAATCCGATCGTAAACGCTTTCAGCCATGATCGTTCTCTTTCTGTTATGACATGGGCGAATTCGCCCACGGATTCAAGCTCCTGCAATTAAGCAGATTTTTCTTTTTCCGGCCCACTGTCGCCGCCGGCATCAGCTTGCGCAACGCCTGATTCACTTCGGCGGAATTTCTGAAAACTTTCGCGACATCCGCATCCAGTTCAACATTGGATTCACCCGACGCGGACGGCGGCTTTGCAAAAACATTGGCGGGCCCTCGCCCCACATGAACCCAATTGGCGGTTTCCCCAGGCGATGGGTCATACGCCATTTCCTGGGGTGAAAATCGCACGTGCCTCACGTTATAAGGGCTCGGAGTAACGGCGCGTCTCTGCCTGATTCGCCCGGCGAGCACTAATGATGCGGATTTTCGTTTCCTCTTTTTTCGCATAGATCACGCTCAGCAATCTGAGCCTGTCGGAAAAACCAATTACGCGCCACCGATCCTCGGCCTGCGAATGCTGGTCGTCATACTAGTGCAGGCCATTGGGATCATCAAAAACCGTCCGGGCCTCATCAAATCGCACACGGTGCTTGCGGAAATTGATGTCGGCCTTACGCGGATCCCATTCAAAGCCGAACTCAATCACCGAACTCCTTCTCCTTAAGCTTCACCTCACATCAAATCCGCATCCTCTTCCTCTCTGCCGCGCCCTTCTTCTTTTCAAGCTGGATATTCAATCCCAGCCCGCGGATTTCGTTGCACAGCACGTCGAAGCTCACCGGCGTGCCGGCTTCCAGCGTGTTGGTGCCTTTGACCATGCTCTCGTAAATCTTCGTGCGGCCTTCCACGTCGTCGGACTTGACGGTCAGCAATTCCTGCAGCACGTACGACGCGCCGTAAGCCTCCAGGCCCCAGACTTCCATCTCGCCGAATCGCTGGCCGCCGGTGCGGGCCTTGCCGCCCAGCGGCTGCTGGGTGATCAGGCTGTACGGGCCGGTCGCCCGGGCGTGAATCTTGTCATCCACCAGGTGGTGCAGCTTCATCATGTAGATGTAGCCGACGGTGGTCTTCTGCTCGAACTGCTCGCCGGTGCGGCCGTCGATCAACTGAATCTTTCCGCCCCAGGGCATCACGACGTCCAGATCGCGCTCGGCCAGCGGCTTATGCTGCGCTCTTGCGTTCCTTGCGGCGTTCGCGAATGGTCTCGTTGGCCTGCTCGATCGCGGCGTGAATCTCGTCTTCCGTCGCGCCGTCGAACACCGGCGTGACGGCCTGCTGGCCCAGCACCGCCATCGCCCAGCCCAGGTGCGTCTCCAGAATCTGGCCGACGTTCATGCGGCTCGGCACGCCCAGCGGATTCAGCAGAATGTCCACCGGCGTGCCATCCTCCAGGAACGGCATGTCCTCTTCCGGCACGATGCGGGCGATGACGCCCTTGTTTCCGTGCCGGCCGGCCATCTTGTCGCCGACCGACAGCTGCCGCTTGGTGGCGACGTACACCTTCACCATCTCCAGCACGCCGCTGGGCAATTCATCGCCGCGCTTCATGTGCTCCATGCGGCGGTTCTTTTCCTTCAGCACCGCCTGCACGCGCGGCCAGAACCGGCTGTGCGTGTTCAGACCCTGCTCCTTCGCCTCCTTGTTGCCCTTGATCCAATCGGGGTTGAATCCTTCGATCTGCTCCAGGATCACATCCGCGTTTTCGGATTGACCCGACTTTCTGGCGGGTGCTCGGATCGACCATCTGCTGGCCGGTGACTTCGTTGATCTCGGCCACCATCTGCTTGAAGATTTCGATCGCCCGCTGATTCATCTCCTTTTCGTATTTGTCGATGTCCTTTTTCAGCGCCTTCTTCTGATCGTCGGTCATGTGCATGCGGCGGCTGAACCGCTGCGTGTCGATGACCACGCCCTCTTCGCCGGCGGGCATTTCCAGCGAATCGTTCTTCACGTCCTCGCCGGCCCGGCCGAAGATCGCGTGCAGAAGCTTCTCTTCCGGCGTCAGTTCGCTCTTGCTCTTGGGGGCGATTTTGCCGACCAGGATGTCGCCCGGCCCGACGCGCGTGCCGACGCGCACCACGCCGTTCTCGTCCAGGTTCGCCAGCGCGCGCTCGCGAGACGTTGGGGATATCGCGGGTGAATTCCTCGCGGCCGAGCTTGGTCTCGCGAATCTCCACGTCGTATTCCTCGATGTGGATCGAGGTGAAGACGTCTTCCTTCACCAGCCGCTGGCTGATGACGATGGCGTCCTCGAAGTTGTAGCCGTCGTAAGTCATGAACGCGACGAGCACGTTTCGGCCCAGGGCCAATTCGCCCTGGTGCGTCGCCGCGCCGTCGGCGATGATCTGGCCCTTCTTCACGCGCTGGCCCTTGCTGCACGATCGGCTTCTGGTTCAGACAGGTCCGCTCGTTGAGCCCGACGAATTTCCGCAGCACGTATTCGTCGGCGTTGTCGATCAGGATGCGGGAGGAATCGACGTAGGTGATGACGCCCGCCGCGCTCGGCGCGGACGACCATCCCGCTGTTCTGGGCCACGGGCCTTTCCATCCCCGTGCTGATGATCGGCGGATCGGTCCGCAGCAGCGGAACCGCCTGGCGCTGCATGTTGCTGCCCATCAAGGCGCGGTTGGCGTCGTCGTGCTCGAGGAACGGAATCAGCGCCGCCGAGACCGAAACCGTCTGCCGCGGGCTGATGTCCACATACTGGACTTCCCGGCTCGGCACGGTCGCCAGGTCGCCTTGCACGCGCGCCAGCACCAGGCCCTTGCGAAGCTGGCCGTCCTTCTCCACCACGTCCGGCGGAGCCAGGATCGCCTTCATCTCCTCATCGGCCCGCAGATATTTGTGCTCGCCGTTGACTTTCCCATCCTCGACCACGCGATACGGCGTGATCAGAAATCCGTATTCATCGATGTCGCTGTAAATCGACAGCGAGGCGATCAGGCCGATGTTCGTGCCTTCAGGCGTTTCGATCGGGACAGATTCGTCCGTAGTGCGAGATGTGCACGTCGCGCACTTCAAAGCCCGCTCGCTTGCGGTTCAACCCGCCCGGCCCCAGGGCCGACAGCCGCCGCTCGTGCGTCAGTTGGCTCAGCGGATTGGTCTGGTCCACCACCTGCGACAGTTCGCCGCGGCCGAAGAAGAAGTCGATCGAGCTGCTGATGCTCTTGGAATTGACCAGCTCGGCGATCCGCCCCAGCTCGTTGGGGTCCTTGAGGCTCATGCGCTCCTGCACGGTGCGCTTGAGCTTCAGGAAACCCTTGCGAAGTTCCTCGCCGGCCAGTTCATCGATGGTGCGCAGCCGGCGGTTGCCCAGATGGTCGATGTCGTCGATGTATCCTTCGCCGCTGCGCAGCTTGAACATGTACTTCAGCGAGTTGACCAGGTCCTCGCTGCGGAGGGTCATCACCGTTTCCGGGACGTTCTGATCGAACTTGCGGTTGATGCGGAACCGCCCGACCCGGCCGAGCCGATAGCGGTTTTCGTCGAAGAATTTTTCTTCGAAGAGCGTCTGGGCCTTGTCGAGCTGCGGCGGATTTCCCGGCCGCAGGCGGGCGTAAATCCGCAGCAGCGCGTCGTTGTGGCTCTCGGCCGGGTCATCCGCCAGCGTGTTGAGGATCAGCGGATCGGCGACCTTGGTCACGACGCTCGACGCTCTTCAGATCGCTGGCCTGAATCTTGTTGATGGCCTCGCCGATCTGCGCGCCGGCCTTGACCAGTTCCTCGCCGCTTTCGGCGTCGATGATCGGAGCCGCGGCGTAATAGGCCGCCTGAAGCTGGCCGACCTTGACCGTTTTCAACGGGATAAAACTCCTTGATGATCGCTTCGGTGGTGCTGTATTTCGCGTCCAACGCCCGCAGGAAGGTCGTGGCGCGGAATCTTGCTGCTCTGGTCGATGCGAACGGCCAGCGCGTCCTTCTTGGTCACCGAGCACTCGATCCAGCTTCCGCGCTCGGGAATGACCCGGCATCCGTGCAGCGGCCGGTCGCCTTCCTGCACCTCGACCAGGAAATCGACGCCCGGCGAACGGTGAAGCTGATTGACGATCACGCGCTCGGCGCCGTTGATGATGAATTCGCCCCCGCCGATCATGATGGGGATTTCGCCCAGGTAGATCGAATCCTCCACCACCTCGTCCTTGTCCTTGCGGACGAATCGCACCTGGATGCGGAACGGCATCCCGTAGGTCAGCCGCAGCGCCCGGCATTCATCGGTGCGTATAGCGCGGCTCGGAAAGGTCGTAGCTGATGTATTCCAGGCGAAGATTCCCGTCGTAGCTCTCGATCGGGAAGACCTCGCGGAGAAGCGCTTCCAGCCCTCATTTTTTCGATGCTTTGCATCCGCTACATCTTTCTGCAAAAATCGCTGGTAGGACTCGATCTGAACGTCGATCAAATTCGGAATCGGCAGCGCGTCACCACGCTTGCTGAAATCGCGCGGCTCGTACACTTGCATCAGGTTTTCCTTTTCCCAAATTTCCAGGCAGGACTAGAATTCGTGATAAACCGATAAAATTAGCCGCCTTACGTAACCGTGAAGCGGCCTGTCGGCCGGGCTATTTTCCTTCGTGCCCGGCAAAAGCTCTAAATACCAGGCAACATAACAACGAAAAGTCGCCCGTCAAGGCGCAAAAAACAACGCCACAACCCCTCCGCCTCGTCCGAGACGGAAGATTCGTGGTTTTCACGCCGAGATTATTTTGTCCCTTTATCCAAAAGCGACTGAAAAATGGTACCACGCGCCGGGATGGGTGTCAATAAAAAAGCGGCCGCCGATTGCGCCGCAACGGCCGAGAAGATTCCCATCTCTCGCTTGTTACCCGAGCCACAAAACCCCAGCGCCGTCCTCACCACAGATAGCACCCTTCTTCGCGGGCCTTGGCCGCCATTGTCCCCGGTTATCGGACAATCCATCTGATTCGATATTTCAGATATAAGCCATTATCCAATAGTATGTTACTGGTTGTAGAACTTGCGCCGATTTTAACGTCTGTTCCGTCTAATCCTGCCCCCGGCAACAAACGATATATCGAAGCGGACAGATTCCATTGTGACCCGAGGCACCAGTCCTATGCCAAACCGACGCAACGTTTCATCGGATATTTCCGCATTATGGCGTCTTGCTGGTTCCCGACTTTCGCGGCGCGGCGTCCGCACCACGGTGATCGAACCCTTAGAGCCCCGAATCCTTCTGTCAACCTATATCGTTGGTAGCTGGGTGGGGGGCAGCGGCGCCAGTAACCCAAACGACGGCTGGTTTGACTGGACCGAAAATGGCCAGAACGGCGGCAACCCCGGCGCCGATGGGATGACCTATCTAAACACCAACACATCGGGAGCTACCTATTCGTTCGTCAAGGACGGCAACGTGCCTGGCAATCCCAGTGGGTACAGCATGGATGTTACGTGGCCCGGCTCGAGCGCGCTCCAGAATTTTGCCCTCAAGCTTGAATACGAGCCAAACTGGCCGAGCGACGTTTACGCCGACGATGAGATCCAGATCCAGGTGACGGTGCCGGCCACGACCCAAAGCGGCTATGAGCAGCTCTACGCGATCGCGATCAATGCGCCTTCTCCCGTTGGCTTTGATAACAGTTTCGCAGGCAATCCCGTTGCCGCAGCGGAGTGGGGTTGGGGAACAGGTGGCGGTGCGGCGAAGGTTGACACGATCACCATCAGCTACAGTTCCATCTTAACGCAACTCGCGAGTTCCGGCCACGACATGAGCAATCCAGGTTGGTTCGAATTGATCTTTAGCACCAACAGTGATGGTAATCATAACAGCATCTACTTTGACCAGGTTTCGATGACAGGGCCTTCCAGCACCACGTCGGTTCTGACCTCCTCGCTCGATCCCTCAGTGTTTGACCAATCGGTGACGTTCACGGATACGGTGAGCGCGTCGGGCGGCACGCCGACGGGTACGGTAAGTTTCATGGACGGCTCCACGACGCTGGGAACCGGCACGTTAAACGGCTCCGGTGTGGCGACGTTCACAACGTCGGCGTTAAGCTTGGGGAGCAGTTCGATCACAGCGGTCTACGGTGGGGAGGGCAACTTTACGGGCAGCACCTCTCCGGGCGTGATCCAGACGGTGGATTCGGAATCCAGCGCGCCGCCTCCGGTTAGCGGAACCGTCACCGTAAACGCCGCCCAGACCGTCCGCGCCGTCGAAACGCAGGACCTCGGCGTGAACATCGCCGAGTGGGATTCAGACCTGGCCACTTCCCAAACCGAGCAGATGATTCTCGAATCGGGAATGAACATTTACAGACTTCCCGGCGGCAGCAACAGCGACACCTGGCAATTCGACCAGGGACCGGCCTGGAACGGCCAGCCCACCCTGCCCATCATGGCGGAGTTTGTCCAGTCGGTGAACGGCATCGGAATGGTGACCCTCAACTATGGTACGGGAAGCCCACAAGAAGCCGCCGCCGAACTGGCTTACCTCGATGGCTCGACAACCGACACCACGGTCATCGGAATGGGCGAACAGTACAACACCACCACCAACACCTGGCAGCAGGTGAACTGGCAGACCGTCGGCTATTGGGCCAGCCTCCGCGCCGCGGCGCCGCTGGGAACCGACGACGGCCTCAATTTCCTCCGCGCCGATCATCCCGCTTCGTTCAACATCCAGTTGTTTGAAGTCGGAAACGAAGACTACGGAAGCTGGGAAACCGACGAACACGGCTCCGGCGGCGACACCGGCGCGCCCCACGACCCCACCACCTACGCCAACTTCGTCCTGCAATTCGCCACCCTCGCGGAGCAAATCGATCCCGGCATCTCCATCGGCGTTGTCGCGCCCGGCCCGAACCTCGCCGACGACAACGGCTGGCTCGGCAAAATCCTCACCATCTTCGCCGACAACAACTTCACGCCGGGGTTTCTCGTCGATCACAACTACGTCGAACAAACCGGCTCCGAAAGCGACTCCAATCTCCTCAACGATACCACGACCGATACCGATCAGGTTGGCGGCGATCCCTCCGATTGGGCCCAGCGCACCGCCGATTACGAGAGCGATCTCGACCTTTATCTCGGCACGACCAAGGCCGCGGAAGTTCAGTTGATGGCCACGGAATTCAGCTCCGTGTCCAACAACCCCGGCAAACAAACCACCAGCCTGGTGCAGGGACTGTGGCTGGCCGATTCCATCGGCGCCATCATGGAAACGTCCTACGACAGCGCCATCTATTGGGATTTGCGCGACGGCTGGAGCACCACCGGCAACAATTCCGCCAGCCTCTACGGCTGGCGCGACGGCGGCGATTCCGGAATGATCGGCACACCCAACCTCGATGATCCGCCCGACACCGGACCGTACGTCGCCTATCCAACTTATTACGCCGAGGAACTCGTTTCCCACTACGCACAACCCGGCGGAACCGTCGTCGAGGACACCAGCAGCAACTCCTCCATTGATGCCTACGCCGTCGTCGAAGCCAACGGCCATCTCGATCTGCTTGTCATCAACAAGGATCCCAGCGCCAGCATTACGGCGCAGTTCAACTTCGACGATTTCAACCCCAGCGGACAGGCGGACGTGTGGCAATACGGCGAAGCCCAGGATACCGCCCAGAGCGAATCGCCCACCGGCGCCTCCTCGCTGGACAACTACCAGGCTTCCCTTTCCGTCTCCGCCGATACTTTTGACTTCACCGTCCCCGCCTACTCGATGACCGTGATCGACCTGACCCCCGGCACCGCCCCGGTCGGCCCCGTCGCCGCCTCGCCGCAACCCACCGGCGGAACCACGACCAATCTCGTCGCCACCGTCTTCGGCGCCAACTCGGCCCTCAATTATTACTGGTCCGTCGTCTCCGCGCCCGCCGGCGCCAAGCTTCCCACCTTCAGCGACAACGGCAACAACGCCGCCCAGAGCATCACCGCGACTTTCTTCGCCGCAGGAAACTACGTCTTCGCCGCCGTCACCAGGGATGGATCCACCTACACCGTTCTTGGCAACGTCACCGTCACCGTGAATCAGACCATGACCAGCATCGCCATCGCGCCGGCGACCCCCAGCATCGGCCTGAATGCCAACCTGCAGCTCACGGCGGTCGCATTGGATCAATTCGGCAACCCGATGCAGACGCAGCCGACGATCGCGTGGTCGTTGCAGAGCGGAGCGGGAACGCTTTCATCCACCGGCCTGTACACCGCTCCGTCAACCGATGGATCGGCGACGATCGACGCCACGGCCGGATCGTTCACCGGCAGCACGGTCATCACCTCCAGCGACACCGCCCCGGCAAAGCTCGTCATCGCCGAGCAGCCGCTCGTCGGCGTCACCAACAGCATCCTGATCCCCGGCATCACCGTCGCCGTCGAAAACGACCTGGGATACGTCGTCGCCGGCAACACCTCCGACGTGACGCTCCAGCTCGCCAGCGGGACGGGCAACGGCGTGTTGAGCGGCACGGTCACCGTGGCCGCGGCAAATGGACTTGCCCTCTTCAACAACGTCGAGATTTCCGCTTCGGGCGACTACACGGTCACCGCCAGCGACTCCTGGCTCACCGGCGTCACCGCAAGCAGCATCCAAATCTTCACCGGAGTTGTCCGCCGATTCCTGATGAACGGCACTCCCGTCAGCGTGCCGGGCCTCGCGTTTCAGCAACAGCGCGTGCTGTACCAGGCTTCGCCCGCCGCCGCGATCCTGGCCGAACAAGCCGACGCCCGGGCAATGGCCCAGATCACCGGCGCCTACGTGGCCGGCGAGCAGCCGGCCATCGTGGAATCGCCGATCTCGCCCGCCTTCGTCATGGCCGTAGATCAGCCCGACGCGCTCTCTCCGCAGTTCAGCGTCCTGAACGGCCAATCAAGCGCCGATCCCAACAAGTTGATCGACGACAACGCCAGCGCCAACATCGCTGATTCCAACTGAATCAAAAGCGAAGCCCCGGATGCACATCCGGGGCTCCAGCGTGATCGCAAATGGCGGGCCTTCGCCGCAGTTACTTCAACTCCACCGTCGCCCCCTGCTCTTCCAATTCCTTCTTGAGCTTCTCGGCATCCGCCTTGGGCAGCCCTTCCTTGACCGTCTTCGGCGCGCCTTCCACCAGGTCCTTGGCTTCCTTAAGCCCCAGGCTGGTGGCCGAGCGAACGACCTTGATGACGTTGATCTTCTTCTCGCCGGCCGCCTTGAGCACGACGTCGAAGGTCGTTTTTTCCTCCTCGGCCGCGACCGGCGCCGCTCCGCCGCCCGCCGCCGGCGCGGCCATCATCGCCACGCCGCCCGCCGCCGGCTCGATCCCGTACGATTCCTTGATATAGTCGCTGAACTGCACCGCTTCCTTCAGCGTCAGGCCGACCACTTCATCGGCCAACTTTTTTACCTTGTCGGATACTTCTGCCATGACTGAATCTCCAGGCCGTAACGTGGCCTTACCGTGTCGATTCGCATCCCGCACTCGATGCCCGCCTCACCATGAAGCGGTTTAACCCGCGAGGGACATCCAGCGCCGCCGAACGCTGTTTCACCTCATCCCGCCGCCGGCGCGGCCGCTGGGGCGGCTTCCGCCGGCTCCTTCTCTTTCGCTTTTTCTTCGATCGCTTTCAGAATCCCGCCGATCTTCCCGCCCGGCCCTTTGATCGCGCCGGCCAGTTTCCGCCCCGGCCCCAGCAGCGCCGCGATGATGTTTGCGATCGCCTCCTCGCGCGTCGGCAGCTTGCTGACCCGCTCGACGCCCTTCTCGCCGGGATACACTTCGCCGTCGAAGAAAACCCCGCGAAGCTCCAGCTTTTCGTTGATCTTCTTCTCCGCCACGAGCATCCGGGCGATTTCCGCGATGCTCGATTTCCCGTACACCACCGCGCTGGGGCCGTCCAGCAGCGCTTCGAAGCCCTTGAGCCTCGTCGAGCCGGCCGCCCGCTTCGCCAGCGTGTTTTTCACGACCGTCATCTTCACGCCCTTGGCCCCCAGCCGCCGGCGAAGCTGATTGTTCTTCGTCCCGTCGATGCCGCTTGGGCTGATCACCGCCACCCCGTCCAGCGGGCTGAATTTCGTTGTCAGTTCTTTTTCGATCAGGCTTTTGACTTTTTTGCTCATGATTCCACCTTCACCATCACCGCCGGCGTCATCGAACCCTTCAAGACCACTTTCTTGATAAACGCGCCCTTGCTCGTCTGCGGCTTCATGCGTCGAATCTGGTTCATCATGGCGTGGATATTGTCCGCCAATTTCTGCGCCTCGAAGCTTACTTTCCCGACGACGCTATGAACATTCCCGCCGGTGTCGTTGCGGAATTCGATTTTCCCCGCGGCGTATTCCCGCACGGCCGCCGCCACGTCCGCCGTGACCGTCCCCGCCTTGGGCGACGGCATCAGCCCCTTGGGCCCGAGCACCTTGCCCAAACGGCCCACGAAACGCATCATGTCCGGCGTGGCCACGGCCACGTCGAAATCGGTGAAATTTTCCTTTTCGATCGCCGCGACCAATTCCTGTCCCCCCGCCCGCACGGCCCCGGCCGCCGTCGCCTGCGCGACCAGATGTTCCGGACAGAACGCCACGACGCGCTTGGTCTTGCCCACGCCGTGCGGCAGCGACAGCGACCCGCGGATCGTCTGATCCGCCTGTTTCGCGTCAATCCCCAGCGAAAAAACCAGCTCGACCGATTGATCGAACTTCGTCGGCGGAAACGATTTGACGATTTCCACCGCCTTCTCGACGGAAACCGCTTCCGCCACCGCCTTCTTGGCGGCCTCTTTATATCGTTTGGATCGGGTGACAATGACCGGCATGTATTTTTCGCTCCAAAAGAAGCTCCCACTGTTTCGGCCCGTGGTTCGGCCTTACCTGAGGCGGAGGATTCTAAAGGCATTGTCGACAAATGCAAGCGTTTGGAGATCGCCGGATGTGCCGGAAAATTCTGGAACAACCGCGTTTCCCATTAGCCCCCGGCTTTGCCGGGGTTAACCCCGGCAAAGCCGGGGGCTAATGGACCGCACACGAAAAGGCCGCTCGGAATTAGATAACCTCCCGTCCCTTTTTTCCTCCCACACCGCTCACCCATCGCCAATTTTTTCAACAAATATGCGGAATTCTCAAAAAACACGTCCAATTCTTTCATCTCCCAGGCATAGATATAGAGGAACACCATCAATAGAAGTTCGCATTGCTGCTTACACCGGTAATTCGTGGCAGGATTTGACCACTCCGCTGGCCCGCTGGCCCGCATTTTTTTCACCGGCAACAGTAACACCGCAGGCCTTGGCGCTATCGAAAACGCGGTTTTGATATGTTTGGTTGGCCGAATTCGCTTATCGCCGACACGCCCTCGGACGAATTCAGAAAAGCGTCACCCCTCCACCGTTATTCCCATGCTCCGGGCCGTCCCGGCGATGATCCGGGCCGCGTGGTCCTCGTCGAACGCGTTGAAATCCTTGATCTTCTCTTTGGCGATCGCCTTGCACTGGGCCATCGTGACCTTGCCGATCTTGTTTTTGTTCGGCTCGCCGCTGCCCTTTTCGGCTTTGACCGCGTCCTTCAGCAGCACGCTGGCCGGCGGGCTCTTCAGCTCGATATCGAACGTGCGGTCCTTGTAAACCGTCACCAGGCAGCCGATCACTTTGCCCTTCATGTGGGCGGACATCGCGTTGAACCGCTGGATGAACTGGCCCGGATTCACGCCGTGCTGGCCGAGGGCCGGCCCGATCGGCGGCGCGGGCGTGGCCGTCCCGCCGGGGGCCTGAAGCTTGAACTGCACCGTTATTATTTTCTTTGCCATGGCTTTACTCCCATCTGCAGCCGTTACGCCGTCTAATCCAATGCAACCACGAAGACACGAAGATCACGAAGACAGACACGAAGGAATATGCAAAAAAGGAGTTTTAGCTTTTGCCGCTTGCTTGCACTGGCCGCTTGCACTCTCTTCTTCGTGTCTGTCTTCGTGATCTTCGTGTCTTCGTGGTTGCATTTTAAATCTTTTCGATCTGCCAATATTCCAGTTCCAGCGGCGTCGGCCGCCCGAAAATCGTCGCGATGATCCGCACCATTCCCTTGTCGGGGATGATCTCGTCCACATCGCCCTCGAAATTCACGAACGGCCCTTCGGTCACCTTGATCCGATCGCCGCGCTTGTAAGCCGTCTGAATCGTCGGCCCGCTGTCGTCCGGCCGCTCGGCCTCCTCCAGCATCTTCGCCTGGTCCTTGGGGCTCATCGGCGTCGGCTTGCCGTTGGAGCCGATGAAATCGCCGACCCCGTCGGTTTCCTTGATCATGAACCAGACTTTTTCCGGAATCATCCCGTTCTTGTCCAGTTCCAGCTCGATGAAGACGTAACCGGGATAAAGCTTGCGGTCCGTGTCGCGCCGCTTGCCGTCCTTGATCTGCCGCACTTTCTCCACGGGGACGAGGATCCGGCCACCTGCGATTCCAGGGCCTCGATCTTCACCTTGCGCGCCAGCGCCTCGCGCACGCGGTCTTCCTTATTGCTGGCCACTCTCAAGACGAAAAATTGCATAAACGCGCACCCAAGCTTTCAATGCCCCAGGAAAAACGGCGGGGTTTTCAGCACTCCCAACAAGGTAAAATAACATTTGGAAAAACAAATCGTAAAAGAACAGCAGCACCGCGATCACGAACATGAAACCGATCACAACCTTGGTCGATCCCATCAACTCCTTCTTGGTCGTCCAGTTCACCTTCTTCATCTCGCTGTCGGTGGCGATCAGAAAATCGACGTTGCCTGGGCTTATTCATCAGGTGATAGGTGATCAGCCGCGTACGCCAGGGCGAAGATCGACCACGATCAAATACGGTCCGCGAGGCGATTGCAGATGAATCCTGCAGAGAAACCTGCTCATGGCCGCGCCGGTGGACAGTCCGTCCGCCTCCGAATACAGAAAATTCGCCGTCAAGCAATCCGATCAATGCCACTCCGCGACCGTGCCCATGCGGGTCCAATATCCCTGGCCTTTCTTATAGATGTGGAAATATCCGCCCTTGCCGCCGGCGCGGGGGCGGCGGCGAACCGCCCTTTGGGGATATTGCGGCGATGGTCGCGATGGCTGTTGCGACTTCCTCGGAGTTTTCAGCGCGGCTCGCCCGTCATCGCGTCCCTCGACTCTGGTTGTATCTTGGTCGATTCCATATTCTCACACGCCAGGAGGGAATCGAACCCCCAACCTGCCGCTTTGGAGACGGCTGCTCTGCCAATTGAGCTACTGGCGTAATTCTAGTGGCTAGAGACTAGAAACTAGACGCTAGTGACCAGCCGCTCACTTCCGCTTGATCTTATGCAGCGTATGCTTCCGCAGACGCGGGCAATATTTCTTCAACTCGATCTTCGGCGCGCCGCCCACCACCTTCAATTCCGTCCGGTAGTTCAGGTCGCCCGTCTCCGTGCATTGCAGCCAGACCATTTCGCGGTTTTCTTTAGCCATGACTACTCACTTCCAAGAAATCAGAAGCCAGCGGAGGCAATCCACTGGCTCCTGCCTGGTTCAACCATTTGAATCGCGCCGACCTGGCGCACTCGTTGGCTACGCCAGAATCTTCGTCACCACGCCGGACCCGACCGTCTTGCCGCCTTCGCGGACGGCGAAACGCAGCTTCTCTTCCATGGCGATCGGAGCGCCCAGTTCGACTTCCATCGTCACGTTGTCGCCCGGCATCACCATCTCGGCCCCGCCCAGCAGCTTGGCCGCGCCGGTCACGTCCGTCGTCCGGAAGTAAAACTGCGGCCGATACCCGTTGAAGAACGGCGTATGCCGGCCGCCTTCTTCCTTGGTCAGCACGTAAACTTCCGCCTCGAACTTCGTATGCGGCGTGATGCTCTTGGGCGCCGCCAACACCTGTCCGCGCTCCAGCTCCTCCTTTTCAACGCCGCGGAGCAGCACGCCGACGTTCTCGCCGGCCTGCCCTTCGTCCAGCGTCTTGTTGAACGCTCGACGCCGGTGACGACCGATGTTCGTGTTCGGCTTCAGGCCCGACGATCTCGATCGTGTCGCCGACCTTGCATCCGCCGCGCTCGATGCGGCCCGTGCCCACCGTGCCGCGGCCCTTGATGCTGAACACGTCTTCGATCGGCATCAGGAACGGCTTGTCGATCTCGCGCTGCGGGATCGGAATGTAATCGTCCAGCGCCTTGACCAGATCGTCGATCGGCTTGCAGGCCTTGTCGTCCTTGGGGTTCTGATACGCCGGCAGCGAGATGCCGCGGATGATCGGCGTGTCGTCGCCGGGGAATCCGTACTTGGTCAGCAGCTCGCGGATTTCCATGTCCACCAGTTCCAGCAATTCCGGATCGTCCACCAGATCGATCTTGTTGAGGAACACGACGATCTTCGGCACGCCGACCTGCCGGGCCAGCAGAATGTGCTCGCGCGTCTGCGGCATCGGTCCGTCGGCGGCCGAGACCACCAGGATCGCCCCGTCCATCTGGGCGGCGCCGGTGATCATGTTTTTGATGTAGTCGGCGTGACCCGGACAGTCCACGTGAGCGTAGTGCCGCTTGTCCGATTCGTACTCCACGTGGGCCGCGGAGATGGTCACCGTCTTGGTCGCGTCGCGTTCGGTGCCGCCCTTGGCGATGGACTTGTAGTCCTTGGCCGTCGGTCCCGAACTTCGCCGCCGACCGCGCGCTCAGCGCCGCCGTCAGCGTCGTCTTGCCGTGGTCGATGTGACCGATCGTGCCCACGTTCACGTGCGGCTTTTTTCGTTCGAATACTCCCTTGGCCATGTCCGTAACCTCCAGATCAGTTTGTCCTGCGACAATCTCAAATCATCCACTCGTCACACCGACTCGTCACCAAGCTGGCACTGGGGATTGAACCCAGGACCTCCACCTTACCAAGGTGGCGCTCTACCGCTGAGCTATGCCAGCACTTTTCGCCAGGCTGCGGCGGGCAAAGCCTCCGCGGCGGCAGCGCCGCCGATTCTCCGAAAAAAAACGCCCACTCCGCGCGTACCGGAAGCTCGGAAGGGGCCAGAGTATAAATCGCGCCAAACCAATGTCAATGATATGGATGGAGACAAAAACGGAGAAGCCAGAAGCCCGAAATCCGAACGATGCAACTGATTCCATTTAGCCCCCGGTGATTCACCGGGGGCTAAATGGAATCAGTTGCATCGTTCGGATTTCGGATTTCGAATTTTCCCCGTTATCCTACGTGAATGCTCTGCATCTGGTGCAACGCTCGTCTGGCCGACGCCGCCGGCGCCCGGCTGGCCGCCGGCGTTGCCCCCCATCGTCTGCTGCTCAGCTCGCAACTTACCGGGAACCTCGCCGCTGCCGGACCCGATCCCCTGCTGGCCGAGGCCGACATCGCCTTCGGCCAGCCCGATCCGGACCAATTGCTGAACCTTCCCCGTCTCCGCTGGATTCAGCTCAGCAGCGCCGGCTACACCCGCTATGACCGCTCCGACATCCGCGACGCCCTGCGCCGCCGCGGCGCCGTCCTGACCAACAGTTCTTCCGTCTTCAACGAACCGTGCGCGGAGCATCTCCTGGCTTTCATGCTGGCCAATGCGCGGGCATTCCCCCGTCGCTGGCCAATCAATTCGGCCCGCGCGCCTGGCCCATCAACGACCTGCGGCCCAAATGCCGGCTCCTCGTCGGCCAATCGGTTTTGCTTCTCGGCTTCGGCGCCATCGCCCGCCGGCTCGTGGAATTGCTCGATCCTCTTCACATGAACGTTTCAGCCGTTCGCCAAAAACCCCGTGGCGACGAACCCATTCCCGTTCATTCAGTATCCGAAGTGGAAAAGCTTCTCCCCGCCGCCGACCACGTGGTTGACATTCTCCCCGACAAGTCCGCCACGAATCGCTTCATGAATTCCACGCGCTTCCTCGCCATGAAGCGGGGCGCGGTTTTCTACAACATCGGCCGCGGAACGACGGTCGATCAGGATGCCTTGATTGAATCGCTCACGGCCGGCCATCTCGCCGCCGCGTATCTCGACGTCACCGACCCCGAGCCGCTGCCGCCCGATCACCCGCTGTGGCGAACGCCGAATTGTTTCGTCACTCCGCACACGGGCGGCGGACATTTCGACGAATTCGATCGCGTGGTCGATCATTTCCTGCAAAATTTCCGCCGATTCCAGTCGGCTGAGTCGCTGCTCGACCGCGTTGTCTGACGCTTGAAAGAAATCTCACGCAGAGGCGCAGAGGCGCAGAGAAAATTGAATTTGAATCTGCGTTTTGGAATGCTCTTTTTCCTTGATTTTCATTCTGATTCCTCTGCGCCTCTGCGTGAGATTATTTGTTAAGATTGCAAAATGCCTTCACCCATTTCCCGCAGCCAGGAAATGCTCGATGAGCTTGCCCGATACGTCATCGCCGAGCCGTATCCATTCGTTCTCGATTTGGAGAAATGCCACGGCTCCTGGCTGGTGACGCTGGAAGGCCGGGAAATCTTCGACTGGGCCGGATATTTCGGCTCCAAATTGATCGCTCACAATCATCCCGGCCTGGCCGAGCCGGAGTATCTCCGCGATCTCCTTCTAGCCGCTAACAATAAAACGGCCAATCCCGATTTTCTGACGCCGCAGTGTTTGGAGTATTACCGTCTCCTGCACGAGTTGGCTCCGCTGTCCATGCGCAATCCGCGGCTGGAGGTTTACACCCTCAACTCCGGCGCCGAAGCCGTCGAGAACATGATGAAGTATCTCATCAACCTTCATCATCAGAAGCTGCGGCGGGCCGGCAAAAAGCCGTCGGTCGGCCGATTCATTTACTTCGAACAGGCCTTCCACGGCCGCACCATTTTCGCGCTCAACGTCACCCAACTCAGCGACGACCCCGTCGTCACCAAGGACTTCCACGGCTACATCTCCGGCAACATCAAAGTCCCCTTTCCCTACGTCGATGCATTCGCCGATCCGATGCCCAGAACGAGGCGGCCGCCGATGAAAGTCTCACCGTCATCGACCACATGCTCGCCCGTTACAAAGACGAGGTGGCCGGCATCATCGTCGAGCCGCTGCAAGGCGCCGGCGGCCATCGCGTCGCGCTGCCCAGTTTTTTCCAACGTCTCAGCGAATTCGCGCATCGTCACGACGCCTATCTCGGCTTCGACGAAGTGCAAACCGCCGGCGGACAGGCCGGCAGTTTCTGGGCCATCGACCAGTTCAACCTTCCGCATCCCCCGCAGGCGGTCGCCTCCGCGAAAAAGCTCGGCGCCGGCGTGGTCTACATGCTCTATCCCATGGACGACCACGGCGTGCTCGACAGCACCTGGGGCGGCCACCTCGCCGACATGGTCCGCTTCGTGCAGGAAATGAAAATCATCCGCCGCGAAAAGTTGATCGAACAAGTCCCCGAAAAATCAGCCCGCCTCCGCGCCGGCCTCGAACGATTGGCCTCGAAATATCCAACGATGATCCACAATCCTCGCGGCATCGGCCTGTATCAGGGGTTCAGCCTTCACCCCCCGATCGCCAAATCCGCGTTTCTCGACGCCGCATTGAACGACGAATCGCTGCTCATGCTCGGCGCGGCCACCGACAGCATCAGGCTGCGGCCGTCGCTCAGTGTGACCGATGAGGAGATTGATCTGCTGGTCGAAAAACTAGACCGGATATTGAAAACCCGAAACCAGAAACCCGAATGACGAGTCAACTTCGAGTGCCCAAAACCCGAAACAAAGTCATTTCGTCATTCTGGATTCGGGCTTGATTCGTCATTCGGGTTTCTGGTTTCGGGTTTTCACAGCATTCCCACCGGATCGACATCCACCGCCACCGCTTCCATCTTCGCCAATCCGCCGCCGGCGCGGACGCCGTGCAGCACTTCCTGCAACGGCTCGGCACGCTCGCAACTGAGCACGATCTGGCTCCGCTCGAACCCCGCGATCCGTCCGATCGCGCACGGCATCGGCCCGCGCATCTGAACTCCCTTTTCGCTCCCCGCGCCGGCCGCCTTCAATTTCTCTGCCAAATCCTGGGAAATTTTGTGCAACTCGTCGGTCTCCTGATGCCGCATGACGATCCGCACCATTCGCACGAACGGCGGCAAATGGACTTCCCGCCGATTGGCCAATTCCGCGGCCGCGAACGCGGCGTAGTCCTGCTTCAGCGCCATCCGGATCGTCGGATCGTCCGGCAAAAACGTCTGCACCACGACGCGCCCCGCCGCGTCGCCTCTGCCGGCGCGGCCCGCCACTTGCGTAATAAGTTGAAACGTCCGCTCGCTGGCACGAAAATCCGGCAGCGACAAAGCCGTGTCGCCGCTGATGACCCCCACCAGCGTCACGTTCGGATAATCCAAACCCTTGGCGATCATCTGCGTCCCCAAAATGACCTGCAATTCGCCCTTGGCAAAACGCGATAACGTCGATTCGTAATCCCGGAACGTCCGCATCGAATCGCTGTCCACGCGCGCGAATTTCAATTCCGGAATTTTTCTGGCCAGTTCCTCTTCCACGCGCTGGGTGCCCAGGCCGAAGAGGCTCAGTTTCTTCCCGCAGGCCGGACATTTGTCCGGCAGCGCCGAGGTGTTCAGGCAATAATGGCACAGCATCTGCCCCGTGTGAAGGGCCGCGGCACTGGACGCGCCCTGCGCGTGCGCTTCCACCGAGCGATGATACGTCATCGTCGTGTCGCAATATTTGCACTTGATCGGCTCCTGGCAGGATGAGCAGAAAACGAAATTGGAATATCCCCGCCGATTCAGCAGCAGAATCGCCTGGCGTCCGGCCTCGACGGTTGTTCTCAGCAGATGTTCCAGCCGCTGCGAGATGAGATGCACCCCGCGCCGCAGCCGGCGTTCCTGGCGCATGTCCACCAATTCCGTCGCCGCCATCGCCAAACCCCGCACGCGCCGCGGCAGCGAGAGATAGTGATATCTGCCATCGGCGACGCCGCTGCATCCCTGCGGCACAGCCGATACATTTCCAGCGACGGCGTCGCGCTGCCGAGAACGATCGGCACGTTTTCGATCTGCGCCCGTTTGATGGCCACGTCTCGCGCATGATAGCGCGGGGCCTGGTCCTGCTTGTAGCTGGAATCGTGCTCCTCATCGACGACGATGACGCCCAGATCCGGCAGCGGCGCGAACACGGCCGACCGCGCCCCACCACCACATCCGCATCCGCCCTGCGCTGATCTGCTGCCAGAACTGATGCCGCTGGGTGGCCGTCAATCCGCTGTGCAGCACCGCCACGCGCTTGAATCGAGCCATGAACCGCAGCACGGTCTGCGGCGTCAGGGCGATCTCCGGCACCAGCACCAGCCCGCGCTTCCCGCGCCACGGCCTCGGCGATGCAGCGCAAATAAATCTCCGTTTTCCCGCTGCCGGTGACACCATGGAGCAGGTTCACGCTGAATCCGCCCTCGCGACGCGCGGCCGCAACTCATCGAATACATTTTGCTGATCCTCATTCAGTTCCAGACTCTGGGTTCATCGGCCCGCCCCTCGGCCAGGTTCCGCGTCAGCCGCGGCAAATCGACTTCCGACCGGATCGTCGCCAGCCCCAGTCCCACGAGTTTCCGAACCGTCGGCGGCTTCACGCCCGCCTCGCCCGCCAATCGTGCCAGATCGATGCCCTTGTCCTTTTCCACTTGCAGCAGCCGCGACAGCACCGCCCGCCGCTTGCGCGACTTGGTTTTCTCAAGAACTTCCTGAATCTTCCCCGGCTCCTTTGCCAGGACGAACGATGCTGCTGTATCCGATGCCGATTCTTTTCTTCACCGCCGCCGGAATAACGCTTTCCAGCACGATGCCCAGCGGGGCCGCGTAATAGCTCCCGATCCAACGCGCCAGTGCCATCACCGGCGGCGAAACCAGAATCCGTTCATCATCAATCCCCAGCAGATATTTGATCTTGGAATGATCGGATGTCGGCTGAATCGACACCACCCACCCCCGCACCGGCCGATTCTTGCGCCCCAGCGGCACGCGCACGCGCATTCCCACATGCACCTGCCCCGCGAGCTTTGGCGGAATCGCGTAATCCAGCACCCGATCCACGCTTTGTTCCAGCGCCACCCCCGCGAACGGCCCGACGGCAGCCGGAACCTCCGCCTCCGGAGCCTGCAAATGTGGAAACAATGTCGGCGACTCGGTCAAAGGATCCCTTTCCAAACACCCAACTGTAGTAGCCGCCGCTACGTTAGGCAAATGTTAGCATCGCGACGTTTGCATTTGTGGCCGGATTAGCGCAAGTTCCCTGACGGGAAGTTGGCGACGGGCAAGTCTGGGAGTGCGCAATGGACGGCGAGGAGATTCCGGCGACGGTAAAAGCGCTTATCGCCAATTACATTCAGACCTTGATGGGGCTTGAGTCCCTCTTGCTGTTGCACAAAGATCGCGCCAGGGGATGGACCGCCGTTGAAGTGGCGAATGAACTGAGGGTTGATTTCAAATGGGTCGCAAATGAACTTGAAGCGTTTTGCCGCAAAGGGTTGTTTTCGGTGCAACGCCAGACGCCGCCGAGGTATTTCTACGCGCCCGTCTCCCGGGAGCTTGAGTCCGCCGTAGACGCATTGGTCACGATATACGCTCAGCGGCGCGTTACCGTCATTCAATTGATTTTCTCGAAGCCGATCGACCCGATCAAAACGTTCGCGGACGCATTCGATTTCAGAAAGGGAAAATCCGATGGCTGAAACCGTCTACGCGCTCTGCGCCGTGACAAGCCTCGTCTGTGCGGTCCTGCTGGCCAGAACCTATCGGCAGACTGGGGTGCGCCTGTTGCTGTGGAGCAGCCTTTGCTTCTTCGGACTCGTGGTGAACAACGTCTTGCTTTTTGTGGACCTCATCATGCTGCCGCAGATCAACCTTTCATTATGGCGGACGATCACGGCGCTGGCTGGAATTCTTCTTCTGATGTACGGACTCATTTGGGACGCTGAATAAGGGACATCTATATGCTGCAATTCCTCTTGGGAAGTCTTGTGATGGCCTGTTTATTCGTGGGACTTTTCTTTCTCCGCTTCTGGCGAAAATCACGCGATCGGCTGTTCGTCTTTTTCGCAGGCACGTTTTGGTTGCTCGGCATCAACTGGCTCGCCTTGGCCTTTAGCAAAATGGAAGAGCCGAAGACGGCGCTCTACGTGTTGCGCCTCTTTGCATTCCTGCTGCTCTTGATCGGAATCCTCGACAAGAATCGTGCCAAGCAAACCGGCAATGTCCGGCATTGATTGAATGTAACGATGCGCACTCTACCAAGACTTTTCCGTGCATCCTCTGTAAACTCGGCCCCCACATGACCGAAAATCTCTCATGCCCACGCCCCATCGACGACCGCGCTTTCGGCCATTGGGTTTTGGGTCTGGGCGATCCCGGCGTCGTGATCGCTCGCGTCGCACTGCTGGTCGCGGTGGCGGTGGACTGCGCGATCTTCGGCCTCGGCTCGCGATGGTTCGGCGTGCCGGTGCTTCCCGGATTCGACGGCAGCATTCTTGAGCAGCCGCACCCCGTTGCGGCGTTCTTCATCATCGCCGTTTTGCTGCTGATCGCGCTGCTCGTCGGCACCGTTCTGGCCGGGGCGGTGCGGTTCGAGGCCGGGCTCTTCGCGGCCACACTCGGACTGGCGGCCATCTCCGAACGCTGCGGCACGATGCAATCGGTCCTGCTGGAAACCGGCGGGAACGATGCGGTCTATATCAGCATGATCGTCCATTTGATCATCTTCGCCGCGTTCGTCGTGGGATTGTGGACGCTGCTCTGGCTCCTGGGGCGGGTCAGTGCGGTTCCCGGCGATCCAACGGCCCCGCGCGAAGCCGACCAAACCGAAACCACTGTCGTGAGCCGCCTCACCGCGGCCGTCACCCAGATCGTCGCAACCGCCATTTTTATGATGTTTCTGTGCCAGACCGAAACCAAGAACCAGGCGTTGGCATCGGTCGCCATCGCGTCGTTTCTCGGCGCGGTGATCGCCTATAAATACTCGCCGGTGCGTCCCAGCATCTGGTACTGGATCGGCCCGATGATCGTGGGGCTGATCGGCTACATCCTGGCGGCCACGGGACAGGCCGCGAACCTTGCCATCGGCAGCCCCACCGGCACGTTCGCCGCCCTGGCCCGACCGCTGCCCATCGACTACGCCAGCGTCGGCACCGCCGGGGCGATTTTGGGATATTGGATGATGCGGAAGAAAGCGGCGGCAGCGGGATAAATTCGAGACGCGAATAAAATTCGAAATTCGAATGACGCAACTAATTCCATTTAGCCCCCGGTGAATCACCAATCGTATCTACACAAGTCACCCGCTCTCAGATGGATGGGAGTGGGCTGCGGACCGAATTAGCGGCATCAGTTCATCGGCTGCGGTTTTAAGGTCTTCCAGGCTCATCGTTTCCAGCAGGATCATCATCGGCACCAAGACGCACAGGCCGGCCAACAGCGCCGGTTCGGTAAATCCCCGGGAATCTTTGGTGCGTTTGATCTGTCGGCCGCTCAGCTTCACCAGTGTCGTGCGCAATTGCCGCGACTGAGGGCTGGCATCCCGGGCGATGTGCCAAACCAGCACCGCGATCATAGCCGTCACCAGCAGTCGTCGGCTCAGCGTGGCGGCGGTTTCCTGTCGCCACTGTTCGATCTGCTGTCCGGCGCCCTTGAGCAGCTTGTGATACGATTCGATTTGCCATCGCCAATAGTACCAAAGCGCGATCGTCGAATGGGACACCCCTGGCAGGTTGTCCAGCAGCAGCCAGCGGGCCAGCACTTTTCCGCTTTGGTGACGCACCTCGGCGACGACCAATCGCAGCGTTATTGCCGCTCCCGGAATCGTCGTGTGCTTCTTCTTTGCGCCGTGGCGGTCGACGCGATGGCGGCGAGCCGGGCGGTTCAATACCACCGTCGTTTCCGCGATGAATTGCTCGGCGGGTTTGCCCTTGTGCAGTACCGAGCGAGCCTGTTTCATGCGGCGATGCAGACCATCGGCCACCTCACGCAACGAACGGTCCTTGCCCTCGTGCAGCACTCGCCGGCTATCGTTGGCGCGGATAACGAACTTCTTGCCTGCGGCATCCCAGCGGCGGTAGTGCGCCACCGAATCGGCCTCGCGGTCGATGATAAATACCGCCGGTTTGCCCAGGGACATCGCCGCGACGTGGTCCATCACCGGCTCCAGCCCGTCCAGTTGAGACGCCGGCTTATGCACCGTCGCATGGCGTGTGGTGTGTACTCCGTTTTCGGCCCGTAATTCCAGGCACAGTGGCGCAATGGGAGAGCCGTCGCGATCGCTCACCGCCAGTCCCGTGAACATCTCATAGCCCAAGTCATTCGACCTCGACAATTCGATGCGATCCGCCTTGGAACCGTGGCCGTTGTAATGCAGGTTGCTCCAATCCCCGATCACCAACAACCAACGCTCACAGCACGGGGGGATCGTCACCCGCGCATGCTCGATCAACGGCGAGCACAACGCCGGCAATGAAATTCGCTCATTGCTGTAAAATCGCCACGCCGCCTGGGTGGTGGCAAATCCTCTCGCCAGGGAGGGCGGCGCATGAACCCCGGCGGCCAATCGTTGGGCGGAAGAAAGCTGACTCACGATCAGGTGATGATACCGACGCTGCAGCCGCGGCTCCGCCCCGGCCAGGGTAGGTACATACAACTCATCCTACCTCAAATGCTTGCAACTGATGTGTAGATACGATTGGTGAATCACCGGGGGCTAAATGGAATTAGTTGCGTCATTCGAATTTCGGGCTTCCAATTTTCCCTCTATCCCATGACCAGGAACATCGTGAACATCGCGATCCAAACGATGTCCAGGAAATGCCAGTATCGGGCGGCGAACTGCACGCCCATGTAGCTTTCGTGATCGTACATTTGCCGGCGGGTGCGGAGCGTCACGATGGCCAGGGCCACGATCCCACCGACGACGTGCAGGGCGTGCACGAGGATCAGGAAGAAAACCAGTCCGTACATGGAAACGGGCGCGAATTGGCCGGGCAATTTGCCGGATTCCACCTGGGCGCGAATCTCCCAATGTTGCCGGAGCACCTCGGCCATGCAGGGAGTCTGAACGATCAGAAACAGCAACGCCAAGGCGCTGGTGATGTAGAGGAATTTCAGGCAATTGGCCAGCCGCTCCCGCCGGATGGCGGCGACGGCGCGATGGATCGTGTAACTGCCCCCCAGCAGCACGGCCGTGCTGAGCCAGCAAAGTTGCGGCACGTGGACCGGTACATTGGAAATCCGGCCGAAAACGTGCAGGCGCATCAGCACGTAAAGCAACATGCTGGAGGAGAACAGCATGCCCAGCGCCGCCAGGAACAACCATAGCCCGATGGCCGATGCCCGGGGCGGCGCGAAATCCGGAGCTTGTTCGACTCATCACGCTCATTAACCTTAGAGAGAAAATGCCGATTTATCAGCGCGAAATCGAAATTTTATCCGGGGCCGGGTTCTACAGCGTCGGCGCCGGGGTCGCCATGGGCGTGGGCTTGATCTCGTACTGATACGAATGCGAATCCAACAGGGCCAGGCCGATGAACAGCGCAACGAAGAACAGCGCGGCTGATCAGCGCCATTCCGTTGAACGGGCTGTCCCACCGCAGGTGCATGAAGTACATGACCACCAGTCCGCCTTTGACCACCGCGATCAGCAGCGCCGCCCAGATGTTCCCCGACCCCAAGTCGATCTTGGAAACCACCACGGTCAGGATCGTGCAGAAGATCAGTATGGAATAGACCGTCAGCAGAACCCGCTTGGGCACCGCGTGAACTCCATGCGGATCGTGAGGCCCCACATCGTTGGCCACCGGGGCGGGAATGTCATTGGAATGCGTCAGGCTCATAATCGTGCCTCATCGTGGCCGGCCGACTTTAGTCGGCAGGCTTAATGGATCAAATACAGCAGCGGAAACAAAAAGATCCAGATCAAGTCCACCAGATGCCAGTACAATCCGATCAAGTCCACAGGCGTGAAATACTCCGAACTGAATTCATTCCGCAGCGACCGAATCAAAAGCCAGGTGATCAGCCCCATGCCCACGACGACGTGTATGCCGTGCAGGCCGGTCATCAGAAAGTAGCAACTGAAAAACGTGTTCACCCGCCACTGCGCGGCATCGGAAAGCTGGCGATAACGTTCCTCCGGGCTCTCGGCCGAGAATTTCTCCGCGGAAAGCACCGCCGTGGGCGGCTGGATCGCCTGGATCGTCTGACTGAGTCCGTAATCGTAGCGTGGCTTGATCTGGCTGATGTCGATGCCGGTATTGGCGTCCAAGTCGGTGGCCCGGACGCCGACCGGCGGCGGCGGCATGATCGCCACCACCGGCTGGGTCGTCGGCTGCGCCGGCGGAGGAACCCGGTAGGACGCATCGTTGTAGCCGTTGTATTTGTTCCACACGCCGAACCACACGTGCTCGTCCCATTTGGCGTGGTATTCGATTCCCTTGATGCACAGAAACGCCGCCGCCCCTATCAGGGTCAGGCTCAGGCAGACGATCAGGAGTCTCTTCTGATTGAGCTGGGCCGCCCGCACGCCCCAGGCCATCGTCAAGCTGCTGGTGATCAGGACGGCCGTGTTCAACGCGCCCCAGAACGTGCTCAGATACGTTTCGGACGCGAATTTGAACACCAGCGGATAATTGTGCCGGTAGATCGAATAGACGCAGAACAGACCGCCGAACATCAGGATTTCCGTTCCCAGAAAAATCCACATGCCGAGCTTGGCGGAAGTGAATTGCTGCTCGGGCGTATCGAAATGATGCGCCAGGTGCGGATCGTGACGCCCGTGGGCGGCGGGGTGCGATGTTTCAGTGGTCGATGCGCTGGTCATGCGTTTTTGCCTTGTCAAAGCCCGGCGTGTATTCACGCCGGGCTAAATGAAGAATCCTAATGCGCCACGGGGCGGGTGCGATCGGCGGCGGCGGACGCGGCGCGGTCTTGCGCGGAACCCAGCCGTCGATCGACGCGTCGTATTCCCACGCCGAGAGGTTGTACGGATCGTCCACCACCGGCGGAACAAGGAAATTGTCGTGCGGCGGCGGCGAGGACGTATGCCATTCCAGGGAGTTGCCGCCCCATGGATTGGCCGGCGCCTTGCGGCCCCACAGCAGGCCCGTCAACCAGTTCAATGCCACCGTGATCAGCGAGATCGCCATGATGTATGCGCCGATGGTCGAAGCAATGTGATACGGCTGGAATTCGGCGGGATAGGTGGCCCATCGCCGCGGCGATGCCGTGCGCGCCCATGATGAATTGCGGGAAAAACGTCACGTTGAAGCCGATGAACAGCAGGACCGCCGCGAACCGGCCCCAATTCAGATTGACACATCTTCCCCGACATCTTCGGATACCAGTGATACATTCCCGCCAAAAACGCGAAGACCATGCTGCCCACCATCACGTAATGGAAGTGGGCGATCACGAAATACGTGTCGTGCAGCGGAACATCGGTTTCCAGCGCGCCCAGGAACAGACCCGTCAGACCGCCGATCGTGAACAGCAGAATGAACCCCAGCGCGTACAGCATGGCCGGCGTGAAGCGGATCGACCCGCGATACAGCGTCGCGAGCCAATTGAACACCTTGACGGCCGAGGGAATCGCCACGCTGAAGGTCAGGAGGCTGAAGATCGAATCCGCCAGGTTGGACTGCCCCGCCACGAACAGGTGGTGGCCCCAGACCAGGAACCCGAGCAGCGCCAGCGCCACCGAACTGAACGCGATGAAGTTATATCCGAAGATATGTTTGCGGCTGTGGACGGAGATCACCTCGCTGATGACCCCCATGCCCGGCAGGATCATGATGTAGACCGCCGGATGCGAATAGAACCAGAAGAAGTGCTGGAACAGCACCGGATCGCCGCCGATCGACGAGTCGAATATCCCCACGTGCAGCAGTCTCTCGGCCAGCAGCAGCAGCAGAGTGATCGCCAGCACCGGCGTCGCCAGAATCTGGATGATGCTGGTCGCGTACAGCGCCCAAAGGAACAGGGGCATGCGGAACCAGGTCATTCCCCGCGGGCGGAGGGTGTGCATCGTCGCGATGAAGTTGACGCCCGTCAGGATCGAACTGAAGCCCAGGACGAACACTCCGGCCACCGCGGCCACCATGCCGTCTTCCGCCTTGGAGGTGCTGAACGGCGTGTAAAATGTCCAGCCGGTGTCCAGGCCGTATCCGAACGGCACGTGTATGTTGAACAGAGTCCGCAGACATGCCGCCCAGCAAGGACCCAGGTGACGAATCCGGCGCCAATCAGGTAAATGTAAAAGCTCATCAAATTGAGCCTGGGAAACGCCACGTCCTTGGCGCCGAGCATCATCGGCAGGATGAAATTTCCCAGGATCGCCGGGACGGCCGGGATGATGAACATGAACACCATCACCGCGCCGTGCAGGCTGAACATGTTGTTGTAAAACAGCTTCGCCTCGGTGTCGTGCGCCGCATTGAGCGCCGCGTTGGCCGTGTTGCTCGGAAACATCCAGTGATTCGGCGTCAGCAGCGACGTGCGCAGAAGCTCGGCGAAAGTTCCCCCGAGCAAAAATGCCGCCAGCACGAAGACCATGTACATCAGCCCGATCCGCTTGTGATCGAGCGTCAATGCCCAGGACAGAAAACCCCGGCTGTGCGTCAGATAATTATCCGGCTTCGATTCGTGATGCGATACGGATGTATGCGATGGACATACGACACTCCTGGCCGAAACTGCTTACTTCTTCGCCGGCTTCAATTCCGGCAGCGCGCCGGCGTGATAGTTTTTGCTTAACGTCTTGATGTACGCGATAATATCGGCGATATCCTTGTCGTTCACCAACCCTTCGGTCGGCGGCATGATCGGCTGGAAACCGGGGATCGGATGGATGTTCGGATGACTTATCACGTCATACAGATAATTCTCATCGGCGGTGTGAACGCCGTCCACGTTCTGCACCTGGGTGCCATATAGACTCCTTCCACGTCGGCGCCTTGCCGGTCCAGGTGCCGTCGACGCTGTGGCAACTGCTGCACCCGCGGGTGTTCCACAGGAAATGCCCGCGCTGCGGCGGGGTCATGTTGCCGCCGCCCAGGTTGTTCACCCAATTCACGAAATCGGCCCGGGGCTGCACGATCACCTTCCTGCCGCATCGAGGAATGGTCCTGGCCGCAATACTGCGTGCAGAAAATGATCGAACGTCCCAGTCTTCGTCGCCATGCACCCAAAGCTTGTTGTACCGCCCGGGAACGACGTCCTTCTTGATCCGGAACTCCGGCATGTAAAAGCCGTGCAGCACATCCGTCGAACTCATCACGAATACCACCGGCGTATCAATCGGGATGTGCACGTTGCTGTCGTCGGAAATCTGCCCGTTCGGATACGTGAACGTGTAATCCCACATGTGGGCCGTGACATCCACCTCGTACGCATCCGGCGGCGGAACGACCATGTGCAGATATCCCTTGAACCCATAAAAGAAAATGACGATGACGATCACCGTTGGAATAAAGGTCCAGGTCAACTCCAGCGCCGTGTTGTGCTTGGGCGCATCGAGCATCGGCTGGCCTTCGCGATAGCGGTATTTCCACGAAAATCCCACCAGCAGGACCAGAACCAGCAGGAAGAAAAATACGCAGATCCAGAAGATGAAGAAAAAGAGCCAGTCGACGTCGCCGGCCATGTCCGAAGCCTCGCGGCGGCATCCAGAAGCTGCCACCCACGTCGGCCAGAATGTTCAACATCGCGTTCATCAATTCGTCCCGGTCGGTTTCGTCGCGCCGGTCTCGCGTGCGAGCCGTGCTTCACCATCCAGGAAGATCGCCCCGCCCAACACCATCAATCGTCAGGATTCCGCCGACTCTCATCAGGTTCATCGCGGCCCACGAATACTTGCCGGTGGCCGGGTCAAAGCACAGGCAGATCAGCAGGATCTGATCGATCGAGGACCCGATTTTCCCGTGCGACGCCTCGACCAGCGACAGCCGCAGCGTTTGCCGGGGAAAGTTGATTCCATAGAGATAGCGGGAGATTTTCCCTTCGGGCGTGATCACCATCGCAACGGCCGGATGGGCAAACTGCCCGTTGTGCGCCGGCTGATACCGGAACCCGACCGCATCGGCGAGCTGCTCGATCTCGCTTTGCCTGGCCCACCAGAAAATGAAATCCGCCCGCCGAGCCCGGCTTGCCGTATTCCGTCACGTAGCTGTTCCGCTTGAGCTGTCGCCAGGTCCGGCGAGTCGGTCGGGTCGATGCTGACGAAGACGAAATCAAAATCCTTGCCGATGTCCAGGTCGATTTTCTTGGCCGAATCCACCAGCCCGCGCGAGATCTGGTCGCAGAGCATCGGACATCCAGATATCCCAGTTGCAAGCATCACCGGCCGGCCGTGATGGAACATGTCGCCCAGGGTCACTTTCTGGGCCTTTCAGTCATAGAACCGCAGGTCCAGCGGAAGCTGCGGCGTTGAGATGTTCGTCGACGCCGACGTTGCGATACGCCGCCGGAACCTGTTGCTGCTGCTTGTTGGACTCATCCGCCCAATTGCGCTCGGGCGGTGGATGCGCCGACGGCGATCGACATCATCGCGAGAAAATTGAAAAAGTCGGTTTCATGTTACGGCAATCTCCCATCATGACTTTCCAGATAATCCATGGCCTGGCGGATCGGCATCGTCACGGCCGTTTTTTTCTTCTCATCCACCCAATGCGGCTTGGCGGCGAGGGCCTCTTTCTGCTTATCCTTCAGTTCCGCGAAGGTCGGATCGGGAAGTCCAGGGATACCGCCCGTGCCGCGGCCTCGTTGGCCTCGAGCATCACTTCCTGCTGGGCCTCGCTCTGATACCACGCCTGCGTGCCGATGACGATCACGAGCAGCAGAACGCCCGAGACGATCTCCGATCGTCATCAGCAGCGGAACATTCACTTCCTGTTTGTACGCCATGTTACACCATCGCTCGTCGCCATGAATTCCGTCAATAGTTCTCAAACGCCAGCGAATCGGCCAGCCGCGGATCGCGCAGTCGGCCGGACCGAATCGTGCGACGCCTTCCGCACCACGAACGCCACGAAGATCCCGCCGATGCCGACAAACGCCGCCGAAATCGATCAGGCCGAAATGGAATATGCCGTTGTCAAACTGCGGCATGACCAGCCAGAACATGATCCAGCCAGCAGAACACCAGAACCCAGACCGCCCAGAACAGCAGGATTTCGGATTCCGCTTCACGTGCCGCGAAAACAGTCCGGGGAACGGAATCAGGAAATGCCCGAACAACAGCGCGATGACCACCGGCGAAAAATCGTTCGGACTGCAACGTTGAGGCCCCATGACGCAAGAACCACGTGCGTTTCATCCGGGATGTTGCCGTACCAATAGCAGCATGTACTGGCTGAACGCGATGTATCCCCAGAAAAAGGTGAATCCGAAGAGGAATTTGCCCAGGTCGTGGAAATGCTCGACCGTGACGCTTTTCCGCAGCAGCCCTTTGCTTTGCAGCAATTGCACCGTGATGATCACGCCGAAAGCAGCGCCAGGACGCTGCCTCCGAAAAAGTAGACGCCGAAGATCGTGCTGTACCAGACCGGGTCCAGCGACATGATCCAATCCCACATGGCAAAGGTGAGGCTCAGCCCGAAGACGATCAGCCCCAGCGGCGCCCACCACTGCATCCGCTAGCGTCAGCTCGATGTCGCCCGTTTCATCCTGCTTCACCGATTGCTTCCAATACCACACGCCCATGATCGACCAGAGCACGAAATAGAACACCAGCCGGCCGATGAAGAACGGCGGGTCCAGATACCATCCCTTGAATCCCTTGGCGATAAATCCGCCGCCCGCCCAGGGATAAAGCTGGCCCCGGCCCAGCAGCCACCGCCACCACGATCGGGGCCGACAGGACCGCCATCATGCGGCATGGATCGACGCGAACCACTCGGCAATGCGCCGAACGTTCACGCTCCAACCGGCCTTGGTGGCATGTTGGAGCATGCACGAAAAACAGCCCGCCCAGCGCGATCGCCAGGAAGAAAAGGTATTCGGCCAGATAGGAGTAGAAGAATCTCTTGAAATCGTCCTGGGCGAAGTAGCCGAGGACCACCGTGCCCACCAGCCCCACCACGCCGAGGATTTGCATGGTCAAGTACAGCGGCCAGGCCTGCTCGCGCAGGTTCAGCCGCTCGATTTTGTCGACGGGTTTTTCGCTATGCGGTTTGCACGTTCATTGTCCCTGGAGTTCCTTTTGCTGCTCGGCGGTGAGCAGCGACGGAGGCCCTCCGCCCTGGCTCAGTTGCAACGCCCGCACGTAGGCCACGATCGCCCAGCGATCATTCACGGGTATCTGCGATCCGTAGCTGGGCATCGTGCGAATCCCGTTGGTGATCGTGTTGAATATCTTCCCGTCCGGCTCGGCGCGGATCGTGTCGGACGTCAATCTGCGCCGCCGGCGTCCAGCTCACGCCGATGGGGTGATTCGGATCGGTGTCGATCGCTTTCAATTCCAGCGCCCGCTGATTCACCGGGCCATGGCCCGAACCGTCATATCCATGACACACATAACAATAAATATTGAACCGCTGCTCGCCGCGCGCCAGAAGCGCGTGCATCTTTTCCGGCGTATCCGACATCTTTGCCGGCAGGGAATCGACGAACACCACCGTCCATTTGCCGTTTCCGTCGTTCTGCCGGACAAAGCCGCGGTAATATTTGCCGTCTTCCTCCAGCGATCCGCGGGCGACCGTCCCCGGAATCTGCGGACGCATGGCCCGGTCGTCGGCGAACAGCGGATTGGTCATCTGCTGCTCGAACTTCGGCTGAACTCCCATGTCCTGCACGATCTGAATCCGCGGTTCGGTCATGGTCGAGACTCGCGCCCGGGCGATGATCGCCAGCGGCAGCCACGTCGCCACCACGAAAATCAGCGCCAGCGCCACCATCCAGAACGGCGGCCGGCCCAGCCGCGGCATCGGCAACTCCACCGGCGCGTAATACGTCGGGCCGTATTCCGGCTCCTCCGGCGGTCCTGAATGGATTCTCAGTCTTCAGCCATTCAACTAATCCTCGATGCGTTCCACCGACGATCGCGCCGGCGGAGGTCAGGAAATCCGCCGTCGATTTCTCGTCGAACTTCGCATCCGATGCGTCGATCCAGATGAAAAACCGGTCGTTGGTCACCCGCCGGAACCGCGCGCTCTTGAACAGCGGGTTGTACAGCAGCGGCAAGCGATTCAGCCCCAGCATCCCGAACACCGCCGTCAACGCCGAAAACAGCACCGCGCATTCAAAGATGATCGGGAATGTTCGCCGGCAAACTCAACATCGGCTTGGCGCTGACCAGAATGGGATAGTCGTAAGTGTTGCAGAACCACTGCAGCAGGAACCCGCACGCCGCCCCGGTCAATCCGCCGCACAGCACCAGCCAGGGCAGGATCGTCGGGCGAATTCCGATCACCGCGTCGATGCCGTGAATGGGGAACGGGCTGTGCACGTCCCAGACCTTGTATCCCGCCGCGCGCGTTTTGCGGGCCGCTTCCACCACGCCGGTCACGTCGGCGAACTCGCCCAGCAGGCCGGTCAACATCGGCTCGGTCGATTCGATGACCCTCGGCTTCGCCGTGCGGTTCGTGAGTTTCTTTAATCTCGGTTGTCATGGTTCATCTCACCGATTCGCAAACCGCGGCGCATCACGTGTCCGGATCGTGATGTTCGTCGGGCCGATAATCCGTCCGCTGTGCGTCCGCGGCCATGCGGCCCGGCCGCATGCGCGTGCGCCTCCGGCAACATGGTTTTCACTTCCGCCATCGCCACCGTCGGCAAATACCGGCAGAACAGCAGGAACAGCGTCATGAACAATCCAAAGCTTCCCGCCAGCGTGCACAAATCGACCCAGGTCGGCCAAAAGGCATGCCAGCTCGACGGCAGAAAATCGCGCGTCAGCGATTCGGGAATGATCTCAAACCGCTCGAACCACATGCCGATGTTGCCGCAGATCCCCACGATCCACAGGATCCACATATTCATGCGGCATTTTTGCTCCAGAGCACCTGCGGCGCGACGACGTTGCAGAACATCATCACGCACCAGCTCCAGCAATACGGCCCCAAGGCGCGGTTGTGGAAGGTGAACGCCTCGTGCACATGTCGCCGCTGTAGCCGGCGATGAAAAATTCCGTCATGTAGGAGTATCCCACCATCATGCTGGTCGCCAGCGTGATCTTGGCCATGTTGTCCATGTGCCGCATGGTGATGATGTCCTTCAGCCCGAACAGTTGCGCGGGCCGGCACCGCCAGGAAGATCACCATGGCAAATCCGCCATAGATCGCCCCGGCCACGAAATACGGCGGGAAGACCGTCGTATGCCAGCCCGGAATCTGCGACACCGCCAAATCGAAGCTCACCGTCGAGTGGACCGACAACACCAGCGGCGTCGCGATGCGCCGCCAGCATCAGATACGCCCTCTCGTACCGATGCCAGTGCCGGCTCGATCCGTTCCATCCCAGCGCAAGAATCCCGTAGACGACCTGCTTGATCTTGCTCTTGGAGCGGTCGCGGAACGTCGCGATGTCCGGCACCATCCCCACGTACCAGAACAGCAGCGACACCGTCGCGTACGTTCCCACGGCGAAAACGTCCCACATCAGCGGCGAGCGGAACTGCGGCCACAAGATCATCTGGTTGGGAATCGGAAACAGCCAATACGCCAGCCACGGCCGGCCCACGTGAATGCCCGGAAACAGTCCGGCGCAGATCACGGCGAAGATGGTCATCGCCTCGGCCATGCGGTTGATCCCCGTCCGCCAGTTCTGACGGAACAGGTAAAGAATCGCGCTGATGAGCGTGCCGGCGTGGCCGATTCCGACCCAGAACACGAAATTGACGATTCCAAAGCCCCAGCCCACCGGCTGATTATTGCCCCATACGCCGACGCCGGTGAGGAACAGATATCCGACCATCGCCCCGAGCAATCCCAGCAGCGCCAGCGAAACGCCCAGGGCCACATACCACGCCTTCGGCGGCGCCGGCCGTTCGGCGACGTTCGCCACCGTGTCGCGTGAGCGTCGCGAACGTCTTGCCCCCGGTCACCAGCGGCGCGCGAAACCGCGGATCGTCCGTGGTGTTGTCGCCCTCGGCTGTCTCGGCGATGCTGGATAAACTCAGCTTGTAGGTACGCTTGCCATCATCATTCGCTCTCACTTACGCGGTCTCACGTCTCACACCGGATTGCTGATCTTCGCCAGATACCGGTTCCTCGGCTTCGTATTCAATTCCTCATCCAGCAGCGAATACGCCCGTTGATCCTGGTGCCACTTGCGACACCTTCGATTTGTCGATCATTCAAATCGCCGAACACGATCGCCTGCGTCGGGCACGACTGCTGGCAGGCGGTCATGATCTCGCCGTCCTTCAGTTCCTCGCCGCTGGCCCGCTTGGCGATGGTCGTGGTGTGGATCCGCTGAATGCAGAACGTGCATTTCTCCATCACGCCGCGCATCCGGACGGTGACTTCCGGGTTGAACATCATCCGCTTGACCTGCGGAACCGTTTCCATCTGCTGCGTGTCGGGAAGGCCCAGCCACGGCTTGGGATATTTGTCGTGGCGCGGATCCTGGCTGTGCCAGTCCAGATAATTGAACCGCCGCACTTTGTACGGGCAGTTGTTGCTGCAATACCGCGTTCCCACGCAGCGGTTGTAGACCATCACGTTCAGCCCCTCGCTGTCGTGCGTCGTCGCGCCCACCGGGCAAACCTCCTCGCACGGGGCGTTTTCGCAATGCTGGCAGGTCAGCGGCTGGAACACCACTTCCGGATTCGGGATCGTCCGCATCGCCCTTGAAATACCGGTCGATCCGAATCCAGTGCATCTGCCGGTTCTTCAGCACGTGGTCCCTGCCGACGATCGGCACGTTGTTCTCCGCCTGGCAGGCGATCACGCAGGCATGGCACCCGATGCACCTGGACAAGTCGATCGCCATGCCCCACGCATGCGGATCGTTGAACTCGCATCGGCGGCTCGTAAAGCTGAAGCGACAATGCCGCCCTCTTCATTTCGCTGAAACAGCTCCGGATCGCGCTTGATATTCCGCCGACCGTCGCCTCCCGGATGATCTTCGGCGCTCTTGTACTTTGTCGCCGACCTGCTCTTGCCGCTGCTCGATGCCCAGCGTGTCGAACAGGTGATGGTCCTGCGTCGTCGCCAGGTCGTAATACCCGCCGGTCTTGCTCGACCTGCGCCGACGCGAAATACATCGCGTCCGATCGTGCGCAGCGGCGTAGGTATTCACTCCCACGTCCGACCCGATGTGCTCGGCCAACGTCCGCCCATAGCCCAGCGCCAGCCCGATCACGCCGATGGGCTGCCCCGGCAGAACAAACGCCGGGATCTCCACCGATGCCCCGCCCACCGTGATCTTCAGCATGTCCCCGATCCCGACGCCCAGGTTGGCCGCGTCCTTCGGCGAAACCAACGCCGCGTTGTCCCACACGATCTTCGTCAGCGGATCGGGCAACTCCTGCAACCAGCCGCTGGTGGCGAACCGGCCGTCATAGAGCTTCCAATCCTGAAGGAATCGAACCTCATAGCCGCTCTGATTTCCGCGATGCCGGCGGCAACGTTGCCGGCTGCGCTCGACCGCGCCGGAAACGGACTTGAATCCGCTCTTCTTCACCAGCCCGTCGTTCAGCGCCTGCCGCCACGCCAGCATCATCCACGATCGGCGAACGTCTTGCGCACGATCGCATCCGTTTCGGTTTCCGGCTCGCCGGCAAAAAACGCCAGCATCTGATCGCTCGATTTCCCGTCATACAGCGGTTCGATGAGCGGCTGGCAAATGCTGACCGTCCCGTCCCACGCCCGCGCATCGCCCCACGCTTCCAGGTAATGCGCCCGCGGCACGTGCCACGTGCAGGCATGGGAGGTCTCGTTGTCATACACGCTCGAGGTGAACCGACATCGCCGCGATCTTCAGCGCCCCCGCGAAATCCAGGTCGGCCGGCGCATCGTACACGGGATTTCCGCCCAGAATCACCAGCGTATCGATCTGCTTGGCCTTGAGCTTCTTCGTCAAATCGGCCAGCGAATCGAAATGATGCGGCCGATCGGCGTTGGGCTCTTTCAGCAGCGTCAGCGTCGAGCCGATCGCCCCGATCTTGTCGTTGATCGCCAGCGCCAGCGCGTGCATCTCGGCCGGGTGATGGGCCCCGACGGCCACGACGCTCTTTCCTGGATTGGCCGAAACATCCGCGATCAGCGGCTTGATGAACGCTTCCTCTTCCGGCCGTGAGCGTTGCCGCGGTCGCGGCGACGCCCAGTCGCGTGGCAATCGCGCGACAAAATCGCCCCGATCCGCGACGGCCGCACCCCGAGCCGGCAATCCGCCACGCTTCCGGAGATCGTCATCGCGCTTTCGATCGCGTACACCCGGCTCGTTTCTTTCTCCTTATTCGGCCGCTGCTTCACCCAATCCCCCGCGTAATGCACGTGGGCCGGATGCGTTCCCAGCGGATCGGCGTCGAGCAGCGCCACGACCACCGCCTTGTCCAGATGCAGCATCTGCCGCGCCGGCTGACCCAGCGCCAGTTTGATCCCGGCGAGTTCGTTGTCCCGGCTCAGGGGTTCATATTCGTAAAACGTCGTCTCGGAACCGCTTGGCCAGGGCCGTCTTCAGACGATTGGTCGTCACGCTCGACGTCGCTTCGCACAAAACCGCCAGCCCGTTGCCGGGCGATGAAGTCAGCGAATCAATCGTCGAACTCATCGCGCTGGTGAAATGGTCCCAGTCGCTGGGCATCTGAGCGCCGCCGGTGCGGTCGATGACCGCCTGGCTCCGATCGGGATCGTACATTTCCAGGATGCTGGCCTGGGCCAGCGCATCGGCAGCGCCGGCACGGCCCTTGACCGTCTCGGAGAACGGATGCGTCGGATTGCCCTCGATCTTGATCGGCCGGCCGTCGTAGCTGGTCACCAGCAGCGGGCTGCCCACGCCGGCCAGTTCCATGATCGTCGCGTATTGTTGGGGAACCCCCGGGGCGGTTCCCGGCGGCCGGCTGGCGTACGGCGCCAATTTTTCCTCCGGCCAACGCCGGCATCCGTTCAGCGACAGCCCCGCCAGCGCCATCGACGCACCCATCAGCTTCATGAACCGCCGCCGCGTCAGCGACGACATCGACAGCATCCCGTCCGGCTCGTACGACGCGAATTCCTTGGACGCGGAATCCTGAATCTCCGGCGTGTTGGCCAGGTGCTCCAGGCTTCTCCAGTATTCACGTTGAGCCGAGTGGTGCTTCATTGTTTTTTTTCAGCAACCTGCCGACTGAAGTCGGCAGGCCGCGCTTTACCGATGACACGTCGAACAACTCTGCATGTACGCCGTGTCGTGAATCGAATAATCCTTCACGAGCTGCGCGGCCAGATTCTGCGGCATCCGTCGGATCCGCCGGCGGAGTCCAGTTCATGTCCGTCACCGCCACGTTCTTCGGCCGCAAATGCGGGCCGGGATCGCGGTGGCAATCCAGGCACCAACTCATGCTGAGCGGCTTGACCTGGTAAACACGGTCCATCTGGTCGATCCGCCCATGGCATTCGATGCACCCCACGCCGTGCATCACGTGGGCCTGGTGACTGAAATAAACGTACTGAGGCAGATCGTGAACCTTGACCCATTCCACCGGCTTGCCGGTGGCCCAACTCTCCCGGATCGGCGCCAGCGCCTGGCTCTCGGTGCGGATATTGGTATGGCAGTTCATGCAGGTTTCCGTCGGCGGAATCGAGGCGAAGTTCGAGTTCTCCACCGTCGTGTGACAATATCGGCAATCGATCCCCAGCTTCCCCGCGTGCAAGGCATGGCTGTACGGCACCGGCTGCACCGGCTGGTATCCCACCGCGGTGGTCTTCGGCGAAGCGCCCAGCCCCACCACGGTTGGAACGTAAAAAAGTCCGCCCACGACGCCGAGCACGATCCCGGGCAACAAGAAGTTCGCCCACTTAGGGAATACAAACGGCTGTTCGTACCATTCCTGCGTCATGGGTTTTTCAACTTAAGTCTCGGCGTCCCTGAAGCGCCGATTCCGAACTGTCCGCGATCTTACAGACGACCTGCCTCACCAGCGATAACGAGAGGGTGCGGCATTTGGTCGCACGAAATCTCTCAAACATTGCGCCCAAATGCAAGAGCGGCGCAAACACGAAGATCGGTAAGAAAATACATCTTTGCCACAGATGCAAATCAGATGCACACAGATGAAACAGGCAAAACTCCTCTGCTTTTATCCGTGTGCATCTGAGTTTTATCTGTGGCCAAAAATCTTCGCGAAGCGGTCGTCCTTTACGCCGCCACCGCCGGGCGCTACGATATGAGCATCATGGAACCACCTGTTCCCGCCGCTGTCGGGCGGCTTCTTGCTGCGCGCCAGTTGAAAGATTTTGCGCAATGCCTCCGCAGTAACCCCGCCGCGGCCGTGTCGGGATTGTGGGGCGGAAGCGTTTGTGCCGTCGTCGCCGCATTGCGCAAGGAACTGAATCGCCCCATCCTGCTGGTCTGCGGGCATCTCGACGAGGCCGAGGATTTGGCCGACGACGTTGAGCTTTTTTCCGGCAGAAGGCCGGAAGTTCTGCCCGCCCTGGAACTGGCCGGCAGCCTTGGCCGCGTCAGCGAGGAGCAGGTTTCCAATCGGCTTCGCCTGATCGCGCGATTTGCCGCAGAAAAAATGGACCGACGGCGGCATCCTCGTCGCCTCCATTCAATCCCTCATGCAATCGGTCCCCTCGCCGCGCCAATTGGAGCAATTGATCCTCCCGCTTCGCCCCGGACAGAATTTCGAGGCCGAAAAATTGATCGTCTGGCTTTCCGAGCACGGCTACAACCGCCTCGATCAGGTCGAGGTCCCCGGCGATTTCGCCGTCCGCGGCGGAATCATCGACATCTATCTACCCGGAATCTTCGAGCAGGCCGGCGAGCAACTCGGCCTCACCGTCCGCATCGATTTCTTCGACGATCAGATCGAATCCATCCGCCGATTCGACCTGGATTCCCTTGGCTCCGGCGATGCGCTGGAATCGGTTGGCATCATCGACATCAAGGGCCAGTTGCCCGAAACCGGCGAATCCACCAGCCTGTTCAGTTATCTTCCGCCGGACGGCATCGTCGCTTTCTGGGCGCCGCTGGAGATCGCCGAGCAATCCAAAAGCTATCTCGACCGATTGCCGGAAGTGAAGGGGATTTATCCGCTGACGGCGCTGCTGAAACTCGCCGCTCAGTTCACGCGCATCGAGCTGAGCCAGTTCGATCAGCAGGCCATGCATGCGTCGGCGAGAATGTTCCGCATGTCCGCCTGCCGGTGGGATCGCTGCAGAGATTCGAAACCGAAGCCAAGAAGGCGATCAAGGAACTGGCCGAGTTGGCCGCAGACGCATGACGTGACCGTTTTCTGCGAAAACCCGGCTGAAAAGCAGCGGTTCACGCGAACTGATCGATGGCGAAATCCCCGGCCTGAGCGCCAAGATCGACACGTCCGTCGGCTATCTGCATCGCGGCTTCGTCTGGGATTTCGGCGAAGGGCAAAAGCCCGTGGCCCTGCTGGGGCACCACGAGCTGTTTCATCGCTACGAGCAGCGGCGGCGCGTCGGCAAGGTGATCGCGTCGCGCCCGGTCGATTCATTCCTCGATTTGAAGGACGGCGATTACGTCGTTCACGTCGCCCACGGCATCGCCAGGTTCACCGGCATGCACACGATGACCAAGGACGGCAAGAGCGAGGAATATCTCACCCTGCGATTCGCCGACAACGCCGTCCTGCACGTCCCGGCCGCGCGGATCAACCTGGTGCAGAAATACATCGGCGGGTTTCACGGCCATCCGCATCTGTCGCGCCTGGGCAGCGGGGTTTGGGAAAAGCAAAAGGCCAAGGTCTCCGAAGCCGTCATGGACATGGCGGCGGAATTGCTCGACGTGCAGGCGGCCCGCGCGGCCCAGGAAGGCGTCGCCTATCCGCCCGATACCGAATGGCAAAAAGAATTCGAGGCCGAGTTTCCCTACGAGCCGACGCCAGGACCAGATCACCGGCGCCGACGAAATCAAGCAGGACATGCAAAAACCCCGGCCGATGGATCGGCTGCTCTGCGGCGACGTCGGATACGGCAAAACCGAATTGGCCATGCGGGCGGCCTTCAAGGCCGTGGAATTCGGCAAGCAGGTGGCCGTCCTGGTGCCGACGACCGTCCTGGCCGAGCAACACGAGCGGTCCTTTCGCGAACGGCATGGTCGAACTATCCGTTTCACATCGAATCCATCAGCCGGTTCAAGAGCGCCAAGGAGCAGAAGCAGACCCTCCGCCGCACGGCGACGGGAGAAATCGACATCCTGATCGGCACGCATCGCCTGCTGAGCAAGGACGTGAAGTTCGCCGACCTGGGCCTGGTCGTCATCGACGAGGAGCAGCGCTTCGGCGTCACGCATAAAGAGCGATTGAAGCAGATGCGACGAACGGTGGATGTCCTGACGATGTCGGCCACGCCGATTCCCCGCACCCTTGCACATGAGCATGCTGGGGCTGCGCGACATCAGTTCGCTGACGACGGCCCCGCAGGACCGCCGCAGCATCGTCACCGAGGTCGATCGCCTACGACAAACAGCGCATCCAGCAGGCGATCGTGCGCGAATTGAATCGCGAGGGGCAGGTCTATTTCGTCCACAACCGCGTGTACAACATCGCCGAGGTGGCCGATGAGATTCTGAAACTCGTCCCCGACGCCCGGATCATCATCGGCCACGGCCAGATGGCCGAGGGGGAACTGGAAGAGGTGATGCTGAAATTCATCCGCCACGACGCGGACATTCTGGTCTGCACGACCATCATCGAAAGCGGATTGGACATTCCCAACGCCAACACGATTTTCATCAACCAGGCGGACCGATTCGGCCTCAGCGAATTGCACCAACTGCGCGGCCGGGTCGGCCGGTACAAGAACCGGGCCTATTGCTATCTGCTGTTGCCGGCCGACCGTCCGGTGACGCCGGTGGCGGCCAAGCGATTGAAGGCGATCGAGGAATACAGCCATCTCGGCGCCGGATTCAAGATCGCCATGCGCGACCTGGAAATCCGCGGCGCCGGCAACATCCTCGGCCCCGAACAGAGCGGCCATATCGCCACCGTCGGATACGAGATGTATTGCCAGCTTCTGGAGGAGGCGACGCGCCAACTGAAAAACGAGCCCAAACCCGCCAAGCCCGAGGCGCACGTGGACATCGGCGTTTCGGCCCTGGTTCCCAAGCAATGGATCGCCGCCGATCGCCAGCGCATGGATGTTTATCGGCGATTGACCCGATGCACCTCGCTGGAAATGCTGAATTTGTTGGAGCAGGACTTGAATGACGCCTTCGGCGAGCCGCCGCGGCCGGCGGTGCTGCTCCTGGCATTGACGGAATTGCGATTGCTGGCCGGGATTTTCGGGATCGAGAGCATCATCAAAAAGGAGCCGGACGTGGTCCTGACGGTTCGCGACGCATCCGCGCGCACAGGCGGGTTTGGCCGGATCGCCCGGGAGATTGACCGTGCTGGACGAAAAAACGGTCTACCTGCGATTACCCGCCAATTTTTTGGAATCGGACACGCTGCTGATGATCCTGCTGAACCTGCTCAAGGCGGCTTACCAGCGCCAGCATCATGCCCAGCCGGTCATCGCCTCCCAAAGTCTTGCCGAAAAAGCCTATTGACCGTTTTCCCCGCTCCGGCGGATAATCCCCGCAAACAGAAAGGGGCACTATGCGGTTATCGGTATTGGGCGCCATCGGCTTTGTCTCGGCGTTTATGATCTCCAGCACCGTGGCGTTCGCGCAGATCGGCGAATACACCCTCTCCGCCGGTTACTCACACCTCTACGCTGGAACCAACTCTTCGCTCTTTTACGACAGGGACGGCCCCTACATCGACTTGGACATGGCCTGGCACGTGCCGTACTACGGTTCTCCCGTGCTGCTGGGCCTCGGTCTGACCGGCTCGGGCTACTGGGAGAGCCAGGACGTCAACGTCCCGTTCAGCAACCACGGCGGCACTTATATTGGCCAAGCCAGGCTCGACTCGGACCTCGATAATTTTGAAATAGAGCCTCGCCTGGCTTTTGATTTCCGGATTCCGCGGACGGGCATCTTCATTAAGCCGCGCATCGGCGCCGGGCTTCTGATCAACGACTATTCGATCGATCAGGCATTCCCGCAAACCACCTATACCACCTTCAACACGGCGTACCACACCGGGGCGGCGTTTGAAATCCGGCCGGCCCTCCAGATGGGGTATGCCTGGGGACCGGCCACCGCCGGTTTGGATCTGTCTTACATGGCCGCCTGGGGCGATTTCGGCGGCCTGGGCGACCATGCCGAGGAACTCCGCGTCGGCGTTTTCGTCGGCGTCCGCTTTTGAGCAAATTTGCGCACCGTCTGGATCATTGCCTATTACCTATTGCCAATTGCCAATTGAGGGACCATTTCAATAGGCAATTGGCAATTGGCAATTGTAAATTCGCATTCCGCTTTTCCCGCCGGTAATTCAGCGATAAACTAATCTCGTGCTCACCCTCCTGGTATTGCAGGGTCCGGACAAAGGTCGGCGATTCGAATTGCCCGACGCTCCGGTATTGATCGGCCGCGAAAGCCGCCAGTTGCCCATCAGCGACAACACCGTCAGCCGGCAACATGCCGAGCTTCTACCCAACGACGGCAACTGGGTTCTGCGCGACATGGGCAGTTCCAACGGCAGCTACGTCAACGGGACCCGCGTGGACAATCGCTACGAGTTGAAATTGGGCGACCAGATTCGCGTCGGGCGCACGCTGATGGTCTTCGGCGCCCAGCCGGGCGTCACGCCGCGCCAGCGGCGGCAATGTCGCACTGGCCGGCGCCGAGGCGGGAATGGACAGCTCCATCATGCACACCGTTCAGTCGGCGGACGATTCCATGGTCCTGGCCGTCCCCGAACCCGCCGCCGTCGCCATGACCAATCTCAAAATCCTTTACCAACTCGGCGCGGCGCTGGGCAGCAGTTTCGGCGTGGACCAGGTGCTGGAAGTCGTCATGGACCTGGTCTTCGAACACGTCAAGGCCGATCGCGGAATCATCTTTCTTTTCGACGAGAAAAAGAGCGAATTGATCCCCAAGGTTGTCCGCACTCGCGAGGACAAATCGGATTCCAAAATAAGGTCCCCGACGAGGACGAGAAGATCGCGGTGGAAACCGATCAAAAGCCGGCCCCCGAAAAAATCCACGCATCGCGGACGATCATCAATCACGTTCTCAGCAGCGGCGAAGGCGTTCTGTCGAGCAACGCCATGGCCGACCGCCGATTTTCCGCCGGCAAGAGCGTGCACAATCTCGGCATCCGCAGCGCCCTGTGCGTTCCCATCAAGGCCAGCAAATTGTCCGCCAAAGGCCAGGAGGAAATCATCGGCGTCATTTACATCGACAGCTCGGTGAGGAATTACACCTACGCCCCCGATCAGCTTCGTCTGCTGACGGCGATCGGACTCCAGGCCGGCCTGGCCGTCACCAACGCCAAGCTCTATCAGACCGGCCTGCAGGCCGAGCGCATGGCCGCCATCGGTGAAACCACCGCCGCCCTCTCGCATTCGATCAAGAACATCCTGCAGGCGCTCCGCGGCGGCGCGGATGTCGTCGAAATGGGCCTTCGCGGCGCCAACGTCCCCCAGGCTGCCAAGGGCTGGCGGATCGTCGATCGGAACCTGGAAAAAATCTACAACCTCACGATGAATCTCCTGGCCTACAGCCGCCCGCGCGAGCCCAAGCTCGAGCAGATCAACCCCAAGGTGCTGATCGAGGAGTGCCTGGAGCTGATCGCCGCCGCCGCCAGTGAAAAGGGGGTCATGGCCGTCGCCGATGCGGACCCGAATCACCCCGCCTTCCCCGCCGACCCGGACGGGCTGCACCAGGTTTTGATGAATCTGCTGATCAACGCGATGGACGCCGTCGAGCCGACCAAAGGCCTCATTCGCGTGGTCTGCCGATATGACAGCGAAGCCAAACAGTCGATCATCGAAGTCATCGACAACGGCGTCGGCATTCCGCCGAACCTGATGAATCACATGTTCGAGTTGTTCCACTCCACCAAGGGCAACCGCGGCACGGGATTAGGCCTGGCCGTGGCCAAGAAAATCGTCGACGAGCACGACGGCTCCATCAGCGTCCGCAGCAAACAAGGCGAAGGCACGACGTTCACGATTCGCCTGCCGGTTTATTCCGAGACCATGGGCGACCCCTCGCACACGCACGGCCCGGCGAGATAAAAGGTTTGCAGAATCACCCGGCGCGCTTAGCTGCCGTTCGACGCGACTTGATCGGCGCGGTCCCTTCCGGCCGGGGTGAGGGGTTGACGACTTGGCGACCTTCCTCGCGGGCCCGGCGATCCAGATCAGCGATGATCGCCTGCCAGTTGCCGTCGAAAGAATCAATGTACTGCTGACCGACCCGGCGGACCTCCTCAACGATAGGATCATCTCTCATGGCGCCTCCTCGAACAGTTCTTCGGGCGTGCAGATCACCGGAGCGGGATATCCTTGTGCGGCGCACACTTCATAAATGCTAGCCTGCATTTGCGCGTTGGCAAGATGTTTGAAGTTCCACGTCAGCAGAAACGCAACGCCGTGGACGCGCAAATACCCACGTGGGCCGCGTCGCGGCTCGCCTGCCTTGGAATTGCCCCGCCGGCCAGCAGTGCCTCGGCCACCTGCGTCGCCGGTTCGGTCAGTTTGAGCACGGGCAGCCCGGCCAGTGCCTTGAGCCGCTCGGCCGCAGCCGCCGCATCTCCAGCCGCACACTCTAGAGCCACCAGTTCCGAACACACTGATTCGAAGCGTTGCCGCTGGGTCTTCCACCACTCGCCGGTGACGGCATCATCATTGATGGCAGGATTTACCGTTGCTGCATATTGGGATGGCGCGAAATCGATAATCTCGCGAAATTGAGGGGCGCTAGCCTTTTCGACTAATCGAGCGGCTTTTGCAGCAGGCCGCTCAACACCCTCATTTCTGAGCAAAGAACGCAGAAAAGTTCAACTGGTGTCTTGTTACTCCGATTTGACGGGACGGAATTTCTCTTCACCGAGCTTTCGTCCTTAGCTTTTTGTTCGAAAGCGACTTACACGCACTTCAGCAGTTCGACGAAATTCCAAAAACTCGGCGAAAAATCGAGACTTACGCAAACCATGCGACGGGATTTGAACTCGGCTGTAGAATCCCAGCACGACGAATTAGAGCGATAGTGGCTGCTGCAGTTCGCATACGAGGCTTAATGCTTATGGCGATTCATACGGCGGATTATGAACTTCACGTTTTGCTTGGCGACCCCGCATCTGACCCGATCTGGCGTTGGAGCAGTTGGTCCCAGTTAATGCCAAGGCTCGAAGAGCTATTGGCGCAGCTCGCGGCGCGGCGTCAACGCGCTCGACCCAGTATCTCCCCAACCGCGCTGGCACGGTGAAATTCGGCAAAATCAATTGGAAGGAATCGGATCAGCAGAAGTGGACCCATCTTTCGCCGGCTAATGCGGAAACGTCAGCAAACTGGAATTTTCTCAGCGCCGAGTTGTGGGCACCCGCTTGGACACAGTGTGAACGTGAAAAGTCAGCTCCGGATGTTTTCTTATCGATCTCGAGTGAGGCCCATTTTGGCAAAGCCGCATCGTTTGAGCCAGTTGTCGTCATGGCGGCCGTTTGCGACTTGGCGCAACGCGAAAGCGCGTCAGTGACACGAGTAATCCGAAAGCTCGCGGAACTGTTGAACGCCAGGTTAGTCGCCCGCCAACGACGCCCATGGGGCCGCACCGCGTTGGGCGGATTGGGCTGCAAGAACTCCATCCAAGACCTTCATGTCAGCGGTTTGTTCAAACCGGGCCGGCGTCAGGAGCAGCCGTTGGGAGTCGACCTATTGGCTGATTCATGGGATCTGGTGACAGTCGGCAAACTCCAGTGACCGGTGGCAGAAACATTGATTTCGGCACACAAACGCAGAAAAAGTTCAACTCGTGTCTTGTCACCCCGATTAGACGGGACGGAAATTCGTTTTGTCGGTGTTTCGTCCCGGACTATTTATTCGGCAGCGACTTGCAGGGTCATCAGCGGTTCGACGAACTTTCAAAATCCAGACGAAAAATAGAGACTTGCGGCGACCAAGCGACGGGATTTGAACTTTTCGAGCGGGTTCGGATGATGGTCTAAATGCAAGACGCAGGCGATTTTAGTTCACGGCAAGTCAACGCCGAGATAAAACGCAAAGTGTGGCCAGCGCTTCGCAACGCGGCCTTCGATAAGCTTAACGCTCGAAATGGGTGGCGGCACACGTCCGACTCAATCGCTGTTGTCAATTTTCAGTCGTTTAGTTCCTATCACGCGGCTCGGCACAAATGCACTTCGTTTTCCTTTTGCGTGAATTTGGGCGTGTATTACACGTGCGTGCATGACACTCCATGGGCTTCCAAGTGGCCCGTGCTGTATCGCGTGAGACCCACCGAACCGCCGGAACACGGTTGCCACGCAAGGTTGCACCTCGAGAAGCGGATTCAACAGCCTGAATATCCGCGGTCGGGCATCTGGTACATTGCACCAGATGGATCAAACCTAGTCGATGTTGTCGACGATGCGATGAGGGTTATCGTTGATGTCGGTCTGCCATGGCTGGAAAAGTTTACAAGCCTCCCCTATGCGTTAGCGGAATATCAACAGCCTCGTGATGTTGGACGCAAAGAATATGTCTGCGCCTTTGGAACGTTCAAAGCTGCCGCCGAGGGATCGGCTCTTGCGTTCTCGCTCAAGGATTACGGTGCGGCCAGACGACTCTGGCACGCGTTTATGGAATGCGAGCGGCGTTATCAAAATCCGGAATGGCTGGAACAAGCGCGAACTGTTATCGCTCTTTGTGAAGAGCGCGATTCAGGCAGTCGCCCATGATGATCCTTGCTGCGGATGGCTCTTCCCCGAGATGACATCCACAGACTCGAATCCTCGATCCCATTGCAAAAACGTAGAAAAAGTTCAACTGGTGTCTTGTCACCCCGATTTGCCCTGTAGGGCGAATAGAGTGCAAAGTAGAGAGTAGAATAGACGGAAAAGCAATAACAGAAAGAGTCAATGACGCGGTCGGCGGCGGGCAAGCAAGCCTGCTAGGCTTAGCGCCATTACCCCCACCGAGGCCGGTTCGGGAACGCCGGAGGTAAATGTGAAATCGCTGATCGTCTGGACCGAGTACGCGCCACCGGTACCACCAGTGAAGCCGACATAAGCGGTGTCTCCGCCGAGCGCGCCGGTTATATCGGCCGATCGTGTCAGGTCATACGTCTGACCGGTGGTGGTGTCCAGCAGGGTTTCGGAGAGGGTTTCAAGTGTGTCGTTATACACCAGTGTCACCTCTATGGGATCGCCGCTGGAAAGGTTTACAGGATCGGTCGGTGTTGCGTCGGGGAAGCTGCCGGAGCCGTTCACGCCAAAATCCGTACCGCCATCATCACCGGAGCGGTCGTAAAACAGCTCAGCGGCGCTGGGATAAATTGCGGTGATTTGCGGTCCAGTAGGCGGTTGATCGGATCCATAAATGTTATCTCCCAGGCCCGAACTGTCGCCGCCCAAGGCGGTAGTCCCCTGTGTCTGCACGACGAATGCGAATCCATCGGCAGTTCCCAGGGGGGATTGATCCGTATCCTGATAGGTGAAGGTCGCGATAAAGGACGCGATGTTCTGTTGGGTATTGTAGAACGCCGACCGCGCCTCATCGCCCATGGCGGTTGTGATGGTCAGCGTACCGGCGCTGATCGTTGCCGGGTCATTATCGTTCACGATAACGCCGCTGCCGGATGGGTCCTGATCTCGGCCATTCAGCGTCCAGGTGGTTCCGTCGCCGAAACCGGCGATCTGTGCGAAAACCCTTGTGGCGGGCGTGCTCAAACAAATCGCAGCAATCGCAAGTGCCCGGGCGGAAGAGAAAGAAAACCCACGATACATAAAAATCCCTCCGTTGATTACAAATCGAGCATCTCTCCAGCCGCAAACTGTAGCAGAGACTGTGCGAAAACGCAAACTGATTTAATCACGCCAGCAATTTCAGCAAAAAATTGATTTTGGGCGCGCCAGCGATAAAAAGTTCAATTGGTGTCTGGCCATTGTCAAGACCCCATTCTTGTCCCAACTTTGAACTATAGTTTCGCGGTCCAATGTCATTGGTTCTGAGCCGGGACCTTCCCGGCTCGCTTGCCCTTTGTTACCTTCAAATCGTCCACGCGGAGGATACGGCTCTGCTGGGAAGCAACCGGAGCGCCGTCGTGGATTGCCTTACGGCTGTCGGGTCGGGCCTCTGCGCTCGACCCTTTTTTCTTTCCTGCCACAGCCGGGGGCGCACCAGGCGATAAATCCCGGGGGCCTGGGGGCAGAGCCCCCGAACCGCGTTGCACCCAGCCGCGATGATCACTGTCGCTCCCTTTGATGCGCATCCAGGATTCGGCAAACTCCTTCGGCGTCAAATATCCCAGGCTGCTGTGCGGACGCGAGCTGTTGTACTCACGCCCGTACACCTTGCAGATCATCCGCGCATGTTCCCGGCTGCAGAACGTCTCCATGTTCAGGCACTCATTCCGCAGGGTGCCGTTGAATCGCTCGTTGAGACCATTCTGCCACGGGCTGCCCGGATCAATGTGTCGCGCCTCGGCGCCGTGGATCGCCAGGATCCGCATCAGGTACTTGGCGATGAACTCCGGGCCGTTGTCGCTGCGGATGAACCGAGGAGCGCCGTGCTCGGCGATCAGCCCCATCAGCGTGTCGGCCACAAACCGGCTGTTCATTCGATGCTCCACTTCAATCGCCAGGCACTGGCGCGTGAACTCATCTTCCACCGTCAAAATCCGCAGTTTTCGGCCCGTCTCAGTCCTATCCTCCATGAAGTCCCAGGCCCATGTGTGGTGCGGGTGCTCGGCCTTGCACGGCAGCCCCATCCCGATGCCGCGGCGCTTGCGACGACGCTTGGATCGCATCGTCAGGCCATGCTTGCGGCACAGCCGGCGAACCCGCTTGAAATTCACCTGGCGTCCCTCACGCCGCAGCATCGCACACAGGTGCCGGCTGCCATAGCGCGGGTGCAACGCCGCAAGCTCCTGCAGGCGCGTCACCAGTTCGCCGTCGTTTCTGCGGCTCACATAGGCAAGGCGTCGCCGGCTCACCTTCACCAGCGCACAGGCTCCGGAAACCGACATCTGCCGCATCATCGCAAATTGCACGAACGCGCGGCGGCCGGCCACGTCGATTACTTTTTTTCGACAAACTCCTTCATCACATCGATGGCCAGCTCACGCTCGGCCAGCAATCGCTTCAGCCGCGCATTCTCCTTTTCCAGCTCGCGCAGCCGCTTCACATCCGGCTCGTTCATCGATCCATACTTGCGCTTCCACGCGTAGTACGTCGGCTGGCTCACGCCATGCTCGCGGCACAACTGCTCAACCGTCTTCGTTTCCACCTGGCCATCCCGCAAGATGGCCACGATCTGCTCTTCGGTAAATCGCTTCTTCATCACAGCCCTTTCCGGGCCGCGATTCTATATCACCAACCTGGGACATTTTCGGGGGTCAGGACAGAGAAGGGTGGAACTGCATGGAATGCCAAGAAGAATTTGTTCTCCTCCCCACATTACGCGAAATCGGGTTTGGACCCTTACAACTACACACTTTCGAACCATTCCGCTGCGATAAACCTACTTTACTCTTGCGTGGTGGTACCGCGCGAGTTTCTTGATCTTCCCCAAAATCATTCGGCCTATGGAGATTTCGATAATGCCAAGATTTGCGATTTGTTCGAGCATTTAGAACCACCCTCGATCGATTCCTATAAACTCCTTCGCTGCCTGCGCAATTCGGTGGCCCACGCGCTTTTCACAATCAGCGAGCAGAATGGCGAATGGCGTTACGAGTTCTGGACAGAACGCGATCCGGTTTTTCGCGCTCAGATCGGCCATCAGAGACTCTTCGAGTTCGTATCGAAGGTTGCCGTCCCGTTAGTCAATGCCGTTCTGGCCGATAAGAAGCCAAAAATTCAGAATCCCTGATTTCAGCAAAGAATCGCCGAAAAAGTTCGACTGACGTCCCGTCACTCCGATTTAACGGGGCGGAAAATCGCGTTGGCGAGTTTTCGCCGCCATCCGTTTTCCCCATCAGCGCCCGCATCATCCTTGGCGGTTCAACGAAATTTGAAAAACCGGTCCGAAAATCAGGACTTACGCCGAGCAAGCGATGGGAATTGAACTACTTGTCGTTATCCGCTAGCATCGCACGCGACAGTCCACATCTGAAATCGCTCATTCAACTTCCCCGTTTGCGCGATGGACTGGCGTCGGGGAAGAGTTATGGAGCGCGTTTTCGCTGGCGCGAGGAAGAAGGCAGCACTCATGAATCCCAATAAGGCGTTGTGGGAAAAGGGCGACTTTACAAGGATTGCGCAGACCATGAGGCAAAGCGGTGAGGCGCTGGTCCAGAAAATAGGGATCACAAAAGGGCTCAAGGTCCTGGATCTCGGGTGCGGCGATGGAACGACTGCTTTGCCGGCGGCAAAGCTCGGTGCGGACGTATTGGGTGTCGATATTGCCGGCAATCTCGTCGCGGCTGGGAACAAGCGCGCCAAGGAGCACGGTCTGGCAAACTGCCGGTTTCAAGAGGGGGATGCGACCAACTTACACGAGCTGGGGGACCATTCCTTTGATCTCGTGGTCAGCATTTTTGGGGCCATGTTTGCGCCAAAGCCGTTTGATGTGGCCAAGGAAATGGTGCGAGTGACCCATGCCGGGGGCCGGATCATCATGGGGAACTGGATTCCGAATGATCCAACTCTGGTGGCGCAGCTTTTGAGGATCAGTTCCGCCTACACCCCGCCGCCGCCGGAGGGCTTCGTCAGCCCAATGGCTTGGGGCGTCGAGAACCACGTCCTGGAGCGATTCGCCGCCGTGGGAGTTCCCAAGGAAAGAGTTTCGTGTGCCCGTGACACCTTTACGTTCAATTCTCCCAGCACCCCAGCCGCGTACGTTGATGACTTCCGAAAATACTACGGACCAACTATGAACGCATTCGACGCCGCCGAAAAGAACGGGCGCGCGGCTGATCTCCAAAAGGAATTGGAGGCTCTGTTTGAGCAGCACAACAAGAGCTTGGATAAGAAGACTACACTTATTCCGGCTACGTTCTTGCGCGTGACCGTGATGGTTTGAAAGCAGCCGGCACTAGAAAGCAGCCAATTCTCCGGCCAAAAAAAAGACACGGGGCAAGAGCTGAAATCTTTCATTTCGGCGCAAAAACGCAGGAAAAGTTCAACTGGCGTCTTGTCACTCCGATTTTTATTCTGCCCATCTTGCCCAAAGGGGCGAGTGGTCACGGGATGTCGAACTTTCCGTCATCCCGTTAAATCGTACAACTGCAGGAGGTTCCGGCGTGTCCAACCGCTCAAAAATGTGGTGGCGCAATTGCTTTCGAATCATAGCTTGTGAGAGAAGATTGGGTCAGACGAGCGATCAATTGCGGGAGCGGAACCTACTGGTCCGCCGGTGGGCGATAAACAGTTACCTTCTCCCTAAGAGACGCAACACGCCCACACGGTCGGCGACGGACGCAACTCGATCCAGCCAACCCTCTGAAATCATTCCCCACCGAGTTCTCTTTATTTTCCAGAACCAAAGGAAGTAGGCGACGTGGAAAGCGCATAGCCACTCCAAAGCGTTTGAAACGAATACGTGAGTGTGAATCGCAGCGTTCAGAGCTGGGCTGCGGGTCAAAAAAAACCTGTTCTCGGGGATGATCTCGGCGCCTGGTCGAAGGTATGCGATTAGAAGCCCTGTAACAACGGTAGCCGCCACTGCGAGATAGATGCTCCAATCGGTTAACTGCCTGATTGTGGACGGTGGCGGCAATCGAAGCGACGCGGCGGCCCATCGCCCGCCGGCTGAGCGCCTGCTTCGCACCCAGATAAACCGGATAAGGAAGATGAAGCCGACAATTAGGCCCAACTTCACTTCCCCTCGCATTGCAACAGGGTTGATCATCGCGCGTGATGTTTCACCATTGAAGATGAACGCGTAAAGGAGCACGATCCCGCTGATCCAGTGAACTCCTCCATTGACCCATCTTAATAAACGGGACGTGCGAGCCGGCTGGCGGGATAGTTCCGAGTGATCCGCAGCGGAAAGCAAATTCCTAGTTTCCATAGTCATAGCCTGTAGATGCGATTGACGTTAGTTGATCCGCATGGACAGCTCGACGTCTTCGGCAGAGAGATCGGCGACGGCAGAGCTTGTCATCGCCGACGCGGCATCAGCCTCGTCGAACAAGCGATCTAGCAGGGGTGCGAACGGGGCGATGGTCAGCGTGGTCATACAGGTCTCCGGTCCAAGGTTGAGCCCATCTTTACGCCGGACTATAATACGACGAATTCGTCAGGTTTGACTATTCGCGTTAGAACTTGTCCATGGCCAAGCGCCGAAAACCACAGATTTCCCCGCGGAAACAACCCAAGCAGGGCGCTCGACTGAGTTGGTTTCCACCATTCTGGAGGCTGCTGTTCAGGTTTTGGCCAAGGAAGGGGCGCAAGGCTTCACCACGGCGAGGGTGGCCAAGAAGGCCGGATTCAGTGTCGGATCGCTGTATCAGTATTTTCCGAACAAGGCGGCGATCCTCTTCCGGCTCCAGAGCGACGAATGGCGGCAGACCGGCGAATTGCTGCGCGGCATTCTTGAGGACGTCCAGAAACCGCCGCTTGAAAGGCTGCGAACCCTAGTCCACGCCTTCATCCGCTCGGAATGTGATGAGGCCGAGATGCGTGTGGCGCTTAATGACGCCGCCCCTCTCTATCGCGATGCGCCCGAGGCGCAGGAGGCGAGGACGTCGGGAAAAAAACGCGCTGTCCAGATCTTCATGCAGGAGGCGCTCCCCGAGGCGTCAGAAGCGACTCGAGCATTGGCCGGCGACTTGATCACGACGACGCTCAGCCAGGTGGGGAAGCATTTTTCGCAGAGTCCTCGAACTCCCGCAGAGATCGAAGCCTACGCCGAGGCCATGGCCGATATGTTTTGCGCCTACCTCAAAGGCCTGGATAAAGCCTGAAGAATGAACGTGGCTTATCTAGGCAGCAGATCCCTGCAGACCCCTTTGCTGCACAGAAAACGCAGAAAAGTTCAACTGGTGTCTTGTCACACCGATTTTTCCAAAAACACCTTTAAAAGAAGGAGTCTCGAGCCTGCCGAAAGGCAGGACATGCCTTGGGCGATACTTTGCTGATCTACCCAAAAGAACCAATCCGCTCGGCATTGTCACGGTATGCGGTCAGGCGGTAGATGCGGCAGCAAAGTCGCAAACCGTGTTGAGTGTAGGAGAGTAACCGTCGAGCGTCGAGACCTCGATCGTGGGGAGATCAAACGCAGGGGAATCATAATCGCAGGCCGATTTCAAGATGCCCTGCTCACGATAAACCGCCACCCGCTTATCGCCGTGATAGGGGCTACGTTCCGCCATTCGCGCAAACGCGGCCCGCGGGCGGGCCGGGTAAAATGGTGCTCGCTTGCAACGGGCGAGCGGCGCAATCACAATGCCGCCATGCTATTAACCAAGCACGAAGGCACGACGTTTCAAAACCAGACGATTTACATCAGCGGGCAGGCGTTCGTCCGCTGTACGTTCGTGGCCTGCACGCTCGTGCTGCGCGAGACCGTCTATTACCTGGAGGGGTGCACGTTCGACCGCTGCAATTGGCACGTCGATCGCGTCCTGATGTGGGGCAGCCCCGAATCGATCCAGGAAGTCAAGGCGCTGGTGGCCATGATCGAAAATGTTCAGCAACAACAAGCGGCCGCGGCCCGGACGGCCGGCGAAAGCGGCGCCATTCAGGCGGACGCGGCCGTGCCGGCCAAAAATCCGTGATCGCCGGATTACCGCCGCCGCGCATCCTAAAATCCACCCGTGAATTTGAATCCCCCCCTTCATCGGTTTGTCGTGATCGCGTTGGTGCTTTGCGTGGCGGCGCTGGCGCCGCGCATCGGCGACCCTGCAACCGGACGAGATTCTTCTCATCACCAACAAGAATTCGCCCGACAGCCGGGAACTGGCGCAAATGTATTGCCGGCTCCGGGGGGTCCCCGCCGCCCAGATGGTCGCCCTCGATCTGCCCAACGATGAGGAGATGGCTTTCAGCACATACGAAACCCACGTCGTGGTGCCGGTGCGGCAGTTTCTGGAAGATCACCAGCTGCGAACAAAAGTGAAATGTCTGCTGACCTTCTACGGCGTGCCGTTTCGAATCCGGGACAAGCAGAACACGATGGCGGAGGACCAGGAACTGACCGAGTTGCGAATGGAGCAACAGTCAATCACAGACCAAATCGAGCAAACCGTGGGGCACCTGGAAACGCAGGCGGCCGGGATCGACCCGCTGTTCAGGCCGGGCGAGGGCGATTCGTTGCCCGCCCTGCTGGCGCGGGCAGGCGGCCATGTCGGCGATCGCGTCAACCGTCCCGACGCTGGCGAACCAATCCGACCGCGAACAGCAAATGAGACAGATCATCGCCGCGATAAACGCTCTCGGCGGCATCATCCGGGTGGATTCACAAATCGGCGCCCCTCAGCGCGACAATCCGAACACAAGCGACCAGCAGCGCCAGCTTTGGACAAAGATTCACCAGAGCGCGCTGGAGGCCAAGGCGCAAATCGCGCGGCTGCAGGCCAGCCGCTGGGATCCGCAGGCGCGCGAACGGCTTCGTCAGATCGCTCGGGAAAGCGCCGGCTCCGTTGGCACCCTGGGCGTGGTCGAGGCTCAAATCAATTACCTGACGACCGACGCCACCGCTTCGGCCACCGACAACGAACTGGCGCTGCTGTGGCGGGACTATTATCCTCATCAGCACTGGCTCATGAATCCGCTCAGCGTTGATGAGGTTACAGAATCGCATATCCCCACGTTGATGGTGATGCGGCTCGACGGCCCGGACCCCGCGGCGGTTCGGCGAATCATGCAAACCAGCGTCGAGGTCGAAAAGACCGGATTGAAGGGAATCGTCGCCATCGACGCCCGCGGCCTGTCCCCCGTCGATGACAAGGGAAACTCCAGTGCCTTCGGCCAATTCGACCAGACGCTTCGCAATCTGGCTTACTTCATTCGGGTCAAGACAAATCTGAAAATCAGGCTCGACGATCAAGACCTGGTTTTTCCGCCGCATTCAGTGCACAACGTCGCGCTCTATTGCGGATGGTACAGCGTCAACCGATATATTCCCGGCTGCGATTTCAATCCCGGAGCGGTCGGATATCACATCGCCAGCTTTGAAATGGTCACGCTTCACACGCCCAGTTCGCGCTGGGTGCGAGGGCTGATCAACGACGGCGTGGTGGCGACCCTTGGCGCGGTGGCCGAGCCGTATCTGGGGGCATTTCCCAAGCCCGACGAATTCTTTCCGCTGCTGCTGACCGGCAAACTGACCATGGCCGAGGTGTATTGGAAAACCACGCCAATGGTCAGTTGGATGATCAGCTTCATCGGCGACCCGCTGTATCGGCCCTACCTGCACAATCCCCCGCTGAAGGTGGAGGATCTTCCGCCCTACCTGCGTAAAGCGATCCAGGGCCAGGATTCTGCCGCTTTTGAGGGACCTGCCGATTCAAGCCATGGCGAGTATTGACCGATAGTCAATACGGAGCACGTCCTATGCCTGTACAGATCATTTGTCCTAACCTTAAATGCCGTAAGATTTTATCGGTTCCGGATGAGGTTCGCGGCAAACAGGTGAAGTGTCAGCATTGCCAGACGACCTTTCGCGTGCCGGAAATGCGAAAGCCCGCGGTCGACGGCTGGCCCAGCCAAATCCGGCAAGTAAAACTCCCGCACCGCTCGGTCTTACGCCCCGCTACTGCAAGCCCAATTCCCTGGCATTTTTCAAACTGATCGCCAAGCTCTCGAACGGATCGCGCTGGCAGATGTCCTGCTCGATGATGTACCACTGCACCTGCGCATCGCGGCAGGCTTTTAGAATGGCCGGCCAATTCAGATTTCCCTCCCCGACCTCGGCCATCAATTGCGTCCGGTCCGGCGTGATGGCCATGTCCTTCAGATGAACGCAGGGGATTTTCCCCGCGACTTTTCCGATCCACTGCACCGGATCGCCGCCGCCGTGTTGAATCCAATAGGTGTCGATTTCCCACCAGATGTCGGGCGAAAAATGATCGAGTAGAGTTTGCAAGCCGGTCTTACCGTCGAATCGAGCCAATTCATGGCTATGGTTGTGATAGCCGATCGACATGCCGGAGCCTCGGTATTTCTCGGCGATCGCGTTGTACGACCGGGCGAAATTCGGCCAGTCGGCGGCGACCGGATTCTTCGGAAAAAAGCCCCCCACCGCCGTGTATTTGCAGCCCCAGAGATGGTGTTCCTCGATCACCTTCGCCGGCTCGTCGCGCATCCGATCCAGCGGGATATGCGTCGCGCAGCAGACCAACCCCTCGCCCCGCAGCATCCCGTCAAGTTCCTTGGGATCGATCGTCCCCAGCGCCGAAAGCTGCACCGCGTCGTAGCCGATCTTCTTCACCCGCGCCAGGGTCGAGGCGATATCGCGTGGCGTCTTGGTGAACTCCCGCAGCGTGTAAAGTTGGGCGGCGATGGTGGAAGGCATGAGGTCCTTGTAAAACCAGAAACCGGAAATCCGAAACCGGAAATCCGAAGTCCGAACGATACAACTGATTCCATTTAGCCCCCGGTGAATCACCGGGGGCTAAATGGAATCAGTTGCGTCATTCGAAATTCGAAATTCGAAATTCGAAACAAATACGGTCTCGGTCACTCGAATTTTGGATTTGATTCGTCATTCGGATTTCGGATTTCGGATTTCCCTGCTACCATACCACGCCACAGCCGCGAAACGAAGCGTGAAAGGATCCTCTGCGCCAATGACGTATTGTCTGGGCATCGTCACGAAATTCGGACTGGTGATGGCCTCGGATTCGCGCACCAACGCGGGATACGACCAGGTCAATACCTGCCGGAAGATGTACACCTTCATCACCGAAGGCGAGCGCGTCTTCGTGCTGCTGGCCAGCGGGAGCCTCTCCTGCACTCAGTCGGTGATCACCCTTTTGGGGCGGGAATTCGAAAAGGGCGAGGGATTGGCCAAGGCCACGTCGATGTACGATGCCGCCCGGATCATCGGCAACGAAGTGCGCCGCGTCGGGGAAATGGACCGGCCGGCACTGGAGCGCGACGATTACAAATTCAACGTCCATTTCCTCCTCGGCGGGCAGGTCCGCGGCGAGCCACCGGCTTTGTTTCTGATTTATCCCCAGGGAAATCCGCTGCAGGCCACGGAGGAATCGCCCTATCTTCAGATCGGCGAGACGAAATACGGCCGGCCGATCCTGGACCGCGGAATCCGCTTCGATAAAACCACCCTCGAAGAAGCCGCCAAATACGCCCTGCTTTCGCTGGATTCAACCATGAAATCGAACGTGACGGTCGGCCCGCCGATCGATTTGCTGGCGTATGAATGCGATCAACTGGTCGATCACGCATCAGCGGCGGTTCAACGCCGACGACGCGGACCTGATGAAAATCGGCCAGCGCTGGCAGCAGGCGCTGCGCGTGGCGGTGGCGCGCTTGCCTAATATTCGTTTTGCGGTGACGAAGCCGGCGGAAACCACCGGCAAAGACGCAGGAGTCGATCCAGTTGGTTGAAACCCCCTCCGGCGATTCCGGCGCCGACGCCCAGCCGCAGCAGGAGACGCCCACGCGTCAAGCTTGATGATGTCCGAGGCCCAGCAGACCGCGCAACCGCCCCTCATCCGCAAGTTGGAGGAAATGCGGCTGCGATTCGAGTCGCTGCAGGCGCTCGATGAACGATCCCGCCGTGCAGGCCAATTCGCAAAAGCTCGTGGCCGTCAGCAAGGAAGCCGGAAAACTCGAGCCGGTCGTCGAACCAATACGAGCAATACCGCAAGACGCTTCAGACGATCCAGGAGCTTCAGGAAATCGCCGGCAATTCGGCCGATCCGGAGATGGCTCGGCTGGCGGCAGGTGGAACTGCCGGCGGCCCGGATTCGCGCGGCCGAACTGCTCGACGCTGCTCAGCGATGAATTCATCGCCGCCGAGGACAACGCGGTCGATTCCTTCTTCCTGGAAATCCGCGCCGGCACCGGCGGCGAGGAGGCGGCGCTCTTCGGCCGCGATCTCTACGAGATGTACCGCAAATACTGCGAATCCAAGGGGTATCGCTTCGACGTCAGCGATTTTTCGACCAGCGACCGCGGCGGATTCAAGGAAGTGATCGTCAACATCCGCGGCGACGGCGCTTATCGCCGTCTGCAATTTGAAGGCGGCGGGCATCGCGTTCAGCGCGTGCCGGAAACCGAGGCCCAGGGCCGCATTCACACCAGCGCGGCCACGGTCGCCGTCCTGCCGGAATTGCCCGATGTGAAGATCGACATCAATCCGAAGGACGTCGAGGAATTCGGCTGCCGCGGCGGCGGCCCCGGCGGGCAGAACGTCAACAAGGTCGAAACCGGCTGGCGAATCCTGCACAAGCCGACCGGATTGCAATTCAAAATGACCGAGCACAAAAGCCAGACCCAGAACAAGGAGCGGGCCTGGGCGTTGCTCCGCGCCACCCTGTACGAAGCGGAGCAGGCCAAGCAGCACGCCGCCGTCACCAGCGCCCGCAAGGCCATGATGGGCAGCGGCGACCGCAGCCAGCGCATTCGGACCTACAATTTTCCCCAGAACCGCTGCACCGATCACCGTCTCGGCGGCGAAGGCGGCGGGGAAAAGAATTTCAATCTCGATCAGATCATGCAGGGGATGCTCGATCCGCTGATCGATGCCCTGTTGGAACTGGATAAGCAGCAACGGCTGCAAAGCCTGTAAATGCCGCCGGTTTTCGTGTAACATGCCCGACATGACCAAAAAAACCGGCAATCTCGCAAAGCAGGCAAAAAACCGCCGATCCAAACCCGACCCGACCGGCGCCGGCTCCGGCGCCGACTGATCGACCCGGCCCGATCAGCCGCGGCGGCGGCGGCGCTCGTGGCCAACAAGGTTGCCACTTCCTCGTCCGCGCAAGGCCCGCAAAGCGGAATCGAGCGGTTTTCGGAATTTGAAGCAGTCGATGATCAAGCCGCACGCGCAGACCATCGGCGGCGTTCTCGACAAGATGGTGCCGACGGGACAGAAACGGTCGGGCGTTCCCTTCGGGGCGTCGAAACAGGTGGGACACAATCAAACTTTCGGCGCGGACGTGAGCCGGCGAAACGTGCCGCGCAGAACCAACGGATAGCGCGGATTCGTGCGGCGTGCGGCGTTCGAAGCCCGCGGGATGGCCATCCCGCGGCTTTCGTGAAAATCGAAGACGCTCCACAAGCAATGAAAATGGCGTCGCGGCCGGGCGGCTTCAGTCGGCCGGTACTCCGGTCCTCAAATCACCTGCACCAATTGCAGATCCAGGATCGTCCGCGGATCGAAATCGATCCGCTGCTCGAACGTCCCGCTCAGACCGTCGCGGCTTAGCGCGATGATCCATCCCTCTTCGATGATCAAGTCTTCGACCACGCGTCCGCCGGCCAAAGCCGCCCGGCAAACCGCGGTGTATTTGCGTTTGGGCGCGCCGTTGGCCAGGAGAAATTTCCGCCATTCTTCGGGCAAAACCTTGGCCAGCCGATTCCGCGGCGGTGTGCGCGAGTGCATGTTAGGGCCTGTCTGATGAATCCTCGCGGGCCATACTCGTGTCTTTCGCTCCCGGCTGACCGGGACGTCGCTCCTCCTCGCCGTATTTCCTTACAATACGACTCGTCGTCGCTCCTTGCACGCGGGCGAAATCCACTTCGTCCGGCCGCGCGGGGATTCATCAGACAGGCCCTAGTTCGCTTCAGCCGTTTGGCAGGAATTCACTTCGTCCGCCGCAAGTGCATCCGGCCACACTCCCGGTCCGTCGTTTCCATACCATCCGATCCAAGACCGCCTGCCAGTCGCGCAGACTTTGCACCCGAATAAATTCCCGCTTCACATCGGTCGCCAGCGGATGGAAGCGGCTGTACTTGATCCCCATCTTCCGCATCCGTCGGGCGGCCAGCGATTCGCCGTGAATCTCCGCCGCGATCTGAAAATGCTCGATCAGCGCATCGCGCTGCCGGCCAATCGTCGGCGGAGAAATCTCGGCATCGGGCTCGCTGCAGCAAACGGGCCGCGTGCTGGAAAATCCAGGGATTGCCGATCGCGCCGCGGGCGATCCAGACCATATCGACGCCGGTGTCGCGATACATCCGCACGGCATCCTCGGCGGTGAAAACATCGCCGCTGCCGAAAATGATTTTCGAGGGATATCTGCGCTTGAGGTCCGCAAAGGAACGGCCAATGGGACGACCCGATGTATTTCTGCTCGACCGTCCGGGCATGAACGCGCGCGGCGGCGAAGCCGAGCGACCACGCGGTTTCAATCACTTCCAAAAATCGCTCTGTCGCCTCGGGCGAATCATCGTACGCCCGGCGAAGGCTGACGGTGATCGGGCGATCGGTGATGCGATCGCGCACGGCGCGCATAACGGCAATTGCCCGCTCGACATCCAGCAGCATGTGTCCGCCGCGGGCCTTGTTTTTGATCTTCTTCACCGGACAGGCGAAATTCAGATCGATCACGTCATAGCCCGCGCCGGCCAAGATCCCCGCGGCCCGGGCCATGGTGTCCGGCTCGCTGCCGATGATCTGTCCGGCAACGGGATGATCCTCATCGTTGATGTCGATGGATTTTCGCAATCCCTCGCCGCCGTTGCACAGAATGACGTCGAGCAGAGCCTCGGTCACGGCATAGGGGCAGCCGCGGCGGCGAGCCACCACGCCGCATGGCGCGATCGCTGTAGCCCGCCAGGCCGGCCTGGCAAAAAGGCGAGGGAAGTTGGATCGGAGCCGAACGCGCATATCTCAGACGCTCACTCCGAATTCGTCCGCGCGATTCGCCAGCTCATCGGCAATCAGCGACGCCTGTTCGATCGCCGCCACCGATCTCGGCTCCTTCATCGGCTGCTCCTGATAGAAAACCACCTTGCCGTCCTTGCCAATAATGACGGTTCCGCGTTTGGTGCAGTTGTACGGCTCCTCGCCGGCCCACATGCCGTACGCCTTGGCCATCCGCCGGGTGGGATCGGAGAGCAAATCGTACGGAATCCCGTACTGCTTGCGGAAAGCCGCATGGCTGAAGGGGCTGTCGCAGCTTATGCCGAACACAACCGTGTCGTCATCCTTGGCGATCCGGCCGAGTTCCGGGCCGAACGCGCAATGCTCCTGCGTGCAAACCGGGCTGAAATCCATCGGATAGAACAGCAGAATCACTTTTTTCTTTCCCCGATACTCGGAAAGTTTGATTTTGTTTTTGTCCTGGTTCATCAACTCGAATTCCGGTGCGGGCTGGCCGATCTTCAACGGTGTGTTTTCCATATATTGCTCCTTTTACGAAATAGTATGACGACAGGAAGACTATTAACAGCGGCGGCCACTAGAATCTCCGATTCGCTCGACTCGCAAAGTTATAGCCGGGCTTTTTTTCAGGAGTATTCGTGTCGACAGAGAGTTATTCGAAGCATTTTGAGTTCATCGAATCCGCCCACCAATATGAAACCGAGGAGTATGCGCCTGGAAGCTATGCGGATTTGCTATGGCAGATCGAGCAGGATCAACTGCGCACAATCGTCGCGGAGATGAAATCGAACCGGCCGCGCATCGACGCGTTGGATTTCGCCTCCGGAACGGGCCGAATCACCGCCGTTTTAAAGAATCTGGCGGATGAGGTCACGGGAATCGAAATCTCGCAGTCGATGTGCGACATCGCCATGAAGAAGGTCCAGCGGGCTCGAATCCTCTGCACGGATATCCTCGCCCCGGAATCGCCGATTGAAGGCCAATACGATCTGATCACCGCGTTCCGGTTCTTCCTGAATGCCGATCCGTCGCTGCGCCTTCCGGCGCTGAAAGCTCTTGCAGCAAGGTTGAAGGACCGTCGGAGTCTGCTTGTTTTCAATAATCATGGGAATCTATGGAGCCACAAACTGCTGATGTGGCCCGTTTACAAGCTCAGGCGAATGGGCAAGGGGCGCAGCGTCACGGGAAATTATCTGACGACCGGGACGATGCTCCCGCTTCTGGCCGAGGCCGGGCTTAGATTGCATCGCACTTTCCCCAGCGGGTTTTGCAGCGCGAAGATCCTGCCGATCGCAGGATACAACCGGGCCGTTCGATGGGAAAGACGCGCCGCAAAATCCTCCTTGCTCGGTCCTTTCTGCGTCAATCAGTTGTACGTCGCAAGCTTGGCGGGAGAATAGCGGCCGGGCGGCCGCCCGACGCTTCAATTGGCGGACGACACGGAGTCCTGGGACAAGATCGAGGCGGAGCCGTCACGAACGGCGGCGGATTGCTGCGCAATCTCGTCCTGCAGGGGAAGACAGAAGAAGCGCAAGGCCTTTCGAAGCCCGTTCACGGGATCGGCGGCTTTGCGCCAGCCATGCAGAACTCCCGCCGATGCGGCTTTCATTTGACGATAGGCGTCGTCCCACACAACCGCTTTCATGGCATCGGCAATCGCGCTGGCGCTGCGCGGCGGGATGTGCAATCCGTTTTGGCGATGGTGCACCAGCTCAATCGCGGCGTCGCTGACCGCGGCGGCGATCACGGCCAGGCCGCAGCCAACGGCCTCATTGATGACAAGGTCCGCCGGTTCGCTTCGACCCGGATGAACCAGGACATCACAGCTTTGATAGCAGGCGGCCTTCTGATCGGCCGGGAGAAATCCGATAAATTTCACCCTGGATGCGAGTCGCTCAGGAATCCGCGATTGCAGCTCCCCGCGCAGCTCGCCATCGCCGGCGATAACCAGGTCCCAGTCCGGGATGTCCTTCGACACTGCGATGAACGCATCCACCAATAAATCGACTCGTGCGGACGGCGTGAGGGGCCCGTAGAACAAGAACCGCCGTCGCCCGGCCTCGAAATCATACTCGGCCCGGAATTCGCTGAGGTGAACGCGATCGGCCGGTTGCAACGACGAATAATCGGGTTCATAGGGAAACAGAAATTCCGGCAGGTCGTGATCGCGTAACAGGCGCAGATAAGCTCGGCCACAGTTTCCCATGGGCATCACGCCGGCAATAGAGCCCAGCACCCAACGGAAATACCGGCGGCGGATCACTTTGGCGAGCCATGGGCGTTGGTCCTTGTTGAAGACGTTGAACTCGCCGGCGAGCAGGATGAGAACGCCCCGCCGCCGCGCCCATCGGATCAGGAGAAGCCGGGTCAGGTCATCGCAGTCGAACAGGACCACGAACCTGACCTCATGGGCGACGAGATAGTCGCGGATTTTGCGGAACAGCGGCAGCGAGCGCCGGTTGACCAGCCGTTTGGATTTCAGGCGCTCATCGGGAAAAAAGACCGGGTGAAGATCGGGATTGATCTGCGTCTCCAAGGGCATGGTCGGGTTTGAAATCGAGTGGGTGAAAATATTGTGGACGTTCGCCTCGGTCAGTTCCGTGGCCACGCGATCCAGAAGGTGCGCGCGATAAGGATTCGGTTCATCGGCGATAACGGCAACGTTGACGACCTCTTTTCCAAGAACCGGCCAGGCGAAACCCGCCGTCGCCGGCAGTTGGCCGAAGCGGGTTATTTCGTTCCAGTGACTGACGATCTGGCGCACGGTTTCCAGGCCGGCGGCGGCCAGAAAAGCCAGTGCAGCCATCACGTCGCGCCGATCGTCCCTGGACGCATCATCCAAAAAGGTGGCGGCAAAAACCGGGATGGCGCTTGAAGGGTTACGAAGGATTCGCTGCTGGTGGATGGAGAGATAATAGCCGATCTCATCGGTCCGGTGCGGGCCAACGTCGCTGCTCTCCTCCCAGTCGATAATCCACAGCCCTTCGTCCGATCGGGCCAGATTGTGAACGCCGGGATCGCCGTGTACATGGGCGACGGGAAGGATATCGGCGATCAGATTCCGCAGCTCGTCGATGAAGCGCGGCGAGAGCTGGCAGCACTCCAACTCGTTGAAGCTCTGCCACCATTTGGTGGCGCAGACTTCGTTGGCGTTGAGCACGCGGACGAGCGGCCCGGACAGTTCCTTCAGATAACCTTTGAGGGATTCCCAACTCAGCGCCACCGCGGAAGCGCCGGCCGGCAACGCATCCACCACCAGGTAGCGATGTCCGGAAAACGTCCCCTCGCACAGCAGCGCGGGCACATGGAAAAACGTCGGCGGGCTGACTTTGAACGCCGAGAGCATCCGGATCTCGCGATCGAATTGAGCATTGCTGAGGTCATCCAGCGCCAGTTTCGCGAACGCAACCGGATCGCCTTTTTCATCGAGAAGATGGACGTACAAACGGCGGCGTTCCGTTTGAACCGAGCCGTGAACGACGGGGAAAAGATCATACCGATTCAACTCGTGTTGCAGGTGAGCGACCCATGCGGAAAAGTCCGTGTTGTTGGCGAACTCGTGGGGGGTTGTCGATCGATGGACCAACAAATCGTCGATCCCCAGCCACATCGCCGCCTTTAGCGAACGGCGAAACAACCGGCACTTGAAGCTATAGTCCGGATATCGTCGAAGCGCGGCGAGCCGCAACCGCCTGTCCGCCACCGGGAACGCCAGCGCCGAGCGGCCCCCAACATTGTAGACGAGGTATTCCACCGAATCGGAGGAAAGACTTTTGTCGGTGAAACTCACCACCTGGGAACTCCCGCAAAATCCATACAATAATTCGGGCGTCTTGTTAAGATAGCTTAACATTATCCAAATATTTGGCCAACAATTCAAATGGATTTTGCTTTGTAACGACGGATCATGAAATTCGGCCGGATCAAACGACAACACGGGCGCGTGGCGGGGCTGGATGCGATCCTGGAGCGGATCGTCCAGCAATGTCCGTTCGTCTCTCGGATCGTGCCCGGCCGGATCAAGGTCCGGCACGGAAAAGGCTCCCGGAGCTTTCAATTCCAATACCAAACCTCCGCCGGGCTGAAGTGTCTCTATATGGGGACGGGAACGGTGCAGGAGGTGTTTTTGATTTGCACGGACGGGCCCAAGGCCGTTCAGTGGCTTGAGGAACAGGGGTTCTTCAACGCAAAGAATTGACAGAGCCGGGCCATGACTTCGGCAAGATCATTCGAGCCGTCGGCCCGGGCGGGGGCGACGGTTCGACTGCACTCGCCGAAGTCACGCCCCAGGCTCTGTAATTTCAAGCCGATATTTTGTCCGTTGGCGGTCGAAGGGCCGAAGATTTAACCTGTAATTCGAGGAGACAGTTACCATGCGAATCATCCTTATTTTGTTGACCATGACCATCCTTGCGACCTCGCTCGGAGGCTGCATCGTGCGGGCCGGGCATCCCGATCACGGCGGGCATGACGATCATTGGCACGATGATTATCATCACCCTTGATGAACGGCCTTCCTCACGGAGATATTCATAAAGCGGTTGAGATTCTGAAGAGCGGAGGTTTGGTCGCGTTCGCAACGGAAACGGTCTACGGCTTGGGCGCGGATGCCGCCAACGCGGCTGCCGTCGCGAAAATCTTCGCGGTGAAAGGCCGGCCGGCGGCCAATCCGCTGATCGTTCACGTCGCAACCACATCGGTGGCCAAGCGATACACCGCGTCATGGCCGCGGCCGGCGGAACTTCTGGCCCGAGCACTGTGGCCGGGGCCGCTTACACTCGTCTTACCCAAGGGTCCGCAAATCGTATCGGCGGTCACGGCCGGCCTGCCGAGCGTGGCCATCCGCTGCCCGGATCACCCTCTGGCCCAGGAGCTTTTGCGGCAATTCGACGGGCCCGTGGCCGCCCCCAGCGCCAATCGCTCCACGCGGGTCAGCCCCACAACCGCCGATCACGTGCGAAAAGACCTGGGGGACAAGGTGGACTTGATTCTCGACGGCGGGCCTTGCCGGGTGGGGATCGAATCGACCGTGATCGACCTGACGTCGTCGGGGCCGACGATCCTTCGTTTGGGCGGAATCCCGCGGGAGCGGCTGGAGGAAATCGTCGGTCCGGTTGATGTCCAGACTTCGACGGCCGCGGCGTTCCAGGCCGCCAAAAGCCCCGGCCAGCAGGCGATCCATTATGCCCCGATGGCCCCGGCGTATCGCCTGACGGAAACCGAAGCGCATCTTTTTCATCTTCCGTCGGACATCGAGTTGGCATAAAAGCGATATTCCTGATAATTCGCGGATCGGGATTGGCCTCGCAAGTGCGGCAGTGGGCGGGTCGCGACGAAGTTGTGGAGTTGCCGTTCGACGCCCAAGAATATGCCAGGGGGTTTTATGCCGCTTTGCGGGAAGCCGATGATCGGCACCCGCAAATGATCTGGATTCAGGAACCCCCCGCCGGGGACCAGTGGGATGCGGTGCGGGATCGCATTCACCGGGCAACTCGACCGGCATCGGACGCCTGGAACGACATCAATTCATGAAAAGCCAAACGTCGAAATCGCCGCCGGAAACGGATCGAATCGCGGATTCGATGCCTCGAGCGGCCAAGTTCAACGTTTTTCAACGGCTGGTTCGGCAATGGGAGCAACTGCATCCTTACAACGGGGTGCAGGCGATAGAAGTTCGCGGCCACGCCGATCTCGCCGAATCGCGCACCGCCTGGACCGAATCGCTCGAATTCCTGAACCTCGGCGCGGTCTGCATCTCCGAAGGCTCGTATCACTACCGTCGCCTCAACGGCGAGGCGGTCCGCCACGGGGTCGTCCGCTGTCCGGATGGGATCCAATTGGACCAGTGGATTTCCGAGCAGTTGAACCGGCCGTTTGAGTCGCCGGGCGGCGTGCCGTTCCGCCCCTTCATCATCCAGGAGGCCGACTCGTTCTGGATGGGGCTGTGCTACCGGCATTGGGTGGCGGACAGCGCCTCGATCCGCATGTTGATGCGGCAGTGGTTCGTGCGGCAGTTCGATCCGGGCACGGCGATGAAAAGGCCGGTCCGAATCCATGCCGGGGGATATTTGTCGCTGTTTGGCGCGCATCGCGGGGGATGGCGGGCGGCCGAGGCATTGTTGTCGTCCCTGCGATGGCACAGCCAATTCCGCCGCGTCCGGCGAATTGAAAACTGCCAAAAATTTGAGGACATGTCCCAGCGATTCGTTTCGCTGGGCTCGGAGGAGGGGTTGATCGACCGGCTGCGTCGCGCGGCGCACAGCGCCGGCGCCACGGTGAATGATATCTTCCTTGCCGCGATCGCCCAGGTCTGCGACCAATACGGGCCAGCGCAGCAGAAACTCCACCGCCGCGCACTGGCGGTCGGCGTCATCGTCGATCTGCGGCCCAGCGCCGATCGGCCGATGAACGATGTCTTCGATCTTCTGCTCGGATTCGGCAGCATCTGCTGCCCGTCGAAACATCTGAAGGATTGGCCGCGCCTGCTGTCTTCGGTGGCAAAACAGACTCGCGAGCAGAAACGCGGCGGGTTGCCGCTGGCAAGTTGCCTCCGAATGACGGCCGGCCTCGTCGCCGGCAAATGTCTTGGCGGGCAAGACCTGATGGAATTCTATCGGAAGCGCGTTTCGCTGGCGGGGGCCAATTCGAACGTCAATCTGAATCGCTGTTGGCCGGCGAAATACCACGGCGAGCGGATGCTCGATTACATTCGCGTTGCCCCGACCGGGCCGATCACGCCTCTGGTTTTCACCACAACGACGCTGGGCGCACTGCTGTCGGTGGGACTGACGTATCGCCCGGCCGTCATTGCGCCCGAGCGTGCCGCCCTGCTCGGCGCGGCATTCCTCGACCGTCTTCGGGAAGCGGCCGGACGGGGAGTTTGAAGCGGCCCTCGATGTCCCAGAATGTCTCAAAAGCCCCCAGATTTTCGACGAGCGCCGGGGCATTCCTATCGAAAGAAGATCCTTCGGCAGGGTGAGAATCGAAGTTGGTGGACATAAACGGTTCCTGGAAAAGACGGCCTACTATAAATGGGTCCGAAAGGTGAAAGTTTTGGACGTGTTTTTGGGGAAAAATTCGAAGATTTGAAAAATAATTTCCCGTCCGCATATAAAAGATGATCTCACGCGGAAGCGGAGGGGTTTTAAATTTCAATTCTTCCGCGCCTTGCGCCTCCGCGTGAGATTCTTGGCCGGGGCGGCACGGGCCGGCTTTTTGGAGTATGATCGCGCGACCAACTATGCCCACCGCCGCCGGCCGTTCGACGCAGACGCTCACGACAGACGATTACGTCATCGATCTTCAGAACGTCACCAAGATTTATCGCCGGCGCGTTCATGCCCTCCAAGGGATCTCCATGCAGGTTCGCCGCGGGGAGATCTTCGGACTCCTCGGGCCGAACGGGGCGGGAAAGAGCACGCTGGTCAAAATCATGGTCACCGTCGTTCGGCCGACCAGGGCTTCGGGAATGATTCTCGGCCATCGGATCGGACACAAGCCGACTTTGGCCCGGGTGGGATATTTGCCGGAGAACCATCGCTTTCCGCGCTATCTCAGCGGACGGCAGGTGATCGAATTTTTCTCGGCATTGGCCAAAGTGGATCGGCCGATCCGCCGGCGGCGGGCCGGGGAGTTGCTCGAACTCGTCGGAATGACCCAGTGGGCGGATGTCAAAATCTCTCAATACTCCAAGGGAATGCTGCAGCGCGTGGGGCTGGCGCAGGCATGGGGGCGAACCCGGATTTGATCATTCTCGATGAGCCGACCGACGGCGTCGATCCCGGCGGCCGGCGCGACATCCGTCAGGTGCTCCTGCGGCTTCGCCAAGAGGGAGCGACGGTCTTCATCAACAGCCATCTGCTCAGCGAACTGGAAACGGTGTGCGATCGCGTGGCGATCCTGGTCGGCGGCAAAGTCGCGCGGCAAGGGTCCATCGATGAAATGACGGTCACCAAACAGTGCTATGTATTTGAGCTGGAATCGCCCCAGTGGCCGGCGGTGGCCGCGGCGCTTGGGGGTGTGTTCGACTCGGCCGCAGCCCCGGTTCCCGGCCGGCCGGCGCGGGTCGCTGGCCGACAAGACCTGGTGCGAATTCGACGGCGCTGTCCTGCGCGTCGGGAAGACCGACGCGGCCGAGGTGCAGCCGATCGTCGATGCGCTCCGCAAAGGCAATCTGGTCATTCGAGCGATGCACTTGGTGCGGCCGTCGCTGGAGGACTTGTTTTTCGAGGCGGTCACCGATCCGGCCACGGGAAAGACCGCCCCGCCGGGCGCGCGGCCGCCGCCTGTTCCAAGGAACGCATGAGCCAAACGTTCGCACTGCTTCTGGACGCCTATCGCGACCTGAATTCCAGGAAGATGTTCTGGATCGTGCTGATTCTTTCGACGCTGGTGGCGGCGTCGTTCGCGGCCGTGGGGCTCACGCCCGACGGATTCAAGATTTTCTTTTGGAACCTTTCTTCGCCGGTCCTCAATAGCCGAAATATTCTGCCGGGCGATTTTTACAAAACTATTTTTCTGACGTACGGAATCAATTTCTGGCTGACGTGGCTGGCGACGGTGCTGGCGCTGATTTCCACGGCCAGCCTGTTCCCGGATTTCCTGGCCGGCGGAGCGGTCGATTTATATCTTTCCAAGCCGATCAGCCGGCTGCGGCTGTTCCTCACGAAATATCTGTGCGGGTTGCTGTTCGTGGCGCTGCAGATTGGATGTTTTTGCGCGGCCAGTTTTTTGGTGATCGGCTTTCGCGGCGGCGCGTGGGAGCCGGGGATTTTCCTGGCCGTTCCGATCGTCGTGCTCTTTTTCAGCTACCTGTTCTGCTTTTGCGTTTTGATCGGGGTGGGGACGCGCTCGACCGTGGCGGCGGTGCTGCTCACGTTCCTGTTCTGGGTATTTGTGTTCGGCGTGCACACGACCGAAGTGACGCTGCTGACCTTCAAGCTCACGGAACAAGACCGGGCGGCCACGCTCGATAGGCAGATTCAAGCCACCGAGGCATTGCTGACCCGTACCGGGCAGTACGCCGCCACGCGGCCGACGACGCGGAACCGCGACTACGTGACGATGTACCAACCCGAACTCAACAGGGAGCGAGCCGAAACGTGAGCGAGATTCACGGCGCGTTCGATCGTCCGCACAAGATTTTTTACGAAGTCATGACCGTCCTTCCCAAAACAACCGAGACGGTGGACCTGCTGCAGCGCGTGCTGATCGGCAAAGCCGGGCTTCGGCGCATCTCGGAGCAGAACCAGGATGATTCCGAGAATTCGAACGTCGAACTGAACAACAATCCGGTTCCCGTGGCAAAGGTTCAGGCGGCGCTGCGAAGCCGGTCGATCAGATGGGTGGTGGGCACATCGGTGGGGTTCGAAGCGGTGGTGTTGGGACTGGCGGCGTGGATTTTCTGCCGAAGGGATTATTGAATCGCGGGAAATCGCTCCCCTTGGGGTCGCGGCTAAACTGGCAAGTTTTCGCGCCGTCTTTATGCTACGGCCGAGGAGAATTTCATGGCGAAGGTTCGCAAAGCCGTCATCACCGCGGCGGGCCGGGGAACCCGGCAGTATCCGGCGTCCACGGCGGTTCAAAAGGAAATGTTCCCGCTGGTCGATCGCGACGGGCTGACCAAGCCGGTCATCCAAATCATCGGCGAGGAGGCGATCGATTCGGGCATCGAGGAAATCTGCATCGTCACTCAGCCGGGCGAGGAAAACCAATATCGCGAATATTTTCGGCGGCTGGACGACAACATGGTCAAGGCGTTCCGCGGGAAGGACTGGGCGCTATCTGGAATCGGAAAAGCTCGGCGCGTTCGGCGAGCGGCTGCATTTTGCCGAACAGCATGCCCCGGAAGGGTTCGGACATGCGGTGTACCAGGCGAAGGCAATTCGTCGGGGACGAGCCGTTTCTTCTGCTTCTGGGCGATCACGTTTACATCAGCGACATCAAGGACCGTTGCGCGCGGCAACTCCTGGCGGTGTTCGAAAAGCAGACGCTGGATGCGGTCACCGGCGTGCAGCCGACGCTGGAGCGGCTGCTGCATTTGTTCGGCGTGATTCGCGGCGAGCCGATCGACCCGCGGAAGGGAATCTACAGGGCCGAGCTGATCGTGGAAAAGCCGTCGATCGAGCTGGCGCGGGAGAAGCTGGTGACGCCGGGCCAGCCGGCGGGGAATTACCTGGCTCATTTCGGAATGCACGTTTTTTCCCCGCGGATATTCGATTCGCTGGAATACCTCATCAAAAACAACCTCCGCGAGAAGAATGAGATCCAGCTCACAGCCGCCCAGGAACACCTGCGGCAGCACAGCGACAAATACTGGTGCTTAATCACACAAGGCCAGCGTTACGACACGGGAATCCCGTATGGTTTGATGGAAACGCAGTTGGCCCTGGCGCTCAGTGGTGTACATCGCACGGAGATCTGCGAGGCAATTGCCAGAATTCTTGCCACGCAAGTTAAAAACTAACTGGATACCTGCCAGCAATGTAGCCGATACTACTTTTGTAGATTCGGATACTTAATCCGAATATTTCGCTCAGTTCTGGAAGGCCGGTGTTCCATGAGTCACCTCGATGGCAGCGGCGCGATCCTGGAATTTGTACGTCATCACGACACGGGCGCGCGGCAATTCAATTATTCGGACGGGCAGGCGGTGTTCGAGCCCAAGGACCCGGCGACGAATTTGCTCGTCGTCGAATCCGGCGAAGTCCGCCTGTTTGAAGTCGCCCCGCACGGGGCGCGGCGACTGCTGGATATTCTGGGGGCTGAGCGATGCTTTGGATTCGCGTCGATCGGGAGAATTCCGGTTTACGAAAAGCTGGCGGTTTCCGTGGGCGATTCGGTGGTGCGGGCGATCCCGGCGGACCGGCTGCGCGAAATCCTTCTGAGCCACGGCGAGATGGCGCTGCAATTCGCTGAAAACATGGCTCGGGAGCTTCACGAGGCCTGGACCGAGGGGAGCCATTTCGTTTTCGAGGATTGCCGGCTTCGGCTGATCAAAACGCTGTTGCGGTTCAGCCAGTCTCCGGCGGCGCGGATCGTGCCGGAAGGCGTCGAACTGCGCATGACGCACGCGCAGCTCGCGCAGGCGGTGGGCGCGGCCAGGGAAACGGTCAGCTTGTGCCTCATGCAATTGCGGCAGGAAAACCTGGTGCGGACCAGCCGCAACCGGGTGATCTATGATCCCAGCCGGCTTCGGCAACTCGCCCCACAGGAATTTACCGCGGAATTGGCGCTGGCGGGATGAAATTCCAGACCCGCGGGATGGCTATCCCGCGGCTTTTTGTGAGTTGTGAATAAGTTCAGACAATGCGCGGGCGGGCGTCGCGGTCGCGATCGCTTTGTTCGGTTCCAGAATGATGATCCGGTTTCGGCCGCTCTCCTTGGCCTGATAGAGGGCTTTGTCGGCCAGGTCGGTCAACTCATCGGCGGCGATGGGAGCGTTGGTCTTGCGCGAGGCGATGCCCGCGGACATTGTGACGCCCTCGTTCTGGCGAAGAACGATGGCCGAACCCTGGCGGAATTGGTCGCGGATGCACTGGGTGACGCTGGCGGATTCCTGGGCCGAGGCGTGCGGCAGGAGCAGGACGAATTCGTCCCCGCCATATCGCGCGGCCACGTCCATCTTCCGCATGTTGGCCAAAATCACCTTCCCGGCGACGGAAAGAAGCTGATCGCCGATGGCATGCCCGTTTTTGTCGTTCAATTGTTTGTATCCGTCCAGATCGATCATGACGCAGGAAAGATCGCTATCCCTGCGTTCGCTCTCGGCGAACATCTGCTCGAGCACGCGGTTGAAATGGCGGCGGTTGTACAGGCCGGTCAGTGCATCGGTGGCGGCGAGTTGCTCGACCATCCCCAGCGAGTCGTTCAAGCTGGACGTTCTTGTCGCGCTCGAGGCCGCTCGTCGCCTGCAACTTCTTGTTTTCCGCGGTGAGCTTGGCGACCATGAGATTCTTCTCCACCACCAGCGGAATCGTGAACAGGTAATCGCCGAATTTGACGACATAATCCATCGCGCCGCGGCGGATGGCCTCGGCGGCGATCTGGCCGACGTTCTCGCCCGTGACCATGATGACCGGCGTTTCGCACCGCTGGTGAATTCGCACGAGCAAATCCATCCCGGTGAGATCGGGAAGATTGAAATCGGTCAGGATGAGGTCGAAACCGCCCAGGTCCATTTGCAGCGCCGCGGCGCCGCTGGCGACCGTTTGGACGGTGTGGGGGCCAAAGTGCTCTTCGAGGGTTTCACCGATCAGTTGACGCTGATCGGCGTCGTCTTCGACAATGAGCAGCTTGATTCGTTCCATATCGGGCAAGGGGGGCCTTTGCGATCTTATCGACCGGTTCGTCCGCAAGGTGAAGCGCCGCCGCGGTTAGTCATCTGCGCGGCACTCACTGCGGCGGCCGAATGATGATCCGGATATTGGTGGATCGTGAGCCAATAATTCGTGCTGGTCAGAATCGTCTTGGAGAAACTGCTCGGCGTTGATGGGCTTGATGGTGTAGCTGTTGGCGCCCGACATCGGCCGCTATGCGCATTTGCCGCTCGTCGCTCACTCCCGTAATCATCACAACCGGAATATCCCGCAAATTCGGATCGGCCTTGATCGACTTTGAGAACTTCCTGGCCGTTCATGCCGGGCATCTCGATATCCAGATAGATCAGCCCCGGCCGCGGCGCATCGGCCCAGCGTCCCCGGCGGTGCAGGAAATCCGAGGCCTCGTTTCCATCAGCAGACCTCGAAGACGCGATTGCTATCGACCTTGCACTGGCAGATGGCGTCGCGGATGAGCAGCCGGCAATCCGCGTCGTCATCCACGATCAGGATGGTGATCGCGCCGGGTGCGGTGACGTTTGTTGCCGAAGGTCATTCCGATCGTCTGTTCATATCGCACCGCTTGCCTGAGGTTGGACCGAGCGGGCACGAACTGCCCGTTAATGGTGAACTTGAACGTGCTTCCCTTGCCCGGCTCGCTTTCGACACTGATGTTGCCGCTGTAGGTTTCGATGATGCTCTTGACGCTGGAAAGCCCCACGCCTTTGCCCGCGATGTTACGGCGACGCTGAATTCTTTCCGCGGCGAAAAACGTAAAACACCTTGGCCTGATCCTCCGCGTCGATTCCCATGCCGGTGTCGCGGACGTAAAACTCGGCTTCGGTTGGCCGGACGCTCGCATCCGATGTGAATCTCGCTGACCGGCGCCGTCGCCCATGTATTTGATCGCGTTGTCGATCAGGTTCTGGAAGATCTGGCGGAATCGCGCCCGCTCGCCGTGCAGGACCGGCATGGGCGTATCGACCGTCAGCGTGATTTGGCCGCTTCGCAGATCGCTTTCGAACAATCCCTCCGATTTCGCGGACGAGCGCGGCGGTTTCCACCATCTCCATTTTCTGCCGGCGCGTCTTGATCCGCGAAAGTTCCAGCAATTCCGCGATCAGATCGGTCTCGACATCCACATTCTTCTGAATCCGCTGCAGGCGGTGAACGATTTCCTCGTCGAAAACGGTCGGCGTGTTTCATCAGCAGCATCGAGGCCATGCCGCTGATGTTGCGCAGCGGGGCGTTGAGGTCGTGGCTGACGGCGCGGAGGAAATCTTCCTTCTCGGCGATTTCGCTGCTGAGCCGATTGATTGGCCGTTTCAAGCTGGGCCGTGCGCTGGATGACTTTCTGCTCGAGATCGTCATTGATGTCGCGCAGGTCCTGCTGCTGGCGTTTGACGGTTTGGATCATGGCGTTGAAGGATCGCGCCAAATCGCCGATGGCGTCGGAACGATCTATGGCGACGGCGGTATCCAGATCGCCGGCGGCAATGCGGTTGGTGGCGTCGACCAATTGGCGGATCGGCAGAAACATCCGATGCACCAGGAGGTACGACAGCGGAAGGGTGATCAGGACCGTGACGCAGCCGATTCCCAAGGCGAAATAATTGACTCGCTGCACCTGCGACTGCTCCTGTGCCGGGGAGATGCCCACTGAGACATATCCCATCAGCCGCGACGAGCCCGGGATTCCGGGCTGAGAACGGGCTGGCAGACTTCGAGGTAGTCTCCCAGGGGCGTTGAGGCTCGCTGTGGATGCGCGTGAGCGACGAGACATCGACGCGTCGAAAGGGAGTGGAGGTCCAACTGTTCGAAGCTGAGCCGCGGCTGGCCAGAGAGATGTTCTTGCCGGCGGCGTCGTAGAAAGCGACGAAGAGAATGTTGCGGGTCTTGAGCAGATCCGTGCCCATGAGCCGCAGCGCTTGCATGTCGCCGGTATACATGGTCTCCGGGCGGCCATGGAGAGGGTGTAGGCGGTTTGGCGGGCCTGGTCGCCCATGACATCGATGAGCTTGGCGGTCGATCTGCGATGCCCAGAGCCAGCAGGTGGCCCCGATGGTGGCCGATCACCAGTGCCATCACGCCAGCGATGAGCTTGGCTTCCAGGCCAAGCGACGCGTAAAAGCGCGCAGAGCCCGACCGCGGCGCTCGGGGAAGCGCTGGATTCGGCCGGCATGTTTGGTTCTGCCAGAGGCATCGATGGACGCGGCATGGGCCGCTGATCCTTCATCGTCGCGAGAGAAATCCGGGTTAAGATGTAGCGGACATGCGATCTACGAAGGAAATGGATTTATGGGACAATGGATCGACGCCGCTTTGATGGAGCTTTCCGCCGATGCCACGTGGCCGGCCGAGGAGACCGTCAGCCGCTGGGTCCGTGGCGTCTGCGGGCCACGCACGGATATTCCCATCGCGCCAACTCCGTCAGAAGCGCTGTGCGCCGATCGCTCCGTAACGGGACGAGGTCCGTGGCTGGACCGATCGCCATAGGCGGAAGCTTTCTATCGCCAGCGCAATTTGCCGCCGATGTTTCATATTTCTCCGGCAACGGTTCCGGGTAATCTCGATCGAGATGCTCGAGCCGGCGCGGATATTGGGTTGAAAACGTGGCAGAGGTCTGGTCGGCCGATCCGTGCCGAGGTCCGGGATGCGACGGCTCGCGGCGATGGAATCGGCAAGATCATCATGCGGGATGAGCCGGATGATGCATGGCTGCGGTGCGCCATTGGACAAGCACATCGGCCCAGCGGATATCCGCGAGGAAATCTGCCGCCGCGTTCCCGTCGCCGCGTTTATTCGTATCGGCGATGCAGCAAAACGAGCCGGTTGCGCGGGCACGGGCGGTCCTGCCGGCGTAGGTTGGGTTTATGCATGGCCGATCGGCTGCGATTGCGCATGCCAGGTGGCTTGAACACGTGGCGCAATGGACCATGTCAGCGTCGCGGAACATACGCTGAGGCGGAAATCTGCAAGTCAGCCTGGCGGAGTTCACGAAGCAATCGAAACCACTACCATGTCCTCCGCCACCCGAAGGGAAACGGGATTCGCGTGTACCTTTGCGGGCGTTTTAGCGGGGAATTGAGCCCAATGGTTTAGTCACCCGCCGCAGCGGCCTCTACGGCCCGGGGCGCGGTTCCGAAAGCAAGACCACAATCACAACCGCTAGTTCGTCTGGTGACGCTGCTCTTGTCGCTGATGATCCGCATCGGTCTACTTTGTCTCCCGGCCCGACATGCCTCAAAACCATGCCGGGCGGAATTATCGCGCGTAAGACGACCGCTTTCGCGGCTGCGGCGCATGTTTTGAGCGGGCCGTTGGCCCGTAGAAAGTGTTCACATGGGCCGCTACACGGGTCCGAAGCTGAAGTTGTCTCGTCGGGTCGGCGTTCCGATCGCCGACATTCCCAAACACACCGCGCAAGGAACTGGAACTGCCCGGCATGCACGGCTACCGGGGCCGGCGACAAACCGAATACGGCGTTCGCCTGAACGAAAAGCAGAAACTGCGCTTCCACTACGGCATGTGGAAAAGCAGTTCCGCCGGTTTCTGGACATCGCCAAGAAATCCAAGGGAAACACGGCCAATACGATGATGCAGCTCCTGGAAACGCGGCTGGACAATGTGCTGCGCCGCCTGGGCGTGGGCCGAACCATCTGGGCGACCCGGCAGATCGTCGCCCACGGCCATGTCATGGTGAACGGCCGCAAGACGGACATCGCCAGCTACCTGGTCAAGCCCGGGCAGACGATCACGTTCAAGGAAGGCATTCACAAGATGCTTCCGCGAGAACATGGAACAGAACGCCGGGCACAAGGTGCCGAATTGGCTGGAATGGAACCCGGCCCAGCTGACCGCGACGATCAAGGCGATGCCCGGTGCCGGAGGACGTGCCGTTTGAAGTGAATATGAATCTGATCATCGAGTTCTATCGGTGATTGCGCCACAGGCTGGCTCGCCCGCATCTCAATCCCCACAAACCCACGGCATCGCCGCGGGGCTCGTTTTTGCAGCTGGCGGATCCGGTGAACTCCGAGTCGTTATAGGACGTAACACCGCCAGCTCATGCGATTCGATCTAGCCCATTCCCGAAATCTCCAATACCCGAATGTTCAAGTTGCAAAATACGAGCAGTCGATGTATCAAATAGCGAAGATGGATAAACAGGCTAATCAGTGAAGCCTGTAACTATCCCCATCCGTATTTAACAGTTGGACGTGTCTAGGAGCAGCCATGAAAACGGTATTCACGACCGGCGAAGCGGCGGAAATCTGCAAGGTCTCGCAGCAGACCATCATCCGCTGTTTCGACAGCGGCCGGCTTCGGGGCTTTCGCGTTCCCGGCAGCCGGTTCCGCCGAATCCCGCGCGACGCCCTGATCGCGTTCATGAAGGACAACGGCATCCCGCCCGATGCGCTGGACAGCGGCAAGCTGAAGGTCCTGGTGGTGGATGATGATCCGGAGATCGTCGAGTTGTTCGTCGACGTGCTGGAGCGGGACGGCCGATTCGAGGTCAAAACCGCCAGCACCGGCTACGACGCCGGCATCCTCACCCAGGAATTCATGCCGGACCTGCTCATCCTGGATTACATGCTGCCGGACATCAACGGCAACGTGGTTTGCCAGACCATCCGCAAGAACCCCAATTTCGAGCACATGAAGATCGTCATCGTCTCGGGCGTGGTGAATCAGGACGAGATCAATGATCTGCTCAAATCCGGCGCCGATGATTTCGTCAAGAAGCCGTTCAATATCGAGAAGCTGATCGAGCGGATCGGCGAGATGTTGGCGGTGTGAGACTTCTACATACCGGCGGCAATCGCTGCATATATTGTCGGAAGTCCGCTGCCCCTTGCGGTCGCTGGCCATGATAAACGTGCGTGCCGCCCTTCCCGACCAACTTCAGGCCAAGCGCGTCGAGTTGATCCTTCAGCAGCTTGAGGAGCTTCCGACGCTGCCGGCCGTGGCCGGCGCGTGCTGCAGGTCGCGGCGGATGCCGAAGGGTCGGTCAACGAAATCGTCTCGCTGATCAGCAGCGACGCGGCCCTGACGGCGCGAATCCTGCAACTCGTGCACCGCGCCGATCTGGGCGTGCGGGCCGACGCCGTCACGCTCGAGCGGGCGGTCGTGCTGCTGGGATTCGAAGCGGTCCGCAGCGCGGTGCTGGCCGTCTCGGTTTTCGAAGACGTTCGCGCGGTTCGAATCCGCGCCAGACGCAATTCTCACGCGAGGAATTCTGGAAACATTCGGTTGCGGTGGCGTGCTGCGCCGAACTGCTGGCCGAGGCGCTTCAGCGGCCTACGGCCGCGATGCGGGGTTCAGCGCGTCGGAAGCGTTCGTCTGCGGGTTGCTGCACGATCTGGGCAAGGTCGCCCTGGACGCGATTTTGCCCAAGAGCTTTGCCCGCGTCGTCGAAGCGGCCGATCTGCTCCGCGGAAACATCGCGGATGTGGAGCGGACGGTCATCGGATTGGACCACATGGTCGTCGGCAAACGGCTGGCGGAACGATGGCAGCTTCCCGCAGATCATCCGCGAATCGATCTGGCTGCACGGCCAGGTTCCCGAAGCGCTGCCCGATTCGGTGAAATATCCCGCGGATGATCAATCTGGTCACGCTGGCCGATCTGATCGTGCGCCAGCAGCACCTGGGCTACAGCGGCAACTACGCGTTCACGCTCAGCCGGCACGCGACTGATCGAGGCGGTGGGCCTGACGCCGCAGGGCGTGGACGACGGCGCTGACGCAACTGGTGGAGCGCATCGAATCGCGGGCCAGGGCGCTGCGGCTTGGCCAGGCCAGCACGCAGGAGCTGTATCAGCAGGCGCTGATGCGCGCCAATCAGGAACTTGGGCGGGTCAGCGGCCAATTGGCGGCGAAGAACCGCCGGCTGGCGGTGCGGGCGCAGTTTTTCGATGCGCTGAGCGCGTTTCAGGGCGATCTTCGGCCCGATGCGTCGCCGCAGACGGTGCTGCGGGCGATCGGGCAGACCGCGGTCGGCGTGCTGGGCGTGACGTGCGTGGCGGCGTTTTCGCTGATGCCGAACCAGAATTTCGCGGAGGTTTTGCTCTTCGACGAGGCGGGGGACATTTCGAAACATCGCTGGTCGATTGCCAGCGTCCGCCGCCGGCGGGCCGAGCGGCGACGGGCCGGTGCTCCATGCCGGGCGACGAACTGGATTGGCTGCTGTCGGCGATTTCGCCGCGGCTGGCGGGGGACCAGCGGTTCTGGATCTGCCTGAACGCCGGAGGAAACGTGCGTGGGCGGCGTGGTGTGGGGCGCGGCGGCGGGCGAAGCGCAGCGGCTGGGCACGCAGGCGCAGGAGTTGAGCGCCATCGCCGGCGGCTGGGCGCTGGCGCTGCGAACCGCGCAGATCCGCGACGAGGCCCGCGCCCTGGCCGAGCAACTGGCCGAAGCCAATCGCCGACTTCAGTCGGCCCAAAACGAAATCCTTCATTCGCAAGATGATGACGAGCATTGGTGAGATGGCCGCCGGCGCGGCGCATGAGATGAACAATCCGCTGGCGGTCATCAGCGGTCGATCGCAGTTGCTGGCCGGCGCAATTAACGGACCCGAAGCACAAGGCGATGGCGCATCTGATTCACGACCAAAGCCATCGGCTCAGCGAGATCATTTCCGAGCTGATGGACTTCGCCAAACCAGTGCCGCCGCGGCTCGGAAGAATCGGACGTTGCGGATCTGATTGCGCGTGCGCTTCACGATGCCAAGCAGCACACCGATCCAGCCGATAGGACCATTGAGGTGACCATGGGCGACGTTCCGCCGGTGATGGTGGATCCGAAGCAGGTGTCGGCGGCCATGACGGAAGTGATCGACAACGCGATGTCGGCGACGGATCCGTCCGAGCGGGCACGTGACGATTCACGCGGCGTTCGATCCGTATTCATCGCGGGTGGCGGTGACGGTGACGGACAACGGCTGCGGAATGGACGAGGACGACGCTGAAGCGGGCGTTCGATCCGTTTTTCAGCAGCAAGCCGGCCGGGCGACGCCGCGGGTTGGGGCTGCCCAAGGCCCTGCGCTGGGTGGAATCCAGCGGCGGATCGATGCGGCTGGAGAGCCGGCCGGCAGCAGGGAACGCGAACGTTGATTTTACTTCCGGCGGCGCTGAGCGCAGCGGACCAGGACGGCGAGGTTCGCCGCAAGGCCGCGACATGATTCGAGATTTATCCAACGGCCTTCCGGCCTCAAGAGGGAGCGAAATGACGCCGGTTCGACAATCGCCTCAAACGCAACGATCGGCTTCGCCGCACGTCCTGATCGTGGATGACGAGTCGGACGTGGTGGAATTCGTCGGCGATGCGCTGAGCCGCAATGTCGATTGCCGCTTCGCCTCCGCGACGCACGTTCGCGGAAGCTTCGGCAGGTCGTTGCAGTCGCAGGCGGTCGATCTGCTGATCGTCGATCTGAATCTGCCGGACGGCGACGGGGCGGAACTGCTGGCGGCGCTGCGGCAGCGGCATCCGCTGGCCAGCGCCATCGTCGTCACCGGCGCGCCGAGCGTGGAGACGGCGGTCTCGGCGCTGCGGGACGGGGCGGTCGGATTTCCTCGCCAAGCCGTTTACCGCCGATGAATTCCTTCGCCGCATCCGCACGGCGCTGCATCGCAATGCGCTGCGCGATCAAGAGCGAAAGCCGGATCGATCGCCTCCGCGTGGCCGTGCGCACGGCTGAACGATGCGCGGCGGCTGGTCACCAAGAAAGTCGATCTGCTGTGCAACGATCTGGTCGCCGCCTATGGCGATCTCTCGCGGCAACTGGACCTGGTGCGCACGACCGAATCATTCCGGGGGATCATCACCAGTTCCAACGACCTGGAGCAGATGCTTTGCCACGCCATGGACTGGATGCTGCGGCAGATGGGGTACGCGAACGTGGCGATCTGGCTGGCGGGGCCGGATCCGGATTTCCAGCTCGGCGCTTACATGAAATACACGATCGCCGGCGATCCGGCGCTGACCGAAGCGATGCGCAGCGGTCTTTTGCAGATTCTCCGCCGCGAGGGACTGGTGCATCTCGGACGCCGGACGAGGCGGCCAAAGTCCTCTCCGACGCGGAATTGCGGTATCTGCGAAACCAGACGATCCTGGCGATTCACTGCACCTATCTGGGGGAATCGCTGGCAAGCATCGTGCTGTTCCGCGACGGCGCCAAGCCATTCAGCCCCGAAGATGCGGCGACGCTTCGGGCGATCGGGCCGGTGTTTGCGATCGCGCTGGCGACGATGGTTCGCGGCAAGTGGATGACGAGAGGAGACGGAGCGAGCCGGAGGACGAGGATGACGGCCCGATCATGGATGAGCCGGATGATTCGTCTCCGCCGCGGCGGAGAAAGAAAGACGATTCGGAGTGGTGGAAGCGCGGCGAACCGCCGCCGTTTTGAAAATCCAGGCGGCGGCACTGCGCCGACGGGCCTGGAACAAGCTGCACCGCCGCCAATTGGGCCGCAAAACAGTCAAGAAAAAAATCGCAGAAATCGCCTGTTTTTCCGGCGAGTTTTTTTCACTTCAAAGTAGCGCGTTCTTAGTCGAAATCTTCATTGCCGGCGCAGGGCGCCGCGCCGATAGTATTCGCAACGGTACGGTTGTTCTGCTTTGGTGCGTGATTGGAGAGCCATATTGGTTAAACCTATAATCAACCCCTGGGGATAGCCGCCGGCGCCAGGCATGCCCGCGCTCGTCCTTGAGACGAGCATACAGACGGGAAGCCGAAGGCGCCGGAGAACGGGAGAACCCTCCTGCTTCGGCCAATCACCCACTTTATTAAAAGGGTTTGATCAACCGCTCTCACACGACAATCGCGGATCTCCCGTACTAGGGCCAACGGCCCAAAATAGAAGCCCACGGCCAGACATTGCCGTGGGCTTTGCATTTAATCGCGGATCTGTTTTTTCCATCGCCGCCGCGAAGTGCTGGGCCGGCGGTTCATACTCCCCAATTTATCACCGTCTGTCGGGATTGGCAGGCTGACATTACGCCGCACGGCTGTAAAGATTTGTCCCATAAAACTGCAACTTTTCAGAGCTCTTAGGCCATCTATTATTTGCAACTCCTTGAATTTGCGGGATGCGGCTGACGGCGGCAAGTCAGCGGCCATAATAGTGATATAATCCCGACACAATGAAGGAACCAGTCATGAAGGCGGTAAACGGACCCATGTGATTGTATTGGCGGCAGTTGCGGGGTTATCCCTGACGGCCGCTGGGCCGGTTTTTGGACAGACTCGCGTTGACACCAACGGCCACGCACTGGACGCCAGCAATCTAGTTGGCAGCGGCGGATATAACGCCGAGCCGACGAAGGCCAGCCGATCTGGCGGCAATATCAAAATGCGGTGGTCACGAACAACGTGACGGGAGGCGATCGGCTTCGCCGGGCGCACGTTCAATGGAGTCAACCTGGGCGTGGGATACACCGACCCATTTGCGTTCCGCGGTCTTCTGGCCGGGCAGGGGGTGGATCAATTCATTCCGATTCCACGGGGGTCCCGACGATGGCGAACCCCCGGCGCGAGCAACACAATGGCTGCGCCGCCGCAGCCGTTTTTCGGAGCCGCCAACCACGAACTCCGCCGCCCAATTTTCAGCTCTCGCAAGCACACCGGGTTATATTCCGGCCAAGGTTCAATACCAGAGTCCCAAGACACTCGGATCGGCGCGATTGATTTTACCCAGGCGACGGTGCTGCCCAAGCCGGATGAGATGATGTTGCCGGGCCAGGTGGACCCAACGGCCCAGGCCAATCCGACGACTTCGGCGGTCTATCGCGGCTTCGCCGCTGTATGGCGTGCGGCAGTGGCAGTTTGGCGTGAACCAGATGCAAACGAACACGGATCAAACGCTGGGACAGCCGTCGGGCGTGTTCGGTTCAAAGCCCGCTGCAGCAAGGGGCCGGCTTGCCGGCTGCAAATCAGACGCCGGATCAGACCCGGCTGATGGAGATACGGCAGCAACTGAACCAGGAAAGCCGGGGATCGCTGTCGGCCCAGACGAGCACGGGGCGCAGTTGTTGCCGCCGCTGCAGCCGGGAACGCGACCAACACCAATCCGAACGGCCGCTGCAGCCGATGGCGGTGGGAGCGTCCCAATTGGCGTCGGTCAATCTCGTCTCCGCAAGCGGGGGATGTTTCCACGATGCAATCGACTCGGCAATACCTGAACAATGTTCCGCTGCCGACGCCCACTCAGCAGAGCACGCAATACGCGGCGCTCGAACAAAAGATGCGGAAATATGACGCTTCGCATCCCGAGACTGACGAAGAGGCCAATCGCGAGTTCCAGCAGATTCTGAGGCTTCGCCAGCAGGCGGCGGTGAACGCGGAGTTGGGATCGAATGTGCTGGGAGGCCCGAACGCCGGAACCGCTGCCGGCGATCCCCGGCAATCTTCCCGGCATGGGGAATCCGCAAACAGGGAATGCCGTTGATGCCCGCCGGCGGGGCCGGTTCGCCGTCCAAGGCACGAATGTCGCCAAGCCGGGTTCACGACGACACCCAATGTGAATGGCCGTCGCAGGCGGAGGGTTTACCGCCCGTTTCGCCGCCGCCGGTGCAGATCAACAGCTATGCCGCCGGGGTTAAGGCCAAGGGCCTGGCGGATCTGATCGCCAACGGGGAATCGCTCGTTCAGCAACAGAAGTACGATCGCGCGATAGCGACCTACAACGATGCGATTCAAGTGGCGCCGAATAATCCGCTGATTCTGATGGCTCGGGCCAACGCCGAGATCGGCGGCGGATATTATGCCCAGGCTTACACCGATTTGCACGACGCCATCGTCCAAGATCCGGCGGTTTTGATCGGTCAATACGATCTGCAGGAACATCTCGGCCCGCAGCGCCTGAAGGCTGTGTCGGACGACCTCAAGCAAATCGTTCAAGAGTCGCCGAAAGATGCGACGCACGCGTTTTTGTACGCATACGTGTTGTACAACTCGCATCACGTCGGAATGGCGGCGGAATGGCTGAATGCCGCCGACCAGCGGTCGGGCGGACAGGACCCGGCGATACTGCAAATGAAAAAGTATTGGAATTTCGACGAAGAATCGCCGGCGGCAAATGCAGCCGCGCCTCGACGAGGCCTTCGATGTCCGCACCGAATGCGCCAGCGAAGCAATAACGCTTCATGTCATCTGCAAGAGGAACTCGCCCGACATCGGCGCAAAAAAAGGCCCCGGACGGGGGGATCCGGGGCGTAACTCCCTTTAGGAAGGGAGGTCGTCCAAGGGGGTGCTTGGACGGTTGAGGGTCGAAATCCGGCTCCGATACCCGAAAATTCTCGAAAGCCGATTGAATCGTAGTCGCATACGCCCCAAAATTCTCCACCGGGCGTATCGCGAGCTATCAGAATATTAGCTTTGCGGAAATGAAATGCAAGGGGCAATTGCCAACGCCGCACAAATGACCGTCCGCCAGGGGGATAAGTTTCTGTAGCAATGTTACTTACGGATCGGCATTCAAGCCGTGCGGGATTGTCGATTGCCGAAGCGGGGTAACCCGGCTCACTGCGACGCGAAAAATGGCCTCAAATCGATGCGCTGAAACGTTCGCGCCGGGGCGTCGGATCCGGTCGCCAAATAGATCACGCGATTGGCCGGCTCGAACACCATGCTTTGGAGGGTCATATCGCCGTCTGTCGCCTTGAACGACATGGCGAGCAGTTTTTCGATGGCTGGAACATCAAGCCGGCCGAATTGGCTGGCCGCTTCGGCGTGCAAAGAGTCATAGCGCCAGCAATATCCCGGCGTATCGGAGTCGGTGCCGCGCTGGTGATTGGTGCTGATGCAGCGCCGTACCCGGCCGGCCGCGGCGAACCGTCACGCCGTCGACGCGGATTTCGGCCACGGCCCGATTGCCGGCGGCATCCATCAGCATGAGATTGTTGGCCGTTTGCCGCGGCGTGCGATTCAAAAAATCGATCGCCTCATCCACCGTGTGGCATCGTTCGAGAATGGCTCGATACAGCAGCGTGTAGGGCATTGCCGTCGGGGGGCGGGCGGTGCCGCGGAACTTCCATGCAGGCGAGAGACAGGCCATATTCGTTCATCCCGGAAACCACGCCGATCATTCCCGGCCAGCCGATCGCCGCGAAGGAGTACCGCCCGGTCGGATGATAGATGAAAAGTGCCGAGTGCTTGTCGAGGATTCCGAGGGATGGGAAGTCCAGGTTTCGCCGAAGCGCGCCACGCCATCCGGGTGAAGCTTCCGGAGGCAGGGAATCGTCGAGCAGTTCGTCGACGGAGTTAAATCCAGAAAGCATTGGGCGAGGACGGCGTCATAATGATTGATCCCGACGGCCTGGGCCAGGGCCTGGACCTCGGCGCGATGTTCGGGCAGCATGAGGGTCTCGAAATTGGCCGCCGCCAATCTCGCCTCGATCCGGGCCGAGCCCGGCAGTTGAACCAGAAGATAGTTCTCACGAGATCGATGATGGTTTGACGGAATTGCCGGTCCCGTGTTGGCGACCCATGTCGGTGGGGTCGCCGCGGAATTCGCCCACCGGGATGGAAACGCGAGGCTTTGGATCGAAGGCCACGGGCAACGCCGACGATGTGGGGGCTTGGCGCATCCGGCGACGGAAATGATCAGCAATACGGATAGGCCGATTCGCAATCGCATGTGAAACGTAGTATGGATCCGAAGCCCCGCATGTACATGCGGGGCTTTGGCGTAGACCATCGCATGAACGAAGCGGGCCGCGTATTATACGCGGTTGCATCGGAGGGTGAAGCCCCTCCAATCGTCATAAGCCGTCTCAGCAATGCTCCCACGCGGCATTTGGCCGGCCCGTATAGGCCCTTTGGGTGTCCGTTCTGTTAATGTTTCTTAAAGTGCTTGAACCGCCAAGGGTGGCAAATACACTGCTGGAAGCCGTGGAGGCCGAACGACGTATGAGTAGAGTTGCACTTCAGCCTCGCGGCGTCTCCGCGGCCCCAAGGGTGAATGTACCCTCGGCGGATGCGGTTGCCGCGTCCGGTACGCCAGACGCGGCCGGTCCCGCCGACGTCCTCATCGAATCGCGCGGCGTCAGCGTATTTTACGCCGCCCATGAAGCGATCAAGACGCGTATCCCTCGGCATGCCTCGCAACCGCGTCATCGCCATGATCGGGCCCAGCGGATGCGGTAAGAGCACGTTCCTGCGATCCATCAACCGCCTGAACGATCTGATCCCCGGCTGCCGGGTCGCCGGTGAATTGCTCATCGGCGGGCAGAACATTTACGAGCCGAAGATCGATCTGGTCGGCGCTTCGACAACAGGTCGGGCTGGTGTTTCAGAAGCCCAATCCGTTTCCCAAGTCGATCTATGACAACATCGCCTACGGCCCGCGGCTTCAGGGCGTGAATCGGCGAGGCGATCTGGACGGGATCGTCGAGGATTGCCTTCGCAAGGCGGCGCTGTGGGAAGAGGTCAAGGACCGCCTCGGCACGCAGCGCCTGGGAATGTCCGGCGGACAGCAGCAGCGCCTGTGCATCGCCCGCGCCTGGCGACCCGGCCGACCGTGCTGCTCATGGATGAGCCGTGCAGCGCGCTGGACCCGATCGCCACCACCAAAATCGAAGACCTGATCACCGAGCTGCGCGCCAATTACACGATCGTGATCGTCACCCACAACATGCAGCAGGCCGCCCGGGTGAGCGATTTAACCGCTTTTTTCTATATGGGGTCGCTCGTGGAGTATAATGCCACGTCGGCGATGTTCACCAACCCGATGCAGAAGCAGACGGAAGAGTACATCACTGGACAGGTTCGGCTGACGACCGTTTCGCTGTCCGCATGTCACATCATCTGAACGATCTTCTTGAAGGCCTGCGAACGCAAGTGGCTCGCATGACGACGCTGGTTCTTCAGGTCGTCGAGCAGGCCTGCGAAGCCGTCTTCACCGCCAATGCCAAGCTGGCGCAGGAAACCATCATCATGGACCAGCGCATCGACGACGAGGAAGTGCGCGTGGAAAAGAGCGCGATCGACGTGCTGGCGCTTCAGCAGCCCGCGGCCGTCGATCTGCGCACCGGTCACCACGATCATCAAGGTCAACGCCGATTTTGAGCGCATCGCCGATTGCGCCGTCAACATCGCCCAGCGCGTGCTGCCGCTGTCCCAGATCGCCGATTACGAGCCGCCCAGCGATCTGAGGCTCATGGCCAACACCGTCCTGATCGACGCTTCGCGACACGATCAAGGCGTTCAACCTTCAGGATGAAGCCGCTGGCCCGTCAGGTGCTCAAGAGCGACGACGTGGTCGATGCCCTGTATCACCAGATCGTGCAGGACATGATCTGCCTGATGGAAACCGACGGGCAGAAGGCCAACACGGAGCTGGGAAACATCATGATCGCCAAGAATCTGGAGCGGATCGCCGATCACTGCACGAACATCGCCGAGGACGTGATTTACATTCACACCGGGCGGATCATCCGGCATCTGCGGGCGGTTTAACGAACCCCGGCAAGTTTAGCCGCGACCCGAAGGGGAACGTTTGCAGCGAAGCAGGAATCGACATCCGCGGCCAGCCTCCAGACATTATCGGAGTTAGCCGCTCGGGACATTATCAGACAGTGGAAAATCCCCACCCACCACTAATGGTGTTTCGTCTCTCGTCCGATCCCACCAGCAGAAAATTGGAGATGAAGCGGTCTAACGAGGAAGGAGCCTAGCCATGAATTGCTTAATCGACCGGCGGACCAGGCGTTCGACCAACGGTTATTCGCATCGACGTCGCGCGCACGTTCGCGAACCGGATCGATCTTTAGTGCGCGAGGAGTCTGTTCGATTCTCCCGGCCGAGTCGGTTCGCCGGCGAAAATTTGAGCTTCGCGTCCGCCGTGAAGAAGACTCCGAACGATGGGATGGCCTTTCGTGATGGCGGCACAAAGTCCTGCCGGATGTTCACCCGGCGGGACTGAAGAAACATGTGCCACAACGTTGCGTCGTTATCACGGCTGCCAGCAGCATGGCCGGACCATTCACACCCGACTGCCATTCGGCCCGCCGGTCGTTTACCCAGCCGGCCTGAATCACATGCTGCAGCGGAACAACCAGCAGTTCGGATCGGAATTGCTGGCCGCGAATTCCGGGTCCCAGATCAGCACCACGCCCGGCGGCGGATGATCGATCGCCTCCCGCGACCAGGGCTCCACCTCGCTGCGGTCCCAGGGACTGGCGTTCAGATAAAAAAATATCCCCGGATGATTCGACATGATGCGCGGAAATTTCTCCCGCAGCGGACTGGTCTGATACCACTGCACGAATCGCTGGGCCTGGCTCCAACTGTCTGATTGCTGCACGGGCAGAATTCGCCAGCAGTAATTCACCAATCCCGGCAGTCACGACCGCCAACGCCGCCCACGACAACGGCCGCGGCCATCGCAGACGCGTAAAGACCCATTCCCATCCCCGGGCCGACAGACATCCCCACAACGGGGCGACGATCAACAAATATCGCGGCGATCCACTGCTGGAGAATTTCCCCAGCCAGAAAAGCAGGCTGTGCCCGATAAGGATCGCCAGCGGGAGCGCGGCCATCAGCCAACCATGCGAACCGATGTTCCCGCAGCCGCGACAGCCGGCCAGCCGGTAGGACAGATTCCGCCACATCCCGATCCACATCGCCGGAAACGCGAACGGCCCCACCAGCATCGGCAACACCGCCACGAAATAAAGCAGCGGCCCGCGCGGATATTCGCTGCCCGATTCATACGGCCAATGATCCATCAGCCAGCGCCACCACGGCCGATGGGCCGGCCCCACCACTCAAATGCCCGGCGATGCTCCAGAGCAACAACCCCACCGGAAGCACCAGCAGACAGTCCCATCTTCGATGCGCCGCCAATGCCGCGGCCGCCAGCACCAGGAACGCAAATCCTTCCGGCCGGCCCAGCGGCAGCGATGGCCGCCAGCGCCGCCATCCACCACCATCGCCGCCGCTGATAGCTGAGAAACGCCAGCCCCACCACCAGCGCGAACGGCAATTCCGTCAGTTCGGAAAACGAATGCAGAAACAGCAGCGGCTGGCCCAGCGTGAAAATCAGCGCCAGCATCGGCCATCGATATCCCTGGCCCTTGGCAATCGCCGCGGCGACGATCGCGCAGGCGATCGCCGATGGCGCAAACTGGTCAGCCTCACCCCGATCAGCCCACCCACCCACGCCGGCCCGGCAAACAGAGCGGTGCACAACGGCCGGCCCCAGATGTCCAGAAAATAAATCGGCTGCTCGAACGCATGCCGGGCGAACAGATAATGCGTGGCCCCGTCGGACTCGATGAATCCCCGCGACCGCACCGCCGCCGCAATCGAGCAGATGGCAAAGGCGGAGATGGCGAGCAAGGCGGTGCGGGAGGCAGAGATCCGGAGTGAAGAAGCATTCGTCTCTTCGTCTCTTCGTCTCTTCGTCTCTCAGGTTTTCACTTCTACTTAATCGCCACTTCTTTGCCCGCCTCGGCGGCTCGGTACACGCCGTCGAGAATCTTCTGCACCGCCAGGCCCGCCTCGCCGGGGGCCTTCAGCGGCTTGTCCTGCAGGCAGCCATCGACGAAATTCCGCAGCTTCAGGCCGAACAGGTAGGGAAAATCGGTCTTGCTTCCGACGAAGGCCGGCGATTCATTCACCATCGTCCCGGATCGGTCGGTGAAAATCATCGGCGGATCCCACTGGCATCCGCCCTTGTCGCCGGCCAGCGTGAAATTCCAGACGTCCTTCTCGATGTGGCCCGCGAACATCGCCTCGATCTGGAGGATCGCCCCGTTGTCGAAGCGAATCTGCCCGATGGCCAGATCCTCGACGGTATAGGTCTTGTAATCCCAGTTGGGCCACTGCGAGACGACGTCGGATTTCTTATTGCCGATGATAAGTCCAGGTATTTCCCGCCGCGGCGACGGGATTGGGCGAGCCCATGACGTAATGGGCCATCTCGATGACGTGCACGCCGATGTCGATCATCGGGCCGCCGCCCTGAAGATGTTTCTGGCCGAAGACGCCCCAGTTGGGAATTCCCCTTCGCCGCAGGGCCTGGCATTTGACGAACATGACGTTGCCGAACCGGCCGTCCTCGCGTGGCGCGCACGAGGAAATCGGTGTTGGGGTGATACCGATATTGAAACCCGACCACCAGCTTCTTGTTGTTCTTCCTGGCCGCGTCGATCATCTTCTGGCATTCGGCCGGATTCATGGCCATCGGCTTTTCGACGATGACATGACAGCCGGCATTGGCCGCGTCGATGGCCGGCTCGGCATGAACGCCGTTGGGCGTGCAGATCGATCACCGCATCCGGCTTGATTTCCTTCAGCATCTTCTTCCAGTCGGTGTAGAGGCCCTTGAAGCCATATTTCTCCTCCATCAGCTTGAGCCGATCGGTTTTGAGATCCACGCCGGCGACGAATTCCACGTCAGGAAACGTCTGCAGGGCCTGGATGTGCGTTTCGCTGATCCCGCCGCAGCCGATGATCGCCACGCGAAGCTTTGGGCCCGGTATATTCCTGTTTCACTTCCGTCGCGAACGATTCGGTCGATACGCTTTTTTCAGCCATTTATCTTTCCTTATGATGATTAGCCACAGATGAAAATCAGATGGCACAGATAATACAGGAATGGCATTTCACCGAAGATTCATCTGTATGAATCTGATTCAATCTGTAGCAATAATGAATCTCAACCCAATTTCGCCAATTCCGCTTCCGCCTCGGCCAATTGATCTAGTGGTCTGCTGCACCAGATGCGGCGGGGCCTTGGAAATATACGCCTCGTTGCCGAGCCGTCCTTTGAGCGTCTGAATCTGGCGGGTCAGTTCCTCTTCTCGCTTGGCCGGTTCGCTGCTTTTCGGCCTGCTGTCCACGACCAATCCTTCAGATGAAAATCATCCATCCGGCCGACGAAGACATGGCCGCGCTATCGGGCCTGATGTCGTCCGCCGATCAGATCCATCCGCAAACGGCCAGGATCTCGATGAGCGCCTGGCTGATTCATTTGCTGGTCGCAATTGCCAGGGCGCCGACCATTACGACCATCCACCGGCTTCTTCCCATCCACCTTGTAATCATTTCGAATCTTGCGAATGGCCGACGATGATTTCCTGTATTCTGCCGAAGAACTGCATTCCGCCGGCATCGTCAAATGGGCCGCGCCGGGCCACGCCGCCTTGATGAGCCGCATGGCGGCCGGGCATTCGATGCTCCCCGGCAATCCGCGCTGTGGCCGCACCTCGTTCAGTCGCCACCAGATCGTTTCCGTGATGAACGGAATCATCGGATGCATCAGCCGCAGCGCCCCATCCAGCACGGCCGCCAGCACATTGGCCGTCTGCCCCGCCGTCGCGGGATTTTTCAGCGCCGGCTTCGACGCTTCGACATACCAATCGCAGAAATCGCCCCAGAAAAAGTCGTAGCACATCTTGGCATACTGATCGAACCGATACGACGCCAGCGCCGCGTCGGCTTCGCTGCACCGTGCGATTGAACCGCGAAATGATCCAGCGATCGGCCAGCGACCATTTGCTTTCATCCACCGGCTCCGGTGCGATGTTGGCGAGATTTGGCGATCACGAAGAAATTCGCGACGTTCCAGATCTTGTTGCAGAAATTCCGGCCGATGTCGAATTTGTCGGAAGTGTTTCGGCCCTGGGCATCCTTCTTCACCGGCATGCGCACGTCCTGCGTTTCGGTGGCCATGTGCGTCAGCGTGAACCGCAGGGCGTCGGCGCCGTGCGTGTCGATGACGTCGACCGGATCGACGCCGTTGCCCTTGGATTTGCTCATCCGCTCGCCGTTGCCGTCGAGAATCTGGTATGGATGTAACATGGCGGAAGGGGATCCGAGTCCCATCTTTTACCGGTCGCCTGCAACGCTGATCGAAGAAATCCGCGGAGACCTGCGCTAACCCATGTTGTAAATCCCGTCATCACCATGCGGGCCACCCACAGCGTGATGATGTCGCGGCCGGTCGCCAGCACGCTGGTCGGATACCATTTCCGCAATTCCGGCGTGTCGTCCGGCCAGCCCAGCGTGCTGTGCGGCCAGAGGGCGGAGGAGAACCAGGTGTCGAGGACGTCGGGGTCTTGTACGAAGCCGTGTTTCTCGACAGCGAATCACTCGAATCATATCGTGCATCCGCGACACAGATGTAGCGCAACATACGCCTGGTTGTCTGGTCCGATTCGTGCGATCGCTATTCGCTTGATGCATCCGTATGATCCCGTTTCGTGACTCCCAATCGGCCGAGACTGTTGCGATTCCGCGATGACAATCTCGTTCGTGGCTTCGTCATTCGGATCACCGGTCTGCCACACCGGAATCCGATGCCCCCACCAAAGCTGCCGCGAGATCGGCCAATCGCGCTTTTCGCCCAGCCAGCTCAGATATTGCTGTGCATGCCGTTCCGGGAAAAATTTGATCGATGCCATCGCGCACCACTTGCAGTGCCGGCTCGGCCAGCGGGGCCATTTTCACGAACCATTGATCGCTCAGATACGGCTCGACCGGCGTCTTGCTGCGATCGCTGTGGCCGACCTGCGTTTCGTACGGTTCTTCCTTTTCCAGCAATCCCAGCGCCGTCAGGTCTTCGACGACTTTTTTCCGGGCCGCATCCCGTTTCATCCCGGCATATTTCCCGCCGTTTTGGTTGATCGTGCCGTCGGGATTGAGGATGTTGATGATTTCGATCTTATCCCTGCCCTGATGCCGCTGCCAGACGGCGTAGTCGTTGGGATCGTGGGCCGGCGTCACCTTCACCACGCCGGTGCCGAATTTCGGATCGACCAGAATGTCGTCGGCGATGATCGGAATTTTCCGGCCCGTCAGCGGCAGATCGACGAATTTGCCGATGGCCCAATTCCATCGCGAATCCTGCGAATGCACCGCGACCGCGGTATCGCCGAGCATGGTTTCCGGGCGCGTGGTGGCGACCAGTAGCCACCGCATGTACTTGTCGGGCTTCCGTCTGCGATCGGATAGCGGATGTGCCACAGGCTCGTCTTGACGGTTTCGTGATAGATTTCGTCGTCGCGAGATCGATGTTTGCAGATGAACGTCCCAATTCACCAGGCGTTTGCCGCGGTAGATCAGGCCGTCTTTGAAGAGCTTGAAGAACGTCTCGCGCACGGCCCGGGCGCACTGCTCGTCCAGCGTGAAGCGCGTGCGGTCCCAATCGCAGGAGCAGCCGAGGCGCTTGAGCTGCTCGAGGATTCGGTCGCCGTACTGCTGCTTCCATTGCCAGATTCGCTCGACCAGGGCCTCGCGGCCGACATCGTGGCGGGTTTTGTTTTCCTTTTCCTTGAGCTGCTTTTCCACCACCGCCTGCGTGGCGATGCCGGCATGATCGATCCCCGGAATCCACAGCGTGTTGAATCCGCGCATGCGATGAACGCGGGTGAGAATATCCTGCAGCGTGTTGTTGATCGCATGGCCCAGATGCAGTGCGCCGGTGACGTTCGGCGGCGGAATCACGATGCAATACGGCTCCCCCGGCCCGGCCGGGTCGGCCGCGAAACATCGCTCCTCGAGCCAGACGCGATAGGCCTCGGCCTCGATGGAAGCGGGCTCATAAGTTCTGGAAATTTCGCCGCTCATGGCAGCGAAGATAGTAAGGTGTCATTTGTCATTTGTCATTGGTCGCTTGCAAATGACAAATGACCAATGACAAATGACCAAAGCAACTATTCCGCTTTCGGCACCAATCGTTTCCCCTGCGAACTTTTGATTTTCAGGGCCCGCAGATATCGTCGGCGGAGTATCGCCCGTTTGCGGTCGATCTCCGCGGGGGTGCTGGTCTCGAGAGGAATAAATCCACCCGCCTTGGTGCGGTGGCCGCCGCCTTCGCCGTCGCCGCGGAGGAGCCGGCGGATCATGTCCGCAGCCGAGAGCTTGGCGCTGCTGGTCCGCAGGCTGATGACCAGGCGATTCTCGTACACGGCCGTCACCAGCGCCCACTGCACCGGCTCAAACCGCAGCAGAAAATCGGCGACCATCGCCGGCTTCTCCGGCGAATCGATCGTGTCCAGATGTGAAAGGATCGCATTGTCGTAATACATCGCGTTGGACAGGCCGCTGTGGTAGCAGATGTAATAACTCTGCGGCAAATCGACGTAACGCATCTGATACAGCTTGCGCGTGTTGGCCAGGAGGGTGAGGCTGGAAAGAGCGATGTTGTCCAACTCGCCCGGCTGACCGGCCGCGCCGGCTAGGTCGGATTCAATGGCATACAACAAGGTTGCCGCCAAGTCCGGCGAAATCGGCTCCTCCACTTCCATGTAATAGCTGAAGATGATGGAGCTGGTCGCGCCAACGTCGGTGCGAATGTCGCAGAACGGGCATTTGGGCCGGCGACGACTGCGGTGGTGATCGATCACCGCCAGCGGAGCCAGCCCAGCCGGCAGCGGACTGTAAGCGACGTCCGGCAAAACGTCGGTGAGGATGATCGCGTCAAAATTGGCCAGGGCGGCATCGTCCCAGGGAGCCAGCTTGAGTCCGGACTGGCGGATGAACACCTCGTTCACTCCGCCGCTGAGCTGGTCCTTGACCGACATGGTGATCGAGGCCTGGGGCAGTTGGGCGGTGAGCAAAAGGCACAGCGCCCATCCGCTGGCCAGGGCATCGGGATCGGGATAGCGATGAGTGGTGACGAGGATGTTTCGCTTCTCCTGAAGGAGGCGGAGAAGCTTACGGAATCGCGGCCGGCCGCGGACGCGGCGCTCCGCCTTCTGGGCGGAGCCAGCTACAGTTTCCACGCACGACTCCACGAATGCGGTCATAGAATGCTCATCAGGGACAGCCGCCGACATCTTCGAATCGGTCTTGGAAATAGGGGACATAAGACACTTCCGCTGGTCTGATAATGATAGGCCGGAGGAGTGGTTAGTGGTTAGTGGTTAGTGATTAGTGGTTAGTGCTCCGCGACTAACCACTAATCACTAACCACTAACCACTTATTCATGATTCCTCTCCACCCCCAGCCAGCCCGCGGGCTGATTCAGCACGATGCAGCGAAACGCGCCCGGCGTCAGGTGGTCGATATCCGGAATCAGGCTGCTTTCATCCACCATTGCGCTGGCGACCAGGAAATTCATGCCGAAGACGCCATCCAGCGTGAACGACCGGCCGACGGAATCTGTCACCGTGATGTCGGCCACCAAAACCGGGGCGTGGACGAACGTGATCGGAACTTGCTCGATCGTGGGGAGCGAAAGCTTGTCGAGAAAAAAGCCGGCGGACTTTTTCGTGCCGCCGATGCCGCCGACGGACATGATGAATTGCCGATCGGTCGTTGGACCGCTCAGGCGAGGCCCAACGGCGCCGGCGGCGTAGGTGATGCCGAGCGCGGCGGATTGCCGGGTCGAGATCATCGAGGCCGCGGAGCCGGTGTCCAGGAGCCAGAGTTCGGCGGAAGTTTTTCCGTGATGCAGGACGTTCACGCGAATCATCGGATTGGCCCCGATATCCGGCGGCGGCGCCGGGCGGCGAAATCTTGGTGAATCGGCTGAAGGAAACGAAGTCGAGCTTGACGTGCCGGCTGGTCTTGGGAATCGGCGATTTCGCGGCGGCGGCGGTTGCGGCATCGTAAACGGTGGTGCGAATCTTGTCCGTCATCGAATTCACATCCCTGGGATCCAGCACGACTATCTTCCCCGCGATGACCGGCATTCCCACGATGTCCATGTCGCCCAGGACCAGGGCGCTCAGGAAATCCGTTGATCCCAGCGGCCCGATCTCGGCGCGATACGGCCCGACGGTCAGGTTGTACGTCATGGCGATCGCGTCCTTCTGCTCGACATCCACATTGGGAGCCATGGGGGCGAGAGAAAGAAAGATCGGTTCGGATACGGCGAATTCGCTTCCCCCGCCGACGCCGACATCCTGGAAGCGCAGCTTCCTGCTGGCCGACTATTTCACGTTTGATGCCGAGGAGTTGGGCGGTGTTGGCTGAGAGAGTGATCGAGCTGGCGCCGGTATCGAGAAATGCTTCGACGTTGAAGGCGTCGCCGCCCGTGGTTTTGGACATCAGCGGCGGGCCATTCGGACGGCGGCGGATGACCAGATTGATCCGTGGCTGATCGAGGGCGGCGGGCTGGACGCCGTCGATGTCGTCGGCGAAAGCGGCAATTGCGCAGAATAATGCGAGGTAGATCGCCAATACCGCAGGCCGCAAGCGGAGGGAAATGGCCATGCTGTCATCATATCTCGCGTCTTGATTCTGGCATAAAGAAACCCCGGCGAAGCCGGGGGCTAACGGAACAAGGTTTACTTCGCCATCCCCTTGGCGCTTGCCCGCACGTCATCCAGTGTGCCGACGTACAAAAACGCCTGCTCCGGCAGATCGTCGGCTTTGCCGTTGCAGATGTCGTCGAAGCTCTTGAGCGTGTCGGCAATCTTGGTGTAAATGCCCTTCTTGCCGGTGAACTGCTCGGCGACGAAGAACGGCTGGCTGAAGAAACGCTCGATCTTGCGGGCGCGGCCGACGATCAGCTTGTCCTCTTCGCTCAATTCATCGACGCCGAGGATGGCGATGATGTCCTGCAAGATCGCGATAGCGCTGGAGCATGTTCTGCACCTTGCGGGCGATGCGGTAGTGCTCCTCGCCGACGATCTGCGGGTCCAGCGCGCGGCTGGCCGAGGCCAGCGGGTCGACGGCCGGATAAATCCCCTTGGCGGCGATGGATCGTTCCAGATAGATGAACGCGTCGAGATGCGCGAACGCATTGGCCGGGGCGGGATCGGTCGGATCGTCGGCGGGAACGTAAACGGCCTGCACGGAGGTGATGGCGCCGCTGCTTGGTGCTGGTGATGCGTTCCTGCAGTTCGCCCATTTCCGTGGCCAGCGTCGGCTGATAACCGACGGCGCTGGGCATGCGGCCCAGCAGGGCCGACACTTCCGAACCGGCCTGCGTGAAACGGAAGATGTTGTCGATGAACAGCAGCGTGTCGGCGCCGGTTTCGTCGCGGAAATATTCGGCCATGGTCAGGGCGCTCAGGGCCACGCGAAGCCGTGCACCCGGCGGCTCGTTCATCTGGCCGAAGACCATGACGGTCTGATCGATGACGTGTTTGCCGGTGGTGCCGATCTGGGCTTCCTGCATTTCGAGCCAGAGATCGGTTCCTTCGCGGGTGCGTTCGCCGACGCCGGCGAAGACGGAATATCCGCCGTGCTGCTGGGCGATGCGGGCGATCAGTTCCTGGATGACGACGGTTTTGCCCAGGCCCGCCCCGCCGAACAGTCCGGCCTTGCCGCCGCGAAGGAACGGCGTCAGCAGGTCGATCACCTTGATGCCGGTCTCGAAGACCTCGGCCTTGGGGGTCAGATCGACGAACTCGCGGCGGCTCGCGATGGATGGGCCGGCGCTGCTGCACGTTGACCGGGCCGCGGTTGTCGATCGGCTCGCCCAGGAGATTGAACACGCGGCCGAGGGTTTCCTTGCCGACGGGAACGGTCAGGGACGAGCCGGTATCGACGCAATCCATGCCGCGGCGCAGGCCGTCGGTGATGCCCAGGGCCACGGCGCGCACCTTGCCGCCGCCGAGGTGCTGCTGCACTTCGCCGACCAGATGCATGGCCGGCCCATGGTCGGCGCGGCGTCGATGGTCACGGCATTGTAGATTTCGGGAAGCTGATCCTTCGGGAAACTCGGCGTCGAAGGTGGAGCCGATCACCTGCGTGATTTTTCCGGTAGCGGGCATGAGGGATTCCTTATGAAAATCGAACTTACCATCCGCGCCTTGCGGCGGGCACGGGATTGTACAAATCCTTCACAATGTCGCAAGCAACACGTTTTGCGCGGTTGGGTCGATTGGCTGGGCTATTGACGGGAGAACCCGTCCGACGCAAAGTGGAAGCAATACCATGGAAGGGATCGGCCATGCCCGTCATTCTCGTCGTTGATGATATGGCTCTGGCTCGGGAATCGGTCGCCAAGCTGCTGGAATACGAGGGGTTCAAAACCATCCGGGCCGCCAACGGGAAGGAGGCGTATGCGACGCTCTACGCCCAAAAGCCCGACCTGGTGCTGCTGGATTTGATGATGCCGGAGATGGACGGCATCACGTTCCTGCGCATGGTCCGCCGCAACCCGCAATGGGAACGCATTCCCGTGATTGTCCTCACCGGGTTGCAGGACGACAACAAACTGGTCGCCCGCGCCAGGGAATTGCATGTGAATGACCTGGTCCCCAAGGCCACGTTCGGATTCGAGGATTTGCTGAGCCGAATCCGCAAGGCGATTGCGGTGCGCGTGGCCGCGCCAAATTAGACCAACTTATTTCCTGGGCGTTGCCCGGATCACGATCGCTGGGGGAATCTCGGGGCGCTTCTGCCAGGAGAAGGGATTTTTGCTGGCGAGGTGCGCGGGCGGATAGGCCGGCTCTTCCAGGCCGTCCACCGCGAAACCGCCGGAAACACAGGCCGCGAAGATCGCCGACAGCGGCCGATGGAAGAAATGGTGCGGCTTGGGCTGATTGACGATCCCCACGCTCAGGCCCGGACGGTGCGTGAGGTATTGCCGAATCTCCACGCCGAACACCTGTTCGATCCGATCGTGCTGAACCACCAGGTCGGCCGTGAACTTCATGTCGTTGCTGTTGAAGCAGGGATGCGGCAAGGAAAAGACGAACCGGCCGGCGGGCTTGAGCAACTCGCGCAGGGCATCCATCAGCGGATCGATCGCGATCATGTCCATCATCGCCATGCTGCACACGGCCGCATCGAACCGCCCCTCGCCGAGCGTCAACAGCTCGGCCATGCTGGTCGCGTCGATGCGAACATATTCAATCTGCCCATCCTCCGGCGTTGTGCGCTGCCGGGCGGCCTGTAGAAAATTCTCCGCGAAATCGCAGGCGACGACATGCACCCCGCGCCGGCCGAGCAGGCGCGAGTAGTTCCCATTGCCGCAGGCGACGTCGAGAATCGTCTGTCCCGGCTTGGGATCGAGCAGCCGATCCGTGGCCGGGATGATGAGCGTTTTCTGGAAGTCGTTGCCTTCGCCAATGTGCCGGTCCCACCACCCGGCGATCGATTCCCATACGGCTCGGGTTTGCTGAACGGTTGGCTCGACTTGGCTCGCCGGACTTGGTTGGGGCGGCGAAGGCTCGGTGGATTCGGCCATGGCATGTGTCTTACCCTTCTCGGACAGATCATTCCAGGTTCCGCCTGCAAACGAGCCGAGATACGCGATTACGCGTTGGCAGAGAATGATTTATAGGTTACAGCAATAGAGCGCATTGATTTCGCCAGGGACTATCAGAAAACAATGGACAATCAAACCATGAAAAATCGCATTAGTGTCTCACACGACGAGATGAGGAGGAGAAAATTGAAAGACGACCCCGAATTCGCCGCGGAATATCTCAAGGCGGCGCTCGAGGACATGGATGAACCGAAGGTGCTGCTGATCGCCCTGCGTCGGATTACCGAAGCGCGGGGCGGCTTCACCAAAATCGCCAGGGCAGCGGGAATCGAACGCGAAAGCCTTCATCGCGCCCTTTCGGTCCGCGGGAATCCCCGGCTTTCGACGCTGGTGGCGGTGACCAAGGCGGTCGGCCTAAGACTTACCGTCGAGGCAGCCTGAACTCCCCAGTTATTTTCGCGTCGATTTGTGCATCAGTTCATTGGAAGGAAGCTGAGGATTCTCAAACTTGCGGGCCGACTCCACGCCGGCGACGGGCAGGTTTTTCGGATCCAGCAGCCCGATCTGAACGAGGACCGACGCCTGATCCCAATAGATGCGCTCGCAGGCGATTTTGTCGCCGCGGAACTGAACCACCACGACGGTCGGAACTTCAACTTTGCGGTGAGTCGGCGGAATTCCCGGCAGCATCCAGGCCATTTCAACGTCGTGCGTGAATGAAAAAACGAACTCGTCGATGAGCCGATCTTTTCCGACCGTTCGGGCCAGCAAACGGAGCTTGGTGTCGGCGGGCATCTGGGGGATGAAAAACTTGCCGTAGAACTCGATCATTTCGTCACGCCCGCGCCCGCCGGTCATGACCGGCACGTGATTCACGTAATTGTCCGGCGTCATCGTGGCGACGGTCGCCACGGCGTCCTTCGTGGCGAATTCAAGCTGCGTATGCAGTTCCCATAATCGAACCATTTCGGCTTCCGTCAAAGATGTGGTCATCGTGAACCTCCCCGGCCGCGTTTGTGCGGCCAGTCGATTTTTGAGAAACCCAAAGCGAAGTCCATATTTCGCGATAGTTTTAATTGTACATCCGTGGACGCTTGACGCACGCGAATATTCGCGGATCGGCAATATCTAAAGGCCCCGGCATTTGGCAGCCGTGCCAGCCGGCGCGCTCCTTGAAAGTTCCGCAGACACGGGGGAAGTACCACACGTTTTCTCGGGGCGTAACACTTTCGGGGGCATCTTGCGGCCGCAATATCCATGTGTCATCGGGCAAGCGCCCGCGGGAATCCCGCGCGAGTCAGCGTAAACCAATTGCCGCGCAGGAGGGAACGCGGAGGGCGTCAATATTAAATGTAAAGGTTCTCGGATCCCTGACGAAGTGGAACAGGTGGGTGTGGCTGCGGCTGAATTTCTGCTTGTAGTTGACGCCGAACGTGTAATACCAGATGACCCAACTGCGGCAAAAGAGTCCCAATTCGCGTTGGAAGATCAGTTTGAGTTCCGCGGCGAAATCGTGGCCGATGGCGAGCCAGAATGTGCCGGTCGGCTTGAGCGCGCGTACCAGCGCCTCGCCCCACTTCCTCGTCCATGCCAGGTATTCATCCGCGGCGCGGCGGTCTTCGTAAACGTCGTATTTGTAGCCGATGTTGAACGGGGGATCGGCAAAGGCCAGATCCACCGAGCATGGCGGTATTCGGCCCATCCCCTCAATGCAGTCCTCATTTTACAGCTCGTCCAGTTGCACGGACTCCTTTCCGATTGACCGGCGGCAGAATAACCGACGTGAATCATTTCCCCAAAAAATTCGCGGGCAGGCGATCGCCCGGTTCAGTTGAAAATTTTCGGGATGGAATTGCACGCCTTCCAATGTCCAGGTTTTGCGGCGGACGCTCATGATCCCCTCGTGTTCGGTCCAATTGATAAACTCGTGATCCGCTGGGAAAAAACCGGGAGACCGAGTTATTGCCGTCTGGCTTGTCAGACGGCGGGCCACACTGGATATTGCTGGTTTCGGCATGGCTCAACCTACTACGCTCCAACACCTCCTCGATCTGGCATTGCAGCACCATCAAGCCGGGCGGCTGCGCGAGGCCGAGCGGATTTATCGGCAGATCCTGGCCGAGCGGCCGGAGCAAGCCGATGCGATGCACTATCTGGGTGTGATTGCCCTCCAGTCAGGACGGACTGAGATCGCGATAGAATTGATCCGTCGGGCGATCGCCATCAAGCCCGACTATGCCGAGGCGCACAACAATCTTGGCAATATCCTGGCGGGCAATGGACGGTTCGATGAGGCCATTGCCGCCTATCGCCAGGCCATCGCCCTCAGGCCCAATTACGTCGAAGCCCACAACAATCTGGGCAATGCTCTGGCCGGCAAAGAACAAACCGACCAGGCCATCGCCTCCTATCGCCAGGCCATCGCCCTCAACCCCAGCTACGCCAAAGCCCACAGCAATCTCGGCAATGTCCTGGCGGGCAAAGGACAACTCGATGAGGCCATCGCCTCCTGTCGCCAGGCGATCGCCATCAGGGCCAACTACGCGGAAGCCTACAACAATCTCGGCAACGCCCTGGCGGACAAAGGACAACTCGATGAGGCCATCGCAGTTTATCGCCAGGCGATTGCCCTTAAGCCCAGTTTACCCGAAGCCCACAACAGTCTCGGTAATGCCTTGAGAGACAAGGGACAACTCGATGAGGCCATCGCCGCTTCCCGGCAGGCGATCGCCCTCAAGCCCGGTTATGCGGAGGCCTACAACAATCTCGGCACTACCCTGGCGGCAAAGGACAATGCGACGAGGCCATCGCCGCCTATCGGCAAGCGATCGCCCTCAAGCCCGAGTACGCCGATGCCCACTTCAATCTGGCCGCATCGCTGCTGGCGCGGGAGGATTTTCAGCAAGGCTGGGAGGAGTATGAATGGCGATTGAAGCGCAAAGAGTTACCCTTCCTCAGGGATTCCGCTCAAAGGCAATGGGACGGAAGTTCATTGGAAGGTCGCAGCCTTCTGCTGCATGCGGAGCAGGGTTTTGGGGATGCCCTGCAATTCATCCGCTACTTGCCGCGGGTGGCCCAGCGGGGCGGGAGAATCATCCTCGGATGCCAGCCGGAACTCCAACGGCTGTTCCAGACCATCGCCGACGGATGCCAAATCGTGGTCCGAGGCCAAGCCTTGCCGGCCTTTGATCTGTACTGTCCTCTGCTAAGTCTGCCACGGGTTTTCGGGACAACGTTGGCCAGCATTCCCAACCTCATCCCCTATTTGCGGGCTGACGCCGGGGAAGCGGGAAAGTGGCAACAGCGACTGGCCGAGCATTGTTCGATGGTGAAGGTGGGCTTGGCATGGGCGGGAAGTCCAGCCCACAAGAACGATCGCAACCGGTCGATGAAGCTGGCAAGATTGGCACCGCTGGGTCGGACGCCGGGTGTGCGATTCTTCAGCCTGCAAAAAGGCGAGGCAGCCGCCGAAAGCAAGACGCCGCCGGGCTTGGAACTGGTCGATTGGACACAGGAGTTAAAGGATTTTGCCGACACGGCGGGGCTGATTGAGAATCTCGATCTGGTGATCGCGGTGGACACGGCGGTGGCGCATCTGGCGGGCGCCATGGGCAAGCCGGTCTGGACGCTGTTGCCATCTAATTCGGACTGGCGCTGGATGCTGGAACGAGAGGACAGCCCGTGGTATCCAACGATGCGGTTATTCCGCCAGACCTCCTGGGGAGACTGGGACAGCGTCGTCGCACGGGTGGCTGAGGCGCTGTCCCTTTGGATCAGGAATCGAGCCTGAGATGTCTATTGAATTCTTTGCGGTTTCTTTCGGTGGGATGCGGGTGGAATCGCCATTGCCGCCGCGGCCGTGCGAAATCGCCGCCTCGCGGCCGTCGCTTGGGGTCTTTGCAATTCCGCCGCCACCGCGTCTACCACACTAGACCAATCGCCCAGCTTTGGTTGCCGAAACAGCCGCATGGTTGGATACCACGGGCTGTCCGGACGATCCAGCAACCACCGCCAATCCAGCATAAACGGCAACATTAGCCATACCGGTTTGCCCATGGCCCCCGCCAGGTGAGCCACGGCCGTATCCACGGAGATCACCAGATCGAGATTGGCAATCAGCGCCGCGGTGTCGGCAAAATCCGTCAGTTCCTCCGTCCAGTCCGTGACCTGCATCTGCGCCGGCAGCAGGTTGGCCTGCTTAGCCGCGTCCCCTTTTTGCAAACTGAAAAACCTCGCCTCTTTCGCGGCGGCCAACGGCGACAGCAACGAAGGCGATATCGAACGGATCCGATCGCCCTTGTGAGTCGGGCTTCCCGCCCAGGCCAGCCCAATCCGCCGGCGGCGGTCCTCTGCTGCGAATCGCAACGACCATCGGCTCGCTAATTCCGGATCGGCCGACAGATATGGAACCTCCGCGGGAACGCTCTGCACGGTCGTGCCAAAAACCCTCGGCAAACTCAGCAGCGGACACTGAACCTCGAACGGCGGAAACGGATCGCCCTGCACCAGAACCCGATCCACCCCCGGGACGCGTTGCAGCAGGCGATTGAGTTGCGGACGAGACCACACGACAACCTTTCCGCCTCGCCGCGCGATGAGGGGAGCATACCGAACGAACTGGATCGTATCCCCAAGTCCTTGCTCCGCGATCAGCAGGATGGTTCGCCCGGTTAAATCGTCCCCCTCCCATTGGGGCTGCGGAAAGCAACGCGTGAGCATCGCGTTTTCTTCGAATTCCAATCGCTGCTCGTACTCCTTCCATCCCTCTCGAAAATTTCCCTCCAACAATTGGACGAGCGCAAGATTCCAATGCGCGTCGGCGAAATCAGGCTTCAGCGCGAGGGCCTTGCGAAATGACGCCGTCGCCGCATCCAATCGACCCTGGGATTTCAAGGCGGCGCCCAGATTGTTGTGCGCCTCGGCGTAATCCGGCTTCAGACGAATCGCTTCCCGAAATGACGCGATTGCCGCGTCCAATTGACCCTGGGCTTCCAAGGCGACGCCGAGATTGAGGTGCGCATCGACGAGATGGGGATTGAGCGAGATCGCCTGCCGACAGGAGGCGATCGCCGCATCATTTTCCCCCGTCTCGGTCAGGAATTTTCCCAGATTGCTGTGGTAATCGGCATTGGTCGAATGAATCGCGATCGCCTGGCGGATCAATTCCACCGCGACGGCTTGATGCCCCGTCTGCCCTCTCAGCACGCCTAGCAGATGCAACGCCCCTGAATGAGCCGGTTGCACCGCGAGGACCGCCCGATAGAGCTTCTCCGCCTCCGCCAGCCGAGCGGCCTTGTGGTGCTGCACCGCCAGATCGAAGGCGTTTTGGATCGTGAGTTGGGTCAAGCCGTCATCGCCGCGGCTCTGCGCCGCCGCAAGTTCCACGGCTTGGTCCTCTTTCAGCGCCTCATGCAGGACACCCAACATCGTTGACTGATATCGTCATTTGCCGGGTTATCGGGTTAGCTCGGCCCGTTACCCGTGACCGGAGCAATTCCGGCGTCGCCGCCCAAGCCATGGCGTCTCCGATCACTTCGCACCCTGCGGCCAGATTCAATTCACTTCTTCAAAAAATTCGCCAGCAGGCGTTCGCCCTGTTCGGTCAGAAAACTTTCGGGATGAAACTGCACGCCTTCCAGCGGCCAGGCCTTGTGACGAACGCCCATGATCTCGTCGTGATCGGTCCAACTGGTGATCTCGTAATCGGCCGGCAGCGTGCCGCGGCGGATGATCAGGCTGTGATAGCGCGTGGCGGTGAATGGATTGGGCATGCCGACGTAAATGCTCTTGCCGTCGTGGTGGATTTGATCGGTCTTGCCGTGCATGAGGCGCTCGGCCCGCTCGACGATGGCGCCGCTGACGAAACCGATGCACTGATGGCCGAGGCAAACGCCCAGGACGGGAAGCTTGGGGCCGAAATGGCGGATAATGTCGTTGCTGATGCCGCCTTCTTTGGGAGTGCAGGGGCCGGGGGAGATCACGATGTGCGTGGGGGAAAGCGCTTCCACCTCCTCCAGCGTCACCTTGTCGTTGCGGAAGACGCGAATCTCTCGGCTGGGGTCCACCTCGCCCAGCTTTTGAACCAGGTTGTAGGTGAAGGAATCGTAGTTGTCGATCAATACGATCATGCTCATAGGTTAGGAGGTGGAGTGGGGAAAGTAAAAATAGCGCGAAGGCACGAAGTGAAAGGCGGAAATGCCTCCCTTTTTGCGTTTCCCTTGGTGCCTCCGTGCCTTATTGTCCCCGCTTTTCGCATACCCCCTTCTTGTGTACGGCCGAATGTGAGCCTATCGTAATATGGTCAACTTGTGTCTGGCGCGATATGCCATCCGATGTCGCAAAAGATCAGTTTGTGATCATCCGCATCGACGGGATGCACTGCCACCAGTGCGAACAGGTGATCCGAAAGTCGATATCGGCCAAGACGGGGGTGCATGAGGTGGAAGTGGATTTCAACAGTCAGCAGGCGTCGGTGCTGTTCGATCCGTCGCTAGTCAAGATCGGCGAACTGATGGCCGCGGTGGATGAGGTGGGATATCGGGCGGTCGGTTTTCTCCAGGGGTCGCCGGATTCGATGCCATGATAAGGCATGTCCGCGCCGTCTTGCCGCTGAATTATTCCAAGATTCCTTTTATTTGCAGGTGGCCGGTGGGCTGTTGGTGCGGGCCGTGCATGGGCTCATCGGTGACGGCCAGAGACACCGTCGCCTGGGCCGGAATCGCCGGCACGGCGCCGAGCATGACGGCGGTCCCTTCGCGGCCGACGTCGAACGTCCCCTCCGGAATTTTTTGATCGTCGCAAATGATCCATAATTCGTAAGTTTCTCCGTCCGGGGCCGGCTTCATGCCACAGGTGAAGAAATACAACTTTTTCATTTGTTCATCAATGAAGACGTGCCCAACGGCATTCGGTTGACCCGAGCCGGTCAGCTCGGCGAACTCCATCCCCCCAAATTGTCGCTTCATTGTGGCCAATTCACCCTGGGCCAACATCAATTGAGTTTGCAGGCTGGCGATGGTGGCTTGGCCGTTGGGCGAAACCTCGGTTTTGGGCCGGAAATGATTGACGATGCCAAGCGTGACTGCGACGGCCAATACGGCGGCAATGGCGCCGGAGAGAACGATGCGGTCCCAGCCGCGCGAGGCGCCGGTGCGGGCGGTGCGGGCTCGGTTCAGGATGGAATCCCTCAGCGCCGGCGGCGGCGGCTGCGCGGGAAGCGACAGGGGCAGCATCGCCAGGATAGCCTCGGCCTCGGCGTGATAGCCGGCGCACTGGGGGCATCCGCCGGCCAGGTGCCGGCGCAGCTCTTCGCCCTCGCCGGCATCCAGCATTCCGGCGACATACAGAAGAATCTGATCTTTTCGGTCCTGGCAATTCAAAACGGGCTCTCCCATTATTCCTTACGTAGGCAGTCGCGCAGATGGATTAGCCCCTGTCGGATATACGTTTTCACAGTACCCAGGGGCTTGCTCAGTCGCTCGGCGATCTGCGTATGACTTAATCCGTCGAAAAATGCCAATTCGATGGCCTGGCGATACAGGGGATCCAGTTGCCGCATCGCCGCGAGAACGCGCCGGCGATTTTCGTTGAGCATCGCGCTGGCGGGCGGATCCGGCGCGGGCGACGGATCGGCCGATCCCGGAAGCTCGGCGTTGGACAATTGGCTCTTGGTGCGAAAAGCGGCCGATCGCTGGCGATCAATCGCCCGGCTGCGGGCCAGGGTCATCAGATAGGTCGCGGGTGCGCCGCGGGTCGGATCATATCGCCAGGAGCGACGCCAGATTTCCAGCAGAACATCCGAGACGAGTTCCTCGGCCTCGCCGCGATCGTGGAGCATGCGAAGGCCCAGCGTGTAAATCAGCCCGCCGTAGCGATCGTATATTTCCGCAAGGGCATCGGCGTCCTGCCGCTCGATGCGCTGCATCAATTCGAAGTCGTCCGGCGTGTCGGCCATCGCGCCCGATCCTACCGCAAAACGTGAAACATACGAAAGCGCGAGATCATCAATTCAAAGACAGATCTCACGCAGAGGCGCAGAGCGCAGAGGAACTCAAAATTCAGAGGGCAATTTTCTCTGCGCTCTGCGCCTCTGCGTGAGATATTTTTGAACTCCCGAAAATGCGCCCGCGCTATACCGGGCTGGGCGCATTTGAGAGATGCGGCGCCAATTGCTTGGCCAGGTCGATAAGTCGCTCGAATTCGATCTCGTCGAAATGCCGGGTGGAAAAATCGAGGATCAGATAGTTGCCGGTGACGATCAGCGCGATGTCCGGCGGCAACAGGGCCGGGGCGGACGATTCGGCCAGACTCTTGGCGGCGCGGGCTTCGGAGCCGAAGATCATGAATCGGTCGGTCGGCATCAGCGAGGGATAACTCGAAAGCGAAAACAGATCGACCAGGCTGACGGCGTGGGCGGTTGGGCGTAGCGCAGCTGGCGGCCCACGGAGTTTTCAGGTCGCACAGCATCACGTTCCATTGGCGTTGGGCGAAGGCGGCGGCGGTGATGCCGGCGTCGGCGGTTTCGATCTGCGCCAGCGTCATTCCCCGGCCGCGAAGCCAGCGGCGAATTTTCGGATGGAATTGCTCGAGTGGGGAAAGCACGGAGCAGCCGCCGTCGCCCCGGCGTAACTGCATGCCGTGCGACCGGGCCCATTGGGCCATGGCCACGAGCCGGCGGTGGCGGGTTTCCCGCCGCACCAGCATCGTGAAGACCCAGACCGAAGCGCCTAGAATAAGAAACAGGATCAGAAGCACCCCGGGGGAGGGGTGAGGCGCGGGAAACTGGGCGGCGGGCGGCATAAACCAGCCATTGTAGAAACACCCGATAATTTCCGCAGCTTTACTGGTACAAATTGGCAACGGCTCAATTTCGGCCAAAACGCGTGAATTCGGACGCGGCATAATGTCGATACTGGGCGGCGTCGCCCCAAAACCGAGGAAGCATGGCGGACTTCACAAACATCGTTGAGAAAATGAAGCGGCGCTACGACGTCCGGATCAGGCGCTGGCGCTCCAGCATGAGCGGCAAAGCGTGGCGCGTCTACTACCACGACGGCCGGATCATCAACTGGATCGAATCTCCCCGACCCAAGACGCCGCTGAGCCTGGCCATCTTCCTGCACGAGGTGGGCCATCACGTCATCGGCTTCGAGAGATATCGGACGCGCTGCGAGGAGGAGTTCCACGTCTGGATGTGGGCCCTGAAGGAAATGCGCCGCCGCGGAATCGAACCGAACGAGAGGGTGAATCGGCGGGTGGAGCTGTCGATGCGTTACGCGGTGAGCAAGGCGGTGCGACGAGGGATGAAGCGGATTCCCGAAAGCCTGATGCGATTCCTCCCGCACGCGGCATAACAATTGGACCGCGGAGACGCGGAGGACGCAGGGAAAAAACAGAAGAGTTTTCTTCTCTGCGTGCTCTGCGTCTCCGCGGTCCAATCAGTTCTTATTCAGCCTGTTGGCGCGGTCTCGGTCACGTGTGGGGGCGCGACGGCTCGGGCTTCGGCGATCGTCTTGGACTCCTCTTCGCTGCGGGGATGGACCCGCAGCACGCCGTCTTCCATCACCATGCGAATCTTCGCCAGCGCCTTGTTCTGAATCTGGCGGACGCGCTCCTTGGTCACGCCGATGATCTTGCCGACCTCTTCCAGCGTCAAGGGCGACTCCTCGTTCTGCTGCCAGTTGAACCGGCGGCGAATGACCGTCTGCTCGACGCTGGACAAATCCGCGAGGTTGCGATCGACGATGGCTTTCAATTCGTCGATGCAGTCGTCCTCGATCTGATCACGGCGGCGGTCGGCCCAATCGCTCTGTTCCATTTCCGGCTCGAATTCCAACGGAAACCGCGTGCGATGCTTGGAGGCCTTCATGGCCGTGCGGCTGAAAGCCTTGAGGATGGCCCGGCACGCGTAGGTGCTGAACTTGAATCCGCGATCGACGGAGAACTTGTCCACCGCCCGCAGCAGGGCCATGTTGCCTTCGCTGACGACTTCGGCGAAATCGACATCGCCCAGCCGGGTGCGCTTGGCCATCGCCAGCACCAGCGCCAGGTTCGTCCGAACCAGGTATTCGCGGAAATGCTCGAATTTTCGATGCCAATCCAGGAATTGCCGGGCGTTGGCCGGGTCAGGCCGCTCGGCGCGGATCTCTTTTTGCAAGGCGCTCAGCCGCTTCTTGCAGTAGTTGAATCGCAGGAACATGAGCCGCTCTTCCGGCGCCCTTCATCAACTGCGGCGGCGACCCGTAGCCGAGATCGGCCACGTCGTCGCGCGTCGGCTGATACCAACTCGTCAGCGGCAACTCGCGCTCCGCGTCCTCCGTGAACAGCTCTTCCTCCACATACTTGTGGCGGAACGTGCGGCTGTCCATATAGGCGTAATTCTCTTCCAACAGCCCATTGACGCGCTCCCGCATAGAACGGGGAATCAGCGCCGAACGAACCGGTTTCTTGATTGTCTTCATTTCCGTGGCCATCTTGGCCTCACTTTCCTGTCCGTTGTACGATCGTTCCCATACACCCCAAAGCAAACCGCGTACGCAAACGGACAAATAATTATCGCAGTTTGCTCCAACAAATACTTACGTCTCTTACCCACTTTCTGTTCGACATCTAAGTAATTAAGCCAGCACGACTAACAAGGCATTCCAGAACAGCCCGCTCCGGGCCGGGGCGGTGGACACTTATATTGACCGGCGTCAGCAATGGCCGACCATTGGTCAACTTTTGGCAGAAACGTTATCCTCACCTGTCAAATCATCCAGAAACGCGGGATTTGATGCGGAAAAAAATCTGTTTTGGCGGAACTTTCAATCCAATCCACAACGGCCATCTGCTATGCGCCCGCGCGGCCGCGGAGGCCGAAGGGGGTGCGGATATTATTCTGTTCCCCGCCGGCTCGCCGCCGCATAAGCCGGGCCACGCCGACCTGGCAACGGCCGAGGATCGGCTGGAAATGTGTAAGCTGGCGATCACAGGGGCCAGCGGCTTCGAAATCGACGACCGCGAGACACGCCGGCCGGGTCCGAGCTTTACAATCGACACCGCCCGCCAGCTCAAACGCGATGGATGGACCGAAGTGATCTGGCTGATCGGCGCCGATATGGTCAATGCCCTGCCAAGTTGGCATGAGCCGGATGCCCTGCTGAGGGAGGTTCGGTTTCTCATCATGGCCCGGCCGGGGACGAAATTTTCCTGGTCCACGCTCCCGGCGGCGTTTCAGAAGCTTCGGGAGAATGTCGTGGAAGTGCCGCAGATCGACATCAGTTCGACGGACATCCGCAGCCGCGTGCGAGCCGGATTACCCATCGACTTCCTCACCCCCCCGCCGGTGTGCCGGTACATTTTGGATCATCATCCGTACGGCTCCACGATCCGCTAGAAACCGACCGCGCCGAACCCGCCAACCGCGTTTTCGATAGCGCCAGGGCCGAAGGTGTTACTGTTACTGGTGAAAAAAAATGTGGACCGCCTCTGCCCCTGCTTTGTAGCATTTATATGACCGATTGATGGAGCGAGCTGACGAGCGATCATTCATTTCGCGTGGTTTCTTCTCGCAGTAGCCTCCGCGACCGCGATTAACGGGGATTGTTCACCGCAGAGCACGCGGAGATCGCGGAGAGATAAAATCGCCGGCAATTTTCTTTCAGCGGTCTCGCGTTCGCCGGCCACGCACGCACCGTGTTGACCCGGGCCGCCGGGGAAGCGGGTCGGGCGATTGGATTCTGATTGGAAGCATGCGACTACGCCTCAGAAGAGCATCCTCTATATCTATAGCGCGGAGGTGAAAGTTTTAGACGTGTTTTCGAGAAAACATGGGAATATAGGGAAACATTTTGCCTGGATTCCGGGGCCAACGTCTCCGGCTCCACGGAAACCCGAGTTGTTGCCGATTCCATTCTTCGCCGGTGAAAGAGTAAAATGAGGCCGTCCCTCTGGAGACCAGAAATGGCAACGAAGCACGGCGCAAAAACTGGGCTTAGAATCGACGCCACGTCCGCGCGACCACCAGCGAATCCGACCAATCAAAGACTCCCGACCCCCTTGATTTCACCGAACACGATTATCAAAACGCAAGCCCTTGGAGGATGCCGACATGCGTCGTTCAAATCGGTTGACTTTTGTCACAGCCGCTTGATTGACCTGTCGTATAGAAGATATGGCAAACCCAATGAAATTGATCATCGGCCTATTATATCTATTTTTCATGCTGAGCATCTGCACGTTTTTCGTAATATTTCCCCGAAAGGTTCAGGCAGTCGTGGTGGCTATCGATTGTGCCACAACGGGCAAAATGGGTTTACTCGAAAAATATATCCAACCAAAATTCTGTCGGAGGTATATTCGGTCAAATCTATACCTGTGGAATGTCAGAATGGTGGGTGCGATAGGAATAGTAGTTTGTTTGTTCGTATTATGGGTTCTTAGCAGGAATTCCATAAGATAAATGACCTTCTGCGGAAGCGAGGGAAAACCACCTATTTTAATGGCGCGCTTGTCAGCCGCATCCCGTCCTCATGACCAAGGTTCGAGAAATCGAACAGCAAGGCATGAGACGGGGAGACACCTAGTTAACAAAAGCCTAGATTCAATTTTTGGAAATCAAAGCGCTCGGGAGGGCTCTTTCTCAATCCTCGTATTCGTCAGCTAAGAGAAGGCTGATGTTGTGCGTGATCACCCGCATCTCTTCGGAGCGGCGGGCTTCGGGGTGCTTAGAGTTTGAGCCCGCGATCAGGTAGAAGAATATTCCAGCATGTCCAAGCCGAACTATGGAATTGATGCGCCCCGGGCTGGTGCTTCGGTTTTTCTTGCTGGGATGTGCCGGGATCGCGATCGGCTTGGTGATTTTATTTCTGCGCGGTCCGGGATGGATTAACTGGATTCGGTGGACGGCGGGGCCGGCTGTCGCGATTGGAGCGACATACGTGGCCACGGCCGGGATCATGGTCTGGGGCAGCAAGGTGGGGAAATTGCATCTTCGCGATTGCGTCATTGGGTCGATTCCGTGGCGCGGGGACGAATCGGTGCTTGATGTCGGCTGCGGCCACGGGCTGATGCTGATCGCGGCGGCCAAACGGCTGGGGAGCGGCAGAGCCGTCGGCATCGACCTGTGGCAATCGGTGGATCAAGCGGGAAACTCGCGCGAGGCGACGCTGGAAAACGTGCGGCTCGAAGGCGTGGCCGAGAGGGCCGCGGTGCAGGATGGCGATGCGCGGAAGCTGGAATTCGCGGATGGGACGTTCGATGTCGTGGTTTCGAGCTGGGCCATCCACAATATCTACGATGGCGAGCAGCGGGCGACGGCCATACGGGAAATCGTGCGGGTTTTGAAGCCCGGGGGGCGATTGGCGATCGTTGATATTCAGAAGACGGGGGAATATGCGCGGGTTTTGAAAGAGTGCGAGATGAAAGAGGTCAAAAGAACGGGGCCGAATTTTTTGTTTGTCGTGCCGACGTTTTTGGTGAGTGCGAGGAAGGCGGGAGCGGAGTGAACACCTCCTTTCTTGTCACTTAGCCCCGGGTGAATCACCCGGAGCTAAATGGGGGTGGAATGAGATTTTGCGGGAAAGGTGCTTTTGAGGCGGAGGCGGGCGTTCTCGGCGCGGTTGGGGTGGGTCGGTATAGTGCGCGGGGCCTTGGTGCATCGTGGCGATATCCACGATGACACGCGCCGGCTTCGTATGATCAATCATTTTGATATCGCCTACGGTCTGGGCGTCGGCCTGTCTTCGCCGTTCTGGTTGGCGAAGACCTCCAGCCGCCGCAAGGTGCTGCGCGCGTTTTCGCAGCGCATGGGCCGTGTGCCGGGGCGCGATCTTTCCAAGCCGGGGATCATGATCCATGCCGTCAGCCTCGGCGAGATCAATGCCACGCGGGCGCTGGTGAATCTGCTTCGGTCCAGCCGGCCCGGACTCCATTTCATCGTTTCGGTCACCACCGACACCGGTTATGCGCGCGGCCAGGAACTTTACGGCTCGGCGGCGGATGTCACGCTGGTGCGCTATCCGCTGGATTTCACATCGGCGGTGGATCGGCTGCTGGACACGCTCCGGCCGGCGGTCGTGACGCTGCTGGAACTGGAAATGTGGCCGAATTTCATCCGCCGCTGCGCCGGGCGAAATATTCCGGTGATCCTCATCAACGGCCGGATCACGCCCGGAAGTTTTCGGAAATATCGCCTCGCCCAGCCGTTGGTTGGGTCGATGTTCGCGCGGCTCCATCGCGTTGCGGCGCAGGACGAGACATACGCGAGGCGATTCGTCGAACTGGGCGTGCGCCGGATCGCGTCAGCGTGACGGGAACGATGAAGTTCGACACGGCCGAGATCGTCGATCGGGTTGATGGCCAAGACGAATTGGCGGCGGCAGTGGGATTGCCCGCGGGCAAGCAGCGGGTGTGGGTTTGCGGATCGACCGGGCCGGGCGAGGAGGCGATGTTGTTGCCGATCTATCGGCAGTTGCTGGGGCGATTCGCGGATTTGCGGCTGGCGATCGTTCCACGCAAACCGGAACGATTTGATGAAGTCGCCCGGCTGATTGCCGCGGATGGATTCGGCGTCATTCGGCGTTCGAAGCCGAGCCCCCCGCCGTCGAGTTCGGCCACGTCCATCATCCTGGGCGACACGATGGGAGAATTGCGAAAGTTCTACGCGCTGGCGGAGGTGGTTTTCGTCGGGCGGACGCTGGTGGACCTGGGCCATCGCCAGCACGGGAGCGACATGATCGAGCCGGCCGCGCTGGCCAAGCCGGTCGTCGTCGGGCCGTTCACCGCGAATTTCGCCGAGGCGATGAACTATTTCCGGCAGGCCGATGCGATGCTCGTCGTTCAAAACGCCGCGGAACTCAAAAGAGCGATTGAGACATTGCTGATGGATCCAGCGCGGGCGGGGGCCATGGGGCTGCGCACCGCGAAGTGGTCAAGAATCAGCAAGGAGCCACCCACCGGCACGCCGGGATCATCCTTGACACCCTTGATTCCGTCCTCACGATGAAGCGCGAATGAAATTGGTCAACCGTCTAGAGCGCAAATTCGGCGATTACGCCATTGTCAACCTGACGCTTTATTTGCTGCTCTTTCAGGGGCTGACGTTCTTCATGTCGCTGGCCCGGCCGGATTTTGTGGCGAAGCTGGTGTTGAGCCACGATCAATTATTCGCCGGGCAGTGGTGGCGATTGCTCACGTTGCTGATCATGCCGCCGCTGATGCATCCGGTTTTCTTCATTTTTTACCTGTTCGTCTATTACTTCGTCGGCACGTCCCTGGAGGCGCGGTGGGGAGCATTCCGTTACGACCTGTATATTTTGATCGGATACGTCGCGACGGTGCTGGTGGTCTTGATTCCCGATGCGGTCGTTTCCAATTTCTACTTGATGGAATCGGTCTTCCTCGCCTTTGCGTGGCTGTATCCGGATTTCGAATTTCTTCTGTTTCTGATCCTGCCGGTGAAAGTGAAATGGCTGGCGCTGATCGGGTGGGCCTCATACGCGCTGGCGATTCTGATGGGCGACTGGGCGACCAGGGCCGAGGTGGCGGCGGGAACGGCCAATTTCCTGCTGTTTTTCCATTCCGATCTGATCGATTGGATTCGCGGCTCCCGGCGGAAATTCAAGAGCGGCATGGCCCAGGCGCGTGCCCGCGACGCCAAGCCGCCGATGCACGTCTGCGCCGTCTGCGGCGTGACCGATCAGTCCGACAAAAAATGGAATTCCGCTATTGTCCCCTGTGTACCGGCACGCCGGCGTACTGCATCAACCATATTCACAATCATCAGCATCGGTGAGGCTCCGGGGCGGGGACGCCCCGGCTCTTCGCGGCGCCTTTACTTCACTTCCAGCACGATGATCGAAAGATCGTCCTTCGGCTGGAGGCTGCCGGTTTCCTTGTCGAGGCTGTCGGACAATTCCTGAAGGAGTTGCTCGGTGGGCATGTCGCGGCGGCGCTGCAATTCCGTGCGCCATAGCTCGGTATCGTGACACTGATCGTCGGCGAAGGCGACTTCGATGCCGTCGGTGTAAACGATCAGGCGATCACCGGCGCGAAGCTGAATCTCGGCGTCGAGATACTGCTCGTTGGGGAAAATGCCGAGCAGGCCGCCCTCGGACTCGAGGTCCAAAACCGTTCCGTCGGCTCGCATCAACATCGGGCGGGGATGGCCGGCGCTGGCGAAGCGGCACATCAGGGTGTGGGTGTTCACCATGCCGTAAATCGCGGTGGCGAAGGTGGCATGGTTGAGCTTCTGCTCGACCAGCGCGGCGTTGAGGCCGGCGAGGGCTTCGCCGGGATCCAGCAGACGATATCCCTTGGCGGTGATCTGCTTGGTGACCAGGGCGTTCTTGATGAACATCGTCAGCAGGGCCGCGGGCATTCCGTGGCCGACGGCGTCGGCCATGTAAAAGCCGACGTGCGCCTCGTCGAGCCGGGCGACATCGTACAGGTCTCCGCTGACGTATCCGGCCGGGCGGAAAAGCGTGCGAAAATGAATTGGTCCAACCTGCGGAAGGGTCTTGGGCAGAAAATCCTGCTGGAGCCGGGCCGCCAGGCGCAATTCCTCGTCCAGGCGGTGCATGTAAAAGTTCAGCGTATCATCACGGCGATGCAGGAAACTGATTTGCTGGCGAAGCGAATTCAACTCGGCTTCGAGTTGTTCGACCTGATCGGCGACCGGGTTTGGGCCGATCGGCGGGTCAAGAATGGGTTCGATCGATTGCGGCGCGCACGGATTCCTCTGATTCGGATGTCGGCTAGGAGAGGCTAAAACTTGAACCGCGGGGCGGATTTCCGGCCGGTGTCATTGGGTGGACGGATTGAGCACGTCTTTCGGCAGCGCCAGGCGGTCCCCCAATTTCAGGTTCAACCGTGCCGCCGTGCCGGCATTCAGTTCGATGGTGTATTTGGCCGGCCCGTCGCTGTATACGCTGCGATCGTTGTAAGCGTCCATGTGCTTGATGCTGATAACCCGGCCATCCGCCGCGAGGAAGATCAGGTCCAACGGAAAATGAACGTCGTGATTCCAAAACGCTTGAGTCATCGCCTCATCGGAAATGAAGATCATGCCATGATCGGAATCCAGGTGATCGCGGTGCATCAGGCCGACTTCCTGGTCGTGCGGCTTGATGGCGATTTCGAGGTTGAAGGTTTCAGATCCGATCCGCATGCGCGTGACGGGCAGCGAACCGGCGGGCGGCCTGTTGCAACCGATCAGAGCGACTGCCAGCGGAAGGAATGCGAGGATGGATGATATAGTGGTTAGTGGATAGCGGTTAGTGGTTAGAGAAAGACGGTAACGGTTTCTCACTAACCACTAACCACTAACCACTAACCACTCTTCTGTCTATCCCCGCCTCGGCCAGCATCGCCTGCGTCGTTGTCATGGGCAGGCCGATGATGTTCGTCAGACACCCGGCGGTGCGGCTGACGAAGGGGTCGGGGTCCTGGATGCCGTAGGCACCGGCCTTACCTTGCCACTGATTGGAGGCGATGTAGGCGTCAATCTGCACGAGGCTGAGCGGTTTCATCTCGACGGTGGAGATGACGCACCGCGACAATGAAAGCGCGGGCCGGCGGCGGACGACGGCGACGCCGCTGATGACGCGATGAGTCGTGGCGGACAACGCGCCCAGAATCCGGCGGGCGTCGGCGGCGTCGGCGGGCTTGCCGAGGATGCTCTCGCCAAGGGCAACGATCGTATCGGCGGCGAGGACGACATCATCGGGAAATCCGTCGGCAACGGCCTGGGCCTTGGCGCAGGCGATTCGCATGGCGGCCTGCTCCGGGGCAAGATTGCCGGCGACGGAGGATTCATCGATGTCGGCGGGAAATGTCACGAATTCATAGCCGGCCCGGCGCAGAAGATTTTGTCGCTGCGGCGAGCCGCTGGCGAGGATCAGCCGAGGTCGCGGCGGCGTGGGCGTGATGATCCGCACCCCTGTCTAATGAATGGCCCGGACGGCCAGGTCGCCTGGCACCGGATCACGGCCATTCTCGCCCGGCGGGTCGTAGCGGACGGTCAACGTGTTGGGGTTGATGGTCTCCACGTGTCCCATGGCCAGAACTTTCTGGTTGGAATCGATGAAGGTAATGATGTCGCCGACGGTGAAGTCGGTAACCCGTACGCCGCCGACGGAAGCGAGATGGGCCGAGGGCAGAACGGCCGCGACGACACCGACGCGGGCTTCGGGATCGGCTCTCCTGAACTGGCTGCGGATGGCGGCAATCTGAGCCTCTGTCGCCGGCGGAGCGGGCGGCTCTTGATAGGTGCAGCCGGCCAAAAGAATCGGCAGCGCCGCGGCGAAGATCAAACATAGGGTCGTTTTCATGTTCCGGACATTTTAGCCGGGGAGCGAGAAAATTCGAAGTCAAATAACGAAATCAAAAAACCCGCGGCGCCATGGCGCCGCGGGTTGGGTGCATCCGTGCATGAAAATAAAGGAATTATCGACGTTGGTTACTCGTTCTCGCCGGCGCGGGATTTGACCAACTGGCGGTGAGTGGTGGCGGCCTTGCGTGCGGCGGCCTTGCGGATCCGGCGGGTCCGGCCAACGGTCTGCTGGTCGACCGTCGCCTTGCGCGTGGGATTGGCGTTGGCCGTCTGCACCGCGTTGCGCGCCGTCGGGGGCATATAAATCCGCGCCGATCTCCTCGGCCAATCCCTCGGCCCGCTTGTAAATGCCGCCGCAGCACATGATCTGCATGTCCGGACAACTGTTCACTTCGCGGAGATAATCGATCAGTTTTCGGACGGATGGCACGCCGCTGGGCAATGTGCCGAACATCACCAGGAGATGCGGCCGGTATTCGCCAATCAGCTTGAGAACTTCATCATCCGGCACTCCGCCGCCGGCGAAACGCGCCTCCCAGCCGTCGGCCTCGAACAGGTCGGCGGTAATCTGGCCGCCGAGTTCCTCCGGCTCATCCGAGCCGCAGAAGATCAGCGTTTTTCGGCCGTTGCACGGGCGACGCTCCAGCCGGGAGGAAACCTGATCGGTGATGCTGCGATTGAGCCGCGTGGCCAGATTCAGCGTGCTCTGGCTGATGCGGTCTTCCCGGTAATGGGATTGAACCAACTCCATCACGGGCCAGAGCAACTCGGTCATCAACTCGTAAGCCGAGGCGCCCTCGAAAAGCGCGTGCTCAATCACCTGGCGGCATTGGACGCGGTCCCCTTCGAGCAATGGTTTTAGGTAACGCTGAACAAGAGTGGTGCTGGGAATTGACAAGCTCATTGGCACGGATCTCCAATACGTTTCCAGGAATTTCCTAATTCCGGGGAACAGAATTAAAGGATTCAGAGGCTTCCGTGCCGCCTGCTATTCATTCGCCGCCTGTTAAAATGGATAACTTGCGACAATTTAGGTATCGGAGATATTGATTTTAAATCTTTACTATTTTAACATATCGCCCGTATCGCTGATGCACTATTACTCCATATCATTATAATTTATAACGTCTTACATCAATAATGACTTCGGGTTTGAATCCGAGTGAAGTTGGCTGGCCCCGGTCTGATTTGAAAGAGGAGGCCTGGATGCGACAATGTGAATCGTCATGGCCGGCCGCAATGAATATCTCGGGAACATCCGCAGTGTTGTGGTGAAACTCGGCACACAACTGCTCAGTGACGGCGAAGGACGGATTGATGCGCCATTCGTGGCGAAAATCGCCGAGCAGGTGGCCGGCTGCGTGGGGACGGGGTGCGGGTGACGATCGTCAGTTCCGGGGCGATCGGGTGCGGATTGCGGGAAATGGGCCTGGGCCAGCGGCCGACGGATTTGGCCAAGTTGCAGGCGGTCGCCGCGGTCGGTCAGCGACGACTGATGGACATCTGGGCCGAGGCCTTTGAGCCGCACCGGTTGACCGTCGCCCAAATCCTCCTGACGCGCGAGGACATCGACGATCGAACGCGGTTCCTGAATCTGCGCAACACGATCTCGGCGGTGCACGAGATGAACGCCGTCCCCGTCGTCAACGAGAACGACACGGTCAGCACGGCCGAACTGGTGAAGATCACCTTCGGCGACAACGATATCCTGGCGGCGCTGCTCGCGCACGCGATGCGGGCCGATCTGCTGGTGCTGCTGACCGTGGTGGATGGACTGCTCGGCGAGGACGGTCGGCCGGTGCGGCTGATCAAGCGGGCCGAGGAGGGACGGCATCTTATCCGCGAGGAGAAATCGGATTTCGGAAAAGGGGGAATGGATTCGAAGCTTCAGGCGGCGCAGATGGTCAACGATGCGGGCGACGCGATGATCGTCGCCGACGGACGGATCGAGCGGATTCTGCCGCGATTGTTGTCCGGCGAGGAATTGGGAACGTTGTTTATTCCGTCGGCGTCCAAGAAGCGGTCGTCGCGCAGCCGATGGATCGGCGCGGTGCGGCCGGCGGGTACGATCGTGGTGGACGACGGCGCCCGCCGGGCATTGGTGGAGCAGAATAAAAGCCTGTTGCCGGCGGGGATCGTGAAAGTGGAAGGCGATTTTGCGCGAGGGGATGTCGTCGCGATCCAGGGGCCGGATGGGAAGATCATCGCACGGGGATTGAGCAATTACTCTGCCGCCGACATGGGCCGGGTGCGCGGCAAGAAAACGCCGCAAGTCCGCGAATTGCTTGCCGAGGCCGCCTACGACGAGGCGGTGCATCGCGATAATCTGGTTGTCGAGCGTATCGGCTGACATAAACCGTTATTGCACAGTTCATTAGGCAAACTGCATCGTTCAAGCGCTCCTGACGCGTATTGTGATGACGGCGCAATGGCCGAGCTAACCCAGCCGGCCGGAGCCTGTCTAAAACATGAGGATTGAAAGGAGCTTTGCCATGAAACGTTTAGCGACGTTTGCCGCCAGCGGTTTGATGGCCCTGTTGCCGAGCGTGGCGTCGGCACGGCCAAATTTCTTTCTGGGATTCCATTTCGGCTGGCCGTTTTTTGCCCCGGCGGTCGTGGCCGCTCCGGTTTATTCCGCCTCCGACGGTGGCGGTTTCTGCGCCGGTGGTGACGGTTGCCCCGCCGACGGTTTATGTCTCGCCGCCGGTCACCTACGTCGCCCCGCCCGTGGTGTACGCGCCGGCGCCGGCGTTCACGTATTACGCGTACGGTTATCCGAGCAGCTACTATTATTACGGCCGACCTTATTACCGTCCGGTCGTGAGGCATTACGGCGGCGTGACGCATTACTACAGACGAGGGAGGTAGGATTTGAAACCAGAAGTCCGAATGACTGAAATCCGAAGCGAAGACCGTTTGGAGATTTCGTCATTCGGATTTCGGATTTGATTCGGATTTCGGATTTCGGATTTCGGATTTCTTCTCCACTCCCAGTCTCTCGCGGACGACGTACAGCGGCCGCTGTTTTACTTCTTCATAAATCCGTCCGATGTATTCGCCGAGGATTCCGACCGAGATGAGCTGAACGCCGCCGAGGAACAGGATGCAGACGATCTCGGTCGTGAAGCCGGAGATTTGTTTTCGCCAGGCGAAGAAGGTGACGATGTAAAAGATCGCCAGCGCGAAGGCGACGACGGAGGCGCAGAATCCGAGCCAGGTGGCGGCCGCAGCGGTTTGTAGCTGAAGCTGACCATGGCGTCGCCGGCGTAGCGAATGAGCCGGCCGAGGGTTTGCTTGGGCTTGCCGGCGGCGCGATCGGCGCGATCGTACGGAACGCTGGTCTGGCGAAATCCCAGCCAGTTGCGCAGGCCGGGAATGAAACGGTTTCGTTCCGGCAGTTGGTTGAATTCATTGACGACCGCGCGGTCCATCAGGCCGAAGATGCCGGCGTCGGGCGCGATGGGAAGATCGCTGACTCGGCGGAGCAGGGGATAAAACATGCGAAATCCGATGCCGCGCACGCCGCCTTCGGCTCGGCTGGCGCGCTGGCCGAGCACGACCTGAAATCCCTCCTTCCATTTGCGGATCATCTCGGGAATGACTTCGGGCGGGTCCTGCAGATCGGCGTCGATGAGGACCACGGCGTCGCCCGCGGCATGATGAATGCCCGCGGAAATGGCGGGCTGATGCCCGAAATTCCGCGAGAGGGTCACGATTTTGAATCGAGGGTCCTGGGCATGGAATTCCCGAAGGATTCGCGGGGAATCGTCCCGGCTGCCATCGTCGACCAGCACGGCTTCCCACGGCTCGCCGGCGCTGTCCATCGCCGTCGCCAGACGCCGGCGAAGCTCGGGTAAATTCTCCTGCTCGTTGAAGATCGGAATGACGATGGAGATCATCGAGAAGCGAATCTTACCGTGGGGGAATGGGAGTGGTTAGTGGTCGGTGGTTACGCCGAGCCCCCGCAAAGCGGGGGGCTAATGGAAGCGGACCGATACGATTGCCCGTCCGTTAGCCCCCCGCTTTGCGGGGTTTTGCATTTATCCGCGCGGCGGCCGAGAATCCGGATATGTCGGAATTCATTCGGGACTACATCAACGACCACGCCGCCCTTGTTCAACGGGTCTCTCAGGAACTGTCGCCGAAGATTCTGGAGTTGGGGACACTGCTGTGCGAATCGTTCGCTAGCGGCGGGAGATTGCTGACGTTCGGCAACGGCGGAAGCGCGGCGGATGCCATCCACCTGGCCGAGGAGATGATCGGAAAATTTCTTCGCGATCGCCGACCGCTTCCGGCCACGGCGCTGTGCGCGGATGGGCCGGCCATGACCTGCATCGCCAACGATTTCGGCTATGCGGAGGTTTTCGCGCGGCAGGTGCAGGCGTTGGCAAAGCCCGGGGACGTGGTGCTGGGATTCAGCACATCCGGCAATTCCCAAAATGTAGTACGCGGGCTGCAAGCGGCAAAGGAAAAAGGGGCCGTCACGGTGGCGCTGCTGGGGCGCGACGGGGGCAAGGCGGCGGCCGAGGCGGATCATGTCATCATCGTGCCCGGCAATGTCACTTCGCAAATCCAGGAAATGCACGTATTGATCGTGCATCTTCTGTGCGACATCGTGGACCGGTGGGCGGCAGGCTTGTCACGCTGAATTTCGGGCCTGACGATTCAATTCGTCGGCCCCTGCGGTGGAGGAGCCGAGGGTGGTAAGGCGCTGGCAACGGCCGTAAAGAGAAGATCCCAATAGGCGTGAAGATCCATCGTCGCGACAACGTCGCTATCCTTGACCGTGAATTTCTCCGTGGCGAGGAATTTCAACATGCTCTGGGTAATCGGGTTGTCGGTGTTGGGCTGCGAATTGAGTTCGTTGGCAATTCGTTGGATGGCCGCGGCCTTGGCGATTTCAGCCGAGGCAGGGTCTTCGCGGTGAGAAACGATTAAAAATTCCGGCGATTCGGCGGGCGGAAGGACGAGATTAATCGAGCAAAATTCCACGCCGTTCCATTCATGGCTGGCGAAGTTTGGGGCAAGCTTGCCGCTGGCCATAAGTTTCGACATGATCGCCTTGAGCTTGAGCGGATTGATGGCGGTGCGGACCGGCAGGTCGCCCCCAGCCGCCAATCCCGCGGCCAGCGCCGGGCGGGGATCGGAACCGGTGTCCGGCTCGGACAGCGGCGGATTCAGTGCGGCGGCGTTGCCGACGATTGTGAGCGGTCCCGAAGCGGATGACGATGCGATGTACCGGGCCAGGGTCTGGGCCACCGCGGGGGAATCGACCGGGAAGACAATCGTGGCGTGGTTGAAGTGCAAAGAGTCTTCCGGCGGAGCCGCCGCGACCAGTTGATCTTCTCGCGCCAGCAGATACATGCTTTTGCCGCCCGCTTGCTCGAAGCCGTTGATCCATAGCTTGCCGGAATCGACGCTCGTCTGAATCATTGCGCATTGATGCGCGCTTTGTAGGCCGCGTTCATCGAAGATTGGCTGAGTGTTTGCCGCATGTCGGCGGCGATGGCATCGAGATCAAGTTTGGTGAGATCGATCGCCACGATGATGTCCGTGCGGCGCGTCGCAAATGGCGCAATCCGGGGATCGAGGAAAGGAGCTTGATCCGGTGCGGGCGGGATGTCCGCCGAGACAATGGAATGCGCGGGGATAGCGCGGGACGATTGGCGGAATCCGCCAGGATCAAAGCCCCGGTTCCTAATGGAATTCCAGTGAGCAGGATCGCGGCGGCGGCGATTTTGATTTTGGCGATCGTCATCATGGTTGAAGTTCCTTTGGCAATGGCACTGGCATGGATCGAGGCGGACGCGGGGAGGCAGTTGGCGACGACGTTCGCGGGGGCCGTGTGGGTGATGTGGGTCAGCATCGCGGCACCCAGCGCGTCCGCGGGCGCGACGAGGCCGCGGCGGCGCAGGATACGGCGCAGTTTTTCCAGGGCGCGGAGGATGCGGATTTTGGCGGCCCCTTCGGAGACGCCCAATGCTTCGGCGACTTCGGCGATATTCTTTTGTTGATAGAAGCGCAAGAGCAGCGCATCGCGGTCCCTGGAGCGGAGGCGGCTGAGCGAATCGTCCAGCACGGGGGAAAGCTCCTGCCATAACTGGTCGGGATCGGGCTGATATGATTCGGCAGCGGACATGGCAGCGCGCCTTTCGTATTTGTCACGCCGGGTTTTGGCGCGAACGGCGTTGGCCGATGCGTAGCGGGTGACCTTGAAAAGCCAGGCGTTCAGGGGGACATCGGCGAGCTTGGCGGACTTCTGGGCGAGGATGAGAAAGACGGCCTGGGCAACGTCCTCGGCTAAATGGGAGTCGCGGACCATGCGGAGGGCGGCGGAGTAGACCCAATCGCTGTGGCGGGAGACCAGCGTGGTGAATGCCTCCTGGGAGCGGTGGGCCGCGAATTCGTGCAGCAGCGAGGAATCGGATGGGGTGGTGGTCACGGTCATTCAACCATAATGTGTCCGGCCGAGGGAAATGGGTACGAAAAATTCGTAACGAGGGGAACATGCCGACTGAAGTCGGCAAGCCGCGTGAAGCGTTCAGGGGGTGAACATCTGCAATTGATCGCGCTCGAAACTGAATTTGCTCGTGGGATTGGTCGATGGGGATTTTGTAATTCCCGCTCCAGCAGGCGGTGCAGTAATGTTGCTTGGGCATCGTCATGCACGAGAGCATGCCGTCGAGCGAGAGATAGGCCAGGCTGTCCACTTCCAGGAATTCGCGGATCTGCTCGACCGTGCGGTTGTGGGCGATCAATTCCTGACTGGTGGGAAAGTCGATGCCGTAGAAGCAGGGATGGCGAATCGGCGGGCAGGAGACGCGAAGATGGATCTCCTTCGCGCCGGCGGCGCGGATGGCGCGCATTTTGGATCGCGTGGTCGTTCCGCGAACGACCGAATCCTCGACGATCACGATCCGCTTGCCGGCCACCACGTCGGGAATGATGTTGAGCTTGATCGCCACGGCGCGGTCGCGGGCGATCTGGTTGGGAAGAATGAACGTCCGGCCGACGAAGCGGTTGGGGACGATCCCTTCCTCGAAAGGGATTTTGGATTGCTGGGCGAAGCCGAGCGCGGCGGAGCGGCCGCTGTCGGGCATGGGCATGACGTAATCGGCGTCGACGGGCGACTCGATCGCCAGTTGCCGGCCCATCGCTTCGCGGACGATGTGCACCGTTTGGCCGAAAATTTTGCTGGCCGGGTTGGCGAAATAGACGTGCTCGAAGACGCAATGGGCCTGCTGCGGCGGCGGGAGACGTCGAAGGTGCGCGAATGCAGGCCGTGCTGGTCGATGCGGACGATCTCGCCGGGCTCGATCTCACGTTCGAACGTCGGCGCCGATGGCGTCGAAGGCGCAGGTTTCGCTGGCCACGCACCAGAGTCCGTCGGCGGTCTTCCCGATGACCAGCGGCCGCACGCCCCACGGATCGCGGCAGGCCTCGATCCGGTCGGGGAATAAAAACAGCAGGCTGAACGCCCCCTGCAAATGCTTCAGGACGTGCGGCAGCGGATCGTGCTTTTGAGCGTGCGTCGGCTTGGCCAGCAGATGCACGATGATTTCGGTATCGGTGGTGCTTTGGAAGATGTGGCCGTGTTCTTCGTATTGCTGGCGAAGGAGGCCGGCGTTGATGAGGTTGCCGTTGTGGGCCACGGCGACCGGGCCCATCAGGAATTGCCGCAGCAGCGGCTGGGCGTTGCAAAGCTTGCTCGAGCCGGTGGTGGAATATCGGACGTGCCCGATGGCCGCGTGGCCGGCCAATTCTTCGCGAAGCATGCGCGGCGTGAAGACCTGGCTGACCAGCCCCATGCCCGTGTGGCCGGCGAGGCCGGCGCCGTTGCTGACGGCGATGCCGGCGGATTCCTGGCCCGCGGTGCTGCTGGGCGAAGAGGCGCCTGATAGGTGATCTGGGAAGCCGCCGGCGTTCCCCAAATGCCGAACAGGCCGCACTTCTCCTTCTTCTCGTATTCGTCCAATTGTGGCAACGGCAGAGGCAACACGGCCTCCCGTAAACACTCTAATTCACTGGTCGGCAACAATCAAAGGAGGAAATTTGTAGAATGGCGATGGACAGTGGCTAGTGGTTAGTGGTTATTGACCAGTGAGAAGAGGCAAATGGCCAATCGACGGCGAAATCCTCCCCGCGAGAAAGATCTCACCAGCCGGTTTCTCGACGGCGACGTCGAAACGGACCGTCTGGAATCGCAGCAACGCTTCACCCAGAGATCAAAGAACGCCCAGCAGAACAAAATGGAGCAAACCGCCCTGCTTCGGGCGGCGGAGCAGGAGCAATCGGCCGACATCGAAAGCCTGCCGATCGGACAGGTCATGCAGGTCTATTCGCTGTACTGCGAGGTGGATCATCCGAGCGGGCAGCGGCTGTGCGTGGTGCGCAAAACGCTGTCGAGGCTTGCCGGCGCGTCCATGGTCGTCGGCGATTTCGTGCGTTTCCGCGATACGCCGGTGCGAGACGAAATCGGGCCGGCTGGAGGCGGTCATCGAGCAGGTGTTGCCGAGAAAGACGGTGCTCACCCGTGCCGACAGCTTTCAGGAGCGTTCGTCAGCATCCGATCGTGGCCAACGCCGAGCAGATGTTGATCGTCGCCAGCCTTCTGCGGCCGCGGATCAAATGGGGATTGGTGGATCGGATGCTCGTGGCGGCACAAAGCGGCGGGCTGAGGCCGCTGCTGTGTCTCAATAAGATCGACCTGGCCGAGGAGAACGGAAAATCCGGCCGGGAATATGCGGCGGCGCAGGAAGCACTGCGACATTACGGCGGCCTGGGGATCGCAACGTATCAGACCAGCGCCGGCACCGCGCCGGGATCGAAGCTCTGGCCAATGCCCTGGCTGGAAAGACGACGGTGCTGGGCGGGCACAGCGGGGCGGGAAAGAGCACGCTGATATCCATGATTCAACCGGGCCTGGACATCCGCATCGGCGCGGTCAGCGCGTACAACGAAAAAGGGCGGCACACGACGACATCCGCCCGCCGATATCCGCTGGACATCGGCGGCTACGTCATCGACACGCCGGGCGTAAAAATGTTCGGACTGTGGGGCGTGAGCGCGGAGAATCTGCGTACACTTTTCCCGGATGTGGAAAACGGCACCGCGCCGGCCTGGCGGATGGAAAGTTACCAGCGGATTGAGGCGTCGTTGCGGGGTTAAAGCCCACAGCGGCGTCGTGGCGTTCGACGGCTACGTTTTTTCGATCACGTTGACGAGGCAGTGCAGGGTTCCGAAGTAGCGGAATGCGCTGGTCACATCGATTGGCACCACGCGATATCCCAAGTTTTGCCAGATCATCCGTGCGGCTGCGTTGAGGCGGTCCTGGCCTTCAAAGACGGGCATGTAAATCACGCGGCGACCGTCGGGCTGATCGATGAGGCCGTTGACGTAGGTGATGAAAGTTTTTCCGTCCGATGAGGGAACGCAGGGAATGCGGGTGACACGGTAGCCGGCGGCGACAGCCGCAGAGGCTACCGAATCGAATCGTCGCTGGGTCGAAGCCGAAAATCGGGGCCGCCGGGTAATTCGATCGGCGCCAGAAGCGGTTGGGCCAGGCTGGGATCGCCGACGACGACTCGTCCCTGGCCCGCAACCATGAGGTACATTCCGACATGGTGGTCAGGCGCATCATCCAGGAGAATCGGGCGGCGGCCCAATTGTTCGGCCAGGAGACGCGTCAATTCGCGCGATCCTGGCAAGTGTGCTGAATATTTCGCCTGATGGCGGAGGGGGAAACGAAAACGGATCGTGAATCGGCCAGAAGATCGCCGCCGTCGAAAAAAAGGCCGCTTCGGTCGGCGCGCACGGTCGGTAGCGCATGCGACAGATCATCGGCGATTCGCTGGTCGCCCAGGCGCTGGGGCCAGATTTCAGCGCCGTTCTCCGCGAAGGGAGCGAGCAGCGTCGCAGAGGCCCCGAAGCGCCGGGGAGAGGGCAATCCATCGGTCGCGCGACCAGGCGGTCATTGGATGGCCGGTCAGGATCGGTTCAAGCCTCTCGGCGGAAACTCCCACACCGCGTTTGAGTTCATCAAGCGAATTCCGGTCCGGACATACGGCGTATACGTCGATATCCCCCGGCAAGGCGAGGAGCAATTGCCGATAGATTGGCAATGCGAAGTCGGCCGCGCGCACGTATTGGACGACGATCGAGCGAATACGGCCGTCGCACTCGGAAATCATCGGCCCGTGTGTCTGGATCGTCGTTATGCGGCCGCCACTGAGGGATATCACAGCCACCGCCGCGGCCAGACCGATGCAGATGCCGAGCATCGCGGAGGAGCGCGAGCATGAGGACAGCACACGATGGTCTGGAGGGCATGACACGATTATTGGGCGGCAGATACAGACGGGGTTGGCGCGGAAGGCAACGAAGAAATCGTCAGGGCGGTGATTTGTGTTTTGCCGGCGTAGAGATTGACGTTAATCATTTGTCCTGGGGGCAGCGGCGCGGTCGTGAAGTGGAGCGTATCCGTCTCACCCGGATTCAGGGTAACCGAACCGGAATTGACCCAGAATTCCCTGGGCACACTCACCGTTCTGGCGGCGGGGCTGCGCACGGCTGCCGAGGTAAGGTGTAACTGGAAATCAGCGGTAGCGGCAGCGCTGGAGCCGTTGCGGCGCGGACCAGCAGCATAAGAGGATGGTCGGACTTTTGAATGGACTGCCGGGTCGTCGGGCCGGACGGTTCGACGCTCAGGTCGATGCCGTTTTCGGTAAGGCGAGGCGTGCGGATGATTTGGACCGGTGGTATCGCCGGCGGCTGATCCACAGCGTCCGATGTCAATGGAAGTCCGAGAGCCAAGGCTACGCCGAAACTTCCCGCCGCCCAGGCTAATATTGAACGGAACTGTTGCCGCAACATGAAAAACCTCCGTCTTTGGGCGTATTGGACGCCGCCGGAGACGAAAAGTTCCGCAGTTGCGGCCGGACTTATTTTTTCAGCAGATAAGTCCCGCGATCGGCGCCTTTGGCGAAGCGTTTGTCCTTAATTAGGGCCTGGTTGACGATCACGCGGAAGTTGTCGCTGTTCGTGGAATAACCGGCGTGAAGAACATTCTGCGCGATATCGCCCACCCGCACCGGGCCGCATGCTTTTTCAGGACTTTCACGATGCTGTCGCTGAGGCTGAGCTTGTTTCGGACGCGGCCGCCGCTCGTGCGAGGCGCCGCCCATGTGTGTGATTTGAGAATCCAGCGCCTCGAGCCGCCGCAGGAGCTTGGACCGTTTACGCTCCAAAACGGAAAGCCTGGAGCGGCGACTCTGCAACATTCTCTCAAGTTCGACGATGCTCAATCCGTTTCCATTGGACTGACGAGGCATTGCATTCATCCTTTCCTGAAAAAAGAACACCCCTAAGCCGTCACGATACCGGCTGCCACATTATATGAACGATATGTTTCACAAAATGCAAATATTCAGAATGTTATTATCTTGATGAGAGAAGCCGGTCGTTGTTATGCGGGGCTGCCGCGAAGTGCGGAAAATGTTGAAGAATGGCGCTTTCCGTGTTAGCGTATGACGAGCGAAACAACGAGGGGCCGGTAGGAGGATCCTTATTCATGGGCCGCGTCGGTATGGGAGCCTTGGCCGCGTTGTTGTTGATGCCGCTGGGTTGCGACAAGCGAGCAGTGACACCCGGTTCCGCGAGTCCAGCGGAGGCGGCATCGGCATCCGGCCGGGAGCCGGTTTCCGCCGATTCGCCCAAGAATTTCCCGCTGCTGATCATGCCGCTGAGCGTGTCGCTTCCGGCCGACTGGAGGCTGGATCCGCCGGTGGAGCCGTCGTTCCTGGAGGGGCCCGCGCCGAGCGGTGAGCTGGAAATCTCGCTTTCATTGATGGATGCGATGGATGATCGCCAGCAGCAATACTTCATCGCCGGAGCGATCGACGAGAGTCAGTATCATCCGCTGCGAATTCACGTTAGGCAATTCACGAACAAATCGGGGCTTTCGATTCTCGAGCGTGTTACCTATGCCGCTCTTCCCGGCCATGGAAGGACGGCGCCGCCCACCACGGCTCCCACCACGGCGCCCACCGCGGCGCCCACCACGCTTCCTTCGCAACTGCTCTCATGTGACTACATCGTTTTCGTTCCTTATAAGCACAAGTTTCTCCCGTGCAGTTTCGATCTCATCGGATTGACCGAGCTACAGTACGAGTTGGATCAACCGCTGATCCGAACGATGATCGACACTGCCGAGAAAAACGAAACGCCTGCATTCCAATAGATAGCCGATCATGCCCAAAACGCGGCTGGCTCCCTCTCCCACCGGCGCACTGCATCTGGGAAACGCCCGAACGTTCCTGGTGAACTGGATTTTGGCCAGACAATCCAACTGGTCCATCCTTCTGCGGATCGAGGACCTGGACGGGCCGAGGATCAAACCGGGGGCCGATCGTGCGCTGATCGACGATCTGAAATATCTCGGCCTCGATTGGGATGAGGGGCCGGTCTATCAATCGGATCGCGGGCGGGAATATCGCGCGGCGGTCGACTCGTTGCTGGAACGGGGATTGGCGTATCCGTGCGTTTGCAGCCGCAAAGAGGTGGATTCGGCCGCCAGCGCCGCACGCGGAAGATGGATCGGCGATTTATCCCGGCACGTGCCGGGGACGATTCGGCTCGGTCGAGGAGGCGAGACGGGCATCGGGCCGGGAGCCGGCCATCCGGTTCATGGCGATCGACCGCACCGTCGAATTCGACGACCGGTTTGCCGGAAGGCAAAGCACCAACGTCGCGCGGTTGGGCGATTTCGTGATCGCCAAATCGGACGGCACGGCGGCGTATCAATTGGCCGTGGTTGTGGACGATCTGGCGGGGCAGGTTACCGAAATCGTCCGCGGCAGCGATCTTCTGGAATCAACGTTCCGGCAAATTCTTCTGTATGAAGCGCTGGGCGCGGCTAAGGAGATTCCGCGTTACACTCATCTGCCGCTGGTCGTTGGGACCGACGGCCGGCGATTGGCCAAGCGTCACGGCGACACGCGCATCGCCACGTACCGCGAGTTGGGCGTGCCGCGGTCGCGGATGCTGGGGCTGCTGGCGAAATGGTGCGGAATGAACGAGGCCGGGCGGGAAATCGACGATCCTCGCCAGTTGATCGATCGGTTCCACCTGACGGCGATTTCGGCGGCGCCGGTTGTTTTCACGGCCGACGATCCCGGCGCCGGGACTCCGCGGGAAATCTGCATGACGCAGTCCAGGGACGCATGTTTCAGGCGGGTGATGGACGGATCGGATGGTTCGATCGCCGCGGTGGGGCTGCGCACCGCGGCATCATGCGTTGAGCCGATTTACGCCGGAACGATGCTGATCCGAAATGTGTTGTACGATGCGGGCATTCCGCCGATCCATTGTCTGGGCCGTCCGACCATCAGCGTCGGCAACATCACGACGGGCGGGACCGGGAAGACGCCGATGGTTCGCTGGCTTGTGAAAAGCCTCTCGGATCAGCGGCCCTGCGTTTTGTTGCGCGGATATAAATCGACGAAGACGGACATGAGCGATGAGCAGGCGATGCTGGAATCCGAGGGGATTGCAGTCATCGCGGATCGCGACCGGCGCCGCGGCGCGGATGCGGCGCTGGCTCGGCATCCGGAAATCACGGTCTTTGTTCTCGATGACGGAATGCAGCATCGCCGGGCCGCGCGGGATTTCGAGCTGGTTCTGATTCACGCGAGGGAGGCGTTCGGATTGGAGCGGGTGTTTCCGCGCGGAATGCTGCGCGAGCCGCTGGAGGGATTGCGGCGGGCCGATGCGATTGTCGTGACCCACGCCGATGAGATCGACCCGGCCGGGCTGGCGAAGATTTCCGCGGTTATTCAACGGCATAATCAACACGCTGAAATTTTCCACGCCGATCATGTCATCGGAAATCTGAGGTCGGCCGAGGGGAATTCGATGCCGGTTCAATCGCTGGCGGGCAAGAGATATTTCGCGGTGTGCGGGATCGGCAGCCCGGCGAGTTTTTTCTGGCGGCTGGGGACGATGGGCGGCACGTGCGTCGGAAACAGGGCATTTGCCGACCACCACGATTATCGCGAGCGTGACGTTCCGTCAGGTTTTTGGCCAGGCCAAGTCGGCCGGCGCCCAGAGCGTGGTCACGACCCAGAAGGATTGGGTGAAGATGTCGAAGTTCGCAGGGGAGTTTTGCATTCCGGTCTGGCGGGCGGATCTGGCGGTGCGATTTTGGGACGGGCAGGAAGAGAAACTGTTGGGAACGATTCGGGAGCGGTTGAAAATCTAAGAGCTTCCCGCGGGATGGCTATCCCGCGGCTTTCTCGGGGGAGGGCGCGTTGCCGCAAATGACAAATGACCAATGACTCATCACAATGCCGGCATGGGCCAGTTCGTTTCGCGGGCGGGAATAAAACTCGATCACGCTCTGGAAGTATTCCACCTGGACGTGTCGGGGAAGATTTGCGCAGATCTGGGGTGCAGCACCGGGGGGTTCACGGATTGCCTGCTTCAGCGCGGGGCCGCGAAGGTGTATGCGGTCGATACGGGCTACGGCGTGCTGGATTGGAAGCTGCGGAAAGATCCTCGCGTGGCGGTCATGGAACGGACCAACGCCATGCACGTGAAGATTCCGGAAGCGGCGGCTGTCGTCACCATCGACGTGGGGTGGACGCGCCAGCGGCGCATTCTGCCCAGCGCCGCCGAAATGCTGGCGAAGGGAGCAGCGGCGATCACGTTGATTAAGCCGCATTATGAAGCCGATCCGGCGCTTTTGCACAAGGGGGTTTTGCCGGAAGAATCGTTGGAGGCGGTGATCCAAACCGTGAAGCGGGAAATTCAATCCAGCGGGTGGGTATGGGAAGCCAGCGTTCGGTCGCCGATCAAGGGGATGGGGGGAAACGTGGAAGTGTTCGCCAAGCTGGCGGCCGAGGGCTAGAATGTTGTCATGCTCATCCGGGGATTGTCGCTGGCGGCGGGAGTTTTGTGTTGCGCACTTGCTGGCGCAGGCGGCGACGCCGCATGTGCGGGCGGAACTCCTGGCGAATGTATCGAGCGTTGAACCGGGCACGCCATTTTGGCTGGGAGTTCGGCTGAGCATCGATCCGGGCTGGCACGTTTATTGGAAAAATCCGGGCGATGCGGGGCTGCCGACACGGGTAAAATTTACCGTTCCCGACGGATTTACCGTCGGCCCTCTGGAATATCCGACGCCCCGGCGTCTCGATCAGCCGGGGAATATCGTGGCGCTGGCCTATGAGGGTTCGGTGCTGCTGCTGGCGAAAGTGACCCCCCCTGCCCAACTGCCGGCGGATTTCCATGGCGAATTTCAGGCGGCGATTTCCTGGCTGGTCTGCTCGCAAGTCTGCCTGCCCGGTAAAACCGCCGCAAGCCTGACGCTGGACGGATCGGATTCGGCCCAGCCGGCAAATGGGGAATTATTCGATAAATGGATCAGTCAGCTTCCGGTGGATGCGAATGATTCGTCCGACGTGGGCGAGGTTCATTCCCACGCCGATAACAAGGGCGAATGCTCGATAACAATCAACTGGAGGCCCCGGACGCCGGATTCGATTGAATTTCTTCCGGGCGTTTTGGACGATTATGACATTAGCGACACGACGGTGAAATCGGGTCGCCAGACGACGGTGATCAGCTTTACGTTGCGTCCCCTGGCCGGGATGTCTCCCCCGCCGACGACGCTGGAGGCGGTGGTGGGATATGCAAGCAAGGACGGAAACCGACGGGGCGTGAAGATTCCAGTTGCTTTGCCGTCGTGGAGTGCCAACAATCATTGAACTGTCGGTTACCTGGATTTGAGACCTTTTTGCGAAGGAGAAGGCCATGCGAAAGATTTATGCGTTGGCGTCGGTTGTGGCGGTCGTGGCAATCGCGCTGGCGGCGAGAAGTTTTGCTGAGAGATGCGAAAGACGAGGGCGTGAACATCGGCGCCAAAGCGCCGGATTTCACGCTTCAGGACCAGAACGGCAAGCCGGTGAGCCTGCACGATTTTGCCGGAAAAATCGTGGTGCTGGAATGGACCAATCCAAACTGCCCGTTCGTTCAGCGGCATTACCGGGAAAAGACGATGCAAACCCTGGCGAGCCAGTTTGAGAGCAAGAACGTCGATTGGCTGGCGATCAATTCCACCGATTCGGCGACGAATGACTCCAACAAGCAGTGGGCCGAGGCGCAGAATATTTCCTATCCGATTCTGAACGACTCGGAGGGAACGGTGGGCAAGGAGTATCATGCGACCAATACGCCCGACATGTACATCGTCGGGACCGATGGAACGTTGCTGTACGAAGGGGCGATCGACAACGACCGTTCCGGCGACAAGACCACCGGCAAGATAAACTACGTTCACCAGGCGCTGGATGAGATTCTGTCCGGAAAGCCCGTGAGCGCGCCTCAGACCAAGCCCTACGGATGCAGCGTGAAATACAAGGACTGACGGACGGCTTTTTTGTGTTCGCAGCGGGTTAATTGAACCGCGGAGACGCGGAGAGCGCGGAGAAAGATCAGGGAATTCCCCTGCTGTATTTTCTTCTCCGCGCTCTCTGCGTCTCCGCGGTTCATTTTATTTCTCGCGGCCCATGAGCAGCAGGGAAATGGTCAGCGCCTGAAGGAAAATGGCGACCAGCATCGGCATGAGCGGCTCGCCGATCGGCTTGTAAAAATAACTCCCGACCGCCAGGGCGATGGCGAGGATTTGCGTAACCCCCGCGAGCATTTTTCCCAGTGAAAAGTCCGCGGGGTGTTCGTTTTGGCGGCGAACTTGATCGAGAATCTGCTGAGCGAGATGCTCCAGGCGGGCCAGTTCCAGTGCATGGGCCGAGACGGGAACCGACGGGGGATCTTCATCCTGGGCGGCCTGGATGATGTCCATTGCTTCGGCAAGGTTGATGACGGTTTCGTCTGGATCGAACCGGCTGGGCTGAAGCGTTGCCGGCGATGCGGAGAGGGACGGATCGCTCACGAGAATGGTCCGGCAGCCGGCGGCATGGCCGGCTTCGATGTCGCGCGGGGCATCGCCGACGACCCAGGACGCGGGTAGGTCCAGGTCCATCGCCCCGGCGGCGCGGAGAATCATGCCGGGGTTTGGCTTTCGCAGCTCGCTGTCTTTTTTATATTTTTCGATCGTCGCTTCGGGGTGGAACGGACAGAATTCGTGGCGGTCGATTTTCGCGCTGGGGATTTTCCTGAAGAAGAAGTTCGTCCATTTTTTCGTTGACGGCAATGACGGCCTCTTCGCCGAACATGCCGCGCGCCACGCCGGATTGGTTGCTGAAGGTGACGACGGTAAAACCGAGGTCCCGGGCGCGGGCGACGGCGTCGGCGACGCCGGGAATCAATCGGACGGCGGCCGGATCGCCCAGGTAGCCGTCGCTGGCGATGAGGGTGTTGTCACGGTCGAAGAAGATGGCGGGCTTTTTCACCGCAGGGGATTATCCCGGCTATCGGGGGACGTGCAACTCAATTGGCCGGGAGCAGGACCGCGTCGTTGGGATTCAGCGGCGAAGCCTCCACCTGGTTGGACTGGTCGGTAAAGATGTTGTCCTGACCGATGCCGCAAAGGCATGTATGCTGGAATTCGACGTGCCCGTCGGCGTAGAGAACATTCTGGCCGTCTTGCTCGTGATTCAGGCTGTTCGCGTGTTCGATGATTTGCCCGATGCGCCGGGAAAAGCGGCGGTAACATCCGCGATGGGGGGTTTGACGCCCGGATTCAAGTCGGATGCGATCGGGAAATCACCGCGAAGATGGCCGTCAGGCGGTAGCCGGAGGTGGCGACCGATGACGCCGGATAAGGATTGGCAAAACTGTACCAAGGTTTTGTTTCCAATTGGTGAAATTGCTGTGTTTCCGCGGATCGGCGGGGTCGGCGACGTAGCTGATGGCATCATCGTAGGGGCAGATGAACAGGGATGTGGGAAGATGCTCGCAACGGAGCAAAAGATACGGCGCCGCGGTAAGGTCGTTGGCCGCAACGCCGCCAGGTTGGAAGGGATCTGGGGAAGAGAATCCGGTGCCTTCGGTCAACGGCTGGGTCGGATCGTACAGCGTGCGGGGATAATCGCCCTGGTTCTCGCCGGCGTACATGGTGATCGCCAGGCCGATCTGGCGGAGGTTGGAGCGCAATCGTCGATGTAAGCCTGATGACGGACGCGCTCCATTGCGGGCAGGAGAAGACCGAGCAGAACCGTGATGATGCCGAGCACCACGAGCATTTCGATGATCGTAAAGCCGACGAAGCGACGGTTGGTGAAATTCACGTGCGCATTTTCGCATGCGATCGTGAAGCAGGAATGAAAAGGGCTTCTTCCGAACGGCTCATTGTTTCGATGGTTAGTTAGCGGCGGTGCGCAGCACCGCGGGTTCGGACGGTTTCAGAGAACCCGCGGTGCTGCGCACGGCCGCTAAATCGGAGAAGCGCCAAATCTCAAAGTGATGTGCCGCCGCCTTTTGGATTGGCCGCGGTCAGATGCTGGTACATTGTGAGGGTGTCCGCCAATTGACGATCAAAGGTGAAATGCCGGCGAATGTGCTCGGCGGCGGCGATTCCCATGCGTTCAAGAGAAGGTTTGTCGGCAAGAAATTCGGCCGCGGCCGTCAGAAACGCGTCGTGGTCGATCTCGACGGATCGGCCGGTTTTATTCTCGACGATCAGCTCCCGCGTGCCGCTGGTGCGGGTTCGGAGGACCGGCACGCCGGCGCACATCGCTTCGGCACAGGCGTAGGAAAATCCCTCTCGCTCGGACGGCAGAAGCAGGGCATCGGCCGCGTGCAACAGCGGCAGAGGCTCGCGATGGCCGAGCATCCGAACCCGCTGATCCAGATTTTGCCGATGGATTTGTTTTCGAAGGTCGTTTTCGTTCGGGCCGTCGCCGGCCAGCAGGATGCGCAGACGCGGCAATGAATTCTGCGTCGCCGCGGCGAGGTCGATCAGCCAGGATTCGTTTTTCGGATCCTCCAGCCGGCCGAGATACAGAGCGACAAGTTCTTCATCGCCAAGGCCGAGCGCGGTTCGGGCGTCATGTTTCATTTGGGGAGTTGGGACGGGAAACCGCTCGGGATGGACGCCGTGCGGAATGAGGCTGATTCGCCGCGGTGGAACACGAGCGTCGTTGATGAGCCAATCGCGGGCGTCGGACGCGGCGGCATGGATGTGATCGCCGAAATCGCTGAGCCATCGCCACGGTCCCCCCAGGGGAATGTGCGAGAGGTGCAACGTGTAGAGGATCGGCGCATGGATATGTTTTTGGAGGCGGCGCGCGACGAGCGTTGCCTTGCGGTAATGGGTGTGGAGCAGGTCGACGGGATTTTCGGCGAGATACCGGCGGAGGATCCGCGTCGCGGCCGCCAATCGCAAGGGGCCGCCCTTCAGCGGGGCGTCGATCCAGGGCCAGGGGGCGCCGCGAAACATCTCGTGCCATGCGCCCTTTTCGCCGGCGATGGCGACCTGGTGCCCGGCCGTCTGCATGGCGCAGCACAGATCGTAGAGATATCGGCTGACGCCGCCGGCATCGGAACCGGCGGTCAGATGCAGGATTCGCATGAGCGTCATTTGTCATTGGTCATTGGTCATTTGTAAAGGCGGAAGAATCGGGGACAAATGACCGATGGTCGGACTTCCGATATATAAGGGGCCTATGGCGGGCCGCTCACATGCTTGATGTCCTGATTCAGACCCATAACGAGGAGTTGAACCTTCCGCACACGCTGCAAAGCGTCGGCGGGTGGGTGAACCGCATTTTCGTCGTGGACAGCGGCTCGACGGACCGGACGCGCGAGATCGCGGCGGAGCATGGGGCGATGGTCGTGCAGAAGGCATGGGAGGGATATGCGCGGCAGAAGAACTGGGCGCTGGCGAATTTGCCGTTCGAATCGCCGTGGATTCTGATTCTGGATGCGGATGAATCGGTCACGCCGCAGCTGAAGGATGAAATTCTCGCAGGTGATTTCGCGGCCGGCGCAGAACGTTCCGGAGTCCGGCTTTTATTTCAATCGCGTGACGATTTTCATGGGCCGGGAGATTCGCCACTGCGCGTATTTTCCGGCGTGGAACCTGCGGCTTTTCAAGCGCGGGCGCGGCCCGGTACGAGGAGCGAAACGTTCACGAGCACATGATCGTGCGAGGGGCCGACCGGGCATTTGCGGCACCTTCTCCGCCACGAAGACCGCCGCGGGCTGGAACATTTCATCGCCAAGCACAATCGCTATTCGACGCTGGAAGCGATGGAAATCTATCGCCATCGCGAGCGATGGCCGGGAATGTGGCGATTCCTCAACGACCGAACGGCGCGGCGGCGGTACATCAAATATTGCGTCGCGCCCGAAACTCGCGTTGCCGTGGTTTTTGCGGTTCGTCTACATGTATTTCATTCGCGGCGGAATTCTGGATCGCCGGCCGGGACTGACGCTGTGCCTGCTCATCAGCACCTACGAATTGTTCATTCGCGCGAAGTACAATGAACTGGTCCGCACCGGCGGCAAGGAGCCGACGGGGATCGAGGGCCTGGCGGTCGCGGAAGGGGCGGAACGCCGCGGCGCAGCCGGCGGCTTCGGCGCCGATTACCCTGCTGCCTCCCCACAGCTCGCCGCAGCTTCCCCGCCGGCCGCAGATCCAGCCGCCAAGCATCCCGGTTCGAGGCCGTCGCCAGCTCCGCTCCGGCGTGCCACATTCGCCAGGCCGGCAAACGGTCCAAATCAGCCCCTGGAAACCCATGGAAAACATCAAACGCGCCTTGTGGATGATCGTCCGAGCGGGTTTGTTTCGTCCGTCGTTTCACAACTGGTATGGCTGGCGACGGCTGCTGCTGCAGCTGTTCGGCGCCAAGCTCGGCAAAGGGGTTCGCATCCGGCCCACGGCTTTCGTCGAAATCCCGTGGAACCTGAGCGTCGGCGACGACGTGGTGATCGGCGATTACGCGATCATTTATTCGCTGGGGAAAATCACGCATCGGCCGGGCCTCGACGATCAGCCAATATGCGCACCTTTGCGCCGGCACCCACGATTATACGACGCGGCGTTTCCCGCTGATTAAGCCTCCCATCGTGATTGGGGAGGAGGTTTGGATCGCCGCGGACGCATTCGTCGGCCCCGGCGTGACCGTCGGAGACCGGGCGGTGGTCGGTGCGCGGGCGACGGTGGTTCAATGATGTTCCGGCGGATCAGGTGGTCGCGGGCCCAAGCGCGAAAATTCTGAAGCGGCGCATTCTTGAGGATTAGACTTGCAAAGGGATGAACAGCGCTTAAAATACCACCCGTTCATGGCGGTACGATGGGGTGGCACGCTAATGGGTTTTGTCATTTGTGCACACCATGCGTCTAGATATTCGGCGAGTCGGCGGAGATCTCCTTTTTGCATTCCTGGCTGTTGCGATTGCATGGGGAGCGACGAACGTCCTGTACCATTTTGATCGGCCCCTGCAAACGCAGGGGGTGATGGCTTTCTTTCTCGCCGCGGTGGTGATCGCCGCGTGGCGCGGGGGAGCGGTGTCGGCCTTCTTCGCAACCTTGCTGTCAGTGCTGGTCGGCGCTGGATACCGCCGGACTATTCTTTTCGCATCGCCAATCCGCAGGATGTTGTTCGGCTCGGGCTGTTTGCATTTCTTGCCTGCCTGATCAGCTATATGCATTACGCCCGGCAGCGTGCCGAGAGATCGCTGAAGGAAAGCGAAGGCCGGCTTCACTTCTCGCTCGATTCGTCGGGGGTTGGTTGCTGGGATGCGAACGTCAGGAATGGAACGTTTTGGAAATCGCACAATCTGCCGCAGATTTTTGGACGAAGCGACGCGGATTTTGCCACGACCTACGAAGGTTTCTTCGCCTATATTCATCCCGAGGACCGGGAATTTTTCCACCTGGCTTCAGTGGGGGGCGGAAAAGATCACCGCGATTACGAGATTTCGCATCGAATCCTTTGCGTCGACGGAACAATCCGGCGGGTCAGCACGCGGGGCAGAATGTACATCGACGGGGAAGGCCACGTCGAGCCGCATGGTCGGGGCCGTCTTCGCCGTGGATGATAAGCTGGCCGCCCCCGTGCCGTCGGAACAGTCCATTGGCTCGACTTTGAGCCGGATTGCTTCCTATCTCATTTGACCGGCCAAGACCTGTTGGTAGTTCGCGATCATCTGCTGGGCCACCTTGGGCCAGGTGAATCGGCTGATGACCAGGCTTCGGCCCGCCCGGCCCATTTGTGCCGCGGCCCCTGGATCGCCCAGGACGGTGCGGATTCCAGCGGCGACGGCCTGGGCGTTCAGTTCCACCACGACGCCGGCGCCCTCCTTGACTTCGGGAAAATGGCATTCCGTGGAAATCACCACCGGGGATTCACAGGCCATGGCTTCGGTGACGGCCAGACTGAATCCTTCCTGCCGGCTGGGCAGACAGAAGCAATCGCAGTCGCGAAGGGCGGCGATCTTCTCGGCGGCATAAAGGGGACCGACAAGATGCACCCGCGGCGTGATTTCGAGACGGGCGATCTGGGCTTCGAACGACGCCCGGGCGCCGTCATCGGGACCGGCGACGATCAATTGGGCATCGGGGAACTCGCGGGCGACAATGGCAAAGGCGTCGGCCAGAAAATCGAGGCCCTTTTTGTAGTGCAGGCGGCTGAGAAAAAGAACGAGCCGGGCCTGCGCGAACTGCGGATGAGCGGCGCGAAAGGCGCCCCGCTCGGGCAGCGGATCGAGTTCCTCAAGGAAAATGCCGTTGGGAACGATTCTCGCCGGCGAAGTCAAATGCAGCGGACGTGTGAGGGCGTGCTCATCGGCGTTGAGAAAGTGCAGGAACGACGCGTCGTTGAGCATCCGGCGGTATCCCAGCATCAGCGCCATGCGCTTTTTCCGCGATTTCTGCGCCAGCGACCAGGGATCAAGCATGCCGTGCGGCGTCAGGACGAATGGCTTATCCATCTTTGCCGCCAGCGCACCGACGGCGTAGACCAGCGGATCCCATACGCCGTGCAAATGGATCAGATCAAACTGCCGCACGATCGGCTCAAGCCGACGGCGGGCGCCGCCGGTGAGAAAAAGCTCCGCTTTCGTCAGCGGGGCCAAATACTCCAGCTTCACCGCGCTGAATTCTGGGATCGTGCTCAGCGCCGCGGCGATTCGTGCTTCGGAGTCTGGGAAGCGGTACGAAACGATCTGCACTTCGCAACCGAGCATCGCCTGCGCCGCGGCGAGTCGGGCTGCCACCATGGGAGGACCGCCCCCCGCGGGGTCCATGGATTGGATGACATGCAAAAGTTTCATCACGTGCGAAATCAGGCGACAACCAGATCTGCAACCCTGTCGTCCACAGCGTGCGGCCTCTTCATCGGGTCATCACCGCATGGTAACTCTCGATCATCTGTTGGGCCACTATCGGCCAGGTGAACCGGCTGGTAATCAAGGCGCGGGCGGCGTGGCCCATTCGCCGTGCCGCCTGGGGGTCTCGCAGGATGGCTTCAATTCCGGCCGCGATGGCGGGCGCATTCAAATCGACAACGATGCCGGCGCCGGCATCCCGCACCTCCGGGAAATGGCAGTCGGCGGATATCACAACCGGTGCTTCGCACGCCAGCGCCTCGGTCACCGCCATGCTGAATCCTTCGCGGCGGCTGGGGAGACAAAAACAATCGCAGTCGCGAAGCGCCGCGAGCTTCTGCGATGCATACAGGGGTCCGAGAATGTGCACGCGGTCGGCGATTGCGAGTCGGGCAATCCGTGCCTCGAATGCCGGTCGCTCCCCGGCGTCCGGGCCGACCACCACCAAACGCGCGTCGGCCATGGAGCGGCTGACAATGGCAAACGCATCGGCCAGAAAATCCAGCCCCTTCATGTAATGCAGCCGGCCCAGGAAAAGGATCAGCCGGGCGCCCTTGAATTCAGGATGCGCCGTGCGAAACGCGCCTTTTTCCGGCAACGGGTCGAATTCCTTCAGAAAAACTCCATTGGGAATGATTCTCGTCGGCGGCGTCAAGTGCAGGCCCGCCGTCAATCGGCGCTCTTCGACGTTGCCGAGATGCAGAAATCTCGCCTCGTTGAGCATTCGGCGATATCCCAACGCCAGCGCCAGCCGTTTCTTCCACCGGCTCTGTTTCAGCGCCCAGGGGTGCAGCATGCCGTGGAGGGTCAGGACAAACGGCCTGCTTTGCGCCGTCGTCACGGAAGCGGCCGCATAAATCAGCGGGTCCCATACTCCATGCAAATGGATCAGGTCGCACTCATTGACGATCGGCTTGATGCGGCGGCGCAGCGCCCAGGCGAGAAAGCGTTCCGGTCTGGACAGCGGCGGTAAATATTCGAGTTGGACATCGGCGATGTGCGGAATCGTGCCGCAGCCGAGGCGACCCGACCGTCGGCCTCCGGGAACCGGTAGGAGACGATCCGCGTCCGGCAGCCGAGCGCCGCCTGGGCGGCGGCCAGACTCGCTGCAATCATCGGGGGGCCGCCCGTCGCCGGGTCCAGAGATGGGATGACGTGCAGAACTTTCATCCAGTGCGAATAGACCGAGACCCGGTTTCAAGACTCCCAATGTCGGTCGCCGGAGCCCCTCGACATGAGGGGCACACAGGCTTTTCCGACGGAAATATTGTATCATCCGTCAGGGCTCCTTACGTCCCATTATCTGAATATGATTAGGTTGGGCCGGATCTGACAAGCGTGAACCTTGCTGCGGAGTTTGTGGCACGTGAAGCATTTTCTCAAGGCAACGGGGCGGGCGATCAAATACGGCGCGTTGAAATGGGCTGCGGACCGGAACGTGGCCCTGGCGGACGCCGGTAATGCCCCGGCTCCGGCCGTGCAAGCGGCGTACCTGATCGGCTGCGGCCGGTCGGGCACGACAGTCTGCGGGAATGTTCTTAAGAGTCATCGCGATGTTTATTACTTCTTCGAACCGTATCACCTGTGGGCGGCCATCGATCCCATCGTCGATGTCCTGAACCTGTACCACACTGGCGTGGCCAATCTCCTGCTGGGGACGCAAGACGGCAACGAGCGAGCGCGCAAGCGATTCAATCGTCTATTGCTTGAACCCGCGCACGCACAGCGGCGCCGTGGTGATGCTCGAAAAGACCCCGTTCAACGCGTGTCGGATCGGCTATCTCGATGCGCTGTCGCCGGGGTGCAAATTCATTCATTTGATTCGTGACGGAGTGGACGTGGCGCGGTCCATCGGCCGGTTGTCGCGCGACCGCGGATATGGCATCGTCGGCAAGCCGGACTTGAATCGGTGGTGGGGCCGAGGCGGCTCCAAATGGATGGCGCTGGCGATGAACGGAGCGAGTTCCGATTATTTCCCCGATGAAATCTCCTTGCTTCACAGCTACGAGTCCAAAGGCGCGTATGAATGGCTGGTCAGCCTCGGAGAAGTGGACCGCTGGCGCCAGCGGCTGGGCGATCGGTTGCTGGAAATCACCTATGACGAGTTGACGTCGTGCCCGGAACAGACGTTGCGCCGCATCTGCGAATTCTTGTCCTCGCGCCAGCGACCAATGGCTGGAGCGATCGGTCAAGCAAATCGACGAGGCGCGGCAGAACGACGGCGCCCCATTGGTTCTTCCGCGCGAGAATGGCCGAGGCGTTCAATAAGGCGCAGGAGCGTTTCCATTTTGCGAATCGCGCCGTCGTCGGGACGCCGAAAAGCACGACGACGATCCAGATGGCCGTCATTTCGAACGAGCCGACGCCGTATCGCCTGCATGTGCAGGAGCGGCTGGCAAAGGAATTGGAAGGCGTCCGCATTCACAACGTTTTCACGCACACGGTTTCGAATCCCAGCATGCCGTGGCAAATGCGGATCGGGGCGCATCTGAATCCGATTTTCTTTCCCGCGAATCACATCAAGGCGAACCGGCCGATTTCATTTCGGCACATCCGGCTTTTCCGCGACATTCGAGACCATCTGGTTCGACACGGAGTCCAGATGGTGATCCTCCTGGGTTACAACGACCTGACGCGGCTCTTGCTGATTCGATGGGCGCATCGGCAGAGGATTCCGCTGCTGTTGACGGCGGATTCGAACGTTTTCGGGGACGCCCGGACTTCGAGGTGGCTTCGCCGCCTGAAACGGCCGTTTGTCCGATGGGTCCTGCGGCGGATCTCCGGACTCATGCCGATGGGAACCTGCGGCAAGGCTTATTTCCGAAATTACGCGGACCACAACCTGCCGGAATTTCTTTTTCCCTACGAGCCGGATTACGACCGGCTGAAGGACATCGACCCGCAAGAGGTGGCGGCATTTCGGCAGAAACACGACCTGTCGCCGGATCGCAAGCGGCTGCTGTACTGCGGGCGGCTGATCCCCGTCAAACGGGTGGATGTGCTGCTGGAGGCGTTCACGCGGGTGGCGCTGGCGCGGCCGGATTGGGACGTGGTGATCGCCGGCGACGGGCCGCTCCGCCAGACGCTGGAGCAGTCGCTCAGCGACATGGCCCGGCCGCGGGTCAAATGGCTGGGTTTTTTGCAGTTTCATGAGATCGTGCTGGCTTATCATTCGTGCGACGTGCTGGTGCATCCGAGCGAATATGAACCATGGGCCCTGGTCATCAACGAGGCGGTCGCGTGCGATCTGCCGGTGATCGCGACGTCGGTAGTAGGAGCGGCGGTGGAGTTGATACGGCATCGAGAGAACGGGCTGATCGTCGCGCCGCGCAGCGTCGAAGCCATGACGGATGCGATCTGGGAAATCACCAAGACCGACCACTACTTGGAAATGAAAGCGGGATGCGCACCGATGCTGGAATCGTGGCGTAGCGCCGCCGACCCGGTGGAGGGGGTTCGGGAGTCGCTGCGGCATTTTGGCCTTATTTGGCGGCAGCCGCCTGAGCCCGCCAGTCGCCGGGAGGTCACGTCGCGGTCCGCCCCGATCGAGCCGATCGATTGTCCGATCATTCCCCCAGTGCCCGACACCGACGACCGGCAAAGCGCCGCCCGGGCCTAGGGCTTGATCAAGGACGCCGCGTGAGCCCGGTTGCGCCGCGGCTGGCTTGACGCCAAATGGCCGCCAAGTAATACTTCCCGGTGTAGAGCCTGGGGTTCGCAAGAGGAGAATGGCGATTTCCTTTGCCAAAACATTCACATCGCGTGCGCAATATCTGTTGGCCGGCGCGCGACGGCGATTGACTCAATCGGCGGCTTGTCCTTGTTGTGCGTCGCCGGGCGGCAAACCGCTCGACCGAAAGTTCGTTTATGTCCTGATGCGATGCGAGCAATGCGGGCTGCTGTTCCGTTATCCCAGCGAGACGCCCGCGGAAATGGCCAAGTTCTATCAGGCCGAGTACCAACAGGCGGGACTGACCACGCATCTGCCCAATGATGATGATCTTCATCGGTTGATCGAAACGAATTTCGCGAACTCGGACAAGGACTTCGCGTTTCTGCCGCCGATCTTGGAGGCGCTGGGAATCAAGCCCGGCGCGCGTGTGCTGGATTACGGCGCGAATTGGGGCTACAGCGTTTATCAGTTGCGCCGGGCGGGATACAACGCCGAGGGATACGAAATCTCCCGGCCGCGGGCGGCGTTTGCCGGGAAGCTCGGAGTCGAGGTGCAAACGGATTTGGGGGGATTGACTGGCCGGTTCGACGCGGTCTACTCCGGCCATGTGCTGGAACACGTGCCGGATCCCCGATCTTGCATCCGCGAGCAAATCGGGCTTTTGGAGCGCGGCGGATATGTGATCGCCCACACGCCGAACGGCAGCGAAGAGCGCCGTCGCCGTTCTCCGGATGGATTCCACACCGCCTGGGCCAAAGTGCATCCCGTGCTGCTGACGGATGAGTTTGTGAGGCGCAGTTTCGGCGGCCGGCCGGCGTTTATCGCCAGCGATACCGCGCCGCCGTCGGCGCTGGCGTCATGGGACAGGCAAAGCGTCACGCTCGCGCCTCGGGACGGATCGGAATTGTTCTTCGTGCTGCGTCAACGACCTTGATGTAATACCTATCTACTTAAATACGCCGTCGCTCCGATAAGTTCGCTTAATTGCCGCGACAAACCCCGGGCGGCTGGGTCGAGAGATTATTATCGTATTGTCATAAAGCCGATACTTTGCTGAGGAAGTTATGAGCCAGTTGAGCTATGCCTGGGAACAACCGACGGTTGAGGGTATGGCCGCGCCCCCGGCAATGCCGTGGTACGAGCCGCCTGAGCGCTCGATCTGGCAGCCGATCCTCATGGTCCCGTCGCTCATCTTAGCCGCCGGCGGATATTTCCTCACCGCGCCCATGCTGACCGACATGTCATTTCTGTTTCTCACCGTTGTGTGCTTCATCTTCCTCATCGGCGACCTGCGGCGGTTTTCCGAGAGCTTTGGCCTGGGCGGCATCGTGCTGTTCGGCGGCGTCCTCATCTGGTTCTGCTACGACTACTTCGAAACCTGGTTCCTCGCCTGGCTGCCCCGGTGGAACATGCCATTTACCCCGCAGGTCGTCGGCAAGGCCGCCGCATGCCACATGCTGTATATCTTGTGCATGACCATCGGCCTGCGCATCCGACGCGGAAGATGGTTGCCAAAACTCATGACCCGGCTGCCCGAGCCTCACCGTCCATCCGATTATTTCTGGGTTGTTATTATCACGCAGATCATTGGCCTTTCGCCCTATTTTATCTTTACCCGGGAACCGTTTTACCTGGCGATCTACCATGCAACCATTGGCGGGCGCAGCGGCCTCCTGGGCACACAGTGGACCGTCGGACGCAGCGGAAATCTCAACTATAGCTGGGGCGCATATGTGGCCCAGATGCTGCAAGTCGGCGACGGCGGCGCCGTCCTCGCTTCCTTCTGCATCGTCTTTCTCCGCCAGGGCTTCCTACGCAATGTCGTCTGTGCTGGGGTGTGGCTCCTCTGGGTGGCGATTGGCTTTGGAACCGGCACCCGCGGCGATATGGTGATACTCCTGCTTCCTTTCCTCTGCTTCATTTTCATCCGCTACCACGTCCAGGCTCAGGAGTTTTTGCATCGCTACAGCCCGCGCGCTTATGTCGCATCCATTATCGTTCTGCTCTTCGCCGTCGTTCTCATCCAGATCCAGGCCCGGTACCGGGACGTCGGCTTCACCAACGTCAGCCTCAACAAGGTCTCCTTCTTTCATCTGGAAGGCAACGAGATGTTCTCGACGGGTTTGGCGGGCTATTCCCTTATTCCCGAACGACACGATTATTTTTATGATAGTTTCCCCGGCGAGATGTTCATTATGCCGATTCCAAACTTTGTGTTTTGGATCGCGGTTGCACCGATGCCGCGAGCCTTGTGGACGACCAAACCAATCGACCCCTTCTGGAAATGGTATAACGCGGTCTTCACGGGTAGAAGCACTGCGGGGGGCGGTACAACCGAAGGAACCACCATTGCAGAGGGCATCGTTGGATACTGGTTCTTTCGCTTTGGCATCGCCGGTATTATCGAAGGCGGCCTCCTCATGGGTTGGATCATAGGATGCGCCGAACGCGCCCTGCTCAACAACCAAGGCCGGCCCATGGCCGTCCTTTTCTCCCTTGGAATCCTCACCTGGCTCTTTCGATCATTCCGGTCCGTCGGCAATCAAGACCTCATGCAGGTTCTTGTCGCAATGGGCGGAATGGTGATCGTTATCCTGGTGCTCCGCCCCTTTTTGGGCGGCAACGCCTCCGTTTGATTCCAATAGCCGCAACCCCTACCACCTTGCCCTTGCTTGATGGATTCCGGCGCAGCGCCCTGGTCAATGGCTCTTTGCCGCGTATCCGCAGACGGCTCGATGCCGTGGGCGCGGATTTCAGGTGATGCTCTTTTATGCATTGCAATCCGCGGCCGGTCCCCGCGCCGATATCCAAAATGTTCTGGATTTTCAGCGTTCGGATAAAATTGGAAATGTGCATACACTTTGACCTTGGTTGCAAACCGACTCATCACGCCACAAGTTTTTGAAAGAATTGCAGCAAATCCGCCTGGTAAGCACCAGATCGTAAGCCAGCACGCGCTGTCGCGCGGCCTCGCCCATGCGCAGCAGCAAATCCCGATCATCATCCAACCGCCGGATAGCGTGCTCGAAGCCGTCGATGTCGTCGTACGATCGAATGACTCCTTCGACGCCGTCGCGAACCCGCGAGCCGCTGTTGGGAGTCGTGATGACCGGTAGCGCGCTGGCCATCGCCTCCAACACGGCGCCGGCCGATCCCTCGCAAGTTGAAGGGAAGAAGAAAATATCGAAACTGCTGAGCCAATCCGCCACTTGGCTGTGCGGAACCGCACCGACAAATTGCACGCGATCCGCGAACGGTTCGAGCCGGCTCCGGTCGAGCAAGACCTGTCCGACCATTGCGAACCGCACTTTCGCCGGATCGAATCGCCTGGCTGTTTCGAGGAACCATGGCGCCCCCTTCCTCAAACCGACCGCCCCCACAAATCCAACCAACAGAGGTCCGTCTTTTTTTTCTCTCGGGATCGGCTGGCCCCGCGGCTGGCCCCAGGGATACGGCAGGACCGTAATCCGCTCGGGCGCGACGCCGACAGATATCAGGCCGTCGCGCACATAATCCAAGGCGCAGGTAACGTGATCCACCACCTCCCACGTCTGCCGCTCGAAATCCAGATATTCCCGGTGCACTTCGATTGCTTCGCGGTCACTCCAACCTGGCCAGCGTTGAACCTGCCGCTTCATTTCCGCTAGTTCCACTTCCAAAGGCGCGATGATCTGATCGCCGCTGGTGCGCAATCCACGGTCCCTGGCCGCCTTGTATGCCTCCGGCGCCGCGTTGCGAATGAAACCGTACAAGACGTTCGCTTCGCCGAATCCTCTGCGGAGGATCCACTTGGCCGTTTGGCGGGAATGCCAGATGTACGAATCCTCGGAGTTGGTGAACCGGCGCATCCTGAGCATGAGCCTCAAGGCCATGGCGGGATTGCGAATTACTCGCGATGGGTCCAGTTCAGCACAGGAGCGTTCGGCCATTTTTCGGCCGAGCTTTGGCCGCACTTTCCCAGCCAGAAGGGCGATCTTTTCCTCGATGGAGCCGTTTCGGACAAACCAATCGATGAAAACGCGCTCGAGGATTCCCGCGTTCTGCATGGCCAGCGGCACCATGTAGCGAAGGCGCACACCGTCCTGGATCATCGCGACGCGAGGACAAGGAGATTTGGCTTCACCCAAGATGCGATCCGCTGCGTTCAAGGTGTAAGTCGGTCGGTGTAAAATCCTTCATGGGCGGCAACAATGTTTCGACCTGATCGAAAGGCAGCGAGCCGGCGCCGCGAAGCATTCGGCTCAGCTTATAGACGCGCCGAGAGACCGGATGCCGTTGCCGCCGTTCATGCCACATTCCGCAGTAGCCTTGCAGAAGACCGCGCAAAGCCCAAAAAGGGTGCCCGACGCGCAAGCCGTGCCCAAAGCAATTGACGGTCGTGCTCGCCAAATGCACGGGGAGATTGGGCCACGGCACATTGTAAAACGCGTACAGAACGTGATTGCGCGGGCCGCGGAGATGCAGTGCGGGTCGGTCCCGGACCGGCGACTCCATGTGCTCCAGCGCCCTGGCCGACCCCAGGCGCAACACATATCCCGCATTCAAGAGGCGAATCGCCAGATCGCCTTCCTCCACATGCATGAAAAGGAAGCTGTGATAACCCCCAACCCCCAAATACGCGCTTCTGCGAAACGCAATCATCCCGCCATAATAGTCAAATGTGACCTCCAGGTCCGTTTCGCATCTTGCAATGCCCTGAACGGCGGTGCCCTGAAGTACGTTTACGAACGGAAGCGTGACCGCCGCGATCCGCGAATGATCGAACAGTTTGAGAGTGTGCGCGCAGATATCGGGCGATTTGAGAATGCAATCGTCGTCGATTGTGAAAATGACGTCGGCGGATGTAAGGGATGCGCCCTTATTTCGCTGGAACGTGGGACCTTGCGCTTTGGCTTCGCGATAAAATTTGACCTGCGGGAATTCTCTCCGCACCATCGATTCGGTGCCGTCGGTCGATCCGTCATCCAGAACAATGATGGCCACCGGGACGCTCTGATCGAGCACGCCGCGCAGACAGCGATGAAGCATCTCTTTTCGGTTGCGCGTTCGGGATTATCGCCGCCGCCGAAAGACTTGTCGTAGCCAACACCGCGCTCCCATACTCATGTCCATGCAAGCTGCCTGGACGCCGCGGCCTTTGAGGCCGCTCAATTCTCGCATTATAGTCTGCCGCGGGAGACTATACCACCTTGCGGTTCCACGGCCTCATGCTCCTGCGCGATGAAATCGACATCATCGTGCAGAATCTCGAACACCTTTTGAGCTGGATCGACGCCCTGTACATCCTGGACATGGGCAGCGTCGACGGCACCTGGGACGTGGTGCAGGATTATGCCCGCAGGGATTCCCGTATCGTCCCGTTCTTCAGCCGCGCGATTGTTTACGACGACAACCTCCGTTCGATGGTCTTTAATCAATACCGCGAGCGCTTCGATCCCGGCGATTGGGTCATGAAGATCGACGCCGACGAGTTTTATCACGTCGCCCCGCCGCGATTTGTCGCCGAGCGGCTCAGGACATTGGAGACGGCCGTACACCTGCAATGGTATTTTTTCCGTCTCACCCGTCAGGAGGCCGAAGATTACGAGACCGCAAAGGTGGACATCGATCAGGACCGCCTGCGTCCGATCGCGGATCGGCGGCGATATTACAAGGTTTCAACCTACGCCGAGCCGCGCATGTTTCGCTATCGTCGCTCGATGCGCTGGCCGTACAACGCTAGTTTCCCTTTCAACGCCGGGTTTGTGGCCCGCGAGCGGATTCCCATCCGGCATTATCCTCATCGCGATTCCCGGCAGATGGAGCGGCGTTTCAGGCTGCGGGCAACGATGATGAAGCTCAAGGCCCACGCCGGCGGCCATTGGAAACTCGAAGACTGGCACAAGGACCTGGTCGATTCCGCCGGCGCATCGGCGGCCGAGCAAATAAAGGCCGGCCTTGCCGGCGAGCGAGGCATCGACACCGGGCCGCTGTACTATTGGCAACCGGGAACCGACCTGCCCGAACAGCCGCTTCGCAACCACATTCCGCCACCGTTGACCCGATTGAAGCAGCGGCTGGTCCATCCGTTGCTGCTGCCGCTGCTGGATCGCCGCAGGCCCAAATACGATCCGTCGTATCAGCCCGTTTCCATCCCGCCGGATATCGCCGCTCACCTTTATGACTGAGAACCCGCCGGCTCGCCGGGCGGCAACGCAGCCGCCTTACGAAACATCTCAAAATACGCCGGCGCGAGATTCTCCCACGAAAACCGCCGGCGCATCGCTTCCCGACGGCGCCGCATTTCATCCGGGTCCAACGGCCGCGCCAGGAGTTGTTTCAGCAACTCCGCCAACGCCCCGGGCTGACGAAAATCACCGTATATTCCCTCCTCTGCCAGCACGTATCGCATCACTGGATGGTCGTGCGCCGCGCAGGGCAGGCCGTGCATGCACGCTTCGACATAAACTCGGCCGAAGCCCTCGGCCAACGAGCAAAGCGCAAAACAATCCGCCGCCTGGTAATGCCTGAAAACCTGTTCGTACGGAACCGAGCGCGCGACGAAATTCCCCTCGCCGAGTATTTGCCGGCCCTCCGCGATGATCGCCCGGCTGTTCTCGTCCATCGCGCCAAGAATCAGCAGAAACGGACGAGGCTCCGGCATTCGCCCGATTTCGTTAATCAGATAATCCATCCGCTTGTGATGCCGATCGATGTTCCCGACGCTGATGACGATTTGGCGATCGGGCGGCAATTCCAGTTCCACTCGCGCCGCCCGGCGAAACGCCGGATCAAAATCCGCCGTTCCCCCGGGCACCGTGAAGCCATACGGCACCAGCGTATGCCGATTGGGATCTTCTCCGGCATCCAGCGCCCGCTGGAGGTAAAACGGGGCGATCTGCTGCACGTGATCGCAGAATCGAAACGGCGGTCTAAGCGGCGCACCGTTGGAGTAAATCAGCCGATACGGAACGCCAATTCGATCCCGGTAACGGTACAGCCGCATGGCCATGTTCGCGTCGCTGTAGAGAATTACCTCGGGCCGTCCCCGGCGTATTCGCCGGATGATCCCCGGCAGCGAGGAGAGCTGTTCCACGACATAACCATTGCGTCGAATGATTTTCCCCAGCAGCGTGGCCGCGGTTCCGGTGCGCGGCAGACACCAGGCGACGCTCTCGTCGGGCCGCGCCGGACCCTTTCCCTTGATCAATTTCAAGTCGATGTTCGCGGCTGCGGCCAGGGGATGAAGCCCGTCGAAACATTCCCGGAAGAAACTTTCGATCCCCCGATTCATGATCCCCACCCCGGTGCAGATCGCCCACACTCGCAGCGCTGCGGACGAACCAGTCAAAGCTCGCGTTGACATAACTGTTGCCCGCTTCCGCCGGGGCCTTCGCGGAGAAAACTAAAAAACGTTAGATTCTTCAGGCGCCGCTTGAGGGGACGGCGTGATGGCCAGCTCCTTGGCCGACTCGTCTCCGGATGTCGCGCGGCCTGTAGCCATCCTAACGGCATCTAGGATCGTATTCGACTCCAACATCCAAATCGCACCGAGATAGACCGTCATTCCGATGGCCCCGGCAACGACGAGTTGAATGGGAAGGCGAACGTGCGGGGCAGGATGCGCACGCCCGAGCAGATTAGACAAACCCTTAAAGGCCGATCCATTCTAGTCCTTTAACTTGAGCCATCTCCCCGACCTTGTGCCGGTGTCAGCAACCTTCGCATTCTGCTACGTCCGAGCTTTGCGCACGATGACCCAATCGTGTCCGGCTAAAACTTTGCGCAGTCGAACGATGCGAAATCATCTCATACCCTCGCGACTCAAAAAATAGAATTGCCTCGTGGCAATCGATCGACGCGGCGGCGTCGGAATCCGCGATCCACTGACTGTAATTCGGCGTCAACTTGCCGAAGCGCAGCCGCGTCGGTCTCGAAGCCAGGACGCGCCTGAGAATACGATGAGGCACATGCGTTGTGATCTTCCACGGGCGGCTCGCTAATATGGGCAGCATAGCCTTGGTGATTTTTTGGCGAAAATTCAGTTCGCGGTATCCCTTTACCGGCAATAGCTCGGTTTGATATCTCGTACAATGCCACGCAGGCTTCAAAATCGCCACGCCGCCGGGGTGAAGAACCCGATCGATTTCTTCGAATGCGGAATCGGCTTTCGGCACGTGTTCAAGCGCGTTAATGCTGAAGACCGCGCCAAAGGAATCGTCTGCAAACGGCAGGCTTTCGGCGGAGCCGCAAACGGTCGTCAGATCCGCCGTCCCCTGGGAAGCCAGGGCCTCCAGCGAATAATCCAACCCCACGAATCCCGGCAATTCATCCGCGAAAATAGCTGTGCCGCATCCGATGTCCAGACTGGGACCTTCAATTGCCAATTCTCGCACCCACTGTGACAGTTGCCTGCAATACTCGGCGTAAAATCCCTGGGCGAGATCGGCGACCCGGCTCCGTACCTTATAGTTGCCGTCGTAATAATCTCGCGCCGCATCGGCATGGAAGACGGGAATTCCCGCGATCACGGCAGTCGACGCGCCGCAACGGCGGCACGAAATCTTGTCCTCGCCGATCGCTTCCAGTTCGCCGCCGCATCGAATGGCTCCGGTGACTTGAGGACAGCGCAAAATCTCGACGAGGATTGCTGGTAATGAGGTTTTCGTGCGATGAACCTCCGGCATCGGCATCATTCTGCGGATAGTTCATCGCATCGCAAGCGAGATATTCAACCAAGAGCCGCTCTCGACTCAGATTTCCGTCTTCGTTCCCGGCATCTCATCTTCTGTCACGGCGCCCCGGCGCCGCGAGCCATTCTCAGCGCGTCTCGGACGGTCGTGGGCTCCAGCGACCAGACCAGCCCCATGTAGACGATGACACCGACTGCGCCGGCAACCACCAGTTGGATGGGAAGGCGAACATGCCAAGCCAACTCGCGTACGGCGATCATCGCCGCCGCCGACACCACCGCCGATCCGATCAATCCGGAGAGGGGCTTCCAGACGCTGCGCAGGCCCGTTCCGAGCCGCCGCGTCGCCGCTTGCAGCGTCGCTAGCGCCAGCAAATATCGTGAAGCGCTCCAACAAACCGCAAGACTGATCAGCCCGCCCCCATAATGCCGTACCAACAGGGCTGCTGGAATAAACAGAACCAGGTTGAGTATCGCTGATTTCATGAACGACTTGGTGATCCCCAGTGCCATGCACATGATGTTGGCGATCATGTCTCGCGCTCCCGCGGGAATTGCCCAGGCGGTGATGCGCAGCAGCGGCGCCGCTCCCATCCACGTTGGACCCAGAGCAACCCGCACGATCGCCTCGCTGTTGACTGCAACTACTGCCAGTGAACAGCATCGAAACCATCATGATAATGAGCGTCGTCCGCGCAAACAGTTGCCTCATCCGCGGAGGATCGGAAACGCTGTGGCAAATTAACGGGTACGCCACCCTTTGAAAGGATGTCAAGAGGTTCTGTCCGAAAAGCCCCTGGACTTGAACGACCTTGCTCCACAACCCGATGCCATAGATCCCGCCGTTGGGCAGAGGGATCGACTTTATGATCAAGCCGACGATGCTGGACTCCACGGTTCGAACGTAAGTCGCCAGGGATGCCGGGGTTCCCAGGGTGAAGAATCGCTTGGCGACGGTCCAGGACGCGTGCCGTGGCCAGGATAGCGGAACACGGAAATTGATCGCGATGTTCGCCGCCAACTGCCCCGCCAGGATCTGCAGGGCCAGCGCGTAAGAGCCATAATGCAACAGCGCGAAAAAGATTCCGGTGGCCGCGGTGCTGACGGCAAAAATGATGTTTTGCCGGCTTTCAGCGCGGAAATTCAGACGCCGGTTCAGCCGCGCAAGCTGGACGTTGTAGAGCCCTGCCAGTTCCGCCGAGATCGCCACCATCACGCCGATTCTCCAGTAATGCGGGTCGTGATGCGGATCCTTCAGGGTTAGAAAGATGCCCGCCGCGACGGCAAACAATCCGTAGAACGCGTACAGCAGCACGATCAGCACCAGCCCCGTATCCACGACCACGTCTTCATCATGATCGCGAATCTGCACCACGGACTGGGGGATGGCAAAATCGCTCAGGGCCATCACCAGCCCGGCGACATAGATCACCAGCATGTAGATGCCGTTGTCGTTGGGCCCGATCAGCCGGGCCATCACGAACAGGGTCAGAATACGGATGACCTGCGATAGGTAGGACGATCCGATGAGTTGCAGCTTGTCGGAGATTCGGATCACAACGACATGACTCGCTTCCCGGCGCCTGGTGAAAACCCGGCCTGTACGGAGCTAAGCTCCGGCCTTTCGCAGGCTTTCCAGATATCTTCCGTGTCGCGACCGCCCGCGCCGCTGCAGGAATTCCACCAGGTGCTTCACGCGAGGATTGATCCCATTCAGAGTGTCGAATTCGGCCATCGCGCTTGCCAGCGATTTGCGCCGGTAAAACAGCTTTCGACAAGCGTCTTCCAACTCGCTGATCTCTTCCGCGGAAAAACCCGCCCGCATCAAGCCCACGTCGTTAATTCCCCTGATCTTGTCGGCCCCATCCACTTTCACGTATGGCGGAACATCGTGATGAATCCGGGCCGCGCCCCGATATACGCGTATTCGCCGATCGTCACGAAATGATGCACGCCCGCTCCGCCCATCATGTTCACATGGCTGGCGCAAACGACGTGCCCGGCAATCATGACGTTGTTCGCCAGGACGCAATCGTCGGCAAACTGGGCGTCGTGGCCGATGTGGCTGTTGGCCATGAAAAGATTGTTGCTGCCCACGCGCGTGCATCCTTCGCCGTCGCTGGTGCCGATATTGACGGTCACCCCTTCGCGAAAAGTGTTTTCATCGCCGATTTCCAATCGGGTCGGCTCGCCGCGATATTTCTTGTCCTGCGGCGGCCCGCCGATGACCGAATTGGGGTGAAACACATTGCCGTGCCCGATCCGCGTCCGGCCGGCGATCACCACATGGCTGACGAGCCGGCAGCCCTCCCCGAGCACGACATCCGGCCCAACCGCGCAAAACGGACCGATCTCGACATCCGCGGCGAGGCAAGCTTTCGGATCGACACTGCTGAGAGAGGAAATCGTCGGCATAGAATTCCGGCATTTGTCATTGGTCATTTGTCATTGGTCATGTGCAAAGGCGTTTGTGAGTCTCGTGCATTTAACAAATGACAAATGACCAATGACTAATGACCTCTATATAGGCTCGGCATCCACCAACATGAACTTAATATCCGCCTCGGCCGCCAGCTTGTCGCCGACGAAAGCCTTGCACCTCACGTGCCCGGTGCGGCTCTTGACGCGAACGGTCACCGCCTCCAGCAGCAACTGATCGCCCGGAACCACCGGCTGACGCATCTTCACCTTGTCCATGCTCAGCAGCACCGCAAGCTTCCCCGTGTGTTCCAGTTTCTGGCTCAGAAGAATCCCGCCCAGTTGTCCCATCGCCTCGACGATCAATACGCCGGGCATGATCGGCGTGCCGGGATAATGCCCCTGGAAGAAAATATCGTTGAACGTGACGTTCTTGATGCCGACCGCCTTCTGATCGCCGACGATTTCCAGAACGCGGTCGACCATGAGCATCGGATAGCGGTGGGGAAGGATTCGCTGAATCCGCCGGATGTCCAGGGCCGCGTCGCGATGAATCATCGATGCGCGGTCCAGATTCTCTTCATGCTGGAGCAGCCGGCGCACGAGCATGTGGTTCAACTCATGCCCGCTCTTGTGGGCCACGAGCCGGCCGTATACGGGCCGGCCGAGCAAATACAAATCGCCGATCAGGTCCAGCACCTTGTGACGGACGCATTCATCGGGAAACCGGAATTCGTTGTCGATCGGACCCTCCGGCGAGATGACCAGAAGGTCCTTGGGCGTCAGGTGCACGCCCATGCCACGCGCCTGGAGATCCTTGGCCTCATGCTCGAAAACCCAGGTCCGCGCCGGGGCGATCTGCGAGGCGAATTCCGCCCGGTCACTCGCCTTGAGCGTGCAGCGGAAAATCTGGCGGCCCAGCGGCTCACCCGCCTCGAACTCGTAGATGATTTCCAAATGATCGCTCGGCCCCGGCAAGGCCGCCAGGGCCGCATCGCCGATCGAAACCTGCTCGGGCTTGCGAATGACCAGTGCATTGACGGGCTCGTTCTGTTCGACGACGCCGGCCTCTTCCAGCAGTTCCACGAAGGGGCGGCTGGAATCCGTCTCCGGCCGGCAGTTCCCCCCCGGCCGCCGGTGACGCGCACCGTCGCGTTGTCCACGCCCATCCCGCTGAGGGCGGCCATGCAATGCTCGACCGTTTCCACCAGCAAGGTTCCGTTCTTGAGGCACGTTCGCCGCGGGCGCTTCAGGACGTTCTGAATCATCGCGTGAATGGCCGCGGTTTTCCCATCCTGCTCGCGGATGAAAGTGATCCCCTCCCCCGGCTCGGCCGGCGCAATCGTCGCCGTCGCCGGCTCACCGGAGAACAGTCCACGGCCGGAAAGGCTTACCTCCCGGCCGATCGTCTTTTGACGTTCCTGCTGCATCAAATACCTGCGTCAACAGCGCAAATTCCAAGTATACCGAATTCTGCCCAAACATGAATGCGGCGTGCGCGGCCGGCCCATCTTTTTATTATCGGCCAAATATACAACCCGAAACTGCGGAAGAAGTTGCATCGAGCGCGAGCGTATCAACGTCGCTTGGGGAGATTGACGATCTGCTCAAACTGATTCGCCGAGGCGCGATAGAATCCCCGTCGATGAAATGCTTCCGACGATGGCTCGAACTGACCGTTTCTGAAAAGAAGTGCGGAGCGACGAACGGCAACACATGCTCTTACGTTGCGGGGCGGAACCACGTTCCGTGTCCGACATTCGATCGAATTTCCCGTTTTCCCACGGCCTGTTAGAATCGCCGCGTCATGCACAAGCGCGACGCGGCCGAGTTTCCGCTGCTGAAATATCTCGACTCCTTGGTCGAGAATTTGCGCTCCCTCATTTCGCCGGCCGTCAAAGGGAAGGATGAGGATTCGGTCCATGACGCCCGGGTCGCGACGCGACGATTGAAGGCGGCGACGAATCTGCTGAAGCCGGCCGTTTCCAGCCGCTGCCGAAAGCCGTTCAACCGAGTTACCAAATCCCTGCGGCGTCAGCTTGGGCCGTTGCGCGATTTGGATGTGATGCTGGGACACCTCAAGGAATTCAATCAGCCGAAACTTCACGCGGCAATTGAATGGCTCCGCCATCGCCTCGGCGAATTGCGCGAGCAGGCCGTCCGATCGGCCGCCGACAAGGCTCCGCCGGTCCGGATGCTGGCGCGGCTGGGATCATGGTGGGGCTTGCGTCACGAAATCGCTGACGCCCGGGACCGGATTTCCGATCTCCTTTGCCAATCGGTGCATCTTCAACTCGACGCGTTCATCGAGCAGGCGCACGATCTGGTCGGCCAGAGCCGCGGCGATCCGCATCAGCTCCGTATCGCCGGCAAATCGCTCCGCTATACTTTGGAAATGGCCCGCGAGCACGGCGTGCGCCTTTCGGCATCTGTGACTGGACTGTTCAAACGCATGCAAACCGCTCTGGGACTCTGGCACGATTACGTCGTGCTCACCGAGCGGATGATACGCGAATCGGTTGACTGCGATCTGGCCCTGCACGATCCTACACTTCAGTCGCAAATCCTGAGCTTCGCCCAATTGAGCCTGCGTAAATCCGAATCGCAACTGAAGAAAATGGCGAAACTGTGGCAGACCCACGGCGATTCGCTGACGCAAACGATCCGGCAGGCATTTCCGCTGACCGAACACCCGGCCGCGGAAATCGAACCGCAACCCCCTGCGGTCGCGGCGGATGTTGCCCTCGTCCCCGAATCCGGCGCCGCTCCGGCCGCTTAATCGCGATGGGCCACATCCTCGCGCGCTTTCCTGGCCGGAAACCGCAAATTATTTGTTAGAATGGCGTGCGACCCCATGATGCTCGCCCGCCTCGCCCGGTCTTTTCTCGCAGTGGTGGCCGCGGCCATCGTCGCCTGGTCGTTTTACGACGTGGGCCGGCGGGTGTGGGACGAGCATCGCGACCCGCGCCCGATCACGCTGACGGTGCTGCACTGGGGCGCGCCGTCGGAAGACCAGATCGTGGCGAACATCGTCGCGGCCTACCAGCGCGAGCATCCCAATGTCCGCATCATCCGCATCAATCCCGGCGATGCGGATACGACCCGCAACAAGCTGCTGACGATGCTGGCCGCCGGCCAGCCGCCGGATGTGTTTTATCTGCCTCCGGATTTGCTGCCGAAGCTGGCGAATCTCAAGATCATCCGATCGCTGGAGCCGTTCGTCGCCAAGGAAGACAAGGCGTGGATGGACGACTTCGTGCCGGTAGTGCTCAACGCGTTTCGGTTCGACACGGCCACGGGCACGATGGGCCGGGGGCCGCTGTATGCGCTGCCCAAGGATTTCACGACCACCGGGTTTTACATCAACATCAATCTCTTCGACGCCGCGGGCATCGACTGGCGATTTATCCAGAAGCACGGCTGGACTTGGGACCAGTTCACCGCGGATATGCGGAAGATCAACGCTCTGCGCGACCGGCCCGAGTTTAAGGGCAGGCGGATCTACGGCACTTTTTTCTGGCTTTGGCCGGATACGATCCGAGACATTCTGTGGACGTTCGGCGGGGAATTCTTCCACACCGACGCCGACGGCCATCCGCTGTTTCGCGAAACGGCTCTGGACACGCCGGAGTCGCAAGCCGGCCTGAAGTATCATCCGCCGGATGCTGCTGGAATGGCAGTTGTCTTACAACCCGACGGGCATGGCGAGGGACGGGTCGCAGGAATTCATCAATGGGAATATCGGCTGCGTCGGTCCGGTGGGCACGTGGATGGCGCCGACCTACAAGACGATCACCGATTTCAAATGGGATGTCGTCCCGGCGCCGTACGCCAAGGCGCCGGCGTCGATCGTGTTCCTCACCGGCTGGACGATGAGCAGCGCCTGCCGCGAACCGGAGGCGGCTTATCAACTCATTCACTTTTTATGCGGCCATGAAGGACAATTGCTCGCGGCTAAATTGGGGTTGGCCATGCCGTCTCGGCAAAGCGCGCTGGCGACGTTCGTGAATCCCCCGCCGCCCGACGATCCGCGCGAGATTCCGATCCCCCCGTACGATCGGCAGGTGTTCATCGACGCCATCGCCCACGCCCGCATCCAACAATTACCCGAGCAAACCGAGTGGGGCCAAATCCTCTCCGACAACCTCAACCGATCGATCCAACTCGGGCTGGAAAGCACCGAGCAAGCGGCGCAGGATGTTCAGCGGCGATGGCTGTACGAGTTGGATTCGCCGACCCGCAGCACCCAGCGCGGATTGATGCCGTGGAAACAAATCATTTTATTCACGGTCGCCATCCTCGCGGCGGCGGCGGGCCTGTTGTGGCTCAAAGCGCGGCAAGAAAAATTGGGGACGCTGGACATCGCGCAGCAGCGGGCCGGGTGGATGTTCATCATGCCGTGGCTGGCGGGGTTTTTGGCGCTGACCCTGGGGCCGATGGTGTTGTCGTTTCTTCTGGCGTTCACGCGCTGGTCGGGTCTGACGCCGCTGGGTGACGCCGCCTACATCGGCACGGCCAACTTCCAGGAGCTTTTCACCCATGATGTGACGTTTCCCATCTCGCTGAAAGTCACGACCTATTACGTTCTGCTGGCGGTGCCGGTGACGCAAGTGGCGGGGCTGGCGGTGGCGCTGCTGATGAACCTGCGCGTGCGAGGGATCGGGATTTTCCGCACGATTTATTTCGTGCCGTCGGTGATTTCCGGCGTGGCGCTGGCCGTGCTGTGGTTGCAGGTGTTCAACAATGAGTACGGGATCGTCAATCATTTCCTGCGGCCGCTGCTTCACCCGCTGCACCTCTCGCCGCCCAACTGGTTCGGGATGGACATCACCACCAATCCGCCGACGAATGACGCCAAACACTGGGCCGTTCCCGCACTGACGATTATGAGCCTTTGGGGCGTGGGGGCGGGGATGATTATTTACCTGGCGGGACTGAAGGGGATTCCCGAATCGTTGTACGAAGCGGCGCGTCTGGACGGAGCCGGCCCGGCTCGGCGATTGTGGAACGTCACGCTGCCGATGCTTTCGCCGCTTATTTTCTACAACGTCGTGATGGGCATCATCGGAAGCTTTCAGATTTTCACCCAGGTTTACGTGATGACCGGCGCGGACACCGCCTCGCGCGGCGGGCCGGATAATGCGACGCTCTTTTATGTCCTGAGCCTTTATCGCCAGGCGTTCGAGTTTCACCACATGGGCTACGCCAGCGCCATGGCCTGGGTGTTGTTCGTGATCGTGCTGGTGGTGACGTTGCTGATTTTCCGCGGCTCGCGAAACATCGTTTACTACGAGGGCCTGAAGACGTGAGCCAGACGCCCAATACTCTGGAGACCGCCGTTCAACCGTCGCCGGCCGTCGAGGCGGCCGGAGGGCCGCGACCTGGACCCGCCGCAAATATCGCAATGCCGCGGCTATTTCGCCGGCACATCGGCTCATTGTTTATGCCGTTCTGGTTCTCGGCTTCGATCGGCGTTTTTGCTTCCGTTTTATTTCATCGTCAACGGCTCCTTAAAAACCAATTCGCAAGTGCAGGCCGGCAATATCACCTCGCCGCCCAAAAGACTTTCCGACATCCAGTGGTCGAACTATCCCGATGCCCTGGCGGCCGACCGCATGAACTTCTGGCCGGCGCTGGCCAATACGGTGGTCATCACCACGCTCTGCATGGCCGGTCAGATCATCAGTTGCTCGCTGGTCGGATTCGGATTCGCGCGGTTCCGGTTTCGCGGGAGGTCGATCCTGTTTATGGTCATGCTGAGCACGATGATGCTGCCGGCGCAGGTGACGATGATCCCGGTCTTCATCCTGTTCCGCTGGCTGGGGATGATCGACAGCTTCTGGCCGCTGATCATTCCGGCCTGGCTGGCCAGTCCGTTCTTCGTCTTCATGTTCCGGCAGTTCTTCTCCCAGATTCCCGAAGAATTGGTGGAAGCCGCCCGAATGGACGGGGCGAGCCATTGGCGGGTTTACTGGCAACTGATGCTCCCCCTGAGCGGGCCGGTCATCGCGATCGTGGCGATCTACACGTTCCTGGGCGCCTGGAACGACTTCATGGGCCCGCTGATCTATCTGAACAGTCCGGGAAACCGCACGCTGGCGCTGGCCCTGAACAGGTTCCGCGGGCCAATTCGGGGCGATGGAGGCCGATCATCTGATGGCCGCCAGCGTGGTGTGCATGTTGCCGTGCATTATTCTGTTCTTCGCCGCGCAGAAATATTTCGTGGAGAGCGTGTCGATGACCGGACTGAAGGGGTGAGGACCGAGCGTCGCATGCGCGGCCCGCGGGATTGCTATCCCGCGGCTTTTGTGAAAATCGAAAACGCTATGCCGCAGATGAAAGCGCCACGGGGGCACAGCTTCGGTTTATAGATCCCCAAACCGACAGTTGATATCCGCCCACCGCCAGCAGGGCCAGCGTGTCGATTTGCAGCCCAATGGAGCGAGCCAGGTACTGGGAAATCCATGGAGAGACGAATACCGCGATGAGCAGCCATTGAAAATTCGACGGCAACGTCGCCGTGCGGCGGTAAATCTCTTCGGCGGTCAGCCAAAGTGCCGGAACAATCAGCACGGTGTCATAGACTCCAACATACAGGTTCAGAACCAGCGTCGCCGTGAGCGCCATCGCCCAGATTGAAAGATCGGAAAGCCTCTTGTGTTTCCAGAGGAATATCATGGCAACGGCTGCGCCGGCCGCAGGAAGAATCCAGATCGGCGCGTCAGGGCGGTGGAGCAGCAGCTTGGTGAACGCCGACAGGTCAACGAATTTCGGCAGAGAAAAGCCGGTATTTCCGCCGGCGGATCGCGCGTAGGCGATCATGAGCCGAAGAAACGCCGCGCAACCTTGAACCCCGGCGGTCCAGAGACACAGGCCGGCGCCGGCGACGATTGTCGTGATCGCGCCGGCGAGCATTTTGCGATCTCTGACCAGCATCAATGGCAGGAATAGAACGAGCGTGGGCTTGTAAGCGAGCAATCCCATCGCTGCACCGGCGCCAAAATGTTTTCCCCGCCGCAGACAGAAAATCGCGGCGCAAACCGCTACGAAAGCAACCGTGGAAAGCTGTCCGCCGTGAAGGCATTCGATCACGAACGGTTCAAATGCGAGGCACAGCATGGCGGCGGGAAGCCGATCGCGCAGCGGAATATCTTCGCAGGCAAACCACAGGAAGCCGATGCCGGCCAAATACAACAGGGCGGAAACCGCAATCCAAATCGCGGCCGCGGTGGAATAAGGCAATGCCGCCAGCGCCCGCAACGCCCCCGCCACCGCCGGCGGATACGCATAGGGCAGAGAGACGTTCAGCGGATTGCCGGGGATCAATTGATGGTAAAGCCGCGATTGAAGGCCCAGATCGTACAATCGGTTCGGCCCATACTGGGTGAGGATTTTTCCGGCGACATAAAACGCGGGAAAATCGCCGCCGAGGTCGTTGCCGAAGATCGTTCGATTGCGCCGAGCGGACGCAAACTCCACCACCAGCAACGCCAGGCTGACGACGACGATCGCCCCAGCGGCGAAGATAACCCGCCGCCTCTGCAGGAACCGATGTAGCCAATTCGACCGCTGCCCGTGCATCTATTCAATATCGGCTCTCGATCGCCGGGAAACATCTTTTTATTTCTTAGAACGACAGCTTCTGCCATTCCAGAAAGGCGGATTGCACCGCGGAGACGCGGAGGGCGCAGAGACAAGCACGGAGAAAACGGAAGAGGTTGGATAATGGCTGGGCGATTTTCTCTGCGTCCTCTGCGTCTCCGCGGTTCAATTACGCCGTCGCGGCCTTTGGCCGCTTGGGCTTGGGATTTCGCGGAATCAGCGCGCGCTCCAGATTGGCCATCGCCTGCTTCAGACGCTGATCGTTTTCCACCAGGGCGATGCGGACGAAATTCTTCGCCGTTTTCGCCGAAGGCGCGGCCGGGAGCCAGGGCCACCTGGGCTTCGTCCATCATCCGCAGGCAAAAATCGATCGTGCCCTGGCCTTTGAGATGTTCGTGCTTGATCTTGGCCCAGACGAACATGCTGGCGCGGGGCTTTTCGTAGGTCCAGCCGAGCTTGTCCAGGCCGCGGCAGACGACGTTGCGGCGCTGTTCGTACACCTTGCTCTGTTTGCCCGGCACCTCGGCGTGCTCGCGCATGGCGATGATGCTGGCGATCTGGATCGGGGCGAAAATGCCGTAATCGTAATAGCCCTTGATCGTGGCCAGGGCCTTGACCATCTCGGAATTGCCGGCGCAAAAGCCGATGCGCCAGCCGGCCATGTTGTAGCTCTTGGACATGGTGGTGAATTCGACGCCCAAATCCTTGGCGCCGGCGGCGGCCAGAAAGCTGGGGGCCTTGTAGCCGTCGAAGCAGATTTCGCCGTAGGCGAAATCGCTGATGATCATGATGCCATGCCGGCGGCACATGGCGATGGCGCGGTCCCAGAAATCCGGTTCGATGGTCATGGCCGTGGGATTGTGCGGATAATTCAGGATCAGCAGCTTGGGCGTGGGATACAAGCCCTCGATCATCTTTTCGATGCGGTCGAGGAAAGCCTGATCGTTGCCCAGCGGGACGCGAATGACATTGGCGCCGGCCATGGCGACGGCGTAGATGTGGATGGGGAAGGCCGGATCGGGGACGATGGCGGTATCGCCGGGGCCGAGCAGGGCCAGGCAGAGATGGCTGAAGCCTTCCTTGCTGCCGATCGTGGCGATGACTTCGGTTTCGGGATCGAGTTGACGCCGTATTTCGCATGATATTTCTTGGCCACTTCCTTGCGCAGGCCGGCGACGCCGTTGCTGACGCTGTAGCGGTGGTTTCGCGGATCGCGCGCGGCCTCGGCGAGCTTTTTCACGACGGACTCGGGCGTGGGATCGGTGGGGTTGCCCATTCCCAGGTCGATGATGTCGATGCCCGCCACCCGCTTCTCGTACTTCATCTTGTTGATGCGGCCGAAGAGATACGGGGGCAGGCGCGAGATGCGCGGCGAAACGTCGATTTTGAACGGTTGGTTGCTCATGACTAGCTCAATTGTATCGAAATCAACTGAATTTTGCGTGGGGCGGAATGCAGCGATAAACGACTGCTGCGCAGGAGGTTATGGCGCAGCGGCCGGCATGGTCGCCGGCGCCGCGGCGGCGGAAATGTCGGAATCCGGCCCCGATGGAATCGTTGCCGGGGCGTGCTGGCGGTCCAGTTCCTGGCGGAGCTGTTTGGTGTCGAGGGCTTGTCCGTTCTGCTGATTGATTTTGTCCAACCACTGCCGGGCCAGCACCGGATCGCGGATGGTAAGCGTCTGGATGGCGGTGCGGCCCAGTTGCTCGCGCATGACTTTCATCGCCGCCCGCACGGTGCTTTCGCGCAGTTCCTTTTTCACCGAATCGCGGTAATCCTCGAACCGGGCATGGGCCGGGGGAATGCGGTCGATCAATTTGACGATGTAAATGAACGAGCCGATCTGCACGGGGTCGGAGATTTCGCCCTTCTTCAGGCTGAACGCGACTTGTTTGAAATCCGTGGGCAGGCGATTGTCCTGAAGGGTGAAGGGAGGCAATTCACCGCCGGTGTATGCGGTGGTGCGATCGAGGCTGCGGAGTCGGGCGACTTCTTCAAAGCTCTTGCCGCCGGCGAGATCGCGCCGCACCTGCGCCACCTCGGACATGTTATTGCAGACGATGAAGTGTACGAGCACTTTCTCGCCGTACATGATGTTGAATTGCTGGCGAACCGCGTCGTCCGTCAACTTGGCCTCGACCTGCGGCTCGGCGATCTTGCGCAGATAAGCATTCACTTGCAGGATCACGTTGAATTCCGCCCGACTGACGTGCTGCTGCTCCAGCAGTTGATCCAGAAGCTGCTCCTCCTGCTCGGCGGTGAGATTGTCACTCGGCTGGGTGGTGGGCTGACCGGTGCTGTCGGTTTCCTCGGTGGCCCGGCGGAGGTTGGCCATGGTGATGGCGCGTTCCTTGGCCACGTCGGAAGGAGTCACGACGACGCCGACCTTGGCCGCTTCCTGCTCCACCAAATCCAACTGCACCAGGTCCAGCAGGACGTTCAGTCCGTATCCGTCCATGAGAACGGGTTCGAGGTCCCCGCGGGTGATCTTGTCGCCGCGAACCGTCGCAATGATGTCGTCCTCGGGATTTGCCACGCCCTGGGAATGAGGATTGGCCCCGGACATGGACGACTCGGAGCGGCAACCGGACAGAGCCAGGAGAGGAATCAATAGTGTAAGAAAAGCGGTCTTCACGGCTAAACTCCGCCAAAGAGGGACGAGTATCGGAAGGTCGCGGTGGATGTCAAATGGGAAGAACAGTGGTTAGTGGTTGGTGGTTAGTGATTAGTGTCTCTTCACTAACCACTAACCACCAACCACTAACCACTAACCACTTTCTGGATTTCGGATTTCCGGCTTCCTCCCCTATCATCCCCCCATGCGGCTCATCGGCCACGGCATCGACCTCGTCGAAACCTCGCGGATTCGGCGGCTGCACGAGCAGCATGGGCCGCATTTTCTGGAGCGCGTTTTCACGCCGGCCGAGCAGGAATATTGCTCGGCCAATCCAAAGCGATATTTTGAGCACCTGGCCGGACGATTCGCGGCCAAGGAAGCGGTGCTGAAGGTGCTGGGAACGGGATGGCGCGGCGGGATCGCCTGGACGGATATCGAAATCGTCAGAAACCCGAGCGGACAACCGGGCATTCGACTCAGCGGCGAATGCGCCCGCATCGCCGCGGAGTTGGGAATCACCGGCTGGCAAGTCAGCCTGAGCCACATCAGGACTCACGCCACGGCCAGCGCCATCGGCACGGGATAGCGGAATCGATTACAATCAACGGGAGCTTTCACGCATGAAGCCAATGTTCGTCGGGGTTGTGGGTCTGGCGGCAATTCTCTTTTCCGGAACAAATTTGATGGCAGGCAATTACAAGAATTTCGCCGTGGCGGTGTACATCCCCGTCGGCGTCACGCGGGAGATGGAAAACCCGCAATGGCTGCAAGAACATTGGAAGATCCTGTCCGGCCAACTCAAGATCGACAAGGTATACATCGAAACCTATCGCAGCCGGCAAATCCTCGACGAGAATTCCATCGAGCCGATCAAGAAATTCTTCCTGGATCACGGCGTGCGCGTGGCCGGCGGGTTGGCGCTGGTGGACAGCGACGGCGGACAATTCCGGTCGTTCGATTATGCCGATCCGAAGGACCGGCAGTATGTGCAAAACGTCGTCGAGATGACGGCCCGTCATTTTGATGAAATCATTCTGGACGATTTTTATTTCTTCAGCGCCAAAACGGATTTGGACATCGCCGCCAAGGGCGACAGAACCTGGACGCAATATCGCCTGGATACGATGGACGATGTTTCGGAGAACCTTCTGCTCAAGCCGGCGAGAGCGGTGAATCCGAATGTGAAGATCATCATCAAATTCCCGAACTGGTACGAGCATTTTCAGGGATTGGGATATGACCTGGACAAAGAGCCGCGGATTTTCGACGGGATTTATACCGGGACGGAAACGCGCGATCCGGTTTATACGGAGCAGCATCTTCAGGCTTACGAGAGCTATTCGATCATTCGGTATTTCGACAACATCGCCGACAAAATCGCGTTGGGCCGCAACGGCGGAGGATGGGTGGACACGTTCGATGTGAAATACGTCGATCGCTATGCGGAGCAGCTTTGGGACACCCTGTTTGCCAAGACGCCGGAGATTACGCTGTTCAATTGGGCGGCGCTGGAGCGGCCGGTCGTGGCCGGCGACCGCACGCTCTGGCAGGATCTTCACACGAGCTTTGATTACTCGCGACTTTTTGAGAATCCGCGGCAACAGTTCGAGGGGCCGGAGCCGATCATGGGCAAGGTCGCCGGGTACTCGCTGGAGCAGGTCGACGCCGTTCTCGGCAGCCTTGGCAATCCCATCGGCATTGAAAGCTACCGCCCGCCGCACGCCACGGGAGAGGATTTCCTGCACAATTTCCTCGGCATGGTCGGCATACCCATCGACTTACATCCTGATTTCCCAACCGGCGGCAACATGCTGCTGCTGACCGAATCGGCCAAGTTCGATCCGGACATTGTCAGCAAGATCAAATCGCAACTGACGGCCGGCAAATCGGTGGTGATTACCTCGGGTTTGCTGCGGGCCTTGCAGGGAAAAGGAATCGAAGACATCTGCGAACTGCGATACACGGGTCACAAAGTCGCCGTCACGGAATTCCAGGGACCGCGGGGAAGGCCGATCGGGGTGGGTTCGCTGTCGCCCGGCATTTTGATGCCTGAGATCGCCTTTCTGACCAACGACGCGTGGGCGCTGGTCAGCGGAATAGCCAACGGAAACGGATTCCCGATTCTGCTGATGGACCATTATTCCAAGGGCATCCTATACGTGCTGACGATTCCGGAGAATTTCAGCGATCTTTACCGTTTTCCGCCGGAGGTTTTGGGGGCGATTAAGCACGTCATTTTGCATGATTTCCCGGTGATCCTGGACGGTCCCAGCCAAATCAGCCTTTTCGCATACGATAACGACAGCTTCGTGGTCGAATCCTTTGTGCCCACCCCGGAGGACGTGACCGTGGGGGTTACGGGGGGTTTTAAGCGTTTGCGCGATCTGGCCACCGGACAGGTAATGGAAGGCGAGGCCCCCCCGCACCCAATCGGCCCGACGACGCGACGCGGCCAAACATCGGACCCGCCGCGTTATTCGTTCACGCTGCGGATCATGCCGCATTCGTATGCGGCGTTTGTTATGACGAAGTAGCCAAGGCTCGGCCGGGCTTCGAAGCTGCCGCAAGCGGGCATCTTTTTTTGCTTGATTTGGCAGCGGAGGCTGGTGTAGGATGTTGCGCTGGTAAAGGTGGCGGGTTCGTCGATCGGCCTTAGGAAAGCGTCTCGTGTCTTGTCTCTCCTCCGCGTCCGTTTTATCCCTCCCGCATCGGTTGCCCAGGCAACCTCTTTCGATTTGGCCCGGAAAGAACCGTTCGACCTCGGGCCGAGGTCTACCCATGCAAGGAGATTCCAATGGGTAAGAAGTTGTATGTCGGGAACCTGAGCTACCAAGTGGACAGCTCGGAACTCGAAACATTGTTTGGCGCACACGGGCAGGTGGTTTCCGCCCAGATCATCAACGATCGGGACACCGGCCGAAGCAAGGGCTTCGGTTTCGTGGAGATGTCTTCGGATCAGGAGGCTCAGGCGGCCATCGCGGCCCTGAACGGCCAGCAGCACAACGGCCGGGCCTTGACCGTTAACGAAGCTCGTCCGCGCGAAGAGCGTGGCGGCGGCGGCGGCGGTGGCGGTCGCGGTGGATTCGGCGGCGGCGGCGGTGGCGGCGGCCGCGGATTCGGCGGCGGCGGCGGCGGTCGCGGCGGATTCGGCGGCGGCGGCGGCGGCCGCGGCGACCGCGGCGAGCGCGGCGGACGAGACCGATACTAATTGCCGATCGCCCCTTCTTCGCCGCGGGTATTTTGAACATCGCGCAGCCCCGGATGTACATCCGGGGCTTCGTTTCTTTTGCAGGCCGTAGGAAACGAAACGGGGAGGCGATGACGCTTAAGTTCCGGCGATGAGAATTGCGGCGACCGTTTCAGTAGGCGTGCTTCACGTTCAGGGCGCGGACGATCTGGACCGTGGCGCGGCTCTTGTTCAGCGTGTAAAAGTGCAGCCCGTCTACGCCGTGGGCCAGCAGATCGCGGCATTGCTCCACCGAGTGCTCGATGCCCGCCGCGTAAACGGCCTCGGCATCCTGCTCGACCGATTCCAGCTTCAGCAACAGCGAATGCGGAATCTTCGCTCCGCACATGCTCACGAAACGCTTGATCTGCGAAACGTTCAGGATCGGCATGATCCCGGCGATGATCGGCGTGTGGATCCCCATCTTCCGGGCCTGATCGCGAAAGCGATAGAAATCAGCGTTGTCGAAAAATAGCTGGGTGACGACAAAGCATCCGCCGTTGTCGATCTTCAGCTTGAGCATCTCCAGATCGCGGGTGCGGTTCAGACATTGCGGATGCCCCTCGGGATATCCGGCCACGCCGATGCAGAAGTCGTGGCGGGAGCGGACGAATTTGGCGAGTTCGCTGGCGTAGCCAAAGCCGCCCTCGGTGGCGACGAACTGCCCTTGCGACCCCGCCGGCGGATCGCCGCGAAGGGCCAGCACGTTGCGGACGCCGCCGGCCCATAGCTCGTCCAGAATGCTGCCGAGTTCCTCCGGCGGTGTGGCTTACGCAGGTCAGATGAGCCATTGCCAGGATGGCCGACTCGCGCTGGATGCGCTCGACCAGTTCGACGGTTTTCTGCCGGGTGCTGCCGCCGGCTCCGTAGGTGACCGACACGTAGCTGGGCTTGAGCGGGTGCAAGTCGTTGATGGTGGCAAATAGCTGGGCGAAGCCGGCCTCGGTCTTGGGGGGGAAGAACTCAAAGGAGATGGTCGGCGATCCGCGGCCCAGCAGCGAATCGATTCGCATCGAAGCACGTTCCTGAACCGAGATCGCTTGCGGCATGGCTGAATTTTAGCTCGGCGGCGTGAAAAGAAAACCGGACGCCGCGGATGAAGGCGGCGCCCGGAGTGATCTTGCGAATCTTATGGCGACGCGACCTTAGAACTTCCAGTACGCGTCGAGGGCCATGGTAAGCTGGGTTGAATTGTCGCCGCCGAACACGTTGTGATCGGCCGTGTCCACCCGTATTTCGGGGCGGATGGTCAGCGATTGGGCCAGCTTGATGTCCGGAAGCGGAGTAATCGCCACGCCCAGCGTGCCTTCGATGTAATTGATGTCGGTCGTCGAAGTCACGCCGGTGGTGAAGCTGACGCCCGTCAGCGTGCCGCCACTGAAGAAGTCAACATGGCCGTCATGGTAGAACTCGGCGCGAAGATTCACGGTGGCATACTTGTCAATGGTGTAGCCGGCATAGCCTGCCACGGCGTACCACTGAGCGATCGAGCTGGCATCGCCGTAAAGGATGTCGGCCCCAACCTTCAACTGATCCGATACCTGCCAGCCGATGATGGCTTCGGGGACCGTCCAATAATCCGCGTTGTCGTCGGTGGACTCCGGACCTTCGGAGAGATTCACCGTGACGCTCAGCTTATCGTTGGGAGTCCAGACCACCTGGCCCAGGAAATCAATGGCGCCGTTGTTATCATAAATAGACTGGTTCCAGCCGCGCGTTATTCCGGCCGTGGCGGACAGGCTATCGCAGAGCTTATAGGCCGCGGTCAATCCAGTTTGCGTGAACGGAATGCCGTAGCTGAAGATGTAACTGTGAGTGTAAAACGCGTTCGTCGTCGGGTTGATCGTTTCGTTGCCGAGTAACGTGGCGAACTTGCCGGCGGTGATGAGCAGACCCGAGCCAATGGGGATATTGAACGTCAGGTAGGCCTGTTCCAAATCCAAATCGTCATCGGGACTGTCGCCGCCGTTCTTGTTGACGCTGTCGAGAATGCCGTTGGAGTGGGTGTAAACGGCATCGCGGCCGTAAAACGCTTCCACCATGAAGCCGACATCCCATTTGCTGGGATCCACGATGGCGCGTGAAAAGGCAAGATCAAGCTGATTCAGCATGAGCTGGTTCTTGTAATCACCGGGGAAAAGAATGAAATCATTGGGAGCGCTTCTGCCGGGGTGCTGGAATGTGGATTGCTCAGATCGTAGAAGTACCCGGCTTCGATGTATCCGGTGAGGCTAAGATGCAAGTCATCCTGGTTTATTTGAGCGAAGCCCGGGATTTGATCCAGTCCCCACATGATAGCGCCCTCGGGTTGAGCCGGGGCTGCCTCGGGTGCGGGGGGCGGCACGGGTTCAGCCGGAGCAGGCGTCGCCGGAGCCGGCGTCGCCGGCGCCGGGGAACCTGATCGTCCCAATACACCGGATTGATGGCCTGCTGGGGCAACGCGGCAATCATATTTGAATTTACCTGCGCCTCATTTCCCGCCGGCGCAGCCGCATTCGCATCGTCCGCAAACGCCGCCGATCCCAAAGCCAACACGGCCACCGCAGCGCCCACTAAACCTTTCCGCAACATAGTTCATTCTCCTTTCACATTCGCCCATCTAAATGGGTTCTTTTGCTCAGGTGCAGGTATCGGTCATCCTCCCGTGAACGGATGAGTAATCAGGATTTACCATATTTATGGGACATTGGGAAAGAGAAATCGATAAATCAGCGGCCTCGGCGGCCAAGAAATCGTCTTCGAACCCGATCCGAACCACCCCGCCGCCGCCGCAGAGTCGCAGCGCCCCTCCCCGCAGCGGATGATCCGGCTACAATGACCTGAGCGGCTTAAAGAAAAGAGCATGGGAACTATCTGGCAACAACCTCTGCCAAATCAATATAAGGCGCTATCCGATCAGGATTTGCGCTCGCGAATCCGGCAGGCCAAGGAGCGGCTGGGTCCACGGCTGGTGATCCTTGGGCATCATTACCAACAGGATGCGGTGATCGAATTCGCTGATTTCACGGGCGACAGCTTCGAGCTTTCGCGAAACGCCGCCCGGCAAAAGGACGCCGAGTTCGTCGTCTTCTGCGGCGTGCATTTCATGGCCGAATCGGCTGATGTTCTCACCGCCGAGCATGTCCAGGTCATCCTTCCCGACCTGGGCGCGGGCTGCTCCATGGCCGACATGGCCAATCTCGATCAGACGTTGGATTGCTGGCGACAGCTTGAGGAAACGTGCCCCGACCAAACGATCGTGCCGGTGACGTACATGAACAGCTCCGCCGCGATCAAGGCGTTCGTCGGCGAGCACGGCGGCGCGGTTTGCACCAGCAGCAACTGCCGAAATGTTCTGCAATGGGCATTGCAAGGCGGAGCCGTCGGACGCAAAACGGAGAAGGTGAAAGTCCTGTTTTTCCCCGATCAACACCTCGGCCGGAACACGGCCTACGCCATGGGCTATCCTCTGGATTCCATGGTCTTATGGGATCCCCGGGAAGATTTCGGCGGCAACGATCCCCAAACCCTTCGCCAAGCCGATTTCGTGCTATGGAAAGGCCAGTGCTCGGTCCACCAGCTTTTCCGCCCCGAACACGTGGACCAGGTCCGGGCCAAATATCCGCAAATGAAGGTGATCGTCCATCCCGAATGCCAATGGGAAGTGGTCCAGAAATCCGACCTGGCCGGCAGCACGGCGTACATCGTCGAGCAAATCAACGCCGCCCCGCCGGGAAGCCAGTGGGCCGTCGGCACTGAGGTTCACCTGGTCAATCGTCTGGCCCATCAGCATCCCGATCAGAAGATCATCGTCCTGAGCGATTGCCAATGTCTCTGCACGACGATGTTTCGGATCGACCTGCCGCACCTGTGCTGGGTTCTGGAGAATCTGGTGGAGGGAAAAGTGGTCAACCAGATCAAGGTGGATGCCGAGACGCGCAAATGGGCGGTCGTCGCCCTGGATCGGATGCTGGCGATCAAAGGCACGGGCAATCCAATCGGCAAAAACCAGCCGGCCGGGACGACGGTGGATTGAATGTTGGTGCGGCATGGCATCAATTAACCGCGTCCGATCAGGCAACCGCATGCTCGTGTCTCGCGCCAAAAAATCTCACGCAGAGGCGCCAGGCGCAGAGATTTCAGCCCTCTGCGCCTCGGCGCCTCTGCGTGAGCCCCTCTTTGAATGGAGCGTTGGAAAGAACGATATTAGGATGCGTACGGCGATAAAAAGAGATGTTCCAGATGCCTATTTCAAGCTTGTCCGCAATTTCCCGTTGCGTCGGATCGCGAATGCGGCTGAACACGCAAGGGCAAAGGACATTTTTCTCGAATTCTCCAGTCGGAAGACGAACCCGGGAACACGCGATTACCTTGACGTGTTGGTCGATTTGATTGCCGATTACGAAAGGCGGTCGAATCAGGCTGTTGATCTCGGGAACGTGACCGCGGCTGAACTCGTTCGGCACAGGCTGCACGAAAAAGGAATCTCGGTCAATGCGCTGGCGAAGAAAACCGGAATCGCGCAATCCAACCTATCCGAGATGCTCAATGGCAAAAGAGACTGGAGCAAGCCCGCGATCCGCGAACTCACAAAGCTCTTGAATATCCGCGCCGAGAGGTTTTTCGTTTAATTGAGCGTGGCCGTTGGATAAGATCACGCCACCGCGCGCAGCCGGCCGTGGGCGATGACGGAAACCTCGATCCGGCAATCCAGCATCTCCTCCAGCAGGCGGAACTTCTTGCGACGGGAAAAGATGCGACGCGCATCGGCGGAATCCTCACGCAAGCGGCATTTGATCCGAATTCGCCGGCCGCGGCGGGAAAGACTTATCCGTGGCGTCGGAAGCCGCCGGCTGTTCAGGGCGTCGGCGGCACGCAGAAACCCCAGCAGCAGCCGAAGAGTTGAGCCGTCGTGACAGCGGCGCAGGGCCGGATCATCGGCGGCGGCGGGAACCGATCCGCGATGCCGAAGCGTCAGGTACGCCAGGGCGCGGCGATCTTGCTTTTTCAAAGGGATGTCGGCGTCTCGGCGAATCATGCGAGCGCCGGCGGAAGGATGATTTTTGTGGTCAACGGATCGCCCCACATCGTGAACCAGCGCCGCCATCTTCAGAAGCCGAAGATCGGCCCGCGTCAGATCGTGCAGGGGAAGGGTGATGTCAGCCAGGCGAGAGGCGATGGCGACGACGCGACGCTCGTGCCGAATGTCGCCCAGGTGAGCGGACGCCCAATTCTGAAACCAGACAAATTTCGAAACCGTTTGGCCTTCCGTGCCGGGTCTGTTCATCGAACCTCCACGTACTCCGTTGGCTTTTCGGCTGCATGTTAATCCGACATTATTCAGATTTCGTGAAGACAGATCAAGTGGCCGATCAGAATTGGCGGCGGGGGAATTATCGCCCGGAGCGGCCGGCAGGCAGGTGTCCGACCGGGCGGAGTTGGTATTATCCGCATTCCGCGGCCGCCGCCGGCCACGGCGAAGCACCGATGAGCTTAAATAATTCTTGGCATATCGAGAGGTCGCATGACGATCGCTGACGGCACCACGGGCCGATCCGTCTCGCCGCGCACACGGGAGCTGCGCTGGGCCACCGCCTCCCTGGTGGTGAGCGTCGCCCTGCTGATCACCAAATCCGTGGCGTATTTCCTGACGCATTCGAATGCGATCTTTTCCGACGCCCTGGAAAACATCGTGAACGTCGTGACGGCCGGATTCGCGATTTATTCCATTCGCGTGGCACATCGGCCCGCCGACCAGGATCATCCATACGGACACGGCAAGGTCGAGTTCTTCTCCGCCGGGCTGGAAGGCTCGATGATCCTCCTGGCCAGCGTTCTGATCGTCGCGAAGGTGGGGCTTTCATTTCTGCACCGCGGGTGGCAAACGATCGAAAGGCTGGATGCGGCGTTGGTGTTGTTGGGGGCGGCGCTATTGGTCAACGGGATCATGGGGATCTCGCTTTGGTACCGGGGGCGCAAAGGGCAATCCCTGACGCTGGAGGCCGAGGGCATTCATCTGATGGTGGATGCCTGGGACAGCGTCGCGGTGCTGGCGGCGATCGCCATCGTGCGCGCCACCGGCTGGCAATGGGTGGACCCCTTCGCGGCCCTGCTCATTGCGGCTTATATCGCGATCCTCGGCCTGCGCCTGCTGAAACGCTCGGCCGCCGGATTGATGGATGAACAGGATGCCGGCGACACGCAGCTGTTGCGGAAGATTCTCGACGCCCACGTCGGCCGGGACGGCAATGAGCCGCGGATTTGCAGCTACCACAAGCTCCGCCACCGCCACAGCGGCCGATATCACTGGGTGGATTTCCACATCATGGTGCCGCCGTGGTGGAACATCGAGCAGGGCCATCGGACGGCCAGCGCCATCGAATATGAGATCGAGCAGGCCCTGGGCCAAGGCAACGCCACGGCCCACGTGGAGCCGTGCGAGGATGCCCAGTGCAAACGGTGCGAAGCCGAGCGCCGCGCCATTTAAGTTCGAAGATCATTCAACCGCTCGGTGCGCTCGCTGGAGCAACGAGGCGCAATTCCCGTGGCAGCGTTCGCCACGGCCCCAATTCAATGCCCAATACCATTCGGACGATCAAGGCCAAGCTTTTGTGGTTGTGCTCGACACGATACAATTCGTGCGTGGCAATCGACGTGTCGGCACAGACTCGTTACTGGAAAGAGGGATCAACCGATGACTTAGAAGCCGCACGTGCTTTGTTGGCCGCCGCCAAAATCCGGCATGCTGGTTTTTTTGTTCATTTAGCGATCGAGAAGGCTATTAAGGCGCGTGTGGTTGCGGCAACGCGCGACTTGCCGCCACGCAGTCACGATTTGCTTTTGCTTGCGCAGCGGGCGGAAATTGACTTGACGCTGGAACAACGGGATTTCATGGGACGGGTGCAGGTGTATTGTTTGGAAGGCCGCTATCCTTCCGAAGCGCCTCCGCCGCCGGCAGCGCAGACCGTCGCGCGGGACTTACAAGATGCAGAGGAGATGGTTCGATGGTTGACCAATCCATTGAGCAATCCGTAAAGAGATACTTGGTGGCGGTCCGTGAGACGGGCATCCAAGCGAGGCGAGGTATTCTTTATGGCTCGCGTGCCCGCGGGACCGCTGACGCCGACAGCGATATTGATTTGATCGTGATCGCCCCTGAGTTCGACCATGCTTCCAATCGCGGCTTGGTGGAGCGCTTATGGAAGTTACGCGCCTGCACCGATCACCGAATCGAACCGGTGCCTTGCGGCGAAGCCGAGTGGGAGGCGCCGCTCACGGCGCGAGCCGTCATCGAGATCGCTCACCGCGAGGGAATTGAAATCGCCGCGTGAGCGCGAGGCTCCTTTCCCCCAAGCCTGTGATTCTGCCGCTCGGTTAACAGCTCTTCCTATTTCGAAGCGCATCGGCGAAAAGATTGAATGATTTGGATTCCCGAAGAGGACTGGAAAGCAAAATGAATATGCCTTCCGACCTGAATGATTCTTCTAGCTTGACCAACCATTCCGGGGCGGGGCAAGCGAGAACAAACAGCCAATCACAGCAGGCGTAGCTCAACATATAGCAGTCAAATTGATCGTCAAATTTATCTTCTGATTTTGCCAGGGGAGTAACTGTGGGGACAGGATTGCCATTCCCGTCGAAATTGAGCGAAGCGATAAAAGGAAAGTCACCGGGCTTACCGGGATCACCGGTAAGAATCATTCGTGCGATTGTACGCTCGTACCTCCCCAGCGAAATCGTGGGATCAATTTTGAAAGACGACACTGCCGCCCGCCAGAAAACGGAAAGATGGAATAGTTTGAACTTGTCGTAATCAGGGATCGTCACGGTCAGGACATCCGGTTCCGGACCATGCAAAAGGTCGCTGATATTCTTGGGAAGGGTTTGCATCCAATTTTTATCGAATTCGGTTTCATAGGCGGACAAACGCGATTCGCAGTCGCCGCAGAGCACCCTCTCAAAATAGCCGGTTTGCACTACGCGCTTTTTGTGTCCCAGCACGTAGATTTGTCCCCGCTCATTTTTCATGGGCTGATAGGCGAGCTCCGGAACGATATGGGATCGTCGAAGTGACTTCTCATGTTGGCAAAGCTTGCAAGTTTGGCGATCAATGTCCAAGGTATGTTCTCGCATCTTGAGAGCGGCGAATAATCCGCTTTACGCCGCGGCCAGGACGACCAGCTTTTGGCTGGGCATGTCTACGTCGGCGATGCGTTCACGGCAGAAATTCAGGACCGACGATTCCACGTCCGTCAGGAATTTCACGAAGAACTGACGAACCTGATCGTTCATCTGCATGGCCAGAATTTGTTTCATGCCCGCTCGGACCGTATTGAACTGTTGCCGCAAACCGTCGTCCGGTCCGTCGAGGCCCATGGGATCGTTGCCGTAAACGCCCGACGCCCGGATTTCGACGATCCGCAATCCCGCCGCCGCGAACGCGCTTCCCATCTCGTAGCGGCTGCGCACGAGCATCCAATTCGTCCGCATCGTCGTATGCGGCATGTATTCGGTCGTCACGATCCTGCCCCCCGTCGCGAGATGATTGGCCAGATTTTTCATCGCCGCGGCAAAGCGATCCCGCTCGGGAATGTGAAACAGCACATTCATGACGTTGATGAGATCGAATTTCTCGCCCAACTCAAGCGACGGATCTGTCAGGTCGGCTGCTCCGAAACGCGGTTCTGATCCGAGGAACTTCGGCATAGCGGCGTTTCAGCAATTCGATCGATGCCGCGGTGAAATCGACGCCCATCAGAAAAGCCGGCGTGAAATGCTGAATGAAAAACCGAATCCACCGGCCCGAGCCGGCGCCGACATCCAGCACCTTGCCGCCATTGACGGTGATTTTCAGATCGTCCAAGAGCCGCTGATACAGGGGATACAGCACGGCATCTTCAACCGCATTGGAATAAGCCAGGGCGGATTCATCCTGGGCGTTGTCGTCGATCTGCTTCCAGGCCTGTTCGTAATGCCGACGGATGTCTTCCTGCATGAGGGGCATGGCGGCTCCCGCGATTAAGCGCGCGTAATATCGGACCTTGAGCAATTTCGGCCAAATGACGGCCGATCGTGCAGTTTTTCACGAGTTGGACAATTCCGCGTTGTCGAGCCAAGATTCCGAACCATGAAATCATCCGACTCGAGTGATCGTCTGGTGATTGACGCGCTGACAAAGCGATTTGCCGCTTACAAGGAGATGGCCCAGAAGGCGTTCGCGCAGGTGTCCGATGCTCAGCTTCATCAGGCGTTGGATGAGAACACCAACAGCATTGCCGTCATCATGAAGCACATGTCCGGCAACCTCCGCTCGCGGTTTACCGATTTCCTGACGAGCGACGGCGAGAAGCCGGACCGCGATCGCGATTCGGAATTCATCGACGACATCGCCGATCGCGCGGCATTGGTGGAGTATTGGGAAAGCGGCTGGCGCTGCCTGTTTGATGCGCTGTCCTCGCTGACGGATCGGGATTTGGACACAACGATCACGATCCGCGGCGAGCCGCACAGCGTCATCGACGCGCTTCTTCGGCAACTGGCGCATCACGGTTATCACGTCGGCCAGATCGTTCAGCTTGCGCGATTCCTGGCCAAGGACAAATGGACGGTCCTAACGATCCCTCGCGGCGGGTCGAAGCAGTTCAACGCGGCGATGGACGCTCGCCGCAAGCCGTGAGATGAATCGAATCGCGGAGTCGGCCATGGATGATGGCGTCTTCAATCATTTCATTCATGCCGGGGCTGCCGCGCGATACGCGGCGGCAAGACCCTATTTTCATCCGATGGTCGTCGAGAGGATCGTTCGCCGCGCGGGTCACGGACGATTTGCCCGCGCTCTGGATGTCGCCTGCGGCACCGGGCAATCGGCCAAGGCGCTGGCCGCCGTATGCGATTCGGTGGACGCGATCGACATCTCGGCGGACATGCTGGCACACGCCGATCAGAACGCTCGCATTCATTATCAGCAGGCATCCGCCGAAACGTTGCCGTTTCCCGACGATCATTTCGATCTTTTGACGGTTGGGCTTGCGTTTCACTGGTTCGATCAATCCGCGTTTCTGCGCAAAGCGCATTGCGTGCTGAAGCCGGAGGCGTGGTTGGTCATTTACACCAATGGGTTCAACGGAGAGACGGCTGAAAATGCGGATTTCCATTCCTGGGCATGGGAGGTTTATCCCCAGCGGTTTCCCGCCCCGCCGCGGCGCGGTTTGGGGGTGAGGGCCGAACTGGTCGGGCCGTTTGGATTCGAACTGACCGGCGAGGAACCATTCCAAAATCCCATTCTGATGACTGGCGAAGAACTCACCGGCTATTTGCTGACTCAGACCAACGTGATCGCCGCGGTCGAGAGCGGCACGGTATCCATCGCGGATGCGGCTGCCTGGATCGATGCCGGCGTCCGCCCATTCTTCGGCGGCGGCCGGCGAACGATGAAGTTTTCCGGGAAAATCTGGTATTTGAAACGAAGCGGCAAGCCGCTGACGGCCTGTGGCCAGAAATGAGTTCACTTCAATCCGGCGCGGCCAGTTGGAACATTGCAGCCACGAAGCGTTCACACTCGTCAATGCGACGCTCCACGTGCTTCGTGTCGAAGTCGGTGAAGATTTCGTAATCGCCTTCCCCCCGTTCGTCGAAAATCGCGTTATAGAAACGGCCCAAATCTTGCGGAAGTTTGGCCGTACTCACAAATTCCTTATTGATGGCAGCTCGGACGGATGTGTGTTTCGTAAACTGATGCCCCTGTCGCAACAACGCCGCCATGCACTGTAAAAGGCGGCGTAGTACACCCTATTGATGCCGATGCGTTCTCGGCCGGCCGCCAACTCGTCTTTCGCCGACGCCAGCGACTCCGCGGCCAAGTTCCGCCAGTATTCAACAGCTTTGGCTCGCTCTTGGCCTTCACTCATGCGGCGGCCCCGTCGCGGTCGATTTCATGTCGAATCGGCAACACCCGGTAAACCCCCTGCTCCCAATCCTTGGCCCAAACCACCGTCAGGCCCATCCATACATCCGATGACATCTCGATGGGCAACACCGCATCGCGCATCTGTCGGCGCATGGTCCGAGTCACCGGCTGGGAAGTCAGCACGAGTAAGTCCACGTCGGATTCGGGATCATCATCGCCGCGGGCCTTGCTTCCGAACAAAATCACGCTTTGGACGGGGAATTGCTCACGCAGCACGCTCGCCGCATCCGACACCGCCTGCCGATCCACAAGCTTGAGTTTAATTTGATCCAGAGTTCTCACGGAATCGATTATATCAATATTCTTACCGCACATGCCCGTCGCCGGTGACGATCCATTTGTACGTCGTCAGATCCGCCGCGCCCATCGGCCCGCGGGCGTGCAGTTTATCGGTGCTGATGCCGATCTCGGCGCCCAGGCCGTATTCGCCGCCATCGGCGAAACGCGTGCTGGCGTTGACCAGAACGCTGGCGGAATCGACCTGCTTGACGAATTGCTCGATCGCCGGCTTGGAATTGCTCACGATCGCATCGGTGTGATGGCTGCCAAATTCGTTGATGTGGGCGATCGCGGCGTCCAGCGAATCCACCACCTTGATCGCGACGATCAGGCTCAGATATTCCAGCGGCCAATCGGATTCGTCGGCCGGCTTGGCATTGGCATACAGCGACCGCGTCCGCTCGTCGCCGCGAATCTCCACGCCCTTGGCGGCGAGGTCCTGGCAAACCTTCGGCAACAATTTCGCCGCCACATCCTTGTGAAAAAGAATTTTCTCCACCGCGTTGCACACCGCCCCGCCGGGATAGCTCGTCTTGGCGTTCACGCAGATTTTGCGGACCTGATCTTCCAGATCGCCGGCATCGCTGTGAACATAAATGTGGCAATTGCCGGTGAAATGCTTCAGCACGGGGATGGTCGATTCGCTGACGACGGCCCGGATCAGGCTTTCGCCGCCGCGGGGAATGACCAGGTCGATATATTTGTCGAGCTTCAGCAGCGGAGCGACCAGGGCGCGGTCGGTTGATTGAATGAGCTGCACCGCCGCCGGGTCGATGCCGCTGTCGGCGAGCGAATTGGAAATGATCTTGCCGATGGCGAGATTGGAATGGATGCGATTCCTTGCCGCCGCGGAGGATGATGGCGTTGCCGCTCTTGATGCACAGCGCGGCGGCGTCGCTGGTGACATTCGGCCGGCTTTCATAGAAAAACAGGATCACGCCGAGCGGGACGCGCATCTTGCAGATTCGCAGGCCGTTGGGCCGGACGTAGCCTTCGATGATCTGCCCGACGGGATCGACCTGGGCGGCGATCTGCTCGACGCCGTCGGCCATGGCGGCGATGCGTTTATCGTTCAGCTTGAGGCGCTCGATCAAGGCCGGCTGCATTTCGGCCTTCTGAGCCGCGGCGACATCCTCGGCGTTAGCGGCCAGCAGCGTTTCCCGGCCGGCGCGAAGGGATGCGGCTATTTTTCTCAGCGCGGAGGTTTTCACCTCGCCGCGCAAGGAGGCCAATTGGGCCGAAGCTTTTCTTGCGGCTTTGCCGAGATTCAGGACATATTGCCCGAAATCTTCCATGGCGTGATTTTAGCAGCGCAGCGGGCGTGTGTCGCCTCGAATGAAGATGAGCCGGGCGAGGCCGCCCCGGCTAAACTGGATTCATATAATGATCGACATGCTTTCGACGCACCGTCTTACGCCTTGGTTCGTTTTGATTGCCCTGCTGCCGGCCGTCGCCTTCGGCGCGGGGCCTGAAACCGCGACCTATTCTGTCGTTCTGAATACGTCGGCGCTTCAAATCGGACAAACGGCGGTGGCGGCCGTCGTGGTGGATATCAAGCCCGGGCTGCATGCGCAGTCGCATACGCCGCTGATGGGCAATGGGGTGAATTACATCAAGTTTGAGGTTACGCCCGATCCGAATGCGAGTGTGGAATTTCTGGATCCGATTTATCCGCCGGGCGAGATCATCCATTCACCCGTGCTGGGTCCGCAAAGCGTGTACACGGGCCGGGTGATCGTTTTCCTTCCGATGCGCGTGAAAGCCGGCCCAGTGAACTGGGACACGACTATTTCGGGAAAACTGACCTGGCAGGCGTGCAACGATCGCGCCTGTTTTGCGCCGTCGCGGAACCAGCCGTTCGAGATTACGACGAGAATCGTGCCGGCCGATGCGGCGGTCGCGGTGGTAAACCAATCGATTTTCAAAAACTTCGATCAGCGTGTTTTCGCCCGCAACGCCCCGCCGGTGCGCCGGCGTTGGCGACGGGCACGACGGTGGATTTCTTCGGCCGGACCTTCCAATTGGGAGCGTCCAATATCTGGCTGGCATTGGCGATCGCGCTGGCCGTGGGCGTGCTGTTCAACCTGATGCCGTGCGTTTTGCCGGTGGTGCCGTTGAAAGCCATCGGGTTCTTCGAGGTTTCGCGGCACCACCGCGCCCGGTGCGTGATGCTTGGGGCGGTGTTCAGTTTGGGAATCGTCGCCGTCTTCGCGGTGCTGGCCGTGCTGATCGTCGCGCTGCGGACATCGCTGCATTTCAGTTGGGGCGAACAATTCAAATATGGCTGGTTCATCTGGGCGATCGTCGCGATTCTGGTCGTGATGGCCCTGGGAATGTTCGGGCTGTTCGAGGTGGCATTGCCCAATTCGGTTTACTCGCTGGCGCCGAGCCACGAATCGGTTTGGGGCAATTTCGTGTTTGGGATTTTGGCGGCCGTCCTGTCCACGCCGTGTACGGCCCCGATGTTCGCCGGTTTGTTGGCCTGGGCGACGGCCCAGCCGATTTATCTCGGCGTGTCCGTCGTCGTGACCGTCGGGGTGGGGATGGCGCTGCCGTATCTGGTTCTCAGCGCGTTTCCAAATCTCGCTAGATGGGTTCCGCGCACCGGGCCGTGGTCGGTCATCTTGAAGCAGATGATGGGATTTCTGCTCCTGGCGGTGGCGGTTTATTTCGCTGGCGGGAGGCTGGCAACCAGCCGGGAGTTTTTCTGGGCCGTCTTCGCGGTGATCGTCGCGGCGATGATATTTCTGGTCATCCGCACGATTCAAATCGCGCCGCCGGTGTGGCCGGTCCTCATATCGCTGGCGATCGCGGTCGTGGTCATCCGGATATCGCTGTCGATCACGCAGCGCCTGACCGGCGGGATCGCCTGGCAGCCGTATTCCAATCAGGCCTTCGCGGCGGCGATCGCCAGCGGCAGGCCCGTGCTGGTGGAATTCACGGCGAATTGGTGTCCGAATTGTCTGTCGATTGAAGCATCCGTGTATCACGATCCGCGGACGGAAGCGGCATTGCACAAAGACAACGTCGTGCTGCTGCGGGCGGATTTGACGGACGAAAACGCCCCGGGGTGGCCGAAAGTGTACGAATTGAACCCCGGCGGCGGAATTCCGTTGACGGCGATCTATGCACCGCACGACGAGCAGCCGGTCGCCAAATTGACGAGTTTGTACAGCACGGAGAATCTGATTGACGCGTTGAATCGGGCGATGTAACCGGGAACACGGCGGCTGAAGCCGCCGCGCTGCGCGACGGAATCAGCCCACTTTCGGATCCAGGTCGGGCTCAGGGCACAGGGGCCGGGGCGGGGATTCGGATCGCGGATTCGACTTCAATGACAGGGGCTTGAATCGGCTGGCGACGTTCAAAAGAATCTGAGCCGCTCGCAGGCGATTTTTGTCTTCCGAGTCCTCGAGAAATTTGGCGAGGACCGAGACGGCTTTCTGGGCGAAGGTCTGGCAACGGTCCGCCGTGGTGGAGTGAAGGTGCATGCGGGCGAGGATCAGGGCCTGGCGGTAATCCTCGTTGTCGGTCTTCCATCGCCAAAGGGTCTTGCGATTGACGGACAGCGTCTGGGCGATCTGGGTATCGCGCATGCCCTGAATGGTGAGATCGATCGCCCGCATCTGGCAATCGGTGAGGTTCAAATGGCGTTCGATGTCCCATATTGTCTCAAAAGGCCCGAAACTTTCGACGTAATTCTGTGGCCGCGGCTCGGGATCGGAAACTTCCACGGCGGAGCTGGAAACGAAATCGGTGGTCATAAACCCTTCTTTGCCGATGGCGGCGTTGACATATCGCGGCGGGAAAACTACATCCCTCTATTTATGCTGCCCGGAGGTGAAAGTTTTGGACGTGTTTTTGGGGAAAACGCGGATTTTTTTGAAAATTAATTTTGCGGTCACTCAAATGGAAGCTCGTCCCGCGCGCCGGGACCGAGGCGCAGAGGTTTGGATCGAGGAAATTGAATTCTCTGCGCCTCGGCGCCTCTGCGTGAGATTTTGTGGCGCGGAAGGCTCAAACACTCCCGACCTCCCGACCCCTTTGAATTTGCTTACGGATCATGTTTGGGAGATCGAGGAAATTGTGAAGCTCATCGACTGACAGCCTGTATAATTTCCCGAATGAGGCGACTAGGCTGGTGGACATTTATGCACTTTCGGCAGTATCGATTCTCGCATTGTCGCTAACGCTGATTATATGGAACTGGCAACCAAAGGATGCCATGCTTCCAACGGTCCTTGGAACCACTTTGAATTTGACGTTGTATCAGGGGACACCGGATGTCCACATCCACAATAATGTGGACCCAGGCGGGTACTGGCGTGATTTATTCTTCGTTCATCTTCGCACAATAATTCTGTTTTCGCTCGTCTTGCCGATCTTTTGGTGCGGCAAGATGATCGAACACCACGTTGAGCGAATAAGGGGTCACCACTGATTTAATATCAGTGGTGACCCCTTATTCCGTGCCCACGCCGCGGCGGATTGACCGATCATTTGGGGGAGATTGAGGAGTTGGTGGCATTGCCAGATTGATCGCGCCGACTTATGGCACCACCGATCACTATCAGGGCGAACGCGATGAGCGTGTATTCCCAATACGCAATGGATCCCCCCAAAGCAGTGACGGTTTGGGCAACGATGAGGCCCAGTCCAATTCCATCTATTGTTCCACCGAGATTCTGAGAATTAAATCGAAACATCGACGGCCTCCATTTGGAAATGGATTACCCTAATTCCCTCCACCGCCTCGCAAATCTTAACTGACCAGATAAAACTCATCCATTAAATTTCAAACCGACCCACTACCGGAATAGGCGCCAGGTTGCCCAAACATGCTCAAGACGATAGCATACACGGTTCGCCCATCGGCGGGTGGTCCGTCGTGGGAAATGTGTCATCGTGCTTCCGGCATCGCGTGGGCGCCGGCGGCATTTTCTGGCCACGCAAAATAAAGGCATGGGCGAGCTTTGCGGCTCGCCGCATTTGGTTTTATGGTCGATTACAATCTGATTAATTCGTTGGGAGATCTGGACGCGGATGTGGATGCGGCGGTGGCGACGGCGCTGGGGGATGCGGCCAACGATCTATCAAAGCTGGTTGCGGCGGACGAGGTTCAGGATTTTACGCCGGGGGCCATTCTTAAAGGGAAAAGTTTCCAGCACTTCGGGCGACGATTTCGTCGTCGAGCTGGGGCTCAAGAGCGAAGGCGTGCTGGAACGGTCGGAGTTTGATGAGCCGGATAATGTGAAGGTCGGCGATGAAGTTCGCGTTCTGCTGGAGGACGTGGAGGGGGACACCGGGCTGGTCAAGATCAGCAAGCGCAAGGCGGACCGCATCATCAATTGGGAAACGATCATGCAGTCCAAGAAGGAGGGCGAATCCGGTTTCCGGGAAGGTCACCAAGAAGATCAAGGGCGGATTGCTGGTGGACATCGGCGTGCCGGTGTTTTTGCCGGCCAGCCAGGTGGATATTCGCCGGCCGGGCGAGATTTCCGACTGGATCGGGCGGCACCATCGACGCGGTGATTCTCAAGATCGACGAGGAGCGGCGGAACATCGTCATCTCCCGCCGCAAGATGATCGAGCAGCAGCGCGAGGACCTGAAACGAAAGACGCTGGACGGACTGTCGGTCGGCGAGGTTCGCAAGGGCATCGTCAAGAACATCGCGGATTTCGGGGCGTTCATCGATCTGGGCGGAATCGACGGGTTGCTGCATATCACCGACATGAGCTGGGGCCGGATCAATCATCCCAGCGAAATGCTCAAGATCGACCAGGAAATCGAGGTGAAGGTTCTGTCGATCGACAAGGAGAAGGAGAAGATCGCGCTGGGGCTGAAGCAGAAGGAAGCCAGCCCGTGGGAGAACATCGAGCAGCGATATCCGGTCGGCAGCGTTCACGAGGCGGAGGTGGTGAACATCATGTCCTACGGCGCGTTCTGCAAGCTGCAGGAAGGCGTCGAGGGGCTGGTGCACATCAGCGAGATGTCGTGGACCAAGCGGATCAACCATCCCAGCGAAGTGGTCACGCAGGGCCAGCAGGTCGAAGGTGAAGGTGCTGGAGATCAACAAGGACAAGCAGGAAATCTCGCTGGGCATGAAGCAGGTGGAGGAGAACCCGTGGGAGCGCGTGGCGGAGAAATATCCGCCCGGCTCGGTCGTCGAGGGCAAGGTCCGCAACATCGCCAATTACGGGGCGTTCGTGGAAATCGAAGAGGGGATCGACGGCCTGCTGCACGTTTCGGATTTGTCGTGGACCAAGAAGATCGGGCATCCCAGCGAAGTGCTCAAGAAGAGCGAAACGATCCGGGCGGTGGTTTTATCGCGTGGATCAGGAGAAGCAGCGCATCGCCCTGGGCCTGAAGCAGATGCAGGAAGACCCGTGGACGACGGTGATTCCGGCCAACTATCAGCCGGGCATGGTGGTCAAGGGCCACGTCACCAAGATCGCGAATTTCGGCGTGTTCGTGGAACTGGAGCCGGGCCTGGAAGGCCTGCTGCACATCTCGGAGATTTCCGATCAGAAGGTGGAGAAGCCCGAGGACATGCTGAAGGTCGGCCAGGAACTGGAAGTGAAGATTCTGCGCGTGGACAGCGAGGAGCGGAAGATCGGCCTGTCGCTGAAGCGTGCGCAGTGGGCGCAGGAAGAAGAAGCGCGCGAATCGGCCCGTGCGCAACGGGCGGAGAAGCGCGGCTTGCGCGGCGGCCTGGAAGGCGGCGAGCAGACGCGCGGGCTGGGGGACATCGATTTGGGGAATTGAGCCCGTCTGAAGAACCCGTGCGAATCGCGTGGAGTGCGACGATCGGAGCCCGCGGGATGAACATCCCGCGGCTTTTGCGGGGAGTCGAAAACGCTGCACGAGATGGGAAATCGTCGAGCCAATCCCGCGATGGGGCGGGATCGGTGCTATGCGCGGTTGAATCCGGCCGTTTGCATTCCCCAACGTTGCAAAGTCACGTCTGATCTGAACCGATACTAACGGCGGTCTGATAGTGTGCGCGCCTTGGCGAAAGGCGGCGTCGGGCTGCCGTTGGCCCCATTATAAGACCACTGGAAGAGGGCTTTCGATCGGATTGCCAATCTATGGCTACAGCCGCCGTCCAATCGGGTTTGCAACTCTATCTGCGCCAGATCAATCAGTCGCCGCTGCTGACCGCGCAGCAGGAGAAGGAACTGGGCCGGCGGATCATGCGGCGAAAACGATCCGGTCGCCCGCGAGCAGATGGTTCGCTCCAATCTGCGCCTGGTGGTCAACATCGCCAAGCATTACGTAAACCGCGGGCTTTCGCTGCCGGACTTGATCGAAGAGGGAAACATCGGGCTGCTCAAGGCCGTGGAAGGGTTCGATCCGGAAAACGGGTGCGCGCTTCAGCACCTATGCGAGCTGGTGGATCAAGCAGGCGATCAAGCGGGCGCTGATCAACAGCGTTCAGCCGATTCACATCCCGGCTTACATGATCGAAATGATGTCGCAAGCTCAAGCAGGCGAATCGCGAGCTGGAGGACCGGCTCGGCCGGCTGCCGAGCATCGACGAGCTGTCGGAGCACATGAAGATGCCGGCGAAGAAACTGAGGATCATCCGCAAGGCGGTCAAGGCGTATAACTCGCCGACGCAGTCGGGCAGCGCCGACGGCGAAGTGACGATCAACGAATTGGTGGCCGACACGCACAACCCTCCGCCGGACGAGATCGTCCGCGACGAGGATGAGCTGCGTCAGCTTGAGGAATTGATGGAAGGAATGGACGGGCGGGCCGCGAAGATTCTCAAGCTGCGCTACGGCCTGGACGGGGACGACCCGCTGACGTTGAAGGAGATCGGCAAGCGCGTCGGCCTGACGCGAGAGCGAGTTCGCCAGATCGAGCACGAAGCGCTGCTGATGCTTCGCGACGCGATGCTGGTGAATGTGTAGGATTGCGACAAAGCACCGGATGTACATCCGGTGCTCCGCTGCGATGAAACACCTTGTAAAGCGAATGGTGGTCGGAGCCTGGCGGGCCGTCGTGCCCAAGCGGGCGAGGAATTCGCTGCGCCTGTGGCTGATGTTGGAGATGCCGGACCGTGCCCCGCGGTTGATCGAGCAATTCGGCGATGGGCCGGTCGTCGTGCTGGCGCCGCACATGGACGATGAGATCATCGGCCCCGGCGGAACGGCGGCGCGGCACTTGCAGGCGGGGGCGAAGGTCGGCTTCGTTTACATGACCGATGGGATGGCCGGCGATCCGCAGTTGCAGGATTTGCAATCGAGGCAGCATCTGGCCTGGACGCGCAAGGAGGAAAGCCGACGGGCGGCCGAGATCGTGGGCGTAAAAGACCTGGCCTTTCTCAATGGGCCGGACGGGGCGTTGGCGGATACGGCGGAAATGGTCGCGGCGCTGGAGAAGATTCTGATCGAGCGAAAGCCGGCAATCATTTACGCGCCGGCCGTGACGGATCATCATCACGATCACTGGGCAACCAATCGCGTTCTGCGAAAAGCGCTGGATCGATTGCCGGCGGAGGCGACGAAAGATCTGGTCATCCGCGGGTACGAAGTCTGGACGCCCGCGCCGGCCAATCGAATGGCGGATATCACCGATGTCATCGACATCAAGAAAAAAGCGATCGAGGTATTCGCCTCGCAGACTCGGCTGGTGGATTATTCGCGGGCGATTTTGGGGCTGAATCAATATCGGTCGATGATGAACATGCTTGGTCGGGGATATGCCGAGGCGTTTTGGGAGATGAGCGTGGAGGAATATCGTCAGGCGTTTGATCGGATCAGTTTGAAACGGGCGTCGCAGTAGAAGACCCGCGGGATGGCAATCCCGCGGCTTCGCCGGCGTCGGCGCCGTGGATGAGCAGCGGCTGCACCATCTGGCGAATCGCCGCCAAGGCCTCGTGAAGTTCCGTCACCAGCCGAACGTCGGGGCGCAGGCCATTCGTTTTCTGGCCTTTTCCAGATCGCCCGTGGCTTTCCAAAGTCCGACCAGAATGCGGATCTGCGGTGACTTGGCGTGAATTCGTTTGCAAAGAAATCGCGCGTGGGCGGCGGCGGCCGGCGGAGTGGCGGAAATGACCACGACATCCAACTTCGACTCGACCGCCCGATCAATCCGTTCGCTCACCAGGGTTTCGCCGGATATGCAGGATGCGCCGTATCCCTGCTCTTGCAGCAGATTGACGAGCATCAAGCCGGCAATTTCATCGGCCGCGTCGTGGGCGGGAAGACACACAACGTTCACGACGCAATCCTTGGGGATTACCGTCGGCGGCTGGCCGGGAGCGGGGTTCTGAGACGGCGGCCGGCGGCGGGCTTCCACCTGGTCTTTCATGATCTGCGCGATGAATTCGTGTCGGTGATCGTCCAGCACGCCCAGCCGATGATCGCGCTCGGTCATCCGAAGCGCTGGAAGCATGATCTGGGTATAAATCTGCTCGAGAGTGCGAGTTTTCTCGAATTCCTCGAGAAGGTCCTCGGCCTCTTCGGGATCGTCGGCCAAAAGGCGCTGGTAATAGCGCTCGGGCGGTTCGAGCACCGGCTGATCGCCGAGCAAGACATCCAGGAACGCCAGTTGTGGAACATATTTTCCGGCCACGGCCACGAGAACGGTGAGCGGCGTGGAGAGCAGCAGTCCGACGCCGCCCCACAGCCAGGTCCAGAACACGGCGGCGACGAGAATCGCCAGAGGCGATAGGCCGGTGCTGGAGCCGAAAAGCAGCGGCTCGGCGATATTCGCGGCGATAAGTTCCACGACCACGAACAATCCGATGGTGAGAAACGGTCTGGCCGCGTAATACCCCTCGGGAACGACGAACGACAAAATGATCGGACATGCCGCCGCGATCCAGACGCCAAGATACGGAATGAATCGCAGCAGGGCGCAGAGCAATCCCCACAGCGGCGCGTTGGGGATGTGTATGAAATAAAGCCCGGTGCCGACGACGATGCCGTAGGCGCCGTTGATGCCGGATTGGGCCATCAGATATCGGCTGATGCGCGTGGCGGCATCGTCGAGCGCCTGGGTGGTGACGGTGAGCTTGCCGTGTCCGACCAGCCGAATGACGCGATCGCGGATGTCTTCGCGCTGAATCAACATGAAGATCACGAAAACGATCACAATCAGCGACCGGGCCATGGGCGCGATGAATTCCAGGGCGTTGCCAATGTTTGTAAATGTGCTGCTTGCCTCCGGGGCGGGGGCGATCTGGACGGCAACCGGGTTGTTCGCCGTGCCGCGGTTCAGCCAGGATGGAGAAGCCGAATTCCCCGAAGGCTGACTGGTGGCAACGTCCTTGGCCATCTGATCGATCGCGCGTGTTGCCTGCGCAAGGCGCCGCGGCCCATGGACCGCCTGACGTTGTCGATTTTTCGTTCGATATCACTTTGGTAATCGCCGAGCTTGATGGCCAGGTCGGTCGCCTGGTTGGAAATCACCCATCCGATTCCGGCGAGGATGGCGAAGGAGCAGATGACGACCATCAGGACGGCAAGAACTCTCGGAACGCCCATGCGCTCGATGCGATGGACCATCGGGGTCAGTAGGAACGTGAGCAGCAGGGCCACGGCCAGGGGAATCAGTACATCGCGCGCGAAATACAATGCCGCGATGACGACAACGCTCGATGCCAGTGCGAGGAAACGGGAAGATTTGGGAGCAAGCGTCTGGCGCGGCCATATCCTGATTCTAGGTTGGCGGCCCCTTCAGAGGAGCGGGCAAACTGGCGTTACCTTCGCTGCCGCGTGAAATAGCGAACGCCGAGGTTGACCGCGAAAATCAGGGCGATCAGGACCAGGATGCCCGACCAGGCCTGGGAGCGTGCATCCGGCGAGGGCTCGTTGGATAATTCGTAAATCCGCAGGGTCAGCGACGGAAACGGCTGGCTGGGGTTATGGACCAGGTATGGACTGCCCACCGCGGTGAAAAGCAGCGGAGCGGTTTCGCCGGCGACGCGGGCGATGGCCAGCATCGCGCCGGTGACCAGGCTTCCGGTAGCGGTGGGGATGACCACGCGGAGGATGGTTCCGGCCTTGGTCGCGCCCAGAGCGATGGAGGCTTCGCGATAACTGCCCGGAACCAGGCGAAGCATCTCTTCGGTGGTGCGGGCGACGATGGGGACCATGATGAAGGCCAAGGCCGCGGCCCCGGCCCAGCCGCTGTAAGTTCCCGCCGGAACCACGACCAGTTCGTATCCCAGAATCCCCACGACGATGCTGGGCACTCCGGCAAGGACATCGGACACAAATCGCACCGGGGCGGCCAGGATCGAATTGGCTTCGTATTCGGACAAATAAACTCCGGCCAACATGCCGACGGGAATGCCCGCAAGGCTCGCCAGGGCGACGAGGATGATGGTTCCCTCGATGCTGTTGCGCATTCCGGGCGGATCGCTTTGCGGCAAATTGACGAAGAACCGCCAGTTCAGCGAATGCAATCCGATGACCAGAAGATATCCGGTGATCAGGACCAGCGTGGCAACGATCAAAAACGCGCAGGCGATGCAGACGCCGTACATGACGCGGCTGGCGGCCTTGGAGCGAGCGATGTTGAGGTTGGCCATGGGTTGGGCTTACCGATCACGGAAATTGTTGCGCTGTCGCAGCCCCGGATGTACATCCGGGGCTTAGGGGGCAAATTTTGAAAATGGAAGGCATATTAGTGTGCCGCCGAGGTTCGAGCCGATTTGCCGACGACCAGGTATCGGGCCACGATGTTGAAGGCCAGGGACATGACCAGAAGGATCAGGGCCAGTTCCATCAGGGCGCCGCGATGGAGGTCGTTGGTGGCCGCTTCGGGGAATTCGCCGGCAAGGGTGGAAGCCATGGTGGCCCCAGCCATGAACGGCGAGGTGGTGACGGTGGCGGCGCTGCCCATGACCATGAGCACGGCCATGGTCTCGCCGGCCGCACGGGCCAATCCGAGAATGACCGCGCCGAAAAGGGCGCTGCGGCTGTATTTCAGCATTTCGCGGCAACTCTGCCACCACGTCGCGCCCAGGGCGATGGTTCCCTCGATCTGGGCGGGCGGAACATTTCGCAGCACGTCCCGGCTGATCGCGGTGATGATCGGAATGACCATGATGCCCAGAATGATTCCGGCCACCAGAACGTCGCGGCCGGTGGTGGGAATGGAAACGAGTCGTCCGTCGATACGTTGCTGGACCAGCCAATGGAGTCCGGGGACGTGCCCGAAGAGCCAGGAGAGACGGCTTTCGATTCCCGCGGGAATAGAAAGGAAGCCGAAAATCCGCTCCCACCGCGCCGGGCCGCCCATCCACGGACCCAGGACGAACATCCCCCAAAGTCCGTAGGCGATGCTGGGGATGGCGGCCAGAAACTCGACGAGGAACGAGACCGGCGTGATGAGCCAGTTGGACGCGATGCGGACGAGATAGAGGGCGGCGCCAAGGCTCAGCGGCACGGCCAGCAGCAATGCGATGAGGGACGTTTGAGCCGTCCCGGAGAGCGACGCCAAAGCGCCGAAGCGCGGGGGCTCGTTGTGATCCACGACTTTCATGCCCGTGCGCTCGTCGAGGATCGGCCGGCCGTGCGCATCGAGCTTCAGCACCGGCAACGGGTTGGCACGCCACGCGCTGCTCAGCAGGAATCCCGACCCGAAATGCTTGATGCTGGGAACGGCGGCAATGAAAAGCACGACGACCAGGGCGGCGAGCATCAACAAGATGACGATCGCGCTGCCGGTTGCGGCAATGCGCATCGCCGGCTCGCCCCAGTGGCGGCGCACTGGTTTGACCGCTTGCGGATCGGGTTCAACGGCAACGGTCATCATTTATTCGACGGATGCAGCGGCTGGCCGTTGAAGGTGATGGTCCGGATCGCCCGCTGGACGCGCTGCTGAACGCCCGAACTCAACGGAGCATAAGTCAAATCCGCCGCCTGGGATTGGCCATCATGGGTCACATACCAGAAAAAGTCCACGATCGCCTGGGCCTTCGCCCGATCGTTCAAATAGCCGAGGTCCTTGTAGCAGATCAGGTAGGTGAACGAAGAAATGGGATAAACGTCGTCGCCGTCGCGGCTCCAAAGACGCACGGCCAGCGTTTTGTATTGGTCCATATCCTTGACGGCCTGGTCGCCCGCGGCGGAAACGCTCTGGGGTGAGGCCTTGATGAATTTGCCGCTGTTATTTTGAAGCAGCGCGTAGGGGATGCCGTTCTTCAGGGCATAATTCAGCTCGATGTAGCCGATGGCCCCATCGGTGTTCTGCACCGCCTGGGTCACGCCGGCATTTCCCGATCCGCCCTGGCCGTTGGGCCAATCCACCGTTTTGCCGAAGTTCACCTTGGTCTGGAATTCATCGCTTTGCGTGCAGAGATAACTGGTGAAGACGAAATTGGTTCCGCTGCCGTCGCTGCGGTGTACGGTCGTGATATCGGTTGCGGGGAGATTCGCATCGGGATTCAGCGCCGAGATGGCGGGGTCGTTCCATTTGGTGATTTTGCCGAGATAGATGTCGGCCACGACCGGCCCGCTGAGGTTCAGATCGCCGCTGAATCCCGGAAGGTTGTAGGCCAGCACAACCGCTCCGGCCACGGAGGGGATTTCCACAACGTCGCCGCCGGCCGCGTGGGCTTTTTTCAGCTCCTCATCGTTCATCGGGGCATCCGAACCGGCGAAATCGAACGTCTTATCGAGAAGTCCGCCGATTCCAGCCCCCGATCCCTTGGCGGCATAGGCGATCTGGATGTCACGGTGCACTTGGCCGAAATCCTTGATCCATTGCTGATAGATCGGATTGGGGAAGGTCGCCCCGCCGGCCTGGATCTGGACCTCGGCCGCCGCTATGCCGGCGCCCAGCATCAGGACCGTAGCGGTAGCTTGCAGGAATCGAAACATGACGGTCGTCTCCTTTTCCGAAAGCCCCGCGTGAGCGATGCTAAGAGCCAAACATTAGCGGGAGATTAAGAAATCTTAAATCCCGCGGGATGGCCATCCCGCGGCTTTGGGGGATGGAAAACCTCAGTGGACCTCGACTTGCCTGGCCGATTCGGCGGCGATCTTCAGCATCGCTTCGTCCTCTTCGCCCCACTCTCGGCCGCGGCGGGAATAGACCTGCTTCATCACTTCCCGCGCTTTTTCCAGCTTGTAAGGCTCGCGGGCCGCGTCGGTCCAGAAGGTGAAGCTGGGAATGAACCGCGGCGGCAAATCGCTGCCCGCCAGCAAGCTGCAATATCCGATATAGCTTCCGCTCATCAGCCGGGTGCCGATGGCCGTCTTGGTGTGGTCCCCGATCATCGAACCGAGAAACCGCCGATCGGTTTCGATTTCCTTGCTGCCGATGTGCATCTTGATCGGGCCATAGGTGTTTTTCAGGTTGCTGGTCGTTGTGCCGGCTCCGAGGTTCACCCATTCCCCGATGTAGCTGTGTCCGACGAATCCTTCGTGGACCTTGTTGCTGCAACCGAGAAAAATGCTGGTGGCCACTTCGCCGCCGATCTTGCACATCGGACCGATGCTGGTTCCGGAGTGAATGTAGGAGAGCGGCGCGATGGCCGAATAACGGCCGATGTACACCGGACCCTGCAACACGCTGTTGGCGCCGATCGACGCCCCGGCGTCGATCACCACCGGACCCTTGCTGCCATCGAGAACCACCCCGGGAAGAAGCTTGGCCTTGGGGCTGACAATCACATCCTGCTCGGCGATGAGATGATAATTCCCCCCGGACGAGGGCCGAGGACGATCTTTCATTTGGATCGCGTCGGCGACAATCGCTTCTTCATTCCAATGGATCAGGTCCCAGAGATATTCCGGCATCCGCGTGTGATCGGCCCACTGGGGCAGATCGAGCAATCGCAGCCAGCGCTCGCTGCGCGTCATCGCATCGTCCCAGTTCAGGCCCGGCATCTTCACATACGCCTGACGAACCAGCTTTCCATCGTCGAGGGTAACCATCGGATCGGTCGGCCGCGGAAACTGACTGAAATGCAATGTTCGCCCGCTGCTGAGAAAGGCCGGCTCATCATCCAGAGGCGTGTTGATGGAAGCGGGAATGGAAAGCGTTGGAAGCACGTGCTTGCGGCAATAGTCGGCCATCTCGGGCCTGACCCAAAGCGTGATCCTCATCGGTTGAACGTGCTGAATCTGCTTTTCGAGGAGAGTGCTTGTGCCGCTCAGGAGCGTGAAGACGGGCCGGCTGATCGAAAGCGGAGCCATCGATCCCCACTGCGAGCCTTCAAAAACCACCAAGTGCATGTCTCAATGATAACCCATCGCGCAGGCGAGATGAATTTACAGGGATGGATTTATTATTTGCGCGATTCGTCCGGCAGCCGGTCGGCCGCGAGCGGCCGATTCAATGAACCGCCGGGGCGGCGGCCGAGGAAAGCGTCAGCGAAATCGGCTGGGCTTGCGGCGGGTTTGCCCCGACCGCCTGCGCGTTGACGTTCCGGACGTTGCCGCTGCCTCCGGCCTGGAAAACCAGCACGCTGAAACAAAGTGCAAAAACAGCGGCCGCGGACAAAACCCCAAGCTGAACGGCTCTACGTTTTGAGATCATTGCTCCATCCTCCGCCGTCCCCTTTTTGCATTTTTCTTGCCGGGCAGGCGTGGTGAAATGTGGGCCGCCTGCCACTGTTATCCGTAACTGCACTATCTATAAATCAAGATACGGAAAAGGCAACCAAAATCGCGGCATTTCCGCTGGCAAATTAAGAATTCATCTTTGTCATGTATTCGCTGCGTCGACAACGAGCAATGTGTCGTAAACCATTTCCATTGCTGGTGTTGGAATCAGAGAATTTCTCGCCGCCCGCAGGCAGTTCCCGATAATTGCTTCGATTTCCATCGGCCGATGCTTCTGGCGGTCGATCTGCATGCTCGTTTTATACGCTCCCATTGTTTGGGTATGTTGAATCTTCTCTTCAATCACGGATAAGTCGAACCGGACGCCCAATCCTCCGGCGGCGGCGATCACCTCCCGCATCAGGCGACGAACCAGGCTCAACCCGTGCTTGCTTGCGATGATCCGGTCAGTCGTCAAATCCAATGCCGCACCCAAGCCGTTAAACGGCACGTTCCATATCAGCTTGTCCCAACGGCCGTAGGTCAAATCATCCAGCACTTCGCATGGGACCTGGCTGTCGTTGAACAACTCGGCGAGTTTTTTCGACCGATCGCTTTTGACCCCGAACGGTTCGCCCAGGCGAATCATGCCGTGATCGGTGTGAAGAATCTCGCCGGGGCTCGGCCGGTTGATGCAAACGAATGCCATCCCCCCGAGGATTCGCTCGCGGCCGAATAGCTCCGCCAGAAGTTCCTCGTTGCCTAGGCCGTTCTGCAACGTCAGGATCACCGAATCCGGTTTCAGGACGGGCGAGACCAATTCCTGAAGATGACGGTTCGCCGTGGTCTTCAGGGTTACGATCACCCAATCCGCTTTGGGCATTTGACGCGGGTCGTCGTAGACGTTGATCTGCGCCGGCAACAGCGAAAAATCGCCGTCCCGGCTTTGGATGGACATCCCGTAGCGGCGAATGTGCTGGCAATCGCCGCGGGTCAGCAGGTGAACCCGATGGCCGTGTTGCAGCAGCCGCGCGCCGTAGTAACCCCCGACCGCTCCGGCCCCGATGACCGCGATGACCGGATCGTCCAGACTCACGCCGATTTCTCCCGCCCGGCCACCATCGCATCAATCAGGCCATCGATGTCAAAGCTCCTCGCCTGAACCGCCGGCTCCAAACCGGCGTCGCGCAGCGTTTGCGTTGTGATCGGACCAATGCTCGCCAACTTCACGTTCGCCAGCTTCGGCCGATAGTCCGCTCCGAGCAACTCGATGAAATTCCGCGCCGTGCTGCTGCTGGTGAACGTGATCCAATTGATCCCGCCGGTTTCCAACGCATCGTGAAGGCCCGCCGGCAACTGTTTGGCCGGGCGCGTCTCGTAAAGCGCGACATCCTTCACCTCCGCGGCCCCGCCACTTTCCAGGCGTTGGCCCAACAGCGGCCTGGCAATGTCCGCCCGCAATAGCAGAAACCGCCGGCCCGCGACCTCATTTCGCCCGACCCATTCATCCGCCAGCGCCTCGGCCACGAACGTTTCGGGACATAGATCGACTTTCAAGCACAGCTCGCGCTCGATGGCCTGGGCCGTCGCCGCGCCGATGGCGGCGATCTTCGCTTTGCCGAATGTGCGGGCGTCCTGTCCGATCTGAATCATTCGCCGCTTGGCCGCCGCCACGCCATTGGCGCTGGTGAAGCAGACCCAATCGAATTGCCCGGCCGACGCGAGGGCCGCATCCACATCCGTCAAATCCGCCGGCTCATGCAGCTCAATCGTCGGCGCTTCGATCACGGCTGCGCCCAGTTCTTCCAGCCGCTGGGAAAGCTCGCTGGCCTGATGACGCGAGCGGGTGACCACGACGCTCTGCCCAAACAGCGGCCGGCGCTCCAGCCAGGCCACGCTTTTTCGCAATTCAACCACTTTACCGATGACCGTGATGGCCGGCGGCCCCAGTTTCGCTTCGGCCACATCCTGCGCCAGTTTCGACAGCGTGGAAACCACGGTGCGCTGCGACGGCATCGTGCCCCATTGGATCGTCGCGGCCGGCAAGTCCGGCGACATTCCGTTATCGATCAACCGCCGGCAAATCCGCGCCAGCGATTTCACGCCCATAAAAAACGCCACGCAGGGCAATTTGGCGATCGTCTCCCATTGAATGTCGCTGGCCTCCCCCGGCTCGCGGGCCTGGGACTTCTCGTCGCGATATTCCTCCTCCTTTTCATGTCCGGTGATGAACGTGAAGCTGGAATTGAAATCACGATGGGTGACGGGAATTCCCGCGTAAGCCGGCGCCGCGACGGCGGCGGTGATGCCGGGGACGACTTCGAATGGAATCCCCGCCTCGGCCAGCGCCTGGCATTCCTCGCCGCCGCGGCCGAAAACAAACGGGTCGCCCCCTTTGAGCCGGACGACTCGCTTGCCGCCGCGCGCTTTTTCGATCAGCAGGGCGTTAATCCGCTCCTGGGAAATCGAATGTGCCGCGGCCTGCTTGCCGACATAGATCGCCTCCGCCTGGGGGCAATAACTCAGCAGCCGTGGGTTGGACAACAAATCGTAAACGACCACATCAGCCTGTTCCAATAATTTCGCCCCGCGCACGGTGATCAGGCCCGGATCCCCCGGACCGGCGCCGACCAGATACACGATTCCAGTTGAAGCTGGGTATTTCACGATGCCGCCAAATCTTTACACAAGATGGATAACCTTTTCCGCCTTTCTTGCCGATGAGACTACAGGATTTTGAACTTGGACGCAGCAGGGTGGCTGCCTGGAAGGCTCATAAAAAGGAGCGTCGCGTATGGTCGCACTTCTGAAAATGCCGGCCCACGAGCCGGCCGAGTCGTGGGCGGAACGGCGGATGTTCCCGCGCAAAGAATTTCATGCCACCGTTCAAGGCCACCGGCTCGATCACACGATCGACGCCCGTCAGATGCCCCGCCTGAGCCTCAATCTGCGCGATCTGTCGCTCGGCGGCCTCTCGGCCATCTGCGATCGGCCGCTTTCCGCCGGCGAACATCTCACCGTCTCCTTCCCGCAACAGGGAACGATGCACGGCTGGGACGCCTTTGGCCGGGTCATTCGCTGCGATCCCAGCGGCCTGGGTTTCCGCGTCGCCGTGGAATTCGATCCGCTCCCCGCGGCATAACGAAACTGCGCCGGTCCCGCCACGCCTTCGCCGTGGCACGCCTTGCCCTTACAATCCCGCCATGGCCGAAGAGGCGCCAGGATTTCAATCCCGACGATTACCAGATGTCCATCGGCGATCATCTGGAAGAACTGCGCCGCCGAATCCTGCTCGGATTGATCGGATTGGTCCCGGCGGTTTTGATTTGCCTGCTGTTTGGCCGGCAAATCCTGGCGGTGCTGTGCCGCCCGGTCGCCGCGACTCTGGCACGATATGACATCAGCCCGCAGCTTTATACCGATGAGCTGGCCGACGGGTTCATGGTCTACATGAAGCTGAGCCTGATCGCCGCCATCGCCATCGCCGGGCCGTGGATCATTTACCAACTCTGGAAGTTCGTCAGCGCCGGACTTTATCCGCGCGAGCGGCACTATGTCACCAAGTACATTCCTCTCAGCATCACGCTGATGTTTTGCGGCTTGCTGTTCGTTTATTTCGTGGTGCTGCCGTTTTCGCTGCAATTCTTCATCAGCTTCGCCGCCGATCTCCCGCTGCAAATGCCGCTCGTGCATTCGGCCCCCATCACGTCCACGACGCCGCCGACGTTCGTCCAGCCCATCGCCGGAAACCCGGACCATCCCGCCGATTTTCAAATGTGGTTCGATACCACCCAAAACCGCCTCAAAATGTTCATCGGCAACAAAGTCCGCGTCATCCCCTTCGGCCCGGACAACCTCGTCGGCATTCACTTCACGCTGCCGGATTATCTCGACTTGGTTTTGCAGCTTCTGCTGACGTTCGGCCTGGCGTTTCAATTGCCGCTGGTGGTCATGGCCCTGGCCCGCATCGGAATTGTCCAAATCTCGACGCTGAAAAAATGGCGGCGATACGTCTATCTGGGCCTCGCAATGGTCGCCGCCGGCCTGGCCCCGGGCGATGTCGTCACCGCCACCGTCGCCCTGCTGGTGCCGTTGGTCCTGCTGTACGAACTGGGCATTTTGCTGGCCAAGATGGGACCGACGAAGGCCGCGTGAATTTGCATGATCGTCCGGGTAAAAGCTTGCGTCACTTTTAGTTCATTCGTTCAGTTAATTCGTCTTTTGCTGTACACCGTGTTTATTGACGCGAAATGGGATGGTAAAACCAAATTAGATAAACCCAAAGTGTCAATCCCATTATCCCGAGCAACAACGATAAACAAATTCGAGCCCAGTACTGCTCGGGATTATCCTTGCGCATATAGGCGCAAGCGCGAGTATAAACATATCCATTTATGATCGCTATTACCGCGCTTACGATGAACGCGAGACTTCCAAATAAAATGATCGATTTGCCTACTAGCTCGTAACCGATCATGCTTATACCTAGGACTCAGGGTAGCCACAAGCCGAATTAAAAGTGACGCGAACGAATGCCATTTTACTGGCGTTGCCCACGACTGGCGGACACGCGAACGAATTAAAAGTGGCGCGAGCCATTACTCCGATTTCGCCTCCATTTTCCGCTGTTGATATTCATTGCATTATCGCTCGCGCCCCTTTCGGTCCGCGTTCTACTTCGGCCAGGCACCGGTGAATGACGACGCACAGGAAGAGAATCGCCATGAGGGGAAACCAAACCAGGCCAAAGGAATTTCCCAGCCATGGGCGCAGCAGTGTCGGCAGAAATCCCATGCTCAGGGCGGCTCCAGCCAGCAGCCAGCCGCCGAGCGGCCGGCCAGCCGTGAACAGCGAGCGGCTCCACAAAGCCAGGGCCGGCGCCAACGCGACGTAACCGTTCTTCTCGGTCATGGGATTGAACAACATCAGGTAACCCGCCGCGCCGGCGAGCCAGCCCAGGGCCCGCTGGCGCTGGGGCAATCGCCGCACGATGAGGAAGCAGAACGCCGCCATGGCTAACCCCGCCCCTGCGCGAACCGCCAGCGACGCGCTGCCGCCGAGGGGGGCGTGAACGGCTTGGAGCAAGCCGTTGAGGTCGGCGAAGCGATTTTCCGTCACCACGGCGCACTGCCGCAAATCGGCGAACGCGGCCGCGAATTGGCTTGCTACGTAGTCGGTTGGACCAAAGAGAAAGGGAAAGAATCCCGTGGCGGCCAGGCCAATCGCCAGGCGCCACCAGAGGCGCGGATAGGCCGCCAAGACCAGCCCGACTGCCGCCAAACCGAGGGGCTTGATGGCGACGGAAAGACAGACAAAAACGATTGCCGCCCACCAGCGGTCCTCGGCCAGGCAGACGGCGGTCAGCAGCAGCGCCGCGCCGAAATGGGCGTTGGCCTGGCCGTTGTGGAGCGCGCCGAGACACAGCGGCAAAGCGAGCAGGGCCGCCAGGGCGAAGGCGCGTTGCGGCCGCGGCTCCCAGCGCGTCAATCGCCACAATCCGAACACCAGTCCGCCCCAGGCGACCCAGCGCCAAAGCAAATCGCCGATCACGCGTGGCCCGAGTTGAAACGGCGCGAAAAGAGGCACAAACGTGGGCAAATAATTCATGCCGAGCGGGCCGTCGTAGAGCGGCTTGCGCGCCGCCCAGCGAACGACCGCCGCGTGGTACTCAGTGGTAACGGTCCGTTTCTCGGGGTGCATCGCAACCATCGCGGAAATAATCAGCAATGGCACGACAACCAGAGCGCCGCAGAGCCCGCGCCACAGCGCATCGGTGGATACCTGGCGGGATAGTTGACGAGGCGGATCAGAAACTTTCAACACCCGGCCGATAATGTGCCTGCTCGTCCGCTTTGTCAATTTGCGACGGATCAAACGGAATGGGCGATACTATTTTGGCCGTGTAACTCGCGGCACCTTTAATTTGCCCCCGGCTGACTGGAGGCGTCCCGTTCTTGCCCGCGCAGCACTTCCAACAGCGGGCCAAGGTGGCGCTCGTAGTGACGCCAGCGGCCGACCGAACTTTGATAGATCGGTTGACGAACTTGCCAGGAACTGGCGGTCAGGACGGTTGCCTCAGTGCGATGGAACTCCAGGCAGGCGGGGTCCCATGGCAAGCCGAGAAAGTCGATCAAACGCCGGCTCTGTCCTTCCAGGTCCGCCACCAAATCCTCGTATTGCACGTCGAGCATCGGCAACGGCAGGATCCGCCGCCAATGAGCTGTTATGTGCTGCGTCGCCAGATATTCGTGGCCGCAGTGGGCCAGGTCATACGAGAAAGTATTGGCGACGGAGAACCACTGAAAAAAGCAGGAGAGACAGATGTCGCGCGCCTCGCGGCCACAAAGGATCACGCGGGCCGTGGGATAAAGCAGGCAAATCAGGCCGAGCCAATGGACGTTGGCCGGCATTTTGTCGAGTATGCGCAGGGCCGTGTCGTCGAGCGATCGCAGGTGCTGGAAATGCCGAACGGCCTCCCTTTTGATCGCGTCGCGATTCCAGGCCCCAGCGGCGGATTTCACGTCCGTCCCTCCCAGGATTCTGACGATGTGACCAATCTCGATCAACTCGCCCGCTCCGTGGACCTGTGGATGGCTGGCCGCGATTTGATGCACAAGCGTCGTGCCGGAGCGCGGCATTCCGACGATGAACACGGGCAGATCCGAAGGTTCGCCCCAGTCACGCCGTTGCTGGAAAAACTCGGGCGTGAAGATTTCAGTCATCTGATCGACCTGACGGTGAATCATCTGTGGGTCATACCGTTCCCCGACGGCCGCGTGCTGCTTTTTGACCAGGGCATTGGCCTCGGCATAGCGTGCGAAGGCCTCGTCGAAACGGCCGGCTTCGTCCAGCAGCTTCCCGAGCGCAAAGCCCGCGGCCAGACGGCTCATGGCCGGAACATTCGGCGCGCTCAGCGAAGCCGTGAGCCGGTCGATGTCCGCCTGTTCGGCGGCAATCTTGCCCGTATTGAACAGATGTCGATAGGCAAGACCGATGGCGGCGTTTGGACAAAGCTCCAGCATGCGCCGAAAGCATTTGGCGGCTTCGTCGAAGTTTCCCTGGGACTGCAAAGCCAAACCGAGGCCCTTCCAGGACATGTCGAGGTTGGGATCGATGGCGACGGCGCGGCGAAACTGATCGACCGCCGCCGGCGCATCGTGCTTGTGCAACATGATCTCGCCCAGCACCTCGTATTTGAGGGGCGCATCAGGCGCCAATGCGGCCAGCCGGGCATGAGACGCCAGCGCCTCGTCGAGCGCCGCAACTCGGCGAGAATCACGCCTATCTTGGCAAGGAAATCGACATTGTCGGGATCATGTTCCAGAGCGTGACGGTAGGCGGCCAGCGCTTCGTCAAGGCGGCCGGCGCTGCGAAAGGCCTGGCCCAAATTGACGTAACCGTTGACGAAATCCGGCTTGAGCTGGATGGTCTTCAAAAAGGCGGCGATGGCTTCGGCCAAATGGTCGGTTTGCAGGAGCATGCTGCCGATGCCGTTGTGGGCTGCGGCGAGATCGGGTTCGAGTTCGGCGGCGCGGCGGTAAGCCGTCAGCGCCTCGTCGTAGCGCCCCATTTGGCTGAATACATAGCCCAAATCGGCGTGCGCCGAGGCTGACTCGGGCTTGAGTGCGATGACCTTGGCGAACGCGGCGACGGCGTCATCCGGTCGATTCCGGTTGAAAAAGGCCCGCCCAAGATTGGTGTAGACGTTCGGGAGAGTCCGGTCGGAGCCGCAGCGCTTGCTGGTACGCCGCGATCGCCTCGTCCGGTTTTCCCAGGCCGTTGAGCGTGTTGCCCAAATTGTTGTACGCTTCGAAATAATTCGGCCGGAGCCGAAGCGCCATCCGGAAGGCCGCCACGGCTTGCTCCAACTGTCCCTGGTCCCTCAGGACAATGCCCATATTGTTATGGGCGTCGGGAAATTGCGGCTGAAGACGCACGGCTTGCAAGTAAGCGGCGGCGGCATTCTCAAGATCCCCTTTCGCCATCAGCGCATTGCCCAGGCTGTTGTGGGCCATGGCATAATCCGGCCTCAGACGCAGCGCCTCCCGGTAAGTTGCTATCGCTTCATCGAACTTGCCCTGGTCGCTCAGCGCGTTGCCCAGGTTGTTGCAGGCCTCGGGAAAATTCGGCTTGAGCCGAAGCGCCTCCCGATATGCGGCAACGGCGTCGTCCGACTTTCCCTGCTCCTTCAGGATGATGCCCAGGTTGTTGTAGGCCTCGGGAAATTCCCGATTGAGCCGCAGGGCTTCACGGCAGGCGGCGGCGGCTTCATCGAGTTTCCCCTGATCCGTCAACATCTTGCCGAGGTTGCAGTGGTAGCCCGCTTTTGATGAATCGACGGCAATCGCTTGTCGAACCAACTTGACGGCACTGTCCAACCGGCCCGTCTGTGCGGACAGCAGTCCCAGGAAATGCAGTGCATCCGCGTGGTTTGCGTTCCGTGCCAGCACCTGGCGATACAACTTCTCCGCTTCGGCAAAACTTCCCGCCTGCTGGTGGCGCATAGCCGTTTGCATCGCCTGTTCAATGTTGAATTGGCTCATTACCGATGTTTTACTTTTTAGAACGACGACCGCCAACTGTCACAAGCGCCCATGCCGCATGTCGGTGCAAAGTTAACCAAAAAATCGAAAGCGACGCCTGAATAAAAGTAACGCGAGGCGCAATGCCGATTTCTTGACCGCGGACGTTTCGGCAACAAGCCGAACACTGGGACGCCGTTCCGAATGGGCCGCCCCTAGCGATCCCTATCGGACCTGCGGGCCGGCACAAATCTGCCTGAAATTCCGCTTGCATATATGCCGAAACAATAACGGCAAAGCGTCTTGGCAATGAATCTTACGCAAGAAGACCACTCATCGCGGATCGTCGCCCGGCGGCTGCGCGCCGCCTTTTGGCTGGTGCTGGCGGGGATTTCGCTGGCCGCATTTCTTGGCACGGTCAACGACGTGATGGCAAGTCCCGGCACCGATTTGCGCAGCCGCGTCGTGGGGCGCGGACCATGATGCTTGGCATGGACCCGTATTTCATGCCCGCCAAAACCGATCAAGTGCAAACGCTGCAGGATCCCGATCGATACGCCGCGATCTGCACCCGCTGCACCTATGCACCGAGCCTGCTTTGTCTTTACATGCCGCTGGCGCGTCTATCGTATCAGGCGCAGCGTTACATCTGGTTCGGCATCGAATGGAGTGCGCTGATCGCGTCGATCGCATTGTTGCGGGCGATTCTCCCCGGCCGGTTGATCAAAAACGTCTTCACGGCGGTTGCGATCTTCTTTTTCGCCGACGGTGTTTTCTGGCGTCTTCACCTCGAACGGGGCCAGTATTACGTTTTCATTGTTTTCCTGTTGTCGTTAACGGCCTGGCTTTGCCTTGGAAAATCGGCCGCCGGGGGAAATCCGCCGGCAGCGGATCACTGGTGGAATGGGATTCCGCTGGGAATCGCGGCGGCGTTGAGGCTGACGCCGTTGGCCGCGCTGCCGCCGCTGTGGGTGGCGGGATTTCGCCGCACGGCCGTTGGGGCCGCGGTGGTTTTCGGCGCGTGCATTGGCGGCACGCTGGCGGTCGCCGGTCCGGGACCGTGGGAAAGCTATTTTCGCAGCGTGTCGATCCAATCGCGATTGATTTTCGACGGCGATTTTTTCAAGAGCGAGCAGGCCAAGCTTCCGCCGCTGCCGGCAACCGCGGAAGGGGTCACTTTCAAGCGGCGGATTGAAATGCCGTGTGCGAACGTCACCTTCGCGATGGATGTTTTGCAGCCGATGTCGGACGGTTTCCGCTGGATGCCGGGGCGGAATAGATGGCAGCTCATCAGCCGGGGTGGAGCCGCCGTCGTTTGCCTGTTGTTCACCATTGCCATGCTCCGTGCGCGTTGGGTCCGGCCGAAAAACTGGCGGCCGCGTTCCTGTGCGTTCTATCGGTCGATTTCTTTCTTCCAGCGCATTTCGTACGCGGACATTCTATTTGTGGCGCCCATCGGCCTGCTCATGCCATCAATGCTGCGACATAGCAAGGGATATATCTGGCTGGCCGTCGTCTTGCTGGGATTGGCGATATGTCATGGCATGATTCCAATACAACTGCCGATTTCCCTGCTCCGCCCGCCGCTGTTGATGATGGGACTTCTTGCATATCTCGCGGTCAGACTGGCGGATCGCCCGTCCCCGTTGCCGGCCCAAGCCGTCGAAGTTGAGGAGCTTCAGGCCCGCGCAGCATAGGCGGGCGTTGGTATTGACCCGAATCAAAAATCCTGCTCTGATTTTGGCGTTCTTCATCAAAAGGATGCCATGCAGCGCGATCCCGGATTAAAAACCGTTTTTCAGGTAGCGATTGTCTGCCGTGATATCGAAGCCACTGGCAAGCGATGGGCGGCGCTGTTGGGCGTCGATCCGCCCAAAAGTATAACAACCGATCCCGGATCGGCGGGCAACATGGTTTATCGCGGCCAGCCGTCGGACGCTCGGGCCAAGCTCGCCTTCCTCGATGCCGGGAGCTGTCAATTGGAATTGATTCAGCCGCTCGGTCCCCCCAGCAGTTGGCAGGAAGCCCTGGACGAATGCGGCGAATCCATCCACCACATCGCCTTCAAAGTCAAAAGCCTTGACGACTCGCTTCGCACGTGCAAGGAACTGGGGATGCCGGTTTTCCATACCGGACGCTTCGGGAGCAAGGACGGCTCATACACGTACATCGACAGCAAAAGCCAACTTGGCGCGGTCATCGAATTGCTTCATTGGGATAAGGATGGTAAATGAGGCTATGGCTGTTCGTGTGGGTTGTGGCAGTCGAATCCCGCAGGATTGCTATCCTGCGGCTTTTGTTGGGTGCTATATTTTTACGCTCGCGCCGGTTCGCGCTGATTCATAAATCGCTTCGATGATGCGCATATCCTGCAGACCTTCCTCGCCGGTCGCCTTGGATGGGCCGTCGCCGGCGATCGCCTGCGCGAAGCCGTCCATTTCACCAACGAATTGATCGGATTGAGGGATGTCCACCATCTGAAGCTGGCGGTGGCGGCTGATACTGAATTTCACGCCCCAATAGGCCTGTCCCGGGTCCAGCACGCAGTATTCCTCGCTTCCGTGCACTTCGTAGCGGTCGAGATATGTTGCATAACTCGACAGGCCGCTTGCCATCACGCCGCTGGGGAATTTTAGCTGGAAATCGCAGTGCTGCTCGACCTGCTGAAACCGTGGATCGTTGGGATCGGCATAGGTCTGCGCGAAGACTTCGGTCGGCTCTTCGCCGCTGAGATATCGGGCGGCGCTGAGGGAATAGATACCGATATCCATCATGCACCCGCCGCCGGCCAGTTTGCGATTCAGCCGCCATTGCGTGGGATCGCCGATGTTGAATCCCGTTGCCGCGTCGATGAGTTCAATTGAGCCGATTTCGCCCTTGCGGATCGCGTCGATGCAGGCCAGGGTTGCCGCATCCCAGTGCATGCGATAGCCGATCTGGAGCCTTTTTTTCGCGGCCTTGGCGGCGTCGATCATCTGCCGGCATTCGGCGACGGTGTTGGCCATCGGCTTCTCGCACATGACGTGCTTGCCGGCCGCGAATGCCCGCACGGTGTATTCCGCGTGCATGCCGTTGGGCAATACGACGTACACCGCGTCGATCTGCGGATTGTCTTTGATCGAGTCGTAGTTGTCGTAATTGTAAATGTTCTTGGGATCGATCCGGTATTGTTCGGCGACGGCCCTGGCCTTGTCGGGATGTCCGCTGACCAGAGCGACCGGTTTGCAATACTTGCAGCGAACGATGCCGGGCATGAGTTCATGCAGGGCGAAATATCCGAGCCCGACAAATGCGAAGCCGAGTGTTTTGGTCGGCTCCGCCGGTTCGTCCGCCAGCGATAGGGAATTCCCAAGTTTTAGGAATGAAACCGCGCCGAGCGCGGCAACAGAAGAAGCGAGAAATCGCCGTCGTGAAACAGGATCATTGAGCATCTCGTCTCCCATGAATTTTAGGCGGAACCGGTTGTAACCCAATTGCATCAAAAAATCTCACGCAGAGGCGCAGAGGCGCGGAGGAAATTAAATCTCTGCGCCTCTGCGTGAGATCAAGCTTTGAAGAATCAGGAAGGCGCTCGTGATAGATCGAGCTTGGAGGGGTAAAATTGCGTTGTGTATCGCACCGAACTGGATGTAACGACCAACTTCTCGTTTCTGCGCGGGGCGTCGCATCCGCAGGAAATGGTCTATCGTGCCGCGGAGCTGGGATACGCCGCCATCGCCATCACTGATCTGAATAGTCTCGCCGGCATCGTGCGGGCGCACCAGGCGGCCAAGGAAGTGAACATCAAGCTGTGCATCGGGGCGCGGCTGCGATTCGCCGATGCTCCGGATGTTCTGGTGTGGGCGCAGAATCGCGGGGGATATGCCAATCTCTGTCGTCTGCTTACCACGGGCAAACGCCGGGCGGAAAAGGGATCGTGCACGCTTCGGTTGGAGGATTTGCTCGCGGCGCCGGGCGGGCTTTTGGCGGCGGTCGTTCCGCAGCGGATCGATCCGCAGATGGATGAGGGAGATTGCGACGGCCTCGAAGCCGCTGCCGCGGCGCTAAAAGATGTTTTCGGCACGCGGCTGTCGCTGGCGATCTCGCGCTTGTACGGACCTGGGGACGGTAAAATCCTTCGGCAGATTGAATCGGTGGGACGCCGTTGCGGCGTACCGCTGCTGGCGACCAATCAGGTGCATTACCACGACGAGCGGCGGCGGGTTTTGCAGGACGTGCTCACCTGCATCCGCCACGGCTGCACGATCCAGGAGGCGGGCTTTCGGCTCTTTGCCAATGGAGAACGGTTCCTTAAGCCGCCGGGGGAAATGCAGCGATTGTTCAGCGATTTGCCGGAAGCGCTGAAAAGAACGGTGGAGGTAGCGGAGCAATGTACGTTTTCGCTGGACGAGCTGCGATATGAATATCCCGATGAAATCGTTCCTGCGGGCAAAACGTCGGCATCATATCTGGCCGAACTCACCTGGGCGGGCGCGGCGAGCCGGTATCCGCAGGGAATTCCTGAAAAAGTCCGGCAGCAGATCGTTCATGAACTGGGGCTGATCGGGCAGCTTAAAATCGAGCCGTATTTTCTGACCGTGTACGACCTGGTTCGCTTCGCGCGGCCGGGGGATTCTTTGCCAGGGGCGCGGATCGGCGGCGAATTCGGCCGTGTGCTATTGCCTGGGCGTCACGTCGGTCGATCCGAATCGGATCGACTTGCTCTTCGAGCGTTTCGTCAGCGCCGCCCGCAACGAGCCGCCCGACATCGACATCGATTTCGAACATGAGCGGCGGGAAGAGGTGATCCAATATCTCTACGAGAAATACGGCCGCGAGCGGGCGGGAATGACGGCGGAGGTGATCTCTTACCGTGGCCGATCGGCCGTGCGGGATGTCGGCAAGGCACTGGGTCTGGGATTGGACGCGGTGGATCAGATTGCCAAATCGCTGAACTGGTGGCATTCCGGGCCGCTGTCGCCGCAGCAGCTTGCCGAGGCCGGGCTGGATGCGAATGACTACACCATTCGCCTACTGGTGGAACTGACGAGGGAACTCAAGGGATTTCCGCGGCATCTCAGTCAGCACGTCGGCGGCATGGTCATGACGCGCGGGCCGTTGTGCGAGTTGGTTCCGATTGAGAATGGTTCGATGGCGGACCGCACCGTCATCGAGTGGGACAAGGATGACATCGATGCGGTGGGAATTCTGAAGGTGGATGTGCTGGGGCTGGGGATGCTGACGGCGTTGGCTAAGGGTATAAAACTGATCAACGACACTCATTCCACAGAGCAGCCGATTGAGCTTCATACAATTCCCGCGGAAGATCCGCAGGTCTACGCCATGATCAGCGACGCCGACACCATCGGTGTTTTCCAGATCGAAAGCCGAGCCCAGATGTCGATGTTGCCGCGGCTGCGGCCCAACAGAATTCTATGATTTGGTGATCGAGGTAGCGATTGTTCGGCCGGGGCCGATTCAGGGTGACATGGTTCATCCCTATCTCCGCCGACGAAACGGTGAGGAAATCGTCGATTATCCCAGCGAAGCGCTGAGAAATGTTCTGGAAAAAACGCTGGGCGTTCCGTTGTTCCAGGAACAGGCGATGAAGGTGACGATGGTGGCGGCGGGATTCAGCGCGGAAGAGGCCGATCAGTTGCGCCGCGCGATGGCCGCCTGGCGCTACTCCGGACATATCGAACGGTTCCAGGAGAAAATCATCAATGGAATGTTGGACAACGGATACACCCGCGAATTCGCCGAGCGGTGCTTCAACCAGATCAAAGGCTTCGGCGAATACGGATTTCCCGAAAGCCACGCCGCCAGCTTCGCGCTGCTGGTCTACGCCAGCGCATGGATCAAACGATATCACCCCGCGGCGTTCTGCTGCGCGTGCTGAATAGCCAGCCGATGGGATTCTACGCGCCGGCGCAGATCGTCCGGGATGCGCGGAACACGGCGTGGAAGTGCGGCCAATCGATGTGAATTTCAGCAATTGGGATTGCACGCTGGAAGATTCGCAATCCCCGGCTCCCAACGCGGGAGACAAAACAACCTGGGGTCACGGTGGACCGGCGGTGCGATTGGGCCTGCGGCTCATCAAGGGAATGCAATCCATCCATGCCGAGCGTATCGTCGAATGCCGCCGCGGCGGCGCCTTCGCCTCCGTCGAACATTTTCATCAGGCGACGAAGTTGCCCAAGTCCGCGATCGAGCGATTGGCCGAGGCCGACGCCTTCGGCTCCCTGCTGCGCTCGCGGCGCACCGCATTGTGGCAAACGATGGCCTTGACCAATGAGCACATTCCGCTGTTCGAAGACAGCCGCCTCGGCGACAACCCATCCCCCGCCGCTCTTGATCCCATGCCTTTGCGGCAGGAGGTCATGACCGATTACGCGGTGTCGGGCTTGTCTCTCAAACAGCATCCGGTGGCACTCGTGCGCGAGCAATTGACCCAGCGAAAAATCATCACGACGGCCGAATTAAAACAACGCGAAAACGGCTGGGTGCGGGTCGCGGGAATCGTGCTGATCCGTCAGCGGCCAGGGACGGCCGGTGGCATCGTGTTCGTCACCCTCGAAGATGAAACGGGCGTGGCCAACCTGATTATCCGGCCGAATATCTTCGAGCGATATTCACGGACCGCATGTGGGGCTTATCTGCTCCAGGCCGATGGGTACGTCCAGCGGCAGGGCCAGGTCATTCACGTAATGGCGCTGCGGCTTGAGGATCTGAGCCATTTGCTGACCGGGCATGAATTCCCGTCACGGGATTTCAAGTGATCGTCTGTCCCAGCCGTAACTCCACGCTGCTGCCGCCTCGTTCGTTCAGATGGAACGATTTTGTTTTGCCGGCCCAGGACAGAGTGTATTCGCCTAGATAGCCGGTGAATCGAAGCTGCCCGCGACCGTCCGTGACCATCTTCGTCGGGGGCAGCCACCATTGCTTTTTGACCAAATCGAACAGGGCTTCGTATGCGGGCTTGGGGGATTGATCTTTGCGGACCAGGCCCGAGGGCGCTTTGAGCCAGCCGCCGTCTTCCAATCCCCACCACGTAATGGCCTCGACGGCCGGATGCGCGAAGAGGGTTTTAAAATGCCGCACGACTTCCTCCGCCTGGCGCGCTTCGCCCTCCGGCGTCGTGGGCCATTCGTCAACCTGATAATCGTTCAGATCCACGATCTCCGGCGGCATGATCTTTCCGGAAACCAGCGTGCTTTCCGTGAAATGGATCGGCAATTTGTACCGGGCGTACCGCTCAAGAACCCCCAGCGTTCTCTCCACGCCCCAATAACCCTGGTGCATGTGTGATTGAATGCCGATCGCGTCGATTTTGATGCCGGCTTCGAGGCATCCTTCTATCAGGCGTTCGTATGCCGTGGAGAGGTCGAAATCGTTCAGCAGCAGCATCGCGCGGATTGGCGGCGCGGGCGGCGTCGAAGGTCATGCGAACGATTCCGATCCGGCCCAGCTCGCGGGCGATGCGGGTGATGCCGTTATCATACTTGTCGAAAACAGGCATGATGACGACTTCGTTGATGACATCCCATATATCGATCAGGCCGGCGAAGCCGGTGACTTCGCGCATGATCCGCGCACGCTGCGCCTCGATGATCTCGGCGTTGGACAACTTCAGCAGCCAATCGGCGGTGACGGTGTGCCAACACAACGGATGCCCCTTGACCACACAGCCGCGATCCACGAACCATCGCGCGGCATTCACAATTCTTTTGGTATCCGGCTCCCCGCGCCGCGGCTCGAATCGACCCCAGTAAAACGGAAGCGTGACGAAATTGAAAAGATTCACCAGCCTCTGGTTGTGCAATTCCGCATTCGCCTTGGCGGCGTCTTTCAATTCGCCGTTCGCCAAGGCGATGACGCTTGAGCCGGTGATGCCAAAAAGGAATTTGTGATTGCGCTGGGCGACGATCACTTCCTGATGGACGAGGGGACTGCCATCCTCCTTGAAGACGGTAATCGTAGCCTCTGACGTTCGGTGCTGTTTGATGTCGGCGTCGCAAGACATATTCACGCATGAATACCTTGGCCGATGCGCTGTTGCAACGAGGAGGCCATGCTGGCTCTTGGTTCGAAAATCGGCCCTGCGCCGTTATCGTTTGGCGATGTCGTCCATGACGATCGCGCAGGCGATGAGCGTTACGACCGAACATCACCGGGGCGGACGATTTGCCGAGGCGGAGGCGATTTACCGGCAAATCCTCGCCCAGAATCCGGATTTTGCCGAGGGGCATTTCGCGCTGGGCAATGTGCTGGCCGACGCGGGCCGGCTTGATGAGGCGATCGACGCCTTCCGGCAGGCGACGCGCCTCCAGAGCGATTTTGTCGAAGCGTACAACAATTTGGGAACCGTGCTGACGAAAAGGAAGCGGCACCAGGAAGCGATCGAAGCGTACCAACAGGTTCTGCGCCTGGCGCCGAAGCATTTCAAAGCCTTCAATAATCTTGGCGTCGTGCTTTGGGAAATCGGCCAGTTGGACAATGCCCTCGCGGCCTCGCTTCAGGCGATCGTTCTGAAGCCGGATTTCGCCGATGCCCACAACAGCCTGGGAATCGTGTTGAGAGCAAAGAAGGATTTTAACGGCGCCGTCGCCGCGTTCAGTGAGGCGCTGCGTTTGAGGCCGGATTTCGTCGAGGCGTACAGCAATCTCGGGAACGCCATGATCGATCAGGGCCGCCTTGAAGACGCCGTCGCCGCCTGCCGGCAGGCGCTGCGGATCAATCCGAACTATCCGCCGGCGCTGAACAACCTCGGCGTTGCCCTGCGGGCCAGCGGTCAGATCGATCAGGCCATCGCCGTGTATCGACGGCACATTGAACTCCACAGCGACGATCCCGCGGCCCACTTCAATCTTGGGACGGCGCTGCTCACCAAGGGCCGGCTCGAAGAGGGCTGGCGGGAAAACGAATACCGTCAACAAGTCAAGGAGTTTTCCGCGCGTGCAGGGTGTGTGCGCAGCCCCGTTGGGATGGAGGCGAGCTGCACGGGCGGAGAATCCTCCTGGATGTCGAGCAGGGTTTGGGGGACACGATCCAGTTCGTCCGATACGCCCCGCTGCTGGCGAGCCGCGGAGGACGAGTGATCCTGGCCGCCCAGCCGGAACTGACTCGACTTTTGCAAAGCGCCGCCGGCGTCGAGCAAGTAGTTCCACGCGATTCGTCGCCGGCTTTCGACGTTCATTACCCGCTGCTTAGTTTGCCGTATGCGCTGGGAACCGGGCTCGATTCCATCCCCGCCGACATTCCTTACCTGAAGACCGATCCCGCCATTGCGGAGGCGTGGGAAAGACGGCTCGGTCCGCGCGATCGGCGGCTTCGGGTGGGTCTGGCGTGGGCCGGTCATCCGGATCACGCCAGGGACCGTGAACGTTCAATTTCCCTCGCTCAACTGGCCCCGCTGGCATCGGCGAGCGATGTTGTTTTCTATAGTTTGCAGAAGGGGCCGGCGGCTTCGCAGGCCGCGGCTCGGCCGGGAATGGAGTTGATCGACTTCACCGGGGATATTCAGGACTTTGCGGACACGGCGGGCCTGATTTCGCAACTGGACCTGGTGATTTGCGTTGACACGGCCGTAGCGCATTTGGCCGGGGCCATGGCCAAACCTGTTTGGGTATTGGTTCCGTTTGTGCCGGACTGGCGATGGATGCTGGATCGCGACAACAGTCCGTGGTATCCGACGATGCGGCTGTTCCGTCAGAAAACGCGGGGCGGGTGGGATGAAGTTGTCCGACGGATCGCTTTGGCTTTAGAAAATAAAAGAGCCGGGGCATGAATCACTCGAATATTCCGTGCAAAAACCATAGTCCCGTCTCGGCGACGCGGAAGAGCCAGTAGCGATTGCCCGTCGCATTGAATACATCGAAGTAATCGCGCGTCTTCCAACGTCCGTTCCACCACTGGCCGGTGATTCGCTCCGGACCCAGAACGTGGAGGAGCCGATGAACCTCGCCCTGATCGGTGAATGAAACCGGCTGGCCATCGCGGCTTTCCGATGGTCTGACGATCACTTTGATCGCGCGCGGCTGGGGCAGCAGACAAATCGGCCGAAACACGGCCGCCGGGCCGGCAGGAGTATTTTGGGCAACCGGATTTTCCCGGCAACGAAAGGATTTTTCCGGGAGATGCGATTGAACCAATTCCGACCACTGCACGCTTGCCCCCAGCCGCGCCCGAAGCCGCTCGATCAGATGATCCAGTTCGGCGGTCCCGGCGCGGGACTGCTCCTCGCCGCCGACCAGCGCCGGCTGCTCATCACCCAAACGCTCGGACCGGGATACATAGAGGCTGGCGGCAATGAACCCTTCGTGTCCAGTTCCTCCTTCCACCGCGCACTGAAGCAAGTTGAACAAATCCGATTCACTGCGGCATGGCCGCATCAGTTGAACGATTTTTTCAACCGGCGATTCGTACGGCGGCCGAAAGGTGATTCGCAATTCCCTGGCTCCCAATCCGCGGCGGGTCAATTGCCAGACCACCTCGGCAATGAGTTGCCGGAGAACGAGATGGACGGCTTCGAGCGATTCGATCGGGCCGTCGAATTCCATGTTCGCGCGAATCGGCTCGCGATGCTCCAGAAAGATCAGCGGCTCATGGACAGCCCCCATCGCCTGATCGATCCGCTGCAAAATGGCCGGACCGAAGCGAATCGCCAGATCGTCCCGAGGCAGTTGCAATAGCGAACCGATCGTGCGGATGCCGAGTGCGCGGAGCCTTTCGACTATAGCGGGATCGAGCCGCAGCGCTTCAGGCGGCAGCGGACGCAGGGCATCGGGCAATTCGCCATCGGCGACGACGCGCCCGGCCCCGAACGCCGCCAGCGCCCAAGCCGCGCCGGGCGTCGGCGCAATTGTTATCGCGGCGCTGATGCGAAGCGCAGCCAGTGCACCGGCAACACGCCGGCGAAGATTTTCCAGACCGCTGAAAAGCCGCTGCAAACCCGTGGCATCCAGAAACAGCGAACGCGGCGGATAAACGCAAACCGACGGGCTGAACCGCATCAGCCATCTTCCCAACGCTTCCAGCCCGTGCAGATCGTCCGCCGGCGTCGCCGGCAGACAAATCAGCCACGCACAACGCGCCTTGGCCTCGGCCAGGGCCATTCCCGGCGATATTCCGCCACCGGCTTCGGGGCTGACGTGGGCAACGATTTGCCGATTGCCGATGGTTTCGACCAGTGCGAATGCTTTATGCCGTAGCTCGGGCTGGCGCCGGCGCAGCCGGTCGATCGGCCAATGGCGCAGATGCGCGCATAGCACGTGTTTCACGGTCCACCTCCAAAAGAAGGACTTGGCCGGTTCGTCCTCCCTGACCGTGCAAAAGTTCCACGCTCCATCGCTGAATCCCTTGGTCTGCCGAGGCGGATTGGACAAGCCATCGCGTGGCGGCGGCATAATGGGCATTGGTCGCCTGGGCGAAAGGGCGCAAAAGAAGTCCAACGCCTCCTCCGCGTTCGGCGGCCAGTTGCAGCCGCCGGGCCTCGATCCGGGAAAGATGTTGAATCGCCGCGACGGTCGCGCTGACGCCGCGGCAACGGAGGCATTCGGCCAATGCCCACAATTCCTCCGAGCGTTTCGCGCAGCGAAGCAAGATGAGATTTCGCAGATCGATCCCCGCCGCCGACAGGGCCGGCGGATGCAGTTCGCGGCGCGGATCGCTCCAGACGATTACGCCCCCCTGGCCCTGAGCCGCCCTGGCCAGCAAAAGCGCCAGCGACTTGGGAGAAACCGACCGCGGCCGCCAGAGCAATTCATGCACCGCCCCGCCCTGAAACGCCCCGCCGGGAGCCAGATCATCGAGCGCATTTAATCCCGTGTGGAAAGCCGATTGCGACGCCGTGGGCTTAGAGTCTATCTCAAAAGCTAATGGCCCCGCGATGGGCCGGAAAAGGCCTGATGGCGAGGCGGAGGCCCGAAGCGTATCTGAAAAAGATACGTTGAGGGCCGACAACGACGTCCAGCGGGCCTTTTCCGGCCCACCCGAAGGGCGACACGCTTTTGGGCCGCCCTCGGCGTCGCTCCTCCTCGACGTATCTCCGAATTGATACGCCTCGTCATCGCTCCTTGATGGCGGCCCAAAATCGTGTCGTCGCGGGGCCATTAGCTTTTGAGATAGATTCTTAGTGCCCGGAATCGTGAAATGGCTTTGAGCAATCGCTGAGAACACGATGCAACCCTTCCTTTGTGTTCGTCAAATGTTAGGGTATTGATCTGTAAGCGTTCAGTCAATTCTTTTTTTTATCGTGGAGCAGATTTGGTAAGGGGCAACCGCGTTCTAACTGCGGCAAAATCAGAGGGAGCCGGGGCGTCCTCGTCCCGGCAGATCGGGCCGAGGCCGGCCCGGCTAAACAAGCGCACCGCCGTCACCGCCGAAGCTACTGTTTCTGGCTTCTCTTGACGATGAAATAAATGACGATCAGCGCAACACCCACACCGATTAAGACGTATTCGTATGTTGCCATGGCCCGAATTCTAAACGCTGAGCCTCCCGTTGCCAAGGATTTAACTTCCAATAGACAAGACCTTTCAAGCCGCGATGATACAATTCCCGCCCCAAAGCATGGCCAGCCCCGCCTATCAGCCCACTCTCGACTGGATCGCCGCCGAGCAGGCCCACATGCTTGGGCGCATCGTCGATTGGGCAAATATCAATACCTTTTCATCCAACACCGCCGGTTTGGCCCGATTGACCGATATCCTCGCCGGCGAATTCTCGCATCTCGGCGGCGAGATCAGGCGGCACGACCTCGCCCCCGCCGAATCCATCGATAACCGCGCCCAGACCATTCGCACCCCCCTTGGCCAGGCGCTTACCATCACCAAACGGCCCCAGGCTCCGCTGCGCATCCTCTTGAACATTCATACAGATACCGTCTATCCGCCCGACAGCCCATTCCAATCGGTCGCCGAAATCGAGCCCGGCAAACTTCGCGGTCCCGGCGTGGCCGACGCCAAAGGCGGGCTGGCCGTCATGCTCACCGCCTTGGAAGCTTTCGAGCGATTTGCGCAGGCCGATCGCCTGGGCTGGACCGCTGTAATCAACCCCGATGAGGAGATCGGCTCCCCCGGCTCGGCGGCGCTGCTGGCGGCGACGGCAAAGAATCACGCTCTGGGCCTGCTCTTCGAGCCGGCTCTTCCCGACGGCGCCCTGGTGGACCGCCGGCGCGGCTCCGGCAATTTCTCCATCGTTATCCGCGGCCGATCCGCGCACGCCGGCCGGGATTTCGCCAAGGGCGCAACGCCGTCGTCGCCGCCGCTCAATTGACCCTCCGGCTCCACGCTCTGAACGAATCCCATCCCGGCGTCACCGTCAACATCAGCGCCATCGACGGCGGGTCGCCCGCCAATGTCGTCCCCGACCTGAGCATCTGCCGGGTCAATATCCGCACCACCGAACCACCGGACCAGCCGCAAATTCTCTCGTCCCTGCATCGCATGATCGCCGACCTGAATGCCAATGACGGCATTTCCGCCACGCTTCACGGCAAATTCACTTCACCCGTGAAGGTTCTCGACGACCCAACCCGGCATCTGCTGGAGGCCCTGGTTTCCTGCGGCCGCGATCTGGGCCTGAGCATCACCCATCGGCCGTCGGGCGGGGCGTCCGACGGTAACCGGCTGGCGGCCGCTGGCCTGCCCAACATCGATTCCCTCGGCGTCCGTGGCGACCAGATCCACAGCCATGACGAATATCTCCTGACTGATAGTCTCGTCGAATGCGCCCAGCTTGTGGCCCTCCTGCTGATGAAATTGGCCGCCGGCGATATTGACGCCACCCCATTTTGCCGATGATTCGCATGGGGAAATCGGCCGTCAAAGACCCATAAAATCAGCGATCTGAATTCCCGGTTCCCATGGTGCTTATTCGTCCAGTTTCCCTCGCCGACCTCGACCAGCTCATCGGGCTTGCCGAGCAGGCCGGCGTTGGCCTGACGACGCTGCCCAGCGACCGCGATCTGCTTCGCCGCCGAATCCTCAAATCGCAGCGCAGCCTCGACAACATCCCCGAACGCCCCGGCGGCGAAAGCTTTCTGTTCGTCATGCAGGATGCCGATTCCGCCAAAATCATCGGCGCCAGCGGCGTGGTCACCAAGGTCGGCGGCTTCGAGCCGTTCTACGCGTACCGGCTCGAAAACCAACCGCTCGACTCGCAATTCCTAAAGATTCACAAACAGATCCCCGTGCTTCACCTGGTCCGCGAGCATGATGGGCCGGCCGAGGTCGGCTCGCTGTTCCTGTCCCCCGATTACCGCAAGAAAGATTATGGCCGGTTCCTTCAACTCGTGCGGTTTCTATTCATCGCGGAATATCCGCAGGCTTTTGAGCCGCTGATCGTTTCGGAGCTTCGTGGCGTGATCGACTCAGCCGGCCATTCCGCCTTCTGGGACGCTGTCGGGAAACATTTTTTCGAGATCGACTTTCCCAGGGCCGATCACCTCAGCGTCGTCAACAAGAAATTCATCGCCGATCTGATGCCGACCCATCCGATTTACGTTCCGCTGCTTCCACCGGAGGCGCAGCGGGTGATCGGCAAGGTCCACGATTCGAGCATTCCCGCGCTGAAGAACCTTCAGGCCGAGGGCTTCACATTCAACGGCATGGTCGATATTTTCGACGCCGGCGCCTGCGTAAGCTGCGGGCGCGACGACATCCGAACCGTCCGCCAAAGCCGAACGGCCGTGGTGGAACAAATCACCAATGAGAAGATCGATTCTCCGACGCACATGATCGGCCGGTTCACACCGGCCTTCGCCGCGACCATCGGCCCCGTGCGGACGATCGACGAGGGGCGTATTTGCGTGGATGCACAGGTTGCCGCGGTCCTGGGAGTATCCACCGGCTCACAAGTCCGTTACGCCCCGCTGCGTCCCGCTGCCGATTTAGCGGCGGCGCGCCTCTCCGGGGGTTCGGTCCGCTCCTCAAAAAGCCTCGCCAATGACTCCGACTAACGACCCCGAAATATCCCGCACCGTTGCCGCCGCCCGCGCCGCCTTCGCAACATGGTCCGCCGCTCCGGTTGAGGATCGCATTCGCCTGCTTTTCGCTCTGGAAAAACACTACCGCTCCGAAAAAGAAAAAATCGCACAGATCATCTCGTCCGAAACCGCCAAACCCCTGTGGGAATCGAGCCTCGAAGTCGATTCCATGGCCGGCAAAATTCCCATTTCCATCGACGCCTACCGCAACCGCTGCCGCGAGCAATCCCGCCCCCTCGGCGAAGCCGTCGGCTTCACGCGGTTCTGTCCCCATGGCGTGCTGGCAGTCCTCGGCCCGTTCAACATGCCGGGCCATCTCCCCAACGGCCACATCGTTCCCGCCCTCCTGGCCGGCAACACGATCGTCTTCAAACCGAGCGAGCAAACCCCGCGCGTCGGCGAAGCGATCGCTGAAATCTTCCGTGCCGTCAATTTTCCTGCCGGAGTTTTCAACATCATTCAGGGCGGCAAAGAGACCGGCGCCATCCTCGCCCGTCACCCCGATGTGAACGGAATTCTCTTCACAGGCAGCACCGCCGGCGGAATCGCGCTGCGCCGCGCTACCACCGACAATCCGGGCAAAATCCTCGCCCTGGAAATGGGCGGAAACAATCCGCTGATCGTTCACCAAGCCCAGGACGTGACTGCAGCCGCATACATCATCATTCAATCCGCGTACATCACCGCCGGCCAGCGTTGCAGTTGCGCCGTCGGCTGATCGTGGTGCGCGACTCCGAATCCGACGCCCTCATCCAACGTCTGCTGACGATGATCCGCAATATCCGCATCGGTCTTCCGAATGACGATCCGCAGCCGTTCATGGGTCCGGTCATCTCGCCCCTGGCCGCTGAAAATCTTCTCGCGGCCCAGGCCAATCTTATGGAAAATGGCGGCGTCGCGTTGATTGAAATGAAGCGCTCCCCGCGTTCACCGTCGCTTCTCACGCCAGGCCTGATCGACGTGACGAACATCGCCAATCGTCCGGACGTTGAATTCTTCGGCCCGATGCTGCAACTGCTCCGCGTGGAGGATTTCGACGCCGCGATCCGCGAAGCCAACAACACCGCCTACGGCCTGTCAGCCGGCCTGATTTCCGACAACGCCGATCTGTACCAAAAGTTTCTGCGGGAAATCCGCGCCGGCGTCCTGGCCTGGAACCGTCCGCTCACCGGCGCCAGCAGTCATCTCCCCTTCGGCGGCATCGGCCAATCCGGCAATCACCGCCCCGGCGGATATTTCGCCGCCGATTACGCCGCGTATCCCGTTGCCGCCTTGGAGTCGCCCCGCGCCCAACTCCCGGGCCAACTTCCGCCCGGCATCGTTGCCTGAATATGTCAGCTTCAGAAACCAACTTCGACGGCATCCCCGGCCCGACGCACAATTACGCCGGGCTTTCCATCGGCAACCTCGCTTCTCAGGCCCATACGAATCAGCCCTCAAATCCCCGACAGGCCGCGCTTCAGGGATTGGCCAAGATGAAATTCCTGGCTGATCTGGGCATCGCGCAAGCCGTGCTTCCGCCGCACGAGCGGCCGGATATTTTCGCTCTGCGTCGCCTGGGGTTTGCCGGATCGGATGCACAAATTCTCCAGGCCGCCAGCCGGTATCCGATGCTCCTGGCTTCGTGCGGTTCGGCATCGGCCATGTGGGCCGCGAATGCCGCCACCGTTTCACCCAGCGCGGATGCGGCCGATCATCGCGTTCATTTCACGCCGGCCAATATGCCGACGCAGTTTCACCGCTCGTTGGAGGCACCGACCACCGCCGCCATTTTGAAAGCGATCTTCAAAGACGAATCCGCCTTCGCCCATCACGCGCCTCTGCCGACCGTGTCCCACTTCGCCGATGAAGGCGCTGCCAACCATACGCGACTCTGCGCCTCCTACGATCAGCGCACAGTTGGAAATCTTCGTCTTCGGCCGTCAGGCATTTTCAAATCAAACCGCCACGGCGCAGTTTCCCCGCTCGCCAGACACGGGAAGCATCGGAATCCGTCGCCAGGCTTCACCAGCTCAATCCGCAAGACATTCTGTTTCTACAGCAAAATCCGATGGCCATCGACGCCGGGGCGTTTCACAACGATGTGGTTGCCGTGGGGAATCTGAACGTTTTTCTCTATCACTCCGCGGCCTTTGCCGATCCCGGCGGCGTGGCCCGGCAAATTCGCGATTGGTTTGAAAAAGCGGGATGCCAGCCGTATCTGATCGAGGTTCCGGATTCGCAAGTTCCCCTTGCCGATGCGATCTCCTCGTACCTTTTCAATAGCCAACTTGTTCAGCTTCCGAATCAAACCATGGCCCTGATCGCCCCGACGGAATGCCGAGAAAATTCCCTCACTCGCCGATTCCTCGACGATCTTCCGGCCCGCGGCACGCCGATCCGGCAAGTGCATTACATTGATGTCCGCCAAAGCATGAACAACGGCGGCGGCCCGGCCTGCCTGCGATTACGCGTGGTGCTGAGCGACCGCGAGCGGTCCCTGGCCAATCCCGCGGTTTTCCTCACCGATGCGTTGCACAACTCGCTGAAAGTCTGGATCGAGCGTTACTATCGCGACCGGCTGATTCCGGATGACTTGGCGGACCCCCAACTTCTGGACGAGTCCCGGCGGGCCTTGGATGAATTAACGCGGCTCTTGAATCTCGGCTCAGTTTATCCATTTCAACGACATGACGGTTGAGCCGCTTATCGCTGCTGGCGCACAACTTCAGCGACGGCCGTGACTGGGGGCGCTTGGGGTTGCTGGCCGATGATATCCCGAGCGCGGTTCAGGGCCTCGTCGATGTTGCCGAACATGTTTTGTTCGCCGATTTTGTCGACCAAGCCGTATGTGAGTCAGTGCGAAAACCGGCTGCGCGTGGACGCCGGAGAGCAACAGTTGCGTCCCCTGCTTCCGGCACTTGTCGTGGAATTCATCCAGCGCGTGCATGCCGGTGGCGTCGATGGCCGGGACACGCCGCATTCGTAGAATGAAGACTTTCGGCGGCCGCTCCAAGCCTTGGAGCGTATCTTTCAGCCGATCGGCGACTCCGAAGAAGAACGGACCGTTGATCTCGTAGACCTCCACGCCGTGCGGCACGTCGCGCCGGGTCATCGAATTTGGATCGGCCAGGTCCGCGAATTCATCGCCCGTTTCGTCCAATTCATTCCGCATCGCGCCGACGTTGGTGACCTCCGTCATCCGCTTCATGAATAGCATCGCGGCCAGGATCATTCCAATGCCGACGCCTTTGGTCAGGTCGGTCAGCACGGTCAGGCCGAAGGTTGTCAGCAGCACCAGCATGTCGCCGCGCGGGCGCGGAGAATGGATTTGAAATGGTCGATCTCGGCCATGTTCCAGGCGACGACGACCAGTATCGCGGCAAGCGCGGCCAGCGGAATTCGACTGGCATACGGAGCCAGCAGCATCATGAGGACCAGCAGCGTCGCGGAGTGGACCATGCCCGCCAACGGCGTTCGGCCGCCGCATTTGACGTTGGCGGCGGTTCGCGCGATGACGCCCGTCGCGGGGATGCCGCCGAAAATGATCGACGCAATATTGGCCGTGCCCTGGGCGACCAATTCGCAGTTGCTTTTATGCCGGCCGCCGATCATTCCATCCGCCACGACCGCACACAGAAGCGACTCTACGGAGCACAGCAGCGCGATCGTCATGGCCTCGGGGACGAGATTTTCCGCTTTGGACCACGCGGCCGAGACATCCGCCCAGCTTGACAGCTTCACGGGCAGGTGCGGCTTGGGAAGCCTGTTGGAAATCTCGCCGAAGCGCGTGCCGAGGGTTTCGATTCCGGTGTGCGTCCGCGGATTTTCCGCCAGGTGAGACATGGTTACCAGCCCGACGCTGATGATCACCACGACGATCGCCCCCGGAACGCGCGGGACGAATCGGCGCAGCAGCGCCAGCAGCAGCAACGACCCGATTCCAAACCCCGTTGCCAGCCAATTGATCGTGTGGGCCGATTGCAACAGAACGTGCCAGCAAGGCAAAAACTTTGACGGCGGAGCGTGCACGAGCTGGCCCTGCGGCGTTGATGTAATTGATCGACAATCCCAGCAGATCGCGAATCTGCGAAGTGAAGATGATGACAGCGATACCGCTGGTGAAGCCGGTGGTGACGGGATAGGGAATAAATTTGATGAGCGAGCCGAGACGCGACAGGCCCATGAAAATGAGAATGGCGCCGGCCATGAGGGTGGCGATGCAAAGCCCGTCATAGCCATCGCGGGCGACGATGCCGGCGACGATGGCCATGAACGCACCGGCCGGCCCGCCGACCTGCACGCGGCTGCCGCCGAGCAGCGAAATAAGGAATCCCGCTACGATGGCCGTGAACAGGCCTTGCTCGGGCCGCACGCCGCTTCCAATCGCCAGAGCCAGCGACAGGGGCAACGCGATAATGGCGACGGTGACGCCGGCTCCCAGATCGTTGAAGAAAAAGTGCCGGCCATACCCTTCGCGCAGGCAAACAATCGACTTCGGCACAAACGCATCGGGGATTCTCCAGCGACTGGGTCCGGCAACGGGCCCGGGTAACACCGGGAGCTTCAATTCGGTCATAACGGGTCCAACGCTTTCAAAAAATTGCTATGGCTCGGCAATTCGATCGCCTCGCAAAGGGCGCGGGGCGGTCTTTTCCATTATCGGTTAAGCTTCTTACAATCCTCGCATGATCAAAACCCGATTCGGAAGGACTGGATTTAACGTCACGCCGCTGGGGCTGGGCGCGGCGGAGATCGGCTATTTGAAGCCGCAGCGCGAACAAGTCGCGAAGATTCTGAATCTTCTGCTCGATGAGGGCGTCAATGTCATCGACACCGCCGCCAGTTACGAAACATCCGAAGAGGTGATCGGCGAGGCGATCAGCCATCGGCGCGGACAGTTCGTTCTCATCAGCAAGTGCGGCAACAAGGTCGGGGAATTGCAGGGCGAGGATTGGTCGGCTTCGCTGATCAGCCAGAGCGTTGAACGCTCGCTTCGCCGGCTGAAGACGGACGTGCTGGATGTGATGCTGTTGCATACCTGCGACGAGCCAACCTTGCGAAAAGGCGAAGCGCTGGGGGCGCTGGTTAAGGCGCGGCAAGCGGGCAAAATCCGCTTCGCGGGATGCAGCGGCGATAACCAGGCCATCGCTTATGCCGCCACTCTTCCCGACATCGCGGTCATCGAAACGTCCATCAACATCGTGGACCAGGTTAGTATTGATTGGGTTCTTCCGATCGCCCGCAAACACGATGTCGGCGTGCTGGCCAAGCGCCCCATGGCCAACGCCGCCTGGAAACGCACGGAAGATCAGCCTGGGTTTTATGGGCGCTATGCTCAGCCGTACCAGGACCGTCTCTCGAAGATGAATCTGAATCCCGCCGAACTGGGATTTTCGACGCCGCCGGAACTGGCGTGGCCCGAACTGGCGCTTCGCTTCGTTCTCAGCCAAGCCGGCGCGCACAGCGCGATCGTCGGCACCCACAATCTGGAGAACACGCGCCGCAACATCGAATTCGCCAAGAAAGGCCCGCTGCCGGATGAAGTTGTGCAGAAAATCCGCCGCGCATTCACGGCCGCCCGCGGCGGCGAGCAGTGGTCGGGATTGACTTGACAAGCCCGTGCCCCGATTTCCGGCGCAGTTTACGAAGTCGATGGTTTTTCCAGCCCCAAGCTCTTAAAACGCGCAGTTTCCGCTTGCGGAGGCGCGGCGCGGCTCGTATCGTAAGTGCCTGAAAATCCCGTGTATATGAAACCCTGGTTTGGCTGCGGGGTCGACTGTGGGCGTTTTCAAAATCGAACTGCCGGAATTACTTCGCCTGCTCTGGCGCTACGTCCTGGCGGTGGTGTTTGTCGCTGCCGCCGCGGGAATCGCAAGCCTGATTAATCCGCGCATTGGCGAAAGCACGGCCGCCCTCTTTTTTGCCGCCGTCATCCTCAGCGCCTGGACCGGTGGATTAGGACCCGGACTCCTCGCCACCGCCTTGGCCGCATACATCGCCGGTAAATACTACCGTCTCAACCCCGTCGGGTCCGTCGGTTTTGGCTGGGACGACTGCCTCCAGGCGGGTGTGTTTGTTGCCGTTGCGCTGCTCATCAGTTCCCTGACATCGATGCGCCAGCGTGCCGAGGCCGCGCTGCAAAAGGCTTACGCGGAACTGGAAGCCCGGATTCAGACGCGAACCAGCGAGCTGCGCGAAAGCGAGGAACGATTCCGGTTGCTGGTGGACGGCGTGGCGGATTACGCGATCGTGATGCTCGATTCCAACGGAAAGATCGTCAGTTGGAATCCCGGCGCCAGCCGGATTTTCGGATTTTCCAACGATCAGGCGATCGGTCAAAACGCCTCGGCGTTTTATCCGTCGGAGGAAATCGCTCGCGGCAAGCCCGCGGCCGACCTGCTCGAAGCGGCGCAACTCGGCCGCCGCGAAGACGAAGGCTGGCGCGTCCGGGGCGACGCCAGGCAGTTCTGGGCCAACGTCATCACCACCGCCTTGCGCAATGAGCAGGGACATCTGCGGGGCTTCGCTCAAATCACCCGTGACGTCAGCGAATTGCGATCCCTGGAAAAAGAAGTCCTGGAAATCGGCGAGCGCGAGCAAATGCGCATCGGACACGACCTTCATGACGGGGTCGGACAGGAGCTGACCGGCATCGCCCTGCTCACGCAGAATCTTCGGCAAAAACTGGCGCAGCAAGGCCTGCCTGAAGAGGCGCAGGCGGCGCGGATCGGGTCTTTGATCGGCCGGGCTTTGGAGCAGGTCCGCAAATTGGCGCGGGGATTTTCGCCCATGGAACTCGGTCCGCAGGGTCTGGAGACGGCCGTGCGCGATTTGGCGGCGAAAGTGCAGGCTTCCATGCAGTGCGCCTGCGTGGTGAGTTGCCGGGGAACGCTGAATCTTTTCGACGATGCGGCCGCTTTGCACCTGTTCCGCATCGCCCAGGAGGCGGTGAACAACGCGGTCCGGCATTCGCGGGCGAAGCAAATCCGCATCGAATTGGATACAATCGAAGGTCTGACGACGCTGATGGTGCATGACGACGGCGGCGGAATGCCGGCCGCCGCTTCACGCAACAAGGGCATGGGAATCAGCGTCATGCAATACCGCGCCCGTATGATCGGCGGGACGCTGGAAATCCGAAGCTCTAGCGGCGGAACGTCGATCATCTGCCGATGCCCGGGCCCGCATAACAATGAATCCCCCGCAGCCCGCCGACAAAAGGCGGCTTCCATCCTCAGCCACGCGGCGACATCGAGTCTTGCTCGTCGATGACCATCCCATCGTCCGCGAGGGATTGGCCGCGCGAATCGAGATGGAAGGGGACATGATCGTCTGCGCCATGGCCGAGAACGCCGACCAGGCCTTGGAGGCGATCGCGACCAATGAGCCGGACATCGTTGTGACGGATCTTTCCCTCTCCGGCCGGCCGGGGATGGAACTCATCAAGGACATTCGTACGGCCCGGCCGTCGCTGCCGATTCTGGTTTTGTCCATTCACGACGAGGACCTTTGGGCCGAGCGCGTTTTGCGTGCCGGCGCTCAAGGCTACGTCATGAAGGCCCGGGCGACGGAGAAGGTGATGGAGGCCATCCGCCGGGTCCTGGCCGGGGGCGTGTGGCTCAGCGACGAACTGAATTCCGGTCTTTTGGGCCGGTTGACGCACGGCCGGCTGACCGCGGCCAACGGAACGCCGCTGGCCAAGCTCAGCGACCGGGAATTGGAAATCTTCCAAATGATCGGACGGGGTTTATCGATCAAGGAAATCGCCACGCAGTTGTTCCTCAGTTCCAAGACGGTGGAAGTGCATCGCGAGCACATCAAAGACAAGCTGGGCATCAGAAGCAGCGCCGAATTGTTACGCTACGCCGTCACATATACGCTGGAAGAACCCAGATAGCACCCGTTTAATTTCCGCGCCTTGTCGCGCTTAACACACAACATTAAAAGCACTTAGGTTGCAAAACGGGCGGCATAGGGAAAATCCCTATGGCAAAATGAGCAAAACCATCAACGACAAGCGGGGCAAAAAAGGGTTAACTGCCGTGGTCATTCAGCAATCTCGCGATCCCGTTGTGCCGTCATCGCGTCCGGGCTCCAGGGGGGGCCGGATTCGTGCGGCGCGACGGGTTTTTTTATTCGCGTTGTCGGCCGATCCGTTCAATAGGCCCGCACCAGTTTCGCCTGCGGATAGGCCTCGACGAGAATTTGTTCGAAACCCTGTCCCGCGGCCGCACGGGCCTCGGCGCACCATTGACACATCCCCACGCCGTGACCGTAGCCGTGGCCGTCGTAGAACGTCACGGAATCGGAATTGGGGTCTCCATTGATCTTGCAGAAACTGCTGGGAAGGGTCGTGCCGGGCTGGGCGTCGGTGTTCACGGCCGAGCGAAGTTGCTCGGCCGACCAACTGTATTGAACGCCGCGCGAATCGGTAATGAGCACGCGATTGGGCCGCCCATAGCGATTCACGCCCTGCAGATCGATTCGATAAACCGCGGCGATGTTCAGTTCGGGCGTGGGCCGCCCGAGTTGGGTGCTGTTGCGCTGGGCCCACAAGTGAATGCGCCGGGCCAGTTCGTTCTTTTTGACGACGATCGGACCCCAGTTGAAAAATTTGGACGCGTTGCAGCAATTGCCGTTGTTTTGCTCGCTGAGAGGCGGGATATACGGCTCGCCGGGAAACGCGTCGGCCGCGGCCTGGGTTACTCCCCCGCAGCAACTGCTGAAATACGCGCAGAAGATCGTGCCGTCGCCCGGGCCGTAAGTCAGGACAATGCCGCTCGTGGCCGCCACGGCCTCCCGGCCTTTGTCGGTCTCGCCGCCGATTCCGCCGTACATCTGGCTCCGCTCGTCGGCAAAAACATCCCATGGCCGGCCCGCGCCGGTCGAATGCGCTTCATACAGGGCATAGGTCCGCGAAGCGACCGCTTGCGCCTTGATCGCCTCGATGGGCCAGCTCGGGTACATTTCCCTGGTGACGACGCCGAGAAGATAATCTTCGACATCCACGTCGTTGATGACATCGAACCGTCCGCCGCCGGTGGGCATGAGGCGGATGCCGCCGCGATAGGCCAAACGATTGACGCGGATCGGATCGTCATTGGTCGGCCGAAGCGTCAGCACTCCGGCGCGAATCGTTTCTCGGCCGATGTGCCACCCATCCGAAGCCATCCAGACCGAGACCGTCAATCCCCGGGGAAATGCGACGTCGCCGCTGACGGGCCGGCCGTCGAGGAGAATTTGCGGGTCAAAGGCGACCAGATCGGCGCGATCCGTCTGTTCCAGCAGCAGAACGCGGATCGGGGGGGCTGTCGGCGGAGCGGGCGCGGGATTGGATTCGGAACTGCAGCCGAACGGCAAAAAAACCGAAAACAGCAGTGAACCCAGCGTGGCGAGATATCGCACCATGGCCTCCTTGCCATCCAGTGAACATCCATTGCGTTTGGCGCGCTAATCTTCCAGCTTCCGCAACGTCAGCCCGAACGTCGCCAACTGCTGCTTGATTTCGTTCAAGCTGGTTTGGCCGAAATTCTTGCATCCCAGCAACTCGTCTTCCGTGCGGGCCGCCAGTTCTGCGAGCAAATTGATGTTGAGCCGCTGCAGCGCCTTTCTGCTTCGAACCGAAAGTTCCAGATCGGCGACGTTCTTGCTGAGGATTTCCGGGGCCACATTCCCCGCGACGGGAATAGCGCGGCGAACGGCGCTCTTGGATTCGTCCGCCGCCTGGCCCAGACGCATCGCCTTCTGAGCCAACAGCGCCTTGATCTCGTTCAGGCTCGTCTCGCCGAAATTCTTATAACTCAAGAGTTCCTGCTCCGTGGTCTTGAGCAGATCGCCCAGGGTGCGGATATTCATTTTCTTGAGGCAGTTTCGGCTTCGAACGGACAGTTCAAAATCCGTGACGGGCACATTCAAAATCGCGCTGCGGCGATCCCCGCGGCCATCCAGGTCCTCGTCATAATGCAGGCTCCGGGCGGAGTCCACGTCCTTCATGTACAGCCGGGCGCGAATGTGATTCGGATCGGTCCGAAGAACCGCGTCCAGGCATCGGTGCGCTTCGTCGTAATGGTTGTTGTCCTCGTACAGGATCGCCAAATTCATGAGGGCATTCAAATGCACCGGCGGGCTTGTGCAGATTCGTTCGTACAGTTCGATGGCCTTGGCATCATCGGCCCGACGGTCGTACAACACCGCCAGATGGAACGCCGCCTGTTCATGGTCGGGGTTTTCGTTCAGCGATCGTTCATAGAATTCGACCGCCTTTTCGTGAACGCCCTGTTGCTCGGAATCCAGGCCGCGTCGATAGTATTCCTCGGCGGCCCGTTCATTGATTGACGACCCTGTCGCTTCGCTCATCGGTTGAATCCAATCCTCAGATGAAACCACCAGATCATGCCGGGCGTAAACTGGCCCGGCGTTGAGATTGCCGTAATACTAGTTGGACGGCGGCGGGCGCGTCAACCGTGGCGGCGTCGCCCCGCTTGCCAATGAGAGCCGCCCATGCCCCAAATCAAGAAGGTTGCGATCGTGGCCAATCCCGTTGCCGGACAGGGCAAAGGCCGGACCACCGCGCGACAAGCTGCGCAAAAGCTTGCAGGCGGCCGGGATGGAAGCAACCGTTATCTTCGATCTGGCCGCCGCCCAGCGCGATCAGTTGGCATCGGCCCAGGCCATCGTGGCCATCGGCGGCGACGGAACATTGCGCGCCGTCGCCGGCCGCTGTCTGGAAGTTCGTCAGGAAATCCCCCCCTTGCTGCCGGTGCCGATGGGAACCGCCAACCTGATGGGCCGGCATCTGGGGATTCATTGGCAGACGGCGGAACTGGATCAGCAGGTTGTTCGATCCATCCAGGCCGCCCGCATCGTCATGTTCGATGCCGCCCGGGCCAACGGACAATTGTTTTTGCTGATGGCCGGCATCGGCCTCGACGCGATGATCGTTCACGAGCTGGACCGCGTGCGCGAAGGACCGATCAATTTCGCCAGCTACGTTCTTCCGGCGGCGCTGGCGATCGCGAATTACCGTTACACCCCGCTGGAGGTTACGGTGGACGGGAAGACGATTTTCCCCTCCGCTCCGGCCGTGGCCTTCGTTGCGAACATCAGCGAGTACGGAACCGGGTTCCCCATCGTGCCCGACGCCCGTCCCGACGACGGGCTTTTGGATGTTTGCGTCATATCGGTTGACTCTCCGGCGGATGCGATCCAAAAGTTCCTCCACGCCGCGGCGGGCGAACTCGTGCGGTCCGAGGGCGTCGTGTATGCGCGCGGAAAGGGAATTGAGATTAGCTCGCCGCGCCCCGTTCCGGTGCAAATCGACGGCGATCCCGCCGGCTACACGCCGCTGCGCATCGACTTGCTTCCCGTGCGCGTGCCATTTATCGTGCCGGTGTGAGCAAAGGCGTCGATATTCTGCAACGCGATCGCAGCCCGCTTTTCGTGATCGCCGGGCCGTGCGTGATCGAATCGGAAAAACTTTGCCTGTCGATCGCGTCAAAGGTGAAACAGATCTGTGACAAGCTGGGCTTGGCCTACATCTTCAAGGCCAGCTTCGACAAAGCCAATCGAACCAGCAAGGACAGCTTCCGCGGACCGGGGCTGAGCGAGGGCTTGCGCATTCTCGAAAAGTTGAAGCTGGAGGTCGGCGTTCCCGTCTTGACCGACATTCACGAGCCGTCGCAGGCGGCGACGGCCGCGGCCGTCGTGGATGTACTCCAGGTCCCGGCATTTCTGGCACGCCAGACGGACCTGCTGCTGGCCTGCGGCCAGACCGGGCGATGGATCAACGTCAAAAAAGGTCAATTCATGTCGCCGGCCGAAATGGGCAACGCCATAGACAAAATCAATTCGGTCGGGAACCACCAAATCCTGCTCACCGAGCGCGGCACCTTCTTCGGCTACAACCGCCTCGTCAACGATTTCACCGGCCTGGCCGTCATGAAAGAATTCGGATATCCGGTTGTTTTCGACATCACGCACAGCACGCAGCAGCCGGCGGCAATGGGAGACCAAAGCGGCGGCAATCCGCAATATTCCCCGCTGCTGGCCCGCGCCGCCGTGGCGGCGGGAGTGGATGGATTGTTTCTGGAATGTCATCCCGATCCGAAGAACGCCAAGAGCGACGCCGCGACGATGCTGGATATGAATGCGGTCGAGCCGCTGCTGACCGACTGCAAGCGAATCGCCGAATTGAAGCTCGGAGCCCCGGATGTACATCCGGGGCTTCGGGGTGGCTGAACCCTCACTTCATCTTCACGCTCACGTGCGTGCAAAACCACGCGATCGCGAAGATCAGAATCGGAATCGCCATGGCAATCGCCACCAGGCGATATCGCCGCAGATTGCCGGAGACCGGACTCGGCGTCACCAGCCGATCGCACCGGCCGGTCAGTTGCACGGCTTCGGGATGATCCAGTTCCTTTTTCATTTCCAATGCCGAGGCGTAGCGCTCCTGCGGGATGCGGGCCATGGCGTGCAGGATGATCTCCTCGACCTGCGGAGAAATTTTGTCGTTCCGTTTCCGCGGCGCGACCGGATCGCCGCTGAGCCGGCTGTTCATGATGATGAAGGGATTGGCCCCCTCGAATGGAACCGAGCCGGTCACCATTTCGTAGAGAATCGCGCCCAGGCTGTAAATGTCCGTCCGTTCGTCGCCGCGCTTGCCCTTGACCTGTTCCGGAGCCATGTAATCGGGCGTTCCCATGGCCGGGGTGAACCCGCCGAAGGTCAGTCGCCGCTGGCCCTCGAACTTGGCGATGCCGAAATCCATGATCCGGATGCTGCCGTCGTTGCAGATCATGATGTTGTCCGGCTTCAGGTCGCGGTGAACGACCTCGTGCTCGTGCATGTAGTGCAGCGCTTCGCAAATCCGGCTGGCGATCTTCAGGGCATCCGCCTCCGGCATCGGGCGGATCGAGTGCATCAGATGCCCCAGCGTCTGGCCCTCCAGATATTCCATCACGATGTACGGCCGGCTTTTTTGGATCGATTCATCGTCGATCATCTTCAGGATGTACGGATGGTGCAGCGCCTTGCCGATGGCCTGTTCGCGCTGGAACCGCTGGTAGAAGCCGGGATCGGATTCGAACTGCATGAACGGCACTTTCAGCGCCACGACCCCGCCGGTGCTCTGGTCGATCGCCTTGAAAATCGACGCCATGCCCGACCGGCTGATGACGTCGGTGATTCTAAACCGATCATCCAGGACCTGACCGACTTCCAGTTCGGTTCCCATGACGGCCGGGCTCTCTTTCTGATAGGTGGGTAAACCGCGGTAATAGCTCAAGCGCTCGATCGCCTGCACCTGGATGATCTGGACGGACAGGTTGTCATCGGCTCCGCGGCGCTCGGCCAACTTCACCAGCGATTTGCACGCTTCGTCGGGCGGCTGCTTGGCGGCGATGTCGTAAATTTCCCCCTCCGTCAACTGCGTCCACAGGCCGTCGCACATCTGCACGATGATGTCGCCGCGATGCACGCTGATCGTATGAAAATCCGCGCGGATCGTCGGTTCCTGTCCCACGGTTCGCGTCAGCACCGAGCGCATCTGGCTGCTCATCGCCTCGTGGACGGTGATGAGCCCCAGCTTCAACTGCACGCCGGCATACGAATGGTCGTTGGTCACCCGGCGAATGCGCCCTTGCTGGATGACATATACCCGGCAATCGCCGACGTGACCGATGTTCACTTCGTTGTGGCGAAACATGCTGATCGTCAGCGTCGTGGCCATGCGTCCGGCGCCGTTGTGTGTGACGTTCTGGTCGAACACCGCGATGTTGGCCGAGGCGAACATCTGGAACAGCGTTTGTGCCGGCGCCGCCAGGGGCTTGGCCTCCATGAAGCATTTCGCCGCCGCATCGCACGCCAACCGGCTGGCGATCTCACCCCGCGCCTGCCCGCCCACTCCATCGGCCAGGACCGCAATCGCCCCCCGGTTGCGCCACTCATCCTGGTTGCTCGGCTGCCAGAAGATGATGCAATCCTCGTTATTCTCGCGGACCGGTCCCGCCGTAGATGACGCGGCGTAATTGATTTGCATAAACGAGGTTGAAAGCGCGGTCGATCAGCGGATTCTAGATTCGCTCATGAACAATACAAGAGACGCCTCGCAAGAGGGGCGTCCCTGCCGTAGTTTTCAACAGCCCGGGACTGCCCGCCCAAGTTTGCGGCTGTCGAACCGTGGACTGAACCGACATGCATAGTTTTTAAGCGGCTGATAAAAGCATCGGCAATTCCTCACCATTCGCTGTTTTTGTTCTGCAATGGCCGATTATGTTGCGCAAAGACGCCAGCGGATTGCAAATTTTATAGTGGCACACTGTTTGTGATTGCGTTGCAACCACGCGCTTTAGGTTCATACGGATTAAGGAGAGTGATTGTGGCAACCGATTCACCCGCCTCTACATCTGGTACTGGTCCCGGCACGATGAAGCCGACGCTCGGCGTAACCGGTCTGACGGCAAATGCCATGGCTTTGATCGCGCCGGGAGCCTTCTTATGGCTCACGTTCGCGGAGCAATCCGCCTATGGAGCCCCGTCGGCGGGTTCTGCCATGTGGATGGGCATGTTGCTGGCCACGCTTCTCTGTTTGGCGACGGCCATCTCCTATGCCGAGTTGTCCAAGCTATACCCTGGAGCCGGTTCAAGCTACTTCTTTGCCGAACAGGCCTTTCTTTCCAAAAAGCAAGCGTATAAATGGGCCCGCATTTACAAGTTCATGGTCGGCTGGGCAAGCCACCTCTATTACTGGGTCTACCCCGGCGTGATGGTGTGCGTCACGTCGATCTTCATCGGTTATATCGCCGGGCAACTGTTCCCTACAAAGTTCAACGAAGCGGAGGGCAGTCCGCTGCTGATGATCCTGTTCTGCGCGATCTTTGCATTTGGCGTAGCTTACATCGCGTATCGGGGCGTGGTCGGCGCCACCGCCGTGAACGTGACGTTGAACATCATTCAGATCACGGCGCTCATCATCTTTTCCTGCATGGCGATTACTCACCGCTTACACGTCAAGGAAGGGGACCCGGATTGGACGCTGGATTCCAATGGGGTTCCGGTGCAGTACGTCCAGGATACCGTTCCGAACATGATTCCCGATCCAAAGGATCCGACCAAGCAGATTGTCGATCCCAGCGGAGCGACAACTCCGAAGGTTGATTCCAGCGGCAATTCCGTCGCCGTCTACTATGCCGCCGACGCAAAAGGCAACGTCATCAACGATGCCAAGGGAAACCCCGTTGTTGTGCCGACGGATGCGAGCGGAAAACTAGGTGCGCTCCCGTCCAGGCGCGGCCAAGGCCATTCCCGAGCCTGTTACCATCTCCTATCTTGGCGGTATGTCGCAGGATCCCAAGACCGGCGTCTGGACATTCCTCTACCACGACAGCGCCAAGTCGGTGGTCCATTGGCACAAGGGCCAGTACATTCTGGTCCAGGGGTGTATCGCCATCCTTTGCCTGGTCGGTTTCGAGTCCGTTACCTCCATGGGCGAGGAAGCCAAGAATCCCAAGAAGCACATTCCGATCGCCGTCGTTGCATCGCTGCTGATTCAGGGCGGATTCTGCTACCTTTTTGAATACTTCGCCGCGAACTATTTCCAGAGTTCTCTTTACACCAATGTCACGGCGGCAGGGTCTCCTGCCCCGCTCGGGGACATGATGCAACTCGTCGGCGCCTGGTGTTTCGGCTCGGCCAATGCCGGCTGGTGGTTTATGTTCATCGAAGCCATCACCGTCTTCCTGGCGCACTGGTCGGCACCACGCTCTCCTGCATCAACACCGGCGCTCGCGTCACCTACGCCATGGGACGCGACGAAGAAGTCCCCAACCACTTCGGATTGCTGCACGGCAAGAACAACACCCCCCACCGTTGCATCTGGACCCTGGCGACCATCTCCGTGTTCATCGGAATCTACGGCGTGCTTTTCTATCTGTGCGGCCCGTCCGCCAGCGCTTCGCTGGACAGCACTTTGTCACCCGACCAGAAAGCCAGCATCTGGTACAAGGGCGTCTTCAGCTTCGCCGCGGCCGCAAAGATTCCCAATAGCTTCCTGATCATCACGCTCATCAGCAACTTCGGAACGTTCCTGCTCTACATGATGAGTTGCATCGTGGCCATGGTGGCGTTCCACGAGCACCAAATGCACAATTCCATGAAGCACAAGGTGATTCCAATGTTCGGCCTGGTGGCGAATCTGGCGTGCATGATCTTTTATCTCGTCGGTCCGTTCTCCGTGGCGGGCATGAGCAAGGAAGAACCGTTCATCGCACTCGCCGTGGCCATCGTATGGGGGCTATACGGCACATTCTATTTTCTCCGCCGCAGCAAGAAGATGGGCCGCGAAGTAATGATATCCAAGCCGTCTATCGCGACTCCCGCCTGAGGCAGCGACGGCATCGGGATTCACGTCGGACGGCCATCCCTCACGGATGGCCGTCCGCTTTTGTTGAATCGCCGGGGTTTACTTGTGGCGTCTGCCCAGCGGCAGTAAGTTGATCCTCCCTTATGATTTCCCGGCCACGTCTCACGACGCCGCTCGTTGGGCTGCTGGTTTTGTTGGCCTGCACAACCCCCGCGATCGCCCAGCAGGCGATCTCCCCGGCCAATCCCACTTTGAACCTCGACGAGCACAGCCGCGCCATCAATTTCATCTGGACGCTTCTGGCCGGGTTCCTCGTCATGTTCATGATGGCCGGCTTCGCACTCGTCGAATCCGGCATGTGCCGCGCCAAGAACGTCGCCCACACCATGAGCATGAATTTTCTCGTCTATTCGCTCAGCATGATCGGCTTCTTCGTTTGCGGATATGCCTTCATGATGGGCGGCGTCAACGGCGCTCCCGCCGGCTCGGGCGCTCCCCTCATCGGCGGACCCCATTCCCTCGAACTCTACGGCGGACCGGCGCTGAGCCACATGCTTTATCTCACCATCGCCGGCAAACACTGGGGAATCTGCGGCCTCAGCGGATTTTTCCTCAGCGGCAACGCCATCACGCCTGGCGTGCTGGTCCTCTTTTTCTACATGATGGTTTTCATGGACACCTCCGCCACCATCCCCACCGGCGCGCTCGCCGAACGCTGGAGCTTCAAAAGCTTCAGCTATCTTCAGCGTCTGCGTCGGAGCGTTCATCTACAGCGCCTATGGCTGCTGGATGTGGGGCGGGGGATGGCTCGCCAGCCTCGGCGTCAACTGCGGACTCGGCCACGGCGCGGTCGATTACGCCGGCTCTTCCGTCGTCCATCTTCAGGGCGGAACCCTCGCCTTCATCCTCGCCTGGATGATCGGCCCCCGCATCGGAAAATACGACGAGGACGGAAACCCCCGCCCCATCTTCGGCCATCACATGCCGATGGTCATGCTCGGCACCTTCATCCTGGCCTTCGGATGGTTCGGATTCAACGCCGGCTCGTCTCTGTCCGGCACGACCGACCGCATCGGCCTCATCGCCGTCAACACCATGCTCGCCTCCGGCGCGTCCACCGTGGCCGCGTGTTTCTTCGTCTGGAAAATCTACGGCAAGCCCGACCCGTCACTGATGTCCAACGGCATGCTCGGCGGCCTCGTCGCCATCACCGCCCCCTGCGCTTTCGTCAGCCCGATGGCCGCCTTCTTCATCGGCGCCGTGGCGGGCGTGATCGTCGTCTGTGAGCGTCATGTTCATGGAACGCACGCGGCATCGACGATCCGGTCGGGGCCATCAGCGTCCACGCCGTCGGCGGCTTGTGGGGCATCCTCTCCGTCGGATTCTTCGCCAACGGAACCTACGGCGACGGTTACAACAACGTCCCCGGCAACGTCGTCGGCGTCTTTTACGGCGACCATTCTCCCCACCAACTTATCGCCCAGATCATCGCCGCCGCGACGTGCATCGCATGGAACATCGTCATCGGCGGAGCGGTATTTCTCCTGATCGGCCGCTGGCTCGGCTCCAACCGCGTGCGTCCCGAAGTGGAAATCGCCGGTCTGGACATTCCTGAAATGGGTGCGCCGGGCTATCCCGAATTCATCACGCACATCTCACAGGAGCAGGTCACGGAATCGGAGGTTTCCGCGATGGGCCGGCGAATCGCCGGACAGTGACATTGACCCGCATTTCCCTTGGCTTAGAATCAGAAGCGAAGAATGTTTCGGCAGCGTAGCTCAGTTGGCAGAGCAAGGGATTCATAAGCCCTGGGTCGCCGGTTCGAGTCCGGCCGCTGCTATTCATCCCAAGCCCAGCATCCGCCGCCGAAGCAAAATCCATTGCTTGACCACAAAATGCAGAGCGGTAGAAAACGCATCATGGCCATTGTGTCGCGCACAGCGACAAACGGTCTCGCTAAACGAGCTTACTGAACGGTTCGCGGGTCTGAAAAAAAGGTCGCGGCAAATGCAGGAGGAGGTCGATGCCCTGGAAGAGTTGATCCGACGGACGATGGATAAACAGAATATTCCGCCGAAGCCACGCGAATAATCCCGCCGTTGGTCGAGCTTTTCGAAGTTTTCCCATTGCCGAAAACAAAACAGCCGCTTTAGATTTCGATGCGGGGGATATTTCGCAAGAGGCGTTTCTCATTCGTCGCGAGGCGGCTGTGGAGAAGATGCGGGTCTATCAATTATTCGTGAAGATGGGTCGCCGCTGGAACTGGCTGTGCGATCTGAACGCAGCCAGCCACGCCGACGCCTTCCGCGAGGCGATGCTCCGTCTCGAACCGGAGCATTTTGACAAGCAAATCCGGCTCGAGGAAAGTCACGAACTCCCGATGCGCCATAGGTCAGGCAAAACGCATTCTCGTATCTCGCGCCGAAAAATCTCACGCGGAAGGCGTCGAGGCGCAGAGGGTTGGATTCTCTTCGCCCTTGCGCCCCCCGGCGCCATTTACCATCAGGCTGGAGATCAGATGAGCGGCCGCTTGCTTGCGCTGATCCTTGGCGACCGCATGGGTTTCCCCGCCGTCTCCGCATTCGCGTTTTTGACGTTCGGTCGGCTTCGCGGGCACAAGGCGGTTGCGGTGCTCCCTTGCCGGCTGCCTGGCGGCGGGCGACGAATCAAAACAGCGGGGCAAGGAAAAGATGAATCAGCAGATAGGCGATGGCCGCCATGAATGCCGCACAGGGGATGGTGAGGATCCAGGCCATGACGATGCGTTGGCCCCAGATCCAACGGACGGAGCGGACGCCGTGAGTGGTGCCGACGCCCAGAATCGACCCGGTGATGGCGTGGGTGGTGGAGATCGGGATGTGCCCGATGGTGGCGCCGATGATGGTGGTGGCGGCCGAGAGTTCGGCGCAGAATCCGCTGACCGGCGACAGGCGGGTGATGCTCGAGCCCATGGTCTTGACGATTCGCCAGCCGCCGAAGATCGTCCCCAGGGCGATGGCGCCGTTGCAGGCAAGAATGATCGGCAAGCCGTATTCGTGGTGAACCCACGGCAGGCGGTAGCTGCCGTAAACGGTCCATTTTTTGTGACCGCCGGCGATGAGGAGCAGGACGATGACGCCAATGGTTTTCTGCGCGTCGTTTCCGCCGTGGCCCAGGCTGTAGACGCCGGCGCTGAATAGTTGCAGTCGGCGAAATATGGTATCCACCCGATGCGGCACCGACCTGCGGAAGATCCAGGCGACGGCGATCATGTTCGCCGCCCCCAGCACGAACCCGATCACCGGCGAGAGGACCAGGAACAGCAGCAGCAGTCCCCACGCCTTGCCGACGATGATGACTTGCAGTCCCGCCTTGGCAACCGCTGCGCCGGCGATGCCGCCGACCAGGGCGTGGGACGAGCTGGTCGGCAACGCCAGCAGCCAGGTGATGATGTTCCAGATGATCGCGCCCAGCAGTCCGCCGAGCACGACGAAGACATCCACAAATTGAACGTTGACCAGCCCCGTGCCGATGGTTTGCGCCACCCCGGTTCCAAAGACGAACGCCGCCGCGAAGTTGAAGAACGCCGCCCACGCCACCGCCTGCGCCGGCGAAAGCACCCGCGTCGAGACCACCGTGGCGATGCTGTTCGCCGCGTCGTGAAAACCGTTCAGAAAGTCGAAGACCAGGGCAACCGCTATGATGGAAAAGATGAGGATCAAGAAGGCGCTTGAGCCTTGTGCCGGACCGGCGGCTGCGATGTAGGCGGGGAAAGTCATCTTGATGCAGGATGGCGGAACGATTTGGAGTCTATCCGTTTTTCAGCACGATCCTCTCGATCGTGTTCCCGACGTCCTCACAACCGTCGATGGCTTCCTCGATGTAGTCGTACAATTTCGTCCACTTCATCACGTCCAGCGGCGGCGTTTGCCCTTCGAACAGTTTGCTGGTCGCGGCGTGGTTCACGTCGTCGCCAACGCTCTCCAGACGATGAATTTCGATGAGCATCTCCTTCAACTCCGACAGCTTTCTCGTCTTGCGCAGCCGATGAACGGCTTCGCTCAGCGCCACCGTCGCCTGCACGAGCACGTCGGTCTGCTGCTTGAACAACGAGGGCATTTCAGCCACGTGGTAAATCTTGAACCGCTTGGCCAGCGCGTCGATCGTGTCGATGATGTCATCCATCCCGTTGACCAGCTCGTGGATATCCTCCCGGTCGAAAGGAGTGATGAACGTCTGATCCAAACGCTCCAGGGCCTTGTGGGTCAGATCGTCGGCCTGATGTTCCTCCTGACGGATGCGCTGCAATTCGGTGTCGATATCGGGAAACTGACGGACCAGTTTTCGCAGGTGCTCGGCACAGGAGATCGCATGGCGAGCGATGCCTTCGAACAGATCGAAAAAGACCGTGTCTTTAGGAAGAAGATGAAACATATTTCCGACTCCCAATAACGAACCTGCGCACGCTTGCGCCGGGAATTGGACGGGCAAGACGGGATTGTACGGAGGGATCAGGGGAAGACAAAAAGAGAAGGCCACGCCGACAAGCCCGCCGCCCAAGGCCGCGTACGGTTGCTCCGGCGGCCCGGACAGCGTATCATGGTTATCTGTTGTCTCGGCGCGGCGAGCCATTTTGCGGGGGCTGTGTGAATAATTTGACCCGGAACAAACAATGACTGTAATGGCAAAACATATCGATCCGGTCCTGGAACGAGTCGGCATCAAAGAGCGGGCCAAGATCGACAAGCATCTGGCCGCCTGCGACGCCGAGGCGTCGGCGATTCATGGCCGGCTCTGGCGGCGCATGGTCGGAATCCTCGGCGAACTGGCGCCCCTATCCATGCAGTCGGCCGGGAACAACACCTGGCGTTTTTTCATCGCCGACGGGAAATACCGCATGCAGGTGTTCGCCCTGGAGGACCCGTTTGACGGAATGCTGCGCATCTATCTTCCGGACGTTCTGAAGGAAGCGATGAAGGCGAAGATATTGGCCAAGACGACGAATTTGGAGAGTTTCACCGTCGCCGGGACGGGATCGCGCCTGAAGGTCGAATCCCTTGGCACCGCCGAGGCCGCCGATGCCCCGCCGCACTACAAGCACATGTTGGGGTGGAATCGCAAGGCATTGCGCCTGACGGTTTCGACCACCGAGTCCGATGACACCGTGGACCGCGTTGTGCAATCGCTGGCCTCATTGGCCGCGAAACATTGGGTCACCGCCACCGCCACCGTCCCGAGCGAATGATCGCACGGAAAAAGAAAAGGGAGCCGCGAGGGCGGCTCCCATAAAATTTCCCAAAAAATCGGTGATTAGTATCGGCTGCGGCCATATCCGCCGCCGCCGCCACCCCCACCGCTTCGGCCACCGCTTCGGCCTCCACCGCCGCCGCCGCCGCCAAATCCGCCCCGGCCCCCGCCGCCGTGCGGGCGATCGGCTCGCGGCTTGGCCTCGTTGACCGTCAAGGCCCGGCCTTCCATTTCCGTACCGTGCAGCGCCGTGATCGCCGCCTGGGCTTCCTGATCGCTGCCCATTTCCACGAAGCCGAAGCCTTTGCTCCTGCCCGTATCCCGGTCGCTGATCACCTCGGCCGATTGCACGGTGCCGTGAGCGCCGAACAATGTCTCCAACTGCGATGCAGTGACGCCGTAACTTAGATTCCCGACGTATAGTTTATTGCCCATTTGGGCCTCCACAATGAATGCATATCGCCCGCTTTTTCTCTTTCGGGGCGAAATTGAAAGGGATCGCTGTTCCGATCCGGAAAGTAGGCAGGCGATTGAGGAGCAGTAGATCGGTAAATCTGGCTACCGTGTCTCTTTCGACGCACTTACTGTTGATTAGTCTATAGGATGGACAGCGCCAAGTCCAGAGTCCTTCCGGATCGCCGCTCGGCTGCCCGAAGCGGTCCGCCGCATGAAATGCAGCGGTAAAGCGGCCGCGATTTGCTCTAAATGCAATTCTTTTGACTGAAGTTATGGGTTCTCAGCCGGGCGGCCGCCCTTACAATCGTCCTTCCGGCCCCGGTTGCCGGGAAAGGATTTGCGGAATGCTCAGTCGGATCGTGTCGGGGGCAATCCTGGTTCTCTTTTTTCATGCCGCCTATGCCCGGGCATCGGGCGGAACGGTTAACGGCGTCGCGGCCGACATTATCGTCGCGGCCGACGGCAGCGGGGATTTCAAAACCGTGCAGGAAGCGGTTGATTCCATTCCCGCCGATAATGCCAAGCCCGTGGTCGTTTACATCAACCCCGGAACCTATCACGAGAAGATTCGCATCAAGCAACCTTTCGTACACCTGATCGGACGGGATGCCCGGACGACGATCCTGACCTATGACGATTATGCAAGGAAGCCCGGCCCGACCAGCCGGCCGCTGGGCACGTTCGGCTCGTTCAGCGTCACGATCACCGGCAAAGGATTCCAGGCCGACAACATTTCTTTCGAAAACCCCTCCGCGCCGCGCAAGAAGGTGGGACAGGCCGTGGCGCTGGGCGTCGATTCGGATCGCGCGATCTTCCGCAATTGCCGGATGCTGGCGAATCAGGACACGCTCTACGCCAACGGCGGCCGGCAATATTATTTCCAATGCCTGATCGGCGGAGATGTCGATTTCATTTTCGGCAACGCGGCGGCCGTGTTCGATCACTGCGAAATTCACAGCACGGGCAAGGGATATATCACCGCTCAATCGCGCACGAGCAACGCGCAGGACACGGGATACGTCCTGACGGATTGCAAGCTGACGGCCGATTCCGCCGTGCCGGACGGCTCGGTGTATCTCGGCCGTCCCTGGCGGCCCTACGCACGGGTGGTCTATCTGCATTGCGATCTGGGTCCGCAGATCAATCCCGCCGGCTGGCTGAAATGGCGGTCCTACGACACGGACATGAAGGCGTTTTACGCCGAATACGCCTGCACCGGCCCCGGCGCGGCCACCGATCAGCGCGTCGATTGGTCGCGGCAGTTGACCGAGGCGGAAGCACAACCGTTTTCAAAGGAAAACTTCCTCAAAGGCGACGATGCCTGGCCGCCGTGGAAGGACAATCCGCCCGCGACGCAACCTTGAAATCGCAGGTGTTGTCCTTGCCAAGCACCGGAATCGGCATTAGGCGAATAGTTCATGCAATGCGCAAAACCCGCGCGGAGGTTTGCGGCGAGATGTCGCCAAGCCGTTTGACCAGGCGGGATTGATCGATCGTGCGAATCTGATCCAGCACGATTTCACCGCGTTTTCCAGCGAATACGCATGGAACTCGCGTAGGATATCGCTTTTATCTGGTGGTCATCGGCGCAACGATGGCCGTACGAATGTTGCGGTTCATTTCATCCGGCGAGACGACCAGACACGGCCTGGTCTTGCTGATTTCGCTGCCTCGGGCTGGATCAAGATTGACGAGATAGACGCCGAACCGCGTGACTACCATCGCCACTCCCGCTGGTCCCATTCGCTTTCAGGCGGGTTCGAGAATAGGTCCAGCAGGCGATCATCGCCGTGGGCTCGCATTCGAGCGAACGCGGCGTCCCATCCTCGCCGCGGACGCTTCGGGCAACGCAAAACCAATTCACCCCCCTTGATCTCCAGATCCACCTCATCATTCAGATCGCAGTGGTTCAAAAGAGCTTTGGGCAGACGAACGCCACGGGAATTGCCGATTGGAATGATCTTCGTTCTCATAATTACATTGTAGCCACGGTTTCCGCTCGCGCAAAGGCGAACTCACTCGATCCCGCACGCCTCGTCGAATTCCAGCCTTGGATTTCGCGGCGGCAGCTTCGACGAATCGCCGTAGCCGATGTTGATCAGGAAATTGGATTTGTACCGTCCGTCGGGAAAGAATTCGGCATCGACCTTGGCGTTGTCGAACCCGGACATCGGCCCGCAATCCAGCCCCAGCGACCTGACCGCGATGATGAAATAAGCGCCTTGCAATGTGCCGTTGCGGAACGCGTGGATTCTGGCGCGTTCGGCGTTTTCCGGTTTCGCAAACAGATCGCGGAAACCCGGAGCTTGCGGAAACAGCCGGGGAATGAATTCGTAGAATTGCAAATCGTAAGCGACGATGGCGGTAACGGGCGCCGCCATGGTTTTCTCGACGTTGCCGCCGTCCAGCGCCGGCTTGAGCCGCTCCTTGGCCGCCGGGGATTTGACGAAGACAATGCGCATCGGCATGGTGTTGGCGGAAGTCGGCCCCAGCTTGGCAAGATCGTAAGCCGCGCGAAGCGTGTCATCGCCGACCGGTTTGGGGAGCCATGCGGGATGAGTTCGGGCCTGGCGGAAAATAACCTCGAGGCATTGATCGGAAATTGGATTTGCCATCTGTGTTGTGTGCCTTTCCTGTTTGATTTGATGGACGATAGGCGCGAGGCGGCGGGACTTCAAATTCAGGCGGCTGGGGCAGAATTGGCGAATCCTCGCCCGTCTGTCGTATCATAGTTCTCGATGCGGATTTCGTGGATGATCATTTTCCTGTGGGCGGCCGCGGCGCCGGTGCTGGGCCAGACCAAATCCTCTGAATATTATTTTTCGATTGCTCCGCACGGCCGGCCCGATTGGAGCCTGGGCTGCGATTGCCCGGCGCCGGATGAGCAAGGCGTCGTGGGCACGGACCACCTTGGGGATTACCATCAAACCACGATTCGCCTCTGCCGCGAGGGCGTCCCGCTCACCGAAAGGATTCGGTCTTACGATAAACGGCCGGTGACGCTCTTTGCGCTGACCTACCAGGCGGCGTCGGACAAACCCCTTGTTTCGTTTCCGGATTTCGACCATTTGCCGCGGGATTTTCACGTCCTGAGCTTTCGCGAAAAGGCGTTCGCCCCCCGGCGTTCGGGTCTTGCGATGACGGCGGGCCCGAAGTGATTTTCAACGATGCCCGCGACACGTTCATCATTTCGCCGGCATCGCATTACCTGATTCAGACAATCGGCCCGGATGCCGAGCACCACATCACCAGCCGGCTTCGTGACACCGTGAGAAATATCCCCGCGGGGTTTACGCAGCGGACGCTGGTCGTCCACGGCAACGGAATCAACCGGACGTGGGACCAATGGGGCAAAGCCGTCGCCGATCTGCAAGGCGTCAAACGGCCCGGCCAACGACGCCGATGTCTCGCTGAAGTATCTGGGATACTGGACGGACTACGGCACATATTATTATTACAACTACGATCCCAAACTCGGCTACGCGCGGGACGCTCCTGGAACTGGCCAGGCATTTTCGCGCCGCCCAGATCCCCGTGAAATATCTGCAATTGGATAGCTGGTGGTACTACAAATCGTTGACGAGGCCCGGATGGAAAACCAGGACAGACGAAGAATCCCAAACTTCCCGAAGGGCAGTGGAATCGATACGGCGGATTACTGGAATACCAGGCGGATCCGGCGGTTTTTCCCGGGGGCTTGACGATATTTCAACATGAATTGGGCATGCCCCTGATCACGCACAATCGCTGGATCGATCCGGCCAGTCCATATCTGAAGAATTATCGCGTCGATGGATATGCCGCCACCGATCCGCGATGGTGGCAGGACATCATGGAATACCTGCAAGCCAGCGGCGTGATGATCTACGAACAGGATTGGCTCAGCGAAATTTACCTGCATTCGCCCGAACTCTCCGGCACGGTAAACGCCGGCGATGAGTTTCTCGACGGAATGGCCGACGCATGCGCCAGGGACTGGATGACGATGCAGTACTGCATGGCCGACCCGTGCTTCTTCATGCAGGCAAGCAAATACCCGAACCTGACGACGCATCCGCGTCAGCAATGACCGCTTGATGCGCGACCGCTGGCACAATTTTCTTTACACCTCGCGGCTGGCGTCGGCCTTGGGGATCTGGCCGTGGAGCGATCCGTATATTACAGCTCGGAAACCGGCAATGTGCTTTTATCGGATTTGTCGGCCGGGATGGTGGGCTTCGGCGATAAGATCGGCAAGCGAGGATCAGGCGAACATTTTCAAAGCCGTTCGCAGCGACGGCGTGATCGTCAAGCCGGATGTGCCGATCGTCCCGGTGGATTCGGCCTACATCGCCGAGGCGAACGACCGGAGCCGCGCCATCGTCGCCAGCACCTACAGCGATCACGACGGATTGCGAACATGGTATGTCCTGGCCTTCGCGACCGACCCGGGCGTAACGGATGCGACGATTTCATTGAGCGAGATCGGCGCCCGCGGGCCGGCCTACGCTTACGACTATTTCCGCGGAACCGTCCGGCCGGTGCAGCACCGGTTCCGCACGCAACTCGGCAGCGATGGAGTCAGCTATTTCATCATCGCCCAGCCCGGCCTCAGCGGAATCACCCTCTTCGGCGACATCGGCAAATTCGTATCGAGCGGCAGCCAACGCATCGCCGCCCTGCATCAGCAGCAAGGTAAGCTGATCGCCGACGTGCTCTTCGGCTACGGAGAAACCAGCGTTACGCTGCATGGGATTTGCCCCAAGCGGCCCAGAATCCGCGTGGAAAATCGAGAACTGAATGTGATGTATGACCTGGCGTCGGGACATTTCAGCGTTGAGATCACTCCACCTTCAGATGCCAAGGCAGGCGAAGATGGAATCAGGCGTGTTGAGGTGGTAATGGATGCGGTTCCGGCGGGGAAGATGAAATGAAGCGCGAATGCGAAGAAAAAACCCCCGCGGAGCGGGGGGCTAACGGACGGCTCCATTGGCCGCCCGCTCCGCGGGGGGTTCTCTCCGCGATGGGTTTACGTCGCATCCGATGACGCTTCGGCCAGGGGCTTTTCGCCTTTTTCCTCGGCGGTGTTGAACGCCTCGAAATACAGATGCTTCTCGCCGCCGTCTTCGGTCTTGACGGTGATCGTGCATCAGGTCCTTGCCCTTGAAGTTGCCGCGGAGGATTTCCTCGCTGAGCGGGTCTTCCACGTGCTGCTCGATGGCACGCCGCAGCGGGCGAGCGCCGAAATCGTTGTTGGTTCCCTTGTCGATCAGGAAATCCTTGGCTTCCTGCGTCAGCTCGATCCGCAGGCCGTGCTCGGTCAGCCGCTTGCGTGACCTTGTTCAACTCGAACTCCACGATGGCTTCCAGGTTCGTCGCGGCTCAGCGGGCGGAAGACGATCACGTCGTCCAGTCGGCCGATGAATTCCGGGCGGAAGTACCGCTCGATCTCCTTGGTGAGCGTCGTCTTGATCGTTTGATACGTGCGCTCTTCCTTCTCGCCCTTGCGGCTGGGCTGAAGGCCGAACTGCGGGCCGCCGTCCTTGATCAGTTCCGCGCCGATGTTGCTGGTCATGATCATGCACCACGTTGCGGAAATCGACGTGCCGGCCGAAGCTGTCGGTCAGACGGCCTTCTTCCATGATCTGAAGCAGCATGTTGAACACGTCGGGATGCGCCTTTTCGACTTCATCGAGCAGCACCACGCTGTAAGGCCGGCGGCGGATGCGCTCGGTGAGCTGGCCGCCTTCCTCGTAGCCGACGTACCCCGGCGGAGCGCCGATGAGCCGGCTGACGTTGTGCTTCTCCATGTACTCGCTCATGTCGATCTGAACGAGCGCGTCGTCGTCGCCGAACATGAATTCGGCCAGCGCCTTGCGACAGCAGCGTTTTTCCGACGCCGGATGGGCCGAGGAACAGGAACGATCCCATCGGCCGGTGCGGGTCCTTCAGACCCGATCGTGCCCGGCGGATGGTTTTGCTGATCGCCTTGATCGCCTCGTCCTGCGAGACGACCCGCTTGTGCAGTTCGTTTTCCAGTTCCAGCAGCCGCTGGGCTTCTTCTTTTTCCAGACGGGTCAGCGGAACGCCGGTCATCTTGCTGACGACCTCGGCGATGACTTCTTCGTCCACGACGCCGTCCACTTCCTTGGCCCGCTCGCGCCATTGCCGCTGCATCTCTTCCTTCTTGGCCCGCAGGCCTTCGGCCTGGTCGCGCAGCTTGGCGGCTTCCTCGTACTCGGCGTTTCGCACCGCCTCGTCCTTCTGGATGCTGAGCCGCTCGATCTGCTCCTCCAACTCGGCCAGATTGGGCGGCTTGGTCATGCTGCGGAGGCGAATGCGCGCGCCGGCTTCGTCCAGCACGTCGATGGCCTTGTCCGGCAGGCACCGGCCGGTGATGTATCGGTCCGATAATTCCACCGCGGCGACCAGGGCCGAATCCAGAATCTGCACGCGGTGGTGCGCCTCGTAGCGATCGCGCAAGCCCTTGAGGATTTCGATGGTGTCGGTCGGTGCTGGGCGGATCGACGGTGATCGGCTGGAACCGCCGCGCCAGGGCCGCGTCTTTCTCGATGTACTTGCGGTATTCGTCGAATGTGGTGGCGCCGATGCACTGAATCTCGCCGCGGGAAAGGGCGGGCTTCAGCACGTTGCTGGCGTCGATCGCGCCCTCGGCGCCGCCGGCGCCGACCAGCGTGTGCAACTCGTCGATGAACAGAATCACGTTCTTGGCCCGGCGGACTTCGTTCATCACGGCCTTGATGCGTTCCTCGAACTGGCCGCGGTATTTCGTGCCGGCCACCATCATGGCCAGGTCGAGCACGACGATCCGCCGGTCGTGCAGCAATTCCGGCACGGTGCTGGAGATGACCATCTGGGCCAGGCCCTCGACGATGGCGGTCTTGCCGACGCCCGCTTCGCCCAGCAGGACCGGGTTGTTCTTCTGCCGGCGGCAGAGGATTTGGATGACCCGTTCGATCTCGTTCTTTCGACCGATGACCGGATCAAGCTGGCCCTCCCGGGCCAGTTCGGTCAGATCGCGGCCGAAGCTGTCCAGGGCGGGCGTTTTGCTCTTTCGGTTCTGCCCTTGTTTTTCCTGTGCTTGGGGTTCTTCGCTTTCCACACCAGCTCCCAATAGATTGAGAACCTCTTCCCGAACTTCCTCCAACTTCAGACCCAGATTCATCAACACCTGGGCCGCCACGCCATCATGCTCGCGCAGCAAGCCGAGCAAAAGGTGTTCCGTGCCTACATAATTGTGATTCAGGTTCCTGGCTTCCTCGATGGCGTATTCGATGACTTTCTTGGCCCGGGGGGTCTGGGGCAGCTTGCCCATGGTGACCATGTCCGGGCCGCTCTTGACCAGTTTTTCGACTTCCAGGCGGACCTTGCGCAGATCCACGTCGAGGTTCTTCAGCACGTTGGCGCCGACGCCGCTGCCTTCCTTGACCAGGCCGAGCAGGATGTGCTCCGTGCCGATGTATTCGTGGTTGAAGCGCTGGGCTTCCTGGTTGGCCAGGGCCATGACCTTGCGCGCCCGATCCGTAAATCGTTCGAACATGTCCATCTCCTACTTGGCCGGCAGGGTTGGGTGCCGACCCCTCACCGAAAAATCAGACACAGCTGCGCAGCGGCATCACATCCAAACACAGCCGCGGCGGGGAGGCCTTCGATTGTAGGGGGGTAACACCCATAATCAAGCCGATCGCCTTCGTCGCCACATCGTTATATCGGCTTGAGTTGTACGTTCGATAAAGCCGAAGGATCGGACCGATCAATAACGGCTTTTCTTACGCTTGCCCCGCTTGCCCAAGCAATTTGAGCACCTCGTTCCTCACCTGTTGCAATTGCAGCCCAATTTGCGTCAAGACCGCAGCGCCGACTCCATCCTGTTCCCGAATCAATCCGAGCAACAGATGTTCCGTGCCAACATAGTCGTGACCAAAGTTTCGGGATTCCTCAATGGCACATTCGACGACCCTTTTGGCCCTCGGCGTCTGAGGAAGCTCATCCCCGACAGCCTGGTCTGGCCTGGCCTTTATCATCCTTTCCACTTTACGCCTGACCGTCAGCAAATCGACGTTCAGGTTCTTCAGCGCGTTGGCTCCCACGCCGGTCCCTTCTTTGATCAGACCCAGAAGGATATGTTCCGTGCCGATGTATTCATGATTAAGGAGCAAGGCCTCCTGATTGGCCATGACCATCACTTTCCGGGCGCGATCGGTAAAGCGTTCGAGCATATCAAGCTCCATAGTAAAGGACCGGCCATTTTACCGCCGGCCTTGCGAGGCACGCCAGCTTCGCCGATAAAGCACTTGGACTTCTCAAGGATTCGAATGCGGTTGGTTCATCAAGCCCTCGACCTCTTCCTCCATCTCGACACGCACCTGAACGCTTTCGCGTCGGCTCACCAAATCGGCGTCTACGTGCTTTTGGCCATCATCATCTTCTGCGAAACCGGCCTGGTCATCTGGCCGTTTTTGCCTGGCGATTCGCTGCTGTTCGCGATGGGGGCATTGGCGGCCGCGCCCGGCTCGCCCATCAGTCTGCCATGGATGATCGTCCTGCTCTGCGTGGCCGCCAATTGCGGCGACCTCGTGAATTACACCATCGGCTGGCGCAGTCGGTCCCAGGATTTTCAGGCGCGAATCATCCTGGCTGCTGAACAAACATCATCTCATCGAAGCCCACCGCTTTTACGAACGTCACGGCCGAAAAACGATCATCCTCGCCCGATTCGTCCCTATCATTCGCACGTTCGCCCCGTTCGTCGCCGGGATCGGACAGATGCCCTTCGCCCGCTTCATCGGCTTCAGCATCGCCGCCGGAATTCTATGGGTGGTCTCCGTTTCGCTCGCCGGGTTTTATTTCAATCAGATCGAATTCGTGCGAACGCATTTCCAGCTTGTGGTTTTGGCAATCGTGGTGATCTCCGTCATCCCCGCCGCCGTTCACGCCGTCCAGGCCCGTCGCCGGCCGTCAGACGCTCAGGTCGCGGCTTAATTCACGGCCAAAGCCGCGGGATGTTCATCCCGCGGGCCTCCGCCCATTAAGCAACCCACCGAACAAGCCGATAACCCCCGGCGGGTATTCTCCCGCCAGCCCGGAGCCAGCATGTCCCTGACCGACCCCGGCCAAACGTCCAAACAGGACCTCGGCGACCTGGCCATCCAGATGTATTTCAAGACGGACACGGCCCGGAAGATCGAGGCCGTCGCCGCCGGCGAAAAATCCGCCAAGGCCGCGCGTCCGTTATTTTGGTTGGCATTCCTTCATTCGTTCCTGCCGCTGCTCACGCTTGGGATATTGCAGAGGGCATTGGCTGCGGGAAACCCAGGCGCCTGGTTGCTCCTGGCCGCTTTTACCGCCGTCGCCATCGCCTTCTGGGGAATATGGGCTTGGTCGCTGCTCAACCCCCTTCCGGCCGCCATCGTGGGACTGCTCCTCTACACCTCCATCATTTATCTAGGCGCGGCGCTACGCACCAATGGCAGCGGTCATGCACCCGTCGTAGCCATTCTCGGCATCGCGCTGCTCACCAAGGCAATCCTCAACGGCACCCGCCAGCGCCGTCTGGCCATGGCGGACGTCATCGGCCCCGATGGTTTGCCCGTCAAACAGAATCGCAGCATCGCCTCGGCCATCTGGCTCTATCTCGTCCTGCTCAGCATCGTTGTCATCCCAAAAGGTCTCGCCGCCGAGCACAACTTTGCCTTCAGCGATCAGTTGGACGTTTACAAACTGATGGCCATCATCGTCGCCGCGTGGGCGGCCATCTGCTGGCGAGATGTCCTGCCCGCCATTCGCAAGGTTGCCAACATCAATTGGTTCGTCATTGCACTGCTCATGGGCACGATGACGGCCGTTTTCGCATCGCTCTACGGCGATGTGATCGCATTTTTCGTGGATGCCCACAGCGCCGGCTACGCCAAGCCGATGCTCGACGCCGGCTGCGGATGGCTCACCATTGTCGGTCTCATCGCCCTTTATCCGGCGATTTTCGAGGAATTGGCCTTCCGCGGCGTCATCATTCCCGGCCTCCAGCGCGTCTTGAGCAACAAAGAAGTCATCGCCGTCTCCGGCATCATGTTCATGATCCTGCACCTGAATATCATCAATGCCCCCGCCCTGCTCGCCGCCGGACTTATCCTCGGCTATATGCGCATTCGATCCGGATCGCTCTGGCCCGGCGTGCTGATGCACTTCACCCACAATGCTCTCATTTTGGGCTTCGAGCATTGGCACTTTTGATCGGATGGATCGAGGGCCGACGGCCCGGCATCTATAACCCCGCCTTCACGATCAGTTCCTGGCACCACGCCGGTTGGGCCAGATATTTCGGAATCGCCGCCAGCGCTTTCCACGACACGACCGCGAATGCCCCGTCGAAGATCAAGACCACGATCAGACCCACCGCCGCGTCGGGGCCGGTGCGCGCCGATCCCATCGAATTTGCGGTCAGGGCAATCGCGGAAATCTGAACCAGGCCGCTGACTATAAAAATGATGAGCATCGTCAGCGGCGCCCACCGATACGAACGCCGGGTCGCCCGTTCCGCGAAGTAGTCCTTAAATAAGCGTATCCCCCGCGCTTCGCAAGGCGTTGAGCGTCGGCGCATCTTCGGCTCGCCCCCAGGGTTCATCCCGTCGTTCGGTTGTGCATCGGTCGCTCTCCACTACAAGGCCATCGGGAAGGCTTCGCCTTCCACGCGAACCGGAGCATCCTGACTCCGGCATCCTTCGGAACCGTTCAGCACAAAGCCGGCCGCCGCCACGACGTTCGACCGCGCTCACGCCAGGCGGCTCCGCCGCGCAGCAACGCCGTCTGCCAGGGATTGTATGACAAAAGTCGAAACACCAACCGACGCCCCGTCCGCACGATCTGGCACGGCAGGCGGATCACGCTTCCCACAAACCGCTTGAACTCCATCCGCACAATGTCCTGTTTCTCCCGCGCTGGCGCTCGCCCCAGCGTCCTCGTTGCGCCGGCAGCATCAGGCCCCACCAGGCCTTGAGGCTCCACGCCAGCGACGCCATCACCATGTAGGCCCAGTTGCTCACCAGATTGTCCACCGGCAGCTGCATCGCCCGGACGCCGTTCTTGAGTTGCTCGATCAGGTTCTCCTGGTCGCAACGTCCGTTGGCTTGCAACACCAGTTGCTCCGCCGGCGTCACGCGGTCGTTGGTGATGTAGAAGAAGTAGCGGTACTCGTCCCACAGCTTCTCCTGGCCCATCTCCACGTCGATGCTCTTGCGGCAGATGATCAGCCGGTACGGGCGATGACACTTTCCCGGCCGGTACTCGATCTCGGCCACGTGCTCGGCTCGCAGACGAAGGTTTTCAAAGTTTCGCTCGGCAACCACTTGTTCCTTGACGTTGGGCGGCTTGCGCGGGGCCGGGTTTTCACCTCGTATCGCGGCGGACGCTCCAGTTCTTTCCACTCGCTCTTTCCGAGCAATTCCGCCTGAAGAACCAGGGATTTATGCGCATCCAACCCGAACAGGAACTTCACGTCCTTTTGATCGTCCCAGCGGTCCAGGTGGGCCGTCTGGCTGAAGTCGGTGTCGCCGCGCAGCAGGACCGAGCGGAACCTCGCCCCTCGGCACAGGGCGATGCCGCGATCCAGATACTCCGCCGCGTCCTCGTGACTGGGACGGTTGCCCGAACGGTTCAGCAGGTAGAGCGGCTCGCGCGTGTTGGCCAGCGACACCACCAGCGGATGATAACCCCACTGCCCGTTGTAACTGATGTCCATGCCCTTCTTGCACTGGCCATTGGTCGGAGCGATCGTGCCGTCGGCGTCGAGGATGGCCTGCTCGAAGAACTCCGCGGGCTGGCGTTTCCATACCCCGACGCGCACGGAGTTGATCGAGTCCATGAGCCGATTCACCTGATCGCCGGACTCAAAACGGCGGCAAAAGTCCCCGGCGGTGGTGGGATCGGGAATGCGTTGCGTGCCCAGGGCGTCGAGATACGCCTCGTCGTTGCGCAGCAGCTCCAGGTCCTGCAGACAATCGCCGTCGCACAGAATGTTGTAGGCGATGTTCAGCACGTGATCGGATTCGTGATACGGCAGATGAACCTTCAGCAGATGCACGTCGCGATCGAGGGCGTCGATGAGTCCAACCTTGCGGGCCAGCAGGTGCACGGCGCCGATGCCGCCGTGAACCACGGCCCGGTCGCGGTCGGCCATCTCGTAACGGATGTTCCTGGCGGCGAACATCGGCTTGGTTCGGGACCGCCAGCGGCATCGGGCGTTCAATCTTTTTTCGATTCTGCGCTTGCGTCGGGCGAGTTTTTGGGCTGTAGTATGGTTCACTCGAAACGCCTCCTTGCGTGTGAAGGAAAGAGAGTCTTGATAACCCTCAACCTACACGAAAATCAGGCGATTTCGAGTTTTTTTGCGCGAATCAGGCGGCAACGGCAAAAATCACGCTTGGATAGGGAGTAGTACAACACCGAAAACCCCAGAAACAGGGCGAGAAACGGCGCCATGCCGTACATCGCCATGTGCATCTGCGCCGGCTTTCCAACAAAGTGACCACCATTGCAATAAGAAAACCGGCGAATGAAATAATCGCCAAAAACAACAGCAGCCGATACAGGCCCGCCGCAGACGTGACTTTCTTGCGAAATCGCAGCGCGTTCTGGAATTGGCTCAGCCGCTGATCATCCAGCGGCCAATCCCCGGTATCTCCGGGGGTCGGGCGTGTCCGCGAAGATTCAACCTCGCCCGCTCGGGAATGCCCATCGCCGGCGCGTAATATCCGATCTCCGCCGCCGCCGGATTCGCGGACAACCCCGGCGCATTGCCCATGTCGTTTGCCATGCTTTTCCCTCGTTTGCAAAGCCTTCATCCAACGATTTCACGGCCACAGCGGCACGCCCTCCAAGCCAGCGGTCTCCGCCAGCCCGCACATGAGATTCGCGTTCTGCACCGCCTGCCCGGCCGCGCCTTTGCCGAGATTATCAATCGCCCCCAACGCGATGATCGTCCCGTCGCCGGCCGAGGCATAGGAAACGAACGCCAGATTCGATCCCGTCGCCCACTTCGTGTGCGGCGGCTGATCCACGACGCGAACAAACGGCCGGCCCGCGTAAAACGTCCGAGCCGCCTCCAGGCATCGCGAAGTCGCCGCGTTCCCCGGCAGATAACACGTCGCCAAAATCCCGCGCGTCATCGGAATCAGATGCGCTGTAAAAATAGCGCTGGCTCCGATGGCGCCGGAAAGCTCATTCACCGTTGCCACAATCTCCGGAACATGCGGATGCTTCAGCAACCCGTAAGCCGAAACATCCTCGTTCAACTCCGCGAATCCGAACTTGGGATCCAATCCTCCGCGCCCGCGCCGCTGACGCCGCTCATGGCATCAACGATGAACGGGCCCTTCTGAACCAATCCCGCCGAAACAAGCGGCGCCAGCGCCGCCAGCGCCGCGGACGGATAACACCCCGGATTGGCCACTCGACTCGCCCCGCGAATCTTCTGGGGCCAAACATCCGCCAATCCGTACACCCAGCCCTGGGTATACCGATGATCCCCGCCCACATCGACAATTTTGACGCCCTTCGCCACGCCGGCCAGCGCCGATTTCGATTGCCCCGTCGGCAGCGAGGCGAACAGCAGATCCACCTTCGGCAGATGGGCCGGATCCCATTTCTGAATGACCCGGTCCGCGAGCCTCGGCGATATCCCCGGGAACCGCTCGACGAGCTTTTGTCCGGCCGAGGCTTCCCCAGCCGCGTAGACGACATCGAATTCCGGATGCCCCGCGCACAGGCGCAGCAACTCCCCGCCGCCGTATCCGCTGACGCCCGCGATGCCGATCCGAATGGACATGCCGCAAAGATAATGGATTTCCCGCGCCAAGGCACGAGAGCGCAGGGTGCGACCGGCGCCTCACACCGATCACAGAAATTGTTTGCGCCGCTCGTAGCCCCGGATGTACATCCGGGGCTTAGGGGGTGAGACGCACTTTGAAAATGCCAGGCGTATCACACGCTGGCCGAACGCATTGCCGGATGGCCGTCCGGCGAATACCCCACGATCGCGATCTTGTACCGCTCGGCCAATTCCAGCACCTTCGGCTTTTCCAGCATGATCGTCTTGCCCGGCTCCAGCACCAGCGCCGCGGCCCGGTTGGCGTGAAGCTTTTCGATCGTCGTCGTTCCGATGGTTGGAACGTCCAGACGCAGGTTCTGACGCACGTTTGAAACTTTGATCAGCGCCCACCCGCCGATTCTGCACAGTTGCCCCGCCCGGTCGATCATCGCATTGGTTCCCTCGACCGCTTCCACCGCAATCACGTTCTTGTCCACCACCGCGATCGATTGGCCGATATCCAGCCGGCTCACGGTCTGACACAGTTCCCAGCCGAATCGGATGTCTTCCCATTGCTTGTCGGTGGGCGCGATCCGGGTCATGACTCCGCTGGTCGCCAGGTGTTCGCCGCAGTAGGTCGTTTGGTCGATCAAAGTAATGCCCTCGGAGGCCAATTCACGGTCCACCGCGCCGAGCACGGCCTGATCGCGCTTATCCCGTTGCACCCGTCGGACCAACATCCGGATAGTTCTCAGATCGGGAATATACTGGAACCAGCGCCATCGGTTGTAAATTTTCTCCTTGGGAACACGTCCGACAAGGATCGCCTGGCTGCACCCCTCGGCACGCAGGACGCGAATCCATTGTCCCAGACGGGCGACGCCAACCCATTTGAAGACATCGACTTCAGCCCGTAATTCCGGCCACGCGCTGCCCCAGAACGCGGCCGCGACGACCTTCCGCCCCGCCGCCCGCGCCCGCGCGCCACCAGGAACGGAAAAATCCCCTCCCCGGCGATCAGCCCCAGCGGAGAGTCCGACGCCTCCGGATGACGCGAATGTTCCACGGCCGTCATGCTCAAGCATTTTAGGGACCATTTTCCCCCCGCCAAGGGGAAACACCGAATCCGCCATCATCAGATGCCCCGCATTCTGATTGGCAGCCTCATGAAGTAGCGCAACTCTTTTACGGTACTACAAATGCGCCTGGATTGCGTGAAGCCGCGGCTGATTGTGGGGGCACCAGGGAAGTTCGCTATGAGGCAGCCCGACGATGCGAACATTCGGTTGGCGGCAGGAAGATTCCCGCGGTGGCGGTGACGGCCTTCGCGCGGTCCGAGGACCGCATCCGCGCTTCAGGCCGGATACAACCTGAACGTCGCCAAGCCGCTGGAGTCACGGGAGATCGTCGCCGTGATCGCCGCGTTGGTTGTTTCCATCCCGCCGCAATGATCATTTATTTAGCGATCCGGCCGAAGGTCGCCGGGTTCGCGCTCGCCGAGGTAGTGTCCTAAAATTGATAATTCCCGACCGCTCCGTCCGATAAATTAAGCCAACCATATCGTGTCAGAGAATTCCGCGCAACCGCCGATCACGGCAGTATGGAGTTAAGCGACGTTGAGACAAAGCCTGTACCCCAACGTCTCTCAATCCCAATGGTTTCAATCCGAATGCGATCCTGCCGCATGGTCTAAAGCCTAAGCATATTGGACGGGCAATGAAGGATTTCTTAGATTTCTTGGGGTTCATCAATCAGGCTCTTGGAAAAAAAAAATCCAGCGGCTCGAATCATTCCTGATGCCGGCAAATTTCAGCAGCATCGTTGGCGAGTTTATGACCGCCACCATCCCAAAGCACTGCAAGACCCTCGTGAAAAACAATTATCACAACGGTCATCCCGATCTTGTGCCCGTCGGGATGTATTCGAAAGATGCCTGCCTGCATGGGGACAAGGGAATTGAGGTAAAAGCGTCCCGCCATTTGAGCGGATGGCAGGGACACAATGCGGAGGACGTATGGCTGCTGGTATTTGTATTTGAATGCAACAGCCCACGGGATGTTATTGGGAATAAGCCCGCGATTCCTTTCCGATTCCTCAAGGTTGTTGGTGTGCAAATCACGAAAGCCGACTGGCAATTCTCTGGCCGTTCACCGACAAGCCGCAGAACCATTACCGCCAGCGTGAAGCGATCAGGTTTTGAAAAGATGGAAGCGAACTGGATTTATCGCTCGTCCGCATCGGTCGAAAAGAGAAAATAATCGCCGGGCGCGGTTCTAATGCGTCCAGGTTCATCCTCCTTGAGCACCGATAGTTTTGGAACTCCGCGTATCGCCAGCTTGTAGTAATCCAAGGATCGTTCTACGCCGATCGAAGCGATGCCCAGCGATTCCGCAGCCGCAATCGTGGAACCGGACCCCATGAACGGATCCGCCACCAAGCCTTCCCCCAACGGCAGCGCGGCGTAAACGACGCGTCGAAGAAACGATTGGGGTTTGATGCTCGGATGGTTCGCAATAGTCCGCTCCCGCTTGGGCGTGCGCTCGCTGGGGATGATATCGCTGAATGGTTTCCCGTCCCATGTGCGCCGTAGTCCTCCCGTCTGGAATTCTCGCAGACAATCGCTCAGCCGCATCCTGTCGGGCATCGGCTTTCGCAACAACCCCCACGGTTCATAACAGCCTCGCGGCATGGATGAGACGCCGGGGAACTCTTTCTCGGCGTTCTTGGGACGATCTCCGCCACGAAGCGTTCTCACTGTGCGGATGATCTGGCCGCGAAATTCCAAGCCCCCTTCAACCAGCGAGTCGCAAACCGTTTGTGAAAGGAAGGCATTACTGGCGATAAAGACATGTCCACCGGGGCGGAGCGCATGAGTCGCTACGCGCGCCCATTCGACGAAGAATCGCCGTAGTCGCTTACGCTCGCCTGCGTCCAGCGCAGTGAACCGGGGGAGGGGAGCGCGGGTGTGGCCATCAAAGGATGGCGGAATCCGCCAGATGCCGCCATTGCCGTTTGTCCGCTTCTCGAGTTGGTCGAAATCATATTCCTTCACGCCATAAGGTGGATCGGTTACAATCGCGTGCAGAGAATTCTCGGGAACGCGATTAAGCCATTCGAAGCAATCGGCGTGAATTAGTTTGGACTGGCCGATTGAAGCAGAAGTGTAATCAAACGTCAGGGCATCAGAGTTGATTCGCTTTGCCATAAGTGTCACCTTTTTTACTCTTAATGGCCAATCGCCGCCAATAATTTTCCATGCCCGCGATCGATGAATCAACGATCCCGCCCCGTTCGCCCGCGGCCGCCAAGACCTTTCCCGGCCCGCGCGGGCACTGGCTGCGGGGTTGCCTTCACCGGATGCAAAGCGATCCGCTCGGTCTGTATACGCAGGCACGGCAGGACTACGGCGATTACGTCCGCCTGCGCGTCGTCCCCGGCTACCATTGCTACCTGTTGACCCACCCCGACGCCGTCGAGCATGTCCTGCACAAGAACCACAAGAACTACCGCAAGCCCGATATTTTCTACAAGAGCGTCGGCCTGCTGGTGGGCGATGGGCTTTTCACCAACGAAGGCGAGCCCTGGCTGAACCAACGGCGGCTCGCCCAGCCCGCGTTCCATAGCCAGTACCTGGCCCAGTTGTGCCCCCTCATGGTCCAAGCCGCCGAGACGTTCGTCCGGGAGCAGGAGGCCCTCGCGGGCCAGCCGATCGACATTCTCGACGGCATGATGAAGCTCGGTTTGCGCATCGCCAGCACAACTCTTTTCAGCGCGGACATATCCGGCGATGCCGACGCCACCGGCAAGGCGTTTCGCGCCGCTTTTGCGCACGTCAGCAAACGCCTGAACTCCATGCAACTCATCCCCAACTGGATCCCGACCCGGTCCAACCGCCGTTTCGCCCAGGTCAAGGGCCTGCTCGACCGCACCGTGATGGATTTGATCGCCGCACGCCGCAACAATCCCAATAAACCTCACGATTTGCTGACGATGCTTCTCGATGCGAAAGACGAGCAAACCGGCCAAGGCATGCCCCAGCGGCTGCTCATGGATGAAGTCCTTACCCTATTGACCGCCGGCCACGAAAACGTGGGGGCGGCGTTGTCATGGACATGGTATTTGCTCGGACAACATCCCGATGTTCAGAATGACGTGTACAAAGAAATACACGGTCGATTACGAGGCCGCGGCCCATCGATCGACGACCTGCCGCATCTTCCGCTGACCAAAGCTGTTTTCGAGGAATCCATGCGGCTCTATCCCCCCGGATGGGGTGAACTTCGCGAGTCCATCTCGCCCGATGAGATCAGCGGATATAACATCCCCGCCAAGGCGATCATCATCCTCTGCCAATGGGTGACGCACCGTCACCCGGATTTTTGGGACCAGCCCGATCGCTTCAAGCCCGAACGTTTTCTTCCGTCCTCGGCCGCAAATCGCCACCGGTTCGCCTACTTCCCCTTCGGCGGCGGCCCGCGGATATGCATCGGCATGCAGTTCGCCCTGATCGAAGGCCCGCTGGTTCTGGCTACGATTCTCCAGCGGTTTCGCGTGCAATTGGTCCCCGATCACCCCGTCGAGCCGGATGCGACATTCACCTTGCGGCCCAGGCACGGCGTAAAAGTGATCCTTCATCCGCGCTGAGTGCGGCACGCCCCACTTTCAAAGTGCGCCTAACCCCCCGAAGCCCCGGATGTACGTCCGGGGCTACCGCAGCAGCAGCGACCGATACCGCTCGTACACGCTCGGCCAGGCGAAGCGTTCCTGGACGGATGCCCGCCCGCCCGCCGAGAGCTTTTCCCGTAGCGAGGCATCGGACAACACTCTCTCGATGGCATCGGCCAATGCCCGTGGATCGCGCGGACGAACCAGCAGGCCGTTTTCACCGTCACGAATCACATCGCGAATCCCCGGCACGTCCGTTCCGATGACCGGCACACCGGCCGCCATCGCTTCGATGAGAACCAATCCGAATCCCTCGGCATCCGAGGGCAATACCAGCACGTCGATTCCGGCTAACGCATCGGCCGATCCGTTGACGGCGCCGTGCAGGTCCACCGGATGATGCAGGTCGAGGCGATCGATGAGCGATTCGATTTTCCGCCGCTCGGGACCTTCGCCGAAAATGTCCAGCGAGACATCCTCCTTCAACAGAGAGACGGCGGCGATCAGGTCTTCAATGCGTTTGACGGGATCAAGCCGGCCGATGAATCCAACCCGTTTGCCGGGCGGATTGGCGCGAGGGCGGGCGAACTCGGCGATCTCGACGGCGTTCGGGACGATTTCGATTTTCCCGGCCGGCACCCGGGCCCATCGGCGGGCCGCCTCGGCCACGGATGGGGACGGGACGACGATCCGCTGGGCCGCGTGTTGGATCGCGCGTTGGATCAGCCAATGCCAGCGCGGCCTGCGCTGGGTTGTCTGGATCGATTGCAAGAAAGACGGAAACGGGGACGCGCCTAGTTTCGAAACTAGCTGCGTCCCCGTTTTACGGGCCAGGGCGGCGGCGGCGTTGGCGTGGATGAGAAAACTGAATACGGTGTCGATCCGCTCCCGGCGGATCAGGCGAACCAGTCGGACCACAACCCCGGCGTCGAACCGGCAGCAGGCGTTCAGAGCCGTGACCGCAATGCCGCGATCGCGCAACTGATCGGCCACCGGCCCCCAGCGGTCCAGACAGGCTACATGAACGTAAACGTCCCGCTCGCGGGCCAGGCGAAATGCCAATTCCCGGACCACCGTCGGCGTTCCGCCGATCTTCAGATCGGTAATCAGAAGCAGTATTCGCCGCGACATCGCGATGGCAGCTTAACCGAATTTTTCGCGAATTCGCAGCACCGCGGCTCCGATGGGCGCGCCGCTTGCATTTGGCAACGGCGACAGCGAGCGGAAGGCGAATCCGGGACAAGGTGTCTTGGCGCAACCGACGTATCTTGATTCGGACGGACAATTCCGTCCCAGGAGGAATCCATGCCTCGCGGCGACAAATCGTCTTATTCAAACAAGCAGAAACGGCAGGCGGAACATATCGAGGAAGGTTACGAAGAACGCGGCACGGGAAAAAAGGAAGCACAGCGGCGGGCCTGGGCAACGGTGAACAGGAGCACGCACGGCGGCAAACGAAGCGGCTCCGGCCGCGGACGCAACGAGGACCATTCGTCCTACCGTAAGGGCGGACGGCTCGGCGGCGGCGCATCCGCGTCGCGTCCGGCCAGCGTTCGCAGGGCGTCGGCCCGCAAGGCCGCCCGAACACGCGCTCGGTCCTGAAATCGACGTGAAGGCACTCGCCCCGCCCAGGCCCACGCGGCCGGTGCCGCCGAGGGCCTGTCGGCACATCTGTCGCATTAACAAGCGGACGCTGGCAATCAGCGTCGCTTGAGAGGATCCGGCGCGGCCTTCGCGCCGGGTTTTTCGATTGTCCGACCAACCCGTGGACAAAACGACGAGCCATGGGTACGTAGATGGCATGGCCTCGCCAATCATGAAATACGCGCGACTCGGAAACAGTGGGCTGAAGGTATCGCAGATTTGCCTGGGCTGCATGAGCTACGGCGTGCCCGAGCGTGGGGGGCATCCATGGAGCCTGCCCGAAGATCAGGCCCGCCCATTTTTCAAGAGAGCGATTGAAGGCGGCATCAATTTCTTCGACACGGCTAACGTCTACTCCGACGGCACAAGCGAGGAGATCACCGGCCGGCGCTGAAGGAATTCGCGAGCCGCGATCAGATCGTGCTGGCGACGAAGGTGCATGGCCGCATGAGGCCCGACGCCAACGGCGCAGGACTCTCGCGCAAGGCGATCATGCACCGAGATCGACCACAGCCTGCGCCGCCTGGGTACCGAATACGTCGATCTCTATCAGACTCACCGCTGGGACTACGAGACTCCGATCGAAGAGACTCTCGAGGCATTGCACGATGTCGTCAAGGCGGGCAAGGCCCGTTACATCGGAGCATCATCCATGTTCGCGTGGCAGTTCGCCAAGGCACTTGCCGTCGCCGATGTGCATGGCTGGACCCGTTTTGTCTCGATGCAAAACCATTACAACCTGCTGTACCGCGAGGAAGAGCGAGAGATGATGCCGCTGTGCAAGGCCGAAGGCATCGGCGTCATTCCATGGAGCCCGCTGGCCCGTGGCCGACTGACACGGCGTTGGGACCAGAAAGCCGCCACCGCTCGCTCCGACACCGACGAATTCGGAAACACCATGTACAAACCCAGCGCCGAAGCCGATCGCCTCGTCGTGGACAGGGTCAGCGAAGTCGCCCAAGCCCGCGGCATCCCGATGGCGCACGTGGCCCTCGCCTGGCAACTATCCAAGCCATACATCACCGCGCCGATCATCGGCGCGACCAAGCCCCAGCATTTGGAGGACGCCCTGGCCGCCGTGACGGTGCAACTGTCGGCCGAGGAAATCGCGAAACTGGAAGAACCCTACATTCCTCACCCGGTCCTTGGACACCGGTAACACGGACACATGCCCCGTTGCGCCGGCGACCATCTATTTTGCCGGGTTTTTTCCACGCCGGTTGATGTTGACCGTCTGCGACCCGAAAGCAATTTGATTTGCAAACAATACCAGATGTCCATCGACCGTCCCGAGTTCGCCCGTGGCGGTGACGTGTCCATTGGCATCGAAATTCTTCGGAAGCATTAGACATTGCCCGGCATCGACGGTGCCGGTGGTGCCGGCATCGCTGCGCAGACGCAGCAGCAGATGTGCATTCGGCTGGCCCATCAGGTTGACCGCCTTGATGGCCACGATGCGGCCTTCAAATTTGACGATCTTCGGCGCGACGGCCGGCTGCGGCGGCGTGGTGGGGATGGACCACAATTCCGAATCATTCGGCTGCGGCGCGGCATTGACCGTGTGCGCCGGACCAGGGGCCGATTGGTTCTGCTCAGCCAGCCACTGGCCGTAGGGAACCGGGGCGGGGGCCGGCTCCGGCCCGGATCCCGCCGACGATGCGCCCAGGGACGGAATATAATCCCAATGCCCGGTGGCCCAGTTGAATTGATAGGGGCTGTAGTTCGACGCCGAGTAGAAATTGTAAGCGGGATTCACCGGATAGATCGGTTCGTTGCGCATATCGGTCTCCGGCTGCACCTGCCATTGTCCCGAAGCAAGCACCGTCAAACCGACAATCAACGCCGCGCCCAACACGGAAATCCATCGTTTCATGGCAGCCATCCCTATAAAGAAATCAATGGATGCCATTCTAAGCCCCTTGCCTCTTCCTGCCCACCGTGGAATTATTTCCTCGGCGTGCTGCAAGGCTTGCGCCGAAAGCAATCGGGCGCATGATCGTTGACGATTCCGACCGCCTGCATCCACGCATAGACGATCACGGGGCCGACGAATTTGAATCCCCGCCTCTTCAGAGCCTTAGACAATTCCTCCGAGAGCGGAGTCTTGGCCGGCACCTTGCCGCGGTTCTGAATCGGCTTTCCGCCGACCATGTTCCAGACGAAGCTCGAAAAATCTTCTCCCTCCGCTTGCATCTTAAGATAGGCGCGAGCCCCGCCGATGGTCGCTTCGATCTTGGCTCGCGATCGGACGATTCCGGGATCTTTAAGAAGCCGCGCCACATCCCGCTGCCGAATCGCGCGACGATTTTCGGATCGAAGTTTTTGAACGCCCTGCGGAACGCTTCGCGCTTTCGCAGAATGATGCTCCAGGAAAGCCCCGCCTGAAATCCGTCCAGCATCAGCTTTTCCCACAGCGCCCGACCGTCGTGTTCCGGCACGCCCCATTCCTCATCGTGATAAGCCGCCATGAGCGGATCGCCATCGGCCCATGAGCAGCGATGCATCTTTTTCCCGGTCTTGATGGTTCGCATAACCCAGGATCATAAACGAATCTGATCTCCGCAAAAAATTCCCGGGAATTCGCTTGACACCCCGCCGATCAGATCATATCCTGTTATTGGTTTCCTAGGAAACTATATATGGGAGCCTGAGGGATCATGAAACTGCCCGTGCCCAATTCGCTGGAGACCCATGTGGGATTCTGGTTGCGATTCGTATCCAACCACGTTTCGCACGCTTTTAAGCTCAAGGTGGAAACCCACGGCGTGACCGTCGCGGAATGGGTGGTTCTTCGCACCCTGTTTGACGCCGACAACGTCAATCCCAGTGACATCGCCGAGAAAGTCGGCATGACCCGCGGCGCGATCTCCAAGCTCGTCGATCGCGTCGTCGCCAAGCGGCTCGTCAAATGCACCGTCGAAAAAGGCGACCGCCGATACCAATCCCTGTCCCTGACCCCATCGGGCCGGAAACTCGTCCCCATTCTCGCGGCCCTCGCCGACCGCAACGACGCCGAGTTCTTCGGACACCTCGCCGTCAACGAGCGAAACGATTTGACGGACCTGCTCAAAGACATCGTCCGCCGCCGCGGTTTGAGCATCGTACCCATTAACTAACCCTCTTACTCAAAGGAGCTTTTATGAATCCGCAGCAGATTTCAACCATCCAGGAGTGCGACGCGCTCACCAATGCCGGCAAGATCTCTTTCGGCGCAGTGGTCGCCAAGCTCATGGCCATCGGCCTGGAACGATACCATGCCGATTACACCCGCCATGAACGCACGTATTACATGCCCGACGGCGATTCGCTGGTGCTTCCCTCGACTCATCCATCGGAACAGATCGCCAGGGATTTTTCCGCCAAAGGCGTCGAGTCCGCCGTCCGCCAGGCCCAGCGCGGCGAAATCGTGTATCCGGATTTCCTGAAGCAGACCTTCGCCGCCGGCTGCGTCGGATATTTCGTCCAGATCACGGGCCGCCAGGTCATCTACTTCGGCCGCAACGGCGAGCAGCACATCGAGAAATTCCCGCCGCCGCCTGGGAAATGATCGGAGCGAGCGAAAGAAAAGGAATCCCACGCAGAGGCGCGGAGGCGCAGAGATTTAGTTTTAATACCTCTGCGCCTCCGCGCTCTGCGTGAGATCGTCTTCGTTTGATTTAAGCCGCCGTCGTCTGCTCGACTTGGGCGATGCTGCGCAGCGGGATATATCTGTTGTCTTCGATGATGGGCGCCCGATCTCTCTTGATCGAGAAAACCTGAAGCGTGGCGCCGAAAATCAAAACGCAACCGGGGTCGCTGATTTCAACGACCTCGCCGCTGTTCAAATGCAGCCGCAGGGGCACAAATGGGTTCTGCACTAGAAGTTCCCGGAACTGATCTGGAGTCATACAGACAAATTATATCATGAGAGGAAGGACCGCGAAATCATGGTATGTAATGGTATGTAGAAGGTGGGCCTGCCCGGCCGGGCGCTCACGCCGACCAAGTCCACCCGGTGGAAGGCGATCAAGCGCCCTCGGCCGGCCCAGGATCGGCCACGGCGCGGCCATCGTGCCCGTCAGCATCGAGCGCGGACTGCCCCAGCAAGTCGATGCCTTCGCGCGGGCGAATCATCTGAAACGATCGCAAATGGTCGCCGAGGGATTGCGCCTCGTGATGCGGAGAAGAGCGTCGTGAATGCGGTAATGTGGAAAATCCCTTGGTTCTGATGTTGGATTATCGTAAAGGTAAAATTTATTTGGCCCCTGTTACTAAGTAGAACCGCAGAATGATTGCAGTAATCCAAACCATGATGATACTGCCCGTGGCGGCGGAGCCGCCGGGAGGTCGCCATGGGATATGGCATCAAGCTCACGGACGAGCAGTGGGACGAGCTGGATCGTCTGCGGTTCTCCACTTCTTCGGCCGACGTTTTCCGCAACTGCCTGATCATTCTGATGTCGCATTCCAAGGATACCATCGCTTCCATCGCCGAGCGACTGGGCTGTTCCAGCGAAACGGTGGTCCGCGTCCGCAAGCTTTATCGGGGAGGCGGTGTGGAGGCGTTGCGTCCGGTCAAGCCGCCGGGCAGGCCCGGCCGCGCCACGCCGGAGTTTCTGAGGCAGATGAAGCAGGTCGTGCAGATCAATCCCATGACGTTGGGGTACGGTTTTTCGACGTGGTCCACGGTCCGCCTGGCCGAGCACCTGGCCAAGGTCACGGGCCAGCGATTCAGCGAGGATCAATTGCGGCGACTGCTGCATCGCGAAGGGTTTTCCGTTCAGCGTCCCAAGCACACGCTCAAGGGCAAACGCGACGAGGCGGCCTACGAAAAGGCCCGGGACGAACTGACGCGCTTAAAAAAAACGCGATGAGGAAGAACGCGGCCGAGGCGCTGGTTTTTCAGGACGAGGTGGAGATTCATCGCCACCCGACGCTGACCAGAATGTGGGCGCCGGTGGGAACACAACCCGAAGTTCCCTCGCCGGGGCAGAACCAGAAGAAGGTGGTCTATGGCGGCGTGGATTATGCCACCGGCAAGATCACCTGCACGATTGCCGACACCAAGAGCGGCGTGAACTTCCTGGCGTTCTTGATCGCCCTGGTCGCGGCCTATGCCGGTCGGAAAATCCGGCTGGTCTGCGACAACGGACGTTTCCACTGCACCCAGGCCGTGCAACAATGGCTGGTGGCCAATCGCCATCAAATCGAAATCTATTGGCTGCCGCCGTACTGTCCGAGCCTGAACCTGATCGAACGCTTGTGGGGCCATCTGAAACGAACGGTGCTGGCCAACGTGTTGTTCGAGACGATCGACGATTTGGTCGTCGCGTTCCGCAAGGGCGTCGGCCGAATCAACGGCCACCGCGACCGGATGGGCTTCATGTTCGACCACGAGGAAATTAGCGTGAGAAAAGTTGCGTGAAAGATTCTGCGGTTTTACTTAGCAAACATGGGAGCTATAATCGCGGCATGGCTGAAGATGCAGAAATCGAGGGGACCCTCCTCGCGGTTGCCAAAGAATGTGCGAGCCAGGGCCCAGGCTTTGCGCAGGAATCCGTGGTTCTACGGGAAGTTGGAGATCGACTAAGGATCAACAGTGATCTGAAAGCCCAACAGCGGGTATTAGATTTATGGCATGGCCTTTTTCGCGACGGAGCCTTATGCTGGGGATATAATATCGATAATCCTGGTCAACCCTTTTTTCACATCCCCGAGGGCGAGCGAGTTAATGCGGGCCACTAGCCGCCTACGGCGCAGTTTGCGCTGGTTTTACGGCGGTGGGAGCAGTCTTGGTGGAAGATTCATTTTACTTGGGCATCGGGCAGAGCGTTCAGGCTGAATCCAATAATTGGTATAGAAACTTGCAGGTCCTTGGCCTTGGTGGAAACGCAGCGACTTTCCTCGTCGTTGCCACTTCTGGCCAACATCGCGGAGTGCTGTTCGCAGCCAAGATTTTCCGCAGGCTATCAAAACCCGAGCGGCGGGATAATTTTCTTCAAGAGATGAAGTTTTTGGAAAGTTGTAGTCATCCCAGTGTCCTGCGGACGTTCGACACGGGCGTCTTTTATGGTGAGCACCCATTTTTGATTGCCGAATACTTGCCTCGTACGCTTTACCAAACAATTCGTGCCGACAGCGCCACTGTCACGGAAAAGATTAGCTTCGCCACACAGATGTTGTCCGCGCTTGCGTACCTAGATGCGTTGGACAAGCCCGTAATACACAGAGATATAAAGCCACAGAACATCCTCATCAAAGGAAATTCTTGTGTATTAGGCGACTTCGGTTTAATGAAATGGGCCAAGGCCGATGAAGTTGCAGACCGAGCATTTTTTAAAGAGAGCTTCGGTTTCGGGATGCCCGCCCGATACCGAACGCCGGATCAAGTGGCTTACCTAAAAGGCGACTCGCCGTTAACCACTCAGAGTGACGTGTTTCAACTTGGCCTCGTGCTCGCTGAATTATTCACGGGTCGAAATCCTGAGAGATCATCACCTGAGTTTACGGACACTGTCGAGTTGGAGCCGCTTTCATGGATTCGGGGCGGACTAGGCAGCATGATCGCTAGCGTAATAAACCAAATGCTACAAATAGAACCCACCACCCCACCACGTGCAAATAAACTTTTGGCTGCTTGGGAAGGAATCTTTCGCGAAGCCGTTGTGCGGTCACATGCGCTGGAAGGGCGAGCCATGCGTTAACTACTGGTTACGAATGCGTCGATTGTGAGAACGTAGAAAAGTTACCGCGACCGGAAGAACCGCGGCATGTTCAATGGGAGCGTGAAGCTTCCCCTAGATTCGTAATTCAGACCGCCATTTCAGGTCCCTTGAAGAGAGGTTAGCTCGCTGTTCCCGGCACAATGACGTTCGGAAACAGCGGCTGAGCATCGCCGAGTTTCGTGCCGGCTGCCGGGGGATTTTCGTACAGCCATGCCAATGTTTTGCCGGTTGTCTCGACTTTCAGTTGTGCCAAACCCTCGGCCGCTTTTTGCGGGAGGATCGGGAGCAGGCCGATCAGGCATCTGTGGATCGAGTGCGCGGCCACGTTCAGCACCGTGTCCAATCGCTTGGCCTGCGAGGGGTCCTTGGCCAATTTGAACGGCTCGGTGGAATCGATGTAGCCGTTGGTCAGCCTGGCCAATTGCACGGGCAGTTCGGCGCATTGCTGCAACTCGACGCGGTCGTACGCGGCGGCGAGTTGGGATGGCAACTTCTCGCCGTGGGCGAGCAGATCGCGGTCGATTGGTTGCAGATTGTCCGGAATGCGGGAGAATGCCGCCGCGGTAGCGGTCGATCATTTTTATCGTGCGGTTCAGGCAGTTGCCGACGACGTTTTTCAGCTCGTTGAACGATTTGAGGAAATCGGCGTCGGTCCAATCTAGATCGCTGCCGAAGGGGGCAGCGCGCAGCAAATAATATCGCAGGGCGTCCAGCGAATAGGTGTTGATGACCTCGCGCAGCTTGGCCAGGTCGATGAAATTCCCCAGCGATTTGCTCATTTTTCTTCCCGCCGCTGGTCCACCAGCCGTGGGCGAAAACTTTTTTCGGCAGCGGAAGATTCAGGGAGAACAGAATCGCCGGCCAATAGACCGTGTGGAACCAGAGGATTTCCTTGCCGATCACGTGCATGTCCGCGGGCCAGAATTTCTCGAACAGGGTTTGGTCGGCCGAGGCGTAGCCCAGGGCGGTGATGTAATTGCTCAGGGCGTCGATCCAGACGTACACGACGTGATCCGGATCGTTGGGCAGCGGGATGCCCCATTTGAGCGTCGCCCGGCTGATGGAGAAATCCTCCACGCCCTGCTTCAATTTGCTGAGCACTTCGTTGCGCCGGATCGTGGGCTGGATGAACTCGGGGTTCTGCTCGATGTATTGCAGCAGCCGCGGGACGTATTTTTTCAGGCGGAAGAAATAACTTTTTTCGGAATACCGCGTCAGCGGCCGGCCGCTGATGGCGGATTTATATTCGTGGGCCTTGGCGTCGGTTTCGGTGACGAATTCCTCCTGGCCTTCGTCATACCAGCCTTCGTAACTGCCGAGATAGATGTCGTCGTTTTTCAGCAGCCGGCGGATGATCTCCTGCACCGCGGTCTTGTGGCGCGGCTCGGTGGTGCGGAGAAAATCGTCGTTGGTGATGCCGATTTCCTTCCAGAAATTCCGGAAAACCGCGACCATGCGGTCGGCGAGTTCGCCCGGCGAGATGTTCTGCTCGGCGGCGGTTTTGACCATTTTGATTCCGTGCTCGTCGGTGCCGGTGAGGAAGAAGGTGTCGTCGCCGGCAAGGCGATGGAATCGGGCCACGGCATCCGTGGCGATGGTGGTGTAAACATGGCCCAGGTGCGGCTCGCCGTTGGGGTAGTAAATCGGCGTCGTGATAAAAAAGGTCTTGCTCATGCGAAAAAACTTTCAAATAACAGGCGACAAAAAAACCATCGCCGGATTCGACTGAAGACGCTGCGCACGGGATAGACTCACTCGGGGCCGAACCTCGAGTGCGACTATCCCAACCGCATCGCCATCAATCGGATCGAACGATGGTTCATAAACCGCATTATCGGCATGACGGCGATGGGAATCAAGGGGAAAAGAAACCACGAAGACACGAAGATCACGAAGACAGACACGAAGAATACAAATGCGCTGGGCCATAGAGGAAATCAGACGCACAAAGATGAATGGCTGATCCTGGCGGCATAAAAAACAAAATACATTTTCTTCGTGTCTGTCTTCGTGATCTTCGTGTCTTCGTGGTTCTCCGGATTCCGCCGCTATAATGACGCGAAATGTTGATGGAACCTCTTTTTGATGGGTTGAAAAATGTTCTCACGGCGATCCACGAGCGGGCGACGCCGCTGGATCGTAGCGGGGATTGGCCGGCGGACGATCTGCGCGATCTTGGAGAAATTGGAGCGTGGCGGTGGTTCGTGCCGCGGCGGTTCGGCGGGGAGGAAATCGATCCGCTGGAACTGCATCTGCGCTACGAGGCGATCGCGTCGGCCTCGGTGGCGACGGCCCTCATTATTTCGCAGCGGGACTCGGCCATTGGATTGATCGACGGGGCCGACGGGTCGCCGCTGCGCGAGGAAATTCTGCCGGGGATGGGGCGAGGGGAATTTTTCGCGACGATCGGAATCGCGCAGCTCACGACCAGCCAACAAGGCGGATTGCGGGCGATTGCCGAAGACGGCTATCGGCTCGACGGCGTGATTCCCTGGTCCACGGGCGCGGCCAAGGCGAAGTTCGTCGTCGCGGGCGCGGTGGTTGAGGATGGACAGCAGATTTTGTTTGTGCTGCCGACGGATTTGCCGGGGGTTTCGGTTGAGGGGCCGATGCAACTCGTGGCGTTGCGATCAAGTTGGACGTTGCGCATCGAATTGCATAGCGTTTGGCTCGACCGGCGATGGGTTTTGCGCGGGCCGGTTCCCAAGGCTCTTTCCGGGCGATCGCGGGGGGTTCCGCTGGGGCAGGCGTTTTTAGCGCTGGGACTTTGCCGGGGCGCGATGGACTTGATCTCGCGGCACGATTCGGATCGGGGGCGGTCGCTGGCGAATCGGTTTGGCGATCAACTCTCGGCGGTGCGAAACGAAATCCTGGAGTTGTGCAAGCCCGGACGTGAAGTGGACGCGGCGGAGATGGGGCCGCGGCTCCGTGCATCCTGCAATGATCTGGCGGTGCGAATCACGCAATCCGCGGTGGCGCTGCACAAAGGCTCGGCGCTGCTGCTGGATCATCCGGCTCAGCGGCTGGCGCGGGAGGCGATGTTCTTCCTGGTCTGGTCGTGCCCCGATCCGGTGGTAGACTGCACGGTGAATGTTCTGGCGGATGGGGACAGGGGAAAATAAAATAGGCCGCACGGCGGAGGGTTAGTGCCGTGCGGCCTGGCGGAGGAGGAAACGAGGCTTGTTGGCGAAGTTCCTGCTAGCACGAACCGCGCCTTTTTGTATTTTCAACCGTCTCAAACATCCCTGTTATCTAACACCGTCAACATTTTGATTTCGTCCTTCCCGCGTGGAGAGAAACAAAAGTTGTGCCACGGGGCATTATTGGAGACAATCGCCTCCGCTCGCCGAAGTCTGATTCAGGGTCAAATGGCCGATTTCAGTGTGGTTTTCGCGGGTTTGGGGGCGGGCCATTTTGATTTTCATACATGATGGGCGGGCGCGATGAATCGAGGGCTGTCGATGGGAAATCGACGAAACATGCGGCAAACCCACGTTGTCTGCACATCAACTACGCAATGGCGGTTCTTCAACGTGGCGGTTCTTTGTGCGGCCTTCATAATTCCTGCGTTGGCGGCAGGATGCCAATCAACGCGAGTCCCCGGACCGACCCCAACCGCGTTGGGAACCACCATTGGGGCCGTGGATATGAACAGTCCGCTGGAGCCGATGGAAATCGCCGGGCCCCTGCGGCTTTCCGCCGCACGGAACGAATGGATCAGCTTCGCCGTGCAAATTCGCAATCTCCCACAAGCCATTTCCGGCCTGACTTTGCGGCTTGGCGTTTCGCCGGCGATCCCGATGGGTCATTTTTCGGCGTATCAGGTTCTGCCGATGCCGGTGGATACGAACCGCGCCGGTTATGTTAGGCAAACCGGATTGGCCACCGGCGCGAGGCGGTTGCCGCGGGCGCTGTTGCCGATGCGCTGCGAGGATGGAGTTGTAGACCTTTCGAGTTTGCGCGATCCGGCGCATCCGCTCGATCCGCAAAGCCGCGCCGGCGCAGATGCGGAGCCGGCGATCGTCTGGATCGACCTTCACGTCCCCAACGACGCGCCGGCCGCGGATTACACGATCGGGTGCGGACTGGATTGCCCGGGACAGCCGCCAGCGACGGGGGACCTGCGGATCGCGCTGCACGTGTTCGATTTTGCGATTCCGCAGGATCGCCATCTGTTGATGGTGAGCGACATCGGCTGGGATCGCCTTCAGCAACTCTATCCGGACGATTTTGAAGCGATCACGCCGCGGCTGATGAACCGGGGCGACCGCACCTACGCGGCGGCGATCCAAAAGCTGGATCAATTGGTTTCGCTGGCCCAGGAGAACCGCGCCGAAGTGGTCGTCCCGCGCTTGCAGCCGACCGTCAAATGGCCGGTGACGGAAACGCCGCAGGTGGACTGGTCGGATTTCGACACGGTTGTTTCGCCCTGGCTGAGCGGCCAGGCATTCGTGGACAAGACGCCGCTGGGATTTTGGCCGCTGCCGAGCGTGGATTATCTGGACAATTACGACGCGGCCAGCCAGCGCGAGTATTGGTCCAACGCCTCGACGCATTTCAATCGGCAGGATTGGCTGAGCCGCTCGGCGGTGTTCCTGCCCAAGCGGTCCTGGGGCCGGGCCACGGCGATGGAAAGCATTCAGCTTTCAATGGACGCGAGGGCAATCCTGGATGCGCATCCACTGGTGCGCGTGGGGATACCGCTGGAGGACGATCAGGTTCAATTCGCCTCGTCGGACAACCCGATGCTGCTGAATCCGGCGATGGTTGGGCGGATGGTGACGCTGGCGCCGGGGCTGGTGTTCGCTTCGCCGACGCAATCATGGCCGGCGGCGCTGCGCCGGCCGGAGCATTGGCTGCAAAGCGCCGCGGGCGGGCTTGGGCCTTACGTGGGGGCGGCAACCAACGAACAGGACGTGCGGCTGTGGGCGTGGCTGGCGTACCTGCGGCACGCGGATTTGATCCGCTGGTCCGGCGCCCTGCCGGAGCAGGACGATCCGGCCGCCGCGGCCGATCCGAGCAAACTCACCTGGTTCTATCCGGGGAGCTGGTTCGGCGTGGACGAGCCGGTCCAGAGCATCCAGCTGAAATGGCTACGCCGCGCCGAGCAGGACTACGAATATCTTTTGCTGGCGGAGCAGCGTGGAATGCGGACGGATGCGCTGCTGCTGGCGCGGCTGATCACTCGGCAGGTGCAGCTTCGGCCGGCGCAGGCGCCCGATCCGGAATACGCCCTGCTCAGCGGAACGGTGGATCAAAAGACCTGGGACGAGGCGCGGGCCCTTCTGGCTCGCGCGGTTTTGGTGTGTCCACCGGATGGGTCGCCGGATGATCCGGCGGTCAAGAGCCGCGAGAACGATCTGAACCTTGACATGGTGCGCTGGCAGGAGCCGAAGGAAAGGCCGTACGTCCTGCCGCGGACGGCCGAGTGGTTCTGGGACGATCCGAGCCGGTCCAACGGGGACAAGTGGGCGCTGTTGCGGCTGGGCGTGGACATCTACAACGCCGGTGATAATCGGCCGGACGAAAATCAATTGAAATGGACCCGGGCCGGTGACGCGTGGCAATTCGAGCCACAGCCGCAGCTCGATCGGCGCTTTACGAACCTATTGGGTGCAGCGATTTTCCATGAACGCGCGGGTAGACCTGGACCGAATCACGCCGGATTCGAGAAGGCCGATCGAGATCACCTTCGTCGATGGCTACACGCGCAATGCGTACACGACGCAGGCGGCGCTGCCGGTTGCCGCGAGCGTGCGGCGGGAGGGCAATCTGCACATCGACGGCAATCTGGACGACTGGAGCGCCGACGACCTGATTCATGACGGCCAACTGACGAAGATGGTGGATCGGCCGTCGATTCAGCATTGGCGGATCGAGCCGTCGTCAGCGTCGTCGCAGATTTACACGGGATGGAGTTACGATGATTTTTATGTTGCGTTTCACGTGACGGGCGTTTCGCCGCGGCAAGAGCTTCACCAGAATTTCGTGAACTACGAATTTCGCCGGGCGTGGGGCGAGGATTTGTGCGAAATATTGGTGCAGCCGATCTACGATGACAACTCGCTGGGTCCGCTGACGTATGTGGTGTGCAAGCCGAACGGCGTGTGCATGGTGAAGCGTCGGCTGGACCCGCGGACGAATGCCGATGCCTGGCGCGAGATCGATCCCGCCGCGCCGGGAGTGCGTTACGCCGCCGAGCCGCGGGATGACGCCTGGACCGGCGAAGTCGCCATCCCCTGGCAACTTTTGCTCAATGGGAATTCCGTCCAGCCGCGGCTTTTGCGGTTCAATTTTATTCAGCACATTCAGAAGACCGGCGAGTCGGCCAGTTGGGCGGGACCGATTGATTTCGATCAGGATGATAATTTTATGGGACTCCTGTATTTGCAGGAATTGAGCGCACCGGGGCTGCATCGGTAACGGCGGCACCCACACGACTGGATCATCCTACCCAAATTGACCGCGGTGATGGACGGCCCGATGCGGCCGAAATCTATTTTTCGTTTGCAGGGCGGAAATGCCGGTGTAGGATGAACGCGGTCGCCCGGAGATATCCAGCTTCCAATTTGCCGCAGTGCCTTCAGTGGGGCCGGTTGTCTCGATTTGATTTAAGGAGAAAAAATGGTTCGCAACGCCAAGAACAGAGTTTTGCTGCTTGTCCCGGCGGCCCTGGCTGGCGCTGTTTTCGCGGCCAATGTGCGGGGGGCCAGCATCACCAACGGAAATTCGTCGCTGACGATCAATCCGAGCAGTTCGACGCTGCCGTTCATCAGCAATTGGGTGGTGGACGGCGTGGACCAATACGGCGGCTCGCCCGCGGGAGAGGAAAATTTTACCTTCTCCATCGGCTCGCCGGGAATCCTGGCGCAACTCAATAACTCGCTGCCCGTGACGGGTTCGTCGTTCAATAATGGAGTCGGTTCCGTAACATATACGGCCAGCGATTACACCGTGACGGTGACGGATGTTCTGACCGGGGGCAGTCCAGGCAGCGGCGCATCGGCGATCAGCGAAACGATCGCGGTGTCGAACACCGAAACGCCGCTGGCGCCAGGGAGTTCGGCCTTGCAGTTCAATCTGGGTGACTACGTCAATTTGAATGTCAACGGGACGCCGAACAACGACACGCTGACCCTCAGTCCCAGCACCGGGACAAACACGGCCACCCAAACGGATCCGTCCGGGGCGGTGGTGACGTTCAGCACGACGCCGACGCCGACTGTCTTCCAGACGGTCGACCCGGCCACCCGAACGCCCGGCACTACTCTCGGTCCGTTAATGGGCGATGAAGCATTTGAAGCCGGATGGAGTATGTCCATCGATCCCGGCGATTCGGAGATCGTCAGCATCAATGAAACGCTGACGGGCGGCAGCACCTCGGTGGTGCCGCTGCCGAGTTCCGCCGGCGCTTCCCTGGCCATGCTGGCGGGATTGGGCGCGATCGGGATCGTTCGGCGCAAGCGGCGGGCGGCGATGTAACGCAACGCTCGATTCGAAATGCGAGACGGCCCCGGGATTCGCGTCCTGGGGTTTTTTGATTGGTCGGGCAATGCCCCCGCAAAGCGGGGGGCTAATGGAACCGGCGTGATTGCTATTTCCGTTAGCCCCCCGCTCTGCGGGGGTTTCGATCGGGGGAAGATGAACGCCTCAGCCGATTCGGTTAGAAATATGGTTGATGACCGATTCCGCCCAGCCGCGCATGGGCCTTTTCACAACGATCGCCCTGCTCGTCGCCACCGTGGCGATGCTGACGGCGGCGTTCGCGCCGGTGGACCAGTTCTATCTGGCCTGGGTGGGCCTGGCGGCCGTGGCTGATTTTTCTGGCCGCGGCCAAGTCGAAGAAATCGGCATTTTTCTGGAGCTGGATCGCCGGAACGCTCTTCTTCACGGCCAATATGTGGTGGATGTCGTACATCAGTTGGCCGGGCATGATCGCGCTGATGATCTTCTGCGGGTTGTACTGGGGCGCGGCGGCGCTGGTCATTCGCGGGGCCGGATTGCTGCGGCGGAGGATTTTACCCGGAGTGCTGGGGATCGCCATGGTGTGGACCGCGTTTGAATGGATTCGGGGCGTGCTGTTCACCGGATTGCCATGGCTGTTTCTGGGGCACACCCAAACGCCGAATCCGGGAATGTGCCAGATCGCCGACGTGACGGGGGTATATGGCGTGAGCTTCTGGGTGGTGTCGTCCAGCGCATTCGTCGCGATGATTTGGCTGCACCGCCAGGAGCCGCGGCGGCTGGTTCCGACGGCGGTCGTTCTGATGGTGATGTTGGCGCTCATCGCGGGGTATGGAATTTATCGCATGGCGCAGACGCCGAGTTCGCTTTCGCCGGGGCCGACCGTCGCGGTCGTTCAGGCAAATTATCCGCAGAGCAATTCCGGCGAAAAGGGAGCGACGATTTCCCAGCGCCTGGCATTCCACGTCGACCAAACGGTCTCGGCCGTGGATAAGGAACCAGGGAAAATCGACCTGGTGGTCTGGTCGGAAACGATGATGTTGGCTCTGAACCACCAGGCTCGGGAGTACGCACCGATATGCCAGGAGTTGTACGATCGCATCGGTGAACTGTGCGCGAGATATCACGTGGCTCTGTTAACGGGCGCGGACTATTGGGCGGACTGGCGGCGGGAAATTCGCGACGGCAATTCTGAACTGCTCCCCCACGATCAGCGGAACACCGCTTATTTTTTCGATCGCGACGGCCGCATGGACGATTCGCTGGGCCACCGTTATGATAAAATCCACCTGGTTCCGTGGGGAGAATATATTCCGGGGAAGGATTGGGCCAATTGGCTTTACCGGCTGTCGGTGGAACTGGGGCCGAAGTATTATTCGGATTACATCATGCAACCCGGCAAGGTGCTGACGGTCTTTCATCTGACGGACGAGGGACGGGACTGGCGATTCGTGACGCCGATTTGTTTTGAGGACATTGACGCGCGGATTTGCTCGGCCATGTTTCGACCGACGGACGGCGGCGGGAAGCGGGCGGATTTCCTCGTGAATTTGACCAATGACGGCTGGTTCAGGGCCAACGAGAACGCGCAGCATCTCCAGGCGGCGAGTTTCCGCAGCATCGAGAACCGCGTCTGGACGGCCCGCAGCGTCAACACGGGAATCAGCGGGTTTATTGATTCCAACGGGCTCCCCAGCGATCTTTTGCCGGTCCGCGAGGAAGGGACCAGCGTCGAGCGGATCATGATCGACCGGCGATTGACGTTCTACACGAAATTCGGCGATGTTTTCGCCGAGACGTGCGTCGGCGGCTCGGCGATCCTCGCGGCGTGGGCATGGTTCAAATAAAGCGGAAAGAGCAGCGGTCATGAAAACGGTAGTCGGTGCATTGTTGGCGATTCTCCTGGCGGGATGCGCATCGCATCCCCAGTATGATCCGAAATTTCCGCAGCCCCCGCCGCCCGTGCCGGCGCAGCGAAGTATTCGCCCACGCCGATCGACCAACGACTGCGGCCAAGGCCATCGCGGAACTGATGTCGGCGACGGCTTCGCCCGACCCGTTTCTGCGCTGCAACGCCATCGAGGCGCTTGAGCAACGTCGATCCATCGGATGCGGCCAACGCGGTGCTGAAGGGATTGCACGATCCGGACGCCCCGGTGCGTTTCGCGGCGGCAATGGCCGCGGGCCAAATGAAACTGGTGGATGCCTACGGCCCCCTGCGGGCCATGGCCTACGACCCGAATCTGCGGGTGGAAGTGGCCGTGCGGTTCGCGCTGCACCGGCTGGGAGATACCCGGCTGAGCCATGACCTGGAAAAACTGGCCGCGGCTCCCGATCCCCATCTCCGCGCCACGGTGGCGATGGTGCTGGGACTTTTGAGGAACCCCACCGCCACGCCGATCCTGTTAACCCTGTTATCGGACCCCGTTTCCGCGGTGAGGCTTCAGGCGGCCGAGGCGCTTTGGCGATTGGGCGATCGGCGCGGACTGACGTATCTGGTGGCTTACTCCATCAGCGCGTTACCCAGACGATCAGATGATCGCTCTGCAAGCCCTCGCCGAGCCGCGAGACCAGCGCGTCATTCAACATGTAAGGGGTGAATTGACGAGTGATTATATGGAAGTTTCGCTGGCGGCGGCACGCGCGCTGGGAATGCTGGGGTCGGACGAAGGATGGAACGTGGCCGTCCCGGCGGCCAGCAGCAAAGATCCTCGCCAGCGGTCATTGGCGGCGCTGGCGATGGGCGCGATCGGACGCCCGGATTTACAGCGATATCTGGCCGATTTGTTAAAGGACCCGGAGGCGTCGGTGCGGATTTCCGCGGCCATGGGAATATTGCAGTTGCAAGCAGCGGGCCGTTTCCAACGCCAATTGACGGCAACTCGATTGGCAGGCGTGAATTGGAGTGGATCGCCCCCGCCGGGCCGTTCGAAAAAACTTGACAGGAGTTGACCTATCATTAGGATAGTTCGGCCCCGCAAAGGCGGAGTTCTCGCTGGGGTTTGTGGGCGTAGTTCAAGGAGCTGCAATTGAGTCCCCTTACGAAATTGTTTGTGGTGTTGCTGGTGATCGTGTCTATGTTGAACGCGGCGGCGATCGTCGTGTTCGTGAACAAGGCGCAGCCGTTGCAGCCGCTGTTGGATGCGGCGAATCAGCAGTTGTCCTCGCAGCGGATGCAGGCGGCGGCCGATCTGGCGGCCAAGCAAAAGGCCGAGGACCAGTACAACGCCGAGGTGCAGCAACACGAGAAGGACAACGCCAATTACGCCGCCGACATCACCGGCTGGCAATCAAAGTTGAACGAAGCCCGCGTCACCATCGCCCGCCTCAGCGCGGACAACACGAATTTCCAGGCGGAAGTCAACACGGCCAACAGCAGCGCAGCTGGCCACCTCCACCGCCAACCAGTTGCAGAGCCAGGTGACCCAGCTTCGCACGTCCAACGATTCCCTGGTGAAGCAGAACGAGGAATTTGGCCGGCGCAACGCGGAATTGACCAGCACGCTGGAGAGCCTGCGGGCCATCCAGGAGGAGACGCAGGAGCAGCTTGCCGAGCAGAAGGTGAACGCCCAGAAGCTCGCCGGCGCGCTCAAGGAGCGCGGATATGATCCCGATCAGATCCTGGCAACGTCCTCGGCCAACGGCCTCGGCGCGCCCTCCATCGACGGCGTGGTGCGCGACAAGAGCGTCATCAACGGCAACACGTTCGTGACGATTTCCGTCGGCAGCGCCGACGGCGTGCAAAAGGGAATGAAATTTTACGTCGTGAACGGCCCGCAGTTCCTGGGCATCGTGACCATCGACACCGTGGACACGGACAATTCCGTCGGTCGCCTGGAGGGGGACGCGGACAAGGTCAGCCAGGTGCAGAAGGGCTACGAGGTCAAAACGCAACTGCGCGGATCGTAACGCGCTGGTGATTGGAGTTGGTCATGAGTCGTATCGCAACAGGTGATCGGCCGCTGGTGGTGAAGCCGTCGAATAATGTCTATACCGTCCTGGCCGTGGTGGCGACGTTGGTGAACATCATTTGCTTCCTGGTGGTGCTGATGCGCTTCACGGCGGTATTCGGCGCCAGCGCGAATTTGTTCTCGTCTCATTGAATGAAAAGAGCCGGGCCGGCACGCCCCGGCTCGGTGGCTCTGTGGCGGAAGATGGTCCGATGCCTTTTCGCCTGCGTGATTGCCTTCCCTTTGCCCGCTCCTCGACGCCCACGTTCAGGTTTTTCGATCCCGGCCCGCTGATCGACGCGGAACTGGAATTGATCGTTCCGTCGGAACCTTGGGTGGATGAGGTGCTCAAGTCCTGCCGGCATCCGCTGTCGGTGCGGGACGCGCCGGCGCTGGCCGACACCTCGCGGGGACAACTGATGGATTTCCTGAAAACCTGCCCCGGCGGCCGCCAGCAGGCCAATCCCCCCAGGGATTCCGTGCCCGCTTATTATTTCTGGATGCTCCGGCGGGAAGATTCGGAATTGCCGATGGCCGGCGGGATCGGACTGCGGGTCAGCAACAATTACGAAACGGTGATGTACAGCGGCCACATCGGTTATCACGTTTATCCGCCGGCGCGGGGCCGTCATTGCGCCGAGCGTGCCTGCCGGCTGCTGCTGCCCCTGGCCCGGATGCACGGAATCGACCCGCTGTGGATCACCTGCAATCCGGACAACTTCGCATCGCGCCGAACGTGCGAACGCCTCGGGGGCCAACTGGTCGAAATCGTCCCCGTTCCGATGGATCACCCGCTTTACGAGCGCGGCGAAATGGAAAAATGCAGGTATCGAATCGACCTGCCGTCAGGCGCGCCGGCGACGTAAAGGAATTCCCAATCCCGCCATCACGAACATGACCGCGCTGGTCGGCTCGGGAACGTCAGTAAGTGTTACGCCATTCGCCGCCGCGAAGGCATCCAAAGCCGACCAATCCGCCGCCGTCACCACATCGGCATTGCTGCCGGCCGATTGGCCGTAGTTGATGGCCAGCAATCCCAAGTCCGCGCTGTCGACTTTGCCGTCGTAATTGAAGTCGCCCCGGTCCCAAACGGCATTTGAAGCGCCGTAGTTATCCGCCAGAAGACCCAGGTCGGCGCTGTCCACCTTGCCGTCAAGATTCGCATCGCCGTACAAAGTGTATTTGATCTCGACCTGATTCGACGAGAGCCCGGCGGGATCGCCTGGATCAGCCGAGTCGCCGTAGCCGACGGCGTAGTTGTGATTGGCCGCCGCCGAGGAACTGTCGATGCCCAAGCCGTTCCAGTTTCCGTTGTTGTAGCCGCTGGAGAGATAGCTGCGGATCGTCGCGACCGGGTCGGCGCCGCTGGCGTAGTTGATGATGAAGTGGTTGTTGCTGATGTCGAACTTCGAATTGGACGCGACGCTCGAGCGCATCCTGCTCGCTCAACCCGCTGTTGGCATTCAGTTGCACGACCGCCGGGCCGGACGACGTGGAGCCGATGGTCAGATAGCCGCTGCCGCTGATGGGGCCGGCGACGGAACTCGCGTTGACGTACAGCGATCCGTTGTCCACGATCGGCCCGCTTCCGCTGTACGCCCCGTATAGGCGCCGCTCGCCCCCGCGTCCACGGAAAGTGTTCCGCTGTTGACCATCGCTCCATAAAACACGTTCAGGCTGCCGCCGGAGAGATGAATGGTTTTTCCAGTGTCGTTCGTGACCGAGCCGTAAACGCTGGTTTGTCCGGCAAAGGAAATGGTTCCGTCGTTGGTCAGCCCGCCGGTTTCAAGCAGTCCAAAGCCCACGATCTGCCCCGTATTGTGCAGCGTCGTGCCGTTGGTGCTGATGGTTCCGGCGGCCAGCGAAAGCGTCGCGGAATTGGTTGTCATGTTGTTGAACAATGCCTCGCCACCCGTCGGAACGCTCACCGTGTTCAGGTTGCTCACCGCCCCGGTGAATGCCATCAGGCCGCTGACGGGCTGAATGAGGCCGGAATTGGTGATGCTGGAAGTGATGGTTCCCGCGCCGGTGATGATGCCGGCCGCGCCGTTGGTGATGATGCCCATCCCGGCGATGATGCCGCCGCCGAGCACCTGAATCACGCTGTTGTTGGTAAGCCCCGCGCCGAGTTGCACGCCACCGCCGGCTGTGACTTCAAGGTTGCTGGAATTAACGAGGGTTGAGCCGACGTTCAGCACCCCGCCTGAATTGATGGCGACGACCGCCGAGCCGAGCGTCCCGCCGGAATAGACGAAATTCCCCGCGACGTTGAGCAACGAGGAGGAGATCGATCCGCCGCTGAGGGTCAGAGATTCGCCCTCCGCGACGGTGAACGGCGCTCCGGTCAGGCTTCCGCCGCTGGAAACGATTGTGGTGGAGGCGGAGAAAGTCCCCGATTGGTAATTGAAGGTCCCGCCGCCGCCGACCGTCAGCGTGCCGCCGACAACCAGCCCCATCGCCGAATTGAGCGTAAGCGAAGTCCCCAGCAGTTGCCCCGTGCCGACGCTGATACTGGTGGGGCCGGCGGTGGGATCGGTGAACGTGTTTGTGCCGCTGACCCACTCGGCGGGATTGAAGAATCGCTCAACTCGATTGTCACCGGAGTCCGCCACGTAGATCATACCCGTCGGGGCGACCGCCGCGCCGAGCGGAGTAGAGAGTTCTCCCGCGCCGGAACTGCCAAAAGCGCTTTGGAACGTGCCGTTGGAACTGAACGTTTCGATGCGGTTGTTGCCGGCATCTGCCACGTAAACCGTGCCGGTGGAGCCGATCGCTATGCCTACGGGTGTGTTGAACTGCCCGTTGCCGGAGCCCGCACTTCCGAAAGCGTCCTCGAAGGCGCCTGCGGAGCTAAACCATTCCACGCGGTTGTTATTGGCATCCGTTACATAAACTGTGCCGCCGGAGCTGACCGCCACGGCGGCGGGTCCGTCGAATTGCCCATTGCCGCTGCCTGCGCTGCCAAAAGAAGTCTGGAATGCGCCGCTGGAATTGAACGTTTCGACCCGGTTATTGTCGAAATCCGCCACGAAAATCGTGTCGCCGGTGCCGATCGCTACGCCAAAAGGCATTTCAAATTGTCCATTGCCGGTGCCCGTGGTCCCAAAAGCGTTTTCGAACAGACCGGTGGAACTGAATGTTTCGACCCGGTTGCTTCCAAAGTCCGCCGCGTAAACGGTGCCGGTTGGATCCACGGCGATGCCGGCGACAGAATCGAACTGTCCGTTGCCGGTACCCCTCGCTGCCAAAGGTACCTTGGAATTGTCCTGTGGGAGAGAACGTTTCGACGCGGTAATTGCCTTGATCGGCGACGTAAACCGTGCCGTCGGGACCGACTGTCACAAAGGTTGGGTCATCGAACTGTCCGCTGCCTGTCCCTTCACTTCCCCACGCATTCAAAAGTGTAATCTGCCCATGCGCAGGAGAGGGAACCCCATTCGCGCCGGCCGCGGCGACGGCAGCCAACAACAGATGCCGCCCACGTGACGCTGGCCGATAAGCTGACCATCCAGGGGGAAACCGCGTATGATTCGTCTGCTGATTGCGCATAGAATTCTCTCCCTCGGAAGTGTCCCCCTTGCAGCTATACGTTTATCACGAACGTGCTGAAAAGTATATAAAAAGGTCAATGGGCTCGCTTCGGAAGCGCTGCCAAGGTAACGGATGGCCGGACGCCGTAATAGCGATATTATGATATCGCGTCTGTAAAGGTGTTCAGTTTTGTTAGGTTTTGTTCAGTTTCGCCCGTCGATCGCGGATCGCGGCGATGGCGTTGGCGGTGATGGTCACCACGCTCCCGGCCAGCAGAAGGATCACGGCCCAGAGCCAGCCGCTCCAGGTGACGGCTTCGGCGGGATCAAAGACGGGCGCTGATTCGGCGACAGAACCGCCGGCTGTGGACACCGGCGCGGCGGCGACGGGCGGAGCGGTGCGCAGCACGATGTTCTGGTCGCCGGCTTTGGCCGAACGCCGGCTCCATCCGCGGCCCCTTCTGAAATTGTAGAAAATGGTCAGACGGTCGCCGGCGACGACGGCGCACTGGAATTTGCCGTTGGCGTCCGTGTCGGCACTGGCGGCCCCCGAGCGCTGGCCGCGAACTTGGACTGCGCTCGCCGGCGATGGGCTTGCTGTCGCCGTCGAGGAGAACGCCGGCAATCGTGGAATCGCGCTTGTACAGAGTCAATTCGGGAATGGTCGTGATTTGGCCGGGATTGACCCGCTGATCATTGCTGCTTTCAGCTTCGCCGTAGGAATCACAGGTAACATCCACGGAATAGGTCATATCAGACCAGAGCGAGCCGATTTTGTAATCGCCGTGATCGTCGGTGACGCCGGCGTCTTCGCCGGTGCGGTAGGTGCCGTTGGCGTATAGACCAGCACGACCCTGGCGTTTTTGAGGGGCTGGCCGCTCTGGTCAACCACCCGGCCGACGATTGTCGCGAGGGCATTTTTTTCGAGCTGGAGCGTGATGCTCCCCGATGCGTCGCGAGTGACGCTGATCGCCCGAGGCGTCGCCAGGTCGCCGAGGCGGGCGCGAACGCCACCCGGATGGTCCGAGGGACCGGCGAGGTTTGAAATTCGCCGTCGGCATTGGTGGTGAAACTGCTTCTCATGTTGTTCAGCGTCAGGAATTGATCGGAATAGGCCAAGACGCTGGCGGCGGCCGCCGGGTTGCCGTCCGGATCGACGACTTTCCCCCTGATGGGAGCGAAGAAAGCGCGGGGAAGACGGAATTGAACGCTGCCCTCGCCCTTTTCGGGAATGGTAATGTTTCTTTCATCTTCAATGGGCCTGCTGAAGCCTTCGGCGGGTGTGTCGTACATGACGTAGACGTTCTGCTGGCCGGGCGGCACGCGAACGGAAAATGCGCCGTTGGCATCCGTGGTGACCGTTTGCGCGTAGCCGTTGTCGCGCGGATAAGCCGAGTTGTAGATTCCCAAACGGACATCGGCGATGGGCCGGGAATCGTCGGCCGAGAGAACCACGCCGGAGAGAAACACGCCGGGGACCAGATTGAAATCGACGCCGGCCCTTTTTTCACCGATGGCGACGGAGACGGATTCACTGGCGGCAATGGTCCACGATTTCTGGAGGCCAGGCGGAAGCTGCGGCGTGACCGTGTACTGACCGGCGCGGATGTCGCCGGATGAAATAGGATCCATCGGCGGCGGTGACGGCCGAGCCAAACACGCCGTCATTTGATCGAACCCGAACAAGAACGCCCGCGGCGGGCCGCGCGGCGGGACCATAGACGATTTTACCGGAAATGGCGCAGGCGATTTGCAGACTCGATCAGAGTGGCATGGGTCTGCGGGCCGGCTGAATAGGAGCAGGAGTTCGTCGTTGCCAAGCCGGGCATAGCGCGGATCATCGACTTCCACCCTGACATCCGCGCCCGCGGCAGGCCGGGGAAGGTGCAAGCGCCGCCCGCATCCGTGGCCGCCGAGAACGGCGAAGCGTAGTCATCCGGAATCTGGATATTGCAAGTCGAGTTGTCGTTCAGTCGAATCGGCAAGTCGATTTGCCGCAGGAAGACGGCGGCACGTGCGCGGCGGGCTTGCCGTCGAGGGTGTGAAAAATGACTGTCAGATCGTTGGGCTGGCATAAGCGAATCCTGATCGGCGCGGAACCGTTAACTTCCGCGGAAGAAGCGCCGAAGCCGGGTGCGGTGGCGAAAAGTTCGGCGCGGCCGGCACGGGCACGCGGGAAATGGAAAACGCCCGATTCGTCGGTGCGCGTGGTGGGCAAAGCCGGCCGGGTGGTGGAGGAAGGCCCGAATTTGCCCATACGACAAGATAGACGGTGCGCCGCTTACCGGTTTGTTATCGGGGGTCTGGACGGTGCCGGTATAGTCCGCGCCGAGCGCGGCGGAGGTGAGGGACTGTCACCATCAGAACCAGCCATCGGACGCGAAGAAAAATCGAGTGGACGGTCACGGGCATCAATCAGCGGTCATCTCGTCGGCGTGGCGCTGCTCCTGCTGCCAGCGGATCATGTCGTCCAATGGAATCTCCAACTGATCGGCAACGTCCTGGGCATTATATGTTTCCACAACCTGCGGACGTCCCGGATGACAAACTGCCCGGAGGTCACGTCGTAACGGTAGCCGGCATCATTCAAGAGACTTTCTAGTTCCACGTCGTTCATGGCTCCTCCTGCTAAAATGGAAGAAATGCGATCCATCGTCCAGCCATAAGTATACCCATTTTGGCGGAGCGGCTTCGCCGGCGGCATACAATGATTTATCATGCCATTCAGCCCAATTCCTGAAATCCTCGAAGAACTCAGGGCCGGCAAGATGATCGTGCTGGTGGACGATGAAGATCGGGAAAACGAGGGGGACCTGGTCTTGGCGGCCGAGAAGGCGACGCCGGCCGGCGATGAACTTCATCGTGACGCATGGGCGGGGAACGATGTGCCTGTCGCTGACCTCCGAGCGATGCGATCGGTTGCAGCTTCATCCGCAATCGGAGCGGAACACGGCCCAGTTGGGGACGGCGTTCACCGTGACGGTGGATGCGCATCCGAATTCGGCGTGACGACGGGCGTATCGGCCAAGGATCGGGCGACGACGATCCAGGTGGCGATCGCCGAGGATGCGCAGCCGCAGGATTTGCTCCGGCCGGGGCACATCAATCCGTTGCGGTCGCGGGATGGCGGCGTGCTGGTGCGCGCGGGGCAGACCGAAGGATCGGTGGACCTGGCGCGGCTGGCGGGGATGAAGCCGGCGGCGGTGATCTGCGAAGTCATGCGCGAAGACGGCGAGATGGCCCGCCGGCCGGAACTGGAAGCTTTCTGCCAGCGGCACGGCCTGAAAATGTGCACCATCGCCGAGCTGATCAGCTATCGGCTGAAGCGGGAGCAATTCGTCCGGCGGATCGAAAGCGTGACGCTGCCGACGCAATGGGGCGAGTTCAAGCTTTATGCCTATCAGAGCGTGATCGATCCGCAGCCGCACTTGGCGCTGTGCAAGGGCGGGGTCGGCGACCTGGACAACGACGGCAAGCCGATCGTGCACGAAGAGCCGGTGCTGGTGCGCGTGCACAGCGAATGTCTGACCGGGCGACGTGTTCGGCAGCGGCCGATGCGATTGCGGCCCGCAGCTTGCCACGGCCATGCGGATGATCGAAAACGACGGCAAGGGGGCGCTGGTGTATCTGCGCCAGGAAGGCCGGGGGATCGGACTGGCCAACAAGCTCCACGCCTACGCGCTGCAGGAAAAGGGTCTGGACACGGTGGAGGCGAACCAGCAATTGGGATTGCCGGTGGACAAGCGGGATTACGGCATCGGCAGCCAGATTCTGCGCGATCTGGGATTGCGCAAGATTCGGATCATGACGAACAATCCGAAGAAGATTTACGGGATCGAGGGATACGGGCTGAGCGGTGGTGGAAGAGGTGCCGATCCGCGTGGAGCCGGGGGAGCATAATCGGAAGTATCTGGAGACGAAGCGAAACAAGATGGGGCATCGGCTGTGATAATCCAGAAATCGAACGATTCACCATTTAGCCGCCGGTAGCCGCCGGTGAATCACCGGGGGCTAAATGTGAGATCACCGATTTTCTTGCTATTCCATCTGATACCTCATCTCCACCTGCGGTCCGACGATCCGCACGGTCATGTCGTGGGCGATATCCGAAAACATCGGGTCGGCCGTGGCGCTGCCCCAGGCGAGGGCGAATTGCTCGAGCTGCGTCTCGGCGTGCATCTTTTCGCTGACGCCCAGGACCACCTCGTTGGCTTTCAAATCGCGCGCGGCGGTGGCGATGGCGTACAGCGGATTGTTGGTCGGCAGAACGACGGGATGAACCTGCTTGCCGACCTGCTCGGCGACGGTGACGATCTTGGTGAGCAGATCGCGATCGCTGTCGTCGACGCTGGTTTCCTCGGGCGTGACGCCGAGCGTGCGCGCGGGCAGAACCTTGCAGGTGACGACGACCACGTCGCGCTGATCGGTGTCGATTTCCTGAAGGATCGTTCGCAGCACCGGCAGGCTGCGCGGGCCGCGGGCGGCGACCAGAACCGGCTTGGGATGCTTCAGGCCCAGCGCCTCGATGCTGAGGCCGTCGCTGGAGCGCTCGTTGAATTGCTCGAGATGCGCGTGCTTGCCGCCGTGGCGGCGATGGGAGATGCGCTCGACGATAATGAAGACGGCCAGGAACGTCGACCGTGAATCCGACGCCCCAGATCGTGGCGGTTTTCTTGGTCAGAAGATTGATCAGCGCCGTGCTGAGCAGGATGAGGAAGACAGTGAAGATGCCGATGGGGATGTCGATCTCGCCCTTTTTTGGTGCTGCGTGGATGTTGAGCGGCACGCGATATTGCCGCGGGGAACGGTCCTTGAGCCGCAGGAAAGCCATGGACATGGTCATGAAGACGAACGACCAGATGACGCCGAAGGCGTAGGCTTCGCCGAGCGTGTCGACGTCGCCGAAGCTGGCGACGATGACGATCGATCTGAAGGAGCGGTGATGAGGTTGATCAGGCGATGGGTGGTGCCGAAGCGGTTATGGGGATGCTGGAACCAGGGCGTGAGAACGCCGTCCTCGGCCAATCGGTTGAGCACGCCGTTGGAGCCGACCATGCTGGTGTTGACGGCGCCGGCGAGAATGAGAAAACCGACGATCACGACGAAGCATTCCATGATGATCTTGAGCAGCGACGGGCCGGCGAGGTATTGGACCAGGCCGTTGATGAGATTGTCGCGGTATCCGCCGTCGTCGCGCTGGACGTGATGGTGCGCGTCGAGGAGCGACGACATCGTTGGTTTTATCAAGATGTTCGTCGCCCTTGCTGTCGGTCCAGCGATCGATGCGCATGCCCCCAGTCGCGTGGATGACTCGGCATCGCGCTCGCGGAGGTAATCGACCTCGACATAATCGATGCCCTGGACCAGCGGCGCGTGGCCGTTGTCGACGACCATCGTCTTCACGCGCTTTCCGTCGGGAATGATGAAGATGGCGAAGAAGCTGATCAGGCTGGTCAGAAGCATGGAATAGAGGAAGATGACGAAGCCGGCGCGGAGGAGGTTTTTGAGCTTGGGGGCTTCGATTTCGCGGTTGACCTGAGCCAGAGATTCCTCGCCGCTCATGGCCAGCAGCGTATGGCCGAAGGCGATGAGGATGCCGAAGGCGCCGATGATGCGCGGGAAATCTTCGAGCCAGCCCTTGGAGGATTCGTTGCCGCCGACGCCGGAATCGGTGAAGACGGGATGCAGCGGCGGAGCTTGCAGCGGAATGTGCCGCATGCACCAGACGTGAGAATGCTCCAGCCGATGATGAGCACGCCCATGACGGTGGTGAGCTGCATGATGCGGAGGGCTTTGTCGCTGGATTCGTGCATGCCGATGATGTTGGCCCGCCAGAAATAGAAGGTGATGAGGACGGCCAGCAGGACGGTGGCGGTGTTGACGAGATGCTTGATTTCTTCGCCGGTGGGATCGATGGGCGTGATGCCCGAAATGGCGCAGGCCGAGGTTGAGCATATCGACGAAGAGTCCGACCATGTATTGCCCGGCGGCGACGGCGCTGATGGGGCCGGTGAGGATGTAATCGAACATCAGGGCGCTGACGGAGAGTTTTGCCAGCCCCCCGCCGATGGCCCCTTTGACCACGCGGTAAACCCCGCCGCGGGTGAACATCGTGCAGCTTTCGACATAGACGGCGCGGACGGCATAGCTGAAGAGCATGACGCCGAGGATGAACCAGGGCGCGGCCTTGCCGATGGCCTGCTCGGAGATTCCGCCGATGTAATAGGCGGTGCTGGCCAGATCGCACAGGACGATGGCGGCGGCCCGCCAGAAGCTGATGAACGCCAGGGCGACGCTGCTGACGACCAGCACGTTGACGGTGCGCCGCGTGCCGGTTTCGGGAAGCTGGGCGACATCGATGTCGCCGCCGGAGGTGGGAACTGAGGCCATAAAAATGCGATCTCCACCGGCGCAGTCCGGGCGCAAATGCAGGCCGGAGCCGGGATCCGGTTCGGGAGAACTGATTCAAAGGGGGGAACGCTTCAAGCGGGCTGGCCGAGCCGACCGAAACGTACCCAAGCGTAAATTCCCTTTCACATGCCGACGGGGTTAGCTGACGGGCTGGGCGTTGAAAGTCGCCCTCGGCAACACAGACCGATTCGCCCCTGCTCGGTGGGTCTATCCGGCAAACCAGGCATAGCGTGCATCCGAACCACTCGGAACCGCTGCCAGAGTCCGCCGGAACCATCCCTCAAGCTGCGCGAGGCACTCGCCCCGCGATGGGTTCCCCGCGCCTTGGGATGTCTCCCCGAAGGCTTAGGCGGTTTATGAAGGGCAGAAGGATAGGATTCGGAGGCGGGTTGTCAAGGTGATCGTCTGCTTGTCACGTTATTGCCCGGCCTTGGCGAGACGCGTTTGATTTTACATTTAGTCCCCGGTGATTCACCGCGGGCTAAATGGTGATTCGGTGAGCTTTTCGGCTTTCCGCATCGCCTTTGGTACTATGCGGCCGTGGCAAGCGCATCAAACAGGAAATCGGAAAAACGGCTGCGCGTGGGAGTCATCGGTTGCGGCAGGATGGGCCGGCTGCACGTGCGAGTCTATTCCCAAATGCCCAGCGTCCAACTGATGGGCGTGTTCGACGCCTCGGATGACGTGGCGGCTGCCGTGGCAGACGAGTTTGCGGTCCCCGTGGCCAAAAGTATTGAAGACCTGCTGGGACAGGTCGATGCCGTCACCATCGCCGTACCAACCAAGTTTCATCTGAGCATCGCCCAGCAGTGCATCGAGCGGAAGATCGCCTGCCTGATCGAAAAGCCCCTGGCCAAGGACGTTGCCGAGGCCCGGCAAATCGTCGATTCGGCCAAGCGGCAGAACGTAACGGTGCAGGTGGGACATATCGAGCGGTTCAATCCGGCGATCCGGGCGATGTCCCGGCTCGAAATCGAGCCGCGGTTCATGGAAGTCACCCGCATCAGCCCGATGACGTTCCGCAGCATCGACGTGGGCGTGGTGTTGGACATGATGATTCACGACATCGACATCGTGCTGCAATTTGGCGAATTCAACCGTTTCCAGAATCGACGCCGTCGGCGTCAGCGTCATCGGCGACGTGGAGGACATCTGCAATGCGCGCCTGACGTTCGCCAACGGATGCGTCGCCAACCTGACCGCCAGCCGACTGGCGATGCGAACCGATCGCCGGCTGCGGGTGTTCAGCCCCGACGCGTACGTTTCGATCGATTATCAGAAGCGGCACGGAACGGTCATTCGCCGAAGCGGAAACATCGACGCGATCCGCAAGGCCGCGGCCAAAATCCGCAGCGGCGAAGTGCAGGACCTTTCGCAGCTCAACTACAAGGACCTGGTGCACATCGAGGAACTGCAGATCGACGACGTCGAGCCGCTGCGGCGGAACTGGATGCGTTTGTCGATGCGGTGAACAACGGCTCGACGCCGGTGGTCACCGCCGAAGACGGACTGCACGCCGTGGAAGTGGCGGCGAAGGATCGTGCAGACGATCGGGCCGCCGACGCTTGGCGTAAGCGTACGTTTTTCGACCGACTCGGGATAATTCTGCGCCGCCATCTCCACCGCCGCGTCGATCATGTGCGGATCGGTGTAGACGATCTCTTCCATCACGAGCTTGCGCAGTTCGGCTTCGCGGCGTTGCTCGACGCTGGATGTCGAAGAGGCGCTGATAGATGCCCTGCTGAACGGCCTGGTCGGCGAAGGATTTTGTGCTGCCGTCGTCGCGGGTCAGAACCTTGAAAATGAAAAATGCGTCGTGGTCTTCGATCACGTCGCTGATCTGTCCGGCGGGCGTTTTCCAGACTTGGGCCTCCACCTGCGGTGTAAACGAAACGTGTTGGGCTTGATGGTGAGATGTCCGCCGTTGCCGCCGTCTCCGGCCGCGCCGGGAAGATCGTTCTGGTCTCGAGCATAACCGGCGAAATCCTCTCCCGCCAGGCAGCGTTTGCGGATATTGCGGAGTTTGTCGATCGCCGCCTTCCGGTCGCCGTTGAGATTGGCCGGGTCGGCCTCGATCAAAATGATCTCCGCCTGCGCGGGCGTCGTGAATTCATCGATATGGGCGCGGTAATATCGCCGTTCGTCCTCGGGGCTGATGTCGATCTGCGGCTGGATTTTCCTGTAGTAATAGAGCTCGCTGCAGGTAATAGTGGTATTGGTCCTGTTCCTGGTCCTGGAAATCCTCGCCCGATGCGTTGGCGCGGATGCGGGCGACCTGCTCGGAGCCGCCCGCCTCGCCGATCTCGTGCTTGGCTCCATTCGGCCGTGAGAATCTTGGCGAGCTGAATATCCTTGGGATCGAGCGTTCGCTCGGCGGCGGCGATTTCCAGTTCGTCGTCTTCATCTCTTCAATGGTGCGCTCGATCTGTTCGCGGGCGGCTTCCTGGAAATCGGCGAAGCTCATCTGCCTGGCGTACTGGCGGAGAATATTCTGGTCGCGGCGAAGAACCTTGTCGGCATAGATCGGCCGGCCGTTGACCACCATCACCACCCCGCCAAGCGTGAGATACTGATCCCCCTCAATCGCGGGCATGGTCGTGGGAACAGTGGTTGGCACAGTGGTCGGCCGGGCCGTCTTCAAACTGGGGATCGCTCGGCGGAGGGACGAATACGGCGGGATCGGCCCTTGGGTGAAATCGGCATTGGATTGCCCCGCGAGTGGGTTGCGCACCCAGCGGCGGCTCGGCGGTTTGCGCATCGGGCAACGGATGCCTCCAGGCCTATCCGTCGGCGAGATGGGGGCAATGGCCCCGGCCTGCGAATCTGTCCGGGCGTAGAAATCCTCCGCCGAAACGGCTGGGCCTTGTCCGAGCGCACCCCGCCAGGGCGACCCCGACGACCACAACGCAACACGTGCGAAGAATTTTGTACGAGGCATGAAGCATATAAAGAGAAAATGCGCGACCTCGCGGCCTCACAAAATATTTTATCGGTAATTCGAGCCCGTGGAATACGGATCATTTTATTGCCGGTCGCGTGGCGGCGGTGATGTGCGGCCCATTGCTCATCAGACGCAATTTGAACCGCGCCGTTGGCCAGTCGCCCATTCGACAAACCCCGCGGGGCGCATTCTTGCAGTCCAGAATATCCGCAAGTTTGATGGATTGAATGGATCGCCAGTTTTGCGATTCCGGCCAGTTCGGTGTTTCGCAGGTCGGCCATGTCGAGAATAGCCTGATCCAAATCCGCGCCGCCGCAGGTCGGCGCCGGTGAGATCGGCATTGGTGAGGTCGGTCACTCCACCCAGCGGGCGTTGCGCAGATCAGCGCCGCGGAGGTTGGTGTAAAACATCGAAGCATCTTCCAGATTGGCGGAGCAAAGGATGGCATTGCGCATGTCGGCGCGGCTCAGGTTGGCGCGACGCAGCTTCGCCTTGGGAACATCGAGATTCTGAAGAAACGCGCCGGACAAATCCACGCCGACGAGCGCAATGCCGTCGGAGTTGAGGTCCTGAAGAGCGTCGATTCGTCCGCCGCTGCCGCCTTTGCCCTGGGCCGTATTGATGACCTGCCACGCCTGGTAATGCTTCTGCTCGAGACGGTCCTTCGCTCCGGCGAAATAGAAAATAACGCCCGACCACGATCCCCAGCGTGCTGCAATATTCCAGAACTTCCAGCATGACCGATTGTGACAGCAGCCACGCGGCCCACTCGGGCCAGTCCATTCGATATACAGCAGCGGCAGAATGATCCGGCTCCGGCACGCGCTGGCGGTATTGCCGCCAAGGTTCCGGACGGCGGAGATTCTCTTAAGACGCAAGGCCATGTCTGCTCGCTTCATTCGCGCCCGACCGCCGGGTTCAGCCCCTGCTCGCGGCGCCAGCGCTCGTAATCCAGCGGCGAAATCTCGCTCGGCTTGATTTCGCTTCGGCCGCCCCAGAAGACATTGGTGTAGCCGACGGATATTCCCTCGGCGGCGAGATGTTCGTCGATCGCCCGCTTGTGGGCCAGGAGTAGTTCCTTGTCCGTGCCGTGGGCGACGCCCATGATGTTGACGTGATTGAATTCCTCGCCCCCTTCGCGCCAATAGGCGTGGGTCATGATATGGAATCGTCCGACCTGCCGCCCGGCCTCCAGTTCCCGCCCCGGCGGGACGGCCCAGTGAAACAGGGCGTTGAATTTGGTCACGCGCTGCCCGCTCGCCAGCGGCTTGACGTGTTCCAGAAATGTGGAAAACCGCCCGATGACGCCGCGGCGGTTCAAATCCTCGGCAACCCGGCAAAATTCCTCCAGTGAAACGCCCGCCTCTCTGCGCGCGGCCGGCCCAGAGATTTTCCGAGATTTCCTCCGGCTCGAACTCGCGCTTCAGCGGAATCAGGACGCGCCAATCCAGGTCGCTCAATTGGACGATGCCGCTTTCGATGACGTCCGCCGGCTGATCGGCCTTGCTGCCCGGCTCCAGTCCGCGGCGGCGCACGTGGCCGACGCCCAGCACGAACAGCCGTTTGGCCGGCATGAGTTTGAATGCCTCGGCCCCGGTGCGCATGCAGAGATGCCGGCAATGATTCTCCATCGAAAATCCCTGCGGAACCTTCAGCGTGGTCCAGAGCCGGTATTTGCTGCCGGCAACCGCCGAATCGGTGCTGCGGATCACGACGTGCCCGGAAAATGGATCGCTCTGAAACATCCAGTCGAAGGCGTTGTTGAGTTTCTCCGGCGGGAACGACCCATGCGACCAGCGCCCCCTGGGCGAGATTGGTGGCCAGCAAGGTTTGACGCACCCGGCGAATGGTTCCGGCGCGGAGCATGGCGGTGATCCGCTCAACGACGACGGCCGGCGACAGGCCGCTTTGCCGGGCGATCTCGCCGATCGGGTCGCGGCAGAACCCGGCGATCCGGTCTTCGGAAACGGCCAGAATGCGGGCGTTGATGGGATCGGTGATATCGGACGGCAAAGTGCTGATAATCATAAAAGTGGCATCCAAAACGGCCGGGGCCATTTGCTCCAAAACGGCTAATATGTAATCATACTCGATTGCCAATGTCACGCCGCCGTGAGTGACCCGAAACGAGGAGCTTGATGAGCCCCGAACCGCAATCGCCCAATCCACCGATTGATCCAAACGACCCGACCCAGGAGGAGGGGCAGCCATTCGTCATGACCCTGCCGGATGACCCGGCTTCCGGGCAGGATTGGTATCTTTGGGCCGCGGTCCTCGCCCTGATCGTGCTGGTCGCATTCTGGCCCGCCATCAGCGGCACGTTCCTCTGGGATGACGAGCAGTACGTCACCCAGAACCACGCCCTGCTTGATGCCGCCGGACTATTGCAGATCTGGAAGATTCCTCCCGGCACGATTCAGTATTATCCGCTGACGTTCACGATGCTGTGGATCGAGCATCATTTCTGGGAGAACAATTCCCTGGGATACCGGTTGGTGAATCTGCTCCTGCACGCCGGCGCGGCGGTGCTTCTGTGGCGAATCCTTCGCCGATTGTCCGTCCCCGGCGCGTGGGCGGCGGCGGCGATCTGGGCGATCCATCCCCTCCAGGCCGAATCCGTCTGCTGGATCAGCGAATCCAAAAATGTTCTCAGCGGAATTCTCGCCCTCGTCTCCACCCTGTTTTATCTGGAATTCGTCGCCATGCGCGATCCGGATTCCACGCGGAAAATCTGGGACCTGAAAGATGACTGGCAAATCTACGCGATCAGCCTCGGCTTTTTTCTCCTGGCGATGCTGTCCAAAACGGTGGTCTGCTTCCTGCCCGCGGCGCTGCTGATCATCCTGTGGTGGAAGCGGCGAATCTCGGTGAGAGCGATTCTCGGCCTCGTGCCGATGCTGGTGATCGGAGCGGCCCTGGCGTGGGAAACCTCGCGGCTGGAAACGAATCCAAACGGTCCGGTCGGGGCATCGGGGCCGGGGTGGCAATTGAGCTTCGCTCCAGCGGCTCCTGATCGCGGGCAGGGACTTGTGGTTCTACGTCGGCAAACTGCTCGTGCCAATTCACCAGTCGTTCGTCTATCCGCGGCAAGTTCCGAACCCGGCCGACGCCGCCGAGTGGCTCCCGATTGTTCTGGCGGTGCTCGTCCTCGCGGCGCTGGCGCTGGGCATCAGGAAACTGGGCCGAGGCCCGCTGACCGCGGTGCTGTGCTACATCGTGGCCCTCTTTCCCGCGCTGGGATTTTTCAACGCGTATCCATTCCGCTTTTCCTTCGTGGCCGATCACTACCAATACCTCGCGGGGATTCCGCTGATCGTGCTGGCGGTTTGGATCGTATCGCGAATCCTGGCGCCGCTGTGGAAACCGCGTGCGGCCTCCCCGGACCAGCCGGTGGTCGGCAAATCGGCGCCGGTCGCCGTGCTGATTACCGCCGTTCTGCTGGCGCTCGGGCGCGGCTTCGTGGTTCCGCGCGGCGGTCTTTGCCGACCCCGTGAGCCTCTGGCAGGACGTGCTCTTGCCCCAAAAGAATCCGCGGAGTTGGCTGGCCGCATACAACCTGGCGGTGATTCGGCAAAGTGAAGCGGCCCAGAGCTTTGACGATGCCGGCCGCTATCTTCAGGAAAAGGACCGCGATGCTTCCGACGCATCGGCCGACGACGCGCTGGCGGCGCTGGATGACTCGGACCGCCTCCTGGCCGCCGTATTGGGCAATCCGGACACGCCGGACGATGTTCGGTACAAGGCGTACGATCAATCCGCGGAAAACGACATCACGCTGCTGCGATCGCCCAAGTCGGATGCCTCGCAATTGCTGGAGCACGCCGCCGGGCAGTTGAACAAGGCGTTGAGCTTTGCCGCGGCCCGCAACGATCCGCTGCCGTATTACACAATGGGTCTGGTCGATCGGAACCGCGCCCAGCGGCTTCAGAGAGAACTCGGGAAAGAGGAAGTGAAATCGGCGGCGAAGCGACCATCCACGACGCGCCCCGCCACCCCTCGGGAACGACCGCTGCTGGATATGTACGAGCAGGCCCAGGAGGATTTCGGACGAGCCAGCGATCTGTCGCTGGCGGAGTTGGCTTCGCCGACGATCGGACCCGAGGCCCAGCGCGTCTTGCCGCTGGCGGCCCTGCAACGCGGCCACATGGACTGGGCGCTGGCATCGTTTGCACACGATCACAACGACGTGACCGCGGAGAATCGGTACAGCCGCGATGCCGCCACGGATTTCGCCCGGGCCGTGCAGTTCAATCCCACCAGCGTCGAAGCCCGGTACTCTCTGGCGTTGGCCGAGGAAAACCTCGGCGATCTCGCCGCGGCCAGGGAAAACCTGATGGTGATCCTGCGATACCTGGACACATTATAATGCGCCGGCTTACAACGAGATTGGCCGGGTAATCCTGGCCATCGCGGCCGACGAACATGGCCGAATACGAAGCGGCGGTCGAGTCGTTCAAGGCCGCGCTGAAACTTGATCCCGGCCTGACCGGCGCACAAAAGAATCTGGATATGGCGATGAAGATGCTGGCCACCACCCGGCCGGCGACCCGGCCCGCCACCCAGCCGGCGTCAATGCCGTGAAAAGCAAAACTCGTGCTGAACTCATTCTCCGCGTTGTCGCATTGATCGCCATCACGCTCGCCGCTTATTACCCGGTGCTGAAAAATGGATTCGTCTGGGACGACGATCAGTATATCGAGGACAACGTTCAGCTTCGCACGCCCGCGGGATTGGAAAGAATCTGGATCGAGCCGCTGAAGGCCGAGCCGCAATATTATCCACTGACGCACACGACCTTCTGGATCGAATATCACCTCTGGGGCCTGCGGCCGCTGGGATATCACCTGGATAACATTCTGCTGCACCTGGGCGGCGCGATTCTGCTGTGGCGACTGCTGGCGCGGCTGAATGTGCCGGGCGCGTTCGTGGCCGCGATCGATTTTCGCGGTCCATCCGATCCAGGTGGAATCGGTCGCGTGGGCGACGGAACGCAAAAATGTGCTCAGCGGACTGCTCTATTTTCTGGCGCTGTGGACCTATCTGCATACGCGCTGGGGCAGGCGGATTTGGAAATCCGACGGCGACGCCAGGATGGGAATCGGCTGGTATGCGCTGAGTCTTGCCCTGTTCGCCGCGGCGCTGCTGAGCAAATCGGTGACGTCCACATTGCCGGCGGCAATTCTGCTGTCTGTGCTGGTGGCGGCGGGGAAAGATTCTCGCGTCCGACGTGTGGCCGCTCGTGCCGATGTTCGCGGCCGGGGCGGCGATGGGATGTCTGACGGGGTGGATGGAAAAGTACGTCGTCGGCGCGATCGGACCGGACTTCGATTTTTTGACGCCGCTGGATCGCTGCTGCATCGCCGGGCGGGCCATCTGGTTTTATCTGGTCAAATTGCTGTGGCCGGCCAGGCTGAGCTTCATTTATCCGCATTGGCGGATCGATCCCCGGCAGCGGCCGTGGCTGCTGCTGTTCCCGTTGTCGGCGCTGGCGGCGGTGACCGCGTGCTGGCTGCTGCGGCGGCGAATCGGCCGCGGACCGGTGGCGGCGACGCTTTTTTTCGTCGGCACGCTCGTTCCGGCCCTGGGATTCGTAAACGTCTTTCCGATGCGGTACTCCTACGTCGCGGATCATTTTCAATACCTCGCCTGCATCGGTCTGATCGTGCTGGTTGTCGGGAAGCCTGAGCACCGGATGTACATCCGGTGCTGGGCGGGTTTTGGCGGTTGTGGCGTTGATCGCGATGTGCGTCGCGAGCAACTTGCGCGCTCGCGTGTACCTCGACCGCCGAACGCTCTGGGCGGACACGCTGGCGAAGAATCCGGATTCGCCGATGGCTCACAACAACTACGGCGACGTGCTCAGGCACGGTGGCGAGTTTGAAGCGGCCAAGGCGCAGTTCCGGCAGGCGATGAAGCTTCAGTACGACGCGGCCGATTGGGTGGGCCTGGGTCAATGCTTCGCCATCGAGGGAAATTACTCGACGGCCAGGGATATGTATTTGAAGGCGCTCGACGCCACGCCCCGCTCCGCCGAAACGGTCTTCCAACGGCTGCGCGCGGCAGGGAATTTCAACTCGGCACGGCGTACCAGGGGCTGGCCGGCCAGTCGGCCGGCGACGCGGCCAAGGCCCGCGCAATATCGCACCCAGGCCATGCTGGCCTATCGCAAGGCCATTCAATTGTTCCCCGAATACGAACCGCCCCGCACCAATCTGGCGGTTGTCCTGATCCAGGAAAATCAAATTCCCCAAGCCATCGAGCAATGCCGGATCGTCCTGGCCGAAGATCCCGAATCAGTCGGCGCCCACACGAATCTGGGCAAGGCGTTTTACGCCCAGGGACGCCTGGCCGAGGCGCTGGCCCAGTATCAACGGGTGCTGGAAATCGATCCGGAGAATGTCGATGCGATGGCCAGCGTCGGCGCGATTTTGGCCCAGCAGGGCCAGCTCGACGCGGGAATCGCGATCCTGCAAAAAGCGCTGATCATCGATCCGGACAACGCCATGGCCCAGCGGAATCTGCTGGCGGCGCTGAAAAAGCAATCACGATGACGCTGGTTCCAGGCGCGCGAATTCCAACAACAGCGTTTTCCGGCCCGAGATGCGGAAATCGACGATGGCTTTGCGGCCAGTTCCGGATTTCGACAGGTCCACGATTTCGCCGACGCCGAACGTGGGGTGCTTCACCCGTTGGCCGACATGGAAATCCATCGGTTCCAGATCATCATCGGCAGCGCCGGTGTGGTTGACGATGTGCAGCATTTCCTTGGGCAATCTGCGCCAGGAATTGGCTCGTCACGGTTGGACCGGACAATCCGCGGATGGTGCGCCGGGCGGCCTTGGAAAGAATGAGCCGATTCTGGGCGCGGGTGATGCCCACGAAGCAGAGTCGGCGCTCCTCTTCCAATTGCTGCATGTCGTTCTGGGCGCGGACGTGCGGCAGACATCCTTCTTCCAATCCGATGATGGCCACGACGGGAAATTCCAATCCCTTGGCGGCGTGCAGAGTCATCAGCGTGACGGCCCCGCCGGTCCCGGCCATGTGGTCGGCGTCGCTGACGAGACTGACCTGGCAGAGATAATCGTCCAGCGATCCCTCGGGATTTTCCCGGTCGTATTCCGCGGCGGCGGAGATCAGTTCCTCGACGTTGGCCAATTGTTCTTCCTCGCCGGGGTCAATTTTGCGGAGCATCTGCTCGATGCCGCCGCGGCGGACGACGTCTTCCATGAGAGATCGCATCGTTTGACGAACGCCTTCGCGTCCGGCGCGGAAGGATTCGATGAGCCGCACGAAATTGCCCGTGGATTTCACGGCCCGCGTGGAGAGTCCGGGGATGCGGTCGGCCTGCCGCATGGCCTCCCGAAGCGACAGCCCGGCGCCGACCGCGTGGGCCTGCATGAGCTTCACGCTCCCGTCGCCGATGCCGCGGGCCGGCACGTTCACGATGCGCGTGAGGCTGATCTCGTCGCCAGCGATTGGCGATGACGCGGAGGTAGGCCAGGACATCCTTGATTTCCTTGCGGTTGTAGAATTCCACGCCGCGGGCGATTTGATAGGGAATCTGCATTCGCCGCAGGGCGTCTTCCATCACGCGAGACTGGGCGTTCATGCGATAGAAAATGGCCATGCGGTTCCAATCCACGCCCGTCCGATGCGACTTGCCCAATTCCTCCGCGACGGCTCGCGCCTCATCGTGCTCGTCCTGACAGAGCAGGACCAGCGCCTTTTCGCCCGCCTCGTTTTCGGTCCAGAGCTTCTTTTCCTTCCGCCGGCGATTGTGCGAGATGAGACGGTCGGCGATGGCCAGGATGGTTTTGGTCGAGCGGTAGTTCTGTTCCAGCCGGATGACCGTGGCGTCGGGATAGTCCTGTTTCAAAATCGAGAATGTTGGCGATGTCCGCCCCCCGCCAGGCATAGATGGACTGATCCGGATCGCCGACGACGCAGATGTTGCGGTGCTTCATGGCCAGGGCGTGGACCAGGACGTACTGGGCGTGGTTGGTGTCCTGGTATTCGTCGATGAGGATGTAGTGGAATCGCTCCTGCAATTCGGCCAGAACCTGGGGATGCTCGCGCATGGCCACGACGGCCCGCATGAGCAGATCGTCAAAATCCAGGGCGTTGTTGGCGGCGAGGAGCTGCTGGTATTTTTTGAAGATCGGGGCGACCGTGCGCGTGTAGTGGTCAACCGTGGAGGCGGCAAATTCCTCGGCGTCGATCAGGCGGTTCTTGGCATTGCTGATCGTTCCGTGCACCGCGCCGGGGGTGAAATTCAGCGTGGGAACGTCCAGCGCCTTCATCGCCTCCTTCACCAGCCGGTTCTGATCGGCCGAATCGTACACCGTGAAATTCGGCGGCAGACCGATCCGGACGGCGTAATGCTTGAGGATTCGCAGACAAAGGGAATGGAACGTGCAGATGATCGGCCAGGGTTGATCGAGCCGGCCCCAATCGCGCAGCGGTTTGGGGGACGCGGCGGAGATGCGCTGCTTCATTTCGCCGGCCGCCTTGTTGGTGAAGGTAATGGCCAGGACGGACCGGGGATCAATTCCCAAACCCAGGAGATGCGCGACGCGGCGGGTGATGACGCGGGTCTTTCCGCTCCCGGCCCCGGCCACGATCAGCAGCGGGCCATCGAGGTGCGTGACCGCCTGCCGCTGCGGTTCGGTGAGATCGTCCAGGATTGAATGGGGTTGCGAAGCGCTGGTCGTCACGTCCCAACTATATCCCCATCGCCGCGGCGATCAAAGGACTGCACCGCGGAGACGCAGAGAACGCGGAGAAAGACACGGCAAAAACAGAAGATATTGGCGCTTTAACTCGGTGGTTTTCTCTGCGTCCTCCGCGTCTCCGCGGTTCAATCACAAATCCGGCGGGCAGTACGCTTCGAGTTCCGACAGGAACTCGTGCAGGGCCGTCGCCGAGTTGTGCTCGGGATCGTCAGACTGGTGCAGCAGCGTGATGTCCTCGCGCACGGCGGCGCAGGCCAACTGCTGCAGCGCCGGCTTGTAGGGGCTTTTGCTGAGCCATTCGTGGTAGCGGGCGCGGAAGAATTCGTATCCGTCCGGATGTGCCAGGAACCAATCCCATAAGTCGCGCGGGGGAGCGACGTGACACAACGTGTGATTGACCCGGCACCATTGTTTGAAGTCTTTGGTCAGGCCAATGGGCTCGACCCAAATTCGATTGCCGTCTCCGGGCTCAACCGCGTCCATAAAATGTTTGATGTTGATCATGGCCTCTACTCCGCTGCTCCCTGGCACGGCAAACATCACCGTCGAGAGGGGCAAACCCTGCGCCACCGGCGCATCCTCTGTGGAAGAAACCTTTGAGCCGGCGGGAATCTCCTCCGTGCATCCCCGGTTCAGCTCGTCCCTTCACATCTTCTACGTAATAAAACGGCCGAAAGATTGTGAAGTTAGTCACGGTTAAGATTTTTTTGATTCGGAGCGGAAAAGACGGCTGTAAAGCACCATCACCACGAGCGTCACGCCCGAGAGGAGCAGCACGGCCGGCACCAGGCCGACGGGGTGAAGGTCCTCGTATTCATCGTAGACGAGAATGGGCAGAGTTCGCGTGGTGTCGCGAATTCCCAGAACCATGACCGTGGCGCCGAATTCGCCCAGCGCACGGGCGAAAGCCAGCAGAAATCCGCAGGCAATTCCGCGGGCCGCCAACGGCAAGCTCACGTACCAAAAGACCTGCAAACGATTTGCGCCCATGAGCCTGGAAACGTCTTCCAACTCGTGATCGATCCCCTCAAAAGAGGCGCGGGTCGGCATCAGCAACAGCGGGAAAGCGACGACCCCGGCAGCAACGGCCGCGCCGTACCACGTCCAGATGATGCTGAAGTGAAACGGATGGCTCAACAGCCCGTTATGACCGAGCATCACCAGCAGAAAATATCCGACGAGGGTGGGCGGCAAAACCAGCGGCATCGTCAGCAATGTTTCGGCAAGCGCTTTCCCGCGAAATTGGTGGTGAGATAAAAAGTAGGCCAGTGGAATGGCCACGACGGCGGCGCCCATGGTCGCCACCGCCGCGATCCGCATGGATTGCAGCAGCGCTTGCCAAAGTGGATTCATGATTGCAAGTGTCTGGTTTTCGGCTTTCTCTTTCTAGGGGCGCGTCGCGGCCCGCGGGGTGGGAACGGTGAATCCATGATCGAGGAAAACCCGCCGAGCTTGGTCCGTGGACAGGTAGTCGAGAAACTCCTCCGCCAGGGCGTGATTCCCGGCTTTTACGATGACGGCGGGATAAACGATCGGTTGGTGCGCGGATTCCGGGGCGGTCAGGGCGACGTGAACCGAGCCGTCCGCCTGGCGGGCATCCGTGGAATAGACCAATCCGGCATCCGCTTCGCCGCGCATGACGTATGACAAAACCTGGCGAACGTTCTCACCCATGATGAGCTTGGGCATAAGCTTTTCGTACAGGCCCAGAGACTGCAAGGTTTGCTTCGCGTATTGCCCGGCGGGAACGACCTTGGGCTCGCCGATCGCCACGTGGCGAAAGCGATCGGCCAACAGATCGTCGAACTTTGCCGGCGGGTTTGGGAAATCGGCGGGGACGATCAGGACCAGTTGGTTTCCGGCGACGACCCGCCGCGATGCCGGTTCGACCAGCCCCGCCGCGATCAGATCGTTCACTTCCTTGTTCCCGGCGGAAATGAACAGATCGATCGGGGCGCCTTGCTGAATCTGAACCGCCATCGTTCCCGATGCGCCGAAATTCAGATCGGCGGTGTTGTGCGTGTCGGCCTCATAAAGATTGGCGATAGCGGTCAATGTCTCTTTGAGACTGATGGCGGCGGAGACGCCGACCTGGTCGGCAAGGCAGGACAAGGCGCTGAAGAGGATCGCCGCGAGGAAAGCGAGTTTGCGGATCATGGTTCGGCAAATATAGACGACTTTGGCTCGAAAATCGCGGGGGAAAATCTTGCGTTTCGGAATCCCGCACGATGGCCATCGTGCGGCTTTCGGGGAAACCGCAAATCACTCGGCGCTGAGTCGTTGACGAATAAACTCGGCGCGGGCGGCCCGGCGAGCATCCCCCTCCAACTTTTTGCCCAGAATCTTTTGCAGATGGGCCTCCTGCGTGAGAAGGAACAACTCGTTGACCTTGTTGATGTCGATGTCCTTCACGCGCTTGAGATTCACGCCCAGACGCAGGTGGCTGAGGGCGACGAGGGTTTCCTCCGTCTCCATGAGCCGGGCCGAGCGCAGAAGGCCCAGCGCCCGCCACACCTTGTCGTCCAGCGCCAGCGGGCGCTCGCTGAGAAGGGTCTTTCGCGCGTGCTGCTCGTAATCGATGATCTTGGGAATCACCAGGTTTTTGAAATCGCCGACGATCTCTTCCTCGGTCTTGCCCAGGGTGGTCTGGTTGGAGATTTGATAGAAATCGCCGGTGGCTTCGGTGCCTTCGCCATAGAGGCCGCGGACGGCCAGGCGCAGTTCCTTGGCGGCCCGGAAGACCTTTTCGATTTCGCTGGTGAGTTTCAGGGCCGGCAGATGCAGCATGACGCTGACGCGGATGCCGGTGCCGACGTTGGTGGGACACGCCGTCAGGTATCCGAACCGCGGATGAAACGCGAAATCAAGCGTGGCTTCGAGTTGGTCGTCGATCACGTTGATCTGTTCCCACGCTTCTTCAAGCTGCAAGCCGCTGCGGAGGACCTGGATGCGAAGATGGTCCTCCTCGTTGACCATGATCGCCAGGGTTTCGTTTTCGCCGACCGCGACGCCGCGGGCGCCCTGGGCTTCCTTGTGCGGCCGGCTGATGAGATGGCGCTCGACCAGAAGTTGGCGGTCGATCTCCGGGGCGGATTCAAGATCGACGTACAGGGTTTTTGGGGAGAGCCGCGCCGCCAGAATCGTATCGCGGATTTTATGCTCGAGGCTTTGCCGCTGCGTTCGACTGCAGCGGGATAGAAAAGGAAATCCGGAGACGTTTCGGGCCAGGCGGATGCGCGAGGAGATGACGATATCGCTCATGGGCCCGCTGCCGCGGAGCCATTCGCCTGCCTGGGAAGTCAGATCGCTGAGCTTCATGGAATCGCCCTATTGCCCTTGGCCTTCGGCCTCACGGATCTGGTCGCGCAGCTTGGCGGCGCGTTCGTAATCTTCGGATTCGACGGCCCGGCCCAACTCCTTGCGCAAACGCGTCACGTCGAGTTGGCGTTTGACCGGAACGCTGGTTCCCCCGCGGCGCGTCGGCACCTTGCCCAGGTGGTGGGTCGCGTTCTCGTGCGCCCGCTGAAGAAGAGGGCTCAAATCCTTGTCGAACGCGGTGTAATCATGCTCGCAGCCGAGCAGGCCCGTTTGGCGGAAATCCGCCCAGGCCATCCCGCATTGCGGGCAGGAGCCGGATTGCTCCTTGGTCATGCCACTGTGGGCCAGGACGAAATTGGTCAGCAATTCGTTGATCGGCGTGTGCGCCTTGGTGGGGTAGCCCTCGACCTGGGCCGCGCATTGCTCGCAGAGATGCTTTTCAATCTTTTTGCCGCTACGGATCTCCGTCAGATGCACCGTCGCCGGCCTATTGCACTTTTCACATTTCATGGCTGGTACTTCATCCTATTGGTCGGCTGAGCGCGGGTCAAACATATATTGACCCCGGGCGATAACTCGTTCACGGCCGATAAACCGCCGAGTTCTCCGCCGTTTCCCATACCTCGACGCAGACCAGGCGAACCCCCGCTGGAAGAGCCAGATTGGACCCGATATGGCCGGCCACGTTCTCCGCCGAGGGGTTCAGACCGGCCGCGAACGCTGGCAGTTCGTTGAAATGGCGATTGTGCATCGGAGCGACCAGCCGATCGACCAGCCGTTCCAGTTCGTGAAAATCCATGACCACGCCGATGGGGTCGAGTTTCGCGGCGGAAACGACGACTTTAACCGACCAATTGTGCCCATGCAGCGGCTCGAGCGAGCCGTCATAGAGCCGTAATTGATGGCTGGCCGAGAACTGGCGGATCGTGGAGATTTCGTAGGGCATCGGCATAAAGATTAAGCAAAGTTGTCGGGATTGCCATTACAGAGCCGGTGCGTGTCTCAGCGTGGTATAATTCTCCGGTGCCGGAACTTAGCCGTTTTTTTGGCATCATTATTCGGAGCTTTCCCGATGAAACATCCCTTACACCGAGTTCGATCATTCAAGATCGAAGGTCCCTATACGCTGCGCATCGAATTCGATGATGCCACGGAACAGGTGATTGACTTTCAACCGGTGCTGGCCGGAGAGCTTTTCGGCCCGTTGCGAGACTTGGCGGTGTTCAACCAGGTCCGGATCGATCCCGAGGTCAAGACCTTGGTCTGGCCAAACGGCGCGGATTTCGACCCCGCCACGCTCCATGATTGGCCGATGTATGCGCAGGCCCTGGCCGCCCGTGCCAGACAGTGGAATCTCAGCCCGGCGTAAATGGCCGTCAATCGTATCCAGATGAATCTTTGACCTTTCCTGCCGGTCCACATACTTTTGATTTGCACCGATGCGACGGCTTTTTCCAAATTTCGACGAATTCTCCGGCATCGCCGCCGGGGCGAAAATCGTTCCGGTCTACCGGCAATTGCTGGCCGACCGGCTGACGCCGGTCAGTGCGTTTGAGGTTCTGGGCCGCGAACAACACGCATTCCTGCTGGAAAGCGTCATCGGCGGAGAAAAGATCGGGCGATACAGCTTTATCGCGGCGGGGCCGCGGCTGATTTATCAGGTGGCCGACGGCCATGCTTCGATCCAGGATGTCGGGCAAATCTCCGCGGGAGTTCACGACCGCCGATCCGCTGGCCGATTTGCAAAAAGCTCCTGCCGGCGGAATCGTATCACCGCGACAAGCATTTGCCCGCGTTCACCGGCGGGCTGGTGGGATACGCGGGGTATGACACCATTCGATATTACGAAGGGGAAAAGCTTCCCTCTCCGCCAAAGGACGATCGGCGATTGCCGGACCTGCTGTTTGGATTGTATGGCGAGCTGGTGATCTTCGATCACGTGGACAAGACGATCAAGGTGGTGGCCAACGCCCAGATCGGCGGGGGCGGGGCGGAGGCGGCGTATCGGGATGCGTGCCGGCGGATCGACGAGATCGTTTCACGCTTGCAGCAGCCGCCGATTTCCGCCATCGGCGAGATCGACGCGGGCGGACCGCTTTCGCTGGCGTTTTCGGCCAACTGCACCAAGCAGCAGTACGAGCAGATGGTTCGCGCCGGCAAGGAATACATCAAGGCCGGGGATATTTTTCAGTTTGTGCCGAGCCAGCGCCTGCGGGTGAATTCGGCCGCCGACCCGTTCGATGTGTACCGCGCGCTGCGGATCATCAATCCGTCGCCGTTCATGTTTTATCTTGAAAAGCCCGGCCTGCACGCTGATCGGATCGAGCCCGGAGATTCTGTGCCGGGTGAGCGACGGCGTGGTGACGAGCCGGCCGCTGGCCGGCACCCGTCGGCGCGGCGCGACCCAGCAGGAGGATGCGGCCCTGGAGCAGGAACTGCTGGCCGATCCCAAGGAGCGGGCCGAGCACATCATGCTCGTGGACCTGCATCGCAACGATGTCGGCCGGGTCGCCAAGGCGGGAACGGTGAAGATCAGCGACGTGATGACGGTCGAGCGCTACAGCCACGTCATGCACATCACCAGCAACGTCACGGGCGAGTTGGCCGATGGACTCACGGCCCTCGACGCCCTGCGGGTGAGTTTGCCGGTGGGGACGGTCAGCGGCGCTCCCAAAATCCGGGCGATGCAGATCATCGACGAACTGGAACCGACGCGCCGCGGGCCGTACGGGGGCGCCGTGGGGTATCTGGATTTCGCGGGGAACATGGATACGTGCATCGCCTTGCGCACGATCGTTTGGCGCAACGGAGTTTTCGACGTCCAGGCCGGCGCGGGCGTGGTGGCCGATTCGGTCCCGGAGAACGAGTACGAGGAAACGATGAACAAGGCCAAGGCGATGCTCAAGGCGGTGGAGATCGCGCAGCGGGGGTTTTAGTCAGGGGCGATATTCATCTCGATTTTTGGGTACAATCCTATGATTGTGGAAGACCTGACCGATCAACTTTCGCTTCGCGATCGATTGCGGCGAAAACTGGCGCAACAGAAAACGCCGGCGCAGCGGATGCGCGACATGGCTCAACTTCAGCGGCGCATGTGGGCCACGCTGCGGCGCTCACCCCACGGATACGAACATTTCCTTCGCCGGAACTTTAAGGCCCGCGCCATTCCAATCCGAGACCTTGATGCCTGATGACCTGGAACTTCTTGGCGTGCTGCGGAGCCATGGTGTGCCGTTTGTCATCATCGGCGGACATGCCGTAAACTTCCACGGCTATGGAAGGGCCACGGAAGATACGGATGTCGTTTGGCTTCGATCGCCGGAGGCGGAGCGGGCTTTGCTCGCGGCATTAACTGAAATCAACGCGCGTTACATCGGCAAAGACGTTGATCCAGCCACCGGAATCGAACGCACTTATCCAATCACACTTCCGTTCATTCAGGCTTCGCGATTGATGATGCTGTGCACCCGTTACGGATTTCTCGACCTGTTCGACCATATTCCGGGCCTCCCGAAGGAAGACGTTGGCCAATTCCTGGCTTCAAGCATCGAGTCCGAAGGGCTGCGATATGTCTCGCTTCATTGGCTTCGCGAAATGAAGGAGCTTTCGAATAGAACCAAGGACCGGCTGGACCTGGAGAACCTTCCGGAATGACGTGTCCCTGCCGGCAGAGCACCCTGCCGCCTCGGCCAAACCGAAAATTGGCCTTCCCCGCCTCAACGGTTCGATAATCTCGAAGTGCCTTACATCGTCGTCAAGACCAACGGGCAGGAGATCGACCGCCGCGAGCTGACCTGCGACATCGTCATCGGGCGCGCTCCGGACTGCGACGTGATCGTGCGCGATATTCTGTTGTCCCGGCGGCATTGCCGGTTGGAACGCGAAGGGGCCGGATGGAAACTATACGATCTGCACAGCAAGAATGGGACGATCCTCAACGGCGAACGGCTCGCCGGGCCGCGAATGATGAAGGACGACGATGTCGTGCGGCTGGGGCGATGGAAAATCATTTTCCACGCGGGATTACCCAATGAAGACCTCGCCGAGCAGCTTTTGACGCCGGCGCGGCCGGCCGATCCGGGCGATTCGCTGGCCGGAACGCTATCGGGGTTCACGCTCCTGCTGCCGGGCGAGGGTGAAGTTCTTCAGAACATGCCCTGCCCGCAGCCGCGGCCGAAAGACCCCCCCGCTTACGATCATGAGGAGCTTCAGACCTTGTTGTCCGGCATCGCCTCAAGCAGTTGGGATTCGGTTTATGCCGAGGCCCGCCAGCCGATGCGCGGGGTGCCGGAAGCGGCCGGGGAGGAAGATCGAGCCGTTCGGCGGCGGGTGCGGCCGCGCTCGCCGATGGATTTGTCGCTTCAGGTCAATCCCGCTCCCCCCCCATCCGCCGAACCGCCCAAGCCGGCGGCCTTGGCGGCGATCCCGAAAAAATCGCCGCGAAAACCTCCATTCCGCCCCAGCTTGCACGCGGCAGTGGCCGCGCTATGGATCGTGGCCCTGGTGCTGCTCAATATCGACCATAAACCGATGCCCAAGCGGGCCATGGGGGATCAGACTGGCTTGATTCTCAATCCCATCCCGAGCGTCGTCCCGATGAATGATCCGATCACCGCGCTGGGGGCATCGGCCGATGACGAAATGGCGGCCAACGCGGCGCCGCCGACGCAAGGAGTAAAGAAAATGCACCTCGACCGGCCGACGGCAAAAATGGCCGCCGAGAACGCGGCGCTGTATCTTCCCCTTGTCGCGTGGTGAACTATCCTTCGGCCGGTTCGATGACCGCGGACATGGAGCCTTTGCAGGTGGCCACGCGCGTATCGGCGCCATACGCATGAATCTGATCGCGTTTCAACTCCGCCAGTTCGCGGTGCGTCGTCAGGAGAATCACCCGCCCCTCGCGATCCACTTCCTTGGCCAATTCATAGCCCTTTTCATCCGGGTAGGCGAAAATCACCTTGAGCATTTCAATGACGTACTCGTACGTATGATCGTCATCGTTCATCAAGACGACGTGGAAGGGCGGCATCTGCGCCGGCTTGCGTTTTTTGGCGGGCTTGGCTTTTTGAGCTACCGCGACGGGCGCGCCCTCGGCAGCGAACGACTTGTTACTTTCCATCTGAAATTCCCTGCTACAGACATGGAGCAGCGGTAAATTACCTAAATCCACCCCATGAAATCAATATATTTTTATCTCGGACGTTGTATCATCAGCACGTTACTCTTGTTCACTACGGAGGTTATCATGCGTGTGCGCAGGCATTTCTGGGGTGTCACGGGGATGGTTGCGGTCTGCTTGATTGCCGTTTCCCGCCCCGCGACCGCCTGCTTGAGGGACAACCTCGATGACCGCGCGGTGGAGTGGTCGAAGCTGATTGTCGTTGCCAAGCTAAGTTCGATCGCAAACCCCGTATCGCTGATCTCATCCACCACGCGGCCTTCCGATGATCTTAAGTCTAATTACCTTAAAGATTTCCAATTATACGATTTTGAAATCACCAAGCTCCTCGACGGAGCAGGCAAGCCGGGGGATCACCTCTCGGTTGTTCGATTCATGGCCGACCCGGATGTGCAGCAAGATGCCATCTGCGGACAGGCGCTGACGCCAACACAAATCGGCAAATCGTTCCTGTTGCTGCTTTGCCCCGAATCGGATTTGCGATGGAGCGGCAGGAAAGACCAGCCCGACCTTCGGACGCAGCAAGTGCATGATTTGAAAGCCTTTGTCGTCGTGCACCTGGAATCGATGCGTGATCTGGGGACGGACGGATTTGAGGATGCAAAATATACCATTTCCTCGACGCGTCAGGCCGAAGCCCAATTCAATGCCGACGACGCGAAGGTGGAGGTGCAAACGCTGATTCGCGCCGCCGACGATACCGAGCAGGCGGAGGCGGAACACGCCATTCTGGAAATGGGCCCCAAGGCCCTGCCGACGCTGAAACACGCCCTGAAGAATGCGGACGATGTGGACAAGGCCCGGATTCAGAAAATGATCGACGCCGTTTCTCCCCCATCGCTTACCGCCGCGCTGCAGTTGCATTAGCCGCTTTGAGCGGTTCATCGAATCCCGCGCGGCTCGGCGGCAGTACCAAAACCCTTATCGTCCAATAACTTTCATCACGTCGGGCGGTTTTTGCCGAAATAGGGATTCATGGACCTGGCAACGGTGATCGGTCTGGTTCTGGCATGGGTGGCCGTGCTCTGGTCGATGTTCCACGCCTCCGAAGGGGCGATGGGGGCGTATTTCAAACCGAATGAAATTCTGCTGGTATTGGGCGGATCGGTCGGGGCGGCGATGATCTCGATGCCGCTGCACGCCGTCACGGGCGGTCCTCGCCTACCTCAAGAAATGGCGCTCGAACAAGGAAACGCACATCGAGCATGTCATCAAGGAGATGGTGCAATACGCCGAAACCGCCCGCCGCGACGGCGTGCTGGCCCTGGAATCCGTGGCCCGCGAAGCGCCCGATCCCTTCCTCCGCCGCGGGTTGCAGCTCACCATCGACGGCACCGATCCGGAAATCATCGAACGCATCCTCCGCATCGAAATCGAATCGATGAGCGAGCGGCACAAGCATGGCAAGCATTTCTTCGGAACGCCTGGCGAAGTTCGGCCCCGGATTCGGACTGATGGCCACGCTGATCGCCCAGGTGGCGATGTTCCGCAACCTCGCCGGCGACGCCAGCGTCATCGGTAATGCCTTGGCCATCGCCCTGACCGGCACGCTGTACGGCTGCATGCTGCAGAACCTGGTCGCCGGCCCCATCGCGGAAAAGCTCGGCCTGCGAAGCCACGAGGAAGTCTTCGCCAAGGAAATCATGCTCCAGGGCGTGCTCAGCATCCAGGCCGGCAACAATCCGCGCGTCGTCGAGATGCAGTTGATGAGCTTCCTGAGCAGCAAGCAGCAGGCGGCCATTCCCAAGGCGGCATAACGCGGATATCGTTCATGGCCGCACAAAGCCTGCAAGTGCAAGAAATCGGAATGTGAAGAATGCGCGGAATGGATCTTCACGTTCGCGGACCTCGTCATGCTGCATGATGGGGTTTTTCGTGATCCTGTGGGTGCTCAAGCCCCAGCCGGGAAAAAAAGGCGACAGCGATTCGGCCGACTACGTGGTGAAGATCGCCGCGGCCATCCGCGGGGGGTTCGGATACGTCCCCAATCCCCAGAGCCGCGACCCGGTGGACATGCAGATGATCATGGACGGGCTGTCGAGGATTCATCCGCCCGGCGATCGGCAAAAAAGGCAACACCGACAACCAACCCAAAGGCGCCGTCGGAAGCGAGCCGGATGTCACCAGCATCCGCCCGGCCAACCACGCCACCGAGGGCGGCAAGATGTTGTTCGACCGCGGCAGCGCCGTCCTGAACGACCAAACCAAATCGGCGTTGACCCAGATCGCCCAAGTGATTCGCGGGCATCGCAACATCGTCATGGTCAAGGGGCACACCTCGCTGGATGATTTCCCCGACGGCGCCACCGAAGAGCAGAAGATGGACCTGTCGATCCGGCGGGCGCAGGCGGCGGCCGATTACCTCGCCCATCATGGTGTCGATCCGAGCATCCTGCGCGTCCAGGGATGCTCCACCTACGAGCCGCTGACCGAACATCAATACACCCCCGATGCGCAGGAACTGAATCGACGCGTGGAAGTCGAGGCCACCAACACGTTGGTGCAGAGATCTGCAGAACCAATCCAGCCACGACCGGGCCGAGCCAATGACGCCTCATCGGCGCGAGGCGGAATGTGCGTCCTTCGTTCTCCACGTGCCGCAACGTCAGGATCAGCCACCACGCCGCCCCCAGTAGTCCGATCACGACGCTGAGCAATTGTCCCATCGTCAGCCAGCCGAAGGCGATGTAACCGAGCTGCACATCCGGCTGCCGCGTGAACTCAACCAGGAATCGGAAAATGGCGTAGAACACGACGAACGCGGCGGCGATCTGCCCGTCGCGGCGATTTTTCAGAGCCTTCAGCGACCATAGGACCGCCAGCAACACCGGACCTTCCAGGATCGCTTCATAAATCTGCGACGGATGCCGCGGCTGGGTGTAACCCGGAAAAATCATCGCCCACGGAACATGGCTGACGCGCCCACCAATTCGCCGTTGATGAAATTGGCGATCCGGCCCAGGCAAAGGCCGATGGGTGTCACCAGCGCCAGGCAATCGGCGATGTTCAGCAGCGGGGCGCGATTGAGCTTGCACCAAATCCACAGCACCAGCAGCACGCCGCTCAGGCCGCCGTGGAAGCTCATCCCTCCGTGCCAGATGGCGATCGGTTCCCACCACGGTTCCGGCGGCGCAGTGGGATCGATCTTGTGATAGAAAATCCACCATCCTGTCCGCCCCCCCACCACCACCCCCAGCGCCAGCCAGCCGACCAGATCGGACAATGCCTCCTTGGAGATTCGCAGGACCCCTTTTTTCACGAGCCGGCCGAGGATGAGATAGGCCAGCACGAACCCCGTGAGGTAGGCCATGCCATACCAGCGAATTTTCAGCCGTCCGATCTGGACCATGACCGGATCGATTTTCGGATAGGCGATCAGGCCGGGGTAAATCACGATGCGTCAGAGCCGTAGAATATAGAACCCGCCACCAAAGCCCACGGAGTTTGCTCCGCGGGGCTCTCAAATATCAAAATACATGCAGAACTCATACGGATGCGGCCGCTGGCGGATGGCATCGACTTCATTCTCTCGCTTGTATTTGATCCAGTAGTGAATCACGTCCGCGGTGAACACGTCGCCGTTGAGCAGAAATTCGTGGTCCTCCTCCAGCGCGTTCAGCGCTTCTTCCAGCGAGCCGGGGGCCGAGTCGATCTTCTCGTACTCCGCCGGCGTCAGGTGATACATATTTTTGTCCAGCGGATCGCCCGGATCGATTTTATTTTCGATCCCGTCGATCGCCGCCATCACGATGGCGCTGAACGCCAGATACGGATTGCACGAACTGTCGGGGCAGCGGAATTCGATCCGCTTGGTCTTGGGATTCTCGCTGTACATCGGAATGCGGATGGCCGCCGAGCGATTGCGGCTGCTGTACACCAGATTCACCGGCGCCTCGTACCCCGGCACCAGCCGCTTGTAGCTGTTGGTCGTCGGATTGCACAGCGCGCACAGCGCCGCGGCATGCTTGAGAATCCCGCCGATGGCGTGCAAGCCCCAATTCGCTCAGCCCCGCATATTTGTTCCCCGCGAACAGCGGCTTGTCCCCCTTCCACAAGCTGAAATGCACGTGCATCCCCGACCCATTGTCCTGGAACAGCGGCTTGGGCATGAACGTCACCACCTTCCCATGCCGCGCCGCCACGTTCTTGCAGACATATTTGTACATCATGACGTTGTCCGACATCGTCACCAGGTCCTGATACCGCATGTCGATTTCGCACTGCCCGCCGGTGGCCACTTCATGATGATGCGCCTCGACGGGAATCCCCAGCTCGATCAGCGTCGCCACCATCTCGCTGCGGATGTTCTGCATGGTGTCCATCGGCGGCGTGGGGAAATACCCCTCCTTCAGCCGCACCTTGTAGCCCAGGTTCGTCGGGTCTTCGTCGCCGCGTCCCCAGATGCCCTCGCGGCTGCCGACGTAATATTTCCCGAAATTGATCCCCTGATCGTAAAACGCCTGATCGAAAATGAAGAATTCCAGTTCCGGCCCGAAATAAGCCGTGTCGGCGATCTTCGCCTTCTTGAGATACGCCGCCGTCTTGCGGGCGATGGAGCGCGGATCGCGCGAATATTCCTTCTTGGTGATCGGATCGCGCACGTCGCAGATGATCGACAGCGTCGTATGCGTCATGAACGGATCGATCTTGGCCGTACTGGCCACGGGAACCAGCAGCATGTCCGATTCGTTGATCGCCTGCCATCCGCGAATGCTGCTGCCGTCGAATCCGAATCCGTGATCGAAGCTTTCGAGCGTCAATTCGTTGATCGGGCAGGTGGTATGCTGCCAGAGCCCGGGAAAATCCATGAACCGCAGATCGAAGAACTCCACTTTCTTTTCTTTGCAAAGCTTCAGGACATCGGCAGGCGACATTTGAAAAGCTCCTCCAGGATCGCGCGTCGGTTCGGCTGCGAGCGGGGTATGCTAACGAACGGCCGAAAGAGCGTCAAAACCCCTCGCATAGTCCTCTGGCCGGTTGCCTCGGCGCAGCCGAGGCGATGGAAGAGGTCATTATCCGCCGAGACGGCCTCCACGCCGAGCAGTTGATGCCGCACCCGGTGTTCCGCTATCCGAGAATTTGACCGCGGAACCGATTGCCCGCTCATCCGCCCGGCGTCGATGTATCGGTGGCAGAATAATTGAAGGGGACACTGAAAACCTCCTCCAGAATCTGGGCTCGGTGCGCTTGCGAGCTGGTATGCGAACGACCCGACCCGAGAGCATCGAAACGGCGTTCGATTGCGCGAGAGATTCACTGAACTTGTCGTCCGGGGGTCTGAAAACGCGCTTCCGCCATTTAACGTTATGACTTCGCGTTACGTCCAGTCGCCAACGGTGCTGAAGGCGAACTTTGATTAGGCAGCATTTTGCTATCGCGTGACAGAAGCATTAGAGATCAGCGATGTACCTTTTGCTCACACTTATTTCGGCGTTGGCGCGTTGCCGGATTCGGCGGCGTGGCCGTGCTCGTCGTCCTCAACGTCCGGATAGTTGAATTCGACTTTACTCTGAATCGAGATTTCTGATATGACTCCAGCGAGTCGCCCCGCCCTCACCGCGTCATCAAACTTTTCCAGCAGCATCGGGATGTTGATGATTTCTTCGATGCACTTCATGTACTTTTCAACGATTTTCTCAACACGATATAGCCTGAAAGCCTGTTGTCGGATCGCCTTCGCGACATTTTCGGGAGACTCGGACGATTTGACGACAAACGTGATCGGATAGCGCTGAATCTTGTCGATGTCGAGAAAATATTTTCGCACGTCCAGAGTTTCGGTAACCTGAAAGAAGCGGCCCAGCGGCTTCATCACAAAGTCGATTCCGCCGTCGTTTGCATTGGTGCGCACCTGTTTTGTAAAGAATCAGGAAATCTTCCTTAACTGTCTCATACGACAAGCCCCACCAAATCGATTGGCCCGCATATGCTTCCTTCAGAATCGCGTAGCTCACGATCTCGAAAATCCGAGCGTCAACATTTGGCGCAAGCAACGCTTTAATGAAGCCTACCACTTGCTTCGGCTTTTTCTTTTGAATCGCGTCGAGCTTTTCGCAATCTGCGATAAAGGCCTCAAAGGCACTGCGCCTTGCGGCGGCGTATGCGTCGATGATCTCCAGCGCAACAACGGCAAGGTTGAACTTCGCCTTACCAAAATCGACGATGAGCGCGTTTTCGTTTATCCAGTACAGCCCGTTTTGATCGTCACGGATGATCGGCTCGTATCCCGACTTCGGATAGAATCGCTTGAACTCGTCGTTCAACCGCGTGTTGAGGTGATGGTTTTGGAGCTTCGCGCCGAACGGCAACTCGCGCTGTCTGCGAAACAGAGGGCCGAAACTCGCCCCGCCGTAATCTTTGTATTTGCCGCTCTTTTGGAAATTCCCCTTCACATAATCTTCGATGAGAACGTAGAGCGCGTAGAGATTACCGAACGAAGCTCGTGACTTCGATCCTTTTGAAGCCGCCTTCGTTTTGATGTTCAAATAGCCGATAAGCGGACTCGCTGAGAAGATCCCTTCGGCGTAATTGCCGAAGTGATTTTTGAGAATGCGTAAAATGACCGGGGTGAAATGATGTTCGATCGTCGCCATCACACCGCCTCGAAAAGTCCCCGCTCGTTTGTCGCTTCCGCAGATGTCGCGCGGCGCTGAACGTCTTTTTGGGCGGCTCCAATGCTTTGCCTTGAAACGTCGCAGCGATGCCAAGTCGCCGAAGGCCGATTTCTACGTAGGATGCTTCGCACTCTACGCCTATGCTGCGCCGTCCGAGTTTTTGCGCAACGGCACAGGTCGTGAAGGTGCCGCTGAACGGATCAAGCACAACATCGCCGGGCCGACTTGATGCCTCGATGATCCGCCGCATAAGGCTTTCGGGCTTTTGTGTTGGATGTTCTTCGTATTCGTCCATGCGGTAACGAACTCGCGGGAAATACCAAGCATTGCCCGGCACTTTCGTCGTGTTGTATTGCGTCGGCACTGGTTTGCGATAGTCAATCAATCTCCGGATCGCGCCGGTTTTTGCTTCAACTTTAATTTCGTCCGCATTAAACACGTATTTATCGGTGTCCTTCACGGCAAACATAATCGGTTCGTACATTGACCCAAAATAGCGCTTTCGCTTGAACACCGGAACTATCGTAGTGCCAAACGATCCGTGACAGGATTGTGACCCGCGACCGTAAGTACAAATCTAGATACGGCATCGCTTGCGTGCTGGTCATTAGATAAAGGCTGCCGGACGACCTGAGCTTTCTCAGGCAAAGGTCAATCCATTCAAAACACCACTTCGCGTACGCTTCATCTGACGGCCAGCGGTCTAGTGACGCCCCAAAGCGCTTGCCGATGTTGTACGGCGGATCAGCGAAGACTAGATCAACGGACGCGTCAGCGACGCTGGTCTTCAAAACTGTCAGCGCGTCGCCCCAATGGATTTCGGTCGTGCTGTTCCGAAAGACTTGGTTCATCGCACCGGATTATACGTGACCATGCGAGCGAAGAGAATCCCCGGCAATCCGTTGCTGTTTTGTTCGCCCAATTGCTTATTTCTGTGTCAACAACTTGAACGCGTGCGTCCACTCATTGCGCAGGAATCCGGGGAGGCACCAGAGCATGGCCAGGGGTTCGATGGCACGCGCGGCCTCCGCCTTTCCCATGTCGGCTGTTTCCCAGCCGAACGAATCGAGGATTCCGGTGACGGTTTTCTTGGCCGATTCGTCGTTGCCGCAGATGAACATCGTTGGCTTGCCGGCCGCGAACTGCGGATTCACCATCAAGTCGACTCCGACGGAATTGAACGCCTTGACGAACTTTGCACCGGAAAACTCGTGCTGCAATTGTTCCATCAGGGATTCGTTGGGGTTGGTGAAGAATTTCAATACGCCATTGACGGGCGGGGAATCGTCGGTCGGATTGGTGGCGTCGATGACGGGCTTTGCGCTGAGGTTGCGCGGGCCGGCCGAGCGAAGCGCTTCGGCCGCGGCCATTCCCTTGACCGCCAGAACGATCAATTCGCCGAACGTGGCCGCCTCGGCAAAACTGCCGACGCGGCCGTTGGGGTTCTGCGTTTTCCACTCATTGAACTTGGCGGGCGTTCGTGTTCCCAACATGAACGTCGTGACGGTTCTTCAGGAAACCGCCGGCCAACGTCCTGGCCACATCGCCTGAGCCGAGAATTCCAACTTTCATAGCGTTCTCCTTTCAAGGATCGGATTTCCAACAATAGGCCGACCGATCCGACATCGCGAAAAAACTCCGCCGGCCGCGTGGACAAATCTCGATAATTTTCACCTTGCAAAACTGGTTAGTTAGGCGAATGTTCGAGCGTTGCATCGGCCATCCCTGAGCGTGTCCAAGGGGCGCGTTCTCTTGCTCGGAGTTGCCCCCCAAGCCCGGCCGGCGAATTTCATTCGCGATTTGAACTGTAACAGTAACAACTTCGGACCTGGCGCTATCGAAAACGCGGAAGGTGTTACCAAAGACCTTCAAAATTCAGGATCTTCGCGATCCTTTAAAATGCCTTCGTCCAAGCCATCGGCGATGGCTCGCGGCCGGACCCATCGAGAGACCAAAACCTGCCGGCTGTTCACTTTTTACCGTCGAGTTGACTCGCGGCCGTTTTTTGGATAAACCCTTATCGAACCAACCCCCTGAACAAAAATGAGGTGACGCTGTGAACGCGGCAAAGACTCCTGCGGACGTGCTCAAACTTATCAAAGACAAGAAAATCAAGGCCGTGGACCTGCGGTTCATGGATTTTCCCGGCATGCAGCAGCACTTCACCGTGCCGGTGCACTGCATCGAAGCCGATACGTTCAAGGAAGGACTGGGATTCGACGGCTCGTCGATCCGCGGCTGGCAGGCGATCAACGAATCGGACATGCTCGTCGTTCCCGCGCCGGAGACGGCTTTCGTCGATCCGTTCGCCAAGGAACCGACGCTGGTGATGATTTGCAACATTGCAGACCCGATCACCAAGGAAGATTACACCCGCGATCCGCGCAACATCGCTCGCAAGGCGCTCAAATATGTTCAATCCCTGGGCATCGCCGACATGGCTTATTTCGGGCCGGAGGCGGAGTTCTTCGTTTTTGATTCGGTTCGCTACGACACAAAGCAGCACGAAAGTTATTACCACGTCGATTCGGTCGAGGGGATCTGGAATGCCGGCCGCGAATGCGACGGCGACGGGCCGAATCTCGGCAACAAGCTGCGCAACAAGGAAGGATATTTCCCCGATCCCGCCGAGCGATTCGCTTCAGGACATCCGCACCGAGTGCATGTTGCTGATGGAAGAATGCGGCATCGAGATCGAGGCGCAGCATCACGAAGTGGCCACCGGCGGACAGTGCGAAATCGACATGAAGTTTTCGCCGCTTGTCGAGATGGCCGACAAGATGACGCTTTACAAATACATCATCAAGATGGTGGCCCGCCGCTATGGCAAGACCGCCTGCTTCATGCCCAAGCCGCTGTTCCAGGACAACGGGTCGGGCATGCACACGCATTTCAGCTTGTGGAAAGGGGACAAGCCGCTGTTCGCCGGCAAGGGATACGCGGGATTGAGCGACATGGCGTTGCACGCGGCCGGCGGAATCCTCAAGCACGCGGCGGCCATCCTGGCCTTCGCGGCGCCCACGACCAACAGCTACAAGCGCCTGGTTCCCGGTTACGAGGCTCCGGTGAATCTCGCCTACAGCCGGCGCAACCGTTCCGCCGCCATCCGCATCCCGATGTACAGCACTTCACCCAAGACCAAGCGGCTGGAATTCCGCTGTCCCGATCCAAGCTGCAATCCCTACCTCACGTTCTCGGCCATGCTCATGGCCGGCATCGACGGGATTCAGAACAAGATCGATCCGGGCAAGCCGCTGGACGTGAACATTTACGACCTGGAGCCCGACGAAGCCAAGGAAGTGGCCCAGACGCCCGGCGCGTTGGCCGAATCTCTGGCGGCACTGAGGAAGGACCACGCCTTCCTGCTCAAGGGCGACGTGTTCACTTCCGACGTGGTGGATACATGGATCGAATACAAGACGGTCAACGAAGTGGACGCGATGCGGCTGCGCCCGCATCCGTATGAATTCATGCTGTATTACGACATTTGATGTGATCGACATCGATCGGACGTTCGGAGCACCGCATGTACATGCGGTGCTTTTTTTCATGTGACTCTCCCGAACTTTTGATTGATGAAACGACGGACCGTCCGCGTGTGCCGCTGAAAATCGCGCAGCAGCGCGAACCCGATTTCGCCGCCGTCCTCGGAAACGTATCGCATTCGCCGTGCCAGGTGAACCAATTCATCCGACCCTTCGTCGGGCAAAAACAGGTCGCGCGCGGAGCCGCGCAGCATGCGCTGCGCATTAATCAGCCGCCGCATGAATTGATACGCGGACATCAACTCTTCGAATTCCCGGGCCGAAAGGATGCCGGCCCGCCACAGGCCGTGCATGGCCTCGTGCAGCCGCGGCGTGCGAATCTGCGGGGCCTCTTTCGCATGCATCACTTGCAGAAGCTGGACCGTCTGCTCGAGATCGGCCAGGGCGCCGCGCTATGCTTCGAATTGAATTTCCCGCCCTTGGCGTGCTGGTCGCGCATCTTGGACGAAATTTCCCAGACCGATTTCGGATCGAGCGGCCGTCCTTCGTAGAGCACTTTGTCCCGCAGTTGCTCGATTTCAAAACCCAGTTTCGGATCGCCGGCGATCCACCGCAACCGCACCAGGGCCAACCGCTCGAATTCGTGCGACTTGCCCTTCGGGCCGTAATAGCCCGCGAAGTCGGATTTGCTGACGGCCAGCGGGCCGCTGTTGCCGAACGGACGCAGGCGCAGATCGACCTGGAAGATGCCTTCGCGTTTGGCCTGGATGTACTGGCAGGTTTCGCGGGTGAGGATGGCGAAGAACTCGCCGTTTTCGAGCGACCCGCGCGTGCCGCCGCTGGTGGTTCCCTCGGCTTCGAAGAGAAACAGCAGTTCGATATCCGAAGCATATCCCAGGGCAACGCCGCCGAGCTTGCCGAGGCCCGCCGCGGCAAATCCGACGGGAGCGCGCCGGGCGTCGCGCGGCTTGCCGTAGAGGCGGACCAGTTCCGCATACACCAGCCGGCACGCCGCCGCCACCAGGTTCTCCGCCAGGAAAACCAGGCGTTCGGAGAGAATTTGAAACGCGGAATCGGGATTTTCCTCCGCGAGGATGTGATCCAGATCGATCAGAAACAACTCGCGATCCTTGAACTCGTTGAGGCGGATTCGTTGCTTCTCGAAATCCTTGATCCCGGCCAGCGCCTGCTCCAACCGTAGCGACAGGCTACTGAGCGGCGGGCAAAGCTCCTGGCCGCGCTCGCGCCGCTGCAGCAGCGGCAAAAGCGCATCGGCCTTGAAGCGAATGAAATCCTCCCAGAGAAAATGGCTCGCGCCCAGGACCTTGGCCAGGTCGGTCATGGTCAGCGGATTGGCCAGCACCTCCAGCCATTGCCCGGCGTCCGGCGTCTGAACGATATGCCGCGACAACTCGTCAAACCGCTGCAAGGCCGTGAACGGATCGGGCGATTTGTCCAGGAAGTAGGCGAATTGCAAGGTCAGCAGCACCGAACGCCGCAGTCGCCGCACCGCGTGCGGATCGGACAGGGGTTGGCCATCGCGGTCCACCACGTCGATCTCATCGACAGCGCTTCCTTCGGCGGTTCGCGCGCGGGATTTGTTGATTTGCAGGCCGTGCAGCGACAGGGCGGTGCTCAGGGCGTACAGGAACGCGGGCGTGTCGGGAGCGCGCAGGCGCAATCGCGTGGACCGGGGCAATGGTTCGACCGTCACATCCAACGATACGGGAGCCGCCGACGAAGTCCCGGCGCGCTGGGACTGCCGGGCCTTGAGCCACTGCGTCACCCGCTCGTTCACCAGCCGCTTGGCGCGCTGAACGGTTTCTTCCTGGTTCTGATCCAGCAGCCGGATCGCTTCCACCAGCGCGGGTTTGAAAAGCTGCGCCCATTGATCGAAATCGGTGAGCGGGCCGAGCAGGGTTCCGACGAAATAATCGAGGATGACCGGATCGGCCATCGGATCGCGGCGGTGCGGCGAAAGTTGCGCCGGCGACTTGGCGGGCGCGGCGATTTCACCCGCGGCAGCGTGAAGGCGTCGCTGCTCTCGATGCTGAACCCCGTCCCCGCCATCACGCCGGAGATGCTCGAAAACTCAAAGGGATGGTCAAAGGCCAACACCACGCATTCGATGACTCCGGCCGGGCGCTGCTTAAGAAGTATTTGCACGGGATTCTCATCCGACAGTTTCATCAGGGCCAGAAGATGCGTGGCGATGGTTGGGGGATCGAAAGCGGCCAGATAATCCGCTTCAAGGCGGCCGAGGAACACCCGGACGATGGCCGGATCAACGCCGGGGGCGTGCGAGCAGATGTCATGGGCGTGCCTGGATGTCAAATTCATGTGATGAGCCGGTTTTTGCGGTTCCAGTTCAGGCATATTTAACATTTTCATTTTGCACTGGACATTGCAATTGTGTTTTGTAATGATTCCGCGACCTCCACGGTAGAACCAACCGTCAAACCAAATCGGAGTTTTTCAATGTCGAACGCTCGTCAAGAGGCGATCAAGGCTATCGCCCTAACCAAGCACAAGCTTGCCAATGTGGATTTCAAGACCATCCATCTGAAGGATACCTTCGGGTCCAACGTTTTCAGCGATGCCGAGATGCAGGCCCGGCTGCCGAAGACAGCATACAAGAGCCTCATGCGGACTATTCACGAGGGGGCGCCGTTCGATCCGGCGGTGGCGGATTCCGTGGCGGCCGCCATGAGCGACTGGGCCTTGGAGCACGGGGCCACGCATTACACTCACCTGTTCCAGCCGATGACCGGCATCACGGCCGAGAAGCACGACAGCTTCCTGACCCCCGAGGGTTCCGGAGCGCTGGCGGTGTTCAGCGGCAAGGAATTGGTCAAGGGCGAGCCGGATGCCAGCAGCTTTCCCTCCGGCGGTCTTCGCGCCACCTTCGAGGCCCGCGGTTATACCGCCTGGGACCCCACCAGCCCGGCGTACATCATGGAGCATCCCAACGGCTCGACGCTGGTCATCCCGACGGCCTTCCTCAGTTGGACCGGCGAATCGCTCGACAAGAAAACCCCACTGCTCAAGAGCATGGACGCGCTCAGCACGCAGGCGATCCGCATCCTCAAGCTCTTCGGCACGGCCAACGTCCACAAGGTTTTCACCACCGTCGGGTCCGAACAGGAATATTTCCTGATCGACAAGCATTTTTACTACGCCCGGCCCGACCTGATCGCCTGCGGACGAACGCTGTTCGGCACTCCGCCGCCCAAGGGGCAGGAACTGGAAGATCATTACTTCGGCGTCATTCCCGAGCGCGTGTTGGCGTTCATGGCCGACTCCGAAAACGAACTGATCAAGCTGGGGGTTCCGGTGAAGACCCGGCACAACGAAGTGGCGCCCAGCCAATTCGAACTCGCCCCACTGTTCGAAAACAGCAACCTGGCGACCGATCATCAGAACATGATTATGGAGATGATGCGGCGCACGGCGGACAAATACGGCCTGGTCTGCCTCCTGCACGAGAAGCCGTTCGCGGGCATCAACGGCAGCGGCAAGCACAACAACTGGTCGATGTCCACCGACACGGGCGAAAACCTGCTGAATCCCGGCGACACGCCGCACGAGAACGCGCAGTTCCTGGTTTTCTGCGCGGCCGTGATCCGGGCGGTCAACAAGTACAGCGAGATTCTGCGTCTTTCCATCGCCAGCGCCCACAACGATCACCGCCTGGGCGCCAACGAGGCCCCGCCGGCGATCATCTCCATCTTCCTCGGCGAGCAACTCGACGGACATTTTCGAGCAGATCGAAAAAGGCTCGGCCAAGAGCAGCAAGCAGGGCGGGATGTTCGAAACGGGCGTTTCGATCCTGCCCAAGCTTCCCAAGGACGCGGGCGATCGCAACCGCACCAGCCCGTTCGCCTTCACCGGCAACAAATTCGAGTTCCGCGCCGTCGGCTCCAGCGCCAACATCGCCGGGGCCAACACCGTGCTGAACACGATCGTGGCCGAGAGCCTGGATTTCATGGCCACCAAGCTCGAAGCCGACACTCGAAGGCCGGCAAGGATCCTGAACAAGGCAGTGCAGGACCTGCTTCCCGGCGATCATCAAGGAGACACAAGCGGGTGCTGTTCAACGGCGAACAACTATGCCGAGGAATGGCACAGCGAGGCCGAGAAGCGCGGCCTGCCAAACCTCAAGAGCACTGTTGACGTGTCTGCCGGTGGTCATCCGCAAGGACACGATCGACCTGTTCACCAAGTACAAGGTGTACAGCGAAAAGGAACTGAACAGCCGGTTCAATATCCTGGCCGAGGCCTACGTGAAAGCGGTGAACATCGAGGGACAGACGGCCCTGATGATGGCCAAGACGTTCATCCTTCCGGCGGCGCTTCGGTTCCAGAAGGAATTGGGCGAATCGGTCGCGGCCGCGAAGGCGGCCGGCGCGGCCAGTCCCGGCCGGGGTCGAACTGCTCTCCACCGTTGTCAGTTCGATCTCCGATTTCATCCCGCAGCATCGGTGCGCTCGACAAGACCCTATCACCATGACGGTCACGGCGACGCGTTCGCGCATGCCAAGCACATGCGTGAGGCCGTTCTGCCGGCCATGGCAGAGCATGCGCAAGATCGCCGACAAGCTGGAGACGATGGTCCCCGACGATCTCTGGCCGCTGCCGACGTATCGCGAGATGCTGTTCATCAAGTAAATCGTCTCGACGCTTTTGAATTGTGAACGGAGCCCCGGATGTACATCCGGGGCTTCTTCATCATTACAATCCCACCTTGTTCAATCCGCGGATCAACCTCTCATCCACTCCCGACCGGGCCGAGACCGGCGATCCCTGGATCACCGGCTTCCTGACCCCCGTTTGCACCGTCCGTTGCGATTCGCCGACGCGGCCAACCACGGCCCGCGTCGGCGGGACCGTCATCCGCCAATGGAGCGATCCCCTGGCGGCCCTGCACTGGATGTCCGGCACGTTCTGGCCCGGCGAGGGACGGTGGATCGGATATCTCAGCTACGATCTCGGCCGGCTCTTCGAGGCATTGCCGTCACGCGCCGCGGAGGAGCTGAATCTTCCGCTGTTCGTCTTCACGTATTGCCGCCCCGTCGCCGACCGGCCAGGCGGGGCCGAGGCGGATTACGGAATCAGCGATGTTCCACTGCGATCCGATTTCACGCGGGACCAATACGAGTCGACCGTCCGGCGGGTGATGGATTACATCGCCGCCGGCGATGTCTTCCAAGTGAATCTCTCTCAGCGGTTCACGGCGGGTTTGAAATGGCATCCGGCGGAAATATACCGGCGGTTGGTGCGCGAATCGCCCGCGCCGTATGGGGCATATCTCGGCTACGAGGATTTCGCGATCGTTTCCAATTCGCCGGAACTATTCTTCCGCGTCACGCCGGACCGGCGGATCGTCACCCGGCCCATCAAGGGCACGCGGCCCTCGCGGCAAGGGATGGATGCGGAGCTGCGCGATTCGATCAAGGACCAGGCGGAATTGAACATGATCGTCGATCTGGAGCGCAACGATCTGGGGCGTGTGTGCGAGATCGGGAGCGTTCACGTCGCCGAGGGGCGCGTGATCGAAAGTTATCCGACGGTTTGCCACGGCGTGGCGACGATTTGCGGAACGCTGCGTCAGGATGTGACGTTCGTCGATCTGCTGCGGGCGATGTTCCCCGGCGGCAGCGTCACCGGCGCGCCGAAGATTCGCGCCATGCAGATCATCGACGAACTGGAGCCGGTTCGCCGCGGCCCGTATTGCGGGGCCATCGGATATCTCGACTCCGCCGGAAACATGCGATTCAACGTCGCCATCCGCACCATGATCGCCCAGGGCGGCCGGATTCATATTCCCGTCGGCGGCGGCATCGTGGCCGATTCCGATCCAACCGGGGAATACCAGGAAACCCTCGTAAAAGCGCAGGCGATGTTCGCGGCGGCGGGGGTTGGGCCGCCATCGCACGAAACGCGCTCGGCGCGCATTCCGTAAGAGATTTGGTTACAATACGGGCGCGGTCCGCAATAGGAACGGTCGGCCCATGTTTCTTGCAGGGCAATCATGACCCAGTTGACTCGAATTACGTTTGATCCGGCGGTAATGGGCGGCAAAGCGTGTATCCGCGGCCTGCGCGTCACGGTGGGAATGATCCTCGGAATGCTTGCGGCCGGCCGCTCTCGAGATGAAATCCTCAAGGCCTATCCATACCTTGAACCAGAGGACATCGACGAGGCTCTTGCGTATGCGGCATGGCGCGTCGAGGAACGCGAAGTTCCGACATGAGCATCAAGATTCTGGTGGAAATGAATTTGTCGCCGGATTGGGCGCTGGTCCTGCGGCGTTTGGGGTGGCCAGCGGTTCACTGGTCTTCGGTTGGCGACCCGCGGGCAACAGACAGGACGGTCATGGATTGGGCCGTTGCCAACAAGCATGTTGTTTTTACGCACGATTTGGATTTCGGCGTGCTGCTGGCTTTGACTCACGATACCGGCCCGAGCGTGATTCAGATGCGAGCCCGCGATCTGCTGCCGTCGCATCTGGAAAAACTCGTCGTTGCCACAATTCGGCAATATGAAGCCGACCTTGCGACGGGTGCTTTAATTGTAGTCGATGCAAGCAGATCCCGGCTGCGAATTTTACCCCTATAGCCGTTTCATGCAACTCACGACGATTATTGCGGTTTTTGAGAAACTGGCCCCTCCGTCGTCAGCCGAACCGTGGGACAACGTCGGTCTTCTGGCCGGCGATCCGGATCAGGATATCTCCTCCATCCTGCTGACGATCGATTACTCGCCGGCCGTGGCCGAGGAAGCCGCGGCTGGACAAATGCGATCTGGTGATCGCGTACCATCCGCCGATCTTTCATCCGCTGAAGCGGATAGTCGCGGGGAATCCGGTTTTCGATGCGATTCGCCGGGGCGTGGCGATTTATTCGCCGCATACGGCCTTGGACGTGGCCGAGGGGGGAACCAATGACATGCTGGCCGATGTGCTGGGAATAACGGATCGGAGTCCGTTGCGATTGGCGGAGGCGAAGCCGACGCAATACAAATTGGTGACGTTCGTTCCGGTTGACGCGGTCGAGCGGGTCAGCCGGGCATTGTTCGAGGCCGGGGCGGGGAACATCGGCAACTATTCTTCGTGCAGTTTTCGTTCGGCGGGGACTGGAACATTTTTCGGCCAGGAAGGCGCACAGCCGGTCGTCGGAAGGCCAGGGCAACTCGAACAAGTGCAGGAAATCCGATTGGAAACGGTCGTGCCGATCGGCGGCGTGTACGCCGTCGTGACGGCGCTTCGCCAAAGCCATCCCTACGAAGAGCCCGCGTTTGATCTGAATGTTCTGGCTCCGGCCGGCGCGGCACGAGGGCAGGGCCGCATCGGCTCGATCCCCCCTACCGCCCGTGGTCGATCTATTCGGCCGCATCAAACGCGAATTGGGAATCGGGCATCTGCTCGTCGCGGGCCGATGGATGGGACGTCGTCGCGCGCGGCGGTCTGTGCGCGGGGCGTGCGGAGGTTTTCTGGATGATGCGATCAACGCCGGAGCCGAGCTTTATTTGACCGGCGAAGTTCGGCATCACGACGCCGTCAAGGCGGCGGCCGAGCGGAATGACGGTCGTATGCACACTCCATTCCAACAGCGAACGGGCCGTGCTGAAGCGGCTGCACAAGCGGCTGGCAGAAACGCCGGGGATGCCGGCGATTCGCATTAGTTCGCGGCGGATCGGGATCCGTTTTCAGTGCGGTGAATCACCCGCCGGCTGAAATCGGCGGGCTGCTATTGCGGGATACGGACCTTCGACGGTGTCCCATCCGTCCGGAAGCGGCGGCTGGGCGAAATCTTTGTCCGTCAGTCCGCCATTGATCTTCACATCCGTCAAATCGGTCGTCCGCGTCGTCGTCTGATTCACATCGACGGTCTGAATCCTCCGCGGCATGGCGCTGGCGGTGTCCACCCAGATGTCGATCGTTTTGAATTGCCTGGCGAATTGCGTGCCCGCCTTCGGCGTCAGTTGCAGATGCACCGTGGCCGGCGGATCGTCCTGGGCCGGATCGATCTTTTGCACGTCGAAGAGCTTCAACACATCCTGCTCTTTTCTGGCCCAGCGGCAGGGGGAACGGGCCTTGGCCGAGCTTGAAGAGATCGAGCTTCTGGCCCGGCTTGAGAACCTGCTGGCGGGTTTCGTGTTTAGTCTGGTAATCTCGCTCCGTCAGAACGCCATTGTCGAGCGTGTATTGATGATCGACTTTGAAGATTTTGTCGCCAAGCTGTTCTGTCGTGAACGCCACGCGGATTCGGGCGTCGTCTTCGCCTTTGCGCTGAAGCAGGACGGTGCCGGTGTTGATGGTGGAATCGCCGGTGGTGTTATCGCTGTCGGTTAATTTCACGGATGCGGAGAAATCCTGGAGATTCTTTCCGCGAGCGTCGAGGGCATCAAGAATTTCATCGACACGTGGATTTGGCGGACGATCCGGCCGGGCCGCGTGGCTCGATGCGGCCAATGCGACGCCGCATGTCGCCAAGGTCAAAAAAAGGAAGAGTACTTAGCCACAGATATAAATCAGATGCACACAGATGAAATGCAAAGTAATTCTTTCCATCTGTGTGCATCTGATTTTTCATCTGTGGCAAAAATTGCATTTGTTTTCGCATTGCAAGACTTCACTGCCTCGCTTCAGCACGGCGGCTAACTCCGCCAGATTCGCCACGGTCAGCCATGGCTCGGCATCAAAAGTCCTTGGCTTGGCGTGGCTGATCCACACGGCGCGGATGTTCGCCGCCAGAGCGGCTTCCACATCATATTGGCCGTCCCCCACCATCCAAGTCTGGTCGCATTTATCCCGAGCCGCTCGCAGGCCAGGGCCAGCGGAAATCGGGCTGGGTTTGAATGGACCATCTTCGCGGGTGATTATACGACCGATCTTCAAGGCGTAACGGGCGGTGACGGTCTCGGCGCTGAGCCGGCTGTTCCGCGTGACCAGGGCCGTCGCGATTCCCTCCTCCGCCAGCCAGGTCAGCAATTCCCGGCATCCCACATTCAGCCGCGAATTTTCGGCGGCGATTCGCTCGTGCCGACAGCAGCACGGCGTGGGCTTCGCGCCGGCCGAGATTCGTCCAGTTCCGACAGCGATTCGAGTATCGGCCCGGGGCCGATCCCCATTTCCGCTTTGATCCGCGGAAAATCGAGCATCGGCTCGGTAAGCGTGCCATCCATATCAAACAGGATGGCGCGAGGTAAGCTCAAAGATTCGTCCCGCATATCGATCACGTCGGTTCATCTGCCGGTGGAACATCATCCGGCTCATCGGTGGCGCGGCGGGCCGGTGAGATCATATACGTCAATCGAGTATCCGACGTGCGCGATCGGCCGATACCGCGAAAGCCACGGCAGTTGGCCATACATCAGGCGAACGTTCTTGCTGATAAAAAGCAATTTGCCGTGGGGAGAAGCGTCGAGAGAATCCGGATCGAGGCCCAGCGCCGCAAGCAGCGGCTTATTGCGACGGCCGCTGAGACGGATGGCATAGGGACGCCCCGCCGCGTGGGCATGGATCCAATCGGCCAAACGATAGACGTCCTGATTCCAGTCGAGATTGCTGTCCAGAGCGAATCGTTGGCCGCGCGAGGGCCCCCCGGCGGCAATGTTGAAATAGCTCAGATAGTCCGGATGAATCGCGGCTGTTTCGACGGCGCTGCACAGGATGAGGCCGGCCAGAAGCCATCCCCAGCGAGGACGGGCCAGTTGAGCGGCGATGAACAGATACAAAAATGGAATCGCCGGGAGAATGTAGCGAATGCCAATGTCGATGTTCCCGGCCATCGCGGCGGCGAGAAACATCCCGCCGGTACACGATGGCGCATGCGTGGACCAGTCGCGCCATTGCCGGCGGATCAGTGCGAGACGTTACCGCAATGGCCAGCGCGGCAAGAAATCCGAGTGGGCTTTTCACGGCGAGGAGTTCGGGAAAATAGTACCACCAGCCATGAGTGGAGACCCGGCCGTTGAGATACGCCTCATGCCCAAAGCGGTTATGGGCGGCGAGGCGCGCCATGGCGAGAAAGAAACTGGGCATGGGAATCGGCGTGTCGCGAACCCAGCGGGGAATGTGTTGCCATTGTCGGCGCAAGGTCTGGGCGGCGGAATATCGGTGGAAATCTGTTTTGCATCGCTCAGCCCGGCTTGGTCGGTGAGGGGGCCGACATCGAACAGATAAGTGGCCCACAAGCTCACAAATGCGACCGCGACAATCGCGGGCAATTGAATGGCCGATCTTCGCCCGCCAGATCCGCGGCGCAGCAGCCAGAGCAGCGCGAGCGCGGGAATCACCAGCAGGCAGGAAAATTTCAGCGGCGACGGCCAACCCGCAGGCCACTCCGACGGCCAGCGCGGTTCGGCCAGGTCGCCCGGTCGAGCCATCGCAGGCCGTGATAAATCGCGGCCAGATATCCCGCGCAACCGGCCGCGTCGTTTCCGACCCAAAACCCGTGGCCAAGCAGCGTGGAATCGACGCTGAAGAACACGACCGCCGCCATGGCCGCGGCCGAACCGAGCAGCCGACAGCCGAGGAGATAAACGTAAAGCAGCGCGATCGCGGGAAAAATGAGCATCGCCAGGCGCGCGTGGATGAGAAGCGTCGAAAACGGCTTTCGGCTGTGGAAAAGAACCTCGGTGCCCAGGGCGTAGCCGAGGTCTTCCGTGCCGATGGTGGTTTGCCCGCGGCATTGCGGGAGACGAGCGCCGTCGAGCCAGAGGGGAACAGCCGCCACGAGCCGGGCCAGCGGCGGATGCGAGCCGGGGGCGATCAGCTTATGGGCTTCGATCATCGAGACCGCCGCTCCAATGTGGGACGATTCGTCGATGGTGGGGCTGAAAACGCCGACGGATATGGCCAGCCGAAATACCAAGACCGCGCCCGCCGCCAGGGCGAGCCAGGGATACCAGCGTGAGAATTGACGGGAGCCGACGGTCAAGCTCGAATTTGGCACGATCTATTTTTAGCCGGCCCGCCTGCGGGCCGTGTTCCGCTAATCAATCCCGTTCGTCGCAAACGCGATCCGCAGGCGGGCCGGCTAAAAGGTAATATATACGCTGCTCGCTTCGGATGTATTTGTCACAAGTTCCATCTATACTCCCAAAGGGCACAAATGACACGGATCACCGATTGGCGGCAGCTACACGGCGCGGATTTCGAGGAACGCAACGTCCTGATCACCGGCGGAGCCGGATTTATCGGATCACATTTGGCCGTCGCCCTCGACGAATTGGGGGCGACGGTAACCGTGCTGGACGATCTTTCCGCGGGGGGCGATCCGAAATCGCTGCCGAAGAATGTTCAGTTCGTTCTCGGATCGATTTTGGATGACTCGGTTTTGCAAAAATGCTCACAAGGGCGGGAACTCATTTTTCACCAGGCGGCCCTCGGATCGGTTCCGCAAAGCATTGAGCACCCAGCCATATATCAGTTGGTGAATTCGACCGGAACTCAGAACGTGCTGGAGGCGGCTCGAAACTGCAAAGTGCGGCGAGTGATGTTCGCGGCCAGCAGCAGCGCCTATGGCGACAGCCCCTCGCTGCCGAAAATCGAAACGATGCCGCCCGCTCGCGCAGCCCGTATGCCGCCACGAAAGTGGCGGGCGAAGCATTGGCGACGGCATACAGCGCGGCCTTCGGCATCGATACGGTGAGCCTTCGCTATTTCAACATTTTCGGACCGCGGCAAAGGGCGGACAGCGCCTACGCCGCCGTCATCGCCGCATTCGCCAGGGCAATACTGACCGGCCAGCGGCCAACGATCTTTGGCGACGGCGAGCAGTCGCGGGATTTCACTTATGTGGATAACGCCGTGCACGCCAATCTCCTGGCCGCCAAAAGGCCGCAACCGCTCGGCGGCGCGATCGTCAATGTAGCCTGCGGGGTGCGGATCACGGTCAATGAACTGGCGAGCCGAATGGCCCAATGGCGCAAACGGGACGACCTGAAGCCGAATTATGCGGCCGAGCGCGTCGGGGACGTGAAGCATTCTGAGGCCGACGTGGCCTTGGCCCGGCGGGTGCTGGGATATGAGCCGATTGTTGATTTCGCCACGGGGCTGGATGCCACGATGCAGTGGTATCGCGCAGGGTTGGGCGGGTAAGATCGTACGTTGTGTTCATGACCGTCATGCCCGGACCATTTTCATTGGAGCGAATGGTGAACGCCGTCGAAAAAGTGCGGCAGCGGCTGTTGCGTGCGGCGGAGGCGTTGGAATCGGCGAAGATTCCATACGCCGTCGTCGATGGCAACGCCGTGGCGCTTTGGGTTTCGCGCGTGGATGAATCGGCGGTGCGCAACACGCGGGATGTGGATATTCTTTTGCGCCGTGCCGACCTGGATGCCGCCAAACGGGCGATGGAGCACGCGGGATTTGTCCACCGACGTTCGGCCGGGATGGAGGTTTTCCTGGACGAGCCCGGCGCTAAGGCAAGGGATGCGGTCCATCTTGTCTTTGCCAATGAAAAAGTCCGTCCGCATGAGCCGGCGTCGAATCCGGATGTGAGCGAGTCGGAGGCGGCCGAGCGGTTTCGCGTGTTGTCTCTTGGTGCACTCGTGCGCATCAAGTTGACGGCTTTTCGTGACAAGGACAAGGTTCATATCCGCGATTTGATTGACGTTGGGCTAGTGGATACGACATGGCCCGTGCGTTTCCCGCCCGAATTGCAAGCGAGATTGCAGTCGATTCTGGACACGCCCGAAGGATAGGCCCAAGCGCGGCGCGGCGGCTTGGGCCGCCGTGTCGCCAAGCTATTCAAGGAGTCCAATTGGCATTCGGATTCTGCCGCGGCTTCGACCTTTGTCATCCGCCACGGTATCATTCCGGTTGGAAGGAGCCTCATTGTGGCCAAGCGATCGCCGCTGGCGGATAAGTTGGATGAAGTGAGAGGTCGGATCGCGTCGGCGGCCGTGAAGGCCAAGCGCGATCCGGGAGAGATCACTCTGATCGCGGTGACCAAGACGGCGGCCCCGGAGCAGATTCGGGAGGTGTTTCAGCTTGGAGTGGCGGACCTGGGGGAGAGCCGGGTGCAGGTGCTGACGCAACGCGCGGCACAGCTCAACGAATATTTTCAACGGCGGGCGATGCACGGCGACGGGCAGCCGCTCCAGCGGCATGCGCTGGCACATGATCGGACATTTGCAGCGAAACAAGGTCAAGGCCGCCCTGCCGCTGGTTCACATGGTTCATTCCATCGATAGCCTGCGGCTGGCGGAGGAACTGGACATTCAGGCGGTCAAACTGGGTCGCAGGATTCCCGTGCTGCTGCAGGTCAATACGTCCGAAGAGACGAGCAAATTCGGCGTGGCGGTCGGGGCCGCGGTACACCTGGCCGAACAGATCGACTCGATGCCGGGTTTGCAGATGAGCGGCCTGATGACGATGGCGCCGATGGAGACGGCGGAGGCAAAAATCCGCCATACCTTCGCCCGGACCCGGGAGATTTTCGAGGAGATGAAGTGGCACAAGATCGGCGGCCGGCGCTGCGCCATTTGAGCATGGGAATGAGTCATGATTTCGAGGCTGGCGATCGCCGAGGGCGCGACGATGATCCGAATCGGCACCGCCCTGTTCGGCGGAAAAATGATCGAGGCGGAGGAAATCAGCGAATGAGGCCACGGTGTCTTTGAGTTCTTTCGGCGTTAACCATGCACGTCGATTTCTTTGATTTTTTCCGGTACGTGCTGGGAACGGTGGTGACGGTTTACGCCACGGTCGTCACGGCGCAATCGTTGTACGGATGGTATGTTTATCTGAGCGGGCGGGAACGATACGTCTCGCTCATGCGGCGATACGTCATGCTGCAAGGTCTGCGGCTTCGGATCAAGACGTTCGGCGGCGACACGCTGATCTGCATTCTGCTGACGGTGGTTTGGATTTTGCTGATCCAGGCGCACCAACTGGTGGCGCGGATCGATCCTTATCCTCATTCCAATGGGTCAAGAGTTGCCACAACCCGATAACAGCGCCGGCGCGGGCCGGGAGATTGTGGTGGCGGCGCCGCAGCCTGTAACCGGACAAGCACCCAGCCGGCAGCTCGCGGAGCTGCCGAAGGATGAGTTGGCAAACCTCGCCGAGAGTTTGGGGTTGGATTCGACGCGGTTCAACACGCAGCAGGATTTGGTGGCTGCGGTCCACGCGCGGCGGCAACTGATCGCGGAGATGGACCGGCAGGCGATGCTCGATGTGGTGCGCTGGGGCCGCCGGCCCGTGACCGTCAACGCGACCAAGGAGCAGATCGCGCAGGAAATCGCGCGGATCAGGTCGATGAAATTTGGCGGCCTGTCGCATCGGGGTTTGGTGGTGCTGGCGCGGCTGCGGGGTGTGGCGGCGACGGAGGGCGATCCCACGCCACTGGTTGTCCGCGGGCTTAAACATCAGGAGGGAATTTTCAGCCGGCTGAATCGCAAACGGCGGGCCGTGCTGGGAGGACTTGTGGCCACCATCGTGGGCGAGAACAGTGCGGCTTCCGATTACCAGTTCCTGCCCGATCCGACCGCCGGGGACGGGAATCAGGCCCCGGGCGGCTCCGCCAGGCCGGCATCCATCAAAGATGAAATCGAGGAATCCGGACTTTTCGGCGGCATCAGCAACCGCATCAAGAAAAGCGCCGATCAGTTTCTCAACCAGAAGCTGGACGAAATCGAAGGGCGAATCGACCGTAAGCTCGACGAAATCGACCGGCGGTTGGCCGAGTGGCGCGACAAGGAAATCGCCAACCGCATCAAAATCCTGAAAATCACCCTGTGGGCCAGCGTGATCGTGGGCATTTTTTCGCTAATCTACGCGTATGTGACGGAGTACCTCGTGCGTCCGCGTTGAATGCCGCCGTGAAACCCCGGCGTGTGCTCACGCCGGGCTAAATGAAAATATCTTTTCAAATGAGCGGAGAGAATAACGGCTGGCCGGTTTTCAGGGCGCTGCGGCATCCTAACTACCGCCTGTATTTCGGGGGCCAGTTCATCTCCGTCATCGGAACGTTCCTCACCAACACGGCGATGGGCTGGCTGGCCAGCACGCTCACCAATGATCCGCACCGCAAAGCGATGTTCATCAGCCTGGTGCTGTTCGCGTCCCAGATCCCGCTGTTTGTGCTGGGGCCGATCGGGGGCGTCTGGGTGGACCGGATCAATCGGCGGAAACTGATCATCGCAACGCAGACGCTGTCGATGCTTCAATCTTTCGTCCTGGCGGCGCTGGCGCTGGAGCACCGAATCAACCTGCCGATCGCGGTCGGGCTGGCGCTTTTTCAGGGGCTGGTCAACGCGTTCGACATTCCCGGACGGCAGGCGTTCCTGGTGGAGATGGTGACGGACCGGCAGGATTTGGCCAACGCCATCGCCCTGAATTCCACCATGGTGCACAGCGCCCGGCTGATCGGCCCGGCGGCAGCGGGATTGCTCATTCACTGGGTCGGAATGGGATGGTGCTTTTTCCTGGACGGCTTCAGTTACACGGCGATCATCGCGGCGCTGATAGCGATGCAAATCCAACCGCGGGTGATTCGTAAGCAGAAGTCCATATTTCGCGAGTTTTCCGAGGGACTGCGATACGTGGCGGGCTTTCCACCGGCGCGTGAACTGCTGACGCTCCTGGCGATTTTCAGCCTCTCGGGCGTGCCGGCGATTATGGTGCTGATGCCGCTGTTCGGACTGCATTTTGGCGGAGCGGGACGCGGCGATCTGATTTACGGATTCCTCAGCGCGGCTTCCGGACTCGGGGCGCTGCTCGGCGCCATCCGACTTGCTTCGCGCAAAACGGTCCTCGGCCTGGGACGGCTGATCGCGCTCTCCTCGTTGGTTTACGCCCTGGCGGTGGCGGCGTTTGCGGTTTCCCCGTGGCTGGCGCTGTCGCTGATCATCATTCCATTCGCGGGCTGGAGCCTGATCACCAATTTCGCGGCGACGAACACCATCCTGCAAACCGTGGTGGACGATGACAAGCGCGGCCGGGTGATGAGCTTCTTCGCGATGTCGTTCATGGGAATGACGCCGTTCGGCGTGCTGATCGCCGGGGCGTTGGCCTCGCATCTTTCGCACGATCCGTTTGCCGGAGCCACGCGAACGCTGCTGCTGATGTCGGGCGTTTGCCTGCTGGCGTCGATCCGGTTCTGGGTGATTTTGCCGAAAATCCGCAAACACATCAGGCCGATTTACGTTCAGCGCGGGATTCTGCCGGAGATCGCCGAGGGACTGCGCCTCGCCGATGCGCCGCAACAGGTGGAATCGTAATGGGCCCTTGGCCGTCTGTTCGCGCCGCTTGCAATATGCTCCGCAGACCCCATATTGATTCGGATAATACGTCTCCATGGTCATCAAATGCGACAACATTGGTGCCGTTGTATTCGCATTGAGCATTCATAAAGTATTTTATTGTATATCGTTATAATTCATAGATTCCAGAGTTTGTCCACAAATCGCCATGTGCCGAAAGGATGGATTTTGAATGATTTTGTTTGCCCGTTGAGATTGGTCCGATTACGATGCCGTCGAACTCGTATGCGAATTCTCTTAACAAGCGCCTGTGGGGTTTGATGGGAGGCCGTCGTGTCGAGATGGCGATTCGGAACTTCGCATCATCGCGATTTGAGATCGGGTATTGGGACGGCCATTCTTGCGGGCGCGGCAAGTCTGATCTTGTTGTCGGGCTGGGGACGGGCTTATGCCAGCCCGGAAATTATGTCGGTCTCGTCACAGATTCAGTACGCGAAGGTCATCCAAGGCTTTGGGGATCCGATCACGGCGTATATTTACAACGATGCTGACGCCGCCTCCAATGAGATTTTGAATTACAGCGTCTACGTCACAACCCCGATCGGAAATTCCAACACAATAACCGGCAGCGAGGCGCCCAATGGCGGCGCCAGCCCTGCCGTGGAGAATTTCCTCTACGACACAACCGACGCGCCGCTTGGAAACAACTCAGTGAGCGTTACGTCGACCGATACCGACTCGCAGGCGCAAATTACACAGTCGGGATCGGTTCAAGTTCTTGAGCGCGGAGTGCTGGGATTCTATTCAGCCGCCGGCGGCGTGGTGCCGCTCTCCAGTCAGCCGCAGCCGCAGCCCCCGGCGGCGGACAACCCCGTGGCCGACCCGTATGCGTTCGGCGCCACGGGTGGGGGCGAGACGGCTTCTGCGGCAACGCCTCAGTTGATCGGCGACCCGCCGCCTGACACGCCGACCGACGACCTGGACCTGGACAGCATCACCGCCATTGGCGACCCGGAAATCACCATCACTCTGCAACCGTTCATCGATCTTCCGCCCGACGACCCTTCCGCGAGCCCGAACTGGCTGATCGACATCGACACCACCAACCCCGGCACCTACTACACCGATTTTGAATTGAATTATTCGGACGAGCAGGACGTGGGCGGAGCCGATGCGCCCGGGTCGGAGCATGGGTATTTCGGCGTCCTTGCGGATGTCGTGGCCGTGAGCCCCACGGAAGACGATTGGTCGATCTGGCTGGTCGTCCCGGAACCGGCGAACTTGTCCATTCTGTTCGTCGCGCCGCTTGTGCTGCTGAACCGGCGGACACGCCGACGCCCCGTCTGACTGAATTTCCGAATCGCAATCGGCGGCGACCGCCTTCTTGTTGGGCGCCCGCTTACCCGCGCGGCGGTGAAGGCGAGACAAAAGACCGCGGCACGCTTATAAATTCCGTAACGTGTCGCCCCAGGCGCTGGAAAATTTTTTGCGCGATCTGCCGCGCAGCGGCACGCTGGTCAAGGACCGCGGCTACCGGCAGGTATGGAAATTCGTCTTCGAGGGGCGCGGATATTATCTGAAATTCTATCCCCGGCGGGGATCGCGATTGAAACGATTGTTCCGCGGCAGCCCGGCGCGGCGGGAATTTTCCCGGCTGCAAGCGCTGCAGCGTGCCGGCGTGCCGGCGCCACGCGCGGTGGCGCAGCTCGTCGGATTCCGGCTCCGCGGCGAAATCGGCGACGCGGTCGTACTCGAAGCCATCGAGCCAGCCACGCCGCTCGACCATTACGTGACCGAGTTCGCAATGAAGGGCGAGAATATTCCGCGGAGGTATCGGCTGGGACAAAAGGTTTTGGACCTGGTGCATCAACTGGGCGAGGCGCGGATGGGGCATGATGATCTTCATCTGGGAAATATGCTGTTGCGCGACGGGAGGATTTATCTGCTGGACGCGTATGCGCTGCGATTCGGGGGACTGAAGCTGAACCACGTGATGAAGCTGGCGCACAGCGTGCGCGAATTGGCAACGCGAACGGAATTGCAGCGGGCCTGGGACGAATGGGGGCCGGGCGGACGGATGCCGATGGAGAATCCGGTGAGCCGGCGGCAATGGCGGAAATTCATCGAGCGCAGCAGCGGGGAAAACGATTATTTCGGCCGGCTGAAATTCAGGGGCTGGCGGGGGCATTTTTTCAAGCGGTACAAATATCCGCGGCGTTGGGCGCCGGCGAGCGATCTGCAGGTCAGTGAAGAGGATTGGCGGGCGGCGTGGCCGGAACTGTGGCGGAAGATTCAATCCGACGAGTTGACGGTCATCAAGCGCGCGCCAGCGGCGACGTGCTGGCGGGCGAAGTGATTCTGGGAGGAAGGCCGCTGGAGATCGTCGTCAAGCGGCCGTTCAAGCGGTATTGGTATCGGTATCTGAACGAGATCGGCCGGGGGAGCCGGGCGTGGCGGGCCTGGCACAAAGCCTGGGCCTTGGTGGCCCGCGATATTCCAACTGCCTGGCCGCTGCTGGTCATGCAAAAGCGAAAGTTCGGTTACGTCACCGACGGCCTCGTTGTGTTTGAGCGCGTGGCGGGTTCGACACTGTGCGGCGCGGACCTGGACAACATGGCGGCGGACGATCGGGAGATGCTCATGCGGCGGACGGGAACCATCTTGCGGAAGATCGACCAGCTTGGGCTGGGGCATTTCGACGCCAAGGCCAGCAACTGGATCGTACGGGAGGACGACAAGCGGGGACCCCATCCGGTACTGGTGGACGTGGATGGCATTCGCTTCCGCCGGTGGCCGGCACTGGGCATTTCCCGGCTGCTGCGGAGCATGAGGGATCATCCGCAATATACGCCGGAGGATTCGCTGGCGTTGTGCCGGGGATATGCACCGTTTTCGAGGTCGGCCATTCGGCAGGAAGCGTGAATGCGGTTTCGCCGAGGGATTCATCCAACTCGCCGCGAAGCGCGCTGGCGGACGCGACCGTTCCAGCATGGCGACAGCGTTGTTCGACTGAATTCGCATTGCGGCCTTTGCTAATCAAGAACGTCCTCACATCACGGTTGCATGCAATGGCTGCAAGCGCAAGCCCTGGCGCCATGATAGCGCACCAAAACTGGATTTTTCTATTGAATCTGGATGCGAATTCAGCGCAGGGAAGAAACCGGACCTCGATTCGGCCCGGCGTTTTGTCGCGGTTCAAATGTCCATCGAACGCCGTTAAATCGGCGATCGATTACCCCTCCCCCAGAGCGGCGTCAGGCCGCGCATTCCAACATTGCATCGACCGCTCTCCGCAGCCTTCAAGTTCAATAGGAAGGCTGCGAAAAATACCAACTGAGCAAGATCATTGCCGGATAACTGGCTACACCATGCCGCAATCGCCTGGCGTAATTGTGCATCGCCGCCAAGTCCGGCGGCGACACGCAGGCCGAAGAGGCGACTCGAATAGAAGTGCTTCCGGTAGCGTCCAACCGCACTGTGGCTGATTTTGTATCCTCTTTTTTGGAGCCACGCCTGAGCCTCGTCCAAGGTTGTTCCTGGCCTCGATAGAATGCGGCGAAAACCTTCAAGAGATTTGCCCGACAATCGCCGCTCGATGGTAAACGGTGAGCCCATTATGCCTTTCCATTTCCAGTTGCCGCCCGCGGAATGCCTGGCAGGAATTGCGGGCGTTGTGCCGGCCGGCTGCGCTGCAAGCCCAGAAGGATCGCTTGCGGGGCAGTGAGCCGATTAAGATCGAGCGTCCCAATGCGATCGGCCCGGTTCAACGCCGCGACGGTTAGATGCGGATTGCGCGATGCACCCAACTGACGGGCAACTGCCGGAAATTGTCTGAGGTCTTCAAGGGCCATTTCACAGTCCCAGATTGCCCGCCGGGGTTCGCGGGCGCTCGTTTGCATCGAATAACTGGAATGTGCCGGATTCGTCGAAGTAACCACTTCCGATCCCGCCGCCGGAAGCATATTTGATGTAAATCTCTCGCCGCTTCGTGGGCGTCATGTTCGTTCCCAGCACATTCCCGGCGAGGTCCGTCACGTCGTAGGTGTATGTCGGGTAAATCCAGTCAGTGGTAGCATCCCCGGCCCCTGGGGCGGCGTCACGAGCTTGAGCCGCATCGCTTCCGCCGGCAAAGTTGACCTGAGCCGCAAAAACGAGCGGAGTTGCCGAGACGGCGATCGTCCCGCTGGCCGGCGAGGATGTCCCGCTCGCGACGGCGTAGGTGAAGGACGTTGAAGAAACAATGCTGGCAACCGTGACATTGCCGTTGAACGCGGCCGGCGTGGCCCCGGAGATCGTCACAACTTGCCCCACGTAGAACCCATTGGCCGATCCGGTCACGGCGGTGGCGACTCCGCCGGTCTGGCTTAAAGATATAATCGAAATGCCCATCTTTTGTCCTCAAAAAAGGCGTCGGAAAAATAACAGGTTCAGCACCGCCGCGGCTTCGATCGTCGCAGGCCCGCCAGAATCATCTCGCTGGGGGTTGCCTTGCTCAGGTCGATGCCCGGATGCGTACTCGCCGATGCGGCCTGGGGTCCGGGCGGCGTATATCCCAGGGCCCACGCGTGTAGTGGGGCGTGGACAAGCATGTCCTTGCGATACTGCTCGCGGATAAGCATTTCGGCCTCTTCGAGCTTTCCCGCGTCCTCGGTTACGGGCATTTGATCGCTGTAGGCTTTGGGCAGGTCCATCATCTTAGTGCCGATGTAGATCGCCCTGGCCGATTGTGCGGTCACAGCGCCGATCCGCTGCTGAACCATTTTTTCCAAGTCGGCCTGGGTCGTCGCGCCGGCTCCGGCGGCGGCCGCGGCGGCCGTCGATCGGCGAGATTGGCTATCATGGGTATTGGTCATTCAGATTTCCTTGGCCATCCTGGCCGGTTGTGCGTCCGATCGGTCCTGTTCAAATTTTAGATGAATGCGTTGGGCGAATTTGCCCGCGGTCCGTCGCCGGGCTTCGCAAGCCCGAACAATTCCCAGTGGACTCGCTCAAGCTCGGCCAGGGGATGCGCGGCGCGGCGGCAGGTATAGAATGCCATCTCCTTCCCGTGCAATTGGCCCAGCGATTCGGCCAGCTTCGTTTGAAGCTCCTTGATCCCGCGATCGACCTCCGCCCCCAATTCCGCGTGAGCCTTGCGTGCGGCCGTATACTCCTTATCCTTGGCGGGCTCGGCATCGAGCAGCGTGAGAAGCCGCTTCCGCTCGACAACCGCGCAGGTCAACTTCCACGTCCGCCGCTGATTTGCCGAGCAGAGACATGAGGCGGGTGAGCCGTTCTTGATCGGAGGGCGTGGCGCTGTCGCCCTTCTCACAAATCGCGAGATATTCAGCCAAGGCGGATTTTCGCATCCGCCTCCTGGGCTTTCATTTGATTCAGTAACTTGAACATCGTTCGATTCCTTTCGTCCGTTCAATTCCGTTCCGAGCGTCCGCGACGGCGGCCGCGATGGTCTAATCCGATCCTCCAATTGAAGCCGCCGATGCCTTTGCCTTGGCATCGGCCTGGGCCTTGGCCATGGCCTCCTTTAGAAGCTTGCCAAGCTTTGAATCGGAGATGTCGGCGGAGACGTGGATGTGAAGCTCCTTGGCGATGAATTGCTCGTCGGCCTGACGCTTTTTCTCGTGCACCGCCATTTTGTCCATCTCGGCCTGAACGACCGGATCGACGGCCCCGGTGGCCGGCGGGGGAGGGGATTTCCCGGTGTCGGCGAAAGGATTTGAAGTCGCCGGCGCGGTGGCCGCGCGCGGGCGCCGGCGGGGGCGAAGGAGGAGCATGGCCGGGAGCGAAATTGACGGGATCATTGGGATTGCTCGGATCGGGCCTCGTCCACTCACCGGTGATCCAGTCCGTATGAACGATGTCGCCCGGCTTTACATTCAAATTGCTCAGGCGATTGATCAGGTCGGCCTCCCCCTGGCTTCCAACAATCGAATCGCCGGGGCGAAGGTTCTTCTCCATCCAATCCATCGCCTTGACGAACTTGTCGGCGAGCAGGGCGGCTTGGCCCAGCGACGCGCCCACAGCATTGACCTCCTCGGTCAGATTGGGCAGGTCGGCGATCATCTTGTCGACATCGGTCCCGAGCTGGCCGAAGATCGCCACACTCTGGGGCGTTTGAAGGTAGGCGAATAGTTCTTCGATCGAGCTTCGAATCCGCGTCGAAATGTCCTTGAACTTTTCCTCGACCGCCTGGCTATGGGCGACGAAGAATTGAAGCACGGGGACTGATGCCGCCTTTTCGATCCCTTCGAATGCCTCCTGGGCCTGGACCTTCAGGTCCTGAAAATCCCGCGCCGCCTTGGCCTCGCTGGCGGTGACAACGTCGCCGTATCGCTCCTGCGCCGTCATCAGGGCGTTGACATGGTCCTTTTGAAGGTTGAACAGCGGGATCAGGTCGCGAGCGCCGCGGCTCATCAGTTCCTGGATGACCCAATTTCGCTGCCCGGAACTTGTCATCGCATCCAAGCCCTCCCGGACGCGATTGAAAATGGCCTCGGTGTCGTTCGAGTTGGTATTGAGCCACGCCTGGGAAATGCCCAGAAGATCGAACGCCCGCGTAAGCTCCTTGGTGGGATTGGCCAGCTCCTCGCCAACGATCCGGCTGAGCATGAACATGCCCGTGGATAGCTGATCGCTTTCGATCTTGACGGTCCGTGCGACGCCGGCCCACTTGCTGAAGAACTCGACGCTCACGCCGAGCTTTTCCGCGGCCAGTTCCGTATCCAGCGCATCCTCGGTGACGGAATTGAACGCCTCGACGAGCGCATTGCCGGTCTCCCTGGCCAGGTCCGCGATGCCCAGCATCGGGTTGGCCCAGAACGTCGCCACCCAATCGGGGAACAGTTCCATCATCGCATGCGCTTCGAGCATGCTGCGGAGAATGGAATGGCCCATCTCTTCAGAGGCACGTCCGGCTTCATGGGCGCCGGCGGCGCCTTGCTTTAGTCCACCGGACATCTTCTGTCCGGCGTCCTGGACGGCATCGCCGGATTTACCGGCGGCGGAGCCGATCGTTTCGAGGTTCTCGCTGATCGACCCTCCGGTCTGTTCAGCGAGGTCGCCCAGGTCGCGAAGCGGCTGGGCGAGATGCTGATCCACCGTCGCGTGGAAGCCCTCCGCGGAGTTGGCGGCGGCGGAATCGATCTCCGCGAATCGGCCGACCATCGAGCCGCCGGTCTGCTCGGCCACATCGCCTAGTTCGTGCAATGGCCGGGCAAGCTGCTGTTCGACCGTCCGCTGGAAATCGTCGGCGAATTTCTGGGTGCCCGGGCCGAGTTCGGCAAACGAACGCGCCACGGAACCGCCGGCCAGGGTGGCCATATCGCCCAGCTCGCGCAATGGCTGGCCGAGATACTCCTCCATCATCCCCGGAAAGGTTTCGGCGAGATGCTCGACCTGGAGAAATGGCTGCGTCCAGCCGTCGATGCCGAGGATGAGGTCTCCGGTGACGGAGCCGGCGCCAAATGACATCAGTCGGCCCCCGATTCACCCGCCATGCGGCGTTCGATGATGCGATCTCGCAATTGCTGCAATCCGGTAACTGTGAGGGTAGTAAAGCTGGCGACCTCGCCCGATCCATCGGCCCTGAAAATCGCGGCAGCGAACGGACGGTCCCGAAATTCTGCTGGGAGTCCGGCTTCCGCCGGAACGAGCAGTGATCCGAACAGCCAGCTTGGGATTCGGCGTCCTCGCAGGTCCGTCGCCGCCTCCGGTGAAAACGTGCCATCGCGGATCAACATGGCAGCGATCAGCGATGATCTGGTCCCGCCGTCAACGGCGGCAACAAGGCGCGGCAACGGGTCACCGGTCGTAACCAGAAAACCGGTCGCCGCGGTATTGCCGCCGACTCTGCCCATGACCGCCCAAATACGATACGAATCGCAACGCGGCGCCGGCGGGGGAGAAGGGGATTGGGCTTGTCGCAACTCACTCATATCGCCACCGCGCCCTTCACGCGACGAGGGATCGCCCAATTCCCGGAAAACAGGTCGCCCAGATATTCCGCCAGCCCTGCACGATCGTAGGTGCGGAAGCTCACGTTGCCGTCCAACGGGTCGATAAAAACCTGCGCGGCGGCAAGGTGATCTATCGAGAAATCCGGCTTGCCCGTCGCCCGGTCGAGCGGATAAAGAATCGCGCCATTCACGCGTTGCCCCACAGTGATCCAGTTGCATCCTCGATAATCAACCACATCCGCAAAGGACGCTCTGCCGGCGATCAGCCGGCGTGCGAATGAGGCAGCGTTGCGATTGTTGGATGATACGAACGCGATCGGCAGTGGCACGATGTCCGAGGTTGTGACCAGTACGCCCGCCGGCTCCGCGGCGCTGATTCGGTCAGGCTTCGGATAGACTACATTCCAGAGCCGCCAGCCGGATCGCGATGATCCGGCCCGCTTCGATTGCCTCTTTTTTTCGGCGAGTTTTTTCACGGCAAATCTCCTGTCGTAATGGCGGCCGCGCATGGATTGGCAGCCGCCGGATGTTCCCCGGATTCCTCAACGGCAAATTCAAAATCCGCCGCGGCCGGCGTTTCTAAGTTCGCTCGGCTCGCGGCGGAGAAAGGAGTCATCGCCGTTGCCGGCGATGCCTGAAAAGTTTCATTTGATGGCAATCGCACACTGCATTGCCTCGCGTATGCTTCAAGCCCCATCAGAAGCGCTTGCATCGCCGGGAATTCCAGGTCGTCCAGCCGATCGGTGATCCCGCCGCTGACGCGCTTCTCAATCCACCCGGCGAGGCCGACGCCGTTGGGCTGCAATTTGCCCGCGGCTTCCAGCGCCGCCGCGATCCGGTTCACGCGGTAACGCATCCGCTGCAACCGATCGGCCGATGCCCGCTGCCAGTAGCCCGCGGCGAAGTGCAGCACCTTCCCCCCGGCGAATCTCTCGACGATGCCCATGAACGCCGCAAAGTCGCCGCTGGCGAGCCGGGGCGACGTGCTGGTGATGTCGCCGCGGTGATGGGCGCGGGGGAAGTTCCGCAGGATCAGGTCGATGCGCTGGTCCTCGGAAATGCCCGCGGCATGGCAGGCTCGCACGGCAAGAGACTTTTGCTTGTCGGTCCAGGGCATCGCTTATTCCTTACGCTACGCGCACAGCTTTCGTCTCCTGGCCATTCTGCCGGATCAACCGCTCCATGCGGTCGAAGTCGCTCGAATGCAGCAGCCGAAGCGCCATGATGAACTGGTCGCGGCGGATCATTTGAGTTTCGGGTGCAAGGTCGAACACGACGGACGCCGCCCGCTCGATCATGCGCAGACTTCCAAATCCCGGAAGGTTGGCAAGCTGGCAGGCCAGCTTGAGCGATTCCCGGTCCATGCGGATTTCCCGGCTGGCGAAGAACGCCGCGATTTCCTCGATGCTGAAAAGGCACTCCCCGGCCGCGCTATTGCCGCCGCCGGAGCCGCCCATTTCGCGGACCTTTTCAATCGCGTTGTAGTGGATCGACCGGCTGGCAAACTGCCCCGCGCCGTCGGCACGGTCATTGACCAGCGAAAGAATCTCCGCCGTGCCGGCAAGGATGACCGGGATTTGCGCCTCATCGTGGATCGCCCGCACGTAGTCAATCGCCCTGGCCAGCACATGCGCCTCATCAATGAACAGCGGCCGATTCGTTCCCTTGAGCGTCGCCACGATCCACCGATGCAGTTCCGCCTTGCTCGCCTTGGCATTCGCCGGCCGTCCGGCCTCGATGGCGATTTGCATCAGGAATTCCCGCGGCGTGAGTGTGGCATTCACGCACACGTAGACGCCGTTGAGTTCCGCCGCCAGCGCCTTCATCACGTAGGTCTTGCCCGTCCCCGACGGCGCGACGATGATCGCGATGGATATGTGCTTGTCGGCCAGGTGGACCAGCGATCTCATTTCTTCGGCGATCCGGGTTTCGATGTAATCCTTCGGCCGCCGAACCTGTGTCCGCCGCGCCGCCCGTTCAAGCCAGGACGCCAGGGAGCGGGCCACGGCGTCGCGGTCCCCCTTATATTTCCCCTTGATGAATTCATAGACGACGGCCGTGGAATACCCGATCTGCCGGCTCACGCCCCGAAACGAAATGGCGTTATGCTTGATGAAATCCTTGGTCCGCGAGGCAAGGTCGTTGATCTGTTCGTCCGTGTAGTCTTTCTTGGGCATCCTTGCCTCCAACTTCAGCCGGTCATTCTGAACAAGGCGATCCATCGCCTCGCGGTCCACGGCGGATTCCTCGCCCTCCACGCCGCCGATGGCCGGCTGCTGCGCAGCGGCGTCCGGCTCTTGCGCGGCCTGTGGCGATGGGTCCGGCAATGGTGATGCGGCCGGGTCTGCCGTCAAATCGTCGAGATTTTCGTCACGCGGTTTCATGCGAACCTCTTTCGCAAAAGGTCGAATCCGTCGATCGGTTTTCGAGCCGCCGGCCGTGCCACCGGCTTCATGTTCCGCCTCAAAACGTCCATCGGGCTGACCCGCATGGCCGCGGCTTCGGCGGCATTCGCCGGGTCAAGCGCCTCGCGGATTTCCTCGCGTCGAACCTCTTTCGATTGCCCGTCGAGCGGCGTTTGAACGATCCGCATTTTCGCGGGCGAATTGGCCGATGCGGTTTCGCGCTCGGCCTGCTCGCGGCGGTCGAACGCCGCTTCGGCAATCCGTTCTTCCGGGGTGAGCATGGACGTGATCCCGTATTCGGCCGTATGGCGTAGTGCCTTCTGGTAGGCCGCCAGCTTGCGGTGCGCGGTGGCGTGGTCCTCTTTGGTCAATCCCTCCGCCACGCCGCCGACGTGATTCATTTCGACCGTCGCGATGAACCGGAACCGCTCATCATAAACGCGCACGCTTTCCAGGCGATCGGGATCATAGGAGACGTTGACGATCTGCCGGTCCTGTTTCCGAAACGCCTTGAAGGGGCTGAGGCTTTGATCGGCATGGCCGTAGTGCAAGACTCGGCCATTGATGGTCAAACTTAGGCCGTTTCGGCCCACAGTGACCGGCTTATGCCAGTGGGCGAGGAGCAAGTCCAGGGCCGCCGGATCGGCCATCACGCGGCGCGTGTCGCACCATCGGGCGAACGCCTCATCAGGACTGAGCCGCATGCCGTTCTCGCTCAGATCATCCATCGCGTGATCGGCATTGGCGTTGTAGCCGGCGATGAAGCTGGCCAACCGTTTTTCGACTTCCACGAAGGTCGGAATCGCCGCGGGATTCGCGAGGATTTCCGCAAGCCGCTCCGGCTTGGTTTCGGAGCCGATCCCGCAAAACGTAGCGAAGGTGCGGGCGAGTGACGTAAGCGAGCCGAAGAATCTCTCAAGCCTGGATTTGGCATTGGGACAATATGGCAACGCGAAGTGGACCAAAATCATGAGCATCGCGAAGATGCCGCGGACCGGCGCCTCGACAACACGCGGCGATATTTTCAATTGGCGTTCGCGCTTGGTTGAGCCGTGAAAGATGAAGGCGGAAAAATCTTTGCCGTTGTCGATCCGCACCTGAGCCGGACCGCCGCAATTCGCCGGGTCTCTCAGCGCCTTGCCGAGAGACCCGAGGATGGTTGAACTGCAAGGGCTATCGCTCAGCGTCCAGCCGACGATCTTCCGCGTCCGCCAATCCATCCATGCCGTGAGCCACGGCCTGATGATCGTTCCACGCCATCGACACCACAAATCCAGTTGTTTGTGATCGCTAACCCATAATTGCCCCGCCGCCCAACTCTCCGGCTCCTGTGCAATGTAAGGTGCAAGCTGCTGGCGGAACTTTTCAGGCTGGCGGTTAAACGCCTGTTTTTCCGGAGAAATTTTGTGATTTAGTTGCCGCCGGCAAGCGCCGTAGCTAATCCATTTCCAGCCGTTCTCCTCGGCCATCGCCCGCACGATCTTCCAGCAGTGCCGGACGGTCGGCTGATTCTGATGAAGATATAAACCCTCAAACGCCGCCCATGCTTCCGGCGATGCCTCGGGCGCATGATGCCCACCGCGCTTGTCGATCAGCTTGTCGATGTCGGCGAAGCTCGCCGCCGCAGTATGCCAGAAGTGGAGACTCGACCTGGAAATCTTCAGAGCCGGATATTGCAATCGAAGCGACCGAATCAGCCGTGGCAACGATGTTTTCAGGAGTTCGGGGGCGTTGAGAATCGCCCGGTATCTCCGAACGCAATCCCATTTCTGCAATGCCTGCTCTCGCTGCCGTTTGCTGCAAGCCTGCAATGCTGCCAGAACCTTCCCGTTGCCGTCCGCAGCCAGCCGCGGATCAACGTCGCGACGCACGAACCATTGCGGCCGGCCGGATATGGGAGACGTGGTGATGATCGCCTTCCCGTCCGTCGCAAGTTTCTCCCGGCAAAGCCGTGCATGTCCCCTTCATCGCGGCCGAGCGTCACCGCCGCCTCGCTCGCCGGCACGAAGGCCGCGAAGTCGATGACCGGGGAATATGGGATCGCAAGTGCTGTCACGTGGATTCAGTCCGCCTCCGCCAAAATTTGAGCGTCAAAAAGGAATAGATGGCCGGTCTCCTCGATCCGATCAGGAATCTCCGCCGGGTGTCCAGCCGGACAACACATCGGCCGCCCAATGCGGCGTAGGCCGGCGATCGCGGCGGTGGTGACGGCGAAGATCATCGCGCATTTCGGGCAGGTGAAGAGCCGAAGTCGATTTGTCGAATCCAACGTGAGCGGTTCGTCCGGTTCGGCGGAACCGTCAGTATCGTGCGGGAAGAAATTGCGGCCGTTGCCGTTGGTCATGCTCGATTCGCCTCACATTTCCGGGCAAAATTTACTGACGATCCAGCAGGCCGATGGGTCTTTATCGAAATCCCCGCGGCGGATTCGGATGTTCCCTTCGGTCAGCATCGCTTTCAGAAAATCGCGAAGTGCAAAGACGCCCGCGAATCTGAGGCCGGGATCGGCGTGGAAGTTGTAGGTTTCGTATAACCTTAAGAGGTTCACCGGCGGCCGTGCCCCGTTGCCATTTTCAAGACTCCGAAGCACTTTGAGAATTAGCTCTCGATGCGCTCCGGCGTTGGATTCGGCGGCGGGTTGATGGGGTATTTGCTCGGGCATATGGTTTCCTTTTCAAGCGGCGATCGGCTGGGGGCCGCGGTCGTGGTTGTTTGACGAATCAAATGCACCGGTGGCCAGTCGGCGTTGTCGTCTAGAAGCCATTCAAGCGAAACGCTCAGCGTCCGCGCGATGCGAAATGCGGTGTCTGCCGAAGGCATCTGTTTCTTTGCCAGGAGGTTTGAAATAGCCGTTGCCGGAAGTCCAGCCCTCTTGCAGAGCACGGCTTTAATCCGATCTTCGGTGAGGCGAGTTAATTTCTGATGGAATTGCATAGGCACCCATTTCCTAAAGCCCAGAAAATATAGCTGATAACCCATCATGTCAAGCTTAAAGCGATAAAAATCTTCTCCTTGGCCAGACTCTTTCGCCAAAAGCCAGAAATCGCTATGCTTTCTGGGGATGGATTTCACGGAGAAGCTCACACGGCTCAGTGAGGATCAGAGCAAAACGAAACTTGCAAAAGCCGCGGGCTTGCCCGCATCGGCCATAAGCAATTACATCAGCAAAAAACAAATGCCGCGTGGCGACAAAGCGTTGTCGCTGGCTCGTGCGATCGGAGTGCCCCTCGATTGGCTTTTAGACGATCAGCAGGGTTGGCCGCCTCCAATCGCTGACAGCCCTTCCGTCCGCGATTTTGGCGACGCCGATCTTGTCTATGAGCTTGCGCCGGTATCGGCTGGCGCAATTGGACGTTTTGGGCGAAGCCGCCAGGATTAAGGAAGTGGACTGGGAAGCGGCGGCCGACGCGGCAGAGCGTATGAAACCGGGCGAGAAGATGCCTGATGCAGTAAGGCGGACAGCCGTCTTGCTCCATTCGTTTCAGGCTAAGTTTAACCGGATTTCGGGAAGCCTGGATGTCGAGCGATTCTGCATCGTCCACCACAATGAGCTTCCCGGCGGGGACCGTCCCATCGGGGAATTTGAGAGGGTAAGCCGCGGCGATGTCTGGTGGCGTATTACGCAGCTTCCAGGTCTCGAACGCTTCGGAAAGCTGGCCGGCAATCACCCCGAATGGATCAACTCACGCATGAAAAAGCTGGACGATGAGCACGAGTCCCGGTCGGCCGAATATATAAGCGCTGTAGCGAAAGCTTCACGTGAAGAACGTGAAGGCGGTGCGTCGAATCGTCGCAAATCTGAGGCGAAATCGCATTCACGAAATAAACGGTAGCCTATCCAGGATTCCATCACGCCGCGGCCACGGCGATGATGAACAGCGCCAGGCCGACAAGGATGGTGAATCACTTATATTTTGCTTCGATCTGGACATCGCCCATGACCATGCCGGTACAAACGCCGGTGACATCAACCATGTAGCCCTTTTCCCATAAGGCCAAAAGCGAGCGGTTTTCCGGGCTGTTTTGGAAATTGCAATCCACATCCCCTTCGCCGTCGCCGTCATGAAGCACCGCGGTCGGATGATCCAAAATATCCGTGCGGATTTCCCGGATGGTCCCGGTCACATCCACCAACTGGCCCTTCCATTTAGCCTCAGCACTGACTTCATTGGCGTGGAAATCCGCAACGATGTCGCTATCCTTCACCGTGATCGGCGATGGCGCCGGCGTCGGCGGCGAAGCGGGCGGCGACGATGATCCCGGCTTGCTCAGCCAGCACAAAAACAAAACCACCGCGATCAGCGACAGTAGTCCCGCGCCCGCCTGGCTGCTGAAACGGTTCCACGGCGAATCCACTGGCAACTGACGGAAGCCCGATGCGCTGCTCAGCTTCGCATAGCAGTCCGCGCAAACGACGACGCCGCTCCAGACCATCGGCGTCTCAAGGTTGCCGATGATCCGCTCACAGTTGTCGCACTTCTCCATTGATCCCGCTCGCGAGTTGATCGTCGCCCGTCGCCACGTTTGTGGCCGCCATTCTCTCCAATGAACCGCGGCCAAGGCAATAAAATCCCCCGCGACCGGCAGCTTGCATTTGATCCTGGGTGACCGACGCTATAGGATGAGACAACGCGGACAGGGGACGGCGTTGATGTTGAATCAGCGGCCGTCCCCGTCCCGCGGGCCTTCCGAACGCATCAAGCATTCCTTCCCGGTCGAACAGCTTTTAATCACCCTCCAATAGACGTTCGACCGGTCAAATTCCACGACCGATAACGCGTCGTCGCCGCGTCAGTTTGTCAGCGCCCGCTCGATTTTTGATGCGGCGCTCATGCGGCGCGCCCGCTCGATTTGTAACTGAACCTCATTGGCGCTATCGCCAACGCGGTTCGATCCGCGATTTTTCTTACACGTTTTTGCGTTCATCCAGAATAGGTGAACCAAGATGGTTTTCGCCCCACGCCATCAGAATTCACCTAACCCCCGCCCCCGTCTGCTCATCCACCCATATCCCACCATATACAGCCATATCCAGCTTTGGGTGAACAATCACGCAAGCCCTGGCGCGGACGGCGGAGGAGGAAATCGGCCGGGGGTTAAACATCCCACGGCGCCGTCGTGGGCTTTGAATATAAAACTATCGTTGTCAAGCTGTTACGAAATTACTGGTTGTTGCCAACATTAAGATTTCGTTAGTTTCATCCAAATGTTTGGTGCGGCCGGGGCGGCGGAGTACACTTCGATCAGTTCCCAGGGAAGGTCCAATTTATGATGGCTCAACTTCGCTCCGCTTTGCGTGCAGTGGTTCTGCCTTCGCCTGAGGCGCATCCGCAGGATACTCCGACGCGACGGCTGCTGGGGGAGTTGGGCCATGATGTCGCCCGCGCCGCTTCGCCCGATCACGCCCTGGAGTTGATCAATTCCGATCACACCGATTTGCTGGTGGTGGACATCACCAACAGCGCCAATCGCGAATTGTTTGAATCGTTGTGCGAGTTGCCGGAATCGAAACGGCCGGACCAGGTCGCGGTGTTCAGCGATTCGATCGACGAGCAGCTTCGTGAATGGCGGAGGCGGGTCGCGCCCTCGCACGTTCACGTTTTTCTCAAGCCGCTGCACATGCACGGGCTGCTGAGCGTGCTGCGGCAAATCGAACGGCATCACGCGCAGGCGAACGCGTAATATCCGCCGTTTGCCGGCCGCCCCTTTTCAAAACCCCACTTGAAACTGCGCCCGCAACAGAAACTCGTTGTGGGAATTGTCCTGCAAAATATCCAGGTAAGGCACGTCGGTTGGGCAGCCGTCCGGTAGCCACGTGCCGTCGACCGTGATTTTCGCCTGCTGGCCAAAAAGGTAATAGTTTGCGCCGATGGTGACTTCCGTAATGTTATCTTGAATGACGCCAGGTTCGGCATTGCCGTCGAGGTGCGTGTAGTCATATCGGAAGAAAGGCTCCACGCGGTCGGCGATAAGGCACGACGACTGAAAGAGGATTCCGGAATCGTAATAGCTTCCGGGTGCAACGCCGCGGTTGGTGTAGAGGTTTCGATAAGCCCCGAGGTAGGCGCCGTAGAATGCCAATCCGGTGTTGGTGTTGAACTGTGCGTCGAGCGTGTGGAAGAGGATTTTGTCGGCTCCGGATTCCGAATAATCGAACCCGCTGCCGAGGACGAGCATGTTTTGCTTGTCGCCGCGAGCGCTGAACTGGTCGTATTCGTAATAGGGATTGAAATAGAGTTCTCCCGCGCCGACGAAAAGATACTCGCCGCGTCCGCTGACGCCCCAGTCGGTGGGCGCCAGGCCGGCTCCCGCGCCCACGATGTCGCCCGATCCACTGGGGCCGTAAAAAGCGGAGTTTCCGCCGTTGTAGCCGTCGTGAACGGCAAGGATGCCGCGGAGTCGTTCCTGGTCAAAGACCACGGCCCCGCCCTGAATCCGATCGGTCTGCCCCCCGCCGATGAGATCGTTCACGAGCGAACGATCCACGGCCATCAGCCGGCTCGGCAGCAGGTTCTGCTCGTGCCAGACCGGGTCTTTGAACTGGCCGACTTTAAGCGCCACCGGCGACTGTGGACTCTCGCGATACGTCAGATAGGCGTCCAGCAGCGTGGTATGCGGCATCTCGGGGTCCTGCGCGATCAGGACATAGTAATTCAGCAACGGAGTCACGACGTTGCCGTCCAGCGAGAATCGGAAGCGGGCGATCTGAAATCCGTTTTCGACGTCGTCGCCCTGCTTGGCCGTGATTCCGCCCTCGCCGGGAACAATATGGTTCCGATCGTTGACGGTGTAGCGAGCCTGCAAAAGCAGGCTCGGATGCATTGAAAAGTTGCCGTCGTCGCTTTGGAGGATGAATCCGACTTTCGGATCGTAGCCGGCGGTGATATAGGCCGAGGCGGGAAGCGGAATCTGATCGTCGGCGTCAACGATGATCGAATGCATCGCTTCCTCCGGATCGGCCTGGGGCCGGCTTCGATTCGCTTCGGCGCGATCGGCTTCCAGTCGATCGATCCGGGTTTGAAGGTCCTGGATTTTCCTTTGCATCATCTCGGTTGCGGAGGGTTGGGTTGCCGGCGGCGCGGCAACGCAGAGGTGGGCGAACGAGCCCACGCAAAGCAACGCGGCGAGCGGAAACCTCCAATACATGGTCCGTCCCCAAAAAATCGCAGGCTGAGTGGTTGCACTCAGCCTGCGTCGCAGTCGTTTGGCGATGCCGCTTCAGCAGCGTCAGATTGACAACTGGAACTGAATGCGGCCGACCCATTCCGAGTGGTTTTGGTTGGCCAGAATGCCCAGCCCCGGGGCATCGACCACCGATCCGTTGGGCAGGAAGGACAGATCGCCCGCTACCTTGGCCCGATCGCCGAACAGATAGTAATTCACGCCGGCGGTGAACTCGTGATTGTTGCCCGTCCCCTTTTCGCCGGCGCCGGGATTCTTGGTGCCGAAGGCCAGAACGTCGGAATACCGGCTGTCGAGAACCGCCAGGTCATATCGAACGAACGGCTCCCACTGGCGGTTGAGCATATATCCGGCCTGGAGGATGAAACCCCAGTTGGGATAGGTTCCGGAGACGGCCGTGTTGATGGCGGACTGCGGCGGCGGACTACCGTTGTCCGACCAGGCGGCGTAATTCGCCAAAAATGCCGCGTAAACGTTCAGCCCGGAGGGGCTGGAGTATTGGCCATCTAGCGTCAAGAAAATATTGTCGAAATTCGACGCTTCGGTCCATTCGAATCCGCCGCCGACAATCACGGAATCAGACTTATCACCCATCGCCGAGAGGGAATCGTATCCATCCCACGCCGTTGAATCGCCCATGACCCTGGCTTCGATGCGTCCGGACCAGCCGAAATTCGTCGCCGGGAAACCGGCGATCGCGACGGTGGTGGTATCATAGAACGGCGTATTCTGGCTGTTGTATCCGTCGGTGAGATCAAATTCACCATGAACGAGGTCATTTTGGAACTGAACACCGACGCCTTGCACGCGTTCGGAAATATTATTCAGCCCGGTGTTGCCGCCCAGCAGCACGCCGGCCAGCGAGCGGTCAACCATTAACAGGTGATTGTCAGCCACGTTGCTTTCGTGCCAGACAGGATCGACGAATTGGCCGGCCTTGACAATCCAGGGGGAATTGTCGCTGAGGCGATAGGTCATGTAAGCGTCTTGCAGCGCCTCGCCTCCGCCCGTCGAGGGGGTGTCGATCATCAGGTAATACTGGAGATTGGGATTCACGACGTGGCCATTCATCCCCAGCATCAGGTTGTGGACTTCAAATCCGTCGGTTTCGGTGCTTCCGACGGCGGGGTCAACCGCGCCGCCGTTGCCGGGTCCTTGAATTGATTGTCGGTCATTGATGACGCCGCGGAATTGGGCCAGGGCCCAGGGATGGAGGAAAAAATTCCCGTCGTCACTGGCAATGTGGAAGCCCGTCGCCGGATCGTAGCCGCTGCCGCCGGTGACTGGGGACAGCAACTGGCTCTGGTTGTCCGCGTCGGTAACGATCTGGTTCATGGTCGTCGAACCGTCCGGTTTGGCTTGGCTGGCCGAGGGGCTCTGCGACTGTTTCTGCTGGGCTTCGAGCGCATCGACTTTGGACGCGAGCTGATCGATCTTCTGCTGCATCTGTTGTTGCTGAATCGATTGCTGCTGATTCGAAGCGTCATCGGCGCGTGCCGCGCCGGCTCCGAAACCAATTGCCAACACGACGAGGGCCGGGCACAGCCGGTGTCTGGACGCAAACATGATGGGCTCCTTTCCCGCGTCGGCCAAAAGGCCGCCGCAACCGCGTCAACCCGGAAAACGCTTGTGCAACAAGCCGCCCTTCCGGCGTGCACAACCTCCGCAAGCGACCCGGGATAATCGCTCCATACCAGCTTCGGTCAACGCGAGTTGAATGGACCAGTTTTTCCTTCCTGGCCCGGTCCGATAATCTGAAAGAGCGCCCACTTTGGCCGCCGGCGCAACGGATGATGCGACCGTTCGCGCCGCCGGAGCTTCGCATGATGAACCGCCGGAGGAGTGCTTTGATCATTACAGATTAAAACCACGGCCTCTGGCCGCGCGACCCTATGTGGCTCTGCCGTTGCAGCGTACTTTCCCCTCGCCGCATGTACTCATGGGAAGAGGGTTGGGGTGAGGGGCGATTTTTGAACTTCGAAAGCCGTCCCTCACCCTGTCCCTCTCCCCGGAGTACCGGGGCGAGGGGAAAGAAGCGAGTGATGACGATAGATGTTGGATCATCGAATATTTTTCACGCCCCCCTTGCGGGAGCCTCCGGATACCACCCTTTTTAGGTGTGGAGCCTCATTTTTCGAGAGTGCTTGGCAACACCATCGGCGTTTTCGATAGCGCCAGGGCCGGAGTTGTTACTGTTGTTGATCCAAATGGCGAATCGGGTTTGCGAGCAGGTTCGGAGCGAAAGTGCGTCACGGGAATCGGACAATGGCTCGGCCGGAGCGGTGCTCCACACATAGCGCCCTCTATTACCAAGGCGCGCATGTGAAGGTTTTGAACGTGTTTTCGAGAAAAAAATCCCGGCGTGTGCGGATTTTTTTCTTTGCCATTGCCTGAAGGCGTCCCGACCCACTGCTCTGGTGCTTTGTCCTTCCGAATGAATTTAGAGGCCGTGCCAATTTATTGCGGCGGGGGTACAATATTTGATCGGCGACGGACTGCGGGCTTGCCGACGAGGTGGATGCGATGGCGACGGTGCTGGCATTTGTGGATTTTTCGGATGCGACCGCGACGGTGGTGCGAATGGCCAGGGAAATCGCGGGCGCCCTGGGCTTGACGTTGATCCTGATGCATGTATCAACGCCCGATGCGGAGGCCGAGGGACCGCACCTGAGGACCAATTCCTCGCGGCGGGCGGTGGCAGGCGAATTGGATCGGCATCACCGTGAACTGGATCTTTTGGCGCTGGAATGCACGAAGCTGGGGGTTGAAACGTGCGGATTGCTGGTCCGCGGCCGCTCGAGCCGCGGAAATCCGGTTCCCAAAATGGTTCGCGAATTGAAACGGGTGAAACCCGCGCTCATCGTCATGGGAACGCACCAGCACAGCCGGCTGTTCGAAACGCTGTTCGGCAGCGCCAGCTCCACGGTGATTCACAAAGCCGCGTGCCCGATTCTTCTGGTCCCAAGCAAAAATCGCTCGGTTGCGTGGCCGCTGCGGCAACGGCGAAGCGCCTCGATCAAGACGGCGTAAACCGGATCGTTTCCATTGGGCCGGCGTTGGGATTTCCAATCTTACCTTTTGGATTTTTGGCGGAGGCCGGCTTTACCGTGCATTTCTCCGCGGGCTCTGCGCCTCCGCGTGAGATTTATCCGTGGACTCACCGCTGCGAGACGGCGGCGACGGGGGAATTCACCGTCGGCTCGATGTGGGCGGCGGTGGCGGTGCGCGTCATCAGGCGGGAGGCGGCAGGCCAAATAGTACCGAACCACAGCACCGCGACCATCGAAATGCCCACCGAGACCAGAACGGGCATGGGATGGTGGACGGGCGCAGCGCCGGCGGGCTGCTGGCGGAATCGCGGGCCGGGCGTCTCGGAACCCAGGAACATCGCCCCGACGATGCGAAGGTAATATCCGGCGCTCACCGCCGCATTGACGATCAGGATCACCACCAGCCAGGTGAGATTCGCCTTCCACGCCGGCAGGATGAGGAATACTTTGCCGAAGAATCCGATCGTCAGGGGCAAGCCGATGAGGCTGAAGCAGCTCACGGACATGGCCAATCCCAGAAGCGTGTGCTCACGTCCGGCGCCGGCGATGTCGTCGAGGGTTTCGGCGCTGGTGTAGGGCTGATTGAGCCGACTGGGCAGAAGAATCAGCACGCCGAACACCGCGACGTTCATCAGGCCGTAGGCGGTCAGATAAAACAGAATTCCCTGAAGGGCGGTGGATTGGACTTCGTAATTGGCGGTGCTGACCAGGGCGGTGACGCCGACGAGCATGTAACCGCTGTGGGCGATCGAGCTGTACGCCAGCATCCGCTTGACGTTGACCTGCACGAGGCCCAGGACGTTGCCGACGCTCATGGTGAGGACCGCCAGGACCCACAGGAGCTTCACGATCTGCGGCGCGACGTGCCAGGTTCCGGCGCTGACGGCGAAGAGGATTTTGAGCAGGGCGACGAACCCGCTGATCTTCGGAACGAAACTGAGGAAAGCAGTGACGGGCGTGGCCGCGCCCTGGTAAACATCGCCGGCATAAAAATGCAGCGGGACGGCCGCCATCTTGAACGCGAAGCCGACGATCAGCAGGACCACCGCCAGTATTTGCCAGGAGGTCAGGCCCGTGATCGGATTGATGCGCTGGGCGATGAGGTCGAGGCGGGTGGTTCCGGTGGTTCCGAAGAGATAGCTGAATCCGAAGAGCATCAGGGCGGCGGCCATGGCGCCGAGGAAGAAATATTTGACGCCCGCTTCCTGCGCGATGGCCCGAGGCGCGGAGATGCTGACCATGATGTAGGTGGGAATGCTGGCCAGTTCGATGCCGAGGAACAGGAGCATGATGTCGTTGGCGTCGGCGACGATGAAGATGCCGGCGATGGACAGGAGCATCATTGCGAAGAATTCGCCGGCTTCGGTGCCGAAGTGGTGCGAGGGTCCGCCGGTGGCGTCGGCGTTGCTGGGCCAGGCGAGCAGGACCAGCAGCACGCCGATGGCCGAGGACAGCAGCTTGACGTAACGGGCGAATTCATAAACGCGGACGGTATTCCAGCGCAGATCGAGCTTCGGCGCGTTGCCGCCGATCATCGAAAGCTGGGAGGCCCCGGCCACGATCAGGGCGAGGATCGCCAGGATGGGGCGGCGCGGCGCGTGGCGGCTTTCATCGAGACGCCCATCAGCAACAGGACGCACGCGACCGCGCAAAGCACGATCTCCGGAAACATGGCTCGAAGCAGATCGTTCATGGTTTCAGGGCCAGTTCAGCGGCGGGGACCAACCCGCGGTGCTGCGCACCGCCGCCAATTTGTTGCGATGGGGTAATCGGCCGTTCGATGCGTCGCCACCGCGTCGTCCATCGAACGCAGGACGCCGGAGGGGTATACGCCGAGAAAAACAACCGCCAGCGCCAGGGGAACCAAAATCGCGATTTCGCGCTTGCCGATGTCGCCGGGGATGCCGCCATGCTCGTGCACGTCCGGCGTCCTCAGCGGGCCGAAGATGATGCACGCGACCATGTGCAGCATGTAAACGGCTCCGAGAATGATCCCCAGCGCGGCAAATGCGCCGAATCCGATGCCCAGATATGGCGAAGTGAACGCGCCCAGGATCGTGAGGAATTCGCTGACGAATCCGTTGAGGCCGGGCAGGCCGATGCTGGCCAGCGTGAAGAGAACGAAGAAAAATGCCAGCATGGGCATTCGTCGGGCCAGGCCCGAAAGCTGCCTGATGTCACGCGTGTGATAGCGGTCGTAGATCATGCCGACGACGAGGAACAAGGCCCCGGTGCTCAGGCCGTGGTTGATCATGTAGAGCACCGAGCCTTCGATGCCGTAGGTGTTCAGGGCCATCATTCCCAGCACGCAGAATCCCAGGTGCGAGACCGAGCTGTAGGCCACGAGTTTTTTCATGTCCTGCTGCACCCAGGCGACCAGGGCGCCGTAGATGACGCCGATGACGCACAGATAGCCGAGGAAATGGATCACGCGGGGGAAAGCGACGGAATCGGCGGTGAGGATTCCGATCGGCAGGGCCAGGCGGAGCAGGCCGTAGGTTCCCAGTTTCAGCAGGACGCCGGCGAGGATGACGCTGCCGGCGGTCGGGGCTTCGGTATGGGCCAGGGGAAGCCAGGTGTGGACCGGAAACAGCGGGACTTTCACGGCGAACCCGGCGAGCAGGGCCAGCAGAACCCAGAACCGCGCGGAATCGGTCAGGGAATTGCGGGCGTATTCGACGATGGCGGCGATGTCGAACGTGCCGGCGTGGTATCCGAGATAGATCGCCGCCGCGAGGGTGAAGACCGAGCCGGTGAACGTGAAGAGGAAGAATTTCCCGGCGGCGCCGCGGCGATCCGGGCCGCCCCAGATGCCGATGATGAAGAACATCGGAACCAGGGTCAGCTCGAAGAAGATGTAGAAAACCAGAATGTCGCGGGCGACGAAAACGCCGAGCATCGCCGCCAGCAGAAGCAGCATCCAGGAGTAATATTCGCGCGGCCGGTCCTTGATGACCTCCAAACTGGCGGCGATCGACAGGGGCATCAGCAGGACCGTCAGCAGCATCAGCCAGAGGGCGATCGAGTCGATCCCCAGCGAAAACGAGGAGCCGAACGGCAGGGCAAGATGGGGACTGTCAAAGGTGAATTGGAATCCCGAAAAGCCGTATTGGAATTCGCAGGCGATGACGATGCCGACGAGCAGGGTGGCGAGGCTGATGAGCAGCGCCCACGACCGGGCGGCCGCGACGGGCAGCAGCGCTCCGATCAAAGCCCCGGCGGAGGGAATCAGCAGAAGGAGGATCAACAGTGGACTGTTCATCGTTCAGCCGTCAGTGCATGAAGACCAGAAGCAAAATGGCCGCGAGGCCCAGGAGCATCGCCGCGCCATAGCCCTGCAAATAGCCGCGCTGCGTGGTAAATTTCAGGAAATATCCGGTCAACTGGCACGATCCAGCCGGCCATGTTCACGAGCATGTCGATGATCCATCGGTCGAAACGATAAGAGAATTCGCCGAGCGTGCGCAGCGGATTGACGATCAAGGCCTGATAAATCTCATCGACCCAGTATTTGGCTTCCAGCAAGCGCGTGATGGGGCCTAGATCGTCGGCGATCTTGTCGCCGAGGGCGCGGTTCTTCAGATGCAGCAAGAATGCCAGCGCGATGCCGGCGATGGAGATCAAGCCGCTGATGATCATCAGCGGTGAAACCAGCGGTGCATGCTGCGGTTTCGGCGGCGGCGTGGCCCATGCCTGCGGCCACCTGCGGCCCGACGAAGGATCGGGCTGCGACCAGCTTGTAAGATTCGGAAAACGACGGGCTGGTGCCCAGGAAATCGCCCAGATGCGGCCGACGGAAAGTTGAGGTATCCCGCCAGGATCGCGCCGATCGCCAGCAACGACCAGCGGGAGGATCATCAGCATCGGCTCGTGATTGTGATGCTCATGTCGTGATAGTGCCCGTGACTGTGGGAGTCGTGCGACTGCCGGCGGCGGGACGGAACTACCAGCGGGCCCTGGAAAACCCGGAAATAGAGCCGGAACGTGTAATACGCGGTCAAAAAAGCCGCGAAGAGCATGACCACGCCCAGAACCGTGTTGCACATCGAACGACGGCGCCGACGATTTCATCCTTGGAGAAGAATCCGCTGAACGAGCGGAAAGCCGGCCAGCGCCAGGCAGCCGATGAGAATGCAGCCAATTGGTCTTGGGCAGGACTTTTTTCAGGCCGGACATTTTCCGCATGTCCAGTTCGCCGTGCATGGCGTGCATGACCACGCCGCAGCAGAGGAACAGCAGCGCCTTGAAGAACGCGTGGGTGACCAGATGGAACACGCCCGCCACGGGGGCCAGGCATCCCACGCCGACGAACATGTATCCGAGCTGGCTGATCGTGCTGTAGGCGAAGACTTTTTTCAGATCGAATTGCCGCAGGGCGATGGTGGCGGCCAGCAGCGCGGTGAAAGCGCCGATGGCGGCGATGGTGAGCATCGCCGCGTGCGTTGGCGACGAACAGCGTGCCGCAACGGGCGATCATGTAGACGCCGGCGGTGACCATCGTGGCGGCGTGGATCAGGGCGGAGACCGGCGTCGGGCCTTCCATCGCATCGGGCAGCCAGACGTACAGCGGGAACTGCGCCGATTTGCCGAACGCGCCGAGCATCAGCAGGAACGGAACCCATTTCATCGCGGTCGGAACCCATGCGGCATTGACGTTGGGAATCCGCTGAAGCTGATCGAGCGGCAGCGTGGCCAGTTCCAGAACGCCGGTGTGCGTGCCGACGCCGGCGCCGAAATAGCTGACCGTTCCGAAGGTCAGGAAGATGAGCATGATCCCCAGGCCGAATCCGAAATCGCCGATGCGGTTGACGAGAAACGCCTTCTTGGCGGCTTCGACGGCGGAGGGCTGTTCGTAGTAGTAGCCGATGAGCAGATACGAGCAGAGGCCCACGCCCTCCCAGCCGAGGTAGAGCATGATGAAATTGTTGCCCATGACCAGGCAGGTCATGGAGAAGATGAACAGGCCGAGATAGGCGAAGAAGCGGAAATAGCCCTCTTCGCCCTTCATGTACCCGGCGGAAAAAACGGTGATGAGAAAGCCGATGCCGGTCACGACGCAAAGCATGACGGCGGTGAGGCGGATCGAAGAAACACCCGGCGGTGGCCTTGAAACGAGCCGGCCTCGATCCAGGTGTACCAATCGACGGCGATGGTTCAGCGGCTTGCCGTCGTGCCACAGGCCGATCATACCGAACAGCAGCGAAAGGGAGATCACGGCGCTGGCGCCGACGCCGAGCCAGATCGGCCAATGCGATTGGCCGCGCAGGATTTTGCGCCGAAGAACCCGGCGATGATCGCGCCCGCCAGCGGCAGCAGCGGGATCAGGTAAGAGTATTTAACGGCGAAAAGTGCGTCCATGTTCCTTCAAATGCAGTGCCTTACCATTTCAAATCCCGCCACGCATCGGCATCCAGCGTGTTCCTCTGCCGGAACAGCAAAACAACCAGGCCCAGCGCCAGCGACGCCTCCGAGGCGGCGATCACCAGCACGAAGATCACAAATGCCTGCCCGGCCAGATTGCCGGTGTAGCGCTGAAGGCGATCAGGTTGATCGCGCACGCCCTGGAACATCAGTTCCGTGCAGAGGAAGATGACGATCATGTTCCGGCGGGTGATGAAGCCGATCAGGCCGATCACGAACATGATCGCGCCGACGGCCAGGTAATGTTGAAGCGCCAGGATCTGCATCAGTTCATCAATGCTCTGGAAAAGCCTTTTGCCTGGGATTGGTGGTGCCGTACACCGGAATGCTGTGCGGATCGTCGTCTGACGGGCGTGGCGGTGGCGGAGATGGTCTCGACGCTCGGCTCGAACCGTCTCGTCGATGTCCGACGACCCGCCGCCGGGCGATCACGATCGCGCCGACCATGCTGACGGTCAGAATCAGGCCCGCCAACTCGAGGTTCACCATCTGATTTTGAAAGAGATATTGCCCGATCGACTGGGTTGAGCCGTGAACCTGCTCCGCATCGGACAATTGGGCCGCCGGGGACGGCGCGAGCTTGGCGGCGGAAGTCCGCTCGGCCTTGTCGAAAATGACGAACAGCAGAACGCCCATCAGGGCAAAGCCGATGCAGGCGGCCGATGAACGGCTCGCGGCTGATGAACGTCGCAATCGGCCAGCCCGGCCAGCGGCGAACGATCGCCCGGCGTCTGGGCCGACGCGGCCAGCATGATGACGAAAACATAAGTGATCAGAATCGCCCCGGCATAAATCAGGACCAGAGCCGCGGCCATGAATTCGGCATACATCAGAATAAACAGGCCCGGCGCTGGCGAAGACCGTCAGGACGAAATAGAGGGCCGAATAGACCGGCCGGGGATGGGTGATCACGCGAACGGCGCCGAAGACGGCGATGGCGGAGAAAATCCAGAAATACGGCCCGGTCTCGCGACCTGGCCTGGGCCGACGGCGGCGCGAAAGAGAATGATCCCCAGCACCACCGTCGCGACGGCCAGCAGCACTCCGCCCAATTTCGGCGATTGTTTCCGACCCGGCAGGAGCAGGAGCGTGCCGATGCCGCCCGCCACGCAAAGCAGAAGGATGACCAGCGGCTCGATCAGGTAATTCGTCGAACCGGCATCCGCCAAAACGCAACGTTGACAGAGCCGACGAGCATGGGAAACAAGGCCGCAAAGTCTAAGAACGGCCCCCAACGTTTGCAAGGAGTGCGTGCGGGATTTCACGAAAGGGTGCGCAACCCTAACATGCGGCGCTATGTCTCAGCCGCCCCTGCGAATCGTTGTCGCCGCGCTGGGCAGCTATGGGGATGTGCATCCGTTTCTGGCGATCGGGCAGGTCCTGCGGGATCGCGGATACGAAGTCGTTTCATCGTGCCGGCGATGTACGAGCCTCTGTCGCGGGCCGTGGGGCTGCAATTCGTCCCGGTCGGAACCCTCGAACAGTTCGAGCGGCTCTCGTCCAACCCGAAGCTGTGGCACCCGACCGGCAGCTTCCGCGTCGTGGCCCAGGGCACGGCCGAACTGTTCGATCCGTTCTACCGGGCGATCGTGGAAAACCACGAGCGGGGACGAACGGTGCTCGTGCTGTCGTCGCTGTTGCTGGCGGGCCGGGTGGCCCAGGAAGTGCTGGGCATCACGGCGGTGAGCGTCCATCTTTCTCCCGCGATCATTCGCAGCGTGCAGAATCCGCCCTGGATTCCGCCGCTGCCGGCATCGCCCCGGCTGCCGAAATGGTGCAGTCGTCTGACGTACTGGGCGGTGGATTGCTGGTGTGGATCGGCATTTGACCGGGCCGGTGAACGCGTTTCGCCGCGAGCATGGGATTGCCGCCGGTGAAGCGGATTTTCAACGGTTGGATGCATTCGCCGGACCGGGTGATCGGGATTTTTCCGCCATGGTTCGGGCCGCCGGCGGCCGATTGGCCGCCACAAACCGTTCTGACGGGATTCCCGCTGTACGATGAGGCGGATATCACGCCGATCGATCCGCAACTGGAAAAGTTTCTGGACGACGGCCCGCCGCCGATTGCGTTCACGCCCGGCAGCGCGATGCGGCATGGCCAACGATTCTTCACCGTGGCGGTGCGAGTCTGCCGGATGCTGGGACGCCGGGGTCTGCTCGTTTCGCGTCATACGGAACATGTGCCGGCCGAACTTGCCGGCCGGAGATTCGCCACGTGGAATACGCGCCGTTCAGCACGCTGCTGCCCCGGTGCGCGGCCATCGTGCATCACGGGGGGATCGGGACTTCCGCCCAGGCCCTGGCGGCGGGGATTCCGCAACTGGTCGTGCCGATGGCCCACGATCAGCCGGACAATGCATGGCGATTGCAACGGCTGGGCGTGGCGGAGTTCGTCCGCGCCAGCCGGTTCTCGCCGCGAGCCGCCGCATGGAAATTGGAACGTGCGATGGACCCGGCCCATCGCGCCGTTTGCACGGTCGTCAAGAAAAGATTCGCGGGGCAGAATCCGGTTGTGAAAACGGCCGAGCTGATCGAGCAAACGTTCGAAAACGCGCGGGGCCGGGCCGCCCACTCAGCGAGCCAGGCGATGATGAAGAAGATCGACGCGTAAGCCGGTGAATCGCACGCCTTCTTCTTCCAGCATCCGCTGTTTTTGGGCAGGCCATGGGCGTAGCCCGTCAACTGGCCGTCGCTGCCGACAACGCGGTGACACGGAACCTGCGGGGCGTACGGATTGCGATGCAACGCCCCTCCGACGGCGCGATAGCCGGTGGTTTTCAGCCGGCGGGCGACATCCGCATAAGTCATCACCCGGCCGCGGGGGATGCGGGCGGTGATCGCCCAGACTTTCTGCTGGAAGGACATCCCGGGCACGATTCGTCCGCGGCGAATTTCAGATTCCATATCCCTTGGGGTAGCCTTCATATTGCCTCCTCATTAAGATTTCACGGAATATTACCGGAACCGCTCCTGAATGCGTATACAATTTGACGAGATAAATATAGAGGAAAGACCGACCGCGCATGAGCACGATTCACGTTTCCACCGATGAAGTCAAGTCCTCGCCGATCGTGCGGCCGATCTCGGCCCGCATTCCCATCGGCCGGTTGTCGCGATGGTACGACAGGATCGAGGCGTTCGTCAGCCGGCTTTCCGTGCGGGACAATTTCTGGCACCGGGTCTGCTCGTTGATCTGGTTGCCCTACGCGTTTTTCAGCGGGATCAGGATCAAGCGGATCAATGCCGAGACCTACGCGGCGATCCTTCCGTTTCGGCGGTTTAACCGCAATTGGTATCGGGCCATGGCCGGCGGCGCCCTGCTGGCCAACAGCGAAATCGCCGGGGGCATGTACGTCTTCGGCATTTGCGGCGGCGATTACACGGTCGTGTGCAAGCATCTGGAATACACGTTTCTGCGTCCGTGCTTCGGGCCGGCGGTTTACAAGATGACGCCGCGGGAAAATGTTCCGCAGTCGCTGGTCAGCGGCGGCGAATTCAACGTCACGCTGGATTTGGAGATTGTGCAGCAGGTTTCCACGCCGGGCGATCGCGACAAGCGCGTCGGGCGATGCGAGGCCACGTTCCATGTCACGCCAAAGATTCAGCACAAAATGAAGAACGCGCGAAAGAAGGGGATACTCGCGGGTTTGGATAACTGAATCATCGGCCGAGATTCTGGAATTTTGGAAAAGATCGCTCCCCTTCGGGTCGCGGCTAAACGTTCCCTTTCGCGTACACTTCCGCTTCGTGGAGCGATCAAACTCAAGCGAAACTGCATTCAGCGCCGGCCGTGTCCTTGGTTGGGCGATTTATCTGGCCATGTCCTGGACGTGGTGCATCGGCATGTACCTGCCGGTGATTCTCATGCGGGAACTGGGCATCTGGGGCGTCGTCACTTTCGCCATACCGAATATCGTCGGCGCGGCGGCGATGGGCTGGGCCTTGCGCGACCGCCGGCACAGTGAACAGATCATCGGCGAGAACCACGCGGCGGTCATTTGGTTTTCGCTGATCACGATCGTGTTCCACGCCTATTTCGCGGCGTGGCTGATTCGCCAGATCGCGGGGCCGAACGCCGGCCCCGCGCTGGCCGCGTGCTTTTTCCTGTTCTGGATCATTCTCCACTGGCGGCGCGGCGGAGAATTCCTGGCCGCGAGCTTGACGCTGGGCGTCTCCGCCGCGGCGATGGCTTGGGGATTTTCGCGCGGGGATCTGCCATACATCGCCCAGCCCCTGCCAGGCGCGGGCCTTGCACCCATCAGCAACCTTTGGCTCGCCGGGGCCTGGACGCTGGGATTCCTTTGCTGCCCGTGGCTGGACCCGACTTTTCACGCGGCCAGGCAGGCCATGTCGCGATCCGAATCGCGCGCCGCATTTTCGCTCGGTTTCGGCATCCTCTTTCCGGCAATGCTCCTGCTGAGCGTCGCCTACAGCGGCTGGCTCGTCGCGGCATTCGACCGGTCGCGATATCCGCAATTGGCCGTCATACTGGCCACGTATTTGATCGTCCAAAGCTGCCTGACGGTTGCCCTTCATGCCCAGCAGATCGCCCGCATCGGACGGAAAATCCGCCTCCGGCGATTTCTCGGTTTCAGCGCGCTGCTGGTCGTCGCGGTTCTTCTCGGCATCCTGGTCCCGAACCGATTCACCTACAACGGCATCGCTTCGGGCGAATTGATCTACCGGATGTTCCTGGGTTTCTACGGCCTGATCTTTCCGGCTTACATCTGGGTGCGGATGGTTCGGCCGCGCCGATCCGATGCTGCGGGTTGTGGTGGTGATCGTCATCGCGGCGCCGCTGTATTGGCTGGCGTTCGCCAACGAGCACACGATCTTTGCCGCTGTCGGCGCCGCCGTGATCGTGCTGGCGAAATTTCTTCCGGAAACTCAAGCGACGGCGGGTTGAATTTCCGGTTCGGGCGAAGGACGGCCTGTTTGGGGAAATTCGCAGGTAACGGTTGTTCCCACGCCGACGGTCGATTGCAGACTCACCGCCCCGCCGAGGGCGTGAACGGCATGTTTGACGATGGCCAGCCCCAGCCCCGTCCCGCGGCCGGCACTTCCGCTGCGGGCGGAATCAACCTGGTAAAACCGCTCGAAAACCCGGTCGAGATGTTCCGGCGCGATTCCGATGCCGGTGTCCGAGACGCACAGTGTCACCATCCCGCCGGGCTGCGACTCCCGGACCGAGACCGTCACCCGGCCCCCGCCGGGCGTGAACTTGACGCTGTTCTCCACCAGGTTCTTCAGGACCAGGTTGATCAGTCGGCTGTCGGTGCGGATTTCGGCCGGGGTGTTTGGGTCGCCGTCGCCCAGACGCAGCTCCACATTCTTTTGCCGGGCCGGCGCGCCCATGGTCGATCTCAGGGCGGAAAGCAATTCGGAAGTCTTGACCGTAACCACGCGCGGCTGGATGTCGGCGTTTTCGACGCGCGAGAGGTCCAGCAGATCACGCAATAATTCCTCGAGGCGGCGCAGATGCCCGTCGATCACCGCAATGCACCTTTCGCATTGGGCCGGGTCCTCGTGATAAACCTCGCGAAGGGTTTCGAACGCGATCTTGATGGCGGCCAGATGGGGTGCGCAATTCGTGGCTGGCGTTGGAGACGAAATCGGTTTTCATCTGCACGGCGCCGGCCAGGGTACTGACATCTCGCAGGACCAGCAGCGCCCCCCGCCGGGGGCGCGGGTCGCGACCGCCTGGTACGTGCAGCGCTGCCCGTTGCGGACCAGGCGGATTTCCCGGTGCAGCAACGTGGCCGGCCCCGCCGGCTTGGCGCCGCCGGCGCCGACCAGCGCTTCGTACAACTCCACGATCTGCTCGTCGTTGACGACGCTCACCAGCTTCTGCTCGAGCGCCTGCTGCGGCTGGAGGGACAGCAACCGGGCGGCCGGCGCGTTCATGAGCGTGATTCGGCCGGCGGGCGCGACGGCCAGGATGGGATCGGGAAGCGTATCCACCAGCGCCTGCAAACCGCCCCGCTGCTGCTGCAAGATCGGAAAGCTGCCGGTGGGCCTGGGCGGCGAGTTGATTGAGATTCACGGCCATGCGCTGCATGGCATCGGCGCCGTGGGGTTGAACCCGCACGTCCCACTCGCCGCGGGCCATGCGGGCCGCCGCCTGTTCCAGCCGGCGCAGCGGCAGAACCCACTTCCGTCGGCGAACAATGACGCCGGCCAAAAACAGGATGACCGATGCTCCCAGGGTATCCGCCGCCAGCATTCCCGGCGTGCGCCACGGCTGCGGGGCGAGAGCGGCAACGGCCACGGCAACGCCGATCACCAGCCCCGAGCCGAGCACGGGCAAAAGGAAACGCAGCAACAGCGACCGTGGACTCATGCTTGAATTATCAAATCGAAAAAGAGCAATGCAAGCTGATTTTCCCGATTCATGGAACGGGGGAATAGACCAGAAAAGGCCCACGGCGTGCGCCGCCGGGTTTTGAAGCGTTCTAATCGTTATCTTCCGGCGATTCGCGAAGGCGGTAGCCCACGCCGCGAACGGTATTCACGAGCCAACTGGCCGTGCCGAGCTTCTTGCGGATCGCGGTGACGTGAACGTCGATGGCCCGATCGGTGACGAAGACATCGGTGCCCATGGCCTTGTCCATGAGCTGATCGCGCGTCAGCAGCGCCCGCGGGCGGTGAGCAGGGCCGAGAGAAGCTTGAACTCGGTCAGGGTCAACTTGATCGACCTCACCGTCGACGATGAACCTCGTGCTTGAGCGTGTCGATGCTGAGGGGACCGGCCCGCAGAACTCCGCCTTCGCCCGGCTCGCGCGGGACCAGCTTCGGCCCGGCGAAGAACGCTCCCCACGCGCGCCAGCAGAACCTTCATGCTGAACGGCTTGGTGACGTAATCATCCGCCCCGAGCGTCAGTCCAACCACCACATCGGTTTCCTCGCCCTTGGCGGTCAGCATGATGATGGGAATGTTGGCGGTGCGCGAGTCGGCCTTGAGCCGCCGGGCGACCTCCGTCCCGTCGATGCCCGGAAGCATCAGATCCAGAATGATCAGGTCCGGTGGATTTTTACGGCGATGTCCAACGCCGCATTGCCGTCGCCGGCGACCATCGTCTCGTAGCCGTTGCGGCCGAGGTTGTAAGCGACCAGATCAACGATGTCTTTTTCGTCATCCACGATGAGCACCTTCTTTTTCGTGGTCGACGATGCCGGGATGTCGCACTGCGGCCTGACGGCCGGGGTCGTTCATTCGGCTCATATGAGTCCGCTCCAGCAAGTTCATTTGGCTCGGGCCCTGTTATCCTTTCCCATTCAATTTGATGCTCGACCACTTTCGGCGATTTGCCCTCCGCGTCAAGACGTTAGCGCCGACTTAGCGCTATTCCCACACCACCTAAATACAGGATTGCAGGCCCATTTTACCCTGATTTCGCCATCATTTACCAGATCCGCCTGCCTGAGCTATCATTCCCCAACCGGTTGGAGCCGGGTGAGAAACAGGGCGATCTTTGCAGGAGTTCAGATGGACCAGTTGAATCGAAGAGAATTCGTCGTCGCCGCCGTGGCTTGCGCGGCCTGTTTGTGCGGCCTTGGGCGGCGCCGCGGAACGTACTGGCCGATGACTCCACCACCGCTCCAAGCACTCTGGATGTGGGTCCGAAATCGGATTACTCCGCCGACGGGATCACCCCGACCTGGATGCCCGCCCCCACCAAGGTTGCGGTCATCCGCCACGAGGGCAGGATTTACGCCTGCACCACGATCTGCCCTCACCGCGGCTTCACGATCAACGAAGTCGCCCGACAAGGACAGCTTTATTTGCCCCAAGCCATCATGCGACCTTCGACATCGAAGGAAATGTGACGCACGGCCCGGCCAGAAAGCCGCTGAAACACTATGCCATCTCGGTCAATGCCAACGGCCACATCATCGTGGACAAATCCATATCGTTTCCAACCGAGGATCAATGGGACGATCCGAAGAGCTTCATCAAGGTTGAGTAGCGCGGCGTAGCCCGCTTCAGAACCAGCGTGGGCCAGGATTGGTCCGGCGCGACTGCCGCCGACCTGGCCGGCGATCGTGAACCGGCCGATACATGGGATCGGACGCCAGAAGACGCAGGGGAGTCGTCGGTGGCGCAACCAGCGGCGCGGTGGCGATTGTCTGTTGACAGCCGCCGACGCATCAGGGCCAGCGGCTCATCCGCTGATCAGGCGACCCGAAATTGCGATCGGCTGGCCGCTGTCGTCGCAGTCAATCGTCAGGTTCATTCCCCTCGGCTGGGACTGAATCGAAAAAAATCGGGCGAACGGAATCCTCGACCGGCATTCTGGAAATCGGCATCCCGATGCGAGACCTGGTAAACCCACTGATCCTCCAAGGCCGATCCGTCGATTAAACGAACGATTCCGCCGCGGCGAAAAACAGGCGAATATTTGCGGTTTTCCGATGCAAAGACAGAACCGGCGAGAATGGATATCGCCACAATTGCCGCCGGCGTCCAGCGCGATCGCCGCAGTGCGACGCCGGCAACGATCAGGCAGTAGATCACGCCCAGAAGAAAAATATGCCGCCGGAAATCGGCGCCGCGGCCGGCGGTCCAGCCGTAGGTTGGCGCATACGCATCGGCATCCACCATCGGCGGAAGATGCAGGTCCGACGAAGCGACCCACCATGGACCGCGTCGTTGCCAAGGAAGAATCCATCCGGACGCGCTTGGGTCATCACCGCCAACTCAACGCCGGCGGCAAACAGATCGCGACGGTCGGGCGACGAAAGTTTTCGCCAGCGCATCGGGCGTCAGCAGGATGGCGTCGAGCGTTTCCCACGCCATCGCGGGGCCTTCGATGCCGCTCGGCAGCATGAATGACAATCGGATGCCGCCCGGCGAAACAGCGCGCGCGGCCGCCGAATCATCGTCCAGCGAACTTGCCACGAGCCAATCCGAATCCTCCAGCGGATGCAGCGATGGAAAATCCCCCCGGAACCGTCCGGCAACCGCCAGCGGACATCGCGGACGTTGGGATCGATCACGAGCCAGGGAAAAACTCCATGCGGATTGCCGGTCCATTGCACGCGAGCGGCGATCGCGCCCGATGCGGATAGATGAATGATTCCGCCCGACGAGTTCGCCGGAGGAAATATCCCACCGCACCGGCATCGCCCGGCCGGGATGGAAATATCCCTTGAGCGGCAATGAGACGTTATTCGCACGGACATCTCTAACACAGAGCACGCACAGGACACAGAGGATACAGAGGAAATTGGCATTTTCTCCGTGTCCTGGGTGTCCTCTGTGTGGTCCGTGCTTCATCTTTTATGCGGTTCACATTCCCAATTCCATAGCCAATCGCAGCGCTTCGGCGACGCTCCAGGCCTGGGCGAAGCAGCCGACCGGCCGATGCGGCTCGTCGCCTTCGAAGATCTCGCCGATCTGGCCGATGCACGCTTGCTGCATCGTTTCCAGCAGCGGCTCAAGCCATCGCCGCGCCTGGGCAATCGCCTGATCCGAGCGGTCGTGCACTTTCAGATACGCATCCAGGAACGCGCCGAGCGGCCAGGGCCAGACCGTGCCGTTGTGATACGCGGCATCGCGATCCCATTGCGGACCGGCGTATCGGCCGTGATAGTTGGGATCGCTTCCTGGCCAGCGTCCGCAGTCCGACGGGCGTGAGCAATTCACGCCGGACGGCTTCGACCACCGCTTCCTGCTGCGGCCGCGTCAGCGGGCTGTTGCGGAAGGCTCACCGCGAAAATCTGATTGGGCCGCATCGACGCGTCCCGCACCGAGCCGTTCACCACGTCCGCCAATCCCCGAAACGGATTGAGCCAGAACGCCTTGCGAAAACTCTCGGCCACCTGGTCGGCCCGCGCTCGATCGCCGATCAGCCGCAGGGCGTGATGCCACAGCGCGTTGATCTCCACGGCCTTGCCCTGCCGCGGCGTGAAAGCAGACGCCGTTGCACTTGGCGTCCATCCAGGTGAGCTGCGTGCTTTCATCGCCCTGGGTGACCAATCCATCGGCCGGATCGACCTTGATGTGGTATCGCGTTCCCTGCGTGTAGCCGTCGACGATCGCGTGACAGGCCGGGCGCAGAAGTTCTTTCGAAGGTTTGCCGAATCGCCCGAGAGCCGCAGGTATTCGAACGCCGCGTGAATGAACCAGAGGCTGGCATCCACCGTGTTGTACGAGGGCTCGTTGGTGTAATCGTCGAACCGGTTGGGGATCATTCCCTCGCTGACGTATTGGGCGAAGAGGCACAGGACCTGGCGGGCTTCCTCGAACCGTTCCGGTATGGAGAAACAGGCCGGGAAGCGAAATCATCGTGTCGCGTCCCCAATCGGCGAACCAGGGATATCCGGCGATGACGGTGCAGCCCGGCCGGCCGTCGGGCGATTTGCGGGCGACGATGAAATCGTTGGCCGCGTGCATGCAGCCGCTGGATGGCCGGCGACGTCCGCGGATGTCATCTTCGCCACATCCCGCCGCCGGGCGATCTCCTGGTCCCAGTCGAAACTTCCCATCGGTTCCACGCCGGCCCACAGCGTGATCGAGGCCCGCCGTCGCCGTCGTGAAAACAAATCGGCCCGGAGTATACAAGGTCCTCCTTGTCGTCCAGCCCGCGCTCGGTCTCAATGGCATAGGTCTGTCCGTACCACCAATCCGGCTGCGGCTGAAAAGAGCCGGCGTCGGCAGTGATGGTCAGCTTGTTCGATTCCAGCTTGAGCGAGCAATCCGCTCGGTCCGTGCGATTCCTCGAACGTCGCCTTCTCGTGCCGCAGGGCGTGAAAATCCATCATGCGCACGAACGGCAAGAGCGACAGCTCCATCTGCCGCTCGCCGGGATCGACGCGTGTAGCGGATGCCGACGACGTTGTTTCGCCAGGGCATCTGGACTTCCTTGACGACGCGAATGCCCTGGACTTCGTATTCCCATCGTGCCAGGGCGATTTCCATATCGAACCGGCGAAGATATTGGTCGCCGCGCGGATGAAACGTGTCGCCGAATTGATTGACGGAAAATTCCAGCGGCGATTGATCTTGTCCGCGATGCGAAGGATTTCGCCCAGCCGATTGAGCATCAGGATCCGCCCCACCGGCGGCAGAAGTCGCGGCGCACAACAGCCCGTGATAGCGTCGGGTATTGCATCCGACGACGGTTCCGGAGGCGAATCCGCCCAGTCCATTGGTGATGAGCCATTCCTGCTTGCAGATGCGAGGGCAGTTCGCCGTAGGTTTCGATGGAATAGACGAGCCATAGGCCAGAGCAGTGTGTGAGCGTAGGGCCGTAAAAGCAACCTTGACACGTCTTTGTGGATGATGAATGATGATTCGCTCGCGGAAGAACGAGCACCTTTAGCTCAATTGGATAGAGCGTCGGTCTACGGAACCGAAGGTTGCAGGTTCGACTCCTGCAAGGTGCATTAGGCACAGCAAGGACTTACGGACAGTCCCTGTGTCTGCTAACCACCGTTCCGTACTAAACTCCGTACTAAACTCAGGCCCTCGCTGAAAAAAATCAGCCGAGGGCCGAGGGTGCCAGACCTTGCGGTCGAGCCTTTTTTTCAAGGCTCTTTTGACTGGAGGTTTGGTATGTCGCGTCCCAACAAAATCTGGTTCCGCAAAGACATTGGCTGGTGGATGGTCACCGTCGCCGGCCAGAGAATCCGTCTGGCCCAGGGCCGGGCCAACCGCAAGGTCGCCCAGCAGAAATTCCACGAGCTGGCCATCGAGCGAACACAGGCGCCGGAGGCCCCCACCGCCCGCGTAGCCGATGTCATCGAGGCCTTCCTCGCATGGGCGAAAATCCATCGCTCGGCTGACACCAACCGCAACTATCGCTGGTATGGCCAGCAATTCTCTGAGCACTCGGGCTATCTGCTGGTTTCCGAACTCAAACCCATCCACCTGACCCGCTGGCTGGACGCGAAGGGATGGAACGAGACGACGGGCCGCAACGCCCGCCGATCGATTCACCGGGCCTTTTCGTGGGCTTGCGAGGAGGGCATTCTGCATCGCAACCCGCTCCACGGCATGAAATGCCCGCGAGCCAAGCCACGCAACCGCATCATGAGCGACAAGGAATACCGTGCGCTCTTGCGGAACAGCCGGAGCGATTTCCGGCTCCTGCTTTTCGTGTTGAAGGAGACAGGTTGCCGCCCCATTGAGGCGCGTATGCTCCGCTGGGACCAGGTGAAGGAAGACCGCTGGGTCCTGCAGGAACACAAAACGGCCTACAAGGTCCAGCGGCCCCGTGTCATCTATCTAACCCCGCCCATGCGAAAACTTATGGCGATATTGCGCCGTCGCAGCACTACGCCCCACGTTTTTTTGAATTCCCGCGGAGTTCCCTGGACCCGCGATGCTCTGGTTCAACGGATGGGCTACCTCAAGGAAAAACTCGATCTGGCGCCGGATCTGTGCACCTACATGCTCCGCCACTCTTTTGGCACCAACGCCATCCTTAACGGCGTGGACGTTGCGACCGTGGCGGAATTGATGGGACATCGGAGTCTCGAAATGGTTTCGCGGGTGTACTTGCATTTGGCGGGCGAACACGCACACCTCACCGCCGCCGTGGAAAAAGCTACACGGCCTGTCGGTCCTTCCAGGCCTGCGCCAGTCGCTCCCCATCAAGGTGGGTAAAGACGCCGTTTGGAGCAGAGTGGGTGAGGGCAGGGGATTGCACGGCCCGTGCCTGATACTGTGCCAGAGCATCCTCGCGGATGCGGATGGTCCCCCGCCCCAGGCCATAGCGCTCGTGCTCAAGTTTTCCTTGAGCACAGAGCGCGTAGATCAGGCCTTGTGACACGTTCAGAATTTCAGCGGTCCGCTTAACGGTAAGCATGATATCACTCGCATGGAGACCCGTTGTGCGACACGACTGTGTCGGCCTCTGCGCCCTCGCCCGAGATCGTCGAGGGTTCTTCGGCGATATCCTGCCGATATTCCGTTTGCGGCGATGACCAATACTCAATCAATTGCTCACCCAGGGGCGAATCGACGTGAGCCGTGCGGTCCCCACAGGATGGGCATGTCCGGCCGAACTTCACGACTTCCCCTTTTTTCCTTTTGCTTCTGCGGTATAGCTCGTATATCGCGCTGCCAATCACAAACAGCCAGAATAGCCCAGGAAGAACGCCATGCCAGCCCTCCTTAAAACAATCCAGCACATGAATGGGAAGCCCGAATACCGCCATAATCATTACGGTGTTCTCAAGCTTGTCCCGGATTGTTTCGGACAAGAATTGCTGTCCACAATGTTCACAGATTCTTTCGGTCATTGCATCCCCTTGATAAGTGTTAATGTTGCTTGATGAACGCGAGGCCGGCGCTACGCGCACAGAATATTAGTACGGTCGTCATCGTCATCGTCATCGTCGTTGTCGCTTTTGGGTTTGTTGCTTTTTTCTCCGATGTTGATCAGTCCAAGCGCAAGCGTGGCCACGTTGATCGCGACGAGCAACAGAGTAAACATAAAGATTCTCCTTTCATTTAGGGATTAGGCTGTCGATGCATCTCCCGGTGATTTTCATCGCCGAGTCCCTCAGCAGGGTGGGACGTACCAGTCATCGTTATTGCGGGGGTCGTCGGGCTTCCTCTTCGAATCCGAATGGATCTTCACGCCTAACATTACGACGTAAAAACCGATGGCTAATAAACTGAACATTATGATGCGCTCCTTTCAGTGTTGGTGCTCTTGCCGGGCCACATAGCGCCGGCATCTATTCCCGTTCAATTCCCGGATCATCCCGTCCGTGATCGTCACGGCCAGGGCCGACCGGGTGAAGGTCCTCAAAACTAGGCTCCGGCTTATCCGGTGCGATAGAGTCGGGTTCTTTCGGCGGGCCGTAATTACCGCGCAAAACACGTGCTGGCTGCACGATATTTGAAACTGGGAAGAAGAATCCTCCGATCTCATCAAAGCCAAGTTCGACCTGCCTCCCTAAACGGCCTTCACCAATCTTGCCTGCCATGTTTAGCTCCTTTCTTAATAGTCAAAAAAAGTGCAGATTTATCTCCCTCGCATATTGCGGACGCTTTCCAAAGCCATCGTTTGTTCGATCATCGCATCATTTATGTTGAGAGCCCGCTCGCTCCTTCCGATGCGATCAATCCCAACCCTGATTGCCAGACAAATTGCAGCCGTAACAATGAACGATCCGAGGGGATGATTGAAAACGTGTATCGCCCAACCCGCCACAAACGCCAGAAGCGGCTCCAGCCGTTTGATCGTTACCTCCGACAGAGGAATTAGCTTCGCCAAATACGGCCGGCCGCCGTATCTGGAATGAACCGATTGTCCGCGCCACTGTCGAACCTTGGCGACGATTTGCGCCACCAGGCTAAGCAGAGCTGTTGCGACCATAAGGCACTCAGCGGAACACAGTTTTCGTTCGGGTGAAAACCCGCGAACAAGAACATCAGCAGCAGAGCCGCCACGGCCCTGGGACTGATGGAACGCACGCCAAAGGTTCTCAGGTCATGAAGCAGAAGCTCGATCGGGAGCGCGGCGGACAGGCAAAGAATGAGTGGCCAGTTCACAACCGGAGCCTGTGGCTTTGCGGTATTGTTCTGTCCTTGATTCATAGATTCTCCTTGCAACCGGATCTCTCGCCGTCATGCCGCTTGCGCGGCTAACTCTTCGTGAGCGAACGAGTCGATTACTTTTGGGAGAAGGTACAGAACAAATACGGGCGGCCTGTGGCGTGGAAACACGAACCGTTGGAAAAGATGATCGAATCCACAAGCCAGCGATTGGCGGGACCCCCGGTCCTGAATGTGGTGCAAATCGACGGTTGTACTTCGAATTCAAAAACCTCACTTACGCCCGAGCTCGTGCGGCATGGGCCGATTCCAAACATGGCCGACACTGAGTCAGTCGGATCGCGGCTTGTGTTCGCGCTTGCAACGAGAACGCGCTTGCGGCCAATTACCTCAGCCATCCACTTGTTGGTTTTGTGATCGCCGTTGGCGTGAAAAATCCGTGTGTTCAGATTCCCAAACAGTGAATCCACCAGGGCTTCGCTCTTCTCGCCGCCCATCGTCGCGTAGAAATTGCTGATGTTCTGACTGAGGAGGACATTTGACACCTTATAACTGCGGCAGACGCTCTGAAACATCGCGTCCGATGACAAAACAAAATGATGGGCCTCATCCTGCCACATGAATACTGGTCTGTGATTCGTTTGCGCGTCACGACGCTTAAGAGACATTTGCGAGCAATACTTCCAGATCCCCGCCGCGTAGCGGCCGACTTCCAAGAATTCCGTGACCGGCAGATCGATGACAATGATTTTTCCCTCTTCTAATGCTTCTGGCGTGATGTTCGTCTCGCCGGCGAACAATTCAGACAAAATGCCCCGGTTCATTACGTCCGTCATCGCCGTAAAAGTCGATGCGACGATGCTGCGGGTCTTATCAGCCAACTCCGCGAAGAATCCCATCCAGTATTCGTCGAGAACCTGGAAGAGTTCCGGTTTCATCCGCGTCTTGGGATTGTGATACGCCTCCCTTAGGCATTGGTAACAATAGGAAGTTTTCTGCCACTCGGCTGAGCGCGACTGCTCGATCGACTTCGGCGCCGAACTCAATACCCCGTATAAATCTCTGACCGTAATCCGCCCTTTGGCCAGGATGATCAGGTCGATCAAATTACGAAGAAGCTGGTCCTTACTATCCTCCCAATACTGTCCGTCCGACTGTCCGCCCCCTTTGGCCGCATCCTGTTTCGTGATATCTGCGATAGTGCTGAGCAGGTGCCTTATGTTGTCGGTAAGGCCGGCTCCGGTAGCGACAGCACGGATAACAGTTTGGTGATTGTCCCATTGGCGAATCCGAGCTTCGCGGCGGTTTGCGAGACATTCCACCCTGCCTCTTTCATCAGCAGGTCAATCGCCTTTGCCTTTTCCCAGGGTGTCAGGTCTTCGCGCTGCACGTTTTCGGTAATTTGACGGACAAGGATATCGGTCTTGGTCAGATCACTTTTTTCGACAATCGCGTCTGCATAAACGGAACCGTTCTTCCGCAGCGCCTTCACGCGACGACCACCCTCAATGAGGCTATACATATCACCGCCAAGTGGCATAACGTGGATCGGCTCATGTTGCCCGTTCTCCCGCAGGCTTTGCCCCAAGCCCTTGAGCGATTCTTCGTCAAATCGCTCTCTGACCTGTTTGCCGGTGATGATCTTGTCGAGCGGAATCTGTTGAATGACTTTCTGGAACATCGCTGAAATCTCCTTTCGATCGCCTTCCGGCCGAAAGCACATCTTGCCAAACAACACCAGCGCATCCTGTGGTTGCCTGCCACGCTTCACAGTGCTACGCAACGTCTTTCGCCTCGCGACTCCAGATGGATTCCAGCAACTCGGAAGTCGCAATGAGCACGCCGCGCCAGTGGCGGGACAGATGATCCAGCCGGTGGAAAGCCGCATTTCCGTCGTTTGTCAGTCGGGTAATCTCTGATGCGGTGTGTCGTCGCTGAGTTTCGGTGTACCAGCCGGGAATTACATTTCTTTCGTTTCCATCGCAGACTTCCTTGATGATCCGAACTGCGCCGTCGATGTTCCCGCTTTTATGCACGGCGGCCCAGGCTGAAGTTGCAGCGACCACAAAGCAGCCCAACTCGTAATTCAACTCTGACAGAAATTCAGGCTCGAGTTGCCAATTTGTGGGCAGCAGTTTCGCAATCGCGCGCGCGATGCCAATAGCAGCGCTTCGATTCATCTCCGGACGCAACCGTTCCTCCGTAACCGTTGAATCCTTTGGCCTATCGCGGTGAAACCACAGCCGAAGGAAAAGGCAGAGTGAAATCCGACCCTGATATCGCGCCCGGCTGAGCCACGCCCGATCCTTGATCTTCGTCAGCTTTTCGGAGATCTCCCATTGGGTTTTCCCCAGCCAGCCGCCAGATAGCGCTTCTACCGCCAAAGCGCAGACGAGTGGCCGCATTAGTTCAGTCGAATAAATATGTCCCGCATCGGCCTCAAAGCCGTCTATTCCTTCGTCGCCGAATGCTGCCTGAATCAGCCGGCTAAGCTCCCTTTGATTGAGCGGGTCGAAACGATCAGGATTTGGAGATGGGGTTGCAGCCATGGGTGTCTCCGGTATCTTCACATTGAGTTTGCCTCATCGCTTTTCCGCGGTGTGGCTCGGCCGTGATTGCGCCGCCGACGTGCTGAAACCTATTGGCTTTATGTGGATAGCTCCAAGGTATCTGCCCCCAATCTGCGGAAATCTCGATTTATGCATACGAATTCTGCTCGAACTGGGTGCGTGAATCCGGGAATTCTCGAAAGAGAACGCACAAGACGCGCGTGGACAGAGGACACGCTCGCAGCCAAATCCGGCGTCAATATAAAGACACTGAGAAGAGTCCTGGCAGGCAAACCGGTCTACTGGTCCACGGTCGGGAGAATTGCGGCGGCGCTGAATCTACATCCAGATTATTTGACCGCCGTATCAGGCCCCACTGTTCGAAGTGGGGACTTTCACCTCCGATTAAGTACCATCGGCTTCGTAGAAACGCCCGAGCAGCTTGCTCGCTTGACAAATCTGGCATACGACATCGTCAAACGAATCACAGACGTAGGTGTCGAGATTGTTTCGCATGATTTGTCTTTATCGATACCCGATACTACGGGTGCCGGCCGACGCATTCTTGTTCGCGTGGATCGTGTGGATCACACAGCACCCAGTAAGCGACAAACGCACACGTCTGAGATGACTCCAGACGCTCCTGGCACAATCCAAACAGTGACGGTCCGCCTTCCTGTATCGTGGGCGTATCTCGCAATTTGGCCGAGCGATTGGCCGGCCTTTATCCGTGATTTTTGCAGTGGCGTCGTTTCCGGCTGGCTTTACCCGGATCGATCTCTAGAGAAAATTATTTATAGCAAATGGTCGGGCGTTCCCCCCCGAAATTCAAGCCGCTGTCGAATTACTCTCCGAGCGCATCCCAATTCCCGATGGACTAGAGATATCGCGCATCGAACTACCGACGAAGCGCGTTGGCCGGCGCAAATCTTCACGTCGTTGAACGTAAAGACGGAAATCTCTTGCGCTGTGCACGCATCCGTGCTACTTGCAGCCAGCACGGAGGCTCACGTGATCGATTCCAGTAAGCCAACCAACCACAATGACGATGTGCCTGATGGCCGGCGCGAAGAGCCGACGCAACCGAATCGATTCTACAAGGTTCTCCTCACGGCTGCAGACAGAAGCTTTGAGTTGGCTGAACACCGATTATCAGGGCAATTGCTGTTCATCTTTCGTGGACTTCCCGATTTGGAGCTGGCTGGGGAACTTGAGGCGATGGGCTTCGACCACTCCGATGACGAGCGCATGTTCACAGTGACTTTTACGGCGGCTAATCGCCATAAGGCGTTAAAGCTCGCGCGCGAGTTCTCCTGCAAGCGTCCTGGACCGGGGCGGTAAAAGACTTCGAACCGGCGGACATCGGCGGTTCCTCCGCTCAGATTCGTTATAGTTCAATATCAATCAATTCATTGCCAGTCCGTGATCCCGTCTTCACGAACCCCTTATTAAATCGCGTGGACTTCCTCGCCCCGATACCGTCGCACTTTTATTCGGTGCTCTTGCTTTCTCGCTTCTGCCAGATCGTAGGCAAGCTGCATCTTGAGCCACGTCTCGGGTGTGCTGCCGAATGCTTTCGTCAGCCGAATCGCCATTTCGGGACTGATGCCGGACTTGCTATTGATGACGTTGTTGAGTGCCTGCCGGGTCACACCGAGCAGTTTGGCTCCATCGGTGACGGATAGCCCTGATGGTTCAAGACATACACCCAGCACGATTCGCCCCGGATGGGCTGGATTCTTCAGCATGTTCACCTCAACGCGAAATCAATCCGCTTGCCCAGCAGGTGCGCCACCTTGGCCATCGTGTTGAGGGTAATAGACGTGTTCTCGGGATCGAGCAGGCGGTCGATGCCTGTTCGGCTCGTTTTCAGGCGCTTCGCCATTTCGGCTTTGCTGATCTTTTGCTGACTCATCGCCTTTTCAAGCTCGTGGGAGAGCTTGAACTTGATTGCGGACGCCCTGCATTCTTCCAGAATGCCTTCATCTTCCAGAAAATCCTCAAACCGGGAACCCAAATGTTTCTTCTTCATAACGCCACCTACCTCAATTGATTCATCCGCTTGATCGCCAGAGCCAGTTCATGCTTCGGTGTCTTTTGCGTCTTCTTCACAAACCCGTGCAACAACACCATCGTTCGTCCCTCGACGCAAAACATCACGCGGGCGATTCGGTCGCCGAGTCGAGATCGAACCTCCCACAATCCCTTTCCCATTTTCCCCACCAGCGGCATACCAATAGGCCAGCAATACTGAACCTTGAGCACGTCATCGCCGATGATCTTTCGTTCGTCCTTCGCCAGCGACAGAAGCCATTCCCGCACAGGTTCATTTCCCTGCTCCGTCCGGAAGAACAGAACGTCGAGCTTTTTCTCACTGTCTGCCATACTGTACCAAAAATTGTGCGCCTTGTCAATCCCGTCCGAACGACATTAGCGGATGCAGAAACTCTTTCAATTATGAAGTTACAAGCGTTTTTTCGATCCTAATCCGCTCGATTTCCCCGACGGTAATTTCGTCGCTGGTTCGGTCGTACAGCTTCGTCGTGCGGGGCGATTCGTGGGCCGCGATCGTCTGGGCCTTCTCAATCGTTCCGCCGTTCTCCAGGTAAACGGTAATACCGGTCGCCCTGAATGTGTGGCAGCAGGTCCGCACTGGCAGCCCGGCCTTTTCTGCCCGGCGACGAATCATGTGCCATACGTCCCTTCGATCCATTCGCCTTTCCGTCAGCTTATCGGTCCGGCCAACAGCCGACCGGAACAGCGGCGTTTTGTTTTCATCGGCGATCCCGGCGGCTTGAAGATATACATCAAGATACTCTTCCGCTTTGTGGTGGGCTGGCACCTCGTGATGTTTCCCTCCCTTTTCATGGAGCCGAAGCCACCATCTTTTCCCATTCTGCCAGTAATCCTCGACGTTCATTCCTACGACCGCGCTCACGCGGGCAAACGAATACACCATCGTCGCTATCAAGGCGCAATCCCGCAGTCCAGCGAGTATTGGCGTGATTTTGTCCGTTCGCTTGTCCTTCCAGGCGATGGGAATTGAATCCAGTAATTCCCGTGCCTGTTCAGCCGACAACACCGTCGTTTTGCCTTTCTTGACGACGTGCTTGTGTCCTGACCCCCGAAAATGTCCCAGGTTGGTGATATAGAATCGCGGCCCGGAAAGGGCTGTGATGAAGAAGCGATTTACCGAAGAGCAGATCGTGGCCATCTTGCGGGATGGCCAGGTGGAAACGAAGACGGTTGAGCAGTTGTGCCGCGAGCATGGCGTGAGCCAGCCGACGTACTACGCGTGGAAGCGCAAGTATGGATCGATGAACGAGCCGGATGTGAAGCGGCTGCGCGAGCTGGAAAAGGAGAATGCGCGGCTGAAGCGATTGCTGGCCGAGCGTGAGCTGGCCATCGATGTGATGAAGGAGTTTGTCGAAAAAAAGTAATCGACGTGGCCGGCCGCCGCGCGTTCGTGCAATTTGCGATGATGCGGCAGATGTCGGTTTCCGGAGCCTGTGCGCTGGTGAAGGTGAGCCGGCGACGCCTTGCCTATGTGAGCCGCAGAAACGACGGCGAACTGGTGACGCGCCTGCAGGAGCTTGCGGCGTTGCACCCGCGCTATGGCAGCCGGCACCTGTGTGCGATGCTGCGGCGTGAGGGACGCCAGGTGAATTTCAAGCGGGTTCGCCGGCTGTGCCGCAAGCATGGCCTGACGATGCGATCCAAGCGTCGTCGCAAGCGCCGCGGCATCGGGATGGGGCTGCCGTGCAAGGCCGAGCACCCGCACCACACATGGGCCTGGGACTTCATGGAGGATAGGACTGAGACGGGCCGAAAACTGCGGATTTTGACGGTGGAAGATGAGTTCACGCGCCAGTGCCTGGCGATTGAAGTGGAGCATCGAATGAACAGCCGGTTTGTGGCCGACACGCTGATGGGGCTGATCGCCGAGCACGGCGCTCCTCGGTTCATCCGCAGCGACAACGGCCCGGAGTTCATCGCCAAGTACCTGATGCGGATCCTGGCGATCCACGGCGCCGAGGCGCGACACATTGATCCGGGCAGCCCGTGGCAGAATGGTCTCAACGAGCGATTCAACGGCGCCCTGCGGAATGAGTGCCTGAACATGGAGACGTTCTGCAGCCGGGAACATGCGCGGATGATCTGCAAGGTGTACGGGCGTGAGTACAACAGCTCGCGTCCGCACAGCAGCCTGGGATATTTGACGCCGAAGGAGTTTGCCGAATCCTGGATGCGCATCAAAGGGAGCGACAGTGATCATCGCGGCTGGGTGCAACGCGGTTCGGGGGCTCTGCCCCCAGGCCCCCGGGATTTATCGCCTGGTGCGCCCCCGGCTGTGGCAGGAAAGAAAAAAGGGTCGAGCGCAGAGGCCCGACCCGACAGCCGTAAGGCAATCCACGACGGCGCTCCGGTTGCTTCCCAGCAGAGCCGTATCCTCCGCGTGGACGATTTGAAGGTAACAAAGGGCAAGCGAGCCGGGAAGGTCCCGGCTCAGAACCAATGACATTGGACCGCGAAACTATAGTTCAAAGTTGGGACAAGAATGGGGTCTTGACACTTGTGTCCTGACCCCCGAAAATGTCCCAGGTTGGTGATATAGAATCGCGGCCCGGAAAGGGCTGTGATGAAGAAGCGATTTACCGAAGAGCAGATCGTGGCCATCTTGCGGGATGGCCAGGTGGAAACGAAGACGGTTGAGCAGTTGTGCCGCGAGCATGGCGTGAGCCAGCCGACGTACTACGCGTGGAAGCGCAAGTATGGATCGATGAACGAGCCGGATGTGAAGCGGCTGCGCGAGCTGGAAAAGGAGAATGCGCGGCTGAAGCGATTGCTGGCCGAGCGTGAGCTGGCCATCGATGTGATGAAGGAGTTTGTCGAAAAAAAGTAATCGACGTGGCCGGCCGCCGCGCGTTCGTGCAATTTGCGATGATGCGGCAGATGTCGGTTTCCGGAGCCTGTGCGCTGGTGAAGGTGAGCCGGCGACGCCTTGCCTATGTGAGCCGCAGAAACGACGGCGAACTGGTGACGCGCCTGCAGGAGCTTGCGGCGTTGCACCCGCGCTATGGCAGCCGGCACCTGTGTGCGATGCTGCGGCGTGAGGGACGCCAGGTGAATTTCAAGCGGGTTCGCCGGCTGTGCCGCAAGCATGGCCTGACGATGCGATCCAAGCGTCGTCGCAAGCGCCGCGGCATCGGGATGGGGCTGCCGTGCAAGGCCGAGCACCCGCACCACACATGGGCCTGGGACTTCATGGAGGATAGGACTGAGACGGGCCGAAAACTGCGGATTTTGACGGTGGAAGATGAGTTCACGCGCCAGTGCCTGGCGATTGAAGTGGAGCATCGAATGAACAGCCGGTTTGTGGCCGACACGCTGATGGGGCTGATCGCCGAGCACGGCGCTCCTCGGTTCATCCGCAGCGACAACGGCCCGGAGTTCATCGCCAAGTACCTGATGCGGATCCTGGCGATCCACGGCGCCGAGGCGCGACACATTGATCCGGGCAGCCCGTGGCAGAATGGTCTCAACGAGCGATTCAACGGCGCCCTGCGGAATGAGTGCCTGAACATGGAGACGTTCTGCAGCCGGGAACATGCGCGGATGATCTGCAAGGTGTACGGGCGTGAGTACAACAGCCCGCGTCCGCACAGCAGCCTGGGATATTTGACGCCGAAGGAGTTTGCCGAATCCTGGATGCGCATCAAAGGGAGCGACAGTGATCATCGCGGCTGGGTGCAACGCGGTTCGGGGGCTCTGCCCCCAGGCCCCCGGGATTTATCGCCTGGTGCGCCCCCGGCTGTGGCAGGAAAGAAAAAAGGGTCGAGCGCAGAGGCCCGACCCGACAGCCGTAAGGCAATCCACGACGGCGCTCCGGTTGCTTCCCAGCAGAGCCGTATCCTCCGCGTGGACGATTTGAAGGTAACAAAGGGCAAGCGAGCCGGGAAGGTCCCGGCTCAGAACCAATGACATTGGACCGCGAAACTATAGTTCAAAGTTGGGACAAGAATGGGGTCTTGACACTTGGGCCCACGAACTGAAGCGGCCGGGTTGACCTCGATCACTTGGCCAACCACTAGCCAGTCCATGAGCATTCGGATAGATGCACCGCTGCGCCGAATTCCTCGGACACATAGAGTATCCCAGGCTCTAACGTCTTTGGGACGTAGAGCAGGCGCTCCAATCTATCTTTTTGAGCTTCTGCATCGCCATGAATCATTTGATCACCCAAGCCGAAAAGCAGGTGGTAAAAATTCGCTTCATCAAAATAGAAGCCACGCAGTTGCTTGAACCGAAGAACAGCCAAGCAGGCATTAAGCGCGTTGAGCTCGCCAATCTGGATATTTGTGCGGTAGATGTTATCCGGGTTGTCAACGAGTTCCGCCAAACCCTTATCGCGCATTTCACGCGCACGAGCCGTGGGATAATTGGTCACGCGGAGCATACCATTGAGTGGTCCGCGTTTGCGGTCCAATCCCATCCCGACATCGATAAAAGGGATACCCATCGCGATCAACAAGTCGAAAATTCCCGCTCGCGACGAGCCCTTGTCCACGCAGACGAACGCGAACGTGACGCCGCGAAGATCTTCCGTGCAGGAGGCGTCAATGAATTTTGGTATAAATGACAATCCCGTTCGAAAACTATCATAGCGCGCCTTATAAACCTCAACTTTCAGCTTGCCAAGCTCGTTGAGGTCCAGGCGTCCGGCAGACCGGAATGTGTTGTGTACGTAGTAGTAATCCAACAACAATTGATGGATGCCCCGGTAGTCTTTCCTCTCGAACTCCTTGAGCACGAGGCAGGCGAAGAGTTGGGGCTGAGTGAACTTTTGGGGACTGAACTTGTGGGAATAGTCGCTGAAGGCTTCCTTGCCGGCGGCCAGCGCGACCATCGCCACCTTCCTTGGCGACTTGCTGGTGATCATGTTAAGAGTAATACGAAAGCAGGTTCGCCGGACTCAGCCGCGAGAGGAGCGGTTTTCTACAGAGCCATTCGCTAATCAATTATATTCTCGCAACCGATTGCCGGCCAATAACTTACCGGTAGTCGCCAACCGGACGGCCGTCCTCACGCCGCAGAAACTGGCCGATTTGTCGCAATATTGCCTTTTCCGGGATGATTCCGTTGGGATATCTTGCAAGGCCGCGAACGGTCGGCAAAGTTCCCGACGATCCGCTTGCCGCAGCCGGAGGAACGAGAGAAGATGCCCAACGATTCGATCCGTCGTGGTCGCCACGCCCAAGCCGACGCCCGCGCGCGGCGATCGGCCCGGTCATTGCTGCGGTCGCGCGACGGACCGCATAGACGGCGAAAACGGCGGGAAATGGAGAAGAAAGTAACTGTTTACCGTGTGCATTTCGCCCTATTCCACTGAGCGATCCGCCACCCGCAGATGCGTGCTTTGTGATGTTCTCACATGGGAATACCGAGCGATTCCAAGAGCGGACGGTAAACAGTTACAGAAGAAATCGGAATAATGGCTCGCGTCACTTTTAGTTTGTTCGGCGTTTGTGTTAAAATCCTTCCATGACCTTCGACCGAATCACCATCGACCCGGCCAAAATGAACGGCCAGCCCTGTGTACGCGGCCTTCGGCTGACTGTTCGCCGAGTGCTCGAATTGATCGCGCTCTACCCAGACCGCGCCGAGCTTTTCCGTGAGTTTCCCGAGCTGACCGAAGATGACCTGACGCAGGTCCTCGCCTATGCCCGCGCCCAGCTTCCCGATCACGTAGCCGAGTTGGCGGAGCTTCCGTGAAACTGCTGCTGGAGGAACTGAAGGGGAGGAACTGAAGGGGACGGGACCCTTAATATTAAGGGTCCTGTCCCCTTCAGTTATCTCCCCAGTGGGTCAACAACACCATCGCTTGAGTTCCAGTGAATCTGGCTTAGCGAAGGTAAAATCTGTCGATTAATTTCTCCAACATCTGTCCTTGCTCGTTCGGAGAATAATTCTTGTCAAAACCAACTGTTGCCAACTGCGTGGTTAAGTAATCCCTTAGTTGCTCGGCGTTGGCGCGAGCTAGTCGGATGGTTGTGCTACTACCGCCCGGGCTTTCCTGCAACCCCAGCAGGTCGGCGAGCGATTTATCGCGCGAGGCAAGTTGCCTGAGATACTCTAGCTCCTTCGCCGACACGTGGAATTCGTGGTTTACTTCCTGCATTGTCATGGTCCTCAATGCGACCTGCGCCCGACAACGGGTTCACAGAGACGACTTGACCCGTCTGTGGATTAACCACTACGCGAGCATCCTGACCAGTAAAGATTTGGAAGGGTCGTCCTTGTGAATCCACGCCACTTACGATCTTTTGAGGATTCTTAAGCGCGTCAAGGATGGCTTGAGGTGTGGTTCCAGCACGTTGCGCCGTCTCCAACCGCCCTGTCAACGCCATGTTGAGTAAAGCCGGTGACCTTCGTGCCATTCTGGGCGACGATGCCTTCGTTCTCTGCGGCCGCCGCATCATCTGCAAGCGACGGAGCAAACTCATTCAAGACCGTTTCGCCTTGCTGGACCAGCTCCGGGTCCGCAGAGGTAACTGACACAATTCCTGTAGCCAGGCTGCCACCGCCGACGATAAGCGGCGTGGACGAAACGAATGCGCTTGCCGTAGCAATGATCGCTGGCGCAGCTTCAAGAGCGACACCTCCGGTAAGCAGCACTACTCCTGTCGCTGCAATGATTTCCTGCTCCGTTTGCACGCTCTGCGGGGTGGTTACTTCTCCCGCAATGCCGTAGTCGCCCGGGTTAAAAAGGGAATTGATGTAGTTGGTAATCCACCAATGGTTGAGCTGATCATCCGTGTATTGGTAGCCGCCGTTATTCTGACCATTTTCGTTGCTAATGGCAGTGCTCGACCCGCTATCGTCGGCGGCCGTATCGATAATACTGGTTTGCCATGGGTTGAATTGTTCCGCCACCGCGATTTCGTCATTGAAGAAATTGAGAATGCTAGAGACCGTATTGGACCACCAACCTCCGCCGCCACCTCCGCCGCCGCCCCCACCTCCACCGCCGCCTCCGCCACCTCCTCCGCCACCGCCACCACCACCACCTTTGGGAGACAGGCCCGTCGGATCGACAAGATTGACCGGATCGTTGTTCACATACCCATGCAGGTTGGTGTCAACGAGGATCATCAACCGTCCCGGAGTAGATGCTCTCGCGGCTGTCGTCGATCAAATGCCCCGCCTGACCCACGGGTTTGTGGCTGTCGGCCCAGGCGCGGAGGCTCTTGAGCCAGGGGTTGTCGGGCCTTTCTTCGTCAATGACGATGACGCGGACCTTGCGGCCATGCAGATCGTGTCGGGTCACCAGATCGTCCCAATCGCCTTGGATAATCTCATCAGACATTCAACACCTCGCTAATGGATTGTACCGCGCCGGATCATAGCCCGCTTCTTCTTTAGCTGCTTTCAAGACGCCTTGGCCAGTGAGTTGATGAGGCGGATGGTCCGCTTCACAGATTATCGCCTCCTGAGCCGGCTTGGCAAGAAGGAATCGGAGGCTCGGGGGAATGGAACTGGGAGCTGAACACTTCCGTTGCGCGATCGAGCGATCGCGTCCCGGTTGCCTAGGCCTTCAACATCCGCTGTAACGCCAGTCGCTTTACATCTGGCTGTTCCGCTGCGGAAGGATACAGCCCCAACACGGCCGCCTGCACGACATCGTCTTGATCGCACAGCCAATCAACGACGCGGCTGCACACGCTCACATTGGTTGACCCTACCCGCTGCACGGCGGCGTCCAGCGCTTCGGGCGTGCCGGGCGAGATTTCCACACGCATGATGGTTCGCTTGAGCTTTGGCACCCAGCCAATTATTGCCATATAGCAACGGGGGGCAAGGAAAAGCATCGGCGACGTGCTGGAAACTTTGGGCGGAAAGTCAAAAGCCGCATCCGGCGCAGCAACGACGATTGTCAATTTTCCCCTGGTTCCCCATATTAGCATCCGCGGGTGCGCCGTTGATCTGGGTTGAAAGCCATCCAGACCAACGGGTTAGCGCAAAAACAGGTCCTGGAGGACCGATTTGTACCCATAGGAGTATTTGCCGTAGTTTCCCGCGCGGAGTTCGCGGGCGATCGGACGAAGGCGGCGGAGCCAGGACCGGGGCATCTCATCGCGAACGCGCGCGTGGAAAACTTTGTCAGATAAAAGGTCGAGTTTGCGGCCGAGATCAGGATCATCAGCCGCGAATTGGCGAAGGCGATTCAGGGCCGCCTCGTGAAGGTCGGCGGCATATCGGAAAGCCCCGCTGCTGACCTGCCAGCGCGCCATTCGAATTTGGCCCAGGAAGTTATGATTTTGCATCCCGACGGTGTTTGCGGAATGAAGGCGGTGACGGACGAGGTTTTTGTCGAGCGGACAAATGCCCGCGACGCAGCCAATCAGAAGGGTAATCCAAATGTCGTGACAATGTGACAAGTCGGGAATCGGCAGAATGAGAGGAAGATAATCGGCGCGGAACGCGAGCGTCGATCCGGCGGCAATCGCATGACGCAGCAAAACCGGCAGCGCATGGCCCGAGCGGACACGCCGCTGCTCGTCGGCATCGAACCAGATGGACTGCCAAAGACTGTAGCCGGCGGCGGACAGATCGTCGTTCACGACCTCGGCATTGGAGAATGCCAGACCGACGCCCGGATCGGCAAAACAGCCGATGAGACTGGCAACCTTGTCTTCTCGCCAGAGATCGTCCTGATCGCACAGGAAGATGATCCGGCCGGTGCAAAGCGAGATCGCCTTTTGAAAATTCCGCGTCACTCCGAGCCGCGCCGCGTTGATCTCCAGTCGCACGGGAATGCGGCAGGCGGCGGCAAAATCGCGAACAATTCGCGCCGTCGCATCGGTTGAGCCGTCGTCGCAGACGACAATCTCCTGAACCGAGGCGGTTTGGGCGGCGATGGAGTCAAGCTGAGCGCGGAGAAACGGCTCGCCGTTCCACGTGCACAAGGCAACGGAAATGCGATCGCCCGCCGGACTCGGGGAATCTGGCGTCATAGAAAGAGATCTTGCGCGAAGCTTTTCCATCCGAGCGAATAGCGCCGATAACGCAGGGTGAGCAGTTCCACCACGCTACGCACCAGCCGATTGCGCTGATGAAGCCGCATTTCCGACCGCACGCGAAAATGGCGGATTTTCTGGTCCACCATCTGCAAAAGATTGTCGGCGAGAAGGGGGCGTTCATGCCAGGATTCCAAGCGTCTTCGTGCGGCCTCATACATCCGGGCATGGTCGGCAAATACCTGGCGATCCATTTTTTGGGCGGCCTGGTATTGCTGATAGAGCGTGCGCTGCAAGGCGCCGACCGATTGTGCGGGATGCTGGCGGTAGCGGATGAGGGGCTGGGGAATGATCCGCGCCGGGGCGAACGCCGAAATAAGCAGGGCGATCCATCCATCGTGGAACCAGAACGAGTCGATCGGCAGCACGAGCGATTTGAATTGCGACGCGAACGCCATGGTCGCCCCGGTCACGATGTTATTGCGCAGGATCACCTCAAACGCGTGGCCGTCGTTCAGCCGCTTCTGGAGGCGGGGAGCGAAGCGCACGGACTGCCAGAGCGTGTAACCGAGCGGCCCGCCGGCTTCGTCGCAAATCTGGGCATCGGTGAAGACGAAACCAAGATTTTTGTCGCGCGCGAATTCCGCTTCGATGAGCTGCAGTTTCCGGGTCATCCAGACATCATCCTGATCGCACAAGGCGATGATGTCGCCGCCGCACGCCGCGATGGCGTGCTGAAAATTTTCCGCGGCGCCCAGGTTGCGCGGATTGACATTGAGGCGAACTGGAAAGGGGGCGGACGCGGCGAACTCGCGCGCGACGTCAGCCGATCCGTCGCCGGAAGCGTCGTCGGAGACGATCAATTCATCCGGCAGGCGGGTTTGGCCGGCGAGGGATTTCAACTGCTCCGGTAGATGCTTGACGCCGTTATAGGTGCACAAGGCGACGGAAATGCGCGGAGGCGTGGACATCATGAGCGCCGGAAAAGGCGATGTAGAGAATGCCGATTGCCGGGGGACCAAATGACGCTAAAAAAACGACGGCTTCCCCCGCTGAGGTTATACTGACCGCCGGAGAATTGCAAAAAGGAGCCGCCGCGGTTTTGCCGGTCGGCATTTCGGTTGAATTGCCGCGCACGTGCGATAGGATTCGCGGACGGATCAAATGGCGATGAAAGCGGTCATTCTAGCGGGCGGGTTTGGAACACGAATTTCCGAAGAGACTCAAATCAAACCCAAACCGATGATCGAGATCGGCGGCAAGCCGATCCTCTGGCATATTATGAAGCTTTACAGCGCGTACGGCATCCATGATTTCGTCATCTGCCTGGGATATAAGGGGTATCTGATCAAGGAATACTTCGCCAACTACTGGCTGCACAGCTCCGACGTCACGATCGACATCAAGCAGAATCTGACGGAAATCCATCAGCGCAACAGCGAACCGTGGCGCGTGACGCTGGTGGACACGGGAGAGCAAACCCAGACCGGCGGCCGGGTGAAAGCGATCGGCAGCTATCTTCAGAACGAGGATGCGTTTTGCCTCACTTACGGCGACGGCGTGGGAAACATCGACATCGCCAAACTCATTGCGTTTCACCATTCGCACGGCAAATTGGCGACGGTGACGGCGGTGCAGCCTCCGGGGCGGTTCGGCTCGATCGAGCTGGCCGGGTCGCGCGTGGCGCGATTCGTGGAAAAGCCGCACGGCGACGGGATACGAATCAACGGGGGGTTCTTCGTGCTTTCGCCCAAGACGCTCGATTATATCCAAGGCCCCTCGACCACGTGGGAAAGAGAACCGATGCATCGTCTGGCGCAAGAGGGTCAGTTGATGGCGTATCAGCACGATGATTTCTGGCTGCCGATGGATACGCTGAGGGACAAGAATCATCTTGAAGAGTTGTGGGTCAGCGGCCGGGCGCCATGGCGCGTTTGGGATTGATGTCGTGCCTGTCATGAACGGTTCATGGTGGAAATCCAGAAGAGTGTTCGTCACGGGCCACACCGGCTTCAAAGGGGCGTGGCTTTGCTTGCTGCTGGATTGCCTGGGGGCGGAGGTTCACGGTTATTCACTGCCGGCCCCCACCGAGCCGAATCTCTATGAACTGGCCGGCGTCCGCGCGAATCTGCGAAATACGCGGGGGGATGTTCGAGACCTTCAGCATCTGACGACGGCGATTGGTGAGGCCCTCCCCCAGGTCGTCATTCACATGGCCGCTCAATCGCTGGTGCGAGAAAGCTACCAGGACCCGGTGGGGACGTACGCGACCAATGTGATGGGAACGGTCAATCTTCTTGAGTCGGTCCGGTCGGCCGGCGGAGGAATCGCGGCGGTCGTGGTCGTCACCAGCGATAAGTGTTATGAGAATCGTGATCGTGCGGAGGGATATGGTGAAGACGACGCGATGGGCGGCTACGATCCTTATTCCAGCTCCAAGGGATGCGCCGAATTGGTCACCAGCGCTTATCGGCGTTCGTATTTCCGAGACACCCAAACAGGCGTGGCATCAGCCCGGGCCGGGAATGTCATCGGCGGCGGCGATTGGGCAAAGGATCGGCTCGTTCCCGACATGATCCGCGCGCTTGCGGACGAGAAACCGGCCCCGATCCGCAATCCCGATTCGATTCGACCCTGGCAGCACGTTCTGGATCCGCTGGCGGGGTATCTGACTTTGGCCGAGCATCTGGTCGAAAAAGGTCAGCCTTTCGCGGAAGCTTGGAATTTCGGGCCGCGCGAGGATGCCAGCCGGCCGGTGGGTTGGATCGCCGAGCGAGTGGTCGAATTGTGGGCGCAGGAGCGCGATGGGAACGGACCGGACAGCAGCAGCTTCACGAAGCCTCTTCGCTCAAGCTCAACGCGAGGAAGGCGCAAACGCGACTCAACTGGCGGCCCCGAATCGAACTGACCGACGCCCTGGAGTGGACCGTGCGTTGGTATCGTGCGTGGAACGATGGCCAGGATATGCGGATGTTCTCCCGGCGACAGATCGAACAATTTTTGGCGGGAGCGGACTAATGCCCGATGGCTGCTGCCGGTTTTGCGGGACGAAGCTGACCGAGACGTTTGCCGATCTGGGGATGTCGCCGCCGAGCAACGCGTTTTTGAAGGCCCCGCAGTTGTGCGACAGGGAGCGATTCTATCCGCTGCACGCCTGGGTCTGCGGAAGCTGCAAGCTGGTGCAGTTGGAGGAATTCGAAAGCCCGCGCGAGATCTTCAGCGAGTACGCGTATTTTTCGAGCTATTCGGAAAGCTGGTTGAAGCACGCGCAAAATTACGTCGAAATGATGATCCGGCGTTTTGGGCTTGGGCCGCGTTCGCTGGCCGTCGAAATCGCCAGCAACGACGGATACCTGCTGCAATATTTCAAGCAGAGAAATATCCCCGTGCTGGGGATCGAGCCGGCGGCGAACGTCGCGAAAGTCGCGATGGAAAAACGCGGAATTCCGTCGAGGGTGGAGTTCTTTGGAACGGATTCGGCCGCAACAATGGCGGCCGAAAACCTCCGCGCCGATCTTCTGCTGGGCAACAATGTCCTGGCGCATGTGCCGAACATCAATGATTTCGTCGCCGGCATGAAGATCGTCCTCAAGTCGGAGGGCATCGTCACCATGGAATTTCCGCACCTGGCGCGGCTGATCGAGCGGAATCAGTTCGACACCATTTACCACGAACATTTTTCATACCTGAGCTTCGCCGCCGCGCACAAAATCTTCGCGAAGCATGGGCTGAAAATGTTCGACGTGGAGGAGCTATCCACGCACGGCGGGTCGATCCGGGTTTTCGCCTGCCATGCGGAATCGGCGCGCCCGGTGGAGGATCGCGTCGAGGCGATGCGGCGGTTTGAGCGCCAGCGCGGGCTGGAGGATTTGCCGGTATACCGGGCATTCGATCGGCGCGTGAAGGAAACCAAGCGGGGATTCCTGGAGTTTCTCATCCAGGCCAAGCGCGACGGCAAGACGATCGTCGGCTACGGCGCCGCGGCCAAGGGCAATACGCTGCTGAACTATTGCGGGGTCGGCGGGGATTTCATCGACTTTGTGGTGGATAAAAACCCGTACAAGCAGAATTGTTTTCTACCCGGCAGCCATCTTCCGATCCATGGGCCGGAGAAAACTCGCCGAAACCCGGCCGGATTATGTGCTGATCCTGCCCTGGAACATCAAGGACGAAATCATGGAGCAGATGCAGCACGTCCGCTCCTGGGGCGGCAAGTTCGTGGTGGCCATTCCGCGCGTGACCATATTCCCGTAGGAACGATTCGATGAAGTTCAATCCCACTGGGCTTGCCGGTTCGATGGTCGTCGAGATGGAGCTTTTCCAGGACGATCGCGGTTTTTTTTCGTACAGCTTTCACCGTTCGCTGTTCAAGGAAAACGGGTTGCCGGAGGAGATCGTTCAATCGAACGTCTCGTTCAACCATCGCGCCGGAACGCTGCGCGGGATGCACTTTCAGGCGGCGCCCAAGACCCAGCCGAAATTGGTGCGATGCACGGCGGGGGCGATTTTCGACGTGATCGTCGATTTGCGGCCGGAATCCGCGACCCATTTGCAATGGTTCGGTGTTGAATTGTCGGCGCAGAACCATCGCAGTCTTTTCGTGCCGGGTGGATTCGCGCACGGATTTCAGACGCTGACGGATTCGACGGAGGTGCTTTACGACATGTTCGCATGGCACGCTCCCGAAGCGGAGCGCGGGGTGCGTTACAATGATCCGGCGTTCGGCATCCGCTGGCCCATGGAGGTTTCCGTGATCTCCGACCGTGATCGCAACTACGCGCCTTACGACCCGGCGGCCAAGTGAAACGAGTACTCGTCACAGGCGCGGGCGGTTTCATCGGACGCCACGCGGTCGAATCGCTTGTGGCGCACGGGTGCGAAGTTCACGCGCTGGACCTGGGCCTGCGCCGGCGGCGGGAAATGTGACTTGGCATTCCATCGATCTGATGGATGCAAAGCGGGTTTTGGAATTGCTCAAGACGGTTGAGCCGACGGACCTGCTGCACTTCGCCTGGTACGCCGAGCACCGGAAATTCTGGACAAGCCCGCTGAATCTGGATTGGGTTGCGGCATCAATCGGTCTGTTCAAATCATTCGTGGAAGCCGGCGGGAAGCGAGCGGTGTTCGCGGGGTCATGTGCGGAATATGACTGGGCCGGCCCCCAGCCCCTGGCGGAAGATAAAACTCCCTGCAAGCCCCGCAGCCTGTATGGCGTTTGTAAGAATTCCACCCGCCAAATCGTGGAAACCTACGCATCGCAAGCGGGGATACCCGTGGCCTGGGGACGGATATTTTTTCTCTATGGACCGGATGAGAACCCCGACCGGATGATCCCATCGATCCTGCATCCCCTGCTGGAAGGCAGGCCGGCATGTTGCCGCTGCGGCGAGCACGTGCGAGATTTGCTGCACGTGCACGATGTCGCATCGGCGTTCGTCGCCCTGCTGCAAAGCGATGTGACGGGCGCGGTCAATATCGGATCGGGGCAGAGGATCACGCTCGGAGACGTGAGCCGCCGCGCGGCGCGCATGGTCGGGCGGGAAGATCTCCTGACGGTGGACCGGCAGGCGGCGACGCCTGCGGATCCGGCGGTGATCGTCGCGGACACGACGCGGTTGCACCGTGAAGTTGGTTGGACGCCGCGGTATGATCTGACATCGGGCCTGGAACAGGTCGTTGCGTGGATGCGCACCGCGTCCCAATCGAAGCGATGATGAGCGATTTTGTCGAATCTCCCTTATGGAGGCAGGCCGCGGAACTGCCGCGAGGTTTCGGCCACTTTGTCCGCGATCTGTTCCGAAGCCGGCGGCTCATCGCGCAGTTGTCGCTGCGCGAATTCCGCAACCGTTACCTCGGTTCCTCGCTGGGATTGATTTGGGCGCTGGTGCACCCGGCCAGCATCATCATTCTCTACTGGTTTGTGCTTCAATTGGCGTTTGGCAACCCCAACATCGGGCATGTTCCCTTTGTGCTATGGCTGATGTGCGGGCTGGTTCCATTTTTCTTCTTGTCCGAATCGCTCGGCGACGGCGCGACCGCCATCATGGAGAACGCGTTTCTGGTGAAGAAGGTGGTGTTTCGCGTGAATATGCTGCCGGTGGTCCGGCTGCTCGCCCTGGTGCCGATCCACCTGATTTTCGTCGGCCTGATCCTGGCGATGACGCTGTGCTATCACCGGCCCATCACGCCGTATAGTTTGCAACTCCCCTACTATTTCCTGGCCGGCTGCTGTCTGTGCCTGGGGATTTCATTCCTCACATCGGCGCTCACGCCATTTTTGCGGGACACGGTTCAAGTGATCGCGGTGGTCATCCAGTTCCTCTTTTGGCTGACGCCGGTGTTCTGGTCGACGACCTCGATATCGGCCGCAAAGAGGCCGCTGGTGCTGCCGATTCTCGAAGCCAATCCGCTGTTCTATCTCGTGCAGGGGTATCGGGAATCGCTGGGGGCAAGCGATGGGGTCTGGTTCTGGCAGCATTGGCTCCTGACGATCTATTTCTGGGGCGTGACGCTGGCGTTCCTGGTGGTGGGAATGCTGGTCTTCAAGCGATTGCGCCCGCATTTCGCGGATGTGGTCTGAGCGCGGCTGGTTGGCGCTGGGCAAACGAATGTTACTGCTTGACACCCCGGTGGGAAAGGGTGTAACTCTTATTTGCGGCGGCTCCGCCCTCTCCTCTCTCCCGATACTCCGGGAGAGGGTTGGGTGAGGGCCATTGGAAAGCAGCAGTGGCCATCGAACAATCGTCGAAATCACCCTCACCCTGCCCTCTCCCGGAGTACCAGGAGAGGGGAAAAAATAAGAGATCGCCGCAAAGAAGCGCCGCACCCGAGGGACAGGCTTTAGCTTTTCTCGATATGGTTGGGTGAGGTTTTGCGGTTAAAATGGGGCGGTCGTATTCTTCGCCGTACGCGGGCAAGCCAGGTGGAACTTTCATGAGCGTGATGGTCGAGGTCCAGAATCTCAGCAAGTGTTATCACGTGTACCGCGCTCCGGGCGACCGCGTGAAGCAGGCCATCTCCCTGGGCAAAAAAAAGCATTACCGCGAATTCTGGGCGCTGCGCGACATTTCGTTCTCGATCCGCAAGGGCGAGACGGTCGGCATTATGGGGGCAAACGGTTCGGGGAAATCGACGCTTCTGCAGCTCATCACCGGGGTGCTGTCCCCGACGGCAGGTAATGTTCGCTTGAATGGGAAGGTGGCGGCGCTGCTGGAACTGGGCGCGGGGTTTAATCCCCAACTGACCGGACGGCAGAACGTCTCGCTCAACGCGGCGATCCTGGGAATCCAGCGACAGGCGTTCGATGAGCTGTTCGAACGGACGCAGGCATTCGCGGACATCGGACAGTTCATCGATTGTCCGACGAAGACGTATTCATCGGGCATGGGCGTGCGCCTGGCGTTCGCGCTGCAAATTTCGCTGCCGAAGGAAATCCTCATCGTGGACGAGGCCCTGGCGGTGGGGGATGAATTGTTTCAGCGTAAATGTTTCGCGGCCCTGGAGGAATTCCGCGCCGGCGGCGGCACGACGCTTTTCGTGTCGCATTCCGCGGGGATGGTCAAGGAGCTTTGCGACCGCGCTCTGTTCCTGGACGGGGGACGGCTCATTCAGGTCGGCCCCTGCGCGACGGTGGTGGACACCTATCACAAGCTTCTTTATATGCGCGAGCCGGGTCGCACCGCTTTTCGAGAAAGCTTGATGTGCGCCGCTTGTTCCGAGACGGCCGAAGGGTCGTCGCAAGACGCCGGGTCTTCGCCGTTGTCATCGAATCCAGACTCCGAGGCCGGCGATATCGAAGGCGACTTTCTTGCCGAACTTAAACCTCTAAGCCAGGTGGTGTATCCTTCGCAGGGCGCGGAAATCTCCAATGCCCGCATCGAAACGCTTGGCGGGCGCACGGTGAACCTATTAAACGCCCATCGCCGATATCGTTTTTGCTACGACGTATTGATGACGGAACAGTGCCGCCACGTCAACTTCGGGATGGTCATCAAAAATTGTTCTGGCATGGAGTTGGGCGGCTCGGCGCACGCGTCGCCGCAAGACGCCCTTGCCGTGGTCGAGCGCGCGCCCGCATCGAAGTCGCCTTTGAATTCACGGCCAGCCTCTTGGGCGGGACGTTTTATCTCAATTGCGGAGTGACCGGCTCGCACGACGGCTACGACGGATTTCTGGCTCGCATCGTGGATGTGCTGGCGATCAAAATTCGCAAAACCGCCGACCGGCTCGTCACGGGTTTCATCGATTTCGATTTCCGTCCAACGATCAGGCGCGTGGATGCCGCCGACCATGAACCCACCATCCTTGCCGCCGCGTCATCCGAACGGCGCTGATATGGCCGACGAGAGTTTGAAAAAGGTCTGCTTTCTCATCACCGGCGTTCCCCGCAGCGGGACTTCGTCCGTCTCGCAAATGCTTGAAAATCTGGGCGTGTATTTCGGCGATCCCGCGCACTTTCTCGATACCTCCGTTCACAAGCACAACCCGGTCTTTTACGAGCTTCAATGGGTAAACGATTTCAACGATCGGGTGCTGGGCGCGATTGGCGCGACGTATTTCGATGACCTCTTTCCCATTGAGAGCGATTTTGAATCCGATGCCGTGCGAAGTCTTGATCCCGTTTTGGCCGGGCAATTCCGCGGTGAATTCGGTGATCGCCCCGTGGTGGGCGTCAAGGATCCGCGGCTTTGCTTTACGCTGCCGGTTTGGCGGCGCGTGCTCGCCGCGGCGGGATACGACGTGAAAGTCGTGTTGGCGATGCGAAATGCCGCCGCGGTGATCAAATCAAATTCGCTGCTGCGGGACGACCCGGCGCATCAATGGTTTCGCTTCTACGCGCGGCACCTGCTGTGCATCAACTATTTCACCCGAGACATGGCGTTGTGCCGATTCGACTACGACCTCCTGATGTGCAAGCCGACGACTTATGGGCCGCAGAAGGCCGAGGAACTGGGGCTGGAGATGCCCGATGCGGCGCGGGCGACGCGTCATTTGTCTCGCGAGCATTATCACCATCAGCCGGATGGTTCCGGCACCGGACACCCTTGGGTGGATCGGATCGATTCCGAGTTTCGCGCGGGGCGGCTGGACCCGGAGCAATACCTTGAATGCCGCAGAGTTGCCTCCCTTTTCAGCAGCGACGCGCGCGGGCTCAAAGACGAATTGGTCCGTCTGGAGGCCGGTCTGAAGCAAAATCGCGAAGACATCGAGCGTCGGCAGCGGCGGTTGGATTCACTCACGGCCGAACGCGATGATTTAAGTGCGCGGCATGTCGAGCTGGAGCGGCGGTGCGCGGCGCTCACGCGGCAATTGGAAGAGCTTCAGGCCCGTCGTCTTGTGCGTCTGATGCACTTGCTGGATCGTGCAGCGGGACGTGTGGGACGAGGTCGCTCCGAGCCGGCCGCGCCATGAAACTGCAATACAGCCCCCATCTAAGACCGTTGAATCGGACGCTGTGGGAGAGCGCCGATGCCAACCCGTGGTTTCTCTTCGCCGGCCCGTTTCGTGCCGGGCGTTACGTCGTTTCATTCGTGGGCCGCGCCGTTGACGGGATGCCGCCGAGCGCGATGAAGTTGTATTTCGCGGACGAAGCCGGGCAGTTCTCCGAGAGCGAGTTCATCACGATGCGCTGCCTCAGTTCCAGCGGGCAAGCGGTGCCGCATACCTTGACGTTTGATCTGCCGCGAGCCACGGCTTCGATTCGTTTCGATCCCGCGGAAGTCGCCGGCCGGTTTGAGTTGGGGCGATTGGCGATCAAGCGTCAGCCGAGAATCATTCGCGCTGCCCGCATATCGGCCAAATTGATCTCGCAGATGGCCCGCTCTCCGCGGCAATTCGCCAATCTGGTGGCGCGTTATGCCGAAGGGCATGAACCGGGTGACGGCCCAGCCGCGCCTGTGGTTTCGGTCGGAGTTTCCCTGCCGAATGTGGCGCCGATGAACCTTCGGCCGATGCCTGGGCGCGAGCCGCGTCTGAACGTTTTGATTCCGGGCCTGGCCATGCGAGCGATGTCCGGCGGACCCAATACCGCCATCAACCTCACGTATCGCCTCGCCCGCGAGGGCGTGCCCATGCGCTACATCGCCACCGATATCGAAATGGATCGCAACGCGGATGTCCTGTGGAACCACATTTGCAAAGTCTCCGGCGTCGATCGCCGTCTGCCCAATGTCGAGCTGTTCAGCGCCCACAACCGCGGCATCGTCACGGAAATCGGCGACGCCGACGTCTTTTTCGGAACCGCCTGGTGGACCGTCCAGATGATCAAGGATGTCATGCCGCGCATGCGGACCCGGCAATTCATCTACATGATCCAGGATTTCGAGCCGGGCCTGTACGCCTGGTCCACGCGCTACGCCCTGGCGATGGAAACCTATTCGATGGATTTTTTCGGGATCATCAACTCGCAAACCCTGTCCGATTATCTGTTCTTGCAGAAGGTGGGTCGATTTGCCGATGCGGCGTTTGCGGAGAGATGTCTGACCTTCGCCCCGGCCGTCGATCGCCGCTACTTTTTCCCCGAATTGCCCGTCAGCGGCGGCAAACAGCGGCTGCTGTTTTACGCCCGGCCGGCGGCGCCGCGAAACCTGTACGAGTTGGGCATCATGGCCCTGCGGAAGGCCGTGGAACGCGGCGCTTTCGGGGCCGACGGATGGGAACTCTTATTCCTCGGCGAAAGCATTCCGCCGATTCAACTGGGCAACAACGTGGTGATCCGCCAGGCGCCTTGGAGCAGCTATGAGGATTATGCGCGGTTGCTTCGCGGTTCGACGGTGGGTTTGTCGCTGATGCTGTCGCCGCATCCGAGTTATCCGCCGCTTGAGATGGGGATGTGCGGGATGCTGGCGGTAACGTCGACGTTTTCGGTCAAATCCGCGGAGGTGCTTGGCGAGTATTGCCGCAACATCGTTGCCGTGCCGCCGCGGTTGGAAGCGGTGGTGGACGGACTGATGCAGGCATTCATGCGAAGCGGCGACATCGAATCGCGCCGGCTCAATGCCGCGAGCACATTGTGCTCCACCTGGGACGAGGTTTTTGAGCCAATGATTCCTGCGATCGTCGAGTTTTGGCGACGGTGTGGGGCGACGGCGCGCCGCTGATCGGCTCACATTGAACGCCGCCGCACCGCCGGATATTCTGAGCAAGATGGAAGAAACCTATTCGTGGTCGGGTTTCGACATTCCGCTACGGCTTCGGAGGCGACGCCGTCACGGTTTGGTCCGTCTTTACCCACATGGCCGAGCGGGACATTGTTCGTTGTCTCCTGGAGCTTGGCAGGGTATTGAAGAAACGGGGTCGCGCTTATGTGACGTGGTCGCTCGTCAACGACCCCGCGCTTGAATGCGCTGGCAAGACGAGCCGGGTGCCGTTTGGTTGCAACATTGATCCGGTCGATCTCGCGGGCGCCGTCGCCTGCGAGCAACGCCAGGTTCGCAAAATGATAGAGGAATCCGGGTTGGAAGTGTCTGGCGAATTCCGGCGGGACGACGGCGGCGGATCGCGGCCCGACGGCCTCGACGGCCAGCGGGCCACGATCCTCACGCTCAGCGGTCGATCTCATCGGACGACGGCGTTCGGGCTGCGGCATTTCGCGGAAGGCGTGCTTATTCGCGCACGCCGGAATTCGATCTTGCGTCGCCTTGCGGCACTTCCGGTCCTTTCGAGCGTGGCCAATTCCATCTGCCGTCGCGTGCTGCGACCCCCGGGTGATTATTCGGATTGGATAGCCGATCGCCTGGTGGTGCGTCGCGGCCACTATCCCGTCCGCGGCGAAAAGGGGCTGCTGTCGTTTATCACCACGGCCTGGAACACGCCGGTTCCTTTTCTCGATGCGGCCTGCCGAAGCCTCTTGCGCGATCAGTCCGTCGGTGAATTCGAATGGGTGGTGCTCGACAACGGTTCGACCGATTCGGGGACTTGCCGCTATCTGCGCCATCGGGTGGCCGGGGATCGGCGCGTTAAATTTCTTGAGGTGGAGAAGAACATGGGCCTGATTGGCGGAATGCGCCACGTGCTGAATCACGCGACCGGGCGATATGTTCTGCCTTTCGATTCGGATGACATGCTTTATCCGGATGCGGTTGCGATTCTCACCGATTTCATTCAGCGTCACGATTACCCGTCCATCCTCTACTCCGATGAAGACAAGGTTCAGGACAACGAGCGAGGTTGGCCCTATTTCAAGCCGGATTGGGACCCCGTCCTGTTCATGAATTCATGCTTCATCGCGCATCTCGGTTGTTTTGACCGCAAGCGGGCGCTGGAGCTTGGCGTTTATGGCGATCAGACCTGCGAGGGATGTCATGACTGGGATACATTCCTGCGGTTTATGCTGGCCGGCCAAACCCCGGTTCATATCCCGGAGATGCTTTACAGTTGGCGCGTCCACTCCAATTCGACCGCCGGCAACATCAAATCCAAAGGCTTTATCCACGAATCTCATCGGGCGGTCCTGGGCCGGTTCCTGAATACGAGGCCGGGAGCCGGCCGCTACGAATTAAAGCCAAGTCCGCTATTCAACGGCACGCCGGATTGGTGGTATTTCCGCAAACCGCTTGAACCGGCGCCCCTGCTTTCGGTGCTCCTGTCCCTCGACTGCGCCAAGGCGGATACCGCCGCGCACCTGGCATCGAGCGATTATCCGGATCATCGGGTGCAAGTGATCGACGCCCGGAAATCCCCGACAGAATTGCTTCCGCTGCTCGATGACCGTCGCGGCCCGGTATGCATTACCTTCGACAAGGTTCGGCTCACGCAACCGCATTGGCCGTGGGAAGTGCTGGGGCTCAGCGAATTGTATCCCGATACGGTGATGATCGGCGGATGGCTGCTCGATCCTCAGGAGCGGACCATCGATGCGCCGCGCGTTCTGGGATTCTGCGGGCTGTTCGGTTGTCCGGATCGAGGCCGGCGCCTGTCCAATCCGGGATATTCCGCCTGGATGTGGAAACAGCGGTCCGTGAGCGGCGTTTCAACCCATCTGTGCGCGATCGACGCTCAATTCCTGCGGCAGGTCATCACGGAATTTCGTGAGGCGCCGATCTCGTGGTTCTTTCTGGGCGCCTGGGCCGCGGCCTGCGCCAGGCGATGGGGCAAACGCATCGTTTATTCTCCATTCCTCAGGGGACGATCCGATTTCGACCTGGATTCCCATGTGAGTCACGAGGAAGCGGCCGCCTTCGCCGAAATTTGTGCCGATGTCATGCCCGACGATCGCTTTTACAGCCGTCATTTCGGCTTGCTTCCCGACCAGGCCTATCAGCCGATTCCCGAGTTCCAGCGTGAATCCTCGGAAAAAGCATTGTTCTCGCATCGTTCCTAATGGCAGTCCGGCATGAATCCGATTTTCGCGAGTCGACTGCGGGATGTGCTGAGAAGACTGACCGGCCGTCCGGCGCCGCCCCGGCGGGCGCTTCCGCCCAGGGAATATCGGCGATGGCTCGCGGCTCGCATCGCGGCGGCGCGGCGCGGTTTTCTACGCCGGCTTCACCGGGCCAATTTTCGCTGCTCACCGGCGTGTATGTGCGCACGCCTGTGAACGTGTTTCGGAAGACGGTCGAGTCGCTCCTGGCACAGTCGTCCAGGCATTTCGAGTGGATCATCCTCGCCCATGGACCGATCTCCCGCCCGCTCGACGTGTACCTGAACGGATTGCAGGCCGATGCGCGCATCCGCCTCATCCGATTGCCCGAAAATCTCGGCGTCATCGGTGGAATGAGGCGATGCCTGCAAGAGGCCCGCGGACAATACGTCATTCCCCTCGATGCCGATGATCTGCTCACGCCCGATGCGCTGACGGTTCTGGCCAGCCGACTTCAAAAATCCTCGCCGTTCATTTATTCCGACGAAGATTCGGTGGTGAACGGCCGACCTCAATCGCCCTATTTTCGCCCCCATTGGGATCCGCTGCTGAACCTTTCCAGTTCCTACATTTTTCATCTTGTCGCCTTCGATCGCCGCATTGCCCTGGAACTGGGCGTCTACTGCGATCCGGCGGCGAACTGGTGTCATGATTGGGACACGGTCTTCCGTTTCGTCGCGGCGGCCCATTCGCCCATCCATATTCCCGAAGTGCTTTATCATTGGCGTGCGCACGAAGCTTCGCAAACGAACAAAGCCGATCCGCATCGAGGCTCGCTGGAATCCCAACGGCATCTCCTCGAGCGGTTTCTTTCAACGCGATCCGACGGACATCTGTTCGAGATCAAGCCGTTTCCCATCTTTCGAGGCGCCGAGGAATGGTGGCTCTCCCGAAAGCACGTCGAGCCCGTGCCGTTCGATATCGCCGTTGTGTCGAACCCCGGCCCGGCGAGCGCTGGGCCGGTTTTCCGCGGGAGCTATCCGTTTTTGGAATGCGTCGAAATCGACAGCGTTGAATCGCTCAAGGCCATGGCCGAAAACTCAAATTCAGAATTGGTGGCTTTCATTTCCCGCGGATTATTGCCGACCGAAGAGGAATGGCCCTGGGAAGCACAAGGACTGTTTGCTTTGCATTCGGAAATGACGCTGTTGGCGGGGCGAATCTTTAATCCGAGCCGGATCATCCTGGGAGGACCGGAACAAACCGACGCCGACGGGAAATGTCTTTGCCCCTATCGCGGCATGGCTGCACACGAACCGGGAGAGATGGCCCTGGCGTTGAAGCCGCATACGGTGGATTGTCCAAACTCGGCATTTTTCATTGCCCGCACGGAGTTCGTGCGAAGTGCGCTGGCCGAATTGCCGCCAGAAGCCAGCTTGCGATTCATCGGGCCGTGGTTGGCGATGCTGGCCCACAGGCAAGGACATCGTGTTGGTTATTCGCCTCTGGTCGCGGCCGAAGCGGCAGTTGGATTTGACTGTGTGATGCACGCCTCCGATGAGGAGCGCCGCGCCTACTTGGCATTCCGAGACAAATAGCCAAACCCTGCCCGGGGCGGGTTCGCAAGGACGGGGTGTAACTCGGGGTTCGGGTCTAACTCTTATTTGAGGCGACGACTCGCTCTGACCCCCCTCGCCCGGTACTCCGGGAGAGGGTTGGGGTGAGGGCCTTTTGGAAGAGGGAGTGGCCGTCGAACCATCGACGAAATCACCCTCACCCTGCCCTCTCCCGGATTACCGGGAGAGGGGAAAATAAAGGATGACCACAAAGAAGCGCTCGACCCCGAAGTTCTGGTTAATTGCACCGGCCTTGAAATTGGCGCGGGCGGCAGCGATGCTCCGATGATGGGTCCGTCCGATGCCGCCACGCACTTGTCGCCCAACACTCAGCAGATTCCGGCGATCACCCCTTCAAAAGCTCCTCCGTCTGTCCTTCGGTCATGGATTTGGATCATTCTCTTGCTCCTGCCGGCAATCCTGTTGACCGTCCAGTTCACGCCGTTGTTCGCCGGCAGCGCGGAGTTGGATATCTCTTTCCGCATGTGCCGCCACTACGCGTTCGCGCATGACTTCCAGGCGGGCAAGGAGTATTTGGGCACGTATGGCCCCTGGGGGTTCGCCGACGACTCGTTTTACGATCCGCAAACTTTCGCGTGGCTTTTATTCAGCCAGGCGATCATCGGTCTGGGACTTTTCGCGGGGGTCTGGGGCATCGGTCGGCAACTGGGGTTTCATCCGCTGCTGTGCGGCGCGTGGGTGTTGCTGGTCGGCGTGTGGGGCGACCTGCTGTACAACGACGGCGTCCTCTGCGTGATGTGCCTTTTGCCGATCCTCATCCGGCTCACCTCGCGCAGCGGCCGCGATCATCCGGGAGTCAAAATCGTCGTGATCGCGCTGGCAATGGCGGGATTGTCCAAATTCACTTTTCTCGTCGCGGGGGCCGCCTCCGTCGCTTTTCTCTCGGTCGACGACATCGTACATCGCCGCTTGCCGCGGCTGGCTCTCTGGTACGCCGTCGCCGTGCTGGTTTTCTGGCGGCTGGCGGGGCAGCCGTTCTCCGGAATTCCCTTTTATCTCTGGAGCGCGTTCAACCTGGCCAGCGGTTACAGCAGCGCGATGGGCCATCCCGGCCACGATTCCTTCATGGTGCCCCTGTTCTGCATTCTCTCGGGCATCGCCGCCTTTCTCCTGGCAGCTCGGTTCCATGACAAAAGCCGATGGACGGTCCTGACTCTTCTCGTCACCGTGCTGATGATCTGCTTCTTTAATTTCAAGGAAGGATTCGTTCGCCACGACGGGCATGAAATATTGGCGACCACCGGCCTGGCCGCGCTCGTCATGTTGGCCGCTCCGATTCTCTGGACGATCGCCGGAGTCCCCAACCGGCGCCGCAATCAATTCCGCGTGCTGGCCGTCGTTCTGATTGGATTGTCGGTCGGATGCGTCGACTGCACGTATCACGCGTTCTTCAAGCCGCGCCGTTTGCAAATCGATCTGGTCAAGGAAGGTCCCAAGCTCTGGACCCGCGCGGTCAGCGCCGGTCGATGGCTTTGGCAAGGCGATCGCATTTACGATCAGACGAATCGAAATGTGATGGCGCTGGTGCGGAAAGAGAACCCGCTGCCTTTGGTGTCCGGATCCGTGGACATGTACGGATTGAACCAGTTGGCGGTGATCGACGCGGGCCTGGATTACCGTCCCAAGCCGGTGACGCCGGGATACCATGCCTGGACGCCGCAACTGATCGCAATCAACCGCGCTTCGCTGTGGGGACCGCGTGCGCCGGACAACATTTTCCTGAAGCCCGATCCGATCGATCAGCGGTTTCCCACGATGGATAACGGGGCCCTTTGGCCCTCGGTGCTGAGCGCCTACGACATCGTCGGTTTGACCCCGACGGATTTCGCCGTTCTGCGCCGCCGTCCCGTCCCGCGACCCGGTACGATGACGTTCATTTCGGCAGGCCGGTACCGCTTCGACCAGGCGATCCCCGTCCCCGTCACCAAAACGGGCGCGATCTGGGTGCAGATGAAGATCACCCCGACGCTGATGGGGCGCGTTGGTACCGCTCTGTATCGCTCCCCTTCAATCTGGCTGAAATTCACGACCGCCAACGGAACCGAGGGGGAGAATCTCATCATTCCGGGCATGTGTGAAGACGGCTTTGTGCTGTCCCCCTACATCACGGACGTTGGAGGATTTCTGGCGCTTGCGGCCCACAGCTCGCACATGCCGGACGTGACGTCGATTGCTATCACCGTGCACGACACGCATCACCCCGCGTGGTGGTACCAGCCGATCATACAGGTGATGTTCAAGCGGTTCGTCCCGCCCCGGCAGGATTTGCGGGCTTATCCTGCGCCTGAACGCGCGCGCCGAGCTGGCGGAAATGGCGCAGTCCAACACCGATCACTTCATCGCCCTGTCCGTCTTCCAGGCGCCCGATGGGAAAATGGCCCTGTTTTCACATCCGCCCACCCATCTTCAGTTGTCCGTTCCATCCGGCGTCGGCTTGGTACACTTTAGCTACGGAATCCGGCCCGCGGCCTGGAACCAAACCCAGGGGGTGGAGTTTAGAGTCTTGGCCATTGCGCCGGATGGTTCCTTCAGGATGCTGTGGCAAAAGCGGCTTCTGCCGATGACCCGGCCGCAGAATCGCGGGCAGTTCTATCAGGACATTCCGCTGCGGGAACCCGGAACCGCCAAACTGCAATTTGTAACGCTACCGGTTAAATCGCTCCCTTACGACTGGGCGTATTGGTCCGATGTTGGTTTCAAATAGACGAATCCCGCACCAGCGGAATCCAGCACCACGTTTGGCAAGAAATCGCCTCGCCGATCTGATATCATTCTGCCCGATGGCTCCGAAGACGTTGACGGTCGTCTGCCCCGTTTACGACGAAGAGAAGCCCATTCCGCTGTTTTATCAGCGGCTGCGGGCGGTCTTTGATTCGCTCCGCGGACGATATTCCACGCAACTGATCTTCACGAACAATGCCTCGCGCGACCGCTCGCGGCAGATCATTTTCGACCTGTGCGACAGCGACGCGGACGTTTCGGTCATTACCCTGAGCAGGAATTTCGGCTATCAATCCTCCGTCGAATGCGGCTTGCGCCATGCCGCGGGCGATCTCATCGTCGTCATCAACGTCGATTGCGAAGATCCGCCAGAGATGATCGCCGCCTTTGTGGAACAACACGAGACCGGCGGCTACGACATCGTTTACGGCGAGCGCGCCGATCGGCCCGAATGGCGTCTGGTGAAGCTGGGGCGGAAAGTCTTTTATCGTTTCACCCGCCTCGTCGCGGATGATGCGTTCTTCCTGGACATGGCCGAGTTCTGCCTGATGACCGCCGAGGTGCGCGACGCCATCTTGAAGGACAACAATTCGTTCCCCTTCATTCGCGCGTCGATCGGACGGATCGGATTCAAATCGAAGGCCATCGCCTATACCCGCCACCGCCGGGTCGCGGGCACGACCCATTACAATTTTCCACGGATGGTGATCTTCGCCATCGCCGGAGTGCTCTCCTCATCCACCTTTCCCTTGCGCCTGGCGGCGTATGTTTTTCCCTTCTGGTTCCTGTTCATGCTGATCGTCGGCGTGACGGGCGCGGTCACCGGCGGGTCGCGCTACATCAGTCTTTTGCTGCTCGCCGGATTCAGTTACGTCGGGTTCATCCTGAGCTTCGTCAGCATCTACCTCGCCCGCGTCTACAAAAACGGCTTGAGCCGGCCCAATTTCATCATCGACAGCAAGCTCACGCGGTTGCGCCTGCCGGCCGCGGTAACCGATCCATCTGCTTTAGAATATTCGGCGTCATGACTTTCCCGATCGGTTCTACGCGTTACGTGAGCTTCGACGGCGCCGTCGAGGCGCATTGCGCTTCGCTTCGCCCCGAACAATATCGCTTCTTCGACGCTCGATCTTTCCAAGGCCCCGCCATCCCCCGCGGCGCGGGGCTGTCCTACGCGGCCGCATCGTTCGATGCGTCGTCCGTTACCATCGAGCATTCCGCCTTCAACCGCTTCCTCTCGCTCTGCGAGGCGGATCGAACCGTCACCGTGGAGGCGGGCATGACCCTGGGCGAATTGGCGCGGCTGGCCAGTGCGCACGGACTTTATCTCGCCGTTCAGCCCGGCCATCCCAGCATCACCATCGGCGGTTGCGTGGCCGCGGACGCGCATGGGAAAAACCACTTCCGCGACGGGACGTTTCTCTCCCAGATCCGATCGCTTCGACTGTTCCACCCGTCGGCCGGCATCTTGCAGCTTGGCCCCAATGAAAACCCGGATTTGTTCAGACTCACCTGCGGCGGATACGGGCTGACGGGGAACATTCAATCGGTCACGCTCCAGTTGCAGCCGATCCGGTCCGGCCTCGTGCGGGTGACGACGCGGCTGCTGGAGGAGATCGGCCGGCTTCCGGAATTGCTCGCCGAGGTCGCGCAAAGCGCCGATCTGGTTTATACCTGGCACGACTTCACCTGCACGGACGACCGCTTCGGACGAGGGATGCTGACGGCAGGGGTCTTTGCCGATGACCTCGTTGCCGGCCCTTCGGATGCGCGAATTCCGCCGACCCGGGCGATTCGCTCGGAAATGCGCGGCCGATTTCACGCGCGGTTTTTCAACCGGTGGACTACGCCGGTGTTTAACAGGCTGTACAGACGCGCCGCGATTCGGCGCCCCGGGCCGCGGCTCGTGCCTCTTTACGATTTCTGCTTTCCGGTGCACGACAAGCAGATCTACTTCGAGCTTTTCGGCCGCGCGGGATTTCACGAATTCCAGCATCTGGTGCCCACCGGGCGCTGGCCGGAATACCTCGCGGCGATCAAGACCCGCCTGGCGAACCATCCGTTGCCCGTTACGCTGGCCTCCGCGAAGCTGTTTCGCGGCGAACAGGATCTCCTGCGATTCACCGGCGACGGGGTCTGCATGGCGATCAATGTTCCACGCATGAAGGGATCAATGGACTTCGCGGCATTTCTGGACGATCTGCTGCCGAACCTGGGGGCGATTCCCAACATCATCAAGGATTCGCGACTTCCGCAAGCGGCGGTCGCGCGCCTATTCGCAATACGAATTGTTTCGTCAGCGGCTGCGCACTTTTCGATCCGGAACGCCTGTATCGCTCGGAACTGTCGCGGAGGCTGCAACTATGAACATGCTCGTCATCGGCGCCTCGGCCGGCCTCGGCAGGAAACTGACGGAATCGCTGGCCCGCGCCGGGCACGATCTGATTCTCGTCGCTTCCGACGCGCGCGATCTAAACGTCATCGCATCCGACCTCCGGCTCCGGTTCGGAGTTCGCGTGGAAACGGTCAGCAGCCGGCTCGCGCCGGGGCGGGATTGGCTGAACCCGATCGTCCAAACCGCTTCCCAATGGAATTCGATCGACGGTCTGTTCTATCCCATCGGCTTATCCGACGAGGACGATCGCGGACTGCTCGACGACGGCAGGTCGTGCGCCATCGTGGAAGCGAACTTTTACGGGCTGACGCTCATCACCTCGCATTTTCTGCCGATGATGATGCAGCGTAAAAAAGGGCATCTCGTCGGCTTCGGCTCGGTGGCGGCGATTCGTGGCCGCGGCGCCAATGTCATGTATTCCGCCTCCAAGCGGCGCTGGCCAGTTATTTTGAAAGCATCCGCCATCTGGCAAGCCCCGCGAAAATTCGCGTGCAATTCTATGTGCTTGGATATCTCGACACGCACCAGGCGTCCGGCAAAACGCTGCGGATTCCCAAGGCCGACCCCCGCGCCCTCGCCGATCGCGTGGTCGCCGACCTGGACCGTGATTTCGGCGTTCGCTATTACCCGCGATTCTGGTGGGCCTCGGTTGCGATTCTGCGGTTATTGCCCTGGCCGATCTTTCGGCGGCTTCGCTTTTAGCTCGGGTAGGGGAAATCCATCCTGCCACGACACATCCGTTCGGCGTGACTGAGCGTAATTGAATGTATGGGAAACGTAACTGTCTGCCGTCGGGGAGGCACAAATCATTTATTTGTTGTGCCACCGAACTGACGGATGAAGAAGAAGATGATCGGTTACGATTCTCTTGACGGCCGAAATCGCCGGCTCGTATGTCAGAAATCGCCGCCGCAGCCATAACTTGGCCACCAAAAACTTGCTGCGAAGCTTGCCCAGCGATAACGCCCTTCACCACGGGCCAACAAATTAGAAAATTGCGCAGGTTGATCCGTGCCGGGCAAACGAGTGCTGCCGCAAGTAAACTGAATGATCGTCTGTGGCCACAACGCGGGAAAAGGGTTGGATTCTCACGGAATCGCGCAGTATATTATTGCCCGGCGGAAGCGCTCAACCAGACCTCTGGAGGGCTAATGCGGGGTAATTATGTAGATCGATATCGACCATCCTTGGTTGGGTGGTTCAGGGGCTTTTATCGGACAGACCGGCGGAAGCTGCGCCCAGCGCTCGACGGCGTCGGCCGGCCACCGTGGCGCGTGCGCGGCCGTTAGCGCCGAAGCCCTGGAGGGCCGGCTGTTGTTGAGCGTCAACGCAGACGGCAACGCGATCGGCGAATATACCGCCTCGGGCGCAACGGTGAACGCTTCGCTGATATCGGGGACGGACCTCCCGGCGGGGACTGCCGCATCGCAGCCGGAAGTGCAAACGGCGACCACCACAACATTGGCGGCATCATCGAATCCGATCACGGTTGGACAGCTTATCGCGTTGACCGCGACGGTCACTTCCGGCAGCGGCTCACCCACGGGGACCGTCACCTTCATGGACGGCTCGACGCTGATCGGCTCCGTGGCCATCGGGAGCGGTCAGAAGGCAGTCGGATTCACGGCTTCGCTACCGGTTGGGTCGGACGATATCACGGCAAGCTACAACGGCGCGAGCGGATTCGCGACCAGTTCCGATTCCTTGACTGAAACCGTCAATGCAGGGGCGGCCACCACCACGACGCTGGCGGCATCGTCGAACCCGATCATCGCCGGACAGGCTCGTATCGTTCACCGCTACGGTCACTTCCGGCAGCGGCTCGCCCACGGGGACCGTCACCTTCATGGACGGCTCGACGCTGATCGGCACCGTGGCCGTCAACTCGACGACAGATAAGGCCATCGCGTATATCCCTTCGTTGCCCGCGGGGTTCGACTACATCACGGCACGCTACAACGGGGCCAGCGGATTTGCGACCAGTTCCAACTCTCTGATTGAAACCGTCAACGCAGCGGCGGCCACCACGACGACGCTGACGGCATCGTCGAGCACGATCAACGCCGGACAGCTCGTCGCGTTCGTCGCCACGGTCACTTCCGGCAGCGGTTCGCCCACGGGGACCGTCACCTTCATGGATGACTCGACACTGATCGGCAGCGTCGCCATCAATTCCGCCACGCATCAGGCCATCGCGTATACCCCTTCGTTGCCCGCGGGTTCGGACGACATCACGGCAAGCTACAACGGGGACGGCGGATTCGCGACCAGTTCCAACTCTTTGACTGAAACCGTCAACGCAGCGGCGGCCACCACCACGACGCTGACGGCATCGTCGAACCCAATCACGCCCGGACAACTCGTCGCGTTCACCGCCACGGTCACTTCCGATAGCGGATCGCCCACGGGAACCGTCACCTTCATGGACGGCTCAACGCTGATCGGCACCGTGGCCATCAATTCCGATACGCAAGAGGCTATCGCGTATACCGCTTCATTGCCCGTGGGGTCGCAAGACATCACGGCAAGCTACAACGGAGCGAGCGCATTCGCGGCCAGTTCCAGCTCTCTGATTGAAACCGTCAGCGCAACGGCGGCCACCACCACGACGCTGGCGGCATCGTCGAATCCGATCACGCCCGGACAGCTCGTCGCGTTCACCGCCACGGTCACCGCCGCCAGCGGTTCGCCCACGGGGACCGTCACCTTCATGGACGGCTCGACGCTGATCGGCACCGTGGCCATCAACTCGACGACACATAAGGCCATCGCGTATACCCCTTCGTTGGCCGCGGGGTTTGACTACATCACGGCAAGCTACAACGGGGCCAGCGGATTCGCGACCAGTTCCAACTCTCTGATCGAAACCGTCAACTCAGCGGCGGCCACCACCACGACGTTGACGGCATCGTCGACCTCGATCACCGCCGGACAGCTCGTCGCCTTCACCGCCACGGTCACTTCGGCCAGCGGTTCGCCCACGGGGACCGTCACCTTCATGGACGGCTCAACGCTGATCGGGACGGTGGCCATCAACTCGACGACACATAAAGCCATCGGCTACACGAGTTCGTTGTCCCAAGGATCGCACCACATCACGGCGACCTATAATGGCACGACCGCATTCGCGACCAGTTCCGCTTCGCTCACGGAATCGGTTAGTCTTGCCACCACCACCACCACGGTTACTTCCTCCGCCGCCAGCGCGGTCTTGGCGCGACGGTGACCCTCACGGCCACGGTGGCGGATGTGGCGCCCGCGACGGGCGTGCCGACCGGCACGGTGACGTTCACCGAGAACGGCACCGTCTCTCTCGGAACCGCCACCCTCAGCAGCGGCAGCGCGAGCTTGACGTTGTCGCCCGGACTGTTCCTCGGCACTTACTCGATCACGGCAAGTTATTCCGGCGACGCCCAGTCCGCCGTCAGCACATCCACCAGCCTGACCGAGACCATCACGATGCCAACCACCACAACCAGCGACGACGGCCTTCAGTCCGCGACGATCAAGTCCGGAAGCGGCCCGGCGCTGCGGATGGCGACACCCTGGAAGTCAACTACACCGGGTATCTGAGCAATGGGACCATCTTCGACAGCTCGCTGAATCCCGGACGCACGCCTTTCTCGTTTGCCCTCGGCGAGGGACAGGTCATCGAGGGATGGGACGAGGGCCTCGTTGGCGCGCAGGTGGGCGAAACAATCGTGCTGGTGATCCCCCCAAGTTTGGGCTATGGCTCAACCGCCAACGGCGCGATTCCGGCCAATTCAACCCTCTATTTCGTCGTCACTGTGCTGTCGATATAAGTCGCACGAGCGAAAGCGGCGCAAGCCCGTGGAACAACCATCGGGGGTGGAGAGGTTCCGCAAGATGTGAACGTGGTAACATGGTCTGCGGTGCGATTGATGCAAGATACGGCAAAAACCGAGGGACCGGACCTTGCAATCGAACTCCGGCCACGGGGTGTCCCAAGTGATGGTCTTCGTCTATTTGCCATTTCGTTCGCCGCATTGTTTCTGGAATTGATGGTCATCCGCTGGGTGCCGGCGGTCGTGCGATTCGTCGCATACTACAGCAATCTGATGCTCATCAGCTCGTTCCTCGGCCTTGGCCTTGGGGCGATGGCGGCCCGCCGAAAATGGAACTTGTTCGGCTGGTTTCCCGCCCTGCTTCTGGCGAACGTGGGTTCGCTGCTGGCGCTGGGCCATCTCGTTCAGATGCCTTCCTCCGGCTCGGAGGCGAGGTTCGGTCCGCAGAATACGTTCCTCTTCAACCGGCTCGTGCTGATCGGAGTTTTCATCCTCAACACGGCCGTGTTCGTCCCACTGGGGCAACAGATCGGTCGACTATTCCGTCAACAGCCGCCGCTGCGCCTACGCATTTGACCTTGGAGGAAGTCTTTGCGGGACGGTCCTGTTCGGCCTTTTTTCGCTGTATCATTTTTCTCCGTCCCTGGGGGTCGCGATCGTTGCCGCCATCTATCTGGCGATCCACAGGCGCCATTTCCTCGTGAATTCGATGCTGCTTGTGCTGGCGGTGATCCTCATCCCGCTGTCGGTTTCGCCGGCGGCGATCTGGTCTCCGTACTATTACGTCACGGTGCATCCATTCGACGAGAGCGTGCCCGCCGTCTCCAAACCGCTGCCAGATTTGCGGACCATGCGCGATCCCCCGATGTACCTCGTCAGCGTCAACACCGATTTCTATCAGTGGGACGGAACTCTTGACCTGCGGCGCTACACGCCCGGGCTCCCGTATGTGAACTTGATAAAATATGAACTCTATGCGGAATACATGCTTCCTTACATTCTGCATCCCCAGGCGGCTAACGTTTGCGTGGTCGGCGCGGGAGGAGGATTGGACATGTTCAGGCCGCGCTGATGTCCGGCGCCAAGCACGTCGATGCCGTGGAGATCGATCCGACGCTGATCGAAATTTCCCGGCGGTTTAACGCCTCCGGCGTCTACAATGATCCGAGAGTGCGAATCCACATCAACGACGCCCGCGCATTCTTTCAGTCCGCAAAAGGCGGATATGACATGCTTATCTTCGGATTGCTCGACTCGCAGGCCTTGTTCAGCTATTCGAACAACATCCGCCTCGACGGATACATCTATACCGTCCAGAGCATCCGAAAGGCCTACAGCCTGCTGAAGCCGGATGGGATGCTTTGCATCTCCTTCGTGACCCCGCGCCCTGGCTGACGTTTAAGTTGATCGAGATGATTCGCGCGGCCACGGGGAAAAGCCCGGTTGTTTATGTTGGGCCGGGAAGGTGCATCCTTGGCGTGGCGCAACCTGCACCCGTCAAATATGCCGGCCCGGATCGCGCTGTTCCATCGGGCGACCGGCCCGATGCCCGCCGTGGATTTACCGACCGACGACTGGCCTTATCTGTATCTCGCCCGGCGAACGATTCCCAGCGATTATCTGATCGTGGTTTGTTCGCTGCTGGCGCTGTCGGCCGCCGGCGTGGGCGCTTTGTGGTGGACCGATCGTCAGGCCCAATTCAGCGCCAGCGGCGCATTCGCCGACGCGCATTTCTTTTTCCTCGGCCTCGGTTTCCTTCTCCTGGAAACCAAAAGCATCGGCGATTGCTCGCTCTACTTCGGCACAACCTGGTTTGTCACCATGGTGGTCGTCTCGGGGGTCCTGCTGATGGTTCTGTTGGCCAACGCCCTTGCCATGCGGATGCGGCGCGGGTCCAGATGGCTTTACCTTCCACTGCTGCTTTGCCTGATCTTCCTGTATTTTGTTCCGCGGGAGCTGATTCTCGGCCTGCCGCTGATGGACCGCCTTCTTTGGGCCGTCATGGTTGTGCCGCTGCCGATATTTTTCGCCGGACTGATCTTCTCCACGACGTTCCGCACCGGCGGCGATCCCGCCACCTGGTTCGCCGCAAATCTGATTGGAGCCACGATCGGCGGATTCCTTGAATACCTTGCCATGGCTATCGGAACGAGCGATCTGCTCATGATCGTCGCCGCGGCCTACCTCGGCAGTCTGTTGTGCTGGGCGGTTTTCAGTCGGTCAATTACGTTGAGCCGCCGTGTCGGAACGCCGTGAAACGCTCACACAAGGTTGACGGAGTTGCGAGGCTTTCCTAAGCTTTCGTTGGATTGCTTTAGGGCGATGGAGTTCGCCATAAGCGCCGTCCTATTGGTCCGCTCGGATCGCCAGGCCGTGCTGATAACTCCTGCGGGCGGCAACTCGTGGGAATCGGCACAGGGCTAATTTGCTTGATCCCGATTTTCCCACGCGACATTGAAACGTATTCGGGCGACTGTACACCGGATGCCCCGGACACGACGATGATGCTGCCGCTGCTGGGATACGGCCCATATCGACGGGTCAAAGAGGTCGGCAGGCATGGCCGGAAAACGCCGCAAGATCGATCGCGATGAGCGTCGCGAAAACGTTCTGCGTCCCAGCCCATACCTTGGCTATGACCGCGATCAGTTGGGGCTTTACTTCAACGACCGCGGCGCTGAGCACCTGGCGGAATCCCAGTTTCGCCGGGCGGTTTGGCTCAATCCGTACGAGCCTGAATTCAAACTTCACCTGGCCGAATGCCTGTATCGCCGCAAGCAATACCTGGAAGCCGCGAATTGGGCCGACGAGGCGTTGAAACAGAACCCGCAGCATCAAGGCGCGCAACCTGAAGCGGTGGATTGAAGAACGCGCCGCCATCGAAGCGCGGACAAATCAAGATGCATCTTCGACAGCGCAATGAGCGGCATCATGGTGATTTCGCCGGGAAACCTCTTGCGGCAAAGTGCTCCGAACTCGCCCCTGACGGTTGCGGGCCGGAAGACAAAAGGGGAATTCTCGGCTGAGAGGTGACATTTGCCGTCGCGTTGCTTTAGCATTCTGTTTGACGCATTCGAGATCGGCGCCGTTATTGATGATGGCCGCGAAGCGCCCGAATTCTTTACCGACCTGAATCTCGACCAGATCATTGCATCCATCACGGCCGGCCGCGAGGAATACAACCTTAGGCCCTTCTTTTACACCCCGTTGAGCCGCGTCGAGACGATCAATTACCGCCATGACATCCTGCGGGACCTCGAGAACCGGGCGCTGTTCGGCCAGATCGGGTCGTTCGCACAAAAGATGCGGACGATGCGCGACCATCTCACTCAAGCGGATAAACTTCGATACAAATACCAAAAGCAACGGTGGTTTCTGGATGCGGCGGAAATCTATTGCGACGCCGTCGGCGGTCTGACCCGTGATCTGACCCTCGCGGACCTGCGGTCGCGCGGATTTCTGGCATTCCGCGAGTACCTGACGTCCTACATGAGTTCCCCCGCGTTTGCGTCGTTGCTCGCCGAAACACGGAAGATCAAGGCTGATCTTTCCGGCCTCAGATATTCCCTCCACATCAAGGGGAATCGCATCGAGGTCAGCCGATATAACTCGGAACCTGATTACGGCGCGGATGTGTTGCGGACTTTCGATAAGTTCAAGCAGGCGGCGGCGAAGGAGTACCGGTTCTCCCTCCGCTCCTGAAAAGGACATGAACCACGTCGAAGCGGCGATACTGGAACCTGGTCGCACAGTTGTATCCCGACATCTTTTCGTCCCTGGACCAGTACGGCGATCGCCACGCAACTATCTTGATGAAACGATCGCAGCCTTTGACCGGGAAATACAGTTCTACGTCGCGTGTCTCGAGCACATCGAGCAATTCAAGCCGGCCGGACTGCCCTTCTGCTATCCCACCGTCACCAATCGATCCAAGGAAATCTACGGCCGTGAGGTATTCGACCTTGCCCTGGCCAATAAGCTCGTGCGCGAAAACGCGCCGGTGGTGACCAACGATTTCTACCTGGAGAGACCGCGAACGCATATTGGTCGTGTCTGGGCCGAACCAAGGCGGAAAGACGACCTTCGCCCGCACCTTTGGACAGCTCCATTACCTGGCCAGCATCGGCTTTCCCGTGCCGGGCAGGGACGCGACTCTCTTTCTCTACGATAAATTATTCACCCACTTTGAAAGAGAAGAAGATGTCCGGAACCTCAGCAGCAAGCTGGAGGATGATTTGCTCAGAATTCACCGGATTCTCGAAAAGGCAACGCCGAGCAGCATCCTCATCATGAACGAAAGCTTCGTGTCGACGACGCTGAATGATGCGCTGTTCCTCAGCAAACAGGTCATGCAACGGATCATCCAGCGTGACATGCTTTGTGTGTCGGTGACGTTCCTCGACGAATTGGCGTCGCTCGGCGAAACGACCGTCAGCATGGTCAGCACGCTGGATCCCCACGATCAGGCGCGGCGGACATTCAAGATCGTCAGGAAGCCCGCCGACGGGCTGGCCTACGCCGTGGCAATCGCGGAAAAGTACCGACTGACCTACGAAAACGTGAAGGAGCGCGTCGCGTCATGAAGGCGCATCTGATGTACGCAGATCGGGATTTCGACCTGAAATCCGGCCCCCCGCCGCTCGAAGCGGCGTTGATGCAGGATTTGGAATTAAACACCCTGCTCGGCGCGATGGCCGCGGGCGATGCGTTCCTGCTCGAAGTCGCCCACAAGGCGGTCTTGACGAGCCTTGATGAACCCCAAGCGATCCTTTATCGCCAGCAAATCCTCGCCGATTGCCTCGAGCATCCTGCCATCGTCCGCGAGATGTACGCGATTGCCGTGGAGGCGATCGACCGGGAAAGAAAAGTCTGGGGCTGGAGTTCCGACCGATATCCCGAGGGGCTGCTGCATCGGTCCGTGGAGGTGCTTCAGCTATTTGTCGGCCTGCTGCGGAGGCTAAGGCGTTTTGCCGATGAGCACGGCAGCAAATTTCGCTCCGAAGGCTTTACGAAACTCTTCGGCATGTTGTCCAGGGAGCTTGACGATGAATATCTGGCCGTCGTTGTCGGCCATTTGCGACAACTTACATTCAAAGACGGCATGCTGATGAGCGCGGAGCTTGGTGAAGGCAACAAAGGCGCCGGCTACGTGCTGCAGCGCGCGATCCATGCAACGACAAAACTGGGTGAAACGCCTGAGAAGCTGGGTGAAACAAAGCTTTTTCCAAGACCGCTCCGGTTACGTCTATCGAATCGCTGATCGTGATGAAAACGGTTTCAGGGCCTTGGATGAACTGAAGAGCCGCGGAATCAGTCCGCGTGGCCCGCGCCCTCGCTCAATCGGCCGATCATATCCTGGGGTTTTTTGGCATGTTGCGATTGGAGCTGGGCTTTTATGCGGGCTGTTTGAATCTGCGCGACCGCCTGGCCGCCAAGAACGAGTCGACCTGCTTTCCAGAGCCTTTGGCGTCGGGCACGCCTATGCTCGTCGCTCGGGGCCTGTACGATCCCTGTCTGAGTTTGAGCGTGAAGGAAAAAGTCGTCGGCAACGAGATCGGCGCCGCGGGTAAATCGCTCGTGATGATCACCGGCGCCAATCGAGGCGGCAAGTCCACGTTCCTGCGAAGCATCGGCCTCGCCCAACTGATGATGCAGTGCGGCATGTTCGTGCCGGCCGAGTCTTTCCGCGCCACCGTCTGCGATGCCGTCTTTACCCACTTCAAACGGGAAGAAGACGCCAGCATGAGCAGCGGGAAGCTGGACGAAGAGTTGAGCCGAATGAGCTTGATCGTCGATCACGTGTCTTCCAAAAGCATCGTCCTGTTCAATGAGTCCTTCGCGTCGACGAACGAGAGGGAAGGCTCGGAGATCGCCAGGCAGATTGTCCGGGCTTTGGTCGAAAAAGGCGTCAGGGTGTTCTACGTCACCCATCTGTTCGACTTGGCGAACAGATTTCATATCGCGAATATGGACAGGGCCCTGTTCCTTCGCGCCGAAAGGCTGGCGGACGGGCGGCGAACATTTCGACTCGTGGAAGGCCAGCCATTGCCGACGAGCTACGGCCAAGACCTATACCGGCGAATCTTCGGCGAAGCTCGCGACGCCGAGATTGAACCTCCGAATTCCGCCATTGATCCGGCGTCGCCCCAAACGATCGGAACCGCCAAAAACAAGTAAGGGATCACCGCCTGTCGTTCGGCAAGATAGTCGAGCCTTACTGAAAATGCGGGCAAAACCATCTGGCTATCGACCTATATTTTATGCGTGAACTCGCGTTGGCTACATGGGGCGCCGAAGGCTATAATATAACAAAGCGGGATGGAGTCCCCGATAATTGCCTCACGGGCTGATGACTCCTGCCGAGATATACCTGTCGCGGCGGGAGTCGGCGCATGTACGCTTAACCTCGTCGCGAGACGAGGTTTTTTCTTGGGCGTGAAGCCGGAGGCAAATATGAGCGTCTTTGATTCGCTGGGATTCGGCGCCGCAACCGCCGGGGACAGATCGCGGCTACGTGGAGGTGTTGACCGAAGCCCAAGCCCTTAACCGCGTGCTGGAATTCACCGGCTATACCATTCACGATGTCGTCAACGATCCCATCGTGCGCAACGCGGTGACGGGATATTACCGGCTCTACCGTTACGTCGAATGGTATTGCGAAACAAGGGATTTTCCGCATCGTTTTATCCGTCTTTGATGCGGCCGCGGCGAGAACATGGACGACAAGGTGACCACCCCCGCGGCCCGCGCCCAACATCGTTCCAATGGCGACGATGAAATGCGGCCGGTGTCGAACGACCTGATTTTCGATGATGCGCCCACGCTCCAGCGGTATATAAAGGATAAACTTTCCGTCACCCATCAAGTTCGCCTGCTGGAGAATCTCTTCCACGCTCGCCACAGCGAGGAGCGGGCCTCGCAATGCCACGAGTTAATGGTCAAATTGGCCGAGGACCGCTTCACGCTCGCGGTGGTCGGACAGTTCAAGCGGGGCAAAAGCTCGTTGATGAACGCGTTGATCGGGCGCGAGCTTTTGCCCACGGGCGTTTTGCCTCTCACTTCGGCAATTACGATTCTGCGCTTCGGCCCGCGCGAGCAGATCGTCATTTCATGGCAGCATTCGGACTTCCAGCGTGAAGAGCCGATCTCGGCGCTGGCGGATTATGTCACGGAGCAAGGCAATCCGGGCAATCGCAAGAAGGTCCGTGCCGTCTACGTCGAAGCCGCATCGCCGTTCCTCCGCCGGGGCCTGGAATTCGTGGACACGCCGGGCATCGGATCGGCCATCGAAGCGAACACCGCGACGACTTGCGCTTTCATTCCCAAATGCGATGCCGTTGTGTTCGTCACCGGCGTCGATGCCCCGATGACGGAAGTGGAATCGGATTTTCTGCGCGATTGCGCCGTGATGTGGGCAAAGTATTTTGCGTCGTGAACAAGATCGACTTGCTGGCCGATCCGCAGCGGTCCGAAGTGATCGGATTCGTCGCCTCGCAAATTCACAAGTGCCTGGGGACTTCGCAGGCGCCCGTGTTCGCGGTCTCCTCTCGAATGGCGCTGGCGGACCGGAGCCGGCAAAACGACGCCGGCGGAATTCCCGAGCTTCAGGATGCGCTGGGAAGATTCCTGTCGACGCAGCGAACCGCGGTCTTGCTCGGGGCGATCATCGAGCGATCGTTGCGGCTGCTGGCCGCGGAACAATCGGAAATATCGCTGGCCCGCCGCGCCGCCGCGGCGCCGGCCAATGTCCGCCGAACCCAGGTTTCGCAAATCCGCTCGCAGTTCGGAACGATTCGCCACTCGATCGGGCAGCGCGCCGAGTCCTCGAGCGCTGAGCTTCGTGTCGGCATCGTCGATGCAGGGGCGGCCGAACTCGATGAGCGATTCCGATTGGGAGTCGCGGGCCTGGCCGATGGGCTGGTTTCGTCGATCGCTCCCGGCCAATGGGAATCGGTCCGCCGCTTCATGGCCGTCTTGCGCAAAACGTCGCAGATGCCGCCAAGTTGGAACTGAACGAGTGGCTGGCCGCTCGAAGACAAGCGGCCGCGTCGAAACTATCGGCAATTTCCCATGACCTGCGAAAGACAACGCTGGACCTTCTGCGCGCTGTGGAAGCCGCAGGGGGGGCATTCGGTGATTCCGCAAGGCCCTTGTGCGACACGGACATTCCCCTCGGCGACGACAAACTTACGGAGCTTCGCGTTGAGGCGGAATCGTCGGCGCCGACGCCGCCGTGGCCGCTGCGACATCTGCCCGTAAGCATGGTGCGCCGCGGCCTGCGCCGGTGGCTGCGTCCACGCACCCAAACCTATGTCGAGCAACTCAAATCACACTGCGCTGGGCGGGCTGAACGGATTTCTGACTGACCAGATGCGCAAGAAGGTCGATGCGATCGAAGCTTTCGTTCGGCATCAAGAGGATCGCCTGGTCGCTGCGATTTCGCCCGGCGATGGCTCGAAATCCGCAGAACCGGACGCGTTGCTGGCCAAACACGCGGCCAGCGCGGGGCAGATTGAAAATGCGCTGCTGTCATTGCTTCAGTCCATCACCGGCGAGGCCCGCCTCGCTCCCCGCCCGCCCCACCCGGCGCCGACCGACCAGTGGGAAACGACATCGAATGTTTTTTCCTCCGACCGGACCGTTGCCCAAGTCACCGTTCAGGACGTGCTGCGCGACCTGCACGCTGGCGGATGTCCGATCTGCCGGCATTTAAGCCGCGTGCTGTTTGATTTCATTGCGACCTGGCAGCACCTGATGGCCGCCGACGATGCCGCCCAGCGGCAATATGCCGAGGAATTGGGTTTTTGTCCCCTGCACACCTGGCAACTCGCGTCGATCTCGTCTCCGCGGGGCCTCAGCGTCGGCTATCCAAGATTGGCCGAGCGATTGACCGCCGAATTGCGGTCCATCGGCCGGCGCGATTCCGACGCGGATGCCGTCCGGCAAATCGCGGCGGATGCGAAGACCTGCCGAGTTTGTCGAATGCTCACCACAGTGCAGGACGACTACGCCCGCAAGCTCACCGAGACTCTCGGCACCGACATCGGCCGCCGGGCTTACGCTTCATCCCGCGGAGTCTGCCTGAAACATCTGCCCGCGCTGTTATCGCTGTTAAGCGACGAGCCCAGCCGGAGGCTGGTGCTCGACGAAGCCGCCGCTCATCTGGAATTATTATCCGAGGACATGCAGGCCTTCGCCTTGAAGCAGGACGCCACCCGCCGCGATTTGGTCAACAGCGACGAACGCACCGCCGTGCGAACCGCCGTGGAAAAGGTAGCCGGCGCCAAAGCGCTGTGTTTTCCATGGGAACTCGATGAAATCACTTAATTCGCACGGTCCAACGGATAATTGTTACAAACGAAACTGCGTCCTCTTTATTTATACCCATGAATTTTGAAACCGCAAAAGAACTGGCTATCCGCGAGATGCGAACTCGTTCAAGAAAACCCGACGAGCTTTTAATTGCAGGAGAGGCAACTATCGAGACCGCTGACAGTTGGGTTTTCTTCTACGACTCGAAGGGGTGGCTGATCGATAAAGATCCACATAAGCGGCTCATGGGCAATTGCCCGATCTTGATCGATAAGAGATTTGGTCGGGTCCGTAGGGTGCCAACAGGCGGCCAAGGTGATTTGAAGGAAAAAATTTCGGCTATAGAAGATGATCTTAGAAAGGATCACCATAAGGCGTGAATCGGGACATGAAACGCGGGCATAGCTTGTTATCAACCAAAGTCTGCATAAGGGTTTATATAAATACAATCGCTGGCTGATGGTTTTGCTTCGCCTTGGATTACGACAACGCGCGTTGGTATGACCCGCAGAGCGCGCCGTTTGCAAGCTGTCGCCGCGCAGAGTGGGACGGTCGCCTCAATTCATTCTTGTTGTTTTCTCTGCGTCCTCGGCTCGACTGAACTCGCCGAAGTCCGCGTCTGGGCGGTTCAAATTCTTCCGCTCGCCGCCGCGGTTGCTTCAGTGCGGGACACTACGCGCGCGTCTTGAAAGGGCTCTCAAACACCGCGCCGTTGCCCAATTCGGCTTCGATTTCCAGGAGCCGGTTGTACTTGGCGATCCTTTCGCTGCGGCAGGCCGAGCCGGTTTTGATCTGGCCGCCGCCCATCGCGACGGCGAAATCCGCCATGAAAGCGTCTTCCGTTTCGCCGGAACGGTGCGAAATCACGTAGTTCCATCCGGCCTTTCGGCACATTTCGATCGCCTCGACCGTCTCGGTGACGGTGCCGATCTGATTCAGCTTGATGAGCACCGCGTTGGCTGATTCTTCTCGAATTCCGCGGGCGATGAAGCGGGTGTTGGTGACGAAAATATCGTCGCCGACGATCTGGACGCGGCCGCCGAGAGCCTGCGTGTGACGGGCGAATCCCTCCCAGTCGTTTTCCCCCAGCCCGTCTTCGAGAGAGACGATTGGATATTTGCCAATCCAGGAGGCGTAGAGCGCGGTCAATTCATCGCTGCTTTTGCGGCCTTGTTTGGATTTGGCGAGGTTGTAGCTGCCGTTCTCGACGAATGAACTGGCCGCCGGATCGAGCGCCAGCGCGACATCTTTGCCCGGCTTGAGTCCGGCGGCGCTGATGGCTTCCACGATGAGATCGCAGGCTTCCTCGTTGCTTTTGAGATTCGGGGCAAATCCGCCTTCATCGCCGACGCCGGTGTTGTAGCCCTTTTTGTGCAGGATTTTCCGAAGGGCGTGGAACGTTTCGGCCCCATAGCGCAATGCCTCGGCAAACGTCAGCGCGCCGATGGGCATGACCATGAACTCCTGGAAATCCACGCTGTTGTCGGCGTGCTTGCCGCCGTTGAGGATGTTCATCATGGGCATCGGCACCCGGCAGGCGCCGGACCCGCCGAGGTAAGCGTACAGCGGCAAAGATGCGGCGCCGGCGGCCGCCCGCGCAACGGCCATCGACACGCCCAGGATCGCGTTGGCCCCGAGTTTGGCCTTGTTGGGCGTGCCGTCCAACTCGATCATCAGACGATCGATCTCGCGCTGGCGCGACGGATCGAGGCCGCGGAGTTTCGGGGCAATCGTATTGTGGACATTGGCCACGGCCTTGAGAACGCCCTTGCCGCCGTAACGTTTTGCATCCCCATCCCGAAGCTCGACGGCTTCGTTCTCGCCGGTGGACGCGCCGGAGGGCACGGAGGCGGCAGCGGTCGTGCCGTCGCTTAACGTGACGAAGGCGCGCAGCGTCGGATTGCCGCGGGAATCCAGAATTTCCATTGCTCGAATCGAAGCGATCTGACCGTTCACGGTTATCTCCTTGTAATCATGATAATCTACCTTATCGAGCCTCGCGACACAGTATTCTGCAAGTCCGCGACCAGTTTGTGGTCCAGCGGCAGTCTTGCCAAGGCGTCCATTGCCGCCGTCCGGTCATATTCGACCCGGCGCAGGGTGATTTCGCCGTCGTCCCAGACGGCGTAGGCCTGCGCGGGTCGCCATCCAGCGGCTGCCCGACCGAACCGGGGTTGACTATCGTCAGATCGCGATGTTTCCGCAGCAGCGGCAGATGAGTATGACCGGCCAACAGCACGTCAGCCTTCACGCCCTGAGTCAATTCGTCCAGCAGCTTGTCGCTCGCACCGGGGGTCATCCGGTAATCGTAAAGAGGATCAAGCGGCGTGCCATGCACGAGCATGAACCGGCAACCGGCATACTGCGGCGTCAAGCGTCGCTTCAGCGACAGCAACCAGCCGAGGTCGTTCGCTTCCAATTGCCGGCGCGTCCAGTCCCGCATGACCAGAGCTAGCGGCTGCTTGGCCGGCGAGGCTTTGGGATCGACCGCAAAAGCGACGGCATGATCGTGATTCCCACGAACGGTCACGGCGTTAAGCCGACGAAGTTGGTCCAGCACGGCCCCGGGTCTCGGTCCGTAATTGACCGTGTCGCCGGCGCACAGGATTTGGTCCACTTCCCCGGCGTCTCGCTCCACCGCATGAAGCGCCCAGGCATTGGCATGAATGTCGGAGATCAGCAGAATTCGCATGGCGCTAACTGACTCCCGGCTTACCCACGAGCGCCTCGATGGCCCAAATCCAGGAGTCCTTTTCCGGACCGATCTCCTCCGAACGGTGATCGTGGGATTGCTTTTCGATCAACCGTCCCATCGCCTCGCACAGCGCGGTGTACTTGTCGCGGTGCGTTTCGACCATCCGCCGCCGCGCGCCTCGTCGCGCAACCGGGCACACAGATCGCAAAGATGCCCAATACAAAGGACGGTGGGTCCCTCCCAGGCGGCTTTCAGTTCCGGGTCGTCAACATGGGCGGCCAAGTCGGACAGAAGATCCTCAAGCGACTTCTCTTCCCGGCGACAAAAGAGGCAGACTTGGGCGCCCGGCCGCGTCGATGGCTTACGGAAAAAGGATGCCAATGGTGCGCCGCCCAGCGACGGGAGCAGCTTTTCCAGCACGTCCCGGAACAGAATCGCGCTGCCCAGCGCATCTCCGAACCGCGCCAACTGCCAGCTATGGCGATGGCAAAGGCCGCGGTCTTTGCGGATCTGCTCACGCAGTCCAGGGTCGTTGACGCTCTCGTATAGGAAACTCTCCATCGCGTGGCGGGTGTCTTCGATGATCCGCGCAAACCGGACAGCCCGGCTGTTTCATCGCCTCGATGAGCTTAAAGAATCCGATGAACTTGGCCGGCGGTTCTTTCATGGCTTGCCTCCGGCGTTGATAAGCCGGCCGTCGCCGGTTCCGCCGACCGCGGAGGCCACGATGCTCCGCGCCGGCGACGTTGGCGGCGCGTCGGGCCGATTGCCGGCGATGACGGCGGCGCCGACCAGAGACGTCACGATCACGAATCCCATCGCCCATGCCGGGTGCAGAACCCACAGGAATCCCACGATGATGCTGGAAAGGAAGTCGCCGATGCCCTGCACGGTGGCCAGGACGCCGAATCCGGCGCGCGCGCGGTCTGTGGCAGCAGGGTGGCGGCGGTCGAGCTTTCCAGGGTTTCCCACACGCCCATATACAGGCCGGAGAAGGCGAAGACGATCCCGAATTTGATGAAAGAATCGCCGGGCCACAGGAGCGCGGCCGCGGGAATCACCGCGATTGAATAGCCGGCTGCCAGAACCCGATTTTTCGGGAAGCGGTCGGCCAATCCGCCGCTGAAATATGAGGAGAGCGTATAGACAACGTTGTAGCCGATGTAGAAAGTCATGGCCCACGCGGCGGCCGTGTGCGCGCGAAGCGCGGCGTCCACGCCAGCGTGGCCCACAGGATCAGCAGCGTATTGGAGAAGTCGCCGACCCCCGCGATGCCCACGCCCACGAGGTAGCGATTGAACGACGCCGGAAGCGCTTTTACGCCGGACCACAACCCCGCTTGATGTTGCGGCTCGTGGGGCCGTTCGCGGACGAGCAGCGCGATGCATATTGCCGCCATGGCGCCGGGAATCAGGACGCAAGCGAACAGCCAGCGGAAATGTTTTGATCCCAGCAGCGCCAGCAGCAGCAGCGCCAGCGACGGACCGATCACGGCGCCGGCGCTGTCCATGGCTCGTTCAAGTCCAAACGCGCGGCCGTATGTTTCCGGCGTGGTGGCTTCGGTCAGCAGCACGTTCCGTATGGGCGTGCGCGCTCCGCGTCCGAACCATCCGCCCACCCGGCCAAGCAAAACGTGCCACCACTGCGTGGCCAGGGCGAAGCTGGCCATGCCCAAGGCCGTGACAAAGTAGCCGGCGACCGCCAGGGGCTTGCGCCGTTTCAGGCGGTCGCTGTACAGACCCGAAAAAAGCTTGGCAAAACTGGATATCCCGTCGGCAAGTCCCTCGATCAATCCGAGCGCGGCCGAGCTGACCCCGAGTGTCGCCAGCAGCACGGGCATCGCCGTCGTCGCCATCTCGTGGCACACGTCGGAGAACAGGCTGGCAACGCCGATTCCAAGAACCGTGGAATTAAGCCAGCGGCCACGCGACGTGATGGTTCCATCGTCACTCACGGTTGCAACCTTATCGCGGATTCGCGCAAGCAATTCGCGGTGATACATCCTGCGCGTCTGCAAGGCGCCGCGATTCCCGCGAATTGCTTCGCAGGAGTTATCAGCGCGGCAGAAGGATCAGGCGGGACCAATCAAGCCGGCGGTTTTGGCGAACTCCATCGCCATCACGATGCGGAAAATAATATAGATGCGCACCGCGCGCTGTCAATTCGGCCGGTCCGCGCCGATGAGCCGAGCGCCGATTTCCTCCATGGCGCCGATGGCCGCGCCGAGCTTTTCCACCTCGCCGGCCGCCGCGCCGGCATGGGCCTGGCGCTTCTTGAGCGCGGCCGCGGCGGCTCCGTGCGTCGCCGCGATGGCGGCGGCCAGACGCTCATCAAGGCAATGCCGGAAGCGGCTGAACGTCAACTCGATCTGGTCGTAAAGCTTCTCTCGCAGCTTTCCCGTGTTGTACAGAACCAGGGCCTGAATCTTGTCCCGAAAGCGCCGTTCGATTCTCCGCCGGCGAAGCCGCGGCGGCATGAGTTTGTCGACCATGCTTGGCGAAAGCGGGCCGACGGTTTGATCGTATCGGTACGTAAGCCAATAAGGCTCGCGCACCGCGTCCAGGGCGACGGAGTTATCCATCGAGCGATAGGGGATCTCGAAAAGATCCGCGGCCGTCTTGCGGATGGATTCGACGAGTTGGTCCATGCGCTGCCGGTGCGGGCGCAGAACTTCGGCCAAATGCCCGTCGAACAGCCGAATTGCATCCTTAAATTCGGTTTCGAAGAAACGTGGGATCGCCGTGGCGAGCGTCTCTTGCAGGACGTTTCCATCCGGCGTTTCCGAGCCGGCGGCCAGCGCATGATCGAGGGCCTCGTTGAGCCGAAGCATGCCGCGTTTGCAAAGTTGCTCATATTGGTCCTCCAGGAATTGGTGAGCCCGCCGCCTGTCGCCCGCCAGGAGATCGTGTGCGTCGACGCGCTGGCGCTGAAGCTCGTCAATCCGTTGGTCGAAAATCGCCATCCGCGATGACAGAGTTTCCAGCGGCAATTCCAAGGTCCGCAACGATAGCCGCAGCCGCAGGACGACATCCCCAACGATGTCGCCGCCTTGTGCCGCACGGCCGTCCGCAATGAAACCATTTTTCCCCGCGCAAGAAAATCTGAAAGATGCCGCTCGACTTCCGCCATGCCGCTCTGGCGCCAAAGTTCTGAATTTCCGGCGGACTTGGCCGTTAGGCCATTCCTGGCCGAAACGGAAAAGATCGGCGGCTGCTGGTTTTCGCCGATCTGACCGGCGGTTGCTTTTCGGAAGAACTTTACGGCATCTTCGGTTTCATTGGGATTCAGGTAATCGATCTTGTTCAAGACGAAGAACAGCCGGTTGACGTTGGGCCGCACCTTGGCGAGAAATTCGATCTCCACCTCGGTCACCGGCGGGTCGGCCGAAACGAGAAACAAAGCCGCGTCACACTGTGGCAGGAAACGCAGCGTCGTCTCCGTGTTGTGCCGGAACGTCGAACCGATGCCCGGCGTGTCGATGAAGACCACGCCGTGCCGCAGGATCTCCGCGGGATGAAACACTTCGACCCTGGCGACTTCAAGCCGATTATGCGGATTGCCCGATTCCGTTACAAACCTGGTCAAAAACCGGCAAAGCTCCGCGGGATCGGATGTGGCGAATTCCTCGGGGATGGTTGTGTTGCTGAAGTCGATCCGCGCTCGCGGGGCGTGCCCGAAACGAATCCACGTCGGGACGGCGGTAAGCGGCACAACGGCCGTCGGAAGCACCTGCTGGCCGAGCAACGCATTCAGCAGCGTGCTCTTTCCGCGTTTGAACTGGCCGAGAACCGCCAGGTGGAACTGACCGCTGGCGAGCCGATCTCTCAAAGCGGTAAGCTTGGCGACATCGGCGTCGTATGCGGAGCCGAGACCGGCGGTTCGCTTGATCGCCTCGTCAAGAATTGGCGGCAAACTTTCCGCGGCTTTGTCTTCGGCGTCGATCATCTCCGTCTCGCACTACGTCGCTGGGCCGGGCCCCGGCGCCGCGGAGACCTCGCCGGACCGATTATGCCGATACATCAGAATGACGACGTACTCCATCGTGATCATCCCTTCCTGCACCATCGTTTCCAGATGCGGCAGCAGCAGCTTGATCTTCTCTTCCGTATCGACGATCTCGATGACCACGGGCAGGTCGGTTGACATTTCCAGCAAGGCGGCTTTGTGAACGACGCTGCGGGCGCCGAAACCCTCGGTTCCGCGCAATACGGTGGCGCCGGCCAGGCCAAGTTCCCTGGCCTTCCGCACGATGGCTTCATACAGGGGCTTATGCTGATAGCGATCGGATTCGCCGGTGAAAACTCGCAGCAGGACGCCGTTTTCTTGCATGGTCATGTGGCTCCCGGGTGAAATATCGGGCAGGGTGGAAAGGGGTTGAAGCGCCGCGGCAAGGTGAAGGCTGTTGGGTTGATCGTGGGTGCGCTGGCGGTACATCATCACCGCCGCCCGCTCCAGCGTGAGCATCCCGCCGACCATGATCTGGTCCAGCGGTCCGTGAAGGAACTTCACAATCTTTTCGGCGCTATCGACGATTTCAACGATGACGGGAACGTGTTGGGCGATGGACCACGTGGAGGGCTGGATGATTCCGTGATATCCGGCGCCGAAGATGCCGCGGATGACCGTGGCTCCGGCCAGCTTTTCCTTGCGCGCCGCTCTGACGATCCGTTCGTGGGTCGGGACGTGAGGCGAGCGATCGGCGCTCTGGAGGTAGATCCGCAAAAGAACTTGTTCACCGGACAAGCTCATGCCCGCCTCGCATTTCTCAGGTCCAGCGCACCAGCATCATACCCAGGCGGACCGCCATGATTCCCACGATCAAGCTTCCCAGCAGGTTCATGATTGCCGCGAAGCCCGCGCCGTCGTCGGCCAGCCGATTGGACTCGAACATGAACGTGGAAAAGGTTGTGTATGCCCCGACGAACCCGACGCCGATCGCCAGGCGTGTCGCGTCGGAGACGCTGTGCCGTGAGACGAAGGTCACGAACCAGCCCAGGAAGCAGCTTCCGGTGATGTTGATGACGAAAGTGCCCAGCGGAAAGCGCACGTTGATGCGCCCTATTTGCGCCGCGACGATATATCGAAGCAACGCTCCCGCCGATCCTCCCGCCGCAACCGCCAGATATCGAATCAGTAGTCCGTACATAGTTATGCCTTGCCAAAAAAACGCCCTGACGTCCCGGCACCGGGATGCCAGGGCATGCTTTGTCAGCCTCCCGGCGGCCGCTTGGCCCGTCAGGAGTCATTGGCCCCGAATACCTCGGGACGATTGCGGCGAACTCCACCGCCTTCAATTCAACGAATCGTAATCGCCATTCTTTCAGATTTCCAATCCACGGTTCGGTCCAAACCAGCGGCGCCGGTCGCCACCGGTCATTCCCGATATCGGGTTCGTCGATTGTTTCGGCGTTTTGCCGTTTGGATAATCAAGAATTGACATGTAACCGGCCGATTCTAGAATACCAAAAACCTTGGGGATGGAGTCCCCCCGTTTAACCGCCTCGTCGGCTAATGACTCCTGTCGCGATGACTCGCAGGCGGGAGCGCATGAACTGCTGCATACCTCGCCTGTCGGCGAGGTTTTTTGTTTGGCCGTGGTGATCGGATGACGCGCATCCGGCGCCAGGTCTGAGCCAGTCCCGGCCCAGGTTGCGCGGGTTCCCATGGATGGGTGAGGATTCCATCATGTTCGACCTGATTCTGTTCAACGTGATACAAGTGTTCGTGGTCGTGGCCTTCGCGCCGCTCGTATCGGGGGTGCTCAGCCGGCTGAAGGAATGGGTGCAATCCAAACGCGGGCCAGGCATTTTCCAGCCGTATCGAGACCTTTTCAAGCTGTTCCATAAGGATGAAATCGTATCGGAAGAAAGCTCCTGGATTTTCCGCTTCACGCCCTACGTGGTTTTTGTCACTCCGATCTTTGTCACGCTGCTGATCCCGGTGCTGACGGATTATCCGCTGTTTTTCGCGTTCATGGGCGACATGCTGGGAGCCGGATTCGTGCTGTCGCTGGGCGGATTCTTCGCCACGCTGGCCGCGGTGGACACGGCCAATCCCTACGGCCCGATGGGCGCCAGCCGCACCCGCATGGTGGGATTCCTCGCCGAGCCGGTGTTTATGATCGTCTTCTTCACCGTGTCGTTCGTGGCCGGGTCCACCATTCCGTACATCGTTCAGCATAAATGGGTGGACCCGCTGTCCAATTTCTTCGAGCCGTCCCACGTGCTGCTGGTCGTGGCGTTCCTCATGTTGATTCTCGCCGAAGGCGGTCGCATCCCCGTCGACAATCCCACCGGCCATTTCGAGCTGGCGATGATCGACGAATCCAAGTCGCTGGAATACTCCGGACGCGGCCTGGCGCTGATGAAGTGGGGCGGGCAAATGAAGGTGTTCGTGCTCATGTGCGTCTTTCTCAATGTGCTGTTTGCGCCGTGGGGGCTGGCCACCCAACAAACGCTTGCCGCGGTGCTGCTCGCCATTCCGCTGATCCTATTCAAAATCTTCTGCCTTTTGCTGGTGCTGGTGGTGATCGAATCGTCGCTCTCCAAGCTTCGGCTCTTTCGAATCTCCGAATTCCTGGGCAGCGCTTTCATCACGTCGGTCGCGGCGATGCTGATGCGGTTGTTCGCCTTTTGAGGATGCCCATGCACGACCCCAGCACCATGCAATCGATGCTGCACGGCCTGAACACGCTCTGCGGCGGTTTGTTTCTTCTGACGGCCTTCGGAATGGTCGCCATGCGCCAGGCCAGGGGCTGCCTGAATCTCTTCATCGCCCAGTCCTTGCTGCTGGCGGCTTCCGCTTTTCTTCTCGGCGTCGAGCATCACTCGGAGCATCTTTTTGGCGTGGCCATCGTCAATCTCATCAGCAAGCCGATTATCGTTCCCTGGCTGTTGCGCAAGACGTCGCCGGCGGAGATTTACACCCACCGCGAAATCGACCAGGCGCTGAATATTCCCACCGCTTTGCTCATCGCGTTGGCGCTGGTGATCCTGGCCTTCTTCCTGGGCGTTCCCCTGCTCAACGCGGTGGGACCCGGCTTCCGCGGCCCGAACGTCCCGATCGGCATCGCCGGACTCCTGCTGGGCGCCTACAGCCTCACCGTGCGTCGCGAGGCGCTGCCGCTGCTCCTGGGGCTGCTGGCCATGGAAAACGGCGCGTTCTTCTGCGGCATCGCCATCTCGCGCAATCTGCCGATGCTCGTTGAACTGGCCATTGCCACCGACGGCCTGATTATCGTTTTCATCATGGGCGTGCTGACCCGCGCCGTCGCACAGCACATCGGCACGACGGCCGTCGGCGAGCTGGCGACATTGAAAGAATCGGCCGAGGCGCCCGCCGAAGCGCCGGAGGTCGCACAATGACCATCACTCTGATCCTGCTGCTTCCGCTGGTGGCCACCGCTCTGGTTTGCATTCCGCTGCGCAGGCAATGGGCGGCGAGCGTGACCGTTGCGGCCTCCCTGATCGTTCTGATCTTGACCGCACGGCTCGCCTGGCGGATTTCGATCACCCATGTCGTGGCCACCGCATTTCAGGCCGGCATGTTGAAATGGATCGCCGTCGACGGGTTCAGCGCGCTGATTCTGTTGCTCGTCGCGCTGGTGGGAACCACCGCGGCGATTTTTTCCGTCGGTTATATGGGTCACGAATCCCTGCCGCCGCAAAAACTGCGCCTCTATTACACCAACTACAACCTCTTCATCTTTTCGATGTTGGCCATTCCGGTCATGTCCGAGCCGACGCTGGTCTGGATTGTCGTGGAACTGACGACGTTGTGTTCCGCGTTGCTTGTCTCCTTCCAGAACACCCACGCCGCGCTGGAAGCCGCCTGGAAATACGTGATTCTTTCGCTGATGGGGGCGGGCATGGCGTTGTTCGGCTTCCTGGTCCTCTTTGCGGCCATGCAAGCCGGCGGCGGCGGCACTTACACGTGGGCCGGCCTGGTGACGGCGGCGCTGCACATGCCCCCGGCGCTGCTGCAAACCGCCTTCGTGCTGATTCTCATCGGCCTGGGGACCAAGGCCGGCCTGGTTCCCATGCACACTTGGCTGCCCGATGCGCATAGCCAGGCGCCGTCTCCCGTCTGCGCACTGCTTTCGGGCGTCGAAACCACCACGATCCTGTACGTCATCTTACGGCTGTTTCCCATCATGCCGCGGTGCCTCATTCTCACGCCGAAATGTGGGCGCTGATCCTGGGCCTGATTTCCGTCGGCACCGCCGCTTTCCTCCTGCTTCAGGTGCGAGATTACAAACGACTCTTCGCGTTCTCCACCGTGGAACACATGGGGATCATTTTGACGGCGATCGGTTTGGGCACGTCGATGGCCGGCTACGGCGCGATGCAGCAGATCGTCAACCACGCCGTGACCAAGTCCTTTTGCTTCTTTGCCGCGGGGTCGGTCTTGCTGGCCGTGGAAACCCGCGAGATCGCCGCGGTGCGAAACCTGATTCGCACGTCGCCCGCCGCCGGAGCCGCTTTGATCTTTGGCGGCCTGGGCATCGCCGGGGCACCACCACTAGCTGTTTTTCTCAGCGAGTTCACCATCTTTAAAGCCGGCCTCCTTCAGAGACATTACCTGGCCACCCTCTTGCTCGCGGCTTTCATCGTCATCGCGTTCTTCGGCGTCCTGTTGCACCTCAACCAAATGGTCTTCGGCGCGCCCCAGAACGGAACGCCGGCGAATCGACATTCAACCGGCGGCGGCACAAAGAGATTTCGCCTGCCTTTCACTTGCGGGCTTGCCCTGATTTTGGCGGCGATCCCCGTGCTGTTGCTCGGGTTTTACGTTCCCAAGCCGCTGCACGACCTGCTGAGTCTCGCGGCCAGCGAATTGGCCAGATGAGGTATCCATGAGTCCCGTCCAACTCATCGAGCAAATCGAACGGCATTGGAGCGGAAAGGTCCAATGCACGCTCGATGCGGCCAAGACGACCTGCGAGATCCGCTGCGCCAAGACCGTCCTCCCGGCGCTCTGCGGCTGGTTGTTTCTGGATTGGAATTTCAGTTTCGCCGGCCTGATCGTTGAGGAAACCGACGCCGAATGGCAATTGCGATACAGCTTTTTCGCCGAGGGCGAATCCGGCTGGGTCCATGTCCTGGCCGCTGCGCCGCTAGTTGAACGGACGTTTCCCAGCATCGTCAAATTTGTTCACGCCGCCGACTGGCACGAGCGCGAGGCCGAGGATTTGTTCGGCCTGGTGTTCGAGGGACATCCCCGCCTCGGCGACTTCGTGTTGCACAACGATGCCTGGCAGGAAAGTGTCGAGCCGATGCGCCACGGCTTTGACGCAAGCGCCGCGATGCTCCATCGCCAACCGGACCCCAATTGGCGCCCATTGCGCATCGTTCAAGAGCCGGGCGCATTTGTCATGCCGATCGGCCCGATATACTCCGGCGTCACGGAGTCCGCTCATTTTCTGCTCGAAACCGTCGGTGAAAACGTCATCCGCGCCACGCCACGCCTGTTCTACAAATGGCGGGCCGTCGAAAAGCTCGCCGAGGGCAAAACCGTGGACCAGGTGCTGCCGCTCGCCGAGCGCTTCGCCGCCACCACCGCCTTCGCCCATGGGCTGGCTTTCTCTCTGGCCGTCGAGTCCATCTGCCGCGCAAGCGTCCCGCGCGGGCGAAAACCCTCCGCGCTTTTCTCGCCGAACTCGAACGCCTCCGCCAACACGCCGGCGCCATCCAGGAAATCTGCGAATCCACCGCCCTGGTCGTCGCCAACAGCCAGGCCGGAATCCTCGAAGAAGACCTGCTGCGCGTCTGTGCCGAACTCACCGGGCATCGCTATCTGTTTGGCTTGGTCGTGCCCGGCGGCCTATCCTGCGACCTCTCAAACGAGGCCTGCCAGAAAACGCTTCGACAATCGCAACGGATCCTCCGTGCGTTAAACGACCTCGAATCGCGACTGCGCAACTCCAGCAGTTTTCTCGACCGCCTCGAAGAAGTCGGCGTGGTCGCTCAGCGCAATGCGCGGGTTTACGGCCTGGTCGGTCCGATCGCCCGGGCCTCGGGAATCGTCCGCGATTTGCGCCGCGCACAGCCTTACTCCGATTATCAAACCTTCGATTTCGACGTGCCGAGCGAACGCGAAGGCGACGGCTACGCCCGCTTGCGCGTCCTGTTCGCCGAGGCCCGCCAATCCGTCCGCATTATGGATCAGGCCGCAAAAGCACTCAAAGGCGAAGGCGTCAACGTTCGAATTCAGCTTCGCCCCGGCGCCGCGTTGGGCGCCGTCGAAGCCCCACGCGGCGCGGCGTTCCAATGGGTGCGGCTCGATGAAGCCGGCCGGGTGGCGCGCTGGCGCATCGTTCCTCCGTCGTTTCACAACTGGCACGGCTTTCATCTCGCCGTCGAGGAATTCGCGTTCCAGGACTTTCCGATCATGCTCTCAACGTTTGATCTATCCGTCGCGGAGATGGACCGATGAACCGAGTGAATTGAGGCGTACATGAGCCAATGGGTCGTCAAGGGCATTCGCACTGGAATCAAAACCACGGCCTATCCGCGCGGCGAGGAGCATGCCGCCGGTGTCACCCCCGGTTTGCCGAGCGGTGGCCCGCTCGATCCGGCCACCGCCGCCGCGCTCGTGGATCGTTGCCCCACCAACGCGCTGACGCAAACCGGAGATGGAATCTCCGTCGATTATCGCCGCTGCGTGCATTGTTATCGCTGCGCCCGCGGCGTGGAACGCCCGCTCGAGTGGCAACACACCTACGAATGGGCCGCCGCCCGCGATCCGCACAACACCGTGGGCCGGTCCTTCAAGCGATCCATTCACATCATCGTGGTCGATGCCGGCGATTGCGGCGCGTGCCTCAACGAAGTCAAGCAATTGAACAATCCCTATTACAACATGCACCGCCTGGGGTTTTTCATCACCCCCAGCCCGCGGCACGCGGATGTGTTGTTGGTGGTCGGCCCGGTCACGGACCATATTCGCGACGCTCTGCAAAAAACTTACGACGCCATGCCCGGACCAAAGCGGGTGATGGCCGTCGGCGCTGCGCCCTCTCCGGCGGCGTATTCGCCGACAGCTTTGTCTGCTCCAAGGGCGTGGCCGATGTCTTGCCCGTGGACGTGGAAGTCCCCGGAAATCCCCCGCCGCCGCTGGCGATTCTGCACGGTCTGCTCGTACTCGCCGGCCGCAAGCCGCCCGCGCCGCTCGCCAGTCCAACTCGCTCATGAAATGATGAATCCGCAAACACTCATTCTCCTGGCTTTGGCCGCGTGCGGCGCCGGCATCGTTCTTTCATTGGTCATGCCCTTCTCGCGACAGGGAACATTACTTGCCTGGCTGGGCGGCTTGGCCGGCGTCGCCATGGCGGCGGCCGGCACAACCGTCCTGATCACCGGACGCACCTTCACGCATTCCCTGTGGTCCTTGCCGCCGTTGGGAACGCGCACCTTCAGCCTCGACACGCTTTCGGCCGTTTTCGTGGCCGTCACCGGCCTGGTGCTTGTGCCGGCCTCGATTTTTGCCGCCGCGGAATCCGGCCGCGATGCGACCCGCCGCGGCAGACGCGCGTTCACCGTCATGATGTTTGCGTTGTACGCATCCATTCTTGTCATCCTGATCGCCGGTGATGTTTTGCTGTTCCTGCTCGCGTGGGAAGTGATGTCGATCCTCTGCTATCTGCTCATCGTGTGCGGCAGCGATTCGGACAATGGCGGCGTGGACGCGGGCTATCTTCTGCTGGCCATGGGCGAAGCCGGGACGGTGGCCGCCGTGCTCGCCTTTCTTTTCCTCGCGGTGACCGCCGGGTCGCTGAATTTCGGCGCAATCAAATCCGGCGTGACGGGCTTGGCGCGGGCATCCGCTGGACCGTCTTCCTGCTTTCGTTTTTCGGTTTCGGCATAAAAGCCGGACTCGTGCCCGTCAACTTCTGGCTGCCGCGCGCTTACGTTGCCGCGCCGCGCGCGTTCGTGCCCGTTCTCGCGGGCACGACGTTGAACCTCGGACTTTACGGAATTATACGCATCAATGCCGCCCTGCTGCCGGCGACGCTGGCCGGGCCGGGCTTGCTGGCCATCGTTTTCGGAACGCTGTCCGCACTCGTGGGAATCCTCTATGCGACCACCGACAACGACCTGAAGTTGGTGCTTGCTCACAGTTCGATCGAAAACGTCGGCATCGTGATCGTCGGGGTCGGCGCGGGGATGGTTTTTGTCGCGACGCATCATCCGGCGCTGACCGCCATCGCGTTCGTCGCGGCGCTTTATCATCTGGTCAATCATTCACTTTACAAGGCGCTGTTATTTTTCGGCGTCGGCGCCGTGGAAGTCCAGGCGGGAACGCGCGACATGGACAAACTGGGCGGCCTGATCAAATGGATGCCATTGACGGCGCTGGCGTTTCTGGCGGGAACGCTTTCCATCGCCGCGCTGCCGCCGTTCAATGGTTTCGTCAGCGAATGGCTGACGTTGCAGACGATGCTGCGCTCGGCGGAACTTTCTTCGATAGCGGTCAAGATTGTCTTCGCCCTTTGCGGAGCTGGACTTGCGCTGGCGGCGGCGCTGGCCGTGACCTGTTTTGTAAAGGTCTTCGCCATGAGCTTTCTAGGGATGCGCCGATTGAATGAGGCCCAACCCGTGCGCGAATCCAAGCCCGGCGTATTGGCGCCGATGTTCATTCTCGCCGTGCTGTGCCTCGCGTTCGGCGTGCTGCCGACGTATGTAATTCCCGCGCTGGATTCCGCGCTGTATCCGCTTGCTGGAGCCAGCGCCGCGACCGCCCTGGTTCCCCCCTTCTTCGCTTCGAATCCCGCGCACGGCACGCTGCCGCCCGCGTTCGCGAAGGATTTCCACGATCTGGGCGCGCAGGTGGGTCAGAAAGTTTTGCCCGGCCGCGGATTGGTCGTCCTTCTCCGCGGCGGAAAGGAAAACCCGGTCGTTTTCGCGATGTCCACGTCCTACCTGCTCGTGGTGTTCATCATTCTGCTGGTCGCGACCGGGTTGATTCTCCGGGTATGGCTGACGCGCCGCCGCAAGTTGGTCCGCCGCCCGCGCTGGGACGGCGGCGTGAGGCGTTTGCTGCCGGAGATGACCTACACCGCGACGGGATTTTCCAATCCGGTGCGCGTGATCTTCGACGCGATTTTTCGCCCCACGACGGTCGAGGATTCCCGCCAGACCGTCGGCGAACATTTCCGCACCGCCATCCGACGCGAGAAACGCCGCGATTTTCTCGCCGACAAAATGGTCTTGTTTCCGGTGAAATCGGCTTCCTTCTGGTTAGCGCGCCGGCTGGCAGCGATGCACCACGGACGCGTCAACGCTTACGCTTGCTACGTGCTGTTGGCGTTACTGGTGGCGCTGGCCACTGTGCTGTTTTAGTCGACCGCTTATACCATCGCTTGACCGGGAACTCATATTTTTGACCGTGATTGCGTGGCGGCCCAAAGCGAGTAAAATGTTCAAAATCCGGTGATTTCCAAGCTTGTTAGTAGCATGCCGATCCCGCTTAAGGAACCGAAGGTTGCAGGTTTGCGTCCTGCAGGGTGGGTTCAACCGATTTAATGGGGATGCTTGAGGAAACAGCGCATTTTCGCAGGCGTGGGAATGCTGGGCCGCTTCTCGCCGCCGGCGGTTCCGCCGAGCCGCGGCGGACATCTGATGCGCTGCTGGGCCGCTGGCTTTTGGCCTTCGTGGCCGTTGGGATTTTTCTTCGCCTGCTTCGATACGCCATGAACATGCCCGTCTGGGGCGACGAATCGGCGCTGGGGCTCAACATCCTCAACCGCGGGTACGCGGCACTGTGGCGGCCGCTTGATACCTTCCAGGTCGCCCCGATCGGATTCCTCTTTGCCGAGCGCTGGATGTACACGCACTTCGGCATGTCCGAATGGTCCATGCGTTTTTTGCCCATGCTGGCGGGAATCGTGGCCGTATTGCTCTTCGCGGTTTGGTCGCGGCTGCTGGCGTCGGATCTGGCGGCCGTGATCGCCACGGGAATTCTCGCCGTCGGCAACTACCTTGTCCGCTACGCGGTCGAACTTAAACCCTATGGCTTCGATTTCTGTTGCGCCATGCTGCTGCTGCTCCCGGCTACGCTATTCTTGCTGCGCCGGCAAACCCGATGGTTGCTGTGTCTGATTGCGCTGACGCCGGCGGTGTTCGCGCTGTCGTATCCGGCGGTCTTCGTCGCCGGCGGGGTCGGCGTGGCCCTGGCCCTGGCGGTGCGCCGCTTGAGCCGATCGCAGATCGTCCTGGGCGCGGTTCTTGGCCTTGTGATGATCGCAAGCTTCTGGTTTCTGGTCTGGCCGGTATCCGCCGGACAGTACCAATACACCAAAACCGCGATGATAGAATATTGGAAACCCGCCTTCCCGCCCGCCAACCCCCTGCGGCTGATCTGGTGGCTTATCCTCATCCACACCGGCAACATGTTTGAATACCCGTTTGGCGGAGCCAACGGCGCCAGCACACTGAGCTTTCTGGTTTTCGTCCTCGGCCTGGTAGTTTGGTGGCGGCCGCGGCGCTGCGACTTTCGCTGCCTGATGCTGGCGCCGTTCGCCCTGAATTTCCTCGCCGCCGCGATGCGACGATATCCCTACGGCCAGAGCCCGAGTCGCCCAGTTCCTGGCCCCCGCGATCATCCTGCTGATCGGCGTCGGCGCCGCCACGCTGATCGAAAGGCTCACCCCGAACCCGGCCACACGATTGAAATCCCGACGGTTGCTTTTCGCCGCGCTCCTGCTCTTCGGCGGCGGGGTCGCGGCCGACACGGTGCTTCATCCGTACAAAACGCGCGACGACGTTGAGGCCCGCCAGATATGTCACGAATTATTCCAGGCGCAGCCCCAACCGACACGATCGCCGTCCTGTTGCCGCGCGATAAGGTGGAAAGCACGCTCCAATGGAATCTGCGAAAGCAGGACCGCCGAATCACCTGGAACGCGCTGGCGGATCGATCGTGGATGGCCAATACCTCACCGGTTTGGGTGCTGAACCTGAAACCCCATGCGGGACTCCGTCAGCGGCTCCAGACCGAGTTGCGCCGACCGCTGGTTTTTTATCAGTTGAAGGTGGCGGATCACCATCTGTCAACGATCCCGGTGAAATACTGGGAATTGTTGGGATTTGCCGCAAAATCGGCGAGAAATACAAAATGATTTTTATTCTGCCCCGCGGTGCGGCGGCGGGCCGATGAGCCACAGCTTCTCGCCGCCGACGAGGGCGTTGCCGTCAGGCAATGGAAAGACGGTCCCAACGCCGGGAGCGGCGAAATGGCCGATCAAACGCAGGGGATGCGGGCCGCGGGTGTCGAAGACGTCGATGTGAGGATTTCCCCAGGCGCTGGGATGCCCTTCGCCGACATACAACAAGCCGTTCTGCAGCCTCATGCCTCCGATATAGTTTATTGATCCAAACATATTTTCCAGCATCGTCGGCTCGTATTGTCCGATTTTTTCGAAGACGGCTTTGGTTTTCGTCAGTTGCGTAAGGCGATAGGCAAGCAAAACCTGCTCACGCGACTCGCAAAGGATGTTCCCCTCGAAAAAACCGAATGGTTTGACGACCGCTTGGAGGGTCTCCCTCGGAGATAAGTCCGGCACAGGCGGCAAAATCACCATGAACTTGTCGGCACGATAATGGGGATCCCAATCCAGCGAATAGCCGAATGGCACATTGGAAATCATGCGCAGCGCGCGGTTGGGTGATATCGAAGGTAATAAGACGTCTGCCGACGACATAAAGATGCTGTCGCGAAACGATAAGAATCGGCCGAGTAAAGTTTGCGCGGTCAACTTTCCAAAGTAGTATTCTTCTACCGAATCCATATAGCCATAAGACGGCCTCTTGATGGCTGCCTGTATCGTCAACCCAATAAACCATGGCGGGATCCGCGGGCGCATGTACCACAAAGGGATGGTAAAACTCGAGTGCAAACCACTGATCTTTGGTCGGACTGACCGGGTTTCCCAGTTCGATGCCGGATTCGGTGAGCTTAATTGTGCGAAGTTTATATTGGTATTGGACAGCCCTATCGAAGTCTGTTTTTGGCAGCGGCACGTCGCGCCGGGTTATCACATAGCCGCCACCGCCTTTATAGTAGATATCTACGATCGGCTCGCCTTGGGGCATGTCGATTTGCCGCAGGATCGGCATATTCGTACCCAATTGGAACGCGGCCGAGGCGAATAGGATCAGCACGGCCGCGGAGACCGAGCCGTACATCATTTTTCGGCCCGCGCCGATGCGCCAATCGTGATGGACCGCCAGCAGCGCCAATACAAAGACGACAATTGCCAGACCCAGCATTCCGGCCGCGAATCCCAGTTGGTGGACGCCGAATACCGGAGGCCATTGGCCGGGCAGGAGCGAAAAATCCGTGACGATACTGACGTTGAGCCACTGCAATGGCGGAATGACGACCGGCACGCAATAGACCAACAGCATTGCCGCCAGCGCCAGCATGGCGGCGTGCGCGGTCCGCCGCACCAGGCAACCGGCCAGAAAGCCGATGCTGTACAACGTCGCCCAGAGAAACGGGAACCACGCGACAATGAGGATGGCGCCTTTGTCGCGGTTAAATGCAAGCTCGATGGCCAGCGGAAAAGTACACGCCACGAGCACCACGGTCAGTCCGACGAGGTATTTCACGAGCAGCCAGCGCGTGACGGTCACGGGCCGGGATCGCCAGAAATCTTCCAGATGTCCGCTGAAATCGCGGCAAGTTGCGCCGACCGCGACGAAGATCGCCAGCACGCCGCCGAATGCGATCACCCATGGCAACGTCGAAATCTCAAACCCCCGATCATATTGCAGCAGGGCCTCCAGGCCACCGATGACTGGCAGAACGATAAAAATGCCCAGCGCAATCCAGAGAAAGGCGCGGACTTCGTGCCATTCCTTCCACACCAAGGCGGTGAGTGATTTCATGACTGGCCCTCCGTGCCGGCGAGTTGTCGGGACGCCCACAGCCACAGCAGTAGGACGATCCCCGCCTGCACCGCCAGCACGACGGCGAGCGGCGGCATGGTAATGACTTGCTCACGGGTCTTTCTCATGTAGATGAACGCCAGCGGCGAGATGTCCAGCAGCAGCGGCGGAACCGAGGGAACGCCCAATCCGGCGGTCGCCAGCATCCAGAAAATCAGCAGGCCCATCGCCAACAGGCCGGCCCGCGTCTCATTGGGCAGACGAATCGTCAGCGCCAGCATCCAGACCAGCAGCGAAATCGCCGTCAGCGCCGAGCGCGCGTAGTAGGCGAACATGACGCCAGTCGTCATTTCCCTGCCTCCGGCAATCAGAATACTCACGGCTCCGGCAAACATCAGCGGGCCGGCGCACAAAAGAATTCCCATCGCCGTCTTCATCGCCAGAATTTTCCACGATGCCACGGGCAGCGCCAGCAGCGATTCGAGGCTCCCCTCGCTCCGCTCCGCCGGCACCAAACCGGTGCTCGACAAAACCGGCAGCAGCGCTATGCCGAGAAAGCAGACGAACAGGACCATCGATTCGTCGTCGATGATGCGCGAATGCAATCCGATCAACGCGAGCGCGCCCAGAACCAGGCAACCAAAGCCCAGCTTCCAGCTTTGCTCATGCCACTCTTTCCAGAGGAGGTTCGGCATTCTGATCCACCTTTCGCCGTCCGATGACGTACGCCTCGAAAATTTCGTCGAGATTCAGATCGATCTCCTGCACTGCCGCGTCGCTGGCCGCCAGGGCGGATCGCGCGGATTCGATGTCCTCCACCACCACGGCCACCTGCCGCCCGCGGCGGCTGAAATCCAGAATCCCCGGCAAACCGCGCAAGACCTGCTCCAATTCCGCCGGAGCCACCAGCCGTTTCACATTCGCCCGCAACTGCTCCGTTTCCGCCTGGCGCAGCACCCGGCCGTGATCGAGAATCACCACCGAATCCGCCACCGGCTCGATCTCGTACAGCAGATGCGAACTGAAAAAAACGCTCACGCGCTCGCCCTGCAGATACGTCACCAGATCGCGCAGAAATTCCTTGCGCATGATCGGATCGAGCCCCAGCGTCGGATCGTCGAGGATCACCAGCTCCGGCCGATGGGCCAGCGCCAACAGCAGCGCCACCCGCACGCCCTGCCCTTTGGAGAGATGCTTTACCCGCGTTTTCAGCGGCAATTCGAAGCGGTCGCTCAATTGCTTCGCCCAGGCCGCATCCCACGTCGGATAGAACGGCGCGATAAACGAAAGCAATTGTCCCACCCGCATCCAGCCGAACATCGTCTGGTCCTCCGCGACATATCCCACGCGCCGGCGAATCTCCAGCGGATTTTTTTGCGGGTCCAACCCCAGCACACGGACCTGTCCAGCATCCGGCTTGAGCAAACCGAGCAGCGTGCGAATGGTCGTGGTCTTTCCCGCCCCGTTTCGGCCCAGGAACGCGAACGTCTGCCCCGGCGGCACGGTCAGGTCCAGCCCCCGCAGCACGGTGTTTCGGCCGAAGGATTTGGCGACGTCCCGCATTTCAATGACCGGCTGTTCGCTCATGGGTTCGACCTTTCATTGCCACGGCCCGCTGTTTTTCAACGCGGGCCAGCGATTCATCGAGCAATTTGCCAAGCTCTTCGGATGTGACGCTCAGATCGGCGGCCCGATTCGCCAGACGATCCAGTTCCTGCACCAGCAACTCGCGCTGGACCCTGGCCCGTCCCCGCGGCAGCGAATCGGCGACATACGTGCCATCGCCATGGCGGCGCTGGAGCAATCCCTCGGCCGTGAGCCGCTCGTAAACCCGCAAAATGGTGTTCTGATTTACCGCCAATTCCTTGGCGAGCTGGCGTACGCTCGGCAGGCGATCCCCCGGCGCCAGCGCCCCGCTGGCGCTGTGGCTGCGAATTTGATCCGCGATCTGCCGCGTGATCGGCATGCCCGAGGATGTCTCAATGCGAATGAACAATTGCCCGCCAATGTGATTACAGATATATAACAGTAATCATCCGGCGATGCAAGCTCCAAATCGCCAAGATCGATCGGCCCGTTGTTTGCGCCGAAAAAAAAATTGTGAAATCGCGCTTCACTCCTTGGCTTGGTTATGCCAACGCTTTGACGTTGCCGGCGCGGATGTGCGCCGGCCGCGGAATCGCGAGAATCTTGCCGGAAAGAAGCAGATCGCGTTGAAAACCAAGGATAACGCCGCCGCCTTAGACTTTCCTACGGCGGGATTTCAGAGCTGGAAACGGGGAGCTAAGAAGCGGGAGCGCAACGGCTCTGCCGCGACCCGACTGATTCGGTCAGGTGCTTGCTGCGCTCGAAGTCGAAAACGCCGGAAAGTTCGTTCGACGGGCCAAGCTCCGAAACCGAGGGTCGAGAGAGAGCCGGACGCAGCTAGTTTTTTAAGAACTAGCTGCATCCACGTTCCATACCGGTCAGGCGGCGGCGCGGCGATTTCGCCGCAGCGCCAGCAGCATCGCCGCAGGCAACAGAACCAGCGCCGTCGGCTCTGGAAGATAATCTTCAGTTCCGTGGAGCAGAATCCAGTTGATGTCGGCCTGGTCGAGCGCCACGCCGCCATCGGTGTTGCCAAAGGCGATGAATCCTCCGGCAGTGATCGTACCGAATGTGGCGACTGCAAATTCATCATCGGTATAATAGGACATGGCTGTGGGGCCGTCGTAATCCGTGTAGTCCGATTCGGGCACATCCACCGTTGTGTTCACCGAATCGCCGGACAACATAGGGGATCCTGAATCACCATCAAAGATGGTTCCGGTGCCTGCCTGAGCAATATTGAACGGGTTTTTCACGGTGAACTGGGCCGAATTGTAAGTATATCCACCGGGACCCGCAAAGTTGGGCACGATATTGGAGATCGTATCCGTCAAAAAGCGCTGGACGCCGTAAACACCTTGCGCCTGGTATCCGCCGGCGACGAGATTTCCCTGGTTGCCATAGCCGATGTCTGAAAAGTCCGACACCTCCGGGACAATGGTGTCGTCGTCGAGAGAATAGGCCGGCGTCAGGCTAATTACGTCGGCGTTGTACGCTGGGTTATATGTGCCATAATCCACGTTCATTACAGCAATATCCTCGGTTCCAGTTGACCCCAAGCGATAAACATTAACCGCGTTTAAGTCATTGAAAGTGGAGGCGCCGGCGAGGGGAGGGGTTACGGGATCGTTGTCGAATGCGATGCCAAGGTTGGGGCGGACGGCCCCGGCCATGGTACCTGTTGTCGAGACGACATGATCAGCCGTCAGAATTTCAAAGAAGCCATTATCATCGGCACCCATTGTGTTTGCCACGATCTCGCCCGTTCCGTTAAAAGTTCCGACCCCGCTCCCAATCACAGCGTTAATCAGCACACTGACGACGGAGTCGTCTTGGGGGGTGATGGTTTGGTAGTCCGGTCCAATGGCATAGGCCGGCAGCGACCACGCGAGAGCCAGCAGCCCTATGCCCAGCCCTACAATTCTTACGCCAGATCGGCGCGAGACAACCGCACACCGCTGAATCGGTTGGTACATTTGCAACTCCTCCCGAATCTAAAAATGCCCGGTGCGTCAGTGGTAGAACCCGCTGACACGATTGCCCCCTGCTCCATTCATTCACAAAAATTCGGCGCGTCCGATAAATGCTGGGCAGGATTCTAGTATCGGCTTCACAAAACGCAAGAAAAATGTCTAAAATGAACAGCCCACCTATTTTGGCTCCCAGCCGCCCGGCTAAGCGGTGCGTTGGGATCGAGCAATGGCTTTTCCGACGGTCGCTTCATCTTCTATTCACTGGCCGGGCCAGCAGCATCGGGCGATGCCTGCGCCGGCGATATATAGCGCCGGGCGTCCATCAGATTCCCCCGTGGTGTTGAGAGCGTTCTCCTTGCCGAACGTGAAGAGTTCAAGCTTCGTTTTTATAATGTTCTGTATTCAATGTAATTAATCCCAAATCACGGGTATGGCAGAATTTGTCGATTTGGCGTCATTGATGACTCAAATTGAGGCGATCGAACAAATCAAGGAGACGTTGTTTGCCCTAAAAATGATGCTTGTGTGTGTTGGCTGACCGCCGAAAAAGTGTGCGATGTCCGCGATTTGCGCAGCGGCGGCGCGCCGGGGTCGCGAATTGCGATACTGCCGTAGTTATGGCAGCGTAATCGTCTGGCCCACGCGGAGGTCGCTGGGGGTCAGGCCCGGATTGGCCTCGGCGATCTCGTGCCACTTCTTGCCGTCGCCGTAGTGGGTCGAGGCAATCTTCCACAGTGTGTCGCCCTTCTTGACGGTGTAGGTATTTCCCATCGCGGCGCTGGGCGTGGCCGATGAAGCGGAAAGAGCCGGATCAGGCGCGGCCGTTTGAATCGGCGTTGGAGCCGGTTCGGAATAGGCCACCGCCGTCGGGGCCGGGGCTACATTCAACGCCGCCGAATCGGTCGCGGCTGGTTTGGACTGCATCTGGCAGCCGGCAAGGCTCAGGATCGCCACGGCAACGGCGGGAATTGACAATTTCACGGGTTTGCTCCTTGATTTGAGGGCCATTGGCACAAGCCAAATGAGGCCATCGGCCATTAGGGCTTTTATCGGACGGATGCAATCGCCGGCTTTAAAATCCGAGTATCATTGCAAGGAATGCTTCGCGGGCTCCTGATGCTGGCGGCCGTCATGGGGGGAATCGCCATGATCTGCTACGGCTTGGGCATCATCGCAATGGCGCGGATGCTTCTGCGGCCGCGGCGAATGGGCGAGGGTCGGGCCCTACTGCATCTTGGCCGCCTTACCCCAGCCGATCTGGGGTTGGAATTTGAAAAGGCCGACTTCAGCGTGATCGACGAATCGAGCGGCCGCAAGCTTCCGATTGCCGGTTGGTGGATCGGCAATGCCGATGCCCGCGGGCGATGCGCGGTCATTCTCCATGGTTACTCCGATGCCAAGGTGGGCGGGATCGCCTGGGCGCCGCTGCTGCGGGAGTTGGGTTTCGCCATACTGGCCATCGATCTGCGAGCCCACGGCGAAAGCGGCGGAGATTATTGCACGGGCGGATATTGGGAGCGCCACGATCTCAACCAAGTGCTGGATCAGTTGAAAGCCGCCCGGCCGGGCCAGACGCGGCAAATCCTGCTGTTTGGGATCAGCCTTGGCGCCGCGGTGGCGGCGGCGACGGCACAAATGCGAAGCGATTTGCTCGCGGTCATTCTGGAATGTCCATATTCAAGCTTCCACAACGCGGCGGTACGCCAGGCGGATCGCATCGGCACGCCGGGGCCATTTTTCCAGGAGCCCGCCTATCGGCTCTCCGAGTGGATGGCGGCCGCCGACTTCGACGCGGTTCGGCCGGTCGATACCATCCCGAAAATTCCCTGCCCGGTGATGGTCGTTCAATCGTCCGACGATCCATTTTTGTCGGACCAGGACCGCCGGGCGGTGCGTCAGGCCGTGGAATCGCGGGCGGCTTGCCAAGGCCCCAGCGTTTGCTGGGAATTGCCCAACACCCATCACGTCGTGGGAATGCGGGAAAACCCCGCGGAATATCGCAGGCGAATCGAAGATTTCCTTTCGCGAGTCTTGCAAAACACGGTCGCGGTATGCGACAAATAGAATTTTCGGAGCGGAAACCTTGACGGCCATCCAGGAACTTAAAAGCGATTTTCCGCGACATACCCGACAAAAGGGCGAGGAGTATTACCGGCGCAGAGCCGTGGAGATCCTGGACGGCGAGCCCGGTCACATCCGCGCACGCGTCCAGGGAACTTATCCGTACGATGTGCACATCGGGTGGGACGACGATGAATATCACTATAGCTGCTCGTGCCCGCACTTTGTGAATCACGATGAGCCGTGCAAGCATATCTGGGCGACTTTGCTGGCGGCGGACGCCCGGGGAATTCTTCCCGCGCGATGTTCACGATGATCGTCGGCGGGGTGATGAGTACGACATTGACGACGAGATCGACGATGAGGAATTCGTTCCCGAGGTACGGAAGGTGAGATTTGGAGATCGGGAGGTCGAGCTGCTGCGGTTTCGCGAAAACCCGCGCCCGGTCCACCCAAGCCGCAGCGGCACGCCGTCTGGCGTCGGCGGCTGACGGAAATGCGCTCCGGCTGGATGTGGCGGGAAAGACCCGCGCCGGCTCCATGGCCCCCGAATAAGCAGATCGTCTATATCATCGACACGCAGGCTTCGCGGGAAGGAGGCGAGTTGGCCGTCCAATTAGGCTCGCGATCGGCCAACAAGAGCGGCGATATCAAACGGCTTCGGCTGAAAACCGATCAGATTCATCTCGCTTCCCGAAGCGATCGACCGGGAATTGCTCGCGACGCTCGTGGGCATCGGCGGCGACGACGATTTCGAATACGACATTCGGGAGATCGCCGGTCGTCTGTGGCTCCACGGCGGCGGCAACAACGAGTTGGTCCGCCGGATGTGCCAAACCGGCCGGTGCATCGTTCGAAGCGGGGAAAACGACCGCAAAATTCAGCCGGTCCAATGGGACGACGGCGAGCCGTGGCGGCTTCACCTGGCCGTCGTGCCGCACGGGGCGGGAAAACTTTATCGACTGGAAGGCACGCTGCGGCGGGGGCAGCAGCGGATTGGAATTTCTGAGCCGGCCTTGATCGTCGCCGGCGGCCCGGTCTTCATCGGCGACAGGGCCGCGGCGTTTGACGATGAGGGCGCGTTTCCTTTCGCACATCTTCTGCTGCGGGAACAGCAACTCGAGGTGCCGGTCGAACAGGGTGACGATCTGCTTGAAGAACTGCTTCAGTTCCCGCGTTTGCCGCGGCTCGATCTGCCGACGGAGATGGGAATCGCTGAATCGCGTTCGGCGCCTCGGCCCAAGGCTGGCGCTGGCTCCCCCATCGGCCGCGCATGAAGTGATGGAAGCGAACCGCCTGCGCTGCACGCTTTCGTTCGATTACGATGAAACGAACATTCCGCACGAGCAAAAGAGTCCGGCCGTTTTCGATTCGCCCCGCCGGCGAATCATTTACCGGGACACGACGTTCGAGGCGCAGGCGGTTGCCCGCCTGCGCGAGTTGGGATTCCGTCCGGAAAACGACTATGGAGCGAATCCGCACGAATTCCGCCTCTTGCCGCGGCGTTTGCCGGCGGCGGTCGCCGCCCTGACCGTCGCAGCAGTGGCACGTGGAAGTCAGCGGCAAGGTTTATCGCCAGCCGGGCAAAATTCGCATGCAGGTCTCTTCCGGCATCGACTGGTTCGAACTGAACGGGGACGCCGAATTCGAGGGCGTCAGCGTCAAGCTTCCAACGCCTGCTCAAAGCCATCCGCAAGGGGGAGACCACCATCGTGCTCGACGATGGAACCGTCGGAATTCTTCCCGAGCAATGGCTGAAGCGTTACGGCCTGCTGGCCGCGGTGGCGGAGGTGAACGAAGACACGATTCAATTCACGCGGAGGCAGGTCGGATTGCTCGATGCGCTGCTGGCGGAAATGCCGGCCGACAACCGTCGATGAACACTTCGACAAAGCGCGCGACGAGCTGCGGCGCTTCGAGCCGCATCCAGCCGGTCGATCCCCCGCCGTCGTTCAGCGGCGTCGCTGCGTCCCTATCAGTGCGACGGGCTGGGCTGGCTGGAATTTCTGCGGACGTTCGGCCTCAACGGCTGCCTGGCCGACGACATGGGGCTGGGCAAAACGGTCCAGGTTCTGGCGCTGCTGGAGCAGCGGCGGCTGCTGCGGGAATCCGGGCAGGCCAACGGCGCCGGCCGGGCCGTCGCTGGTCGTCGTACCGCGCTCGCTGGTGTTCAACTGGCGGCAGGAAGCCGCGAAATTCACGCCGAAGCTGCGCGTTCTGGACCACGCCTCGGCGGACCGGCTCAAACAGACGGAACATTTCCAGGATTTCGATCTGATCCTGACGACCTACGGCACGCTTCGCAACGACATCGCCCAGTTGGAAGGATTTCCGCTTCGATTATGCCATTCTCGACGAAGCGCAGGCGATCAAGAACGCCGCCAGCGAATCGGCCAAAGCGGCGCGGCTCCTGCGGGCCGATCATCGGCTGGCCCTGTCCGGCACGCCGGTGCAGAACCATCTCGGCGAATTGTGGAGCCTGCTGGAATTCTTGAATCCGGGAATGCTCGGCGCATCGCGCGCCTTCGCGTCGATGACCACTTCCGCCGGACCGAACGGTCAGCACCGAGACCCGGCAATTGCTCTCCCAGGCCCTGCGGCCGTTCATTCTGCGGCGGACCAAGGAGCAGGTGGCCCGCGACCTGCCGGAAAAATTCGAGCAGACCATCTTCTGCGAATTGGACAAGCGCCAGCGAAAGCTCTACGACGAATTGAAGGAGCATTATCGCCAGGCCCTGCTCGGCCACATCGAGCGCGAGGGATTGGCCAAATCGAAGCTGCAAATCCTCGAAGCGCTGCTGCGGTTGCGGCAGGCCGCGTGCCATCCGGGTCTGCTGAACAAGTCCGCCATCGACGACCCCAGCGCCAAGCTCGACACGCTTTTGCCGCGCCTGGCCGAGGTCATCGATGAGGGGCACAAGGCCCTCGTTTTCTCCCAATTCACCAGCTTTCTGGCCATCGCCAGAAAGAAGCTCGACGAGCAAGGCATCGTGTACGAATATCTCGACGGCAAGACGCGCGACCGCCAGCAGCGGGTGGACCGGTTCCAGACCGACGCCGGTTGCAGTCTCTTTCTGATCAGCCTCAAGGCCGGCGGGCTGGGATTGAATCTGACCGCGGCGCAGTACGTGTTTCTTCTTGATCCCTGGTGGAACCCGGCCGTCGAGGCCCAGGCCATCGACCGGGCCCACCGCATCGGCCAAACGCAGCAGGTCTTCGCCTACCGCCTCATCGCCAAGGACACGGTGGAGGAAAAAGTCATCAAGCTCCAGCAAAGCAAGCGCGACCTGGCCGATGCGATCATCAACGCCGACAATGCGTTGATCGGCAAGCTCGGACGGGACGATCTGGAACTGCTGTTGTCGTGACACAAATCGAATGCGCATCCTCGGCATTGATCCCGGATTGCAGATCACCGGCTATGGAGTCGTGAATTTTGGCTTGGCAAAGCCAAAGCTCGTCGATGGCGGCGTGATCCGATTGTCGGCGAAGGATTCTCTGGCCCAGAAACTGGTCGTGTTGGAGGCGGAGATAGGCAATCTGCTGGATGAATACGAGCCGGACATTTGCGCGGTGGAGCAGTTATACGCGCATTACAAACATCCGCGGACGGCGATTCTCATGGGACACGCCCGCGGCGTGATTCTGCTGGCGGCGCAGCGACGAAACGTGCGCATCGAACAGTTCTCGGCCAATCGGATCAAGCAATCGGTCGTCGGCCACGGCCATGCGGGCAAGGTGCAGGTGCAGCGAGCGATTCAGCAGATTTTTGGACTGAAATCCACGCCGCAGCCGCCGGACGTGGCCGACGCCCTGGCGGTGGCGCTGTGCTGCGGACGATTTGTCGGCATCGGATCGGCGAAAAAATCCGCGATATTTCATTTAGCCCCCGGTGAATCACCGGGGGCTAAATGAAATTGGAATAATTTCCCGCTTCTGCGATGCTTTAAATCTCCGCGCTGGTGTGCGAGATTCTGTTTTCAACGGGGAATCTGTTGTCGCCTATATTGTTTGTCAAAAAACACTAGGATGAACGGCGATGATCTCGGCGATCACCGGAGAATTGCGGAGGGTGCAGGAAGATCGCGTGCAACTCGCCTGCGGAAACGTCACATACGAAATCCTGGTGCCGGCCTCCGATATCCAAGAGTTAAAAACCAGTCTCGGCGAATCCATCGCCTTTCACACGATCTTCGATCTGGAAGGCGACGCGACGCGCGGCGGGCTGACGCCGCGGCTCATCGGGTTTCTGCGGCCCGACGACAAACGGTTTTTCCAGTTGTTCATCACCGTCAAGGGCATCGGCCCCAAGCGGGCCTTGCGGGCGCTGGTGCAACCGACGGGTCTGATCGCCGAGGCGATCGAATCCAAAAATACGCGATTCCTGATGGAGCTGCCGGAGATCGGCCGGCGGACCGCCGAGCAGGTCGTGGCCGAATTGGCCGGGAAGGTCACCGAATTCGCCGTGGCGACCGCCCCGCGCTTTGCGGCGGCGGCGAGCCATACAATCGGGGAGACCGAAGCGATCGACGCCGCCGTACAATTGGGCATCGCCCGCCTGGAGGCGGAGCGATTGCTGGATCGCGCCAAGCAAGCCGATCCGGACGACAAAGCGCCCGAATCGCTTCTGCGCGAAATGCTGCGGCTTCGCACCGTTCGCGCCTAGGAATGGACTGATTTCATGCCAACCAGCGGTTTTCGACTGTTCAAAATCTTCGGCATCACGGTCTTCCTGCACTGGTCCTGGTTCCTGGTCGCCGTCTACGAGCTTCAGCAACGCAACGGGGCGTATCACTACTTCGGCTGGAACGTGGCCGAATTGCTCGCGCTGTTCGCGATCATCACGATGCACGAATTCGGCCACGCCCTGGCGTGCCGATCGGTCGGAGGCAAGGCGGATCGGATCGTGCTCTGGCCGCTGGGCGGCGTGGCGTACGTCAGCCCGCCGATGCGGCCCGGGGCCATGCTCTGGAGCATCTGCGCCGGCCCGCTCGTGAACGTCATCCTGCTGCCGATCACGCTGCCGTTCTTCTGGCTGGCGCGCTTACTCCGACCTGAACATCTTTCTGCGGACGGTGGCTTACATCAACGCCGGCCTGCTGATCTTCAACATCCTGCCGATCTATCCTCTGGACGGCGGAAAGATTCTCTGGTCGCTGCTGTGGTTCGTGATCGGCATGGGGCGGGCGCTGATGGCCGCGAGCGTTGTCGGCATTGCCGGGGCCGTGGGGCTTGGCCTGCTGGCCGCTTACACCGACAGCATCTGGCTCGGCCTGCTCGCCGCCTTCGCCGCCTATCAGGCTTGGATCGGTTTGAAGACCGCCCAGTCGATGCGTCGACGCGAAACGGTGCCGCGACGGACGGACTTGCGGTGTCCCAATTGCGGCGCGGCCCCGCCGATCGGGCCGTATTGGATCTGCTCGACGTGCCGCACGAGATTCGATGCGTTCGATCATCCCGACGCCTGCCCCGGCTGCGGCAAGCCGCACGAATGGAACACATGTTTGGCCTGCGGGTCGCGGGCGCCGTTCGCGGCCTGGGGCGACCGGATGCCCCATGCGAAAGTCGTCGTTTCGCAAAACAGCGCCCCGCCCTTGTGATATGACCGCACGTCGCTAAAACAATTGCCCATGGCACGCGAGCGAATCGTCTCCGGCGAATCGGAATCCGAAGAGGAAAACCGATTCAACTTCGCCCTGCGGCCGAAGAATTTCCTGCAATATATCGGCCAGGAAACGCTCATTCGCCGATTGAAGATCGCCGTCAGCGCGGCCAAGGGAAGAAATGAGCCGGTGGAACACGTGCTTCTGCACGGCCCGCCGGGCCTTGGCAAGACCACCCTGGCCCATGTCATCGCCAACGAAATGGGGGCGCAGGTTCACGTCACCAGCGGCCCGGCCCTGACCAAGGGCGCCGACCTCGTTGGCATCCTCACCAAGCTCGGTCAGGGCGATGTGCTGTTCATTGACGAGATTCACCGCCTCCCGGCCATCGTGGAGGAATATCTCTACTCGGCCATGGAGGATTTCAAGGTGGAGATCACGCTCGACGCGGGAATGCACGCGCGCACGATCACCATGCCGCTTCCGCCGTTCACCTTGATCGGAGCGACGACGCGGATTGGATTGTTGACCGGGCCGATGCGCAGCCGATTCGGAATCGCCAACCATATCGAGTTTTACAGGCCCGAAGCGCTCCACGAGATTCTTCGGCACAACGCGAAGTTGCTCACCATGGAATTCGAGGATGCGGCGCTTGGGGAACTGGCTCGGCGGAGCCGGGGCACGCCCGCATCGCCAACCGGCTCCTGCGCCGGGTGCGCGATTACGCGGCCGTCGAGGCGAAAGGAAAGTTGACCATTTTCGTCACACAGGCGGCACTGGATTTGGAGGGGATCGACGAGCGCGGCCTCGACGAACAGGATCGGGCTTATCTGCGAACGCTGATCGAGGTTTACGAAGGCGGCCCGGCCGGCGTGGAAGCGATCGCCGCCAGCCTGGGCGAGGAGATCGACACGCTGGTGGATGTCGTCGAGCCGTATCAGCTTCAGACCGGCCTGGTGCTGCGCACGCGGCAGGGCCGGCGGGCGACGAAAAATGCCTACGAGCATCTGGGGATCAAATATGCCCCGCCGCGCCCGGCGGCCGGGGAAATCGACGTACAAAGCGAACTTTTCCATCAAGAGCCGGAAAGCCACTGAATTGCGATGAATTTGCTTGTGACGTGGAAATGCGCGATTTATAATTCGGCGCCATCGCGGCGCACGGGTTCTTGACGCATGTCACGGCTCCACGGGTGTTCGAGGTAACGGATGAAACGGCGACTGATCCGCAGGGTGATGCTGGGCATCGGTGGGTTGGTGCTGCTCGGCATCATCGTGCTGGTCATTCTCGTGGAGTTCCGGCCGCGCTCGCTCCAGAACTGGATCGGCTCGCAGATTCAGGATATCGCCAATTCGTATCTCAATCCAAAGCTCAGCTTCACCGATCTCACCTACGATTATCCGCTGACGGTGTCGCTGAAGAACCTGCGCCTGACCGCCGAGGACCCGGCCGATCCTGGCCACACCATCGACATCATCGCCTGCAAAAATGCGTTGGTGTCGCTGGCCGAAATACCGTCCATCGGCAAGCCGATCGTGATCCAGAAGATCGTGCTGAATCAACCGCTGATTTCAGCGGAGGCGGTCGAGCCGGGTTCGAAGAAATTCATCGGCTTCTCGGACCTGGTCCGCGGCGGCACGAGCGACGAGCCGGCGAATGAATCTTCCGGACCTTCCAAAAAACTAAGCGATGTCTTCCAGATGCGGCTGGTTCAGCTCACCGACGGCAAAATCGTCTACGACCCGCGCATCCCCGGCACGGTGCCGATGACGCTGGATCGGATCAACACCGTGCTCAACATCGAGCCGACGACGGCCGGTTGGTACAGGCTCGATACGGTCATCGCCCGCAAGCCGGTTTTCGACCTTCAGTTGGCCGGCCAGCTCAATCTGGATTCGTTCAGCGTGCGCGGCGTCGATATCAAACTCCTGGCCGATCTCGGGCAGGACAAGCTCTATTATCTGCCGCCCGAGCTTCAGGTCATGCTCAAGCAGTACCAGGCCAGGGGCAAGCTCAATGCCGAGGTGACGGGTTCCATGCCGGTGATGGACCCGATGAAGGGGCAGGTGAGGGCCGTCGTCACGCTCGACCGAGCCAACATCGCGATGAGCGGAATGCGGCTTCCGGTGGACAACCTCCGGTTGGATGCGCGCTTTGGGGACGGCAAGGCGGTGCTGTCGTCGCTGAAAATTTCGGCGCTGGGCGGAACGGCCGATCTGTCGGGCGATATGACGCTGAACGACCGGCTCGATGCGGATTTGCACCTGAAGGTGGCCGGCCTTGTGCCGGAAAAGCTGCTGGCCAACGCGGCGAGGATGTCGCCCGATCCGGCTCGGCTCGATCTTGATTTCAATCTCGCCGCCTCGCTGATGAGCGTTCTCGGCAAGGCGCCGCCGAGACCCGGCGAGCCGCTGGCCTCGATCACGCTCAAGAATTTCCGCGTGTCGGCGAAGGATCCGGCGAATCCGGGCCAGAGAATTGATGTCGTCGCCTGCAAGAACCTGGACGTGGCCCTCGGCGCCCGATTGTGTCCGGCAAACCGATCGTCATCGACCGGATCGTTCTCGATCGGCCGGTGCTCTCGGCCGTATCGGTCACGCCCGACACGATGCGGTTTGCCGGAGTGCCCAATCTGCCGGCTGAGGCGGCGCCGGCGAAGCCCGCGGCCGGGCCTGCTGCGCCGGAGCAGCCGATGCCGAAGCTGGACGACATCGTTCGAGTGAACGCCTTTCAACTCGACGGCGCCAAAATCATTTACGACCCTCGCATTCCCGGCACGCAGCGAATGTGTCTGGACGACATCAACACGACCCTCCATCTCGATCCAAAACATCTCGGCTGCTACAGGCTCAGCACGAACATTTCCAGCCAGCCGGTGTTTAGCCTCGCCGTGAGCGGCGAGATTAACATCGACAATCCCGGCTTGCAGAATCTGAATCTCAGCCTCCAGGCCGACCTGACGCAAAACCAACTCGATTTTCTGCCGCCACAATTGCAGTTGATCCTGAAGCGGACCAACGCCAGGGCCAAGCTGGACGTGCGGGCCAGCGCGTCGGTGGCGATGTCCGATCCGATGGAGGGCCACGCGCAAATCGCCGCCGACGTTCGCAACATCGACCTGGGCCAGGGCGATCGAAGGATTCCGATCGACGATTTTTCGATCTCGGCGAGGCTTCAGAATGGCAAGGTCGTGCAGTCGATGCGAATCGCCGCGCTGAACAGCGTCTTCGAGATTTCCGGATCGGCGACGTTGAACAGCCGGCTGGACACGGATGCGACGCTCAAGCTCAAAGACATTGATATCGAGAGGCTGCTCGCCGCGCTGAATCCGAATTGGCCCGCGCCGAGGACGTCCACCAAATTGAATGCGGAGGTGGAGGTTCAGGCCCCGATCATGGTGGCGATGGGCGCCGTCCGCGGCGGCGAGGGCGAGCCGGCCGCCACGGTGAATGTTCGGAATTTACGCCTGACCACGGATAACCCGCTCACGCCGGGTGTGCCGCTGAATTTTATCTCGTGCGATCATCTGGGCGTGGCACTGTCGTCGCTGCCGACGCCGGGCAGGCCGATCGTGCTCCAGCGGGTTGTCGTTGAACACTCGGCCGTTCGAGCGATCGCGATGGCGCCGGGGTCGCAAGAACTGGCCGGCTTCGCGGCCTTGCAGAACCTGGCCGCGAGCCAGGCGTCGGTCGACCCGCCCACGCCCACGACGATGCCGACCGCGTCGCCGGCCGAGCCCGGGGTGAGACCGAGCGATCTGTTCCGCGTGGGGTCGCTGGTCGTGGCGAATGCATCGCTTTATTACGATCCCCGCCTCGCCGGCTCCGTTCCCATGTCGCTGGACCAGATCACGGGGGAAATTGACCTTGCTTCAAAAGCGGGAGATGCCTACCGCTTTAATGCGGTGATTCCATCCAGGCCGGATTTGAATCTTGAAATCGCCGGCCGCGTCAACGTCGACACGATGGTTGCCGATCCTCTGACGATGGATTTGACGACCGGGATAGGCAGGGACCCGGAGACTTATTTGCCTCCGCAGTTGCAGCAAGTGCTTCAGCCGCTGGACCCCGAAGGCTCGATCAATGTGAAAGTGCGCGGAACGGTGCCGTTGACCAATCCAACCGCCGCCGATCTGGCGGTGGACGTGAAGCTCGACAACGTCAAAGCGACGGTCGGCGGGTACAGAATCCCGGTGGATCACGTTCGGCTGCCGGTGCGGCTGACGCTTGGGCGGGTTGATATCCTGGACTCCTCCGCGCTGGGCGGTCCGACCCTCGAAGCGCTCGGCGGCACGGCGAACCTGACCGGAACCATGATGCTGAACGACCGGCTCGATTCAACCATCAACCTCGATATCGATGGGATGCTGCTGCAATCGCTGATGGCCGCAAAGATCTCGGAGCCCAGGAAAAACCTGATCGGGGAACTTCACGCGAACGTGGAACTGGTGAAAGCGCCGCTGTTGGTGATCGCCAAGGCGGCACAGCCGGCGACCCAGCCGTCATCCGATGCGTCGAATCCTCCCTCGCCCGATTATGCCGCGGAACTGCCGGCGAACTGGGGTTCGGCCAATATCGAGCTGACCCACGCCCGGCTTGCCGGGCTTGAGATCATTCAAGGCATCAGCAACATCGCCAAGTCCGTCTTCTCCGATCTTTTCAAGCATCAGGACAACCCGCAGACGGTCGTGCCCAAGGAAAGCGCGACGGTCGTCTGCAGCTTCGACAAGGATCACATTACGCTTTCGCAAATCCACTACGAGGGCGAAGACCTGGCCGCCGACGGAAAGGGCTATATCACGCTGGACCAGCACGTGAACCTGGACCTGACCGGCGGAGTCGTACAGAAACTGGGGGGCTGGTTCAGGCAAGCCGCCGATTCGCTCCTGTACTATCACATTTACGGCACGTTCCACGACCTGAATTACCAGGTCAAGCGGGGCAACGGCCAGCCGATCGTTCAGGGCGCCAAGAAGATCACCAATGAAGGCGTCAAAGCCATCGACACGGGCTTGGGCCAAACGAAAAAGTTCTTCGGCCATTTGTTCAACAGGCAGAATCAGGACCAGAACCAGAGCCAAAATCAGGACCAGGGCGGCAACTGACTCAAACCGACCGCTTTCTTGTTCCTGGCTGAAGAGTTGAACCGCGGAGACGCGAAAAACAACGCGGAGAAAATAAGATCGGATTTCTTCGTGTCTTCCTCCGCTTCTTTGCGGTTGCATTTGAACGGGCCAAACCGATGTCGGGTGAATCCAAACAATTTCAAAATGCAATCCAGAAATTCGACGCGGCCAACGCACAGGACCCGACGCGGGTCGGCGGCGTTCCCGCCGAAGTCCTGTACGCTCGGCGGATGACGGATTGGCTGAACCGGCTCTATCCCGAAGCCGATGAAATTCTGCGTCTTGCGGTCCGGCGCAACACATTCGCCGGTGGATGATCCCCCGATCGAGCTATCCGATGACCCGGGCGGGATATCACCAGTGGCGGACAACGCTTTACACATTCCATGCCGATGCGGCGGACAAAATCCTGCGTGAAGTCGGCTACGACGACGCGGCGATCGCCCGCGTTCGTTCGCTGCTTCGGAAGGAAAGGCTGAAAGCCGATCCGCAGACGCAGGCGCTGGAGGACGTGGCCTGTCTGGTTTTTCTGGAGAGCTACTTTGCGGATTTCGCTCTTAAGCATGACGAGCAAAAAGTGATCGATATTCTTCGGCGGACGTGGAAGAAAATGTCCGATCGCGGCCGGGCCGCGGCGATGGAATTGCCGTTGCCAGCCGAGGCGCGGCGATTGGTTGAAAAGGCTTTATCTGCCTGAAGCGATTTTGCCCAGAAGCGTCGCCAGCGGCGGAGCGTGGCCCGCTTTGAGCCGGAATTCCACCAATGTCTCGGCTGAGAATTTTGGATCGATCATCACCGGCTTCTCGCCGTACAGCAGTGTGGCCAGGGCCAGCACGTCGGGGCTGACGGCGCTCACCGTGATGTCGCTGGGGGGAGCGAGCAGCCGGTCGTTCAGGCGGATCAGCAGCTCATCGGTCTTGAATTTCAGTTTGCCATCAAGGCGAGGTTCCCGCTCGAGTTTCGCGGCGGCCTTGAAGGTTTCGGCGACGACCGCCCGCAGGCGATCGCCGAACGGTCCCGGCAGCGGCAGCTTGCGCGAATAGAGAATTCCCAACCGATTGTCGCCGCGATCCATGTAAAAATTCGCCTCGGAACTGACCAGCACCGTGCCCGGTCCGGCGGCGACGTGGCCATAATCGGCAACGTCGATGAGCCGATGTCCCTCGACGGATTGATCTTGAATCCAGTGCTGGAAGATGGGCAGGAACTGGTCCGAAGCGAAATCATCGCCGGCCGCGAAAATTTTTACGGCGATTTTGTAGACATCCATGGCATTATTTGGCCGCGGCCGGTTGGGCCGTCGCGGCGCTGGTGGCTTGGAATTTCGCGTGGCATTTGTGGGCGGCATCGATGAAGAGATTGGCCTCCTCCACAAGCTTGTGGGCCGTATCCTGGGTAAAGCGTGAATCGGCCCCTTCGTGCCGGGCGAATAGATAGTTGGCGAACTGGCCGTGGTGATACGTGTCCCAGAACAGTTTCGGCTCGACAAACCGCGTGCGGAATTCCTCGACGATCACGTTCGGATCGTCCGGCGCATCGAGCCATTGCAACTGCACCAGCGTCTTGGCGGCGGTGAGCATCGCCTGATACGCCTTCTCATCGGCCTGCTGGAATTGTCCGGCATCCAGCAAAAGCTGGGCCTCGAAGGCTTCGCTTTCGGCTTGCGTGAATCCGAATTGCGCCAGCGACACGATTTCACCGGCGCATTCGCCGACGCCCATGTCGCCGATGGTGAATTCGCGCGGATCGCCCCAATCGCTGTAGAACGACGGATCGTCCTTGTGCGGCGGGACCGCGACGAATTCGTTGACGATATTTTTCAGTTCCTGCTTGCCGATTCGCTGGCAGTATTTCTGGAACGATTCCTCGCCGCTTCGCTCCGCGACATAGCGCTGGGTCAGCCGCTCGACGAGATCGGGAATTCGTTTGGACGGCACCGAGCCCATGGCCAGGGCGTAGCTGCCGGCGTTATGGGTCCATTGGCCGCCGAGCATCACCTGGAAATGCGGCACGGTGTATCCGTTGATGTTGCGGCTGTTGCCGTAGAAGCCGATGTCCGCCACGTGATGCTGCCCGCAGGAATTGAAACAGCCCGAGACCTTGATGCGAAGGCCGCGGATGGCCTGGTCGAGCGAGGCATTCTTGGCGGCAAGCCGATGCCGCAACTCGCCGGCGAGGCCGCGCGAAGAGGCGATGCCCAGTTTGCACGTGTCCGTTCCCGGGCAGGCGACGACATCGACGATCGTTCCCGCCCCGCTCTGGCCGAGGCCGATGGCCGACAGTTCCTTATACAGATCGATCGTCTTGTCGTGCGGAATCCAGCGCAGCACGATGTTCTGCTCGACCGTGGTTCGCGCATTTCCGCCGGCATAGCGGCCGGCGATGTCGGCCAGCGCCCGCATCTGATCGGAGGTCAGATCCCCCAGCGGGCACGTGACGGTCGCGACGTAATATCCGCTTTGCCGCTGCTGATAAAGATTGGTGCTTGCCCACTGGTCATAACCCTCCGGCCGGCGGCCGCCGTTGAGTTGGACGGCCTGCAGAAGCGGCTTTTCCTCGTAGCGCGGGATTCGATCGAAATGTTCTCGCCAGGCGGGATCGTCCGGCATGGTGCGGCGTTCCTCGACCACGAGCCGGCGGAATTCGTCGATCCCCAGCTTCTGCACCAGGAACTTCACACGCGCTTTGTTGCGATTTTTCTTTTCGCCCAGCCGGGCAAAAACCCGGCCGATGGCCCGGCACAGCGGAAGCAATTCTTCCTCGGGCACGAACTCATCGAGCAGTTTCGCCTGATGCGGCACCGCCCCAAGTCCGCCGCCGACGTACAGTTTGAACCCGCGAACCGTTTTGCCGTCGACCGATTTCGTCGCGGCGATTCCGCCGAGGTCGTGCATGGAAACCAGCGCGCAGGCCTCATCTTCGCAGCCGGAGAAGGCGATCTTGAATTTCCGGCCAAAATCCTGCATGTCGCGATGGCCCAGCAGATAAAACGCGACGGCCTTGGCGTATGGCGTGACATCGAATGCTTCCGTGTTGCAAACGCCCGCCAGCGGGCAGGCGGTGACGTTTCGCACGGAATTGCCGCAGGCTTCGCGGGTGGTGATCCCCACGGCCGCCAGGCGGCGGAACATATCGGGCGTGTCCTCAATGCTCACGAAATGGAGTTGAATGTCCTGCCGCGTGGTGATGTGGCAGATGGCGTCGGAATATTCCTCCGCCAACTCGGCCAGGACGATCATCTGCTGGGGATTCACGCCGCCGTAGGGGATTTTGATCCGCTGCATCCCCGGGGCTTCCCAGAATGTGTCCGGGCCTTTGGTCAGCGGACCATAAGGGATCTTTTGCGTCTTGATGCCGTCGTGACGCTGGCCGTTGTCATATCGCTGCCCGTATGCCCCTCGGCGAAGGCGCGTTTCGGCAAAGACCTTTTCCTCGATCTTGCCTTGCTTGCGCAGGGCGATCTGGGCCTCGAAAGCTGTCGATCTCCTGTCCCCAATCGGCGGGAATGCCTTCGCCAAGTTTTTCTTTCCACGTGGTCATCCGAAATTCCGCCAGAGCCGAGGAACCAAATTCCTATTTACCTATAGACTAACTGGGGCATTCAAGTCAAGCCAATGACGAAGATTGTTCAGCAGTGTCTTTATAAGATAATTATTACCAAGCGCTTAAAACTATTCCAGGTCGTCGCCATCACTATCATCGACAACTGGTGTGGCGACTTTCGCGCGTTTGGGTGGCCGGCGTCTGGGGCCTTGGGAATGAAGAATCGAATGCCAGAACTCGCCGGGACCCAGTTCCGTGCCGGCCAGCTTATTGAATTCCTTGTGTGCAGCCTCGAATTCATCGCTGTATGGCACCAATTTGCTGCCCTTGGCGTGGCGCGGAAGCACGGCCTTGAGCATTTTGAGTTGATCGTCGCCCAAGGTTGTCGGCGGCACCTCCCCTGCCGAGTTGGTGCTGCTGCGAACATATTTCAGCAAAGCCCCGTAAACCTGCTCCGGATGGGCGTTTTTGAAGGTGCGGTCCTGAAAACCCTGGCAAAGCCCATCAAAAACCGGCGAATACGGCAACTCATCCCGTGCGACCCCCGCGTCGTTGTACAACTCCTGCAAATGTTCCTGATCGATCGAACTCAGCTTCAGAGGCGGACGCATGAATACTCCTTGGACAAGATCGGTCTTCGGACCCTCCAATTGTAATGGCTCGGTGGGTCCGCTGTCCATCGTGGGGCAAAACGGGTAGAAACCGAAATGAGTGCGGGTAACAAGTTGCACGTAAAACTTGAATGTCGCTTGCTGCTTGCACTTGCCGCTTGCACTGCCCTGATGAATATGAAACCCGCCGATTGGTCCGTCGCCCGAAAGCACCTGGAAGAGCGCGATCCGGTCATGCGCGACATCATGGCGGCGGTCGGACCCTGCACGCTTTCCGTTCGGCGCGATCACTTCGTGCTGCTGTGCAAGTCGATTTATTCGCAGCAGATTTCATCCGCGGTGGCGGCGGTGCTCTTTGGGCGGTTCAGGGAAAAATTTCCCAACAAGCGCCCGACCCCCGGCGCGTGCTGAAATTTTTGAGCACGGCAAACCGCAGCCAGGTCCAAGGCTGCGGCCTGTCGCGGCAAAAGCGGAAATACCTCATGGATCTTTCCCGACATTTCCTCAGCGGCAAAATCCCCAGCCGCCGGCTGTCACGCATGAGCGATGAAGAGGTGATCGAATCGCTGACGTTCGTGAACGGCGTCGGCCGATGGACCGCGGAGATGTTTCTCATCTTCGTCCTGAACCGCCCGGATGTTCTGCCGGTGGACGATCTGGGTCTGCAACGGGCGATGAAATCCGCCTATCGCCTGTCGCGCTGGCCCAAGACGGGCAGAATGATGAAGATCGCCGACAAGTGGCGGCCGTATCGCACGATCGCGACGTGGTATCTGTGGCGTGCCGCCGACGCAACCGACGGCGGATGGTGATCGGCGGTCATTCGCCCTGGGAGATCTCCGGCGATTTCACGGGCGCGTCCGATGGAAAAAACACCCGGCGAGCCTTGCGCACGATTTGCTCGACCGCCTCTTCGGACGCTTCATCGAATTCTTCATCGGATTTTTCAGAATCGTCATCGTCCGATTCGGCGTCGCCAGAATCTTCGACTTCCGAAACGAAGTGAACGCCGGGCCTGGCGAGGAACTCATCCAACGAACATCCGATAAGTCGGCGGCGCAAATCGTTGAGAGGACCGATCCAAAGCAACCCGCCGTCTTTGCCGAACGCGCGCAGATCGGCCGTCGCCGGATCAAGCATCCCGCCCAGCAGATTCACCCATCGCTCATAATGCGGCGGAAGCCGAAATCCGTTTTGCCTGGCGAAACGAACGGCGCCGGCGACCAGTTGCCGCGCGGCGTCCGGCTCGATGCGAACCAGTTCGAAGCGTTCCTGCGCCCGATCCACGTGGCGATCGATTTCATCGTGCAGCATGTCCAGCTCGCCCCACGCGTCTTTCAGGCCGCGCACCAGAGATCGATCAAAAAACACGCCAGTGCGAATCCGCCCCGCGGATTCTGGCGAACCAGATGAATCGTCGCCAACCCGTTGCTTTGCCAATCGGCGTTGATGTAGCAGGCATCGACGTTGCCGATTTGGCCGATGCGTTTGTAGGGGCTGCCGGCCATGGCGCGGCGCATTTGCGCCTTTTCTTTTCCCGTTTGAGTCGTTGGCGTTCCTTGCGTCGATCGGCGTCGGACATGACGACCTCCGTGTCAAAATAAGACTTCAGCCGAAGCGCCAGAATTATACCGAGCCCGCGCGTTTTTCAAGTTCTGGAGGCTACAATAATCGCCGCGAAAAATGCGGTTCCATATTGAAACTTCGCCGGCCGCACTGGAGCAGCTTGAATCGTTAAAGAAACGTGAGCAAGCGATCCTGCTGGACGCGATCGAGCAGCAACTGCGGCACACGCCCACCGCCGCCACGCGAAACCGCAAGGCAATGAGGTCCAATTTTATTGCAACGTGGGAACTTCGTGTGGGCAATTTCAGGGTATACTGTGATGTTGATCTCGGGGAACGATTGGTTTACCTGCGGGCGATTGGAATCAAATTCGGCGGCAGGCTTTTCATCAGCGGCGAGGACATTGAATTGTCATGAAGACTCTCGAACTCAAAAAAGCAACCAAAACATTGGCCAATTACGCTAAATCGGTCGATCGAGAAGCGGTGCTCGTGCTGCGCAACGGCAAGCCAATGGCGGTCTTGAGTTCCGCCCGGGGCATGGATGCCGAATCGATTTCTCTTGCGAACAATCCCAGATTCTTGGCGGTCATCGAAAAATCGCGGGCAAGACATAAAGCCGAGGGGGGCATTAGTACCGAAGAGGTCAGGCGGCGACTCGGAATCCCGGCGAAAAAGAAGCGGCGTAAAGCAAGCTGATTCGGCAATCAGTTCACTTCAACTCTACCGTCCAATACGCCGTATCCAGGAATTGTTTCCAGCTTGAATACCGCGCATCGGCCAGGCGGATGTTGATGACGGGGCTGCGTCTGGGCTTGATCGGACGGGCGATCAGATGCAGATGGGCCTGATCGGGCGTCCGGCCGCCTTTTTTCACGTTGCACTTCACGCAGCAGCAGACGATGTTTTCCCACGTGCTGCGGCCGCCCTGGCTCCTGGGCACGACGTGATCCAGCGACAATTCCGTCGTGGACATCCGCTTGCCGCAATATTGACAGCGATTCCCGTCGCGAGCGTAGATGTTGCGCCGATTGAATTTCACGTCCTGGCGGGGCAGCTTGTCATACGCCAACAGGCGCACGATGCGCGGCACCGCGATTTGGAAGCGAACGGTGTGAATCCAATCGTGTTCCTCCGGCTCGAATTCCGCCTTGAGCTGGCTCAGTTCACGCCAGCCGTCGAAGTCGAAATTCTGCCACCGGCTTTGCCCCGCGGCGTCGGTCTCGATGTGCACGACCTCGGCCAGTTCCCGGCAAAGCAGCGAAAACGCCCGGCGAACATTCACCACCCGAATCGCCTGATAGAATCGATTGAGGACCAGAACGTTGGCGTTCAGCGCGCTGGCGCCTTGGCCACTACCGGACATCGGGATGGTCGGCGAACTTAGATTCATGGGCCGCTGGTGCTCGGTCGGAGTGACCGCAGCCGGACGATGACGAATTATAGGGGCGGCGGCCCGTGAACGCCAGACAATTGGGATCGGCATAATGCTCGTTGCCAATTGCCTATTGCCTATTGCCTATTGAAAGGCGAATCGCCCTTAAATAGGGAATAGGCAATTGGCAATTGGCAATTCCCTCATAGAATGCTCCGATGCCCGAGTTAAGACGCACGGAGCTTTCGGTTCGGCAGGAACGTGCGATTCTTGTCGGCGTAATTCTGCCGAAATCGACGGCCGATCCGCGCGATCCCCTGGGGGAACTGGATTCCCTGGCAAAAACCGCCGGGGCCAAGGTCGTGGGGACCGTCCTGCAGCGCCGCCAGCGCATTGATGCCGGCACGTACGTCGGATCGGGGAAGGTGAAGGAGATCGCCGCCCTGGCCATCAAGGAAAAAGCCGATGTCGTGATCTTCGACAACGATCTTTCTCCGGGTCAGATCGGGCGCTGGAAAAGATCATCAACGAGGAAGCCGCCAGCCCGCCGCTGGAGGGCATCAAAGTTCTGGATCGCTCCGAATTGATCCTGGACATTTTCGCGACGCGGGCGCAAACGCACGAGGCCCGGCTCCAGGTCGAGCTGGCGCAGATGCAATACACTTATCCGCGCCTGACGCGCATGTGGGGACATCTGGAGCGCATCGCCGGCGGCGCGCCTGCCGGCATCGGCACGCGCGGACCCGGCGAGCAGCAACTCGAAATCGACCGCCGCCTGGTGCGCAAACGCATCGCTCATTTGCGCGAGCAAATCGAGCGCGTTCAGCAGCGCAAAAGCCGGCTCGTGGCCCAGCGCACGAGCCAGCATTTCACGGTTTGCATCGTCGGATACACCAACGCGGGCAAGAGCACGCTGTTCAACACGCTCACCGCCGCCGGAACTTATGCCGATGACAGGCTCTTCGCCACGCTGGATACCAAGACCCGCGCCTGGAAACTCGAGCGCGGAATGCAGGTGTTGCTGAGCGATACCGTCGGTTTCGTGCGCGATCTGCCGCATACATCTGGTCGCCAGCTTCAAGGCGACGCTCGAGGAAGCGGTCCATGCCGATTTGCTTTTGCACGTGCTGGACGTGGGCCATCCGCACGCCCATCAGCAGTTCGATTCGGTGCATCAGGTGCTGGAGGAGATCGGGACGAAGGAAAAGCCGGAATTGCTGCTGCTCAACAAGATCGACACGCCGCAAGGCGAGGAGGGTTTTCCCGAATGGCGTGCCCTGCATCCCGGCGCGATCCCCATCAGCGCCCGCACCGGCAAGGGAATCGACCAACTTCACGCGGCGGTCGAATCGCACGTTCGCGGCCAGCAACTTGACGTGACGCTCGAAATCGACGCAGCCAACGGCAAGCTCCTGACGTTCATCGAATCCCATGCCGACGTGAAAGACCGCCAATTCACGGACGGCCGGGTCGTCATTCAGGCGACGATCGGAAAGAAAACATTGGCGGATTTATCGCGGAACGATCAGGTGCAGGTGAAATCGGCCGAGCCGCTTGAGGAAGTGAATTAGCACGTCGTCGGCATTCGCGGGAACGGCCGATCTGGATATAATTGATTTTGAGGTTTCGCATGACCTATCAAGGCCGAGTGACCAAAGCGGGCACGGTATTGCTGGACGATCCCGCGGCGCTGCCCGAGGGGACCAAGGTGGCTGTTCGACCCATCGGGACAAGCGCCAAGAACAATGGCGCTCGCACCAAGGGCCGCCGCGGCATTCTGAAATACGCCGGGAAGGCCAAGGGATTGCCGCCGGATTCATCCCATAATATCGACCATTATCTTCTCACGCATGGGCGACGATTTGCCTAAAGCGATCGTATTTACACTTGCAACGAAGGATTGAACCACGGAGACCGCAGAGAAAAGCGCATCGTGTCATTGTCCTTTGTCCGATCTTCCCGATGGTTTTGCCGACATCACAGCGTTTTGAACGTCCCTAAGCGTTTTATATTTGTCCGCCAGTACGTTCGCCGTTAGCTGATCCAAGACTTTGATATCGTGCTCCAGCAAGCTGGCCGCACCCGCCGGCATCTGCGGTTTGGCCGGTGTGATATCAAGCTTCCAAACGCCACCGACTTTCCGACAGGGAAGCTCACGATTGTTCTCAAAAGTGATCGCAGCACGATCTCCTTGCTCCTTGCCTGGATCACCAAACCAGGGCATATCGCCCGGCACGTTTAGCCCCACTTTTAATATGAAATCATCATAATCGTGAACTTGAAACTTTTCGTCGATCGCATCCCTTAGACGCAACGTTGAAAGAATCTTCCCCGCGCGGCGCTGACAAGCTGGCCGTCCGAATCTCCGTCAGAGTAAAAGAAATCCGCAATGCCGGGGCCATCACCCTTCATGAATGCTTGATAGTACGCACCTATCGCACCGTGAATGGTGCTTCTGTCGAACTTGGCCGTGAGGAGATTCTGTCGCCCCCTTTGTATCGCAACAAGTTGAGCAACGCTGGGCAAACCCGGCTGCCGGTCCGCAGCAGCGATGGCCTGGATCAGATTGTCAGGCGTCGGGTACTGACCCGTGTTCATCGCCTCGATTAGTTTTTCCTTTAGGAGAATATCGTGTTGTTGAAAGGCAAACATAGTCGGTGGCGGAGGCGCGGCTCGCGGCGGCCGCCAGATGCGCCAGATCCCGTCGGACCCACGATGCATTATGGGTGGTGGCGCCTCTTCCTGCGTTTTTTCCGAATCCTCCCACGCGACAGCGAGATTCGCGTCATACGGGTTAGGTTTGAATTCACCCGGTCCAAATTCGCCAGGCACCAGCCAGACAGTGAGACGTAGTTCCTGACAGATAAGCCCCGCGGCGCCTCGCCCGTACCGTGATTCCGCAACCCGATAGAATTTGGCGTCTTCAATCAACGCTTCAACCTGAAGCTGTCGCCAATTAGCGTCTACACCATGACCCAATTCCACCGAATCGGCGGCTGTGGCGGCATCACCTTGCTCGATGGCCAGCCAATACGCATTGACTGCCCCATACGGCGTATGTGGGTCAAGCGATTGTTGATTGGACGTCCCATGAGGTGTTGGACCATCTGCGCAACCGGCTATACCCGCGCACAGCAAACAAAATGCAGCGGCTACTCTCGGCGAAAATTTGGGTATCAGAGACATCGCGGCCGCCCGATCGAATTGCGTGAATTGAGTTTACAGATCGATGATGCTGGGGGCAAGGCGAAGCTGTTTGTTAGAAATGATCCAACCCTGAAATCGTCGAGGTGGAAGTGAAGTCGGCCGAGCCGCTTGAGGAAGAGGATTAGCTTTTCAACCGGCCGCGGCAACGGCGACGCCCGACGATCGCTTTCCGCTTCCCTTGGCCAGCGACACGATCATGCTCAACGCATAGATCGCCATCGCCAGCACGTACAAAGAGCGGTAGCCAAAATACATCGAGTTGTATTCCAGGCATCCGCCGAGCATGGCGCCGATCAGGTTTGATCCCAGGGCCGCGGCCACGGATTGGGCGGATTGCATCTCGGCCGAGAAAATCAGGCCGGAGAAAAATAGCGGCAAGGTCAGAATGAGCGTCGGCAGGATTCGGCTCAGCCATTGGCCCTGCATCGATCCGCTGATCGTCGAGAACCAGAGGCTCGCTCCCAGACTCGCCAGCAGCAACACATAAGACACCGGCAGCGGGATTCTCGGCCATCGAATGACAACCAGGTTCGCGAAAAAGGCCATGATTAAAATCGCCAGGATGACGATGCTGACCACGATCCAGGTGCTGCCGTAGAACAGGGCCAATTCCGTGACCGCCTTGGTTTCCAGGAGCATGAATCCGGCGCCCAGCAGGAAGCAGGGCAGCGAAACGACCGCCGCGCCGGATTCCCATTGCAGCACGGGTTTGATGAACAGCCCCGCCATCAACATCATGATCGCGATCATGACGAGATAAGAAACCGGATAGATCCTGGCGGGCATGTAAAAAAAGGGCCAATCATCGGTTGACGGGTCCACCGACGCGTGAGCCGAAGCGTAAGCGGTAATATTGCGGAAAGAGGACGGCAGATGAACGCTCGCCGAATCACCGCCGATCACGAAAAGGGTTGCGCCGCTGGGAGCCAGAAAGACTTTGGGGTCCTGGCCGTCAAACGCCTGCTGGAGCATCAATGATAATTTTTTCGCGAGGTACTCGGTGTTCATCGCAAACGACAGGCACAGAACGCCGCCCGGTTTCAGGCATTTTCGGGCCTGCTCGAACGCCTGGACCGTATAAATGTAGCTGTCCAGGCGCACGCCCGACATTCCCGAAAGTGCGGTATGCGAATCGAGCAGCCCGTAGACGATCAAATCATATTTCCGGTCGGTGGAGCGGAAAAATGCCCGGGCATCCTGCACGTGGCTGGTCACGCGGTCTGAGGCGTAGGGCGCTTTGGGATGAAGGAGCTGGCCCAGCCTAAGGATCAGCGAATCGATCTCGACGGCATCGACGTGTCCGGCCCCGTGCCGCAGCGCCGCGGCCACGTCGTTTCCCGCGCCGGCTCCAACCACCAGCACATCCCGCGGGGATTTCTTGAACCGATAGGGCGCGTCGTAATACGACCGATACGCCGCCGCGTGCCCATCTAACCCCCCTCCTTGTGGGCTCAGATCCAAAATATCCTGGTAAAAAAAGTGATTCACCATGATCACCGGCCGGCCATGCTCGTTCGGATACACCGTCAAAATCTGATATGGGGAATACAAATCGTAGCTGTCCACGCGGAACGAAGTGCCCACCAAGCCGAGCACAACTGCCGCGATCGCGGCGGTTGCCAATACCCTGCCTTTCAGCAGCAAAAGCAGCGCGATGAAGCCCACGGCGAACCAAACGACCGGCGGCGACCACAAAAACGACAGCCCCCAAAACGCCAGCACCGCCACGATGCTTCCGGCCAGGTTCCACCCGTATGCCGGCAGCTTGGCGCCGCGGTCCATGAGGTGCGACGCCAATTGTCCCAGCGGCAACAGGCACAGCGCATTAAACGTGAAGACCCAAATGAGAAACGCATACACCAATACGATGTGATCGACCCCCGTCGCGGTGCCCAGCCCCATCGTCATCTGTTCGGAGATCGGGTTCTGCAGCGTCCAGGCGATGTTGGCATACCCCAGGAGGTGCATCGTGACGATCTCGATCGCCAGCAGAGGCACAACCAGCGGGGTCAAGACCAGTCTCAGACGACCCAGGGCATATCCCATGCCCAGACCCAGGAAACATGATAAGAGACTCAGATTTTTGAAGAAGCCGAAGACGGCGAAGCACGTGCCGTGATACCGGATCAAGACCAGTTCGAAATACAATCCCGTCCCCGCCGCCAGGGCGATCCACCAGCCGATCGAGCGCGTCGGCAGCGCGCCCAGCCGCTGGGTATGTTCCTCCAGCCGCCCGCGCAGGCGAGGCCACCATCTCCGCCGGGAATCCGCCGCGATTTTTGCCGCCGCCAGCGGCAACACGCCGGCGCCGATGAACAAACAGACCATCCACGGTAACTGGTGGTCGCTGTAATCAACCGCCGCCGCAATGCAAAACGCCAGCCAACTGAATAGAACGATCAGCGGCAGCGCGAGCCAGTTGCGGAATGATATCAGGGTTCGCGTCACTTCAAATTTGCGCTACCGGACCATAAACCTCAACCATCGCGGCGACGAGATCGCACGCGGAAGTTTGGCCGCTCGCGGTAAACGCGAGGGCATTATGCAATGCAATCGCCCACAATGCACGGACAGGGCGACCGCCCGATCGAGATCGCCGACGCCCAGTCGAATCGACCGGAGCCCAATCCGGCGACCTGAGGCCCAGTTTTGCCCGGGCGACTCTTATGTCGAAAGCGGCGGAAAATAAGGCATCGCAAAGTTACGACGATGCTGTCTTACTCAGGTCGTTTGGTGACACCGTCCGCGTTTCGGATAGCGCCAGGGCCGACGGTGTCACCGTTACTGTGAAAGAACAAAACAGTGCGCGGCTGGCCGGGGGTGGTTCTCAACCGCTGCGCAGGAATTCGAGCAATTGTTGCGTAACGGTCAATTCGGGCGACGAAAAGGTCGGCGACGGAGGAACGGTGGCATCCAGCATCTTAAAACATGTGGAAGTCGCCCTTTTTCCAATTTCCACCCGATGCCATTAATTGGGCATTAGGCAAAAGCCGAAGATTTCCGCATCCGCCCGTTGCTTGGCGTCGATCATCAATTCGATGAAAGCCCGCTAATCCTGCCGCTCGCGAAAGATTTTCCTGCGGCCGTTGGCGCGGTCGATGACGTGATAGACGATTCGTCCCGGAGCGACCCGTGCGATCCGCAGCATGCACCGGAGGGTAACCGATCATCGCCATCGGGTAAAGGGTGATGTCCCCTTCAGTTAATTTCCGCATCCCTGACGACGTTGCACCTTTACGGTGCCGAGCGCCCCCCCGGTTCGATTGTGATCGACTGACACCTTGATGCCTGTTGAGGATTATTGCCGCGCGCATCATCGTCGCTCCCTTCAACATCGCGCCGGCATTCGGCAGGTCATTCGATTTCGCCATGCCGCCGCTGAACCGGCCGCGGAACGCGGCGACTGCGCTTCTGGTTCGCCGACGGCTCGCTGGAACGTCAACAGGCCGGCCAACGGCGCTCGCGGCGGCGACGCCTGCTGACATACGAGCCGGCGATTTCGGCCGTCAAGAGAATCGGAACCGATCATCCTCTTCTTCATCCATCGACTCGCCGTCACAATAGATGATCGGGAAATGATCGGCACGAAACCGATGATTTGGGCCCAGACGGTAAACAGTTACGTTGCGTCCGCGTTCTCTTATTTGCGGCAGAAATCCACCAGCCGGGCGATTTCGCTCCGCAGATCTTTCCGATGCACGACGAAATCGACGAACCCCTTCTCCTGAAGAAACTCGCTCCTCTGAAATCCTTCGGGCAGTTCAACCTTGATCGTGTTCCAGATCGTGCGCGGGCCGGCGAAGCCGACCAGGGCCTTGGGCTCGGCGATGATGAAATCCCCCAGCATCGCGAAACTCGCCGTCACGCCGCCGGTGGTGGGGTCGGCCAGCAAACTGATGAACAGCCCCCCCGCTTCGTCCAGGCGAGCCAGGGCGGCGCTGGTCTTGGCCATCTGCATCAGCGACAGGGCCGATTCCTGCATCCGCGCCCCGCCCGAGCAGCTCACGATCAGCAACGGCAGCTTCTCCTCCGCGGCCGTCTCGATCGTCCGGGTGATCTTCTCGCCCACGACGCTGCCCATCGATCCCATCATGAACGTGGGGTCCATGGCGGCGATCATGATCGGCCGGCCCTTGATGAATCCCTTTCCGCAAACCACGGCATCCTTTTCGCCGGACTTTTCGCGCTCGTCCTTCAATCGTTCCTTGTACGTTTTCTTATCGACGAATTTCAGCGGATCGGTCGGCTCGATGTCTTCGAACATCTCCTCGAAGCTGGCCGGGTCCAGGAGTTGATCGATCCGCTGCCGCGCGGAGATTCGGAAATGATATTGGCATTCCGGGCAGACGTGCAGGGCCTCTTCCACCATCTTTCGGAAGAGCATGGCGCCGCAGCCCGTGCAGCGCATCCACAGACCTTCGGGGATGCCGTCCTTTTTGAGCGAAACCTGATCGTTGGGTGCCTGGGACATAAGCGAATCAAGCCAGCAGCGCTTTCGTCGCCGCCGGATCGATCTCAATCGTCTCAATCGCCAGGCGTTCACGCAAGCGCCCGGCGATCTGGGCGGCGGATTGCACGTGCAGAATGCCCCGGGTGATTTGAAACGCCATGGGCCGCAGGGCCAGGGCGACCGTGAAACCCTTGTTGCGGCGGATGATCCGGTTCAGGGCGGAGCGGATACGCTGGATGGCCGCTTCCAGCGGCTCGCCGTCGGGCGGCGTCACTTGCAGCGGCTGCTCCTCCCATTGCCGGAAGACCGTTGGAAATCGCGCCCGGATATCCTCCGGCAACAACCCCTGCCACAACCCCATGCGAACCTCGTCCAAATCCGGATTGTCCCGCGGGCGAAGAGCGTGCTTCCTGGCGACGATCTGCGCCACCTGATCGCAAGCCTCGTTGGCCGCGGCGCGGTAGACGCCGTTGATCGGACTCCGCACGTCGTCCAACAGATGCCGGATCGCATCCATGGCCTCGGCCGTCAGCGGCAAAGACGAATTGCCGACGATCCGCCCCTCGACGTCCCACGGCGTCGGGCCGGCCGCGATCAACACCGCCCGTGTCGGCATGACAATCGTGATAGTCTCCCCGACCGGGGATGTAAAGAAACGGCGATTAAATTGCGCGGTCGAATGGTGGAGCCTCGATATAACCGGCGCCAAGGTCCGAGAATATCGCCGATGAAAGCAATTCCCGACAGCTCGGGGTGTCCGGCCTCCCTGGGTTCATCCCAAGCGCGTCCGCAGTTCCGCGATCGCCGCGGCCCGATCCTTTTCATCGAAAATCGCGCTGGCCACGACGAACCAATCCACCCCCGCGTCCCGTGCCTGGCGGATCGTTTCGGCATGGATTCCCCCGTCGATTTCGAGCCGTTGGTTGCCGCGCAGACGTTTTTTCAGCGTCTGCACCTTGGTTAAAACCTCCGGCATGAATTTCTGCCCCGAAAATCCCGGCACGACGCTCATCACCAGGACATGATCCACGTCATCGAGGGCGGGGAGGATTTTCTCCACGGCCGTTGCCGGGTTCAGCGTGATGCCGACGTGTTTGCATCCCATTTGGCGAATCTGCCGGGCCGTCCGCGCCGGATCGGCGCGACCTCGACGTGAAACGTCAACGCATCCGCCCCGGCCTTGAGAAATTCCGGCGCATATCTTTCCGGCTCGCTGATCATCAAATGCACGTCGAGAAACGCCCGGGTAACGCGCCGCGTCGCCGCCGTCACCGCCGGCCCGAAGCTGATGTTCGGCACGAAATGTCCGTCCATCACATCCAGATGCAGAAAGTCCACCCCGCCGCGATCGACCTCGGTGATCTCCTCTCCCAACCTGGAAAAGTCCGCCGAGAGGATCGACGCGGCGATCTGAGGGGAAACGGTGTTGAAAGGGTTGGAAGTCACGCCGGCAGAATAACATATCGCCCGTCTTGCACAATTTGCGTATGGACGGCGACGCACTGAATTAATAGATTCCCTCGTCCATCAGCGCCTGACGAGCCGCCGACTTGAACGGGCCATTAATTGCCAAGACAACAATTGTCGCTCGAGCCTCAGGCGTAAGGCCGATGAGCATCGCGCCCTTCCATCGAAAATGCGATGCCCATTCGTCGGTGCGAGGATTGAAAATACGCACGGCCCGTTTGGTGTTGGGATCCATCCCGGCGATGTTCGGTCCTTTGTGGGCATTGCAGTGGGCGCAACAGAATGCCAGGTTCCCCATTTCGGTTCCACCGCCATGCTGCCGCGCAACAACATGATCCACAACCGGCGGCAGCGCATCGAATCTCAGGGGGATTTTGCAGTATTCGCATCGTCCATCAGCCCGTCTCTCGACTTGGCGGCGGAGCCGCGCCGACAAACGCCCGTCGCCCTTCATGCGCTCTTGCCTCGCCCGCGGCAACCATCGTTTCAATGCCATTCGGGCCTTGGAATGCATGAGCGTGATCACGTGTCCGATTTGGAGATATAGTTCAAGCTCATTCCGCTCTTGGCGGGACAGCGTTCTCTTGCTGGCCAGCAGGCTGAGATGGCCGACGCGTGCGACATCTACTTTACTGAGCTTTATCCGCAGGAGAGCGCGTGCCGCCGCCGGCCCCAATTCATCTAGCTCCGGCGACACAGTCCTTTTCCACACACTATTTTGTATTGCCGCAGGCACGGCGCTCATTATAGCTTCCGCGAAGCTAATCCAAAATATCCAACGTCGAAAAATGCCCCTTTTCCAGGAATTCCAGGCTGGCGCCGCCGCCGGTGCTGACGTGGCTCACCTTGTCGGACAGTCCCAACTGCTCGATCGCCGCCGCGCTGTCGCCGCCGCCGATGATCGTCACCGCGCCGTTGTTGGCCGTGGCCTGGGCCACGGCTTCGGCGACCGCTTTCGTTCCGGCCGCGAACGGCTTCTTCTCGAACACGCCCATCGGACCGTTCCACACAATCGTTTTGGCCTTGGCGATCTCGGCCTTGTATATCTCGCGCGTTTTCGGGCCGATGTCGAAGCCCTCCATGTCCGCCGGGATATTCCCCTCCACGACTTTCGTCTGCGCATCATCCGTCATCTTGTCGGAAACGACGTTGTCAACCGGCAACTTGATCTTCCCGCCGGCCTTGGCCAGGAGTTGCCTGGCCAGATCGACTTTGTCCCGCTCGACCAGACTCTTGCCGACTTCCTTTCCCTGGGCGAGGAAGAACGTGTACGCCATCGCTCCGCCGATGAGCAGCACATCCGCCTTGGTCAGCAACTGCTCGATGACGTTGATTTTGTCCGACACCTTGGCTCCGCCAAGGATCGCGACAAACGGCCGTTTCGGATTGCTGATCGCCTCGCCGAGGAATTTCAGTTCCTTCTGAATCAACTGCCCGATCACCCGCGGCTTGCCCGCCAGCGCCTGGGCCGCGCCGAACGTGCTGGCATGTTCCCGATGCGCCGTGCCGAAAGCATCGTTGACGTAAATCTCTCCCAGCTTGGCCAATTGCCTGGCGAAATTCGGATCGTTCTTTTCCTCCTCCTTATGGAAGCGCAGATTCTCCAGCAAAAGCACCTCCCCGTCCTTCAGCGAATTCGCCTGCTGCTGCACGACCGGTCCGATGCAGTCGTCGGCGAACTGCACCGGATTGCCCAGAATCTGCGAAAGTTTCTGGGCCGCCGGCTTCAGCGAGTATTTCACCTCCGGCCCGCCCTTGGGCCGCCCCAGATGCGACATCAGAATCAACCGTCCCCCGCGATGGATAACATTCTTGATCGTCGGCATCGCCTGCGCGATCCGCCGATCGTCGGTGATGTTCCCAGCTTCGATCGGCACGTTGAAATCGACACGCATCAAAACTCTTTTTCCGCGAACTTCCACATCGGCCACCGTTTTCTTAGCCATTTGAAACTCCCGAATTCCGTTGTAATAGAAAAATATTTCCGGGACCGGCGATGCTACGAGGCGCCGGCGGGAAGTCAAGAAATCCGCGTGCGGCGCGGTGACGGGGTGCGGCGCACCATCTTGGCGCGTTCCATTTTTTAGCCGGCCCGCTTGCGGGCCGCGTATCGCGTGCTGATCCGACTCTCCTGCGAACAAAACGGCCCGCAAGCGGGCCGGCTAAAAGGTAGTGCCTTGAAAGAGAAGGAAACTTTCGCCTCCATCAGAAACGAAAATTTGCTCTGCGGTGTCCGTAAGCTTTTCTTGATCGTTCGATTCATCGGCCTTGGGCTCAAGACGCGATGTCCGGTCCATTAAATCGCTTTTCCGCCGATGGTGACGGGGATGCCGACGGGCTGGGCGGCGGGAGAGTAGCTGGGTTCGACCGCCAATTGCAACGGGCGGCGCTTGCCGGCCGGCGGAAGGCCTTCTTCGTCGATGATGCGCTGAATGGCCATGATGCCTTCGATCAGCGTTTCGGGGCGGGGGACAGCCGGGGACATACACGTCCACGGGCATGAACTGGTCGATGCCCTGAATGGTGGCGTAGGCGTCGAAGACGCCGCCGGTGCTGGCGCAGGCGCCCATGCTGATGACCCATTTCGGCTCGGTCATCTGCTGATAGATGTGCTGCAGGACGGGCATCATCTTGGTGGTCACCCGGCCGGCGACGATCAGCAGATCGCTTTGGCGCGGGCTGAAGCGCATCGCCTCGGCGCCGAAGCGGGCCAGGTCATAACGGCTGGCAGCCGTGGCCATCAATTCGATGCCGCAACAGGCGGTGGCGAACGGCATCGGCCACAGCGAGCTGCGCCGGGCCCAGTTCACCACTTTCTTGAGCTGCGTCGTCAGGAAATTGTCGGGCAGGGTCTGGGTGTCCATGGGGGATGTCAAGAGACAAAGAGACAGAGAGACGAACAGACGAAGTGGCGGAAACCGAATACCGCGCACTTCGTCTCTCCGTCTCTTTGTCTCTCCGTCTCTTCCTTCATATCAACCATTCTATCGCTCCTATCGGCATTAATCCCAACGAAATACGCCCTTGCCCCACGCGTAGAAGTAGGCCACCAGGAGAATCACGACGAATGTGACCATTTCCATGAGCAGGATCAGGCCGTTGCTGGAGCTGTCGTTGTGGACGTCCCTGGCGAAGATAGTGGCCCAGGGATAGAAGAAGACGATTTCGACGTCGAAGACAAGGAAGATCATGGCGACGATGTAAAACCGGACGTTGAATCGCTTGCGGGCGTCGCCGATGGGGACCATTCCGCTTTCGTAGGCCGTTTCCTTGCCCGGTCCGGTTCGGGAGGGGCCGATCAAAAGGGACAAGGCGATGTTTGCGACGGCGAAGCCGATGCCGATGATGATGAGCAACACCACCGGCGCCCAGGATCCGACCGCCGAAGGCGGTGCATCGGCCGGGAATAAGCAAGTCATACGGGCGGCTACTGTATTCGCCGCCGAGGAATTTGTAAACGCATCTGGAACGAGGAGAAATTGCCTATTGCCTATTGAAATGCTTCCCTCAATAGGCAATAGGCAATTCGCCACGCGACACGCTCATCACTTGCCGGCGATCGACGCTTCGGGGATTTCCTGCTCCGCGCCGTTCCCGCCGCCGCCGACTTCGTGGCCCAGGACTTTCACCTCGGTGCCGGAGATGTCGCGCACCGCATGGAAGAAGCTCGTCCGGTCCAGCACGCGTTCCTGGAATTGCTCCAGGTAAAGATAAATCACCGGCGTGATATATAAGCGTGATGAACTGCGACACGATCAAACCGCCGACGATGACCAATCCCAGCGGCCGGCGGGATGCGCCGTCGGCGCCGAAGCCCAGGGCGATCGGCACCGCGCCCATCAGCGCCGCCAGCGTCGTCATGATGATCGGACGGAAACGGTTCATGCTGGCATCGTGGATCGCGTCGACGCTCTTCTGGCCCTGGGCCATGCGCTGCAGGGCGAAGTCGATCAGCATGATGCCGTTCTTCTTGACGATCCCCATCAGCATGAACAGGCCGATGAAGGCGTAGAGCGACGCTTCGGCGTTGAAAATGTAAAGCGTGAGCAAGTCCGCCCACCAGCGCGACGGGGAGCGAGGAGAGCACGGTGATCGGATGCACGTAGCTTTCGTAGAGAATTCCGAGGATGACGTACATGACGAAGACGGCCAGAAGGATCAGGATGGCTCAGGACGCGGACGGTTTCGGTGAAATCCTTGGCCTCGCCCTGCAGGTCGCCGCGGATGCCGGGCGGGACGATTTTGGCGGCGGCGTCCTGGATGAATTGCGTCGCGTTGCCGATGGGGACGTTGCGGGTTGAGATTGAAGTAGATCGTGACCGACGCGAACTGGTTGATGTGGTTCACGTTCTGCGGGCCGAGGGTTTCTTGCCACGTGGCCACCGCCGGCAGCGGAACCAATCGGCCGGTCATCGGACCGAACGTACAGCAGCGAAAGATCGGAGGGAATCGCACGATCGCTGTCGGCGGCTTCCAGAATCACCTGGAACTGGTCCTCGGGTTTCTTGATGAGATAAACGTAATTCTGGGAATACGCCTGACGGATGGTGTTTTCGATTGCGGCGGCGGAAACGCCGTAGCTCGAAGCGGCGTCGCGCAGGATGTTGATCTGAAGATTCGGCGTATGGTTGAACAAATCGGATGAGACCGTGGCGAACATATCGCGGTCGCGCCTGCATCGCCGCCTGAAGCTTCATCGCCGCGGCGTCGACCTCGTCGCGATCGATGCCGGACAGCGCGTAGGCGTATTTGCCCTGGTTGTTCTGCGTGGCGCCGGTGCTGATTTGCAGCACGGGCGACGGCTGCATGATCACCAGCGCGTTGATGATCCGGGACATTTTCGCCATCAACTGCCCGGTGACGACCTGGATCGACGGGCGCACGTTGGCGTCTTTCAGGAACGCCAGGACGAAACCCTGGTTCGACGGCAGGAACTGGGAATTGCCCGTCATGGTGAACGTCGTTTCCACGGCCGGATTGGCCTGCATGATCTGGTCGGCCTGCTTTTGGTAGACGCGCATCTGTCTATACGATGCGCCTTCCTGGCCGATCATGACTCCGCGAATGAAACCGCTGTCGCCGACGGGCAGGAAACTCTTGGGCACTTTCATAAAGAGCCAGATGGTCCCGAAGAGGGTCACGAACCAGATGGCCAGGGAAATCCAGCGATAGCGAAGGAACCACCAGAGCGATTTTCCGTAAACGTAACAGCACGCGGTCGATGACCGCCGTCCCCATGCGTTCCATGAGGGTGCGGCGATGCGCTTTCCCGCGGCGGGCCAGCATGCGCGAGCACATCATCGGCGTCAGCGTCAGCGACACGAGGCCCGACGCGAAGATCGCCACGATGATCGTGATGGCGAACTCGCGGAAGATTCGCCCCACCAATCCCGGCATGAAAACCAGCGGAATGAACACCGCCGCCAGCGAAATCGTCATCGCCAGGATCGTGAAGCTGATCTGCGTGGCGCTGTGGAGGGACGCCTCCAGGGCGTTTTCGCCGTGCTCCATCCGGCTGACGGTGTTCTCCAGAAACACGATCGCGTCATCGACGAGGAACCCGATCGCCAGCGTCAGGGCCATCAGCGAAAGATTGTCCAGGCTGTACCCCAGCACCTGCATGACGATGAACGTCAGCAGCAGCGACAGCGGCAAAGCCACGGCGGGAATGAGCGTGTCGTTGGCCCGCCCCAGGAAAACGAAGATGACCATCACCACCAGCACGAACGCGATGAGCAAGGTGAACTGCACGTCGTTGGCGGAATCCACGATGGACTGAGACGGTCGTACACGGGATACAGACCGATGGAAGCGGGCAATTGCGCCTGGATGCCGGGGACCAGATCGCGCACGGACTGGGCGACCGTCGACCGCGTTGGTGCCGGCCTGGCGGAAAACGGCCAGCACCACCGTTGCCGAAGGAACGACATGCTCGCGGTCCCAGAAGTGCATCGAAATGCGCTCGTCCTGGACCGTATCCTCGGACCTCGGCAACGTCGCGGAGATAAACCGGCGAGCCGTCGCGGGTGGCGATGATCAGCTTGGAATATTGCTCGGCATCGGTGAGCTGGCCCTGCGGCTGCAAGAGGAACGTGCGATGCGGGCCGTCGAACTGCCCCGCGCCTTCGTAGCTGGTGCCGGCCTGGATCGCCGCGGCCAGATCGTTGATCGTCATTCCGCGAATGGCCAGGGCCGAAGGATTGGCCTTGATCCGCACGGCCGATTTCGTGCCGTACGTGTCCACCCGCGAGACGCCCGGCAGGATGCTGATGCGCTGCGCGACCTCGGTGCTGGCATAGTTGTACAGCTGCCGCCCGTGACCGTGTTGCTGACCATCGCGATGTACATGATCGCCTGGTCGTTGGGATTGGTTTTGGAAAACGTCGGCGGCGAGGGCAGATCGACAGGCAGGCTGCCGGCGGCCTGGGTGATCGCCGCCTGAACGTCCGTCGCGGCCGCGTCGAGGCTCTTGCTCAGATCGAATTGCAGCGTGAAGCTGGTGTGGCCCTGACCGCTGGAACTGGTCACGATCTCCAGACCGGAAATCTGCATGAACTGTTTTTCCAGCGGCGTGGCGACGTTGGCGGCCATCGTCTCGGGGCTGGCCCCGGGATAATTCACCTGACGCCGTGATGACCGGATAATCCACCGACGGAAGATCGTTCACCGGCAGCGATTTGTACGCCAGCACGCCGAACAGGATGCACGTCACCGTCAGCAACGTGGTCATCGCCGGCCGGCGAATAAACGGCTCGGACAGACTGGTCATTTCGCCGCTCCCTGCGTGGCGTGCGGCCCGGCCGGGGAAATGATCATCACCGGCTTGCCGGGAATCACCATCAGTTGCCCGGTCCGAACGACGGTTTCACCCGCCTGCAGCCCCTCCAGCACCACGATGTCGTCGCCCTGACGCTGGCCGGTGGTGATGTTTTGCTGCTCGGCGGTTTTATCCGCGTGAATCACGAAGACGTACGATCCGGCCTGCCCCACCTGCACGGCCTCGACGGGAATCAGCGTGGCATCCTTCATCGTGTAGAGAATCAGCCGCACGTGAACGAATTGACCGGGCCATAAGCTGCGCGGTCTTTGTTGGGCACGGTGGCCCGCAGCCGGATCGTCCCGGTCCCGTCCTGCACGGCGTTGTCCAGAAACGTCACCTCGCCCGCCACGTCCCGACTGGGATTGTCCGGCGTCTGGACCAGCACCTTCAGCGGACCCTTGGCCAGATTCTCCCGCACCCGGTCCAGTTCATTTTCCGCAACGGTGAAATCGACGTAGATCGGCGTGAGCTTCTGAATGCTCAGCAGACTGGTGGAATTGGCGTTGACGACGTTGCCCACGTCCACGAGCCGCTGGCCGGCCCGGCCGTCGATCGGCGAATGGATCGAGCAATATTCCAGATTCAGCTTGGCCGTCTCGATCGCCGCCTGCGCCGCTTTCACCTCGGCGTCGGCCACGTCCATGGTGTTCTTGGCGTTGTCGTAATCCTGTTGCGAAACCGCTTTGCTCGGCAATTCGCTGGCGATGCGGGCGAAATTGGTCTTGGCGTTGGCGAACTGCGCCTGGTTTTGCTCCAGCATCGCCGCGGCCTGATCCAGCGCCGCCTGATACGGACGCGGATCGATAGCGAAAAGTTTCTGCGCCCGCGTGCAGGTCGGCCCCGTCCTCAAAATATTTCCCGACGATTTTTCCGGAAACCTGCGGGAATGATGTTGACGACCTCCGAGGCGGTCGTCGTGCCGATCTCTTCGAGATAGACCGGAACATCGGCGATGGTGACGGGCGCGGTGGTGACGCCGGCGGGGGCATCGGTGAAGCCGCCCCGCCGCGCTGGCGCGATTGCAGCCGCTGACCGCCAATGCCGCCAGACATGCCGCGACGGCGGCCGATGCCAACATGAAAACTTTTCGAATCATCTTGCTCCTGGGGGGAAGCCTCTCCGTGCACCGAGACTCGTCGATTGTAAAGCACTGCACCGCCGAATTTCCACCGCGGTTTATTTCACCCATATCGTCTTGATATTCACGAACTCGTGAATGCCGAACTGCGACAATTCTCGGCCCCACCCGCTGTTTTTGACGCCCCCAAAGGGCAGACGAGCATCGGATTTGACGATTCCGTTGATGAAAACCGCCCCCGCTTCGATCTCGCCAGCCAGGGATTGGGCGCGATCGGCGTCCCTGGTCCAGATGCTGGCGCCCAGGCCATAGGAGGATTCGTTGGCCAACCGAACCGCATCGTGCGGCGTCGTTAGCGCGGATGATCGCGGCCACGGGACCGAAGGTTTCCTCGTCCATCGCCGCCATTCCATGTTGAAGGTCGGTCAAAACCGTCGGCTCATAAAAGAACCCCTTGCCCGGACGGCGCCGGCCACCCAGTTTCAGCCTGGCCCCCTGCTCGATGCTTTGGCGAACCTGCTGGTGCAGATGCTCCAGCAGATCGCGCCGCGCCAGCGGGCCGACCTGCGTCGAGCGGTCCATCGGATCGCCCACTTTCATCGCCGCCATGGCCGCGACCATCGCTTTTTCGAATTGATCGGCGATCGGCGACTCGACGATAAACCGCTTGGCGGCAATGCAGCTTTGCCCGTTGTTGATGCAGCGCGCCTCCGCCGCCTTGGCGGCGACCGATTGAACATCCGCATCGGCCAGTACGATAAAAGCGTCGGACCCGCCTAATTCCATGACGGTTTTTTTCAGCCGCCCCCCCGCCGCCGCCGCCACCGCCGCGCCGGCGCGATCGCTGCCGGTCAGGGTCACGGCGCGAATGATCGGATGATCGACCAGCCGCTGGGCCGCCTGGTTGTCGGAGATCAGCAGCGCACCGAACACGCCGGGCGGAAATCCCGCATCGGCGAATGTCCGTTCGATGGCCCGGGCACAGCCCGGCACATTGGGCGCATGTTTCAGGATCGCCGACATTTCCCGCCATCAGCCCCGGCGCGGCAAACCGAATCACCTGCCACATCGGAAAATTCCACGGCATGATCGCCAGCACCGGCCCCAATGGATCGAATCGCACGTAGCTTCGCGACGCATCCGATTCGATCGTTTGCGGCGAAAGAAATTTCTCGGCATTCTCCGCGAAGAAATCGCAGGCGGCGGCGCACTTGTCGATTTCCGCTTCGCTGGCGGTGATCGTTTTGCCGACTTCCGCGGTCATCAGCTTGGCCAATTCGTCCCGCCCCCGTCGAAACCCCGCGGCGACGCGCTTCATCAGCGATCCCCGCTCGGCAATGGGAATGCGTCGCCACTGCTGAAAAGCCCGATCCGCCCTTTGCAACCGCTCTTCAATCTCCGCGGCCGAATGCTCCGGGTACTCAGCGATGATTTCTTCCGTTGCGGGATTTCTGGATTGCATAAATACATTCTAGCCACAGATGAAAATCAGGTGCACACAGATAAAAAAATCCGTTGCGTATTATCTGCGTGCATCCGCCTTTCATCTGTGGCAAAAATTCTCTTCCTTGACCCAACAGCGGCCCACGAATACCTTCCGGCCGTGCTCAAGCGTACTCCGCTTTATGATTTTCACGTCTCCTGCGGGGCGAAAATGGTCGATTTCGCGGGTTGGGAGATGCCGATCCTCTACCGCGGCATCGTCGAGGAACATCTGCAAACCCGCGCCAGCGGCTCCCTGTTCGACGTCTCGCACATGGGGCGAATTCATATTCTCGGCCCCGGCGCGGTCGCCCTTCTGGACAAACTGCTGACGCGCAATGTTTCAGAGCAGCGCGTCGGCCAGAGCCGATACAGCCTGGTCTGTAATCCGGCCGGCGGAGTGCTCGATGATGTTATCGTGAGCAAACACGCCAAGCATTGGCTGATCGTGTGCAACGCGTCGAATCGGGAAAAGATTCTCAAACAGATCACCTCCGTGCGGGATTCCAGCGGATTCGACGCGGAGATTTCCGATCAGACCGAATCCACGGCGATGGTGGCCGTGCAGGGTCCGGCCGCGGTGGGCCTGCTGACCGAAGCGCTGGATATCGACATCAAGTCGATGAAGCGCTACGCCTTCGAAAACGGCACGTACGCAATGAGCCGATTCACGCTCTTTCGCAGCGGATACACGGGCGAGGACGGCGCGGAGATCATCGTCTCGGCCGGCACGGCGCAGAACATGGTCAAATCCCTCTCCGGCGAAATGTCCAAGCCCGACGCCCCGATCAAGCCTGCGGGCCTTGGAGCCCGCGACACGCTGCGGCTGGAAGCGGCCATGCCGCTCTACGGCCACGAACTCGGCGAAAGCGTCGATCCGATCTCGGCCGGCTTGAATTGGGCGGTCGATCTGAACAAGGATTTCATCGGCGTCGAGCCGCTGCGCGTCATCGCCCAGCGCGGCCCGGCGAAAAAACTGGTCGGTTTGGACCTTCAAGGCCCGCGCATCGCCCGCCAAGGCGCGGCCGTCAAGTCCGGCGAAACCGTCATCGGCGAAGTAACCAGCGGCACATTTTCCCCGACGCTGAAGCGCAGCATCGCCATGGCTTTCGTGGATGCCGCCCACGCCACCGACGGCCAATCCGTGGATGTCGATTTGCGCGGGTCGATCACTTCGGCTAAGATTGTTCCGCTGCCGTTTTACAAGAGATGAATTATGCCCGTTCCACAGGACCGCCGTTATCTGCAATCTCACGAGTGGCATCAGTTGGCCGGCGACACGGTCACGATCGGCATCACCCAGATCGCGGCCGATGAACTGACTGACATCACTTACGTGAAGCTGCCGGCCGTCGGGGCGAAGATTTCCGCCGACTCCGCCTTCGGCGAAGATCGAATCGGTCAAGGCGACCAGCGATCTTTACAGCGGCGTCGGCGGAACGGTCACGGCCGTTAATACGGAATTGAATGCCAATCCCGGCCTCGTCAATGCCGATCCGTTCGGCAAAGGGTGGATGATCCGGGTAAAAGTGACCGATCCCGGCCAAGTGGCTAAACTTCTCTCGGCCGATGAATATCTGAAAAAGACCGGCCACTGAACATGCACCAATCCGCTTCCCCTTCCGTAGCTCCGTCCGACACGTTCGAGCATCGCCACATCGGCCCCAATGCCGACGATCTGCGGCAAATGCTCCAGACCATCGGCGTGTCGTCGCTGGATGAACTGATCGAGCAGACGGTTCCCGCATCCATCCGGTTTAATTCGCCGCTGGGAGTCGGTCCCGCCCGCGGCGGAATTCGAATTGCTTCGAGGAACTTCGCGCCGTGGCAGCGAAGAATCGGGTTCTGCGCAGTTGCATGGGGATGGGCTATTCCGACACGATCACCCCGCCGGTGATTCAGCGGAACATTCTGGAGAATCCGGGATGGTACACGCAGTACACGCCATATCAGGCGGAGATCGCGCAGGGCCGGCTGGAGGCGCTGCTGAATTTTCAGACGATGGTGAGCGATCTGACCGGCCTTCCGCTGGCCAATGCGTCGCTGCTGGACGAAGCCACCGCCGCGGCGGAGGCGATGGTGATGTGCTGGCGAATCGACGAGGGTAAAAGAAACGCCTTCTTCGTGGCCGACGATTGCCATCCGCAGACCATCGCGGTGGTGCAATCCCGGGCTCGGGCGATTGGGACTCGAATGCATCGTTGCACCAGCCGCCAAAGCTGATTTTTCCGGCGGAAACTTCTGCGGAATTCTATTGCAATATCCGACCACGGATGGGGCGGTGATCGACTATTCCGCGGTCATCCAAGCCGCCCACGCGGCCGGCGCGCTGGTGGTCATGGCCGCGGATATTCTGGCGCTCACGCTTGCTGAAACCGCCGGGCGAATTCGACGCCGACATCGCCGTCGGCTCGACGCAGCGGTTCGGCGTTCCGCTGGGATTCGGCGGCCCGCACGCCGCGTTTATGGCCACGCGATCGCAATTCGCCCGCAAAATGCCGGGCCGGATCGTCGGCGTCTCCAGGGATTCCGCCGGAGCACCGGCCCTGCGCCTGGCCATCCAAACCCGCGAGCAGCACATCCGCCGCGACAAGGCCACCAGCAACATCTGCACCGCCCAGGTCCTGCTGGCCGTGATGGCCGGCATGTACGCCGTCTATCACGGCCCGGACGGATTGCGCACGATCGCCCGCCGCGTGCACGCGCTGACGGCCGCGCTGGCGGCGGGATTGCGCGGCTGGGACATGACGTTGCCGACCGGCCGTTCTTCGACACGCTCCGCATCCACGTCAACGGATTGCCGACCGAATCCATCCTCGCGGCCGCGCAGCGCGCGGATACAACCTCCGCGACCTCGGTGACGGCGACATCGGCGTCTCCCTCGACGAAACCACCACGCGCCAGGATGTGGAGGCGATCATCGAATCCTTCGCCGGCGGAGCCACGCTGCGCGTCAACGTCGAGCAATTCGCCGCCGAGGCAGCCGAAATCCCGGCCGATCTTGCACGCGTCCAGCGAGTTCCTCACCCATCCGATTTTCAACCGCCATCACAGCGAAACGGAAATGCTGCGATATATCTTCCGGCTCATGAGCCGGGATCTGTCGCTGGCGCAGTCGATGATCCCGCTCGGTTCCTGCACGATGAAGCTGAACGGGACCAGCGAAATGCTGCCGGTGACCTGGCCGGAATTTTCGCGGCTGCATCCGTTCGCCCCGGCGGACCAGGCGCGCGGATATGCCGAGATGTTCGCCAAGCTGGAAGATTGGCTGGCGAAGATCACCGGATTTTCGGCGGTTTCGCTTCAGCCCAACGCCGGATCGCAGGGCGAATATGCGGGGCTGCTGGCGATCCGGGCGTATCACGAATCACCGCGGGAGCCAGGTCCGCCGCACGGTCTGCCTGATCCCGACCTCAGCCCACGGCACCAATCCCGCCAGCGCCGTCGCCGCGGGGATGCGCGTCGTCGCCGTCGCCTGCGACGACGCGGCAACATCGATCTGGCCGACCTGCAAAGCCAAGGCCGAAGCAGCATCGCGATGAACTGGCCGCGCTGATGCTGACGTATCCCTCCACCCACGGCGTGTTCGAGGAAACCGTCAGGGAGATCTGCCGGATCGTTCACGACAACGGCGGGCAGGTCTACATGGACGGCGCGAACATGAACGCGCATGGTCGGCCTTTGCCGCCCCGGCGATATCGGCGCCGATGTCTGCCATCTGAATCTGCACAAAACATTTTGCATTCCGCACGGCGGCGGCGGTCCCGGCATGGGCCCGATCGCCGTCGCGTCGCACTCGCCCCATTTCTGCCCGGACAAGGGACCGCAGGCCATCGGCCCGATCTCCGAGGCGCCCTACGGCAGCGCCGGCATCCTGGCCATTTCGTATGTCTACATCGCCCTGATGGGCGACGCCGGCCTGAAGCACGCCACGCGAAGTGGCCATCCTCAATGCCAACTACATGGCCAAGCGCCTTGAAGCGCATTATCCCGATCGTGTTCAAGGGCACAAATGGCCGCTGCGCCCACGAGTTCATCATCGACTGCAAGTCATTTGAGGCAACGAGCGGCGTGAAAGTGGAAGATATCGCCAAGCGGCTGATGGATTACGGATTTCACGCTCCCACGATGTCCTGGCCCGAGCCGGGAACGCTCATGATCGAGCCGACCGAGAGCGAATCCAAGGCCGAACTGGATCGCTTTTGCGATGCGATGATCGCGATCCGCCAGGAGATTCGCGAGATCGAAGCAGGGCAACGCGCACCGGGACGACAACCTGCTGAAGAACGCCCCGCACACCGCGGCAGCGATCGCATCCGACGATTGGCGACATCCCTATTCGCGCGAAAAAGCCGCGTTCCCCGCGCCATGGACGCGGCATTTCAAATTCTGGCCCGCCGTCGGCCGCATCGACAATCCCTACGGCGACCGCAACCTCGTCTGCGCCTGTCCGCCGATGAGCGAATATGGCCAATGATCCCGCCCAGCGCGGCCGATGGGGCCGTCTGACCGTTTGGCTCGTCCTCGCGTTAGCCGTCGGCCTATCGGCCGCCCTGGCTTATCTCATGCACCGCCGCAACGTCGAACTGGTCCGCGCTCTTGATTCCCCCGACCCCGAAATCGTGATCGACAGCCTGATCGACCTCAAAGACCGCAGCAATCCGGCCGGCGTCAACAAGGCGACGACCCTGCTGAACAGCGACAACCCCGACGTGCGCCTCAACGCGGCGCTTTACCTCGGATCGCTGGGAAAGCCGAATTCAGTGCCGTATTTGATCGAAGCATTGGGCGATGTGAAAGACGATCAGAAGGACGAAATCGTAAGCGACCTGACGCAGATAACCGGCAAATCGTTCGGGAGAAATGAATCGGCCTGGGAAAACTGGTGGGCGAATACGCATCCTCAGAATCCGTTCCGGTTTGGCGATCGTCCTGATTCCGAACCATAACTGAATCATTGGTCGGCGCCAATTCCCATTCCCCTTCTGCTGGTCGCAAAAAACTGATTGAACCGCGGAGGCGCAGAGAACGCAGAGAAAAACTCGGAGAAAACAGAATATGGGGACAACCGATTCTGCGGTTTTCTCTGCGTCCTCTGCGCCTCGGCGGTTCAATTCTTCTGCTGCGAACTCGAAAACCGTCAGTTCGAGCGATTCACGGCATCACCCGCGCATCCGGATACCGCGCCGCGAGCCGAGCCTTGAGTTGCTCGGCTTGTGCGTACGACGGCACGTCGGCCGTGCGGACGACCGTCAAATTTCCTTCGGTCGTCTTCAACGGCGCCGAGCCGACGGCGGCGACCGCGCTGGCGGCTTCGTTGATATCCGATGGCCGCGAATACGCGCCGAGTTGGACGTAGAAGCCGCGAACGCCTTCATGCTCGCGGGCGTGGGCGGCGTATTCGCTGGCGGGATAATCCTGCTGCACCTGCTGGAACGTGCGGTCGGCATCCTCGAACCGGCCAAGACGCTGCTCGCAAATCCCCATGTGATAGAGGATCAGCGGCTTGGATTGCGGATCATCGACCATGCGATACGCGTCCCCCAATTCGCGCAGGGCGGTCGCGTAATCCTCCTGATAATACGCGACGTTGCCGAGTTGAGCGCGGAGCCGGCCGGCGACGGCTGGGCTGGGATTCTGCCACAGGCCCCGCACGTAAGAGTCCCGCGCCATGGCCAGATCGCCGGCCGATGCGGCCGCATCGGGCTTGGGTCGCACCTCGATGGAATATCCGCGGAGATAATACGCCTCGGCCAGCCCGCCGGTATCGCCGCTGGCGATCACCGCGTCGGCGTCTCGGATCGCCTGGTCGTACTGTTGCGCGGCGACGGCCTGCTTGGCGGCATCAAGCTGCTGGACCGACTGGGGATTGGCGGCGCAGGCGGCGAGAAGAAAAACCAGAAACCAGAAACCAGAATGACGAATCAAATCCGAAATCAGAATGACGAAATGGTTTTCGTTTCGGGCTTTGGGCATTCGGGCTTGATTCGTCATTCGGATTTCGGATTTCGGATTTCGGATTTTTTTTCGCATCCTTGCCTCCCGCAGATATCATACTTCCCATGCTCGTAGAATCGCTGCTCACTCACGCGGCCCAGACGCCCAACGAAATCGCCCTGCACGATGAAGGCGGCCCGCGAACGTACGAGCAACTCGCCGCCGCCGCCGCGGGGATTTCCGTCTATCTCGCCGGCTTCACCACCCGATCCAACATCGGCCTGATGCTTCCCGCCGGCGCGGGCTTCGTGGCGAGTTTCTACGGAACCCTGCTGGCTGGCAAGAGCGTGGTGCCGGTGAATTTCCTTTTAAGCGAACGCGAGATCGCGCACGTCATCGCCGACAGCGGCATCGATACCCTCATCACCATCCCGCAACTCGCCGGAAAATTCCAGAACGATCGCGTCAAAATCATCGATCTGACCGAGTTGGCGAAGGCGCAGGCGGCCAAGGCCGTGCCTCCGGCGGATTTGCTGGCGATGGCGAAATCCCGCCTCCCCACCCGCGGCCCCGGCGACATGGCCGTCCTCATGTACACCAGCGGAACCAGCGGCCTGCCCAAGGGCGTCGAACTCACCTTCGGAAATCTCCAAAGCGATGTGGACGCCTGCATCCAGCACGCCCGTTTGCAACACAAGCACGTCTTCCTCGGCGTGATCCCCCTGTTCCACTCCTTCGGCATGACCGCGATGATGCTGGCCCCCATCCAACTGCGAGCGACGATCATTTACATGGCCCGCTTCAGCGCCGTCGCCGCCGTGAACGCGGTTCGCGAGCACGGCGTATCGCTGATGTTCGCCGTTCCCAGCATGTTCGCCGCCATCGCCCACCTGAAAAACGCGGGCCCCGAAGATTTCAAAACGATCTACGCGATGATCAGCGGCGGCGAGCCGCTGCCCGCCCGTCTGCGCGAAATCTTCCAGCAGCGCTTCGGCGTGACCCTGTACGAAGGTTACGGCCTGACCGAAACCTGCGCGGTCGCCGCACTGAACATTCCCCACGACCACCGCCCCGGCAGCGTCGGCAAACCCATCCCCGGCGTCGAGATCAAATTCACCGACGACAACGGCAACCCCGTCCCGCCCGGCCAAACCGGCGAGATCTGGCTCCGCGGCCCGATGGTAATGAAGGGATATCACAATCTCCCCCAGGAGACCGCCGCCGCCCTGACCCCGGACGGTTTTTTCAAAACCGGCGACCTGGGAATGACCGACGCCGACGGCTTTCTCTTTATCACCGGCCGGAAAAAAGATTTAATCATCGTCGCCGGCGAAAAAGCCGCCCCGCGCGAGATCGAGGAAATTTTGCTGACCCACCCGGCCGTGGCCGAGGCCGCGGTAGTCGGCAAAAAAGACCCCGGCCGCGGCGAGCAAGTCGTCGCTTTCATCATCGCCAAGGAAGGCCAAACCGTCACGCCCGAAGCCCTTCGCGACCTGTGCCGCGAGCACGGCCTGGCCCAATGGAAAATTCCGCGCGAGTTTTATTTCCCCAAGGATTTGCCGCGTTCGCCCACCGGCAAGGTGCTGAAACGCGTGCTGGTCGAGCAGGTGAATCAGGGGGCGTAGAAATCCTGTCGTCCGTCTAAGCTGAAGCGCCTTTCGAGAAACAAGCTGAATCGGTGCTGTCCTAATCTGCCCGCAGCAGCCTACGGTTGTGGGTACGATCCCTCCAATTTGAAGCCGTTAGAAATCGCGCCGCCAACGTCCCAAAACGCCTCGTATCCATTGATTGAGTAGCGAAAGCCAGACATGGGAGCAAACCCCAACTGGCACTGCGGCCAGCGCAATAACTAGAGGGTGGTTTGCCCAAAGAGCCCGTAGGACGTCCTTAAAGGGTAAGCCCGTGTAAAAAATGCCGACGGGCAAGACCAGCGCCAAGCATACGAGCCATGCCGCCAGATACAGCGCGGACCACAATAACCCCGACTTGAACAACGCGCTTTGCCGCGATGCCATGCGCTGCATTATACCAGCACAATCGCAATGGCGTTACAATCCAGCTATCGGAATGAAACGGGGCGCCGCTAGTTTTTGAGAATTGTCTGGTCCGTTGTTCGCACGAGTGCGAACGATCGCTCGGGGACATGTACCCTCCGTTCTATGGCCGCGTGACGCGGGTACGTTGGCGATGGTACAATTGTGTTGCTGACCTATGGTTTTGACCCGCCAAACCTTGCAGGAGAAGCGCGAGGCGATCCTGGAGATCGCCCGGCAATACGGTGCGCATGACGTGCGCATATTTGGTTCGGTCGGCGCGGGGATAACACCGAGAATTCCGATCTCGATCTCATCGTCCGCTTCGATCCCGGCCGTACGCTGCTGGATCACGGGGGATTGGTCATGGATTTGCGGGACCTGCTGGGAATGCGCGTGGACGTGATTAATGAGGAAGGAATGCGGCCGCGATTTCGCCAAGCGGTCATGGCGGAAGCTATCCCCCTATGAGAACCGACCGGCTGCTCTTGCAGGATATGCTCGAGTCCATTGGCGAGGTGATCGACACCACCCCCGCCTCCCAGGCTGAATTCGATGCCAACAAATGAATGGTTCTCACGTGCTCAGGCACGTTTAGCTTTTAGAAATGGCCAGAACATCGAAGGGGTTAAGCGGCTGAATCTCGGCGAAGGCATGGAAGTCGGCGTCGTTAAAGGTCAGGAGCCTGGCGACGTGGTGCTGGATCATGAGCGCCACCAGACGAACATCGTGGGCGTGCTTGCCCTGAACGGCGTGCTTGGCGATCAGGCCTTCCCAGGTGGGATAGACTTGGGCTGTTTCGGGCAAAAGCTCAAAGAGGGCGCGGGCGGCGGCGATTTCGGCGCAGGCCTGGGCGCGGTCCAGCCAAAGCCGTTGGCGCTGGCCGGTCGGGTGCAGACGACGTACATCTCGTAAAGGCTCTGTGGCGCGATGGCAAAATGCTCCTGGTCGCGCAGGGTGAGACGTTCCAGCGCATCCAAGGCGGCCTGGCGATGCGGGTGGCCGGCCTGGGCGATGCGCAGGGGAATGTTGGTGTCAACGAGGATCATCAACCGTCCCGGAGTAGATGCTCTCGCGGCTGTCATCGACCGGATGCCCCAGCGGCCGATGGCCGTCGGCCCAAGCGCGCAGTGACTTGAGCCAGGGGTTGTCAGGAGCTTCGCCCTGATCTTCGTCGAGGACGATGACGCGGACCTTGCGGCCGTGCAGGTTGTTGTTCTTCACCAGATCGTCCCAATTGCCTTGAATGATGTCGGACATAAACACCTCTCGTTGGATTGTATTACGCCGGACCGTTGCTGTCAGGGGCGCGCCAAGATCGGCTGGCTGGGTCACTTCAAGACTGGTGAGCCACAATGGCGGCAAGCTTATGTACACCAGGGAAATCTCAAGCTTTTCCCCGTGCAAACCGACCATTTGTTAGACAAACGCTTGATGAGGCAAATTCTAGCTCGCCTTGAAATCCCCAAAATCCAGTGACAGGAACACATCCACCAGCTTCGGATCGAATTGCGAGCCGGCGGTGCGCTTGATCTCGGCTAACACCACTTCGCGCTGCATCGCGTTGCGATAGGATCGGTTGGAACTCATCGCGTCGAACGTGTCGGCCAGGGCCAGACATCGGCCAATGAGCGGGATTTGTTCGCCGGCCAGGCCGCGGGGATAGCCGTGGCCTTCCCAGCGCTCGTGATGGTGCAGAACGCCGGGAAGGACTTGTTCCATCGACGGGATGTCGTGAAGGATTCGATATCCGATTTCGGGGTGACGCTTGATCTGGGCGAATTCCTCATCGGTGAGCCGGCCTTGCTTGCACAGGGCGGATTCGGGAACGCCGATCTTGCCGACATCGTGCAGGAGTCCGGCGATCCGGTATTGCTCGATCATGTCGCGGTCCATGCCCAGGGCGGCGGCGATTTTGGAGGCGAGGCGCGAGACGCGATCGGAATGGCCGCAGGTGTACGGGTCCTTGGCGTCGATGGCGGCGGAAAGGGAATGCAGCGTGCCGAGGAATTGGCCGCGCTGCTCGGCGTAGCGGGCCATGTTCTCGTGGAAGACGCTGATGAAGTTCGCGGCCGCGTTCAGAAGCTGGGTCTCTTCGCTGGAGATGTCCTGATCGTCGCCCTGCTTGTTGCCGGTGAGGAGAACGCCCACGTTGGCACGTCCGCGCGAGATCGGTTCGGCGAGAATGTCGGCGCCGGCCAGGGAGGCCAATTCATTTTTGCCGGGCAGGAGAATTCCCGACCAGGACTGCGACGCGGGGAGGCAGCAGAGCCGCCGGGCGTGCTGGATCAGCAGATCGGGCCGGCACGGCAGGGTTCCGCTGGCGGTCAATCGGCCGGCCAGGTCGGGAACCACCTGTTCTCCCTCGCGAAACCAGATCGCCACCCAGCTAAATGGAAGAACGTGCGCAAGCTCATCGCAGACGTTTTTGGTCACGGCGACCGCGTCGTTGTTCGAATTCAGGCAATGGGCCATGCGGAACAGGACATTCATCACCTCGTAAGATTGCGAGAGTTGGTGCGTGAACTGATCGGAGAGATGGTGGTCGGCGGCGGCGTTGCCCAGATCGCGGTGATAATGCTTCAGCACCGTCATAATTTGATTGGCCTGGTTGCGGTCGCGCTGGATGAATGGAGCGAGCGATTTTTCAGCCCACGGGCGCTCGATTCCGGACTCTTCGCAGATTTGCGCCAGCGGCCCGGAGTTCCAGGCATCGGGCGTGAGGATCAGGGCGACGGTTTCGCCGGAGGAATCGCTTTGCTTGAGGAAGCGGCAGCCGGGGAAATGTTCGGAGGCGGCATCGCCGCCGTCGCCAGCGACCGCTCGCAGGGCGGAGCGAAATCGGTCGGATCGTCCCAGTGCGGCGGCCAACTCGTTGCCGGGGGTGTGGGCGATGATCTGGCCGTCGCCGTCGCAGCACCAGCACAACACGCCCAGGTCCAGGGCCCGCTGCGAGAACTCGGCGAAGATGGGAGACGGTTCGGCGGCGAGCAGGGTCATTTCGCCGATCCTCCCACGTCCGCGGACTCGGCGGTTGCCGCAAGCGAAGCATTCAACATTTCATCGATCCGCACCATCACCTCGCGCATGCTGAACGGCTTGGGCAAGAGCAGGCGAACGTTGGTTTGCGCCAGTTCCTCGCGGCTCATGCGGTGCCCGCGCGCCGTCAGCATCAAAACGGGAATGCCGGCCGTTGCGGGGTTCTGTTTCAGCCGCTTGCAGGCCGTCAGGCCGTCCATGACGGGCATTTGGTAGTCGGTGATGATCAGGTCCGGCCGTTTGCTCTCGGCAAGGGAGCAAAGTTCCAGGCCGTTGCGGGCCACGAAAACCTCGGCGCCGCTCTTTTGAATGTTGTAAGAGAGAAGCTGTGCGAGAAACGCTTCATCGTCTGCGATAATGATGGTTCGCCGTTTCATGCGCGGAATTCCATGCGGATTCACGGAGGCTTTTTTGTCTACAAATAGATTCCTCCAAACAGATTATCGACGCCGCGCGACGGCGAATTAACTCCGCCGGGAGGATGACATGTTGGCATTCGGAGGCGGCAAAATCGTTCATTATGACGCGGCCGTTGCTCCGATAACCACCGTGTGCGTCCCTTGCGGACGGCGTCGAAGCGGGAAATTGGGAGCATCCGTGACAAACAATATAGATTCTCATCTGCCTCAGTGGCTCGGCGTCATTCAGACGGCGGCCCAATTTCGGAAGCTGTTCATCACGGGCTGCCCGAAATCCGGCACAACCTGGCTGTCCAACTCACTGAACGGACATCCGAACATTGTCGCCGCGGGCGAAGGACGATTTGCCTGGCGTTTGTTTCCGCTTCTGCAACAGGCCGGCAGCATGTTCAATACGGACCAGAAGAACAACGGCGGCTCTGAAAAAGGGCTGATCTTTGATGCCGAACTCCACCTGGTCATGCGGGCCTTCAGCGAAAACGTGTTCGCGCGTTACCTGATAGCCAGCGGCAAACCCGCCAACACGGTGCGCGTCCTGGCGGACAAGACGCCGCAGCACATCCTATCGGTGCCGTTGCTACGCACACTCTATCCCACGTGTCAATTCATCAACATCGTGCGGGACCCCCGCGACGCGGCGACGAGCGCCTTGTTCCACCTGGCCAAAGGCGATCCGAGATCGAAGCAGCAGTACGTTGAATCGTTCATCACCCAAAGCTGGAGGATGCACGTGGAAGCCGCCGTCGCCGCCGAGCAGAAGCTAGGTCCTCAGGCGATTCTCAATGTCCGGTATGAAGATATGCATCGGGATGAAGCGGCCGTCATTCGCCGCTGCCTGGAGCACGTTGGGGTTGATGGTTCCGATTCCAGCGTCCAATCGTGCGTTCAGGCCGGCAGCTTTGAAAAGCTTTCCGGCGGGCGCAGCGCGGCGAAGCGGATCCCAACTCCTTCTACCGCAGCGGAACCGTGGGCGACTGGCGAAACCACCTTGATCCAAGCGTGGCCCGCCGCTGCTGCGAAGCGGTGAAGGGACTGATGGACCATTTCGGCTACGAGATCGACGCCGCGCCCACGAACAGCCTGACAGCCGCGGCCTAGTAACTGTTTACCGCAACGGGATCACCCCAGCAGAGCGGTTTTCGGCGTGCGGCGGATCGGATTTTTGTCGGTTGCAGTTTTCGTCACGGCCGAAATCGCCGGCTCGTATATCAGAAATCGCCGCCGCCGCTGAACCCGTTGGCTCCCCCGGCGACGATCCGGCGAGCCGTCGGCGAACGAACAAGAGAGTCGCCGCCTCCGGCGTCAACTGCAGCGGAGTTTCGAGCACGTACTCGACCTCGGCTCGACTGAGCTCGCCGAGGTCGAACCTGAGTTCGAAACTCCGCTGAACCGGCCGCGGAACGCGGCGACTGTCCCCCTGGTCCGCCGACGGCTCGCCCGATCGTCGCCAGGCCATCCAACGGCGTTCGCGGCGGCGACGCCTGCTCACATGCGAGCCAGCGAATTCGGCCGTCAAGAAAATCGTAACCGATCATCCTTTTGTTCTTCATCCGTTGGCTCGGTGTCGCAATAGTGGATTTGTGCCCCCCGACGGTAAACAGTTACGCCACCTGAGAATTCGCTGAAACCCTTAATTTTATTCGGACGTTCCGCACAAACCGATAACAGTCTTGTGCGCTGCTGGTGCGGACACTCCGATTTGCTGCCCTTCGGCGAAGGCTATCGCCGCTGTGTTGCGTGCGAGACGCTCGTCGCCGCGTGCGGCCCACCGTCGTTCGATCCGCGCGTCAGGGATGATTCGAAAGACCTGTACGGCAAGGATTACTGGTTCGCTCATCAGACCGCGGATTTGGGGTGTCCCGACATCATTTCCAGGAGCCGTTCGGACCTGGCGGAGCGATGCATCCATTGGCTGCGGTCTCTGCTGGAATTCCAGTTGCCGCCGGCGAAAGTTCTCGAAATCGGCTGCGCTCACGGGGGATTCGTGGCCATGCTCCGCCAAGCCGGGTTTGATGCCGTCGGCCTGGAATTGAGTCCATCCATCGTTCGTTTGGCCAGGGAAACGTTCCACGTGCCGCTTCTCATCGGCCCGATCGAAGACCAGTCGATCCAGCCGAATTCGCTGGATGTCATCGTCATGATGGATGTTCTGGAACATCTGCCCGATCCGCCCGCGACGCTGGCCCGCTGCCTTCAACTGCTCAAACCGGACGGGATTCTGCTGGCCCAGACGCCGGCCTATCCCCAGGGGATGAGCCTCCAGCAGCTTCATGACGAGAAACATAAATTCCCCCTGATGCTGGATTCGACCGAGCATCTTTTCTTGTTCAGCAAGCCGGCCATCCGCGAATTGTTCCGCCGATCCGGGGCCGCCTGCATCGAATTCATCCCCGCAATCTTCGGGTTTTACGACATGTCCTTTGTTGCCAGCCGCCGTCCACTCCGATGGACCGATCCCGAGCAGCGGTTGGCCGCCCTGTGCCGGACGGTCGAGGGGCGGTTCATTCAGGCCCTGTTGGACCTGGACGATCGACGGCTGAGCCTCCTGGCGAAGTACCGGGCACTTCGCGAGCAGGCGCAGCTCGCGATAGGATGATGGCGGCGCCAACGCCCGATAATCCCTCACGTTTCAGCGTCAAATCCGCCGATAGCACACGTCATGGATGGTTCCGCGCCTCAAATCTCCTGGACGCCGCTGAAAAATCTGGGATCAAGATTTTCGGCAAACGTGCAAGCGTTGGCCGGGCGTATCCCGAGTTGGCCGATTCACTGAGAGTCTTTGTTCCAAAACAGAATTATCACATCCACGCGACCTCGCAAGCCATTCAGCTTGGCGTTGGTGACGCCACGGGCGTGACGCCATTGCCGCATTCGTTGGCGCCGCCAGCGGCGGCGGACGTGGTCCGCCGGCTCTATCCGTCGGCGGTCTGTAACAAGGCGATCGTGATCGTCGGCGAAGAAATGGGCTGGCTTTGGAACGGCATTTACCAACTTCCGTGCAAGACCCCGGAGGCGCCGGGCCACCGATCGCCGCTCTATTTCCTGATCGGCGACATCGAACGGTTGTGGGTCATTCTGCACGTGCAGGATTGGCAAAGCCTGCTGGCGGATCCCCGCGTTCGATTGTTCGTCGGCAACGAGGCGATGAATGATTTCCGCCAAAGCCTGACGGTCGACCACGTTTGTCCCTGGCCGCAACTGTCCGTGCGAGTCGATCCCGTGCTGTGGAGCGGCAGTCCGACGCTTGATGAAATCCTCGCCGACGCCGGGGCCAAGGCGTATCGGGAATTCCAAAACTGTGTCGAACGATTCTGCCCCTCGGGCGACGCCACGCCGGCAATGATCGCGTCACGGCTCGACTCCGGCCAGCCGCTGAAAATCCTCGGCATCACCTCGCGATTCACCACGTTTCTGCAATATTCCATGCGGGATTGGCTGGCATCGTTCCAGCGCCTGGGTCATCAGACCCGCCTGCTTATGGAACAGCAGGACCACGAGGCCTGCAACGGCCTGGCCGTCGCGTCGGCCTGTGCCGAGTTTCAGCCGGACCTGGTCGTCATCATCGACCATTACCGCAAGGAACTGCGCGGCGTGCCGGAGCATGTGCCGTTCGTCATGTGGGTGCAGGACCGTCTGGGCACCATTTACAGTTCCGAGGCCGGCCGCTCGCAGGGGCCGCTCGATTACGCCATCGGCTACGGCCGCGCCGAACTCGTGCAGCGCTGCGGCTATCCGGGATCGAGATTCATGCCCGCGATGGTCGGGAGCAATCCGGACCGATTCAGCGCCGCGGCTATGAGCGAACAAGAGCTTGCACCGCTGCGGTGCGATGCGTCGTTCGTGAGCCATGCAACCGTGCCCGCCGACCAGATCATCCGCGAGCAGATCCAGCGCGGCGGATCGCCCGATACCCGGCGGCTGCTTGAAGACCTGTACGAGCGACTGCGGGCGATTTACGACGCCGGCGGATCGGTCACCGCGGGCGAAGCGCTTCAAAAGATCATCGTCGATTCGTTGCGCGACAATCGTCTGACGGCGGATGTGAACGAACTTTTGGATTTGTTTACGTGCCGCGTGAACAACGCGATGTTCCGCCATCAGGCCATTCGCTGGGTCGCCGAGATGGGCGTGGACCTGCGCCTTTACGGCAAGGGGTGGGAGAACCATCCGGAATTCAAGCGATTTGCCCGCGGCGTGGCGGACAACGAGGCGCAACTGCGGGCGATCTACCAGGCGAGCGCGATCAATCTCCAGGTGACGCCGTACGGCGGGGTCCATCAGCGACTGCTCGACGGGCTGATGGCAGGCGGGTTTTTCCTGATCCGCTCGGTCACGGCGGATGAATTGGAGATTCTTCTGCGCGACATGTGGAACTGGTGTCAGCAACACGGGATTCGCAGCGGGCGGGAGATGTTGGAAAAACGCGATGAAAAGCTGTCGGCGCTGATGCGGCGCTACGCCGAATTGGGGGCCGTCGATCCGGCCAGCGACGCCGATCTTTACTTCGTCGCAATGGAGGAATGCGCGATGACCGGATTCACCCGCACGGTCAATACGCTCTTCGACCGGCACGAGCGGGTCGCTTTTTCAACGCGCGAGCAGTTGGTGGGACAAGTGAAACATTTTTTGGCGTCTGGCGACCAGCGGCGCAAAATCGCCCGGGAAATGCGCGAGCGCGTGTTGGAAACGCATACATACACGGCAATTTCCAGGCGAATGCTGGCGTTCATCGCGGCGGACTTGGCCCGAGTCGGCGACACGTCCAGCCTTGCCGCGTGAGGGGCTGGCGGCTCAAGGAGTTGCATTGATGTCTGACGAGGCGACCGCTGATGCTCTGATGGGGCAAGCGGCCCAATCCGGTCGACAGGGGCGGTTCCCAGAGGCGGTCCAACTGCTGCGGCGCACCCTGGCGGCCAATGGTTCCCTGGCCGGCGGCCGGCACGTAAATCTATTCGAACCCCTCAAGCGCGGCGCGGACCTGGAAAATGTCGTCCGCCTGGCGCCGTTTCGCATCAATGCTCTGGTGACCACCGGCTGGTTGAATTCGCTGTTCGACGGCCTTCCCGTCGATGCTGCCGGCGAACCAATTCCATGGTTCACCTATCCGGCCATTGATTTTCTGGAGCCAAGGGTCCAACGGAACTGGACGGTGCTGGAATGGGGATGCGGCAACTCAACTTTGTGGTGGGCGGCGAGAACAAAACGAGTGGTCGGCGTCGAGCACGACCGGGCATGGCATCAGCTCGTCGCGTCGAAGGCTCCGGCGAATGCAACCCTTGTGCTTTCCGAGGACCCGGACCGCTATGCGAATCTGCAGGACGCGCCGGAGGCCGGCCCGTATGACGCGATCGTCATCGACGGCGAGCAGCGCAATCAGTGCGCCCGCCGAGCCGCCGCCAGCGTCAAACCCGACGGCATCATCGTCTTCGACAATTCGGACCGGAAAATGTATCGCGACGGCCTGGCATTTCTGATGGACAGCGGCTGGAAACGACTCGACTTCTTCGGGCTGATCCCGTCGTACCTCTATCGCAATTGTACCTCGATCTTCTATCGCAACGACGCCTTTCTAAACAGCCGAACTCTGCCCTGCGATCATCAGTCCTGCGTCGGCCCAACCTGCGCACAGAAGATGGGCGAGTGAATGTCCCCGTATGACCGCTTCACGCGGCCAAGCCGCTTTTGGCGAGTTGTTCCCGAAGCTCTTTAATCTCCAGATTGAAAAAGTTCCGGTCCGCCTCCGCGAGATTTTTGATCTCCGGCGGATGCCGAAGCGGAAATTGCATCGGCTCGATCGGCAAGGCCGCGAATGGGTCCGGCTTTTTTGTATGCGTCGCGCCGGGGCCGTATCCGATGTTGGAAACCAGATTCGCCTCCGGCAGTACGGTCAAACTCCGGCGCTTCCAGACGGCATACATCCAGGCGAGGTCCCACGTATCAAGTTTGTTGCTGTAGGTTTCGTGCATCATTTTACGGTAGTAACGCCGGGCGGCCGCACAAGGAACAAAATCCCCCGGAAAATCAGACGCCGAATGTACGAGCCAATCGCTCATGGCGGCATCGTGATGCTTCCACGCCCGTCGCCACGTCGCCCAACCCCAAATGTGCGTCATCACGGAAAAATAGTAGCTGTACGGCGTCCAGCGGCGGCCGTGCTGCATGTTGTCGCCGCTGATCATCATCACGCGCTCGTCGTCGCGATATAAATCGAGCAGTTCGCCGCAAAAGCGGAAGAACGTCGGATGGGGCAAGCAATCATCTTCGAGCAGAATCGCCTGCTCACACTGGGAAAAGACCCAGTCGATTCCGGTGTGCATCCGCCGCCGGCAGCCGAGGTTTGTATCCGAGTAATTTCGCCGCACGTGGCAGGTCCAGTCGATTTTATCCGTAACTTGCCGGGCCGCATCACATGCGGCGCGCTCGGCCTCGCCGCGCGGGCCATCGGCAACGATCAGCAGCCTCGACGGCCGGGCACGGGAGATTTCGGCGAACACTTTTTCCGTTGGCCCGGGCCGATTGAACACAAAAAACGCGATGGGGACATCGGCGGTCATGGTCGATTCACCTCAAAATGGGTTATCGGCCCTCGCTCTGTCGCGGCTGCAAAGTTAGCACGCCCGATAACTGATGCGATCCCACGCCACTGGCCGATAAACCAATGGACCGCGCAAGCGAATCCCATGAAACGAACGTCCGCACCAAACCAGCCAATTCCCTGGGCCAAGCCCGCCGTTGGCGAGGCGGAGTTGAACGAAGTCATCGCGTGCATGAAGAGCGGTTGGCTGACCTGCGGCCCACGGGTTGCGCAGTTCGAGGAGCAGATGGCCGTCCGCGCCGGGCGGGCATTTTCCGTCGCCGTCAGCAACGGAACCGCGGCCCTGGATGTGGCCCTGCGCACCGCCGGCATTGGGCCGGGCGATGAGGTGATCGTCCCGGCGCTGTCCTACATCGCCACCGCTTCGACCGTGGCCATCGTCGGCGCCAGGCCGGTCTTTTGCGATATCGATCCACGAAACCTTGGGATGGATCCCGTCAGCGCTGCCGACCGCATCACTTTACGAACCCGCGCCATCCTTTGCACGGACCACGGCGGCAATCCCTGCGATTTCGACGCCCTGCTCTCGCTGGCGCATCGCCACAATGTGCCGCTGATCCTCGACGGAGCCCAAAGCATTGGCGCCGCGTTCAACGGCAAACCCGCGCTGGCACACGGCCTGATCTCCACCGTCAGCTTCCATGCCGCCAAGACGATCACCACCATCGAAGGCGGCATGGCTTTCACGGACGATCCGACCCTGGCGCGGCGGATGCGGATCATCCGTTCCCAAGGCGAAGACCCCGACCGGAAATATCACCACGTCGAGCTGGGACACAATTTCCGCATGACCGAACTGCAAGCCGCCATCGGCCTTGCGCAGCTTGGCAAGCTCGACGCGCTCCTGGCGGACCGCCAGAAATTGGCCGGTCAATACGAAGATGAATTCACGGACCTTGGCCTGCGAACCCCGCCCGGCGTGCCGGGAGGACGCAACAGCTTTTTTCTGTTTTCAGTTCTGACGCCGGATCGCGACCGGGCCGTCCGGCGGCTCAAGAACCGCGGCATCGAAACGCGCATCTGTTATCCCGCTCCGCTCTACGCCCAGCCGATCCTTGGCAAATACAAAACCGATCCCTGCCCGATCGCCGAAAGAACGTGCGCGTCCATCCTGAATCCGCCGATGTTCTTCGGCCTGACGCGAATTCAGCAACAGCGTGTCGCCCGTGAATTGGGTGATGCCATCGGCGAATCCGCTCGCACCGCCGCGTGAAATGGTATCGACATGATCGTCGCCATCGACACCAACTGCATCCTTCCCGGCCAGGTCGGCGGCATCGAGAATTACACGCTCGGCCTGATCGAAGCCCTGAAATCGCCCGCTTCGCCGGCAAGCAAATTGCTCCTGATCACCCGCGCGGAGAATCATTCGCTTTTCGCCGGCTTCGCCGATGGGCGAACCGATGTCCTGCCGCTGGACCGCCCCGCCGGGAACTGGGCGGAATTATCAAGCGTCGATCCGCGCTCGCTGGCTGATTTCCAGCGGCGCAAAACCGATCTGCTGGCCCGTCACGGCGTCGATCTGATTCATTTTCCCGGAAACACGATCAATCCCCTGGACCTGAAGCTGCCGATCGTGCTGAATCTGCACGATCTTCAACACCGGCATTTTCCGGAATATTTTTCGGCGGCGGAAATCGCCAACCGGGAGAAATGGTGGACGGCGTCGGCCCGGCGGGCGGACGCCCTCGTCGCGGCGAGCCACTACGTCCGTGATGATCTGGCCAAGCAATTGGGCGTCGATCGAACAAAAATCTTCGTGACGTCCGATCCGTTCCAATCGGTTTTTCTTAATCGCCCGACGCCCGTGCAATTGGCCGATCTGCGGCAAAAATTCGATTTGCCGGCGAGATTCTTCATCTACCCAGCGGCGGCGTGGCCTCATAAGAATCATCGCCGATTGATTCAGGCATTCGTCGTGGCGGGAATCGCCGAATGCCAACTCATTCTCACCGGCGGCAGGCAGGAGGAAATTCAGCCGGTCCAGAACGTGCGGCTTCTCGGCCGGATCAGCACCGAAGACCTCGTGGGTCTGTACCATTTGGCGACGGCGCTGATCTTCCCTAGCGAATTCGAGGCCTGGAGCATTCCCATCATGGAGGCGATGGCCTGCGCCTGCCCGGTCGCCAGTTCAAATGTCACCAGTCTCCCCGAACAGGTCGGCGATGCCGGATTGCTGTTCGATCCGACGGATATTGCCGCCATGGCGAGCGCGATGCGCCGCCTGGCCGGCGACAAAAAACTCCGCGGCCTGCTCGCCGAGCGCGGCCGCGAGCGCATCGCACGGTTCGCTCCCGAGCGTTTCATTGGTTCGATTATCAAAACCTACGAATTCGCCGTCGCCACCCATCAAGCAAAAAAGGCCGCCTGATATGTGCGATCTCTCGATCATCATCCCCACGTGCAACCGGGCCGATCTGCTTGAGCACGGGTTGCGGTTTTTGCGCAAGACGTCAAGTGCTCCTTTGAGGTCATCGTGGTGGACGGCGCCAGCGAGGACCGCACGTCCAAAGTCCTGGCCGAAGCCGGGAAGTCTTTGGGCCCACGGCTGAGGGTCATCCGCGAGAAGCGCCGCGGCGGTTTCGTGCGCGCGACCAACACCGGGTTTCGCGCGGCCACGGGCCGCAATATGATCTGGCTCAACGACGATGCCCGGCCATTGCCCGCAACGCTGGACGATGCCGTTCGGCAAATCGATTCCGCCGACCCCCGCGTCGCATTCCTGGCGATGTTTCATCGTTACGCATCGCAAAAGAATATCGCCTATCACGCTCTACACAATGGCCGCGAGTATCGTTTGTGCCACCTTCGCGGCACGTTGTATGCCAATTTTCCCATCGGACGCCGGGAGATTTATCGCAGGCTCGGCTATTTCGACGAGCGATTTTATTTTTATGCGGCCGATCCCGATCTCTCGCTGAAAGCCTGGCACGCGGGTTTGCTGATCGAGCCGGCGTACGGCTGCTACATCGACCACGATCAGCATGCCGACGACCGGCGCGCGAAGACGACTCCCGCGGACGTGAGGACAACGAAAAGCTTTTTGCCAAGTGGAACCTGCCGGAAAAGAACCCGTATCGCAATGATTTTGATCCGGCCCGGCCGTGCACGCTACGGGGACCGCGCCGGACCGAATCCCCGCGCGTGACGTTTCTGCTCTCGACGCACAATCGCCGGGCCGCGGTGCTTCACACGCTTTCGCAACTGCGATCGCTCGAAGGCTCTGGAGACTTCGCCGCGGAAACGATCGTCGTCGACAACGCCAGCACCGATGGCTCCGCCGACGCCATCGCGGAGCAGTTTCCGTCGGTGCATCTGCTCAGACAGCGCAAAAACCGCGGGGCCTGCGCGAAAAATCTTGGACTTGCCCAGGCCATCGGCCATTACATCGTATTTCTGGATGATGATTCGCATCCCGAAGCGGATTCGATCGGCCGGATGATCGAATATTTCCAGGCCGATCCCCAGCTCGGCGCCGCCGTGTTCGATGTGGTGCTTCCGGATGGCTCGCGCGAGAGCAGCGCGCTGCCGAACGTCTTCATCGGCTGCGGGACGGGATTTCGGCGTGAAGCGATCACCCAGGCCGGACGATTGCCGGACGATTTTTTCATGCAGGCCGAAGAATACGATCTTTCGCTGCGTCTGTTGGATGCCGGCTGGAAAATTCGGCGATTTTCGGACCTTCAGGTTCGCCATCTCAAAACGCCCAGCGCCCGCTCCCCCGCCCGCACCACCCGGCTCGATGCGCGAACAATCTTCTGGTCATCGCCCGGCGATTCCCGCGGAAATGGATTTTGCCATACGCGCTGGATTGGCTGCGCCGCTACCGCTGGATCGCCCAAACCAAGGGCTGGCGGCACCGATTGGCCTTCTGGCGCGGGCTCGCGCAAGGATTGATCCGATCGATCCACATCAATCGCCGGCAACCGATCAGCGAAGACGCCTTCGAGGAATTCGCGATGATCCGAGAAATTCGCCGTCGCCTGGCCGATGGGGCAAGCGATCATCAAATCCGCTCGATCGTGTTGGTTGACGTGGGCAAAAATATTTTCCCGTTCTGGCTGGCCGCGATCGAATTGGGATTGGAAATCATCGCCATCGCCGATCCTCGCCTCGCCAGGACCGGCCGAAAATACCGTGGGATTCCGATTATAAGCGACGACGAAGCCCGCTCACTTCGCTTCGACGCAGCCGTCATCACAAATATTTCGCCCGTTCATGGCCCAAAGTGCGCCGGAGAATGGCGCGGCCTCGACGGCCGGCCAGTTCTAGAGCTATTTGATTCTCCGCAACCGGCCACGCTCTCCGTCGCGGCGTGAAGAAATCGTCCGGGCATCGGTCATTTGAATTGCTTCTTCAGTTCCAGCAATTCCTTCATCTCCTGGGGCGTCAGCGTCCGGACCGGCCCAAGCTGCCTGGCCAGCAGCAGGATTCGCGCATACGCATCCACAATCTCGAGCTTGTAATACGCATCCTCCAAATCCTTGCCGAACGAAACCGTTCCATGATTGCTGAGAAGAACGGTGTTGGAATCCTTGATGAAGGGGGCGAGGGTTTCGCCGAGGCGCGTGTCGCCGGGCGTGACATATTTGGCCGTCGGCACCCGGCCCAGAAAAATCTCCGCCTCGGGATGAATGCACGTGGGCAATTCCACTCCCGCGATCGGCGAAGGCCGTCGCATGGGGTGGATGGCTGTGAATCACCGCCCGAACATCCGGCCGGTTCTTGTAAATAAACAGATGCAACAGAATTTCGCTCGTGCGCTTCCGCTTGCCGGAAACCTGCTTGCCTTGCAAATCCACCACGCAGATGTCATCCGGCTTCAATTGTCGATTTGCTGATGCCCGTCGGCGTGCAAAGAATCCGGTCCTTGGAAAGACGATAGGAGTGATTCCCCTCGTTGCCGGCGCAAAAGCCTTTCAGCCAAATCCGCCAGCCGATGTCGCACATCTGTCGCCTGAGCTTCGATTCGCCGATTCGATTGGCGCCCTTGTCGTTCTTATATTTTTGATAAGCCATGGTTCTCAATATTATTCATGATTATGAACTCCAAAAACAGAACATCCGGGGCGGTATGGTATCGCCCCGGATGAGGAATTAATCGAACTGTTGGGTTGATGGTTAATCACTGCCCAGGTCGCTCAGGCGGGCCCGCGCATCGATCATGGTCGGATCCAGATTCAGGGCCTGTTGGTATTCAGCCTTGGCTTCCTGCTTGCGGCCATCCTGAAGGTAAATGCTGGCAAGATTGTAGTGGATTTCCGCCTGCGTCAGGACCGGATTCCACATGCGAACGGCTTCCTGAATTCGGCCCTTCCGCGCCAGCAACAGACCGTAATTGGTCCGGCACGGAGCGTTGTTTTCGTCCTTGTCAATGCCCTTTTGATAAGTCGCCTGGGCCGCCTTGGATTTACCGGCCAGTTCATAGCAGTAGCCCAGGTTGCCATACCCCTCGGGAGCATTATCGCTGGCGGCGAGGTACTGATTCCAAATCTCGATCGACTTGTCGTAGTCCTTCTTCTCCGCGTAGATCACGCCCAGGCGGTACAGCGAGGGCAGATGGTTGGGATCAATGCTCAACGCGTCATTATATTGATGAATGGCGGCATCCAGCTTGCCTTCCGATTCATCGAGCTGCCCGGCCGCGAAACGGGTATTCGCCTTCAGCGGCGGCTCCTTTGCAGTGGGAATACTCGAAAGCATCCGGGGTCAGCTTCTGACCTTGCATCGAACCGCTATTGTGGCTGCTGCACGCACAGAGAAATAATGCCACGCAACCGAAAGTGATGGCTTTGTTCATACCTAGTTTCCTCGGTCAGATATCTCGGCAAGTTAAGCAGCGACGCGAAACATTGCCGGTTCTATCGGCTATTTGACATTTGTGGTGAAGCATCGCTCAATGTCCGGCCCAGGATGAGGCTTATCGGACCGGCGAATGAACGCGGCATCTTGTCGCAGGCAATCGCCGGGGGATTGCATGGTTATGCAGAATCGCCAGATTGAACGATTCGGATTCGAGCGTTTGGTGGAAAAACCGCGGTACAACCGGACGGTTCACGGGCTGGCGCTGATCACGGCTGCGGCGACGTTTCCGCTCATTTTTATGGGCGGGCTGGTCACCAGTCATCAGGCCGGGATGTCGGTGCCGGATTGGCCCAATTCCTGGGGATACAACATGTTCACCTTTCCGCCGAGCAAGTGGGTCGGCGGAATTCTGTTTGAGCATACGCACCGGTTGGCCGGGGCGTTCGTGGGGCTGCTGACCATTTTGCTGATGATCGCCGCGTGGACAACGGACCGCCGGAGATGGGTGAGGTGGACGGCCGTGGCGATTTTTCTCGCGCGCCTGCGCAGGGAACCATCGGCGGATTGCGCGTTGTGCTTAGCCTTCGCGATCTGGCCATCGTCCACGGATGCGCGGCGCAGCTTTTTTTCTGCTTCATTGCCGCCTATTGCGTGATGACCTCGCGATTCTGGACCGAGCGGCGAAACCTGCCGCGGGATGAATTGCCCGCCGTGCGAACGGTTTTGGGGTTGGCGATTGTCGCGGTGGCGGTCATCCTGGTCCAATTGGTCGTCGGGGCGATCATGCGGCACAGCGATGCGGGGCTGGCGATCCCTGATTTTCCCACCAGTTACGGACATCTGCTGCCGCCGCTGAAACTCGATTCGGCCTTTCGTGAGCAGGCGATCCGTCGCTTTGGGCTGAACCTGGGCCTGAATCGCGTGACGCTGTTTCAAATCTGGATTCATTTTTCCCACCGGATCGGAGCGGTGCTGGTCAGCATCGCCGTGATCGCGCTTTCCGCGAAGATTTTGCTGCGGCTGCGGCGGCAGCCGGCGTTTGCGCCGCCTGGGATATCTGGCGCTGCTGCTTCTGGCGGTTCAGGTGACGCTGGGAATTTTGACCGTGCTGTTGCGAAAGCCGGCGGACATCGCCTCGGCCCACGTGGCGGTGGGAGCGCTTCTGCTGGTGACGAATTGGGTCATCGCGGTGCGGGCTTTCGGCGTGGTGCGGGTGCGGGATTCGGCCGATTCAACTTCGCGGACCGGTTTGGGCCTTCAATATGCCGCAATAGGACAGTAAGATCGGATTTTTCGATCCATGAACTCAGCGACCAACATTTACGACATCGCCGTTGCGGAGCCGGTATCGGCCTGGCGCGATTTCTATGAGTTGGTCAAGCCACGAATGAATCTGCTGATTTTGGGGACGACAACGGTGGGATTTTCCATCGCGGCCAGGACGACGGCGGATTGGACGCGCTTGCCGAATACGTTGGTCGGGACCGCGTTGTGCGCCGCCAGCGCGGCGATTTTGAATCAGTATCTGGAGCGCGAATACGATGGCCTCATGAGGCGAACGGCCAACCGCCCGCTTCCCAGCGGCCGAATCTCCCCAACCCAGGCGCTGATATCCGGCACGGCGATGGGGATTCTCGGCGGATGGTATCTGCTGTTTTTCGTGAATTGGCTGACGGCGCTTCTGGGCTCGGCGACGCTTTTGAGCTACGTGCTGGTTTACACTCCGCTGAAGCGCTTGACGACGCTGAACACGATCGTCGGCGCCGTGCCGGGGGCCGTGCCGCCGATGATGGGATGGACCGCGGTGACCGGATCGCTGGCGGCGCCGGCGTGGGCGCTGTTCGGAATCCTCTTCGTCTGGCAAATCCCGCATTTCCTGGCGATCGCGACGCTCTATCGGGACGATTATCGCGCGGGTGGATTCAAGATGCTGCCCGTGAGCGATCCGTCGCTGCGCGCCACCAGCCGGCAGATCGTGCTGTACAGCGCCGCCCTTCTGCCGGTGAGCCTCCTGCCGGCAATCGCCGGCGTGGTGGGAAGAGTTTACACCGTCTCGGCCGTGCTGCTGGGGGTGGTCTTTTTCGCGTTCTGCGTTTCCTGCGCCACGAGGCGAACCCGCGGCGAGGCCCGAAGATTGTTCTTCGCGTCGATCGTTTATCTGCCGGTGCTCCTTGCGGTACTGATGATGGACCGGGTTTAAGCCCTCGAGTTGACCGTGTCATTTTGGACATTCAAAAAATTTGTGAGACGCGCCGGCACGTTCGTGGCATTGGCGGGGATGATGTCCCTGGCCGGCTGCGACCGCGGCTCGGCGCAAGCCAGCACGCGAACCGCGGAGTCAGGCAATGGCGTCATTAGCGGCCGCGTGGTCATTTCGGGGTATCTGCCGCTGCCGAGGACGATCCCCGGCTCGCCGATGATCCCCGATGAAACGATCGTCCCCGGGCCGGATCGCGGGCTGAAGAACGTCATCGTTTATCTCGAAGATGCGCCCAAGCCGACGTTTGTGCTGAAAACGCCCGTGGTGCTTGACCAGATCAGGTGCCAGTACGTGCCGCATGTCGGGGCGGTTCAGACGGGGCAGACGCTGCGAATCAAGTCGAGCGACAAGACGATGCACGACGTACACCTCAAATGCGCGGTGAATCCGGCTGCGAACTATGGTTTTCCCGGCCCGGGACAGCGCGACATCAAGCTTTCATTGCCCGAAGCCCCGTTCCCGGTGAGATGCGATGTTCATCCGTGGATGAGCGCCTGGATCGGCGTGTTCGATCATCCCTGGTTCGCGGTGACGGCGGATGATGGAAGCTTTTCCATCCAGCACGTTCCGCCGGGGACGTATAAGCTCGCCGCCTGGCAGGAAGTGCTGCCGCAGCAGGAGCAGCAGATCACCGTCCGCGACGGCGGACAAACGAATGTGCAATTTACGTTTCAAGCTCCATGAATGCAGTCGCAGTCGCCTGAAACCATCCTCGAAGTCAATCACCTGAGCCACAATTACGGCCGGCGGGCGGCCCTGGTGGATTTGTCTCTGCGCGTAGAGCGGGGCGAAATCTTTGGATTTCTCGGACCCAACGGAAGCGGAAAGACCACGCTCTTTCGCATCCTTTGCACCCTCATCGCCGCCCCGCCGGCAACGGTCAGAATGTTCGGCCTGGACCTGGCCCAAAACCGCGACGAAATCCGCCGATATGTCGGCGTCGTGTTCCAGTCACCCAGCCTCGATAAGCAACTGACGGCCGAGGAAAATCTTCGTCAACAGGGACATCTGTACGGTTTGCGCGGCTCCGAGCTGTCGCGACGGATCACCCGGCTGCTGGAGCGGGTGAACCTCGCGGACCGGCGGCACGAGCGCGTCGAAGGATTCTCCGGCGGAATGCGCAGACGAGTCGAATTGGCCAAGGGAATGCTCAATCAGCCCAGGATTCTGCTACTTGACGAGCCCAGCACGGGACTCGACCCCGCGGCCCGCATCGACCTATGGAACGATCTGACGCAGATTCAGCAAAACGACGGCGTAACGGTTCTGCTGACGACGCATCTGATGGACGAGGCGGACCGATGCTCGCGATTGGCGATCCTGGACCGGGGCCGGCTGGCGGCGTGCGATACTCCGGCGGCCATGAAAGAACGCATCGGCGGCGACGTGATCAGCATGACCACCAAACAGCCGTCGCGCGTGGCGGAAACGGTCCGCGAAAGATTTCAGCTCGCGACGGAAACGCTCGACGGCGTCGTCCGTCTCGAGCGCCAGCGCGGGCACGAATTTGTGCCCCAACTGATCGAGGCTTTGCCGGGATTGATCGAATCGATATCGGTGGGCAAGCCCACGCTCGAGGATGTTTTCATCCACGCGACGGGGCGGTTTTTCAGGGATGAGTCGGGGCAGAACGGGGCGTCGCCGGCCGCCGGGTGATCCGCAGGCAAAAATTTTCCGCGGAGATCTCCAGCGCGTTTGTCTCGGTCTGCTTCACCGCGCCGTGAAGAGTGTAGAAAACCTGTTTGCCCACGCGGCGGTTGGCGATGATGTGGTTCACCCGCAATAAACCCAAATGATGGCTGACCGTCGGCTGTGGAAGCCGCAGGCTTTCACACAGGGAACTGACGTTGCGCTCCCCCGTCGCCAGACAGCGCAGAATATTCAAACGGGTCTTATCCGACAGAAGCCGCAGCAGAGAAATAAGCTGCTCCAAATCCTGATCCAACGCCGATGCGTCCAAAAGCGGCATACGAAACTCCTGCACTGAGCACGGGAGGCATGGCGGTTGGGTTCCCTATAATACAGCAAGAGGCGGCAACTCGAAAGAACAGCCCCCGATGATTCTCTCGACACCGTGCAACGGCGGCGTATACTGCCAGGCCGCACGCCCAGGTGGCGAAATTGGCAGACGCACTACTTTGAGGTGGTAGCGGGGCAACCCGTGCAGGTTCAAATCCTGTCCTGGGCAAGTCAAAGGGCCGATCCTTCGGAGTCGGCCTTTCTATTTGGGCCGGTTTGTAACGCCTGTTCGAGAATTGTCTTGCCGCCGCTCCCAGATCTTTTCACGTCCCCGCCAGCGTCCCCAGCCACATCCCGATCGCGAACACAATCGCTCCGCCCACGATCACCTGAACAATCGTTTTCACCAGCGGGCTTTTCATGAAGTGGAACCGGATGTATGCGATCAACGTCAACTCGATCACGACCACCACATACGCCAATTGCAACGCCGCGCTCAGTGAGTGAAGCAGAAACGGGAAGGTGTGCAGCATTCCGCCGACGACGGTCGCCAAGCCCGTGATCGCTCCGCGTCCCAGCGGCGTCCCGCGGCCGGTGACTTTCCCGTCATCCGACAGGGCCTCGGCCAATCCCATGCTGATCCCCGCCCCCACCGACGCGGCCAATCCAACGTAAAATGCCGTCAGCGGCCTGCGGGTCGCCAGCGCCGTCGCAAACAACGGCGCCAGCGTCGAGACCGATCCGTCCATCAACCCCAGCAGCGCCGGCTGAACCTTCTGCAGCACAAACCGGCGCCGATGGGCGTGAGCGGCACTATCCATGCTCGATATCGGATTGACGCTCACCGACAATGCTGGTGATTCGACTGACATAGCCCTTCCAATGTCGACGCCCATCGTTTCAATCGAACAACAATAGCGCGCTCCCGCGATAAAAATCGCATTTGTCGCGGGCTTTCCGATAGATTGGATTGAGTCTCAATTACCCCGCCAGCCGCTCGCCCGGAGGTTGCACCCGATCTTTTTTGCTCTTCCCCAAAAATAATATTCAAAAAATTGGAAAACGCGACCAAAACTTTCACCTTTCCGCCCTATATGTAGAGCGTGGCGTTTTTTTCTGCATAAGACCCCGCGCGTTTCGCCTGATCGATTGGCCGTATATAAAACTTCATCCCCGAAAGTAGAGACCTTTGGGGACATTTTGGGACATTCCATGTCCGCCGCGCCCGCATCTTAAACCGCTTGTGCGCCGCGTTGACGAGATTTCTCAGCCTGTAAAACACGACGTCCCGCCATGGCAGCATCTTGAAATGGTCCCGCGGCACATCCGATGCCCCGGCCACCGAAGCTCAGACAATTGGAATGTCCAGCTTCCATAAATGTCCCGGCTCGCGGAATCGCGTGAAGGACAACTGATGGGCAAGATCGAACGACCGCTGGCGGTGAAGCTGCCCAGCCTTCGCAAACGCCGCCCTTTGCCACGTTGCTTATTCCATGAAATGCAATCGGATCGTGAAGGACATCGGCGGTTTCTGAAGCAATCTCGTCAGCGGCGGCGGCCAACAAAAAATTATCGATTTCGCTCGGAAATTAGTTTGATCCTGCCGCCTGGGCAGTCCAGAATCTTATTGGACGCGGGAGACGATTGGTTTTCCCAATGCCCCGCCTGTTTCCGGGCAAAATCCGCACCGATGCCAATGATGCCATTGTGTGACGGCATCAAATAAATCCATGCACTGGAGGATCCATGCGTTCGTTCAAGCGTCGCTCCATCCGTCGCAATTCCAAAAGCCATCGCACCATTCGCCGCGCCTTGGAACCGCTGGAAAACCGGCTGTATCTTTCGGGCGAAACCGGCCTCCGCGCCGATTTCTACAACGCCGCCTCCAGCGTTTTCAGCGCGAATTCCGTGGCCGTCACCACCACTCCGGTCCTGACCCAGACGGATTCCACCGTTGATTTCAGTTGGAACGGCGCCGCGCCCGCCGCGGCCGTGAACGCCCAAAATTTCGCCGCTCGCTGGAGCGGGCAAGTCCTCACCGAGCAGGCCGGCAACTATGTCTTCCACGTCACCACCGACGCGGCGATACGTTTGTACGTCAACGGCCAACTCGTCATCGACGACTACACCGAGCATGCCACGTCCGACGATGCCAGCATCACGCTGAATCTCAAGGCCAATACGCTCTACAACATCCAGCTCGATTTCGCCCAAACCACCGCCGCGAACGATTCCGTTTCTCTGCAATGGGTTCTTCCCAACGGCACGGAGCAGGTCATCCCCGAATCCCAGCTTTATCCATTCAGCCAGGCCCTGACGATTAATTCCGGCGGCATCTATGTCGGTAGCTGGGAAAACACGGCCGCCAACAGCACCGCCGTCACCGTCGCAACCACGCAGCCGGTCACCATCGAAGATTCCATCATCCGCGGCGCCGGCCTGCTCATCCACAACACCGTCGCCGGCGCAGCTCAGCATCCTTAACGACTCGGGCTACGGTCTGAACCCCAACGTCGCCGGCGTTTCCAAGGGCGATTTCCTCTACGCCCTCGATGCCGCCAGCGTCGATGTCGAGAACAACTTTATCGACAACGTCGGCGGATACGGCATCGACATCCACGGCTTCGACGGAACCGGATCGCAAACCGTCACAATCCTCTACAACCAGATCGAAAACAGCGACGGCCGAGACAGCAACGGCGACGGCGGATACGAAGACACCGGCGACCCCACGCCGCACTCCATCATTCTCAGCAATATCCAAAGCGTCGCCGGCATCGAAATCGCCTGGAACCAGATCATCAATCAGCCGGGTGAAAGCTACGTCAACGATGTCATCAACATTTACGACACCAGCGGCACCGCCGCCAGCCCGATCCAGGTCGACAACAATTACATCGACGGTCTCTACGCCATCGACCCCGATACGCAGTACGACAGCGGCTGCGGCATCATCACCGACGGCGACGACGGCCCGCAGGAAACGGCATACGTCGATATCTACAACAACGAAGTCGTCGATACCGGCAACGCCGCCATCGAAGTCGCCGCCGGCCACAATGTCTCCATCTACAACAACCGCGCAATCTGCAGCGGAATTCTGCCTGATGGAAATGGCTTCTACTCCAGCTACAACGGAATCAACATCTACGATGAAATGACCGGCGGCTCCAGCGCGACGTTCTACGACAACATCGCCTACAACAACGCGGTTGCCTGGATGTCCCCGCCGCATTCGGTCGCCAATACCGGCGACACCGCGTACGAAAACGATTACACCCTCTTGGACGGCTCGGCCGCCGGGTCCTACAACAACGTCAGCATCGGCCCCGCCACCGTGGCCCTGGAAGCCGCCGAATACACGACTTGGCAAGCCAAGCTCGCTTCGAACAACGTGACGGTCGGCCTCGTAACGCTCGCGCCGCAAACCGTCACGGTTCCGCCGCTGACCTCGACGACAACGTCTTCCACCAGCGGTTCCGGATCGTCTTCCGGCAGCGGCAGCTCCACGACGACGACAACGCCTGCGCCGAATCCAACGCCGACTCCGGCGACGACGAGCGATCCAACGCCAGTGACCACCGCGACGGATCCGACTTCCACCAGCGGCTCCGGCTCGTCTTCCGGCAGCGGAAGTTCCACAACGACGACGATCACGTCGCCGCCGAATCCAACGCCGACTCCGACGACGACGAGCGATCCAACGCCAGTGACCACCGCGACGGATCCGACTTCCACCAGCGGATCCAGCTCGTCTTCCGGTAGCGGCAGTTCCACGACAACGACGACAACAACGCCCACGGATCCAACTCCAACTTCAACGACGACGAGCGATCCGACGACGACGAGCTTGACTCCGCCCAGCAAACGCTCCAAACCAGCGACCACGGCGACGCCCAGCGATCCGCCGCTGGCCGACGTTCCCGCGTATCACCCCAGGCCGCATTATCACTGGAGACACTACCAGACCGTGCACTGAAGACGCCCCGACGCTTCCGTAGCCCCGGATGTACATCCGGGGCTTCATCGAGCGCTACGCGCCAATTCCGCGTAGCTTCCCGTCGAGAAATTCCTGCAGGAATTGAGCGGCGGCCAATGCGTCCAGCCGGCGCTTTTTCGATTTCCGAGTGATCTTTTCGCCGCCGCGGCGACGGACAGACAAGTCCTGCTGGGCCTGGAAGCTGGACAGGCGTTCATCGACGAAGATGCGCATTTTTACCGCTGCGAGCGGAAAGACGCCGGCCGAATTCCACCGCCTCGTTTGCCGCGGGGCCGCGGGTGCCGTCCATGTTCAGCGGCAGTCCGACCACGATTCTTTGCACGTCTTCCGCTTCGATAACATTGAGAATTTCATCCATCGCGCGGGAAGGCGGGCCTGGCACGACATCGTAGGGCGTGGCCAGCCTGCCGCCGGCGTCGCTGAGGGCCAGACCGATCCGCCGGGCGCCCAGGTCTATCGCCAGCGTTCGCATATCATTGGAACTTGCCGTCGTATTTTTCCTTCACCTTCGCGACCAGTTCCTTGACTCGCTGGGCCTGATCCTTGGGGCAAATCAGCGTCGCATCGCGCGCGTGCACCACGATCATGTCGCTCACGCCGATCGTGGAAATCAGGTGATCGGGGTCCTGGCTGAAGATGACGTTGTCGTCGGAATCGAGAAAAAGTCCGGTGCCGGCACTGACGGCGTTGTTGTGCTCATCGACGGGAAGGATTTCCGCCAGCGACGGCCAGGAACCTACATCCGTCCAGTCCACCGGCATCTCCACGACGACGACCGAAGCGTTGCCCTTGTGCTGGCTGGCGGGTTCCATAACGGCATAGTCGATGCTGATCCTTGGCAATCGGGGATAAACGTCGCGGAGGACCGCTTCCTGCTGAGGCGTGCCCCATGCCTCGGCGATTTGCGACAATCCTTTGTGCGAGCCGGGGAGATGAATCCCCAATTCATTCAAAACCGTGTCACAGCGCCAAACGAACATTCCGCTGTTCCAGTAGTATCGGCCGGATTCGACGAAACGGTCGGCCAGGGCCTTGTCCGGCTTTTCATGGAAGCCCAGGACCTGATAGGCTCCGTCCACGCCCAGCGGCTCGCCGCGATGAATGTATCCCAGGCCCGTATGGCCGTAGGTCGGCACGATGCCGAACGTGACCAGCGAGCGGGGTCGATCGCCGATGACTTGGAACGCCGAGTTCAGGCTTTGCTGAAATTGCGGAGACCGGTTCGATGACATGATCCGCCGTGACGACGGCGCAGACGGCATCGGGATCGCGCTGTGAAGAACGGCGGCGGAAAACCCAACCGCGTTGGCGGTGTCCCGGCCCATCGGCTCGCCCAGAAGATTCTCCCGCGGCAATTCCGACAGATTCTCCAGCACCGCCCGCGCATGAACCGCTCCGGTGCAGACGAAAATCCGCTCCGGCGGCAGCAAACCGCGGAGCCGTTGATAGCTCAATTGCAGCAGACTCTTTCCGTTAACAAGCGGCAGAATCTGCTTGGGGGTGTCGGCCCGCGATAATGGCCAAAGCCGCGTCCCTGATCCCCCTGCCATAATCAAGCCGTATTGCATCAATTCACCGAATGGTTGGTTGATCCATTCATCGTCGTGCACGTGATTAAACCAAAATTATAGCATGAATTCACCCCTGTCCTATAATCCGCCAAGATTCTGATGGCACTGACCTGCAATATCGACTCTCGCGGGAAACGCGCGCGGCTCCTCAGCGGCATCCTGTTGCTGATCGGCGCCGCCGCTGTTTCGCTGTGGGATTGGACTGAGGGCTCGAGGTTTGTATGGGCGCTGGCGGGGCTCTTGGCCGTCGCCGGGGCATTTGCGGTATTCGAAGCCTGGACCGGATGGTGCGCCCTGCGGGCAATCGGGATCAAGACGAGAATATAGCTAATATCGTCGGCGATGCCGTGTGACATGATCCACATCGACATCACGGACATCCGGCGGCGGCAGAGGTTTAAGCAGTGGAAGATGAATGAACCAAAACTTGGCCACGCTGAAATATACGCCATCCTCTATATCGACCGGCGTCAGCTTATTCCCTTTCAACGGCCCATCAACGGCACAGCCATCGGCCGTCCACGCGCTGCCGCTGTCGGAATCAATCATCATCGCCCGAGGAAATTTTTTGAATTTTCTGGCGGCAAATGCCGGAACCAGATCTTCATCCACGTGGCGACCAAACGCGGCGAGCACTCCCGTCACCGGATTGCGAACCAGCACCACAAGCGGATTCGCAAAATTCGCCGGTCCGGAAGCAAGATCGGCATCAAGCACCGCCGCCGGCGATGGACCGCGAATCAGGGCGATTGTCGCGTCTGACGGAAGTTCGTCAGAATTCTTTGGCGTGGGGAAATAGGGCAGCACCGGGCGCCGCGGAGCGGCCTCACCGGGTGTCGGTGGCGACAGCACCGTCGTGTCGGGATGGGTGGCCAACCACTGCGCCCAAGTCGTTTTGATTGTCGGAATCGTGGAAATGAATCCCGCCGGTGTTTGGCCGCGCATGGTTAGGCCCGTGATGCCGTTGATGAACTGCCCGACCCGGGCGTTGTAAACCAGCAGCGTATTGGCGGGCATGCAAACCACTTCCAGTTCCTCCGCTCGAATCGATCGATCGATCCGCTCGGCCGTCGCGCAGTTTGCGAATGGAGACCACATGAGCATCATCGGCTCTGGCTGATTGCTGCGCACCACCAGCGGGCCGGAATAAATCGACGCGTACGGAAACGCCACCGCGTCGGACCCGTCCATCAGGCCGACGACCCAATCCTCATCGGCCATGAACGAAGCCTGCTCGGCCGGAACGAAATTCGGCCGGCCGTTGACGAGAAACGCATTGTTCGGATTCAAGGCGAAGCGGTGACCGAGCAGGACGACGATCGGCGCCAGTCCGATCAGCCACCACGCCCGCCGTTTGCCGGCGATCACCAGGCCGATCAGCCCGACGCATAGGATGACATCCAGTGCGATCATCGGCCCTTCGAAATCGGCGCGAGAAAACAATGAACTCGATTCCGTGCGGATATTGCGCCCAGGCCGGATCGACGCCATAGGCGACGACAGCCGCTGGAACAGCGGCAAAGACCAATAGCAATAGCGGCAGAAACACGGCGTTACCATATCGCGACGCTTGCCGATGGTACACTTCTCCCATGAGGCACAAGATTCCGCTCCCATGGTTCTCGTGGCCGAGGGTTCCGATCCGCGGCCGATGCAATGGCTGAAGGAGCATGCCCGTGTGGTGGAGATCGCGCCGACCGATCCGGCCTTTTTTGAAAAGCTCGCCGGCGCGGAGGGTTTGCTGGTGCGCACCTATACCAAGGTCAATGCCGCGCTGCTCGATCGCGCGCGAAAGCTCAAAGTCGTCGGACGCGGTGGCGTGGGATTGGAGAACATCGATGTCGCCGAGTGCCGCAAACACGGCGTCGAAGTCGTCTATACGCCGGATGCCAATACCCTGGCCGTGGCGGATTTTGTTTTCGGATATCTGCTGCAGTTGCTGCGGCCTTGGGAATTCTTTCGCGATGCGGTTTATCCGCCGAAGGAATTCAAGCGCATTCGCGATACGGTCCGGGGCCGGCAACTCAACGAGTTGACGATCGGCATCCTCGGCATGGGTCGCGTGGGCCGGCGTGTCGGGCACATCGCCGCCGGCGGATTTGGGATGCGGGTCATTTACAACGATCTGCTGCGGATTTCCGATTTGGATTTCCCGGCCGACGCCGTTGAAAAGCCCGCGCTGTATCGCGAAGCGGATATTTTGTCGATTCACGTGGACATGCGGCCTGGAAACGAGAACCTGGTCGGTCGCGAGCAAATCGCGCTGCTGAAGCCGACGGCCGTGGTGATCAACACCAGCCGCGGCGAGGTGCTGGACGCGGCGGCGCTGGCGGAGGCGATGCTGGGGAATCGGATTTTCGGGGCGGCGCTGGATGTTTTTTCGCCCGAGCCGCCCGCGGCCGATTTTCCGCTGTTGGGACTTGATCGCGTGCTGCTGACGCCGCACCTGGCGGCCCGGACGACGACGGCGATGGAGAACATGAGTTGGGTGGTGCGCGACGTGATGGCGGTGTTGGAAGGAGAGCCGCCGAAATACCCGGCGCCGATATAATTTTAGCCGCGTCGCTTGCGACGCGAGATTTGGTATGCCGAAAAAACTCGCGTCGCAAGCGACGCGGCTAAAAAGGAGATTTCAAAATGATCCTCGCCACCCATGCGATCTTCAGCGCTTATGGGTTCTGGCTCCCTAACGACCCGCGCGGATCATGGTCAACCTTCGTCGCCTCATGGGAACTCTTCAAATATGGCCCGGCAACGACGGTATCCACGCGCCGCTCCATTGCGCACCGGCCACACGATGTACAATTACGCCGAGCGGCAAAATCGGCTTTGAATCATTCCCCGGTCCAATTCACCGGAATCCAGGCGAGAGCGGTGGCGCGCGGATTCGCACAAGCGGTTCGTGACGGTGGATACAAGATCCATGCCTGTTCCATCCTGCCGGACCATGTTCACGCCGTCATAGTGCGCCATGCCCGTCCTGCGAGGAATATTGTCGCGCATCTTAAATCAGCCGCGACAATGCAACTGCGAAGGGAATCGTTACATCCGTTTCAAACAGATTTGGGTCCGGACGAACGATGGCCATCTCCCTGGTCACGCAGATGCTGGACTGTTTTTCTCGATTCTCCCACGGATGTCCGGCGAGCAATCCGCTATGTCGAGAACAATCCGTTGAAAGAGGGCAAACGACAGCAGGTTTGGTCGTTCGTGACCCGCTACGATGGATGAGATATTAAAACGTTCAACGCATGAAGGAGATCATGAAATGCCCAATGACATTCGCATGACGGTCGTTCCGCGTGCCGGGCGGCAGACGGCAAGCGGCGGATCCAAATGGGAGCCGAAGATGGGATATTCCCGCGCGGTGCGCAGCGGTAAGCACATCGCCGTTTCCGGAACCGTCGGCGTCAATGCCGACGGAAAATATCCTCCGACCGTCGGCGAGCAAACCCGGCGATCGCTGCGGATCATCCAAACGGCCATCGAAGCCCTCGGCGGCAAAATCGAGCACGTCATCCGCACCCGGATGTTCGTCACCGATATCTCCAAGTGGGAAGAGGTGGCCGCAGTCCATGGGGAAATTTTCGGCGAAATTCGGCCGGCGACCGCCATTATTGAAGTCGCCAAACTGATCGATCGCGAGGCAAAGATCGAAATCGAAGCCGATGCCGTCGTGCCCTGAGAATCACGGTGAATGGGCGACGGCGGCACGTCGGATGTCGGCCCCGCGGAGGGTGGCGGGGAGGCTCGGCACCAGGCGTTTGGGCGCCAACGTCACCACAACGTCGCGCCCCCCGCGGCGCACGGTCAGCAGAAGTTTCGCCCGCGGGCCGACGATCACGCTTCTGCCGTGCAGTTGCCGCAGTTTTTGCGGGCCGACGAGGCGACGCATTCGTCCCATGAAATGGTCCGCCTCGAAGATGTCCACCCAGCACTCGGGCTGGGCCAAGGGGTCGATTCGATCCATGAATTACTCCTTTCCCGCGATGTTCAGATTCTCCGCGGGAAGGTATATTGGTAGCGGATCACAGGCTGCGGGTTCAATTCGCCTGTTGTGGTGATGCTCATGCGGGAGAAAACAAGTCCACGTCTGGGCGATGTGGGGGCGCTGGTGCGAGCGTCGAGATCGGTTCGCGTTCAATCCGCCAGTGACGGCGTAAAACGCCGCCGCAGACTGGTGGCCATGTTCTGCTCGATGCTCGGCGAGCAGTTGCTCGACGGCAAACCGCACGTGCGCGGCAGCGAGCCCCTGTCCCGCCGCGAGCGGCAAACACTGGAGCTTTTGCTGTCCGGCGATGCGGAAAAACAGATCGCGTCCCATCTGAGCATCAGCCGTCATACCGTGCATGTTTACGTGAAATCGCTGTACAAACGATTCGGCGTAAGCAGCCGCGGCGAATTGCTGGCGCGGTGGGTGCGGCGGTGAAATTCGGCCGAATTCACCTAAATGAGTGAATGCAAATCGGCATCGCTTGAATTCCCGTTTCTGCCGCGATACCGTTCCCTGCCCTTACCGCGGAGTTGATTTATGTTTCCCCTGGCCGAGCGAATGAAGCTGATTTCCGAGTCGATCACCCTGGCGGTCAGCGCCAAGGCCAATGCCATGAAAAAGGCGGGGATCGACGTGGTCGGATTCGGCGCGGGCGAGCCGGATTTCGATACGCCCGCGTTTATCAAGGAGGCCGCCAAGGCCGCCCTCGACAAGGGGCAAACCAAATACACCCCGACGCCCTGTCTGCCGGAACTAAGGGAAGCCATCGCCAAAAAATTCAAGGTCGAGAACGGTCTGCCGTACAAGCCCGACCAGATCACCACCGGTGCCGGCGGCAAGCATTGCCTGTACATGGCCTTCATGGCCGTGCTGAATCCCGGCGATGAGGTGATCATTCCGACCCCCTATTGGGTGAGCTATCCCGAACAGGTGAAACTGGCCGGCGGAGTCTGCAAGTTCGTCCGCGGCGAGGAGGCCAACGGGTTCAAGATCTCGCCGTCGCAGCTTGACGCCGCCATCACGCCAAAGAGCAAGGTGCTCATCATCAACAGCCCCAGCAACCCCGGCGGACATGCCTATTCGCCGGCGGAGCTGAAAGCCCTGGCCGATGTCGTGGCCAAGCACCGGCAACTGATCGTCTTCTCCGATGAGATTTATGAGAAGCTGGTGTTCGACGGCCTGAAATCGGTCAGCTTCGCCACGCTGCATCCGGATCTGCTGGAGCGGACGCTCACCTTCAACTGTCACAGCAAGAGTTTCGCCATGACCGGCTGGCGCATCGGATACATCGGCGGTCCCAAGGCCGCGATCGACGCCATCAACAAGCTGCAAAGCCAGATGACCAGCCACATCACGAGCTTCACGCAGCAAGCCGGCGGCGTTGGCGCTGACCGATCCGCGCGGTGCCGAGAGCATCGAGCAGATGCGAAAGCAATTCGAAAAGCGCGGCCGGCACATCTGGGAGCGATTGACGGCTTTGCCGAAAATCACCTGCGTCCGCCCCCAGGGCGCGTTTTACGCGTTTCCCAACGTCAGCGCCTATTTCGGCAAGAGCATCGGCGGAAGCGCGCAGCCGCCGGTCGAATCACCGACGCCGTGAGCTTCGCCGCCGCGCTATTGGAGCAGAGCCACGTGGCGGTGGTTCCCGGCAACGACTGCGGGTTCGACACGCACGTGCGCCTGAGCTTCGCCACCAGCATGGAGCAGATCGACAAAGGCATCGATCGCATCGCCGAATTCTTGAAGAGACTCGGATAAATACCCGTTTAGCCGCGACCCGAAGGGGAGCGCGTCTTCGGAAAGACCCGTAATCCGGATTTTAGCGATTCAGCAGCATTCCCTCGGCCGTCAGCCCCGGACCCAGGCCAATAGCGACACACGGACCGGAGATTTCCCCGCCCATCTCTCGAAGGATAAAGAGGATCGTCGCGGAGGACATGTTTCCGTGGCGGGCGAGTACGGCCCGCGAGAATCGCAAATCCTCCGCGTCCAGTTCCAACGCCTCGCCGACGGCCGCGAGAATCTTGGGGCCGCCGGGATGAATCGCCCAGCCCGCGATGTCCGCGATTGTAAGGTCGTGCCGCGCCAGCCACGATTCGCACCACCGGCCGAGATGCTTGCGGATGATCGCCGGCACGCCGGCTGACAGGGTCATCTCAAATCCGTGATCGCCGATCGTCCAGGTCATGGCATCGGGACTGTCGGGGATGAGATAACTGGAAAAGTCGCGAAGACACCAGTCGCCGGCGCCGGAGGCGTGGCCGATGACCGCCGCCGCCGCGCCGTCGGCAAACAGTGCGTTGGCGACGAGCTTGCCGGGATCGGTGCCATAAGCCAAGTGCAGGCTGCATAACTCGACGCAGCAGACCAGGACTTTGGCCCGCGGATTTGCCGCCGCGTCCCGCGCCGCCGCCAAGGCGTTGAACGCCGCGTGGCAGCCCATGAACCCCACGTGCAATCTTCGCACGTCTCGCGGCAGGGAAAGTTTTTCGATCAGGATCGCATCCAGGCCCGGCGAAAAAAATCCCGTGCAGGATGCCGTGATTAAATGGGTGACCTGCCCGGGATTGACCTGGGAATCCTCCAGCGCCGCGGCAGCCGCTTGAAGGGCCAGGACGGGCGCTTCCTGGGCATAGCGATCCATGCGGGCCGCCGTCGTGGGGCCGCGATCGTTCGGCCCGGTCGCGGGCGGGTAAAACCTGCGCGGCGATTCCAGATCGTCATCGTCGCCGCAGGCCAGCACCGAGCCGCGCGATTCGATTCCGCTGCGAAGAGACAGGCGCTTCAGCCACGCCCGCTGCTCGGGGCCGTGGCAGCCCAGGTCCATCGCCACATCAAGAATCCGCTCCTGCAATACGGCCATCGGCGTCGCCGTGCCGATGCCCAATATGGTCGTCGTTGATTTCCGCCGGCTTTTTGGAGAAGCGGTAACGGCCAATCGAGTCATTGGAATTCTCCTTGTGCCGCGGCTGAGACAGATGCTCGGCGATCCACCTTGCAATCGCCGGCATCGCGCTTCCCACGACAATGCCCGCGGTCAGCACTGCCGGATGATGCATCATAGGCCGCAGCGTCCGGCACCAACGCTGTTGCCGGCCGATGAGTTGGTAATGCGTTCGTTTCCACCGCTCGGGCAAATCTGCCGGCCAGGCCTGCCGCGGCGCCGGCAGCATTTGAACGACCTGCCGCGCCCCCGTCGCCGCCCAGGCCATCCCCTCGCCGGTAAACGGCTCGACGTATCCGCACGCATCGCCCACCGCCAGCACGCGATATCCGCCGAGATTTTCGCGACGGCGCGTTAAAATGCCGGTGCCGCGCAATCGCGGCGATTCCGATTTGGCTGGCATCGTCCGTCCGCAGGAGCCGAGAATCTCCCGCACCAGCAACTCGGGTCCCCCGACCCTTCGGCACGCAACCGGATCCAGGGCGGCGGCCATGTGCAAACGAGATCCCGGCATACAAACCAATCCGACATATCCGGATTTCCCAACATGCATGTGAATCGCGCCCGGATGAATCGGCCACGGGCCGAATTCGTATGTCGCCGCGACACCGATCCACGCATTGGACGCAATGTTCCATGTCGCCCACGACTCACCGGCCAAGAATGTTCCGCCGATTCCGTCGCAGGCGAGCACGAGGCCGGCCCGAATCATTTCCGTGCGATCGGCGAATTGCAGTTTCAGGTTTCGGAATGAATCGCCGGCAGAGGCGGGCAAGAGCGTCGCGGAAACGCCGGGCAGAAAATCGCATCCGCGGCGGACCGCCTCGGACACGACGGCCTCGTCTAAATCCGATCGCAAGATCGCCGCTTCGCCCGGAACGGAAAGCTCCAGCGATCTCCCGCCCGCGTGCCAGAAAACCGAATCGATCGGCTGGGCACGCTGGAGGGCCGCATCAATTCCGATCTCTCGAAACACGCCGGCCGCCGCGGCGGTCAGACATCCGCCGCAGACTTTCTCGCGCGGCCAAGCGGATTTCTCGATCAGCAGCACGCGCCATCCCCGTTCGGCGAGCGTCGCCGCGGCTGCGCCCCCGCCACGCCCGCGCCCACGATTGCCACATCCCAAAATGTGTCGGAAATGGTCATGCGGCGTTTGCTCCGGTCGGTTCCCATACCAACAGCATTCGCCAAGGCCAACAGTCATGTATGCGCGCCCCGTTCATTTGGGCGCGTGCCGCGAAATCCGCCAATTCGCGCATCGTCCAAGCGGCCCGCACACTGATCGGGCCGTCATAATGAACCACCGGGCTTCGGCTGAGAAGCCGGGTCCCAATCCAGGCGACGACAAATCCGCTTCGGCTTCGCCGCAAATCGCTGATCACCACCTGTCGCCGGGCCATCGCCCGCAATTTCTTTAGAAATTCAATCACCTGCACCGGCTCAGGGATATGGTGGAGAAACAGGCTGCACGTCACGACATCGAAACTCAGTTCCTGGTGCTGCGTCAACAAATCAGCCTGGATGCACTGGCAAGCGACCCCGGCCCCCTCGGCGGCCGCCGCCGCATTTTCGAGGGCCGTCGCGCTGCGGTCGAGAAGGGTCAAATCAATCTCGACGCCCGCACGTTGAGCCATTATCGCAACGCCGATGGGCACATCCCCGCCGCCGCAGGCGACATCCAGCATCGACAGCCGCTTGAGATTCTCACGCCGAGCCAGGGCGACAATCGGTTTCATCATATAGTGGACTGTGTTGGAGGCCCGATTAATCCGCCGCAGCCCGTTCAGAGCATTCAGATGGGCCGCTTCCGTGATGCCCGGATCGTCCATGATCTCCGGCGTCACGCGACGATGATTGGCCAGGATCGGCAACATATTGCTCATGCGACGCACGGCACGGCGACGGCCGCGCCCATTTCGCCGCTTTGACGGGCGGCGTCGAGAAGTGCCATCGTCGGTAAAACGGAGTCCGCGGTCACGGCCGGCTCGCCACGGCCGGCGATGGCGGCGGCGAATTGGTCCCAGATTTGACATTCGGATAATCCAGCCGGCGCCTGCGGAAGCCGCCGCGGCGGCTGGGCCGGATCGGCGGGGGAAAACTCAAGCTCGGCCCAGCGGTTCACGTCGAAATCCGGGCTATGCGGACTGTCCGCCGAGCCGGCGGTTCCGTCGATGTGCCAGCGGGGCAGCGGGCGCCTGGTCGTCGTGTTGATCTCGACGAGGCCAACCGTTCCGTTGTCGAAGTCGATGCAGATGCGGGCAAAATCATCGCAGTCATTTGACCAGATGTTGTGACGAAGCTGTGCGAAAACGCGCAGCGGCCGCGCGGGCAGCAAAAGACGCCAGACCTGGTCGATGAAATGGCTGCCCCAATCCAGCAGCCCCCCACCGCCGAAAGCCGATTCGTTGCGCCAGTTCGGGCGGTATTCTTTCGCCGCCGGTCCGACGCAACTGGCCCATTGGCCCAATCGGCTTTCGATATTGATGATCTTGCCGAAGACGCCGGAGGCGACCGCCTGATTGACGGCCAGAAAATCCGCGTCCCATCGTCGATTGTGAAAGACGCTGAGCACGCGCTGCCGTGATCTGGCCAGTTCCACCAATTCGAGCGGACTGCGGCAAATCCATGGCCATCGGTTTTTCGAGCATCACGTGCTTGCCGGCACGCAGGGCGGCACAGGCGTGCTGAAAGTGCATGGATGTTGGCGTGGAAATCAGAACCGCGTCAACGGCGGGATCGCCAATCAGGGCGTCAATCTGTTCATGAACGACAAGTCCGCGCTGGCGGGCCAGATCGCGCCGGGCGGACGTGACATCGGCCGCGGCCGAGGCACAAATAGTTCGTGCATTGCTTGAGCCAATTGGCGTGTTCCAGCCCGATTCGGCCGAATCCGATGATGCCGACGCGAAAGCGGCTCATTTTCAGTTGACCGTTGGATCATCCGGAATCCGCGAGGGATCCACCCACTGCCCCAGCAGCCGCCGGCGCATCAGCATCAACCAGAGATTCGTCTGGTCCTCGAACACGTGCGCCGGCCGCGGCATCGGCGACGATCCAGGACTCCATCTCCATCTCGGCCTCGAGTTGCCCCGGCGACCAGCCGGCATATCCGACGAAATACCGCGCCACGGCAAGCTGGTTCTTCAGCAGCGATTCGATCTTGGATTTCTCAGTGGTGAAAAACACGCCAGGGAGAACGTCGGCGTCCTTGACCATCTCGTTTCCGTGAAGAACCATCAGCGGCCCCTCGCACGGGCCGCCCTGATGCAGCAGGCCGTCGACTTCGCACGGCTCGCCGAGGCTCTGTTCGCACGCCTGCCGCACGCTGATTTGCAGCGGACGATTCAGGATCAATCCCAGCGCGCCCTGATCGTTGTGCTGAATCATGAGCACGACCGATCGCGCGAAATTCGGATCGGCCAATCGCGGCGAGGCCAACAGAAGTTTGCCCTGGGTGGAATCCATCAACGAGAAAACAATATCGCATTTTTGGCCTACGCGTAAGCGGAAATCCCCCTGCAAAAGCTCGGCCTACTTGGTTGGCTTTCGAGCAAGCTTTCGGGCCACCTCTCGCTCTATCGCGGCGATTATATGTTCCCGAGAAATTCGGATGTTGGTTTGCAGAAGCTTTTCAAGGGTTGCGCGGAGGTCCAAGAAATCTCGTTCGGCCGCCCGTTCAAGAATTGCCAAGGTCGGCAAGGGATACAAACCCTCCAGAATCGCGATCTTACTACCCCGGCGTTCGTCGATGAGAATATCTAAAATGTGACTCTCCTTGGCAAGCGAAATCGCGTCAGCTTCACCAGGGCCGAGCCGAACCGTGGATGGGAGCCGCGACGATGGGTCTACGACTTTCAACCAGGAAGGGGGCGAGTCGGCCCATCGCCGCACGATCTCGGGAGTCTTCGGATGATTAAGCTCGCGAAGCACCGCCCGCGGCGCATAGACATGCCGAAACAGCTTCGGGAGCACATCCACCGCTTTGATGAGCACCAGATAGTTCAGAGGAGTGGTGTCGGAAACGACGATCACGTATCTGTCATGGCTCGAAGCCGGGAGAGGGCCGCGTTGTACTGTTCATTCGTCGGCAGGTCCTCGGCGACGTTGTGCTTCTTGAGAACCGCTTCGGTTTCAAGCCGCTCCAGGCCCAACGCTTGCGAAAGCTCATGATGCGTGAGCTTGTCCTGACGATAGAGTTCGACCAGCGCCGCTTCCTTTGCGGCTTGGTCGAGATTGCCCAATTCTCGGCGAAGACTTTGCTCAATTGACTTTGGCAGATCGAATGTCACAGACATAGGTTTCTCCAGATAGAAATAGTTTACCATTCATTGGCCGGCGGGGCACTATGCCGCTGAATCATCCATGTCCGTCGCCGCCTCTGGAGCCGTTGGCCTTGGATCGGCTGATGGCGGCAATCGCTGCTTCTTCTGCCGCGGCGGGCGGCGGCCTTGTTTCACATCCTCCTCCAATTGCGCTTTTCGCCGCAGAATGTGATGGTAATGCTGGGCGAACCGATGGGCTTCGTCGCGGATATATTGCAGGAGCCGCAGGGCCGGATTGTTGCGCGCAGGCTGCGCCGGCTCGGAACGGGCCTGGATAAAAACCAGTTCCTCCTTCTTGGCCAATGAAATCACCATCGGCGGCTTCACGTCCATCGTCTTGAAAACGTCCATGGCCGCGTGGAGTTGGCCCAGGCCGCCGTCGATCAGAATGACATCGGGGAACAGTTCGTTGCTCGCGCCGGCTTCGCGATATCGGCGGCTGACGACTTCCTGAATGCTCAAATAATCGTTGTTTCCCTGGCCATGCTTGATTTTGTATCGGCGATAGCAGTCCTTGAACGGCACGCCGTCGATGAAGCAAACCTTGCTGCCGACCGTTTCCCCGCCCTGAAGATGAGCGATGTCGATTCCTTCAACGATCCGCGGCGGCTCGGGCAGGGACAGGACCTCCTGCAATTTTTCCATGCCGTCCTTGGGATCGGTGACGAACGCCTCGGGCTGCCAATATTCCTGCTCGCCCTTGCCCGCTCGCTGGCCCAGGGCGGTCAGGGCTTTGATCTCATCGCGCAGGCGGGCGGCAAGCTCGAAATTCAGGTCTTTGCTAGCCTGGAGCATTTCTTTTTGCATCGTGTGAAGGACGGATTTTTTATCGCCGTCGAGGAAACGGATCAGCCGGCCGATGTCGGAGCGATAAGTTTCACGGGAAATCTTGGCCGCGCACGGGGCCGTGCATTGCTTGATCGGATAGAGCAAACAGGGGCGGAAGAATCGGCGATTATCGTCCGATTCGGAAATCTCCAGATGGCAAGTGCGGAACTTGAATGCCTTCTGCAGCAACGTGACCGCTTCCTTGAGCGAATGGACGCTGGTGAACGGGCCGTAGAGTTTCACGCCCTCGGTGAGCGGCTTTCGCGTGACGTAAACGCCGGGGAACTCCTCGCCGGTGGTTACCATGAGATATGGAAACGTCTTGTCATCCAGCAGGCGGGCGTTGTAGCGCGGCTGGATGTCCTTGATGAGCCGATTCTCGGCCAGGAGCGCTTCGACCTCGCTGTCGGTTTGGATGACATCGAAATCGACAACCTGGTCGATCAGGCCGGACTTTTTGAATTCCAGCTTCGGGTTCCCGCCTGGAAATAGCTGCCCACGCGGTCGCGCAGGCTGGCCGACTTTCCGACGTAAATGACCCGGCCCTTGTCGTCCTTCATGAGATAGACGCCGGGGGATTTCGGCAGGCCCTTGGCTTTTTCGGCGAGCTTTTCGAGGCGATCGGGCATAAATGGGTGAAGGATGTCCAATGATTGTATGCGCGGGGAAAGGAATTAAAATTCGAAGCTTTCCCATGGGCCTGATTGTTGTTCCCAGCATTGATCTTCGCGGCGGGCGCGTGGTTCGCCTTCAACAGGGGGATTACGCGCGGCAGATCGACTACGACGTTGATCCAATCGCCACCGCCCGATCATTTGCGGCGGCCGGGGCGATCTGGATGCACATCGTCGATCTCGACGGCGCCAAGGAAGGCCGGCCGGTGCAAACGGAGATGATCTCTCGTTTGTCCGCGACGGCCGGTCTGGCCGTGCAGGCGGGCGGAGGAATCCGCCAGCGCCAGGACATCGACCAATTGCTGAAAGCGGGAGTGCGGCGCGTCGTGGTCGGAACCAAGGCGATGGAAGACTGGCGGTGGTTCGATTCCCTGGCTCACGAAGCGAAATATGCCGGACGCATCGTGCTGGCCGTGGACGCCAAGGAGGGAATGATCGCCGTGCGCGGCTGGACGCAGACCTCATCACGCTCGGCGGTTGACGTGGCCAAAGAAGTGAGCGATTGGCCATTGGCGGGAATTTTGTATACCGACGTTGCCAAGGATGGCATGCTTGGAGGTCCGAATCTTCGGCAGACCCAGGCCGTGGCCGAGGCAGGAAAAGTTCCCGTCATCGCCAGCGGCGGCGTCGGCAGCATTGAACACATTCGCCAACTCAAGCAATTGCCGATCTGGGGCGTCATCGTGGGCCGAAGCTTGTATGAAGGAAAAGTGGACCTGGTGGAGGCAATCCGCGTCGCCGGCGATTAACGCGATTCATGCGATGCTTCCTCCGAAGGCGTCGCCAGCCGGATGCTTTTTTGCTCGAAACGTTGTCGATTTGGCGCTCCTCCGAACGACTATATATTGTTACAGATATTCAAAGCACCGAACTTCAAAGGAACCAAGCCATGCAAAAAATCACCCCATTCTTATGGTTCGACGGCAAAGCCGAGGAGGCGATGAATTTTTACACTTCCATTTTTAAGAATTCGAAGATTGGAGGCGTTGTTCGATACGGGGAAGCGGGGCCGGGGCCCAAGGGGACGGTCATGACCGCGACCTTCGAGATCGAAGGCCAAGCCTTCATCGCATTAAACGGCGGTCCGCACTTCAGCTTCACACCGGCGATATCGTTCGTCGTGAACTGCCAGACACAGGAAGAAATCGATGACTATTGGGAAAAACTCTCCGAGGGCGGAGAAAAAATCGAGTGCGGCTGGCTGAAAGACAAATTTGGAGTGTCCTGGCAGATCGTTCCCAACGTGCTGGGCCAATTGCTGCGGGACAAGGATCCGAACAGGTCGCAAAGAGTCATGAAGGCGCTTATGAAAATGAAAAAACTCGACATCAAGGTTTTGGAGCAGGCGTACGAGCGGCAATGACGGGATCATCGCCGGAGATGTCGATTTCCGCGTGTCCCATTCGACGAATCTTTAACAAGGAGAATTGCCATGAACGTGAATCCATATCTGTCTTTCGAAGGCCGTTGCGAAGAGGCCATTGAATTCTACAAGAGCGCGATCGGCGCCGAAGTGAACACCCTGATGCGCTTCAAGGACATGCCCAAATCATCCTCCGAGAAAGGCCCCACGCCGGGCACCGAAAATAAGGTGATGCACGCCGCCCTGCGCATCGGCGATACAACGGTATTCGCCTCCGACGGCCGATGCACGGGCGAGGCAAAATTCAGCGGCATGACCCTTTCCCTCTCGCCGTCGAACGACGCCCAGGCCGCCAAAATCTTCAGTGCCCTGGCCAACGGCGGAAAAATCTCCATGCCGCTCGGCAAGACCTTCTTCGCCTCCAGCTTTGGCATGGTCACCGACCGTTTCGGCGTGCCGTGGATGGTGGTCGTGCAATCCTGAGCCGCCGTTCGTGCGGCTATGGAGATCGGCGATTTGCCGAAGGCCTGAGCGGCAGCAAACGGTTCGCTCACGCGGACGGCAAGAGGGGGGAACTTTGAAAGAAGTACGGCTTTCCCATAAAGGTTGAAGGATCGAAGGCGACAACAGTACATTACGCCTGAATCGAGACGACTCTACGCCCCTCGCAACCAATTACTGCGAGGGTTTTTCGACGAATTGCAAGTGATATACTGGAAAGATGATCATTCTGGCTTCGACTCCAACCGTCGTTCTGACTTCGACTGTAACTGTCCTCACGGGCGTCTTAATTTTCGTCCTTGGTCAGATATTCGTGCGAGCGTTTCTCGATCCGATTATGCAACAGCGTCAGACGGTCGGAGAGATTGCATACAGCCTTGGCTATTTCAGAAACATGTTCAAAGAAAATCACGAGTCGAATATTTCAGATGAAATGAAAAAGGAATAGGGAAAAGAGCTTGATCGATCTTCGACCGAAATTCGCCGACTGGCGTGTGAACTGCGAGCGTCTCTTGCAAAGATCCCCCTTTACGGTATGTGGGAGAAACTGGGATTGGCATTGACGCGCAAACAGCTAGGTTACGTGAGTTACCATTTATGTCGTTGGCAAGCCCAGATGAGTTTCGCCACTATTATGAGAGCTGGCAACGAGATTATAAAAACGCTGAATATCGAATATGGCGAAGAGGCTGCTGTAGCTCAAATCGACGATTTCTTAAAGCGAGTGCAGAAAGGCGAAATTTGAAACCCGCTTATAATCCTCCCTCCGCCGCCAGATTATCCATGTACAGTTTGGCCGTGTCGCGCTTCAGGGAGGTCTTGCGCCGCTGCCGCTCCAATTCCATGGTCGCTTTCATCTCATTCGCATCGGTCGGCCCGATGGGCTGCGGGCCGAACATGCCCAGGCCTTTCAAAAGTTGAAGACCCAAGCGCGCGTCGCCGCGCTCCAATGCCTTTTCCACCGCGTCGACGGCTTTGTCCGTCATCGTCAGCAGACGCGAGTGGCAACTTTGCTGAAGCTGGTCGTGCCATAGGTTGTGGGCCGCTCGGAAGGCCGGGTCGTGGTTGAGCCAGAAATAGATGGTGGTGCGCGACACGCCGGCGGCGCGGGCGGTTTCCGTGATCGACTTGCCCACGAGCATCGCCTCCAGCGCCAGTTGCTGATCGGTCGGCAGCCGGGCGATCGCCGTCTCTTCGCTCGCCTGATGTGAGCGCGGGGAATCTTCCGGATCATTGGTCTGGATTTCAGACATGGAATACCTCTCTAAAAAAACAGCACCCTCTATATAAGGGGCCGGGAGGTGAAAGTTTTGGACGTGTTTTGTCTAAAAAAGTGTTCAGTTTTGTTAGGTTTTGTTCAGTTTGTCGGAATCGACGGCGGCTACCGCTCGGCCATCGCGGTGCGGATCACCGGCGGCGGGGAGGTCAGCAGATCGTGCAGGGCGGAAACGGCGGTGTATTTGCTGTATCCGCCGGCGGGCATCGGATCGGTAGCGCCAATCAACGATACGACCACGCTGAACGCCAACAGCAAGCCGGCAAGGGCCCAGGCGGCGGCGCGGTGCGGGCGGCGGAGCCAGGCGCCGGCCCAGAAGAAAAGGAACGGAAGGAAAACGATCAACCAGGGAGTGCCAAAAGCCGCGGCCGATGTGCCGTAGTGGGCCATGGAAAAGCCGAGGAGGCCGATTAGCGCTGCGATGGCGGCGTCGGCGGCGAGGACCTTGGTGGTCAGCGGCCAGTGCCGGTGCATGACCGCGAACATGCCGGCGATTCCGAGGATGACCACCGGGAAATGGACCAAGAGCCCGTGATCGCCGAGGAGCGTCCAGACGAAACCGCTGGCACCGTGGCTGACTTTCTGCCAGAAGGTGGGCGGCGGCGGATTGGCGTCGGGGTCGTCGGCCAAGTCGGCGGCCTGGTATATGTCGGGGCCGATGGGAGAGGCGTCAATGGCCGGTTCGTCAAGGTGGATCCGGCGATGAGCGGCCAATTCAGGGTGCATCGATCCCGGAAGCACGTCTCCCGTCAGCGGAACGGTCAGGGCCGCATGAAGCAGGATGGGCGGCATGACGCCGATGAGAAAGAGCAGAACCCCGCCGATGCGAAGCGCCGCCGGCAAACGCAGGACGGGAATGACGGCCAGAAGAAGCAACAGAAATACGGATGCGGAGAGATCAATGGTCGCGGCGAGGGCGGCGCAAAATCCGGCCAAGACCAGCCAGCCGCCGCCTCGGGAGGGTGTTTCGCTGGCGGCGAGGTGGATGAGACAGCCGGCGGCGGCCAGCACGAGCACGGCCGCGGGGACGTGCGCATTGAGGACAACGGCGTAGCTGATTAACCCGGTTCCGAAAACCACCGCCGCCGCCAGGAAGGTGCGCCATCCCCGGCGAAGTTCGAAGATCCGGCCCATACGATAGACCAGCCCGGCCGCCCCCGCCACCGGCAACGTCACGCCCAGCAGCGTCAGCAGATAGGGCACAAGGACCGAGTTGTCCTGAAGGCGAAAGCCCATCCAATACAGAAGCCAGGCCGGCCCGCTGAGCAGGAAGGCCAGCATCGGCGGCTGATCGCTGTAGAGCCGGCCCCTGACCGCCATCACATGGGAGGATGAGACGAACAGGCCGGTATTGATGGCCAGACGGTTGGCGAGGGGGCCGGGATCGGCACGATGCTGGACCAGGGCGGAGATGGTTGCGAGTCTGAGTTGCTCATCGCCCGATGCCTGACCCGGATGGCGAAGGGGCCGCAGCAGCGGCAGGCAAAACAGCAGCACGGCGATAGGCGTGGCCAAGGCCCACGGCCGGACATAGGGCCGGCCGGAACGATGGCGAAGATGAGCCAATGGGGATGACATTACATAAGCCCGCGGTGCTTCGCACCGCCGCTAACTGAACGCCCGCGTCAATAGATTTTTAAATACTGCACGAAATTCCGCAGAATAAGCTCGCCCTGGCGAGCATAGCGGGGGTAATACTTTGCCATATCCTGACGGATCCTTCTCTCTCCGTCGAGGCCGTGGACCTTGATGACATCCTGCCGGCCGGCGGCCACGACCGCCTCGATGTCCGCTTCGGTGAACTCAAAGTGATATTGAAACCCAAACAGCCGATTTTTGAAACGAAAAGCCTGGTTTTTACACAGGTGGCTGGAACTCAACAGGGCACTGCCAGATGGAAAATTCGGAGGCGGCGGATTGGACGGCGGCGGTAAACGGGGCAAATCAAAGGTGTTGTAATGCCAATGGAACATCATCGATCCATCGGTCAATCCCATGACGATCGGTTCCGTGCCGCCGGGAAACGGAAAAGTCACCGGCCCCCAGCCTAACTCCGGCACGGGTATGGGAGGATCGTCCGGCTTGGCTCCAGGCTTGGTGTTGGGATAGACTTTTGCGCCGGCCGCGTGGGCCAGAACCTGTGCTCCCAGGCAGATTCCCAGCAGGGGCCTGTCGGCCGCGATGAATCGCTTGACGACTTCCAGTTCGGGAGCCAGGTAAGGGTATTGGGGATTGCCGATGTCGCTGACGTCCATCGAGCCGCCCAGGACGATCAGGACTCGCACCTCATCCAGATCGGTTGGGACTTCGTCGCCCTGGTAGAGGCGCCGAAGCTGGACGGGAATCCCATAATCTCGAAAGACGGGCACGATTTGCCCGGGTCCCTCGGCGGCCACATGCTGCAGAACCACGGCACTGCTCATAGAGGAAACAATGATCCGCTCTGTCGGACGGCCTTGTCAAGGTCGGCCCGAATCCGCCGGGCAAGGCGCTGACGGGCGGTTTTTCTGCGAATAGCGGCTTGGGTCGGCTTGCCGGGGGCGGGTTTTTGCGGGGATTTGGGGGCGGCGGGCGGACTGGGGGAGGCTGAATCCGCAAGCTCAAACGCCACGCGATACCAGTATCGGCCGTCGCCGTCCTGGTTGGGATAAATCTCCCGCAGGGTATTCAGCAGGCTCTTCAGGGAGCCGAAGCCGTCCGCCTTGGCATCGGTGGCGGTCAGATCGTTCTGGTCGATGCGCTGGCAGGAAAGAATTCTCAGCCATCCCACACCGGGGGCAAACGCCCGGGAGCCTGGGTGTAACCTGGCATACTTCCATCGCCGGAGTGTGGTCGTTTTGGTTCCGCGACGGATGGAATCAACGAACTGCCGTTTGAATAAAAGCTGAGGCATTGCACCTCGGGCGCCGACTTTCGGTCTCTTATATCGGTCGGGCGCTAACCGCCGATGAGCTTCAATTGCCGCAGGATAATAATCAGCGCCAGAACGACTACAATGCCGAGAAGCCAAAAGAGCCGTTTTTTGTCCAGCGCTTGATGGGCATATGTCTTGACGGGACTGAGGCGGCGTTGTTCCCTGGCCTGCTGCTTTCGGTGGGATCGGCACGAGCCGCAGATTTGTACGCCTTCGTAGTCGTGGAGCGCGGCCTCGGCGACGATCCGGCCGCAATCGGGGCATTTAACCCCCTGGGGCGAGTTGGCAGCCTTGTCGGCTTTGTGACATTCATAACACCAATAGCCTCGGCTGTCGCGCAGCCGTTTCTTACCGGCCAAATCCTTGCCGCATTGGCAGCAGACCTTTGTCGGCACCACGACGGCCTTGTCGACGAAGGTGTCGCCGCTGGAGGTTTGTTCCTCGGGAGCCTTCAACTCGCCGCCGGCCGTCGGCTGGTTCGTAAAACACGTGCAAGCCCGGCCTCGGTCGGAGCTGTCTCCGCCAATGACGCCTCCACATTCTGGACAAATCAGATCGCTCGACATGAGATTGACTGTTGCTGCTTCGAATTTAATTGTAGATCATGTCCCTAATGCCGCGCCATGGGCAACGCAATTATTTTCTTAACATTCTGTAAAACATGTCGTTATAGCGAGCAGCGTCGTGATAAGCCAAGCTCCGGTGGCCATCCAGCGGCTTATCACGAAATCGCGGCCGAGTTTTCGAGCCAACCACAGCCGAGCGTCGATGAAGAAAATGAACCTTTCCGCGTCGAGTGCCTGCGGGTTGGAAAGGGTCGCGCTAAGGCGTTAAGCTTATCTGCGTGATAACGTTGCATGAAGGCCTACAATTAATCGTTCCGCCCGACACCGGGGCACGCGGACTTGTTCTATGGAACCGTTTGACTTCATCAATCGTGGCAACGCCGATTACATCGATCGGCTATACCAGCAGTATCAATCGGACGCTCGCTCGGTAGACCCGTACTGGCAGGCGTTTTTCGCGGGTTTTGAAGCCGCCGGCGGTAGGGCCACAAGCCTCAGCGGCGCATTTCAGATTTCCGAGCAGCCCGATCCCACGCGGGCTCGAGTCGGGGTAGACACCAAGAATCTGGTTCACTCCTACCGCGAGCTGGGCCATCTTCATCGCCAATCTCGATCCCCTCGGCCACAACCGCCCAAGCCATGCATTATTGGACCTGGCCCAATTTGGCCTGAGCGACGCGGATATGGAAAAGCGGGTCACGCACACCGATTTCCAAGGCCCGTTTAACGGGACGCTTCGCGATCTGATCGACAAGCTGCGGGCCACGTATTGCAGCACGCTCGGCGTGGAATTCGCGAACATCTCCGACAAGGCGCAGCGCGAATGGTTGATTCAGCGCATGGAGCCGATCCTCAACCGGCCCGTTCTGACCAACCCCCAGCGGCAGGCGCTGCTGTACGAACTCGTCGCCGCCCAGGGATTTGAAGAATTCCTGGTCCTCAAACAACCGGGCCAGAAACGCTTCGGCCTCGAAGGCGCCGAATCGCTGATTCCCGCTGCTCAACACGCTCGTCGACGACGGCGCAGCGCTGGGCGTACAGGAAGTGGTGATGGGCATGGCCCATCGCGGCAGACTGAATGTGCTGGCCCACGTCGTCAACAAGCCATACGAGGTGATCCTCCGCGAATTCGAGGGCACGATCTCCGGAAAATTTCGACGGGGACGGCGACGTGAAATATCACCTCGGACTACGCCCAGGACCGCCAGACCAAGAGCAATCACAACATCCACATCGCGCTGAGCTACAACCCCAGCCACCTGGAACTGGTCGATCCGGTGGTGGTGGGCATCGTGCGGGCCAAGCAGAATTATCGCGGCGATCACGCGACGCGGACGCGCGTGGCGCCGATCCTGATCCACGGCGACGCCGCGTTCTGCGGCCAGGGAATCGTCCACGAAACCCTGGGGCTTTCGGAACTCCCCTACTACCGCACCGGCGGAACGATCCACGTGATCGTCAACAACCAGATCGGCTTCACGACCCTGCCGCGGCAGGGACGGTTCACGCCCTATCCCACCGACGTGGCCAAGATGATTCAGGCGCCGATCTTCCACGTGAACGGCGACGACCCCGAGGCGTGCGTTCACGCGGCGCGGCTGGCGATCGCCTTCCGCCAGGAATTCCACTGCGACGTGATGATCGACCTCTGGTGCTACCGCAAGAACGGCCACAACGAACAGGACGAAGCCGAGCTTCACCCAGCCGGTGATGGCCCGCGAGATCGCCGCCAAAACCAGCATCGCGCGATCTCTACGCCCAGCAGCTGATCCAGCAGGGCGTCGTCACGCCCGAGCAGTTCGAGGAGATGAAGGCCGAAGCGCGCCGCCGACTGGACGAGGCGCTGGCTCATGCCCGCGAGAACCACCCGGCATCGGCTTCCCCCGTCGCGCTCGGCGGCGTGTGGAAGGGCTTTTCCAGGCGACGGGGATTGGTCGGCCATCACCAAGGTTCCCGCCGATCTGCTGCGCAAAGTCGGCGAAGCGGCGACGCGCCTGCCGGAGGGATTTCACCGTTCATCCCAAGCTCAAGAGCCTTTTGGCCCGGCGGCTGGAGATGGCGATCGGCAAGGCGCCCATCGACTGGGGCGGCGCGGAGATGCTGGCGCTGGGCAGCCTTCTGCTGGAAGGCACGCCGGTGCGGTTCGTCGGCCAGGACACGCAGCGCGGCACCTTCACCCATCGCCACGCCGCTCTGCGCGATTACAACACCGGCGAAAAATACGTCCCCCTGGCCAACATCGCCGAAAACCAGGCGCCCATCATCGTCGTCAACACCATGCTTTCCGAGCTGGCCGTGCTCGGATTTGAATACGGCTTCAGCTCCGCCGATCCGCGAAACCTGGTGGTCTGGGAAGCCCAGTTCGGCGATTTCGTCAACATGGCCCAGCCGATCATCGACCAGTTCATCGTCGCCGCCGAATCCAAATGGGGCAAGATGTCCGGGCTGGTGATGCTGCTGCCGCACGGCTACGAAGGATCGGGGCCGGAGCATTCCTACGCGTATCTCGACCGGTTCCTGGCGCTCTCGGCCGAGGACAATATCCAGGTCGTTTATCCCAGCACGCCGGCCCAATATTTCCACGTGCTTCGCCGGCAGATGCGCCGCAACTTCCGCAAGCCGCTGATCCTGATGATGCCCAAGTCGAATGCTGCGCGACGCGAGTTCCGACGCTGGCCGATCTGACCGAAGGCTCGTTCCATCTGGTGATCGACGATCCGACCTATCCCGTCGCGCGACCGGGTGAGACGGCTGCTGCTGTGCAGCGGCAAGATTTATTTCGCGCTGGATGCGGCCCGCAAAAAGGCCGGGCTGGAAGATGTCGCCATCGTGCGCGTCGAGCAGCTTTATCCGTATCCCAAAGGCGAGCTTCAGTCGATCCTGGCCAAGTATCGCAACGCCCACGAGGTCTGCTGGGTGCAGGAGGAATCGAAGAACCGCGGCGCGTGGGTCTTCATGTCCGACCGTCTGGAGCCGATGCTGCCGGAGACGGCGGTGCTGAGCTATTTCGGCCGGGACGAAGCGGCCAGCCCGGCGGTCGGATCCAAGCGGGTCAGCGATCAGGAAGAGGCCGAGATCATCTCCCGCGCCCTGGAATTGCCCGCCGCCGCCGCCGGCCCGCCGCCGGCCCCGCCGGACGAATCGAAACTGGAGAAAGTCGCGCACGGCTCCGGCGTCGGCGGCGACTAATGTTCTCGTTTAGCCGCGACCCGAAGGGGAGCGCGATTCCTCGCCCATTAAAAAGGCCCCATCCATGGCCATCCAGGTAAAAGTTCCCCCTCTCGGCGAGTCGGTCAAGCAAGCCACGCTGCTCAAATGGCACAAGCAGGACGGCGAGGCCGTCAAGGTTGACGAGCCGCTGTGCGAACTGGAAACCGACAAGGCCAACGCCGATCTGAACGGCCGACGGCCGCGGGCGTGCTCGAGCGAAAGAAAAAAGAAGGCGAGACGGTCGAAGTCGACGAGGTGATCGCCGAGATCGATCCCACCGGCGTTCCCACGGCCAGGCCCGCGAAAGCCGCCGAGCAGAAAAAGGCGGCCGCTCGGCTTCGCCACTCGCCGTGCCGCCGCCCACGGCTCGTGCCAGCCGCGACGGCAACTCTGGAAGATTACAGCCCCGCCGTCCGCACGCTGATCGCCGAAAACCAGCTCGATCCCAAACCGATCCCCGCGACCGGCCCCAAGGGCCGGCTCACCAAGGAGGACGTGGAAACCTACCTCGCCAGTCGCGGCGGCAACGGCGACGCAGCCGTCTGAATCACCGGCTCCGCGTCCCGCGCTCCGGCCGTGACGGAGAAGAAGAAAGACGTCGCCACCGTTTCCCCGTCGCTTGCCCCGCCCGCATCGCAGGCCATCATGTACGATTCCGCGGGCATCCATCGCGCCCCGATGAGCAAGATCCGCAAGCGCATCGCCGAGACGCTCGTCCAGGCCCAGCAAACCGCGGCCATTCTGACCACCTTCAACGAAGTCGATCTCACCGCCGTCATCGATCTCCGCAACAAGTTCAAGGACCGCTTCCAGGAAGTCCACGGCGTCGGGCTCGGGTTCATGAGCTTCTTCGCCCGCGCCACGGTCCTGGCCCTGAAGGAATTCCCCAAGGTCAACGCCTTCATCGAAGGCGACAACGTCGTCTATCACCAGTTCGTCCACCTGGGCATCGCCGTCAGCACCGACCGCGGCTTGGCCGTGCCGGTGCTGCGGCACGCGGAGAAAATGTCCTTCGCCAAGATCGAAACCGAGATCAAGCGCCTCGCCACCGCCACCCGCGACGGCAAGCTCTCGCTGGAAGAACTCTCCGGCGGAACATTCACGATCACCAACGGCGGCATCTTCGGCAGCCTGCTCAGCACCCCCATCCTCAATCCCCCGCAGAGCGGCATCCTCGGCATGCACGCCATCCAAAAGCGGCCGGTGGTCATCAACGACAAGATCGAAATCCGCTCGATGATGTACCTGGCCCTGAGCTACGATCACCGCCTGGTGGACGGCCGCGAATCGGTCAGCTTCCTGGTGCGGCTCAAGCAATACCTGGAAGACCCGACGCGGCTGATGCTGGAAATTTAGCCCAAGGCGCGCGTCGGACGCTTTTTAGGATGCTAGAAATCCTTTACCCGGACCGTGACGGCTATCTTTATCACGGATTTTCGGGTTAGAATTGGCGCTCCCTCGGATAATCGCTCGGCGATGAACGAAACCGAAAATCCAAATCCTGACGACCCGGCCTCTGACGTTGCGCCAGCGTCCTTTCGCACGACCGACCCGCCGAAGGAGCCGAACGGTCTGTTGTCCGCTCCGCCAAACGCCGAGATTCCTTTATCGGAGGGATCGCAAACGGTCATCGGCCGATTTCGCCTGCTGGAGAAAATCGGCGAAGGCGGCTGCGGCGTGGTCTATGTCGCCGAGCAAAAGAACCGGTGCGCCGCCGCGTCGCGCTGAAGGTCATCAAGCTGGGCATGGACACCAAGCAGGTCGTCGCCCGCTTCGAGGCCGAGCGCCAGGCGCTGGCGATGATGGACCATCCCAACATCGCCAAGGTGCTCGATGCCGGCGCGACGGAGACGGGCCGGCCCTACTTCGTCATGGAACTGGTGCGCGGCATCCGCATCACCGAATACTGCGACCAGAACAATCTTACCACCGAGGCAACGGCTGCGATCTGTTCATCAAGGTTTGCCAGGCCATCCAGCACGCGCACCAGAAAGGGGATCATCCACCGCGACATCAAGCCGTCGAACATCCTGGTGACGCTGCACGACGGCGTGCCGGTGCCCAAGGTGATTGATTTCGGCATCGCCAAGGCGACGCAGGGAGACTTGACCGACAAGACCGTTTACACGCAATTCCAGCAGTTCATCGGCACGCCGGCCTACATGAGTCCCGAACAGGCGGAGATGAGCGGGCTGGACATTGACACGCGCAGCGACATCTACAGCCTGGGCGTGCTGCTCTACGAATTGCTGACGGGCAGGACGCCGTTCGATGCGAAGGAACTGATGAAGTCGGGCATGGACGCGATGCGGCGAACGATTCGGGAGAAGGAGCCGGTGCGGCCGTCGACTCGCCTCAGCGGAATGAGCGGGCCGGATTCGACGACCACGGCCAAACGCCGCGGCGATGACGCTCAACCGGCTCATCACCTGCTGCGCGGCGATCTGGATTGGATCGTGATGAAGTGTCTGGAGAAGGACCGCACGCGGCGTTACGAGACGGCCAACGGACTGGCGACGGACATTCAGCGGCATCTGAACAACGAGCCGGTCATCGCCCGGCCGCCCAGCGCGGCCTATCGGTTCCGAAAGTCGGTCCGCCGGAACAAGCTGGCGTTCGGCGCGGCGGCGGCGGTGGTGGTGGCGTTATTAGCTGGGCTGGGACTGGCAACGGTCGGATTTTTTCGAGCCAATGTTGAACGTGGGCGGGCGGTGGCCGCACTTGCCGAAGCACAGCGGCAGCGGGCGCTGGCGGACGACAACTTTCGCGAGGCTCGGGCGGCCGTTGAGGATCTGCTGCAAATCTCTGATGAGCGCCTCAAGGATCAGCCCGGCCTGCAGCCGCTGCGCCTGGAATTGATGAAGGCAGCCATCGACCGGTACGAGCCGTTTCTGGCCAAACCCATTGCCGATCCGACTCCGCGCGAGGAACTGGCTCGCCTGCATGCGCAATACGGCCTGCTGATGCAGGAATCGAAGGCGTATTCGAAAGCTCTGCAGACCAGCGTCGAGGCGGAGTTCGAGAAGGCACGGACCATTCAGGAGCAATTGCTTCAGGAGCACCCGGGGGATCGAGCGCTGCGTTGCGATCTGGGCTGGACATTGATCCTGGAGGAATGGTTGCCGCATGACGAGCCGCCGCCGGCGCAGGAGGCGGGGCTGCGAGCCATTGCCATGTTCAGGCAATTGATCGCCGAGGATCCGGCCGATCCCTTTGCCCGCGACGATCTCTTGTGGGCGACCTGGCTCTACACCCGTCTTCACTACAACCTGAACGACCCGGCGGTGAGGAGTATATCAAAAGAGGGACTGGCCATTGGCGAGCAACTGGTCCGGGACTATCCCGCGTCGGTTGAATTCCGCCGCGATCTGGCCAACGCACTGGAGATCAACGAAGTCCGTGCGATGAGATCAAATCCCACGGCCGGCGAAGCGGAGAACGCGCTGTCGGTCTACCGCCGGCTTCTGTCGCTGCGCCGGGGGGTTCTGGCCGATCTTCTGGCGGATCGTCCGGACGCGTTGCAGCCCCAACGCCCGATCGACTCCGAGGCGCACATGGTCTTTCCCAGCGTCCTCTACGGCAAATGCGACATCGGGTGGTCATTCGAACTGGCCAACGCGGCGTATCGCCAACTGGGCGATTGGCACGACCTGGCGGCCGTCTACGATCAAGCCACGGTCATTTGGAAGGACGTGGTGGAACATAGTCCATCCGTGGCGGAGTTCGCTGAAACGCTGGCCGACGTATTTGAGAATCGGATTGACGCCGCACAACGCGACAACGACCGCCGCGGCGCGGCGCTCTGGGCGCACGATGCCGTGCAGTTCTGGCGGCGGCAGGTGGAACTCCATCCGGACGTGCCGGATTTGAGGACCTGCGCCGACGACGCGATCAAGAAGGACGCGGAGGTCGCCAAATGGCTGGCGCAGGCGGCGTCAACGCAGGCAACCTCCACGCAGCCGTAGCTCATCCCCTGCGGCGTCGCCACAGATGCGGAACAGGAATCCGCCCCGCTGCCCAAGCGATGCGGGCGATAATGGCTCGAATGATCATCGCCGCCCGCAAAGCCGGTGGACTCTCGCAGGCCGCGCTGGATAGCGCCAGTCCACCGCAATAGGCCGAGGTCGGATTCGAACCGACGAATAACGGATTTGCAATCCGTCCCCTTAGTCCACTTGGGTACTCGGCCGAAAATTCAGTTCCGAAAATCGCTTGTCCGGGCTTCCAACGCCAGTGAATGACATCGCGTGCAAATCTATGCCACCATGGCGATTGTATCGGTTGAGCGCATCGTCGCAAGTTTCACTGTGTCTTTGCATCACTATCACAGTTGGTTGCTTTAATTGCGCTGGCTCGCTTCAGTTGACCACAATCCGTTTCGGTCTTGCGCGGTTAACCCGGTATTGGACCAGCGCTGGAAAGAAATTCAGTGCAAGCCGTGGCTCCAGGCTAGTGCCGAAGGCCAGAGCGATGGCCTTGGCGGTTTTCGGGGGATGGATCGGGGAGTGGAGCCATTGCGGAAATGAGGAACCCGCACGATGGCCATCGTGCGGCTTTTCGCCGGGATCAGCGGTTTGCGCGAGGAGGGGAAGTTGCCACCAACAATTTGAACGGGGCGAGATGCTCCGGCTCGCCGATCAGGCACCCAGGAATCGTCGGCGATTACGACGAGGGGATTAGGCCGGCAATCTCGCCATCGCACAGGAGACAGACGGGCCAACAACAACGGTCCAGCGAGTTGCAAGGAGCATCAGCATAAGGACCGAACGAGCCGCCATATTGATGTAACCTGTTACATCATCTAAGCTATTATATAATACTAATTTATACATCACCAATATACGATAACTGAAAATTATAAAAAATAATTGCAAGTACGCCCAGTTATGTTACAGTCGTGGCGTCATCGTTCTCTGATGGGCCTGCGGCTGGAGCCTAAAAAGGTGTCAACAATTCGAAAAGTCGCCAGCGAAGCGGACGTTTCGATCGCGACCGTTTCTCGCGTTTTGAACAACAGCGGAGCGGTGAGCGACCATGTTCGCAATCGAGTGCTGGGAATTGCCACGCGCCTTGGCTACGGCCTGGACCAACATTCGACGAGCAATTTCATCGCCCTGGCCTATACGGGACAAACATCGCTGGCCTCGCCCTATGACGTGGCGGTATTGGACGGAATGGCCAAGGCCGCGGACGAAACCGGATTCGATCTGGCCATCGTGCGGCTGCGGAAAGATCGCCGGCCGCGCGAAAATTGGGCCCAGTTTTTCCAGCGCAGGGGAATTCGCGGCGCGGTTCTGCGCACGACTTCGGATACGCGGCAGCTCTGTGCGGAACTGGCCAGCGAGGACATCGCCTGCATCGTGGTCGGGGACCGCTTCGAGGATCAGCCCATCAATTATCTTGACAGCGATTCGCAGGCCAGCAGCTTTGCGGCCGTGGAACATCTCATCTCGCTGGGACATCGCCGCATCGCCATCGCCATCAGCCATGTGCCGGACAACGATCATAACCAGCGCATGGCCGGCTATGAGCAGGTGCTGAAAGCGTACGGAATCAAAGTCGATCCCAAATTGATTCTACCCGTGTGGGCGATGCGTCCGCTCGGTGCGCACAGGTGATTCGGAATCTCATGAGCATGTGCGATCGGCCCACGGCGGTATTCATCTGCGATCCGCTGATCGCGATTGGAGCGATCAACCAGGGCGCACGAGATGGGCGTTGGAGTTCCGCAGGAAATGTCGATCGTCGGATTTGACGATTCGGAATGTGCGCAGCGGGGTCTATCCGAAATTATCGGCGGTCTGCCAGGATGCTTGTCAGATGGGATACGAGGCGATGATGATTCTGACGCAGAGCATTCTAAAAGACGGCGGGAGGCCGGTTCAAAAAGTGATGCCGACATGGCTGGAGTTGCACGAGACCACCGGCCAGCCGCCGGCGGAGCGGTTTCGGGTATTGCCGGATGGGTCGAGGATTATGGATGACGAGCCGCGAGCGGACCGGGTGCGGTAAGCGGCGGCACGAGCGGCAAGACATTTCTGGCTGTGGCTGTTGGAGGAATATATGCAATCATCAAATGGCGATGGGGGTTGCGCTTGGGGCGTGGTTTTGACGCGAATCCCGCGCCCATTTCGCCGTGTTGCGGCATTTACACTGGTCGAATTGCTGGTGGTGATCGGAATTATCGCCGTGCTGGTGGGGATTCTGTTGCCCGCGCTTAACCACGCGCGCGAACAGGCGAACCTGCTGGTCTGTCAAAGCCACCTGCGCCAGATCGGGCTGGCGATTGGCCTATACGTGCTCGACAATCATGGCATTCTTCCTTACGGATACTGGAACGGCGGCACGAACGCGAAGCTCGCGGGGGATTGGAGCACTCTGCTGGTCAACGAACTCAATTCGAAATATGGCACCAGCTACACGCAGCAGACTCAGGCCATGGGCGGAATGGCTCCATACAACCGGGGGATTTTCCTCGACGTTGACACGGTGAGCGGCGACGCCCCACTGCATTATTCGTGTCATCCGCGACTCATGCCGGACATCAGCAATACGACGATCGACCCGGACCCGAGCAATCCGGTGTTATTGAAGCCGGCGAAATTGGCGCATATCCTACGGTCCTCGGAAATCGTCCTGATCTTTGACGGTGCGCAGTGGCAGGCCGACGGCCGCGACCCCAACTATTGGGGCGTTCAGGCCGTGGGATGGTGCTGGACAACTGGCGCTTCGGCGAATTCAAAAGTGCCTACACTTCCGCCGCGCTGGATTATCTGGAATTCGACAACCCCAATGCCGACAACGGCTCACCGCTGGACATCGGTCCGAATGTCGATACCGCCAACAACATGGCCTACCTATGGTTTGACTGCACGAACGGGCAAATCCGGTTCCGGCACATGAACAACCGTGCGGGGAACGTCCTGTTCTGCGACGGGCATGTGGAGTCTCATACGATCAGCACCGCGAAAAATTCCTATGGCAACTTTACCTGTGATCTGCTGGGCAGAAACGTCAACGTCAACTGAATAGCCGGACGGGATTGTCGAACTTCCCAATAGCGCTCCCCTTCGGGTCGCGGCTAAACTTCCGTCTGCGCACCAATTCCGCCACATCTGCCGATAAGCGGCCTCGATATTGCGAGCGAAACGCGGGGCGTCCATCAGCGGGGATGCCTGCATCCGGGACGCAGGGTGCGGCGCAAATCGGCCAGCCGCGGCAAGTCTATGGCCAGTTCGGTGGCGATCTGAACGTACTGTTGAGGTGTGTGGGCGATAAGTTCCTGCACGGCCGATATTGGCTAAGAATGCTGGCCCCGCCGCGTCCTACGGCTGTGCGGCCGAGCAGAGTCACGACCGGCACGCCCATCCAGAGCGCATCGCACGTCGTGATTCCTCCGCTCCAGGGGAATGGATCCAGAGCGATGTCGATCCGGCCGTAGGTCTGCACATATTGCGGCCACGGCTGCCAGTCACGGAATTCCAGGCGATCGGCCGAGATGCCCTTGCCGGCAAAGCGTTCCCGCACGGCATCGAGGTGTGTTCCCGGATGGGGAATGAACGATCAGCCGCGACGTCGGCACGCGTTCGCAGAATCTCCGCCCACAGGTCCAGCGCGGGCGGTGAAACTTTGGCGAAATTGTTCAGGCAGCCGAAGGTGATAAATCCGCGTCGCGGCGGCGGGCGGCGGCGACGGCTCGGGAGTCGGGCCGGCGACGGGCCGTAACACCAATAGGTTTCCGGCAGCCGGATCGTCCGCTCGCTGTAAAACGACAAATCCGAATCCGGTGGATCCAGATAGGGATCGGACAGGCGGTAATCCATCACGTCCAGGCCGGTGCTGCCGCAATAGCCCAGATAGGTCACCTGCACCGGCGCCGGCTTGCGAGCAAATATCAGGAGGCGATGGTTCGCGCGTGTGCAGCATCAAATCGACAAGAATATCGATCCGATCCTGGCGAATCAGATCGGCGGCCCGCGAATCGGGCAATCCGGCGATGTTGCGCCAGGCATCGGAATAACGCCGGATTCGGTCGGTCAGCGCGTCGGGCCGGGCAACATTGGAGTAACAGAAGATCTCCACTTGCCGATGATCGTGCTCGCGCAACAGCGGCAGCAGATTCTGGCCGACGGCATGCCGGCAGAAATCCGGCGACACGTAACCGATCCGCAGGCGGCGGTCGGGATCACGGTTGTTGGCGTGCGGCTGAGCAAGCGTCTTGAGGGGCTCGGCATGCTGCCGGTTCCAGCGGCAGAGTTCCTCGTAGATCATCGCGGCGTCGTAGCCGGGATGACAATAGAGGGTTTTGACCAGGTTGCTGTGCGCTTCGACAAAACCAGGCCTGAGCCGAATGGCGTGGCGATAGGAAGCGATCGCCTCATCATGATGTCCCATGCGCAACAGTGCGTTGCCCAGATTGCTGTGCGCCCCGGCGAAATCAGGCCTGAGGCGAATGGCCTGGCGATGGGAGGCAATGGCCTGGTCAAGTTGCCCCTGGTCCTTTAAGGCGTTGCCCAGATTGCTGTGAGCTTCGGCGTAATCGTGCTTGAGCCGAATGGCCTGGTGATAGGAAGCGATGGCCTGGTCAATTTGCCCGTTGTCTTTGAAGGCGATTCCCAGATTGTTGTGCGGCTCGGCGAAATCGGGGTGGAGGCGGATGGCATGGCGATAGGAGGCGATGGCCTCGTCCAGACGCCCCTTTGCCTTCAGGACGTTGCCGAGATTATTGTGCGCTTCGGCGCAGTCGGGCTGGATGCGAATGGCCTGCCGGATCAAATCCTCAGCGGCGTCCGACCGGCCGGTCTGGGCTGCCAGCATTCCCAACATGTGCAATGCATCCGCATGATTGGCCTGCTGCGCCAAGACCTGGCGGTAAATCTTCTCCGCCTCCGCCAGGCGGCCCGCCTGATGATGCGACACGCCGGATTCGAACTGCTGCTGAAGGGTCACGCGGCCCGTCATTATAATCCTGAAACCTCATCCTGCTGGCGCGAATTCCGCCAAGTCCGCCGACACGGCGCCGACCTGGAAGCGTTCGAATGATCGGTCAAATTGGATACGGCTAACCCTTCAGTCCCGTGGTGGCGATTCCTTCAATGAAAGATTTTTGTGCCAGGAAAAAGAGCAGTATGGCCGGCAAGATCACGAGAACGCTGGCCGCCATGAGAAGGTGCCAGGAGGTTCCTCCCGCCTGGCTCTGGAAATTTTGCAATCCCAGGGCAAGAGTGAATTGTTCGGGTCTCTGCAGATACACCAGGGGCCCGAGAAAGTCGTTCCAGATCCCGAGGAAAGCAAAGAGGGCGACGACAGCCAACGCCGGCCGGGAAAGGGGAAGCATGATCCGCCAGAAGATGCCGAATTCGCTGCATCCGTCGATGCGGGCGGATTCGGAGAGTTCGTTTGGGATGGTGAGGAAGAATTGCCGCAGGAGGAAAATATTGAAAGCCGATCCGAACCAAAGGGGCACCCAAAGCGGTTTGAATGTTCCGAGCCAGGCCATGCCGGTGTGATCTCCGAGCCATCGGAACAGGGCGAACAGGGAAGTCATGGTAACCGGGAAGGGCAGCATCATCGTGGAAAGCATGATGACGAACAGGACGTTGCTGACCGCGGAAGCGGAGGCGCGCGAATCCATAGGCGGCCAGGGCGCTGGAAAGCGTCGTGCCGGTGACGCCCAGCACGGCGATGATGAGCGTGTTGCGCGTCCAGAGCAGGAAATTGGCCTTCTCGCTGCGGAAGACGTCGAGGTAGTTGCGCCATTGAATGGGGTGTGGCCAAAGAGTCGGCGGATAGGCGGTCGTGGCCGGGAGCGTCTTAAGACTGGTTGAGAGCATCCAGAGAAACGGAAGCAAAGCGGCGGCACAAATGACCAGCAAAACCAGGTGACCGGCGAGTTTTGCGGGTTGACCTTTTCGTTTGCGGCTGCCGACGGCGCGCGGGGCCGAGACCGAATGTGGCGAGGTGGACGGCAAAGCCGGTCCGTCGAGTTTGGTGTCCGAAGTCACGATGGATTTTCCTGTCGGCTCATGATCGTTTAACCGCCCTGGTAGTGAACCCATCGTTTGCTGGACCAGGCGGCCAGTGCCGTCAGCGCCAGCACGATGAGAAGCTGAATCCATGCCATGGCATTGGCATAACCCATTTTCAGATAGCTGAAGGCATTGTCGTAAAGATACATGGTGTAAAAGTAGGTGCTGCGGGCCGGGCCGCCGGAGGTCATGATGTACGGCACGGCGAAGACCTGAAGAGTGCCGATGATGCCCATGACGAGATTGAAGAAAATGACCGGGCGAAATGAGCGGCAGGGTGACGTGCCAGATCTTTCGCAGGGCGGTTGCGCCGTCGATGTTGGCGGCTTCATAGAGTTCGCGGGGAACATCCTGAAGGCCGGCGAGATAGATGATCACGGTATTGCCGATGCCCCAGACGCTCATGAACACCAAGGCCGGCATCGCCCAGTGGACGTCGGTCAGCCAGCCGGGGGGATTCGCCACGCCAATGGCGATGCAGTGCACGTATTGATCAGCCCAAGTTTCGTATTGAACAGCCAAAGCCAGAGCATGGCCGAAGCGACGGTGGGAACCAGCGACGGCAGGAAAATGATCGTTCGGTAGATGGAGAGGCCGCGAATTTTCAGATTCAAAAGCATCGCCACGCCCAGGGCGGCGATCATCCCCAGCGGAAGCGCCATCAATGCATAGAGGGTCGTGTTCAGGACGACTTTCCAGAAGACCGGGTCCTGGGCCAGCAGGCGATAATTGGTCAAACCCTTGAACAGCGGGGGTTGAAGAAGGGTGTAATCGCAAAAGCTGAAATACAGCGATAGCGCGATCGGGCACGAGGGTGAACGCGAAAAAGCCGACCAGCCACGGCGACAGAAACGCCAGGCCGCGCAACAACGCTCGAGTTTCAGAATGCAGTTTTGCCATACTGTCTCCGGCGCTGGCGTTGATCTTCCATGAACTGGTCGTATTTCTGTTGCAGGCGCTGCTGCATCCGGCGGAGTCCTTCTTCGGGAGTCACCTGCTGAAGTTGCAACTGCTGCACGAAGTTGTTCATCTCGTCGTTCACTTCCGGCAGGATCGGGACCGGCTCGGTCGGATGGGCATTGGGACTGGCGGCGAGTCGATCGAAAACCCGGATGTACGGGTTGTTGTGATGAGCCAGAAACCCTTCGCTTACCTTGGCCAGCGGGGAGATTTTGCAGTGGAGGTTGGCCAGCTTCTCCATCTCGTCCTGGCGATTGACGAAAGCGATGAACTCGAACGCCTCCTTTGGGATGTTTGGCTCCGCGCGGGATCACCAGCACGTCGCAATTGCAGTAGGTCACATCGCGGCAGATTCGGCAGGGCCGAGGGAAACGGCGCCGCGGCCCAATGGCCGTCCATGGATGGCCGGAGGTGGTGAATGAAATGGGCAAAGAAAGTTCCTTGCTGCACCATGGCGACGGTGGGGACTAAGAAAGGATTCTGCGGCGAATCGAAATTTCCAAATCCCGACTGGAATTCCGCCACTGCTCCGGGGCCAAGGCGCTTGTAATAGCTTTGAATCCACTTGTACGCATTGACGACGCCGGGGTTTGTAAACGTAAACCTGTGTCCGGGCGGCGTTCCACCAGCTTCCTCCGAACCAGATGCAGGTGTAATTGATGATACCAGCCCGGCTCGGTGGGAAGATAACCGGCGAGCATGATCCGGCCCGACGGAGTCAATCCGATCCAGGGCCTGCGCGTACTCATCCAATTCCGCAATGGTGCGCGGCGCACGGTGCGGGTCCAGGCCCCGGGATTCGCAGAGCTGGGGCGCTCTTCGAGAAAAAGGCGTCTTGTTGTAATAAAGCGCCACGTCGTAAGCCGAACTCACGAGTCCGTAGAGATGGCCGTCGTAATGACATTCATCCCAGAACACCTTTTTGTATATCCGGCGGTGATGCCGTGCTGCGCGGCCAAGTCGTCCAAGCGGTTCGAGGGAATCCATAGCGGCGAACTGCGGAATATCCTGGTTGTAAAGACCGGCGACATCCGGCGGCATGCCCGCGGCGATGGAGACCAGAGTCTTCTGCTCGATGCTGCTCGTCGAAAGGTATCGCACATAAATGTGTTTTTCGCGGCCGACGGTGGAGTTGAAATCATCGACGATCTGCCGCATGCCCGCTTCTTCGATCCCGGTCCATTTCTCCCAGTAGTCGACGATCACACAATTCCTGGGCAGTTTTTCGCCTGCCCGCGGGCCGAACGCGAGCAGCGCAAGCCCTGAAGCGACCAGCGCGACGACGATCACGTACTGAATTCCGCTCAAAATTTTGGTGCTGAACGATGACATGCTCGGCCTGCGTTCACTGCGACTCCGCGGTCAGCCGCGCGGATGATGACTATTCCTCGATTTCGTACCCATGCCTTTGTCGTCGGGATTGAGCACGGCATCCGTCGGCGCGATGTAGCTCTGATCCTGGTCTTGATCCGTCAAAACAATGTTGGAGGAGCCGGCGGCACTGGACGGCGTGAGCAGCGTGCCGACGCTCGTGAGCGGGTCAACTGCGGTCGGCGGCGAGAGCGCCGCGGCAACCACGCCAGGGTCGCCGGCGGGCAGCACGGCCGGGGCGGCGTTGGATTGCTGGCCGAAATTCGCCGATAGCAAGCCGAAGTCGGCGCTGTCGACCTTGCCGTCATAATTGAAGTCGCCCATGGTCCCAGGCGGCAGCCTGAATCGCCGTAGTTAGCGGCTAGAATGCCGTAAGTCGGCGCTGTTGACCACGCCATCGAGGTTGGCGTCGCCGTACAGCGTGTACTTAATCTCGATCTGGCCGGAGGCGAGTCCGGCGACCACGCCGTCGGCCCCGTCGGCATAACCCAGGCCATATGCGCCATTGGCCGCCGCGGCGGAACTGTTAATGCCCGCGCCGTTCCACGCCCCGCTGGCATATCCGCTGGCGAGCAGCGATCTGACCGAGGCAATCGGATCGGCGGAACTTCCGTAATTGATCAGCAGGGTGTTGCTGCCGAGGTTAAGCGTGCCGCTGCTGGAAAGGCTGTTGACTTCCAGCACGGCGCCGGTGCCTTCGACCGAGGCGGTCGCTGCCGGCGGCCAGCGACAGTTGAGCAGCGAAGGTGGAGCCGTTGAACGCGATGTCGGCATTGTTTTCCACGTTCACGATCGATTCATACGTCACCGTGCCGCCGCCGGTTTGTTGTCAGCGTCACGCCGGAATCAATCGTCATCGGGTTGGCGATGATCAGCGTCGCACCGGCGGCCACGTTAAAGGTCGTATTGCTGGCCAGCGTGATCGGCAGATCGAGTTCGTCCGTCCCCTGATCCACTTCCACCACGGCATTGCCGGAGCCGCTGGCTTGCAACGTCAACGATTCGGCTCCAGCGATCACCCATTCATTGGCATTGTTGAAATGCAGCGTGCCCACGGTGATGGCGGAATTCGAATAAACGGTCTGGATGGGTGGCGTGGCGGTCAGGAAATCCGCTTCCGCGCCGGCCGAATTGGGCACCGTTTCCGTCGTCCAGTTCGTGGAGACGTTCCAGTTGCCGCTGGCGCCGGTGGTCCACTGCGGCGGGCCCGGTCTTCGACGGAAACGCTTTGGCGATCGCCTGCTGCGCCGCCGAGGTTTGCATGAAGGTGTCCCACACCGAATCGGAACGGGAGTTCTCCGCGGAGATCAGCGTCATGCCAACGTCGATGCCCAGCACGAGCGAGGCTTGTCCAGCTATTCAACGGGTTGAACGCATCCACGAACCCGTATTTCTGGTAAACCGTGCTTCCGTAGGTTTGCTTCATGTATTCCAGCGCGTCGATCGAGAGGCGGGGCTCAAACTCAAGGCTGCCGCCCGGCGCGGTCGGAACGACGGTTCCGTCAATCGGGCCCTCGGCAGGCGGGCCGCCCCAGACCGTGTATCCGCTGATTCCCTCCGACGGCGTGAGTCCCCACATATTCGGGCCGTAGTCGGAGTAAGTGGAGTTGAGATTGATCATGAATTGCCGCTGAGCCAGGGTGGCGGTTTGTGAATTCTGGTAGTAATTCAGCCCCGTGTTGTCGGTCAGACCCTGCAGATCGAACCACGCCTGCGGATATTGTTCCGTAAACAGGGCCGCGTCGTCGGCCTCGACAAAAGTGTATCCGTCGTAGGATTCCACAGGCGTACGGGACCAGGCAATCCACGATGCCTGGGAGATGGGATAAGTTGGCGAGCCCAGCCGAGCAGGTAGAGCAGGACCGCTTCGCTGAAGTCGCCGTAGCTGCCGGAGAACCCGCTTTCCGGAGTCCAGGCGGATACCACGCCGTAGAAGACGCCGCTGCTTTCCTGCATCCAGGGCCAATCCACGCGGTCGTACAGTGTCGAGCGCCGTGGTTTGGAGCGGCGTTCCCGCCCAGTATTGGCGCGGCGCTCCAACACGCCGGCCATGAGTTCGGCGGTATCGACGGACGAAACTTCGCTGGTTTCGTATCGCGCTCCGGTGGTCACGTTCAGGAAGTGGTAGAAAAATCCGTTGACGTTGGCGCCGTCGTTGTAGAGGAAGTCGATGGTGGTCAATGCCCGCTGATAGGCGTTGGCATTGGAGAGCCAGCCGCGGGAATCGCCGATGGTCAGCGCGGTCAGGCCGAAGCCGATGGCGGCGATGCTCGAATCGGGCGATGGGCTGCCGCCGTTGGCGTTGGCGTTGTCGGGAACCAGCCCGGTGCTGGGATTGGTTTCATCGTAGTAGTACAGCACTCTCGGTCTCTTCCAGGTTATTGAGGAAGAGCTGATCGGCGGCGCTGTAAACGCCCGCGCCGGGCGGCGGGCTGCTTCCGATCCTGACGCTGCTGAAGGTGGCCGTGCAGATTCGCCGGTGTTGTGGGAGGTGACGGCCAACCCCGCCAGGGCCGTCGGTGTTCAGGGCCACGGTCTGGCTGGGACCGACCTGAATCCAGTTGATGCCGTCCGTTGAGTAATATGCGGTGAAGGAGTTGCCGGAGCGTGTGAGTTCCAGTCCGACCGGCGCGGGGGTCGGGCCGCCGGCGGGTGAATGATTTGCTGATTCGTCGAGCCACCTGCGGTGGTGCGCCACTCGAAAGTGATGCCGCTGGTGGGGGAAACCAGCACCGCCACGAACGCCGACCCCGCGGTGACATCGTTTCGGATCATCACGCCGGCCTTGGCCCAGGCGTTGGTGTCCGCGATGGAATCGACGTAGGTGATAACGCTGCCGTTGCCGGTCATGGTCGTGCTGGCGAAATTGAATTGATCGGCGGTGCCCCAGATGCCCGAACCGTTGCCGTGAAATCGTGTAGGTATCGCTGGGCGCGTCGTAGTCGGCGGACCCGCCGATTGCCGGCGAACCAATGTCGTTGTCCGTCCATCCGCCTTGGACAAGGCTCACATCCGGAAAAGTCGCGGTATTCAACACCGAACTGCCGCTCGACGAGGCCCACACACCGGCCAGCACGGTGGCGCTGGGCATGGCGATGGCCTGGGCGGTTCCGATCTGGGTCCAATTGATGTCGTTGCTGGAATAATACCCGCTGAAATTGTTGCCCTGATCCAGCAACTCCAGCCAGACCGGTCCGCTGATGGTTTGCGAGGAAGAGGCGGCCGATCCGCCGCTGGCGCTGCGCCAGGTGAACGTCGCGGTATTCTGCGGGTTGACGACACGCTGGCAAAAGGCCGCCGGCGGTGGTGTCCGCGCGGATCATGACGCCCGCCGCGCGGCCGGGGACGGTGTTGGTCAGAGAATCTGACCAGCGTGGAGATCGTTCCACTGCCGGTCATGGCAGTAATTGGCAAAGTCAAGCTGATCGGATGTGCCGCCGATGCCCGATCCGCTGCCGGCCACGGTGAAGGTGTTGAGAGTCGAGTTGTATCCGGCCCATCCCGGCAGCGGGGGCGAGCCGATGTTGTTGTCCGACCAGCCGGACGGAAGGAGACTCACATTGGAAAAGGTCGCCGTCGTCGTCGCTGGAACTGTTGGCGGAGGCGACGCCCAATCCCACCAGCGCGCCGGAGCCGAGGGTAATCGACTGGATGGAGCCGCAACTCGGTCCAGGTGACGCCGTTGCTGGAGTAATAGCCGGTGACCGTCGAGCCGGAAAGCGTCAGTTCCAGATACTGCGGCGCATGGAGTCCCGACGGTCGTCGATTGGCTGGCGGCGGAGCCGTCGCTGGCACGGGCGACGAACGTCACCCCGTTGGCGGCGGTGACGAAGATTCCCGCCACAGCGGAGGAGGCGGTGCTGTCGTTGCGGAACATGATCCCGGCTTCCGCCGACGCGTTGGTGTCGGTCAGGGAGTTGACGTTCGCAATGACGGTCCCGTTGCCGGCAAAGGTTTCGTAAGCGAAGTTAAATTGATCGGAATTTCCGCCAACGCCGCTGACCGCCGCCGACGACGGTGTAGACGCCGTTGGAGTACGCCGACGATCCCGGCTGAGGGGGTGAACCGATGTCCTCGTCAGAGCCAAGCAGCCCCGCCGAAAGGAGCAGCCTGCATTCCAATTCTTCGATGACGGCGTTGCACGCCGAAGTCAACTTTTGCCGGTCGATCCGCACAAATCACTTCCTTGGATCATACTCCGTTCCGGGCCATGGTGTGAGCGCAAAATCCCCGTTCTGCCGCCGGCGGTCGCCGTGCGGCACGACAAAAAAACCAGGGGAAGTGCCTGATCGCGCATCGCCGACCTTGGCGACGCGGGATAGGCACTTTCCCCCTGGTGACGGAGGAGGGTTGCCGTCTCGACTAATCAGGCAGTCGCGGCTTCGACGCCGCGCCAAAAGCGCCATGCCGCCCAGCGCCAGACATGCCCAAGGTCGCCGGCTCCGGGACAGCGTGGTGGTAAACGTCGCATCATCGGCAAAGGCCGATTGACCTCCGGTGTTGCCGTCGAGTCCGCCGTTGGCCCAGCCGATCTCCAGCAGAGCCTCGGCCGCGCCGACTGGGGCCATTCCGCTGACGGAATAAAGCGCCCAGGCCGTCGAGCCATTTTGCGGGCCGCTGGTCTGGACGTAGCTGGTCACCGAGCCGGCCGGGATGTTCGTCACGTCCAGTCGCCAGGGTTACACCCCTGATGGTTTCTGCCGACACTGATCGCAAGATACGAATCCATGTTGCCGGTATTGGGGTCGGCCGGGCTGGCTTCGGTCTGGTTGGCCAGAGTAACGGCGTTGTAGCCCATGCCCGGACCCGTGCCGTCCTGGAACGACATCTGGGACGAAAACGTATATGACTTGCCGGCGTCACGCAGAGCCTGGCTGCTATCTGTCTCAGTAACTGGCTGAGACGCATAGCCGGATTGCGTAAACGTTTGGATCCAGAAACTCCAGCCGACTGCCGGCGGCCCGGAACTATGGGCTCGACACTGTAGAACTGATCCCGATCACCGGGATTCGTGTAACCAAAATCCGGGTTTGCGGCCGGGGACAAATACCAGCCGGTCGCCAAGCCTGGAGTGTTGGTCGATCCCGTTTGCGCCGTCGTATCCGTCCCGGTACTGTTATCCGGGGGAGTACTGTTGCTGTTGGGCAGATTCCATTCGGGATTGACAATCTGGGCGCTCGCCGCGGCGGCGGCCAATAGCAAAGATGCTGAGCCGCCGATGACGGCGACCTTAAAACCCATAGAGCTACGCATTTTTCCTCCTTACAATGAAGGATGATTTGTTAGCGGTTCGGCTCCAGTAAACGCTACTCAAGCCGTCTCGCCGGATCGCGGTAAGAACCATGCAGCCGATTCCTATCGCATAATGAGCAAAGTGCTTCTCGAAAAACGACAGCCTTTTTGTCGGAACACCTCCTTAAAGGCTGGGTTTCAAAAAACCCGGCCTGCTGTTGCTCTTTAGCCGCCATTTACGGCGGTTGCATTAGCCGCCGCGGCAGTGATGAAAAGTGAAGTAGTTACATTGGCATCCGAAGCAGTCAGAGGCCGGAAACCCGCCGCCTTCAGGGCGGCACGGGCTTCGGGGCTCGACATGAACGTTTGCCACACGAATCCGCTGCGGCAGTTCTCTGCCATCAGCACGGAAGGCCCTACGTCAATTCCCAGGACATCGGTGTCGTACCACCCGTTGCCGGGGTTGAGCGCATCGACGAAACCGTATTTCAAATATCCCTTCTTGCCGTAATTGGCGCGAAGGTTCTCCAGCACATCGAGACAAAGCCGCGGCTCGAATGCGAGGCTTCCCGCCGCGGCGGCGGGAACCACGCTGCCGTCAATATGATCATCCGCCGAGGCGGGAGGACCGCCCCAGGGGATGTAGCCATTCTCGCTGTCAGATGCCGTCAATCCCCACAGATTCGGTCCGTACAGGGGGAACCGCCTGCTTAACTCGTCGATGCACCATTGTCTCTGCGCCAGCGTCGCGAGCTGGGAGTTGCGGAAGTAGTCGGCGTAGTCGTCCCGCACGCCGCGAAGATCAAACCAGACTTGGGGATACTGTTGCGTAAACAGCGGCGGACATTGCATGTACGTCAGGCCCGCGTAAGTTTCCACGGGCTGGCGCTTCCACGCCTGCCATGATCGCGACGTCAGCGGATGGGTCTTAGAGCCGAGGCCCAGCAAATAAATCAGCGGACCCTCATTAAAGTCTTTCCATCGCGCATGGTTAAAGCCCGTTTCCGGCCTCCATCCCATGTACAAGGTGCCGTCGGAACTGATCGGCCACGGCCAATCCACGCGCTCGTACAAATCATCCGCGATGCTCGCCAGTTCGGTTCCGGGAAAATGCTGGCGAACGGTCAGCACTCCCGCCATGAGAAGGGCCGTGTCGATATCCGAGACTTCGCAGTTCCACGCCCGCTGGCCGGTGTGCATATCGAGGAAGTGATAGAAGAACCCGTGTTCCCCCGGCCCGTGATCCCGCAAGAACCGCAGGACTCGCAGGGCATGATCGTAAGCCTCCTGATGCGGCACCCAACCCCGATGGTCGCCGACGCACAGAGCCGTCAGCCCAAATCCGACCGAGGCGATGCTGGCAATGTCCTTGGCGCCGCCGGTCGCCGTGGCGCGGTCGGGCATAAGGCCGGTGACCGGATCGGCCTCGTCAACAAAGTATTGGATTCCCCGCTGATTCCAGATCGTTGAGAAATCTTGCGTCCTTCGGCGTCAGAGTCGATTTGGCGGGCGGAGATGCGGGATTTTCGATGGCCGCATCGCCCGCGGCGAGTTGGACGGCGGACATGACCGGCTGCTGTGCGCGGGCCAGAGGAGCCAGCCCAATGGACATCGCAGCCAGCAGCGCCGCCGCAAACCATCGAATTGTCCAGCTAACTCGCCTCATTCTCTCCGCCGCTCCTGTTTTTCTATGGGTTCACGTTGATATTCTTCCTCAACATGTCCGTTGTTCGCGTATTGGGGTTGTAGGTGTACGTTTCCACGTGCCCGTCTGCCATCAGGGCATTCGCCTGCGTGTTGCGGTTGTGGCGGAACCGAATCGTCGCCCAGTTATCGTCCGTATCGGTATTGAAATAGACGGGATTGCCGGTGGGATTAATTCCGTTACCGGAAATCATACTGATTGGCTGGCCCGCGTTTATATTGGCTGTGTTAAAAGTAATGCCAGTTTCCTGATATTGGTCTGTCAGGCAGGTTCCCGCGTTAGAATATAAGTACCCATCATCGAGGCCATCAGCATCTGCCGATGCGTTCCAAACTCCGCCCCTACTTGTTACGGAGGCGTCGAAAATCATGGCGACTTCGGTCGATCGCTTGATATGGGCAAGCTTATATGGCTTTAGGAGGTACCCACCAGTAAACGTATGCTTGCCCCCTGATGCTGCCGCCACCTCTGCCCCCAGCGTGTCCGAACTGCCCAGGTCAGGTATCAGGCGCGGATGGGAAGAATAGTCAGTGAAATAACTGTTTGTGGTTGACTCCGGCGCCGAGGGACACACGAAATAGCCCCGGATTCCCGGATTATCAGAGCCAACTGCTACCGCATTCATAGAACTGGTACCGGCCAGGGAACTGAGTTCGTGGCCAATTAGCATAGTCCAGTCGGTGAAGTCGCTCGAGTTGTAAGTGACGCTGGGGTAGTTCAGATCGACATAGGTGAGCACGTTCTGGCCGTTGACGACGGGTCCGACTGCCTCCCCAACATAAGTGAAACCGAAGGGCAAAATCCCTTTATTATCTGAAGCATACATGAAAATTGCCTGGCCGATCGTGCGGAGGTTGGCCATGCATTTAATCTGGTTTGCCTGGTCGCGCGCTCTTTGGAGAGCCGGAAGCAAAACGCCGATCAAGATTGCGATAATCCCAATGACAACCAACAGTTCCACGAGCGTAAATCCTCTGCTCGACGTTGGGCGCAGCAGGGCTTCCTCGGCCAATTCGTCAGACTCTGTTTTTGAGCGAACCATCGCTCCTCCAAAACAAATGATTTGATAACCGCAATCGCCGCGAGGTGTCCGATCATTCAGCCGCATACATCGCGGCATCTCGTCCATGAGCAGTCGTCGTCCGGTCCGCGCCTCGGTCAACCCTTTCCAATCGCATCCACCTCTTAATGCAACATCTGGACCGAACCCTTGTGTTCCCTTCCCGCTGACGATGTGCGAACGACCAGCCGGACTTGAAGTCGATGGCCGACCGGTTTTTGATTTCGCATGACCAACTCGACGGCCCAGCGGGCCGCCAACTGACCCATGAGCCGCATTGGACAGGCGACGCTGGTCAGCGACAGATGAGCGGCGGCATCGACGTTGTCATAGCCGGCCATGGCCACGTCGCCGGGCACCGACACGCCGGCGCGATGGAATTCATTCACCATGCCGATCGCCATTGAATCATTGAAGCAGAAGATCGCATCGGGCAGCGGCGAGCGGGAATCGAGCAGTTCCCTGGCGATTCGATTGCCGCTGGCCATCGTGAAACCGCCCGGCCAGACCAGGTTATCATCCAGGGAAAGTCCGAGCCGTTTGAACGCTTGGCGGCACCCCAGCAAGCGCTGCTCGGAGTCGTAGTTGCCCTTGGGTCCGCTCAGCAGTGCGATGCGTCGATGTCCCTGTTCGAATAAATGTTCGATCATCGCCTCGGCGCCGCCTACGTTGTCCATTCCCACCACCGGCAATTGGGTGCCGTTAATTTGGCGGTCGATCAAAATGATCGGCAACTGGGCCACGGCCTCGGGCTCAAGGTCGGCGGTATCGTCCAGGTTCAAAATCAGTAAAGCATCGGCGCGCCCCTGGCGGAGCAACCTGTTGACCAGTTCGGGCCGGCTGCGGCGCTTGCCGACAAACGACGCCAGGACATCGAAACCGCTTTCAGCCGCGATTTCGTCGATTCCCGCGAGCACATCGGCATAAAATCCGCTTGAGATCTCGGGAAATATCGCGCCCAAAGTCTGCGTTCGCCGACCAGCCAGGGCTCGCGCCGCGTGGCTCACCTCGTAGGAAAGCTCATGGGCCGCATCCAAAACCCGCTTCCTAATCTCTTCGCTGACCCGCGTTTTGCCGCTGAATACGCGCGAAACTGTTGCGGTGGAAACACCCGACAATCGACTCACGTCGTAGAGGGTCGCCTGATTCTTTCGGGCGGTGGCTGTCGAAATCATGGCACTGTGTATCGCAAAATGGTATTTCTGTAACCGCTTACATTTTCTCCGTTTTCATCGCTTTGTCAAGGAAAAACTCGATGGGCTGTTGAAATCAAACGTTCGGATCAAAATGGGCAATCCCGGCGGCCTGAAACGTGGCCTCAATTCAAGGCGCTTTACAACTCGATTCGCACAAGATTCTGCGACTGTACCAGCGCTTTCTCGAATTCGGCTTTCTTGATTTTGATCCCACCGGGGCGATAGGGGTTATTCGCTCTTGCCAGCGGAGCAAGCTCAAGCCCGTTTACAAAGATGCGTTTGACGGCGCCAGGGTCGCCATTGACCCGGAACTGGTGACGGACGCTTCGGCCGTGATACTTCAATTCGCATTCGATTCCATCGAGTTCGCGCGGCAAGACGGGATCGAATTCCATGCAGTCAAAGTGCCGGCGCAATCCGAACAGATGCCGTACCACCAGATTCGTGTAAATCCCCGGTCCGCTGGAATAGATTCTCCACCCGCCGTTGACGGTCACTTCCCCGCAGCGGAGCTTTTCGTAGTCTCGGGATGCTTCGTATCGATCCGCGAAAGCGGCGTCAGAACTGCTGAAATAGCAGTTCCGCTGCCGAAGGCCGGCGTTGTTCACCATTTCGGTAACGGTGATCGGGTTAGCGACGTTCAAGGCATGGAGGAGTGGTTCGGCCAAGCCCATTGCGGCAAGGGCCTCGGCATAGCGCAGATGCGCGTGCACGTACTGGAGCCCGATTTCGCGGCCGAAAAAGGCCGCCGATTCAGATCGGCGAAAGATCGATTCCCGACCGCCTTCGTATTTGGTCGGCCGGTCCATCAACCGGGCGCCGTCCGCAAAAAGCAGGTGCTTTTTGATCAGATCGAGATGCGTTTTCGCCTGTTCCGGTGAAAAGATATTGCTGAGAATCCCGCGCGTCATCGAGATCAGCCGATAACGAATTCCCGTCAGCGAATCCGAGGGATGCAGCAGATATTGTTCCGGCCGAGGCGGCTGGCCATTAAAAATCACGAAGCCCGCCACCACCCCGTCAAAGATCATAAGACGCTGGAAATCGGCGTGGATTTGATCGGCCATCCCCATCGTCTTGCCGGCGCGTTCCGCCTCGCCAAGACGTTGCAGAGCGGCCCCATAGCGGCGCATCGTTTGATACATCAGGGCCACGGTCCAGGAGCTGGCCATGCGATCGCCAAGCCGCGGACAAGCCGGCTGGAGTGAATCGTTCCAATCTCCATCGCCGTAACGCGGAATTGACGAGCCGGGCACGAATTGCAGCCGTATTCTTTCGAGGAGCCGGTCCGCGTGCTCCAGGATGGTCTCACGCCGCTCGGTGTCGCGCGAGCGTTTCGTCGTCCGTGTAAGGCAGGCGATGTTGCAGAATGTCCGCGTCGCCGGTGTGTTCCAGGTAATCGCACAGGGCTTTCAGGGGCCAGATCGCGATATCCCCGTGGCACGTGCTGGATTGAATCTCCTGGAAAGGGGGAAGCATGAACCATTGGGGCCAATCGCCCCGCCCGTCATATTGCTGTGAAAACAACTCATGGATAATTGCTTTGACGACGTCGGGCCGGTCCTGGGTGAGCAGAAATTCGACCGGACCCTGGCAAACGTCGCGCACGCCCCAGGCGCCGCCGTTGACCTGCTCCAAGCCGCGGGGAACACTAAAATGAATGATCGCATCCCGGGCGAACCAGGCCAACGCATCCTGAATTTGGGCGGCCCCATGATGCGAAGCCGAGAAGATTCGAATTCCCTGGCATGTCTGGGCCCAAAAGGCACTTTTCCGGGCCATTTCGAGCGATGGTTCGGTCTCCAGCGCCTCATATTCTGCGCACAGCGATTCGGCGCGATGACCGCCATCAAACGAGCCGACAAAGGACAGCGCCAACAAGTCCGTCGAACGGCTGCGGACGGCGAAGTAGGGCAGGGGCGGGGCTCCGGGATTCGGAACGATCAATTCATCGCCCCCCATCGCTTCAATCGCCTGGGGCGTGGAGGTAACCGCATGGAAGACGATCTCGGGATATTTCGCGGCAAGCACCGAGCGGCAATCAGGCCGAATCGAAATCCGGGTCTGCCGAGCATCGATCGACAATCGCGCGGAAGAGTCATATTCGTGCGGGCCAGCCGCGATTTCGCCGCAGATCAACAACTCCACCGGATGTTTTTTTGCGCGAATCCAGTAGGTAAAGGCGGCATCTTCATCCGAAGCGACGCACTGACGGTCAAAAGATTCCCGTTTCCCTTGTAATACCAGCGGCAAAAGTTCGGCGCCATCTCGAAGGCCGACGGGACACCCAGCAGTCGCCATGAACCCGATGCATGGCGCCGCACGAAAATTCGCAGACCGCTTGACCGGACGATGTTGAGCGGGTCTCGAACCGTCGAGAGGAATTTCCCGAAGACCGTGTTGCCCAGGGCCATTTGTGAAGCAAAAACGCCCGCGGCGTAGCAGGCGCAGGACATGACCTCCGCATCCGGCAGCAGACCGCGTCCGCTGCGCATGATATGACCATGGGGACGCGCCACGGCAATTTCTTTGGCTTTCAGCACGACGTGACGAGATTCGGGTTCACAAAAGAACGAGAGCCGCCTGGGGCCGTCAAATTCCTCATGCCTGAGCCGACCGGGGAAATACGTTCGGATGTCGTTATCGTCGAATTCTTCCGCCTCGTACAAATCCGCCGTTTGAAAGACGCCGCGAACGGGCTGAACGGTCGAAGTGTTCTGCGAATCGGCCAGTGCTCAAGCCATTTTCTCGGCGGCAGCCCGTAAATCCCGTAGCCTCGCGTCGCCGAGATCCGTCGCCGAGGACGGTTCGGGATGATCGGCAACAAAATCGCAAAAGAAGGTGAACGTAAAGCGATTGGACGGCTGAACTTCGGCGTTTATCGATTGGATGGCGGTGCACCCGAACTCGTATTGCCGAACACGTCGTCCGATCGTGCCCATTGAAAGGGCGCAGGGCACGCCGGTCGCCTTGTAGCCGACTCCAAAGAAGTCGAACCCATCGGTCGTGAACCCGGCAGCGCTTGGAAAACACCCTTGAAGCAGCCAGGGATGCGTATCACCCGCTTGGGGGAGATTCTGCCGGGTCATCAGCAGATAACCGAGTTCAGGATGCGGCGCCGCAAAATGGTCCAAATACTGGGATGTATAGTTTTCATTGTTTCGAACCTGGCCGCGCGCGGCCAGGCCGATGTCCTGTACCATCACGGCATCGCAATCGATGGTTTTGTCGGATCGATTCTCCACCTCAAGGCGAAAGAACCAAACATCGCCGGCAGGCGGCAGCCAGCAGGTGCAACGATAGTGCAAACTGCGCCAAGACCCGGTCCAAACGAATCGATCCTGAACAAAAGCGAACTCGCCGGCGGCGCGAGGCCCGACAATTTCCACGTGCGAAAAGCCGTCGTTCCCGCGAACTCGCAGGTAAATCCTATGGATTCCACCGGCAAGCGGGCTGGCCAGAATCTGGTTGACCAGAATGTCCCCGCGCTCGATTGAATAAATGCAACCGTTCCGCAGCGCCTTGATTATTGTAGTGCCGTTCGCGCCCAGCGCAAACGGTTCAAAGGCGGATTCATCGGCAAGCTCGACCTGCGGTGTCACCCGGGTCGGCGATGAATCCGAGATTGATAGTTCGCCCAATTTGCACCTCCAACAGATGATGCGGTCGAACGAAACGAAAAACGCTTAAGATTCCAGTTCAAATCGCGGTTATGCGAGATAAGTTGACCGACTGGAACGCGATTCTAGTCCAATGGTAACCGGTTACAAGAAGATTCGGAGATTCTGCACGCCATGCGATGAAAACTGCCGAGGATTCAGGCTCCCATCTCCGCCATTGGCTGATTAAATGGAACTGTGGAAAAGATGCCTCGAATCGCGCTGATTGAAGGTGATCCCACGGCAAGCGGGCATTCGTCCATTTCGCGACCGACTTCGGACCATCCTAGCCGGAATTATGGCAGCGCACAATTTTTTCCTTGACAGAGCGTCGCGTCGTGAGAAAATGAAAGCGGTTACATTTGCCAGCGATATCGTTGGTTGGAGGGTAACTAATGAGCGTCTTTTCAACGCTCGGTTCATGTCTATTCTTTTAATGCAGGAGGATGGAATGCGTCATCATTTAGCAAAGAAAGCCGGTTCGTTCGGCGGTGCCGTGGGTCTGGTGGTTGCCGCGATGGCGGTGCGGGCTAGTGCACAGGGACTTCAAGCTCAGCTTTTGACTAACCCCGGTTTTGAAAGCCCAAGTGATACCACCGGCGCTAACACTGATACCACCGCAACCGGCTGGTCATTCTACGGAAGTTGCGTCAGGGGGAACTTCGATAATCACACCCCCGGCGGCGAGTGGAGTGTATGGGAGCAGACATTTCAGTCCTATGGGGGAATCTACCAGAACGTGGGCGATATTACCGACGATACGACCTACTCTTTGACTTGCTATTACTACTTCGAATCCGCCGAGCCAACTGTACCCGGCGAGGTTTCGGACCTGGCCCTGACATTCCTGAACGCCGGGGGATCCGCCGTTGGGACGACAGACAGCAACGGCTTCTCCGACGCGACGTATATTCCCAGCAGTTCGGTGACGGCGACAGGGCAGTGGCTTGAGTATACGGTTACCGGGCTTGCCCCAAGCGGAGCGACACAGGTGCAAGTGAGTTTCGACTTCTCGGGCGGATCGACCGTTACGGGCCAACAGGCTGCATTTGTCGACGATGCGGACCTTTCAGGGGATGGTATGGCGGTCCTTAACGCCCAGTGGGCCGTCAATGGCAGTGGTAACTGGAACAGTTCCGGGAACTGGACGACCGGGTCGATCCCCAATGCGGTGGGAGCGGAAGCCGATTTCTACGGCGTCATCACGTCCGGACCTCAGACGGTCTATACGAACTCGGCCATTACCGAGGGCACGCTGCATTTCAATAACGCCAACGAATATGTGATTGCCGGAGCCCCGACATTGACGCTGGAGGCGAGCGCCGGCAATGCGTTGGTGGAAGTCGATCAAGGAACCGACGAACTCGATCTGCCGTTGGACATCGCCAGCAACACGACGTTTAACGTGGCCGGCGGCGCGACGCTGCTCGTCGCCAATCCGGTGACGATCAACTCCGGGGAGACATTATCGCAATCCGGCACCGGCACGGTGACGTATCAATCCATCATCACCGTTGACAGCGACGCCGAGATTGAGTTCGCCAACTCCACGCATGCGCATGAGCTTTCCCTGGCGTCGGGGGCAATCGCATCAGTGGGCGGGTCCGCCAGTACCGTGCTGGAAGTGGACAGCCTGGCCAACAGCGGAACCCTCAACCTTCACAACAACACGCTGATAGTCAATTACGGCAGTTCCGCCGATCCAGCCGCCACGATTCGCGCCTACCTGGCCGCCGGCTACAACGGCGGAGCGTGGAACGGCACCAGCGCCACAAGCGGAGTCATCGTGACCTCCGCCCCGATCACGATCGGCGCCGGCACCTACAGCATCGGTTATGCCGACGGCGCCGACGGCGTGGTCGCCGGCCTCCCCTCCGGCGAGATTGAAGTCGCATACACCCTGGCCGGCGATGCGAATCTCGACGGCAAAGTCGACAGCGCCGACTTCGGCATTCTGGCCGACAACTACGGCGCTTCCGCGCGCCGTTTGGGATGAGGGCGATTTCAATTACGACGGCAAGGTAGACAGCGCGGACTTCGGAATCCTGGCGGTCAACTACGGCCAATCGGCCGGCGGCAATGCCGAAACCGTGGTAACGGCGGCAGACTGGTCGGCCTTGGACGCCTTCGCGGCGGCCAATGGCATAACACTGTCCGCTGTTCCAGAGCCGGCAAGTGCATTAATGATGGTGATGGCCGGATTGGGAATTCTCGGCCGGCGAAGACGTTCTTTGCGCCAGTCCGATCTGAAACCTGTGCGTGCCGCCGGCACAACATAATAGTTGATCTCCGGCGTTACCTGACGCATCTGCCGGCGAACCTGTCGGTCACGCGATCAGCGCAAAATCAGCCCGTGGTTGCCGGACGATCGGCGGCGGCGAAATCCGCCTCCATTGGTGCCGCGTCCGCTGCTGGTGCGGCGATCAGTGTTTTGCGCGGGCGGGATGTTTCCACCAATAATTTGAATGGGGCGAGATGCTCCGGCTCGTCGATCAGGCGCTCGGGGTGCCATTGGACGGCGGCGAACAGCGGGAAAGTCGGGATCCTCGAACGCTTCGATGACGCCGTCGGGAGCGGTGGCGGTCACGCGCAGGCCGCGGCCGAGATGGTCGGCGGATTGCTTGTGATAGCTGTTGACGGAGATTTCCGTCTTGCCGATGGCTTGGCCCACGCGTGATGTAGTGTCGAGCGTCACGGGATGGCGGGGAATGTTCTCGCCGAGCTTGCGGTGTTCGATCGGGGGATTGCGGGAAACGTCGGGCAGGAACTGGTGCATGCTGCCGCCGCGATAGACGTTCATCAGTTGCGAGCCCAGGCAGACGCCCAGCGTCGGCAGGCGGCGGTGCTCGACCTCGGCCATCAGGGCCAATTCGAAATTGTTGGCGGGCGGGATCGATGTGCTCGGCCTTGGGGTGCCAGGATTGGCCGTAGAGCTGCGGGGTCGAGATCGTTGCCGCCGGTGAAAAGGATGCCGTCGAATTGATCGACGAATGCGGGGATCAGTGAGAGATCGCGAACGGTAGGGAATCAGCAGCGGCAGGCCGCCGGCGCGCTCGACGGCCGCGGCGTAGGCGAAGGGGGATTCGTATGCCGTCGCCGTCGTCGTTGGTGTCGAGCGTGATGCCGATGACGGGGCGCTGGGTCATGGGAGAGAACGCGTCGCAGGCGACGCGGTTAAAAAGAACTCACGCTTCGACCGGGTCGGCTTGCGGTTGGCGCGCTTGCGCTCGTTTTCCGTCAGCAAATCCTTTCGCAGGCGGATGCTCTTGGGAGTCACTTCCACCAGTTCGTCTTCCTCGATGTATTCCAGGGCCTGTTCCAGCGTCATCTTGCGGGCGGGCTTGAGGATGATGTTCTCATCGCTGCTGGTGGTGCGCATGTTGGAGAGTTTCTTGGCCTTGGTGGGATTCACGACGATGTCGTCAGTCGCGGCAATGCTCGCCGACGACCTGGCCTTCGTAGACGGGGTCGCTGGGTTCGACGAACAGCACGCCGCGCTCCTGCAGGGTGTTGAGGGCATAGGCGTTCACGCTGCCGGCGACGTTGGAAATCATGACGCCGTTGACGCGGGCGGGGACGTCGCCGCGCATGGCGGCGTATTCGTGGAAATTGTGGTGCATGACGGCCTGGCCCTGCGTGGCGGTCAGCATGCGGGTCCGCAGGCCGATCAGGCCGCGGGCGGGGATGGTGAATTCCAGATGGACGTGGCCCTGCGCGATTGTCCATTCGGACCAGTTCACCGCGGCGGTTGCCGACCAATTCCATCACGCCGCCGAGATTCTTCTCCGGAACGTCGATGACCAGATATTCGATCGGCTCCAGCATGTTGCCGGCGTCGTCTTTCTTGCATGATGACGTGCGGCTTGCTGATGGACAGCTCGTATCCCTCGCGGCGCATGTTCTCGATGAGGATGCCCAGGTGCAGCAGGCCGCGGCCGGAGACTTTGAAGGCGTCCTTGACGGCGGTTTCCTCGACCTTCAGGGCGACGTTGCTTTCCAATTCCTTGAAGAGCCGTTCGCGGAGGTTTCGGCTGGTGACGTATTTGCCTTCCTTGCCGACGAACGGCGAATCGTTCACGCTGAACATCATGGTGAGCGTGGGCGGCTCGATCTCGGTGGCGGCCAGCGGCTGCGGATCGGTCGGCGTCGCAGATGCTGAATCGGCGATATCGACGGTTTCCAGGCCGACGAGCGCGACGATGTCGCCGGCGAACGCTTCTTCGACGTCCTTGCGGCCCAGGCCGTCGAAAACCTGGACCTGCTGGACTTTGCTCTTGATCTGCGTGCCGTCGCGGCGGACGACGGTCACCTGCTGGCCGGTGCGGATTCGGCCGTTGTAGATTCGCCCGACGCCGATGCGGCCGACGTAATCGTTGTACAGAATGCTGCTGATCTGGATTTGCAGCGATTTGTCGGGATCGCCGTGCGGGGCGGGGACGTGCTTGAGCAGCGCTTCGAATACCGGGCAGGATGTCCGTGCCCGTTTTTTCCAGGTTCCAGGATGCGATGCCGGCGCGGCCGCTGGCGTAGAGGACGGGGAAATCGAGCGTCTCATCGTCCGCGCCAAGCTCGACGAACAGATCGAACACCTCGTCGAGCACCTGGTGGGCGCGGGCGTCGGGGCGGTCGATCTTGTTGAGGACGACGATCGGCCGCAGCTCGTGCTGAAACGCTTTTTTCAGCACGAAGCGGGTCTGCGGCATGGGCCCTTCGGCGGCATCGACGAGCAGGAAGACGCCGTCGGCCATGCCCAGGACGCGTTCGACTTCGCCGCCGAAATCGGCGTGGCCGGGGGTGTCGATCAGGTTGATCTTGGTGGTCTGGCCGTCGGGGCCGGTGTAATTGATGGCCACGTTCTTGGCGAGGATGGTGATGCCGCGCTCGCGTTCCAGGGGATTGGAATCCAGCAGGGTATCCTGCTGGACCTGGCTGTCGCGGAAATTGCCGCTTTGGCGCAGCAGGGCGTCGACCAGCGTCGTTTTGCCGTGATCGACGTGGGCGATGATGGCGACATTGCGAATGTTGTTGCGCACTTGATTCATTCTATGACTTTCATTGTAGAACGTCTTTGCGGGGTGGATAGGATAGTGTCGCGTCGGCAAGGACACAATGCTCTGAACATCGCTCTTACCCTTGGGAGGTTCAAATGAAAAAGCTGTTGAAGTGGGCGGCGCCGCTGGCGCGTAGGTGTGTGCGTGTGCGGAATGCTGAAGGCGGATGATGCGCCGCCGGGCGCTTCGTCGGCTTCAACCGCGACACCCGCCAATTCGTACATCTGGTGGGTGGAACATACCGCGGCGGTGGCGAAGGACGCGGACGCCAGCGGCGTGCAGGCGGTCATCGAGGCGAAGGATTTGCTGCGAAGCAGAGACCCGCAGGCGTCCATCGATTTTTTCAACAAGGAACTGTACGCCGTCAAGAGCCGGCCGGTTCAGCGGGCCATTCGAATGGTGCTCTGTACGACACCTACAGGGAACACGGGCAGAATGACCAGGCGTTGGATCAATTGCAGAAGTTGATGATGGATCAGTAAACGCCGCGTCGGCGCCTTGGTTATTTGACGGCCCACACGCTGTCGCGGAATGTCGCGGCGTGAACGTCAAGCAACGGGTATTCAGGAAGGAGTTTGGCGCAGGCTTCGCGAGAGCTGCCGGCAACCCAGACGTGGTGAAACTGAACCAACTGCGCGCGGCGCGGTCGCCGATCGGGGCGGTCAGAAGCAACACGGGACATTTCCATGGCCCGGCGTAATGGGCGATGATGAAATAGTCGAAGGATGCTTCGTTGACATCGCCGTTCAGCGACCAAGTCGCAGGAAGAATCATCAAGTCGTCCGCTTCAACATGAGTGGCGAGGAAATGAGCCTGTGCGCGGTGGTCCTCCAGGCCCCAGGTCGAGGCCCAGGCGAAATTCGGCCCGGCTTGAAATCGGGCCAGGCCGAAGATCAGGATGCCGAGGGAAACAACCCACGCCACGATGGGGCCGCACATGGCGGCGGCGAGGATGCCGTAAACGCCGGGGGCAGCAAGAAAGACGTATTTGTCCATGCCCACCAGCATCGAATTGGCGGAGGTGTAAAGATCGATCGCCAGCGGCCCGGCGATCGTTGCCAGAGTCCAGAAATACCAGATGAACGCCTTGCCGCGCTTGAATGGCGGCAACAGATAGACCAGCACCGCCAGTGCAATCACGGCCGGCCAGCGCATGCCCCAGCGCATGTCGGACATGTTTCCGAACGTCAATCGTTGCGGCACGTCCAGCAGATACATCCACAGCGAATGGAGATGATAGATGGATTTGAATTGGGTGTTCATCCACGGCTGGGCAATGCCGCGCGTGGACCAGAGGATCGGCCCCCACGCCAGGGCGAAAGCGACCAATGCCAGCATCATGGCGGCGACGGCGTATCGGCGCGATTTTCCGCCCATGCAAACGGCGGCGTATGCGGCACAACCGGCGATGGTGCCGAGGGCAAAATAGTGGGTCATCGCCGCGGCGAGGGTGACGAAAAAAAGCGAAATCAATCGGATCGCCGACGGCCCCTTTTGCTCGATGCCAACCAGGACGGCGATCAGCATCAGGCATAGGAATGTCACGAGCGTGTAGGGCCTGGCCTGCTGGCTGAAATCCATCTGAACCGGAGCGAAGGTCATCATGGCCGCGCCGAGCAACCCCGCCCAGGCGCCGCTGATCCGGCGAATGACGGCAAAAAGCGCGGCGACGCCCAACATACAAAACAGCGTGGATAGGGCGCGGATGGAGAAGTCGGCGGCGCCGAAGGCGTCCACCCAGAGCCGCAGGATGATGAAATAAAGCGGCGGCTGCGCGGTGCTGTCGAGGCTCGTCCAGATATGGCCAATGCCGGGGGCGTTTTGGAATCCGACGCGCGGCGGGGACCGGACGACGACGTTTCTGGGAATGTTCATCACCGCATCGCCGCGTCCCGTGGCCAGGAAAAGTGCCTGGAATTCATCGCCCCAAAGCCCTGTGCGCGTGATGCCATCCAACCGGATGAACGTGCCCAGGGCCAGCAGGGATGCCAGGATAAGCAGGTGATGCCAGCGTAACTTGGTTTTGGGCGCACGGGCGGCGAGCGGGGTGGGGCCGGCATCCGCCGCCGCAGCGGCCACTCGATTTTTGGTGCAGATTCGCAACGGTTTGCCTGAAATCCGGTTCGCCAGTCTACACCGGCCGGGGCGTCAGGCGTGAGAGGCCGCGCAGGGAGGCTTCCCGCTCGGATTTGAATCGCCAATGGCCGGGCCAATCGCGGTAGAGAATCTTATGGAGGGCGTGTGCGGTCCCGCCGCTGGTGCAGACCGTCGGCAGAATTCGCACGCCGCGGGATTTCAGCAAGCCAAGACGGGCGCCGCTGGCCTTGGCTAGGGCGTCGATGACCGCCGCCAGCATATCCTGCCGCGTGGTGGCAAGGGTCAGGTTGGAAAATGAAGCGCGCTTTTGATCGATGCTGGTGCGCTCGCCGGCAAGGTACGGCTCGAAAACCACGGCGGAGCCGTCGGAAGATCTCTGGGGCTTTCGCGCGAGTTTCGCGACGAGGCGATAGAAATCGTCGTCGGATAGGTCGCGAAAGAACTGCTGGCGGACCCAGACAATCGCCGACCCGGCGGCGGCGAGAGTGCCGACCGACAGCCACAGCCGGCCGACGCCGAGGGCGCGGGTGAGCAGATTTTCGTGCGGACGCGGGCGATTGGTGCAGAGGCTCAGAACATCGGTCGATCCGCTGACGTTCAGGAGTTGGCCGACGTGGGCGCCGAAGACCATCAGGGCCGCGCTGGTGTCGATCATGCCGGCCATCACCGGCGTGCCTTCGGTCAAACCGAAGCGCCCGGCGGCCGCGGGCGTGATCGTGCCGGGGATTTGATCGGACTGGAAAATATCGGGAAGTTTGTCGATGGAGATGCCGGCCGCTTTGCAAAGCTCATCGCTCCACGTGCCGAGCTTCACCGTCTGGTACAGGCCCGTGAACGATGCGTTGGACGGATCGATCACCCGCTTGCCGGTCAGTTGGCGATGAAGAAACGTGTTGAGATGTCCGATCAGATCCGCTTTGCGGATCACCTGGGGCTGATTTTTCACGTACCAGGCCAGGGTGGTGATGCTGATGCCGCCGGGAAAGGGACGGTTGCCGGCGATGTGAAGGAATCGCCGTTTTCCGACGCGGTCTTCCAGATCGTGGGCGATCTGCACGCTACGGCGGTCCTGATGGGTGACGATGGGGGTGAGCGGGTTGCCGGCGCGATCTATGGCGATCCACGCCGGGGCCATGACGGATAGCCCAATGGCCTCCACCCGCCGTGCGGCGGGGCCAAGCTGGAAAATGGCCTGGGCGATGGCCTTGAGCACATCGGCCGGAGCAACTTCGGCCTTGATGCCGTCGAAATGAGTGGGATAGGTTGCGTGGACGAGGGGGCTGATGATTCGCCCATGACGGACGATTCCCGCCTTGACGGAAGAGGAGCCGACGTCGAATCCGAGGATGTTCATGCTGAAGTAGAATGCCGGCGCCGCCGCCGCGCGGTCAGCGCCCCCAATCCCGCCAGAACCAAAAGGCCCGCCGACGCTGGCTCGGGCACGGCGACGCGCACGCCGTTGGCAGCGGCGAAGGCGTTCAACGCCGCCCAGTCGGCCACCGTCACCATGTCGCCGCCGCCGACCGATTGGCCGTAGTTGAGGGCCAATGATGCGAAATCGGCGGAATCGACTTTGCCGTCGTAATTGAAGTCGCCCTGATCCCAAACGGCATCTGAATCGCCGTAGTTGTCCGCCAGAATTCCGAAGTCGGCGGAGTCCACCTTGCCGTCGAGGTTCGCATCGCCATAAAGCGTGTATTCGACCTCGATCTCGCCGGAGGGAAGCATCGCGGGATCGCCGTTGTCGGCCGAATCCGCGTAGCCCAATGCATATTTACCGCCGCTGGCCGCCGCCGAAGAACTTTCGATTCCAAAGCCGTCCCACGCTCCGCCGTTGTATCCGCTGGCCAGATAGGATCGGATCGTCGAGACCGGATCGGAGCCGGAGCCGTAGTCGATCAACAAGGTGTTGTTTTTCAGATCGAGTTGGCCGGTCCAGGCGCCGGGACTGCCGGCGATGGTGAGGCTGGCGATGGTGCTGAGGGGAGCGGCAAGCGTCGCCAATGATCCAGCCCCGATGTTCAAAGTATTCGTCGGAGCGCCGCCGCTGATGCCGCCCTCGAACGTCGCCGATGCGCCGGGATTGACCAGGATCGTCCCATTGTTGGTAACCGTAGAGAAGAAGACCGTCGGCTGAATGCCGGAAATCTCGATCGTGCCGGAGTTGGTCACCGCTCCGAGCACTTCGCTGGTTCCGCTCAGCGCGAGGCCCCCGTTGTTCACCAGGCCCGCGGTCGTGCTGAGCGTACCGTTGCCCAGGATCGTGCCGTCGGAGTTGTTGGTCAGCGTGCCGCGCACATCCAGTTCGCCGCCGGCCAGATTGATCGTGCCGTCGTTGGCGGTGCTGGCATAGACGATGAAATCGGCATTGGTCCCCAGGACGACCTGCCCGCCAGTATTGGTCAGGCCGGTGGATGTGAAGACCGCGCCCTGATCCACCTTGAATTGCGAGCCGGAGCCGGAAACGGATACGGAGCCGGACAGATTGATGGAGACGCCCGAGCCGGCAACATCCGCCACGCCGCCGCCGATGACGGCGATGCTGCTGGTTGTGAGCGATCCGCCGGAGAGGGTGAAATTCGCCCCGCCGTTGGTGCCGTCGACGACAAGGCTATTGGTGTTCAAGCTGCCGCCGGAGACGTTGAATGTTCCGCCGTTTTCGACCGTGGTGGCGTCGCCCACGACCAGGCCCATGCTGGAATTGAGCGTGAAATTTGTGCCCAGGATGTCGCCGCTGCCGTTACCGACGCTGACGCTGGTCGGCCCGGTTTCGGAGTTGGTGAAGCTGTTGGTTCCGGAAACCCATTGCGAGGGATCGAAATAGCGGTTTAGTTCGTCATTGTCAGGAGTCCCTGGGCCGTCCACCACGTAAATGTAACCCGTCGGGCCGACGGCGACGCCGGTGGCGCTGCCAAGCGCCCCTCCTCCTGGCAGCGTGGAGATCGATGCCGAGGAATCATAGACGTAATTTCCATCGACCGAATCGAAGGCCTTTACAGTAGAGCCATCCGCCACATAGACTCGCCCGGTACCGCTGACGGAAATTCCAAACGCCGTCGCCGCTCAATACGCCGGAACCGAACGATCCGAGCGAATTTCCCTCCATGTCAAACATGTCGACCTGGTGAGCCAATATTTCTCCGGCAAAGAGGATCGAGTCGCCACTGTTGAGTGCCAATGAGCCATACTTCACAGTGCCAATGGTCTGGCCGGTTGACGTACCGTTGGCTTGGTAAACCTGAATGCCCGATACATCCTCCTGCGCTATGTACAGATTCTGAGATGCGTTGTTAAACGCCAGACCGAGGGTGTCTACCCCGGTTCCGACGACTTGGCGGGCCTCGCCTTCGCCGCTGGAGTTAAATTCGGTCCATCCACCATTGACGTTTCCTACATAGAAAGTGCCGTCAGGGCCAATAGCGCTTTCAAAGGAAGTGCCGGCGCTGGAGCGTTCCCGTTATCACCGGTTGTCAGCCCGAAGAGAAATGTCCCATCCGCCTGATATACGGCGCTGCCCGAAGCACTTGGGCTGTCATACCCGAGCAGCAGCACTTCCTGGCCATCTGGCGAAACGCTAACGGTCAGCGGACCCTCGACTTGCCCCGTACCCGTGCCGGCGGTGCTGATCGTGTTGAGAAAAACTGGCTGGGCCCGGCCAATTCCATTGATCGCGGTCACGGAGCCGGCCGCCAAGATCGACGGCCTTCCAACGCTTACGCATAACGCCTCCTTTTCATGTACTTTGCAGGGATGGCCGATAATAACTTATCGGACCATGCATCACTACCGACGATTCTCCATTTTTCTTCTCCTCTTGCCGTTTCTTGCCGCGGCCGCCCCGCCGGATCTGAGCCGGGTGCTGAAGAACATTGATTTCGAGGAACGCCGGCTGGGAAATCGCGAAGACCTGCCCATGCACTGGTCGAAGGTCGAGGGGCCCGGGTTGCCGGCCTATGTCAACGGCAAGCTTGCCGATGACCAGGCCCACAGCGGGCAATGGAGCTTTCGGTTCGATCTCAACGGCGGCTCGCTGATCTATCGTTACGATCCCAGCCAGATCCCGATCCATCCCGGCGCCCATTACCTCATCGACTGTTTCGTGGAAACGACCGTGTTGCCGCACGCCCGCGCCCGGGTTTCGGCATTTTTCACGGATATCGACGGACATACCATCCCAAATTCGACCGTCCATTCCGAGCTTTACGCGGCCAAGGCCGAGGGCGAAGGCTGGCACGAGTTGTCGATCGAATTGACGACGCAAAATCCCTCCGCGGCGTTTCTGGCCGTCCAACTCGAATTGCTCCAGCCCAGCTTCTACGCTCCGAGCCACCTCGGTGCGCGAACGCTGTTCGACCAGGACATCTACGGGTCGGCATGGTTCGATGATGTGACCATCTCGCAGGTTCCGGAGGTTTTGCTCAGCTCGAACCATCCGGGCAATGTTTTTCGTCACAGCGATCCGCTGCAACTTTCCGTGCTGGTCAACGACCGATACACCGACGACCTGGCGACGCAACTGGTGATCACCGACGCCGGCGGCGGGCTGGTCTACAAGCACAGCGCGGCCATGGACAAATCAATGGCCCAGGACCTGGGGCCGGGAATGAAGAAGCTGGTGATTTCGCTTGCCGGATCTTCCGCCCGGCTGGTACGACGCGGCGCTGGTGATGACCAGCCGCGGGCAATTCGTCGGACCAGCAGGAAATCCAGTTCGTCCGCCTGGCCGACGACCAGATTACGTATCAGCCCGATCCGCGGTTCGGCGTGATCGCGACGGATTTGCCGCTCGAGGGGTGGTCGCAGCTTCCCGATCTGCTGCCGATCATCGCCGCCGGGACGAGTGAAACTGGCGGTCTGGAGCAGCCGCGGAGATGTGGAGCAGGTCAATCCCGCGGCTTTCGACACGCTGCTGGAGGCGCTTGAGAAGAATGGGATTACGCTGACGGCGTGTCTGACCGGACTGCCGCCGGATGTCGCGAGCAAAGTCGGCGTCAAGCGATTGGAGCGCGCTGCTGCAGGCCCCGCCGTCGGCATGGCGCGGGGAGTTGGATTACCTGGTGGCGCGGCACGCGAATCATCTGGACCGCTGGCAATTCGGCGACGACAACGATGCGGCCGAATTCGTCCAGAACCCCGCCATGCGCAAGCGTGTACGACCTGCTCTACAACGAATTCGCCAAGATGGTGGTGAAGCCCGATCTGGCCATGCCCTGGCCGGCGTGGTACGACATGAGCGGCAATCTGCCGGCAACGGTGGCGCTGTCGGTTCCGCCGGATGTGCTGCCCTCGCAAATCCCGCTGTATATCCAGGACATCCGCGGCCACGAGGGGCACAATCTGTCCCTGAGCCTGCAACTGCTCGACCAGCGTTACGGCCGGCAAGTGCAAATCCGCGACCTGGCCCAGCGCGTGGTCTACGCCCTGGCCGGCGGAGCGAGCCGAATCGATCTGCCGCTGCCGTTCACCGTCCGCAAGGTCCGCGACCACGTCATTCCCCAGCCGCAGGAATTGCTGCTGATCATGCGCACGCTGTTGACGCAGCTTTCCGGCGCGACCTTCCGCGGACAAATTCCCAACGCCAGCAACGTCAATGCCTTTCTCTTCGATCGCGATGGACAGGGATTGATGGTCATCTGGAGCAGCGCCCAGGACGCGGGCGTCAAGAAACTCGCCCTGAACCTCGGCGATCATCCCCGGCGAATCGACCTGTGGGGCAACGTCACGCCGATCGTTCTGCCCGGACAAGGCCAACAACGTGAGCCTCGACGTCGGGCCGATGCCGTTCTTCCTGGTGGACATCGACAGCCACCATCGGCCGAGATGCGCGCCAGCGTGGGAATCGACAAGCCGCTGCTCGAATCCAGCTTCCAGCCGCACACGCGGCGGATTCATTTCTCCAATCCCGGTCAATCGACCATCTCCGGAATAGTGAAGCTCGTCCCCCCGCCGGGCTGGATCATCACGCCGACGGTCTTCAATTTCACGCTCAATCCCGGCGAAACGTTCGACCACGACGTTGACCATCGAATTCCCCTACAACAGCTTCGCCGGCCCCAAGGCCATCACGGCCAATTTCCAGATTCAATCCGACCGCAACACCTCCTTCACCGTCCCGATCATCGTCAACCTGGGCCTCAGCGACGTCGGGATGCGAACCCTCGCCCTGCGCGACAAGGACGATCTGGTCGTCCAGCAGATGATCAGCAACTACGGCGACAAGCCGATCAACTACACGGCTTTCGTCGTCTATCCCGGCCAGCCGCGGCAGGAGCGTCTGGTCCAGCAGCTCGGTCCCGGCCGCACGATCATCAAGCTCTATCGCTTCACCAACGTTCATTTCATCCCCAACGCCAAGGTGCGCAGCGGCCTGCGCGAGGTGGAAGGCACGCGGATTCTCAACGATGAAGTGCCAGTGCAGTGAAGGGGCATTGCAGCCCCGCGTGTACATGCGGGGCTTACACCCCATTGGGTCAAAAAATCGCCGCAAGAAAGCTCTCCACGAACGTCATTAAAGGCAACGGGAGCTATACTGCCCGACATGGACGCGCTGCAAACCGCCCCGGCCCAGGAGCTTCCGAGCCGCTTCAAACGATCCTGGAACACGTACGCGCTGCGCACGCTCATCTGGATTTGCATCGCCGCCGGCTTCTGGATCGCGCTGGTCGCAGGTCTGCATCTGCGCTGGTGGGTGTTCCAAATCACCGATCCCATCCGGTTCGTCGACGACGTGAACCGCGGCGTTTATTGGGGCATGCTCGCCAGCGGACCGGAAGGATATCTGAATCAATATGACAAGATGGACCCGCAGGTTCCGGAGTGGCAGGATTCCCGTTGGGCGCCCTGGCTCGACTATGGTCCCCTGCGCTTGCTCGTGATGCGCCAGTGGGCCATGTGGCTACGCGCCCATCACCCGCCCGATCCGAACGCGTCCCCCCTGGAACAATGGCGACGGCCCTACTGGTTCACCGCGCCGGTGCTTCACTTCAACGAGGTGCTTGAACTTTTCTCGGCCGTGTGCGCGTTCTTCCTCACGCGGCTCTGGGTCCTGCGCGGAAGCGCCGGCGAACCGCACGGCCATTTCCACGGCGTCTGGCAAGGGGCCGTCGCGGCGCTGCTGATTTGGTTCAGTGCCGACATCATCATCAGCGCGCACGCTTGGCCGCAATGGGATTCGTGGGCGGTCCCTTGGTATTTATGCGGCTGCCTGCTGGCCAGCCTCGATTGGTGGTTCGCCGCCGGAGTGTCCGTCGCCATCGGCATCGCTTTCAAGGGCCAGATGCTGTCGATCTCTCCAATCTTCATCATCTGGCCGCTGGTCATGGGCCGGCCAGGGGCGGCGCTGCGATGGATATGCGGCACGGTTTTCGCCACCGTGATCATCGCCTCCGGCTGGCTCATCAGCTATCTTCCGCCCGACGCCCTTGCGGCAGCGCGCGACGTTCAGGACAACCTATCCGTCGATCAATATCCGCCGGACCTGTTCGCGATCCGGCGTATTTTCGATGTTCCCGCGATCGTCTGGATCGGTGAAATGCTTCTGGCCGCCCTTACCGTCCCGTGGCTGCTGCGGACGCTGATGCCGGCGGCGGTTCCAGCCGCGGCTTCCCGATTCAAAATGTTTTTGCATTCCCGCTGGACCTGGATCGCCGGCGCGGCGATCTTCATCGCCGCCACGGTCTATTGGCCGTGGCTTTTGCCGCAAAATCGCTCGGCGTGGTATTACGGCCTGGTCGCGGCCGCGGCCGTCACCGCCGCGGCGCTGCTGCTTCGCCCCCGCAAACTACCGTACGTCCTGGCGGCCATCGTCGGCGGCGGCCTGCTGGCGTGCATCGGACTCTTCCACGGCAGCGCCGACTGGTGGAACTGCGCCGTCCATTACGGTAGCATCCATTGGCCCTACATGGCGACCGGACCGACCAGCAATGTCCCTGCGTACTTTCAACTCCGCTTCGGCTGGGACCAGCAAGTCAATCAAATCGCCTTCACGCTCCCGGCGATCCACGGTCACTGGCCAGGCTTCATCACAAGCCATTCCTGGTGGCCGGCGTTCGACCTCGATGTCACCGCCAAAATGTTGTTTGACACGATCTATGGAATCCTGCTTTTGGTCAGCGGAATCGCGATTGGATTGCAGGCTCGCCGCAATGACCGCCGGATGCTGGTCGCCCTGGTCACGCCGTGGCTGATGTTCTTCCTCTTTCCGGTGCAGATTCAGGAGCGATATCTTTTGTACGCCTCCGGGACCGCGGCCTGCTGCATCGGCAACAGCGTCGGAACCGCGCTGCTGGGACTTTTAATCACGCTCCTCAGCGCCATCATGCACCTGATCCGCATGCTCGATTGGCATTCCGCCGACTTGGACGGCTTTGGCCAGAACCTCTCGCGGGCCTTCCCACACCTTTTTTCCCCCGATTGCGGCCAGACGATGCTGCAATATCTTCAGGCCATGCACCCCGACATGGCCTGGGCGGTGCTCGTAATCGGATTGGTATTTTTGTATTTATCGCTGACGCCGTCGCCGCGAGGACGTGGAAGGGTATCCGTCAGAACGAATTCGATTTAGCGGCGGTGCGGCGGGTTCCGAGGCTGCCGATCAGAGCGCAGTGAAGGAGCCTTATTTCACGCCGTAATTCATCGCGACTTGGATCAGGTCGAGCCGGGCCGATTGAACATCGTCGAGGTCCCGCTTCGTCGCGTCGGAAACCTTTTCCGCATGGTCATCCGGCGATTCATGCCCGAGGACTTTTAGGACTGTCTTGATGCCGAGGCCGGATTGGTCGGGGGAATGCATCTTTGCGTGGCGAAGCAATGAATCCTCGGTGAATACGAAGCGTGTTTCGGCGATTCGGAAATCCGCCGGGCATTTTGAATTGTCGATTTGGCGCTGCTGGGATACGCATTCATCCAGCGCCGCCAGGGGCTTCAGTTTTCCCGAAGCCAATTCGTCGCCGACGATTTGCTGAATGATGCCCAGGCGGTCGATGACGGCTTGGCAGGGCCGCGCGGTGTCGGTGTGGGTGGGAAACGCTTGGGCGGTTTGCAACGCGGTCCGCGAGCCGCCCATAACTCCGAGAATCGCGACGGCCAAAATGACAAGGCAGCCCAATACGATCCCATTGAAGATCCTGGACATCATGGCCATAGCCCTCCGCTTCTGCATCGGTCCCCGGCCGGAGCCACTTAATGGACGCGATGATATCGGACGCGACAAGGTGGAGCATTGCGTTGGGAATACGGGACCAAGGCGGGGTAGGGCGATCGGGTTCGGCGCATTTTTTAGCCGGCCCGCCCGCGGGCCGCGTTCCGCGCGCCAACCCAATTCTGCGCAAAACGCGGCCCGCGGGCGGGCCGGCTAAAATGGGATGACGTACCAAAATTGTGTGCCTAATCCCCCCGTGGATAACTCCCCAGCACCGTCAATTGCAGACAATGCTTCTTCGCCTGCTCAATGGCGGTTTTCATCGCGGCGTCGTCCGAATGGCCTTGCGCGTCGATGAAGAAATAATATTCCCAATTCACCTTCCGGCTGGGACGCTTCTCAATGTCCGTCAAATTGATGCCGTTCTCCTTGAACACGTCCAGCACCTCGGCCAGGGCGCCGGGCTTGTGGGCGGTCGTGAACATGATCGCGGTTTTGTCGTCGCCGCTGCGGCGGGCGCCTTCGCGGCCGATGACGAAAAATCGCGTCATGTTGTCGGGATTGTCCTCGATGTTCTCGAAGAGAATGTGCAGGCCATACAACTCGGCCGCTTGTTTGGATCCGATGGCGGCGGCGCCATTCTGGTCGCGGGCCATTTGCGCGGCGGCCGTCGTGCTTTCCGCCGGAATCGTATGGCGGTCCTTGGCGGTGGCGCTGAGCCAATTGCGGCACTGGCTGAAAACCTCCGCCTTGGAATAAATCTTCTCCACCTTCTCCCACGGCTCGTTGGACAAAAGATTGTGATGGACCGTCAAGAGCACCTCGGCGCAGATTTTCGCGGAACTGCTCAAGAACGCGTCGAGCGTATCGACGATTCCGCCGCCGATGCTGTTCTCCACGGGAACCAGGCCGTAATCCACGTGGCCGCGCACGACTTCCTCGAAGACGGCGGGGATCGCGCTCAGCGGCACGTAATCAACGCTGCTGCCGAATTTGGCGACGGAAGCGGCGTGGCTGAACGATCCTTCGGGGCCCAGGAATCCGATCCGCAGCGGTTTTTCCAGGGCGAAGCTTCCGCTCATGAGTTCGCGGTAAACCGCTTCGAGGCAGCGGTCCGAGAGCGGGCCGCGGTTCAGCAGGCGCACTTTTTCGAGGATGGCTTTTTCCCGGTCGGGGGCGTAGATCGGCGTGCCCTGGGACTGTTTGATTTTTCCGATTTCCACCACCACGCGGGCACGCGCATTCAGCAACTCCACGATCTGTGCGTCGATCTCATCGATCCTCAGCCGCAGTTGGTCCAGCGCGTCGGCTTCGCCCATGGCTTCTAGTTTCTAGTATCTAGTGTCTAGTTTCTAGTCCCCACCCGCCCATCGGCATAGCCCATCAGGCCATTCTTGTGCGGCCGGCCATCCTTGTCCTCAAACAGAATCGCCGTCTTATCACGATTGCCGATGTCCGCCAGCCTCGCTCCCGGCTTGACGTAGATGAATCCCTTATCCTTTCCGGTGCGCGGATCGCGGAAGATTTCGGGGCCGGGCAGGAGCTTATCGGACAGCAAATCGTCGAGCGAAGCCGGCAGGGCCTGATGGTCCGCATCATATTCCACGATGGCGGAGAGGATCAGCCGCATCTCCGCTTCGGCCGAATCGGTGGCGGGATCCAACGGTTTCCAATCGGGTGAAACCGGCTCTTGACGCACGGCTTGTTCGCCGGCGGAATTTCCGCCGTTCATCGATGCCGCCACGACGATCGCAAAGATATTGCTCAATTCCTTCTGGCCCAGGGTAACTTCTGCGACGTTGTGCTCGCGCACGGGCTGGGCCTGATCCAGAATGCGGGAGACGAACGCGGGCATTCCCCAACGGTTGTCGGGCCTTTCCAAGGCCTCCCGCGTTTTTAGGAATTCTTTGATCACCGCGTCGGCGCCGTTTTCATCCGGCGCAACCCAGCGCATCTTCACCTGCGGATGGCTCCCCAGCGTCACGCCCAGGTAAACGTATTTGGCACTCCAGTACAAGTTGGCCAAGCGCCCTGAATTCCGCCGGGGGCGGACCATTTCTCATCAGCATCCGCTTGACGGCGTCGTTGGTGACATAGACCGCTCGCACCGGCAGGTCTGGGCCGGAATCCAGCGCTTCGCGCACGAAACCGGCCTGCGGGCTGATCGGCTCGGACGCGACCGAGGCCGCCGAGCCGCCGTTTGTGTTGAAGCGGGTCACCAGCCATTGGTCCTGGCGTGCAAATCTCTGGCTGGGAAGAAGACGTCGCAGAGATTTTTCCGCCGCGGTTACATCGGCCGTCGGGGGCAAATGAAAACAAAGCGTGATGTCTTGCCCGCTTGAGGCCGCGGCATCGGCATAAACGAAGCGATCGGCGCCCGAGCTAAAGATCGGGCCCAGAGCCTGATCCAAGCCGATCGGCAACGGTTCGTCAGTTCGCACCGGCCGGGTCATCGACTTGGCGCCGGCGATCACCAACCATGCATTCGTCCAGGCCGTTTTATCTCCCTTGACCAGATCGAATTCGCCTACGCCCAGCAGATCGCCGTGCAGCGCGACATCCGGCACATCCGAAGGAGCGGTGGCGGCCCGCGTTTGGCCGATGCACCGTCCGGTCCACGCCAGGATCCCCGCCGAGACGAGGATCGACAAAATTCTCCGCATCGTCGCCTCCTCTAATTCAGAGGTTTGCCCACCAGCCACTGGACGCAATGAATGTAAAACCGCCCATGGTTCGCGGCCTCCAATTCCGCCGGCACGTCCCTGCCCTGGGTGAAGCCGATGCCCACGATCTTTCCACGGCCCAACTGGCTGATGTACAGAGGATATAGATATTCGCCCGTTCCCACCTGCCGGTTGGCATTCACGATCATAATCTGCTTCATGTCGCGGACTCGAAGCAGCGGAATGCCTTTCAGATGACCGACGGTGCCATTGGGGATTAGAACGATGGTCTTACCGATTTGCCCGGCCAAATCTCCCAGCAGCGGATGGTTACCGACAACTTCGCACAGGACGGGATCGGCATTCCATCCGAAAACCCCATCGGCAAATCCGCACAGATCGTTCGTGGTTGAATTGTATCCCGGCGTGAGATATCCAAACTGCCGCTGCACCAATCCCATGCCCTCCCGGACGCGGGTGGTGATGGCGGAGAGCACATCATCCGGCACGTTGGCCACGGAGGTGGCCACCAGCACGTCCAGCTTCCGCAGGTCCTGCAGGTTGGCGGCGTCCAGCGGCGTTTCGCCGCGGAAGTTCCGCGAAAGAATCCGCAGCAATTGCGGCCTTTTTTGGAAGCCCGGCTCGACCACCGGAATCAGATGGATCGAGGGATCGCGCAGCGATTTCACCGGCCGAAGCTGAGTCTGATAACCATAAGCCCGAGTCGAACGATGCGGTCCGGTCGCCGTAAAACCGCTCAGGTATACTCCGACCTGGATCTGATTGGCGGCGGGGACCGGCTGTTCCTGCGCAGTGGAGGCGCTGATTCTGGTCCGATCCTTCGGGCCACACGTACCACGCCACGACAAACACCGCCGCGGCTACGGTTACGAGCAGCAGCAGGATTGCCGCCAGAATTCCCATCGTCCGCGCTTTAACCATGGGCCGTCATCCCTTCGCCATTTTTAGTTTAACTATTGGCCAATTAAACGCTAATGACGCGGGTTGCTCTCGAACATCCTCCGGTGGATTGGTGCAGAAATCGTCGGTTGTCAGTCGATAATGACGCAGAGGTGCGCACCTTGTTTCAGCATTTGATCACGCTTCTGCCTCGTCAGCCGGGCACGGTCACGCTGATCGTTGCCCTGATGGGGTGCCTGTGCGGCCTGGCGCTGTGGATCGCCGGGGCGCGATTCAGCCGATCCATGCTCACGCTGGCGGCGGTGGCGCTGGGGACGGCGATTGGAATGAAACTGCCCCTGTGGTGCAATTGGTCGATCGACCCGATGGCCCCGGCGGTCGCCGGGGCGATCGTGCTGGGCGTCAGCGCTTATGCGCTGCACCGGCTGTGGGTCGGCGCGTGGCTGGGAGGGGTGCTGACGCTCTGGAGCGTTTTGGTTCTCTGGGCTCGCGCGGGGCCGCTTTCCACTGGCGCTGGCCGGAATACAACCCGGCACAAACCCTTCCCCAATATTTGACGGACCTCTGGCAGAACGTGCCGGAGCCGCTGCACCAATGTCTCGGTTTTTGCGCCGCGGCGGCGCTGCTGGTGGGCATCAGCGCCGCGTGGCTGTGGCCGCGAATCGGCGTTTCGCTGCTCTGGAGCGCCGCCGGTGTTTCGCTGCTGCTGCCGACCGCCGCCACGGCGCTGCAGCGGTTCGACCCCATCGCCCTGCGGCATCTGCCGCGGGAGAATTCCGCTCAGTTCGCACTGCTGGCCGCACTGATCGGGGCCGGCACCCTGCTGCAATGGCGAACGATCTGCGTGCTGCAAGCCGCGGACTCCAGAGGACCCATCCGCCGCACAAACCAAGAAGAAATCCAAGGACCCGTCTCCCGCCGATTGAAGGACAGTTTCACCATGTTATTCCAAACGCTCGCGGCAACGCCCCATGTTTTTAATTCGGATGCGCTGCATCAGTCCGAAACATTTTTTTCAAATGTTCCGAAGACCTGGCCGCAGCAGACCGATTTGCTGAGTTGGTGCCAGCAGATGACGCCCGGCGTGGCGGCGCTGCTGATTATTCTGGGAATCATCTACCTTCTGTTCGGATACCAGATTTTCAAGGGCCTGGTGCTGGTGAACGCGGCGATCGTGGGGGCCTACGTCGGCACCAACCTTTGCGGCGACGGCGATCCCGTGGGCGTCTGCGCCGTCATCGGCGCCGTCGTCGCCGCCGCCATCGCCTGGCCAACCATGAAATACGCCGTCGCCCTCATGGGCGGGTTCTTCGGCGCCATGTTGGGGGCCAGCCTCTGGCGCACCATCATCCTCCCGCCCAATCTCGTCTGGGCCGGCGCATTGGTCGGCTTGATGGGCTTTGGATTGCTCTCCTTCATCCTCTTCCGCGGCAGCGTCATGATGTACACCAGCCTCCAGGGCGCGTTTCATGATGGTCTTCGGAATCCTGGGCTTGATCTATCAATACCGGGAATTCGCCGCCAACGTGACAACTCACCTCAAGGTTGAGCCGTATTGGCTGCCGGCGGCGATCTTTATTCCCGCCGTGCTGGGCCTCATCTTCCAACAGCACCACACGATGACGATGAGCGGCAGCCGGCGGCGGCCACGGCGGCCATAGCGGCGAGAAGAAGAAGTAATCTCCCACAGGGCTCGCAATTAGGACTGCCAAATTTGCAGCCGCTAATCCCGGCCGCCAAGCATTGGCAGGCTTCCCCCACCGTCGAAAAGATCGTGAACCGTAAGTACTTGTGATACCAACTGATATGATTGGCCAATCCCATCCCCGTCTGGCCCCCGATTTGCTTTTCCCGTTTGTCAAATGCGATTTGAGAAACTGACCATCAAGGCCCAGGAAGCCGTCGCTCGCGCCCAGCAGAGCGCCCAGGAATCCAACCACGCGGAGATCACGCCGCTGCATCTTCTGGCGGCGCTGCTCGCCGAAGACCGACGGCGTCTTCAATCCGCTGCTGCAAAAGCTCGGCGCCGATCCCGATCGTCTTCGCCAGATCGTCGTGGGCGAATTGGATCGACTCCCCAAGGCCACCGGCACGCAGACCGGCCTAAGCCGGGCGCTGAACGATGTCTTCAATCAGGCCCAGAAGGAAGCCGACCGGCTCAAGGATGAATACGTTTCCACCGAGCATCTGCTGCTGGCCCTGGCCCAGGTGAAGAGCGAGGCGAAGGAAATCCTTTCCGTCGGCGGCGTCAATCACAACGCGATCCTCGCCGCGCTGAAGGAAGTTCGCGGCGGCCAGCGCGTGACCGACCAGAATCCCGAAGACAAATACCAGGCCCTGCAGCGCTACGGCCGCGATCTGGTCGAGATGGCCCGGCAGGGAAAGATCGACCCGGTCATCGGCCGCGACGAGGAAATCCGCCGCACCATGCAGGTCCTGTCCCGCCGCACCAAAAACAATCCCGTGCTGATCGGCGAGCCGGGCGTCGGCAAGACGGCCATCGTCGAGGGCCTGGCCATCCGCATGCTCAACGGCGACGTGCCGGCCGTGCTGCAGAACAAGCGCATCATCGCGCTGGACATGGGCGCGCTGATCGCCGGGGCGAAATATCGCGGCGAATTCGAGGACCGCCTCAAGGCCGTCATCAAGGAAGTCACCGGCAGCGACGGGCAGATCATCCTCTTCATCGACGAATTGCACACCGTCGTCGGCGCGGGCAAGGCCGAGGGCGCGATGGACGCCGGCAATCTGCTCAAGCCGGCCCTGGCCCGCGGCGAGCTGCGCACCATCGGCGCGACCACGCTGGACGAATACCGCAAGCACATCGAAAAGGACGCCGCCCTGGAACGGCGGTTCCAGCCGATCGTCGTCGGCGCAGCCCAGCGTCGAGGACACCATCGCCATTCTGCGCGGCCTGAAGCAGCGATACGAAACGCATCACGGCGTGCGCATCACCGACAACGCCATCGTCTCGGCCGCGGTGCTGTCCGATCGCTACATCACCGACCGCTTTCTGCCGGACAAGGCCATCGACCTGATCGACGAAGCCGCCAGCCGGCTGCGCATCGAAAACGATTCCATGCCCGCCGAGCTGGACGAAATCCGCCGGCGGATCATGCAGCTGCAGATCGAGCTGGAAGCCCTGCGCCGCGAGAAAGACCCCGCCTCGCAGCAGCAGCGCGCCAAGGCCGAAAAGGAACTGTCCGAGCTGCAGGAGAAAAACACGCAGCTGACCGCCCGCTGGGAAAACGAAGTCGGCGCGATGCGCGCGATCAAGATCGCTCCAGGAGCAACTGGACAACAAGCAGGTGGAACTGGAACAGGCCCAGCGGCAGGGAAATCTGGGAAGCGGCCGCGCGGATTCAATACGGCGAAATCCGCGAACTGAATCGCCAGATCGAGCAGGCCGAACAGCGCCTGCGCGATCTGACCAAATCCGGCCAGGCGATGGTGAAGGATGAAGTGACCGCCGAGGAGATCGCCGCAGGTCGTCAGCCGCTGGACCGGCGTGCCCGTCAGCCGGATGCTGGAAGGCGAGCGGGAAAAACTGCTGAAGATGGAGGAGCGGCTCGGCCAGCGCGTGATCGGCCAGGACGAGGCGGTGCGGGCCGTCTCCGACGCCGTCCGCCGCAACCGCGCCGGGCTGGGCGATCCCAATCGCCCCATCGGCTCGTTCCTGTTCCTCGGCCCCACCGGCGTCGGCAAGACCGAGCTGTGCAAGGCCCTGGCCGAGTTTCTCTTCGACGACGAAAACGCCATGGTCCGCATCGACATGAGCGAGTTCATGGAGCAGCATTCCGTCGCCCGCCTGATCGGCGCTCCGCCGGGCTACGTCGGCTACGAAGAAGGCGGCCGGCTCACCGAAGCCGTCCGCCGGCGGCCCTATTGCGTCGTCCTGTTCGACGAAATCGAAAAGGCCCATCGCGACGTGTTCAACGTCCTGCTGCAGGTGCTCGACGACGGCCGGCTGACCGACGGGCAGGGCCGCACCGTCAATTTCAAGAACACCGTCATCGTCATGACCAGCAACATCGGCAGCGCGGAAATCCAAAAGCTCGCCAGCCGTCAGGCCGAGCCGTGGGAAGTCGAAGCCGCGGTCAAAGGCCTGCTCAAGGACCATTTCCGTCCCGAATTCCTCAACCGCATCGACGAGACGATCCTGTTCCATTCGCTGTCGCAAGGAGCAGATCGGCAAGATCGTCGACGTGCAGCTCGATCACCTGCGCAAGCGGCTGGCGGATCGGCATCTGAAGCTGTCGCTCAGCGATGCCGCGCATGAAGTTGCTGGCCGAGGAGGGCTACGATCCGGCGTTCGGCGCCCGGCCGCTGAAGCGGGTGATTCAGCAGCGGATCGAGAACCCCATCGCCGCGAAAATCCTGGCCGGCGAATTCGGCGAGGGAGATACAATCGTGATCGATGTGGATTCGGCGAAGCATGCGTTCAAGTTCAGCCGCAGCGCCGCCAAGGTCGCCGCGGGGTTGGCGGATTAGATCGTTTTTTTCTTGAATTCGAGGCGGTGTCATACGTGACCCAACCGTGGGCTGGCGCGGCATAAAAAGCAGAAATATTTCCCCAAATTTGCTTCCCAAAAAACGTCACGCGCCGTAAAAAACACGCCATAACCGGCCGGCGTCGGCGTCCAGGGTCGGTTTTTTTGTCCCGCGAAACCCGGCCCAGGCTCGCCAGAACGCGATTTGCCAGATTTTTTCCTTGTTGCATGGGGCGGTTTAATATATATTGGCGACCCACGAGGTATAGTCAAAGTCTAGTGATTTTGACTGCTCGGCACATTGAATCCGGCCAGGAGAAAATGCCATGCGTTCACTTCGCAGAATTGAATCCATGATGATCGGGTGTGTTTGCGCGGCGGGAGTTTTGGCCGTCAGCGGCGGTGTGGCGCCGGCGGCTGTTCTGAACCCCGGACAGAGTACCAACTCCTTGACCGGCACATATTCCGTGGCAGGTGATAACTATATCACTAGCCAGACCACCACTCACAACGGTATGGTGACCAACCGCAATGGAACATTTACATTCGACTTTTCGCTGACCACAACCGTGTATTACGACAACTCAACGGGCGGGGACGATTTTGTTTACCAGCTCACCAATACCGGCCCGGTCAGTGTTAATACGGATTCGTTCGATGCTTTGGCATTGTCCAGTTTTGGGAATCGATATACGGACGTTGACTATGAGGCCGATGGGGGAGCCTACCCCGACGGGGCGAACCGTTCCTCGGATGGAACCGTTATCAATTACGATTTTACCGCCGATCCGGTGGTTGCCCAACAGGACACGGATTTATTGATCATTAAGACGCTTTCGACTTCGTACACGATGGGTGTCGCCACGGTGATCGATAACGCTCAGGGCACCGTTCAGACTTCGGTGCCATACGGATCGGTTGTGATGGTGCCGGAACCGGGCACGCTTGCAGTTATGACACTCTCGCTGGGCTTGCTGGCACGGCGACGCCGTGTCGGACATTGAGGGTTGGCGCATTCGCGCGGGTGGTTTTTCTCTCGGAGATAGAAAATGTTCGCCCGAATCAAGACCGTGTCCCGTTGGATTCCACTCACCGCAATCGTTCTGTGGGTCGTGGCCTTTAGCAATTCGCTGGCATCGGCATCGATTCTTGTTCCCGGCAGCGGACCGACAGCGACGCCCGGCACGGCGACGCTATCGGGGTTGACCCCGGTGGCCACTGAGACCGTTCCTTATGCTTCTGGTTCTAACACCTACGCCGGTGACCTGATCTCGACGGTTTATCTGGATTCCGGCACTGGTGATTACGATTTCGGCTATCAGGACGTGGCCTTCAGCGGCGGCACCTATACGGACGCCATCCACACGATCACCGTAGACAGCTATACCAACGGCGCGGGCTACTTCACGACGGACGTGGATTATGTGACGGATGCAGGCGAGATACCGTACGCCACCGCCAGCCGGCCCGCGTTTGGTCCCGGCGACGAGATTTCGCTGGATTTTGTCGGCGGCAGCCTAGAAGGCATCGCCCCGGGGGATACGAGCGATCTCATTCTGGTGAAGACCAATGCCGCCAATTATGATCCGTGGGGATTGACAAATTTCATCGACGACACCGGGGCAACGATCAACACCTATGAGCCGGCGCCCGGAGTGGTGCCGGAGCCCGCATCCGCCGCCATCGCTGCATTCGGCTTCTGCGCTTGGCCCTGCGGCGACGCAAAAACAAGGCATAACCCAACCATTCAGCGCGTCCGCAGAATACCCTGCACAGTCGCCGTGATGAGCTGCTCGGCATCCCGCATCGGTTGTTCCGGCTTCGCCGCGCCGTCGCCGATTTGCAAAGCCGCGATCCCCTCGGCGGCGAAATCCACCCCCGGCTCAATCGATCCGGCCAAGGCGATGCAGGGGATTCCCGCGTCGCGGCATATTCGCGCCACGCCGATGACCGCCTTGCCGCTGAGCGTCGATCGGTCGAGCCTTCCCTCGCCGGTGAGACATACGTCCGCCCCCGCCAGACGCTGGCGGAGACCCACGGCGTCGATCACCATTTCCACCCCGCTATTCAGCGTCGCCCCGAAAAACGCGGCCATGGCGAATCCCAATCCGCCGGCCGCTCCGGCGCCCGGCAGGTTTGCCTGCTGGAGCTTGTCGTTTCGCCGGGCCAGTTCGAGCAATGCGGCATCCAACTCGATCATCTGCCGCGGCGTTGCCCCCTTTTGCGGTCCATAGACGGCCGCAGCGCCGTTCTCGCCGCAGAGGGGATTGCTCACGTCGCACGCAACGTCAATGCGCACGCGTTCGATGGCGCTGCCGCGGCCGTGCTTGACCAGCATGACGCGTTTGAGGTCGGCGCCGACCAGCGGTTCGCCGGGCCAGACCGGTTCCCCACCTTCGAGAATCACGGGCAATCCGCACGCCTGTGCGCATCCGATTCCGCCGTCGAGGGTAGCGCTGCCGCCGATGCCCAGGATGATTCGCGACATCCCCATCCCGACGGCCGCCATCAGCAATTGGCCGGTGCCGAACGTGGTCGTCCGCATTGGGTCGCGATCGCCGGGATCGAGCAGGGCCAGTCCGCTGGCCGCCGCCATTTCGATCACCGCCGTTTTGCCGTCGCCGAGGATGCCGAACGCGCATCCACCTTCATTTCCGGCAGCGGCCCCGTGACCTTGCGGATTTCGAATCTTCCCCCGGTTGCCAGCACCAGCGCGTCGACGGTTCCCTCCCCGCCGTCGGCCATGGGACACACGTCGATTTGCGCATCGGCCAGCGCACGGCGCGCTCCCGCTTCCATCGCCTGCGCGACCTTGGCGGCGGTCAAGCAATCCTTGAACTTGTCCGGGGCGATGACGATTCGCATAAACGGAGCGGGGCCGTGTCGGACCGCACCGGGGCGACGGCTCGACTGAACTCGCCGAAGTCACGCCCCGGCTCTGTAATCTCAGATTGACCCATCTGCCGAAATCCGAAACGAAGGCCGATTCGTCGCTCAGTCGTTCGGATTTCCGGCTTTGGATTTTCCCAATTCCAGGTATCCGACCGCCAACTGATCGTCGCGGACCACTTCGATCCTCACGCGGCCGCTCGGCGGGAAGCGGTTGAGCAATGCCGCCAGATCATCCAGCGTCGAAACCGGAAAGCGTCCAAGTTGCACAATGATGTCGCCGGGCTGTACGCCCGTGCGCCGCTACGCTGTCCCGGGCCACCGCGTCGACGAAAATTCCGTCCTCCTCGTTGAGGCCGTATTTCTGGGCCAGCATCGGCGTCAGCGCCTCCACGGTGAGACCCAGCTTCGCTTTTGCTTCAACGACGGCATCGGGCAGCGGCGTGGGCCGCGGCATCAATTCCTCTCGCTTTCCATCGGCAAACCGGATCGTGATCGCCTGTCCCGGCTGCGCCGCCAGAAGCAAATCGTACGCATCGACGATGTTCCGCGGCCGCTTGCCGTCGATTGCGCCGACAACCTGCGATCCGTCGGCAGTGACGATCCGGCAACTGACGTTCGCCGGCGGCGTCAGGGTCCGCAACTCTTTCAGTTTGATCGGAATATCGAGCTTTCTCGCCTGGGCGGGGTTCATCAACTCGGGAATCAAGTCCCGCAGCCGATTGACCGGGATCGCGAAGCCGATGTTCTGCGCATCCGAGCGGATGGCGGTGTTGATGCCGATCACCTGGCCATAGGCGTTCAGCAGCGGCCCGCCGCTGTTGCCGGGATTGATCGCCGCGTCGGTCTGGATCAGATTGGCCAGGCTTTCCTTGCCGTCCACGTCCTTCAGATCGCGATGCAAAGCGGAGACGATTCCGGTGCTGACGCTGTGGCTGTATCCCAGCGGATTGCCGATGGCGATCGCCGGCTCGCCGATCATCAGATCGGAGCTGTCGCCCAGCGCGACGGTGGGAAACGGTTGTTTGCCCGAAATTTTGAGCAGCGCCAAGTCCGCCTCGGGATCGGCGCTGATCAATTCCGCCGGCAATTTCCGGCCGTCATCCAGTTCGCACGGTGATCTCCCTGGCCCGATCGACGACGTGATTGTTGGTCACGACGTACCCGTCCTCATGGATGATGAACCCGCTGCCGAGCGAATTGGCCGGAACGGTCTCGATCTGCCCGATGCCGAATTGCTGGAAGAACGGATCGTCCCCGAACGGATTCACGCGCCGGCTGATCAGCTTCGTTGCCGAGATGTTGACGACGGCGGCCTTGGTCTTGGCCACGACCTGCACGATGACGGTGTCGCGCAGGTTGATCGATTCGGGCGGCCCGGCCCCAACGACGCTCGAGACGAGAAGGCACAAAAGCACGGTTGCGACAAAAGAATGAACTCGCTTCATCGGCATATCCTGCAAAGAATCCTCCGTGTATGTTAATCCATCGTGGCCGGCCGTAAAATCGGTAACATGGACAGTCGCCCGAATATTCCGGCGGAATGGCTGGCCGAATTCGAAGCCGCCGCCGGCCGGCCGCTGGAGCAGCGGATGAAGTACGCCTTCATTCATACGTACAAACCCGTCCTCGACGATGCGGATTATCGCGCCTTTGACACGACGGCAGAATATCGGCGGTGGTGCGAGGAAAATTTGCCTTCATGGCTGGGATATGGCCGCGTTTGAATATCGCCAGGCTCAGGAAGTGCGAGACGCTTTTGCGCGACGCGGCGTGCGATACTTATTTATCGGCAAGTCCGGCGCGATCTTGCTGGGATTCCCGGATACGACTCAGGACGCCGATTTGTATATCGAAGAAAAATGCCGAAAACGCGCGGGCGTTGATTGGCGCGCTGCGGGACCTCGGCTTCGTGTTAAGCGAATATCAAAACCGCGATCTCGAGCGGGGCAAGGATTTCGTTCAACTGAAAAACGGGCCGTTCGATCTGGACCTGATCTTCGCTCCCGATGGCATCGAACGATTTGAGGACGCCTGGCGCCGCCATGTCGAGGTGGAAGGATTCCCCGTTTGCCATCTGGACGACATCATCGCGAGCAAGGTCGCCGCGAATCGGCAAAAAGATCGCGAAGGACTGCCGCGTTTGAAGGCGTTCCGCGATTATTGGCTTGGGAAGTCGAAATAAAAAAGACGGCCCGTTAGGGCCGCCTGCACATCCTCTCTCTCCATCTGACTTTCGAATTCTTCCTACTGCCCCGGCATCACGGGCGCGAATCCCCGCGGCTGCGCGCCGCCGCTGTACTGGGCATCGCCAAACCCCAATATCGGAAAAAAAATGAAGCCGAGAAGCGCCAAGCCCACCCCGAAGCCCGCGCCCTTGCCGAATTTTTCCGCGAAGGCGATGCAGACCAGAATGGCCACCACAATATTCACCAACGGGATGAAGAAAAGAATGATCCACCACAGCGGCTTGTCGGCGATCTCGAGCATGACGATCACGTTATATATCGGGATGATCGCCGCCCAACCCGGTTTGCCCGCCTTTTCGAATGTCTTCCATATCCCGGCGATGACCAGGACGACGACGGCAAGCTCAATCACGAAGATAATCACGTTCTTCTCCTTCCGTGACGAACCGAAGTGCCCCCATCCAAGCCGCAAAAGCCAATCTAACCGCCTGTTGCCGTCGTTTCAACAAAAAAACATGCTCGCGCGACGCCTTGGACGCATGCCGCCCCTCGCTTACTTCGCAGCCAGGACTTTTTCGCTCCGGGAGACGTGCAGCGATACTTCAACCGGCTTTGTTGGCTGCTCAGTCCGGATGAGGATCGCCGATTTAATCGCGTCGCGGATGCTCTGAGCGATCCCAGGACAGTCCAGGCCCACTTCGGCAAGCTGCTGCGCCCGCGTTGCGTGCGCGATCAGCCGATCCGGCATCCCCAGCCGAACGAGATTGCCCGTCGGCAATCCATGCGCTACCGCATGTTCCGACGACCGCGGAGCCAAATCCGTTCTGCAGCGAATGATCCTCCACGGTCAACACCGGATGCGCCGGCCGAAGAACGCGGGAAAGCATCTCCGCATCCAGCGGCTTGCAGAAGCGGGCGTCGATCACCTCGATGCTCATGCCGTCGGACGGCCAATTCCTCGGCCGCGGCCATGGCGTTCTGCGCCAGGGCGCCGTAGACGATGACGGTAGCGTCGCGTTCCCTCGCGCAGCGTCCGGCTTCGGCCGACGCGCCATTCCCCGCCGGCGGCTTTGCGAAGCGCCGGATCGATCACTTCCTCGAAATTCTTCGCCGGCACGTTGTCGCGCGGATATCGCATGGCGCTGATCGTATCCAGCGACAGCGCCAGCCGAACCGCGCGGTTCAGCTCCGCCTCATCGCTGGGGGCCATCAGCACGATCCCCGGCAACGGGCGCAAAAACGCCTGATCCATGAAGCCATGATGCACCGCCCCGTCGTCGCCGACGTACCCGGCCCGATCCATGCAGAAGCAGACCGGCAGATGATTCAGGGCCACTTCCTGCCAGACCTGATCGAACGCCCTCTGGAGGAATGTGGAATAGATCGCCGCGAAGGGCCGCATGCCGGCCTTGGCCATTCCCGCGGCCATGGCCGTCAGGTGGCTTTCGCAGATTCCCGTGTCGAAATACCGGCCGGGAATTTCTTTTTCGAACTTGGAAAGCCCCGTCCCATCGGGCATGGCGGCGGTCAGCGCCACCACGCGCGGATCGCGCTTGGCCAGCGCGATCATGGCATCGGCAAACGCGGTCGTCCACGATTTGCCCGGTCCCTTGGCGATCTCCACCCGGCAGCCGTTCACCTGGAAACGCCGCGGGGCTGTGAAATTTGGTCGGCTCGGCGCTGGCGATCTCATAGCCGTTGCCTTTGACCGTCTTCACGTGCAACAGCACCGGGGCCTGCACGTGCTTGATCTCCGCCAGCATGTCGATCATGCCCGGCATATCGTGGCCGTCGACCGGGCCGAAATATTTGATGCCCAGCGTTTCAAAGATCTGGCCCGGCCAGAGGGCGCTTTTGACCCCGTCGGAAACATGCCGCCAGACCTGTTCAACCGTATGCCCCACTGTCGCCGGCAGGCGGCCGACGAACTTTTCGGCCAGCTTCTTGGCTTCTCCGTAAGTCGTGCTGACGCGAACGCGTTCCAGATATTGGCTGAAGGCGCCCTGCGGCTGGCTGATGCTCATGCCGTTGTCGTTCAGGATGATCAGAAGCTGCCGCCGCAGCGTTCCGGCGTTGTTCAGCCCCTCGAATGCCAGGCCGTTGACGATCGAGGCATCGCCGACGACGGCCACGACGTTGCCGGCCTTGTGCATGAGTTCGTCGCCGCGGGCCATGCCGACGGCCGTGCTGATGGCCGTCCCGGCATGACCGACCGCGAACAGGTCGTAGGCGGATTCTTCGGGATTGGGAAATCCGCCGACCGACCCCTTTTTGCGGAGGGTCGGGAACATTCCCGCCCGGCCGGTGAGCATCTTGTGGGCATAGCATTGATGCCCGACATCCCACAGCAGCCAGTCCGGCCCGGTCGGGAATGGGCCAAAGTCATAGACATAGTGCAGCGCGATGGTCAGCTCGGCCACGCCGAGATTGCTGGCCAGATGCCCCCCGTTTTTGCTGACCGATTGGAAGATGCGGTCGCGGATTTCCGCCGCCAGGGCCGTCAATTCATCCATGGAAAGACGACGAATGTCCGTCGGAACGCGGATCGACTCCAGCAAACCCATAAGCAAATCTCCTGCAAAACCGAGCTTCCATGCTCCGCGTCGCCGAAGCTCCACACACCATATCGAGCCTCGGCCATGCGACGCTGCGCTGCAAATATGTCGATTTCCGTTCGCATTTCCAGCCCTGCAGACGCCTTTTTACCGCCCAGGCCGCTTTACGTCCATCAAGGGAAACGCCAAATCCAGGGTCTCTGAATGTCCCGGCAACCCGGCGGCAAGCTGCAGCGGCTGTTCACTTTTTCCGCTCCACCACAAACTGCGCCAGCGCCCGCAGCCGCTCGGCGTCCGCGCCCAGCGGCTTCAACCGCCTCCAGGGCCGCGGAAAGCTGCTCTTCGGCCTCGCGACGGCTTGCTTCCAGGCCGATCAGCATCGGATAGGTCACCTTTCCCTTGGCTGCGTCCTTTTTCGTGGCTTTGCCCAGTTCCTCGGCGGTGGCGGTCTGATCCAGAATGTCGTCCACGATTTGAAACGCCAGTCCCACGTGCCGGCCAAAAGCGTCCAACGCGGCCAATTGCTGCCGCATCGCGCCGCCCGCGGCGATCGCGCCCATGCGGCAGGAAGCGGTCAGCAGAGCCCCGGTTTTCATGCGATGCAGATGCTGCAATTCGGACAGTTTTTTCGGCGGATGCTGGTCGTCCATGTCGATGACTTGCCCGCCGATCATCCCCGCCGGCCCCGAGGCGCGGGCCAATTCCGCCACCAGCGCCGGCGACGAGCCTGGGTTCGGCATCGACGGCGAGGATTTCAAACGCCATGGTCGTCATCGCATCGCCGGCCAGGATCGCCATGGCTTCGCCATAAACCTTGTGATTGGTGGGCCGGCCGCGGCGAAGATCGTCATCATCCATGGCCGGCAAGATCGTCGTGAACCAGACTGAAGGTATGGATCAACTCCATCGCCGCCGCGGCGGCCAACGCCGAAGCCGACGGCTGGGCATCCTGCTCCCGTGGCCGTCCCCGCAGGCCCGCGCCGATTCCAGCACCAGGGCCGGCCGAAGCCGTTTGCCCCCGGCCATCAGACTGTATTGGATCGCTTCCAGAAGCCGTGGCGGGCGCCGTCGGATATTTCACATCCAACTTAGCGAAATAGTCGCTGACCAGCCGGCGCTGCGCTCAAGCAGCGCGGACGCGTCCACCCTTGCTACCGACGATCCACTTCGGTTCACGCGGACCTCTTCCCTTATTGCACCTCCGCACAGCATACTCGAAAATGCCCTAATTCTCCTGTTTTTCGTCACTTGGCTCGGCCTGAAGCGTCCCATCTTCCGACTTGGATAGAATCTCGATCTTTTTTTCGGCCGCGCTCAGCACGCTTCGGCAATGGCCGATCAGGAAGGTGCCCCGCTCATACTTGGAAAGGCTCTCCTCAAGGCCCACCTGCCCCCCTTCGATTTCGGACAGAATGCGCTCCAATTCCGCCAGCGCATCCTCAAACGACTTGGGAGCAATCTGGTTCCTTTTTCCCATTGCGGGATTATAACCAATTGCCCTGCCGGTTGACCCGAAGCGGTCAGAGTGTTGGTCGATGATCGCTAACGTCCTAGAATATGGGTGGATTGGGCTGCGACGATAAAATTCTCAGAACCTTGTTGCCACAACTTCCTGCCAGGGCAGGATTTGCTCCAATCGCGGTCGGCGGCCCATAATCAGTCGCCGGAATAATCCACTCGCCCCGACGTTATGTAAGTGACGACCGGAGTTGTGGATGGAGACGCTAAGTGTCGCCTGACGATCCCATCCCGGTCAGTGATGAAGCACTCGTGCGGCGCCTGCGCGACGGCGACGAGTTGGCCGGCAATGAGTTGGCCGCCCGGCATTGTGCCGCCCTGATGCGGTATCTTCAGCGGCTGGTCCGCAGCGACCACCTGGCCGAAGAACTTCATCAGCAGACCTGGAGCAGCGTGCTGGAGAATTTGCACCGATTCGATCCAAGTTCCGGCGGCGGCGGGTTCAAGGCGTGGCTGTATCGCATCGCCACCAACAAGGCGCATGACCTGTGGCGGGCGCGGGGCCGCGAAAAAACCATCAGGCAGAATTTGATATTGATCGCTGAGGAAATCGCGCCGGATGCGTCGCACCAACTCGAAGGAGCCGAAGCCGAGGCAAAGCTTCGCGCCGCCATCGAGTTGCTTCCGGATAGTCAAAAACAGATTCTTTTGCTGCGATTTTATGGAAATCTCAAGTTCGTGGAGATCGCTGAAATGCTCGGTTGCCCGCTCAACACCGCCCTGGGAAGAATGCACAAGGCAGTAATTCGTCTTCGGCAACTTCTCGCCGAGCCGCAAAACGCCGAATCGAGGGCGTCATGACCAGCTTTCTTCAACAGCTTGAAAACAACGAAGCGATCCTGCTGATGTACCTTGCCGACGAGTTGCCGCCGCAGGACCGGGCGGAGGTTGAGCAGATGCTGGCATCCGACGCCGGCTTCCGCGGCGAATTGGAAATCCTTCGCCAGACTCAGCAACTGGCATACGATGCGTTGGAAACGCTGGACGACGCGACGCGTCCGGCCGTTCCCCGGATCGTCGTCCTGGGCCAGGTCTCGCGATTGATCCATGAATGGATCGGGCAAAAGCGCCATCCGACGGAGGCGACGGCCGCGATACGCCAATCCATGCCTTGGTGGCGCATCAGTCTCTCCAGCGCCGCCGCGCTTCTGGTCATCTATTATTGCTGGGCCGTCTATCATCCGCCGGTCCACAATCCGTCCTCCATCGCGTACCAATCGGAGGAGCCGGATCCGACTGTTTCGGACGACATCAATTCCTTGCCGCCGTCCAGGGAACTCACATCGCAGGAAAAATTGGCGATTCTGACTAGTTCCCTGCAGGATTCGGCTTCGGATGAAACGTCCAATCTTCAACTCGCCGAAGTGGCCGCGGTTATGCCGGCGGATAGTTCCGACCAGAATGCAACAGGTGCACCATGAAATTCCCGAAGCTGGCGGCGATCCCGGTTTTTGCCCTGGCGACGCTGATCTGCGTCTCGGCGCCGGGCGGTGAACCGGCGACGCGGCCGGCGGCCGCGGCCGGCGCATCGGATCAGGCCCTGCCGCCGCGTAATCCCGCCCAGGTCCGCCGCGCTCTGCGCGCTGGCGGGAAGAACCCGCGGCGTCGCCCCCTATACCCAGCAGGAATGGGACGACATGATGGGCTTCCTTCAACAATATTCCAAGGCCCGCTATCACGTGCTGGCTAACCTTGATCTGCCCGAAAACGCTCCGATCCGTCTCGATGCCATCCGCAAATGGCGGAATTACAACTTCACCAAGGAACATTTCCCCGCCATCGCCGACGAATTGCTGAAGCGATTTCAGCTCGAAGACGATCTGTTCGTCCTCATGCTCGATGCCCAGTCCGACTATATGCAACTGGATCAATATCGCGACAAGATCCGCAGCAAGGTCGCGCAGCTTGTTCAGCTTGATTTCGCCGAGCGGCAGACCCGCATCGACAAGCTCAAAAAAATGCTCGATGCCGAAGAGCAGAAATTCGCCCACGACAAGGCGATGGAGCAAGCGCTCATCGATCAGCGCACCGACAGGATCATGGGGCGTCTGGGAAAAGTGAGCCCCGACGTCGCGGAGCCGACGACGCGGCCGCAGGCGCCGAGCGAATTCCAGGACGTGGACAATCCCCGCCAGCCGGAGGCCGGAGATCAGTCCGACACGCACGATCCGACCGTGGATGTGTCCAAAGACGCCGGCGCCGGGGCCAAGTAACCGCGAATATCGATTACAGCAATTGTTGGAGCCGCTCGTAGCCCCGAATGTACATCCGGGGCTTAGGGGTAATGCGCACTTTGAAAATCGAAAGCGTATAACCCTTCGACGCCAAACGACAAGAGCCGTCCCTCCGGGACCGGCCCTTGTCTTGCAATATTTCGTATTTGAACCGGGGGTTGTTAGTAAACCACCGCCATCACGTCCTCGATCGACTCGATCACCTGGCGGACATGGAACGGCTTGCGCAGGAATCCGTCGAATCCGCCGGCCAGAAGGCCCTTGGCGTCCTCGGGGGTCATCTTCCCGCTCATCGCGATCACCTTGGTCAACTGCAGGTCCGGGTTCGATTTCACCTGCTTGCACACTTCGCGGCCGTCGATGTCGCGCAGGTGCATGTCCATCAGGATCACGTGGGGACGGAACTTTTCCGCGGTGATCCCGGCGGCGAATCCGCCCTTGGCGACCTCCACCTCGTACTTGGCTTCGTCCTCCAGAATCTTTTCCAGCACCTCCACGATGTCCTGCTCTTCATCCACGATCAGCACGCGCGTGCAGCCGGTCATCAGACCGTTCAGCGGCATGCCGTGCATCTTCATGAAACGAATGAGCTGGTTCAGTGGAATGCGCCGGTCTTTGCTTCCGGGGATCCGGTATCCGTGCAGGGCTCCGCTGTCGAACCATTTGCTGACGGTTCGGGGAGCGACGTTGCAGATCTTCGCGACTTCGCCGGTCGTAAGCACATCTTTGACTTTCGTGGCGTTCATTGTGCATCTTCTCCCTGGCCGAAACGGCGGCTCTGTTTCGCCGCCTTTTGGGCTGTGCCGACGGTGTGGAAACATCCGCCGACATTCCCATTATCGACTTGCCATCTGCAACCTTTAGGCCAGTCGCGCAGTTTTTGCCGGTCGCCACGACAGCATCGACAAAATCATACTTATTGGACGTAGGACGGCTACCGACTATGTGTCTGGCCCCCATCAAAGCGGCTTTTAACGACTTCCGCAACGGCAATACAGACCCAATTGTCTAAAAGCATGGCATACCTTTCCCGGACCCGCTTTATTTCTGGCCCACGCTCGCTATCGTTTGAAATTCATGAAAATCGCAGTTATGCCCGGCGACGGCGTCGGAAAAGAAGTCATTCCCGCTGGCCTGAAGGTCCTGCAAGAGGCGGCCCGCAAATTCGGCTTCCGGTACGCCACCACCGATTACCCCTTCGGCGGAGAACATTACCTCAAAACCGGCCAAACCCTCCCGGATTCGGCCCTGAAGGAACTGGCCGCCCATGATGCCATCCTTTTCGGCGCCGTCGGCGTCGATCCCCGCGGCTCGGCGCAAATCCCCCAGGGAATCCTCGAAACCGAAATCCTCCTCAAAATGCGCTTCGAGCTGGACCAATACGTGAACCTGCGCCCGACGCGGCTGATGGGCGGCGTCCCCTCCCCCATCCGAATCGCCGGCCCCGACGAGATCAACATGGTCATCGTCCGCGAAAACACTGAAGGCCTCTACTGCGGCAACGGCGGATTCCTTTACAAAAACACGCCCCACGAAGTCGCCAACCAGATCGAAGTCACCACCCGCCGCGGCGTCGAACGCTGCATCCGTTTCGCGTTCGATTACGCCAAACGCTTTAACCGCAAAAAAGTTACGCTCGTCGCCAAGACCAATGTGTTGCGTTTCGCCCACAATCTCTGGCTCCGCGCGTTCGAGGAAATCAAGGCGGACTACCCCGGCATCGACACCGATTACCACCACGTCGACGCCTGCACGATGTACATGGTCACCAAGCCGAAAATTTACGACGTGATCGTCACGACCAACATGTTCGGCGACATCATCACCGATCTGGGCGCCGCGATTCAGGGCGGAATGGGCATGGCCGCCAGCGGAAACCTGAATCCCACCCGCCAGGCCGCCAGCATGTTCGAGCCGGTGCACGGCAGCGCTCCCGACATCGCGGGAAAGAATTTCGCCAATCCCATCGCCACATTTTTGTCGGTCGCGATGATGTTGGATTTCCTGGATCAGCCCAAAGCCGCCGCCGCGATCGACGACGCCTGCCGGGCCGTCGTCGCCGATCCGAAGAACCACACGCGCGACCTCGGCGGAACGGCGACAACGACCCAGGTCACGGATGCCATGCTGGCCAAATTTGGCAGTTAGGGTAATGATTCCCCAGAAAGCCGCGGGATTGCCATCCCGCGGTTCCCCGAACCTTTTTTTGTCGTGGCGAAAGCCTAACATATACAACGATGACGGAAAAAATTGTGATTATCGGTTCCGGCCCCGCCGCCTGGACTTGTGCTGTTTACGCCGCCCGGGCGAATCTCGGTCCTCTGGTTTACGAGGGAGCCATCAGCGAGGAAAACCGCCTCAAGGGCACGCTGCCCCTCGGTCAGCTCAACGCCACGACCGATGTGGAAAATTATCCCGGATTTTCCAATGGGATCCTCGGCCCGGATCTGATGGAAGCGATGCGTCAGCAAGCCCTCCGATTCGGCACGCGCGTCGTCACCGAAGACGTGATGAAAGTCGATCTCTCGCGCCGGCCTTTTGCGCTGAAGGATTCGGCCGGCGACGCGGTTTTGGCCCAAGCCCTGATTATCGCCACCGGCGCCAGCGCCAATTATCTCGGCCTGGCATCCGAAGAGCAGTTCAAAAACCACGGCGTCTCCGCCTGCGCCGTCTGCGACGGCGCTTTGCCGCGGTTCCGCAAGCAACCCGTCGTGGTCGTCGGCGGCGGCGACTCGGCCGCCGAGGAATCCATCCATCTCACCAAATTCGCCAGCACCGTCTATGTCGTCCATCGCCGCGATCAGCTCCGGGCCTCCAAAATCATGGCCGATCGCCTCCTGGCCATTCCCAACGTGAAACCGGTCTGGAATTCCGTCGTCGAGGAAGTCCTGGGAGACCCCCAGCACGGGGTGAGCGGCGTCCGCGTCAGAAATCTCCTCACCAACGACACGTCCACCCTCGAGGCGCACGGCATGTTCGTGGCCATCGGACATACGCCCAACACCGCGTTTCTCGACGGGCAATTGCAGATCGACTCCAAGGGGTTCATCGTTTTGAAAGACCCGTTCCGCACGTTGACGAGCATCGAGGGCGTTTTCGCCGCCGGAGACGTGGCCGATCCCACATACAAACAGGCGATCACCGCCGCCGGCATGGGTTGCAAAGCCGCGCTCGACGCCGAGCGCTGGCTCGCGGAAAAGAACATCCACTAAAGCCCACGGCGCCGCCGAGGGGCGCAAGGCAAAAAAGATGCCGACCTTCATGGCCGTCTGGATGCGGCCCCATCGAGCCTTCCTCGCCATCGCACTCGTCTTAGGAACCGCCCTGGTTTTGCTCATCCCGCCCTTCCAGTCCGCCGACGAGCCGTACCATTTCCTCCGCGCCTACCAGATCACCGAAGGAGGATTCGTATCTCGTCAAAGAGACTTTCGCGGAATCGCCGGGGGATTTCTGCCGATCAGTCTCTATGAACTCTGGCTCCCGTTTTCAAAAATCGGATTTCATCCCGACGTCAAAGTTTCCGTCCGGCAAATTGAGGATGCGATGCGCATTCCGCTGCATCCGCGGGACCGCATTTTCATCACCTTTCCCAACACGGCCCACTATTGCCCCACATGTTATGTGCCGCAATGCCTCGGCATCGCCCTGGGCCGCATCATTCGCCTTCCGCCGCTGGCGATGCTTTATCTGGGCCGCGAGGCCAACTTGCTCTTTTGGATTCTCTTGGGATTCTTCGCGTTGCGATGCGCTCCGGCGATCGCCCGGCCGCTTTTTCTGCTCCTGCTCATGCCCATGTCCCTCTACGTTGCCTCGACTCTCTCAGCCGATCCGTCCACCAATGCCGAGGCAATTCTGTTCACGGCGCTGATTTGCAAATATTTCAACGGTGGGCCGAACTCGATCGACGGCAAGGCATTCATGCTGCTGCTGGCCCTTTCGATTCCCCTTTGTGTTTCCAAGCTTGTCTATGTGCCGCTGCTGGGATTGCTACTGCTGATCCCCGCTGGCAATTTCGGGGGAACCGGCAAATACATGATCAAGCTCGCCACTCTCACGGCCATCTGCGCCCTGCTTTTCGTCTTGTGGGTCCGGGCCTCATCAAATCTCGACACCCGAAACGCGCTGTCGAACAACGTCTCGGCCCGGGCCCAATTCCAACTACTTGAACAACATCCCGCCCATTTCGCCCCGTTGCTCCTGGAAACTTTTCGCCGGCGCGGATGGTCGTTTCTCCAAAGCTATGTCGGTGTGATCGGCTGGCTCGATATGTACCTTCCCGCCGCAGTCGTCGTCGGCTACGTCTTGCTCCTGCTCCTCGCGTGCTGGTCGTGCGAAGATCATCCGCCGCTGCCCTCACCGTTGCGCTGCACCGTTATCATCCTGCCCGCGATGATCATTTCATTCCTCGTCATCGCGTTATTGGATTATCTGTACTGGTCCCCTGTCGGCTTTCCGTACATCGATGGAATCCACGGCCGATATCTCATTCCCCTGACCCCGGCAATTTTGATCCTCGTCTGTTCCGCCACGCGTCGCCTTCCATCGCGGCTCCGCGTACACGCACCTCCGGGCGCCCTGGACACCGCCGCCGCCGTGATCTCCCTTGGCGTCTGCTTATACTTCCTGGCCGTGGTTTGGAACCGTTACTATGGTTAAAACTCCATGGCCCGATCCCGCCTAACCGCCTGGATGCGCCCGCACCGGGCCGTTGCAGTCGTCGCGATCCTGTTCGGACCGCGGCCGCCGTCTGGAGTCGATATTGCGGTTGAATAATCGTGGCCGAAAAATCATACACATTCCCGCGCTCGCATCGTCTTTCGGGTCAAAGGGCCTTCGCGGCGGTTTACGCGGCTTCGGCCAAGCAATCCCGCGGGCCCCTGGCAATCTATTCCAAGCCCAACGAACTCCCCCACTGCCGCTGGGGATTAAGCGTTTCGCGCCGGGTCGGCTCCGCCCCCCGCCGCAATCGCGTCAAACGACTCCTGCGCGAATCGATCCGGCTTTCTCAGCACGATCTGCCCGGCGGTTACGACCTCATCATTTCCGTCCGCCCGCACGATCCGCTGGCCCTGGCCGATTATCAGAAAATCCTCGCCGACCTGGTCCGCCAATCCCACGATCATTGGACGAAATTTCCTCCTACAATGCCCTGATGCGTCGGCTGCTGATTTATCTCATTCTGTTCTACCGCGCCACGGCCGGCCAGTTCCTCGGCGGGCAGTGCCGTTTCACCCCATCGTGCAGCCAATACGCCATCGACGCCATCACCAAATACGGCCCGTTGCGCGGCTCGCTCAAAGCCGCCCGCCGCATTCTCCGCTGCCATCCCTGGGGCGGACACGGGTATGATCCAGCGTGAAGAAAGTCGCTCTCGATCACATCAAAGCCGCTGGATGGCCATCCCGCGGTCTCCGCTTGCCCACCAGCAGATGCTCCAATTTCCCGAACCGCTTCAGCACCCTCTCCCGCAACGCCGCGTGTCCCGGCTCAAATTCATGCCCATGCTCCGCCAAGCGCACGAACAACTTCACCATGTTCCGCCAATCCGCGGCGTCGATGTACTCCGGGGCGATCTTGCCGCTCTTCACATTCATGTTGTGATAATTCCGCAGCGCGACGCACAGCGACGCGGCCGTGTAGCCGTACACATCGTACACCGTCGCCTCGCATACGCCGCCGGGCATCAGCGCCCGCTGATGCTTGAATGAGCGATCCTCTTTGGCCAATTCCTCCGCCTGTTGCCAGAGAAAATAGGTCAGCGCCGAATTGAAAATGCTGGCCCGGTCCCCCACGCGGATGATGACGCCTCGCCCCTGCGGCGCCGCCGGCTGCTCGCTGCTGCATTCGATCGCGATCACCCGATCGCTCTTTCGCAGCAGCGTGCGATGTTTGCACGCCGCAATGCATCCGATGAATCCCTCCTCTTCCGCCCGCGTGAGCAGCACCACCACCGGCGATCGTGGCCGCCACTGGCTCAGGCGGTCGATCATCTCCAAACACGCCGCCGCCCCTGCCAGATCATCACACCCACGGCAAAGGAATTTCCCGTTCCGATACCGTCCCTCTCCCAGATCGAACATCCCCGGCGACCCCGCCGCCACCGGCCGGCTCACGCGCACGATCACCTCATCCGGCACAGCCCGCCGATCGTAATTCTCCACACTCGCCCGGACGACCACTCCGCTGGCTTGGCCCCGTTCGTCGAAGAACAGCACCCGCGATCGGCGCACGAATTCGACTTTCACCCATCCGCGAAAAACCGCCTTGAGCCTATTCCCATCCAGCATTTTCTCGGCGACGAATCCCGGATGATCCATGTGGGCGGTGAACACCCATCGCGGCAGACGGGAGCGCGTTTTCAGTTCGATGAGCAGATTTCCAAACCGATCCGCCCGAAGCGAAAGATTCTTTCGCCTCGCGACGAATTTCCGCACGAATTCCCCCACGCGTCCCTCGGCAAACGGCGCGGTGGGAACCGAACAAAGCGATTTGAGAAGATCCATGGGAAATGCAAGTTACCAGTGCAAGTACAAGTTGCTGGTGCAAATTAAAAGCCAAAGGTTCCGATTTCAACTTGTACATGCAACTTGTACTTGCACTTTGTATTTGCGATTCAAGCTTCCACCTCATGCCCGATCGCCAGTTCCCGCATTTTCGGCAGCAGTTTTTGCAGCGATTCCGCCTGCGGCGAATTCGGGAACCGCCGCAGCAAATCCTCCGCCAGGTCGATCGCCTCGCGGAATATGCTTGGAGCGAATCAGCTCCTGAATTCGCGACTCCTCCTCCTGGCGCTCCTCGATCTCGGCATTGTCGCGGATCGTTTGGATTTGTGAGCGAATGGCCACGCTCCGGCGATGCCCGGGCGCGCACTTCCAGCAATTTCACCGCATTGGTCATCGCCCGCCGCCACAAACGCCGATCGATGTCCGAGCGAATCTCCTCGTAAAGCCGGTTGGCGGTCTCATCGGTATAGGCTTCCCGCTGGCGCATCACTCTGGCCAGCAATTTCCGGCCTTCGGGATGGTCCGGGAAATTCTCGACGAACCGGGCCGTATCCGAATACGCCTGGTCCCACGCCCAGACGGCCATGAGATTCTTCGACGCGGTCGCGGAGTTGCGAGAACGAATCCCGCTCCGCGTCCTTCCGCCCCGCCTCGAGGCGCAGCTTGCAGTTCCTCCAAACCGGCATCGCTCGGGAACTGGTCGGCCATCGCCGCCAGGGCCCGCTCGGCCGCACTCCATTCCTTCGACTTCCAGCAGCCGCTGCAACTCCTCCACCATGTAGTTCCGCCGATGCTGCTGCGCCATCGTGCAATTTTTCCTGCCGCTGGGCATCGTCTGATCAGCGCCAGCTCGCGAATCTCCTGCAACAGAACGCATCACCTGATGCATCGATTCGGACGCCGCCAGCGCCGTCCCCGCGACGGTATCGGCGCGCCGAGACTTCGCCAAGACTGGCCGGCCCATGACCCGGCGGTTCGCTCCGCTCGCTCGGTCAGCCGCTGCACCGCCATCTCCAATTTCTGCACCGATTGACGAAGCCCGGAAAGGCTCCGCGTGAATTCCCCGGTCGTCCGCCACGTCGGTCCCCGTCTCCATGACCACCGCCAGTCCGTACATCAGCACCGCCAGCCCAACCAGCCCCAGGACCATCGCCACCGCCTCGGCCAGCGCCGGCAGCCGGCTTGCGAAAGTCTCCTCCGGCAAAACCGGCGACTTCGCCGCCCCGTACGCATCCAGCACGCCCAGGCAGACTCCCGCCCACCAGCAACAAAACCGCGATCAATCGAAGCAACGCCGGGGTATGCGGATTTCATACACTCGTCGATTATACAACCAGTGGCAAGTTTCCATCACCCCAAAAACGCTAATCAAGAATTGACCATTAGTTGGCCTTTGAATGCGAATACTGCGGCTAACGGGTCCACCGCCCGTGCTCAGGTTCTCAAACCTCACCGTTTTGTTCAGGAACGTCAGTTTGACCGTCCCCGTCGGCCCGTTTCTCTGCTTGGCGATGATGACTTCGGCGATGTTGTCCGGCTGAAAATCCGGCTCGCTCATCCGGTAGTAATCCTCGCGATGCAGCAGCATCACCACGTCGGCATCCTGCTCGATGCTGCCCGATTCGCGCAGATCGCTCATCCGCGGCCGATGCCCGTCGCGGCCCTCCGTGGCCCGGTTGAGCTGCGACAGGCAGATCACCGGAATCGCCAATTCCCGCGCCACCGATTTGACCGCGCGCGAAATCTCGGTGATCTGCTGCTGGCGGCTCTCCGGGCCGGGATTGTCCATGAACTGCATGTAATCGATCATGATGCACTTCACGTCGTGCTGAAGCTTCAGCCGCCGGGCCTTGGCGCGCAGCTCCAGCGGCGTCAGGCTCGCCGAATCGTCCACCCAGATCGGCGCCTTGGCCAATTCCCCCACCACCGTGGCCAGCTTGGTGTATTCCTGGCTGTTCAGCATCCCCTTGCGCAGCTTGTGCGCGTCGATCTCCCCCCGGCTGCACAGCATGCGCTGGGCCAACTGCTGCTTGCTCATTTCCAGTGAAAAAATCGCGCAGGGCAGCCGCAGGTCCGCGGCGATGTGCTCGACCATGTTCATCGCCAGGGCCGTCTTGCCCATCGACGGCCGGGCCGCCACGATGATCATCTCGCCCTTCTGCAGTCCGTTGAGCATGTCGTCCAGTTCATGGAAGCCCGTCTCCACCCCGCGCTGGCCGCGGTTTTCGATCATCTCGAAAACCTCGTGCAGGACGTTTTCCATCGGCTCCATGGAGCCGCCGACTTTTTTCTCGGCGATCTCAAAAATCCGTTTCTCGGCCTTGTCCAGCACGAGATCGGCCTGCTCGTAAGGGGCGTAGGCGTCGCGCAGGATGTCGTTGCTGGCCCCGATCAGTTGCCGCAGCATCGCCTTTTCGCGGACGATCCCGGCATAGTGCATGCCGTGCGCGGCCGACGGAACCGAATTGAGGATTTGCCCGATGTACCCCTTGCCCCCGACTTCCTCCAGAAGCTGCCGCTTGACCAGTTCCTCGAACAGAATCACCGCGTCGATCGGCCGATTCAGTTCGTACAGCTTCACCAGCACGTCGAAGATGATCTGGTGATCGGCCTGGTAAAAGGCTTCGCGGTCGACCAATTGAACGGCCTGTCCGATGACCTCTTTTTCGAGCATCATCGAAGCCAGGAGGCACATTTCCGCTTCGATGGAATGCGGCGGAAGACGATCGAACTGGCGTGCCACCGAGGGATCAATCAACTGGCTCATCGCAGGCCTCCGTTCCTGTTTTTTATTCGAGAACGATGCTACCGCTCGAAGCCCCGGATGTACATCCGGGGCTTTGCATCCTTCAGCTTCTGCACCACCTATTCACACAGGGGCTGTGAATAAGAGTCATCGCTTCACATTCTCGAAATTGCTCGGCGGCGGCGGCTCGGCCGCCTTCGCCTTCGCCGCGGCGTCGATCAGCGCCTTGCTCTCATGATCCGGCGCAACCCAGACCTTCACATCCATCGCCAAATCCTCCGCGAAGCGGATCGTCACCGTGTATTTTTCGATCCGGTCCAGCTTGCCCGGCAAATTCACGTCGTCGGGATTGACATTGAATCCCTGCCCCTGCAAACCCTTGGCGATATCCGTCGCGCTGACCGAACCGAACAGGTGCCCCTGCTCGTTCGCCTTGCGCTCCAGGGTCACTTCCACGCCCTCGAGCTGCTTGATAAGCGTTTCCTGCTGCTGGCGCCGCTCACGCTCCTGGCGCTCGATCTCCTTGCGGCGCACCTCGATCTTCTTCATGTTGCCCGGCGTCGGCTCAGCCGCCAGGCCCTTGGGCAGAAGGTAATTCCGGGCGAATCCCGGCGACACCTCCACCACGTCGCCGACGCGGCCGACGTTCTTGATGCTCTCATTCAACAACAATTTCACATTTGGCATATCACGGCTCCATTAGAACGGAATATGTTTATCATCGAACTGCTGCTCGTCGCCGAAGGGCGGTTGCGGTTCCCCGCCGGCCGGCGGCGGCGCGGTCCCCCGCTGCGGCGGCCGGGCGGCCGGCGGCCTGCTCTGATCCTCGCCTCCGGCATCGCGCGGGCCCGGCCCTCCGGCCGAGTCCCGACCGCCGAGGAATTGAAAATTCTCCACCACCACGCTCAGCTTGCTCCGCTTGCCGCCGCCTTGCTTGTCCTCCCATTGATCGAATTTCAGCCGGCCTTCGATATAAATCTGCTTGCCCTTCTGGCAATACTGGTTGATGACCTCGGCCTGCCGGGCGAAGGCCGTGCAATCGACGAAGCAAACCTCCTCGCGGTCTTCGCCGGCGGCGGTTTTGAACTGGCGATTCATGGCCAGACCAAACTCCGCCACCGCCGTCTGGCTCGGCAGGTATTTGAGCTGCGGGTCGCGTGTCAGATTGCCGATCAGGATCACTCGATTGACGTTTGCCATGATTCACCTGCCTGTTTGTGTTCGGACGCCTGTGTGGGTTGGATTATTCCTTGGCCATCGGCTCGGCGGATTCCTCGCGGCCGCGGGGCGGCCGGTCCCGGCTGTCGCGCCGGGCGCGGGGCGGTCCTCCCAGGGCGGGCGGTCCCACGTATTGCGCTCCTCGCGCGGCACGATCGGCTGCGGCTCCACCGCCGCCATCTCCTCCGCGTTCAGATGATCCGCCTTGGTCACCATCACCCGCAGAATCTGCTCGCTCAATTCCACATCCCGCACGATCGCTCCCACTGCTTCCGGCGGGGCCGTGAAGAAGCAGATCACGTACAACCCGCGCTTCTCGCCGCGGATTTCGTAGGCCAGCTTGCGCTCGTCCCACTTCTTCAGGACAATCGCCTTGCCCTCGTGCCGTTCCACGATCCCGCGAACCAGCTTCAGGGCGTTATCCAGATCGGCGGCGAACGCCGCTCCGAGCAGAAACATCGCCTCGTACGTGTTGGCCGACGTATCGGCCACTTTTTCCTGAACCTTAGCCTTTGCCATAAATCAAAGCTCCTTGCCGAATATTTTCATTGCTCCGCATCCGCATTATACAGGTTCATCGCGGCCTCGATTCCCTTCTCCATCCACATCAAAATCGCCTTCGCCGCCCTCTCCAGCGCCGGATTCACCGCCCGGCGCTGCTCGGGAGTAAACCTTCCCAGCACATAATCCTTGCCCGGAACATTCGGCGGCGCGGGGTCGATGCCGATCCTCAGCCGCGGATACGCATCCGTCCCGATTGCCCGCTCGATGTCCTTCAGCCCGTTGTGTCCGCCGGGGCTTCCTTCGGGGCGAATCCTGATCTTTCCGCACGGCAGCGCCAGATCGTCCAGCACCACTATCACGTCCGCCGGCAAAAGCTGATAAAACGCCATCGCCGCCTGCACCGACCGGCCGCTGTCGTTCATGTACGTCGTCGGCTTCAGCAGCAGCAGCTTTTCCGCCGGGCCGCTGTGGATGGACACCGATCCATCCAGAACCAATCCGTCGAACTTGCTCTTGGCCAGCCGGTTGAAATCCTCTTTCTTTGCAATCCAGCCCAGGCGAACGGCCAGTTCATCCACCGCCTCCCAGCCGACGTTGTGCCGGGTGGCGACGAATTCACTGCCCGGATTGCCAAGGCCGACGACCAGGCGCATCGATCACTTCTTCTCCTCGGCGGACGGCGCCGCGCGCCGGGAGCAGCAGCGGCCTCCTCGCCCTCGGCGGGCTTGCGGCCGATGACTTCGGGCTCGGCCGGACCTTCCTCGGCCGCCACGGGAGCGACCTCTTCCTGAATTTCCTGCACGGTCGCCACGATCAGTTCTCCATCCTGCAACACCTTCACGCCCGCCGGAATTTTCAGGTCCTTGATGTGCAGCACGTCGTTCAGCGCCATCTCCGCAACGTTATGCCGGATCGCGTCGGGGATCTCCGTGACCAGGCATTCTACTTCCAGTTCATTGATGATCTGCTGCAGCACGCCGCCGTCCGCTTCGCCCTTGGGATTGCCTTTGAGTTCCACCGGGACCGTCACCTTCACCTTTTCATCCAGGCTCACGCGGGCGAAATCGACGTGGATCACCTCCATGCCCAGGTGATCGTATTGCACTTCCTTAACCAGCACCTTCTCGCTCTTGCCGTCCAGGGCCAGATCGAACAGGTGCGCCCCGCGGTTCAGATGATCGACCACTTCCTTTCGCGGAAGAGTCACGGGAACGATCGCTTCCTTGTGCCCGTAAATGACGCCGGGCAACAAACCGGCTTCCCGCAGCCGGCGATTGGCCCGGGTTCCCAGGGCCTGTCGCGGCTTGGCGGACACTTGTGCGCTTTGAACTGCCATTGACTTTCTCCTCGATTAATTTCAAAATCCGTTGGAGTCCTTGCTGAACAACTCGCTGATGCTCTGGTTGTGGTGGATGCGCTGGATCGCCTCGCCCACCAGGCCCGCAACGCTCAGCTCCACCAGCCGGTCCTTGATCGCGTCGGCCCGATTCCCCAGCGGAATCGTGTCGGTCACCGCCAGCTTGGTGAACTGGCATTCCGCCAGCCGCTCCATCGCCGGCGGCGCGAACACCGCATGGGTCGCGGCGATATAAATCTCCTTCACGCCGTTCTGCCGCAAGAACCTCGCACGCCGTCGTCACCGTCCCGCCCGTCGTGATCATGTCGTCCACGATCAGGACGTTCTTGCCCGCCACGTCGCCGATGACGTGCTTGGCTTCGGTGATCGATTCCGTTGCGGCGGCGCTTGTCGATGAAGCACAATTCGCCGTGCAGCAACTCCGCGTAAACCTGCGCCCGCTTCACGTTTCCCACGTCCGGGCTGACGAACACGTGGTTGGCCAGCTTCAGGCTCTTGAACCATTTCCCCAGCACCGGGCCGGCGTTGAGATGATCCACGGGAATGTCGAAAAATCCCTGCACCTGCGCCGCGTGCAAGATCGACCGCCACCACGCGATCGGCCCCGGCCCGCTCAAGCAGATTGGCCACCAGCTTGGCCGTGATCGGCGTCCGGCCGGCATGCTTCTGGTCCTGACGGGCATATCCGAAATACGGAATCACCGCCGTCACCCGCTGGGCGCTGGCACGCCGAAGCGTGTCGATCCAGATGAACAACTCCATCAGATGCGCGTTGATCGGATGGCTGGTCGGCTGCACGACGTAGCAGTCGCGGCCCGCGCACGTCTTCCTCGACGCGCACTAGCAATTCCCCGTCGGGAAACAATTCCGTCGCTCCGCGCCCCAGGGGAATCTGCAAATATTCGCAGATGCGCTGCGCCAATTGCGGATTGGCCCGGCCGGTGAAAACCTTCAACTTGTTCGGATCAAGCTTCGCTTCCCATATCCATTCCGCAATATTAAAGATTTCCGGCCACGCGCGTTCCTTCGGCGACGATGCTGCTCGGCGGCAGGCACGCCAGCGGCCCGATCACGCAATCTCCGCCGATCGTGCTGTCCCGGCCGATGAACGTGAACGGCTGGATGACGGTATCCGGCGCCGATCGGTCACGTTCGCTTCGACGTACGTGTTGATTCCGCTGACGATGGTCACGCCGTCGTCGCGCAGCGAGCGCTGGATCCGCTCCTGCATGGCCGCATCCGCTTCGGCAAGCTGCTGCCGCGTGTTGGGCGCGATCACATCCTCCGCCGTCACCGCCTGGACCGCAATCACCTTTTTCCCGTTTTTCCTCAGAATGGCGTAAATGTCGGTCAGATAATACTCACCTTTCTTGTTGTCGTTGCTCAGCTTCGACAGTGCGAACAGCAATTCCTCGGTCTTGACGCAGTAATAGCTGGGAAACACCTCGCGGATTTCACGCTGGCGATCGGAGCAATCCAACTGCTCGACGATCTCCACGAACTGTCCCTCGGCATCGCGCACAATCCGGCCATAGCCGGTCGGATCGTCCAGCACGGCGGTCGCCATGCTGGCCGCGGCCCGGTCGTCGCGATGCGCCTGCACCAGCGTCCGCAGAATTTGGCCGCGGATCAGCGGCGTGTCGCCGGCCAGAATCAGCACCTCTCCGCCATGTCCGCGCAACAGCGGCTCGCACATCCGGGCCGCGTGGCCGGTTCCAAGCTGCTCTTTCTGCTCGACGAAATGAATCCGCGAATCCTTGCCGAACTGGCCGATGATTTCGTCCTTGCCGTATCCGACGACCACCAATGCCCGCGTAACATCGGCCGAGAAGCAGGCGTCCAGAATCCAGCCAAGCATGGGCTTGCCGCAGATTTCCATCAGCGGCTTGGGCCGCTTGGACTTCATCCGCGTCGATTTTCCCGCGGCGAGAATGATGGCGGTGAGGCTCATGAATCAGATCGCAATATTTCAGGTTTTCTGAAAGAGCCGGGCCGTGACTTCGGCGAGCTCAGTCGAGCCGTCGGCCCGGTCCGGGGCGGCACGCCCCAGCTCTGCACCGACTATTCCAGCCGGGCAACAACCACCTACCCGGCCTGGATTCGAACCAGGACAAAGAGTACCAAAAACTCTTGTGCTACCGTTACACTACCGGGTAATGCGAATGGCGACAACCGCCCGCCGGCGAGCTACTGCTGAGCCGGCAAGGGAATGGACGTGACCGTTCGCGGAGATTCGTGGCTCATTCTCCCAAAGGCCCCAGCCGGTTCAAACCGCGAATTCCGGCCGGTCTCGCCTACCCATCCGGCCACACACCGGACCTCTCGACGAACGCCCCATCGTGGGGGAGAACAATCGAATCCTACGGAGGAAGGGAAAACTGTCAAGGATGAGCGCTCCGGGGATCAATTTGAGGTTACAGAGCCGGGGCGTCGCCGCTCACCCGTCAAAAGTCTGTAACGCCGGCACTGAACAAAACTGCAATCCCGTTCGGCACGACTGATGCTTCTCGCGGGCCGGTCTCGTTTTGGCAAGGATTTCGCTCAGAGCATTGAAGTCATCGGGCCCAAAGTGGATTCAATCACGCGCAGCGTCAACGGCGGAAGCCGCCGGGTCGCGGGAACTCCGCTTAATTCACCCCGAGTTTTTTCCACAACTCGTCTTTGGCCCTTCGTTTGATCCCGGTATGGTCCGGCCTGTTCAGGAAACGCATCATTTCCTCCTCGGTGGCCAGGCCCGCCAGGTACCAGCCCATCATGCCGACCATCAGCTTGCCGGGCTTCTTGCCCGTCTGCAGGTTGATCAGCAGGCACGCGATCACCGCACAATAAATCTGGATGTCCACGCCCTCGGGACGCTGGCTCAGCAGGTGACGCATCCCCAGCAATTGCTTGAGGAACCGGAAGAACAGTTCCACGCTGTAGCGGTACTGGTAGATCAACGCGATCAGCTCCGCCGGCAACTCCAGCAGGCTACTGAGCAGCACCAGCACGTCCGACTGACGCATTCCCGTCGGGCTGGCGCGACAGCGGCGGGGATGCGGCTGGACCTGCACCACCACCACACGCACCGCATGATTCATCTCCGGATCGTTGGCCCGGCCCAGACGCACCACCGCGTCACGCACCACCGCGTCACGCACCACCCCCGCGTCCAACGCCTCCTGGCTCAGCTGCCGCTCCTCACCCACCTCAAAAACCGCGTCTTCCCGCGTACGCATCACATAGCTGCTGCCCTTGGCGACGATTTCCTCCAGAAGGTAACCCGCGGAATACCCCCCATCCCCCACGTAACAGCGGTCCGATTCCAGATGGCGTTGCAGCACCCTGGCCTCGCGATCCTCACCGGCGTTGCGTGCTCCGCTTCGCTGCACGTCACGCGGGCAAAATGTCTGTAAGTCCAACTGCGTGTGCAAACGCCAGCCGTGCAGCGGACGCCCGTCAACGGCCGTGCGATAGCGGGTCCGCTCACACGCCGCGTTGGCCAGCCGGCACAATCCGTGAAGGACCGTCGAATCCACCAGCGTCAGGGCGTGCTTCAAATCCGACAGACGCGGGTCCTTTCCCAGCGGAATCAGTTCCCCCGCCAACTCGTCGATGATCTTCTTTAAGTGGACCGGATCAAACACCGCCGAGGATTCCGAAAAACTGCCCAGGGAAAAACGCCGGACGTTCAACGCCTTGGCCACGCGATCCAATCCCATCGCCGCCTGAAGCATCCGAATGGAATTGAACGTCGGGTTCAGCAGGTAAAGCAGCACCGCCGCGCAGTAATCGCCCATCCGCAGCCGCCGATTGCCCGCCCTGTCCCGCTGGCAGCCGACTTCGTCGAGCCGATGCAACAACGGCATCAGCCGTTTGAAATATTTGAGCCCTCGGATTTCGCCAGCGTCCATGGCCCGTGCAGGATGCCATGAATCCCAACCCAGCGCCAGCGCAAGAATCTATAATGCGCGAATGCCGTGCCGAACGGGATTGCAAAACTGAACACTTTTTGGAATTCTGATTAGTGAACGCCAATTTATCAAATCAATCCGTAAGCGATTGCCGACAAATATAGTTATCGCTTGATTGCTTAATTGTTGACGCCGTGACGTTAGCTTCGCCATATTTCGTTCGCGGAGCGATTGGCCCGGCAATCCGCACTGTGCGACCGCCGCTCGCCGAAGCATGCGAATCATCAGCACCCGCCGACTTTGTCAGGCGGTAGAAGATCGCCAAGTGCGTCGTGAACAGCAGTGGCACGAGGAAGCCCGGAATCAGTAACCAGGGCAGAGTGGACATCAAACCCGTTCCGGGCTCGACGAAAATCCGGCGGAGCGGACCGGGCGACGAGAGCACGCCCAAACTCACCGCAGCGATAAGGTCGGCCAGCCCGAACACGTTCCACGCCGCCAGCGCCGCCCGCCAGTTTTTGGCCCGGCTGTGAACCATCCACGCCACGGGAATGGCGGCAAGGCCGGCGACGATATCGCCCCATCCGGCCACCGGCGCGAACGGCGCGGGCAAACGGCCGCTCGCGTGGAGGATGAGGAAGCTTACGCCCAGAACCCGCGGGACATGCACCCCCACCAATACCAACAGCGGGGCACGGTCAAGCGCTTCGCGCAGCCAGGACACGCGCATGAGCGCGAGCCACATCAACACGATCGGCGCCGCCACCGCCAGCCCCACACCCGGCGAACCAGTTCCATGTTCGTAGCCCAGCACCCCCGTGGCGGCCAGGATCACGACGAGCACGAACCACCCGGACAGGACCACGGCCAGCTTGATGCGCCGCGCCGCTTCCTGTCCCATCACAACGCTCAGGACCGCCACGACAATCGCCGCGGACATCGTCAACTCGACACCGCCGATGACATCAAAGGTTGTCATAATGCATCTCCGTGTAAATACACATATCTGGTGAAAAAAGTCAGTCGCCGAGCATGATCGGCAAATCTCCTAGCTTGTGCCGTCGAAGAATTGGCGCAACCGACGCCTGCGCCTGCGCCACGCGGGAAGGCCTTTCGCGGCCGCGGCGCGGCCGGTGCGCGTCAGTTCCACGCGCCGTACCCGCTGGTCCGCATCGATCGAGCGCACACGAACCAGGCCCTTGGCTTGCATCAATCGGAGATTACGTGTCAGCGTCGTCCGCTCCAGCCCCGCCTCGGCAGCCAGGGCCGACAGCGCCTGTGGTCCGGTCTGCGTCAGCACCGTGAGGAGCGAGAACTGGGTCGCACGCAAACCCGTGCCTCTAAACGACCGCTCGTAGTGCTGAGTCACCGCCCGGCTCGCCCGCCGCAGCGCCGCGCAGACGCACCCGCGACAGGCCAGAAACTCGGGATCGGCACGGTAATGTTCCACAGTTAAGTGTATATACACGTTGTGGCCGGAAGTCAACTTTTTTTTCGCTCGCTGTTTTCTTGCGTGCAGGCGCGGGGACGGGCAGATCGGTTTAAGCTGCATTTTTTTTCGCCGCCAGCTCCCCGCGCAATTCCTCCACGCGGCGGGCCAAATCCTCGGTGGTTTGGCGAGCGTCGTGGATCGGCTCCAATAGCTCGTCGATCCAGGCCAGGGATCGCGTTGTCAGGTTCAGGGAATCGTCCGCGTAATCTGCGCTCTTCCAGCGGGTTAGGAGCCGCTCGACACGATGCTTTGTGCTCCAACGCAAGATGGACCAGATCAGCAGATACCAGATGATCAGAAAGATCGCGTTTCTCAGCAGCGATTCGGCGCTGATGACTTCCACCACGAGGATACCGACATCGCGAACGGTGCCGATGGCGGAATGCGCGGTGAGGATCGTTTGCAGAACGGGCTGGACGAACGGGAACCAGAGCAGGGCGCCGATGGTCAGCAGGATGCGGATGAACGGGGCGATGATTCCGGCTCGGCCGGAGAGTTTTGACAGGACCAACTCACGTTGCCGCTGGACGGTTTCGGTCAGTTCACGGCGGAGGCGCGTTTCGGCCATTTGCGCTTCCATCGGCTCCCATAGTTTTTTGTGCGCATAAAGGGCAGCGATTGCGGGATCGGATTGATAGAGTTGGCCGAAGGCGGACTGGACGAGCGTCGCGACGGAGCCGCCGGGAATTCTTAGGTGGGCATCGACCAGGCGCGGGGTCCGGCGAAGAATGAGCCGGCGGCGGCGTTTTCGCGGATCAGCATCCGCAGCGGTGAGAGCAGGGAATGCAGCAGGTTTACTATTGGCCAGCGGGCCACCCGGCGGGCGAAGACGTCATCGGTCATCACCATGCGATAGGCGGGATCGTCGGTCATTGCGGGGACGGCGGATTCGACCAGCGGGATGCCGAGGCGCTGGGAGAGAAGCTCGGCGGCCTCGTCGTCTAGGCGAGCCAGACGTGCGGATCGGCCGGGCAAATCCTGCTCGATCAGCCAGGTCAGCAGAGTGGCGATGCCGCCGACGAGTGGCCAAATCGCGCGATTCGGCCAGCGAATCGGGGGATTTCTCGCGGGAGAGCAATCGAGACAGTTCCGGAAGATCGAACTCGGCCGGGCGGCGGGCGGAGATCAGAAACACGCGCGGCGGCGCGTCGAGGGACAGGACGCGAGCCATTCGCCGGGCGTAATCTTCGCGAAGGGCCTGCGCCTGATCGGCGGCGGGAAGCTGGTCGGCCTTGTTCAGGCAGAACAGGAAATTTTTCGGATCGTTCCCCGCCGCCACCTTGGCCAAAAGATTCTGCGGCTGAACGTCGGCGTATTTTTCGACGCTTTGAATCCAGATGGGGAAGAGCATGTGACGCAGCATTCGCCGCGTGAGATCCACGTGCGAGGCGAACCGGCTGTCGATGTCGGGCAAGTCGAGCAGCACCTGGCCACCGAGATGCGATTGATCGTGCGGAACGATTCGGAATTTTCCCGGAGCCGTGGCGTCGCAGGAGTTGCTCGGCCTCGGCTTGCCGCGAGCGGTGGACATAGGCGATGACCGTTTCCGTGCCGGGGCCGTGGGAGGTTTCATCGGTGATCGGCGAGCCGACCAGGGCGTTGACCAGGGCGCTTTTGCCGACTTCTTTGCCGCCGATGAGGCCGATCAAGTAAATGCCCTGGCCCGTTTCCGATTCCAGCACGGCGCATCGGGGTCGAGAAGAGACGGAGCGGGCGATCCGGTCAGTTCCATCGTTTCGCGGACGAGTTGTTCGGTTTGCGAAAAGCTCACGCTTGCCTCAGTCGAAAAATAAATGCAACCACGAAGACACGAAGATCACGAAGACAGACACGAAGAAATTTCAATGGCGCATTTCTTCGTGTCTGTCTTCGTGATCTTCGTGTCTTCGTGGTTGCATTTTTAATTTTGGCCACAGGATTCCTCCAACTCATTTGCCAAAGATTCAATGGCGTCGATCTCGGCCAATCTGGGGGCTCGGGATTCGATCCAGGCGATGCTTCGACGAATTTGCTCGCGCGCCAGCTTCTCGAATCGCATGGCGATGGCGCGATTGGCCTGGCGGGTGCGGGCGGCCACCTCGTTGCTCAGACGCTCGGTAATCCACGTCGCCACCGAATATCCGCCGAGGATCATCAGGTCCACGTGTCCGAAAATCGCGTGGTGGGCGGCGACGATGATCGCCAGCAGATATGGCGCGGCCTCGGTCCATTGCGTCAGCTTCTCGCCGCCGGGCAGATGCCGCAACAGTTTCAGCAGCAGACACCGTGTCGCGCGGCGTGGCGTTCCAACGCTTTTGCAGCCAGTCGTTCAATTCCTTCAATTCGTCGTCGGCGATCTTTCCCGCTTCGGACGGATCGATTTTGGATTGGCCGTATTGGGCGGCTGGATCGCCCAGCCATTGCGGTGCCGGATGGAACGGAGTGGACTGCATCGTCAATCCGGCTTTGGATGATCGTGAACTGATCGACGAGCGTGGCGTGGAAATCGGGCAACTGACGCGAGGCGTCGAGGGCATCGCTCGGCCGAAGGGGTTTTGAGATTGGCGCGGCCGTGCATGAACCAGTTCCCAGGTGGTTCGCGGCAGGCGCACCGATTATTCCGGGCACTTGGCGAACGCGGTCCAGTATCCGGCCCGGGCCCATCAGGTACAGCACGCTGCGCTGCTGCAATCGGCGCTGCAATTGCTCGGTGATGCGGATTCACATCGACGCCGGGAACGGGGGTTTCCATCGCCCGCAGGGCGGAGACGGCGGCATCGACATCGCGCCGCTGGCCGCGCAAAGGGCCGGTGATCTGATCGCGCAATCGGCCCAGCACGTCGGCAATTCGCACGCGATATTCCCGATTCGGCGCAGCGCATCCTGGGCCGGCTCGAGTGAGGCAATCGCCTGTCGCAGCGACGGCAAATTGGTCTGCGGCGGCGGCTCGTAGGCGGCATCGTCGCGCGGTATTGCGAAGATCGGAGACATCTTCCCGATCCGCCGAAACAAGCTGCGCGATAATCCTCCAGCATTTCCGGCGTTTCGCATTTGTTCATCACGAACAGGACGCCGGCATTGCGTAACGCCGGGCGAGGCGGTAATAGGGCAGCAACTCCGTCATCTGATATTTCTCCGGGGAAACCAGAAAGACGATGGCCTCGGCCCAGCGAAAGCCTCGATCGGCCTGGGCGTGATGCCGCGGCTGATCGCCGTCCAAATCGGGAGTGTCCATCAGGACAACGCGACCGAGCAGATCGTGCGGAGATTCGATCACAATCAGCGAATCGCTCTGGCCGCGAACAGGCAGTTCGGATGGCGAGGCGAGCACGTGCGGAAGTCCGAGCCAATTCTCCGGGACATCGGCCGATTTGGCGGCGACGGCAACCGGGCCGGCGGTGAAGGTCCGGCGAAAACTGGCTGAGGAAAGATTCGCGTCGAGCAGGCGATTGACGACCGTGCTCTTGCCCGTTCCGGTGCCGCCGAGAATGCAGACGATCAGGGGGCGATGATCCTTTCGGCGCAGGTGGAAGAGCGCCGCCGCCACATCGGCGCGCCATCGGTCGGTGGCTATTCCCTGGCCGCACAAGGCGGAGACTTTCGCGTCCAGAGATTCCAGCGGTTTATCTAAAGATCGGCTGCCCATGGACGGGGAATGGTTATATCACATGATGACGCCGTAGCGGCGTCGGCGGCACGATCTCGGTTGGTTTCGTCATCATCGCGCGGTACTTTGGCCGGGTGAGCGAAATGAGCGAGCGGTCGGCCTGGGTCGCGCTGGCGGTTGTGGTGCTGGTGGGGCTTGGATTGCGGCTGGGATGGGGGCTGCGGCAAGCCAGCGACGAGGCCTCCATCGAACGGCTGCCGGATCAGCGGGAATATCTCGATCTGGGAAAGCATATTTTCGGGCCGGATGGATTGTCGATGGCCGATCCGCGGTTCGCGCAGACTGTTTATGCGTACCGTACGCCGGGGTATCCGTTTCTGATCGGTTGCTGCGGGGGCAGCCCGAGGGTGGTGCGGATCGTTCAGGCGATTTTGGATTCGGGAACCGTGCTGGCGATTTTCCTTCTGGCGCGGCGATGGCTGGCGGTGCGCGGGGCGGTTTTGGCGGCGGGGCTGGTGGCGGCGAATCCGTATCTCATCTTTTTCAGCGGTGCCATTCTTTCCGAGACGCTGTTCACGGCGATGCTGTGCTGGGGGTTGGCGCTGCTGGTGCTGAGCGACGGGCCGTGGCCGCGGGAGGAAGGCAAACGGGCGGCGTGGCTGGCGGGTGGGATTATATTGGCGCTGGGGGTTTTGGTGCGGCCGGGGGCGATTTTGATTCCGGTTGTGCTCGGTTGCGGGGCGGCGCTGGTGAACCGGGATGTCCAGCGGGCGTATCGATCGGGGGAGATCAGAGACATGGCGGCTGAAGCCGCCAAGCCGCGAAATTCCAAGGCGCGAAATGCCAATCCGTGGGCGGGGGGCGGGGGACGGCCCGGGTGGCCGCTGCCGGTGGCGGCGACGATGCTGCTGTTCACGGGGTTGGCGCTGTTTCCGTGGGCGGCGAGGAATCGATGGGTCGTCGGGGCCTGGGTGTGGACGAGTACCAACGCGGGGATTACGCGATATGACGGGTTCAATCCCGATGCGACGGGGGCCAGCGATCAGCGGTTCGTGAAATGGATGCCGTGGACAAGCGACATGACGGAAGTTGCCCGGTCGCGCTATTTCGCCAGTTGGCCGATGATTGGATAGCGGCTCATCCGTGGGATGCGGCGAAATTGGCGGTGGTGAAGATCGGTCGAACGTGGAGTCCGATGCCGCTAAGCCGGGAGTATGGGGGGCGGTGGTTTTATCGGATGGTGGGTCTGACCTACGGGGTGGGATTTGATGTGTTGATCCTGATCGGGCTGCGGCGGCTGGGCCTGCCGGGGCCGGTCAAGCGGCTTTTGCTGGTGCCGGCGGTATATTTTACCATTGCGGCCGCGTTATCGGTCGGGTCGCTCCGTTATCGCATCCCAGCCGAGGGGCCGATGGCTATCCTGGCGGCCAGCGCGGTTTGCTCCAGCCGCGTTCGATTAGCAATGTAGTTGTTATGCTCGTCAATCCCGAGCGTCTATTCGAGAGAAGCTGGAGGCCGCGCCACCCGCTGCGTCGCCGGCACTGCGCCGCGCGGCGGTGGGGAATGGCCTGCGTCCTTCTGGTGCTCTCGTGCACCATCTTCGGATACATCTATCTCACCGATGCCCAGCGCGTCCGGGAGATGGCCAGCGCTTATCTTTCGGACCTGCTGGGCGGCGAGGTGACGATCGGCAAGGCGAATCTCTCGATCTTCGAGGGATTGCGTCTCGACGACGTCACGTTGCGGGTGGATCAAGACCAACCGGCCGGATTCGATCATCTTTCACGCCCGGACGTTCTGATCCGCTATCACCCGACGCAGTTGCTGGCGGGGCATCTGGCGGCGACGCAGATCGTCGCGATCGATCCGGTCGTGCTGCTGGTGGAGGACAGCACAACGCATCGGTGGAATTACCAGCGCCTGTGGAATGGCCGGGGGCTGGCGGGCAGACGGCGGACCAGCGCCGCCAGCGGGCCGCTGGTGATTCCGCAGATCATCCTGCGCGACGCGGAAGTGGCCTACATGGAGATGCACGACGGCAACATCGTTCCCGTCGGCTGGTACAGCATCGAAGGAAGCCTCAATCCCAATCCCGAGGAAGCGGACCGATACGATTTCCAATTGCAAAGCCGCGGCCGCGAATCGCTGGGACCCAGCGTGGACGGAACGATCCGCACGGACGGCGGAATCTCGGTGGCGAGGCTGCAGAATTTCACGTTCGGGCCGGACATCAAGACGATGCTCTTCTCCCAGCCGCGGCAATGGTGCGAATGGCATCAGCTTCAGGGCCGCATCGACGTGCCGGAGATGGTTTACAATCCGAACCCCGGCGGAAGCGGGCCGCTGTTCCGCGCCGAATTGGACCTGAGCGACGTGGAGATGGCGCTGCATCCGCAGGAGTGGATGACGCGGGAGCAGAACCAGCGCGTGCAGCTTTTCCACAACCTGCTGGACATGGCGCAATCGCGGCGTTGGCTTTCGCCGGCGTGCGTGCAAATCCTGCGGCGATTGAGCACGCCCGAACCGATCCATTTCGGACAGGTTTCCGGAAACCTGGTCTTCACGGAAAAGGGGATCGAACTCAAGGACATCAGCGGGAAGGTTGAAAACAACTGGTTCAACGTGGATGGGGAAATCGACGGCTATTCGCCCGATGCGCCGGCCAAGCTGACGATTTCATCGGTGATCGGCCACGATCTGGAGATTCCGGAGCTTTCGCCGGATTATCTCGGCTCGCTGCCCAAGGACATTCAGGACGTGATGGAGCACCTTCATCCGCAGGGGACGTGCGGCATGAAGATGGTCATCCAGCGCACGGAGCCGGGGGGCAAGGCCGACGTGAGCGGCGAGATCGACATCCACGACGGCCAGTTCCGCTTCAGCGAGTTTCCGTATCCGGTCTCGCACGTCAGCGGCCAGGTCCTGATCGGGGATGATCCCATCGCCAAGATGCGCGGCGTGCGGGTTCTGAACGTGCAGGGACACGGTCCGAGCGACGGCCCCAACGCCGACGCCGTCATTTATCTGAACGGATTCGTCGGCCCGCTGGAAGGCCCTTCTGGAGTTTCGCTGGACGTGCATGGCAGCAACATCGTTCTCGATCCGGTTCTTCGCAGCGCGTTGCCGCCCCCGGCCAATCGAGCGCTGGAACTGTTCGACCCCGACGGCAGCGAGCAGTATCCCAAAGCCCTCGGCGATTTTTCCTGCCATGTCCAACGCGCCGTCGGACCGAATAAGCCCTGGATGGTCGATACCGACGTGAATTTCTACGATGCCGAGGGAAAACTGACGGCCTTCCCATATCCGGTGAAGGGCTTGAGCGGGCGGCTGGAAATCCGCGAAGGGCATCTGAACATCGTTCACGCCCGGGCGCGTCGCGGCGACGCGATGATCGGGATCGACGGAACGGTGCGCTGGAAGAGTCACGATGCGCCGCCGAGCACGCAACCATACGGGCCCGATCTGTGGATCACGGCCAGCAACCTGCCGATCGACGATGATCTGATCAACGCGTTGCCCGCGCAGCAGGGAGCGTGGGTGCAGCGGGCGGGCATTTCGGGAAAGCTCGATGTGATCGGGCACGTTTTCCCGAATCCGGACGAACACGGCCCGGACGTGAAGTATGTCTTCGACGCAACCCTGCGCGATGCGGCCGTACAGCCGGGCGGAGGCGAAGCGGCCATGTCGGGACTCAGCGGCCGGCTGCATCTGACTCCCAGCCGGTTGGAATTGACGGACTTGTCGGGCGTTCGCGGGCAAAGCGCCGTCGCCGGGCATGTGCTGATTGACTGGGAGACCGGGCAGCCGAAGATCTCCATCTCGGCGTCGGCGAGGAATCTTCAGTTGGTTCCATCGCTCTACGAGATGTTGCCACAGGCGGCTCGCGCGGGTTGGGAGGCGATCAAGCCGCGGGGGACGATTGATGCGAAGCTGGAATATTCGGCAACGATCGGCGAGGCGCCGGACCATCTGGAATTGCAGATCACGCCGCGCGATCTTTCGGTGACGCCGTCGGCGGCGCCCTACCGGCTCGATCATTTGCAGGGTGAAATTTCAATTTTTCCGAACCGGGTGATCCTGAACGATTTGCGGGCCACGCACGGCGATGCGCGGATTTCCATTTCCGGACGGGGCGATCTGGGCGGGCAACCGGCCTGGAACCTGAAATTGTCGGCGAATCAATTGACGGTGGACGATGAGCTGCTCGCGGCGTTGCCGACTTCCGTTGGCGATGTGCTGAGAGGGTTGAAAGTCGGCGGAAAAATCGGGGTGGATTTGTCGAAGCTGGCTTACTGGCCGCGCGGGCAAGGCGCGGCGCCGGCCGCGAAGGCCGGGGCGGACGTGGATTTCGCCGCCAAAATCATGATGCAGGGCACGTCGCTGGACATCGGCCTGCCGGCCACTGACATTCGGGGAGACATCGATCTGGCCGGCCTGGTGCGTCACGGGCGGCTGCACCGTCTGGCCGGGCGATGCAGCGCCGATTCGCTTCTGTTGGCCGGGCGGCCGGGGTCCGACTTCACGCTCAATGTGCTCAAGGCGTCCGACGATCCGGTCATCCAGATTTCGCACGTGGAAGGGAAATTCGCTTCCGGCGACTTGGCCGGCGACGGGGATTACGTTTTCCCCGATGCCGGTCCGAGCAGTTACGACGTGAGCCTCGTCCTGCGGGACGCCGACGTGCAGCAACTCACCACGCCGTATGACAAGAACCTGCGCGGCCAACTGACGGCGTCGCTGAAATTGGGCGGGACGTGGAACGATCCGGAAAGCCGCCGCGGGCACGGAGACGTTTCGGTCGTCCGGCGAGAAGCTGTACAACATCCCGGTGATGCTCGGACTGATGCAGATCACCAATCTGGCCCTGCCGCTCAGCAGCCCGTTTTCCGAAATCTCCACGCGATATATCCTCGACGGGCAGAAGGTCGTCTTCGAGAAAATCGATCTGAAGAGCAAAGACCTGACGATGTCCGGCAGCGGCGAATTGAATTTTGCCAAGGAGAGCGTGAGCCTGTGGCTGGCGACGGACCACCCGACGCTGGGGTCGCTGCCGGTGCTGGGGCCCCTGCTCGGCGGGGCCAATGCGGAATTGTTCCGGATTCACGTCAAGGGAACCATTGAGAAGCCGAAGGTGACTGCAAGCACCTTCGACACGGTCACGACGACCGTGGATCAGGTGTTCAAGGGCGACCATTAGGAGAATTCAATGCCGCGTGTTTTTGCGTTCGCTGCTTGCCGTGATCGGCGGGCTGGCCTGCATCGCCTTTGCCGCTTCGCCCGCGCCGGATCGCATCCGATACGACAGCCAATGCTTCATCATCGACGGCAAGGACACGTTTCTCTACAGCGGGTCGTTTCATTATTTCCGGTGTCCCAAGCCGCTTTGGGCCGAGCGGTTCCGGAAGATGAAGGAGGCGGGCCTCAACTGTGTCGAGACCTATGTCCCATGGAACTGGCACGAACGGCAGCCCCCGGATTCGCTCGATGATTTTTCCAAGATGGACATGACCGACCTGACGGATTGGCTGGACATGGCGATCGACCGCTTCGGTTTTTATGTGATCCTCCGGCCCGGGCCGTATATCTGCGCCGAATGGGACGGCGGCGGATATCCGCAGTGGCTGGTCACCAAAAAGCCGGCCGATGCGCCGCAAAACTGGCTGCGCGGCGACGATCCGGTTTACCTGGCCTGGTGCAAACACTGGTACACGGCGGTGGCGAAGGCGGCCGCGCCGTTCCAGATCACTCGCCGCCCCGCCGGACGACCCGGCGTGATCCTTTGGCAGATCGAAAACGAATATAACTACGCCGATTTCCCGGCCGAGGTGAAGCTGCATCAGCTTCAGGCCCTGGCGCACGATTCGCGCGATGCGGGCATCGACGTGCCGCTGATCACCTGCGTGACCGATGATCCATTGTTCAAAACCGATCCGTTCCTGGCCCGGAACGTCATCGAGTGTCGAAACACGTACCCGAATTTTGATGCCGCCAGCGAAGCGACCGATCTTGACTTTCTGGATAGTTACCAGCCGCAAAAGCCGAGATTCGTCACCGAACTGCAAGGCGGATGGTTTTCCGAAATCGGCCGCCAGCTCAGCGAGAATATGGGCTTCACGCCCCAGCAGATCACGCACGTGACGCTGCTGGCCTGGGCGCACGGGTTTACGGGGACGAATTATTACATGATGTTCGGCGGAACGAACCTGGGCGACTGGGCCGCGGCGCACAAAACGACGACTTATGACTATGCGGCTCCCATCCGCGAGTGCGGCGGCGTGGGGCCGCGATATTTCGCCGTTCAGGCGATGGCGAATTTCCTGAAAGAGCACGGCCAACAATTGGCGCGATCGAAGTTGATATCCTCGAATGAAAATGTGGATTTCTCAACGGTAATTAGACGTGCCGCCGATGGAAGCCGCTTCCTGTTCTTCTTCAACAACAATCGTGAGAAGAGCTTTACTGGAGGTTTTATTCTGCCCCCGACTGGCGATGTCGGCGCGAACGGCGTCCACTACGAAATCGAGCCATTTGGTGCGAAAATTCTTTTCGTACCGGCAACTGTGAAGAACATATCCGGGGGACAGTGGTATCCCCAGCCGGTGACGCCGCCGTCCCGGCCGACCCATCTGCCGCCCGACGTGACCATCGCCGAAACGAAACGTCGGATCGATCCCGGCCCGCCGGCGGATTCCTGGCGCGATCTTCCCGACGGCGCGAGCATCGAGGACGTCGGAATATTCGATCGCCGCTTTGTTTTCTACCGCGCGGATTTCAGCACGCCGTCGGTCACGAGCCTCACCGCGAATCTAGCCGGACAGGACGCGCTCATCGGGGAGCTGAATGGCAAGCCTTTGGATATTCGGCATTCCGGGTCGGTGGCGGCCGCTTCATGGGCGCCGATGGCCGGGACTGACAACCACCTGCTGCTCCTGTACGAGAACGGGGGCCGGGAGAACGGCGGCACGGGGATCAACGCCCGTTGCGGCCCGCAAAATTTAACCGTCGCCGCAGGGCAAAATGCGGCCACGCTTCACTGGCAGATTTCCGGCCAAACCGCCGGGACCGTCGGCCATTGGCAGGATCCAAAGTTGGATGACTCCGACTGGGAAACATCGGAGTTGCCCCAAGCAATCGCGCCGGCAACGGACACGGCGCCGGTGAACGTGTGGTGGTATCGTCTGCGGTTCGACCTGCCGTCGCCGAATCCGCATGTGTGGGTTCCATGGAAGTTGCATCTGGAGGCGACGGGCAACGGCTTCATTTATCTCAATGGCCACGCCCTGGGGCGCTATTGGGAGGTCGGCCCGCAGCGGGATTTTTATTTGCCGGAATGCTGGCTGAATTTCGGGCCCGCTTCGACGAATGTGGCTGTGCTGTGTTTGCGTCCGACAAACGGATCACCGGAAGTCCGCAGCGCCTGGGTTTCGCCGTATCGGGATTTCGCGGAGACCAGATGAAGCACCGGATGTACATCCGGTGCTACGCCATCGACAACAGAACCGCGCAGCCCTGCTCGAGCTTTTCGTCGCTCGTTGCGTAGCTGATGCGGAAATGCGTGTCGCGCTCGGAGAAAACGTTCCCGGGAATCATCAGCAAGTTGCGCTCGAATCGCCTTGGCGACGAAATCGGCGCCGCCCTGGTCGGCGGGTGCTTTGGGGAAAATGTAAAACGCCCCCTGCGGCCTGGCGATCTCGAATTTCCCGCTCAGACGCTCGTACACCAGATCGCGCTTGCGGCGATATTCCTCCACCATTTGATCCATCGGCACGTCCAGCGCCTTCAGGGCCGCGTATTGCAGCGGGCTGGGGGCGCACACGAATGTGTACTGCTGGAGCTTGGTCATCTGCGTAATGATCGCATCCGGCCCCGCGGCGTATCCGAGCCGCCAGCCCGTCATCGCATGGCTCTTGGAAAATCCCCGCAACACCAGCGTGCAGTCATACAGCTTCGCCGGACTGGCCAACCCGCGCGGAGCATCGTACAAAAATGGCTCGTATATCTCGTCGGAGATAATCAGCAGGTCGTGCTTCCTGGCCAGATCGACGGCGGCACGAACCTCGGCCTCCGTCATGACGAGTCCCGTGGGATTGCTGGGGCTGTTGAGGATCAGCAGCTTGCTGTGCGGGGTGATCGCCTTCTCGACCCGCTCGGCATGGAAACGAAAATCGGGATAACTGTCCACGATCACCGGCTTGCCGCCGACGAGCGTGATCAGGTGCTTGTACATCACGAAATACGGATCGAGGAAAATGGCCTCGTCGCCGGGATCGATGGTGGCCAATATGGCCAGCAGCAACCCCCCGCTGACGCCGCTGGTGATGAGCACTTCGCCGACATCGCGGCCAAACTCTGCAGACAAATCCTTCCGCAGCCGCTCGCGCAGCGGGGCGATGCCCTGCGTCTGCGTGTAGCGATTGTGACCGGCTTCGATGGCGTCGATCGCCGCGGCCTTGACGATCTGCGGAACATCGAAATCGGGCAGGCCGATCGAGAGATTGATCGGATCGGTCATCCTCGCGGCAAGATCGAAGACCTTGCGGATGCCGGAGGAATCCACGGCCAACGCACGTCGGGAGAGGAATTCGCAATGAGACGGCATAGGAGTGATTCCAGCCGTCCCGTGCGCCGGGACTATTTCCGTTTGGCGGCGGGAGCGGCGGCCTTGGCCGCCGGCGCCGGTGCGCCGGCAGCGGCTTTGGCGGCGGGACCAGCCTTGGCTGCGCCAGCCGCAGCGCCCTTTGCGGCGCCGCCGGAGCGGCCGCGCCGGCCACGGCCGGTGTGGCCCCTGGCACAGCCGCGCCTTCGGCAACCTCTTCCTTCACCGCCTTGGCCAATTCCTGCTTGCGATGGGCCACTTTCGGCAACCCGAACACGCTCTTGGAATCGTTCCAACGCTCTTCATCGGCCAGTTTTACCAGCCGCTCCGTCCGCGTCAGAACGTTTCGATGACGAATCAGGGCGTTTGCACTTTTGAGACTACGATCCAGCGACATCCGACCACCTCATGAAAATTGCCGAGCCGACAACCCGGCCGCGTTTTTGGGGATGTGAAGCCTATCGGAAACCGGCGATAGACACAACGCCCCGCCAATTCCTCGGCCGAAGGTCGGGAAAATACCTCCAAAGGCCACGGTGGCGGCTTTCGCTTGGGCTGTTCGGCATAACTTCCGCGTTTTCAATAGCGCCAGGCCCGAAGTTGTTACTGTTACTGATTGATATCGATAACAAGCTCATCGCTGGGGCTGGGAGTTTCGGGGAACAACCAAGCGGATTTGGCGGAAGACAGCGGATACCCGACGCGACGATCCACAAGCACTCCTCTATTAATACTGCCAGGAGGTGAAAGTTTTAGACCTGTTTTGCAGCAACTGTTTACCGCCCTGGTCGCGACCAATATGCGGTTGCATTTAGGATCGAGACCGCAAAGCCCAGCCGATCAATCCATTTCGCGGAGCTTCTTTTCCAGCAATTTCATTCGGCGATCGGCGGCGGCGGCGAGCCAGTCGCGCAGGGCGTCGGCGGATTTCGCGTCCAGCATCTTCTCCATATCGGCCAACTGATCGCGCAGGCGCCGCAAGGCGGCTTTGAGATTGTCCGCGTTGTCCAGAAAAATGTCGCGCCACAGCGCCCCGTCGCCGCCCGCGATGCGCGTGGTGTCCAAAAATCCCTTGCCGCACAAGTCGAGTCCCGCGTCTTGCTGCATCGTCACCAAAGCGGCGGACAGAAGGTGCGGCAGATGGCTCACATCCGCCAGGAGCCGGTCGTGATCGTCGGGGCTGAGGCGCGTCGTGCGCATGCCCAATAGACGCCAGAATTGTTCGATCCGATCCACGGCTTGGGGAGGGGCCGCGGGCGTGGGGGTCACAATACAAAGCTGATTGTGGAACAGATCGGCCCGAGAGAATTCCACGCCGCGTTTTTCGCTGCCGGCCATTGGATGGCTGGCCACGAATTCGACGCCCTTGGGAAGATGCGATTCGGCGAGGCGGACGATCGAGCGTTTGGTGCTGCCCACGTCCGTGACCAGCGCCCCCGGCGACAGGGCCGGAGCGATCCGAACGAGAATGGATTCGAACAGGCCGACGGGCGTGCAGAGGATGACCAGATCGGAGCGGGCGACGGCCGCGGCGGCGTCGAGATCGAAACGGTCGATGGCCCCGATTTCGACGGCCCGGTCCAGCGCCGCGCGGCGCTGGCCGAAGCCGACGATGCGGCACCGCGGCGCCGCCGAGCGCAAGGCCAAGCCAATCGACCCGCCCAGCAGGCCGACGCCCAGGATCGTCAGTTGACGCGGAAGCATTGAGGCGAATCAGGATGACGAAACTCGACGGACGAATCAAGACCGAATGAAAAAAATGCTCAACGCCCCCATTTAGCCCCCGGTGAATCACCGGGGGCTAAATGGGGGCGTCGCGGATTTTCTGCGAGCAGTCGCAGGACGTGGCGATACGCGTCGTAGAGCGGCAGATTCCTGGGCGCGACGATGAGATCGGGGGGGGAAAGATTGCCTCGGTTGCCGCGAGAGACCGGCTCCTGGAATCCGGCCACGCAGGATCGGCCGACTTTCCCGCGGATCACGCCGACCGTGTAATCGATGGTGAACAGATATTCGTGCCGGCTCTCCTCGGTGCGGAAGAAGAGATCGCGAACGCGGATGTCGGCGGCCCCGGGAACGGGCAAGCATCCAACGGCACGTTGCGAGAGACGAAGCCGATCGCCGGGGGCGAAGTGCATGTTCCATTCGTGCGCGAGCCCGCGCAGCTTTCGGCGGCAAAGATATCGGCCCACCGTCCCCTGGCCAACGACGACCGCCAGGACCGCCAGAGTCAAAATCAAATAGAGCAGCGGCGACACGTTTCACCCCGGATTCGCGGAGGTATCGGTGGCCGGCTGGCCAGGGGGCTGGCCGGTTGGAATCTGGAACTTAATGCCATAATCCGGGACGATCGGGTTGAGCGAGCCGATCCAAGTCGACATCTCGTCAAAGTTGGGGTCATGTTCGCTGCGGAACATCGGCTTGAAATCAGGCACGTCGGGGTGAGGTATCATCGCCAGCGGCCGCGGCAGGCCGAACTGAAGAATCAGCGACGAGTCGCGATGAACGCGATCGATCATGGGACGGACAACCGGCCCGTGTCCGAACACGTCGCCCCCGGGGAGTTTTCGGCTGGTCTGCTGGAGAATAAAAAAATTGGTGTAAGCGACGAGGGTCTTGTCCGCATTCGGGTATAGAAAAAAGCCGCCGGAGCCGACGCTGCCGTGGCAGCCGGCGGCGGCGCAGCCGGCGAGAATCCGCGGCTGAATGCGAGTGCGGAATTCAAGCATGACGCTCGGCTCGGAAACGACGATCACATTCCGCACCAACTGGGGATTGCCGGATTGAACGATGTCCAGCGCCTGCTGCACCTGGGTTTCACTCTTGAAGGCCGCGGGGTCGGCGCCGGTCAGGGTCAGGTAACGGTTGCGGACGTTGTTGTTGAAATCGATCCGGGCCTGTTCATCGGGAAGAAGTTCGTATCGCCGGATGGTTTGAACGTCAGCCATCGTGAGATAATTCCCGACCGCCGGGGCGGACGGCGGCGCCGGCGCCGCGGCTTGCAGGCCCGGCTGGGTGGACGCATTGGCCTGCGCGGTCAGCTTCGTGTCCAAGGCTCTTTCGCCGGCAATGGTGTCCAGAAGAATGGCCGCATCGGGATCGTGAGGATCGATCCCCTGAACGTCCCGGGCCGCCTCGGTGGCCAGATCGTAATTCCGCTGCTCCAGCTCCCAGCGGCACAGATCGATCCGGCCCTTGATATCGTTCGGATCGAGGCGGGTCAAACGCTGACGGAATTCATCGGCGGCATCCGTGGGGTAAGCAATGGATGCGATGGTATTGGCGCCGATGGTGACGGTGACTCCGTGGAGGGTCACGTCATACGATTTGCCGTCAGGGGCCTTTTGAATATCGCCCTGAAGCTGCCGGCCATCCGTGGTTGTCAGCGTCCCCTGTTTGGCGAGCAATGCCGAGGCAAGCAAACCAACCGCCGCAGCGCCGAGCCACCACCGTCGAATCATGAACAGTCTCCTCACCAGCGAGGTCGAGAAAGGGATCGTAAATCGAGGTGCGGAAAGAGGCAAGTTTAATAATGGGCGGCGTCAGTCGCGGGGTGCGCGATGCATTCGGTGTGTATGGCAAGGGGCATCGCCCCCGGACCCGGCCTCGGGAGCGAGCGGATGAGTATCATGTTGCCGCAGTACGCCACTAAATCGACGGCCGCCAACGTTCAGCGGATCATCATCAGTTCAAAAACATCGTCGTGAAAAAAAACGCGACCCGATAATCCCGTTCCGAATTGACGCACATAGCTCAACAGCTATAATTCGGTGGTGTGGCCCGTTGAAACGACCGAAGAATTTGACGAATGGTTCGCCGGCTTGGATGAAGCGGAGCAGGAGGAAATTTACGCGGTGGTCGGCCTCCTAAAAACCATGGGTCCGCAGCTTAAACGGCCCCATGCCGATACGCTCAACGGGTCCGACTAGGCAAACATGAAGGAGCTTCGGGCCGACACAGCCAAAGCGGTGCTTCGCGCGGCTTTCGCGTTCGATCCATTGCGAACCGCGATTTTGCTTACGGGCGGTGATAAATCCGGCGTCAGGGAAAAGCGATTCTATAAGCAATTGATCGCCAGGGCCGACAAGCTATATGGACTTCATTTGGAAAACATCAATAAGCGGAAAATGCGGAAAGGTAAATAATATGTCCAAATCCTTTGATGAACTTGCCCATCGCGTGATGAGCGCCAAGTCCCGTGCCCGTGCAAATCGCCGGACAAAGGAATTGCTGCTTGAATTGCTTCTGTCGGAGATCCGAAAGCTGGCAGGCAAGAGTCAGGGCGAACTGGCGAAGAAGCTTGGCATCAAGCAACCGTCACTTTCCAAATTGGAAAATCAGGATGATATGCAAATCTCGACGCTCAAGAAGATCATTGAAGCATTGGGCGGCGAGGTTCATATCGTCGCGCAATTTCCTCAAAGGAAGGTAAGGATCAAACAATTCGATGGCCGCCCGCGGCCGGCAGGGAAAGTCCGAGAGCTACAACTCGTTTGATGATTCAACCCGGATATAGCGCGCCGCAGCCCTTTTCAGTGGATTCCGGTCCTCATCCGATATGCGCCGCCATCTCATCGATTTGCAAACGGGCGGCCTCGCGCTTGAGGGCCAGCTAGCCACGCTTGAGGTCTATGGTGTCTAGCGCGTTGGATGCGGGGGTGGTTTATGCCAACGGCCGCACGCGGCCGTCGCCATGGCCGCTGGCTTTGCCCCAGATGCCGGGGATGATCGTTGAACAATCCGGACATTTGCCGTCAGCGCCGATGCGGTTCTCCTGAACCAGAAAACCCCAGCGGCGGATGAGCGTCGAGCCGCAGTTGTGGCAGCGGGTGTTCTCCCATTCGCCGACTTGGCCGGGAAGGTTGCCGGGATAGATGTAGCGCATGCCGGCCTGGCGGCCGTATTCGACGATGCGCAGCAGATCTTCGGCGGTAGTGTTGCGATAGCCGTCGGTCATCTTGTAATCGGGATGAAACGCGGTGACGTGCCACGGCATCAGCGGATCGACCGAGACTAGGAAATCGGCCATGCGTTTCAGTTCATCGGGATCGTCACTGAAGCCGGGAACGACGAGCGTCACGATCTCGACCCAGAAGCCGCGCTGCTTCAGCATGCCGATGGTGGCGGTGACGTTTTCCAGCACGCCGCCGAGCTGGCGGTAGTGTTTGGGATCGAACGTCTTGAGATCGACCTTGTACGCATCGACGTGGGGACGAAGAAAATCCAGCACCTGCGGCGTGCCGTTGCCGTTGGAGATGTAGGCGCATTTCAGTCCGCGCGTGCGGGCCTCCTTGAAAACGTCCACGGCCCATTCGCTGGTGATCAGCGGCTCGTTGTAGCTGGATGCGACCACCGGGGCGCCGTGCTGGATGGCTACGTCCACCAACTGTTTGGGAGTCGTCAGCTTCGCGGCCGGCGGCGGCCTTGGGATCGCGCAGCATCTGGCTGGTGACCCAGTTCTGGCAATATCCGCAGTGGAAATCGCAGCCGAGCATGCCGAAGGTGAGGGCGTCGCTGCCGGGCATGCAATGGAAGAAGGGCTTTTTCTCGATCGGATCGCAGGCGAGGACGCCGACGTAGCCATAGGGAACGCGCAGGACGCCGTTGTCGTTGAATCGGACGCGGCAGACGCCGTCGCGGCCGGGTTTCACGAGGCATCGGTGCCCGCAGGCGAAGCAGCGCACGGCGCCGTCGGGCTCGCGCTGGATCAGCGCCTCGGCCGCCGGGGCGGTGAACTGGTGCAGCATCTCTTTCAGAGATTGCAGTCGCTTGGTCTCGTCGGCGATTTCCAGCGCAGCCATGATCTTTAGTCCGCTCCGATCTTAGGCTTTGCAAAGCTCGACGGCGAGCGTAATCCGCTCGAAGACCAACCACATCGGAGTTACAATCGGCTGATGGAAAGAGCGTTTCGCGTCACATTTACCGGGTTTTTAGCCATGGCTCTTCAAGGGTGTATTTCGAATCGAAATTCGGGCGAATCGGTGCCGGGTCCGCGGACGGACAAGATCGATCAGGCCATGCAGTCCTTCGTCGATCGCGGCGAACTCTCCGGCGCGGTGACGCTGGTGGCGGATCGAGAGCATATCATCCATCTCTCGGCCGTGGGGAAGCGCGACATCGAGCATAATCTGCCCATGCGCACCGACACGATCTTCTGGGTGGCCTCGATGACCAAGCCGATCACCGCGACCGCCGTCTTGATGCTTCAAGATGAGGGAAAGCTTTCGATCGACGATCCGGTCTCCAAATACATCCCCCAATTCGCTGCGCTGAGAACGCCGTCGGGCAAGCCGGCGAACCTGACGCTGCGGCAGTTGCTGACGCACACCAGCGGGCTGGCCGATGTGCCGAAAAAACAAGCGCAGACGGCCCGCACGCTGGCGGAGTTGGTTCCAATGGTCCTGGCCTTGCCGATGAAGTTCGAGCCGGGAACCCAATGGGATTATTGCCAATCCGGGATCAACACGCTGGGGCGTATCATCGAGATCGTCTCCGGCCAATCGTACGCCGATTTCATGCGGCGGCGCCTTTTCGATCCGCTGGGGATGACCGACGCGACGTTTTATCCGAACAAGGCGCAGATCAAACGTCTGGCGGTGTCGTACGATATGACGGATGGGAAGCTGAAGCCGACCGCGATCAGGTTGTTGCCCGGTCCCGTGGGGGATCGGAATCATTACGCGGCCCCCAACGGCGGATTGTTCTGCACGGCGGGCGACTATTGCCGGTTCAGCCAAATGCTGCTCAATGGCGGCAGGCTCGACGGCCGGCAATACCTCAAGCCCGAAACGGTCAAGCTGATGACCAGCATCCAGACCGGCAAATTGAAGAATGTCGGATTCGTCCCCGGCAGCGCCTGGGGCCTGGGCGTCGGCCTGGTGAAAAAGCCGACCGGCATCACGGCGATGCTCTCCCCTGGCACGTTCGGCCACGGCGGCGCCTACGGCACACAGGTCTGGATCGATCCGGTGAAGAATCGAATTTACATCCTGCTGATTCAGCGCGCGGATTTGCCGAATTCCGACGCGTCGGAATTCCGCAAGGCATTTTTCGAAGCGGCGGCGGATTGACCGAGGCCGCACAGGTCCATTGCGGTACAATCCCAATCCATGAGCGAATCAAAAGATTGGCGCGACGAACTCGAATTCATCGTCGATTTCATGCGCGAACTGAGCCGGCAGACCGACCCGCAGATTGCCGCGAATCTCTACGGCAAGCGATTGCGCGAGGGGGGATTCATTCCAGCGGACGGATTCCTGGCGGTGAGCCGGCGCGATCTGGCACGTCCGGCGTATCGCATTACCCGCAGCTCGATGTGGAAGGAGAACATCGATCCATGGAAGGAAAAAGATCGACTGCCTCTGTTCAATGCCGGACTTTTGTCCGAGCTGGTCTATTCAAACGTGCCGGCGATCATCGAAAACCTTCCCGCGCGAGTCGCGGCGGACGATCCGGCGGCCCAATATTTTCGGGGAATGAATTTCATGCTGGCCATACCGCAGTTTGATGACGGGGAGGGGCTGAACATGAGCGTGATCATGACGCGGGATCCCCAGGGAATCGTGCGCGATCGGATTCCGATGATGATCATGCAAACCAATCTCTGGGGCCGGTCGGTCCTGAACTCGGTCCTGCGTCGGGAATTGAAAGTGGCGTACGACGCACTGGACCACGAATTCAAAATCGTCGGCGACATCCAGCGTTCGCTTCTGCCGCGAACCTTGCCGGACATCGCCGGATTGGATCTGGCCGCGCATTACGAAACCTCCCAGCGCACCGGCGGCGATTATTACGATTTCTTTCCGCTGCCGGCCGATCAGTGGGGGATATTCATCGCGGATGTGAGCGGGCACGGAATTCCCGCGGCGGTGAGAATGGCCATCACCCACGCCATCGCCCACGCGCGCCCGATGCGGACGTCGGCCCGCGCGAAATACTTCACCTATCTCAACGCCACGCTCGAACGGCGCTACATTGGAGAAACGGGATCATTCGTGACGGCTTTCTATGCGATATACGATCCGCACAAAAATCGCCTGACCTACGCTTCCGCCGGCCATCCGGCCCCGCGCCTCGCTCGCGACCGGACCGTGATCGGGCTTCCCGGCCTGGCCGGTTTACCGCTGGGAATCGAGCAGTCGGTGAACTATCCCGAACATCAGATGACGTTGCGCTCCGGGGATCGCCTGCTGTTTTATACCGACGGCATATCCGAAGCTTTTAACGCCGCCAGAGAGCAGTATGGAATCGAGCGCCTGGACGCGGCTTGCCTGGATGCGGTCTGTCTGAAATCGCAGGGTGATGCGCGATGTCTGCTGGACGCGATATTGGCCGATCTGAAACAGTTTTGCGGCGACACGCCGGTGACGGACGATCGAACATTGCTGGTTATCCGCGTACGGTGAACCGGACGCTAAGTCTGACACTGGCGTGCGTCAAAGTCTGCCGGCCGCGGGGCGCGCCGGACCGCCACCCGTACCACCAGCTTTTCGATGAGATAGCGTCCCGGCGTGCCGGGACTCCTGGCGATGATTTCTTTATGCTCGGCCGCGAGAAATCGCAGGTATTCGCGCCGCCCGGTGACATCGCTATGGCCGCAGTCCTGGCCGATGAGCAGCGGATCGGGAGCGTAAACCTTGAAATGCCGCATGAGGGAAGAGAGGACGATGTCGCAGTGATCGTTGACGGTGATCCGCCAGAATTCCGCGAGGGTTTTCATGAACCTTCCCCGAACGGCATAGGCGTGAGACCGATTGGAGGCGACGCATCTCACCACGCCGGGCCGGATGGGTTGCGGCTCCCGCAAATGCTCGGCCCCGAACATCAGGCCGTCCCAATCCGCCGGCGCGTTGCGCAGAAACTCCGCGGCCCGCCGTGAAAATTCTCAACCGGGTACGCATCGTCCTCCAGGACGAACAGCGCTTGCACGCCGTCGCTGATGGCCTGATCGAGAATCTCTCGATGCGAAAGCAGACATCCCCACGCTCCCGGACCCTTGTCCCAACCCGGCGGCGTGCCGACGGCCTGTCCGTCTACCGCCTCGAACCGCCGCGGCTTTTCGAACGGCCAATCGGTCAGCAAAGTCCAGAACCGCTCCATCCGCTCCGGTCGCCGGGCCAGATTCACGACGACAACGCGATCGAATGTTTCGGAGATGTCGGATTTTGAAATGCCATCCATGGCCGCCCCTGTTGTTGCGGGATTGTCTGTATCTTTGGAAACAACTACAGAGCCAATTATCGACTTCGGTGGCGGCGGGACGTGAAACTTTCGTGGATGCGCATCTCGCTCTGGACCACAACGATGCGGTCCGTATCCTCACAAACCCCAAAATGGATCTGACACGGCCGCGGCCGGATCCGGACAACCGCCCAGCCAGCTTGGCCAGTGTTCGAGGATATGCGTCAGCGTCGGACAGGTCATTAAATCCGGGGCCGCTTCGGCCATGCGGACGATCATCCGCCGCCGGCGTGTCGCCAGGCAGTGCGACGGGCGATGGCGCGCTTCCAGCAGCATCGTTCGGGTCAATCCGACGCGGCTGTTGGCCGCGTGTTGCGATCGTTTGATGCCGCGCAAAAGAGCCTTCGAATCGCGCGAAGTCGGGTCGCATTTGAAGCGATACGTGTGCGTGTAGTCCGCCATGTCCGCGAAGAATCCATGCCGGGTTTGTATTTGTTCCGCCCGCGCCAGCCAGTGCGGCATTGTCCAATCGGCCCGTTGCGCAAAAATCTCGCCCAGTTCGGCCATGTTTCGGGCGCGAACCCTCATGGGAATATTCGCCGATTCGTTTTCGCAAACCGACAGGAGCAATCCAAGCGATTCTTCGCGCCGATTGGATCGCGCCAGTGCAAACGCCTTATATCCGATGAGTGACGCCGCCTGGGCCAGCGACACGTCCTCCGCGCCGTTTGCCGCGCGGTCGGCCAACTCGATCGACCGCTCGAATTCCGGTCCGCTTGGAACCAGGCCGCGGTGGCGGTAAATGCAGACGTGCTCGACCGCGAATCGGAATTTGGAACCTCGCGCATCGGGATGCTCGCGGGGCAGCGCCGCGCCAGCCGTTCCCGCCGGTCCAGTGCGGCGAGGGCTTCGGCCGAGAATCCTCGCCGTGCCTGCACCAGCGCCAACCGAAACATCACCGCCATTGCGACGTCCCTGTTGCATTCGCCCCTGGGCATCGCCGGCGCGCGGCCCGTGGCAAAATCCCATATCGATGCGGCCGAAGACCGCAGAACCTCGTATGCCATCTCGTATTCCCCTCGCGAAAAGCACGTGTCGAAGGGCTCGTCACCATGATGCATTGCGCCCAGCATCGAGATCAAGCCGGCCAGATCGCCCCGCAACGATTCTCGCGGTTTGCTCTTCCATCGGGCGTTTGTTCCCAGCGGATCGGAAAAATCCAGCACGCGCGATCCGTTGCGGACGTAGCTCCAGTCGCAGGCCACCCGCGATTGCCCGGCATATCTTCGCACCGCCGTCCCGCGCAAGCGGGCGCGTCGTCTTCGGCGGAACGAATCGCGGGTCGTCGCCGGTCTCGATTTCCACCACGCGATGATGCAAATGGTTCTGCAACGCCGAAAAAAGCCCCGGCGGCGCGATCTGCCCGAACCGGAGATCGATCTCGCACAACTCGTTTCGCAGCGCCAATACGTCCGCCACCTGTTCCCAGCGAAGCCCGCGCTGCGCCAAACTTCCACCCAGATATCCAATATGCTCGGCAAGAATCTGCGGCTTTCGCAAAATAATGCCCGGCGACAATTCGCTCGGCAGCCGCCTGCTGCGCAGATGATCGCGAAGACTGGTCAGGCAATGATTCCAGATCGCAAAGGAATCCGGATCGACCCCGCGACGCCGCGCGTGGGCCATAAACAGCGGATACTTTGTCGACCAGTCGAACATGCCTTCCGCCGCCGCGGGGCCGCGCTCCAACAGTTCCAGCGTCTCGGCCCACCGGCGGCAGACTTCGCCCGTCCACGGCGGCAGATCCGAATGATTCTGATTCTGCAATGCGCACTGCAGATATTGCCGCTGAATCTCGAGGAGCGTCATCCGGCGTCCGTCGAGCAGTTCCGCTTGCGTTTTGAACGATGGATCGGTTGCGAATGCGTGCAGCGCCGCCACCGGATCCTTCAGCCTGACCTTTCCCGCCGGCCGCAGACCCGCCTCATTCATCATGACAACCAACGCCGTCGTAGCCACGCGCAGCCACAATCCGCGCTGGCTGTTGAGCGGATCGGCGCAAATCACATGCAGCCGGCGCGTGCCGTCGCCAGCCAACGTTTCGTCGCGGGTGTTGAATATTCCCCGGTCGCATGTCGTGCTGTTGGAAACCGCCTTGCAGAAAATATGCATCCGCGGCGAAAGCGTGAACTGAATCCCCGGACACAGCGGATTCAGTCCGCCGGCGAAGCAATAAATCCGCGAAACCAGATGCGGAATCAGTTGCTCCGCCATATTTCGCGTCGGGGCATGGCTGAACGACTCGTGCTGGGCCCAGGAAACGCCGGGCTGCAGGTAATCGACGCTGTGCTTCGAAACCACGATCCGGCGGACCCGATCCGGCGAGTTAAATTCCTCGGCCAGTGAGGCGACGATCGCATCCCCGGCGACGGCGTATCGCACCAGATCGTCGGGCGAATCCACTTCGCACGTCGCCAGTTCGATATGGCCGCCGGCATCCCGATACAGCCGGCTTCCATTGCTCAAAAAAATCCCGCCGCCGCCTTCCATCGGCAAATGCCGTAGGCGCAGTCGCGCCAACTGCATCAGCTCGTCGCACGGGTCGATGCGCTGGCCCGCCGCCGGCCCCTCCGAGAGCGACACGGCGAATTCCGTCTCGATGCCAAATGCGCGGCGGGTCATACGGTTCCGCGCTATTGCCCGCCATCCTGGCGGCTGGCATCCAGCATCCGCCGCGAATCGCCCGACAAAACATGGCTGATCGCATCCAGCCCGGCATGCAACAGTTGGCCGGCCTGGTCGCGAAGCGGCTGCAAATCCGCGCGGCTCCTCGCCGACATCCGGACCACCAACGCGCGAATTACGAGTCGATTCGATAGTTTGCAACGTTTCCATCACTTTCTCCTTGATCGTAAAAATTTGATTTCATCGGGTTCGTGGACGGACCATCCGCCCCGGCGCCCAGCTCATCGAGAACCTCGACAAGCGATTTGTCGTCAGCAAGAATCCCCTGCATCTTTTCCCGCGTCATGCCCAGCGGATCGGGCATCTCCAGCGTGCGAAACTCCCGGCCGGCGAATCCCCCGCGTTCCAATCGGAACCGGATTCGATCCCAGTCCATCGACTCGACGCGGTCGCCGAATCGCCGAAGCAGCAGCGCACGCGTCCAGGCACGGCTGTTCTCCGGCGGCGTGGTCGTCGCCCGCAATATTTCGTCTTCCGCCACGATTTGCTCCGTCGCGCCGGCTCTTTCGAAGGCCCAGTAAAGCCCATCGCTCGGATCGAGGCTGGAGTAGAACATGTCCAGGCATTTCACTTGCGGCGAATCCCACGTCAGGTCCGGCTTCCGCTGCATCGCCCCGCGAATGGCCAGCAACTTCAGCACCCAGTCCAACCGCCCGGCCAACGCTTCGAAATCGCCGGCTTTCAGCTTGATCAATGTATCCTCCCAAAGCGCCACGATCCGCGGCGCATCCGGCAAATCGCATTCTGGGCCGTCCACGAATTTCCGGGCCTCCTCCAAAAAACGGAGTTGTAATTCCACGGCCGTCAGCTCCTCGCCCAGCATCGTCGGGCATCGCCGCGTCAGCGTAATGTCGTGTCCCCAGGCGTGCAGGGAATCGACCGGATCGTCCAGGATCAGCTTCAAATTGATGCGTCCCGACGCGATCATGCCCAGGACGATCTGCATCACGCCGAATTTCAGATAGTTCGCGACGTGGCATAGCGTTGCGTCGTAGAAAATGACGTGCAGCCGAGCCCACGACCTGATTCCGCGCCGCAGAGCGCTTCGTCCCGCAGATTCACCAGCGGCCGATTCCAGGTCGTTTGCGTCCCGCAAACGCATCGCATGAAATCGCCGCGCTGGGTGATCTGATATTCCACGTCCGGCTCACTGGCTTCGCCGCCCACTTTTCCCTGCCCGGTGAAGATGATGCTGGAAACCTGATACGACGCCAGAAACAACAGATAATGGATTTTGCGCGACACGATGTCGTCGAAGGCGGCGCGCGGGATGAGAAAATTGGTGTGGGCCCCATAGGACGCCCCGCGGCCGTCCGAATTGTTCGCCATCACCTGCAACCGCTGCCCCAGCCCGCGGAGTTTTTCGTTGGCCGCCGCCTGGGCGACGGCAGCGTTACGCAGTTGTGCATGGAAATACTTGACGTAGTCTTGTGCCGACCGGATTTCCGGCAGGCAAAATTCCGCGTGCGAATGGTCGGAATATACGCTGCCGCCGCATGGCGTGAACTTGCGGCACGAATCCTGCGGATGGGTCGGGTTGTTCCGTCGGGGAATGGGGCGATCCCACGAACCGTTACTCCGATACGGACGGTTGTCTCGATACGTCCCCGCATAATCGCGGCGATCCGTCCAAAGTGGTTCGACTTTGCCTTCGGCCGGAATGCCGTCGAATTCCGCCAGCAGCTTGCGGGCCGCTTCCATCGCCGTATCCCGCTCGCCGCCGCAACTGAGTATGAAGTTGCACAGCTCAACGTCACCGCCTCCAAGCGGCGGGCAAAGCGTCGTCGTCGCCGCATTCGGGCTATCGATTGATCCGCTCATAACGTTTCCCCCTGGCTCACGAATCGGTGAGGCCGCGGGACCCGGCGGACGATCGGCTCAACCGCCACCACGTCCACGTCCTGCCGAAGGTCGCCCAGATACTGATGGATGTTCGTCCGCGTGAGCGCGGCGGCGAGGCTTTCAATGGCGCCGGCGGCGGCGTCTTCAATATCCATCATGCACAAACCCGGCTCACCGCCTCGAACCTCGCGATATGCCGCCGCCTGTTTCGCCGCGCGGGAAATTTGCTCGATGCACCGGCCGCTGGCCAGTTCTCGCGCATAAACCACGCGTTGCGTGTTGTCGCGAAAGCGGCACGGTGCAAAGCGCGCTGGCGCTGGGGCCGTACATCAACGAAATGGCCCGCTCGATCATCTCCCGCCGGGTTTTCGTCGCCTGTTCGCCGTTCGGATTGAACGGGAGGTTCGCGGGAAGATGAATTTCAAAGATTTCTCGAGCCGCCCCCAGGTTGGGCCGCGGAACCCGGATCTGCACCTGCATCCGCTCCACCAGCGCCGGATCGAGCATCTCGATCCGATTGGTCGCCGCGATCAACGCCGTGGGGGCGTCGCCTTCGGCGCGATCGGTCTCAAAGCCCTCGATCTCGGCCAGCAGCGATGCGAGGAATTTGTCGTTGTGGAATCCAGCGCTTCCCGCGGAGCCGCGGACCCGGCCGATCGATTCCACTTCGTCCAAAAACAGCAATCCAAATCCCTTCGCAGCCCGCAGGGCCTGAAAACATTGGCGAATTTTCTGTTGCGTTACACCGACGTACGGATCTTCAAATGCCGACGGCTTCACCACCAGAATGCTGCACTGGCGGCCGATCATTCGCTGGATTTCCGCGCCGGCGATTTTCGCCAGCATCGTTTTGCCCACGCCCGGTGGCCCGGCGAGCAGGATCGTCCGCTGGCCGCCGAGGCGGTATCGCCTGGCCACGTCCGGCGCGGCCAGCGCCAATTTCAGCACCGATATCAACTCGTCGCGCACCCGCGACAAACCGCCGAGGCGGTTCAACGGAATATCGGGAATGGATTTCAGCAGGAATTCCTGCCCGTCGTCGCGGGCCAGCCGCTCGAACGCCAAACCCGTGTTGCGGTCCCAGCGGACCGGATCGCCCTCGCGCCACGGCTGGCCGCGCATCGCCGCGGCGATTCCGATTACCCGCTGGTCGCTTCCGCAGCGCACCAGCAATCGATGCCCTTCCAGCATCCGAGCGACATCCGCGATCTCGCCCACTGGCGGCGGAAGCGCCGGCGATTTGCCGATGACCACCGACAGGTCGGAGTTCAGCAGCACTTCGTCCCCGATCTCAAGCGAATCCTCATCCACGTCCAGCGCCAGCGGCACGTGGCGGCGGTTGGCGCCATGCTGCACCACCGCGCCGGCCATGGTTTCTTCCTCGGAATCTTGCGGCGCCGGAAGTTGCGTCGAGCCCAGATACACCGCCGGATACGACGGCGGAGCACTCATCCGGTTCACGGCGGCGCTCAGCTCTTCGTGCGAGTGCTTCGCGCTGATCAGGCCGTCACACAACTCGTCGATCCGATCGAAAAAAAACGCGTCGAGCTGCTGGCTCATCTGCGGCGAGCGCTGCCGGGGTTCCGACAACAACTTGGCCTTATCCTGCGGCGAGGAGACCACCGCGGCGATGCTGTCAAGCAATTCCAGAACTTCGCGAGAAACCTTTGGTCTTTCAGGTCCGGAAGTCCGGCCGTTGGCCCGTTTGCGCATATTTTCAGTCGTCGCCATTTTCTTTTCCTCCTACGGCGGCGGTCAATTCACGGCCGGGAAATTGCCGCCCGCGGACCTTCGCCGACGGCCTACACGCGACGTGAAACGCCCGCTGGACGATCGCTCCCTTCCTCCAGCCGAACAGCGCAGGGACGAGCGACCCATTTCGGTCGCTGATCAGCAATCCCAGATGTTGCGGAAGCGCAAAGACCGTTCTATGAAGAGTGCGGTCGTCGGTGCTGAAGAAGATTCCCGCCAATTCGCATTTCTCGCGTTTGGCGGCGTCACATTGTCTCACCTTGCAAAAGTCGGGATGCAGATGGAACCAGCCGCATATTTGCTCCCCGCGATCCCGAAGACGCAGCGCCGCTCTCGCCGCCGCCCAGGTTTCCGGCGTAAACGTCAGCTTGGTGAATTCCTGGACCGTGTGCTCGGCCGGCACCTGGGCGGTGATCTCGATGAATAGAAGTTGGCGGTCGATGGTATCCCGATGAAGCCGGCCCAAGAGGATTCCGCCGACTTCCACGTCGTCGGCGGCGGCGCACGTTTCCTTTGCCTGGCTGAAGGCTTCGGCGCACAGAAAAACGGGAGCGTCGCCGTCAACCGATGGTCCGATCGCGACCGAGTCGGCGCGAAACGGCGCGATCGGCGTGTCCAGAATTTCCACCCGCTGCGGGATTTCCTCGACCATCGCTGCCGAGGCCTTGGAATCCGGCCCCGACGCGACCAACGCCATGACCTTGAAATAAAACACATCCCCGTCGCGCATCCGCCCGGCGGTTAGGTATCGGGCCGAAGCATGCCGGGCATCCTGAAGGAAATAGGTTTTCGGAAAATCGACGCTAAACGTCTGGCCATCCGAGCTATCGATGCTGCCGCGCAATCCGCGGACATCAGGCCCGCCGGTCCGCTCATCCCATATTGGCGTGAAATCCACCGGCGCCGCCGTCATCGGCGGCGTTTTTTGCCGCCGAATCGCTTCAAACCTCACCCATTCGCGAGCCGGCACCCAGTCCGGCTCAAATGGGTGCCGGCCCAGTGCAGCGCCCTTGGCGTCGAATAGCTCCAACACGAATTGATGATGCATCTGATGCGGCATAAAAGTCCGCGAAATAGCCCATAGCGTCCCCCCGCGGTTTCGCCGGCGCTCTTCCCTTCAGGGCCGGCTGAAACCGCCCCGCCCGATCCTCAACCGGCGTCAATTTGGGGGCTGACCAGAACTTCGTCGTCGTCTTTGAGAACGGCGCCGGCGTCTTCGCTGGCGTGCAAATGACGGCCTTCACGTTCCAGCCGCAGCGAATACGACACGCCCCGCCCGTCAACGACCGCCGGCAATCCCATCGCCGGCAAAAGCCGCTCGACCAAGTGGGCGATCGTTTCTTCGCCGACGTCGCGCAGACGGATGATGCGCTGGCCGGTCACGTCGGTCGCTCGAATCGTCAAACGCGAGCGAGTTCTCGGCGTTGCAACAGTAGTGGCAACCATAATTCTGCTCCTTTCATCAAGACGCTTATGAAACCCCCGGACCAACGAGGTCCGGAAAACGAATGCGCAAAAATTCTCTCGCCAGATCGGCATCGCGATAAAGCGCCGCCGCCTCCGGCCCGCACAGCTGCACCGCCACCGACAGCGCGGATAACGCCTTTCCAAATTCACATGCGGAGGCGCTCGATAACAGCAACGATTCGAATATCAGGGCGTTTCGGCCATCGACCGCGGTAGCGGCGGGACGGGCCAGACGGATTTGAGCCGCAACGCGAATCAGCAACTCCGCGACGGCCGCACGATTCGGCTCCGGAGGCGGTGCGTCGTCCCCAGCCAGCTCCACCACGCATCGCAAAACCCCGCCGTGGGCGTTTATGAGCGCTGAAAATGGAATCGCCGCCGCCTGCATGCCCATGCCGCGGCGATTGGCTTCTAGCCGAACCACGACCGCATTGTCCCGGCACGTGAATTCCCAGCCCGCTTCTTGACACAAAGCGGCCGGATCGGCCGGCCCGGCGCTATCTTCGTTCCAGGTCCGATCCAGTTGGGTCATGTTCGCCAGCAGACGGCCGATGCGAGATTCGATTTCGCAGACGTTCTCGAGCACGATTTCACCGATCAGCAGGATCCGCCGGCCCTGGGACAATCCCAACCGCACTCCCGGTCCTGCCAAGCCGTTGCGGTTGAGGATTTCCCACAACCGATCCGGCGGCCACTGCGGGCCAACGACGGGCGCGGCCAACCGAATCACGCCGTCGTCGAATCGCACCTGGCCGGTTGAAACCTGATCGGAGGCAAGGGTAATCTCCCACGACGACGGCCCCAATTGACGGCCAAGCGCGCCAAGACGTGCCAAGGCCGCAACGGCTCGTTCCTTGCGGGCGACTGTTTCATCGGCGGATGTTTCGGCGACGCATGTCATGCCGCGCCCGCCTTTGCCCGGCGTTTCAGCGGGCGTCGATCCACCGGATACATCGCCCGATTGGCCGGATGCCGCGCCCATTGCGCCGCCGCGGGGTTCAGCGGGTCGTGGGTGGACATCTTCTGCCACGAAATCAATTCATAGAGCAGGAAGAAAATGTCCACGAGCGGGGTTCCGGGCGTAATATGCCCCAGGCAGACAACGGGCGCCGCCTCGGCGATATTTGGATGCCACACGTTTTGCGTCAGCATCGTGAACATCCGGGCGATGTTCGGTGGCGCGACTATATAATCCGGCCCAAATGCGATCCCGACCCGGAATCGATCCGCGACGCGAACGCGAGAACGGTCATAAATGAGGCCATTGCAGTGGAAGTCGGCGACGTAACGGTCCGGCGCACATCCCCGCGGAGCCGGCAGGGGCTCGATTTGCACGATGTCGCTTTCATCCACGAACCGCGTGGCCGTTTCGAAATTCCACCACAGAAACCTTTGCAGGATCGCTTCCGCGCCGCCCGATCCCGATTCGCATTTGGTCTGCATAATTTCACCTCAAAGAACAACGAATATCGCGTTTCGCTTCGGCGGATCGGGAAAATTTTTGTCTCAACAATTCAGAAAGCTTAAACGTCGCAATTGCATCGTTTTAGGCCGCCAAAAAAATTTCGATGCTCACCGCGCCTCGCGGGATCACACTCCATCGATCATGCGGCCAAGCTGCAATTCATACCGTTGCACATCCTCGCCGGTGCGAATCGCCACGATATCGCCGCTGAGAATTCCAACCTGTCGAAGCGGTGCGCAGATTTCGCGGCTCGCAAGCGTCTGCCTTGAGAGCGTCCGCATTTGGTTGAAGCCGATGGGAATCATCCTTTTTCCGCAGTGGCGGCAGATGTGCAGGCGACTGCCGAGCCGGCTTTCGAGCCGCAGCACCGCCCGACGCCGCGAGCACCCTTCGCACGTCAAAGTCCGCACAAATGAGCCGCCCTCCACGCTCAGCGATTCTCCGTTTGTTGTCTTCAGCAACTCCCCAACCGTGCAATTCCCCCGCAGTTTCAGCATCGAAATCGCCCACGCATCATGCCCGCAACGGCAGGCTGGGTTCCGCTCGAATCGCGTGACGTAAAGCTTGTGCGGAAGCGCGAAAGCGTCACCTGTTTGCCGACCAACGCTTCGTTCCAGCGGTTTGAGAGGACTTTTTGGAGTTCGATCAACTGTAAACTGGCAGCCAACAGTCCCAGCGCCGATGGAACGTTGTTCGCGCCACGGCCCTTTCCGTTGCGCTGGCAGGGGTGCACCGCGTCCAGCAGCGCGTAATCCGCGTCCGACCAGGCGCATTGCAGGCATGGCTGAGCGTTGCCCGGCCGATAGACGTTGACGCGCGCCAGCATCGACGTTGGCTCAACGCCCGCGTCGATGTAGCAGCCAACGCGCAACCATTGCGCCGCCTGATTGAGAAATCGCCTGGTTCCGCGATTGTCGAGGCATCCCAGGATCGCATCGGCGCGCAGCAGCCCCAGAGGCACGTCTTCAACGGCGGCGCGCATTGCCCGAATTTTCATCCGCGGATTGATTTGCCGCATTCTCCGGGCCAGCACGGATGCTTTGCCTTGTCCAATCTCCCGCGGCAGAATCTGCTGGCCGCTGAAATTGCGCACTTCATATTCTTCCGGATCGATGATAACCGCGGCATGGACGCGTGCGGCACGGGCCACCATTGGACCGAGGGCCGATCCGATAGCGCCGGCGCCGACGATTACCACGCGGCCACCGTGATGGTTTCGTGCGTTGTCAGTTGCGCTTGCGGGCATCGTTTTCTCCCGAATTTCGCCGCCCGTGCTAAAGATCCTGCGGGGTCCAACTGAGTTGGGCGGCCGGATCGGTGTTCTGATCGCAGCAACGGCATCGCGGCGCGCAAGTCCAGCACGGCGACTCGTCCGTGCTGTGATGCGGCACCCCGCATCGAGGGCACACCACGACCAATTCACCGTCGCCAATGGGGACGCGGCAACGGGCGCAAAAGACCTCTGTCGCGCCTTCAGGGCGTTGAAACGGCCGAATCGTCGCCAATCGCTCGGCCGAATAGATCAGCCGGATGTGGCTTTCCCGCTCGCCAGATGGCCAGCAGACGATTTCATCGCGATCCGCGAGGATTCGAATCGCGCAGGGCAATCCGTTGACGGATGCCGAAATTTCCGCGGCAAAGAGCATCGCCCACCCCTCGCCCAATCGCCTCAGCCGCATTCCGTCGGCGCCGATAAGCGACTCCAATTGAGTTCGGTTCGTTTCATCCAATGAAAACTCTGACCACTCCGCGCCATTCTTGGAAGTCCATAAATACGGCATCGTTTGCTCCGTTTGCTTTGAATGATCCGCGTCCCACGGATCTCAGGTCATTACTCCTTATCATTGCAGCCGCTTGTGAAAATCGCGGCGATGCGCACAACATGGCGTCGCAGGCCATCTCAGCATTTCACGGTTTCGCACCGCCTGAGTAAGCGGGGTATTGCCACCGCCGCGCCAGGCGCACTTGGCCTCCGGCCGTTTGGATGAGATATTTATTGATCCCTCCCGCTTCAAAATCGCGCCTGAGCCGGTGGACGAGATTACGAAGAGTTCCCGCGGTAAACCGCCGGTTCAGGCTTTTTTGCAGGTGATCGCTCAGGTCTGAGGTGTGCTTAAATGGAACGAGATTTTCATTGGTTGGCGCGGCGGCATCGGAAGAGAGTCCAATTTCCGGATCCGCCAAAAGCGCCAGGAGCTTTGCTAACGTAATGCTTAGTTCCACTTCGACGCCGTCGATGGTGGCAGTCGCCGAACCGTCCACGTTGCTCTCCAACTTGAAGTCGCCGACGCCGGATTTCGCAGCACGTATATGCTCTTTGTCAGCGGCGGTCTTTGGCTTTCGGCGTTTGAGCCAATCGGGAGGCAAACTTCCGCGTCTCTTTGCCTCCAACTTCGTCCGGATCACCTCGGGGGAGAGTCCCGGCGGTAGTTGGGCCTTTCCAGGCGAGGCGTTTAGAACATCGGTGGCCCGCACCAAAAGGTTGTGACTCTCATTCAAACGCCGCTTGAGGCTCTGAATGTGTTCCAGGTCGTCAAGTGCTTCCGCCAAACCGACTTGCAGCAACTCAATCATCTGTCGAACGACTTCCCGGTCGCGGTCCCTCAGGCTCGAATCGTCTCCGTGATCGCTCATATCAGCCTCCATGATGAATCCGATTTTGCGCGTAAACACACCCGGACTTCGGTGAGCCGAAGTCTGTACCGGGCAATTTGTGCCGCGGTTCTATTGAGTGGGTTGATACACTGAAACGGCTGTCCGCGCTTGCAAAAGATAGGCTCTGCTAACGCTCCGTGCCTCGCGCATCTTTGCACCTCCACAACGGATCTCTGATCTGATCTCACCGCCTTTGTTGGCGCTTTCTGCCAACTTCAGCGGTGAGACAATTTACAAGCTGTCAGCGCAACGTCCAGCAAATTTTTATGCGTCTGTCTGCGCTTGGAGACTCGGAGCCGTTGTTCCGCGCACTCTCGCGTGCAGCGAAATGCGCAAAAGAGGCGCGAAATGTGCATTCCGCGCGCCGGGCGCACCGTATTTCTGAATCGAGAAAAAAAGATATTTTCCCGTGATCCGCCAAACGCCATTATAATCACCCTCCCGTCGCACGAGCGGCTGAATCGGAGGAACGAGCTGTGAAAATCAGATTCCGTTTGGCGGACGTATTGCGCGAACACAAGTTGGATCGGCCCGGTTACAAGACGGAAATCGCCAAGGTCATGGGCTATTGCCGAAGCAAAGTCAATGAGCTTCTCAGAGGCAAGCCCGTAAATCTGCGTTTTGAGAGTCTGGAACGGCTCGTGACCTGGTTGGTCAAAAGGGACGTTCCTTCGGATTCGTTGCCGGGCATTCTGTTCGGACGGGATGACCTGTGGGATCGCGTGTGCGACGCCGCGCGGGTGGAAATCGTCCTCGGCAACACCCCGGTGCCGTGGGCGAACGACGCGGCAAGCGAAATGGTCGCCACCCGCGATCTTGAAGTCGCGACCAAAATCGTGCAGGAATTGACCCTTCGGTCGCACCGCTCCATCGACCTTGGTTTCGGGTACGTGCGGATCCAATACTCCCCCACCGGCGATGTGCCCCCGGAACATCGCGCACACGCCACACGCCTGTTTGACGAAATGCGCAAGCTCCAGGTTAAGAATCCTCCCCAGCCCTCGGTGGCGTTTTTTGTCGCTTCGCAGCGGAAAAACCTCCTGGTTGAGCTGCTCGTGGCGTCGTGTTTTGGATGCGAGCCGTTTCTCGCACCTGCATCTGGACATCCGGTGCCGTTTTACATGATGTACCGCGATGGGGTTCCGAACCTTCCGAGTTGTTTCGGTGGCCGCACGCCGCCCGAGGTTGCCGACGCAAGTCCGGAGCCGGGCATTTATTACCGTACGGAAACCGGCTGGCAGTTTTTGCCTCACAACGTTCCCACGGGCGATGCCGGGGTCGTGTTCGTTACATTTCAGGAGGACACCGAAGCGATGGAAGTGGCGTTGTTTGGCTTTTCCAGCGCCGCCACGTTCGCGGTAGGCCGTTATTTTCTCGATAACGCCGACATGTTCTGGCCGCCAACCGCGACATTGGCCGGACGGCAAGTGGGCGCCTATGTTTGCCGGCTGAAATGGACGAACGGCTCCACCGATGCGGATTGCGAGGTCGTGTCCCTGTCCAAGAAAGTTCTCGAACGCCGCTGAACCCGCGCAAGCGCGGCCGCGCGTTTCTGGACGGATTGCCGTTCACGCCGGCGGACGTGGAAAAGACCGCCCATGGCAACGCCGATCGGCTGCCCAGGCTTCGGCAATATGGGATTTTGGCCGGTAGAATAAGGCGATGCTTTGCAGCTTGACCGCGGGAGGACACATGCGGGTTGTGAGAGTTGTCGCCATTCTTCTCGCAGCGATTCTGCGGGTTCCTCGCGCTTCTGGGCAGAGCGATCCGGCCGCCACGCAAACAATTCATCCGGGAATTTTGTACCTGGTCGGCTATTCGCATCTGGATACGGAGTGGCGGTGGACGTATCCGACGGTGATAGCCCACTACATCCCCAACACGATGCAGGCCAATTTTCGGCTGTTTGAAAAGTACCCACACTTCATCTTTAACTGGACAGGCGCAAACCGTTACCGATTGATGAAAGAGTACTACCCAGCGGATTTTGCGAAGCTGAAGCGTTACGTCGCTGAGGGTCGCTGGTTTCCCGCCGGCTCGTGTTGGGAGGAATCTCTCGCCGACGAGCCGTCGGCTGAATCACTCGTCCGCCAGGTGTTGTACGGCAATGAATTCTTTCGCCGTGAGTTCGGCAAGGCGAGCAATGAACTCATGCTGCCGGATACGTTCGGATTCCCCGCGTCGCTGCCGACCATTCTGGCTCACTGCGGGCTAAAAGGCTTTTCGACGCAGAAGCTGACCTGGGGAAGCGCGGTGGGCATTCCGTTCAACATTGGCAAATGGATTGGGCTGGATGGGCGCTGGATTGTCGCCGTGATGAATGCGGGAAGTTACACCACGGCCGTCACGGACGACCCGGCGACGAGCCCCCAGTGGACTGACCGTGTGGAAGCCAACGGCAAACGTGACGGAGTTTATATCGATTACCGCTACTACGGCGTGGGCGATCGCGGCGGCTCGCCGCGCGAAAAGTCCGTTCAAAACGTCGAGCGCGCGGTCCTGGAAAATGGGCCGATTAAAGTGATCTCGGCCACCGCGGCGGAAATGTTTGATGACCTCACGCCCCAGCAGCTCGCCGCGCTGCCGACCTATCAAGGCGATCTGCTGCTGACGCAGCACTCCGCGGGCACGCCCTCTTCGCAGGCGTTTCAGAAATGGTTGAACCGGAAGAACGAACTGCTCGCCGATGACGCCGAACGAGCGTCCGTCGCGGCCGAACTGCTGGGCGCGGCTCCCTATCCCATGGAGAAGATCACCGATGCCTGGCACTTGATTCTGGCCGGCCAATTCCACGATATCCTCGCCGGCACGTGCTTGCCCAAGGCGATCGATTACGCCTGGAATGACGGCCTGGTGGCGCGAAACGAACTAACGGCCGTGCGCAACGATGCCGTCGGCGCGATGAGCCGGGCGCTGGACACTCGAGCCAACGGAACGGCGCTTGTGCTGTACAACCCATTGTCGGTCGAGCGTGAAGACGTGGTCGAGGCGAATCTTCGTTTTGCGGGCGGAGTCCCCAAATTCGTGCAGGCGATTGGACCGGATGGGCGGTGGGCGCCGGCACAAATTCTCACCATTAACGGCGACGTTGCCCGCGTTGCCGTGCTGGCACGGGTGCCGTCGATCGGATTTGCTGTCTATGACTTGCGACCCGCTTCCAGACCCGCCAAAAGCGCATTGCATGTGACGCTGCACTCGCTGGAAAACGAGCGGTATCGGGTGCGAATCGACTCCAACGGTAACGTCGCGGAGATTTTCGACAAGCGGGCGAAACGCGAATTGCTCGCCTCGCCGGCCCGGCTGGCGTTTCTGCACGATACGCCGCAGCAGTATCCGGCATGGAATATCGACTACAAGGATCGCATCGCCCCGCCGTATGCCTATGTTGCCGGCTCGACCGAAATCCGAGTCGTGGAATCGGGGCCGGTGCGCGTGGCCATCGAAGTCCGTCGGGCGGCGCAGGGCTCGACGATCGTGCAAATCATTCGACTTTCAGCCGGCGAGGCGGGTAACCGCGTCGAATTCGATACGCATATCGACTGGCACACCGCGGCGTCGGATTTGAAAGCGACGTTTCCACTGGCCGTTTCCAATCCGCTGGCGACTTATAACTGGGAAGCCGGCACGGTTCATGCGGTAACAACAATCCAAAGAAATACGAAGTGCCGTCACATCAATGGTTTGATTTGACGGATCGCGACGGCTCCTACGGCGTTTCGGTGCTGGAGGATTGCAAGTACGCCTCGGACAAGCCCGACGATCACACGCTTCGGCTTACGCTGCTTCGCACGCCGGGCGTGCATGAAGCGTTCACCGATCAGGCCACGCAGGATTTTGGACGGCATCACGTGCTGTACGCGCTGGAGGGTCATGTCGGCGATTGGCGCGAAGGCGATACGCAGTGGGAAGCGATGCGCCTCAACCAGCCGCTGAGCGCGTTCGTCGCGCCGAAGCACGAAGGCAGCTTGGGCAAATCTTTTTCGCTGTTGTCGCTCAGCACGCGGCAAGTCGCGGTGCGGGCGCTGAAGCGCGCGGAGGATGGCGATCACATCATCGTGCGTCTTCAAGAACTCACCGGCCGCCCCGCCCCCCAGGTTACGATTTTGGGTCTACCACCGATGGTTCGGCGTCTCTGGGAAGTTGACGGTCAGGAACGCAACATGGGGCCGGTCGATGGACCCATCGACATGCCCGCATACGGCCTGCGCATTTTCGATCGAGCCGTGGCGGCTTGGTCACGGGGAACTGGTTCCGCCGCCGAACTCAACGCCGCTGGCACTGCCGTTTAACATCAATGTCATCACCCAGCCGGGGTCGCACGATAAATCCGCGATCGGTTTCGACGCCGACGGACGAACAATTCCTGCGGAAATGCTGCCGTCCACCCTGCGGTGTGAGGGCATCACCTTCAACTTCGGCGCGGCCGGTTCGCCGAACGCCGTCGCATGCCGAGGGCAGACGATCGCTCTACCGCCCGGCCGGATCAATCGCGTCTACCTTCTAGCGGCCGCGTCGGACGGCGAAGCGAAGGTGGTCTTCCAGGCCGGCGATCGTGCGATCAAAATGACGATCCAGGATTGGGGCGGCTACATCGGCCAGTCCGACGACCGCATTTGGAAGGGCAGCAATTATCCCGAGGCGGATTACGAGTGGCACAACCGCTTCGCCGGCATCGCGCCGGGATTCATTCGCCCGGACCCGGTCGCATGGTACTGCTCGCACCGCCAAATGCCCGACGGCTCAAACGAGATCTACAACTATTGCTACCTCTTCAAATACCGCATCGATTTCCCGAACAAAGCCGCCACGCTGACCCTTCCTGACGAACCTCGTGTAAAGATTCTGGCGGCGACGGCGGCCTATAACGAGAACGACGCGGTCGTCTCGCTGCCGCAGCAGTGGCCATGGGAGGGAATCACCTTGGCCAATCCGCGGTAGATTGGCGGGAACTGCTCTGTCTCTACCGTCTCAAATGTTCGATGATTGCTCGGTAGATTCACTGTCGCATTCGCGCGGAGCCCGGACCCCAATAAAAGGCCCTCGTCAGGCTCATTAGTGATCTAATGAGCGCTGACGAGGGCGTTTTCTTTATAGCCCCACATCGGGGCCTTAGAGTTCAATTCAGAGATTATGCTCCATGGACGGCTGAGCGACGACGGCGCAACGCCAGGAGGAACATGACGCCGCCGATGCCAAGCCCGGTTGGCTCGGGGACTACGGCCCCAAGGCCGAGCCAATCAACGTCGTAGGAAACATCACCGCCGGGATCGAGTTCAAGGTGATAGCTAATGATCTGTGACAGATTTAAGCCGCTTTCGAGGCCGCCGAAGTTGTATTGGATCTGCGACGGGTTCGTGTAGTCGGGTGCCTCATAGGCATCAAGGTTGGATGGGTCGTCAAGGGGCACCTCCAAGGTATAGTCACCGGGGCCGTAGCCGTAACCCAACTGATACTGCCATCCGCCTCCTTCACCGTCGTAAAGATCGACCAGGAAGCCGGCAGTGCCCGAAACAACATCAACGTTAAGCTGGAGCAGAGAGTCGCTGCTGATGTCCACAGTAGGGCCATAGTTGGCAAAATAAATATTGAAAAAGTTACTACCGTAACCCGTAGCGTCAGTTTCCCAGTAAGTAGGCCAGGAAGTCGTCGCACCGGGTGCAGCCCACGCGGCATAGTTTGCGTATGCGTATGAGGGAAACGTGCCGCCGGGGCCCGTTCCGGATGTCGGAGGATACGGGGCGTCGAAGTCCGCGATTGGAGTAACTTGAGCATGCGCCGCAGATGCGACCATGGTTAAAATGGTACCAAAAGCGGCGATAATAGCTGACCGTTTCATAGGCTTTTCTCCCTCAAATCATGATGCGCGCCTCTGCGCGGATATGAAAATCGAAATGACCCGCCGTCATTTCCTCGATAGCCAAATTACCGCACAGAAGGGGGCTTGTCAAGAGAAATTTTAACGCGCATGTTATAACTTGATGCGAAGGGGGGTGGCTTTGAAACGAGGCCGCAGGCCTCGCAGGCAGCAACGCGAGGGCGGTGTCGAAAAATCGCACGCCTGAGTCGCAATAGGGTGCTCAAGGGTCAATGTCGATCGACTGGCATTGGTTGGTGTATTACGAGGCATCCTGCGGATACGGCCACCTCTACGATCGAGTGTCGCCGAGGACAAAAAACAACGCGGCCTTCCAAGGGTCCAAAGGCGCAGCAGGCGCGGGAAATGCTCTGCACGGCAGGGAAAACAGATTGGCGCGGAGGTCACCGGACGCCGAGGATGCGCCGGATTCGCATCGCTTCTCTCACGCGTGAAGGCTCGCGGCACACATAACGTCTAGCAACACCAAAACCGCGCCGTTCTCATATTCACTCATCATCCAACCGAATTATGTCGCTTGCGCCGAGCCAGCGATCCCAAACAGGCCAATACGAGCAACCCCGCGGAAGCCGGCTCTGGAACCTCAGATAGCGTGACGCCATTGGCCGCCGCGAAGGCGTCCAGGGCCGACCAATCGGCCGCCGTCACCACGTCGGCATTGCTGCCGGCCGATTGGCCGTAGTTGACGGCCAGGATTCCGAAGTCCGCGCTGTCTACCTTGCCGTCGTAATTAAAATCGCCCTCATCCCAAACGGCGCCGGAAGCGCCGTAATTGTCGGCCAGAATGCCGAAGTCGGCGGAATCGACCTTGCCGTCGAGATTTGCATCGCCGGCAAGCGTGTATGCCACTTCAAGTTCGCCGGAAGGCAGGCCGGCGACGACATTGTCGGCGCCGTCGGCATAACCAATGCTGTACGTGCCGGAGCCGATAATGATCGGGGCGGAGGTCACGATGACTCCGCTGGCGGCGCTGTGTCCGTTCCAACTTCCGCCGTTGTAGCCGGCGGCCAGATAGGCGCGAATCGTGGCATCAATGCCGCCGCCCGCGTCGCTGAGGATGATGTGATTGTTGCCGATGTCCAGGGCCGAATTGGCGGCGATGGTCAGGCTGCCCTGCGATGCCGCCCCGCTGCCGATGGCCAGTTTGACCGTATTGGCCGTGCCGTTGCCGATGTTCAGGGTGCCGGTTCCGGTCAGGGCGCTGACGCCGGCGGCACCGAGCGTTTCGTTGCCGTAGATGTCGGTGGTGCCGTTGTTGAGGAGGCTCCCGCCGTTGGGCAAAGCTCCAGAGATCGGCGCCACCAATGTGCCGCTGCTGACGATCGTTCCGCCGGTGTAGGTATTGACGGTGTCGAGCGTGACGGTAGCAGTGCCGTTTACGGTCAGCGATCCGGTTCCTGAGATGCTGCCGCTGCCGCTGATGGTGTAATTGCCCATGCTATTGCTGAACGTGACCGAGTTAGGATCGACCGTGCTGTTGAGGGTGACGTTATAGCTAGCGTTATTGTTGTCGTTGAACGTCACGTTGGAGCCGTCAATGTAGTAGGTCGGCCCGCCGCCCATGTCCCAATTCTGATTGACGGCGACATCCCAGGTAACGCCGTCTCCCGGAGTTCCGGTCGTGCCGCCGGTGCCGGCATCATCCCACGTTATGTTCGGATTGGGGATGTCTACGCCGGAGATGGAAAGCCAATCAACGTCGTAGGTATTGTTCACTCCATTGGTGGTGCCTGGATCAAGCTCAATATTAAAGCCGGTGATCTGCGTAAAATCGAAACCACCGGGCGTGGGAGGACTGGCAACGATTTCTTTGGCGAACGGAGCGGCAAGGGGCTCGTCCAAGATATAGGTGCCGGGGCCGAAGCCGTATCCGAATGACCACTGCCAAAAGTCCCCTTCACCGTCGTCCAAATCAACCAAAAAGGAAGCCGTGCCGGAATTGACGGTTACCTGAAGCTGGAGTTCATTGCTGTCGCCAATGCTAATGGCGGGTCCTTGTGCGGAATCATAAATATCGTAGTACCCGCTCCCGTAGCCGCGACTGGATGCAGTTTCGTAATAGGTTGGGGCGGAGGTGATCGTCGTATATGGCGGGGGGAAGGTCCAGGCATCGTATTTTTGGGTCAGGGCGAAATTATTGAAATTCGTGATGACCTGCGCTCGCCGCGGAGGCGGCCATGGCGGCACTGCTGGCCAATGCGGCAAGAGCGATGGATCGCCTTTTCATAAGCTTTTCTCCCTCAACGCGTAATGCGTCCTTATGCGCGGATGTGGAATGTTCGAAATGACCCAAAGCCATTTCCTCCGCTGCCAAATTACCCCACGGGAAGGGACTCGTCAAGAAGATTTTAACGCGCGTGTTATAGTTTCTGGCAAATAAGCTTCGCGCTTTGGAGAACTTCCGCCTGGTTTCGCGCTGGCGGGCCATCCCTATGCATTGCACGGATTAGAGGGGATCCCCACGTGCCCGGTCGATTCCCCCTGGACGAATTCCGCAGCGGCGGGTTCCAAACGCCGGATGCCAGTCCATACAGATCCGTTTGTGAACCAGTCAAAGCACTTTCGGAGCAGCTTCGACAGGTTTGGCGTGTCCAGCCCCGTCACGGAAGGAGTCATGAACCGCGCCGGCGCTTCGATGTTGATCGCGCAGATTGAAACGTCTTTGCCTACGGCCAATCCTCGTTCCCAGCAGGCGCGATGGCGCCGACGGCCGCCGGGAAGGTTGTGCCCACAAACGCGGTCGATTTCAGCGGCCCCTGGTCGAGCCACTCGCACATCGCGTCATGTGCCGCTGGGGGTCGGATCCCCGAACGAGCGGGTGGGACGGTCAAGAAGCTCACCGGCCATCTTGCGATGCTCGAGCCACTCTCGCCAAAGCCGGATGCGCCGCTCGATCTCCGGGTTGTGGTGCTGCGTACTGATGCAGCCAATGCGCCGATGGCCGAGCTGTCGCAGGTGATCGAACACCTTGAAGATGTGAGCGTCTGGGAAAAGACAGATCGAGGGAACATCCTGGTCGCTGAGGTCAAGGTCCAGCGAAACGCATTTGCTCGAACGGAGCATCGCCAGAAGGTGCGCGGGCACGTCGACCGCGCTCGGGATAAAGATCAGCCCTGCCGGATTCGTCGCGGCGCTGGCCACCACGGGGTCGTCCCAGTGCACGTATTGCACGGGCCGCATGCTCAGTCCGTAATGCTCGGCCGCTTCGAAAACCGTCTGCCGCAAGTGGATAAGGTGCGTCGAGGCGTAGGCGGGATACAGCAGAAGGAAGTGTGCCGAACCGTTGTTCCCTTGGTGCTTGGGATGAATGTCCAGCAAGCCGTTGGGTCGCCGAATCAGCACTTTTCGCTCGAGCAGGCCCCGCACCGCCTTGCGCGGTCATGTGGCTCACGCCCGTTTCCTCGGCGATTTTGCGCTCGCCGGGGATTGGACTAAGCACGTAATCGCCCTGGCGAATCCGCTGCTCGATGACCGACATGACGTCTTTGAACTTCTGCCTCTGCGGCATTCCTTGGACTCCTTCTTGCGTCTTTCCATTTTACCCGGTTACCAAACTAAACTCTATTAAAATCGTTGACAGGTGCGGCCACGACGTTATAGTACACAGATGTTATAGTTCCGCATACGCGTGGCCTGAGGGATAAATGAGCGTATCGCGTCCGTTTCTCGGACTTTTAGCTATTTTAGCTATCTTATCGCTGGCTCACCGTGCGGATGCGGCCGAGGCTGGGCGCGGGGCCGTCTTGCCGTGGGTGACGTACGAAGCCGAGCAGGCGAAAACCAACGGTACGGTGCTCGGTCCGGATTATACCGGTCATACCCCCGCGCGAGAGGCGAGCGGTCGCCGCTGCGTACGCCTCGCTGCCACCGGCGAATTCCTGGAATTCACGGCAAAGGCTGACGCCCAGGGAATGGTCGTTCGCTACTGCATCCCCGACTCCGCGGATGGCCGCGGAGCCGACGCCACGCTCAGCCTCTACATCAACGGTAAACTGCGCAGCAAGCTGCCCATGACCTCGAGGTATTCCTACCTCTACGGCGCGTACCCGTTCAGCAACCAGCCGTCTTCCGGTTCCCCTCGGCACTTTTGGGATGAACTGCGTCTCATGCCGGGCGTGATCCATCGCGGTGATGTCATTCGCCTACAGAAGGACGCCGATGATGCCGCGACTGAATATCTGATCGACTTCGTCGATCTTGAGCCGGTGCCGGCGCCGTTGCAGCGGCCGGCCGAATTCGCTCTCCGTGACTGACTTCGGCGCCGCTGCAAACGGACGATCCGACGACCGACCGGCATTCCTGGCCGCCATCTCCGCCGCCAAGGCGCAGCACAAGACCGTTTGGATTCCACCCGGTCGGTTCGTCGTCAAGGGTCCGCTCCAGGTCAGCGACGTGGCCATCCGCGGCGCCGGCATGTGGTATTCGACGCTGCTTGGCGTCGATGAATACACGCCGGAAAACCGCGTCGCGATTTACGGGGACGGATCCAATATCACGCTGGCTGACTTTGCCATTATCGGGAAGCTCAACTATCGAGACGATTCCGAGCCCAACGACGGACTCGGCGGCTCGTTCGGCACAGGGTCGAGCATTCGCAACATCTGGGTAGAACACACAAAAACCGGAGCCTGGATCGTCAATTCCGACGGCCTCCTGGTCGAAGGCTGCCGCTTCCGCGATACCATCGCCGACGGCATCAACCTTTGCGTCGGCATGCGCAATACGATCGTCCGCAACTGCACGGCGCGCGGCACCGGCGACGACTGCTTCGCCATGTGGCCCGCAACTTACATGAAGTCCACTTATCGCCCTGGCCACAACCGCTTCGTCAATTGCACGGCCCAACTTCCATTTCTCGCCCAGGCTTTCTCGATTTACGGCGGAGACGGAAACAGCGTCGAGAACTGCCAAGCCATCGACATCCCCTACGGCGCCGGCCTCTTTGCAAGCACGATATTCCCCACTGAGTTTGGGTTCCGCGGGATGACGACCTATCGTCAAATCGGAATCACCCGCGCCGGAGACAACGACGGCGCGATCGGCATCATAGCAAACCTGATCGACTTGGCCGGCTTGCGCTTCGAGGATATCAACGTCATCGACAGCCCCACGGACGGCATCAAATTCACCTCGATCAACGGCCGTGTCCTTAGCGACGCCACATTCAATCGAATTCGAATCGTCAACCCCGGCATATCCGGCGCCGGCTGCGGGATCGTTGCCGCACGCGGCGCCGTCGGCTCGGCCACCCTCACTAACGTCACCGTGCTTCATCCGAAGACGGCCGTTTGTCAGGACAACGCCTCCGCGTTCAAGCTGATCCGAGACGCCGGGAACTCAGCAGTGGAGGATGAGCAACAGCCGGAGCGCGGATTTCGCCGCTGCGCAGCGCGCCTCCGTAGGTCCGTGACCTTACGGGGCCGGCCCCGGCGGCGCGTGCCGCCGAGAAGCCGCGACCATATAATGCTGCGGCGCGGCGGCGCTGCAGCACCGATCGTATGAACACGCTTTTTGTCGGAGGCCGGTATGCGTAGAAGAGTCGCATTCACGCTCGTGGAACTGCTGGTAGTGATCGGAATCATCAGCATCCTGCTTGGCATACTGCTGCCCGCCGTCAGCCGGGCCCGCCAACAGGCCAATGCGCTCTGGTGCCTGTCGAACCTACGCCAGATCGGCATGGCGATGGTTATGTACGCCGACGCCAATCACGATTCGCTGCCCATCTTTTATTGGGATGGCACCGGCGATCCAACCGTCCCAAACGGCGCGACCGACTGGGGATGGCTGATCCTGCCGTACCTAAAATCCGGCTCGACCGGCACGTACAGTGCCCCGGTGCGCCAGCAACAACCCCGGCGCGCTGTGGAGGCTTTATAAAGATGTTGACACCGTCAGCGGCACGTACATCCCCGGCTCGGTCACCGTCAACGGCAATCCGCTGTTCCCGCAATACAGTCCCGACCAGGTGCAGACCTATGGTGTGCTGACGGCCCCGTTCCGTTTCATGCCTGCTCCGCTCGACTACGCGACGGATTTGGAAAGCACCTCCATCGCACCCAGCCCGCAGACCGTCGGTGAGCATCCGTTCAAAATCGAGCAAATCAAGCGGCCCAGTGAAATCATCCTCGTCATGGACGCCTCCCAAATCGGCAACCAAGGGATCGCCAAGTTCAATTCAAACACCTATTTGGGGACGTGGGCCGCCGATGCGGATCTCAATCGCATTCAAGGCAGCTTGGTGCAAACTCAGTGGCCGTACCATCAAAATCTCTTGCTTTACGCCGAGAGCTACGGGAGCGTCGACGCCGGCCTCAACAAGGATTACCAGACCTACTATGCCATGGATACCGACACAGGACCCTACTCCGCGACGGGGAACGATATCCGGTTCCGGCACATGAACAACACGCAGGCCAACGCGCTGTTTGCCGATGGTCACACCGACAGCTTTCACTTTAAGCATCCGGGCTATGGCGGCACCGATCTGCAATACAAGAACTTCATTCTCGACGACTACCGCCCGGGGGATGTGAGGCTTCAGCCTGGCCAAACATTCAACAACCTGCAAAATCCATGATCCGATTGCCGCCGCAGGCGGCACAGCGCGAACAACCCGCGTTCTTTCCGTCCGATCAAGTGGTACGTCGCCGGCGTCTAGCGAGCGAGCCTGCACACGCCAGGACGATCCATCCCGCGGACGCGGGCTCGGGAACCTGAGAGAGTGTGATATCGTTGGCCGCCGCGAAGGCGTCCAGCGCCGACCAGTCGGCCGCCGTTGCCACGGTTTCGGCATTGCCGCCGGCCGATTGGCCGTAGTTGACCGCCAGGATTCCGAAATCCGCGCTGTCGATTTTGCCGTCGTAATCGAAATCGCCCTGATCCCAAACGGCATCTGAATCGCCGTAGTTGTCCGCCAGAATGCCGAAGTCGGCGCTGTCGACCTTGCCGTCGAGATTGGCATCGCCGGCCAGGGTGTATGCGACTTCGATCTCGCCGGAGGGCAGACCGGCGACCACGCTGTCGGCGCCGTCGGCATAACCGATGCTATAGATGCCGGAGCCGATCGTGATCGGGGCTGAGGTCACGATGACTCCGCTGGTGGTGCCGGCGCCGTTCCAATTGCCGCCGTTGTACCCGGCGGCCAGGTAGGCGCGGATCGCGCTAACCGGATCGCTCGTCGTGTAGTTGACGATCAGAACGTTCTTCTGGAGATCGATCGTGCCGTTGTCGGAGAGGTTGTCGAGCGTGAGAACCGTCCCGCCGGCCGATGCGGTGACCGCGACGGTCCCGCCGGCGGCGACGGTCAGACTCTGGGCGTGCGTCGAGTTGGCGATCGTCATGCTCGCGCCACTGGATACGGCTACAGTCGAAGTGTAGCTGATTGTACCGTCGCCGGCGGGGTTGAGGATTTGGCCGGAGTTGACCGTAACCGGTGCGCTGATTTGCAGCGCCGCTCCGCTTTCTACCGTGAGCACCGTATCCCCGGCAACGGTAAACGGCACATTGATCTGCTGCGTTCCCGATTGCACGACGACGTTGGCCCAGCCGATGTCGTCCTGCATGGTGAGCGAACCCGTGCCGCCGAGAGTGTACGTATTGGCATTTTTGAAATTGAGCGTGCCGAGCGTGATCGCGGAGCCGAGCGAGACGGTCTGGTTGCTGGTGATTCCGCCGAAGAAGTCGGCTTCGACGCCCGCGCCGTTGGGTTCGCCGTTAGTCCAATTGCCGCTGGTTGCCCAGCCGCCCGAGGCGGAGGTGTTCCACTGGTGCTGGGTGATGCTGAAGGCGTCGACGCCCAGCGTCGCGGTGTGTGATGACGTGTTATCGAACAGCGCCGTCGCTCCGCCGTTGTAATCATATTGTCCGGGAACCTGGACCGATTCGGGATACCAGTACATCACGCCCAGGCCATCACCGTTGGGCAGGCCTTTGACCATGTTGGCCAAATCGGTCAGGTACTGTTCCTGGCCCGCGGGGGTCTGGGCATACGCCGGGTCGCTGGCCACCGATGTGCTTTCCCACGGCGCGTCGGTCTCCATCACCATGATCGGCTTGTTGTACGTGTCGGCGATGGCGGTGAGATTAGTCTCCATCGTGGACAGGTCGCTTGTCTTGGTCGGATAGTAATCCACGCCGATGATGTCGAAGCTGCTGGCCGGGACATTGCCGTAGGAAGGGTTGGTGAGGTCTCCGTAGAAAAACTGCGGCTCGCCGGAGGCATTACCATTGGCGATCACGACGGCGACCTGAACCTTCGGCCCCGATCCCTGGGCGGCCCGCACCCCGGCGATGGCCGAATTGAGCAATCCCCCAAACGCCTGCCACTGCGCCATGTCCTGGGTCGTGTTGCTCGGGAAGGTCAACTGGCCCGTGGGCCAGAGCATGCCGCTGTTGATTTCGTTTCCGACCTGCACCATGTCGGGCATGACGCCGGCGCTTTTGAATGCGTCCAATGTCGTCGTGGTGTAGCTTTGGACCGACGACTCCATCTGGGAGAGCGATTCGCTCGCCCACGCCGCGGGAGTGTACTGCTTGCCGGGGTCGGCCCAAGAGTCCGAATAATGGAAATCCAATTCGAATTTGGCGCTGGGATCGTCCGCCTTGAGTTGCTGGGCCAGCGCGATGTCATACGCGGTGGTCTGAATCGCGCCGCCCGTGTCGCTGTAATTGGTGTCGGGATTGACAAAAATGCGAAGCCGGAACAGGTTGTCCCCGTGGTTGTAGAGGATTTGATCGGCCGTCGCCGCGACGCCGTTGGTATCGGTAAACGTCATCCCCTCCTGCTGCTCCCAGGTGAGCAACGAAATATCGGAGCCCATCAAAAAATCCTGGCGCAGGCAACGGATCCGATCCCCAGTGGAACCAGCGCAACGGCCAACCGAAGTGAAAAAATCCCTCTTCTGCCGCGTGGTGTGGTACACATGATTAACTTATCTAGCCGGACCGCCTCCCGGCACGCCTGCAGTCTACCAGCGCATTTCGCGTCTCCTCTGCAATCTTGCGAATGAATAATACAGGTTTACGACAGGCGAAAGAGCTTTAACCCTTCTCAAACCGCCGTTTTCCGGTTTCGAGAAAGTGAGAATAACCGCGGAGATCGCGGAGAACGCAGAGGAAATACTGGAACAAGGACCACGATATGGGCGATCCAATTCTGTGCTTTTTTTCGTGATCTCTGCGATCCCCGCGGTTCAATTCTTCTGCTGCGACCGCACCAGCGGTCAGTTCGAGTAACCCTTAAACAGCGCGGGCACCCGGCCGGCCCGCGCGGAATCACTATATCCGCCGAGCCACGAGTTCGCGGATCACCGATTCGAGAGGAACCGTTCCTTTCATCGACCGCGCCTCGCCGCCCTCGAAATCAATCCACCCCTCGTTGAACCCATCCAGCATTCGCATGCGCAGCGTGGGATCGGCCATTCCCTGCGATTTGAAGATCGCTTCCCATTGTCCGCGCGGGACCGCCTCCGCCTTGACGCTGCGGCCCAGCACTTTCGAGAACGCTGCGGCGATATCGTTCGGCGTGACGCGGTGCGGCCCCTCCAGCTCGATCACCTTTCGTCCGCTCCAGTTCTCCCGCAACAACTCGGCCGCCACCCGGCCGATGTCCGCCGTCGCGACCATCGGAAACGGCTGGTCGAGCGGTTGAAGAAAACTCTGAACCACGCCGGTCTTTCTTGCCGGCTCGACATCCCACGCCGCGTTCTCCATAAACCAGCCGGCGCGAAGAAATGCTACCGGCATCGGCAGGCGTCCCAACGTTTGCTCCATCATCTGGAGTGCGTGAGTAAATTCGGCTCACGCGCCTGCGCTCCGATTGTCGAAAGACAGACAACCTTGCCAGGTCGCGCGGCTTCAATCGCTTTCTTCAATTCAGCGACAACGGTGGCAGTTTCACGAAAATCATTGGAAGGCGCGAAGTTCGGTGGAAGCAGAACGAACACTGCATCGGCGGCCGCGAATGCGGCCTGAACGCTTTTGCATCGGTCATGTCCGCCACGACAACGTCGCACCCCTGCTTGGCCCAGTCCTTTCCTTTTTCGGCGTTACGCACCACCGCGCACGGCGTGGCCGGCGGCCAGCAATGTCCGGGCAACAACACCGCCAACCTGACCCGTGATGCCAGTGACCGCGAAAGTCTGCCGTTTGCCTTGGGGTATCATATCAATCCTCCCGAATGTCGCCGCCGTCTCACCCGCCGCATTCCTGCCACACGCCGATGATATTCCCGGCGGGGTCGCGAATGACCGAAATCCATAGATTCCCTTCGCGATAGGGCGCTTTGATGATCTCGCCGCCGTTGGCCACGACCCGGTCCACAACGCCGTCGATGCGATCGACATAAATAAACGGCAGCAGGCCCGGCCTTCGGGATATGGCGCGATCGGTCACCCAACGGCCGATGAGATGTCCGGTCTGGTCGGAGAACTTGGAATGGTCGGCATCCTCGCCGCGCATCTTCCAGCCGAGGACGTTCGCATAGAACGCGGCGGACCGACGAACGTCGATCGCCGGGATTTCCAGATAAGAAAGTCCGCCATTCCTTGCCAGAAGCGCATCCACACCGGGTTCGTCGCTCTGCTTCTCTGGAGGGTTGTCTTGCGTCATGGGCGATTATTTTTCCTTTCCGGATGTGCGCCGGGATGGGTCAAACGCATTGTAAGGAAATTCCCGCGAAAAGTTCCAGACCCGTCGTCCCCGACAAAACAGATCGATCGACTCACGCCTCCCGAAAAGTGTTTTCCGGAGTCCAGGGAAAGAAGATGATCCTCTGCATCGCAAGCAGTTTATCTTTTGCACCCAGCGCTTCAATGAGGCTCCACCCCTAAAAGGGGTGGTATCAGGAAGCCCCCCAAAGAGGGGCGTGAAAAATATTCGGTGATCCAACGTCTATCGTCATCACTCGCTTCTTTCCCCTCGCCCCGGTACTCCGGGGAGAGGGTCAGGGTGAGGGGCGGCTTTCGAAGTTCAAAAAATCGCCCCTCACCCTGGCCCTCTCCCCATGAATACATGGGGCGAGGGGAAAAATACGCTGGGACGGCAGAGCCACATAGGGTCGCACGGCCAGGGGCCGTGATTTCAATCTGTAATGATGAATTGTCCAAATCATTCGAACCGCCGGCGATGCCGACTTCACCCCGGCGGGAGCTGCTGCCAGCGCGGCCGCGGGGTGAATTGCCGGCGATAACGCCGTCGGCGTCATCCATGGCCTGCAGAAAACTCGTGGCCATGTACTCCGGCGTCGCGAATCCGCATCGGCTGGCGACCTCGTAAATCGGCAGATCGGTTTGCAGCAGAACCTTGGCCCGTTCCAGGCGAATGCGGCGAATTTCCTCCAGCGGCGTGTGGCCCAGCACGCTGACGAACCGCCGCTCCAGCGTCCGCCGATTCACCGGTACCTCATCCAGCAGTTGCTTGACGGACAATCCCTTCATCGCGTGCTGGCGGATGTGCCGCAGCGCCGCGGCCACATCGGAATCATCCACCGCCAGAACATCGGTGGATTGCCGCGTGACCACTTCGATCGGCGGGATTCGCGGAATTCGCCGGGATCTTGCCCTTCTTGCGCAGCAATTGGTCCAGCAGCGAAACCGCGACCCGTCCGATCTGCTCGGCGCCGATGCGGATGCTCGACAGCGGCGGATGCGCGATTTCGCAGAGCAGTTCCTCGTCGTCCACGCCCAGGATGGCGATGTCTTCGGGAACGTGCAGGCCCGACTCTCGCGGGCCGCCTGCAGCAATTCAAATCCCCACAAATCGTTGGCCACGAACAGCGCCAGCGGCCGTGGGAAGCGAGCGGAGCCACTCGGCCATCGCCGCGGCCCGCCGCTCGTTGGATCCGTCGAACGCCGCGGCAACGGAATCGGCGGCCGACCCGTAGCTGGTCAACGGTGAATCGGCCGAGGCGATCAGTCGGCTCCGGTCCGATTCCGTCCGGGCCCGGAACGTGCTGTTCGATCTCGCCGCGGAAGCCCGCCTCGCGCTCGCGCGACCAGAGCATCCAGGACGCGCCGAAATACGCGAAATGCCGAAAACCCCGCTCCAGAAAATGCCGCGCCGCCAGCTCCCCGGTCGCCACGTCGTCCGGCAAGAATCCGCGGGAACTCCGACTTGGCCCGGCTCTCGAACAACTCCACGACCGGCTTGCCCGTGTCGCGATAAACCTTCGCCAGCCGATCGTCGTAAATCTGGCAGATGATTCCATCCGGATTCCAGTCCTTGAACCATCGGCTGAGGTATTTGCTGGAGTGTCCGTAAATTCCGCGGTAGACCCGGAAGAGCCAGGGCAAGACCGATGTTGTGCATTTTGGGCGACATGCCGGCGGCATACATGTTTCGCTCGCGCGTCGCCGCGATGATTCCGCGCAACACCCCGCGCACGTATGCGAACTCGGTCGGCAACACCAGCGCGACGCGAACGAACTTGGCGAAGTCGTTCTTTGGCCATCGTACGGTAGTGTACCCCACTCGCCGCCTCTGTCGCAAAGGCGAAGGATAGCATTCGTGAAAACCATAGCTCTTTAACCCCGGCCAGCCGCCTGGCCACTCCCGCAACTCCCAATCCGAATGATCGAAATAAACACCCTAGAGCCGGCATGAATTCGGCCGGCCAAGCGATACTGTCGCAAAATCGGAGCTTTAATTCGCAATTATCCAGAGACGGCCCAGCGGGCGTGAGGTATTTTGTGATCGTCAACCAGAGGTGCGGAAAATCTGTCGGGCTGGACCGCTGGCATATCGATTCGCGGTCAACCGGACGGTCGGCGTCGAGGCGAGACGTGAGATGTTCTCATGCTCCCCAAGGTTACGCCGGTAAATCATTTCGGAGGGACTATGCGGAAGATTCGACTGCCTATTTGGGCTTCGGCTGGGCTGCTGCCCGTATTGGCGATGGCCGGGGCGGCGCCGGGACAGACGACGTATACCGATACGCAATACGACCAGTGGGGCGATAACAGCGCCGACATCGCCAGCGTTGTGGTCAGCAACGATCCGAGCAACATCTACTTCACCATTACCCTAAACCCGTATGCCAACATCAGCACCAGCGGTGACTACTATGCCGATTATGAAGTGGGCATTCAAACAAACGGCGGCGCCGGAGGTCAAACGGCCATAAATACCTCATACGGCACTGGCGATCCGACCGTGGGAAATCCATACGGCAGCGACATCGGCATCAGTTCCGGAATGAACTATTTCATCGGCAGCTATCTTGCCGGCCCCACCTACCCCGGCGGTGCGCAGCTTTATTCTTACAGTTCCGCTCCATCGGTCGGATGGACTCAGACCGGCGCCACCGCCCCGATCACCGAGGTAAGCAGCAACGACGGTTCAGGTTCACCTCCATATGCCTCCGTCAGTTTTGAATTCCCGCTCAGCGCCTGGGCCTCAGCGTGGGCAGCAGTTTTAACTTCGATGTCTGGACCACCTATTCAGGCGGGCAAGGCGCTATGACGCGCTGGACAACGACGGAACCGGGGTCCGCCACCGCCCCCTATAGCGGCGGATCCTATGACTCGGCCACCGCACCCGGCTCGACGTTTGCCACCACCATCTACACGGTGGTTCCCGAACCGACCTCGATGGCGATCCTCGCCGGCGCTGGCTTGCTGATGCTGCGGCGACGCCGGGCTTGATGAGGCGACGTGCGGAGCGCCTCAGGCACACATCAACCGCGTGGCCGATCAGCAGATCGGCCACGCGGCCCTTTTTTCGCCGGGTTGTTGTTATTCTTGTCGTCCGTGGCTTCGGCATCCGCGAATACCCAAGCTGCCGTTCCGCCGGCGCGCCTTTTCTGCTCGGCGCCGATATTTCCGGGCTCGCCAAGGCCGAACAACGTGGGGCGATTTACCGTGATGACGGCAAGAGTGGCGATGCCATTGCCATCTTCCGTCGCCACGGCTGGAATTGCTTTCGCCTGCGGCTTTTCGTAAATCCCAATGGCCGCGGCGGCGTCGTCAACAGCCTGGATTACACACGCGCCCTCGCCAGGCGAATCAGAGCGGCTGGGGCCACGTTCATTCTCGACATCCATTATTCCGACACCTGGGCTGACCCGCAGCACCAGATCAAGCCGGCCGCCTGGAAAGACCTCGATTTCAATGCGCTGCAAGAAGCCGTGGAGACCTACACCGCTCACGTGCTGACGGATTTGAAACAAGGCGGCGCGTTGCCGCAGATCGTGCAGATCGGAAATGAGATCACCGGCGGCATGCTTTGGCCGGACGCCCAGGTGCAGGTTCCGCTTTCGACGGTGAAGGTATACGACAGCACCGTCCGGCCAATCACGGTCCCGCAGCCGTACGACGATGCCAGGCAATGGGACCGATTCACCCGCATCCTGGCGGCGGGAATCCGCGGGGTCCGCCAATCCACCACGCCCGCCGACGACGTGCGCATCATGATCCACATCGACTGCGGCGGCGATTGGCCCGTCACCCAGTGGTTCTTCGACCATCTTCAACAGCACCACATCGACTACGACATCATTGGCCAAAGCTACTATCCGTATTGGCATGGCACGCTGGCCAACGTTCGTAACAACCTCCGACGCACCGCCGACCGTTACCACAAAGATATCCTCATCGTCGAGACCGCGTATCCCTGGAAGGACGCCGCGCGCTGGTCGAGCCGCAAGAACATGGCTTGGCCGATTTCGCCGGCCGGGCAAAGACAGTTCCTCCAAGACTTGATTGGCGCCGAGCATCAGACGCCTGACGGGCACGGCATTGGGGTCATATACTGGTCGCCCGAAGCGATACCGATTCAAACGGCCGGCGCACTCTGGAGAGGAAGTGACGCCTCGTTATTTGACAATGATGGAAACGCCCTGATCGCCGTCAACCAATTAAATGCCGATGCGGCAAAAGAACCCTTCAAATGACCGCCGAAGTTTAGCCGCGACCCGAAGGGAAGCGAGCGCGGTCATCACTCTCGGACTGAATCTCGATCAGTCCAGGCGTCAAGCCGCAAGCCGTCGCTCGCACCACAATGATGCCGGGCCGCTGCGTGGATTGAATCAGCGCCGTTGCAATTCCCGCCTCGGCCCGCACTGGATTGGCCCCGATCTGATCGTCCCCGATAATTCTTCCCTCGCCTTCAACCGAAAACCTAACTAAATCATCCGCATACGGACAGACGGTTTCCCGCCGATCGCAAACTTTCGCGTAAACACGGACCCAATCCGACCCATCCGACACGAGCGGTCGGCCGCACAGATCCGCCGCCAATACAAGTTTTTTCGCCACACCCGGCGGACGCACCGTATGCCGCGCCGCGACCTTTCCCGCGATAATTCCCTCGGCGATTAACTCCAGCGGCGGCTTTTCCTCCTTGGCCACGCCCGTCATGTACATCGTCGATTGCTCGTGAGCAAAGCATTCCACCTCGAAACGTAAACGGCGGATGCTCCAGTCCAAATCCTGCAACCGCCTTTTGCCGTCCGATCTCTCGACCGTCCAAGATCAGTCGGACTTCGCCGCAATTGCTGAAGACCGTGACGGTGGTCGGCGAAAGAAACGTCGCAAAATTCGCGATAAAGACCATCGGCCCAAGATCCAGGCCGGGGATGCGAATATCCGGCGGGCATTGGCTTTGGAAAAAATGATAGTTGAACTTCGGCAGCCGAAACAAATCCAGCACCCCGCCGTAGAACGGATCGCGGTGATATCCGCGCTGGCAGTCGATCCCCGCCCAGAGGCAAGCGCCGGCCGAGTCGTTTCATGTCGCCATTGGGCGCATTTCCACGGCGTTGGGAGAGAATTTCTTCCAGCCGGGCCGCGTGCGAGCGTGCCTGGACCAGCATGGGGAATTCACCCCAGCGGCGCGGCACCCGGCTGCGCGATTGCTGGTCGCTCCAGTTATCGACATGATCGCCCCATTCCCGAATCCAATATGGTTTGCTTCCGTCGTTGTGAAGGTATTCGACATCCCAGCCCAAAGTCTCATCGCCCGCGAATCCGGGTTCCCGATCACCGGCGGTGAAGCACTGGTCGCCGGGATATTCCTCGTGCACGGCCCGCTGCAGCACGGCAGCCATAACGCGGTTGTCGGATTCGTTCAGCGCGGCTTCCCAGAGGATGACCGATGGGTGATTGCGGTCGCGTCGAACCATCAATCGGGCATTGTGAATCGCGCGGGCCTGGAACATTTCATCGCCCACGAATTGCCAACCCGGATTCGACACGATGGCCAGCATTCCCAACTCGTCGCACGCATCCACGAACGCCGGCGACTGCGGATAATGGCTGCGACACGACGTGAAACCGGCCTCGCGCAGCTTTTTCACGTCCCGATAGTGCGCGCTGTCGGGCATCGCGTAGCCGACATACGGATGATCCTGATGACGATTCGCTCCGATGGAAAAGAATTTCTCGCCGTTGATGAACAGTCCGTCGCGACGGTCAAAGCGAATATGCCGAATGCCGATGCGGGCGATCAACTCGTCGGCGGGGCGATCATCGTCGAGGATCGTCGTGCGAAGCGTGTAAAGATTGGGATGAAGCGGATGCCAGAGCCGCGGACGTGAAACGTTCAGCACGTGCTGAAAATCGCCTCGGCATCGGCGCCGATGTCAATGGACTGTTTCGCCTGGGCCACGATTCGCCCGCTCGGATCGCTTAGCTCCTGCACAGACGGTGCATTGCCTGGGCTGCGACGCTTCGTTCCGAACGTTCGTGCGAACCTGCACCGCGCGCCGATTGGGCGGCCGACCTCGGGATAACTCACCATGACACCCCGCCGCCGACTTTGTCGCTGAGAATCGGATCGGCGATGTGCAGCCGATCCATCACTTCCAACCTCACGTTGCGGTATAGGCCGCCGAAATAAGTGAAGTCGAGTTCGCCTTGCGGTTTGCCGGGCGGGACCGCGGATTGTCGCGATTGTCCAGCCGGACGGCCAGGATATTTCGGCGCGATTCGAAATCGATCGAGCGACGTCAGATCGACGACGAATGGGAGATACCCGCAATAATTCGCGGCGACTTTCCGATCGTTGATCCATACCTCCGCGACCTGCATCGCGCCCTTCGAAATGCAGGTAAATCGTTTGCCCCTTGCACTCGCTCGGCAGTTCGAGATTTCGGCAATACCAACAGACTCCCTGGAAATTGCGGCCTCCGCTGGCGTTGAGGGGTTCCAGCCGCACGCTATGCGGGAGGCTCACGAGTTCCCATTGGCGGGCATCGGCCGGCGCCGCCATGCCGTTCCAGGAGGGAACGCGATCCGATTGGGCGGAATCGAGCCGGCGGAAAAACCAATCCTGGTTCAGAGGAATCGTCAGCCGCGGACCGCGCCAGGGGCGATGTCCGGCCCGGCGATCTGCTTCTTGACCGGTAATGTTTTCGCCCGCCGGGGCAGCTTTGCGCCCGGACGCCTTGCCTCAGCTCTGATGAGGTTCTGGCCATCGATTCACCCGTGCGCACCAAAGGCATCGAGAGCCGGCAGCGCGTTGCCGCTTTGGTCAAACAGCCCCTCGAATCCCCCCCTCCAGATCGTCATCCCCGGCACCGGAATCGCTTCGGGATACCAGTAAATGAATCCAATCCCATGATGGCCTGGCGCGCGACGGATAACCTTGATGAGATCTTGCAAATATTGCTTTTGTCCGTCGGGCGTTTGCGGCCAGTGGAGCGTAGCCAGACCGACCTTGTCCGGCAATTCCTTCCACGGATAACTGGTCTCGGCCAGGATCACGTCCTTGCCCGTGAGCGCCACCGCGTCGGCCATGTTCTGCGGGAGAAATTCGATCTCGTCGCCCCAGGCCGGATAAAAACTGAGGCCGACGATATCGTAATCGGCCGGATCGAGCTTGAATTTCCCGAAGAAATATTTGCACATGCCTTCCTTCCCGCCGCCGTGAATATGAATCACAATGCGAATGGGATGCGAATCGGTCTGGAATTCGCGCACGGCCTTGGCGCCGGAGTCGACCAATTCGGCGAATCGCCGCCACTGCCGCGCCTCATCGGCGGCCGGCTGGTCCAGCACCTGCGCCGTCGGCCACAGAATTCCCGCGGTGATTTCGTTGCCGATCTGCACCATGTCCGGCAAGTCGCCGTGATCGCGCAGATCGGTCATGACGAATACCGTGTAGTTGTGGACCTTCTGTTTCAACTGCTCAAAATTCAGATTCTTCCACGCCGCCGGCGTGTACTGCTTGCCCGGATCGGCCCAGTCGTCGGAGTAATGAATGTCCAAAAGAAATTCAGCCCCCGTGGCCTTGATGCGCTTTGCCAGTGCGCGGACGTACGCAAGGTCCTGCACGGCCCCGCCGGTCTTGGCATAGTCCGGGTCCGGATTCACGAACAGGCGCACGCGAAATAGATTGCATCCGTGATCGCGCAGAATCTGGATGGCGTCGCCCGGCTTGCCGTGATCGCGATAGACCCCGCCGGCTTTCTCGATTGTCGGCAGCATGGAGATATCGGCCCCGGTGATGAACGGCTGATCCGCGGCACGAGCAGCGACGACGCTAACAAGCATCCAAAGAGGAATAAGGGCCAATCTCCTGAGTCGCCTGAAAAGGCTCAAAGCCATAACTTCCTCGTAAAGCGCAAACCTGACGTTCAATAGTTCAGTGACGTACCCCAGGCGGCGGCTAATATGCCAAAATCGGCGCTATCAATAACGCCGTCGCAGTTGATATCGCAGGTAAAGTCGGTGGAATTCGCCTGAGTGCCGTAGTTGACGGCAAGGAAACCGAAATCCCCGGAACTCACCACGCCTAGCCCTGCCACGTCACCGAGCAACACGCCGACCTTAACGCTGTAATCGCCGCTTACGCCTGTCTCCGTATCTTCCACACTATCAACCGCAACGATCAGCGTCTGCTCGTTGATTGCGCCAGACAGATAAATATCCAGTTGGTCCGGATTCGATCCGTCCACCGCATAGCTACTGACAGCTCCATCAGAAGCGCTCAACGTATCGGTTAGCGAGATCGCAAAGTTCGGCCCGAGGGTAATCGGCGACTGAAAATCCATCGTGATCTCGGTCGGACCGTTAATCCGGTCTTCAACGCTTGGCAGCGTTCCGTTAGGCACGTTAAGGGCAAGATTAATCCCGTAATCGACGCCGCCTTGGGACTTGACTGAATCCGCAGAAAGAAGGGTCAGGGGCGTGTCGGGGCCGGAAGTAGGTCCGTAATAGCCAAGCGAAAGATCAACCTGGCTATCGTCGATATCAGCATCCATCAAGCCACCCGAGTCGCCACCGTTACTTACAAATGTGGCGCTCGGAACAAAGTTCGGGTTATCTGAGTTCGTGTATGTTTGGTCCAACGTCTCGAATTGCCCCGTGCTGCCGTTTACCCATTGGGCAACCATAGGGCCCTCAGGCTCAAATCCATTCCATGGCTGTCCATTTAAGGGGTTTCCAGTAGCGTAGACGAGGGCGATGTCACCGTTGTTCGGGTTAACGGCCATGAGTCCATTAACAGGGATTTGCCCATTGGACACAAATTGACCCGCCCAGGTCGCCACGCTTTCGGACGGCGGAGAGGGCACGAATAGCTGGCCGTCGTTATTCGGGCCAAAATCTGCCAGTGCCGCAGTGGCGGCATTGATTTCGGTTAATCCAACGCCCGTGTAGCTGCCTAAAGCATCTGTCCAACTGACTGGGTCGGCGATAATGACGTTTCCGCCGTAAACAGCCAGTCCAAAAATCGCGGCAATGTTGACTGAATTCGACCCAGCCGGTGCAAAGTTGTCTAGCTGAAACGGCTCGCCGCTGTTAAATCCAGAAAGAAGCCCGCTGCCATCGCTGGTTACTGCAACGACACGAACGTCACTATAGCTGTCGTCAGCCGCGTAGATGTCGCCGTAGGTGGCGTCATCAGGATTTGCGTCAACTGTGATGGCATCAAACTCGTCCGCGTTGTAATTGTTGAAAATTTCGCTATTTTCGTCCGCACTACCCAGAATCGTGAACTCACCGTTAACACCGAAATCTCCGTCGAGCGAGCCTGACTGCGCACTAAACGCCCAAATTGCATTATCATTTACATTCGAGGTGTAAGTGTAATCGCTACCCGAAATCAGAATATCATTTGTCTTCGGATTGTATGCAGAAGCAAAACCGGTGTAAGTATCCTCGCCAGCCCCGGAGAGCGACGGAGATTCAACGGCGTCGATATAATCCACAGATGTTCCACGCGAATTAATCTGAATTACCCCAATTCCTTGAATGCCGTTTCCGGGCCCACCTTGGGCGAAAGCCGCCGCAATATTGATATCACCGGCTTGATCGACAAATATCCCTAATGGCGTCAAAGGCTGTTCTTCGAATTCGATGATTGCATATCCTGCGAGTGGCCCTACAGATTCGCCGCCTGACGCAGAGTAAAAAGTGCCCCCGAAGCTTGCATCGGTTTGTCCGTTTCCATTCGGACTGAAAGCGCCCACCCATAGGTAGTCCAACGGAGGACCCAGATCGAATCCTGAAAATGCCACCAACACGTCCCCATTTGATGGGTCATAAGTTGTGACTTGACCATTAAACACGTCACCATCACCGGCGGTAGCAACTGAACTTCCCAAGTGCTGAGACCAAGTCGGTGCTACCGCGCTCAATAAAACTCGGCCTTCCAAAGGCTCGATGATGTTAAATGCGGTTCGGCGGTCAACATCAATCAGCCGACGTATTCGCGGCCATCGGCAAAAAATATCCAACATGAAAAGACTCCATTCATTAGGAATTAATACACGAACACCTCGTCTACCTGGCTGCCATCAGGTGAGTGGATCGAAAAAATCTGGCCCACACGAGAGTCGGTATAGGGAATCCAAGAATTATTGTCTCCCGGCAACTTGGCCAACATCCCCGTTCGGATAAATCCGGGGTCGTGATATAGTTCAATGGAATCTGGCGGCTGGCCTTTTGACCGAGCGTCGGCCAGTGCTGCCTCTAACCTTTTTTGGGCGTCAGGCGTGTATTTCGCCAAGTAGGCGCAGAACCGCTTGCTGCCGTTATCATAGCTATATATCTCCGCAATGACCGCGGTTTTGCCATCGTGCATGAACGGCGCGACCTGATAGGTGCTGTCCTCGAACCAGGTTTTGCCGTCATCGTCCGTGAAATAGGCCATTTCCAGATTGGCTTTCCTTTTAGGCCAGAATTGTATTGCCAGCGCCAGCGCGGCAACAAGGATGAGCGCTATGCCTATGGCCACGCCCATCTTTTTGTCATTGCTAAGCCGCTCACGAACGGACATATTTCTTTCCGCGCCGGACAAGCTTGCCTTCGCCGGCAAAAAAGGCCATTTCGAGCAACTCGTTCATGGATTTATACAGATTTCTTGCGCTGTCACCGTGCCCAACGCTTCGCTGTCTACATGGCCATCGGCGAAAAGGAAGTTGCAAGTTGTGTTCCCCAGATGACGGAAACGCATGTCGCATACGTCATAGCCCCCCGGGCCATTATAGACTTGAGTGTTGCCTACGTCGGGAGCCCAATATTCCTGATTGGCATTGGCGAGATAGGATGCGGTCACGCTTCCGGGATACATACTGCCCGGCACCTGTCCTGGGTAGGGATTGATCCCAAGGGAAATTGGATTAGCGTAGTATGAGGGCAGATAATTGGCGGATGCAAGGGTTGAGGGCGGAGGGTTCAAAAGGCCGGTATAATTGTACATTGTATAATAATCCAGCGCGTCGGGAACGGTCCATTTACAGCCGTAATTGTATGCCTCCGATACTTTGCAGGCTCCGCACCACACCAACATCATCTGGGATGAATTCCTGATCGTTGAGAGATTGCGTTGCTTCCACGCAATGGCTTGTGTGGGATTGGTGGTATTGCTGTTTTGCGTTACGGGATCCCAAAAGCCCTCCGCCCCAAATGCTCGGACATTTGCCATGTAGGCGCACGCATGAGCGTAGTAGGGCGTCGGCGGAACATCCACATCCTGAAAGACCCCTGAATCCTGCAGCGGTTCGAGCATATAGGCCATGGTCGGATTGTTGGCGATCGGAGGAGTAGTTGGCTGTCCCGGAAATCCAGGTGAGGGAGGATGCGTCTTATTATTCATCAGGGTCAACGTGTCCGCGAAACTGGTATAAAAAATATTACTGTATGCCAACGGCGCATAGCCTCTGTTTTCCGATTCATAAATTTGGAGCAACTGCCCAATGCTGCGCAGATTGGATTGACACTCAATCAAGTTCGCCTGTTGCCGCGCCTTGTTCAGTGCAGGCAGCAAGATCGACACCAGCAGGGCGATGATTCCGATGACAACCAGCAGTTCCACCAGCGTAAATCCGTTGACCTGACGCGGGCTTCTCATGAAACGCTCCTGTTCTCCAGCCGGCCGCCGAGGATGTGCCAACTCGCTCCTGCCACGACACTTTAGGCCTGAATTCTAAATGACGTCGGCCCAGGCCGCTCTGCACTCCTGCGAATAATCCATTCAAATTTACGACACAGAACCGGCAGCGGATTGGCGCGTCGCCGACCAATGTTGGCAAATCCGCCTCGGACTTGCTCAAACTGGCGAAACTTCGATCGCCCAGGAGCGTCATGTTCAAATCGTTGGCCGTTATATTGCCGGTTGTGGTGCTGTTCCTCTCGAGCACGAGCGCATCCGCCGCCGATTCGCCGCGCCGGCGCCTCAGCATGGATTTCGGCTGGAAGTTCCTGCTCGGCGATCCGGCCGGGGCTCAGACGGAGAAATTCGACGATTCCGGTTGGCAGGCGATCGACCTGCCGCACGATTGGAGCACTGCCGGCCCGTTCGACGAATCCGCCCCGGCCGCCGGAGGCGGCGGATATTTGCCGACGGGAATCGGGTGGTATCGAAAAACGTTTCGGCTTCCCGACTCGTTCGGAGGCAAACAAATCGCCGTCGAATTCGACGGCGTTTACGAAGACAGCGAGGTTTGGATCAACAACCGCTCGCTCGGCAAACGGCCGTTCGGCTACATCGGCTTTTCGTACGATCTGACGCCCTATCTGAATTTCGGACAACGGGACAACCTGATCGCCGTCCGCGTGGACAATTCCATGCAGCCCAATTCGCGCTGGTACAGCGGGTCGGGGATTTACCGCCATACCTGGCTGACCGTGACCGATCCCCTGGCGATCGCCCAGTGGGGCACGTTCATCACCACGCCGCAGGTGAATCAGCAAAGCGCCACGATTCAGGCGGCCGTTGAAGTGGATAACCGGCGCAGCGATTCGGCGCGGTTCACGCTGAGATGCGAGATATTCGATGCGGACGGGCGGCAAGTTCAAAGCGGTCAATCGCGAGGAACTTGACGCCGGCGCCGCCGGAAAATTCGAAGAACAATTGACCCTCGATCATCCGAACCTCTGGTCCGACCTGACGCCGTATCTTTATACCGTTCGCTGCACGCTGCTCGACGGCGAAAAAGCGGTCGATCAATACGACACCTCGATCGGCATCCGCTCGATCGAGTTCGACGTGGACAAAGGTTTCCTGCTCAACGGCAAGCACGTGAAACTCAATGGCGTCTGTCTGCACGGCGACGGCGGATGCGTCGGCGCGGCCGTGCCCGAGGGCGTATGGCTGCGGCGACTGCGGCTGCTGAAGGAAATGGGTTGCAACGCCATCCGCACCAGCCACAATCCCCCGGCGCCGGAATTTCTCGATCTGTGCGACCGCCTCGGGTTTCTCGTGATGGACGAGGCCTTCGACGAATGGGAAGCGGGCAAGACCCTGGGCGGATATCATCGGTTCTTTGCCGATTGGTCGCAGCGCGACCTGACCGATTTCATTCATCGCGATCGGAATCATCCTTGCGTGGTGCTGTGGAGCGCGGGCAACGAAGTCCAGGAGCAGGTGCTGCCGGGCGGAGCGCTGGTCCTGGAACCGCTGGTGGCCACGTTTCACCGTGAAGACCCGACGCGGCCGGTGACGGCGGCGTGCGACAAACTCTTCGCCGAGCCGCTCAGCGCGCCCCCGGAATTTCCCGCACTTCTGGATGTCGTCGGATACAACTACGTCGATCGCTGGCTCGACCGCGCGAACCTGTATTACAGCGTCGATCGCCGGCTGTTTCCCCATCGCAAGTTCATCGGCACCGAGAGCGTCTCCATGGGCGGAATCCGGGGGGATTATCGAGGGCTGTTTCCCGACGATCTTTCGGCGGACGCGCCGCCGCCGATTTTCCCTTCGACGCTTCCCTTTTTCCGGCGTTTTCACCCGCCTCCGCCGAGCAACCGCCGGATCGACGTGGAACAGCTTTGGGAATTCGTCGCGGCGCACGATTACGTCGCCGGCGATTTCATGTGGACGGGGATCGATTACCTGGGCGAAGCGTTTTGGCCGTTCCGCAGCGCCTTCTTCGGCGTGCTCGACACCTGCGGGTTCAAGAAGGACGGCTATTATTTCTATCAGAGCCAGTGGACCAGCAAACCCGTTCTGCATCTATTTCCGCACTGGAACTGGAAAGGCCACGAAGGACAGATCATCCCGGTCATGTGTTATACGAACTGCGATACGGTGGAATTGTTCGTGAACGGCAAATCGTTCGGCGTGAAGGGGTACGAATTTCCGAAACAGGGAATGATCGAGATGTACGGAAACATGCCGGCTCGGGCCCGGGCGATCCGAACCACCGGCGATCTGCATCTGTCCTGGGATGTGCCGTATGAGCCGGGAACATTGAAGGCGGTGGGGACGACGGCGGGAAAGATCGTCGCGACCGAGCAAATCGGCACGACCGGCGAGCCGGCCGCGATTGAGCTTTCGGCCGACAAGATCGTCCTCGCGGCCGATGGCCGGGACGTGGCGAATCTGACCGTCCGGATCGTCGATGCCGATGGCAGGACCGTTCCGACCGCCGACAATGAAGTGACGTTTGGATTGCAAGGCCCGGGCAAAATCATCGGCGTGGACGACGGCGACCCCGCGAATCATGAAAGCTTCAAGGCAAACCATCACCGGGCATTCAACGGCCTGTGCCTGGCGATCGTGCAGGCGGCGCGGTCCCCCGGCTCGATCCGCGTCACCGCAAATTCCGACGGATTGCGCCCGGCGCTGGTCGAACTGAATTCGCAGCCGGCCAACCAATCGTCCCAATTGCCCTAAACGCAGCCCTCTGTCGCAAAATCGCAGGATTAATTCGCAACTCTACATAGTCTCCCGCTCCATTTGTTTTATCCTCTCTGGCAGGTCGATGCCGCCTGAAAATGTCACGACGGCGGTGTGGAGAGGAAAAACCATCTCGGAGGGTTTTATGGACAAGACGAATGTGCGCTTCCTCGGCAGGTCCTTCATCGCATTGGCGGCTGGGTTGTCCTGGATGCCGGGCGCGGCGGTGGCGGTGACCACTTATAATGACGCGCTGTTCGATTGGGCGGGGAACGACTACGGCAACACGTACATCGATATTTCCAGCGTCGTCATTACCAATGACGCATCGAACATCTATTTTCAGATCAATCTGAATCCGGGAACCACCTCCGATCCGCTGGCAGGAGGAACCGGCACCAATCCAAGTCCGGTCGATCTGCTCACCAACGACAACCAAACCTACGGCCTCTATGAAATCGAGATGGAAACCGCCGCCGGCGGCGGAAGCACCGCCATCAGCAACCCGTACGGCGAGCCCATCGGAATCAGCACCGGCATGAATTACTGGGTCGCCGCCTGGACGAACCAATCCGGGACGAGCACTGCCGGGTCCGACGGTTCGGCCATCTATCAATACTCATCGAGTGCGTGGAACCAACTTGCCGTCGGCACCGGAACGGACACCGGGCCTTATCCATCGGAGACGGCAACCTCGTTGCTCATTCCCTACAGCCTTTCGACGCTGGGGCTGAGCGTCGGCAGCACTTTCAACTTTGACGTGGTGACCACGTTTGGAAATACGGCGGAAGGCGTCTACGACGCGCTCGATTCGGGCGCTGCCGCCACGGCCGCCGCCGGAAACCAGCCTTGGGACGCCACGCCCTATGACAGCGCCACGGCCACGGGCTCCACCTATTCGACCACTACCTATACGATCACTACCCCCGCTTTCACCTGGAACGACACCGGCGCGGGCACGGGCGGTGACGGCGTGACTTGGGACGTCAACAACAACTACAACTGGAACAACGGCATCTACGCCGATACCTACACCGACGGTTCCAATGTCACCTTCAACGATGTCAACGACAACAACTATGCCGTTACCCTCAACACCCCCGTCAGCCCCAACTCGGTAATGTTCGATAACGACAGTGCCCCGTACACGATCAGCGGCACCGGCTCCATCGGTGGCACTGGCTCGCTAACGATGAACGGCACCAGCACGGTGTTTCTCAACAACACCGGCGGCAACACGTACAGCGGCGGAACCAACGTCACCGCCGGCACGCTCGTCATCGGCGCCGCCGGCGCTCTTCCGGCCAACAGCAGCGTGTCGATCACCGGCGGCACACTGCAACTGGCCGTTAACACCGATCCCGCCGGCGGCGAGACGTTGTCGTCCTTGTCGATTTCCGCGGGCGGGGCACTGGATTTGGGCAACAATCACATGATCATCAGCGATCCGGGCGGCGGCATAGATTCCACGATTCGCGCCTACCTGGCCGCCGGCTACAACGGCGGCAGTTGGAACGGCGCCAGCGCCACCAGCGGAGTCATCATCACCTCCGCCCCGATCACGATCGGCTCCGGCACCTACAGCATCGGTTATGCCGACGGCGCCAATAACGTCGTCGCCGGCCTGCTCTCCGGCGAACTCGAAGTCGCATACACGCTGGCCGGCGATGCGAATCTCGACGGCAAGGTCGATTCCGCCGACTTCGGCATTTTGGCCGACAACTACGGCGCTTCCGGCGCCGTTTGGGATGAGGGCGACTTCAATTACGACGGCAAGGTCGACAGCGCGGACTTCGGAATCCTGGCCGTCAACTACGGTCAATCGGCCGGCAGCAATGCCGACGTGGTGACGGCGGCCGACTGGTCGGCCCTGGACGCCTTCGCGGCGGCCAATGGCATAACACTGTCCGATGTTCCTGAACCGACGTTCCTCGGCCTTTCAATGCTCGCCGGCTTCGGCGTCCTTGCGCGGCGACGGCGCAAATGACAACTCCACGCGCGTGATGTCAATTGCGCTATTGGTCGCCACCCGCGTCTTCAGCCCGCGACGCCGAATTTTTGGACTGGCTTGTGCGGCATCGTCAGTAATGAGGTAAATCGATTCTTCGGCAAACGGCCGCGACCCTGAACTCGATGACCAACGCGTGCCGCCGCCACGGCGTCGATTCCCAGCGTTACCTGATGGAACCGCTGACGAATCTGCCGCCTGCGGCCACACGGTCGCCAAGTCCCAGGTCGTCGCCGACAAAATTCCATTCTGACCCCCGCCGCGTCAGACTTTCTTAAGGATCTGCTCCATCTCCTTTTCGTCAAACGCCCGCAACGTCGAACTGCGGACGTTGCCGACCATTCCGAGTTGGATGCCCAGCGCGGTGATTACCTCGTCGCCGGGTGCTTCTGTCACGAGCACCAGGTCGTGCTGGCCCAGCGTCCAGTAGCACTGGCTGAGCTTGGCCCCCGCCTTCTCAAACAATTGCCTCGCCGCGGCGGCACGCTTCACCGTATCTTTTGCGCCGCGTGCGCCCTGTTCCGTCCAGTTCAGAAGGATGATGTATCGAGCCATGAGAACCTCCGCTTGAAGTTTGAGATAAAAACCGGAATTCGCAAACTGAATCCGCGCTGACCTCCGTCGTCGGCCATTTTTCAGGATACCCAGGTTAAGAGCTTGGTCAAAATCTCTTGTCGCGGATACCGGCAGGTAACGCCAGTTCGCTTTCAGCGTTCGGTTATGTCATAGCCGAAGAAGGGATTTGAACCCTTAACCCCCGCTTTACGAAAATCGCCCGAGCGAGCTTGTTTTCACTTGTAAACGACTGCGACCGCAGCAGCTTAGCGGGTAAGCTGCTTTGTTGCAATTCGTATCATTCCAACCCCTTTCATTTCATTGAAACGCCGTCCGTCTCCTGGCGACTGTGTACAAGATGTGTCCCCCATTGCGCCTAAGAAATCGATCGGACCTCGGTGTCAGTGATAACGTTTATTGAGGGGATTTGGGACACCGTGTCCCAGACCGATGGAACCGTTTCCCGCATAAATTCCCTCAGTTTTTGCGTCAAGATACATGAGCGGATCCAATCGCTGTCAGCGATCTCCCATTCGTTCATCTTTTCGCCATCGTCACCGCCCCATAGGGCAAAGGAGGCATTTCCATGCCACTGTCGATCAATGTGGGCCTCAGCCGGAAGGCCTCAAAGGACTACCAGTCCACCGGTGTATCTAGCCTTGCGCGCACGCTTCGCGAGCAATCGCCGAATCAAGCAGCCGAGCGAATCACGGGCAGGAACTATCTGTCCCATTCTCAGATTTCCACGATGCGGTCTTGCCCCAGGAAGTTCGCCTTCCTGTATGTCGAGAAGGCTGCGGCGGATTTCATACCGGCCAGCCTGATCTTCGGCGGCTCGATCCACGCGGCGCTGGAACTGTATTTTCGGGCCAGGCTTGAGGGGCTGGCAGTCACCCAGGAGGCTTTGCTGTCGGCGTATCACGACGGCTGGCGGCAACAAAGGCACAAGACTGGCATTGAAGTGCCCGTTCAATTCGGCAAAGACCAGTCCGAAGACACCCTGCATCTCCTGGCCGACAGAATCATCGCGTCGTTTCTTGAATCCCCCCTGGCCAGCCCCGAATGGCTACCCCCGAACAGGTTTTGCGGCCACGGCCGCACCTCAACCGTCCCTCACATCCCCGCTTGTCCGACCTGTTGCCGCCGCCCATCCGCAATTGGGATCGGCAAAGCCTATACCGCTTCCGCCGCGCACCTCGGGGAGAGAAGTAGCACGATTTGCGAATTAAGCTAGGCGCTTTCGTCCATGCGCTGATAAATAGAGCCATGCAGCGCCGATCATCATGAAGACGTTCCGAGCCAAATCATGGCGTAGAGAGATTCGAATAGCATTTAGATTCGTCGCCACGACTGATTGCGTTCCCATGCATCCGCACGGCTTTGGGTATTCCTGTCCAAGTTCCAGAACGACTAAACCGCTGAACGCGGACAGAATGGCCAGCGTCATCACACCTGCCGCGTTCACTTCCAAGCCAGAAAGTAGCCAGACGGCCAACACGGCCTCGCCGGAAATCAGAAGATAGCCCATAGGCATTGATCGCGACCACTCGCCAAAAATGCTATTGGAGGCTATTTGGCCGACATTGTGCCGCAGTGTTTTAGCCGTGGCCGCATAGAGAAAGATCGTTGCGAGGCCGAATCGCACCAGGATTTGAAGCCACCTTTGCAGGTTCATGTGAGGCTCTTTTTTTTCTATTGTCTTGTCGTTGGCTCACCATTGAGTGCCCTCTGAATCCGTTGGGCTGCCAGCGACTCCAGCATTACCTCGCGGATTCGCCTCTCCGCAAGTTGCTGGCGAATATCATCATCCGAGAGAGGACGGGTCGTGGGGCCAACTTCAATGTAATCCTTTGTCCTAGCGTCAAAAAGCTTTAGCTGCGCTGGCCACGCAATGACATACCGAGCCGAAGTGTTGTTGAGATCGTTTAGCGAGACCTTTGTGACGGTCAATGTGAATGTCATGGGATGTCGCGTCTCGCCTTTTGAATCTACGACATTTGAAGTCCGAATTATCTTGCCGGGAACAAAAACGTTTCCATAGCGATGAAAATCAGCGTTCTTTATCTCAACATAACTCCCGCGCGTGCCCGTGCAGCGGTAATAAACCATGGCATAAAGGAGCCGCTTGTCAAATCGCATTTCATGGAAATGGCCCCCTTCCTGCGTATGGAGAATTACAATCGTTGGGTCGTTTTGCGGGACTTCCTCCATGGCGTTGAGGTCGTCCCCGTTGAGCCATTGGCGGCCCCCAAGGAGGCGGAGGCCTAATGCAATATCGATCGTGTCATCCGGGGAGAACCCGTTCAACTGCCGCAGTCCTCCAAATGATATTCGCTTGCCATTCGCAAGAAGCTGAGTTGTCAATTCTTCGGTTCTGCCTGTGGTTGATATTATTTGGATTTGTCGCGCGATGGCCGGCAAACCCTTGGCGGTCCAATAGTTCAAGGTATTTGCTGTCGTTGTTCGATCATCAGTAGGCGCTGCCATTCAAAAATTGGAATGTCAGGCTCGAAGCTTCGGTCCACTTAAGTTCGAGCCGCACGTGCCGGAAATTAGGCGGCTCTTTCGCGGCCACTGCAGGATCGATGTCATAGGCCCGCATTTCTTCGCAGTCGACTTTTAAGTTCTGGAGTTGGTCCTGGTGCGCGGCAATCGCTGACCGTTCCAATGTGTCTCCTAAAGATTTACCAGAAACGGCGATCATAAGAGCACACGCGGCAATCCAAATGGGAGTGCGGGTTGAAGCTTTCATCTCAGTACTCCTCTCTTGCCGGTACGGCAACGTGTCTCGAGGTCAATATGACAACCAATGTCGAACTTTGAGGTCGGTACAAACATCCGAGGGCCACGCTTAAATGCCCTCTAGCAATAGAAGCTGTATACGTAATATGAGTTATCGATCGTTGTAGGATCGCAGTCGGAGGATGAATAGTTGTACTCCACGCCGCAGACGCCCCAATTGCCGTTAGTCCCCGAGCAAGCGGACCCGTATGCGGGGCTGCATTCCGTAATCTGAGAAGCGCCGAGGATTTTCGTGCTTCCTCCATCTCCGGTGTTCACACATACAGACCAGCATCCTCCGCCAGGCAAACAGATGGTGCCATAGCCGCCAACGGCATGAACCCGGAGAGTCAACGCGAAAACCAGAATTCCGAAGGTGAAAATACCGATCAGTAGTTTGACGCGACGCATGGCATGCTTCTCCTGGGTAAAGTGTGCACGGCTCGTTAGTAATTTAAGGGCGGCCTGTTCTCTCCTGAAGGAGCACGACCGGAATTGAGATTGTCTCGCTCGGTGCATTTCACGGACTCACCAGAATGTGGATTGTTCCAGTGATATTATTAGACAGCGGTCCCTTTATCCGAACACGGAGGGTACGGAGCTTTATGTCATTTGGCGTTCCTTTCAGAAAATCTAACGCCAATGGTAAATCCGTCTTGACAGAATCTAGGATCGGCAAGATTCCGCCTTGCTGGTCAACTGAACGGTTGCCTCGCGTCCGGCCGAGTCATCGGTCAGAATGAGGCTTCGTGGAGTAGCAAAAACGTACTGCGGTGCATGGCCGCTCAAATGGACTGTTAACCCACCGGATAATATGTCTGGGGCAAATGTAATCGCCGATCTCCAATCACCAATATCCTCCAGGCTGGACTTCCCGGCGACCGTTACTTTGACCTCCTTAGTTCCTATTCCGTCCAGTCGGCCGGTTGGAGGCATTTGGACCAACACTCGTTGATCGCGGTTGGGAGACACGACCAGTGTTCCAGGGATACTCTTGAGAAGACTCACCGACCCTTTGAAATGAAGAATCACGCCTTCCTCTGGCGTTTCGAGTTCGGCGTTGACCGGAAACACTCGCAGTGATTCATCGGGCTCTACGAGACCCGTGAGGAACAGATGAAACGATTCCTTGCCCTTGAATGTGTCAACCGCGACGGAAATCGTGCGACGGAACTCAACGGCGCGGTCATTAGCGACATCAGGCGGCCAAAATGCCACGTGTATTTTCGTCGACTGCCCATTTTCCACTTTGCTCGAAATAATTGTGGGCACTGTGCAGCCGCAGTCGGATGCAACGGACTCGATCCTGATTCGATATCCGGTGCGATTCGTCAAAGTAAACTCTCGCTGAACACTTTTGCCCCCGGACCAGACCGCTCCGATATCGATGGTCGCTTCGGGAATATGCAATCCATCAAGGTTCAGGCTCTTTGTCGGTCGAATCTCCGAAGGCACGCGGCTGCGCCGCAAGAGGAAGGCCGACACCCCAGGAACGAGAATGAGGAGGGCGACCTTGCACAGCTTACGGCGAAATGAAGTGAAGTGAGCCGTCATTGCGTTGGCCTTTCCTGCGATTAACGATGTCGCCGTCGCATGCTCACGCCGCGCAGTTAAATTTCGCGGGCGACGTAAACTTTTCATCAAACGCGTCGGAGGTGTTCGTGGACGACTGCTCCAATCTATTGTCCCTCCGGCACCACAAGTTGCTGTCACGCTGAGGAAATACAATTGGAAGCTCTGAAAAACTCCTGACCAACGAGCCGCAATCATCATTTTCTTGCCCTTGCCAGACGGGCTTCTCCTCGGTTACTCTGCAGGGTGATCTTCGCGCTTTAGATACTCATGTCCACGACGGAAGATGAATCAAGCTTGATTTCAAGGGCGGTTAGGGGCGACGCTACAGCTTTAGAATTGTTACTGTATCGAAATCGCAAACGACTTTTGGCGTACATACAGTCGCATTTCCCTGCGGAATTACGCGATGTTTTTGAACCGCAGGACATCTTTCAGGACATCTGCCTGAGGGCGATTCGTGCAGTTTCCGAGTTTCGTGCGGAGATGTCTGATCCGGTGTATCGCTGGCTCGTGACAATCGGCACAATCTAAATTCGGACCACGTAAAATATGTGCGCACCGCAAAACGGGCGGGCAAACGCATTCCGACCGAAGGGGCCAGCAGTAACGGCTCGATTGTGCGATTGCTTGCGGAAATGGCGACCTATCAGAGAACCCCCAGCAAGTCAGCCGCCAGTCATGAACTGATGGCCGCACTGGAAGGTGCAATCGAACGGCTGCCATTGGATCAGGCGCGGGCAATGCGGCTTCGATATCTGAAGGGTATGAATACGAAGGAAACCGCGAAAATTATGCGACGGAGCGAGGGAGCGATCTCAATGCTTTGCAATCGCGGCCTGAAGGTTCTTCGCTTGGAATTGCGCTCGGCATCGATTTATTTTTGACCGTAACTTCGGCTCCATTCGACGCGAGGCTCGTCAGTGTCAGAACTCCCATCAGCAAATGAATGCCGAGGCGAATTGCCGCACGAGATATTTTCGCCTGATTTCACGGCTGCCGACGTACAGGCATCGGCTGGCATTAAGCGGCAGAGCGACACCATCGTTAAGATTATTTCGGAGCTGATCGCACGTCGAGCGCGAAGGGAGCAGATTTCCAATGAACAGGTAATTGCTTCACACCCGAATTGATGCCGGATTTGCACAAAGAGCTGGTAGCCGCTGAACAAATTTACGGCGGTTGTTCTCGGGCAAGGACAAGGCACGCCGGATTCGCAAATAGACAGCTTAAACGAGTTGGTCTCGGGCAACGCAAAATGTCGGAAATTGTTCTAGATGAAACAGATCCTCACAAGGGGCTGCGGCTACATGGATATCTCATCAAACGAGAATGTGAAGCACGGCGGCCAGGCGACGGTGTTCAAAGCCATCCAGATAAAACTGGCAGGCCAGTGACGATAGAACAGTGCATGGTAGGCATATCATCGGTTCGCGAGGCCGAACGCGTTTTGAGCGCGAGTACGCAATTTTGGCTCGTTTGAATCATCCAAATCTGGTGACCATTTTAGATCGCGGTAAGACGCGGGATGGCTGATTCTTTCTGGTAATGGACTTTATAGACGGGGCCAATTTGGACTGTTTTGTGCGGGTCTTGGGCAAAGATATCGCAGCTATCGTACGCGTGTTTGTCAAAATAGCCAATGCGATTGACGATGCGAATAGGCGCGGCATTGTACATCGCGATCTCAAACAGATGAACATTCTGGTGGATAGTAGAGGCGAACCGCATGTTTTGGACTTCGGCATGGCTCGGTTGCTGACAGATGACGACGGCGAAAAGGGAAATCAACGCAGGAGATATAACGCGGACCGGACAGGTGCTTGGAACTCTTCAGTGGGCCAGTCCAGAACAAGTATCAGCGTCGCCGGATGCCATCGACGCTCGCAGCGATGTTTACGGTTTGGGCGTCATGTTGTTTGCCTCACTTACGGGTCAAATCCCATATCCAGTAGATGGGGACCTGCGTTCAATTACTCATCACATCGCCAACACTCCACGCGCGTCGCTGACGCACTCGACGACGACGATATGGCATAAAAGCCCCTCGCTCCCTGGAAGGCATAGTCCTGAAAGACACTTTGCAAGTCGCCAAGCGGTAGATATGAATACGCCGGCTCACTGGCGCATAATCTCGAAGCATGGCTGGCCGGAAAGTCAAAATACTTACGGCAATTCGCGTCGCGAAAGCTACGCTTACTTGCGGTGTTGGCTCTGTTGGTAAGCTTTGCCCGGTTTCGGTTGACCACGTCCAGTCATTGACTCCAAACAGTATTTTATAAATTCAGTTGGTATGCGTTTTATCAGAGATCCACCAATGGAATTCCGTTTTCAGCTTCTCCCATCAGGTATAGCGACATCTACGACGATCGGCTGGCCGCGAGCTTGGTCAACAGAGAGTTCTATATTTCTGCCACTTTAGTCACTCAAGAACAGTTCCTCGCGTAACGGTTGAAACCTCGCATCTATCAAAGCCGGATTTCCTGTTCAGTGCGTCACCTTGGGAAGACGCAATCGCGTTAAAAAAAAAAAAAAAAAAAAAAAAAAAAAAAAAAAAAAAAAAAAAAAAAAAAATAAAATAAAATAATATAATATAATATAATAATATAATATAATATAATATTATAATATAATATAATATTATAATATAATATAATATTATAATATAATATAATATAATATTATAATATAATATAATATAATATTATAATATAATATAATATAATATTATATTATAATATAATATAATATTATATTATAATATAATATAATATTATATTATATTATAATATAATATTATATTATATTATATTATAATATTATATTATATTATAAAAAGCAGCCGGAAGGCATTTCTCCCAGTGTGAGGCCGTCTCTGCTTTATCGTTAAGTACGGATAGCGGCATCTGTTTCTCCGCGGTAAGTGCTCGGAAGGAATTATGCGACAGCGTCTTATACAAGATGATTGCTGGATCCATGTCTTTGACCAAACAGGCTTTGGTGGGCGTGGCAGACTTTTTGGTCTCGGTGAATGCGCAACTGTCGGTAAGGCCCGCAGCATAATTGTCGGTCCTGGCGCGGTTGCGAAAATAGTTAGCCGCGGCGGTAGAGAAGTCCTGCGTTTGCCTCCGCGCAAGGTTGTCGTCGATTTTTCGAAACTCAGGATACGGAAGCCTGTTGCGCACATACGCGTCGCAAAGGTGTGAGCTTTGTGGTCGATTTGGAAGGCGAAACGGCGGAAGCAGAGTTCGGTAGAGCAGTTCATTGGATCTCTGACAATTTTATGCAGCATTTCCGCTGCAATGAAGACAACACAGGCGGTCGGGCTGCAACATGTCAAACAACGGTTCAAGACGATTTCTAGCTATTGCGGCTTTCTCGGGTACCGCCATTGTAATGCTGGCATGTATATAGTTTCTGCGGGCTTCAATTTCGACAGTTCTTCTCTGACAATCACGCGAGTTCGGAAATAATGTCATTGTCAACAGACAAGGCGACAAACAGATCGCTAAAAGGCAACGTCGCAGCGCGCGATTCAGCAATGATTTTATTAAAACCATGGGAGCTGTCTGCCGTGTGCGCCGTTCAAAACGCACAAGGTACGGGATTTGATCGCCCAAGGTCACTATGAAACGGCCCTGGCTGAAGCAAAGAGCTACTACGATGTAGCCGGACTGGTGAAGACAAAAGCTGCAATAAAAGTAATGACCACGGCATTGGTCAAAGCCAGAGGGAGAGCGATAGCCAACCAATTCAGGCGAGAGCAATCGCCAGACGCGCTAACGCTTGGAAAACCTAGCGTGGCTGCGCCCAGAAATGGCGTTTTACGAACGATTACGGTGGATTCTTCTCCTTACGAAAAGGCGATCCATCAACTTCAGGACAAGACTGACGACATTGAGGCCATGATTGGATGCGGCAATTTGCTGCTTCTGGCTGATCGCCCCGTGATGCACAGGAGTACTTTGAATTCGCGTTACAACTGGCCATAAGAGGAAAGGCTGGTAAGCAAGTAAAGGCGCGCGACGCACTGGAGGGCATTGCACGAGCAATACGGGACGAAGATGAGTCGGCGATCAGCGCTGATGCGTTTGTTTTGTCTGTAAAGAGCGATGTGCCAGTTCCACCCAACACCCCCGACAGTTCTATCATGGCTCGCGTTCATGCGGCCGCCGCTGGTCTAGCGCCGTCCGGTATATTTGCGAGCAGTCCGGAGCTAGCGTCGTGTGAATCTCCAGAGGACCCATCCGCAAAGGCTTCTGGAGACGCAAGACTTGTTGCTTGGTTGAAGGCATGGCAAAGGACGAGGTTCCGCGAGGATATTTCGAAGGATCGGCGAAGCGAACTTCGGCAACTTTTGAAAGACACCCGTCTATCGTGTATGACACTGATCGGCATTGGCAGGGCCATTTCCATGCAATCAGATGACGATTGGACGGCTGCAGCTTTTCTATGCGTCAGCGGCGTTGCAGGGAGACAAGGAACTTAGAAGCTTTCCAGCAAGCGTCGAGAAGCACGACCGATACTGGTTGCGTTGAATAGTGCCAAAGCGACGCTCTGGACAATCGTGGATAAAGGCGACCGAAACTTCGTCGATGCCCTTTATGTCCTAAACTCCGATTTGGTTCACTGGATTTCTGACGACGATCACAGTTTGCGGGACGCAAAGGCGCACGGCTTTGTAGCAGAGGCGGAATGTCTTTGGGTCATGGGAAAGACCAACGAGGCCCTCTCAGCCGCACAATCAATCAACACGGCATCAATGAACGATGAGGAAAAACGCGCCATTGCTTGGATTCGCGGACTCACACTCTATTCGACGGCACAATTCAGCGCCGCCGCCGATCAATTTCAAATTGTAGCAAATTACCCGGAGTTTAAATATGGTGAAAATGCGTCATGTTTGCTAGCAGTAAGTCTGGCTCGTTCTCAAAAGCTTGATGAGGCGAACATTGCATTTGACGAGTGGGTACGACGATACCATCCGAATGTTAAGAACGCAGCGCAAGTATTGGATCAAATGGGAATGGCGAATGTCCTCGATAAGGCAGGAAAGATCTGTAAGACGGAAGGATAGCCTAATATTGCGGCGGATGCGGACGCGACCATCACCAAGTGCGCCAGATAATACATCAGCAAAGCTTTGATATCCAAATCGCTCTCGAAAAAAAAAAAAAAAAAAAAAAAAAAAAAAAAAAAAAAAAAAAAAAAAAAAAAAAAAAAAAAAAAAAAAAAAAAAAAAAAAAAAAAAAAAAAAAAAAAAAATTTTTTTTTTTTTTTTTTTTTTTTTTTTTTTTTTTTTTTTTTTTTTTTTTTTTTTTTTTTTTTTTTTTTTTTTTTTTTTTTTTTTTTTTTTTTTTTTTTTTTTTTTTTTTTTTTTTTTTTTTTTTTTTTTTTTTTTTTTTTTTTTTTTTTTTTTTTTTTTTTTTTTTTTTTTTTTTTTTTTTTTTTTTTTTTTTTTTTTTTTTTTTTTTTTTTTTAAAAAAAAAAAAAAAAAAAAAAAAAAAAAAAAAAAAAAAAAAAAAAAAAAAAAAAAAAAAAAAAAAAAAAAAAAAAAAAAAAAAAAAAAAAAAAAAAAAAAAAAAAAAAAAAAAAAAAAAAAAAAAAAAAAAAAAAAAAAAAAAAAAAAAAAAAAAAAAAAAAAAAAAAAAAAAAAAAAAAAAAAAAAAAAAAAAAAAAAAAAAAAAAAAAAAAAAAAAAAAAAAAAAAAAAAAAAAAAAAAAAAAAAAAAAAAAAAAAAAAAAAAAAAAAAAAAAAAAAAAAAAAAAAAAAAAAAAAAAAAAAAAAAAAAAAAAAAAAAAAAAAAAAAAAAAAAAAAAAAAAAAAAAAAAAAAAAAAAAAAAAAAAAAAAAAAAAAAAAAAAAAAAAAAAAAAAAAAAAAAAAAAAAAAAAAAAAAAAAAAAAAAAAAAAAAAAAAAAAAAAAAAAAAAAAAAAAAAAAAAAAAAAAAAAAAAAAAAAAAAAAAAAAAAAAAAAAAAAAAAAAAAAAAAAAAAAAAAAAAAAAAAAAAAAAAAAAAAAAAAAAAAAAAAAAAAAAAAAAAGGGGGGGGGGGGGGGGGGGGGGGGGGGGGGGGGGGGGGGGGGGGGGGGGGGGGGGGGGGGGGGGGGGGGGGGGGGGGGGGGGGGGGGGGGGGGGGGGGGGGGGGGGGGGGGGGGGGGGGGGGGGGGGGGGGGGGGGGGGGGGGGGGGGGGGGGGGGGGGGGGGGGGGGGGGGGGGGGGGGGGGGGGGGGGGGGGGGGGGGGGGGGGGGGGGGGGGGGGGGGGGGGGGGGGGGGGGGGGGGGGGGGGGGGGGCTTTCATTTTATAATTTGAAATGTTCGGAAAGGCCGCGGACGATTTCGATCGCGCTACAGTGCGACATGGCTTTGGCGAGGGACACGGCGGATTAACTGTTGTAGCTGCTGACCGGCCCTTCGACTTCGTGCGGATGGCTCAGAGGCTTTGTTCGTGCCGGTAAGGTGAATAAATCTGTTGATGGCCTCGATCAGGGTGAGTCGCCCACCGCCGATTTTAATTGTCTCCAGTGGATTATTCTTGCGCAATATCACATGCTGAGATACCGTTGCTGGACTCACCTTTTTGCCGGGGCTTCGGCTCGGAACGTATTCAGGAACTTGACGAGCTGCTATAACTCGCTCGATCTCTACATCAATCATGATCACCTCAGTGTGAAACGTCTTAAACATTCCCACTAAGAGCTTCTAAAAATGGCTATTGCCACGCTTGAAACTTCTCGGTCAAAATAGGACGCATCGCTGTCAAGGAGGACACGATGAGCAAGCTGTTGGTGTCGGACGAACTGTGGAATCTGGTCGAGCCGATCCTGCCCAAACATCCGTATGTGCCGGGAGTCGGCAAGCCCCGTGTGCCGGATCGCGTCTGTCTCACAGGCATTTTATTCGTGCTCAAGACCGGTATCCCCTGGGAAGATTTTCCCCACGAGATGGGCTGCTGCGGCATGACGCTGTGGAACCGTCTGGACGAATGGCGACGAAGCCGGCGTCTGGGACCAACTGCATCGACTGGTGTTGAACCAACTTGCGTGCCGAGGAGCAGATCGACTTCTCGCGCGTCATCGTGGATTCGTCGTCCGTCCGTGCGGTGCACGGAGGAAAAAAACGGGACCAAGCCCCGTGGACCGCAGGAAAAACGGGTCGAAACACCACATCGTTGTTGATGCGGGCGGCGTGCCTCTTGCCACCATCCTCACCGGGGCCAATCGCCACGACGTGACGCAATTGATTCCGCTGGTCGATGCGATCCCGCCGATTGCCGGCAAGGCCGGCGCGCCGTTGCGCAAGCCGGAGGAAGTCATGGCCGACCGGGGATACGATTCCGATCCGCACCGAATGCAATTGTCGTGCCGCAACATCCCCACGGCCATCGCGCGACGGCGAACGCCGCACGGCAGCGGCTTGGGCATCTTTCGTTACGTCGTGGAACAGACGTTGGCGTTGTTCCATCAGTTCCGCCGATTGCGAACGCGTTTCGACAAACGTGACGACATCCACGAGGCGTTCATGACCATTGGCTGTGCGATGATGTGCTGGCGTCGACTCCATAGTTCAGAAGGCCATTTTTAGAAGCTCTAAGCTCGACTTTTGCCGTTTTTAGACGGCGTTTTTTATGAACCGGACTCTCACAAAAAATCGGACTCCCCCGACATTCGCTGATTCTTACTCGGCGAATCGGAAAGGAGTCCGATATGTTGTCTCTTCCCAAAGCGGCGGAGCTGCTTGTTTCGGCCTTCTCTGTAGCATTCACCCGTCCAACTTTCCAGAGCGTCGTCGTGCTTTTTCTGGGCGCGATCCTCTCGTTGCGGCATCGGACCGTGACCGGCATGTTGCGGGCGGTGGGGCCGCTGGCCAAGGGGCACTGGTCCGATTTTCATCGCGTGCTGTGCTGCCGGGTCTGGTCCTGTTGGCCGCTGGGCAAAGTTCTGGCGGCGATGGTGCTGGAATTGATTCCCGGATCAGCCGGTGATTTGTCCGGTGGACGACACCACGCCGCAGCACAAGGGCAAGAAGGTTTATGGCAAGGGGTGTCATCACGATGCCTGCCGCTCGACGCACAGCCACGTGGTCTGGGTGTGGGGGCACAAATGGGTGACGCTGGCGATCAACGTGAAGTTCCCCTTCGCCTCGCGGCCGTGGGCCTTGCCGGTGTTGTGCGCGTTGTATCGGCCCGCGGAATTGAACCAGTCCGAGGGCCGGAGGCACAAGACGCCCATCGATCTGGCCAGGCAACTGATGGCGGCGCTGATTCACTGGTTTCCCCAGCGAAAGTTCATTCTGCTGGGCGATGGCGGTTACGCCAGCCACGAACTGGCGCGCTTCTGTCATCGCCACCGCCGGCACGTGACGCTGGTCAGCCGGTTCCATCCGGAGGCCAATCTGTACGGCCTGCCGCCGGCGGGAAAACCCCGCACGGGTCGGCCTCGCATCAAAGGACCGCGATTCTCCAGACCCCAGGCGACGGTCAAACGATCCAAAGGGAGACGATTCACCGTTGGCTGGTACGGCGGCAAGACGCGGCGGGTCGAACTGATCTGGGGCGTAGGGCATTGGTACAAGGGCGGCAAGGGATTGGTGCCGGTCCGTTGGGTCTTCGTCCACGACATCCAAGGAACGCACCGGGACGAATACTTCTACAGCACCGATCCGACGATGCCGCCGCAGCAGATCGTCAGCCTTTACACCGGGCGTTGGAGTATCGAGGTGACCTTCCAGGAAGTTCGCGCCGATCTGGGCTTTGCCACGCCGCGCAACTGGTCGGCCAAAAGCGTGCTGCGAACGGCCCCGTGCCTGCTGGGATTGTTCAGCGTCGTGAGCTTGATCTTCCATCGGCACACACATGGACAAGGAACGCGACCCGCCTCGTGCGCGTGGTATGCCAAGACGGAGACAACTTTCGGCGAGGCGATGACGCGCGTGCGTCGATTGTGCTGGACGGAGGTTTTTCAACAGTCGCCGAAACATGCGGGTGTCACAAAACTACCCAGGCCGTTGCGGATCATGCTGCTGGATCATTTGAGCTGCGCCGCATGATACCGTAAAAACGGCAAAAGTCGAGCTAAGCTCGACTTTTGCCGTTTTTAGACGGCGTTTTTCATGAACGGACTCTCACAAAAAATCGGACTCCCCCGTACATTCGCTGATGCTTACTCGGCGAATCGGAAAGGAGTCCGATATGTTGTCTGTTCCCAAGGCGGCGGAGCCGCTTGTTTCGGCGTTCTCTGTAGCATTCACCCGTCCAACTTTCCAGCGCGTCGTCGTGCTTTTTCTGGCGCGATCCTCTCGTTGCGGCACCGCACCGTCACCGGCATGTTGCGAGCGGTGGGGCCGCTGGCCAAAGGGCACTGGTCCGACTTCCATCGCGTGCTCTGCCGCCGCGTCTGGTCTTGTTGGCCGTTGGGCAAGGTTCTGGCGGCGATGGTGCTGGAACTGATTCCCGCGGATCAGCCGGTGATTTGTCCGGTGGACGACACCACGCCGCAGCACAAGGGGAAGCACGTTTATGGCAAAGGGTGTCATCACGATGCCTGCCGCTCGACGCACAGCCACGTGGTCTGGGTATGGGGGCACAAATGGGTGACGCTGGCGATCAACGTGAAGTTCCCTTTCGCCTTGTGCCCGTGGGCGTTGCCGGTGCTGTGCGCGTTGTATCGGCCGGCGGAATTGAATCAGGCCGAAGGCCGGAGGCACAAGACGCCTCTCGATCTGGCCCGGCAACTGATGGCGACGCTGATCCACTGGTTCCCCGAGCGAAAGTTCATTCTTCTGGGGGATGGCGGTTACGCCAGCCACGAGTTGGTGCGGTTCTGTCATCGCCACCGCCGGCAGGTGACGCTGGTCAGCCGGCTCCATCCGGAGGCGAATCTGTACGGCCTGCCGCCGGCGGGAAAACCCCGCACGGGTCGGCCGCGCATCAAAGGACGGCGATTGTCCAAACCCCAGGCCACGGTCAAACGGTCCAAAGGGAAACGATTCACCGTCAACTGGTACGGCGGCAAAACACGGCGGGTCGAACTGATCTGGGGCGAAGGGCACTGGTACAAGGCCGGCAACGGATTGGTTCCGGTCCGCTGGGTGTTCGTTCACGACATCGAAGGAACGCACCGGGACGAATACTTTTACAGCACCGATCCAACGATGCCGCCGGAGCAGATCGTCAGCCTCTACACCGGACGTTGGAGCATCGAAGTGACATTCCAGGAAGTCCGCGCCCATCTGGGCTTGCCACGCCGCGGAACTGGTCGGCCAAAAGCGTGCTGCGAACGGCCCCGTGCCTGCTGGGATTGTTCAGCGTCGTGAGCTTGATCTTCCACCGGCACACGCATGGAAAAGGAATGCGACCCGCGTCGTGTGCATGGTATGCCAAGGCGGAGACGACCTTTGGCGAGGCGATGACGTGCGTGCGTCGATTGTGCTGGGCGGAGGTTTTTCAACAGTCGCCGAAACATGCGGGTCTCACAAAACTACCAAGGCCGTTACGGATCATGCTGCTGGATCATTTGAGTTGCGCGGCATGACGCCGCAAAAACGGCAAAAGTCGAACTAAGAATCTGATCACGATTGATAAGAAGCGATACGACCGCGGTACGACAAGTCGCCGAGTTATTTTCTCTTAGGTCTATTCCACTGTGGTAGGCCGTATCCCTTGCCGTGACGGTCGTCTTTAGTGACGTTGTCAATAACTATCATGCTGCACCATCTGCGCAAGGAGAGCTTTGTTTGTTCCGTGAGGACGAAAGTCCGGCAGCCGCCAATAATTCCAGTTGTCTAAGCCGTTTACCAGCCGTACGCAAAGCATTAACGATCCGACCTTCTTCGTGTGACAATTTGGGTTTCGCCGTACCATGTGCCTTGGATCTGCTAGACTTTTCCGCCATGGAGGGAGCATTGGAAGATTCTTGCGAGGCTTGTAGTGCCTTAGCGGCTTGCACTGCGCAATTCGGCCTTGAGACGCGAAGCCATTTCCAAAAAATCCTCCCCCAGAAAGGCAATACCCGCGTTCCAGATTTTGTCCGCAACGCCCGGCAAGGTTGCGGCGATTTTTTTCCATAGAGAATCACTGTCGGTCGGCGGGAAGTTTTTGCAGACTTCTGCCGTGTGTAAGAGGAATTCGGGAAACGGCGCCGACAATAGCCGAAAAAGCATTTGGGGATATTCCCAAAAGTAGTGGATGGCCGCGACAGCTTAAGCGGCGAGCTTCGTTCCATCTTTGAAGATCACTCCTGCAATGACCTCCGGCAGCAACGCGCTGCCATTGAGTTTTCGCCAATGGTTCTGAGCTGACTCCACGAGTTTGAAGGCCATCGCCAGGCAGGCCATTCGCGAGCCGGCTCCTTTGGTCTTATAGGTTCGCAATCGCACCGTGGCGAAGGTGCTTTCGATCGGGTTGCTCGTGCGCAGGTGCTGCCAATGTTCGGCGGGGAAGTCGTAGAACGCGAGCAGTTCCTCCTGGTCCTTCAGCAGGCATTCGACCGCCTTGGGGAATTTGGCCTGATACGTGGCCGCGAACTTGCCCAGGGCCTTGAGGGCGTCTTGCTTCGTCGCTGCCATCCAGATCTCGTGCAGCATCTTCTTGCCCGAGACCTGCTGGCCGTGAGCCAATTTGTCCAGCACGTTCACCGTCTTGTGAACCCAGCATCGCTGTGTCCGGGTTCCTGGGTAGACCTGCTTGAGGGCTTTCCAGAACCCCAGGGCCCCGTCGCCCGTGGCCAGCATTGGAGTCTCGGTTAACCCGCGATCTTTCGCGTCCACCAGCAGTTCCAGCCAACTCTGCTCACTTTCACGCTGACCGTCGATCATGGCGATCAGTTCCTTGGTCCCATCCTCGGTTGCGCCCATTAAAACCAGTACGCAGGGCCGGTCATCGGTCAATCGGATGTTGAAGTAAATGCCGTCGGCCCACAGGTAAACGTATCGTTTGCCGGCCAGCGACCGCCGGCAGAAGTTCTCGTATTCACCTTGCCAGACTTCCTTCATTCGAACGATGGTGGTGGGCGACAGGCCCGAGCCATCGTGCCCCAGGCAAGAGAGGGCTTCGGGGAAATCGCTGGTGGAAATCCCTTTCAGATAGAGCCATGGCACCAGCTCCTCGATGGCCTTGGTCTTGCGCAAATACGGAGGAAGAATCTTGGAAGTAAAGCGGATGCGCTGGCCCTGCTCATCGACCCGCTTGTCATTCACCCGCGGCTGATGCACCTCGATCGGCCCGTTGCCCGACTGAATCTTCCGGGCCGGGTGATGGCCGTTGCGGACGACCAGGCGATGGCCCTGATCGTCAACCTGTTGGCTGTGCCGCTGGATATATTCGTCGACTTCCCGCTCAACGGCCGCCTGCAATGCCCGGCGGGCGCCGTTGCGCAAGATGTCGTCGATGACCGGCACCGTTGCAAGGTGCAGTCTGAAATGAGTTACAGTCCATGAGGCGTATCCTTTCTGTCCCGCGTGGGACTCTGGTGAACCGATAAACACGATCCACCGAAGGTACGCCGCTTTTATTCAGCCGCAAACCATCCACGACTTTCGGTTATAGCTCGAAGCATTTGAGTACTAAGTTCGCCTCCCACCGTCAGGACGCCGCTGGAGAAACGGTCAAAATAGAGCCCCCAGCGTTGGACTTTAGTTTCAGAATCGGCGTTTACCAATTCGTCGATAGACGCTTGCGTAGCCATTCCCCAATACGGCATCAAGCGCATCACGGGCTGCATAATTGCCGTGGTTAGCCATGTTCTCCGCGAGCAGCAAAATATCCACCATAGTGTTGAGAAGCTGGAAGCATAGGTCACGCGCTGCCCCAATCTGCTTTGGAGTTGGCGGAACGGGAGCCGTTCGGGATGCTATAGGTGGATGCCCGTGCATAACAATTGCCGTCAACCTACCGCCGCAGCGGTCTTAGCGGCAAGGTCGCTATCCATCTCCGCATACTCAGCCGATTGGATGACCGAACGATGACCAAGAACGGTGCGCACTGCATCAAGTCCACCCATTTTGCGAATTCTGGTGGCGCAATTGTGCCTTAGCTGGTGCGGATGCCAGGAGGTGCCGGGGGGCAATTCGCCCGCTTTGATGGCCTGGCCGGTAGCATAGGTCAGGGCCCTGCGGTAGCCGGCGGAAGTGTATCGTTCTCCCGGCGGTTTCGCGGGCACGGCCTTTTTTCGCGAAACCTGCGACGGCTGCACCTTTGTCTTACGCTTGGCCCGCTTTTGCTCGTTCCGCTCGGTTTGCGCTTGCGCGGGCGAAAAAATATACGCGTGAACATCAGGTTTCAGAAACGACCGCAGGATTTCCTGGGCGGTGGGACCAATGAGAACGATGCGTCTGTAACCGTGATTCATGGTTTTGTGTTTTTGCGGGCTATATACCCACGGCTTGTTGTCGCCCGGGATTTGTATATCGCAAGTTCGCATGATCACCAGCTCGCCGCTTCGCATTCCAGTCAAATCGTGCAGTTTCAACATCGCCCGTAAAGTTGGCGGCAGATGCTTGGTGACCGCGCCAATGATATTTTGGGAAACAGGACCGATACGTCGACTTTCCTTGTTGGATCTACCGCGCCTCAGTCCCCGCACCGCCTGGAGCCCATGAAAGACGGAGGATGGAGTCAGACTCCTCCTCCACGGCCCAGCGAAAAATGCGACGAACGCAGTTGATGCGCTGATTGACTGTGAGCCGGCAGAGATTCTGAAAGATCATTTTGTTCCGCACGGTCTTGAGCGCGCGGGGACCAAAATTTTCGGCCGGTGTCTCCCCGTATAGTGCGGTGACCGGACGGATTGCCAAATTGATTCGCTCCAGCTCGGCTGTATTGGGTCCCTCCGCATCCGCGTAGTATGTTTCCGCAAACCGGCGGTAGGCCAGCAGGATTTCATTGACGCTGATACCCTGGCCTTGCGTCGGTTTAACGTGGCTGCGGCCGCGGGCGATCCATTCGCCGATCAGGCGGTCGTACTTGGCCTTGCTTTGCGGACTGCCCGGTGCCCCCAGGTAGAGCATTTCCCCGTTGAGGCGGACGTAGGCCTGCTGTTTGGCGCTGTGGACGCAGTAACCTGGAATTCGAAATGCAGTGGACATGGCAGCACCTCTTGAGAAAAAAGCCGAAGTGTGTACCAGACACACTTTCCAGCCGTTCACAAGCTGCACTGCCGACCGCCGGCAGGTAACGCAAGTCCGCGTTCAGCGTTGAGTTATCGTCAAAGCCGAAGAAGGGATTTGAACCCTTAACCCCCGCTTTACGAAAGCGGTGCTCTGCCGTTGAGCTACTTCGGCGGATTCGCTGTTGCCAAAGCAGGATAACCGGCCCGGCAGCGGGTTTTCAAGGGCGGCCTTCCGAGGTCTGTTGCGAAGCATCCGCCGGAATCATCCGGCAGATGCGGCCGGCCGTTGTGTTCATCAGCAGTTCCGGCCGCCAGCCGGGCAATAATCGGGGGCCGTCGATTTCTGGGTATCGGCCGATCATCCAGAGGCACCGGCGGGATCGAAGTTGGCGGAGCAGGGCGGCGTCGGCCGGGCGGTTCAGGATTAGCCACGGACGCCGTGAGTGCGGGGCGTAGTATTGGAAGCCCATGTACCACGTGCCGGAGGAAGTCCACGGATCGGCGTTATAGAAGACCAGCAGATCGTTCGGTCCGGCGCTGGCGTTGAGGTCGTCGGCCAGTTGTCGCCAATCTTCTTTTGCCGGCACGCCGTCGATACATCGTTGAATCGCGACGATCGCCAGCAGAGTGATGCAGGAGATGGCCACGGCGTCGCGCACGAACGTCCGCCGCGGCCAATCGAAGGCGGCGATGACGGCGTAAATCGCGGGGCTGGCCAGGATCGTGTAACGCGGATAGCCGAGCAGCCTGGTTTGGCGCAGCAAATCCATCGCGGCGACGAAGCCGATGGTTCCGAAAATCCACAGGACCCACAGCAGCAGATCGCGCCGGCGAATCAGGCGAATGGGCGGGCAAAACCACCGTGAAAAGGAAGATGGTCAGGACCAGGCCGGACGTCAGCGCTTCGCCGCGGGATTCGCCGAGCAGGAATTCGGTGGGCAAGCCGATGATGCGGTAGAGCGTCAGCTTGAGATGCTCATCGACACGGGTCTCGCGGAGAAAAGTCGGGGCGAGGGACGGAAGCGTATGTTTTTGGATGAGCAGTAGCGGGATCCATGCCGAGAGGGAAAGCGCTGCGCCGACCGCGAAGGCGACGAGGGTTTGCCGGCGCACCCGCCCGCGCAGGCGAATGGCCGCGTAGGCGGCCAAGGCTAGCAGTTCGCCGGCGCAGAGGTAATGCGTCAGGGCCGTGGCGATCAGGAAGATCGTCAAACCGATCCATCGGCCGGCGGTGGCCCCCAGAAATTCCATGCGAACGACGAGGTCGGCGCAGCACATCGCGAAGAAAATCAGCATCGCATAACTGCGGGCGTCCTGGGCGAAATCGAGCTGCCCGCTGGCCACGGCAAAAATGGCCGCGGCGAGAAGCGCGATCCTCGGTCCATGCAGCAGCCGGCACAGATCGAAAATGACCAGGAGGCTCGCCAATGAAAAGAGGGCCGAGAGGGATCGAACGGCGGCGGCGCCAGTGCCGAAGAGATCCATCCACCCTCTCAGCACGATGAAGTACAGCGGCGGATGCGTCACGCCGCCGAGATGCGTGCAGATGTTCCACCACGGCTCGGCCGCGCCAAGATCGGTCAGCCGGGCCGGCGCGTGCTCGATCACGTTTGCCGGCAGATGGTCATGCAGCGAGCCGCGACCCATCGCCATCTCGATGGACCAGATTTCATCCATCCAAAGACTCGGCTGAGCGATTTCATAAAAGCGCAGAAAAGCCCCGGCCAGCAGGATCAAAATGAGCAGGCCAACGGTTCGTTTGTGCGCAAGCGATGGATTCATTTGCAAGCTTCGCCTTCACGTGCCGGGCCGAACGCGGGTCATTTTGCAGATGGTCACAAACGGCGTAGCCGGAATCGCTTTCTGGACCTGCCAGCCCGGCAGAAGCAATTCGCCGGTCGTTTCCGCATGGACCCCCACCAGCCAGAGCGAATTTCGCGCCGCCAGTTGCCGCATCAACGATTCGTCCGGCCGATGTCGCAGCAGAAGCCACGGCCGATTCGATTCCGGCAAATAGTAGTGCAAACAGACGTACCAGATCCCCGGGGCAACCCACGGGTCTTGACTGAAAAACACGATCAGGTCGTCGCGACTTGCCGAAACATCCAATTTCGCCGCCGCTGTGCGCCAATCTTCTTTCGGCTCCGGCCCATTGGCCAGTCGGTGCGCCGCGGCAATCACCAAACCCACAATAACCGCCAACGCCAGCCCATCCCGCAGCACGTTGCGCCGCGGCCAATCCCACGCGGCGATGATGGCATAAACGCAGGGACTGGCCAGAATCGTGTAGCGAATATAACCGGACATGGTTGTCCCGCAGGCCAAATCCGCGGCGGCAACGAGTCCGATGGTTCCCGCGATCCAGAGGGACCAGATCAGCAGATCGCCGCAACGTCGCAAACGCGCCCACGGAGCCAGCAGCGTCGCCGCGGCCAGAAACAGCAGCGCGATGGTGAGCAACTGATTGGCCGGCGTCTCCTGCCGGAAGATTTTTTCGGCCACGGTTTCGCCGCAGAGATATTCACCGCTCAAGCCGGCCACGCGTCTCAGCGTCAGTTCCACATGTCGATCGGGAATGGATTCGCGTAAAAACGCGGGAGCGGGCTGGGGAAGATGCCGGGTTTGCCAAAAAAGCGACGGTCCCCAGACCGCGGCCGCCAGCGCCGCTGCGCCGATGATCGCGGCCAAAGTTCGCCGCCGCCGCACCCCGCGGAATCGGATCGAGACATAGATAAGAAAAGCTCCCGCCACGCCGGCGATAAGATAGTGCGTGAGAAAACCGGCCAGGAGACAGATTCCCAGCGTCGCCAATCGCCGTGGCGTGGCCCCAAATTTTTCGATCCGGACCAGCGCATCGGCACAGCCCAGTGCCAGGAAAATCGGCATCGCGTAGCCACGCGCTTCCTGGGCCACATCCAGTTGCGCCCCCGCCAGCGCGATGATGGCCGCGCCCAGCAGCGCGATTCTTTTTCCGTGCAGCCATCGGAGGACATCGAAGAAAATCGCCACGGCAGCGACCGAAAAAATCGCCGAGAGACTCCGCACCGCCGCCGCCCCATTGCCGAAAAAGTCCATCCAGCCGCGCAGGACCAGCGGATAGAGCGGCGGATAGGTGTAATCCGATGCCGCCGACCAGACGCGCCACCACGGCGGCGCATCGTGCAGGCTCGTCAAATCGATCTGATCCCGCCGGATGATCCCATCAGGAAGCTGATCGTGCTGATGGCCGCGTCCATCGGCGATTTCGATGGACCAGATTTCGTCCAACCAAAGACTGGGACGGCCAATCCGGTAAAACCGAAGCCCAGCACCGATGAGGAGAATCGATGCGAGCGCGATAATTTGTCGGCGGGTCAGGGGCGGGCGATGCGGCAGAGGCGGCGGATAGTCGATCATCAGCGGCGGCACGAACGACCGCCGCGAAAGATGATACCTCTGCCTGCGGAAGGCACAAATCCGCAAAGCGCCTGCGGCCGTATCAGGCCGTCAGGTGCTGAATATTCAGATCGTGCAGATGGGTGGTGACCATCCGGGCCAGTTCCCTGGCGGCATTTTTCCAATCATGTTGACGGGATCGGAATGCGACCGTGCCAGTGCCATCGGCCACATCGGCACGGATTTCGATCAGGCGGCCGATGCGGTGCATCGTGATGGAAATCGCCAGATTCCCCATTCTCTGGCCCAATCGGCTGGCCCGTTTGAGCCAACTCATTAACTGGCGTCGATGTGATGGTTTGAGAAGCACATTTCCGGCATCGAGCTTAAGCATTGTGCAACCTCACTGAAAAAACGCAGTGGTTTCACGCTCACCGCACAGATGAGCAATAGGCGTGCCGAACTAGACGCGGCACCGCCCGCACGATAATTTAGCTCCCCAGCCACAGAAAGGAGTATACACATGGCCAAGCCACGGCGCCGACGAAAAATCGGCAGTAAAAAGCGAAAAGCTCGTCGCGACCGCCGCAAGCGGTAGGCGGCTGCGAGCCCATCCATCGTTTTAGATCGCGTTGACCGTCGTTAGAGCGGTTTGGGGGTTTGTTTCGTTCATCGCGGGCAGAGCTGGGGCGTCCCGCCGCGGAAAAAACCGGCCGGCACGGCCCGGCTCTGTTGGATGAGTAAGGTTTCACAGGCATCTTCCCCCCTGATCGCCGCTTTGGGATACTCCATCCATGCACCGCCCTTCCTCCGAAGGACTCCTCCAGGCAAATGCAACCCAGGTTCCGCCTGCCACGGCCGGCAAGTTTCTCAATCGCGAACTGAGCTGGCTGGATTTCAACCATCGCGTTCTGGAACTGGCCCAGGACAAGCAGGTGCCGCTGTTGGAGCGGACACGATTCCTGGCGATCTTCTCCTCCAATCTGGACGAATTTTTCATGAAGCGCGTCGGCGGGCTGCAACGACTAGCAGCTGGCCCACGTGACCGAGCTTTCCAGCGATGGCCTCACGCCGCTCGATCAACTTGATGCCATTCACGCTCGCCTGCTGCCGGTGCTGGACGAGCATGTGCGCTGCTGGCTCGATGATCTCAAGCCCGCCCTGGAATCCGAAGGCGTGGTCATCCGCGATTACGACGCCCTGCAACCGCTGGACCGATCCGCCGCCGATCAGTTCTTTGTCAAAAATGTCTTTCCCGATCCTCACGCCGTTGGCGGTGGACCCGGCCCATCCGTTTCCGTTCATCTCCAACCTGAGCAACTCCATCGGCGTGATCCTGCGGCATCCGGTCCGCAAGGAAACTCTCTTTGTTCGGATCAAGGTTCCGGAGAATCTGCCGCGGTGGGTGCCGCTGACGTCGAAGCTGCATTTCGTTCCGCTGGAGCAGGTGATCGGGCGGCAACCTGTCGCTGTTGTTTCCGGGGATGGAGGTGATTGAGCATCAGCCGTTTCGCGTGACGCGCAATGCGGATATCGAGATGGATGCCGAGGACGCCGACGATCTGCTGCAATTGGTGGAGCAGGAGCTGCGAGCCCGCCGGCTGGCCCGGCCGGTGCGGCTGGAGTTGGCCGCAATCGATGTCCGCCGGCCATGCGTGAGTTCGTTCTCTCCGGCATCGATGCTGACGAGCCGCGGACATCTATCCCACGCGCGGCCTGCTGGATATGTCGGACCTGGGCGACCTGGCCAATCTCGATTTGCCGCACCTGAAATTCAAGACCGTGGATTCCGACCGTCCCCGCCGAGGCTTGCCGGCGAGGACGTCGATTTCTTTCAGGTCATCCGCGGCGGCGATCTGCTGGTGCATCATCCCTACGAGTCCTATTCCGAAACCGTCGAGAAATTCATCGCCGCCGCCGTGCTCGATCCCAAGGTGCTGGCGATCAAGATGACGCTGTACCGCACGACCGCCGATTCGCCGTTCGTGCTTTCGCTGATCCACGCCGCCGAATCCGGCAAGCAGGTGGCCGTGCTGGTGGAACTGAAAGCCCGCTTCGACGAGCAGCGGAATGTGCGGTCTGGCGCAAACCCTCGAAAACGCCGGCGTTCACGTGGTCTACGGCCTGCTGGGGCTCAAAACGCATACGAAAGTGGCCATGGTGGTCCGTGATGAGCCGGACGGATTGCGGACCTACTGCCACATCGGAACGGGCAATTACAATTCGCGCACGGCGCAGCTTTACACCGATCTTGGCCTGTTCACCTGCAACTCCGCAGATCACCGATGACGTGATCGACCTGTTCCACTATCTGACCGGGCGGTCGCTGAAGCGCGATTATCGCAAGCTGCTGGTGGCGCCGGTGAACATGCGGGACCGTTTCGTGCTGAAGATCCGCCGCGAGGCGGAACACGCCCGGGCCGGGCAGGAAGCGCGCATCACCGCCAAGATGAACGCCCTGCAGGACCCGAAGATCATCGACGAATTGTATGCCGCTTCGCAGGCGGGCGTGAAGATCGAACTGTTCGTTCGCGGGTTTTGCTGCCTGCGTCCGGGAGTCCCGGGCCTGTCGCACAACATTCGCGTGGTCAGCATTCTTGGCCGATTCCTGGAGCATTCGCGGATTTATCATTTCCTCAACAACGGGGCCGAGGAATTCTTCATCGGCTCGGCCGACTGGATGAATCGCAATCTCGATTGGCGCGTTGAGGCGATTACGCCGGTGGAAGACCCGGCGCTGGGCGAGCGGCTTAGTGAGATACTGGATGTGATGTGCGCCGCCCGCCAGCACGCGTGGGAACTGGGTCCCGAGGGAACGTGGCGGCCGCTGGCACCTGCCGAGGGCGAAGCGGCGCTAAAGCGCAATCGGCCTTGATGGACGAGGTGAGGAAAAACAGAAATCCGAAATCCGAATGACGAATCGAATTCGAAATGCGAATGTTCGAAACAAAGCCGAAAAAGGCGTCCGTTTCGACATTCAGCCGTTCGGATTTGAATCGAGTTTCGGATTTCGGATTTCGGATTTCCTCTCGGTTCGCTATCATTCGCATCATGCGATTGGGATTCACCGACACCCTTTCCGCGGCCCTTCTGCACGCCGACGAACAGGCGCGGCAGCTTGGCCAGGAATTCGTCGGGAACCGAGCACGTATTGCTGGGCATTCTGGCAGGCAAAGTCGGGCGATGCGTTTCGGTGCTTCAGGCGGAAACGAACATCGAGCAATTGTTGCCGATGCTGACGCGGACGCTGCCGAAAGGGACGGAGCCGCCGCTGGTTACCGGGCCGGCTTCCGCTCTCGCCCAAGGCGCAGCGGGCGGTCAACACGGCGATTTCGCTGGCCCAAGCGGCTGGGCAGAGCAGCATCTCCACCCGATTCATGCTGCTGGCGCTGCTGGCGATGGCGAATCGGCCGTCCGCCAGATTCTCTCCGACGGCGGCGCCGATCTCGAAGAACTGCAGCGGCCTGCTCGGCCGCGGCAACGATGCCGGCGAAGAGTAATAGCGGAACATCGTTCTATGTCCGAGTTGTTCTGCGACCGCCTGCTGGACGCGATCGACCGCACCCATGCGCCGATCTGCGTGGGAATCGATCCGATTCTCGAATCGCTGCCGATCGCTATCCGCGAGAAATTTCAATCGCGCGACGACGAGCCGGAGGCGGCGATCGACGCCATCTTCGATTTCACGACCCGCGTGCTCAAAATTATCGCCCCGCACGTGCCGATCGTGAAATTCCAATCCGCTTATTTCGAGAAATATCTTTGGGAAGGCGTTGAAGCCTATTACAGCCTGATCCAGGAAGCCAAGGACCTGGGCCTGTTGGTCATCGGGGACGTGAAGCGAGGCGACATCGGCTCGACCGCGACGGCGTACGCTGCGGGACATCTGGCGGAGCAGACCGGCGGCAGTGCCGACGAGATCGCCACGCCCGATGCGATAACCGTCAATCCCATGCTCGGGATTGGATACGCTCGAGCCGTTCATCAAGACGGCCAAGGATTTTCACGCGGGCTTGTTCGTCCTGGTGCGGACGAGCAACCCCGGCTCAGCCGAACTGCAGGATGCGCCGCTGGCAATCAGGGCAGACATGGTCGGAGATGTTAGCGGGAAAACTGAGCGCGTTGGCGGCGGACGCCGCCTTGATCGGCACTCGCGGCTGGAGCAGCCTGGGCGCCGTCGTCGGCGCCACCCATCCCCATACGATACAAGCCTGCGCCGCCTGATTGCCGAAATCCATCTTTCTTGTCCCCGGTTACGGCACGCAGGGCGCGACTGCCGAGATGACGCGGGCCGCCTTCATCGATGGCCGCGGCGCCATCGTCTCCGCCAGCCGAAGCATTCTTTACGCCCATCAGGATGTGAAATACTCCTCGCAATTCGGCGAATCCTGGGAGAAATGCGTCGAGGCGGCGGTGGTGGATATGAAGCGAGATATCGCCGGCGTCGTCGGGATAGCATAAGCCCCGGATGTACATCCGGGGCTACCGAATTGCATGGAATCTCTGGCGGGCAAACGAGTGACCGTCGCCGGCCTCGGCCGCTTCGGCGGAGGAATCGCCGTCACGCGCTGGCTCTGCGCCGCAGGGGGCGAACGTGCTGGTCACCGATCTCCGATCCGCCGGGAAAATTCGGCCGATTCCGTGCGGCAATTGGAAGGTTTGCCCCTCGAATTCCGCCTCGGAGAACACCGCACGCGAGGATTTCACATCGCCCGATATCGTCGTCGCGTCGCCGGCGATTCCGCCGAATAATCCATACATCCAGGCCGCCCGCGCGGCCGGCAAACCCATCACCACCGAAATCCGCCTGTTCATCGAACGCTGCCCCGCCAAAATCATCGGCGTCACCGGAACCAAGGGCAAATCCACCACCACCGCCATGCTCGGCAAAATCCTCGAGACCATCGATCAAAACCTGGATCGGCGGGAACATCGGCAAATCGCTTCTGGCGGATCTGGAGCAAATCAGCACGTCCGACCTGGTCGTGCTCGAATTATCCAGTTATATGCTCGAATCACCTGCGCGAAATGCGCTGGTCGCCGCACGTTGCCGTCGTCACGATGATTTCACAGGACCACCTGCCATGGCACGGCTCGCTGGAGGCATATCTGGACGCCAAGCGCAACATCATCCGCTTTCAGCAGAGCGGCGATTTCGCGGTCCTCAACGAGGAGGATCCCACGGTGGCGGGACTTGCGCGCGAAGCTAGCGGTAAAGTAATTCTCTACGGCGCCGACAATCGCGGGAAGTTCGACCTGCTGATCCCCGGCGATCCACAACCAACTCAACGCGCAAGGAGCGTTCACGGCCGCATCCATCTTCGGCGTCGATTTCGCGCAAGCGCAGCAGGCGCTGGCCGAGTTTCGCGGGCCTGCCGCATCGCCTGCAACTCGTCCACGAATCCGCCGGCGTCGCGATATTTCAACGATTCCATCGCCACGATCCCCGAAGCCGCCGTCGCCGCGCTGCTGTCTTTTCCGGGCAAAAAGGTCATCCAGATCGTCGGCGGATACGGCAAAGAGATGCCGATCAAGGCCCTGTGTGCCGCCCTGATCGAGCGGGCCAAGGCCGTGCTATGCATCGGAGCGACCGGCCCGGCCATCGCCGATCTGCTGGAGCAATCCTCCTCGCAACACGCCGCCGCCACTTATCGCTGCGGCGACCTGGCCACCGCGGTTTCAATTGCCAAGCAGATCGCCGTCAGCGGCGACATCGTACTGCTGAGTCCGGGATTCAAGAGCTACGATCAATTCGTGAATTTCGAGCAGCGGGGGGAGGAATTTGTCAAGCTGGCAAAAGCCGCGGGATAGCATCCCGCGGGCTATTTCCCCACATTCAGTTCCAACTCCGCCCACGCCAGCGGATGATCCGACGCCCCCTTGTCGATGGAGCCCACCGCCAAGCTGCGCATTCCGCGCGCGAAAATCCGGTCCGAACCTGCCCGGTCTTGGCCGTCACCGAATCGCCGATGGGATCGATCACGCCGGGGGTCTTTCGCAGCGATTGAATTTGCTCATCGTCATTGGTCGAATTCAAATCGCCCATCAGGATGGCCGGCTCCCGCATGGACTGAAACAGCGACGATGACCGTTGCCAATTCATTGTCGCGATCATCGTGACGGTCCAGGTGGGTGATCAGAACGTTCAGAGGCTTGCCGGCGAATTCCAGGCGAAGGATCAGCACTTCCCGGTTGCTGTCGGCGTCTTCGTTGGCCAACGGAAACCGCTGCCAGTGCAACACTGGGAGGGAGGTCAAAACGCCGTCGCCGAATGCGTCGCTCCACCATTGCCGCTCGACCGGGGCGAAGAGCCAGGGAAGGTCCAGTTTTCCGCCCAGAACTTCCGCCTGGTTCGATTTTGAGAACGGACCCTGGCCGTGAACTTCCTGCAAGCCGATCAGATCAAAACCGCGCATCGTGTCGGCGGTGGCGTCGCCGTCCTTGCCGTCGATGTTGAACGTCGCGACGCGCAGCGTGTCGTCCGTGGGCCGGCTAGCCGGCTCCGGGCCGCTGAGCGCGCGTTCCGGAGGCCGGGCCGGTTGGAATTTTCTGGCTCCCCTGCCAGGCGAAAAATCCCACCACGATGATCAGAAACAACGCGATCCGCCCCGGCGTGAATCGCCGGCCGCGGTAAGTCTGCAATCTCGGCGCCGTGCTCATTGCCTCGCCTCGGTTGGTTCCCTCGGTACGATCCAATTCTGTCCGCGATTTCATATCCTAGCAGCCGGCTCTTCATCCAGCGGATCGCCAGCAGATCGCGAAAGCTTTTGAACAGGCGGTTCCACACGCCGTATTTGCTCTGGCCGTGCAGCCGCGGATGGTTGGTGACGGGGATTTCCGTGACGGTGAATCCCTCCATTTTCAGCAGCGTGGGGATGAATCGGTGCAGGCCGCGGTAGAGCTTCAGCTTGGCGACGCATTCGCGCCGGAAGGCGCGGTAGGTGCAGCCGGCGTCGGAAATCTGTTCATCGGAAAGTTTGTTCCGCACCCAGTTGGCGATTCGGCTGGACGCGACGCGGACGAAAGTTGTCCCCTTCGCCGCGCGTGGCCACGCGCGTGCCGCAGACGCAGTCGAATCCCTGATCGAGGGCTTCGAGGAATTTTGGGATGTCCTTGGGATCGTTCTGAAGGTCGGCATCCATGGTCATGACGAATCGGCCGCGCGCCGCCCGCAGTCCGGCGTCGCTGGCGGCCGTTTCGCCGCAGTTGGATTTGAATTTGATACCGCGCACGCGCGGGTCGCGGGCCACCAGCGTTTCGATTGTCCGCCAGCTTCCATCGGTGCTGCCGTCGTCGACCAGGATGATCTCCGCCGAAATCCCCGCCGGATCGATCACCGCGGCGATCGCCTCGTGCAGCAGCGGAAGATTCTCCGCCTCGTTGAAAACCGGAACGCAGATGCTGAGGATTGGATCCATCGTCACGCGGACAGTCGCCGCTTCCTCCCGGCGCTTGCGATACACCAGCACCAGATTGCGCGAATAGGGAATAAAGTTGAGCACGTACCCGGCGATGCCGACGGAATCCTGTTGCCGTAAAAAGTAGAGCAGGCAAAGAATCGTGCCGACGAGGCTTTGCCACCAGAAGATGACGGGAACCCGGCTTTCCTTGTGCTTCTCGCTGTAAATCCACTGCACGATGAATCGCGTGCCGAAGGTGGCGATCCCGGCAAAACCGATCGCCTTCCAGAGCCAGTAATTGTCCTGGTAAGGCATTCGGAAGACCACGGCCGCGGTGTAAATCAGCAGCAGTTCAGACATGGTGTATCACCGGCGAGGGGTTTCGGTTTGGAGACTATTTGATTGCCAAAAACGACTTGATCGTGCCGGATACCGTTGCCACCTGTGCTTCACTCAGCGACGGGAACATCGGCAGGCTCAGAATCCGTTTCACATAATTTTCCGTGCGCGGCAAGGCCGGCTGTTTGCCGAAGCGGTCCTGGATGGCCGGCTGAAGATGGTTCGGCACCGGATAATGCACGCCGGTTTCGATTCCTCGCTCCTTCAGATACCGCGCCAATGATTCGCGAACATCGTGATTGTCCAGGCGAATGACGAACATGTGGTAGACGGATTCGGACTGCCGGAGAATCCTGCGGCGGAAGCGCGACGCCTTTCACGTCCGGCCAATTCGCGGCGATACCACTGCGCCGCCCGGCGGCGGCCGGCGTTCAGCTCGTCCAGCACCTTCAATTGTTCCCGGCCCACCGCCGCCTGAATCTCGTTGAATCGCAGGTTGAATCCGATCTTTTCGTGCAGATATTTGTCCTTGCGGCCGTGATTGCGCAGCATGGTCACTTGCCGGGCGATTTCCGGATCGTTGGTCAGGATCGCGCCGCCGTCGCCGTAGACGGTCAGGTTTTTGGACGGATAAAAACTGATCGCCGCGTGGTCGCCGAAGCTGCCGAGCCGCCGCCCCTTCCATTTGGCGCCGTGCGATTGGGCGCAGTCTTCGATGATCCACAGGTTGCGGTCCCGGGCCAGATTCAGGATGTCGTCGATATTGGCCGGCCGGCCGTACAGGTGCACCGGCAGAATGCCGACCGTCCTTTTGGTGATCTTATTCGCGGCATCGTCCAGATCGATCGTGTACGTGTCGTCGATGTCGCAGAACACGGGCTTGGCGCCGGCGTGGATCATCGGCTCGATGGTGGGAAAAGCCGTGAGGCTCGGAACGAGGATTTCATCGCCCGCTTTGATCCCCTGCGCGATGTGCAGCAGATGCACCGCCGCCGTCCACGACGAACTGAGCACCGCGTGCTTCACGCCGAAATACGCGGCCAACTCGCTCTCGAACGCCTTGCATTCGGGGCCGAGGATGTAATTGCCGCCCTTGACGACCTCAAGAATGCGCCGGTCGATCAACTCGGATTGATGCACGCGTGAAAGCGGAATTTTTTCAGACACTGGCAATAGGTTCCCTGTTTGAAACAAGCAATACGCGACAGAAAATACGATAGCGCTGCGCCCGAAGCAAGTACGCGCTAGGCCTGCGGCCGGGACGGGGGTTTGCAAAGCCGGTGCCAATCCTCCGGCGTGTCGATATCGTGACTCCCCGCCGCCCAGGATAAGCTCTGGACATTTGGCAGATCGGCCATGAGCAACTTTTTCGCGCCGTCGGCATTGGCAATTTGGCCTAGCGCGTCGAACTTCATCCGGCCAAAACAGCAGGGTGGGCCGAGTGTGCCGGCGTACTCGCAGGCGGCCATTGGTTTGCCGCCGGCGAGCCAATCGGAAAGCAGATGGCGGACGATATCGGCGTCGAGACGGCACTGATCGCACACCAAGATGGCCGCGCCGTCGATTCCCGGATCGTTGGCGAGCAATTCCGCCAGACCGCGGCGGATGCTCGTGCCCATTCCCGCCGGCCAGGACGAATTGAATGCGACGACAACCGGCAGATCGACCAATTCCGCGGCGACGGCATCGGCGTGCGCGCCGCTCACGACGACAGCGGGCCGGCATCCGCCGTCTATGGCCGCCCGGACTGCTCGGCGCACCAGTGATTCGCCGTCGATGCGAAGGAACTGCTTGGCCCGTCCCATGCGCGAGCTGGAACCCGCTGCTAGCAGAATCGCGCCGATGGACATCATGCTTTCACGAATTCAACGGAGTTTTCGCGGTCGATATGAATCGGCCCGGGACGCTTGCACAGGCTGCCGCCGGGTCGGCCCGTGGTGACGGCCTGGATTTCGGCCAGGATCGACAACGCGATTTGCTCGGGCGTTTCCGCGCCGATCTCCAGACCGATGGGGAAAAAGAGGCGGTGCTCATCGTCCGTCATCCCCGCGGCGGCGAGCAAACGCGCGGTGCGGCGGCGCGGTCCCAGCACGCCGATGTACGCCGGCGGCCGCTTGAGCAGCGCCGCCACCGCGGCGGCGTCGCGGGCAAAATTGTGAGCCATGACAACGGCCGCCGCGTCGGCCGGCAAATTTGCCGCCGCCGCGGCCGGATCGTTCGCGGAACAAATCACCTCATCGGCGCCGCCAAAGCTGCGGCGAAGCCCCGCGGCCGGGCGGGCGCCGATCACCGTCACCTGCCAGCCCAGCGATTTGGCCAGATCCACTAGCGGCGCCACGTCATGACCGTCGCCGAAAATCGCCAGTGCCTGCGCCGGCCGCAGCCTTTCCACCAGCACCTCCGCCCATCCGCCACGCGACAGCATATGGCGATGCGGCGAGAATTGCCGATCGGCCGACGGGATCGCCAGCAGTTGATTCCGCAAAATCTCGTGCAAATGGGGATCGGGGATTTGGCCCGACAGTTCGGATTCGCCGATGCGAAGCAATTGCAAGCCGGGATACACGGCGTCGTCCGGAGCACACCCCACGCGAATGACCGTGGCCAGAACCGCACTGGCCCGCCGCCGCACCATGGCGGACAAGGCGGCGATCGCGCCGGGATCGGCCGCGGTAACCCGCTGGATGAGGATTTCGATTCGGCCGCCGCATCCCAGCGATGGACCGGGGTCGATGATGGGCCGGGCGTTTTCCTCGCCGGATTCTTCCTCATCGGTTTCGTAACAGACCAGCAGAGGTTTCTGCGCATTGGCGATAAGGATTCGGGCCCGGCGGGCGACATCGCGCTCCAGGCAACCGCCGCTGACCGTTCCCCAGCCCCGTCCGTCGGCGGCGATGAGCATCCTGGCGCCCGGCCGGCGATACGATGAGCCCTCGACGGCGACGACCGTCGCCAGCGCGGCCGGCTCATCGGCCGCGCACAGCGATTCGAAAGCCTCGACGATCTGCACGCGGTCTCGCATGAGTTGTTCGCTCTTTCGTCCTATGGTTTCACCGGCAGAAACGTCACGCAATCCGGCGCCGGAACGTGCAGGACCGTTTCGGTCGGCGTGAGTTGGCCGGTCTCGGGATTCACCCGGAAGATTACAACCGAATCGGAATTCATATTGGCCACGAAGAGAAAATGCCCGGTGGGATCAACGGCAAAATCGCGGATGTTTTCCCAGCGTCGATTGGTAGCCCAGAAGCCGCAGGGCGCTGGAGCCGGGATCGACGCCGAAAATTGCGATGTCGTCGGGGCCGCGGTTGGTGGCGTAGAGAAATCGGCCGTCGGGAAGAACGTGGACCTCGGCGGAAGTATTTTGTCCGTGATAGTCCGGCGGAACCGTCGAAAGCGTTTGCAGGGGCCGCAATTGGCCATGGCTGGAATCCCACGCGAATGCGATGACCGTCCCGCCCATTTCGTTGATGAGATACGCGAATTTGCCGTTGGGGCTGAAGGCCATGTGTCGGGGGCCGAAGCCGGGCGTGACCGAAACGGTGGGAGGCGTCGCGGGCTTCAGCGCACGCTTGGCCGCGTCGAAGTGGTAGATGTAAACTTTATCCACGCCCAGATCGGGCACGAGGACGAATTTGCCGCTGGGATCGAAATTGCACGAATGGGGGAAAGGATGTTGTTGGCGCTCGGCGTTGACGCTGGACCCAGTGTGCCAGATAACCGCCGATGGGGCGGACAAAGACCCATCGACGTTGATCGGCAGGACGGAAATATTGCCCGAGCCGTAGTTGGCGGTCACCACGCAGGACCCTGCCGGATCAGCGTCGACGTGGGTCGTGTCCTGGCCGTCGGAGGGCTGGCGGTTCAGGTAGGTCAGTCCGCCGGTCTTGGGGTCGATGCGGTACGCGGCGACGATCGACGTGCGATGCTTGTCAATCGTGGCGCAGGTATAGAGGAATTTTCCGCCGCGGGGAATGACCTGCCAGCCCGGATCGTCAATTTCGGCCACGAGGCCGCCATCGACGATGTCACCGCTGGCCGCGTCGAATCGGTACAGGTAAATCCCTTTGCTTTTGCTGGGAGGATGGGTGTTGGTGCCGATGTACACCCAGAATTTCGTCGCCGGCGCCTTGGCAGCCGGAGGAGTCAAACCGAAGATCGTCGCCGCCATCCAAATCATGGTAAGAGTCAGACCCGTGTTCATGCAATCCTCTTTTTTCCACCGACACGGCCTTCTGATATCTTTCCGGGGCGATGCGGCTGTTCGACATCATTGCGGCGCTGGTGACTTTGACGGCATTGGCGAGTTATGTCAATCACCGATACGTCCGTCTTCACCCCAGCGTGGGGGTGATGCTGATCGCACTGCTGCTGTCGCTGGCGCTGATCGGCCTGGGGAAGCTGGGCCTGGGCGTTCATTCGGCCGCGATGGATTTTCTGGATCACGTGCATTTCGGCGAAGCGCTGCTGACGTGGATGCTCGGGTTTCTATTGTTCGCCGGAGCGTTGACGGTCGATATCAACGAGCTTCGTCGGCATTGGGGAGTCGCCACGCTGCTGGCCACCGTCGGAACGGCCGCGTCGATGTTTGCCGTGGCGGGTTTGGCATGGGCAGGGGTCCGGCTGATCGGATTGCCGCTGGGGTGGATTTGGTGTTTGCTTTTCGGGGCGCTGATTTCCCCGACCGATCCGGTGGCGGTCATGGCCTTGATGAAGCAGGCCGGCGCCGGCAAGGCCGTCGAAACCGTGGTCGCTTCCGAATCGCTCTTCAACGACGGAGTGGGGGTCGTGCTTTTCCTGACGATCCTGCATTTGCTGCAATCATCGGCCGGTGTGACGGCCGGCGGCGTCGCCCGAATGCTGATGCTACAGGCCGGCGGTGCAGCGATCCTGGGGTTTCTCACGGGACTGGTGGTCTATGCCCTACTTCGGCACACCCGCGATTTTCAGGTGGAAGTGTCCCTCACGCTGGCATTGGCGATGGGAACGTATTCCCTGGCGGCGGCATTGGGCATGTCGGCGCCCATCGCGGTGGTGGTGGCCGGACTGCTCATCGGCAACCGCGGACGAATTTTTCATCTTGCCGAGCACGTCAACGCGGACCTGCAGCGGTTTTGGGAACTGATCGATGAGATGCTGAATGCGGTCCTGTTTTTGCTGATTGGGGCGGAGGTGCTGGTAATGCACTACACGCCGCGGCATTTCCTGGCGGCGATGGTGGCCATCCCCATCGTTCTATCTGGCGCGAACGGCAACGGTGCTGCCGTTCATGCCGCGCGTAGGCCGGGCGGCGGCGTCGATCCTCATTTGGGGCGGCCTGCGCGGCGGGTTGGCGGTCGCCATGGCCCTGTCGCTGCCCGAAGGACCCCAGCGCGATCTGATCGTGGCCATCACTTACGGCGTCGTCTGCTTCTCGATCCTCGTTCAAGGCACAACGATTCGCGGTTTGGTGCGGCGAACGACCCGCTTTTCATCCAACGGGAAGCCGACATGACCGAGCTTTCCATACCCCAGGCACTGGATGCGGCCAAGCAACTGCATCGCGACGGCAACGCCAAGCTGGCCCTGGCAATATATCGCGCAAATCCTCACCCGCGAGCCGGATCATGCCGAGGCCCTGCATCTGACGGGGTTGCTGACTTCGCAAATGGGCCGCCAAGAGGCGGCGATGAAATTGATCCAGCGGGCGATTGCCGTCAATCCGCTGGCGGCGGAATATCGCGTCAACCTCGGCGTCGTGCTGGATGCGATGGGACGAGCCGACGATGCCATCGCGGCATATCGGCTGGCAATCGAGCTTCAATCCGATCTGGCCGATGCTCATGTGAATCTCGGTCATGCGCTGGGAAGGCGAAGCGCTGGGACGAGGCGATCGCCGCGCATTTCGCGCGGCCTCGTCGATTCGTCCGGACGATCCGCAGATTCGCAACAACCTGGGCATGGCACTTTACACCGCCGGACGGATTGATCCGGCGATCGCCGAATTCCGAACAGCCCTGGAACTGCGGCCGGACCAGCCCCGATGCGCTCAATAATCTTGGCAACGCCCTGTTCATGAAGGGGGAATTGGATTGGGCGATCACCGCGTATGAAAATGCCGTTACGCTGAAGCCGGAATTGATCGATGCGCAGATCAATTTGGCCAACGCGCTGGATCGCAGGGGCCGGCGCGACGAGGCGCTGGCAGTGCACCTGCGAATCGCCCAGGCGCGGCCGGATCACGCCCCGACGCATCTGGCCATCGGCGATGGATATTACGTTCAGGGCCGATGGGATGACGCGATTGAGTCTTATCGCCGGGCCGATCGCGCTTCAACCGAACAATGATCATTTGCACACCAGCCTGGGACACGCCCTGCTGGCGAAGATGGATTTGGATGGAGCGGCGGCGGCATACCGGCAGGCGGTGGCCTTGCGGCCCGATGCGGTCGAGGCGTACAACAACCTGGGCGTGGTCCTGAAAGAGCAGGGTCGGCTCGAAGAAGCCCTCGATTGCTGCGACAAGGCCCTGGCCATCGCCCCCAACAGCGCCGCGATCCACAGCAATCGCATCTACCTGCTTTCGTTTCATCCGGGATACGACCCGGCCTCGCTGGCCCGCGAGCAGCGGAAATGGAACGAGCAGCACGCCCGGCCGCTTCAATCGTCCATCCGGCCGCACGACAACGACCGTTCACCGGATCGCCGCCTGCGGATTGGTTACGTCTCGCCCGATTTTCGCCAGCACGTCGTCGGGCAGAATATTTTTCCGCTGCTCAGCCAGCACGATCGCGAGGGATTTGAAGTCTACTGCTATTCCAGCGTCGCCAAGCCTGATGCGTTCACGCAAGTCCTTCGCCCCCACGCGGACGTTTGGCGAAACGTCGCCTCGCGCACCGACGAAGATTTGGCCCAGACCGTCCGCGAGGACCAGATCGACATCCTGGTCGATCTGTCGCTGCACATGGCCCACAACCGGCTGCTGGTTTTCGCCCGCAAGCCGGCGCCGGTGCAGGTGACGTATCTGGGCTATTGCGCCAGCACCGGCTTGGAGGCGATGGATTATCGTCTGTCCGATCCGTATCTGGACCCGCCCGATTCGGATTTATCGTGCTACAGCGAGCGGACGATTCGGTTGCCGGAGACTTACTGGTGCTACGGCCCTGCCGGTCCGACGCCCGATCCTTCGCCGCCGCCGGCCGCCGCTGGATACATCACCTTCGGTTGTCTGAACAATTTCGCCAAGGCGTCGTGGACGGCGCTGGATTTGTGGGCCCAGGTTCTTCAAGCCGTGGCCAATTCGCGAATGATCATTCATTCCTATCCGGGATCGCATTTGGACGAAGTTCGCGAGCGTTTTGCCACCGGCGGCGTCGCGGCCCGACCGCCTGGAATTCGTCGCCAAGCAACCGTGGTCGCAATATGTCGGCACGTACGGACGGATCGACATCGCCCTGGACCCGCTGCCCTGGGGCGGAGGGATCACCACATGCGATGCGCTGTGGATGGGCGTGCCGGTGGTGAGTCTCGCGGGCGAGACCGCCGTGGGACGAGGCGGAAAGAGCATCCTGTCGAACCTCGGCCTGGGCGAGCTGGCCGCCCGCCGCCCGCGGCAATATGTTCAGACCGCCTTGGCGTTGGCCGAGTCGCCCGCTCGCCTGGCCGAGCTTCGCCGCACGCTTCGCCAGCGGATGCTCACCTCGCCGCTGATGAACGCGCGGCGATTCGCGCGGAATGTGGAAAAGGCCTATCGCGAAATGTGGCGGCAATGGTGTGCTTCCCCGCATTGACGTTCCTTGAAAACTTTTCGCCGAAGCGGACAATCGAATAAACCATTACAACAAGGAGAAACAATGTCTTCGATCGAATTGCTGGCGGACTCGCTGCAGCGCAATCTGGATACGGTGAACGGCACGCTGCGTGATTTTTCCGATGCGGATTTTTATACCCGGCCTTGTCCCGGCGCGAATCACGCGGCCTGGCAAATCGGCCACCTGATCGCCGCGGAGACGCGCAGGCATCGGCACGTTTGATCCCCAAGCCCCCGCGAAGTTGCCGGATGGATTCGACAAGAAATTCACCAAGGAAACCGCCGGCAAGGATGATCCGTCGTTCTTCGGCGGCAAATCGCAGTTGATGGATCAATTCGCCAAGACGCGCGGGGCGACGATCGCCTGGGTCAAGACGCTCCAGCCCGCCGATCTGGACAAGCCCTCCCCGGAGCAGATGCGCCGTTTCGCCCCGACCCTGGGACATTTCCTTCAGATGATTCCGGCGCATACGGCCATGCACATCGGCCAATTCCAGGTCGCACGGAGGAAACTGGGCAAGCCGCTGCTGTTCTAAAATGGGTCCGATCATCTTCGCGGAAACGTCCCAAAGCCCATGGCGTCGCCGTGGGCTTTTTCTTCAATCAATGCCGGGCGATCGGCGGCCGATAACAGTTTTGTGACGGTCTGCGCCCCGCCAGAAACTCTCTTCTCGGAATCCTCGCCGCGCCATCGCGCCCGCGCGCCTCGGCCAGGGAATTCTCATCTTCCTCTGCGTCTTCTCGGCCCTGCTGGGGCGTTTGAGTTTTCTGGTCCGCCCCTTCGATTCCGACGGAGCGATGTACGTTTACATGGGCAAGCTCGTCAGCCAGGGCGGCCGCGTCGGCTACGAGCTGATCGACAATAAATTCCCCACGGTCGGATTGCTCACCAGCGGATGCTGGCGACTATTCGGCGACGATTGGCCGGCGTACGTCCTTTTGCAAATGGCGCTGGCCCTGCTCGCCGTGCTTCTACTGGCGCGATCGGCCCGGCAAAACATCGGCCGGCACGCCGGAATCGCCGCGGGGCTGTTCGCGCTGGTTTATCTCAATTTCAATTTCGCGGTCTTCGGCGGATTCCAATTGGAAACGATGCAGGCGTTCTTCTGCATCGTTTCCGCATCGGCCGCCCTGTATTCCCTCTGCCGGGACGACGCCCGCGATTCATTTCTCGTCGGCCTGGCCGCGGGCGTTGCGGCAATGCTCAAGCCGTCGGGATTGGGCATCCTGGCCGCGTTCGCCGCGGCGATGATTTTTCAGCATCGCCGCGAATTACGCCGGTTGACGATCCACGCCCTCGCCGCCGCCGCCGGGCTGGCGATTCCGCTGGCCGCCACGCTGGCGTATCTCATCCCGGCCAATTTGCTGCGGGAAATGCCGGTGATCTGGCGGCAGATCGCCCGCTACGCCTCGCAATCTCCGTGGGAGCCCTGGGACATCAACAAGCTGATCGTCGTTCTCGTCATCGTCGGATTTCCGATGCTTGTGCGCGGGGTGATCTTCCGGCGGCCCAGTACCGCGCCGTGAATCATTCGAACCGTCCTGTTTTGCTCTTTGCGGTCTTGTGGATGGTCCTGGAAGCCGCCGGCGTGGCGGCGCAGCGGCGAATGTATGCGTACCACTTTTTGGTGCTGGCCGCGCCGGCGGCCTTACTGTTCGGGTTGATCCCGCGAAAGTCCGGCGCGCTGGCGCTGGCGGCGGCGCTGACGCTGCCGATGCTGTTCTCGGCTTACGGCGCTGCGCTGGTTTTGAACGATGCGCACGATCCGGTCGGGCATCTCCCGGAGAGCCGATATTTGTGCCGCCCACGCCCACCCTGGCGATTCGGTGTGGGAAGATGGAATGATGCGCCTGCTGATCGAAACCGACCTAAAGCCCGGCTCGCGCTTTCCGATGACGTTTCTGTGGGTGAACGATGATGATGCCCCGCTGAAATATTGCGCCGTCATTCTGCGGGATTTCGATCAGCGCCGCCCTGAATACATTGTCCTTCCGACGCGGATCGACTGGTACATTCAGGCGGTGAGCGACCACATCAAGGAATTGGGCTTGAATCCAAAACGCAAAGCCAATTTCGTGCGGGCATGGCAGGACCTGCGCGATTATGTGCGTCAGAACTACCGTCCCGAAGCCGTGGTGGGGAAGCTGACGATCTATCGCCGGGAGAATTAGATGGAAGCCGGACAAACCGAAAATTGTGCGCTGTCCGCGTGGCATGGCGAGTTCAGTCGCCATGTCGCCCGATGGCGCTGGTTCCTTCAAAACGTTCTCGTCCCCTTCGCCTATACACGCTTGCTGCTGTTATTCGCCGGATGGTTCGCCCTCACCTGGCTGCCCGGCGCACGCCATCCCGGCTGGAACCATCCGACTTCGTACTCCGCCATCAACATGTGGTCGCATTGTGACAGCCGATGGTATCTGTCCATCGCGCGGGACGGCTATCAATTGATCCCCAACCAGCAATCGAACATCGCGTATGCTCCACTGTATGCGATGCTGATGCGCGTCGGCGGCTGGATCGGCGGCGGAAGCGATCCGGCGTTTCTGATCGCCGGAATCATCATCGCCAATCTCGCATTGATCGCGGCCGTGGCCTATCTGGTGGCGCTGATGCAAATGGAAGGATACGACCAAACCACCGCCGCCCGGGCGGGATGGTATCTCCTGATATTTCCGACATCTTTTTTCTTTTCCGCGGCTTATCCGATGTCGCTGTTCATCGCCCTGGCGATCGCCGCATTTTACGCGGCCCGCAAGGACCAATGGCGCATCGCCGGTCTATTGGCGGGTCTGGCGACCCTGTCTCGTCCCGACGGCGTCATGCTGAGCGTCGGCCTGGCCGTGGAATACTGGCAACAACACAAGTTTTCCCTCAAGCACGGCGTCCTCTGGCTGGCGTGCGGCCCGGCCGCGGTGCTCGGATGGATGGCGTTTCAGTGGCATCGTTTCGGCGATCCGCTCGCATTCGTACACATCCAGACGGCGTGGGGCAGTTATCCCATTCAAACCCTGCTGCATGCCTGGTACGGATATTGCCAACTGGCCTGCCCGGCGTTGTTCGCCGTGCTGATCGTCATGGCCATCCGGCATTTGCGTCCGGGTTACATCCTTTACGCCGTCGCGATGTTCGACCGTGATGCTGGCCGCCCCCCGGTACTGCTCCATCACGCGATACATCATCGTGCTTTTTCCGGCATACATGATGCTGGCGATCCTCGCGCGGCGATGGCGATTCGTTCACCTGGCCTTCACGGTGCCGTCGCTGCTCGTGTCGGTGCTGCTCATGATCCGTTTCACATTGTGTTTATGGGTGGCGCTAGCGTCCGGTAACCGCCGCGGATCGCTTTGACAAGATCAAACGTCCGTAACGCCGATAGCGCAACAGCCAAAGCCCCGGTGCATGAAGATCATCGACGCCGTCAAATCTCGGCTGACGACAAAAAGGGATCTTTCCACGCGCCTGTGGCGAGCCGGCGGATTGCTCGCCGTCTTCATGTGGACCATGTTCGTCGCCAAGTGCGTGAGCGGCAACGACCGCACGACCTGGAACAAACTCGGCCACGATTTTCTCGCGTTCTATTACGGCGGGAACTGCGCCCGCACGGGGCATTACGAGCAGTTGTACGATCTGTCCGCCGCCCGGGCCTTTGAACAGAAAATCGGGCACGCCGCCGGGCCTTTCGATTGGCACCAGCTTCGGACCCTGGTGGAACCCGCCGTTTGCCGCCTGGCTGTTCGCGCCTGCTGTCGGCTCTGCCCTATCTCCAGGCGCTGCACGTCTGGTGGACCATCAGCCTGATCGCGCTGGCGATTTCGATCTTCCTCATGTGCCGGATGCTCCATGGCGGCTGGAAGACGCGCTTGCTGGCGCCGTTTCTGATTCTGACGGCCGATTTCCCTGCTTCCAGGCGTTTTGCCATGGCCAGAACACTTTCATTTCTCTCCTGCTTCTGACGATCACCGTTTCGCTGTGGCGCGGCGGACGAGTGCTGTGGGCCGGGAATGGTCTGCGGACTGCTCTTCTACAAACCGCAGCTTGGCGTGCTGGTGGCGGTCGTGCTCTGCCTCAGCGAGGGCAGGCGGGCGATGCTCGGCGTTTGTCTGACGGGTACGGCCCTGGTGCTGGTCAACATGCTGACGATGCCGGGGACGATGCACGAGTTCGCCTACCACATGCCCCGGAACATGCGTGGATCAGGAGCAGAACGCCTATCACTGGGATCGGCACATCACGTTCAAGGCGTTCTGGCGTGAGGCGATCCAGGGCTGCGAGATCGGCCCGCCATCGACCGCGACGCAAATCATCTGGGGCATCTCCGAAGCGGCGCTGTCTGGGTGGGCTGGGCGATGGTGATCGTCAAATCACGCGCGGAAATAAAGATCCGGTTTCGCGGCGGGATCGGCTGATTTCCGCGGCGATCGTCGCCATGCCGCTGCTGATGCCGTTTTATTTTGATTATGATCTTTTGCTGCTGAGCGTGGGCATCGTGGTCTATGCCGCGGATCGCCAGCGCAAACTGAATCTGTCCGATGCGGCCAGCAGCGGAGGACCGCTGGCTCGTGCGGCATGCTGATGATCCTTTACATCGGGCTGCAATTGGCGACGTTTCTGAATGATGCCGCGAATCAATCCGATCGTTCCGCTGCTGGCGGCGGCGGCGGTGATGCTCATCCGCCGCGGCCTGCGCCCCGCGGCCCGGCCGGCAGTCGGCATCCACGCCGAATCTCGTCGCCGGCGGCGCTGGCAGCGTAAAGGCTGTATATTCCCTCCCGTGCAAACCGCGCCCAGCCTTCGTCGCGATATTTTCTCGGCCTACTCGTGACGGCGGCTCGCGTCGCGGCCTGGATCGCGGTGACCGCCGCCGTCTTCCGCGTCGCCGGCAAGCCGGCGTTCGCCCTGCTCGCGGTCGTCCAATCCACCGTGGGGATTCTGGAATACGCCGCGATCGGTTTAAGCCCGGCGATCATCCGCCTGACCGCCGAGGCGATGCGCCCTGATGCCCACCCGCCGGACATTTCACACCGGACGCCCGCCGTGCAGGCGGTATATGCCAACGGATTCGTCATGGCCCTGCTCACCGCGATGGGCGGGCGCGATCTTTCTGCTGGCGTTTCTATGGTTATTTCAATCGACGCAAACCAAATCGCACAGCCACGGCGTCGCATCGGAACTGGTGCTGATGGTCGGCGTCGCCACGCTCATCCGCCTCATCAGCGACGCGCCCGGCGCGGCGTTGCAAACCTCGGGAAAAATCTTTCTGGATAATCTCCTGCTCACGAGCCACGAAGTGATCTGGGGCCTCGGCACCGCCTTCGATCTACTGGTCCTGCATCTGCCCTGGCAGCGGGCCACCGGCTTCGCGCTGATGGGCGGATCGCTCGTTCTGCTGATCGTCCGCGCCGTCATGTCGCACCATTACGGCAGCGGCCTGTTCGAACAGTGGTGGCGGCGATTCAATGCCAAGCTCGTTCGCCGGCTATTGATTTTCGGCGGAATGGTCGTGGCCGCCCAAATGGCGGATTATCTCTACGCACCGACGGACAACCTTCTGATTCTGAATCTGATCGACCAGGCGACGGTGGCGGTCTACACGCCCGCCGTGCAGATCGACGGGGGCGCGCTGCTGCTCGTGGGCGCGGTGGCGTCGGTGCTGTTGCCGCGAACGGCTCTGGCTCACGCTTCGGGCGATCCGCAGCTTCGTTCGCCGATATTACGTCCGCGGAACGCTGGCGACATTTTTGCTGCTGCTGGCCGCCGCCCCGGTCCTGTGGCTGGCGGCGCCGTTTCTATTCCGGCTCTGGCTCGGAAATCCCATGGCCGCCACCTGCGCCATTTTGCCGATGATGCTCATTCACACGGTCATCGGCGGCAGCAGCGCCGTCGGCCGCTCGATCCTCCTGGCCATCGGAAAGGTCCGGCCGTTCACGGTATCCGTGCTGATCGCGGGGATCGCCAACGTCGTTTTGAGTTACAGCTTCGTGCGTTACGGCCACATGGGTCTGCGCGGGATCGTTCTCGGCACCATCGTGGCGGTGACGGCTCGCTGTGCGATCTGGATGCCATGGTACACGCTGCGCGTCCTGGGCCGGGAGATTCCGACCGAGCGAGTCGCCAATCCTCCAATCTCTGCCGCCGGCGCATTCATATGTACAACATAACCGCAAGTCGATCTTCCCGTCTTGCGGATTGGGCCCGCCGCCGCGAACATCGAGCATGCCCCATGGCCAAAATGCGCAGCCAATTTCTTTGCAATCATTGCGGCAGCGTGCATCCGAAATGGATGGGCAAATGTCCCGATTGCGGGACATGGGACAGCCTGGAATCCTACACGCCGCCGGTTCCCGATGCCCGGGCTGAATCGCGTGCGGAAGTCATGGGCGGCGGCGATTTGGCCGCCGCGGCCGAAGCATTGCCCATCGGACAGATCGACGAATCGCAGACGCCGCGACTGGCCACCGGCATCGCCGAATTCGATCGCGTGCTCGGCGGCGGAATCGTTCCCGGCTCGGTCGTGCTGGTCGGCGGGGAGCCGGGCATCGGCAAATCGACTCTCCTGCTTCAGGTCGCCCACGCGATGGCGTCGGCGGCCCACGCGTCCAAGGTGCTTTACGTCACCAGCGAGGAATCGGCCCGCCAGACCGCCCTGCGGGCCGGACGATTGGGCGTCAAATCGGATCAACTTCTGGTCCTGGCCGAAACGAACGTCCAGCGAATTCTTCATCAGATCGCGCGGCATCAGCCGGCCGTGGCCGTCGTCGATTCGATCCAGATGATTTACAAGCCGCAGCTTCCCGCCGCGCCGGGGTCGGTCACGCAGTTGCGCGATTGCTGCATGGACCTGGTTTACCTGGCCAAGGCCAGCGGCACGGCGGTCATTCTGGTCGGGCATGTCACCAAGGAGGGCACGCTGGCCGGCCCCAAGCTCATCGAGCACATCGTCGATACCGTCGCGTATTTCGAGGGCGACCGCTTCCATGCCCATCGCATCGTGCGATGCGTGAAGAACCGCTTCGGCGGCACGCACGAAGTCGGCCTGTTCGAGATGACCGGCAACCGGCCTGCGCGAAGTGACCGATCCGGGAAAACTGTTCATCGAGCAATACGGTCCCGGCGGCCAGCCCAGCGGATCGGTCATCACCGCCGCCATGCAGGGCTCGCGCGTGCTGCTCGTGGAAGTGCAGGCCCTGACGGCCTCCAGCGTCATCGGCGCCGCCAAGCGAAAAGCCAGCGGCGTATCGTCCGACCGCGTCGCGATGATCATCGCCGTTCTGGAAAAACGGGCCGAAATGCGCCTGGCGGCGGACGATGTTTTCGTCAATGTCGCCGGCGGCGTGAAAACGCCCGAGCCGGCCGTCGATCTGGCCATCGCCCTGGCCATCGCCTCGGCCCACATGAATCGCCCGCTGCCCGACCGGAACGATGGCGGTGGGGGAGCTGGGCCTTGGCGGAGAAGTGCGCACGGTTCCGCAATTGGAAACGCGTCTGCGCGAAGCGTCGCGCCTGGGCGTGGCCCACGCGATCGTGCCGGTTGTCGGGAATCACGTGCCCAAGCTCAAGGGAATGGCCCTGCACGAAGTGCGCCGATTGTCGCAGGCGCTGGCGGATTTATAGATGATCTTTTAGCCGCGTCGCCTGCGACGCGCGTTTGATCGCAAAAAAACGCGTCGCAAGCAACGCGGCTAAAACGGTTAAGCCGGCGGCGAAATCGACCTCAAATACTCAAACGAATAAATCCCGCTGGCGTGATCGTCCGACCAATCGATCCGCACCGCGTAATTCCCCACCAGTTCCGCTTTCACGACCGTCAGCGGCTGAGCGTAATTCCCCGGCAGGATATTCAGCGAGGTCTTTTTCCTCGGCTCGCCCGCCGTCGGCGAAATATCATGCGGATCGCGCCCTTCGCGGACCATTTTGCAGACCGCGCACGGGCACATCGAGCGGAGATAGGACAGCGTGTAAACGCTTCGCTGCCCGTCTTTCCAAAGGATTTCAAGCTTTTCATCGCGCTTGAGATCGAGCTTGGCGGGGCTGAATTTGCGACACGGCCACGGCCTTATTGTAGCTTCCGCTTCAACGCTTCCTGCACCATCTTCGGATTCAATCCCTTGCCGTTCTTCATCACCATCCCCACCAGCGCCCCCATCGCCGTTGGTTTCCCGGCCCGGTAATCCTGCAGCGGCTTGGGATTGGCCGCGATGACGGCGTCGATCGCGGCGTCGATGGCGCCGGTGTCGCTCACCTGCATCAATCCCAGCTCCGCGGCCAATTGCTCGGCCGGCGCATCTTTCTCGCGCAGCTTATCGAAGATCGCCCCGGCGCTGCTGGCGGAAATTTTGTTGTGGTCGATCAGTTTCGCGATCTCGGCGAACCGCACCGGCGAGATGCCGATTCCCGACAGCGCAACGCTTTTTTCGTTGGCCAATCGCCGGCCGTGCGAAAGAATCAGATTGCTCACGCGCTGGGCGTCGCCGCCGGCGGCGACGGCGGCTTCGTAAAATTCGCCGGTGACCCGGTCGGCGGCCAGGATCGCCGCGTCCGTCGGAGATAGTCCCAGCGCCTCGACGTACCGCTTTCGCCGGGCCGCGGGCAAGTTCGCCGATCTGCTTCTTGAGTTCGGCCAGCCACGCATCGTCCACTTCCACCGGAACCAGATCCGGATCGGGGAAATAGCGATAATCGTTCGCCTCTTCCTTTTCGCGCTGCAGGAACGTCGATGCCGCTCGCCTCGTCCCAGCCATAGGTGCTCTTGCGGCCCAGCGAGCCGGTCTCCTCCCATTGGCGGATTTGCCGCTGAACCTCGTACGCCGTCGCCCGCTCCAGCACGCTGAAGCTGTTGAGATTCTTGATCTCGGTGATGGCCGTCTTGTGGACCTGGCCGTTCTCGTCGGTGATATGCACGTTGATGTTCGGCTCGAAGCGCATGTGCCCCATCTGCATCTGGCCCTGGCTGACGCCGAGGAATTGCACGATCTTCTGCAAGTTCCTGCCCGAACAGCGCGACATCCTGCGGGCTGGAAAGATCCGGCTCGGTGACGATCTCCAGCAGCGGCGTGCCGGCGCGGTTCAGATCGACGATGCTGAAATCGATCGCATATCCCCCCGGCGCTTCGTGCAGCAGTTTGCCCGCATCCTCCTCCAGATGTGCCCGGCGGATGCGGATCTTCAGCGTGCTTCCGTCCTTGCGGACCAGTTCAAATTCGCCCTGATAACACAGCGGCAGATCGTACTGGCTGATCTGATAGTTCTTGGGCAGATCGGGATAGTAATAGCTCTTGCGGTCCCACTTGGTGTGCCTGGCGATTTTGCAGCCCAGGGCCAGCCCCACCATGATGGCATATTCCACGGCCCGTTTATTCATCACCGGCAACACGCCCGGCAAGCCCAGGACCTGCTCGTCCACCTGCGTATTCGGCTCGGCGCCGAATCCGTTGGCCGCCCCGGTGAACATTTTCGATTGCGGTCGAAAGCTGGACGTGAATTTCCAAGCCGACCAGAACCTTGTGTGATTTGCAAATCCTCTGTTCCACGCGAATAGCTCCGCTGATGCGTTCCTTTCATGCTCCGATAAACCGATGTGTGAAGTATAAGCGCCGGGGCCGTCCGGGCCAAAGTCGGCGTCCGTATTGGCCGAAGAGCACAGATATGGAAGCATCGCATATCAGCGTGATGGACAACGAGTCGTCGATGGCCGCCAGCGCATCGGATCGCCGGCGCAGCCCGCGTCAGTCCTTTGTGGGCAACGGCTGGCTCTCCCCCGAGGCGGGCACGCTCGGGCCAAATCATCACATCGTCGTGGTCGATCTGTCCCTGCACGGCCTCGGATTCAGTTCGGACGAAAAGCTCGAGCCCGAAGCGGTTCACTGGATGGTTCTGGACGCCGGCGGCCTGCGGGCGTCGGCCCGCGTCCGCATCGCCTCTTGCCGCGCCAATCCCAACTCCAGCGGAACCTACGAATGCGGGGCGGAATTTTTCTGATTCCGTTCGAAGTTTTCCGCTCAGACACCTGGAAGCAACAATAAGCAGCCCCGGATGTACATCCGGGGCTTTGTGTCGAGCTGCCCGCAACCCAATTCAAACGGTTCGAATGTCGATTTGTCCCGGCCGAAACCCCTCCCCGCGGGTCAGGGCCAGGTCGTGCGCTTCGTTGTAATGCTCGATCAGCACCGACCAATCGAACAATTCGCTGAGCCGCTCGGCCCGGTTGCGCAGCTCGATCCGCTGCCGCCGGCCCAAGTTGACGAACTGTATCAGATATTCGACCAATTCGCTGACGCTCTGGTCAAAGCTGCGCGTCCGGCGATTCAGGACGGTAGATCCCCTGCGCCTGGTGCTCCGCCACGTATCCGCTGCACGTAGGCTCCGAATCCGCTCAGGTCCGTCGTGACCGCCGGCACGCCCATCGCGACGCATTCCATCGGCGTATATCCCCACGGCTCGTAATAGCTGGGAAAGATTCCCAGGTGACAGCCGCGCACGAATTGCTCGTAATCCAGACTGATCAGCGGGCTGGTCGCCGTGACGAACTGGGGATGAAAAACCACTTTCACCGGATCGTCGGGGGCGTTGAACAATCCGCGATGCCGCAGATGCTGAAGAACCGGATCGTTGGCGTCGTCGATCAGGTCGTGCGTGACGATCGGCGGCTGGCGGCCGGTGCGCCAGGCGTGGATCGCCTGCTTCAGCCGGACGCGATCGTCCTCATCCATCAGATCGTCCGGCAGCACGATCCGCCCGGTGGCCGCGTCCCGGAACAGCCGCCGGCCCATCTGCTCCTCGATCTGCTCGCAGGTCTTGTGCAGCTCGTCGAACATCGAATGGCTCTGCAGCGTCGCCGACGTTGATGTTGCCGCGTCGCCGCCTTGGTGATGATGAACGCCACGATGGTCGGCCGGTCGTTCACGTCCTGCAGCCGCCCGTTCAGGCGATGCAATGCCTCGATGAACAGGTCCATCCCCTTGTTGCGGTATTCGTATCGCCCGCTGGTGAACAGGTAGAGCGTTCGATCCAGGTCGAAGCTGTAACTGGGGAAGAAATGCCCCATCACGAATTCGTGGATGCGCTCCTTGTATTGGCGATGCAGGTTCTGAAATTCGTGCAGGGCGGCGAAGCGATGAAGGTTCAGGCCATTGGGGAGGATCAAGTCCGGCTGCGCGGCCCAGAAGTTTTTCGGCCTCAAAGCCGGTGACCTGGCTGACGGTGGTGAAAACGGTCGCTGCGTGGGCAGCGGCCCGCTCGATCGCGAAACGCGGATAAATGTCGTACTTGGCCGCCTGCTCGTCGGCATTGATGCAGCGGCAGATGGTTGTAAAACTCCGGGCTGTCGCTGGCCAGATATCGTCCCAGCAGCGTCGCATGCGTGGTGAAGACCGTGGAGATGGGAAGCTTCAGGTGCGCGATCCGCGGCACGGCCACGCCGGCCATCCATTCATGAAAATGCGCGATCACCGGCGTCGAGCCGTCCAATTCCCGCACCAGCGCGATGAAAAATTCCGCCAGCGTGAAGCCGAAGGCGATCACCTCGTTGACTTCGCCGTCGTTGGCCACGGTGGAGATGCCGTGGTCCTTCCACAGCAGATATTTGTCCGCATCCAGGCTGGCAAACCGGCCGCGATAATCCAGCAGAATGACCCGCGGGCCGCCCGGAACCAGCCAGCGCCCGAAATGGCATCCGATTCCCTGATTCCGCAAATGATCCAGCGTCTGGCGGATGACTCCGTCGCTGGCCTGTTCCTCGAATTCGATGGCCGCCGTCTGCGGGTTGTACGGACCGATGAGGCAATAGCGATCTCCCCATCGCTCGAGCATCGCGGGAACTTTGGATTGCAGAACGGTGTAGATCCCGCCCAGCTGCCAGCAGACTTCCCATCCGATCTCGAACAGCAGGGGCTGCCCGACGCAGATCCGCCGCGCGGCAGAGGCGCTGGATTTGCCCCGCCCGGCCCGGCCCCCTCGAATGTCCGCGGATCGCGCTGCCATCGCCGCATTATGACGGATGGACCGACAACTCGGAAACATTAACAATACCCGCCGCCAAAGCCCGATAAAGGACGCCTACAATTCAGCAACGGGCAATTAGCATTTGACGCCGATCGGATCCGGTTTGCCTTTTTAACTCGGCGCTGATAGGTTGCCCGGCCCGTAAAAATTCGGCCGGCTGACGTGGGGCCCATTTGGTTTCACGCACGACCGGTCCAAAGGAGTTTTTCCGTGAAGCCCAAGATTCATCCTCGATATCGAAATTGCACCGTCCACTGCGCCTGCGGCAACACGTTCGTCACCCGCAGCACTCTTCCCAAGATCAACGTCGACATCTGCAGCGCCTGCCATCCATTTTTTACCGGCAAACAAAAGTTCGTTGATACCGCCGGGCGCGTCGAACGATTCAGCAAGAAGTTCGGCGGAACCTACAGCTTTCAGAAAACGTCCACCCCGGCCGCCGCAAAAAAGTGATCGCTACGTCTGCAAGGGATGGACCGTTTATGCCGGCGCACTGCGCGGAAAGTCATCCCGAATAAGCTTGACATCATCGTCCGGGCGCACGAGCATGTCAGCGTCGGGCGACCTGAAAATCCGGGCAAATAAATCGACCGCCGCCCACTCGGGAAGTTCAACTGTTCGCAAATATCTGCCGCTCCGTGTGCCTTGTCGTATTGGGTGTATGGAGAGTTTATGGGCACAATTCTTTGTCAGGCGGGCCGGATAGCAGGCGCCGGCCGGTCCATTACGTGCAGGTTTCTTGTCGCCGCATCGCTTGCCCTGTGCGCCGGCTGTCAGTATCAGGCCGTCTCGATTGCCGAACTGGAAATTCACCAATCCTACCTGAACAAGAGCGGACTGGCGTCGCTGCGTGAAGATTCAATTCTGAGAATCACCTGCGCCCCGCCGGCTCAATGGGACGAGTTGCCTCCGAACCACAACGTGGTCTATTCGCATCAACAATGGCGTTCGCCCGACCGGCAGGTGGGCATGGGCGTCGCCTACATGCGAACGCCGATAGCCGTTTCCCCCCAGACGATCATTTGGTTTGCCAAGTGCCAGTACACGCGCACGGACCCAGCCGAGGGCCGGCTGATTGGGCTTTGGACGGATTCGCTCGGCCGCTGCTGGTTCGAGGCGGAAAACGACGAATATCACGTTCGAGGCTACGCGATGACCCGCGGCCGCGACGCATGGATGGTCTACTCCGGCTATCGCCGCGCGGGCAAGGCCCCGCGGGCGGAGATTGCTCTCGCCGCCAAAGGCGCCGATTCCGTCGCCCCGCTGCCCATCGACCAGTGAGACCCTATCAGCTTTCAAACGGTGCGTCAGCGCGAAGCCCCGGATGTACATCCGGGGCTACGAGCGGCGCAAACAATCTCCGAATTCGACATGACGATGAATTTTCAATTTCGAAATTCACCCGACCCTGGTCTCCGCCGGCCGGGTCTCGGCCGGCGTGATGAACAGCGTCTGTTTTTCCAGCCCGCGCAGCACCACCATTTCCGCCGTTTTGCCGACCCGTTCTTCGGTCAGCAGCCGATATAGCGAATCCATGTGTTCGATGGTGGTGCCGTCGAACTCGACGATGATGTCGCCCTCGCGCAGGCCGGCCCGATCGGCCGGACTGCCGGGCTCGATCTGGATCGCCAGCACTCCGCCGCCTCCGCTTAACTTGTGGAATCGCACGATCCGCCGGTGCAGTGGAATATCCTGACCGCCCAATCCCACATAGCTGCGCTTGACGCGTCCAAACCGCAAAAGTTGCGCCGCCACGAAAGTCGCGGTGTTGCTCGGAAGAGCGAAGCACAGCCCCTGCGCCGGCCGAATGATCGCCGTATTCACGCCGATGACCTCGCTGCGCCCGTTCACCAGCGGACCGCCGCTGTTGCCCGGGTTCAGCGCGGCGTCCGTCTGGATGACATTGTCGATCAACCGTCCCGAGACCGAACGGAAACTCCGGGCCGTCGCACTGACCACGCCGGCCGTCACCGTGCACTGAAACCCGTATGGGTTTCCGATCGCCACGACGAGCTGGCCGACCCGCAGGGCGCTGCGAGTCGCCGAGTACGACGCAAGGGAGATTCGGCCCGTCGATGCGAATGACCGCCAGATCGGTGTCCGGGTCTTCCCCGAGCAGTTCCGCGTCGAATCGCCGGCCGTCCGGCAACGCCGCCTCCATTCGCCGCGCTCCGTGCACCACGTGGCTGTTGGTCAAAATGAAGCCGTCCGGCGTGAAGATGAACCCCGACCCGCTGCCGCCCGGCTTGCTCGCCGGCGAGGGATCGTGGCGAATCTCGATATTGACCACCGCCGGCCCCGCACGCTCGGCGACGTTCATCACCGTTCGGGAATACGCGTCCAGCGCTTCCTCGTCGCCAATCGCCTCCGCCGCCAAATCCCCCCGGCCATTGTCAATTGTCTCAGTCATGCAAAATCATAGCCATGAAGTTCTAAAAAGTGAAGTACAAGCCGATTGTATATTAAGTATATAATGTATATGATTAGGCGAAAGCCATGAAACGAAGCGACACGCGATGTCCGGCCGAGCGCACGCTGCGTTTGGTCGGCGGCAAATGGAAAATTCTGATCCTGTATCATCTCGCTCCCGGCTCGCGGCGTTTTTCCGAGCTTGGCCGGCTGCTGACGCCGGTCACCCCCCGGATGCTTGCCCAGCAGCTTCGGCAACTGGAGCGTGACGGCATCGTTCACCGAAAAGTTTACCCCCAGGTCCCGCCCAGGGTGGAGTATTCCCTCACCCCCGCGGGCAGGAGCCTCAAGCCTGTCATTGCCGCGATGTGCCACTGGGGAAAATGCCGCTAAACCGTTCCTTCTCGCTGAAACCGCCGTGCGGGTGCCACAATTGCCCCTCCCTCGCCGCATTCATCCTCTTTTTCCCACCTCCGCACCCGTTTGGGAAAATTCATGATGCGAATCGCGTTTATTCTTGCCATTTACCTCGAAAAAGGTTGAAGTACCCCAAAATTTTCATGAGCCCCAGGCGTATGTCGGGCCATCCGGTTTTATTTGCGGGCCGTATAATGGCGTGCATCCCAACGGAGGTTCCAGTCCGTGGCCAAATCAATTGCTGAATGGATGCGCGAGGGCGAGGAGCTTTATGTCTTGGCGCTGCAGGAATATGAAGAGATCGACGATCGGCTCCAGGAGTTGGAAAAGCTTCTCATGCAGAAGCAGGAGGAAGTGAATCAGATTGCCCAACTCATCGGCAAGCCGCTGGTGGAAGGCAATCGGCGCCTGACCGCTCAATTGGTTGATGATCACGGCCCGATGTCGGTGCCGAATTCTCCATCAACCATCGCGCGGGCCCTCACCGGCCGCAATCTCAACCGCTGACGCCGGAGCCGTGGACTCACGAGTGGATGATGTCAAAACCATAAATCTGGGGGAATGCACCTTTTAGCTTGGAGTCGGCAAAGATGGCAGATAAACGCTCGATTATGCGAATACAACTGGATACGGGGGCCAAAGAGGATTTGGACAAAGTTTGTGCCAAGCGCGGCATGACCCAGATCGCCGTGATGTCACGCCTCGTCAGTTGGTTTGTCCGCCAGGACGACGTGATTCAAACCGCCGTGATGGCCAGCTTGTCAGAGCCGGCCATGGCACAACTTGCCAAGCAGTTGCTTAAGCGGTTGGCCTCCCGCTCCGGCGAAGGGAAGTAATTGCGCAAAATTGTCGTGTGTTGTGAGACCGAATTTATTTATTATGATGGTTTGCTGACGTAAATCCTTTTCTTACAGGATGCTTAACTATGGCAAATAACACCGCCGCTCGCCGCGTCATTATGCGGATCGAACTCTACCCCGAGGCCAAAGAAGGGCTGACCGGTCTGTGCGATCGGCTCGGAATGACTCAGATTGCCGCCACCAGTCGGGTTATCGAATGGTTCACCACTCAGACCGACGTGGTTCAAGCGGCTATCCTCGGCCTTTATCCGCGCGACATCCGCGCGGAAGTTGCCGCGATGATTTTGAAGCGCATGACCTCCGACGACAAAAAAAAGTCCTGACACCTCCCGTTTCGTCTCAATGCCTCCCTATGCAAAGGCCGCACGCCCACCCGCGCGCCGGCGCCGCGATCCGCCCGGTGATGCCTCCAACCTCTTACCGCCTCCATTAACCGTTTTGTAGGCCAATTTAGGCGTTCAAGCTGCATCAGTAGCCGTATATATACTTTATCCGGTTTATGACTTCAAGTCCGTGGAGAAGTTTTCAACAGGTGCGGGATTTGGATCTCCCGCGGCCCGATCCTCTCCGGGCGGCCCCGACCGTTCGGCCGCTCTCAAGGCTTCGATCCCCCGCAAAATGTCGGCTGCGGAGCGGAACGGCGGCTTGGCGGGGTCCGCCGGTCGCAGAATCTGTTCCGTCAGCTTCAGCAGCAGCCGCGCCTCCCGGCCTTGCTTGTCGTACCTGATCAGGTCCTTCAAATCCGGATTTGCGTGCGGCGAAGTGATCTGCACCGCCAGATAAAAATAGTCCACCGCCTTGTCCACCTTGTGAACACCACCGCTGATGGCTTCGCTGGTGACCTCCCCCGTTCGAGTCATCCGAAACATCATGCGCTGAATCTCGCTGGTCCGCATCAGTTCTTCAAACAAGCTGGATAGCAGCGGGCTCTGCTTCAAATTCTCATCCACGCGCACCGCCGAGCCGAAATCGACAAATCCCACGCCCAGCGGCGTAATCACGAAGTTATCCAGCCGCAGGTCCAGGTGCATCACCCCCGCGTCGTCGTGCAAGGCCCGCAGCAAATCCGCGCTCTGGCGTGCGAATTCGATCTGGCTCAGCGGTTCTCCGCCGTTGCGCAGCCAGCTCAAGTGCAGCCGCCGCGCATAGCCCCGCTCGTCCTTTTCAAGGTTCAGCAGCTTGGGGACGCGCCCGCGATACGCCTCCGGCAGATCACGGTTGACGATTTTCAGGATCGCCGCCTCGCGCGTCAGAAAAACCGGGAAAATCTTGTCGGTAAATTTTTTCGCCCGCTTTTCGATCACTTCATTCGCCAGGTCCGGCCATTTGCTGCGAAGCCGGGCCATCACCATTTCCAGCGTCGGCACCTCCTTCACGACCTCGTACGGCTCGCCTTCGCCCGGACGCTCCAAATGCACGTGATACGTGAAACGGTCCGAAGTCTGTCCGGGCACGATCAATTGCACTTTGCGCGCGACAAAATAGTGGGTCTTTCGCGAGAGAAACGGGATGGGCAATCCCAGCGGCCCGCGCGCAGGACGGCCAGCTTTTGCGTGATTTCGAACCCGTTGCCGCAAAGCTCCGTGCTCAGGCGCTGCGCCGCGTCCCGGCTGGGCGTGACGAACACCACCTGTCCGCCCCAGCGCAGACGATGGAACAATTCCATCGGCGCGTGCGGATCGGCCTCCGTGCAAAGCAGGGCGTCGGACAGGTGCTTTGGATCGGATTGGGCAACGGGGCGGGGCGGATGGGCCCGCAAATCCTCATCGGCGTGAGCAACACGCCGCGCGATCGCGGCGAGTCGATCGGAGCCAATGTCGGCCATCATGCTCATGGGCTGGAAATGTTACCGCCGCGGGCCGCTTACAGCACCCCCGCGCTCCCGGTTTCGATCGGCTGGCTGACGTATTCCCGCGGATCGGTTACATATCCCCGCAGCGCGCTGGCCGCCACGGTCAGCGGCGAAGCCAGGTACACCGCCGATTTGGTGCTTCCCATCCGCCCGGGGAAATTCCGGTTCGTCGTGCTGATGCACACCTCGCTGCGCTGCAGCCGGCCGAACGTGTCGCTCGGGCCGCCCAGGCACGCCGAGCACCCGCTGGCGCCCACCAGGCACCCCGCGTCGATCAGCACATCCTCAATGCTCTTTTCGTTGGGGCCTTTTTCCACGCCGCGAAGATTCAGACGTTGCATGTCCGCGTGCACTTCCGTGCTGCCCGGCACCACGTAGGTCGGAATCTTCACCGTGTTCCCCTTGAGAATATTGGCCGCGAAGATCATGTCCGTGATCTTCCCGCCGGTGCAGCTTCCGATGTACGCCTGGTCCAGTTTCACGTCCCGGCAGTTGTAGGCCGTGTCGCGGTTGTCCGGGCTGTGCGGCTTGGCCACCAGCGGCTCCAGCGTCGCCAGATCCCATTCCGCCTCGAAGATATACTCGGCATCGGCATCGTCGCGCACCACTTCCCAATTCGGGATCGTGCTGCGGTGGCGAACGTACTGCAGCGTCTTTTCATCCACATCGCACACGCCGTTCTTGCCGCCCGCCTCGATGGCCATGTTGGTCAGCGTCATGCGGTCTTCCAGCGTCAGCGAGGAAATGCCGTCGCCGGCGAAATACATGCTGCGATACGTTGCCCCGTCCACGCCGATCTCGCCGATGACCGCCAGGATCAAATCCTTGGCCGTCAGATACGCCGGGATCGAGCCGTGAAAAGTGAACCGCATCGTCGGCGGGACTTTGAGCCAGAGTTTGCCCGTTCCCAGCACGAACGCCGCGTCGGTGTTGCCGATTCCGCTGGCGAATTGTCCGAACGCCCCGGCCGTGCACGTGTGGCTGTCCGTCCCCAGCAGAATCTCGCCCGGACGCACGTGCCCCTCTTCCGGCAGCGCCTTGTGACACACGCCCTTGTAGCTCGTCTTGGTCGGGTCGCGATACGGATTGGGCATCGTCGGATCGCTCTTGACGAATTCCGCGTCGTAGAAATACCGCAGCCCCTGCTCCTTCACGAAATCCCGCAGGATCTGCACATTCCGATGGCATTTCTGATCGGCCGTGAAAATGTAGTGGTCCGGGATGATGACCACCCGGTCTTTGTCCCACACCTTGGCATTGCGGCCGAACTGCTCGTAAAAGATGCCGATGGTCCCCGGCCCGCACACATCGTGCGTCATGAGGATGTCCACATCCACCCAGATGTTCTCCCCGGGCTGAACGCGCCTTTTCCCGGCATGTTTGGCCAGAATCTTTTCCGTCATTGTCATTCCGGGCATCGCAATTTCCTTCGACAGATTGATGCCCCTGATTATATATCGCTCCAAGCCGCCGGATAGCCATCCGGCGGTTTTTTCCGGTTTGACCTCCTCCCCAAACCAATGTCAAATGACCGCATTCCATGTCCCCCTCCCCCAGCCGCTGCGTGCCGTGGATTTGCCTGCTTTCAGGCCTCCTGACGGTTGCAACATTTTACCCAGTTCTCCACTGTGGCTTCGTGAATTGGGACGATATGGAGCACGTCGCCCGCAACCCAGACATGAATCCGCCCACGCTCGACGCCTTGGAGCGATACTGGGCCAAACCCTATTTCGGATTATGGGCGCCGGTCACATATTCGGTGTGGCTCGCGACAGCGGCGGTCGCGCACGGAAGCCCGGCCCCGTTTCACGCGCTGAACCTGGCCGTTCACGCCATCGCGGTTATCCTGGTCTTTCTGATCGTGCGCCGACTGGTTCCCGGCATTTGGCCGGCCGCCATCGGCGCCGCCGTTTTCGCCGTGCATCCCACCCAGGTCGAAGCCGTCGCCTGGGTCTCAGGTTTGCGCGATCTCCTCAGCGGCACGCTGGCGCTTCTGTCCATCTGGATATATCTGCGGGCGGCCGAATCCATCGGCCAAGCCCGCACTTGGCGATTACTCGCCGCGACGGCCGTCTTCGCGCTGGCATTGCTCTCAAAACCCACCGCCGTCGTCACGCCGCTGATCCTCGCGATCATCCTCGGCCAGCGGTGGCGTACGTCGGCCCGCTGGCTCGCCGCGTGGATTCTCATGTCCGGGGCCATTTCGGTCATCGCCTTTTTCGCCCAGCCCGGCAGTGACGTCTATCGCCCGCCGATCTGGGGCCGGGTTCTCGTCGCCCTCGACGCGCTGGCGTTTTATGTCCACAAGCTGCTGGTCCCTGTTCATTTTCTGATCGATTACGGACGCAGCCCGAATTGGCTCATGTCTCATCCGGCCGCCTGGTGGGGCGCCGGCGTGGCCGCCGTCGCCGCCGCGGCTCTGTATCTTGGGCGACGAAGAATTCCCCGCCTCGCCTTGGCGGCCGCGATCGGCGCGTGCTCTCTGGTTCCCGTCCTGGGACTGGTTCCGTTCAATTTCCAGTATTATTCGACGGTCGCCGACCGCTATGCCTATTTGGCGATGCTGGGCGTAGCCATCGCGCTCGCCGCCGCTGTTGCGACGATCCCGCGATGGAGTTGGCCATTGACCGCGATCATCATTGCCGCGCTGGCGCTGGCGTCCAATCGGCAAACTCGCGTCTGGCAAGATACCGTATCGCTGTGCGACCACACGCTGGCGAGCAACCCCGGCAGCGTCGCCGCTCTCCGCATTCTCACTTTTGAAGCGCGAACTCACGAACGATTTCAATTGGCCTTGCAATACAACGATCGCGCTTTGCAAACCAAGCCGAACGATCCGCTGCTGCTGTTCGATCGGGCCAACGCCCTACGCGATGCCGGCCGATTGAGCGATGCCGCCCGGGCTTACGCGCTGGCCATTCGTCTCCGTCCAAACGATTCGCAAATTCGCAACAACTACGCGGTTCTGCTGGCCCAGCGGGGCGATGACGCCGCGGCCGCGGCTCAGTTCGCCGAGGTTCTGCGGCAAGCTCCGGATTACGCCGAGGCCCGCGCCAATTGGGCGACGTATCTCGCCCGTCACGGGAATCGCCAGCGGGCATTGGCGGAATTTCGCCGCGCGTTGGCCGACGACCCGCGGTGCGCGACCGCGATTCATGGAATCGAAGCACTCGAGGGAAAATCCGAAATGAGTGACAAGTAAAAATTCAAAGGACCAAGTACCAAGTTGCAAGTACAAGTTGGCTCATTGGCTTGCCACCTGCACTTCCATTCGAATTTTCAATTCTTCCCGCTATAGTCGTCCGGGATTTGAAGCTCAAACAAATGCACCCGCTGGTTGTCCAAAATGTCACCAAAACCTTTCGCCAGGGTGACCGGGCCGTTACCGCACTGGCCTCGATCGACCTGGAGGTGCGGCAGGGCCAGTTCCTGGCCATCATGGGCGCCAGCGGATCGGGCAAAAGCACGCTTCTGCACCTGATGGCCGGCCTGGCAAAGCCCAATTCCGGAAGTGTTTGCGTCAACGGCGCCGATCTGGCCCGGATGCCCGACCGGCAACTCACGAATTTTCGCCGGCGCAATATCGGCCTGGTTTTTCAATCGTTCAATCTGATTCCCACCCTCACGGCCGAGGAGAACATCGCTCTGCCTCTGATGCTTGAGCACGCCAACGGCCGGCCGGCGCAGGAAAAGGTCCAGCGGCTCCTGGAAACCCTGGGCCTGGCCGATCGCCGCTCTCATCGTCCCGACGCTCTCAGCGGCGGGGAACAGCAGCGGGTCGCCATCGGCCGGGCGCTGGTCGCCGATCCCGCGCTGATCCTGGCCGACGAACCCACCGGCAATCTCGACAGCGTCAATTCCCGCTCCGTGTGCGAGCTGCTGCGCGACCTGTCGGCGATTCACAAAAAAACGATCGTGATGGTCACCCACGAGCCGGTCGTCGGCGCTTACGCCCAGGCGGTCGCGGTGATCCGCGACGGGCGGATGGTCGATCGTTTCGCCACCGACGGCCTCGGTAGCCAGGACTTGGCGGCAAAGTATTCCGAATGTCTAAGATGAAATGTCATTTGTCATTGGTCATTTGTCATTGGCGTTTCTTTACAAATGACCAATGACTAATGACAAATGACATCCGATCACCATGGTTCTGTTCCGACTCGCCATCTCCAACTTCAAAGTCCGCAAGGTGCGGATGCTGCTGACCGTCGCGGCCATCGCCTTGTCTGTTAGCCTGGTCGTGGCCGTCACCAGCGGATACAAGTCGATGCAGGCGTCGGCGCTTCGGTTCCTGGATCGGTACATGGGCGCGGCCGACGCGATGATTATTCCCGCCAACAATTTTCAACAGGGTCTGGTTCCCGAGAAGGTGGTCGAGCGAGCTTGCCGCCGACCCGGCAGTGCGGCAGGCGGTGGGCCGGCTGGAATCGGACCGCATGCTCGATCGCGCCTCGGGCAAGAAGCGACCGCGCCAGAAGTCCGGACCGGCTTGCCGCCGGGGCCGTCCCTTCCGATAAGATCAACGTCGATCTCATCGGCGTCCGCAGACCCGGCGACACCACGGTCAATTCCCTCGATCTGATCGATGGCCGCTGGTTCGACACTTCCAACGCCAAGGTTGCGGTCCTCGACGAGGTAGCCGCCGACAAGCTCGGCCTGGGCATCGGCGACAACGCCGAACTTCCCGGCATTCATCCGATCACGCTGAAGATCATCGGCATCGTCAAAAAGCCCAAGTTCTTCGCCGAGAGGTGGGCCTCGGTTTATATACCCATGGAGACGTTTCAGCATTTCGCCGGCGACGACAATCCGCCGGAGGTTTCCCGCATCAGCATTTACCTGCGGGACAAGAGCGACTTCGCAGCCTTCAAACAACGCTGGACGGCCCGATTGGCGCAGTCCGAGCCAGGTCTCCAACTGCACATGCGGCGGGAGAACGCCGGTGAACTGGAACGCAATCTTCGCGCCGTTCAAATCCTCAGCTATTTCGGCGGGGCCGTTTCCATGCTCACCGCCATGTTCATCATCTTCTCCGCCCTGAGCATGGGCGTCACCGAACGGCAGCGAGTCCTGGCCATGCTCCGCGCCGTCGGCGCCGTCAAATCCCAAGTGTTCCAACTCGTCCTTCTTGAAGGTCTGATCCTGGCGATCATCGGCGTGGCCCTGGGCGTTCCGTTGGGAATGCTCTGGGTCGTCGCTGCTCCATCTCCGTTTTCCCGAACTCTTCTCCGCCGGAGTCGTGTTCAGCGTCGGCGGCATGGTCTTCGGCAGCGGCGGGTCGGTTCTGACGGCGCTGGTCGCCGGCATGTTGCCCGCCTGGTGGGCGTCGCGCATCAGCCCACTCGAGGCCATGAACGCCCATCCTGCTCGCACCGGGGCACGCGCCGCCGCTGCGCTGGGCCGCCCTGGGCCTCTTTCTCATCGCGCTCGATCCGTTGGCGATTTTCGGCCCGGTCCAAAGTCTCCTCGGGCGCCTGGGATTCCAGGACCCGGCCGCCTCCGTCCAGACATTCCGATTCGCCTGGCATTTATCCGTGGGGCTGCCGGGAATCATGATCGGATTTTTCCTGCTGGCTCCGATGTTCGTCTGGATCGTCGAGCGCGCCGTTGCGCCGCTGCTGGCGGCCGGCTTCGCCTTGCCCGCCAAACTCCTGCGTCAACAACTCAGCACGGGCATTTGGCGCGCCGCCGGCACTGCCGCCGCACTCATGGTCGGATTGGCCACCCTCATCGCCATGCAGGTCCAGGGCCACACGATGATCGGCGGCTGGACGCTTCCCGACCGGTTTCCCGACATCTTCATCTGGAGTCCGGACATCGTTTCCTGGAAGGACCAGAAAACCCTCGCGAAAACTCCCGGCATCGTGCCGGGCCAGCTCATGCCCGTCGTGGTCACGACCTCCGCGGGCGAAAGCAAAGAGGACTTGTTTCTGGCCTCGATGCTCTCCGGCCAAAGCGTTGGCTTCATGTTTTTCGCCGTCGATCCGCAGCAGGCATTGCGGATGATTCAACTGGATTTCCGCGATAACAGCGGCCGTCCGCTGCCGCGCGACCAGCAGGCCGCCGCCGCCGCACACGCCGCCGAAGAAATGAAAAAGCCGAGGCATATCATCGTCACCGATGAGTTCCGGCAGGCTCGGCACGTGAAGGTCGGTGACACCATCTCCATCATGACCACCCTGCATGGCCGGCAGAAATACACCATCTGCGGTATCGTCTGGTCACCGGGCGCCGACGTCCTCATCAGCATGTACGACATGAGCCACGTGCTCGACGAGCGCACCGCTGGCAGCGTCTTCGGCTCGATTGCGGATGCGAAAAGAGATTTCGGCGTCACGGGGGCGCGCCTTTTCGCCGCCAATCTCGTCGGCGGGATCGACAAAAATAAACTTCTGGCACATCTTCAAAAAACACTCAACAATCAGGGCCTGGTCGCCGGCGACGTTCGGCAGATCAAGTATGGCATCGAACGCGCGTTTTACCGGCTGCTGGATTTGATTAGCACGGTTGCCATTGCCGCGATGGCCGTGGCTTCCCTCGGCGTGGCCAACACCATCATGGCTTCGGTCCGGTCGCGCCGCTGGCAGTTCGGTGTCCTGCGCAGCATCGGCCTGGGCCGCGGCGATCTGCTCCGCCTCATCCTCGCCGAGGCGACCATGCTCGGCCTCGTCGGCGTGGCCCTGGGCGTCGCGGCGGGCCTGGAAATCAGCGTGGATGCCGGGCGACTCAGCGGCGACGTCCTGGGCTACAGTCCGGCGATGCAAATCCCCTGGGCGATCGTTGCCGGCGGTTGCCTGACGGTTGTGGTCATCGCCATCGTCGCCGGCATCTGGCCGGCTTTGGGCGTTGCCCTGGCCGAGCCGCTGGACCTGCTCCAGGCCGGCCGGGCCTCAACCTAACTTGGCGCAAGATGCCCACGCGAAAAATCGCCTCCGCTGTTTTTCTCCCCATCGTCGCCGGCCTCCTGCTCTTATTTGCCCTCACGACGCTGGCCGCATGGCGAAATACCTGTCCCACATTTGATGAGCCTCTGCATTTCATGGGCGCTTGGCTTCAAGCCCATTACGACGATTTCCGCTGCGATCCCGAGGACCCGCCGCTGTGGCGATCTTATGTGATGCTCGGGACGTCCCGCAGTCAACTTAAAGTTCCCACCTCGGGTTTGGTCTGGGATTCGATGCTCTATGAACGCGGCTCGGAAGGGTTGTACTTCAAGGATGTCTTTTACCACACGCCGGGCAATGACGTGGACGGCCTCATGTTCGCGGCGCGGGTGAAAATGGCCATGCTCGGCGTGGCCCTCGGGGCGCTGATTGCCTGGTGGGCGTGGCGGTGGGCCGGACCCTGCGCCGCCCTCGTCGCCTGCGCGGCATTTTGCTTCGATCCGAATTTTCTTGCCTATTCGCCGCTGGTCAAAAATGACGTGCCGATCGCACTGGCGCTGCTGCTGTTCATGGCCGCCGTCTGGATCGTCGGACAGCGCGTCACGCTTCTCCGCTGGTTGTTCGTGGCCTTGACCCTGGGCGCTGCGCTCAGCGTGAAATTCTCCGGAATCATCGCCATCCCGCTTTTGGGCATCTGTTTACTCATTCGCGCAATGCTTCCCGATCCGTGGCCCTTCCCGAAATCCGCTGCGCCAACCCGCGGCCGACGGATGTTCCTAGCCGTCGGTCTCACCTTCTCCGCCTATCTGTTCGCCTACGGTTTCATCTGGGCCTGTTATCATTTTCGCTACGGCCCCAGCACCGATCCGAATCAGTTGTTCGATTTCAGGGAACTGCCACGAATCATCTCAAGGCACGAAGCCTTTGCCGCCTACAACGAGTTCACGCTGACCCCCGATCAGTTGCGGCAATGGTATGCCCACTGGAAACCCGACCTTCTTCTTCGCCTGGGCCTGTGGGCCGACCAAGTTCACTTGCTGCCGCAAACATGGATCGAAGGATTCTTGTTCACCTACGGCACCGCGCCGGGCCGGGCTTCGTTTCTGCTGGGAAAATTCTCCATGTCCGGCCGGTGGTATTATTTTCCGATCGCCATGGCCGTCAAAACACCGTTGGCCACGCTTGCGGCCCTGATCCTCGCAGCCGGCTATTGGGCGCATCGTCGCTTCCCCTCGCGGCGGTGGTGGGACCTCTCCGCCCTGGCGCTGATGCCGGCGACTTACCTGGCCCTGGCCATGCGTTCGGAATTGAATCTGGGCCTTCGCCACGTGTTGCCGGTCTATCCATTCCTCTTCATTTTCCTGGGGATTACCGCCGCCGACGCCTTGCAACACATGCGAACGCCCGCGCGGATCCTCGTTGCACTGTTTCTGCTGGGTCTCGCCTCGGAAACCTGCCTGGCCTATCCCGATTTCATTCCTTTTTTCAACGTTGCCGCCGGCGGATGGCGCAATGGCCCGTATCTTCTCGGCGGCTCCAACGTGGACTGGGGACAGGAATTGCCCGCCCTGGCCCAGTGGCATCGCGAGCATCCTCGGTTCCAATTATTCCTCAACTACGTCGGATCGGCCGATCCGCGCTATTACCGCATTGATTACGTCAATCTCCCCGGAAGCTTCGCTCCGGAAGATCAGGCTCCGGACAATTCAGCGCCGCGCGTTTTTGCAGTCAGCGCCGCCGCTTTTTTCAATCCCGGCTATTCGTCCAAGGAACAGAACATTTACGGCAATCTCTTGCGGCGGAAGCCTCTCGCCGTCCTCGGACATTGCATGTATTTGTACAACCCGCCATAAATGGTGAATCTAACGCCCCGCTTTCGGATCGGCTATAGTTTCCAAAGCAACGTGCGGAACCTACTTGCGCTGGTGATCTGCTTCATCTTTTTAGCGGCGTTCGCGGCGATCGCCTGGACCGCATGGCTCGGCAAATGCGCCACCTACGACGAGCCACTCCACTTCATGGGCGCCTGGATCCAGACCCATTGCGACGATTTCCGTTGCAATCCCGAGGATCCGCCGCTGTGGAAATTCTACGTCGCCGCCGGCACTTCAAAAAATGCCCTGAAAATGGATCGGAAAACGGACGAGTGGAGAGCCATGCTCAACTCCATACCGTTGCCGTCACTGGTTTACGCGGTCCACACGCTCTACGACACGCCCGGCAACGACAACACCGACGCTCTGATCCGCCGGGGCCGCGCCCGAATGCTGCTTTTGGCCGTGATCCTCGGGGCCGCCATCGCCTGGTGGGCGTGGCGACTCGCCGGCCCGCTCGCGGCCGTCGTGGCCGCTGCCGCGTTTTGTTTCGATCCCAATTTCCTGGCCCACTCCCCCCTGGTCAAAAACAACGTCGCCATCACGCTGACATTTCTGCTGATTATGGCCAGCATCTGGCTCATCGGCGAACGCGCGACGCTCCTTCGGCTGCTGTGCGCCGCGCTGCTCGTCGGCATAGCGCTCAACGTCAAATTCTCTGGTCTCTTGGCGCTTCCCATGATCGCCATTGCACTGGCCTGCCGTGCCCTGATGCGCAAACCGTGGCCGTTTCTCAAATGGACCCTGGCGACTCGGCCGGCGAGATTCTCCGCCGCATGTGCGATCCTGATCGGCTGCGTCGCCGTCGGTTACGCTTCCATCTGGGCATGTTACGGCTTCCGATTCCGCCCTGGTCCGAATCCGGGCGAAAAATTCAATTATTACCGCCTGACGGTCTATGTCGCCGACGCCGAAATGGTGCTCCGGCAGAATCCTCCGCCGCTCTATCCATCCAACGCGCAGTTGCAACAATGGGTCGATCAGTGGCGACCCAGCCGGACATTTCGTGCCGTTTTGTTCGCCAACAAACACAAGCTGTTGCCCCAGGCGTGGCTCTACGGCTTTCTCTATACATACGCCAGCCTCGCGGGCGAGGCATTGCTTTCTGTGTGGCCAGCTAAGCACCGTCGGCTGGTGGTACTATTTCCCGCTGGCCATGGCTTTCAAAACCCCCCTGGCCACGCTTGCCGCCATCGCTATTGCCGGCGCATTTTGGCTCTTCTACGCCCGCCGTCGTAGCCCTGTTCGCGATCGGTGGGCCTTGTGCGCCGCCATCGTCGCCCCGGTCCTTTACATGGCCATGGCCATGCGCAGCAATCTCGACATCGGCCTGCGGCACATCTTTCCCGTCTATCCGTTCCTGTTTATTTTCGTCGGCGTCGTGGCCGCTGGCGCTTTTTCCCATCGCCCCAAAACGACGGCCTGGATTGTTTCACTTTTGTTTTTAGGTCTGCTCGCCGAAACCCTCGCCGCCTATCCGGATTACATTCCTTTTTTCAACATCGCCGCCGGCGGATCGCGCGGAGGGATCAATCTGCTCACCGATTCAAACATCGATTGGGGACAGGATCTTCCGGCACTCGCTCAATGGCAGCGCGCACACCCCGACCACCAGCTCTATTTCTGTCAATTCGGTTCGCCCGATCCGCACTATTACGGAATCCATTACGTCGAACTGAACGGCAGCATGGAGGCCGTGCCGTTCCCTCATCCGGAGAAGCGCAACGGCCTCCCCCCCATCTACGCCATGAGCGCCGTCGCCCTCCAGGGGCCGTACATGACGCGCGACAGCCGATGGATGTACCAGCGCTTCCTGCACGAACAACCCTTGACCGTCCTTCACGGCACCATCTACCTGTTCGACAAATAATCGCTCGCCGTCAACGCTGAATCGTCGGCCACAGCGCCACCGTGCAAATCCGATGTCCGATTCGATCCTGGATCTCCAGGCTCCGCACGTGTCGCAGCCCCGCCAGAACCTCTTTTCGCGCCAAGACCGTTTCGAATAATTCCAGGTCCTTTTCCAAAACCTCGCGCGATTCGTTGAAAACGATCAACGCCAAAGCCGCATCGCGAATCCTGGGCTCCGCCTCCATTTTCCGTAGATCGTCCACGACGGCGTTTCGCCACTGTCCGCCGTACCCGCCATGGCGAACGCCGCCTTCACGAAACTGATACGCGACTTTGACTTCCAGCCACATCGCCTCCTCCGGCGCCGCCATCCCCGGCAGATCGAAGAGCGTCGGCGGCGCCCGATCCAGCCTCAGCGGCCGCCCCAGCGGAGTCAGAACCACGTCGCACCGTTGCCGATGCGTCAACTTCTTTCCCACGGTCGAGGGATAGTGGACCTCGCGCGCCGCCTCGTAGAACGCCCCCAATCTTTCCGCCAGCAGCGATTGCAACGCCCGCTCGTCCCGCACGTCCATTCCATAAACGGCCTGCTCGGCGCAATTCCTCCTCGGCCGCCCGCAGCGCATCGTGCAGGCGCTCGATCAGCTCGACCAAATCCCATCGCAACGGCATCGGCCGCTCAGAAAAAAACCCGCCACGCGATGAATCCCCCCAGATAGCCCAGCGCGATTCCGCCCAGCACGTCGCTCGGCCAATGCGCGTCCATCACATAGCGCAAACCCGCGCAGAGCATGGCCAGGATCCAAAACGTGACGGCCGCCTGCGGATAAGAGTAGGCCAGCACCGCCGCGTACGCCACGGCCGAGGCGCTGTGGGTGGATGGGAAGCTCTCGCGATAATTGGCGTGTCCGAGCGACGGTCCCAGGAACTTGCCCGCGTAATCGCTCCTGGGCCGCGCCCGGCCCAGCACGCGTTTGCACGTCGTTCCGACGACCGTCACGCCGATCACGGCCGACCAGAGCGCTTCGCAGATTCGCAGACCGCGCCCCCGGTCGAGCTGCCAGATCAGCAGTGTCGTAAAAAGCGTGCAAACAAGCTGCCCGTACTGCGCCAGAAATCGCGTTTCACGTTTGACGTCTCCCTTGAACGAGAGCCGCAGCGTCGTTTTGAGGCCGCGCCGTTCCAACAGCATCATGACCGCGCAAGCCGCGGCAAACGCCAGGACGATGTATATAGGCGTCATTCGAGGCGTGGAAATTAAAGGCCAAAGCCCGCCGCGTAAAGGGCGGCGGAACAAATTCGAACACCGAATAACGATTCAAATCCCGAAAACTCCAATCAAACCCATTTAGCCCCCGGTGAATCACCGGGGGCTAAATGTCTGTCACGTGATCATTTCCGATTTAGAATCCCCCTTTTGCACTTGTCTTCCCGCCCGCGTACCTTCTTTGCCGATGCCGCGCCGCGAGTTTTTGGATCATCCTGTTCGCCGTTCTGTTTGGGGCCACGGTTTTATATTTGCTCGGCGCCCATCGTGTACCGCTGTGGGACCGCGACGAGCCTCGCTACGCCCAGTGCAGCCGCGAGATGCTCCAAACCGGCGACTGGGTCGTTCCCAAATACCTCGGCGACTGGCGGCTGGAAAAGCCTCCGCTGATTTATTGGTGCCAATTGCTCGCCATGAAGGTCGAAGGCGACACCCCAGAGGCCGCACGATTCCCTTCCACCGTCGCCGTCATTCTCACCGCGTTGCTTCTGGGCGCCGTCGTCCGCCGCTACACCGGCGACGCGAGGGCGATCTGGACCGTCTTCATCTTCTGCACCTGCGGACTGGTCTTCGCCTCGGCGAAGTTCTGCATCACCGATGGAGTCCTGCTCCTGTTCGTCGCCGTCGGCCAGGCGTGCCTGGCGCTGATGTACGCCGCGGACCTTGACGGGAAACCGCCGCCATTCTGGGTCGCTCCCGCTTTCTGGATCTCCCTGGGCTTGGCCGGACTGACCAAGGGGCCGCAGCCGCTGGGCATGCACGCTGTGACCCTGCTGATCCTGCTGCTGCTGGATGTCGCCCGGGATCGCCATTCATCCCGCCGCAGCGTCTGGATGAGGAACATGCTGCTGGTGGCGGCATCTGAAACCCCTGATCGGCGTGCCCATTTTAGTGATCGTCGTCGCGCCGTGGCTCGTGCTCATCCATCGCCGCGCTCCGGGATTCGTCCTGGCCCTGTTCGTCAAGGCGAAGATGCACATGGCCAGCAGCATGGAAGGCCATGGAAAACCGCCGGGCTATCACGCGATGCTCATTTTCGGCACTTTTTTCCCGTGGAGCCTTTTTCTGCCCACGGTCGTCCTGCTGACCTGGAAGAATCGCCGCTCGCCGGTGATTCGCTTTGGCATGGCCGCCATGGCCGGGCCCTGGCTGATGATGGAAATGGTCTACACCAAGCTTCCGTTCTACGTGCTGCCCGCATTTCCCGGCCTGGCATTCCTGACGGCGGACGTTCTGGTCCGATGCATCCGCGGCCAATACCCTGACCTCAAGCGGCCGATTTTCATGCTCGCCGTCGCTGTCTGGACGCTGGCGACGCTCGGACTGGCCGCCGCCCCCTGGCTGTGCCTGCGGATTTCCGATGCCGATCAACTGCCCATCGCCGGCTTCATCGCATTCACCACCGCCGGCGTCATTTATGCCGCCCTGGTCTGGTGGCGTTTCTATCAGCGGCGCATCATGCGCGCCGCGGTCGTTCTGGGCGTCGGAATGGCCGTCATGCTCGCCATTCTCTATGTGGCTGTTTTGCCGGGATTGAAGTTTTTGCATCTCTCCGAGCGATTAGCCGCCGATCTGACCCGGATGGGCGCCTACGGAGCCGATGTGAACGTCGCCATGATCGGTTACGACGAGCCGAGCCTCGCGTTCTATCAGGGCGGCGGCGCTCGACAGCAGGAGGACAACTACCTGCAAACCACGCCCCCGGCCCAGTGGCCGAAGTGGATCGTCATCGCCAATCACGATTGGAAAAACGTGCCCCCGGACTTGCGCCGCGACCTCATCCTCCGCGCACGTGAAGCGGGGTATAACTATTCCCACACCGGCCTGAGAGAGAACATACTCATCCTGGAAAAAGTCCCCCAATAGACGCTATTTGCATCCGAGCCCGGCCCCGGCTACACTTCCGCTTCCGCTTTCAGGTTTGGAAGGATTCTAAATGCCACGCGTTTGTCATTTTACCGGCAAGAAGACCAGCTTCGGCAATCAAGTTACGCACCGCGGCAAGGCCAAATATCTCGGCGGCGTGGGCACCAAAATCACCGGCGTCACCCGCCGGAAATTCAAGGCGAACATCCAGAAGGTCCGCGCCGTCATCAACGGCCGAGTCGTGCGCATCAAGGTCAGCGCCAAAGCCATCCGCAACGGTCTGGTGGTAAAGCCGGTGCATCGCAAATACGCCAAGCCCGCCGCCTGAGACACATGCCCGAGCAGAAGATCACGCTCGATCAGGTCCGGCACGTCGCCAAGCTCTCTCGTTTAGCGCTGGACGAGGAGCGGCTGGAAAAATTCTCCGCTCAACTCGGCGCCATTTTGGGATACGTCGCGAAAATCAGCGAGGCGGATGTTTCCGGCGTCGAGCCGATGGCTCATGCCCTGCCCGTTCACAACGTTTTTCGCGAGGACCTCGTCGAGCCGAGCCTGCCCCTGGAAAAGGTCCTGGAAAACGCCCCCGATTCCGACGGCCCGTTCTTCAAAGTCCCCAAAATCATCGGCGGCGACGAAGACTCCGCGGGCTGAACCTTTCTCGACGTTCCCGGCTTTGTTTACTTTCCTCTCGTTGATCCGTAACCTTTTTTCGCGATGCTGACCTTCGACACTCTTTTGGCCGCGCGCGACGCCGTTCGTTCGAAGAAAATCTCATCGGTTGAGCTGACCCGCCAGGCGCTGAGTCGCATTGATCGTCTTGAACCGCAAATCCTCGCCTTCAACAGCGTTTATCCCGACCGTGCCCTGGAGCAAGCTAAGGCCGTCGATGATGGCAAGCGCACCGGCCCCCTGGCTGGCGTTCCGATGGCGCTGAAGGACAATCTCTGCACCAGCTACGGCACGACCACCTGCAGCTCGCAGCATGCTGGCGAATTTTCACGCTCCCTACGACGCGACGATTGTCAAAAAACTCGAAGCCGCCGGCGCGGTGATTCTCGGCAAGACCAATCTCGACGAATTCGCGATGGGCTCATCGACCGAGAACAGCGCCTTCAAAACCACGCGGAATCCGTGGGACACCGCCGCGTTCCCGGCGGCAGCAGCGGCGGCTCGGCCGCGGCACTGGCGGCGGGAATGTGCTGCGCTTCCATCGGCTCCGACACCGGCGGCTCCATCCGCCAGCCCGCCGCCCTCTGCGGCGTCGTCGGCCTCAAGCCCACCTACGGCCGCGTCAGCCGATACGGACTCGTCGCCTTCGCTTCCAGCCTCGATCAGATCGGCCCCTTCGGCTGGACCGTGCCGGATGTCGCCCTGCTGATGAACGTCATCAGCGGCCGCGATCCCAAGGACAGCACCAGCGTCGATAAACCCGTCCCGGATTATCTCAAGCAACTCGACCAGCCGCTCAAAGGCGTGCGCATCGGCATCGCCCGCGAATATCAATTGACCGCCGGAATGGATGCACAGGTGAAATCCGCCGTCGATGCCGCGATCGAAAAAATATCAGGACATCGGCGCGCGAACTGGTCGAGGTCTCGCTTCCCGCACACCGAATACGGCATCGCCGCGTATTATGTGATCGCCCCCTGCGAAGCCAGCAGCAATCTCGCCCGCTACGACGGCGTGCACTTCGGCCATCGCACTGACGAGCCGGTCAAGGACATCATCGAGTTGTTCAGCAAATCCCGAGCCGAGGGTTTCGGCGAGGAGGTCCAGCGCCGGATCATGATCGGCACCTACGCTCTTTCCAGCGGATATTACGACGCGTATTACCTCCGCGCCCTGAAGGTCCGCGCTCTGATCAAGCGCGATTTCGACCAGGCCTTCGAGAAATGCGACGTGATTCTCTGTCCCACCAGCCCCACGCCCGCGTTCAAGGCCGGCGAAAAAACCGGCGACCCGCTGCAGATGTATCTCTGCGACGTCTTCACCGTCACCTGCAACATCGCCGGCATCGCCGGCATCAGTCTTCCCTGCGGATTCACCTCCGGTCCCAAGCCGCTGCCCATTGGCCTGCAACTGCTCGGCCCCACCTTCGGCGAGGAAAAGCTTCTGCGCATCGCCCGCATGTACGAAATGTCCACCGATTGGCACAAACGCCGCCCGGCGCTCGATGGCAATTGAACCCTGCGCGGCCGATTTGAGGCTCCGGCACACCCCTTGCATCACCTCGCTTGGCGGCCCGTTTCGGTGATTGTCACTGACAGAATAGCCGGTCCGGAATCAGGAGAAACGTCATGTTGACCACGCTTGCGGTAGGCATCTTGGCCCAGGCTTTTCCAATGGGCCTGGTTTCCTTGGCCGTCATCTTCTTCATCATCGCAATTCTGGCCTATGCCCTGGGCGCCCGCGGCGTTGCCGGCATGAGCGCGGGCATCGGCCGAACCCTGTTGTTCGTTTTCCTGATTCTCGCCATCCTCAGCATCATTTTCGCGTTCGTAAACAGGGCGTAGATTCGCCTAGGCGTTTCCGACCCCTCGAACCGCCGGCCGCTTCGTGCGATATTAGTTCGCATTGATGACGGCCCCTCGCCATGCCTCCCGTGCCGGCGCCGCCGCCTTGTTGGCGCTGACCTTAATTGTTTACATCCCCGTGATCCGCACCGCCGGATTCATCTGGGACGATCCGCAATACATCACCGGCAATCCCCTGCTCCGCACGATCCGGGGCCTGGGCGCGATCTGGATTCATCCCTCCGCGTCGCCCCAATATTATCCGCTCGTCTACACCACCTTCTGGATCGAATACTACCTCGTCGGCCTGCACCCGTGGCTCTATCACCTGGATAACGTTCTCCTGCACGCGATCGCGGCGATTCTGCTGTGGCGGGCACTGCGGCGGCTGGGCGTTCCCGCCGCCGGCCTGGCCGCGGCCATCTTCGCCGTTCACCCCGTGAACGTCGAATCGGTCGCCTGGGCCACGGAACGAAAAAATATTCTCTCCCTCGTCTTCTATCTCCTCTCGCTTCACGCTTATTTGAATTTCGCCGGCGACGATCTTCGCGCCAGCCGATTCGATCTGAAAGACTATCTGCTCGCCCTGATCTTTTTCATCGCCGCCCTGCTCAGCAAATCCGTCGCCTGTTCTCTTCCCGCGGCCATCCTGCTGCTCGTCTATTGGCGTCACGGCCGATTGCGCTGGAACGATCTGGGCCCCCTGATCCCCTTTTTTCTGTTGGGCCTAACGATGGCGTGCATCACCGCCGGGATCGAAAAGCATCACGTCGGCGCATCAGGCTCGGAGTGGAATTTCAGTGTCGCCGACCGATGCCTGATCGCCGGCCGCGCCCTTTGGTTTTACGCCGAAAAACTCGTTTGGCCCCATCCGCTGGTTTTTATCTACCCGCGGTGGACGCAAATGACTTTCTCGCTACGCCCCTGGCTGATCGCCTTTCCGCTGTCGGCTTTGGCGGCCATCGCCGCGCTCTGGCTCCTGCGACGCCGAATCGGCCGCGGACCGCTGGTTGCCGTTCTTTTCTTCGCCGGAACTCTTTTGCCGGCCCTGGGATTTGTGAATCTCTATCCGATGCGATATTCGTTCGTCGCCGATCATTTCCAATATGTCGCGAGCATCGGCCTGATCGTCCTGACCGCCGCGGGGCTGTGGCGGCTTGGGCACATTCCCTCGGCCGCCGTCATCGTCGTCCTGGCGATTCTGACGTGGCGACGAGGTCCGATCTATCAGAACCAGCTTGTTCTGTGGAAAGACACGACCGATCACAATCCCGCCAGTTGGATGGCCTGGGGAAACCTCGGCGACGAATACGCGGATTTATCCAATCGTCCCGGTCTCCCCGCCGCCATGGGCGACGAAGATCGTGCCAAGGCCCGCGCCTGTTACCAGCGATTGTATGAATTGGCTCCCGATCAGCCGCTGGCCCATCTGAAATGGGGGATCGTCAAGGAATATGACGGCGACCTGATCGCCGCCCGCGACGAATTCCGCCAGGCCCTTCGCCTCGCCCCGGATTTCACCATCGCGATGAACAGCATGGGCTTGCTGCTCATGCGCCTGAATGAGCCGGATGAGGCGATGAAATACTATCGCCGTGCCATCCAGCTCGACCCCGGTTACGCAGAGGTGCGCGTCCATTACGGCGATGCCCTGCTGGCCCGCGGAAATGTCGATGCGGCCATGACTCAATACGCCGAGGCCGCCGCCCGCCGCCCCGACAACGTCGAAGCCCAGTTCAAGTTCGCCAATTTGCTGTTCACCAAAGAGAACCGTCCCGACCTGGCGATCCCGCATTACCGCGCCGCTCTCAATTCCGATCCGAACCGCGCCGACGTTCACGCCAACCTCGCCGCCGCGCTGATTGGCCACGGGCCGCATCGACGAAGCCCGCGCGCCAGTGCGCCCAGGCCCTGCGAATCGACCCCCATCTTCCCCAGGCCCGCCAGCTCTGGACACATCTAAACAGCCATTGACCTCCCCCCAAAAGCCGCAGGATGGCCATCCCGCGGTCTTCGCACGGCGCGGATTTCCCCGCCGGACCGAAAAGATTCACGCGATCATCCCCTCATCCCCAACCACCGTTTCATTCGCTCGCCGTCCCGTTCCTTGCGCACCATGGCTGCGGCCCGCATCAGGCAATCGACCGCATGGTTGATGTCCCCCGTCCCGCGCAGGGCCCGGCCCAGCTCATTGAGACAAAGGGCCGTTTCCCGGTGCTCCGGCCCATAGGAATTCTCCGTGATCGTCAGCGCCCGCTCCAGGAGTTTTACCGCCGAGTCGAAATCGTTCTGGTCCGACAGCAATTGGCCCATGTTGAGCAAATCCCGCGCAACCGCCGGATGATTCGGCCCGAAGGCCGTATCGTCGATCAGCAGCGCCCGATCCAGCAGCTTGCGGGCCTGGTCGTGATCGCCGCCGGCCCGCAGCGCGCCGCCCAGGTTCGCCGCGATGCACGCTACCTGCGGATGCCCCGCTCCGAACTGCGATTCCGTGATCGCCAGCGCCTGCTCCAACCATTGCTTGGCGACCGCGTAATCCTTCAACTGAATCAGCACGAAGCCCAGGTTGTTCATCACGCTGGCGATCTTCGGATGCTGCCGGGGATAGCTTTTCTGATACACGTCGATCGCCCATTGGAATCGCTCCCGGGCCGCCTCGAGTTTGCCCAATTCCACGAGCGTCATGGCCGAATTGTTTGCCACCGTTGCCAGGTGCGGATCGCCCGGTCCGTATGCCGTTCGGTCGATCTGCAGCGCCACTTCGTACAGCGCGCTGGCCCCCGCCAGGTCGCCGAGACGATGTTGGACGCGGGCCAGGTTGTTGGCGATGTCCGCCGCCTGCACGCTTTGCGCGCCGTACGTCGTCTTGACCAGGTTGTACGCCATTTCCAGCAGCGTTCGGGCCTCGGAATAGTTTCCATGTTTAAGAAGGAACCGGCCGGCTCGGCTGAGCAGATCGACCACCGCCTGCGAAGCCACGCCCGCGCTCTGCGCGTGCATCGTCGCCGCCACCACGTGCGGCAAAACCTCCCCGCACGCACGCCACGAATTGGGATTCTGGCTGTCGAACGGAAACGCCGCCGAAGCGATCTGCAATGCCACCGCCGCCCAGCGCATCCGGTCGATGTTCGACAGCCGATCCTGTGCCAGCGCCCCGATCACGCCGTGAACGAGCAGGGTGTGATCACCCGTCTTGGCCAGCGAGAACTTTTCCAGCATATTCAGAGCTTCGTGAACCTCGACGGGATGCTGGATGGTCTGCGCCAAGTCCTCGGGCAGGGCGGCGGCGGCGTCTTCGATCATCGCCAGCGGGATTTCATCCGGCGCAAAAACCCGCACAACGTCAGCAACTGCGCCGCCGCCGGATTCAGCAGCGCCATTCGCCGGAACGACAATTCCCACGCCATCGCCGCCGAGATCGGATACGGACCCGCCGGCCGCCCGTTGTCCAGCATCTCCGCCCAATAGTTCTCGAAATCCGCCAGGTAGTCGGCCAGCGTCATCCGGGCCTGATCGATGCACGCCGCCGCCTGCTCAATCGCCAGCGGAAGATCGCCCAGCGCCGCTGCCAGTTGGTCGGCAACGTGCAGGTCGTCGATTCCGCCCAGACGCAGGCGAAGAAACTCGATCGACTCGTTTCGGGACCAGGAATTGACCGGCAGGATGCTGGCGAGCGATTCCCAATTGGAATTCCCGCTGGTGATCAGCACGTGCCCGATGGCCTTGGCCGGGAGGAACGACGCAAGGTCTTCCGGCTTGCGGGCGTTGTCGAAAATGAGCAGCCAGCGGTCGCGCCGCTGAAGCTCGTCGATGGCCGCCGCGCACGCCTGCCGGGGAGTGTCGAAGATCTGCCCCGACCTCGCCAGCTTCGCCGCCAGTCCCGCCAGATCGGTCACGATCGTCGCCTGCGTATCGGCTCGAATCCACCACACGATGTCGTATTGATCCTGATGGGAATAGGCGTATTCGACCGCCAGGGCGGTTTTGCCAGAGCCTCCCGCGCCCGCCAGCGCCCGCGGCCTGAGCGTCGCCGAAACGGCCAGGCCGTGTTCCAGCGCCTGCAAATGCTGCGCTCGACCAACGAAATGAATGTTCCGTCTCTGGAAAAGATTCCAGACTGGCGGCGGACCCTTGGGCCTTCCTGGAACTGTTTTGCCCATTTGCCAAACCTCCGCACAACGGCGCCCCCCTTGGGCGGCGTGTTCTGTCGATATGATAATATCTCCGCCGTCAAATTTCCCGCTAAAAGTTCACGCATTTAAGCGCGGCGCGGCGGCGAGCCCGGCGCACCGGGACTGATATGCGAGCCGGCGATTTCGACCGTCAATAAAGCCGTAACCGATCATCCTCTTGTTCATCCGTTGGCTCGGCGTCGCAATAGACGATCGGGAAATGATCGCGACACAACAGATGATTTGCGCCCCGACGCTAAGCAGTTGCATTGCCACTTGGTCAGAAAAGGAAGCGACCTCCTTCATGACTCAATTCGGAGACCGCGAACGAAAAAAACGGCCGTCTCACGGCAACAACCCCGGCGGCAATCCCAAATCGCCCATCGTCTTCTGCATTTCGTCCTTCATCATCTCCGCCGCCTTCGTCTGGGCCGCCTGAACGGCGGCGACGACCATCTCCTCCAGCATTTCCGTGTCGTTGGTGTCGATCTTCTGCTTGTCGATCTTCAACTTCACCAATTCCTGCTTCCCGTTGACGGTCGCCTCCACCATCCCCGCGCCGGCGTCGGCGCTGACCTGCTTGCGGGCCAGCTCTTCCTGCATGGCCGCCATTTTTCCCTGCATCTCCTTCGCCTGCTTCATCAATTCGCCGATGTTGCCGAGATTTTTCAATGCGTCGAACATTCGGGCCTTTCGTGCAATCTATTCCACCTTGACGATCCGTCCGCCGAATTCTTCCACCACCATTTTCACCAGCGGATCGTCCTGGGCGGCCGGATCGATCGGCGATTTGGCCGGCGGCGCCGTCCTGATGCCCGTGGGTACATTAGCCTCTGGTTGCTCGATCTCGAACTTCACGCCCGTCGGCTCGCCGCAAAGATCAGTGATGACCTGCGCGATCTGATCCTTCTTGCCGTTGCTGGACCATTGCCTGGCGAACGTGTCCAGATGATGCGGAAAGAGTATGACCGCCTGGCCCTGCTGGATTCCGCCGAAACTGGCCATGCGCAGCGTATTGGCCAGCGACGAGGTTTTTTGTTCCAGCCTCGCGAGCAGCCCCGCCCACAAATCCTCCGGCACGGCCGCGGAAACGGCCGTCACCGGCTCAGGCTTTTTTTTTGCTCAACCGATGGCGCCGCACGCGGCGACGCCAACAATTGTTCGATCGACGAAAACTGCTCCGCCAGCGCCAACCGTACCAGTGTCGCATCCAGCATGGCCCGGCCGGTCTGGTTCTGCCGCATGTTTCGCCGCAGTTCTTCCAATATCGCGATGTCCTGCGACAGCGTTGCCGGATCGAATTTCGCCGCCTGCTCGGCCAATTCCGATTCGCTGAAACCCGGCACGTTCAACAGTCCGCTTTCCTTGCCGCACGTCCGCGCAATCAGCAGGTTCCGCAGATGATCCGACAGGGCCGCGATCAGCGCATCGGCCGACAGGCCGGAATTGAACATCGCATCGGCCCGCTGGAGTGTCTGTGTCGCATCGCCGCTTCCGATGGAATCGACCAGCTCGGCCACGAGCTGCGCCCGCGGCAAACCGAGCATTTCCTCGACGCCTTCGGCCGTCAGCATTTTATCCCCCATGCTCAGCAGCCGATCCAGCAACGACAGCGCATCGCGCATCGACCCCGCCCCCGCCTTGGCCACCATCGCCAGCGCATCCTCCTCCGCGGAAATCTTTTCCTTCTTGCAGATTTCCTTGAGATGCCCGGCGATCTCGCGCGAAGGAATGTTGCGGAAATCGAACCGCTGGCAGCGCGACAGGATCGTCGGCAAAACCTTCTCCGGCTCGGTGGTGGCCAGGATGAATTTCACGTGGCTCGGCGGCTCCTCCAATGTCTTGAGCAGCGCGTTGAACGCCGACTTACTGAGCATGTGAACTTCGTCGATGATGTAGACCTTGAACCGGCTGCGGGCCGGGCGGTACTGGGCGTTTTCGATGATCTCGCGGACGTTGTCCACGCCGGTGTTGCTGGCCGCGTCGATCTCGATCACGTCGATGTCGTCGCCGCGCGCGATCGCCTGGCACGAATCGCATTTCCCGCAGGGATCGGGCGTGGGTCCGTCGGATTTCTGGCAATTCAGTGCCTTGGCCAGGATCCGGGCCGTGCTGGTTTTGCCGGTGCCGCGCGTGCCGCAAAAAAGGTACGCGTGCGCGATCCGGCCGGTCTCGATGGCCTTCTTGAGCGTCTTGGCGATGTGCTCCTGCCCGACGAGTTCGTCGAAGTTGGCGGAGCGATATTTTCTGGCCAGGACGGTGTAGGACATAGGAACGTCGCAGTGTAGCAAACCTCGCCATCAGCGCGAAGCGGCTTCGACGTCAAAATGCAACCACGAAGCCACGAAGATCACGAAGAAAGCACGAAGGTCAATCAATCCATCCGCGCATAACTATGGCTCAGCCTGAATTTCTTCGTGTCTGTCTTCGTGATCTTCGTGTCTTCGTGGTTGCATTTTGAAGCCCGACATGCGAAATCAATCTCCATGGCCCACACACGCACCGGTTCGCTGCCCATCGGATTCCGCCGCGGATGGAGCGATTGGCAGAAGAATCTCGACAACGTGATCTCGTTTGCGAAAGGCAATGGTTTTGAAGGCATCGACGTCAGCGATCTGCCGGCCGATCAGATCAGGCCGATCCTCGCCGCCAAACTGCGGGTGGGATCGGTGGACCTGAAACGGCCGTGGGAGGCGATCGCGTCAGCCGATCCCGCCAAACGCAAGGATGCCGTCGCCGCCGCGGCGGCTCACATCAAATCAGTCGCCGCATTGGGCATCCGCAATTTCTTCACGGTCATTTTTCCCGACGATGATTCGCGCGATCGCAAAGAGAATTTCAAATTGGCCGTCGAGGGATATTCGCGGCTTGCCGAGTCCATCGCCGGCGCCGATGCTCGAATCGTGATCGAAGGTTATCCCGGCAGCTATCCGCATTATCCGGCGATGTGCTGCACGCCGGAGAGTCTTCGGGCATTTTTCAAGGAAACGGCCAGCGATCGGCTGGCCATCAATTTCGATCCGTCGCATCTGATCCGAATGGGAATCGACCCCGCGCGGTTTCTGGAAGAATTCGCCGGCCGCGTCGGCCATGTTCATGCCAAGGACACGCAGATCATTCACGAGGGGCTCTACGAGTTCGGCAATCTCCAGCCCGCGACGTTTGCCGAGCCGCGCCTTTACGGCGGATATCACTGGCGCTACTGCGTCCCCGGCCATGGCACGGCCCCATGGACAACGCTGCTTCGGATGCTCAAGGAATCGAAATACGACGGAATGATCAGCGTGGAACTGGAGGACGAGAATTTCAACGGCAGCGAAGCCGGCGAAAAACGCGGCCTTGTGGCGGCGAGAGATTTTCTGGCAACCATCTGAGCCGCCGGGGCGTCCGAGTCGCGGGAGAAGGTGAAAAAAGACTCTGGCAATGCACGAAAAACGGTAATTTGTTGCCACGGATTCAAATCAGATGCACGCGGATGGAAAAAAAAACTGGCGAAATGTAACCTTATCGGTTACAATGCCCGGCGGTGATCAGGAGCTTCCGGCACAAAGGCCTGCGGCTATTGTTTGAAAAAGGCGTCAGCCGCGGTATCCAGGCAACCCATGTGCGAAGAATCACCGATATCCTGGATTTGTTGAACGCCGCCGCCAAGCCGGGTGATATGAATTTCCCCGGCTCGTTCTTGCATCCCTTAAAGGGAACGCTCGCGGGATATTGGTCGGTTCGCGTGTCCGGAAACTGGCGGATCGTTTTTCGCATGGACAAGGACGACGCATTCGACGTGGACTACGTGGATTACCATTAGGGAGCCGATATGAAAGAACATCGAACGCCCACGCACCCCGGCGGGATTCTCAAGAGGTTGTACCTTCAGCCGCTGAGCCTTTCGACCGTCGCCGTGGCCAAGGCCATCGGCGTATCCCGGAAAACGATATCAAAGCTGATCAACGAGCGAGGGTCCATCACGCCGGAGATGGCGCTGCGCCTTTCGATCGCTTTCAACACGACGCCCCGGCTCTGGCTGAACTTGCAGCAGAATTACGACCTGTGGCAAGCGCAGCGCACCGCCAGAGGGCTAAAACGCATTCAAAAGTTTGCCGCATGATCTTGCTTGCCTGCTGACTCGCGCCCCGACCGATGAGGAGGAAATCAAAAGCGCACCCAGGCCATCGAGGAGAAACACCGCGAGCTTCGAATCAGACGCGAGAAGGCGCAATTGCGCGATGATGAATTGACAGCGGATGCAGGATTTGAGGGAATGGCCAAATGGGGAGTTTTTGCCACAGATTTGAATCAGATGCATGCCGATGAAAAATCCCGTTTATTCCCTTTGTCCCGGTTTATTCGCCTCCCGCGGCCTGCCCAAGAAGACCTAACGTGAAATGCCGTAGCTCGGAGCATTCGGCACTGTCCGGCTCTGTCTCAATCCCCTTCCTCCTCAGCGCAGAGCAATGCGATGTTGTGAGTGAGCACCCGCAGCAACATCTCCTTCTTACGACGTTCCGGCGTCCGTGAACGCAGGGCCGATCCCTGATTCCGCTTGATCATGCTGTGAACCGTCTCGCTCTGCGTACGTTGCCCATACGCCTTCTGATCCGCCTTCCTGGCAAATCGTCTGGCCATGTGTCGTCTCCATCGGCCGTGGGGAAGTTTGCTCGTCGGGCGGCCGATGCCCGGCGGGATGATCGATCGCACGCCGAGATCCTGTCGCGCGATGCAGTGGTTCGCCTCTGAATCATAACCGCTGTCGGCCACCACTGTCTTCACCGCCGCGCGTTTCCAGGAGTCAACCAGCAGGTCGTCAAAATCCGGCGCAGTCCGACCCGTTGCCGACCCGCACCTTGGCCGCCAGGATCAGGTGACAACTGGAAGCGACGGCCAGGGACAGCTTGGGCATCGCGGTGAGGCTGCGTCTTCGCGAGGCGTTGACCGATTCTCCCCAACTCCCTGGTTTTTCAGGTATGTTTCGAGCTTTCGCCTGCGATTTCAGTTGCATCTGCCGACACCGCCGCTCGTAGTGAGCCGAGCGATGATGCTGCTCGAAGCAGGTGCTGTCCAGCGCCAGCGGCTTTTGCCACAGCCGCAGCCGCTTGGCTTGATCGAAGTGGATGACCAGCAGATCGAGCATGCGATTGACGCGTCGGGTTTTGAGGATGTAATTCAACGCGCGCCAGAGCGTGTTGTGATCCGGCGCGGCGGACAGGCCGATGTCCGCCAGCCATTGCGGGCTGTCGCGAAGGAGTTTTTCCGTGCGTCGATAACTCAGGCCGTAGAACTCCCGCAGCACCAGACAGGCAAAGAGCTGCCGGAGCGTGAAATCATGACGGGAGAATTCACTGGAATATTCGCGGAGCACGCGGCAGACCAAATGATAAGCGGCGTTCAGCACCTTCCGTGGCGATTGTGATGTTTCCATCCTGCATCTTGTAGCGATGCAATGGACAGAGCGCTACCGAACATGCGCCGAACATCGGGGGGCGAGACAGAGCCGGTGATGTCCCCTTCAGTTAATTCCCCGCTTGGCCGCGCCCGGCTTTCCAGCCGGCTTCACCGCAGGCAACGCCGGTGCAGTTGTTCCCTGCTCCGGACTCAAAGGCTCGGCTGTTTTTACATTCAGGTCTGGCATGACGGTCTAAATTGATACGTTGCCTGACCTGGGATTTTCAAGTTTCCCAGTTGCTCGCGACGGATTTTACCCACGAAACGGAGAATTGCGCTTTGATGGCGGGATTTTTATCGCAAGTGCGTGCTTTGTGCAAACTGGCCTATCCGCCGAGGGAAGTCATGACGAAAGCGCTCAGCAGATGAATCATGGCGAGAGACAACCACACCACGAGACGCCATTTAGGCCGGACGATTCGTGGCACAATGAAATAAAAGCCATAGAGAATCGCCGCGCCGCCGAGAAGGAATACGCGTTGCCCGGCCGGTTTGACATTGATGATAGCCACCGCGGGGCCGATCGGCCCCACAATCCATAGCAAACTATAGATTGAGCCAAGTTTCGCCACCAAAAGGCTCAACAAAAGCCCGACCGTAGCGCCTGCGAGGAAATCGCCAATAATTCCGAATCGTTGTCTAAGAGTGGGCGCCCTGGGTGGTGTGCCGTGATAGTCCAGGAACCCCGTTCTTCGCTTTGGCTCCTGTTCGCTCATCGCACATCACCGTAGGGAAAATTTAAGACGATGCGATTTCGTTTTCACGGATTTGGCAAACCAATCCGCCCGGAGCGTTGGAAGCTTGCCGCGAGGTGCCGAATCGCCTGCGCGTCCTCGGCCAGAAACTCGGCGATTTCGTCTTTGATTTCTTGAACCGATTTGTTGGTCAGCGTGCTTCGTTCATTTGCAAACCGATCCGGCTGCCATTTCGCAATCATCCCGGCATACGCAAGCGCTTGAAGAAGTTGAAAGCGATTGCTCCCTCGTTTGATTTCAATGATAACCGCCGATCCAAGTGAGTCGAGCGCCAGCAAGTCGATTCGATCGTCGCAGAAATCACTGGGGCAGATTTCTTCGCCAACCAGGAGAAGTCTTTCGCCTATTTCGGCAAAGAATTCTTCGGGGCTCTGACGAATCATGCGCTGAATGTCGTACCGTTCTTGCAACTCGACTTCGGAAAGGGAGTTGCGGTCGAGCCGTATGAACTTTCTGGCACCTCGATCTATTTTGAGCATCCGATTCCATCTCCGATCCGCAAATAATCGAACCAATTAAAAGTGACGCAAGCATTGTTCCAATTTCTGCCGCATTTTCCGCCGCCTTTGCGGCCCCCCGCGGCCGGAGCGTAGTCACGTGCAATGACCCGGCCGATCGCTGCACGCGGGAGTCGTCTTGGGCCGGATGGCCACGAGGAATCGAATCCTTCAGCATTTTCTCCTGTTCATCCGGCTGCGGCAAGCACTTCGTCGGGCGGGGAAATGGTGAGGCGGGAAAAGGGCGCGTGCTCGGCCCGATCACCCTCGCAAGCGATTGCCGCCGCGGCTGCCCCGCCCGGCAATAATGCCGATGAGCCCGGTGTGGCGCATGCCCTAGAATTCGGCGACGAATTTCAGTTGCGGCCGAACACAACTCGCTATTTTTGTGAGACTTACGATGAATGCGATAAGATAGTGATTGCTAATCGAATTCCGAAAACTGTAACGAAATGTAACCTTGCGCAACGCGGGCTCCCCCCTTCCCCTTCGTGCCTCCGTGCCTCCCTCCCTTCGTGCGCCTCGACTGAGCTTGTCGAAGTCCTTCCGTCCAAAGTGTTCAGTTTTGTTAGCCTTTGTTCAGTTTCAGGCCGCGGTGGCATGGACTTCCATTGCCTGCTGGGTCGCGCAGGCGGTTCAGGCCGTCCAGGGCGGCGACTTTGTAGCACTCGGCTAATGTCGGATAGTTGAAGACCGAATCCACGAAATAGTCGATGGCCATGCCGGCGGCCATGACCGTCTGGCCGATGTGGACCAGTTCCGTGGCGCCGGTGCCGATGGCGTGAACGCCCAGGAGACGATGGCTCTCGGCATGGAAGAGGAGTTTTAGCAGTCCGTTGGGGTCGGCGATCAGTTGGCCGCGGGCGATCTCGCGGTAGCGGGCCAGGCCAACTTCGTACTCGATGTTCTGTTGGGTGAGTTGCTGCTCGCTTTGGCCGACCATGCTGATTTCGGGGATCGTGTAGATGCCGTAGGGGAACAGGGAACTGGTGGAGTGAGCCATTTGGTGGAACATGTGCGAGGAGGCGAGGCGGCCCTGTTCCATGCTGGTGGCGGCCAGGGCGGGGAAGCCGATCACATCGCCGGCGGCGTAAATGTGCGGGACGGAGGTTTGGAAGAATTCGTTGACCTTGAGCCGGCCGCGGTTGTCGGCGCTCAGGCCGGCGGCGGGAAGGTTCAGGGCTTCGGTGGCGCCTTGGCGGCCGATCGCGTACATCAGTGAATCGGCCCAGACCTTTTTGCTGCTGGCCAGCGTGGCCTGGACGTGGTTGTCCACGACCTCGATGGCCGAGACGGATTCGCCGAGGCGCAGGCGCATTCCCATGTCGCGGAGGCGGAATTGGAGATTTTCGGCCAATTCGTCATCGACGAATTCCAGGAGCCGGGGGCGGCTCTCGATGAGGGTGATGCGCACGCCGACGGCGGCCAACATGCAGGCGTATTCGGTGCCGATGACGCCGCCGCCGACGATGATCATGCTGCGCGGCAACTCGCTGAGCAGGAGCAGGTCGTTGCTGTCGATGACTTTGTTGGGCGTGAAGGGGACTTCCTTGGGGCGGGCGGGCATGGTTCCGACGGCGATGAGGATATTTTTGGCGCGCACGTTGAGGACCTGCTCGCCGCGGGTGACGCGCAGCGTGTTGGGATCGAGGAAAGACGCGCTGCCGAAGAGCATGGCGATTCCGTTGCGGCTCATCTGGCTGCGGATGACATCGACTTCGGTTCGGACTACGTGGTCGGCGCGGTAAAGCAGGTCGGACATGTGGATGTCGTGCTTGACGGCGTAGCCGGCGCCGTAGAGCGAGCGCTCCTGGATGCCGGTGAGATGCAGGACGGCTTCGCGGATGGCCTTGGAGGGGACGGTTCCGGTGTGAATGCAGACGCCGCCGATGCTGTCGGTGCGTTCGACGACGGCGACGGATTTGCCGAGTTTAGCGGCGTTGAGGGCGGCCTTCTGGCCGGCCGGGCCCGATCCAATCACCACCAGATCGTATTCTGCTTGGGCCATCGCGGTGTTCCATTTTGAGGGCGAAACATTGGATATATCGGCGGTTGCGCCGCACGATTGAGGGCCGGATATGCGCTCTGGGTATTGTGTATTGGCGGGCTCTTTTTTCGGCTCGTCCGTCACTGTTTATCAGCCGATAAGCGGCGGGAGGAGATGCCCAATGGACGAGACGGCGAATCGATCAGCCCAGTCCAAGAATCCGGCCCAGCCAGCACTGTCGGAGCCGACATTCTCCGACGGAGCGAGGGGCCTTTGGCTTCCGGCGGTGGCGCGCGGCGCTGCTGGTGCTGGGCGTGGCAGTCGTCGGGGCAGCCGCCAAATTGCTGATGCTGCTGCTGGGGGAACAATCCACGTGGATTCTGCGCGGGGTGCTGTCGGCGGGCATCTTTGGCCTGGCACTGGTCATGGCCCTGCGGCATCGCAGGCAATGGGTGTTTCCGGCGGACGATATGCGGCGGCTGATCCATGAAATTCGCGTGGGACGCGCGCGATCGAAGAGTTCAACTCGTTTGCTTCGGGAAACCTTCAAGACCTCGCCGCGGAAGTGAAGCTTCTTTTGCACGACCTGCGGCATCGACGCCAGGCGGTGGATGAACTCCACGAAGAGGTCCGCCAGCGCATCGCCAACCGAAACAATGCGCTGGAACGCACCATCAGCGCACTGAGAAATCAGATGGTGAAAGATCCGCTGACCGGTCTGTACAACCGGCGCATGCTCGAGCAGTTTCTGCCGCAACTGATCAATCACTGCGCCACCGAGCACAAGCCGCTCACGCTGCTGATATTCGACGTGTATCGTTTCAAGGACTTGAACGACTCGCTGGGCCATGTGGTTGCCGATGAGCTGCTTCGGTCGGTGGGTCAGATCATTCACAGCACGGTTCGGGAAGGGGACATCGGATTTCGCTACGGCGGGGACGAATTCGCGGTGGTGCTACCGGGGTGCGAGGCCGCGGCCGCCAAACGGGTCATCGAACGGCTGCAATCGCTGGTGCAGTCCCTGGGCGCCGCGCTCAAGGCGCCGGCCGTGCGGCCACGACTGTCCATCGGCCTCAGCACGTTGGATGAACTCACCGAGCCGACGGCCGTGAATCTGCTCAAACGGGCCGAGGAAAGACTGTCGGAATCCAAGGCGGCAAAGCGGCGGGCGGCGGAATGCCTCGCCTCAACCGCGGCGTAATGAGTTTGAAGACCAGCGGGATAGCCGTCCCGCGGCTTTGCCCGCCAAAAGGAAACGCCACGCCTTGCCAGACGGGGCGTTATCTGTAGAATTCCCGCTCCCGAAGTTTTAAGCGGAGAATCGATGCCTAGAGAAAAATATGAACGCCGTGAAAAGTCCGAGAAGTTTCAAACCTTCACTCGCCCGAAAGTGAAAATAGCGCGCATCAGCGCGTCGGGCAAAACGTACATCGATTACAAAGACACGGAGTCTTTGAAAAAGATGGTGAGCAACAACGGGAAAATCCTGGCCCGCAAGCGCACGGGAGCCAGCGCGATGGAACAGCGCATGATGGCCCGCGCAGTCAAACGGGCACGTTATCTGGCCCTGCTGCCCTACGTGAACGTGACGGCGTAGAGCGGGGCGACATTCACAAGCTGCCGGCGGCCCCGGGCGAAAACGCGGGGCTTTTTATGCGCGAGAAAAAGCCGCGGAATTCCCGGAATTCCGCGGCTGAATCGTGACCATCGACTAAAAATACCCGAGCTTACTTCTTGCCGAGAATGGCGTCCTTCGCCGCCTTGGCGACGGTGAAGCGAACCTTCTTGCTCTTTGGAATGAGCTTTTCTTTTCCCGCGTCGGGCCCGAAGCGCATGATCATTTTTCGCGCGGGCCGGTCGACAAGCTTGAGCTTGCCGAGGCCGGGAAGAGTAAAGACATTCTTCGCCTGTTTGTAGGCGAGTTCAGCTTGCGCGGCCAGGAGTGTCGTGACCTGCTTCTTGGTGAGCCCGGCGCGTTCGGCGAGATGAGCGGCAATTTCGGATTTCGTCAACGACTTGCCGCCGGATGCTGATTTGGCCATATAGATGGATCTCCTTTCCCTTTGTTGGAGCCAGAAAAAATCGTCCCATCGAAGTCGAACCCTCGATTGGGACCGCGATCGAGCCGAGCCCTGCGCCCCGCCACGTCCGCAAATCGCCGGACCATTCCGGCGACGTGGGCTAGAAACTAGCGAGATTTCAGGCGAATACAATGATGGAGCGACAAAATCCCCGGATTTTCCGGCGATTTGGGATTTTCACGACAGGTTTTCCCCAATAATCTCCGTAGAATTCCGAGATCTGAAGCTAAAAAAAGCCCCCGGCCGCCAAGAGGCCGTGGGCTTTTGGGAACTCCTGCCAGACTTTTCGTCATTCGCTCGACCGCGGGCACAGCGCAATCAGGCGACATGGCAGGCGGCCAGACACGGAGCATCGCAACTCCGTCTGGAGTCCGCACGCCCATATTGCTACCGACGTGCAGCTGACCGTTTCCTCCACGCGATGAAATTGTAAGGAAACGAAGAAAAAAAGCAAGCGCAATCAATGCAAAACAAGCCTCGAAACCTCTCATGAATTTGTGCCGATCCCGTTACCTTCGATATACGGAGAAACCGTGGCGGTAAGCTCGTCTGATATTATAACCTGCGTATATAGAATGCTTTATGCCTTATGAAACCCACCTGATAGATCGCACGTTGTCAAATCGTCGCCCTTAATTATCTTTCTCATAAAGCGACAACCGCGTGTATTCCTGCGACAAGCGGCTTCGATGTCGTTCCCTATCGACGGCCTCAGTTGGCCTGCTATCTTCTTGGGTGTGCCGTCCTTTTCGCAACGATTGCTGCCGGTTCTTCAACTCACTCGCATGGCGCTGGTGTTTACCGCCCTGGCCGACAGCGGATGCGCCTGATGTTGTGGGCCAAGCAGCAGGTGCAGTTCAACGGAAAAGCGCTGTGGTACGAATTTAGTCCGGCGCAATGCATCGCGCTGGCGATGGTTTCGATCGGGCTATACGGGTTCGGGATGAGCCTGAACGACATCATCGATCGCCGACGGGACCGTCAGATGTCGCCGCATCGCCCGCTGCCCAGCGGCCGAATCGGATTGGCGGCGGCCCACGTGGTGTGCGCGCTGCTGGCGTTGATGGCGCTGGTCGGCGGAGAGATTTACACCAACGTGCGCGACCAACGCGCGGTTGAGTTTATGGCTCGTCTGTTTCACCGCGGCGCTGATCGTCTTTTACGATTTCGCCGCCAAATATCTCGTGCCGTTGGGCCTCTTGTCGCTGGGGCTGATCCGATTCTTCCACGCCACCATCGCGGCGCCTTCTCTTCCGGTGCTCTGGCAACCGCTGCTGCTGATGAATCACGTCACCATCGTCTCGACGGTGGCCTATCACTGGGAACACAAACGCCCGGCATTGCGGCCCGTGCATTGGTGGTCGGTGTTTTTGGGATTGGGGATGGTCGATGCGGTGGCCATCGGCCTGGTCTGGTGGCGACGCCGTCACCTCGCAACCGCCCTGCCGGGCGGAATCCTGACGATTCGACCGGCCCTGCTCGGCCCCCTGGCGGCGGTCGTGGCATTCATTTGCCTGGCGATTTGGATTCGGCGGCGCAGCGTCAATTCCCGCATGGCCGGCCAGGCATTGATGCTCACCGGCTTAATGTGGCTGATCGTTTACGACGCCAGCTTCGTCACCGGCTTCGTCGGCGTGCCCGAAGGAATCATGGTGCTCGGATTCCTGCCGGTGACCTACTGTGCGGTCATCATCATGCGTTGGTGGAGCAAAGTGATGCTGCTCTCGCAAAGACCGGAGTTCAAGAGAGTGGAAACGCGGTAGCGTTGATCCGAGGGATTACCCAGACAAACTCAATTGGCGACCTTGAGTTGCCGCGCGAGATACTGCGACCATTCTTCCGCATTCGTGCTGAAATCAGCGACATGGCCGCTATAAGGCCGTCCGGTTCGGGCGTAAAGCGACGTCGCGGCCGTCTCCGCCGGCAAGCCGCCCAACCTCAGGCATCGGATCAGATCGCCAATTTCCGATTGCTTGGAACTGGACAAGGCCGCGGCCGCCTCGACCTGCTGGGAATAGGAAGCCGATTGATCGCGGATAATCTTTCGTGCTTCTTGCAACGTCATGGGCCAACTCACGGATAAGTGCGAAAATCAGCCGTACGGGGCAATCCGATGACGGCCAAAACCTGTAACATCATATCATTGGGAATGGCAAAATCCTCATATTCCCGATTCAAAACTGATGTTCGATAGAAGTTGCGGACCTGACGAGAGGCAATTTCCAAGCTGAACCCGAGAGAATCAACCGCGGAAATGATTCCGTGCCTCAACATGTCTTGATGGCCGCTAAATCGTCCTGCGGTGGCATCCGCAACCGGCCCCGCTTCCGCCAAGCGTATTCGACCGCCGCGCCGTTCGATTGCCCCGATGAGGATGCCGCTGGTCATCGACGCCAGAACATCCTTGGATGCCTCGTCCAAGATCAGCCAAGACGATTGTCCCGGTAGTTCGCTCACCCCTTTTCCAGCATCTTCCGCAACACCGTCTGCAAAATCCCCCCGTTGCGGTAATACTCCATCTCCACCGGCGTGTCGATCCGGCACGTGCACGTGAACGTCTTACCGCCGGCTTTCACCGTCACGTCCTGCTTCGGTTGCAGCTTGTCGTCAATCTGAATCTCGAATGTCTCCTCGCCGGTCAATCCGAGGCTCGATCGCGTCTGGCCCGGTTTGTAGACCAGCGGCAACACGCCCATGCCGACCAGATTGCTGCGGTGAATGCGCTCGAAGCTTTCGGCGATGACGGCCTTGACGCCCAGCAGCAACGTCCCCTTGGCGGCCCAGTCGCGGCTGGAGCCCATGCCGTAATCCTTGCCGGCCAGGACCAGCAGCGGAACTCCGGCCGCCTGGTATTTCATCGCGGCGTCGTAGATCGGCATCACTTCGCCGGTGGGGAGATATTTGGTGACGCCGCCCTCGGTGCCGGGGGCCAGGAGATTTTTCAGGCGGATGTTGGCGAACGTGCCGCGGGTCATCACCCGGTCGTTGCCGCGGCGCGAGCCGTAGCTGTTGAAATCGATCGGCGTCACGCCGTGCTCCATCAGGAATTTGCCGGCCGGGCTGTCCTTCTTGATCGAGCCGGCCGGGGAGATGTGGTCGGTCGTGACGCTGTCGCCGACCATCACCAGCACGCGGGCGCTTTTGGATCGGCTGAATCGGCTCCGGGCTCGGGGCGTCAGATTCGTGAAGAACGGCGGCTCCTGGATGTACGTGCTTTTTTCGTCGAAGTCGAACAGCTCGCCGCCCTTGACCGGGATTTTGTTCCATTCGTCGTTGCCGGTTTCGACGTTGGCGTATTGCGTGCGGAACATGTCCGGGGAAAGGCATGCGGCGACGGTTCGCTCGACCTCGGCCTGGCGTCGGCCAGATTTCGCGCAGAAAGACCGGCTCGCCGTCGCGGCCGCGGCCGATGCGGCTCGTCCATGATGTTCACATCCACCGACCCGGCCAGGGCGTAGGCCACCACCAGCGGCGGGCTGGCCAGGTAATTGGCTTTCACGTGCGGATTGATCCGGCCTTCGAAATTGCGATTGCCGGAGAGAACCGCCGCCACCACCAGATCGCGGCTCTCGACCGCCTTGGCGATCGCCTCCGGCAGCGGGCCGCTGTTGCCGATGCAGGTGGTGCAGCCGTACCCGACGGTGTTGAATCCAAGCTTGATCCAGATACTGCGTCAGTCCGGCTTTGTTCGAGATAATCGGTCACCACCCGGCTGCCCGGCGCCAGCGACGTTTTCACATACGGCGGAACGCGCAGGCCCTTTTCCACTGCCTTTTTGGCCAGCAAGCCCGGCGGCGACCATCACCGAGGGATTGCTGGTATTGGTGCAGCTGGTGATGGCGGCGATGGCGACGTCGCCGTGGGTGAGCTTCATCCATTGATCGTCCAGATCCACGTCGGCCGAATCGCGCTTGAGGTCATCGTGAAGATGCTCGGTGGTTGCGGCTTCACGAGCATCTCCATTGTGGCCGGCGGCCTCCTCCGATCGCCAGCACCGGCGCCTCGGCCGACCAGCGGTCCAGCCGCGGCGTGGCGCTCTCGCCGACCTCTTTCTTGAACACATCCACCAGCGCCGAACGGAACGACTGCTTGACCCCGCGCAGATCCACCCGATCCTGCGGCCGGCGCGGCCCGGCGACGCTGGGCATCACGGTCGAGAGATCCAGTTCCAGGGACTTCGCTGAAGACCGGCTCCGACCTCCGTCTGCCGCCACAGGCCCTGTTCCTTGCAGTAGCGCTCGACGAGATCGATCAGCTTTTCGTCGCGGCCGGTCAGCCGCAGATAGGTCAGCGTCTGATCGTCTACCGGGAAGAATCCCATGGTGGCGCCGTATTCCGGGGCCATGTTGGCGATCGTGGCCCGGTCGGCCACGGACATCGTGCGCCAGGCCCTCGCCGTAGAATTCGACGAATTTGTCCACCACGTCATGGCTGCGGAGGATTTGCGTGACGACCAGCACCAGGTCGGTGGCCGTCGAACCTTCGGGAAGCTGGCCGTGCAGCTTGAAGCCGACGACCTGCGGCGTGACCATGTAAATCGGCTGGCCCAGCATGCACGCCTCGGCCTCGATGCCGCCGACGCCCCAGCCCAGAACGCCCAGGCCGTTGATCATGGTGGTGTGGCTGTCGGTGCCGACCAGGCTGTCGGGGAATGCCACGCCGTCGCTGCACCTGCACCACCTTGGCCAGATATTCCAGGTTCACCTGGTGGACGATACCCGTGGCCGGCGGAACGACGCGGAAATTCCTGAACGCCTTCTGGCCCCATTTGAGGAATTCGTACCGCTCGCGATTGCGCTCGAATTCGTTCTTGGCGTTGTTGAATAGGGCGAAGCGATTGCCGAAATCGTCCACCTGCACGCAGTGATCGATCACCAGGTCCACGGGAACGAGCGGATTGATCTTCTGCGGGTCTGCCGCCGGCGCGCTTCATCGCCGCGCGCATGGCGGCCAGATCGACCACGCACGGCACGCCGGTGAAATCCTGCAGGATCACCCGCGCGGGCTTGAAGGGAAACTCGACGGCCTCGACCGCCGATGCCTTCCACGCGGCCAGACGCCGAACGTCCTGCTCGCTGACCTCGAAATTGTCCGTGTTCCGCAGGCAGCTCTCCAGAAGCACCTTGATGGAAAACGGCAGCCGGTCGATGTCGCCGAGCTTGAGCTCGGCAAGGCGATTGAGCCGGAAAATCTTGAGGTCTCCCGCCAGGGATGAGAGCTTTGATTCAGCGCCGAAGGGATTTTTCGAGTTTGTGTTCGCGGGCATGGTTGGCTGCTCAGGTTAAAACCCGATGATATGCGCGGCATTCGATGGCCTCAAGGTGGTTTATTCCCTATAATCACCCTGTCGCGGCCAATGCGGCGATCGCGTCCCGATCCATCGGGATGAGGAAAGTCCGAACTGCGGGAACAGCGCGCCTAAGACGCGTTTTCCGGGCCCGGTGCTTGATAACGTCAAGGCGGAGCAATCCGACGGAAAGTGCAACAGAAAGCAGACCGCCGGGAGAAATCCTGGTAAGGGTGAAATGGTGCGGTAAGAGCGCACCGCGTCCGGGGTGACTCGGACGGCATGGCAAACCCCACCGGCAGCAAGGCCAAATAAGCGGAGAGTCCATGGCCCAGGGGCACGCCGGCGAAAGCCGGCACATCCGCGGGTAGGCCGCTTGAGCCGGCTGGCGACAGCCGGCCCAGAGAAATGATCGCCTCCCTGAGCTTGTCGAAGGGAAACAGAATTCGGCTTACGACAGACCGCGATAATTAGTGGTTAGTGGTTAGTGATTAGTGGTTGGCGACGAGCGGTTGGACTGCTCTTCACCAATCACTAATCACTAACCACTTTCTTTTTTCCCCCACTTGACGCCATTCTCGTGTTAGGGTAATGTAATCCATACACTCTCCAAACAGGGGAGAAGAAAGGCGCATTAATGAATCTCACCCCGCGGCAACTCGACGTCATCGTGGCCATCCGAAATTATCGCCATATTCACGGGTTCGCCCCGACGATGCAGGAACTGGCCGATCAACTCGGCACCAGCAAAGTAACCATTTTCGAGCACGTCGGCGCGCTGGAGCGCAAGCGGGTTCTCCGCCGCGATAAGCACAAGGCCCGTTCGCTGGAGATCATTTCCGAAGAGAAATTGCCGGACGAAAATCGCTCGACCAAGCTGCCGATGCTCGGCAACATCGCCGCCGGCTCCCCCATCGAAGCCATCGAAAACCGCGAAGAACTGGACCTGGAACAGCTATTTCATTCCCGCAACGGCGTGTACGTCTTGCGAGTCCGCGGCGAGTCGATGATCGAAGACCACCTCTGCGACGGCGATTACGTCGTCATCGAACGCCGTGAAAACGCGCGCAACGGCGAGCAGGTCGTCGCGCTGCTCGACACCGGCGAGGCGACGCTGAAAAGGTTTTACCGCGAGGGCGGTAAAATCCGCCTCCAACCCGCCAACAGCACCATGGAGCCGCGCATGGTGGATGCCGATCGCTGCCGGATTCAGGGCGTTGTCATCGGCGTGCTGCGCAGCTATAATTGATCTGCGGGCAACAGCTTCTGTTGCCGGATTCATACATCGCCGGATCTCGATATTTGCAACTTTTAGCCGGTAACTCCATGTTATTGGTAAAGGAGATCGCTTGGCCGCATCCATTCGCAGTGCCGGTCCGTTGCGTGGAAAGACTCCGATCCGTCCTTCGTCTCGTCCGCCGGTGGTTCGGCGGAACGTGAAGGGGGCTGCGTCCCAGGCGGAAAACGCGCCGGCCAACGGAAAGCCGGAGCCGAAAATCCTTTTCCAGAAATTCTTCAAATCCGTCGGTCCGCGCACTTACGCGGCACAGGTCAAAGAATTGTCGAACGGAAATCACCTGCTGGTCCTCACCGAAGGCAAGCGTGACGAGCAGACCGGGGAGGTCCGCAAGACTCGGCTATTTATTTACGGCGAGGATTTTTCCGCCTTTTTCCGTCTCCTTCATGAAACGGCCACGTTCATTCGGGCCAATCCTCTTTCCGAAGAGATTCGCAAACACCGCGAAAAATTCTGGGCCAGAAAAGCGCGCGAGGCGCGAAACGGCTCCAAGCCTTCGGCGCAATGACATCCTCGTCCAATCACAATAGGATGTAACCACAAGACGCGAAGATCACGAAGACAGACACGAAGAAGATCCATTTTCGCCACAGATATAAAAACAGATGCACATAGATAAAAAGTCAAATCCGATTCTGATTTTATCTGTGTGCATCTGATTTAAATCCGTGGCTAACAATCTTCGTGTCTGTCTTCGTGATCTTCGTGTCTTCGTGGTTGCATTTTTTGTTTCGGCGAGGAACGATGCCTAAGTTTCATCTGCTCTCTCCGCGCGGATTCAAAGCCGGCGCCGCCGCGGCCGGAATCAAATCCGCGCCGGCGCTGGACGTGGCGCTCCTGGTGTGCGATTTACCGGCGTCGGCGGCGGCGGTTTTCACGACCAACAAAGTCGTCTCCGCCGCGGTGACGGTCGGGCGCCACCACATCGCCGGCGGAAAACTGCGCGGGATCGTCGTGAACGCCGGAAACGCCAACGCCTGCACCGGACGCCGGGGCGAGATCGATGCGCGCCGCATGTGCGACATCGCCGCCCGAGCCGTCGGATGCGAGGGGAGCGAGATTCTGCCGTCCTCCACGGGCATCATCGGCCGCCATCTGCCGATGGACAAAATCCGATCGGGAATCACTCGGGCCGCGAAAAGCCTGGGCGATTCGTTAGCCCACGCTCGACGCTTTTCAGACGCCATTTTGACGACCGACACGCGCCGCAAGATGGCCGCCGCGCGGTTTGCCGCGGGGCGGGAATCGTTCATCGTCGCCGGTGTCTGCAAGGGATCGGGAATGATCGGCCCTCGCCTGGCCCCGCACGCGACGATGCTGGCCTATCTGACCACCGATGCGAGGATTTCGCCCCCGCTGTTGCGGAGGATTCTGGCTGACGCCGCCGAGGTGAGCTTCAACGCCGTCACGGTTGACGACCAAACCAGCACGAACGACACCGCGGCGGTTTTGGCATCGGGCCTGGGGGCGACGATCGCGTCGCGGCGAATGATCAAATCCTTCGCCGCGGCGATGAAAGAGGTCTGCCAAACCCTCGCCTACAAGATTGCCGAGGACGGCGAAGGCGCCACCAAGGTCGTGGAAATCACTGTTCGCGGGGCCGCCGCGCAAGCGGATGCCAATCTCATGGCGCGGGGGATCGCCAATTCGCCGCTGGTGAAATGCGCGATGAACGGCAACGATCCGAATTGGGGCCGGATCCTCGTTGCGGCGGGTCTGTGCGGCGCGGCGTTTGATCCGGACAGAGCCGAACTTTCGCTTCAGAACACGCTCGTTTTCAGGTCCGGCCGACCGATGCCGTTTAACCCCTCGGCCGTCAGCCGATCGCTGGCGGCAAAAAAGGTCGTTGTGGACCTGAACTGCCGCGTTGGCAAATCATCCGCGACGGTCTGGACGTGCGACCTGTCGAAACAATACGTGACGATCAACGCGGATTACCACACGTGAATCGCATCACGGATGGCTGTTCAGCTCGTTGAGGACGTGTTCGACGGCCGCGTCGAACTTCGAGCCGTCGGCGTCGTAGGTGCCGCTTTGAATCTGCTGGCGAATCGCAGCGACTTTATCCGTCCGGACATCGGCGCTGGACTGGAGCGCCTGCAACAAATTGCCGGCGCCGGACAACTCCAGCTTGTCGCTCGGACTCAGCGACTGCGATGCGTCAGCCGGCACCTGTTTCTGGATCGGATTGGCCACGATCTTCTGAACCGGCGTATTCTGCGAGATGCTGTTGATCTGACTCATAACGCTCTCCAGCTTCTGGCTGATCCATTCCCCCCGGCAAACTGGCGACTCCATCGCCATCACCTGCCGTAAGAATCAGTCACTCAATTGGGTATCGACGCCGGGCAATGCGATTCTTGAAATGGCCAATGGACCGCCAAATCGTTGCAACATTTTATCCAACAACAGGTTATGGTCTTGTCATCCGCGATGGCGCAAAAATCTCCGATTCCGACGCTTTTTTCTGCGGGAGATTAGGCTTCCCATCTTGCTTAATTTGTGCATATTAACGAGCCGATCTGTCAATCAGGAATTTCATCGGCCGTATTACCGGACCCGTGGATTACTGGACTTGGACAGATTTACGGACGCGACGAACGCCGAAAATTTCGCGGTTCGTGGGCGGTTGCCATACCATCTTAACCCAGATAATTATCACTTATGCCCGATTGGCCGCTTGTCGTGCTTCTGGATTTTGACGGCGTCATCGTCAACAGCGAGCCATTGCATTTCTACGCGTTCCACGAGATTCTCGCGGCCGAAAAGATCGAGCTTTCAGAGCAGGAGTATTACCGCGAGATGATCGGATTCGACGATCGCGGCGTGTTTCGTCATCTGTTCGCCAATCGCAACTTGCCGCTGGAGCCGAGGGACCTTCTGCGCCTGATGACGCGCAAGAGCCAGGTCATGATGGAATTGATCGAACAGCGCAAATACCAGGCTCTTCCCGGCGTGGAGGAATTCGTTCGTGGGTTGTGGCGGCATTATCCGCTTGGCATCTGCTCCGGCGCACTGCGTGAGGAGATTGAGGCGATGCTGGAAGGCATTTCCCTGCGCGATTGTTTCAGCGTCATCGTCGCGGCGGAGGATGTCACGGTCGGCAAGCCCCACCCGCAGGGGTATTTGCTGTGCGCGAAACTAATGTCGGAGAAATTGAAAATCCCGCTGAAGCCATCGGATTGTCTGGTGGTGGAAGACGCGCCCAGCGTCATCAAAGTGGTGAAGTCGGCCGGATTTCCGACGCTGGGCGTGGCTACGTCGCATTCGCTCGAGCAACTTGCGGCCGCGGATTGGACGGTGAAAACGCTCCGTCCCGAGGAAGTGAAAAAACAGATTCCGGGGCTGAAGATGGGGATCTGAGCGGGGCGAGATGCGGCAACGGAGCCCGCGGGATTGAAATCCCGCGGCTTTTGTGGGGAATCGAAATGGCGGCGTCACACCGGGCGGCTACGAATCAGTCCCGCGGGGCGGGCAGGTCCGGGGATGGGCCGTTCGTGCTGGACGCGGGAGTGGAAATGCCCGGATCGCTCGGAGCATTGGGCAGCACCGGCCGGCCCGGCGGCTGCCGCTCAGCCAGCAGATTGGGCCCCGGCTCCATGCCGAGCCGACGCAATGCGGTGTTCACCACCTCGTCATTCTGATTCAATCGGTAAGCGTCGCGCAGGACCTGGCCGGCTTCCTGGTTCTGGTTCAACTGTTCGAGATAAACACCAAACTCGCGCTGGGCGACGAAATTGGCCGGATCGATCTGCACGGCCTGGCGATAGTTCTCCAGGCCGCTGTCGGCATCGCCGCGGTAACGGAATATCCGGCCTAAAAGACGATATTCCTCACTGGAATTGGTCTGCTTGGCGGTTTGCACGACCAGATCGGTTTCGGTCCCGGTGTCGTCGGTGCGGGCAATGATCTGAGCCAGGCGATCAAACGCGCTGTCGTGCATGGCGGGGTTGTAATACACCGTGCCGGGCGGCGGCATCAGGCGCAGGCAGGTCTTGTACGCGTCAATCGCCTCGTGGTACGACTGGGTCTGCTCGTAGCTGAGGCCGAGCCAATACTCACTGGCCGGATCGAGCGGATTTTGCCGGATGGCGTTGCGGAACGCGCCGGCCGCTTCCGCATATTGGCCGTCATTGTAATCCTGGATTCCCTCCCGCTGGGCATCCTTGGACCACGTGAGCAGGTCGTCGCTGCAGCCGGTCAGGTAAACCAGTGCCGAGGCGGCGATTCCAATCGCCACGATCACGCCGAAAAGTCGATGGACTGTGCAATTCATTGGCTACCTCCTTGTAGCGCTTCGAGTGAGGATTCCTTTGGCAAGAGAATATCTAGTTACCATGAAGATGCAAGAGCTGCGCGTCGAAGAAAGCAGAAACCGCGCCTGCCGCGATCGGCCTTTCAGACCGGATTGCCGTTTAATACCGGGTGTGATTCCGTCGCGACGAGGCGCGGGACGTAGTTGCCGGTGGACAGAATCACCTTGAACGCTTCTTCCGAGGTCATTTGAATGAACTGGCAGCGATCCGCCCGGATGAAGTAGAGCCGGCCGGTGATCGGATTGGGCGAGGAAGGAATAAACACGCAGTAGCAGGGCTCGTCCGCCTCGATCAGTCTGCCGCTGCTGAATCCCATCAGTTTCATCGTTCCGGACTCGTCGGGGATCAGAACGACATGGGAAAAAGTGCCTTCGGTCCCGCCCGGCGTCAGGGCGATCTGCTTCCAACCCTGATACAGCAGGCGAATGCCGGGCATGCGCATAATAATGGCGTCAACGATGCGCAAAAGGTATCTGCCGATCAGGCTGTTGGTGACCATGCCGATGGCATAGATCGCGGCCAACGTGAGCAGGACGCCGAGGAAGGGAATACGGCGGTGAAACAGCCAAAACGTGAAGACCCGGGTTTTGTCGTCCACCCACCAGAGAATGAACGCCGTGACCGCCAACGGCAGAAATGCGAAGATGCCCGCGATGAAGGTGCGCCGAATCGACGCCCGGCTCCAGAGTCTTTCGGAATCTTTCATGGCCACGGGATAAATATCATGCGCTGATCGGTCCGGAATTGCGACCTGGCGGATTCATTTGGACGTATCGCGGGTGGTGGCCGATGCCGCCAGTAGTTCACGTAGCTGGTCAACGGAGGCGAACCGGCCGGCGGCCGGCTGATCGGAGTTGAAATGTACCTCCCTGCCGAGCACGCGATCCAGATGTCTCAACGTCGCGGCGCGAAGGTCGGCATCGTCGCTGGCAGAGGCAATCCAGAAGAAAATTCACGTCGCGTCCCAGGATCCCGGCCTGATCGGGCGCAAGGGGGAAGAATTCCGCAATGAGCTTGTCCGCCCGCGCCTTTTGTTCGGGCGTCCAGCTTCGGCGGTCGGCCGAGCGGAGAAACAGCGCCGCCGGTTCACCGATCCGGATGAGGGCCGATTGGGCGCGCTCGCGGTCGGCGTAGGCGTCGGCGTTGAGTTGCGCAATCAGCGGCAGCAGGCGCGATTGAAGGCCGGGCGGCGCCCGCCAGTCGTCGGCCATCACTTGCCAGCCGACGTTGTCCGCGACCGCCAACACCGGCTGATCCTGGCGAAATTCCCGTAAAAGGGGCCGGAGATATTCTTCAAATTCACGCGGATGGCAGGCTTCGAGATCGGTCAGCGTTGGGGCGGAGAGGGCCAGGTTGATCATTTGTTTGTCGCCACTCAGCACCTGTACCCGCAGGGTAATGGGCTCGCTATCACTGTGGTCCAGCGTCTCGATCAGCGAAATGGTTGAATTTGTTTCACTGCCCTTACTGTCGATGGTTTCCGTATCAAAAGCCATGTTCACGTGTTGCGGCAGAGTCAGCAGTTGGAGATGCCGGAGCATCGGCCCGACCGACATTTCATAATATTCGAAGCTTGAGGAGTTCAGGTTGGGTTGCAGAGGATTCCGGCGGCACACGACAAGAGAATCGCCAGGCAGATCAGATGGCGGGACGCAGGCGGCGATGGAACCGGAATCGCTGATCGGCCAATCGACGACCAACATCCCGTCGATTTCGCTGAAATGGACCACCTGCGCGATGGGACGCTTCGGCAAAAGCGGATATTGCTTGTGCCATTGGGCGACGACCATTCTCGCATCACCGAACAGGGCGTCGTCGAGGGCCTTGGAAAGTTTCGAAGTGGCGTCGCTCGGGCCGGTCGCCGGCGCATCCGCCCCGGCGCGGCGCAGGCCAAGCCAAGCAGGGCAATGATGGCCAGATAAGTCTGTTGGCGCAATGGAGGCATTTGCCAATGATTATATAGCGTCAGACGCCGCCGGCGCGGCTTTGATGGATGCAACTTTGGGATTTCAGATTCGTCTGAATCATGGGTCGCTGGATGCTTTTACCTTGTCGCGACCCCTGGTCGGCGTACAATGATTTGAATCAATATGGGCCGAGCTGGACCAGCATATTTTGGCCGTCCGAAACAAGCTGATGCTGGGGATTTTCCTGCAAGCGTGGGCGTGGACCGGGCTGCTGCTGGCGGTGCTGGTGCTCGTGGCGGTCCTCGGCCAGCGGGTGCTTGACCGCGCCATCATCCATCCGGCGCCGCTGTTCTGGATAGGCGTCGGAGCCACGGTCCTTGGAGCGTGGATTTACTGCGTCGTTCGCCGGCCGTCGGCCAAGTTGGCGGCGGTGAAAATCGACGAAGTGATGGGGCTGAAGGAAAAGTTCAGCACCGCGCTGTATGCGCGTGAACTGAGCGATCCATTCGCCCAGGCGGCCGTCCGCGATGCGGAGGGGACGGCAAATCGGGTCTCTCTCCATAACCGCTTTCCGCTGAAGTTCCCGCGGCAGGCGATTACGACGGCGAGTAGTGTTTCTCGTGGCGTTTTTGGTCGCCGAATTCATGCCGCCGTTGCATTTGTTCGCCAGGCAACAGCAGCAACAGGGCAAGGAGTCGCAGAACGCCGCGCAGGCGCGTCACGACGATTATATGAAGCAGGCGCTGCCGACGATTCTCGCCCCCGCCGCCCTGCCCAACGCCAGCGACAACATTCGCCGGGCCACGGATGATTTGAGCAAGGCCATGCATACGGACGAGGGGGATGAGCTTCGCAATCATCGCAGCGTGCTGTCGGCCCTCCAGGATTACAACAAGACGATGATCGAGGAGATGAAAACCAACGAAAAGTTCCAGACGGCAATGGAGGAGCAGGAGCAGATGTCGGCGATTTCAAGCGCCAAGGATGATTCCACGCCGATCGGCAAGGCGCAGAACGAATTGAAGAACGGCGACCTGGACGCGGCGATCAACGACATCTCCAAGGCGGTGAACCAGTTCGACAAGATGAAGCGCGGCCGATCAGCAGAAGATGGTGGATCAGGCGGCCAACATGGCGCAGGAATTGTCGAAGGCCGCAAACGATCCGAGGGTTGGCGCAGAGGGTCGCGCAGCAACTGATGCAGATGGGCGCGACGCAGGCCCAGGCGCAGCAGTATGTCGGCGGCGATGCAGCAGGCGGCGCAGGGAAACAAGCAGGCCCAGCAGCAAATGCAGCAGATGGCCCAGCCAAATGGCCCAGCAGATGAACAACGGCCAGGGTCCCACCCAGCAGCAGCAACAGCAGATTCAGTCGATGATGGCCAAGACGCAGGCGATGATCAACAGCCAGGTGCAGGCGCAGGCGCTGTCCAGTGCGGCGCAGCAGTTGGGCATGGCGATGGCGCAAGCCCGGGCGGCGCAGCAACAGCAAATGTCATCGCGGGGCCAGCAGGGTCGTCCGGGGCAGGGCCAGGGGAATCAGCCCGGCGGACGCGCAGGGGATGGCCGCGGCGCAGCAGAACATGCAGCAGCAGTTGCAGCAGATGCAGGCGAATGCGAAGGACGCGCAGGCGATGCAGGCCGCGGCGAATGCGGCGGCGCAGGCGGCGGCCGATGCGGCGTCGGGCCTGAACGGCCCCGGCGGCGGCGACGCGGATGACCGAAGCAGGCCAACGGCAACGGCGGAAAGAATCCGAACCTCGGCGGCCAGCCGGGCCCGGGAACAATCCGGGCTGGACCCCCAATCCCGGCAAGGGCGGCGCAAAGATGGGCATTGCCCTGGCCCCGGCGACGTTCAAGCAGGAATTCGATCCCTCCAAGGAAAACGACAAGCGGCAAGATTCTTGCCAGCCGATACGTCAAGGCGGGGATCGATCCGGGTAAATCGACGGCGGGCTTGAAGGCCGTGGCCGCCTCAGCGGAAAAGGATGCCCCGGACGACATCGACCAGGACCACATTCCCCGCGAAGCCCAGCAGGCGGAAAAGGATTATTTCAGCGCCATGCAAAACCAGAGCGGGCAATAGTGGCTAAATCTCTTTGCATCCGGGCGAGCACATTTTGGAAACCTGAATGAACTGTTCCCCCCTCACGCTTGCCTATTTCACGCTGCGGCTGGATCAGTTCTCGCCGTGGTGGCGCTGGGCTTGTTCGCCGGGCTTGGGGGGCGATCATCGTTCTGCTGGGGATCCGTTCCCTGGCCGGGCTGGGACCGGTGCGGAAATGGGTGGCCATCGGCTCTGCGGCTGGCCGTGCTGCTGCTGATGATTCTGATTCTGGGCGACATCAACTGGTGCGCAAGAACACGGATGTCGAGCTGATGATCGTCCGCGACATCAGCCGTTCGACTGAATTGGTCACGGATTTTCCGGGGAAGTTTCTTCAATCTTCCATCGACGACTATCTGCTCACGGCAACGGCCGAGGACACAGCCCGTCGCGTCGGGACGGCGACCGCGTTGGGGAGATCAGCTTCAACGAACATGCGTACATCGACGCGATCCCCAGCCCGCAGCTGTCGCTGGAGGCCCGCGCGATCCGCGACCGCGGCACCGGAACGGACGCGGCCGGGGCGATCCAGCTTGGCCTGGCATCGATGGGAAATGACTCGATGCACCGGATGCTGCTGATCTGGGACGGCAACGCAACGGCGGGTGATTTGAACGCCGCGCTGGCCGCCGCTTCCAGCCAGCACGTGCCCATCGACGTGATGCCCCTGCATTACAACGTCGAGCACGAAGTCATGATGGACAAATTCATCGCCCCTTCCCGCCGGCAGGAGGGCCAGCCCTTCAGCATCGACGTTTACATCAACAACAAAAACGCAGCAGAACGTGGAGGGCGATCTGTCGGTGACCGACAACGGCAAGCTGATCCCGCTGCGCGACGGCAACATGACCGCGCGGGTCACGCTCAAACCCGGACCCAACGTCGAGCGCATCGAGCTTCCCGCACAGAGCGCCGGAGTCCACCAATTCCACGCGACGATCGCCAACATCGACATCCGCTTCGCTCGGGAACGATGCCGACGCCGGTGGCGACGCAGCTTGACAATAAATCCGCGGACAGCTTCACATACGTCCAGGGGGAGGGGCGCGTGCTGCTGGTGGACAACACCGATCCGAGCCATTCCGTGGATTCGGCCAGGTTTCTGCGGCAGGCGCTGGGCGATGAGAAGATCAACGTCGTGTCGATCACCCCGGATCAGTTTCCCAACAATCCGATCGAATTGCAGGGGTATGACGCGGTGATCCTGGCGAACGTGCCGCGGGGCGAGGGGGGCCTGAGCGACATTCAGGAGACGATGGTGGCCCAGTACGTTCATGATACCGGCGGCGGGCTGGTGATGATCGGGGGTCCGCAGACTTTCGGGGCCGGGGGTTGGGAAGGATCGCGTCTGGAGCAGGAGATTCCGGTGACGATGGAGGTTCCCGCCCAACGCCAGATTCCCAAAGGGGCGCTGGTGCTGATCATGGACCCGGCCGAGGCGCCCGACGGAAATTACTGGGGCGAGCAGTGTGCCATCAAGGCCATGGAAGCGCTGTCGTCGCAAGACGAGGTGGGCGTCATCACCTACGCGTTTTCGACCGGCCCGGGCTGCCGGTGGGATGCGCCGCTGGCGGCCAAGGGCGATGGGAGCAAGGTGCTGGCGGCGATCAAGAACTGGGAACTGGGCGACATGCCCAGCTTCCAAGAAGCGATCCAACTGGCGCTGGACGGGGCCAATGGCGCATCCGGGCCTCATCGCCTCGAACGCGCGGGCCAAGCACATCGTAATCATCACCGACGACGATCCGCAGATGCCGGACAACGAGCTGATCCAACGCCTGATCGACAACAAAATCAGCGTCTCTACGATCACGATTTATCCCCACCAGGCTGGGAACGTCGCGCCGGGAGTTCTGCGAGTTGGGCGAGAGAACCGGCGGAAAATCGTACGGGCCGCTCGAGGGGAATTTGACGCCCCTGCCGCAAATCTTCATCAAGGAAGCGACCGTGGTGAAGCGCAGCATCATTCAGGAAGATGTGCACGGCTTTCCCGTGCATCTGGCGGCGACGAGCAGCGATCTGGTGAAGGGCATCGCGCCGGGTGCCGATGCCGTCGCTGTACGGTTATGATCTGACCGGCCGAAAGGACAATCCGCTGATTCAGGTTCCCATCACCGTCGGGGCCAAACACGATCCGCTACTGGCGCAATGGCAGGCCGGGCTGGGCAAGGTGGCGGTCTACACCGGCGACGCGTTCAATCGCTGGGACGCCAATTGGGTCGGCACCGGCATGTACGAGAAATTCTGGTCGCAGGTGGTGCGCGGCGTGTCGCGCTCGCCGTTCTCATCGGATTTCGAAACGGAGATGACCACCGACGGGGACAAGGGCCACATCATCGTCCACGCCGAGAAAGAGGGCAACGCGTTCAACAACTTTCTGAACATCGCCGGCACGGTGGCGGGCGGCGCGGACCTGACGCCGCATCCGATTCGCCTGGTGCAAACCGGGCCGGGAACGTACGAGGCCGATTTCGACGCCAGCGCCCAGGGCAGCTACCTCTGCTATCTGACCTACGCCGGGCAGGACCGCAAAAGCGGATCGCTCCTGGCGGGTACGACCGTCAACAGCTCGCCGGAAATGCGCGACCTGCAAAGCAACGACGCACTGCTGAAGCAGATCGCCCAGCGCACGGGCGGCCGGCTGCTCAAGCCGTTCGACGTGTCCTCGGCGGACCTGTTCACGCGCGACGGCCTGACGATCACCGATTCGCCGCAATCGATTTGGGATCTGCTCGTGCCGTGGCTGCTGGCGCTGATCATCCTCGACGTTGCGGTGCGGCGGATCGCGTGGGATTGGCCGGCGACCAAGCGCCTGGCCGCTGGCGGCGGCGGATTACGTCCGACAGTTCACGATGACATATCGCCGGGTGGAAAGTCCGCGAATGCTGGACAGCCTCAAGCGCGTGCGCGAGGAGGTGGCCGAGCAGAAATTCAGAAATGCCGCCGCAACATCCCGGCCACGCCCGGGCCGATTCACGCGCGCAAATTCGAGGCCGGCGAGGGCGTCGCGGGAGACATCACCGCGGTCGTCGGCGGCGCCGTGGATAAGCCAATTCCCGCCGCGCCAGGAAAATCGACCCGAAAGGCGCGGTCGGCCTTGGCGAACATACAGGCGGGCTGCTCGAGGCCAAACGGCGGGCGCAGCAGAAAATCAAGCAACAGCAGGAACAGAACTGAAATGAAAAATTCAAACTCCGAAATCCGAATCTCAACTTTTCCATCGCTTCATCAAAGGATTTGATTATGTCATCCCCCTCCGTCCCCGGCGTTGATCCTCAGATTCAGGCCGCCTGTGAACAATTTCGCCAGGACTACCGGGCCGTTCAGGCCGAGATAGCCAAGGTCATCGTCGGACACGAGCCGATCATTGAGGGCGTGCTCACGTGCCTGTTCGTCGGCGGTCACGCGCTGCTCGAAGGCGTGCCCGGATTGGGAAAAACGGCTCTCATCCGCGCGCTGGCCAGCGCATTGGACCTGAAATTCAGCCGAATCCAGTTTACGCCCGACCTGATGCCCGCTGACGTGATCGGGACCAATGTCATCATGGAGGACGAGCACGGCCGTCGGGCATTTCAATTCATGTCGGGGCCGATTTTCGCGCAGATCGTTCTTGCCGATGAGATCAACCGCGCCACGCCGAAGACGCAATCGGCCCTTTTGGAGGCGATGCAGGAAAGGCAGGTGACGGCCGGCGGGCAGGTCCGCAAACTCGAGGAGCCGTTTCTGCGTCATGGCCACGCAGAACCCGCTGGAGCAGGAAGGAACCTATCCGCTGCCCGAGGCACAGCTTGATAGGTTTTTCTTCAAACTTCTGGTGCAGTACAGCGGCCGGGACGAGCTGCGCGAGATTCTGAATCGCACGACCACGGCCCACAAAGCGGACATCAAGCCCGTCCTGAATACGCCGAGAATTCTCCAGCACCAGCAGCTCGTCAAGCGAGTCATCCTCGCCCCGCACGTGCAGGACTACGCCATCCGGATCGTGCTGGCGACGCATCCGCAGGGAATTTTCGCGGTTCCGATGACGAACCAGTTTTTGCGGGTGGGGGCCAGCCCGCGGGCGGCCCAGGCCATCGCCCTGGCAAGCAAGGTGCGGGCTTTGCTCGATGGCCGGTTCCATGTCAGCTTCAAGGATGTGAAGGACGTCGCCATCCCCGCGATGCGTCATCGACTGATCCTGAATTTCGAGGGCGAAGCCGAAGGGATCACAACGGATATGGTGCTGGAAAAAGTTGTTGCCGAGACGCCGAATACGATTGAAGAGGAATTGGCTGGCGGCGTTGGAAGGAAATAGTGGCCGACGCCGACGCCCTGGGGTCGACGGGCGCGGGTGTATAATCGTGTCGTTTCCAACCGAGCCAGACCCGAGGAGGTGGAACCATGCCCGTTATCGCGCGGCCTTGGCTGAGGCTTCCGGTCGTTTCCGGCGGCGCGGAGCCGCTTGTCATGGGATATTTGATGAGACGGAATATCCTGACTTACCGCGCTCCGCCCAACAATGAGGGATACGATTTGATCTGCGTTCATCCCGATCCGAGGCACCGACCGTCGCGGGGCCAGAGGCCGCAGGTGCTGGTGCAGGTTAAGAGCCGTTATGCGACCGACTGCGACCGGGGCTTTCCGGTTCGCGAAGACACGATCACCGCATTCGATTTTCTGATCGTGGCGTTTCTCAACATCGGCAGATTTGCCGGGCGGCACAACGGTTCGACCGGAGAGACCGACCCGGAGTTTTACACGCTGCCCCGCGCGTTCGTGCGGGCGCATCACGTGGCCGATCCCACCTGGCAAAAAGTCCGGCTGACCGGATTGGAACGCAAAATAGAACGGTACAAGAACCAGGCGGGCTTTGAGCAGATCGCGAAATTGCTGGGCGTGCCCAGGCCAATTAAGTCGATGGAGATCGAATTGATCGCAGGAAGAAGATGACTCACTGCGGAGAAGCGGAGGGCGCAGAGAAGAGATGAAAATGAGCATAAATGAACTGACCGAAGCCGTCATCGGAGCAGCTATTGAAGTCCACCGGACGATTGGGCCGGGGCTATTGGAATCGGCGTACGAACAATGCCTTTGCCGTGAATTGAGCCTTCGGAAGATTTCATTTGTTTGTCAGAAGCCGCTGCCCGTGAGTTATAAAGGCATGCTGCTCGACTGCGGCTACAAGGTGGATCTATTGGTGGATGAACGTCTCGTTGTTGAATTGAAGTCGGTCGACGCGCTCCTTCCTATCCATGACGCGCAGCTTCTGACTTATCTCCGTCTTGGCGGGTGGGAGGTTGGGTTTTTAATCAATTTCAACGTGCCAATTTTAAAGGATGGCATCAGGCGTCGAGTGTTGAATCTAAAAGAGTGATTTTCTTCTCCGCGTCCTCCGCGTCTCCGCGGTGAAAAAAATCCGAATTGGATGGACCCATGTCTACGATAGTTGCTGAACCGAACAGACGCCTGCTGGATCCGGCTTTCATGGCCCGGCTGGATCAGCTCGACATTCTTTCCCGCAAGCTTTTGGCTGGGAAACTCAAGGGCGAACGGCGTTCCAAACGCCGCGGACAATCCGTTGAATTCGCCGATTACCGCGACTACGCCGTCGGCGACGATCTGCGCTTCATCGACTGGAACATCTACGCCCGGCTCGATCGGCTGTTCCTCAAACTGTTTCTGGAGGAAGAGGACCTTTCGTTATTCATCCTGATCGATGTGAGCAAGAGTTGTGATTACGGTGAGCCGAACAAGGCTTTTTATCTCAAGCAAGTCGCGGCGGCGCTGGGCTATGTGGGGCTGGTGAATTACAACCGCGTTCACATCGCGGCGATTTCGAGCGGGATCGTTGCCGAGACCGGGGCCTTGCGCGGCCGGCGGCGCGTGGGACAAATGATCGACTTCATCTCCAACCTCAAACCGGAGGGTTCAAGTCATTTCGCCGAGGCCTGCCGGCGATTCGCGCTGACGCATCGCCAGAAAGGCGTGTGTGTCGTTCTATCCGATTTCTTCGTCAAGGAAGGATTTGAATCAGGATTGCGGTACGTGGCCAGTGGAAAATACGACCTGTTTTGCGTGCAGGTTCTTTCGCCGCAGGAAATCGAGCCGGACCTGACCGGCGATTTGAAGCTCAAGGATGTCGAGGACCAGGACATGGCCGAGGTGTCGATCACCCAGCCGCTGCTGGCGCAGTACAAGAAGAATTTGAATGCGTATTGCCTGAGCCTGAAGGACTATCTCCGGCGGCGCGGCGGAACGTACCTGTTCACCAGCACGGCGGTGCCGTTTGACACGCTGGTGCTGAACTATCTGCGCGAGCGCGGGCTGCTTGGATAATTTAACCGTTGAATTTGAGCGCTGATAAATGCTTCCCACAGAGGACACAGAGAATACAGAGAGCACAGAGGATGAGACGATCCTTCTGTTTCTCTCTGTGTCCTCTGTGCCCTCTGCGATCTCTGTGTTTGTATTTTTGAAATTTGGTAACGCATGACGTGGTTTCCTCATTTTCTGAATGGATGGGCCGCCGCGGCGGCCGCGGCTGTTTTCATCCCTTCGCTGCTGGCGTTGTATTTCCTGAAGCTGAGGCGCCGTGAGATGCCGGTCCCCTCCACGCTGCTCTGGCGAAAGGCCGTGCAGGATTTGCAGGTGAACGCGCCGTTCCAGCGATTGCGGAAAAATCTTCTGCTGCTGCTTCAGCTTCTGCTGCTCGGCGCCCTGCTGCTGGCGTTGGGCAGGCCGATTCTGAATTACACGCCGGGCGCCGGGCCGCGGACGATTATCCTGATCGACCGCTCGGCGTCGATGTCGGCCGACGACATGCCCGGCGGCAAAACGCGGCTGGATGTGGCCAAGCAACGGGCTGAGGACCTCGTCGGCACGCTCGGACGCAACAGCGCCGCCATGGTAATTGCTTTCGACGACTCTGCCGAAACGCTGGCGCCGTTCACGACCGACGTTCGGCTGCTGCGAAACGTGATCGATTCGATTCAACCCACCGATCGCCGGACGAAGCTGGAAGCGGCGTATCAGCTTGCCGACGCCCAGGCGGCTTTTTCGGCCGGAAATTCGCGAGGCCTATCGCCAGGCGCCGGACGTTTATCTTTTTTCCGACGGAAGAGTTCTGGACGGCGATAAGGTCAGCGTGCAGGGGAATCTGCACTACGAGCAGATCGGCACCGCCATGGCGGGAAATATCGCCATCGTCGCGCTCAGCGCCCGGCGCGATTACCAGGAGCCGACCCAGGTGCAGGTTTTCGCCCGCCTGGCGAATTTCGGCCCAGATCCGGTCAGTGACGTGCAGGTTCAACTCACCGTCGATGGCCGGGTGCGCAGCAGCGGCCGGGTAAACCTCCTGCCCGAACGGTTCACCGACGATCAGCGCAGGCAGGCCATCGCCGCGGGATTCCAGCAGCGCGACGGCATCGAATTTCCGATGCTGGACCTCACCTCATCGGCCATCGTGACGGTCCAGCAGATGAACCGCGACAACGATCACCTGGCGGCGGACGACTCGGCCAGCGTCGTCGTCCCGCCGCCGAAAATCCTTTCCGTCCTCCTGGTCACCGACGGCAACTGGTTCCTCGAACAGGGCCTGCGAAGCCAGCGGCTTCGCGTCTTCGACAAGATGTTTCCGCAGCAATACCACGAACTGCCCCAGGCGGACGGCGGCGGGAAAAGATTGCCCAAGCCGTACGACGTGATCGTGTTCGATCGCGACGACGACCTGCGTCCCGACGAAGTCCCCAAAAGCGGAGCAGCGATCTATTTCGGATGTGTTCCGCCGGGCTTGGAAATCAAGCCGGCCCTGGATTCGGCCGGCCAGCGCGTCATCATGGATGACAACTGGGTTTTGGATTGGGACCGCGATCATCCGATCCTGCGGCATCTGAATCTCGACAAGCTGTACGCCGCCCACGTCTTCAAGGTTTTGCCGACGCTCAACTCACAGGTTTTGGTGGATGGCACCAATTGTCCGCTGGTCGTATTGCATCGGGAAAACCGGGCGTTTCACCTGATCGTGCCGTTCGACATCATCAACAGCAATTGGCCGTTGCAGCCCACGTTTCCGGTATTTTTATATCAGACGCTGCAATTCCTGTCGCTGGGGACGGACATGGAAATGCGTCCCTCGTACGAGCCGGGCGTGACGCTGCGGATTCCGCGATTCAATTTGCAGAAGCTCAATCCGGTGCCGGACAGCGTGACGATTACCGGCCCGATGGGAACGCTGAAAGCGACCGTGCCGCCGACGGGAGATTTTGTGCTGCCGGCGCTGACCAAGGTCGGGCTATATCAAACGAACCCGCCGATTCCGCAGTACGCAAATATCGAGGTGAACCTGCTGGATCCGAACGAGAGCAATCTATTGCCGATGAAGGTGGCCCCCGGCTCCGGCGGCCACGCGACGGCGGTGGCGTCAGCAAAAAGCCGGATGGAATTGTGGCGGTGGCTGGTCGCCGCGGCGATTCCGCTGCTGGTTCTCGAGTGGTGGGTGTATACGAGAAGAGTGCATCTGTGATTGGAGGAAGTGGTTAGTGGTTAGGAATTGCATTTGCTCGCCACTAACCACTAATCACTAACCACATCTTCTTCTCCCATTATTCCACGGTCGCATCGATGCCATGATCCTGCAACGCTTTGCGGATTTCGGCGATATGATCGGCGTCGCGCGTTTCCAGCGAGCAGACGACCACGACACGGGTGACGTCGGCGGGGCCGACATGGCGGTCGTGGGAGACTTCCTGAATGTTGGCGCCCGTGGAGGCGAGGACCGAGGTCAGGTTCGCCAGCGCCCGGGCCGATCCAGGAGACGGGCAAACACGCGGCAAAATCGGCCGTCGGCGGCCAGGCCGCGGTCGATGATTCGGGCGATCGTCGTCACATCAATGTTGCCGCCGCACAGCGCCAGGACCACGTTCTTATCGGCCAATCCCATAGATTTATCCATGGCGGCCGCGAGGGGCACAGCGCCGGCGCCTTCCACCACCGTCTTTTCCAACTCCAGCAGGCGAAGAATCGACAGCGCGATCTGGCCCTCATCCACCAGCATCACGCGATCGACCAGTTTCTGAATGATCTGGAAGCAGAGCTTTCCGCCCTCGGCGACGGCCAAGCCGTCGGCCAGCGTGGGCTGGGCATCGATGCGGACGAGTTGGCCGCGGCGCAGGGATTCGTGCATGGTCGGCGAATGGGCCGGTTCGACGCCGATGATTTGCACGTTGGCCTTGAGCGATTTGATCGCCACGGCGATGCCGGAAATGACCCCCCCGCCGCCGATGGGCACGATCACTGCGTCAACGTCCGGGACATCTTGCAGGATTTCCAGGCCCATGGTTCCCTGGCCCGCGATGATGTCGCGATCGTCGAAGCCGGGGATGTACGTCAGCTTTTTCTCATCGGCGAGTTGCCGGGCCAGGGTTTTTGCGTCGTCGTAACACTCGCCGTGGAGAACGACCGTCAGCGCCGAATCCCCGGCAATTGGAGACCTTTACCAAGGGGGCCCATTTCGGCATGACCACCGTGGCGGGAATTTGAAGCAGTTGAGCGTGATAGGCAAGGCCGAGGGCGTGGTTCCCGGCCGACGCGGCCACGACGCCGGTTTTACGCTGCTCGGCGCTCAGAAGCATCAGCTTGTTGCGGCGCCGCGCTCCTTGAAGCTGCCGGTGATTTGAAGGTGATCCAGCTTGCAGAAAATTCGGCAGCCGCAAAGTCGGCTCAATTGAAGGGAATACGGACAGGGACTGCGGTAGACCGCATCCTTGATGCGCTCGTGCGCGGCGAGGATGTCTTTCAGAGTGACGGGCAGTTCATTCGGAATGGCCATAATTGGCCGTTATACCGCGCCGCAAAAAATCGAGCGGATGAAACCTGCAAGCATTGAATCAGACAGCGGGAATAAATTCGGCGCCGGCAGCATCTTCCGCGGCGTAGTTGAATGTCTGGGGGTCAAGCGGACCTTGGCGAGTTCGTTCCCAGGCAATCGCTCGCTGAAGGCCTTGAAGCGGCGTTACGACTTCCGTGAAGCCGAGGTCTCGCCGGATTCGAGAGGTATCGACCAACCAATCTTGTTGAAAATCAATATCTTCCGCCAAGTGGGACGGAAGACGCTGGTCTGGGACCGTCAGCACTTGTCCCTTCCAGCCGGCGGCGGCAGCAAGCTGTTGCGCCGATTCAGCGCGGGTAGGGGTAGTGGATTCGCCGACGTTGTAAATCTGTCCGACTGCGGCGGGGTTGGTGATCGCCAAAGCAAGGCCGGCGGCAACGTTCTCGACGTAACCGTGGGTAAACCGCCATGCCGCTTCACTTTGGCCCATTAGGATGAATCGGCGGTCGTCGTCCATCCGTCGCACCCAGCCGTAAAGCCGGTGCAGTTTGTCGCCCGGTCCGTATACCGCGGGATAACGAATGATCGTGCATGCGAGCTTCGGGTTAGAGCGGGCCGCACGTTCAACGGAGGTTTTATCGTATGCTCCGCCGTGAATCGAAAGCTTTTCTCTCAGTGGAGCGTTTTCGTCTAACGGCGTTAAATCCGGGGGGCCGGGCTCGGTGCGATGGAGCCGGCCATACGCTCGATAAACGTCAATGCTGCTGACGACAACTGCCCGGGGCACGACGCCGGCCAGCGCATCAACAAATGTGGCCGCATCGGATTCTGTAAATGCCACCATGTGGACGACCATGTCCAAACGCAGGGCTGCGAGGCGCTGCCGGAGTTTTGGCAGATCAGCCTTGTCTGCCTGAAGCTGTGTGGCCCCCGATAGCAGGGGTAATTCGCTTCGCGATCGGTGCAATAACCAAACTTCGTGCCCTGACGCAACGAGACCGTGCACCGCGAATGGTCCGGTCATATCGGTGCCATCAATGAACATCACCCGCATAGACCTCCCACTAGTGCGCGAGAAAAGTATCTTAAAGAACTATGGGTGGAGGCGCAAAATTTATACTTCACTCGTGAGCCGTGCCTGATCGGTCTCGCGAGGTAGGCGCTCGATCAATTCAAGCTGGGGCAATTCCTTGTCGGTCCGCGCGCCGAGCTCGGCCATCTTGCGCGAGGTCGTCATTACACGAGTTTCCAATGAGCCGAGAACGGCATTGTAATTGGTCACCGCGGAACTCAAGCTGCCGCCGAGCTTGGAAATATGGGTCAGAACCGTGCCGATGCGATCGTACAACTCGATGCCGAGGGAGCGGATTTGCTCGGCGTTTTCGGTGATCGCTTCCTGCCGCCAGCCGAATTCTATGGTCTTGAGCAATGCGATCAGCGTCGTGGGCGTGGCCAGCAAAACGTGATTCTTGATGCAGTCTTCCACCAGCGATCCATCCTGATCGACGGCCGCGTATAAAAACGCCTCGCCGGGGAGAAACATGATGACATACTCCGGGGAATGCGAAAATTGCGACCAATAGCTCTTGGCGGATAGTTCCCGCGCGCGGCTGCGGACCTGCTGGGCGTGACGCTGAAGATGCGTTTTTCGCATGTCTTCATCCACGGCGGCGGCCGCGTCGAGGAAGGCGTCGAGGCAGGTCTTGCAATCGATCACAACGTCACGTTCACGGGGAAGGTGGACGACCATGTCCGGCTTCTGCCGGCCCTGATCTCCATCGACGATTTCCTGTTCGACGAAATCGCATTTGGCGGAAAGGCCGGCGAGTTCGACGAGGCGGCGGAGGGAGATTTCGCCCCACTGGCCGCGGACCGTCGGACGCGACAGGGCCGTCACCAATTGCGAGGTCTGCGTGTTGAGTGTTCGCTGGGTCTCGGCAAGCGTGCCGAGCTGCTCGCGCAACATGCTGTAGGATTCGACGCGGGATTTTTCGATCTCGCCGACGCGAAGCTGATATTGATCCATGAGTTCGCGCATGGGCTTGAGCAGGGCGTCGATCTGCTCCTTCCGTTGGTCGAGCGATCCGGCCGCCTCGGCCGACAGCGTGGCGAAACGTTCCTTGGCTAATTGAAGAAATGTTTCGTTGTTGCGGGCCAGCACTTCGGCCGATGCGCTGGCGAAGGCTTGGCGCAGTTGCTCTTGTGCGTGGCCGAGAAGATTGCGCTGTTCCAGCAGGTTCTGCTGGGCGGCGGCGAATTGGGTGCGTGCGGCGGCGAGGTCGCGCTCGCTTTGCGCCAGGGTGTCGCGCAGCGATTGGGTTTGCCCCTTCTCGGCGGAAAGTTGCTGCGTCAGGTCGGATTGGCGTTGCTCGGATAACGCAAGGGCAAGTTGCCGGCGGCGCGACGCCAGCATAATTCCCATCAGCGAACCAGCCACAACGCCTGCCAGCAAAGCAATGATGATCGGACCCATGCGACTCCGTTCTTATGCGATCAGAATCGTAAGCTAACATCCAGGGCATCGCAGCGAAAGGCCGGCAGCGACGGGTTTGAGAAGCGGCAAATCTTGGGCGCCGGGGTTGCGGGACGGGCGGGCTTCGTGCATGTTATCCGCATCCTGTACATGAATCGCACGGTTTCAAGGATATTCGCCTGCGTAAGCGTGCTGCTGATGGCGGGCTGTGAGGCGGAACCCTATCCATTGGCAACTCCGCGGCGCGTGGAAGCCGTCACGGCGGCGATTTCCCCCGCCGTCGTCCGCGTGGATGTCGCCCAGGCGATCTACAAAGACGGACGGCAAAGCTTGATCCGCGGCAACGGGTCGGGCGTCATCATCGACTCGCAGGGACATATTCTCACGAATTATCACGTCGCCGGCCGGGCGGTGGAAATTTATGTCACACTGGCCAACAAGGAGCGCGTGCCGGCCCGGCTGATCGGCGACGACCATTGGACGGATCTGGCCGTCATTCAGATGGACATGGACGAGGTGCGGAGCAAACATATCGGCTTCACCTCGGCGCAGCTTGGGGACAGCAAGACCCTGGTGGTGGGACAGGATGTAATGGCGTTCGGCACGCCGTTCGGGTTGGCGCGGACGGTGACCCGCGGCAGCGTGTCCAACACCGACCGCACGTTTTACGACGTCCAGCAGCGGATGGACATCGACGGATACGAAACCGGCGATTTCTCCAACTGGATTCAGATGGACGTGCCGATCAATCCGGGCAATAGCGGAGGTCCGCTGGTGGACATCAACGCCAAGGTGGTCGGCATCAACACGCGCGGGGGCGGGCAGGAATTGAATTTCGCGATTCCGATCGATACGGCCAAGCCGGTGATCGCGGCCATTTTGAAGACCGCCGCGCCCGGAGTCCTGGGACACATGGATCGCAGCGATCTGGGATTCCAGCTGATGCCGATGCATCAGTTGGAATCGTTTTACGACATCGACATCAACAAGGGCGTGCTGATCAACAGCGTGGACCGGATCGGTCCCTACGCCGACGCGGGGGGAAAAGCACAGGATATTTTGCTGGCGGTCAATGGCGAGCCGACCAACGTGCGGTTTCCCGAGGAATTGGCGGCGGTGCGGCGACGCCTGGCATCGCTGCCGATTGGCCGCGAGGTACGACTGACCGTCAAACGGGGCAAAGATATCCTGACGCTCACAGCCAGGACTACGCTGCTGGAAGGATACCTCGGCGAGGAACGGGGATTCACACAATGGGGCGCATCTATGCGCGAGGTCACGCGCCCATACGTGGTCGCCAATCAGCTCGAAACGGTCGCGGGTGTGTGGATCACCAGCATGTCCGACGGCGAACCGGTGGAGCGGGCGCATCTTGAGCCGGGCGACGTGATTCTTTCGGTCAACGGCACCCCGGTCAAGAACATGACGCAGTTCCAGGCGTTATACGACAAGACCCTGAAGCAGGGGCTGAGTCAGGTGGCGCTGGAAGTGAACCGCGATCGCGAGGTTTTTACGGCGATCCTGCAAGTCAAGGAATACGCGCCGGCCACCCAGCCGGGCGATTAGGAGCCGCATGAAAAGCATCAATCGACTGATCGGATGGGTGGCGATTTTGCTGTCGATGTCGGGCGCGGCGATGGCCGATGAGGCGGCGACGATCCGGCACATGTGCGAACTCGTCAAGCCGTCGCTGGTTGCCGTGAAATATACCTGGGCCAACGAATTGGGCTCGCAGGAATTGTCGGCTGCGGGGGTCATCATCAGCAGCGATGGGCTGGTGATCATACCCATCGGCATCGTGACGCCGGCGATCGTGCCGGACAATCAGATGCAGCCGATTCAAGATCGTCGTGCCCAGCGATACCGGGGACGAGACGGAAATCGACGCGACGCTGCAGGGCCGCGACGAGCGGTCGAATCTGGCATTCGTCAAGGCCGACTCGCCGCAGAAATGGAAGGCCATCAAGTTCGTGGATGCACCGCTGCAAATCGGCGATCCGCTCTATTCCGTGGGAATTTTGCCGAAGGGAGCGGGGTATAAAACGCTGGTGACGACGGCGTTCATGTCCACGCGCCTGCGCGGGCCGGTTCCGCAGATTCTGGTTGGCGGACAATTGGCCGGCGTCGGCGCCGTCGTGCTCAACGCCAAGGGGCAGGCGATCGGGTACGTTCACGCCCGCAGCCTTGGGGAAGCCCTGCTGGACAATCCGGACAATCCGGACGATCTTCCGATGGTGACCCTCGCGCCGCGGCTGTTCATACCGGCCGGGGATTTTCTTCCGAGCATTCTAAACCCGCCGTCGCCGGACAAGCCGATCGTCCTTCCCTGGATCGGGTGCGAAATGAAGGGACTGGAGAAGGAGGATGCGGAGTATTTCGGCCTTCAGAACGTGCCGGCGGTGCAGGTCGGAGACGTGGTGCCGGATTCGCCCGCGTCCAAGGCCGGGCTGAATAAGTTGGACGTCATCACGGCGATCAACGGCAAGCCAATCGAGCGCGGCGATTTGCCGGAGGAGCTGCCGGAGATCGTGACGCGGCAGATTCAGCGAATGAACGTCGGAGACAAGGTGAAGTTTTCGGTCATTCGGGCCAAGGGAGATGTTCCCCGGCAGGTTGTCCTCACTCTGGAGGCGCGTCCGAAGGAGCCGCACGAGGCCAAGCGATTTTATGCCAAGGACATGGGTTTTGTGGCCCGCGAAGTGACGTTCGTGGATACGTATCGCCGCAGGATCGGCATGGGGACCGGCGGCGTGGTGGTGGCGCTGCTGCGTCCGCAGGCGGCGGCGCAGGCGGCCCACCTGGAAATCAACGACCTCATCACCCAGATGAACGGCAAGGCCGTGGATAATCTCGAAGAGTTCAAGAAGGATTACCTGGAGTTCCGCAAGGATCGGCCCAATGATCCGGTGGTCCTGGAAGTAACGGAACTGGACGGCCAGCAGCGGACGATTAATATCGAGCCGCCGCAAACGGATGTGCAGCCGGGGATGTGAGGGGCAAGAGACGCAGAGACAGAGAGACGGAGTGAACGGTGCTTTCCACTTCGTCTCTTTGTCTCTCTGTCTCTGCGTCTCTTCCCTCCTCAATCCCGCTTCACCTTTTCCACGTCGATTCGATACACGCTCTGCACATGTCCTTCGCCGGATCGGACGCCGACGTGCAGGGTGCCGATCACGTCCACGAGATCGCCGGAATATTCGACGCTGCGGCCGGGGAGCACCGTCGCCTGAATAAAGTGCTGCACCTTCGGCGGTCCGTTGAAGCAGCAGTTGGTGATCGAATAACAGAGCGTAAATTTGTGGATTTGGCCGTCGGCGACGTAAGGCTCGTACATCTGGCCGGTCAGCAGGACGCGCTTTCCGTCGAGTTGGCGGTATCGCAGCGGAATGTCGGCGTTGGTGCCGGTATCCTGGTCCATTTCGAAGTTGCTCATGGCCTGCAAATCGACCTTGAGCAGATCGCCCTGGCGCGTGATCCCGCCGGTGATGAGCGACCAGGTGTACACATACGTCGGGTAAGCGAAAAGAAAAACCGCGGTGGCGGCCAGCAGGAGGCCGCGCCAGGTGATCCGCCGCCACCACGGTTTCTTCCAGCGATTCTGAACCGCCGCGCGCGTCATCAGGTTGCCACAAGATTGGTCGCGACCGGCGTGCGATACGCCTTCATGGCCGGCACCAGCCCGGCGATGATCGCCAGCACGATCACGGCAACCACGTACAATCCTTCGCTGTACAATTCCGACGCATTGTAGGTAATGTTCTCGCCGTAGTTGCGGAGCATATACCACGCGCCCAACGCGTTGACGGCGTGACCGACCAGCAGGCCCAGGATCGAACCGAACAAGGCGATCAGGCCGGCTTCGATGCAGATCAGGGTCAGGACCGTCGTTCGCGTCGCGCCCAGCGCTCGCAGGATGGCGATTTCCTTCAGCCGGGCCGAGACGGAATTGTAGATGCTGACCAGAATCCCGACGGCCGCGACGATCGTCACCAGCGAGCAGATCAGCAACAACAGGATCCGCGTCGGGCTCAGGAACGTGTCGAAGAATTGGCGCATGACCTGCGCGGGATTGCAGGCCATCACGTCCGTTGAGTTGTTGAGGTCGTACTCCAGCGCTTGCTCGGTCACTCCGCCGCGGGATTGAACCAGGATCGCCGAAATGGCCCAAACGCTTGGATTGAGCCGGGAATTGAGATGGATCGTTCCCGTCTTGGTGTTGTAGTCGTAATTGCTGAAATGCTGCATCCCGTGGGCGTCGACGGGATGAGGCTGATCGGCGTCGCTGTCAGGATCGAACGTGACCGGAGCCTCGCCTTTGCGCAATTCGGCCTGGGCGATCAAACCGGCCCCATGCTCGGCGATGGTGTAAAAGCTCAGCAGCGGAATATAGACGACACGGTCGATGGCCGTGTGCGTCGGGGCCAGAACGCCCACGATTTTCCAGTGCTGGAAGTGGATATCCGGCGGCCGGCCGGGCACGGCAAGGCCGTGCGTCGCCTGGAAGTCGGAGCCGATTCCCTTGCCGGTCAGGCGGGGAATATCGCTTCCGACGATCGCCTCGAATTTGTTGTACGTGAAGACGCGGCCATCGGCGATGTGCAGCTGCTCGCCGGGCCGATAGTCCAGGACCTCATCCGGCGACAGCGGATTGCCGTAGTCGTCGTATCCGAAAAAGCTCGGCAGCGTGCCGACGATCCGGTATAGCCCGTTGAGCGTGTCGCCAACGACCGTCGGCACGGCGATTTTCACGTACTTGTAATAATTATCCGCAGGCAGCGGCACGCCCGCCGGCAGATGCGGATTGAGCAGCCGGGTGTAATCGCTGAACGGAATGTTCCCCGGACTGACGTCCAGGTGATAGACCGTGTTCAGCACCAATTGCAGCTTCGAGCCTTTTTTCCCAATAATGCAGTCGTAGCCATAGTCGTTCTGACCGAACAGCGATTCGCTCTCCCGGCCCAGCACCATAATGGCGACGGCCAACCCGACGCCGAGCATGACGGACAGCGTCGTAAGCCAGGTGGACAATGCCCTCTGGCGCATTTGTTTCAAAACTAATTGAAAGTAATTCATGGTTTATCCCTACGCTCCCACGGCAACGCCATGGGTTTGGGTGTGATTGATCTCCGAAAGCGTGACCACCCGCGGCAATTGGCGGGCGATGTCCAGATCGTGGCTCACCAGCAGAAGCGATGAGCCGACCTCCGAACAAAGCTTGCGGATCAGTTCCAGGACTTGCTGGGCGTTGGCGGCGTCGAGCGCTCCGGTGGGCTCGTCCGCCAGCACCAGCTTGGGACGATTCGCCAGGGCGCGGGCGACCGCCACGCGCTGCTGCTGGCCGACCGACAATTTCGCCGGGCGGTAATTCAGGCGGTCGCCCAGGCCCACCTGCTTCAGAAGATGCTCGGCCCAATGGCGGTCGTGGGCCCGGCCGGTGAAGGTCATCCCCAGCAGCACGTTCTCCAACGCCGTGAATCCCGGCAGAAGATGGTGCGTCTGGAAGATGTAGCCGATGTTTCGCCCGCGGAATACATCGCGCTGCGGTTCGGAAAGCATCATCAAATCGGTGGACCCCTCGGCATCGGGTTTGTTCGGATCGAAATCGAAAACGATGTTGCCGCTGTCGGCCGAAAGAATTCCGGCGATCATGTGCAGCAGGGTGGTCTTGCCCGAACCGCTTGTGCCGATGAGGGCCACCTGCTCGCCGTCGGCGAGATAAAGTTCGGCAATGTCGATCACCGGAACGCTGCTGCCGTCCGGACCGACGTAGGTTTTCTTCAGTTTGTGAATGAGCAGTCCCATATAAAGCTCCTGCAATAGCCGCCGGGTGCGGCGCAGCCGGCCGGCGGCGGTGAATGATGGATCTAAAAAAGAAGTCGGGAACGCTCAGGCGGCCGGAGGACCGCGGCAATGCTCGGCGGCGACGTAAACGAATTGAAACTCGTTGGGCAATTCAACCGGCAGCGATCCCAGACGCGCCGTCGGCATCAGCATGATCGGCGGCATGTACTGGATCGTCACCGGCGCGTGCAGGGTCGCGCAGATCACGCAGGTGGACGGATCGTGAAACGGCCGCGGAACCGGCAGCCGCTTCAGCGGCGAACGCGATCCGCCGTTCATCAACTGCTCGATGCGATTCCAGGCTGAGTTGACCTCCGCCAGATGCAGGCGTTCGAACGGCGCCGGCCCGAAGGTAAAGAACACGCCGACCAGGAAAATAGCGGGATACCTCAACACCAGTCGTCTATTTTCCGCCCGTTTCGCCGCTGGGTCAAGTTGGACGGACCTGCCGTTCCCAAGGTCGGAAAAATGACGCCCCGAGGCGACGGTTGTTGCCAATAATTCGGATGCCTTTGGCCACGAAAAACGCGTTTTTGATAGTGCCAGGGCCGACGGTGTTACTGTTACTGGTGCAAATCGAAAGACCGCAAAGCTCTGGTCGGGGGACCCTCAAGCGGGATAACGCGGAGCGGCAAATGGCCAACGCGATAGTCCAAAAGAGTCTTCTCTACTCATGCTGCCAGAAGGTGAAGGTTTTAGACGTGTTTTGGAGATAAAAATCCGATGAGGAGAGATTTCTTTCCGGCCGTCTTCCCGGCATTTTGCTGTGGCCTCGGTTCCGGACGTGATAAACTACATCGGGAATGGACCGCCGAAGCGGCCGAGAGATGAAGAAGTGACCCCTTTTTGACCATCATAAAGTATGACATTCAAACGTCTTCCCGCGATGACGATGAGTAATTACGGCGTACCAACTTATATGCGTTACGTAGCTTGGCCCATGCTGGTTGCGACAGCATTATCAGGCCTTTTTTGCTTAGTTTGGTTCGTAGCTTCGCTATCGGGAATTGCTGTTGCAGAAACACCTCCCGAGGTTCATGAAGCATCAATTTGGGCATTCCTGTGGGGACTCGCAGCATCGGGCAGTCTTTCCGTGTCTGTTTTCAGTTTAATTTGCATCATTCGGCACCGTCGTAGCTCAATAATGAAACAAACCCATGGGTTTCCGGTGGTAAGCAAAAATCGAGAAGCCTAAGCGCAGGGTCCTTATTAAATTCGCCCCGGCAGAAAGGCTGGCGGAAGCGCAATGAGGGAAAACAGGAGTAAAGGGTGATGTCCCCTTCAGTTAATTCGATGAGTTTGGCTATTTCGGGGAGCAGCGATAGCGTTGTAGTGCTAATTTGAATTTTTCTCCCGATGCCTTTTTGGCCAGAACGCAATTGCCAATGCCAATAGCGCGAACGAGATTGCTGCGAGAATCATTCAGGCGAGCGGCGGATCGTATCGTAATTGATCGATCGTCCTTATGATCCCCACCACGGCACCCAGAGCGGCGGAGATGCTTGCGATGCGCCGGTATGTTCTATCGGATGATGGTGCGGGCGTAGCGTAGTCTGGTTTTGAAGGTTCATCCATGATTTCCATTCTACCACCTCGCACGAAAACACCGCCAGGAGGCGGCTGGATTAGTTGGGGACGGCTTTAGCTCGACTTTTGCCGTTTTTAGACGGCGTTTTTCATGAACGGACTCTCACAAAAAATCGGACTCCCCCGTACATTCGCTGATGCTTACTCGGCGAATCGGAAAGGAGTCCGATATGTTGTCTGTTCCCAAGGCGGCGGAGCCGCTTGTTTCGGCGTTCTCTGTAGCATTCACCCGTCCAACTTTCCAGCGCGTCGTCGTGCTTTTTCTGGCGCGATCCTCTCGTTGCGGCACCGCACCGTCACCGGCATGTTGCGAGCGGTGGGGCCGCTGGCCAAAGGGCACTGGTCCGACTTCCATCGCGTCCTCTGCCGCCGCGTCTGGTCTTGTTGGCCGTTGGGCAAGGTTCTGGCGGCGATGGTGCTGGAACTGATTCCCGCGGATCAGCCGGTGATTTGTCCGGTGGACGACACCACGCCGCAGCACAAGGGCAAGCACGTCTATGGCAAAGGGTGTCATCACGATGCCTGCCGCTCGACGCACAGCCACGTGGTCTGGGTATGGGGGCACAAATGGGTGACGCTGGCGATCAACGTGAAGTTCCCTTTCGCCTCGCGCCCGTGGGCGTTGCCGGTGCTGTGCGCGTTGTATCGGCCGGCGGAATTGAATCAGGCCGAAGGCCGGAGGCACAAGACGCCTCTCGATCTGGCCCGGCAACTGATGGCCACGCTGATCCACTGGTTCCCCGAGCGAAAGTTCATTCTTCTGGGGGACGGCGGTTACGCCAGCCACGAGTTGGCGCGGTTCTGTCATCGCCACCGCCGGCAGGTGACGCTGGTCAGCCGGCTCCATCCGGAGGCGAATCTGTACGGCCTGCCGCCGGCGGGAAAACCCCGCACGGGTCGGCCGCGCATCAAAGGACGGCGATTGTCCAAACCCCAGGCCACGGTCAAACGGTCCAAAGGGAAACGATTCACCGTCAACTGGTACGGCGGCAAAACACGCCGGGTCGAACTGATCTGGGGCGAAGGGCACTGGTACAAGGCCGGCAACGGATTGGTTCCGGTCCGCTGGGTGTTCGTCCACGACATCCAGGGAACGCACCGGGACGAATACTTCTACAGCACCGATCCGACGATGCCGCCCCAGCAGATCGTCAGCCTCTACACCGGACGTTGGAGTATCGAAGTGACATTCCAGGAAGTCCGCGCCCATCTGGGCTTTGCCACGCCGCGCAACTGGTCGGCCAAAAGCGTGCTGCGAACGGCCCCGTGCCTGCTGGGATTGTTCAGCGTCGTCAGCTTGATCTTCCACCGGCACACACATGGAAAAGGAACGCGACCCGCGTCGTGCGCGTGGTACGCCAAGGCGGAGACAACCTTCGGCGACGCCATGACGCGCGTGCGTCGATTGTGCTGGGCGGAGGTTTTTCAACAGTCGCCGAAACATGCGGGTCTCACAAAACTACCAAGGCCGTTACGGATCATGCTGCTGGATCATTTGAGTCGCGCCGCATGACGCCGCAAAAACGGCAAAAGTCGAATTTAGATCGCAGCCAGCAACTCCTCCAATTCCCAAACAGAATTAGCTGAAGGCGACATCACCCTTTACTCGATGGCGATATAAGCAATCGGGAGAAACGGTCAGGTAACGGTGTCCATCGCTGGGTAACCAATTGGATTGACGCCTGCTGAACCCCCCAATCGAAGAATGCGGTTGCCGTGAGCTGCGCTGGTCGCCGAACGTCTCGACATTGGCGCGGCGGGGACGTGGGGATTATCCTGCTGATATGGGAACCAAGCTTCGCTGGGGAATCCTGGGGACGGGGAACATTGCCACGCAATTCGCGCGCGGGCTGGCGGCCAGCGAGCGGGGGGTGCCGGCGGCGGTCGGATCGCGACGACGGGAAACGGCCGACGATTTCGCGAAAAAGCACGGGGTCCTGCGCGCACTGGCAAGCTATGAATCGCTGATCGCCGACGGGGAGATCGACGCGATTTATAATTCGCTGCCGAATTCGCTGCATGCGCAGTGGACGATCGCGGCGCTGGGGGCGGGGAAGCATGTTTTGTGCGAGAAGCCGTTGGCGATGGATGCGGGCGAGGCCCAGCGAATGTTTGATGCCGCCGAGAGGGCGGGCCGCGTGCTGGTGGAAGCGTTCATGTATCGGTCGCATCCGCAGACACTGGCCCTTATGGAAACGGTGCACAGCGGGATCGTCGGAAAACTTCGGCTCATCCGCACCAGCTTCTGCTACCGCACCCGCAAGATCGACGGCAACGTGCGGTTCGTGCGCGAACTCGGCGGCGGAGGATTGATGGACATCGGTTGTTATTGCATCAATTTTGCGCGGTTCTTCGCCGGAAGTGAGCCGAGCGAGGTTCGAGCGGTTGCGAACTTCCATCGGAGCGGAGTGGACGAAGTGGCGGCGGGGATGCTGGTTTTCCCGAATCAGATTGTTTCCAGCTTCACGTGCGGCATGTGCGTTCAGGCGGATAACACGGCGTATCTGTGTGGGGACGAGGGGTTCATCGAAGTGCCGGTGCCGTGGAAACCGGGGCCGGGGAGCTGCGGGTTCGTCGTCACGGGCGGGATGGAGCCGAAGATGGATCGTGGTTCATCGGCGGGTCCGCCGGCGCGGGATGTTCGCAACATCGCCGCGCCCGGCGACATGTATGCAGTGGAGGCGGACGATTTTGCGGCGGCTGTTCTGGACGGCCGGCGGTCGCGGATCGGCCGCGAGGATTCCATCGGGAACATGCGCGTGCTGGATGAGATGAGGCGGCAGATCGGGCTGGAGTTTTAGCGAAGATGCAAATTTTGACGAACACCGGCGGCATTGCCGCGACCAATTGTTACCTGATCGCCGACGCCGACAGAGGGAAGGCGGTGTTGTTTGACGCGCCCGATCATACGACTGCCCCGCTTCTGCAAGAGGCGGAAAAACGGAATTGGGAGATCGTCGGGCTGTGGCTCACGCATGGGCATTTCGATCACGTGGCCGATCATGCCGTCGTCACGAAGAGATTCCCCAAGGCGCGGGTGCTGATCCATCGGCTGGACGAGCCGAAGCTCATCGATCCCACCACGCGGATGTTCTCGCTGCCATTCGTGATTCCGCCGCTTCGGGCGGATAAATATGTGGAGGATGGGCAGGCGTTGAAGATCGGGGCGCTGGAAGTGATCGCGATCCACACGCCGGGGCATTCACCCGGTCACGTGGCGTATCACTTTCCGCGTCAGAACATTCTGATCGGCGGCGATTTGATCATGATGAATTCGGTGGGCCGGACGGATTTTCCCGATTCGAATTTCGGGCAATTGCAGGAATCGCTGCGGCGCGTGATGAAGTTGGGGGCGCAGACGCGGCTTCTTCCCGGCCACGGGCCGAGCAGCACGCTGGCGGAGGAAGCGGCGCGGAATCCGTTCGTGATCGACGCGATGTCGGGATGAAACCGACTATTGCGGGGACGGTGCCGTGGTTGGTCCGCCGTTGCCGCCGTCGGTCACGTCAAGATTGATGGTGAGGGTGGCGTTGGGCGCATCGTCGGTGACGGACACTGTCCCCGAAGCTTTGGCGTCAGCCTTTTTGAGCGATGCGTTGATTTTGTATTCGCCGCTGGCCAGGCCGGAGAAGGTAAATTTGCCGCCGTCGTCGGTCTTGCCGCGGGCAAGAACCTTGTGCCTCTTGGATTCTTTTTCGGCTTCGGTGTCGGCCTTGTGCTTGGCCGCGTAAAGCTTGACGCTGGCGTCGGGGACGGGATTGTTATCCGAGCCGAGGACCGTGACGACGATGCTGCCGCTGGCGGAGCTGGGCTGGGTCGTGGCGGCATCATCAGCCCTGACCATCCGGCCTGAGAACAGCGCCAGCGCGCCCAAGGCCAGGGCGGGCGCGATCCACTTGAAAACTCGCAACATGATTTTTCCTCTCTCAACGGTTTTCCGGCGGGTTGGCCGACCGCTCGGCCCAAAGGATGCCGGAACATACTCGTATAACGCGGTCATTTCGGCAATGTTGTGAACCGACGTTTTTTTGTCAATTTTTGGCGCCGTCGTTCAAGGACCAGGTGATAAGACCGCCCCAGGCCGCCGCCAGGGCAACCCATGTTTTCCACGGGAGTTGCGGAGGATTGTCGTCGGGATTGCCGTAGCCGGTTTCCAGGCGCAGCGCGTTTTCCTGCGACCAGTCGAGCCGCGTAACCGCGGAGTAGGCGAGGCTTGCGGCGGTAAGGAATGCCCAGAAAATGGTCAGGACGGTCAGGTATTCCACGCGGCGATGCCGGCGCGACCGGGCCAGCAGCAGGACCAGGAATGCCATGCCGCAAACGCAGCCGATCAGCAGGATACAGAGCAACAGGATCAGGAAATTGGTTTGGGTAGGGTCGGTGGTGTCGGCATAGGCCAGGGCACAAGGCATGGGTGTATCTTAACAAATCCGCCAAGCCGCGAATCACGGCATCCTGGTTCGTGTCGGGGGCTGTTGCCTAACACTTAGGCGGCTGTTGAAAACCCGGCGGCGGGCGAAATCCTTCGACAACCGAAGCTGAGCACGTTTGAAACGAAAAACCGGGGTGGCGGCGCTTTTGGCATCCCTTTTGTTCAAGGGCAAGTGAACTCACGGAACTGGTTCCGCGCCGAAAAACGGGAAGGAGATCGGGATATGTCATGGAAAGGTCTGGCCTGTTCGGCCGCGATGGCCGCACTGGCTTTTAGCTCGGTGGCCTTGGCGGACGATACGGCAGGCGGTCCCAATCTATTCGACGAAACCACGGCGCCTTCAACGGCGCCGGCATCGGCCCCATCCGGACCGACATCGCTTACCCCGCTGATGTATTTGATGGATCCCACTCCAGTCGGTAAGTGGCTGGAAAACAATAAATTCGACATCACCGGCTTCGGCGAGATGGGATATTTCGTCGACCTAAACGACGACCGGGCGAACAGCGACTCGCCGACGTTCGTCGGGTTTCCCGGCGCATACAGCAATCATCTGCTGCTGGACCAGGCGGACCTGACGCTTTCCAAAAGCATCGACAGCACGAAATCGTGGGACTGGGGTTTCACGCTTGAGACGGGCTATGGAACGGACGACGCGTATACCCACTCGCACGGGATGCTGGACAACGCGCCGGCCGGCACGCCGGGCATCGCCTTCGGGCCCGGGGCGGGTCCGCAAAATCAGTGGGATATCCTGCAGGGAAACGTTTCGCTGCTGATTCCCCTGGGCTCGGGCCTGACCATTGAGGCGGGAAAATTTTTGGCGTTTCTTGGAAATGAAGTGATCAATCCCACCGGCAATCTTTTTTACTCGCACAGCTATAACTTCACTTACGGGATCATGTACACGAATACCGGCATCACCGGGTCGTACACATTTTCCAAGCTGATGTGGGGCAACGACCTGACCATCGACGCGGGCGTCACCCGCGGCTGGAATCAGAGCACCAGCGACAATAACGGCGCGATCGATTTCCTCGGCCAGGCGAAATTCAATGTCACTTCGGCGATCTCGATGGTCCTGAACCTTGAAGAAGGGCCGGAAGCCACCGATGACAACAGCGACTACTGGACGGCGATCGAGGCCATCCCCAGCTGGACGGTTTCGGATCAGCTCACGCTGACGGGGGACTTCCTGTATGTGGACTGCGCCGCACGTGCTCGGTCCGGCGGGGACCGGGCAGTGGTACGGCGCGGTTTTGTACGCCAACTACAAGTTCAATCCGATGTTCGCGTTCAACGTTCGCGGCGAGTGGTATCGCGATCAGGGCGGATTCACGACGGGAGTGCAGGCGAACTATGAGGAAGTGACGCTGGGCTTGCAGGTGCATCCGCTGCCAAACGACAACATCTTGCAATACCTGCAGATTCGGCCGGAAATTCGCGGAGATTTCGCCGACGAACCGGCGTTCAACTCGAACAACGGCGCGAAGCACGGCCAATACAGCCAGGCGACGTTCGCCGTGGATGCGATCATGCAGTTCTGACCGGACGAACTGGAATCTGAACTTTTTTGAGCATAAGCCCACGGCGGCGCCGTGGGCTTTTTTGCTTCCGCATTGGAACGCGGGGAAATTGGGCTATCCTGTAGCCGTAAAGTACAGGAGCGAAACTTGGAAACCCGCCCTATCGGAATCATTCTCAACGGCGTGACCGGCCGGATGGGAATGAACCAGCATCTCGAACGGTCGATCATGGCCATCCGGCAACAAGGCGGCGTCAAGGCGGGGCCGGGGGTCCGTATCATGCCCGAGCCGATCCTCATCGGGCGAAACGCGGAGAAACTCAAAGCCCTGTCGCAACGGCACGGTGGAATCGAATATTCAACCGATCTGGATTCGCTGCTGGGCGATCCAAAATATTCGATTTACTTCGACGCACAGACGACGCCGCTGCGATTCGAAGCGGTGAGCAAGGCCCTGGCGGCCGGGAAGCATGTGTATTGCGAGAAGCCGGTCGCAACCACCTCCGCCGAAGCGATGGAACTGGTGCGGCGGGCCGAAAAGGCCGGCGTGAAGAACGGAGCCGTGCAGGATAAACTGTGGCTGCCGGGAATTCGAAAGCTCAAACATCTCATCGATACCGGGTTCTTCGGAAGAATTCTGTCCGTGCGCGGGGAGTTCGGTTATTGGGTGTTCACCGGCGAAGACCAGCCCGCCCAGCGGCCAAGTTGGAATTACCGAGCCGAGGACGGCGGCGGGATCATCATCGACATGCTGTGCCATTGGCGGTATCTGGTCGATCATCTGTTCGGCAACGTGATGAGCGTTTCGTGCCTGGGCGCGACGCATATCGACCATCGGATCGACGAGGAAGGCCGAAGATATAAATGCACGGCCGACGACAGTGCCTACACGACGATGATCACGGAGCGGAAGATCGTCTGCCATTTCAATTCCTCCTGGTGCGTGCGCGTGCGGCGGGACGATTTGCTGACGTTGCAGGTGGATGGGACGAACGGCTCGGCGGTGGCGGGGCTGCGGGAGTGCCGGGTGCAGCCGGCGTCGAAAACGCCGCAGGCCGGTCTGGAATCCCGACATCGACAGCCCAATCGATTTTTATGCCGGCTGGCAAAGCGTGCCGGCGGATCAGCCGTATGACAATGCGTTCAAGACGCAGTGGGAGTTGTTCCTGCGTCATGTTGTGCTTGGCGAGCCGTTCAGATGGACGCTTCGCGAGGCGGCCAAGGGCGTGCAACTGGCGGAACTGGGAATCGAATCGTGGAAACAGCGGCGGTGGATCGACGTTGCGGAGTTGAGGTGAATCATCTCGGAGCGCTGCGCGGCCCAAGGGCCGCGGCTAAAATGGGAAACGCGACATGACGACGGCGCCGCTTTCACGCTTGTGCATCCACACGATCACGACCAAGCCGCTGGGGCTGGCGGCGGCGGTGAAGGCGTATTCCGCCGCGGGGGCGGCGGGAATTACGGTCTGGCGCGATGCGCTGGAGCCGCTGGGAATCCGGGAATCGGCGCACGTCCTGGCCGAGTCGGAATTGAAAGTCGTCAGCCTGTGCCGAGGGGGATTTTTCCCCGCGATCAGCGAATCCGATCGGCAAAAAGCGATGGATGACAATCGCCGGGCGATCGACGAAGCGGTTGCGATCGGGGCGCCGCTGGTGGTGCTGGTGTGCGGGGCGGCCGCGGGCGTTCCGCTGACGGAGGCCCGCAAACAGATCGCCGATGGAATCGCGGCCGTGGTTCCGCACGCGCAGCAGGCTGGCGTCAAGCTCGGCATTGAGCCGCTTCATCCCATGTACGCCGATACGCGCAGCGCGATCGACACGCTGTCGCAGGCCAACGACATCGTGGAAAAACTCCGCTCGCCGCTGGTGGGCGTGACCCTGGACGTTTATCACGTCTGGTGGGACGATCGGCTGGAGACGGAGATCGCGCGATGCGGGCGGCTGGGCGCGATCTTTTCATATCACGTCTGCGATTGGCGTTCGCCGACGCGCGATCTCCTGTTGGATCGCGGCTTGATGGGCGAGGGATGTATTCCGCTGCGGGGGATACGATCCTGGGTGGAAAAAGCGGGCTTTGAGGGCATGATCGAAGTGGAGATTTTCTCCAGCGAATTCTGGCAGACGGATCAACTGGAATTCGTGAAACGGTTAAAATCCGCGTACCTGGAGCACGTTTGAAGATCGACATGAAATTGGTCGCCGGCGATCTGGCCAAGCCCGCGGCGCGGGTGTTGGAATTGGCCGGCGAAAAGCGCGCCGGCTGGACCGGGAATGGGACGCCGCGCGGCGCGCCGGTGTTCACGGTGAATGGGAAATACACCACGCGCGGATGGACGGAATGGACGCAGGGGTTTCAATACGGCGTGGCGATCCTGGCGTTCGACGGCACGGATCAGCGCGACCTGCTGGAAATCGGGCGAAGCAAGACGCTCCAATTCATGGCCCCGCACGTTTCGAATGTCGGGGTGCACGATCATGGGTTCAACAATCTTTCCACCTATGGCAACCTTCGCCGGCTGATGCGCGAGAAACGCGTCGAACTCGACGAGTGGGAGATGTCGTTTTACGAACTGGCGATCAAGGCCAGCGGCGCGGTGCAGGCGGCGCGGTGGATGCCGCTGGACGACGGGGGATACATTTATTCGTTCAACGGTCCGCATTCGCTGTTCATCGACACGATGCGAAGCCTGCGGATTTTGGGGTTGGCGCACCAGCTTGGGCACGTGCTGATGGGGGAAAACGATGCGAAGATTTCGCTGCTGGATCGGCTGATTACGCACGGAAAAACGACGGCGAAATACAACATTTATTATGGGGCGGGCGCGATGTGTATGACACGCCGGCGACTCGCGGACGGACGGCGCAGGAGGCGATCTTCAACGACGGGCGGTTTCGTTGTCCGAATTCGCAGCAGGGATATTCGCCGTTCAGCACGTGGACACGGGGTCTGGCGTGGGCGATTCTGGGATTCGCAGAGGAACTGGAATTCCTGCGCTCGCTCGAAGCAGCGCAGCGGCCGGATGACGTGATGGAACTCTTCGAGAAGGCGGCGCGGGCGACGGCGGATTTTTGCATCGAGCAGGCGACGGCAGCGGATGGAATCCCGTATTGGGACACCGGCGCGCCGAATTTGCATCGGCTGGGAGAATGGCGGTCGCGCAATGCCGAGCCGTTCAACGAGCATGAGCCGGTGGACTCCAGCGCCGCGGCGATTGCGGCGCAGGGATTGCTTCGGCTGGGCCGATACGTCGGCGGCGGCGGATCGCGGTACACCGCCGCGGGTTTGACCGTCGCTCGGACGCTGTTCGGTGATGCATATCTCGCCCAGTCCATGGAGCACCAGGGATTGCTGCTTCATTCGGTTTATCATCGTCCCAACGGATGGGATTCCATTGGGCCGGGCCGGAAAGTGCCGTGCGAGGAATCGAGCCTTTGGGGCGATTATCACGCGGCGGAGTTGGCAGTGTACATTCAGCGGCTGGCCGACGGCCGGCGGCCTTATCACGCGTTCTTTGACGCGGGGAATTGACGCATGGCGGACGCGAAACAAGTGGCGTTGGTGACGGGCGGGAGCCGGGGAATCGGTTTCGGCATCGCCGCGGCCCTGGCCGGCAGCGGATTCGATGTCGCTATCAACGGGCGGCGAGACCCGTCGGAAGTTGCCGAGGCGATGGGGAAGCTGCAATCCGCCGGGGCGAAAGTGCTGTATCTTCGCGGCGACGTGTCCGATCGGCGCGGCCCGCGCGGCAATGCTCGAGCAAATCGAACGCGGCTTCGGTCGGCTGGACGTGCTGGTGAACAACGCCGGCGTTGCGCCGGATGTGCGCGGCGGATTTGCTGGACGCTTCGGAAGAAAGCTTCGACAGGCTGATCGCCATCAACCTCAAAGGCCCGTATTTCCTGACGCAAGCGGCGGCGAAGTGGATGATGCGCCTGAGGCAACAGCACGGAGCGGGTTGCGCGGATGCATCATCAACATCTCATCGGTGAGCGCGACGGCGGTATCGGTCAATCGCGGCGATTACTGCATCTCCAAGGCGGGAATCGCCATGGCGACGCAATTGTGGGCGGCGCGATTGGCGGAGTTCGACATCGATGTTTACGAAATCCGGCCGGGAATCGTGGCCACGGACATGACCGCGGGGGTGAAAGAAAAGTACGATCGGCTGATCGCCGGCGGACTGACGGTGGAAAAACGGTGGGGCACGCCCAAGGATGTCGGACGGGCCGCGGCCTTGCTGGCGCGGGGGGAAATCTCCTACGCCACGGGACAGGTCCTGCACATCGACGGCGGAATGACGATCCTGCGATTGTAGGAGTTCCGGTTGCGCGGTTTGCGGTGGGAGACCGCGGGATTGCCATCCCGCGGCTTTTGGGTCATTGCGCGGGACCGGCATTTTCGACCGCATTGGTCAAATCGCGATCCTGCATTCCGTTGGCCGAGAGGCCGGCGAGGATGTTGTACTGGAACGCCTCGCTTGCCTCCTTCTGGCTCAGGCCCAAGAGGCGGAGCTGCTGGAACAATCCATTCAGTTGCACCAGATCGGCGGCGACCTTGGCGGCGGCGGGCGTTCTGGCGCAGTATTGCTGGAAGCCCGCGCCCGTTTCCGCGTTGTAGCCGTTCTGACTCACGTAAGCATCCCAAGCGGTCTGGATCTCGGCGGCGATCCGCGACCTGCGGTTGGCGGTTTGCGGGGAATTTCCCGACCCGCCGAAGAACGCCTGATAGCCGGCGAGGAATTCGCGGGCCGGAGGTGTATTCATGCGGGTAGCGACGACGGAGAAATCCCAGGCGTGGGGGCGCCGCTTTTTGGGCAAGTCGTCATAATCGACGGGGCCGCTGGTGGCGGCGAGAATTTCGTCCAATGTTGGTTCGCGAGTATAGACGCCGTCATCTTTGAGGTCCTGCTGAAGCACCGGTCCGGGGTAGCCGGTTTGGAAGGCGAGCTTGAAATCCGCGGGCACGGTGGCGGCGACGAGTTGTTGGCGCGGCACGGCGCCGGCGAAGGGGTAGTCAAACACGAATGGAATGGGAGCGACGAAAGTTGGAATGACCCCGCCCAGCGTTGCCGGGGTCAGGTCCAACAACAGGTTGTAGGGACTGAAAAACGCCGAGGGGGCAACCGATTGAATGACCGAAATGGCGGTGTTCAGGCTGGCGGCGATGGCAGCGATATTGGAACTCGGATTGAACGAACGAGCGACGAAACCGGGCACGTCAAATGCAGCCGGCTGGGACGGGGCGATGGTGGAGTAGTGGGCGTTGGCGGGCAGGCTGATCTCGCCGTTGGCGATCAGGTCCATGCCCTTGTCCAGGTCCGCGGTGCCGGCAATCGTGGGGCCGCGGAGGACGAATTCGATGTTGGCGGCATTGATGGAAATATTTCCGTCGGCGCTGAGGTCGCCGATCACGGCGGTGCCGCCGTCGGCGTTGATGGCCAGATCGCCCAGAGCGGTCAGTTTTTCATATTGTCCAACGCCAAAGAGATTGCTGGAATTGGGGCTCGAAGCCGAACCGATATTGACGGTCAAAGCTCCATAGGAATCGATGGTTGCGTAAAGGTCGTAGAATTCTCTTGGTGACGACCCGCCATAGTTGACTTCGAAGTATCCCCCGGCGGCGATGTTGACGACCGTGGGGCCCTGCGGGCTGGAAGGGAGATCCGCTCCGCTGGAACCTGCCGGGCCGGCGTTGAAAAAGACGAAGCCGCCGGCTCCGGGAATGAAGTTCAAATAGGCCACGGGCGTGACGTTGCCGACGCTGCTGTTGATGCGGGTTTGAGTGACATCGTCGGCGGTGAGACCGCCGGGGCCTTCCAAGGGGCCGTCGAATTCAACGTCGCCGCTGTCGCCCGATTCCTGGTTGATGTCGGATATGTAAATGTTGGTGGCCAGCGATACGGTGCCGCTGAAAGCGGCGTCGCCGGTCACGTATATATCGCCATTGAGCACAATGGTGGGTTCGGGGCCGGTCCCGGAGTTACTGACGAAGAGCGACCCGATGGGAATAGAAGAACTTCCGACGGCGCCGAGACGGACGGTTGCGTAGGACACGACGTTCAAGTCGGGGGTGGTGGTGTTGTCGGTGTTGATGATGCTGCCGAAACTGATGTTTCCGCCGGAAATCGTGGAACTGGTGCCGGTCAAGTCGAGGGTTACGCCGGTGAGATCGATGGGTCCGCCGACCGTGGCGGTGATGTTGGCGCTAAGGCCCAGATAAAATCCGCTGGGAACGCTGAAGGTCATGCCGCCGGCCCAGTCGATGTCGCCGAGGATGTTCAGGTCGATGAGGGTCTCGGCAACGGAGGTATTGTTGGGGTCGGTATTGGTTGTGGTGATGGAAAGAAGTTGAGTGCCGGTGGTGACGCCGTCGGTGATCTCGGCGTTGGTTTCAAAGGTTGGGGAGTTGACGGTGAAGCTGCCGCCGCCGGTGTTGATCTCGGCGCCGACGGAGCAGTCGGTGCTGCAAGTGATGGTGACGGCGCCGCCGCCGGTATCGATGGTTCCATTTCCGGAGTTGGTGAAGGTGCCGCCCTCGGTGGTGGTGAACGCCCCGCCGCCGGTATTGACCGCGGCGCCAATTCCGACGTTGGCCCCATTGTTGGTGATCTGGACCGCGCCGCCGTTGGTAGTAATGGTTCCGTTTTGGTTAGCGAAGAAGTAAGTGGTTCCCCCGACGATCAAATTGCCGCCATTGGTGACGACCGGCCCGCTGATGGTGACCGTTCCCAGGGTCAGCGTGTCGCCAATAAAGTCGGTCGCGTTGTTGTTGAGGGCCACGGATTGAGCGGTCACTGAGGCGGTGGTGTCGATGGTGACTAATCCGCCGCTGGCGATGAATGCGCCCGAAGTAACCACCGTGCCGCTGATGTCATTATCCCCGGCGGACGAAGTTGTGAATTGCGAAACCGGCACCGTACCCGATCCGGCGGAATTGATGCTGCCGGTCATCGTGACAAAAGTTGCGCTTTCCAAGGTAACGCCGCCGGTGCCGGCCCAGGTGACGGGTCCGCCCATGGTAAGACCCGACGTAGCGCTGGTCGTGGTGGTGGTGATGGAAAGACTCTGACTACCGGTGGTCACGCCATCGGTGATTTCAGCGCTGCTTTCGAACGTTGGGGAACTGACGGTGAGGCTGCCGCCGCCGGTGTTGATCTCGGCGCTGACCGAGCAGTCTTCGCTGCAAGTGAGGGTGACGTTCCCCCCGCCGGTGGAGATGGTTCCATTCCCGGAGGTGCTAAAGGAGCCGCCGTTGGTCATGCTGAAAGCGCCGCCATTGGTGACGATCGGCTCACCAAGCGTGATAAGGGCTCCCGAATTGGTGATGGTGACGCCGCCGCCGGTGGTGGTGATGTCGCCTGTGCCATTGCTGATGAAGGAAGTCGTTCCGCCGGCCGTGAACGCGCCGGCCGTGGTCGTGACCGGTCCGCTGACGGTGACCGTGCCCGTCGTTGTGGTGTTGAGGCCAACGGATTGAGCCGTCACCGAGCCGGTCGTGGCGAGGATGACCAATCCGCCGTTGGCGAGAAACGGGCCCGAGGCGTTCACCGCGCCGGTGATGGAATTGTCCGCGGTGGACGAACTCGTCAGCAGCGATACCGGCACCGTACCCGATCCCGCGGAACTGATGCTGCCGCTCATCGTGAGAAAAGTTTTGCTCTGTAAAGTAGTTCCGCCGGTGCCCGCCCATGTGACGGGTCCGCCCATGGTGAGACCTGACGTAGCGGTGGTCGTGGTGGTGGTGATGGAAAGACTTTGACTGCCGGTGGTCACGCCGTCGGTGATTTCAGCGCTGCTTTCGAACGTTGGGGAACTGACGGTGAGGCTGCCGCCGCCGGTGTTGATCTCGGCGCTGACGGAGCAGTCTTCACTGCAAGTGAGGGTGACGTTCCCCCCGCCGGTGGAGATGGTTCCATTCCCGGAGGTGCTAAAGGAGCCGCCGTTGGTCATGCTGAAAGCGCCGCCATTGGTGACGATCGGCTCACCAAGCGTGATAAGGGCTCCCGAATTGGTGATGGTGACGCCGCCGCCGGTGGTGGTGATGTCGCCTGTGCCATTGCTGATGAAGGAAGTCGTTCCGCCGGCCGTGAACGCGCCGGCCGTGGTCGTGACCGGTCCGCTGACGGTGACCGTGCCCGTCGTTGTGGTGTTGAGGCCAACGGATTGAGCCGTCACCGAGCCGGTCGTGGCGAGGATGACCAATCCGCCGTTGGCGAGAAACGGGCCCGAGGCGTTCACCGCGCCGGTGATGGAATTGTCCGCGGTGGACGAACTCGTCAGCAGCGATACCGGCACCGTGCCCGATCCGGCGGAACTGATGCTGCCGCTCATGGTGAGGAAGGTTGCGCTTTGCAAGGTAACGCCGTCGGTGCCCGCCCAGGTGATGGGTCCGCCCATGGTAAGACCTAACGAACTGGTCGTTGTGGTCGTCGTGATGGAAACGCTTTGACTGCCGGTGGTCACGCCGTCGGTGATTTCAGCGCTGCTTTCAAACGTTGGGGAATTGACGGTGAGGCTGCCGCCGCCGGTGTTGATCTCGGCGCTGACCGAGCAGTCTTCGCTGCAAGTGAGGGTGACATTCCCGCCGCCGGTGGTGATGGTTCCACTGCCGGAGTTGCTGAAGGAGCCGCCGTTGGTCATGCTGAAGTCGCCGCCATTGGTGACGACGGCGGCTCCAAATGTAATTAGTGCGCCCGAATTGGTGATCGAGACGCCGCCGCCGGTGGTGGTGATCGAGCCGGTTCCATTGGTGATGAAAGAGGTGTTTCCGCCGGCCGTGAACGCGCCGGCCGTGGTCGAGACCGGTCCGCTGATGGTAATGCTGCCCATGGTGACAGGCACGCTTCCGGAGTCAGCGATCACGGTGCCGGAGCCCATCGTGATGCCGGAGGCGGCCAAGCCGATGCCGGAGGCCAGCGTGAAGTTGCCGCCGACGACCGTGAACGATCCGTTGATATTAATCGGCGTCGTCTCGACGGTGACGGCGCTGCCCGTGCTGTTGAGCTGATCCAGTTCGACGCTGAGAGTGAATGAGCCACTGGAGGTGATGCCGCCCTGAAGAATCATATCCGAATTGGCCCGAAGGGTGAGCGTGACGTTGTTGCTGGTGGGGGTGACGGAAATGATGGCGTCGGGATTTTGGGTGAGGGTCCCGACATCGGAACCGTTGGTCTGATTGCTGGTGTCGATGACGACATTCGTGCCGCCGTTCAACGCGGCGTCGATGTCCTGGTTAAACACGGTGGGGCCGGTGAATGTGCCGGTGCCGGTGCCGGATTCGATGGTAATGTCGATGGGGTCCATGACCCAGGTGCCGGCATTGCCGTGCGGCGCCGAGGCGTTGGGGGCGGTGGAGACCTGGAGGTCATCTCCGGAGGTTTCGATGTAGCCGCCGTTGCCGCCGATCGGGCCGCCGCGGGCGGTGAGCGCGGCCGCGACCGAGGTCGTGCCGTCGGACCACAGAACGATCGAACCGCCGGGGCCGTTGCTGGTGGCGTCGGCGTCGATCGTCGTAGTGGAATCGGCCGAGACGTTTTGCGCCTGGGGCAAATCGCCGCCGCCGTGCGGGCCGCCGCCGATCTGGACCGTGCCGCCGCCGGCGGGGCCGGAGACGTTGACGTCGGCCGAGGCGAGATCGACCTGTCCGCCGGTGATGGCGACATTGCCGCCGATCGCGCCGGGCGTGCTGGTGGATGCGTCGATCGAGCCGGAGACCTGGACCTGTCCCTGCCCGCCGTTGATCAGGACGTTTCCGGCCCGGATATAGCCCGTGTGGCGGATGGCGAGGGAATAAACGTCCCCGGCGGCGAGGGCCGAGGTGCGAATATCGACAGTGGACGGCCCAGCCTGAGTCGAGCCGGCAGACGCCGGCGCGGCCGACGTGGCGGGAACGACCTTGGCGGTGATGTGGCTGCCCTGTTCGCTGACGAGCACGTCCGATCCCGCCAGCATCGCCACGATGCCGCCGGGGGCCACGATCGATCCCTGGTTAATCACTTGCGAGCCGATCAGAGAAACCTGGTTGGCGCGGATTTGGCCACTGTTGGCGACCAGTCCGGAGACGGCCGTGAAGTGATCGACGCCGCTGAGAAAATCCTGGTTGGAGAAGCTGGCGGCGGCGGCGAAGAAGCGATTGACATCCACCACGGCGCCCGCGCCGAAAATGACGCCGGCGGGGTTCAGCAGATAAACCGAGCCGTTGGATTGGATGGTTCCGTCGATCGAGGAAGGCGCGGCGGAATTGACGCGGTCCAGAACTCTGGAAGCGGCGGTGGGCTGGACAAAATCAACCGTCGAGCCGGCGGAAACGTCGAATTTGGAAAAGTTGAGGATGGTGTTGTTGGTGGCCGTGCGGATGGTGGTGACGGAGCCGCGCTGGGAAAGCGACGCCGCGCCATAGGCGACGTTGCTGAGCTGGACGCCGGCGCGGCGCGGGGCGCCAGCGCGGCGACGATGGGCCCGACGGCGCAGGCGATGACGATCCTGGCCCGGCGGCGACGACGGTCGGCCCGCCTGGAGTTTGCGACGACGTTGGATCGAGAATGTATCGTGTTCACAACAACCTCTACTAGTAGAGCAAGGTGACGAGCAACGTGAATTCGCTGCTTCCGCTGCTGGCGCGATCGGTCAGGTTGGTCAGGGCCACGCCCCAATCGCCGCGCACGTCGATGTTCTGATAGATCTGCAGCTCCGCGCCAACGCCGGCGCCGACGAGCGTGCTGTTGAATTCGCCGGGGACGATGCTGCTTTGGAAAATCTCGCCGGCATCGAGGAATCCGCGGAGAATGAAGTCCCAGTCCGGACGTTGATACGGCTGCTCGGGCAGGAGCCGGAAGGGATCGCCGAACAGATGAAATTTGGTGGGATTGGGAGCGATGCCCAGGGCGCGGGCGAGATGAAAGCGATATTCCGCGGTGGCGACAAAGACGTTGTCGCCCGCCGCGGCCGCTTCCGGATAGCCGCGCACCGTGTAAAACCCGCCGGCCGTCTGCTCGAACTGCGGAATGAGCCGATAATCGAAGGCCCACTGACCGCGAAACGAGAAATAAAGTTCGTGCGCCAGGGTGCTGTGGCCGGCATTGAAGTCGCCGGGATCAATCAGCGGCTCCAGATAAAACGAGCCCAGGAGATTTGGCTGGGCGACGACAAAGTTCGCGTCGGGATTGGCTCGCCCCATCTCCGAGAGCGTCGATTTATCGGCCGAGGTGATTCCTCCCTGAACGTTCATGGCCAGGGAGAAATTGTAAGTCAGGGTGGTGTCCTCGGCGCGGACGCCGAGGTAAGGAACAATATAGTCGGCGCTGACGTTGGTTTGCTCGAAGCTGGACTCCACTTGCGAGTGCTGAAATCGGGCGCCGCCGATCACGTCGAGGAAGAGGGTGTGGTCCTGATACACGTTGAAAATGACCTCGGCGCCGCCGGAGTAATCGCTGCCGCTGAAGGTGTCGCCGGCAAATCCCAGATCGGGGGCGGTGTACTGGTCCCAGCTTCCGTAGACCCGGCCGCGCAGGCGATCGGTTCCAAAATACGGATCGTCCGGAACCAGCGGAAATTCGTAAGAGGCGATGGCGGTCGTGGTCCTGTCGAGGTCGCTGACGGCGTCGACATTCAAAATGTCGTCGTTCCCCGTGAGTTGATTGTCCACAAACCCCAGCCGCTCCCGCCAGGCGGGGGTGCCCTGAGGCCCGGTATTGGAAGCCTGGGCGTAGGCATACCACGGCTTCATTTCATTGACCAGATAATCAAGGATGTACTGATCCGGCGCATCGGCGGCGGAAAGCGCGACATCCACCCGCCGGCCCGGCTGACGATTGAGGCGGTCCACGTAATCGTTCACCACCGCCTCGTTGAAAAAGGGAGTCGTCTCATCCGTGACTTGCGACCCGGCCTGGACCGGGGAGTTGTTAACGATCCGCTCGTATTTGGAATTGTCGATGCGATCCTTGGAAGACCCGAACCGCCTTCCCGTGGCAACGGTCCTGACCTTCGCGGCGGTGGGAACTGAAACGAAAAGATGCAAGGTTCCGCCTCGGTGAGGCCGTATATCGCTGAGGTCCTGCGGATCAATGTCGTCGGGGCTGGGAACAACGAGCACGGCCCCGTAGCCCTCGGCATTGAGTCTGCGAACGATGGCCCGCTCGATCGACAGGATCGCGCCCTGGGTATAGCGCGCCGCACCGGCGACGTTCAGATCGGCGATTCGGGGATGCGAGATCGGCACGTCGGGGGATGGAGCGACGTACATGCCTCTGGATTGGCCCAGGTCAACCTGGGTATCGCCGATGATTTCAGTCCACGCGGCCTGGAGGGCGGCGCTGGAGCCGGCCTGACCGGGAGGACTTTCAAACTGGGGAGCGAAATAGCTGACGGAATAGACGTGTTCGGCAGTTGCCGGGTTGGTCGTGGCCTGATCCGCCGCGGCGATGCTGGGAGCGGTTGCCCAAACGATTCCCGCGCCTGCCAGGGCCACGCAAAACCCGATGGGCCAATGATTGATCGGACGAAAAAGTGCGTGGGAAGATCGTATTGCGGGAGCCGAGAAACTTCGCATGGGAACGAACCCTCAAGGACAAGTCGAACCTGAAAAAGGATCGCCGCGGCTAAACGGCGGCGTCATTACACGTTAAGAAATATCGCCGGTCAAGACCTTGGCGTGGAGTGGAAATAACCGCCGGCGGAAGGCGGTGTTTTGATTCGCGAGAGTTTGTCGAGCCGGGCCGTCCTCGGCCCGTTCTTCCGGGGCGAGGACGCCGCGGCTCATTTCCGTGCCGACGGATTCTGGCAAGGCGGGAGCGAGACGGTTTGCCTTAGTGTCCGCCACAGGTGAAGGTGGTAAACTACCGCCATGAGTCCGATCGTTACCGTCAATCCGAAGGTCATGCACGGTACCCCCTGCTTCGCGGGGACGCGCGTGGCGGTGCAGTCGCTGTTTGACCACCTTGAAGCGGGCCACCGGGCGCGTTGCGGCCGGCCATAGAACGGCAATAATCCATGTGTGGCGGGATCGATCGCGCGATGACAACAATCATCGTCACTTTCATCGCCGTTCTCATTGCGTTGATCGCGCTTCGGCAGCTACAGCTAAGGTTTTTCTATCCTAGGCCCACGTCGCTTCCCGCGAACGTGGAGGACGACATCGGCGCGGTATTACGGCGATTCGAAGCCGCCCTTGCGGAGCATGCGCCGGAGGTTCTCGCCTCGTTACAGGTAGGCTTGGCGGATGATGAAATTAGAAAGGTCGAATCGGATCACCGCCTGGGCCTTACAGAGGAGATGCGGGCACTTTACCGATGGCGGAATGGATCGCCACCAGCTTCGAATGTGGAACTTATTCCAGGGCACTCGTTTGTGCCACTGGATTATGCCGTGAGAACACGAGACGAAATTCGGCGTCAGTCGTTGGCAGCGCCGCTCGTTCAGCGGATCGCATATTTTGTGTTCGCGGGACATCGTACCAATTGGCTACCCGTGCTCGACGACTTGTGTGGGGATGGTTACTTCTATGATTCCGCTCGTAGATGCGGTGGCGGCGCCTTTTTCTATCACTTCGCCGAAGATAGGCAATACCGCTTCTTCCCATCGCTGATCAACTTTCTCGCGGGTGCCTCCGAGTGTTACGAAACAGGGATCTACCGGGCTGGCCGTCGTGGCAGCGCGGGGAAAACTATGAACGGTCGTTTCAGCTCTGGCGGCGGTATGCTTCCTTTTGAGGCAAATGACGGCCTTCGAGGTGGGCCGCGCAAATTTCTCATCCGCCCATGTGGTAGAAGAATTCTTCCTGAACGATCTTGTCACCCTCGACGGTGTAAAGGGCGGCTTCATCCAGGGTCATACGCTTGCCGGCCATGGGACCGGTCTTGGCCGTTACTTCGAGTTTGAATCGAGCGACGAATCGGTCGCCGTGCGGCCAGGGGCCTTCCACTTCCATTTTGTGGACTTGGTGGTTCTTTTCCCAGTGTTCGGCTTTCTCCTTAATGGCCGCAAGTCCTTCCATCCGCGCCGGCATCGACGGGCCGCTCATGGCTTCGATGCTCACGATGTTGGGAGCGTATAGCGTATTGATCGCTTCCATGCTCTTTCCCCGCCGACAGAGATCGACCAGCTTCTTTCCGATTTCCATTGTGCTGCTCATGGGATGAACTCCTTTAATGAATGTTCGCGAGGATAGCATTTTTCGCTGCGTGCGTCTTTGGCAAAATGTGCGTGTTTGTTGAAGGATTATTGAATGGGCAATCGGGTTCACTCGGCTTCGGCCCAGACGCGGGGAGGCTCGCCGTCGCCGAAGAATTCGAGATGGACGACGTTGGGGTTGCAGCAGACGGGGCAGTCTTCGACGTACTGCTGCTCGGGGCCGCCGGAGGGGTCCAGTGGGATGACGATCTGCTCGCCGCAAGTGGGACAGACGTATGAGCCTTCGTCGGTCGGTCGGCGGCGATGCTTGCTCCGCTTCTTCATGCGGTGGGTTTCCCACGTCCGGCGGCGCGGCCTGGGCCGGAGGCGTTCAATTCACCAATTTCGCCTTCGCGTTCTGGAGATTCTGTTTCTCCTGCTGCAGCATCTGCTTGAATTCGGCGCTGTCCTGATCCGGCTGGGTGGTGCCGAGGAACTTTTGCAGCAGGGCAATCTTCTCCTGCGCAACGACAGCCTGGATTTTGGCGGCTTGCTGCTGCTCATTCGCGGCCACGTTCTGGGCGGCTTCGGGATGATTCACGCCCCACCAGATTCCCAAACCCGCCCCTAGCGCCAAAACCAAAAGATGCGAAAGAAGCTTCATGGTGGCGCCCTTGGTTAGAGAATCGTCGGTCAATACTGTTGAGAGACCGGCCGACTGAAGTTGGCCGGCCGCGCTGGAAAGCGGCGCTATTTCACGACCGGCAGCGCGTGGCGATCCTTTTCCACCTTCTCCCAACCGCTGCCCAGTTCGCCGATCGGGTCCGGCGGCAGAATGTCCACCTTCTTCTCGCCCAGCTTCGCTTCGCCGCGCTTCACCTTCTGCTCGAACTGCCGGCACTCGATCAGCAGGCGTTCGAGGATCTCTTCCTCCGGCACGTTGGCGACTTTCTCGCCCTGCACGTAGATGATCCCCTTGCGATCGCCGGCGAAGATGGCGATGTCGGCACCTTCGCATTCGCCGGGGCCGTTCACCACGCAGCCCATGACCGCTACCTTGATCGGCACCGTGATTTCCCTGGCCAGTTGCTTGCGAACGTCCTGCACGAGCTTGAACAGATCGACCTGGATTCGTCCGCAGGTCGGGCAGGCGATCAGTTCGGCGCCGATGCGCGTTCGAAGGCCCAGGACATAGAGCAATTCCAATCCGTCTTCGACTTCATAGATCGGATCGTTGGCATAGCTGATGCGGATGGTGTCGCCGATGCCGCTGCACAGCAGGTGCCCCAGCGGCACTACCGAGCGGATCGTCCCGGTCTCCTTCGGCCCGGCGTGCGTCACGCCCAGATGCAGCGGATAATCGAACCGCTGGCTGATTTCCTTGTAGGCGTCGATCACCAGTTCCGGGTCGATGCTCTTGGCGCTGATGACGATGTCGTGGAAATCCTCTTCGTGGAAGATATCCAGATATTCTTCCAGCTTGGCGATCATGATGGCCAGCAGATGGCCGTTCTTGTTGTTGGAGAAAACGCCGCCCAGTTCCTTCATGCGTTTCTGCTTGTCGCGGCGTTCGACGATGGAGCCTTCATTGACGCCGATGCGGATGGGGATTTTGCGGGCCTTGCAGGCCTGGATGACATCTTTCACCTGGTCGCGGTCGTGGATGTTGCCGGGGTTGAGGCGAATCTTGTGGATGCCGGCTTCGATGGCTTCCAGCGCCCGCTGAAAATGGAAATGCACGTCGGCGACGATGGGAACGTCGACCCGCGGCAGGATTTCCTTCAGGGCGGCGGTGTCTTTCCTTTCCGGCACGGCGACGCGCACGATATCCGCTCCGGCCGCCGCGAGCTTGTGAATCTCCGCCACGCATTTATCGATTTCCCAGGTATATCCGGAGGTCATGGTTTGCACGGCGACCGGCGCATCCCCGCCGATGCCGACGAACCCATGAGACGGGTCGCCGATGACCACTTTGCGCGTTTTGCGTCGAGGAAACATCCGGGCTCCCAAAAAAGCGTAAAAACCTGCACAAATGCTAAGGAACCCTGCCAGCCCCGTCAACGCCGGGACCGATTCGGGGCGCGTCACGCTCGTTATTGGCCGACAGGCGGCGCAACGGCAATCGGCAATGGCAAATAATATCGAGGACGGTTGATTTATGAGTCCGTTTTTGTCTGGAAAATATCCGCCGAGCGTAAAGGAGCAGAGACGGAGCACCGATATTTTTCCGAGTGCAAAGCCTCGGGGCAATCTACGCCAGGCGATCACGGGTGAGAATCGGCTGACATCAGTTTAACGCGGGACAGATGATGATTGAGACAGTTCCTTCCACGACCGTGATCGACGCTTTTATTGAAAAGCATTCGTCGCTCAAGGCATTACCGGAAACTACAAGTCGCATTCTGCGCATGACCAGCGATCAGGAATGCAACACCCATCAGTTGTTGAAGCTGATTTCACAGGACACGGCGCTGGCCGGGTCAATCATGAAGGCGATCAACAGCGCGTTTTATGCGTTGCAGACAAAAATCACGCGGCTGGACCGTGCGGTGGCGCTGCTGGGGCTGCGGGCGGTGAAGGAGGTCACGCTCTCGTCGTGTCTGTCGAACCTGTGCAAACCGGTTCGGCTGGGCTCATACGACGCGCGGGACCTGTGGGATCACAGCGTCGGGGTGGCCATCCTGACGCGTGAATTGGCGATTCAGTCAACGACGATCGATCCCGAGGAAGGGTTCCTCGCGGGCATGATGCATGACATCGCCCTGTTGCTGGCCCTGCAATCCGAAGTGGAAACGGGAACGAAGTTGATTGGCACCGCCGAGAGCGGGACCCAGCCGTTTATTTGCGAGGAATCCAACGTTTTCGGATTCAACCACTGCGAACTGGGCGAACGATTGGCGGGCAAGTGGAACCTGGTCGCCGCAGATCGCGGCGGCGATTCGCTGGCACCACGAACCCGACGCCGCGCCCGCCGAGGACGCTTTGCTGGTCCGGCACATTTATGTGGCCGACACGCTGTGCTGCCAGGCGGCCGTGGGATTCCCCCTGACGTGTCGGTGCCAGCAGGTGAGCGACGATCTGCTGGAGAAGATTCATCTGGCGCGGGACGCCGCCGTCGCCGCCGCCGCGAAATTGCCGCTTCTGCTTCGCCTGCACCTGGGATAGGCTATCGGCTTCTGTTGGTTTTTTGGCCGCTTTCGTTTACCTTTCGCGGAGCCGGAGAGGTGGCCGAGTGGCTGAAGGCGACGGTTTGCTAAACCGTTATACGGGCTAAAACCTGTATCTCGGGTTCGAATCCCGACCTCTCCGTTTGACTCGCTGCGCTCGCTCACGGCAGGCCGATGGGGTTGCCGCGAGTCAAAGGGCGTGTCCTTGTTCATATCGAGACGTTGCCGCCGGTTCCGTCCCATAACCGTCCCATAATCGTTACCGAATGTGAATATATCTTTAGCCTGCTAAATGCGTTGGACAGGTCTCCCGATCAATATAAACAGGACATCCGTCATAGACCCACGGAATTGATCGCCATTTTCTGGGCGTGCGCCGACTTTCTGCGCGAAGATCGTGCGTCCGCTCAACGAGCCGTTGAGGGGCAATAAGGATCTTTTTCCGTTGCGGCACAACGTGTTGCCGGGGCGCGCGTGGACCATGTATTTCGCGGCGGCATTTGCCGCACGAAGCGAATGAAGACGAAATCGCGAAAAAGATTTCTGACCGCCGAGGTCATGCTGGGGATCATCATCTGGGCGTTGCTGGGTCCGGCCGCCAGCGGCGCCGGGCGATGGACTCAGTTGGATGAGGGCAACAAGGAATATGAGATCAAGGCGGCGTTCATCTTCAATTTCGCGGAGTTCACGCAGTGGCCGGATTCCGCGTTCGCAAGCCGGAATTCCCCGTTTGTCGTCGCGGTTATCGGAGACGATCCTTTCGGTCCGGCGCTGCGGGAGGTCATGGACGGCAAATCCATCGCGGGGCATCCGATGACCGTGAAACATCTGGATTCGCCGAGGCAGATCGCCGGCTGTCATCTTGCTGTACATGCCGGCTTCAGAGGAAACCGCTTGACGGATATCTTCAATGCGGTCGAGCAATCAGCCGATCTTAACGATTGGAGAAACGTCAAAGTTTCTCTGGGCGGGGGGAATCATCCGATTCCTCATTGCCGACGGAAAGATTCGCTTTGAGATCGATCACCGGATGCCGCCGATAAAGCGGGTCTGCGATTGAATTCCAGGCTGATGAGCCTCGCGAAGATTTTCAAGAAGCATTGATCGCGCCGGAAGTAGCGCTAGAGCGGCCAGAAAGAGGCGAAGCGAATGTATGCGAATAATGCAAAGACTCAGTCTTCGGGGAAAACTGATCGTGCTCGGCATGCTCAGCACGAGCGTGGCAATGCTTGATCGCGTGCACGATTTTCCTGCTCTACGACTATCGGCAGATGAAGAACCGCACCATCAACGAGTGGAGGACGATGACGCATATCGCCGCGGAGGACGAACCGCCGCCGTCAGCTTCGACGATTCCGATGCCGCTGCCGTAACCCTCCATGCTCTCGGGCATCCAGCCAGAGCTGCAGTCGGCCGCGGTCTACAAGTCCGTCCGGCGAACTGCTCGCCAGATACGAACGCCGCGGCTACCAGGGCACATTCCCCGCCCAGCCCGGCGTCGAGGGCGTTCAATTCGGCAACGGATTCCTTGACGTATGGCAGCCCATCGCTGCTCGACGGAAAGCAGATCGGCTGGGTCTACACGCACAGCGATCTTCACGAGCTGCACGAGCACATGACCGGCTGTCTGTTGGTGATTCTGCTGATACTGGCGGTCACGCTGGCGGGAACATTATGTGCTGGTCGAGTGCCTTCAGCGGGTCATTTCAGGCCCATCCTGAGCCTGACCGGAGTTGCAAGGTCGGTCTCGGCCGCAAGGATTACAGCCTCCGCGTCGGGACGACCCAGACGCCATCGGATGAATTGGGCGTGCTGATCGGGTGCTTCGATGAAATGCTTGTCGGAGATTCAGCGACGCGATGCGGAGCTGACGCGCCATCACGAGCATCTGGAGGAGGAAGTCACGGCGCGAACCTCCGAGCTGAAGGCTGACCAACAAGATGCTGGAGGCGGCGAGGATCAAGGCCGAGGAAGCCAACGCCGCCAAGTCGGCGTTCCTGGCCAACATGAGCCATGAAATCCGCACGCCCATGACCGCCATTCTCGGTTATGCCGACCTGATGCTCTCGCCCGTGCAGACGATGTCGGACCGGATCAATTGCCTCCAGGTCGTCCGCCGCAATGCCCGCCACCTGATGGACCTCATCAACGACATCCTGGACATCAGCAAGATCGAAGCCGAGAAGATGACGGTCGAGAAGATTCCCCACGACATCGCGCAGACGGCGGTGGAAGTGGTTTCCATGCTGCGTCCCAAGGCGGTGGCCAAGCAGTTGGCGATGCGCGTCGAGTTCATCGGGCCGATCCCCGCCAAGGTCAAAACCGACCCGCTTGCGCCTCAAGCAGGTGCTGGTGAACCTGACGGCAACGCGATCAAGTTCACCGAGCCAGGCGAAGTCTGCCTGAAAGTCTCGGTGGAACCGCGCGGGTCCACCAGCCGGGTCCAGGTTCGACGTTTGCGATACGGGCATCGGAATGACCCCCGAACAGGTCCGCCGCCTCTTCCAGCCATTCGTGCAGGCGGACGATTCCATGACCCGCAAATACGGCGGCACCGGGCTGGGGCTGGTCATCAGCAAGCGTCTGGCGCAGTTCATGGGCGGCGACCTGTCCGTGCAATCCCAGATCGGCAAGGGCAGCACGTTCTCGCTGTGGGTGGACGGGGGATCGCTGGAAGGAATGCGGAATTCCGCCGCGACCTGACCGAATCCACGCTGGCTATCGACGCCGAGACGGCTCCAGTCCGAGCAAATCACGCTTCGCGGGCGAATTCTCCTTGCCGAGGACGGCATCGACAACCAGCATCTGCTGACGATGTACCTGACCATGGCCGGCGCCGAGGTCGATCGTTGCGCCCCAACGGCCGCGACGCCCTGGAGAAAATGAAAACCGGTCGCTTCGACCTGATTCTGATGGACATGCAGATGCCCGAGATGGACGGCTACACGGCCACGGCCGAGCTGCGCCGCCTGGGCTTCAAGTTGCCGATCATCGCGCTGACGGCCCATGCGATGAGCGGCGACCGCGCCAAGTGCCTCGCCGCCGGATGCACCGACTATCTCACCAAGCCGATCGACCGGGAACTGCTGCTGCGGACGACCGTTCGGTTATCTGCCCAAAACCAGCGGCAACGCCGCTCACGCCGCCCCGGCCGCGCCGGCTCCCCATCGCCGGCCAAGGCCCGGTCGGCCTCCGGTCCGGAGGCCGTTGCGTCGGCCATGCGAAAGGCGGTCGAGGGATTCGTCAGCCGCCTGCCGGCCCGCGTGGCTTCGCTCGGCTCGTTCGTCGAGGCCGGCGAGATTGAAGAACTCCGCCGATTGGCCCATCAGCTCAAGGGCGCCGGCGCCGGGATACGGGTTCCCCCAAATCACCGAAACCGCCGCCCGCGTCGAGGCGCTGATCAAGTCCTCCGAACAACTCGAAACGATTCGCGGAGGAGTCACCGAACTGGTCGAGCTCATCCGCTCCGTCAAAGGCTACGACCAACCAAGGAGACAAGATGGTTCAGCAGAAACTGCTCATCATTGACGATTCGCCCGACATTCACGAGCTCGTCCAGGCGTGGCTCGTCACCGAGCCGCTGCAATTCTTCTTCTTGCCTGGACGGCGAGCGAGCCGCCGACACCGCACGGGCCGTGCGCCCGGACCTGATCCTGCTGGACGTCGATCTGCCCGGCCTCAACGGCTTTCAGATCTGCGCCAAGCTCAAGGCCGATCCCGCCACCGCTGACATACCCATCGTCTTTCTGACCGGCGCTTCATCCACCGAGGAAAAGCTGCGCGGCCTGGAACTGGGCGCGGCCGACTACGTCATCAAGCCCTTCGATCCCGCCGAGCTGCGGGCCCGCGTTCGGTCTTCGCTGCAGACCAAGGGGCTGATGGACCTCCTGGCCCAGAAGGCCCTGACGCTCCAGGAGAGCGAGGAGCGATTCCGGGTCCTGGCCGAAAATTCTTCCGACGCCATTTCGCGTCACGATCCGAACGGAATTTATCTGTATGCCTCGCCGGCGTCCCGCGCCATTTTCGGTTATGCGCCGGAGCAGTTGCACGGACGGGCGCTGGCGGAATTCGTGCATCCCGAAGACCGCGCCGCCGTCGACGCCTGCTATCGCACACCGCCGCGCTTCGGGCGAAACCGGGACGCATCGAGTTCCGCTTTCTCGGCAGCGACGGGCAATACGTCTGGCTGGAATCCACCTGCCGAACCCTGGCCGATTCCCGCGACGGATCCGTGCGCGAGATTCACGCCTCGGCACGGGACGTGACGAGTCCGCAAGCAGATGGAGTACCGCGAGCAAACCCGCGGCGAGGTGCTGGAAATGATCGCGCAGGGTCAGCCGCTGAACGAAATTCTGCGTCGGCTGATCGAAGCCGCGGAGCGTCAGGAGCCGCAGGCCGTCGCGGCGGGCGTCATGCTCTGCGGCGGATTCCTGCACCATTGCGCGCCGCATTTGCCAACCCCGCTCGCCAGTTCCATCGAACGCCAGTTGTACTCCCTCCTCAATCGATTCGCCGCCCTGTCCACCGAGAGAAACGAGCGCATCATCGTCTGCGATCTGACGACCGATCCCGCGTGGGAAAGCCTGCGGCAAGCGGTCGTCGAACATGGCCTGAAGTGCTGCTGGGCCATCCTGATCCATTCACGGCACAAGGAATCCTCCGGCGCATTTGCGTTGTACTGGCGCGAGAATCATCGCCCCGACGCCTCGGCCGTCGAACTGATGAAATTGGCCAGCGATCTGACCGGCGTGGCCGTCGAGCATCGCCAACTGACCGATCAACTCACCTTTCAGGCCCATCACGATGCGATGACCCAATTGCCCAACCGGGAATTCTTCGTGGACCATCTGCAACAAGCGCTGGCGGTTTCCCGCAGGAATGGGCGTCCGGTCGCGGTGCTGCTCGTGGACGTGGACCGCTTCAAATACATCAACGACACGTACGGCCACCAGGCCGGCGATGAAATGCTCTGCCAAGTGGCCCACCGCCTCCGCCGTCGATTGCGCGGCGTGCGATCTTCTGGCCCGCATGGGGGGCGACGAATTCGCCGCCATTCTCACCGATCTGGCCCGTCCCGAAGACGCCCACGCCGTCGCGCTGGCGCTGATGGAGGAGTTCAAGCAGCCGATCGATTTTCAGGGCCGCAAGCAATTTGTCACCGTCAGCATCGGCTCGGCGGTTTATCCGCGCGATGCCAGCGACTCAACCTCGTTGCTGAAAAACGCCGATCTGGCCCTCTACCGGGCCAAGGATGACGGGCGCAACGCGGCCCGGCCTTACACCGCCGACATGGGCGAAGGAACCGTCGAGCGCATGGAACTGGAAGGCGCGCTTCGCGAAGCCGTGAACAACCAGGAATTGAAACTCCATTTCCAACCCAAGGTGGATCGTGGAGGCCGCATCATGGGACTGGAAGTGCTGCTGCGCTGGCAGCACCCCACCCTGGGCATGGTGCCGCCGGCCAAATTCATTCCGTTGGCCGAGGACACCGGGCTCATCATTCCCATCGGCACCTGGGTCCTTCAGGAAGCCGCCCGGCAAACCCGCGCCTGGCTGGCCTCTGGGCTGCCGCTCATACCGTTGTCGGTGAACGTCTCTACCGTCCAATTTGCCCAGCCGGATTTTATCTGCACCATCGCCAACGCGCTGGAAACCTCCGGCGTCGCCGAACGCTGGCTGGAAATCGAACTCACCGAAACCCTGCTGATGCGTAACATCCGCGATGCCGGCGACAAGCTGGCACAACTTCGCGAGATGAAAGTCGCGATCGCCGTCGACGACTTCGGCACCGGCTATTCTTCCCTGGCATACCTGCAGCGTCTGTCGCTGGAAACGCTGAAGATCGCGGACTCATTCGTGAGCACGATCGAGGCCGGCCGCAACGGCGGCAGCGGACGCGCGATCATCGGCGCGATCGTCGCTCTGGCCCAGAGCCTGGGCCTCAAAGTCGTCGCCGAGGGCGTCGAGACCGACGCCCAGCGCGTCTTCCTGTCGAAAATCGGGTGCGATCTGTTGCAGGGATATTTATTCAGCCCCCCGCGCCCGCCGACCAGATTGAGCCGATGCTCCGCAGCCAACTCGACACCGCCGCATCGCTGCTGGCCCGCTCCGCGTGAAACATCCCGCACGGGCTGCCGACATCAGTCGGCACCATGCCGTGCGTAACTGTTTACCACAACGGAATCCCTCCAATAGAGCGGCATGCGGCGGTTCGGATTTTTTATCGGTTGCAGTGTTCGTCACGGCCGAAATCGCCGGCTCGTATATCAGAAATCGCTGCCGCCGCTGAACCCGTTGGCTGGCCTGGCGACGATCGGGCGAGCCGTCGGCGGACCAAGAAGAGAGTCACCGCGTCATGTCCGCCGACGGCTCACTGGAACGTCAACAGGCCAGCCAACGGCGTTCGCGGCGGCAGGGATTTCTGACATACGAGCCGGCGATTTCGGCCGTCAAGAGAACCGTAACCGATCATCCTCTTATTTATCCGTCGGCTTGGCGTCACAATAAATGATTTGTGCCCCCCGACGGTAAACAGTTACTTTGGCGCCGAGCAATCGTAAAGATAAGCTACCGCGCCCGGCTCGGCATGTTCCATGATCTCGGTCCCGATGTCGTCGAACGCCGCCACCGTGAACTGGTGCACGTCGAACTCGCCGCCCTCGGCGTGGATCAGGATCACCCACACGCGTTTGCGGCCGACAAAAGGCTTGACATCCTCCAGCACATCGCGCGGCTCGACGATCTGCCGCTGAACGTGAAACTCGATATCCGCCGGCCAATTTGATTGCGATTGATAATATTGAAAAGATCGTTGGGCGAAATGGGTCAGATAAACCACGTCGCCTTTTCGGCAATGACCGGCCACCCAGCGGTAGACCGGCAGCGATTCCTCCCGTCCCGGCGGGGAAAACAAATATCCGGCGGCGCGCGACGCCGACGGCCCAACGATCAATGCCGCGATGGCGATCGCGGCGGTTTTGCCGGCCAGATTGGTCCAAAGCGATTCCATCGCCACCGCAATCAGCAGCAAATATTGCGGCACAAAAAACAGCGCCAAGCGGTCGCCGAACGGATATTGCCTCATCGCCGACGCCGCCAGAACAAGCGGCAGAGGCGCCAGCAGAAGCAGCAACCGATCGTGCCGATACAACGCGACGGCCGCTCCGACGATCAGTCCCAGCAGCGCCGCGTCGGGATAGTCCAGCCACATCCCGCCGGGGTCGCGGGCGATGGCGTCGAGCCGCCAAAAAATCCATTTGACCGCCGCGCCCGGCGAAATCGGCATGAACGCATCCTGGGCAACCCAGTATTGAACCAAATGCGGATGCGCTTCGCCGCGGGTTATTGGCCGGATGAATATCAGGTACTCGCCAGCGAAACCGATTGCCCAGATGAGACAGACGGCAAGGATTTGGCGTAGGGCCGGCGAATCGGCCGAGCGGCGCATCCGCACGATGGCGACGGCGCCAAGCCCGGCCAATACGAAGACCGACGGATAAGAGAGAAGAATTCCCGCCGCTCCGACCAGCGCCGCCGCCGCCGCGCGGCCAAGCGTGCGAACTTCCATCCAACGCAGGATCGCCAGGGTGATCGCCAGCGAAGCCGCCACGTCGCACGAATAGGGCTTCAGCTCGTTCGAGTAATAAATCAGGGGACCGAGGAAAACGAACATGGCGACGGCGACGACCGCCGCGACCGGGCGAAGCAACCGCCGCGCCACGTACAGCATCAGCGGCAACGACGCCAATCCAAACAGCAGCGAAACCAAACGCAGGGAACGTTCTCCATCGCCGAAGCACCGCTTCGCCAGATGCACCATGGCCAGAAACCCCGGCGGAGCGGCTTGCCAATCCTCCAGCGGCTTGAGCAGCAGATCGTGCAGCAATCGTGGGACGATGCTGCCGGCAAGATAAATCTCGTCGAGCCACAACGCGCGCCAGTGAATCCATCTTGCCAAACGCAGGACCACGCCGATGGCAATAATCGCCCAGACGATCGCGGTCGTGGCCGGTGGCCACGCAATTCTGATGGAGCTGCCGGATTTGGTCGCGGACTCGGCAGTGGCGATCATCGCCGGCGATGTTAACGCATCCCTCGGCAATTGCCCAAGCGACCGTGGCGGCTATATTGGCGCAGCAGGGCGACAAGGCTTTGGCAAGAGATATGTTATGAAGCGAAGCTCTCTGATCCTGGTGATGTGCCTGACTTTGGGGGCATTGGCTTTTGCGTCGAGCAGAGCCGTGGACGAGCCGGCTGATGTCGCCGCTCCACAGCTCGGTCCCGACGGGAATCTCGACCTCCATTTCGAGAAGGACCACGAGCAGTTCCTGCAACGCCGCGATGAAGGCAAGATCGGCCTTCTATTCCTGGGCGATTCCATCACCGAAGGCTGGAAATGGTGGGGCAAGGAAGTCTGGCCGAAATATTATCCGCAGATGAACGCGGCCAACTTCGGCGTCGGCAGCGACAAAACCCAAAACGTGCTTTGGCGCATCGCCAACGGCGAACTCGACGGCATCAGCCCCAAGGTCGTGGTGCTGCTGATCGGGACCAACAACATCGGCTACCCCGAGGAAGACATCCTCAAAGCCGACGAGAAGATCGTTCAGGAGATTCACGAAAAACTTCCGGATGCCAAGCTATTGATTCTGGGCATATTCCCCAGGGGCGCCGATCCGACCGATCCGAAGGTTGCCGAGATGCGCGCCAAGATCAAATTCGTCAATGAAGGCCTGGCCAAGCTGGACGACGGCGGCAAGACGCGCTTCCTGGATATCGGCGACAAATTCCTGGGCGCCGACGGCACGATTTCCGCATCGGTCATGCATGATTTCCTTCATCCCACCGCGGCCGGATACGAGATTTGGGCCGATGCCATGAATCCGTTGCTCAATCAAATGATGCGGTGATGTCCCACGGTCATCCTAACGGGCGGGTCAAGATGAAGTTGAGGATTGCCATCGCGCTTGCGGCATGTCTGGTTGCTTCGTGGGCGCGGGCGGACCAAACGATTCGGGTGGACGGCTCGGCCGGCGGAGAGCGATTTGACGGCGCCGGCGCGGTCAGCGGCGGCGGCGCCACGTCCGTCCTCCTCAAGGATTACCCCGAGCCGCAGCGGAGCCAGATACTGGACTTGCTTTTCAAGCCGAAGTTTGGAGCGTCGATGTCGACGCTTTACGTGGAGATTCCCGGCGACGGAAATTCGACGCAGGGGACGGAACCAAGCCACATGCACCGGCGCGATGACGAGAACTACAGCCGGGGTTACGAATGGTGGCTCATGCGCGAGGCCAAACGGCGAAATCCAGCCATCACGCTCGATGCGTGCCCGTGGAGTTGTCCGGGCTGGGTGGGCAACGGCCAGTTCTGGAGCCAGGACCTATGCGACTACGACGTGAAATGGATACAAGGGCTGAAGCGTGTTTACGGTCTGAATCTGGATGCGATCGGGTGCCGAAACGAACGCGGATCGGTCGAATCGTTCGTCACGATGTTTCGGCGCACGCTGAACGACAACGGACTGAGCGCGGTGAAGATTCACGCCTTCGACGGCAACGGCGACAGCAAATGGGATTGGTGCGAAGACCTGGCGACCAACGCCGCGCTGCGCGGCGCGGTGGACATCATCAGCAATCACACGATGTCCACGCTTCCGACTCCGGCCGCAGTGAAGGAACTGGCCGAGCGGCTCGGCAAGCCGATCTGGAACACCGAAGAACACGTCTACACGGATCAGGACCATACCTACGACAACCATTTCGATTGCGCCATCGGCTACGTGCACCAATTCAACGACAATTACATCATCAGCGGAGTGACCAAGGTGGTGTATTGGTATCTCGTCGGCTCGATGTACAGCGTCGAGCCGTATGCCGAGCAACCGGCGGCGATGATGGCCGACTCCCCGTGGAGCGGCCATTACGACATCAAGCCGGCACTCTGGGCGTACGCCCATATCGGGCAATTCTCCGATGTGGGCTGGACGTATCTGAACGGGGCCTGCGGAAAGCTGGCCGGCGGCGGAACCTATGTCACCCTCAAATCGCCGGGCAACGACTACAGCATCATCCTGGAAACCGGCGGTGCCGCGGCGGATCAAAAACTGAGGATGGAAATCGCCGGCGGCTTGTCGAATGGAACGCTTTGTGTCTGGCGGACGAATCGCGCCGAGCAATTCGCACGCCAGCCCGACATTCAACCCGCCGGTGGAACCTTCACCATCACGGTCGAGCCGGATTCGATTTACTCGATCTCCACGACGAGGGGCCAGCAGAAGGGCTCATTCCCCGAAGTTCCCCCCGCCAAGCCGTTTCCATTCCCGTACCACGAGAATTTCGATCACTATTCAGACCCCAAATCCTGGGGCTATCTGCCGCACTATACGGCGGACATTTGCGGCGTATTTGAACTTGCCCCGCGCCCCGACGGCGAAGGCAATTGTCTGCGTCAGGTCCTGGATGCCAAGGCCCAAAGCTGGGCGCCCGAATGGATGCCCTACACCATCCTGGGCGATGAACACTGGAAGGACTATGAGATCAGCGCCAACATATTCCTCGACGACGGCGGGTGGGCCGGCGTCATGGGGCGGATCGACAGCACCGGCAACGGATGGGACGGCGATCCAAACGGATACTACATGCGCCTTTACGCCGACGGCGGCTGCGCCTGTACGTCGCCGATCAGCAAATCAAGGGCGGCAGAGAGCACGAACTCGCCCTTGGCAGCGCGCGTCACTGGCGATGGAATCGATGGCACAACGTCCGGCTCCAGTTCGCGGGTTCAAAAATTTCCGGATTTATCGACGGCGTGGAAGTTCTCTGGGCCCAAGACAGCCGTTTCAGCACGGGCCTCGCCGGCCTCATTACCGCCGGCGAAGGCAACGGACGCACCACCGCGATGTTCGACGATCTGATCATCAATCGCGTTGGCAGCCCCAGGCCCCCGCCGACGGCGTTCCCGCAGGACGGTCATCCGATCTATCCGCCGTAATGGGTCGGTCGCCAATAGCCACGTGAATGACATAGTTAATCCGCCGCGGACGTTCCGGACGGAGATGGAATGAATCAGGCCAGTGAACAGTGACAAGCGGATAGAAATGGCAATGCTGCGTCACCAGGCCGGGGACTTGGCGGCGGCGGAGAAAATCTACCGGCAAATCCTGGATCGGGAGCCGAACCATGCCGATGCGATGCATCTGCTGGGGGTTGTGGAGGGTCAACGCGGGAATTTCGACGTGGCGGTCGATCTGATCGGCCGGGCCATCCGGATCAAGCCGGATGATCCCAAGGCGCATCGGTCGTTGGCCACCCTGCAGGCGCAACAGGGGCGATTTGACGAGGCGATCGCCAGTTACCGGAAAGTTCTGGAACTTCAACGGAATAACGCGGCGGTGCACCGCGATTTGGGCTCGGTTCTCGCGGCCGGCGGACGGCTGGAGGCGGCGGCTGCGTCGCTGGCCAGCGCGATCCAAATCAATCCAAACGACGCGCTGGCCTACAACGAACTGGCAAGCGTGCGCATGAAACAGAATCGGTTTGAGGAGTCGATCGCGGCCTGTTCCAAGGCCATCGCCATCAGAGGCGAATTTGCCGAAGCGCACCGTATTCTGGGTGCGGCGTTGCGTGGGCAGGGAAAATCGGAGGAGGCCCTGGCGGCGTATCGCCGGGCGCTGCACTTCAAACCGGATTATGTCGAAGCGCTCAACAACATGGGCAACTTGCTTCGGGATTTGGGCAAATTCGATGAGGCGGCGGCCGCGTATTTGAGGGCAACCGAGCTTCAGCCCGGCAACCCGGTGCCCCAGTTCAATTTGGGCACGGCCTATCATGCGGTCGGTCGATTTGAGGAAGCGCTGGCGGCGTACGGCAACGCCATAGCGGCGAGGGCCAATTTTTTTGATGCCCACGCGAACATGGCGAGCGTTCTGGCGAACCTGCAGCGGTTCGACGAGGCGTTGGCGTGCCATGCGAAAGCGGCGGCGCTGAAACCCCAGGCGGCCATGACACACCTGGCGATGGGCGAGATCCTGTTGTGGCGGCACGATGCGGCGGCCGCGGTGCAGCACCTTCGCCGGGCCGTGGCGGCAGATCCGAAGCTTTATTCGGCATGGAATGAACTGGGCATGGCGCTGCGGGCGCAGGGCAAGTTTGATGAAGCGGCGGACTGCTTCCGGAAAACGCTGGAAATCCGGCCAAATTCAGCGGTCGCTTACAATAATCTGGTCACCTCCGGGGAAATCAAGTCCAGCGCGGAAGAAGTCAAACGGCTCACGGCAATGCTGAATGAGCCGAATCTGGCCGCGGCAGAGCGCTGAGCGCGGGATTTGCGCTGGGGAAGGTATTGGACGACCTTGGCCGCTATGACGAAGCTTTCGTCCGCTTTATCGAGGCGAATGCACTGGTGAAGCAGTTGCGGGCGTTGGCGGGCGATCGATACGACCCGGCGATCATGCACCACCTGGTCGATGAACCGATCGAGACGTACAGGCCGTCGTTCTTCGAAGAGCGGCGGGATTGGGGAGATCCATCGGAGATTCCGGTGTTCGTGGTGGGAATGCCGCGTTCGGGCACGACGCTCGTGCAGCAGATCGCGGCGAGCCATCCCCAAGTCCACGGAGCGGGCGAATTGAGGGGCATCGGAATCCTCGCACAGTCGCTGGGAGAAACCGATGTGAAGAGCGCCGCGCTGGGATGGAAACCGGAACCGATCAGGAAAGCGGCCCAGCAGCACCTGCGCCACTTGCGAGAGATGAATGCGACCGCATCGCGGATCGTCGACAAGATGCCGGGCAACATCCTTCAACTTGGCTTCATTGCCGTGCTGTTTCCGCGGGCGCGGGTGATCCTGTGCCGCCGGGATGCGCACGACAATTGCCTCTCTTGTTTTTTCCAATCGTTCGGCGCCGGCAACACGTTTTCGTTCGATCTGGCGCATTGCGGGCATTGGTACAAGGAAGTCGATCGGCTGGCGGCGCATTGGCTTGGTGTTTTGCCGCTGAAAATGATGGAGATTCAATACGAGGAGATGGTCGCCGATCTGGAAGGTCAGAGCCGGCGATTGATCGAATTCCTGGGTTTGCCGTGGGATCCGGCGTGCCTGGAATTTTATCGGACGCAGAACGCGGTATTGACATCCAGCGTGTGGCAGGTGCGTCAGCCGATCTATACGCGTTCGGTGGGCCGTTGGCGGCATTACGAGAAGCATCTCGGGCCGCTGCTGGAAGCGCTGGGGCCTCATCAATAGGTGAAGCTCGCCAGGATTCGGAGGTGATTTCGGCCGGTGGCGTGGACGGTGGGATCGCCGTTGGCGAGGCGCCAGCCGTAGGCGTAATCGATGCTGAGCCAGGGGCCGAGGTGATAGCTGACGCCGGGGCCGGCGCCGAGAAAGTTTTCCTGGCTGGGCTGGCCGGGCTGGGCGTCTCGCGTATACGCCAGGCCGTAATCGAGGAAGGCGAGGAAATAAAGCTGGTCCTTGCGGCCGGCGATTTTCAGGAAGCTGAGCGACGGCGTGTGCAATTCGTTGGAGAGAATCAATCCGTCGTCGCCGTTGCCTTCGCGCTCGAGGTATCCTCGGACGGAATCGATGCCGCCGACGCCAAGCTGCTCGCTGCCCAGCAGCGGGCCGGTAGCAAGTTGGCCTTGGAAACGCGTCACCCAGGAGAAATTAGCAGACAGATTCGTCGTGCGGTCGGCGCTGAGCAGACCATAGGCGTATTGCGGATCGGCGCCGACGCGGGCGTTGTCATAATCGGACCGATCATCCTGCGAGCCGATGTATCCGGGCGAGAAATATCCTTGCAGCGATGCATCGCTCGAGCCGCGGGAATCGATTTCATTGGCGTTGTATCCGAGCATGAATTGAACGATGTTTACGTAGGAAGAGAAGACGCTGAATCCGCCGAAATCGGCGTTGGTGTTGAATCGCTTGAAATCGCCGCCGAGGACGATGGATTGGGCGAGATCGCCCATCCGGGCCAGGGGGATTTCATAGCGGGCGCTGACTTGCCAGCTCTGGCCGGTCTGGAAGACGTTGGGATCGGTCTGCACGTTGCTGGAGGACCAGTTGCCGAAAATCGTCAGGATGTCTCGCCAAGGCAACGGGGCGACGTAGCTGAAGCTATGGGCCTGGAAGCCTTCGATGTTATCGCCCATCGTATATTGATAGTTCAGCTGATCGTCGAGGCCGAAGGCGTTGCTCCAGTTCAGTCCGGCCATCCATCGGTCCTGGCCGGTGGAGACGGTTCCGGTGTTTTCATAGCCCGCGTACAGACGCAAGGGAAAATGGTCTTCGGTGTCGAGGACGACGTCGGTTTGTCCGAACTCGGCGCCGCGCTGGAGGATCAGGTCCGTGCGGCGGAAGGGATTTCGATTGAGCCAATCGACATCGTCGAGAAGCTGGTTTTGCGAAATCTCGTCTCCGCTTTTGGCGCGGATGGCGCTGGTGAGCATCTTGCTCGGGAAAAAGTGGTTCCCTTCGGCGAGGATTTTTCCGATGTGGCCCTGCAGAACCACGATCTGCACGGTTCCGGCGGTGACATCCTGCTGGGGAACGATGGCGTCCACGACCGGCCGATCAATGCCGCGGCAATAGACGACCACGAGTTGGCAAATTTCGTTGAGCTTGGAAAGGGTCAATGGTTTGCCGAGGTAGGCCGACACCTCGGCGACGAATTTCGGGGAATGGAGCAGCGGGGCCTGGCTGACATCTATGCCACGCGCGTCGGATGACTCGCGAACTTTTTCGGGAGAATCGACGAAGACGATTCCGCGCAAATGCGCGACGATGAGTTGATTGCCCTGCGGTTGAGTGGTTGGCGCGGGCGGCTGAAGTTTCGCGGGCGGATTGGCCGGCGGAACTTTCGGAGCCAGACGCTGCGCTTCTTGTGCCGAAGCGATTCGCGTCAGCGACAAGATGACGACGGCCGCGACGAAGATTTGTCTGGACATACAACCCTTTCCTTGCGACCCGCTGCACGGCCTACGGTTCGTCCTTCGCTGCGGTTGAATTGGAACTGTTCGAACCCGCCAGATCGAAGGAACTGACGTGCGCGATCGCATCGAGAAGAACCTTTTCCGATTGGATGGACATTGCGGCCATATTGCCATTTTGCGGCGGCGCGCTGCGATAGAAGAGGTATCCCTGTGCGGCGCCAAACTGGCCCGGCTCCGTCGCCGGCAACGTCGCGATTTCGGCGGTGGGCGCGGCGAGCGGCTCGGTCAGGGAAACCGGAGCGAAATTGGGAGCGAGCGTTTGCTGCGATTGTGCCTCCGTGCGCAGACCCTGCGTGGAAACGCTCGTCACCTGCAATGTGCCTCCAACGAGAGTGATCGTGTAATTCGGGCTGAACCCGCCGGAAAGGCCGATCGGATATTGCCCAATCGGCGAGTCGGTTTGAGCGGTTGTGCTGAAAACCAGGCCGGTGACGGCAGAGGGGAGATCGCCGCTAACCAATCCGTTGACGCTCGCGGTGAAGGATGGATTCGGTGCGCCGATCGGCCGGGTTTGATTGTTGGCGGTAATGGTCAGCGGCGCGGCCGTGACCGTCAGAGTGCCGGGGACGAAGCTGACGCCATAACCGATCAATGAAGACAGCGAGCCGTCGGCGAAGTCGATGGCATAACTGTTAACGCCGCTGGCCGTGGTCGCTGTTGTCGAAATTGCCGGCGTGCCGGAAATAGCTTCGGTGATCGTATCGCCGCCGATCAAGCCGCTCACCGTGTAGGTCAGCGAGGGATTGGCCTGGCCGTACACTTTGGTTTGGCCGGTGGCGGTGAAGGTGAGAACGGGCGTGGCGCTGAAGAGGAATTGATTGCCCGATGCGGCGACGCCGCCGGGCGGATCGGCGGTGTAGGTCTGGTCGTACAAATGTCCGCCGTTCAAGTCGTCAAACGTGTCGGCGGGGAAACTGGTGGAATAGATCAGGAATCGGCCGGAACCGGGGTTGATCGCCGCGGAACCGTCGTCGTTGACGAAATTGCCGCCCGCGACGAGGACGACCGTGTTCCCGCTGCCGACGCCGGAAACGGCGTCGTCCAGAGTGATGTCGGAGGATGCGCCGTTGTCCACGAGCGTGACGGTTCCGCCGGTGTCGGTGACGCCGCTGGTTCCGTTGATATCGCCGACTGTGAGGCCGGTGCTGTCGGTGAGCCGGATGTCCCCGCCGGAGACGTTGGCGGCGATCGTGCCGACGGCATTGGACGCGTTGGTCAGCGTGAAGTCCCCCGATCCGCCCAGCAGCAGATCGGCCGCGGTAAATGTGCTGGAACCGGCAGTGGTCCCGCCGGTGCTGGTGATTGAAATCGCGCCGCCGGCGGCGGAGACGGCGGCATCATTGCCCTCCAGGCCCACGCCGCCGGCAGCGCCGACGCCGTTCAGGGTGATGGTTCCGCCGCTGGAATTCAGGGTGGCATCGTTCAGATCGATGCCGTTGAGATAGGTGCTGGTGCCGTACGCCGGTGTGGAGCCGGGGCTGACGCCGCCGCCGAGAGTGATGCTCCCGCCGTTGGAAGAGATGGAAGCGCCGGAGTTCAGGACGATGGCGCCGGAGTTTCCGGAATCCGTTCCGGCGCTGTTGTGCGTGTCGATGGTGACATTCAGCGCGCCGAACCGCCGGCGGCGATTGCGGTGTTGGATGCCACGGTCACGCTGCCGGATGCCTGCAAGGTGACGCTGGCCGCGGAGCTGCCGGAATAGGTGATGTTCTGATCGATGTTCAGATCGGCGTTGGTGACGGACAGGATGGCGCTGGCGCCGAGGGTGACGGGATTGTTGTAGGTCTGCGCCGGTGGTGGTGACGCCGCCGCCGTTGATCGCCGCCGGGCCGGTGACGGTGAGGCTGGCCAGCACCTTGTTGGATCCGACCAAACCTTTGAACGTGACCTGAGCGGCCCCCGCATTGATGGTCAGCGGGCTGGGGGCGAGGTTGGTTTCGACGAGATAGGGATTGCTGGAATTCTGACTCAAATCGTTCCAGACGGCGGTGGCTCCTGTGAATTCCAGGGCCGACTCGGAATTCACGGTGGTGTTGGCGCCGCCGTCGTTATTCGGCTCACCGGGATTCCAGTTTGTAAAGGCGCCGTTGATCGGTGTTCCGCCGCCGACATTGGCGGGGTTATCCTGATAAACCTCCGTGAAGAAGGGGGTTCCCACCCCACCGTTTGCCAGCCCCAAGGGGCCGGTGACCCAATACCAAATCTGGCTGTCGGGGTCGGTCGCGCTGTTGGGATCGGGAACGAGGCGTTTTCCGCCGAGCCAGGCGGCTGAATATCCGGCGGCGTTGGCGGCGATCTGGTTTTCAAGCGATGAGGTGATCGTGGCCAGATAAGTATCGCCGATGGCGGCGCCGCCGCCGGTCGATCCCTTGGCGTCAGTGACCGCCTGAGTCCACATCACGCTTCCGTCACTGCCGAGGGCGTAAGAATCGCCGGAGTCCACGGTGCTTTCAAAATCGACCGCCCCGCCGCTGGTATTGATGGTCAGACCCGAGGGATTGGCGATCAGCACCTGGCCGTAAACCGTGACGGCGCCGCCGCCGGTGGTGATGGTCTGCGCGCTCGATCCGTCGAGATAGACATCGCCGCCGACCAGGACCCCGCCGGAAGTTCGGCCGGTGCCGAAGCTGATGTTTCCGCCGTTGGTGCTCAAATTCGACCCGAGGATGATGACGCCGGAGGTGCCGTGGTGGGCGTCCAGAACGATGTTCAATTCGCCGCTGGTGGCGGAGATCGATTGATTGACGGTGATGTTGTTGTCGGCCTCAAGGGTGAGAGTGACGGCGGACGTGCCGGAGGATTTGGCGATGGCGGCATTGACAATGATGTTGCCCAGATCGCCGCCGCCGTCGGTGCCGCCGGTGTAGATGGTGACGCTGCTGCCGCCGTTGAGGGCGGCGTCGATGTCCGAGACGTTGATGTTGGCGGTGGCGGTTGGCTCCCAGGTGCCGGTTTCATTCATGTTGGTGGTGGCGCTGGTGCTGATGGTGACGTTGTATGGGTCGAGGAGCCATTGACCGGGTTGGCCGCTGGACGCGCATGCCCAGACCGAGGCGCCGGCGACATCGAGCAAATATCCGGAGGTTTCGATTCGTCCGCCGCTGCCGCCGCCCGGACCGGCGTTGGCCAGCAGCGATCCGTAAACCCGCGTGAGCGAAGCCGGATTGTCCACGTCCGAGCGGACAACGATCAATCCGCCGTCGCCCGATCCGGTGGCCGACGCGTTCAGGACCGCGCCGCTCTGCACGGTCGTGGTGAGCGCTTCGGCGATGCTGGGGTCGGCGCCTTCCCAACTGCCGCCGACGAGAATTTCGCCGCCGCCGGTAGCGCCGGCGGCGGTGAGATCGGCCTGCGAATCAATCGTGATGTTTTGCCCGGTGACAACGATTTGGCCGCCGAGGCCGGTGGATGAGGAGGCGTCGAGCGTGCCGGCATCGGCCACGGCGCCCGCGGGGCCGCCGGTGAGATAAATGCGGCCATTGGCGTTTTGCACGCCGGTGGCGCGAATGACGCCGGTGTTGTTGATCGCCAAGGCGAAGGCGTTGCCGCCGTTGGCGGCGAGTTGGGCGAGCGTGGTCTGGATCACGCCCGTATTCGTGGCCGATCCGTCGCCGATGACCCGCACGGTGACACCGGGGCTGGCGGTCTGCTGCAACAGAACCTCCGTTCCCGCGGCCAGCGTGACCGATCCGCCGGGAGCCGTAATCCGGCCGTCGTTGCGAACCTGCTCGGCCATCAGCACGACGGCGCCGCCGGAAGCGGAGATGACGCCCTGGTTGGCAACGGCGGCGCTGGAACTGCCGGAAAACAGCAGATTGCCGCCGGCCAGAAACGCCGCGTTGTTCACGTCCAGCGACGACGCCACGAAGCCGTGGACGTCGATCTGACCGCCGGGGCCGACCAGGATTCCGCTGGGATTGATGAGATAAACCGCTCCGTTGGAGAGCAGGGTTCCGTTCAACCGGCTGGGCGTGAGCGATATCACGCGATTGAGCACGGCCGAGGAAACCGACGGAAGAACGAACTGCACGGTCTGGGAAGATGAAGTCGAAAAGTCGGTCCAGTCGATGATGGCGCGATTCGTGGATTGGCGGACGAGCAGCATATTTCCCGACCTGGAAATGGCGGCGGATCCGGCGACGATTTGCCCCCCGTGCGGAACGGCCCACGCAAATCGGGCCGGCAAGGTCACCAGCAGCGGCGCAACGGCCAACAGAAGAACACGCCGCCTCCGCGCGGGGATTGATTTCATTTTTGCTGATTCCTGTGCGGCGAAAGAATCCAGCCTCCGAATGTGGGCCTCGACACCGGTTTTCTATCGGCACTGGATTTGTAGAAAATGATGCCGCTTCAGAATGGACCGCGAAATTTGGACTGAGGGCGATAATGCCGCACCGCTCAGTTATGGTAACGGCGCCCGTGAAAAACAGCCTTCAATCGGCGTCCACCCTGGCAAACGCACTGCGATTGTCGGAATAAGCGAAGCTGGCCAAACTCTTTGGGCAGCGGTCCATCGAAAAACAGGTGATCCGCAAAAATCGGCATATCCCCATCATTGGGAGTTTGCCCGCCGGGCCGGAAAGGGATGGAGAGCGAGAATGATCGGTGACAACGATCCGCGCGGGATCGATGCCGTCGAACGTCAGCGGCGCGGCAGCGACCGGCATGCCAAGACGGTTGCGTCATCCACCGCCGGCCCGGGCGTGATCGTCATATTCCGCGGCTTGGGCGGCAGATTCCCGTATTCGTAATCTTGAAACAGGTCCTCGATGTGCTGGCGGCGGCGATCCCAGGTTTGATCGCGCTGCCGGCGCGCGTTAGGATTCCCGTGAAGTTCGCGGGCGTAGCTCAGTTGGTAGAGCGTCAGCTTCCCAAGCTGAATGTCGGGAGTTCGAACCTCCTCGCCCGCTGTCACAGCGAAAGACCAGGGCTGGACCACAGGCAGGCTTCCTGATCCCGACAAATGCCCACAAACACGTGGTGCAACTGATTCAGGAAGGGGAACAAGCCGTTAATCATCATCGTCGTCCCCATTCTTGCTCGGAAGCGTGCGGTGCATGATGGGCATGACCGAAGCCGGACCCTTCACCGTCTTCCAGACAATTTCATCCAATTCCGCCGCCGGGGCCGCGTCGGCGTGCGTGAAATCCATCTTCGCCGATTGCAACGCCATCTCAATCCGCGGGTCTCCCGCTCGAAGTTCCCTCGGCTCGGGATTGATCTGGCCAATCATCTCCAGAGGAGGCATCTTTGCTTCGTACGGCTCGGCGTTGTTCGGGCTGCCGATCCAATCCATCATCGGATCGGCAACGGCGTCGTACTGCGACAACGGCCGCATGCCCAGCAGCAACTCGATGGTCTTGAGCATGCTGTCCGTGTTGTAAAAATGATGATCGACGCCGTGAGGTCTGATCCACGGACTGATGATGAAGCCGGTCGTGCGGTGGGCATCAACGTGATCCACACCGCTCTGGGCATCATCCTCGATGACGAATATGGCGGCGCTGGTCCAGATAGGGCTGTGGCTCACGGCTTGAACGATCTGGCCCAGCGCATAATCGTTGTCGGCGACACAAGACCGCGGCGTGTGCTTGCCCGCCTTGGCGCCGATCGTGTGATCGTTCGGCAACCGGAGGAGCGTCAAGGCCGGAACGGCCGAACCATCCGGCGATTTCGCCAGCATCATCTGAAACTCCCGGTTCCATTCCGCGAACCGGCTGGGCGCTTTGTATTTCCCGTAAATCGCGGTTTTGAAAAGCACCCGGTTATCGCGCGTCTGCTCGGCATAAACCGACGGCGCATCGCTGTCGGCATAATCCAGATCGAAACGGCGATAGTCGATGTCGGTGACGCCGGCCAGATCGTGCCCCGGCGGCTGGAGACTGCTCACGGCCGGATAATTGTCCGGCCCGCCGGCGATCCCCGTCGTGCTGTCGTTAAAACTCAGCAAAAACCCGTAGTTCCGAATCGAAATCCCCGCCGCTTTGGCCGCGTCCCAGAGATACCGTCCGGTGCTGGCCACGTCCGGGATCGCCGGCGCACCGTTGCGGAATGACGGCAGCGTCGTCAGCGGCTTGCCGTTCTCATCTTTGGCCGGAAGTCCGCCCGTCACGTATCCGTTGTTTTGCCCCTCAAAATCAAACTTCCGCCCGCGATTTGAATAATGATACGGAATATTCCGTTCCACATACGCGTCGGCCATCCCTTGCGTGCTCCAACACCACCCATCCCCGCTCACTTCTCCGCATGCGTACAGGTTGTCCATCAAAACGAATCGCTCGGCCAAGGCATGTTGATTCGGCGTCACGTCGCGCCCGAATATCACGAGCGACGGATCGCCGTTGCCCTGGGGCAGATCGCCCAGGATTTGGTCGTACGTGCGATTCTCCTTGATGATGTAGATAACGTGCTTGATTTTTCCGGCCGACAGACCGATGCCGGCCAGCGGATTCGGTGCCGGGCGCGACAAGGCCGTGAGCCGATTGTTCTCCAGGACCTGCTCCGTGCTTTTTTCCAAATCATCCGCATCGGGGACGTCAACGATACAGACGTTGCCGTTCAAATCGCTCAGGATGTAGCCCGTTTTTCGCCGCGCATCGTGCGGGTCGGGCCGATTGTTGGGATTGCGAACGCTGGTGCCCTTGGCATTGGCGACGAGCAGCCGGCCCTGACCGATTGTTTCCACCGCGCTGGGATACCAGCCCGCCGGAATGCATCCGCGCAATTGCATCGACGCGACGTCCACCACACCGATCGCGTCCATGTCTCCCAAGGTCACGTACAGAGTTTCTCCATCCGCGGACACGGTCAATGCCGTGGGCGTGACCCCCGGCAGATCGCGCGCCATGTCCGGACGCAATAGAATCGTGCCGACAACCTTGTTCGATTGGGTATCGATCACCGACACCGTATCGCTGAGCGAATTGGCGACGAACAATCGCGTCTGATCGGGTGATAGCGCAAGCGTCGCCGGATGCGCCCCGACGCCAATTCCGGCCCGCAAGGTCGGCGTGGCCGGGTCGCGTGTGTCCAGCGCATAAACCATGTCGTCGCGCTCCGCCGCCACGTACGCCGTTTCACCGTTGCGCAGCGCCACGATGCCCAGCGGGAAATTCGAGGTGCCTCCGTGGCTGTTGGAAAAAGTGTATCGGCCCAATTCCATCTTGGTATCCGGATCGTACATCGCGACGCTGCCGGAGAGCTTGGTCGGATCGCCGTTGCCCGAGGCATTGTTGGCGACATACAGCACATCGCGATCGTCCATCGCCAGTCCGGCGGGGAAATCGCGCTGCCGGGTGACAATGTAATCGCGCAACTTCAGCGTCCCGTCGTCACCGAGGTCCAGGACGGCTATGCTGTCGTGGGCGCCTTGGGCGGCATAAACAACGTTCCCCTTGCCGATCGCCAAGCCGTAATACAGCCCGTTGGATTGCCACGATCCGGGCGAAGCTGGGGTTCCGGATTCCTCTCCACCGGACCGTATGCGGACCCAGTGTTTCGGATTGATTCGCTCAAAACTCACCTTCGAAACGCCCTTGCCGTCCGACGTTCGAATCGACCAGAGCCACTGGTGATACCCCATATCGCTGACCAGGGCGTAGCGCCCATCAGGCGTGACGGCTATATTCATCGGCATGTTGCCGACGTCCGAACTGGTTTGCGTTGATGGAGTGATCGCTTTGCCGGTGATCAACGGCTGGGTCGGTGCCGCTGCGCTCGCACATAGTCCCACCGCCAGGCAGATCCATAGAGATCGTGGCACGCCTTGATAAGTTAATGTCTTAATGGACGTAATGATCCGGCTCAGTTTGGTCTTCACGGCTTTTCGGACCGCCAGACGGGATCATGATGCGAATCGCCGGCGGATTTGAACCACCGCGTCATTATCGTTTTCTGTTGGGTGTAGAAGTGGATCGATTCCATTGCCTGGATGTGCAGGTCGCCGAAGAATGATCGGTTCCAGCCGGTGAATGGGAACCAGGCCATGGGAGCGGGAACGCCGATGTTGATCCCGATCATTCCGGCGTTGAATCGCATTTTGAATTGCCGGGCCGCCCAGCCGCTGTTGGTGAAGATGCTGGCGCCGTTGCCGAAGGGGCATGTCCTGGCAATCTCCGTCGCCTCTTCGATATCCCGCACGCGCATCACAGCCAGCACGGGGCCAAAGATCTCTTCTTTGGCCAATCGCATGTCCGGCTTGACGAGATCGACAATGCTGGGCCCGACGAAGAACCCGTCCGATTGCGCGGCCGGGACTTTCCTGCCGTCGAGTGCGACGCGTGCGCCTTCGCCGGCGGCGATGTCGAGATATCCCGCGACGCGCTGCTGATGCTGGCGCGTGATTAGCGGGCCCATGTCCGGCGCGTCGGACGCCGTCGGTGGGGCCGGTTTTCATCGACTGGCCGATTTCAGTCAGACGGTCCACCAAATCCTGGGCCACGTCGCCGACGGGCACCGCGACCGAGCCGGCCATGCACCGCTCTCCGGCGCAGCCGAACGCCGACGTTTGCACCGCAGCCGCAGCCTGGTCGAGGTCGGCATCGGGCATGACGATGAGATGATTCTTGGCCCCCCCCGCCGCCTGGACGCGCTTCCCGTGACGCGCGGCGGTTTCGTAAACATGTTGCGCAACCGCAGTCGATCCCACAAAGCTGATCGCCTTGACCAGCGGATGGGTCGAGCAGCGCATCCACGCACGTCTTGTCGCCGTGTACGATGTTGAACACGCCCGGCGGCAGGCCGGCTTCGATCATCATTTCGCCCAGAAGATTGGCGCTCATCGGCACCCGCTCGGAGGGTTTCAGGACAAACGTGTTTCCGCAGGCGATGGCGATCGGAAACATCCACAGCGGAACCATGAACGGAAAATTGAACGGCGTGATTCCCACGCATACGCCGACGGGATGCCGGATGGTTTCGTTGTCGACGCCGCGGGCGATGTTCGCCAACGAATCTCCCATGATGAGGCTCGGAACGCCGCAGGCAAATTCGATGACCTCAATGCCGCGCTGAACCGATGCTTTGGCCTCGGCCAGCGTCTTGCCGTGCTCCCGCGTCACGCAAGCGGCCAGGGAATCGAATCGGTCCAGGCAGATCTGGCGGAACTTAAAAAGCACGCGGACGCGCTCGACGACCGGGGTCTCGGCCCATTCCTCCAACGCGGCGGCGGCCGAGCGAACAACATGGTCCACCTCTTGGGCGGTGCAGAACGGGACTTCAGCAATCGCATTGCCTCGGGAAGGATTGAAGACCTGTCCAAACCGATCGCTGGAACTGGAGACCCAGCGCCCGTTGTCCAGAAACGGAAGGCGCTGGATCGCTTTTACGGCGGGGGAAACTGGTGAAGCGGCAGTCATAATCTATTCCAACTTTCCTTTCATGGGACCTGGCTTGCCCGCGGAAGAATTTCCTCCAGGCAATCGACCAGAAAATCGGCGTCATCCATGCTCAGGCACATCGGCGGCTTGATGCGCAGCACATTGCCGTGCAGGCCGCCCTTGCCGAGCAGAAGTCCGCGCTCCTTGGCCATTTCGACGAGCGCCGCGGTCTGGTTCTTGGCCGGCTCCTTGCTGACGCGGTCCTTGACCAGTTCCACGCCGAGCATCAATCCCATCCCGCGCACGTCGCCGATGAGCGGTTGCCTCTGCTGAAGATCGATCAGGCGGTTTTTCAGATGCGTGCCGACGCGAAGGGCGTTGGCCTGAATATTTTCGGCGTCGATGACTTCGAGCGTGGCCAAGCCCTGGGTCATGCAGATCGGGTTTCCGCCGAAGGTGTTGAAATGAATTCGGTTAGTCAGCGTGGCGGAGATTTCCGGGCGCGTCACCATTGCCCCGAGCGGTGCGCCGTTGCCGATGCCCTTGGCCATCGTAACCATGTCGGGAACGACATCCCAGTTCTCAAACGCCCAGAATTTCGTGCCGGTGCGGCCGAAGCCGCCCTGAACCTCGTCGGCCACGCAAATCCCGCCTGCTTTGCGCACGATGTCGTAGACGATCTTGAAATATTCCTTCGGCGGAACCACGACTCCGCCCACGCCCTGGATACATTCGGCGATGAAGACCGCGACTTCGCCGCTGGTTTCGTATTGGATCAGGTCCTTGGCATCGCGGGCGCATTTCAGATCGCAGGAAGGATACGTCAGGCCGTACGGACAGCGATAACAATATCCCGGCGTGGCATTTTTGACGGTGAATCCGGGGTTGGATTTGAATTTCCACGTGCCGTGCGAGGTGAGATTCATCGTCGCGGCGGTCCCGCCGTGGTAGGCGTTGCGCAGCGAAATGATGTCCATGTTCTTCGTGTATTCGCGCCCGGCGAGGATCGCCAGCTCGTTGGCTTCCGAGCCGCTGTTGGTGAAGTACCAGCTCGACAGATCCGGAATCTGGCCGGCATGTGCTCGGTCAGCTTTTTGGCGAATTGGCCGATCGTCGGATGCAGATAGATCGTGGTGGTGTGCTGGAGCTTTCCAACCTGCTTCTGGACGGCCTGCACGATTTTCGGATGGCAATGTCCCACCGAGACGGTCACGATCCCCGCGAAGGCGTCGAGATATCGTTTGCCCGTCTCGTCCCACACGTACTGCATGTGGCCCTCGACGATCATCAGCGGATCCTTGTAATAACGGATCAATCCCGGCGACAGATATTGCTGCCGCATGGCCAGCACTTCCTGTTTCGTCGGCCCGGCGTACGGCTCGGGCACGTGCGTGCAAACGGGAAGTGAAACCCGTTTGGCGGTCGATTGAGTAGCGTTCAAAGTTTGAGGCATCGTCGTGCTCCCAGCAAAAAAGTGTTCGATTCTCAAGGCGCGGTCAGTGTTTGGTACGATTCCGGCCGGCGGTCGCGATAGAACTGCCAGACGTTGCGCACCTGGCGGATCACGTCCAGATCCAGGTCGGCGATCACGATGCTGTCGGTGCTGCGCGGTCGCCCTGGGCGATGATCTGCCCGCGCGGATCGGCGAAATAAGAGCTTCCGTAAAACTCGCCGATGCGCCACGGCTCCTCAAAGCCCGGCCGGTTGATGGCGCCGACGTAGTAAATGTTGTTCGCCGCCGCGGCGGGCTGCTCCAGCTTCCAGAGATATTCCGAAAGACCCGCGACCGTGGCCGAGGGATTGAAAACGATCTCCGCGCCCGCCAAGCCCAGTGCGCGCCATCCTTCGGGAAAGTGCCGGTCGTAGCAGATGTAGACGCCGACTTTCCCGACGCGCGTTTCGAAAACCGGATAGCCCAGGTTCCCCGGCCGGAAATAAAATTTCTCCCAAAAACCCGGCTCGCAATGCGGAATGTGCATCTTGCGGAATTTTCCCAGGAACCTTCCATCGGCGTCGATCACCGCGGCGGTGTTGTAATAAACGCCGGTGATGTCTTCCTCGTAAATCGGCAGGACGATCACCATCTCGTGCTTTTTCGCGATCTCGCAAAAGAGCTTGGTCGTCGGGCCGTCGGGCATCTTTTCGACCAGGTCGTACCACTCGCGCTTTCTGCTCCGCGCAGAAATATGGGCCGTAGAACAGTTCCTGAAAGCACAGCACCTGCACCCCCTTGGCCGCGGCCTCGGCGGTCAGGGCGACGTGCTTGTCGATCATCGCCTGCTTGATCTTTTGGGTCGGGCGAAGTCGACGGCTCGCAAAGCGTCGCCTGAATCAAACCGGCTCGAACAATACGCGGCATACTACTCTCCTGCTGGAACGCGTGACGGATTTCACGGCCTTCTTCGGCTGGATCGGTTCAATCTGGTGCGATTTCAGCAAATCCTGATACTGATTCCAATTCATCGGCCGGCTTGCCGGTCGGCACTTCTTCCATCGTGATGCATCCCTCCACCGGGCAGGCCAGCGCGCACATGTTGCAGCCGACGCAGGCCGGCGTCGTTGACGCTGAACACGTCGATCGTGCCGCCGCTCTCGTCCAGTCGAAGGTTCGGCGCCGCTTCGCCCTTCATCCGGCGCGGTTCGCCGAATTTCTGCGATGTACTGCTCCCGCGAAATCTTCTGCCAATCGATCGCCTGATAGCAGCCGTCCTCGCAACTGGCGTAGCAGATGCCGCAGTGAATGCACGTCGATTCGTTGATTTCGGCGACGACCTTGTAATTCAGATCTAAATCTGCCCCAGTGCCTGATGCGCGGCGTCGCCTGGCCCGACGATCTGGTCGATCGATTCAAACCCCTTTTGCTCCATCCACTGCTCCAGCCCGCGGGTCATGGATTTGATGACGCCGAATCCGCGGTGCATCACCGCCGTGCACACCTGCAACCCGTCGCACCCAGAAGCATGAACTCGACGGCATCTTCCCATTTGCGGATTCCGCCGATTCCGCTGATGGGAAGTCCAATCTCGCGGATCGCGGGCGATTTCGCTGACCATGTACAGCGCAATCGGCTTGACCGCCGGCCCGCAATATCCGCCGTGCGAGCCCAAACCGCCGACGCTCGGCTTGGGCGAAAAGCGTATTCAGGTCGATTCCAATGATCGAATTGATGGTGTTGATGAGGCTGATGCCGTCGCCGCCGCCGCGCTTCACCGCACGGCGCGATCGCCTTGATGTCGGTCGACGTTGGGCGTCAGCTTGGCCAGCACCGGCACGGTCGAAACTTCCTTCACCCATCCGCAGATCATCTCGGCATATTCGGGAACCTGTCCGACGGCCGAACCCATTCCGCGCTCGCTCATCCCATGCGGACAGCCGAAATTCAATTCGAATCCGTCCACGCCGACATCCTGAATCCGCTTGATGACGCGGTGCCAGCTTTCGCGCTTGGATTCCACCATCACCGAGGCGATCAGCGGCGTTGTCGGGATGCTTGCGTTTGACCTCGGCGATCTCGCGCAGGTTGTCGTCCAGCGAGCGGTCGGTGATCAGCTCGATGTTATTCAGGCCCATCAGCTTCTGGTTGTTCAGCGAGATTCCGCCGTAGCGGGAGGCGACATTGACGATCGGCTCATCGGTGAGGGTCTTCCAGACCGCGCCGCCCCAGCCGGCGTCGAAGGCATTGCGGACCTGGTACGCCGTGTTGGTGGGCGGGCCGCTGGCCAGCCAGAACGGATTGGGCGATTTGATCCCGCCGATGTTGCAACTCAAATCAGGCATGATGGGCTGCTCTTTTCAAAAATGGTTCGGCTCACGCTTGAGAAACTTTCCGCGCTGGTTATCGCCGACGAATTTGCCCTTGTCGCACCATGATCTGCCCGCGAACCGTAACCGTCTCGGCCCGGCCGTCGATGGTCATCGCCTTCAAACGGATTGTAATCCACGGCCATGTGATGCGCTCGGGCGCTGATCGACGCTTTTGTGATTCGGATCGTAAACGACCAGATCCGCGTCGCTGCCGACGCGCGATCGTTCCCTTGCGCGGATACAGTCCGAACAACCTCGCCGCCTGCGTCGAAGCGCAGTCCACAAAACGGTTTAAGTCCAGCCGGCCCGTCTTCACTCCCGTCGTGTAAAGAATGTTCACGCGGTCTTCCAGCGACGGAATGCCGTTGGGAATCTTCGTGAAATCCGCGCGGCCCATCTCCTTTTGGCCCTTGAAATCAAACGGGGCATGATCGGTCGCGACGGTGCTGATGGAGCCGTTGGCCAGGTTGTTCCAGAGGAACGGCTGATTGGATTTGTCGCGCAGCGGCGGAGACATGACGAATTTGCTTCCCTCGAAATCCGGCCGTTCGGCGTAAGTCTTGTCCAGCGTCAGATATTGGATCAGCGTTTCGATCCACACGCGATTTCCGCGCGGCGCGGGCGGCCAGCGCCTGCCGCGCGGCCGGCTCGCAACTGGTGTGGACGATATAGCAATGCGTGCCGTGCATCGCCGCGAACGTCATCAAATGATGCACGCCCAGCGCTTCGACCGATTCCGGCCGCGACGGCTCGTGCCATTCCGGCCCGGTCTTTCCCGCCGCCAGCAGTTCCTTCTGTTTCCCCGAGACCGCGTCGGCATTCTCGCAATGCGCGGTGACGATCACGCCCAGCGATTTGGCCAGACGCATCGTCGCGAACAACTCCGCATCATCGACGCCCAACGCCCCTTTGTACGCCAGGAAAATCTTGAACGACGAAAGCCCGGCCGCGACGATTTCCTTCAACTGGCTTTCGGCTGACCCGTCGAACCGCGTGACGCCCATGTGGAAGGTGAAATCGCAGGCGCTGATTCCCGCGGCTTTGGATTTCCACAATTCAAACGCCGCCAGCGGCTCTTCCGAGCGCGACGGGCAGATCATTTCGATCAGCGTCGTCGTTCCGCCGAACAGCGCCGCCTTTGATTCCGTCGCATAAGTGTCCTTGGCATAGGTTCCCATGAACGGCAGATAAATGTGAACGTGCGGATCGATGAATCCCGGGAAGACAAGTTTGCCCGTCGCGTTGACGACCGTGGCCGACGGCGGCGCATCCAGGCCGGGACCGATCCGGGTGATCGTCTCATCCTCGCAGTAGATGTCAGCGATAAAGGAATCGGACGCTGTGACGACTTGACCGTTCCGAATCAGAAGCGGCATGACAAAACTTGCCTTGGCCGAAGAAAATGGTCCGCAAAAACCTGCTCAATGCTGCACTGGGCGCAACCTCGTCAGTTTACCAAGGTTATTTCCGATTTTCTATAAAAAACTTGACGGTCCCCTATCGCAATCTTCATAATCCCCTCAACCGAAATCCGCCGCAACGTTCCGCCATGTCCGCGTCTGTTCTATGGCCAGCATTCCACAGCCGCCGATTCACTGACTCACGCCGGCGGGATTGTCACCGGCGCCGATGGCATCCGCGAGTTGACGGAAGATGTCTCCGGCTCCTGGTACTACAACCCCGACATCGCGCCGACCCAGCGCGCGGCCCGAAAATGGGGGACCAGCGACATCGCCGCGCTCTGGATCAGCATGTGCGCCTGCATTCCCACGTACATGCTGGCGTCGTCGCTGATTGCCGAGGGGATGAACTGGTGGCAAGCGGTCCTGACGATCACGCTGGGCAACGTGATCGTTTTGATCCCGATGATCCTGAACGCCCATGCCGGGACGCGGTATGGCATCTCCTTTCCGGTTTACTGCCGCGCGAGCTTTGGAATTCGCGGGGCCAATATTCCGGCGATGCTTCGCGCCCTGGTCGCCTGCGGATGGTTCGGCATTCAAACGTGGATCGGCGGCGAAGCGATCTACAAAATGGCCGCGATCTTCTTTCCATCGCTTCATACCTGGCCCAGCACATTCTTGTCGATCAATCTGGCCGAGTTCGCCTGCTTCATTCTGTTTTGGCTCATCAACATGTTCGTCGATGTACAAGGGGATCGAATCGATCCGAATTCTGCTGAACATCAAGGCGCCGATGTTGATCGCGCTGGGTTTGGTCCTGCTGGCCTGGGCATACGTTCAAGCGCACGGATTCGGCCCGATGCTTTCGCAGCCGTCGGCCTTCGCCGCCGGCGAGCCAAAGCCGGGCAATTCTGGCCCTTCTTCTTCGCCGCCCTCACCGGCATGATCGGATTCTGGGCGACCCTTTCCCTGAACATTCCCGACTTTTCGCGATATGCCTATTCGCAGAAAAGCCAGATCCTGGGCCAGGCGATCGGCCTGCCGGCGACGATGGCGCTTTACTCCTTCATCGGCGTAGCCGTCACATCCGCGACCATCGTCATCTACGGCAAAGCGATCTGGGACCCGGTCGATCTGCTGACGCGATTCAGAAATCCGGTCGTTCTGGTGATCGCGATGCTGTCTCTGTGCATCGCGACGCTGGCGACGAACATCGCCGCCAATGTCGTCAGTCCCGCCAACGATTTTTCGCATCTCTGGCCCCGGCGGATCAGCTTCCGCACCGGCGGGCTAATCACGGGGTTGGTCGGAATCATCATCCAGCCCTGGCGGCTCTTGGCCGACCCCTCCGGCTACATCTTCACCTGGCTGGTGGCATATTCGGCCCTGCTCGGCGCCGTCGGCGGCATCCTCATCGTCGATTACGTCATCATCCGCCGCGGCGATCTGGTTCTGTCCGCACTCTATAAGAAGCAGGGCGACTACTGGTACAGCCGCGGCTTCAATCCGCGGGCGATCATCGCTCTGGTGCTCGGCATCGCGCCGTGCGCCCCGGATTTCTCGGAACCGTCCATTTGGCCCACGTCGCTCCGATATGGATGAGTCTGTATAACTACGCTTGGTTCATCAGCCTGGGAATCTCAGGTCTGACCTATTTCGTGCTGACGAAGGCATCCAAGAAATAAAAAAGCCGGAGGGAACAAGTTCCCTTCGGCTGAATTCAATTCGGCGTTTCGTCGCCTTCAAACAAGCTTCACGATCGCTGCTCAGACCTTGCGGCGACGGCGATGCATCAACCCCAAACCACCTAGCGCCACAAGGGCAATGCTGGCGGGTTCGGGAACGACTCCGGCACTAAAAGAAAGCGGATAAATGTTGACGGTGCCGTAATACTCGTCCGCATAGCCTATGATATCCAACGGGCCAGCGAGGAACGCGGGGCCAGCCGCATTCGCGGCGGTGTCGGCTGCGAGGACACTGGAGTAAGTACCATAGGTATACATTGTCGTTGATCCACCCCATCCGTAGAGCGTGTAGTCGACTTTGTTGGCCAAGCTCGTCGTGCCGGCAGGCAGATAGACGTTCTCAATTTCGACCAGCGCTTCGGAATAAGGTACCACACCGCCCGAGCCGTTACCGCTGGCGTTGAGTTCGGGAATACTCAGAATGGCCGGTGAGACGCTGTTCCCGGTTGAATTCGTCGAAGTCAACGTGAAGCCCGTGTTAACAAACTCCGGACTGCCCTGATACACGTCGTTGGTGGCACTAATGGTAATGTTGTTGCCGACGACTGGCGTGTAATTGGCACTCGAAATGTGATAGAAAACTGCGCTGCCGGTACCGTCCTGTAGCACGAACGTGTCGATCGTATTGTTCCCCGAGGTATACGAATCAAGAATGCTCGTGACCGTACCGGTTAGCGAATACGTGCCGTTGCCGTCCACGTAAACGCTGGAGATTGTTGCCGCTGGCACCAATGTTGGAATCGCCGAAAATCCCAACGCGGCGGCGACCGCAGACTTAAGCAAGACCTTCTTCTCGATGCGCATATCATCCCGTCCTTTCAATAAAGCCATAAGGCGCGATAACAGAGGTGAGAACCGATCTCACATACTAATCCAGAGCGATGGATCAGCGGTGATTCTTTTCGCACATAATAAACAGTGAAGCGCAATTATCAAGTGAATAATCCGTTAAAATTCGCAAAGCGAGAAGCGAATGCCGTCAATTGGGAAAAAGATCGTTTACCAATGGTATAGTCTGAGAGTAGACATGGACCCATTAGAATATGTTGGTCTTCAGGGCCGGTATTGTGCAGTACGGGCCTGTTTGCACCGCTTGGCCCATTGATTGAGTTTCAAATTGGGTGGATTAGAACAAACCGCGGGCCGGCGATTTCCTCACCGATTCGAGTTGCGGGCGATTGTCTTGTTCGCGAACGTCATCAGCAAAAACCCGATGAGCCCGAACGGGGCCATGAAATAAAAGAAGTATCCCCAACTCTTATCCAGCAGCGGACTCAAAACGAACCCCGCCAGGCTGCCGCCGAAGTATTGGAAGGAATCGATCATCCCCGAGGCGAAGCCGGTCATTTTGCGTCCGCCGATGTCCATGGCGGCGGCCGTGCCCAATATCGAGTGGGTGGAATTCGCGGTGAAGGAGATCAGCACGAGGAACAGAATCGCGGAATTGACGGTATGGAATCGGGTGGCCAGCAGAATGATGCCCGTTTCCACGATGTACAGGGCGGCGGCGACGGGAGCGCGCTGGCCCTTGAATCCCAGGTCCGAGATATAGCCGGAAAGCAGCGATCCGCAGGATGCGACCAGCGGGATCAGAAACGCCAGGAACTGGAATTTATCCGAAGTGAGCTTTGTGTGATAAACGTCCTGCATGAATCGCGGGAACCACTGGTCGATGCTTTGACGGACCGCGCCGGTGCAGGAGTAAGCGCATCCGACGATCCACACCGCCGGGTTGCAGATGATTTTGGCGAACACCTCGCGCATCGGCGCCTTCGTTTCCAGGTCCACGTTTCCGTGTTCGTCGATCTCCGGGGGAATCAGCCCGGACCAGCCCGCCTCTTCCGGCGTTTCCTTCACCGTCAGCGCCATCCCGATCGCCACCACCGCGCAAATCATGGCCGGCGTGTAAAAGAGCCATCGCCAATGCAGCGGAGGGATGCGAATCAGCCCGAGGAAGGTGAACCCGGCCAGCAGGGCTGGTCCGAGCATGAAAATGCCGAACCGGCCCAGATTGATCATGAAGCCGAAAATCCCCGCGAATCCGCCGCGTTCGATCTTCGGGAACCAGGCCGTCTTGATCTTGGTCATTCCCGGCACCGAAGGACTGCATATATCCGTCGATGCCCCGGATGGTGACGAACAACCAAAGCAGACCCACGAACGATGCCGCGCCGAAGAGAACATTCATGACGATGGTGCCGACCGCGCCGATCAACATCGCCTTCTTGCCTCCCATGCGGTCGGTCAGCAAGCCGTTGATGATTTGCCCAAACGCATACGCCAGCAACGCGGCGCCGATGATCTTGCCCATCTGGTCGTGCGAATACCCGAACTGGACGCTGATGGCCTTGTTGGCAATGGGCAGGTTGTACCGGCACATGTAGAACGAGGTGTACAGGAGTCCAAGGAACCCCCAATTCAGCCCGCGCCGGGGGCGGAATCCGCGTGGATATCTGTGCCAGAGGGATTTGCTGGAGGGCTGTTCGAGCGAGAGTCCCATAATCCGATGTCCGCAACCCAAAAATCAAAGACCGCATCAATGCAATTCCGAGCCGAACGACGGCGCACGGCCGCACGCATTCAGACCCCGGTTGCGCCCCTGGGTCGAACTGTTCGTCCCATCAACCTTTTTCCCGGATTGGCCATCGTCAATATATCAGCGAGCCCAATGATTGTCATCAGAAACGGCGAGTGATCATTTTAGCTTTATGCTGCGGATGCCTGATGCAATCGGCGGCGCGACGCAGCCCGCAAGTGCGCCGCGTAACGTCTTTTTGCTGTCTCAATGTGGGAGGGCCGATGCGATCTGTTCCAACACCGCAGCCAACCGATATCCCGCCAAGGCGATTCGCTGATCGGCGACGGCCAGGGCTTGCTGCTGATAGCCCGGCGGAAATGGCGGGCCGAACTGGGGTCCGCCATCCAATGGGTCTTGGTAATGTAGGGCAGTTTGCCGTTCAGATAGGCTACGCTCTTGGCCAGGACAAAACTTTCTTTTGCCCAATCAACGACGGACAGATCGGATATCTGGTCCTTGAGTTGGGACGCGGGGTGCTCGGCCTCGATCCGGTCCGCGGTCTTGCGAATATAATCCGGGTCGAGCGACAAGCCTTCAATGTCGTCCCAGTAGGTATGCAGCGGCATTGTCTCCGTCGCACTGGTACGGATCATCTCCAGGTTGCCGCCCATGTCCCCTTGCGGGAAGTCCTTTGAATACATGCTGCTGGCGTGCAACGGCTGGTGAATGTCTCCGACCAGATGTTCGACCCAACAGATATCAATCGCTTTGCGGTCCAGAGGAATTTTTGGGTCCTTCAATTGTGCTGTCAGCATTTGCATCGCCTGAATCAGATTGGTTGGAAAGGTGTGACCGTCCCATTGGGTGATGGGCGGTGGACCCTTCACGCCGTCGAGGTTGAAGGGATAATCCACGTAATGCCACTTGGGATGGTGTTCCGTATAGTGCATCGGATGCGGCGGATACCGCAGCATGTCCGGCCAGGTCGCGGCACGCAAAAACATCGCCAGATCCGAATCCTTGGCCCGTTGCGTATCGTGCAGCAAATCTTCGTTCAGACGCGGGTGATGCTTCAAAACCGCGATGATCGCAGACTTGGTTTGCGGCGAGAGCTGGTCATAAGCGATTTGCGCGACAATCTCATGCCCGGTGCTGTTCCACGCATTGCATCGGGACGCGCACAGCCCAAGGAAGGAAAAAACTGTCAATGCGACGACGGACGGTCGTATAACCATAGCCATAATCCGGTGAAAACTGCCGAGGGAAGAAGGAGGCGCCGATCGGCGGATGGGTTGGTCAACGCTGCGGTGGTCAAATTCGTCCTTCAATTGAAACGATCCAATAGTATCGAGTCGCCTGCCCCTGTACAAATGATAAATACAGACCGGCACTCGCATTGCGTCCCGATGGGGTTTCAGGCCACAGACCGAAAGGCGACGCAACGCCCTTCAAGGCGGTATAATTTACCCCATGCAGTTAATGGTCTCACCTATGCCGGATCTTCTTCGCTCTCCCACGATCGACCAAGTGGGCGTCGAAGAGCGCGTCGAACGCCTGCAGAAACGCAGCATCAAAAAATCGTCCAAAATTCACGCCCTGAAGCTGGCGCTCTCCATGATCGATCTGACGACCCTGGAAGGGGCCGATTCCGACGGCAAGGTCAAACAGCTATGCAGCAAGGCCAAGCATCTGCACGATGCTCTTCCCGATCTTCCGCACGTGGCGGCGGTTTGCATTTATCCGATGCTGGTGCGGTGCGCCAAAGAGCAGTTGCAGGACACCGGCATCAAAATCGCCGCCGTGGCCACGGGGTTTCCCAGCGGGCAATATCCCCGAAGCACCAAGCTCGCCGACACGAAATTCGCCGTCGAGGAAGGGGCGGATGAAATTGACATGGTCATCAGCCGCGGACATTTCCTCGCCGGGGAATATGCCTACGTGTTCGATGAAATCGCCGCCATCAAGGAAGCCTGCGGCCCGGCCCATCTGAAAGTCATTCTGGAAACCGGCGAACTCGGCACGCTCGATTCGGTTCGCAGAGCCAGCGATCTGGCCATGCACGCCGGCGCGGATTTCATCAAGACCAGCACCGGCAAAGTCCAGCCCGCCGCCACGCAACCGGTCACGCTGGTGATGCTCGAAGCCATCCGCGATTTCTATCAGGCGACCGGAAAGAAAATCGGCATGAAACCCGCCGGCGGCATCTCGACGGCCAAAGTTTCCCTGCAATACTTGGTGATGCTCCGCGAAACCCTCGGCGAAGATTGGCTCACGCCCGACCTGTACCGCATCGGCGCCAGCCGGCTGGCGAACGATATCCTGATGCAACTGATGAAGGAGCAGACCGGCGTGTATCAGTCGGGAGATTATTTCTCGAAGGATTGAGCAACTGCCGCAACGGCCGGCGAAAATGGTAAGAGAAATCGCATTAATGGCTTGCGTCATTTTCCTGTTGTTTGCCATTCGCTCGATGGGCTGAAGTACAACAGTTGTTAATGGACGTTCACATGCAAAGGTTCACGTCACTCGCGTCACTTTCAGTTCGCTGTCTTAGTTTGCCTGTCACGTCGTCGGCGAATAGTTCGATTGGAGTCCCGCCACCCCATTTTGTCGACTGAGCAAGCTTTTACTGGACAAAAATAGGTGTCACAGTAGACTACGAGATGCTATTTCGTGTTTATGCTGGCAGTTGCGAACCGCGAAGTCTTTGGGGGAGAATCAGGTGGAGTGCATGAATCGGGTCGGATGCTATGCCATTGCGGTGGTGACTCTCTCGTTTTTATTTTGCAGCACCACGCGGGCCGTATCGATTAACTTTGATCCTCAAAATGGAGTTCCCGCAGGCGACTTGCCTCCGGCCCTGAGTGCTATGGGTAATTCGCCGGGTTCCTCGGTGCCCTCCAGCGCAGAACTTTCGAATCAATATGAAGCGGATGGGGTGTTGTTCAGCTCATCCTCTCCGTTTGTCGCGGTTGTGGATATCGGCGGATCGTCCGCAAGCCCTCCGAACGGTATAGGCGGCGTCACTGCGGAGGGACAGCTCTCGTATGCCGATCCTATCACGTTCACGTTTGTCGAGCCGGGCACGACCACACCCGGGGTCACGAGCAATGTCTCAATACAGGCGGACGATGTCGGTATTCCAGGCCAGTTCGCGACGTTGAGCGCGTTCGATATCAATGACCACTTGCTGGATAGCGTGACGCTAGATGACGTGGGAGGAGAAGTCTGGATGATCAATTTGCCCGGGATTCATTCCGTACTTTTTGATTTTCCCACCACCAGCAGCGGCGTACCTACAACCGGATCGCCATTTGGAAATGGCACCGGGATCGCCCTGGATAATTTGACTTTCGGCACAGTCACGGCTCCGGGTTCCACCGGCCCGACGGGGGGTTCCACCGGCGCGGCGGCGGTTCCACTGCCGATGGCGGTGTGGAGCACGCTGGTTCTGCTGGGACCGCTGGCGGTCATCCGAATACTGCGGCGATGCGCTTGGGCGGCCAAGAACAAACTAAAAGAACAAACTGGGACGCGAAAAATAAATCGAACGAACAAAAACCGGAACTGAAAGGGACAGGCCCCTCGCAGTTGAAGTTCCTGCTATCACCTACCGCCACCATCGCAGTTGAACCAGAGGAATCTCAAAGTCCGGAAACGGCGGGCCAGATAAGGGGTCACTACTCGGGGCCAGATAAGGGGTCACTACTGGCTCTGTAGAAAACCCGCAATAGCGCGAGGGTAATGTTGTGGGTCAGCGCCCGCAGCAGCATGTCTCGCCGCCGCGAGTGGCGGCTTCGGCCGCGAAGAGCCGAGCCCAAGTTGCGTTTGAGCATTGAGAATACCGTCTCCACCTGCGGGCGTTTTCGGTAGGCTTTGCGGTTGAAGTGGGTTTTCATCCGCCGCCGGTATTTGTCCTTGGGCAAGCTCCGCGGATCGACGGCTGGCCGGCCATGTCTGGGCGGGATGGTCGAGACGATCCCGTGATCCTCGCGCAGCAGGCGGTGGTTGTGGGCCGAGTCGAAGCCCGCGTCCAGAACCATGTGCCGCAATCGCAGCCGTTTGGGTGTCTCCGCCAGCACGTCGTCGAGTTGGTCGATGTCGGGCGTGGGTCCCTCCGACGCCACCAGAGCCACGATGGCGTGACTGAGGCAACAGACGATCAGCATCAGCTTGCCGAATCGCTGGTAAATGACCCGTTTTTTCGGGCGATTTTCGTCGCTTTTGTCGGCGTCGCGGCGGTGGACGTAATAGCGGCTGGCGTGACGGGCGTCAAAACCGCTGGAGTCGCCGGCGGCGTAAGAGACCACGCGGCGGCGTTTGAGCACACGCTGGACAGTGCTGTTGAGCAATCGACGCACGCGCCAAGCCGCAGCAATCGGCGGCTGGCCTTCTGGAGCGTGGTGAAGTGAGGAACACTGTGCAGTCCGATGGCCTGCCGCAAGTCGGGGCAATCCAACAACAATTGATGGATGCCCCGGTAGTCTTTCCTCTCGAACTCCTTGAGCACGAGGCAGGCGAAGAGCTGGGGCTGAGTGAACTTTTGGGGACTGAACTTGTGGGAATAGTCGCTGAAGGCTTCCTTGCCGGCGGCCAGCGCGACCATCGCCACCTTCCTTGGCGACTTGCTGGTGATCATGTTAAGAGTAATACGAAAGCAGGTTCGCCGGACTCAGCCGCGAGAGGAGCGGTTTTCTACAGAGCCGGTCACTACTCGTATTGCTCCGTATGTAGCTTTTGGAGGTGAACGCGAACGATAGTGGCCTACCGCCGCCACCACAGTTGATCCAGCGAAATCTCAAGGTCCGCAAACGGCGGCAGGCGCACGATGTCGTCGTTCTTTCCCTTGCCGGTCAACCGGTATTTGCCGCCAGTCAGCTTGTATCCTTCAATCGTCTCGGCCGTCGGGTCCACGATCCAGTAATGAGCGACTTTGCCCTTTTCGTATTGCTTGAATTTCTGCTTGCGATCGACCGCGACGCTCGAAGGGCTGACGATCTCCACGCACAAATCCGGCGGCCCTTCCATCGCTTTTTCACCGATCAGGTGCAGTCGATTTTTCGCAAAATAAATTAAATCGGGCCGGCGAACGTCGTGCTCGCCGAAAATGGTGTCTACGTCTCCGAACAGTTCGCCCAGATCGTTGTCCTGGATGTACTGGATCAGAATGAAGGTCAATTTGCGGTCCAAAAACGAATGCTTCGGATCCGGGCTTGGGCTCACAATTACCTCCCCGTCAACCAGTTCCAGGCGAACGCCGGGCGGGTCTTCGCCCATTTGAAGGAACTGCCGGGCCGTCATTTTAATGGTGCCGACGATCATACGCGCCTCGCCAGTTTACCATAATGGGTTATAATTGCCTGTTCGGCAAAGGGCTGCGAAAATCATGGAGATTGGTTGATTATGGACGAACTAAAAGAGAAACCTGCGGCCAAGACACGGGCGAAAATCAACTTCGCCACCTCTTGGTCCTACGCCCCGGCCCCGGAATCGGCGAAGGTGACCATCGCGCCGCGATACGAACTTTTCATCAACGGCAAATTCGTTCCGCCGGCCAAGGGAAAATATTTTCCCACCAGCAATCCGGCGAACGAAAAGAAGTTGTCGGAAGTCGCCGACGCGTCGGCCGAGGATGTGAACAGGGCGGTCAAGGCGGCACGCGGCGCGTACGACAAGGTCTGGTCGAAAATGCCCGGCAAAGAGCGGGGGAAATATGTCTATCGCATTGCGCGCATCCTTCAGGAGCGGTCGCGCGAGTTCGCCGTCATCGAATCGATGGACGGCGGAAAGCCGATCCGCGAAACGCGCGATGTGGATATCCCGCTGGCGGCGGCCCATTTTTTTTACTATGCGGGATGGGCCGACAAACTGGAATATTCTTTCCCAGGCAGAACCGCCCGCCCGCTGGGAGTGGCGGGACAGATCATTCCCTGGAATTTCCCGCTGCTCATGGCGGCATGGAAAATCGCCCCGGCGCTGGCGACGGGAAACACCGTCGTGCTCAAGCCGGCCGAGACCACGCCCCTGACGGCGATGAAGCTGGCCGAGATGATTCAGGATGCGGAATTGCCGCCCGGCGTGGTGAACATCATCACCGGCGCGGGAGAGACCGGCGCCGCCATCGTCAATCATCCCGACATTGACAAAATCGCCTTCACCGGCAGCACGGAAGTCGGAAAGATCATCCAAAAGGCCCTGGCTTCCACGAAAAGGCATTACACCCTGGAACTCGGCGGAAAGGCGGCCAACATCATCTTCGAGGATGCCACGATCGATCAGGCCGTCGAAGGAATCATCAACGGAATTTTCTTCAACCAGGGCCACGTCTGCTGCGCCGGCTCGCGGCTTCTGGTGCAGGAAAGCGTTTATCAAACCGTCATCGGCAAACTGCAGGACCGCATGCAAACGCTCGTCGTCGGCGATCCGCTGGACAAAAACACCGACATCGGCGCGATCAATTCGAAAGTGCAATTGGAGAAGATCAACGAGTATTTGAAAATCGGCCAGGAGGAAGGCGCGGAGCTCTGGCAAACTTCCTGCGACATCCCAACGAGCGGATATTTCTGCCGGCCATCGCTATTCCTCAACGCCAGCCAGTCGCATCGGATTACGCAGGAGGAGATTTTCGGACCCGTCGTGGCGATCCAGAGCTTCCGCACTCCGGCCGAAGCGGTCGAGAAAGCCAACAACACCCCATACGGCCTCTCGGGCGGCGTCTGGACGGACAAAGGCTCGAAGATTTTCAAAATCACCACCAAACTCCGCGCCGGCGTGATCTGGGCCAACACCTACAACAAATTCGACCCAACCAGTCCGTTCGGAGGCTACAAGGAATCGGGCATGGGCCGCGAGGGCGGACTGCACGGGCTGCTGCCCTATGTGGAATTGAACTGAGGATTTCATGGCAAACCGCAAAGCACATCGCAACGGAAACAACGGCCACACGGCGATGGCAGTGAAGTCGCGGATCGCACACGAGGCGGCGCCGGAAGCCGCTTCGCGCCTGCCGGTGCTGAAGACGTACAAGATCTTCATCGGCGGAAAATTTCCGCGCACGGAATCGGGACGGTTCTATCTTTTGAAGAACCTGCGGACGAATCAGCCGATTGCCAACATGTGCCTCTGCACGCGCAAGGATTTTCGCGAAGCGGTGTTGGCGGCGAGATCGGCCCAGGGCGGCTGGGCGGGGCGATCCGCGTACAATCGGGCGCAGATCATTTATCGCATTGCCGAAATGCTCGAGGGGAGGGCGGTGCAATTCGTTTCCGAAATGGTTCAGATGGGTATTTCCGAAATCCGCGCGCAAACCGAGGTGGCCGCGTCGATCGATCGGCTCGTGTACTACGCCGGCTGGGCCGACAAATATCAGCAGGTCTTCAGCAGCGTGAACCCCGTCGCCAGTTCGCACTTCAATTTCAGTGTGCTGGAACCAACTGGCGTGGTGGCCGTGCTGGCCCCGCAAAACAGCGCCCTGATCGGGCTGATCTCCACGATCATTCCATCGGTCACCGGCGGGAACACGGTCATCGCTCTTGCGCCACGGAATCTGCCGCTATGCGCCGTGACGCTGTCGGAGGTCCTGGCCACCAGCGATCTGCCCGGCGGTGTGGTCAATATTCTCACCGGCGAACCCAGCGAATTGATCGAGCATTTCGCCAGCCACATGGATGTAAACGCGGTCATCTACTGCGGCAACGACGAGCGCGAACGTTCCGTCGTGCGCACAAAATCAGCCCTGAACGTGAAGCGGGCGATCTGCTACGACCGAACCGATTGGCACGGCGAAGACTCGCAAAATCCGTATTTGATTCTGGACGCCCAGGAGACCAAGACGACGTGGCATCCGATCGGTGTGTGACGGTTCGTATGGTTCCTTTCGCGGCAAAGGCGATTCAGTCCGCGGCGAGCCAACGGCGGTAAAAAGTCAAACAAAAGCGACGGCCGGGCTTTCAGGCCGCGCCGATATGTAGTACAGTATCTTGTCGAGAAGACTGATCGCCAATTGCCAAATGCAAGAGCCTCAACCTGTCGAAAAACTTTACGACGAGCCCTCGGCCGCCTCGTCCCGGATGGCGACGCTTGCGCTGATTCCCTCCGCCGTCGCGTTTAACATCGCTCTGGCCTACATCATGTTCGCCACCAAGGCCCCGGTTTACCTCGACTGCGTCGGCATCATCACGACAACGTTGATTGCCGGACTCGTTCCCGGGCTGATCGTCTGCATCCTGGCGTTTCCGCTCATGGCGATGACGTTCAACCCCATGATCATCTACTTCACCGGCACCGCCGCCATGATGGCCGTTTGCACGCATCTGTTGGCCAAAGTCGGGGGCTTTAAGACGATTTGGCGCACCATTCTGAGCGGAATCGTCATGGGGTTCGTTTCCGCCTTCGTGTCGATGCCGGTGTCGGTCAAGCTTTTCGGCGCGATCACCACGGCCGGCTCGTCGCTGGTCACGACGTTCTTTCTGCACCGGGGATTCTCTGTTGATCACGCGGCCGTCTTATCGGGAATTCTTTGCGATGCCCTGTCCGACAAATGGATCGAAGCGCTCATCGCCGTCTCGCTCATCCGCGCCGTCCCGCTCGATCTGCTTCAGCGATTCCGCGGTCCGGCGCTGGCCCGGAATTTTGGTCTGAAAGAGGTAGCCGATGGCCCCCGTTCCGCCGGCGGCTAGGCTCGCCTCCCTGCTCATCGTCGTCGCCGGGACGTTCATTATCGACCGCGTCATGCCTCTCTCGGTCGGCGTTGTCGCGTTGGTTGTCCTCACCGCCCGCGCGGGTTTGCTGAACCGATATCTCCGCTTCCTCATCCTGGTTCAGCTTCCCATGATGGGCATGCTCATCCTGGTCTGGGGCTTTGTCACGCGCGCCCCACCGAATATGCCCATGGGCTCCGATCCGCACGGCGGAATCATGTATGCCCTGATTATCGCCCTGCGGCTTGCCGTCGTCGGCGGAGCGTTTCAACTGGCCATGCTTTCCATCCCGTCGCGGCTGCTGCCCGCGACGTTGCGCGGGTGGGGCTTGCGCGGCGAAGGATTGGTCGTCGCCCTGGGCGTCTTCGCCGTCGAGCCGGAATTGAAGCTGCGCGCCGAGCAGATTCTCGTGGCCCGCCGGGCTCGCGGATTGCTGGGGGGAAGCCGGTGGGCGGGAATGAAACAGTTTCCGCGCCTTCTTCGCCCGCTGTTCGTCTGGTCCATCCGCTCGGCCGTCAACCGCGCCGAAATCTGGGAAAACCGCGCCATGCTCATGCGCGTGGAGCGGCTGCCAACGGAATCCACGCCGTTTTCCGCGGTCGCCGGCGTGATCGCGGTGGCACTTTCGCTTCTATGGCTCGCGACCTCAATCAGTTTGCTCTTCATGCGATGAGCACAAATCCTCCCGATCTTCTGCTGGCCGCCATGGACGGACAGCGCGTCCTGGCCATCGACGGCCCGAATTTCTCGGGACGCACCGATCTTCTTCGCCGGTTTTGCCGGCTCAAATCTGACGGTCGCATGTACCTGGGCCCGGAGATTTATTTTGCCCTGTCGGGTTTGACCACGACCGTGCGCCAGGAACTCGAACTCCACGTCGGTGCGCCGCTGGATTCGTGCGGCTACTCGGCCGCGGCCCAGGAACTGAAGCTGACCCATCTTTTCGAGCAGCATCCGGCCACGCTCTCCGGCGGCGAACAAACCTGCCTGGCCGTTCTCTGCGCGATGATCCTGAAGCCGAATGTGCTGGCAATCGACTGCGGCCTGGAACAGCTCGATTCCCAAAAACTGGCGACATCGCTGGACCTGTTGAGCGGCGCCGGCGGCCCGGCGCAGGGAACGGTGATCACCGACAATCGTCTGGACGAGTGGAACGCCGGTGTGCCGAGGATCGATATCGGGAAGTTGACGCCCGCCCCGACGCGTTTTGCTCGCGTGCCCCCGCTCAATCCCGCGGAGCTGGACCGCGCCGATTCCGTCGCCGCGCCGGCGATCGAATTGCAGGACATCACCGCCGGATACGCAAAAGGGCCCGACGTGCTCAGTGGAATATCGCTGACGCTTCAACCCGGCCGGGTCTATTCCCTGCAAGGCCCCAACGGCAGCGGCAAAAGCACGCTCGCCAAAGTTTTGTGCGGAGTCCTTCGCCCCGTTCGCGGCCGGCTTCTCGTGAATCAAAACCCCTCCAATCCCTGGAAAACGCCCGGAAAAACGGCTGGCTATCATCTTCAGAATCCCGATGTCGGCCTGTTCGAGGCGACCGTTTCCATCGAATTGGGAATTAAGCCCGGCGCAGCAGGCGCGGTGCAAGCCGGCATCGTTCGCGATGCCTTCGGCTTGCAGCCGTTCGCGGATGCCAACCCATTGGCCCTTCCTTTCCCCGTGCGAAAGCGCGTCTCGCTGGCCGCGACGATCGCCCGTCGCCCGCCGTGGATCATCCTCGATGAGCCGACGCTCGGCGCCGATGCCGCCACGATCATTGCGCTGGCCGAAATCATTCAACGGCTGGCGAAAAAGGGGCACGGAATGATCGTCGTTTCGCATTCCAAACGGCTGATTCAACTGCTCGAGGGATGTCCGTTGAAAATCGAAAACGGCCGGATCACCCAAACGGCGCAGGACACGCGCAATTTGAAATTACAGAACCGGGGCGTGCCGCCCCGGTCCGGGCCGACATGGCCGGCTCTCTCAGACCGCCATCGCCGCATCCGGCTGACGCGCCGCGGCCAGGGCCAACAGCACCCGCTCGCCCGTCGCCGGAAGGCTCAGCATTCCGGGCCGAGCGGCGCCCGCGTATGAAAGCGCATTCTTGACCGCCAGCCAGACACTGATCCCCAGCAGCAGCGGCGGCTCTCCCACCGCTTTGCTGCGATATAGGCTCACTTCGTTGTTCGGGTTTTCCAGGAAACGGACATTGAAAATCTCCGGCACATCCGTCACCGCCGGAATTTTGTACGTTGTCGGCGAGCACGACCAGAGATTCCCCTTGGGGCTGTAGACCAATTCCTCGGTGGTCGACCCAGCCCAATCCCTGGACGAATCCGCCGACGATCTGGCCGCGATCGATTCCCGGGTTGATGGATTTTCCGAGGTCCATGATCGAGGTCCACGCGCGTGACTTTGAGTTCGCCGGTCAATCGGTCGATGAGGACTTCGCTGCACGCGACGCCGTTGGTGAAATACAGGAACGGCGTTCCGCGGCCGGTTTCGCGATTGAAATCGACGCCGGGAGTCGCGTAGAAACCGCGTTCGCCGAGGCTGACCCGTCAGTTCGTACGCCTGGCGCACGACATCGCCGAACGGAAGTCGCCGGTTGGGAACTCGCTGGTCGAATGCGAATCCCGCCATCGAAGCGGATGGATGGCGGCTCGGCGCTGAGCCCGTCGGCGGGCCTGGCGAGCATGGCGGCGGCCACTTCCGCCAGCCGACCGCGCAATCGGCCGCAGGCATCGACCGCGGCCGCGCCATTCAGATCGGTCGCGGCCGATGCGGCGGTCGGCGAAGTATTGTTGTTTTTGTCCGTGCTGGTCGGCGCCGACGATGACCCGGTCGTAATCGATTCCCAATTCCTCGGCGACGATCTGCCGAATCCGCGTATTGACTCCCTGGCCCATCTCCGTGGCCCCGGTGCTGACCATGACCGATCCGTCGAGATAGATGTTCACCAGCGCGTTGGCCTGGTTCATCGTCCGGCGGGTGAAGGAGATCCCGAATTTCACCGGCGACAGGGCCATTCCGCGCAGATGCGACGATGGATTCCGCGTTGAATTTTCGCACGGTTTCGCCGCCGAGAATCGTAATCGCATTCACGCCGCAGGGACGAAAACAGTTCCGGCAAGGTGTTGTTGCGGACGATCTGCCCGTACGGCGTGACGTTGCGATCTTCGATGCCGTAACAATTGGCCTGGCGAATCTCCAGGGCGTCCATCCCGAGCGCGGCGGCGATTTCCTCGATGACGTTTTCCATTCCCGCAACGCCCTGCGGGCCGCCGAATCCCCGGAACGCGGTGTTGCTGGGGAGATTGGTTTTGCAAACGCGGCCCATGATGGAAATGTTCGGCACGAAATATGCGTTTTCGCCATGGAGCATCGCCCGCTCCAGAACGGCGAACGACAAATCCGCGGAGCATCCGCCGTTGGAATAAAGCTCCACGTCGAGGGCGGTGATAAGTCCTTCGTCGGTGAAGCCCGCGCGATAGACGATTTTGAACGGATGGCGCTTCCCGGTGAAGCGCATGTCGTCATCCTTGGTGTAGAGGAATCGCACCGGCCGGCGCGTGCGCGGCCGCGAGCAGGGCCGCCATCATCGCCGGTTGGGCCGCCTGCGTTTCCTTGCCGCCGAAGCCGCCGCCCATACGCTTGCAGATCGCGGTAACCTGGTTGAACTGGATGCCGAGCACCTCGGCCACCATCGCCTGCACCTCGCTCGGATGCTGCGTCGAGGAATGGACGGTCATCGTTTGCCCCTCGCCGGGGATGGCGATGCAAACCATGCGATTCCAGATAGAAATGGTCCTGCCCGCCGATTTCCAGGGTTCCTTCGATGCGATGATCCGCCTCGGCGAATCCCTTGGCCAGATCGCCGCGCTGAATCCGCTTTTCTTCGCCGAGGAAGGAGCTGGCCGCGATGGCCTGGTCGATGCTGAAGATCGGCTTGCAGTTCTTCGATGTCGCACACGACGGCGCGGCGCCTCCTCCAGGGCGGCGGCGATTTTCGGCCGCGATGATCGCCAGCGGCTGGCCGAGAAAACTCGCCTCATCCTCGACCAGCAGCAGTTCATCCTTGACGGCCGCGCCAAACTCGTTTTGGCCGGGAATGTCGCGAAGAGTCAGCACGGCCGCCACGCCGGGCAGATTCAGCGCCGGCGAGACATCCAGACGCCGGACTCTCCCGTGCGCCACGGGGCTGGGCACGATGCCGGCGAGCAATTCGCCCGCCAGCGGGGCAACATCGTCCAAAAACTGCGATTCTCCGCTCACGTGTCCCGCGGCCGAATCATGCGGAATGTCTTTTCCCACAATCTTCGGCTCATGACTGGAACTCCTGCCAGAACTTGATCAGAATATTCTTTCCCAGGATTCGGCGGTAGTCCTCGGCACCGCGCACGTCCGAGATTGGACTGATTTCGCCGCGGGCGACATCGCCGGCCTGCTCGAACAATTGCCGCGACGCGGGCTTGCCGCTCAGGAACGCCTCGGTTTGCGGCAGGCGCACGACGGTCGGTCCCACGCCGCCGTATGCGATGCGGATTTCCTCGATCATCGGACCACTTGGCCGCATCCAAACCGCCGCGCCGAAACTCGAAATGTCCAGGTCTTTTCTCTTCGAGACTTTGTAGAGCTTGAAGACTTCACCCTCGGCCGGCAACGGCAACCGCACGCGCGTCACGATCTCGTCGCTCGCCAGCACGGTCTTTCGATATCCGGTATAAAAATCGTCGATTTTGACCCATCGCGTGGCATCGGTCCCGGCGAGTTCGACTTCGCCGCCCAAAACGAATAGCGCCGGGATCGTGTCCCCGATCGGCGAAGCATTGACCAGATTCCCCGCCAACGTGGCGGCGTTCTTGATCAGCGGCGATCCGAAATACGCGAGGAATTGGCTCAATTCCGGAAGATGCTCGGCCGTCACGCGCTCCAGTTCCGTCAGCGTCGCCCCGGCCCCGATGCACAGATTCTGAGGCGTGACCGCGATCTCCTGAAGATCGCGCAAGCCGGCCGTGCTCATCGCGACGCGGATTTGACGAGTCCCCTTGTTCCGCTGAACGCCGAGGTCGGTCGCGCCGGATACGATCAGGCAGGAGGCGTGCTCTTTTCGGAACCGCACGGCGCTTGGGACCGAGGTCGGCTTGAAAAACCGCGCATCGGCCGTTTCGATGCCGACTTCCTCTGCCGTTGCGCCCGCCAGGGCCGCGAGAATTTCTCCCGGCGGATAGAGTTCATCAACGGATTTCAGGCTGGACCGGTCGGTTTGCAGTGCGGCCCGGACGATCGAATCGTACCCCGTGCACCGGCACAGGTTGCCGACCAGGGCGCGCCGAACGGCGTGGGCGTCGGGCTCATGATTGTCCTGCATGAGATCGCACAGGCTCACAACAAATCCGGGCGTGCAAAAACCGCATTGGGTTCCCTGGCATTTCACCATTGATTTCTGAATCGGATTGAGACTCTGGCCGTACTTCAATCCTTCGACGGTGATCACGTGCGTCGCATCCAATTGAAACATCAACTGAATGCAGGCATTGACCGAGGCGTAGCGAATGCAACTGCCGTCGGCGGATATTCGTCCGACGAGCACGGCGCAGGCGCCGCAGTCGCCCTCGGCGCAAACGACCTTGGTTCCCGTCAACTGGCGCCGGCGGCGCAGGAATTCGGCGAGGGTTATGAAAGCGTCGCCGCCTGCGACGCGCACGGGCCGGCCGTTCAAGTAAAGCAGCAGATAATCACGCATGTTGCCCGCTCCTTTGGAAGACGACCGTGCCGGCGAGCGTCACCCGAGAAATTATAGGCTTGGGATTGTCCAGGTCGCGCGGCAATAAAGCGCGGATTGCATCGTCCGCTGAATCGGCGGGCAACGGACCGGCCGGTTGGACTTCGATGAACGACGCCGGCCGACCCGGTTCGAGCCGGCCGACCGTTTCCTCCAAGCCGAGAATCCGCGCCGGCGCCAGCGTGGCGTGCCACAAGGCCTCGGGTCGGCGTCGCATGGATCGAGTGGCCCTCATGCACCTGCAGAAACCGATGCATTTCCGCCAGCATCGAAACCGTCGGCGACGCTCCCACGTCCGTCGCGATCGCAAATGGGATTTGGCGATCGGACGACCTGATCCAGCGGCATCAATCCCGATCCCAGCAGCAGATTCGAAGTAGGGCAATGCGCGATGGCCGACCCGGTGGCCGCGAGCATTTCCCATTCCGGCGGGCTCATGTGAATGCAGTGGGCCGCGATGCAGTCATGGTCGAGCAATCCGTCGCGGCGATAGACATCGGTGTAGCTGGACGCGTGCGGATATAACTCGTTTTCGACGAGGTGCTTTTCCGCCGTCTGTTCGTTCAGATGCGTTTGCGTGCGGAGGCCGAAGCGCTCGGGCCAAATCAGATGCGCGGCGTCGCAGCGGAGTGTTCACCGCGACGGCAAACCGGTCGGTCACGATCAACCGACGGCCGAACCGGCCGGCGAGGCGGGCGATATCCGCCTCCAGGTTCAGTTCGTCGGTGCGCAAGTCTTCGGGGCAATTCTGGTTCATCAGCACCAGCCCGACGCTCCAGGCCGGCGGCAAAACTTCCAGCGCGATTTCCGCCGCGGCGGAGGAAACCGTCATGTAAGCCGCGCCGCCGACGATTCCGTGCGCCAGCGTGTCGGCTGCGAACGCATCGATCACACGCCGCGCGTAGGCCCTGGCATTGCACCGCGCCTCGGCCGGAAAAACATTTCGCTTCAGGCTATTGAGCAATCGTCCGCCGGGCGCATCGTCGCTGATTCCCTCCGCGAACCTTCCGCGGATCGGATGCTGCGGAACGTGCGTGTGCAGATCGAGCAGCGGCGGAAGCATGACGCCATCGGCCCGTCGCGCCGCGGCGGCATCCGCCGGCAATTGGCCTTGCAGTTGACCCCATTCGCCGGCGAAGTGAAGGACGCCTTGCCCGTTGTACGCCAGCGCACCGTCGGCGTGATAAACGACGGCTCCGGCGTCGGTCGGCATCAGCAGCGGTCCGCGCACGATCTGGTCAATCATGGCCGCCTCCCTTCGAAGGAGTAATCAGCCGGGCCTTGCGTGCCAGGACGAACGCGGCCGTCCATCGAAAATGGTGGTTCCTCGCGCGATGGTTCTGCGGACGACCCCGCGAAACGTTCTGCCCACATATGGACTGAGTTTGTGCCGGTCGAGAAGGTCCGATGATTGCAAAGTCGTAGACGCGGCCAGATCCACCAGCGCGAAATCCGCGTCGCATCCGACGGCGATTTGCCCCTTGCTGTGCAATTTGAAACTGCCGGCGACATTCTCCGCGACAAGGCGTGCGATCTGAACTGGGCGCAGATCCTCACGACCCTGGAGCGAGAGCAGCGTGGATTGCACGCCGGCGATGCCGCCCCAAATGGCCATCGCGTCGTCGCCCGCTTTTCATGGACGTGGGAGCGGGCGAGTGGTCGGACGCGACGAAATGGATCGTGCCCCGTTGGAGACATTCCCATAGACGCCCGCTTTCCTCGCACGAGCGCAGCGGCGGGGCACATTTCGCTCTTGCCCCCAACGTTCTCAGATCGCCGCATTCAGCAGCAGATAGTGCGGACAGGTTTCGCAGGTAACGTCCTGCCCGAAATCCTCGCGGGTCGCGGCGAACGATCTCAACGCCCTCGGCCGTGCTGACGTGCACCACATGCAGCGAGCATCGGGCGTCGCGCGCGAGCAGGACGGCCCGTCCGATGGCCTCGGCTTCCGCCAGCATCGGCCGCGATGCGAGATAATCCTCCCAGCCGCGCCCGCCGCGGGACGCGGATTTCCGCCGTCAGATGCGACGTGATTTCCTGGCTCTCGGCATGGACGGCCACCGGCAGTCCCAGCCGCCCGGCGGTCTGCATCCCTCGATACAGCGTCACGTCGTCGGCGCGCGGAAAATCCGACGATGCCGCTGTCGCACATGAACGCCTTGAATCCGACGACTCCCCGCTCGGCCAATTCGTCAAGATGATCCAGATTATCCGGCGTCAGTCCGCCCCACAGCGCGAAATCGGTCAGGCTTGATGCTTCCGCCGCCGCGCGTTTCGAATCGAAGCTGCGGCCATCGAGCGTCGGTGGCGAGGCGTTCAGCGGCATCTCGATGAAGCACGTTCCACCGCCGGCCGCCAGCGCCGCCGAGCCGGTTGCGAATCCCTCCCATTCCGTTCGTCCCGGCTCGTTGAAGTGAACGTGCGCATCGATCAGGCCAGGGAAAACATGCAGGCCGGCGGCATCGATTTCCTCCGTGGCCGACCCCGTGATCTCCGGCGACAACTCGACGATCCGGCCTTCGGAGACGGCAATATCCAGCCCGCGCTCCTCCTCTGGGGCGAGCACGCGGCCGCCGCGAATGATCAGATCGAACTTTGGCATGTGCGTCAACTTCCGCGATAGGTGCTGTAGGACCAGGGCGAAACCAGCAGCGGAACGTGATAGTCCCGCCCCGAACCGTCCACCACGAACACGATCGGAACGACATCGAGGAACCGCCGCGCGTCGGCGTGGCCGCGCGAGGCGAAATAATCGCCCACGGCGAATTCGAGCCGGTAGGTTCCGGACGAGAAATTCTCCCCCGCCAGCAGCGGAGCATCGAGCCGTCCGTCGCGATTCGTGACGGAACGACCGAAGCTGCTTGCCGTCACGATAAACGGAGATTTTCACGCCCGCGGCCGCAATGCCGTGCGCCGTATCCAGAACATGGGTCGTAAGCTTTCCTGCCATGGTCGGTTATTGGCGTCTCACCACGCCGCTGATCATGCCAAAGGGCTCATCGGTTGGGACGAATATTTCGTTGTTGTTTTCCAGGCCGAATGGCTGCAGATTAAACGGAATCCGGTGCTGGTTGGGCATATTCAGTTCGATGGATTGGATCGCAGGGCAGGCCGCGAGGGCCGCCCCGCCCATCGCCAGCAGGGTTTGCTGCACGGCCAGGCTGTGGTGCGTGGCGAACGTTTCCAGCAGCGCCGCTCGAATGGCCGCAAAATCCGCGTTGAAGTCGGATGATTCCGAGCCGTACGGCCACTGGGCATCCACCGTCGTGGCGAAGATGCGGTCGTGGGCGTCCTTGAGCGTTCGGTATCGATCGGAAACGAAGCCGAAGAATTCGGATTCGGCGGTTTTGAGGACCTGCAAATCCGCGATGCCGCCGGTAAGGTCGGCCTTGGCGGATTTGGCGTCAAGCCGAACTCGGCAGGTTCGCTGCTCCGAGCCGCCCGCGACGAACGCATGTGGATGCGGACGATTCCCGACCTCAATTCGGTCCCATTTCGTCTCGCGGATGTCGGCCGCGGCCGTCTTCACCTGCGGATAGGTCGAGGTGAAATGCCGGCACAGCAGCAACGCGAAATCCTCGACGCTTGAAAAATTGTTTTCCTTGGCCAGCACGTACACCGTGTTCTTCATCGAATCGGTGGCAACGATCTTGCGATTGTCGCCGGTCTTGTACGAGTCGGCGAAATCACCCTCGAGCCGGATGTCCACCGAAATCTCGCTCAACTCATGCCGGTGCGGTCCTGCGCACGACTTTGGTGAGTCGCACGTGGGATTTACCGTAGGCGTTGTGCTGAAGGATTGCCAAGTCAATTCTCCCAGACCGCGTCGGCGAGCCGAAGCTGCGCGATCTTGCAAATTTCGCTCAATGCGGCCCCCAATTCCGCTTCCCGCGTGTTGGCCACGCGGCGCGGAAACGCCTGTAGAATCGCTTCTTTGCGGTTCTCGCGGGCGCAGATGATGAACGGGAAGCCGAATTTGTCGCGGTACTGCTGATTGTAACGCTCGAACGCGGCGATCTCATCCGCGTCGAGCGCCGCCAGTCCCGCGGCGGCCTGTTCGGCGCCGGACTCGCGGGTGAGCTTTTCCTCGCGGGCAAGCCGGCCCACCAGGTCGGGATGCGCCCGTATCAGCGAAAGCTTTTCCTCCGCGCTCGATTGCATCAGCGCCGCCGTCAGCTTCTCGTGAAGATCACCCAGCGACGCGAACGGCCGGGATTTCCAGGCGCGCTCGGCGATCCAAGGGGAATGCTCGAAAAACACGCCGCAGACGGAAACAAATTGCTTCTGATCCAGCTCGTTCAACTGCGCGACGGTCGGCCGGCGAACCAGTTGCTCGACCACCGCGGCGGCGGCGGCGATGTCTTCGACCCGGCTGAACTCGGCGGGATTGTGGCTGATTCCATCGCGGCTGGGAACAAAGAGCATCGCCGTGGGAACATGCCTCGCCACCAATGCGCTGTCGTGGAGCGCGCCGCTGACGGTCAGGGGGCGTCGAATTTCCCGCCAGCTCCGCCGCGCAATCAGGCGGCCGCATAGCTTGGCATCCATCGGACAGGCGGCGATGGATTCGGTGCTTTCAAGCTGGAATTGCAACCGCCGATTTGAGCAAATCTCCGCGGCGTTTTGGCGCAGTGCCTGATCCGCTCGCGCGATCGCCGCGTCGTCGCCGGTCCGCAGATCGATCGTAAATTCCACGCGATCGGGAATCACGTTGATCGCGTTGGGATGATTGATGAGCCGGCCCACGCTAATGACCGTGTCGGCCGAGTTCCGCTTGGCCAGGCGCTCCAATTCCAGCACGATCTCGGCCGCGCCGGCCAGGGCGTCGCGCCGATCGCCCATGCGGGTCGCGCCGGCGTGGTTCGCCTCGCCGCGCACGGTCGCGCGACATTGGATTCTGCCCGCGATGGAACGGACGACCGCCAGGTGCTGATCGCGCCGCCACATGCCTGGACCTTGTTCGATGTGAATCTCGATCAGTCCCAAATAACGCGACGGCTGAATGCGGTCTTCGGAGAATCGTTTGGCATCCACGCCAAACGGCGCGCCGCCTCCAGATAATTCTGTCCGGCGGCATTGCGCACCTTGGCCAATTCGTCACCGCCAAGATCGCCAGTCCACACACGGCTCCCGATCATCCCCAAACCAAACGTGGTCCCTTCCTCTTCGGCAAAGGCGATCAACTCCAGCGGGGCCGAAACGGAATCTTCGGCGGCGCTGCGGAGAAGTTCCAGGGCCGCGATGACGCCGGCGACACCGTCGTAATCCCCGCCATGGGGAACCGAATCGAGATGCGATCCGCACAGCCAGGCCGGACGATCCCATCCCAGCCCCTTGGGCCGGGCGTGCAGATTGCCGGCGGCATCCACGCGGATGTCGCAGCCGATCCGCCGAGCTTCGCCGGCGACGTAATCGGTGGCTCCCGCCCATGGCTTGGAAAACGTCGGCCGGGTGGCGCCGTCGCCCGGCGTCTCGGTGAACCGGGCGATCGCCTCGATATCTTGTTGTACTCGCTCGACTCGAATCACTTGCCGAATTCCTTGCGCCACGCTTTTCCGGTTTTTTCCATGTCGCTTTCCGCGGCGGTGCGGCGCATCCGATGCAGCATCGGCATTCCCAGGCTCCACTCCTGCATCCAGTCGCGGGCAAAAATGCCCTTTTCGGTTTCGTCGAAAATTTTTCGAATTTCGGCTTCGTCGATCACGCGCGGCCCGCGCATGCGCACGGCGAATTCGCACGTCCGGCTGCACCGGCCTGTCAGGTAATCCTCGATGCCGTTCTCGTCCATCACGTCAATAACGCTTCGCAGGCTTCGAATCGCCTTGGCGTAGGCGAAGCTGGGCGGATAGCCGTGCTCCACCATCACCTGGAAACAGATTTTCATCAGATGGATCGCGCCGCCGTAAAGAATCTGCTCCTCGAAATTGTCTCCCTCGGTTTCATGCTGGAATGAGAGTTCGACGACGCCGGCGCGGGTGCTGCCGACGGCCTTGGCGATGGCCAGGACGATTTGCCTGGCGTTCCCGGTCGCATCGTGATCGACGCTCACGCAGCCGTAGATTCCCTCGCCCTTCAAATATTTCTCGCGAACGAATTTCCCCGGAGCGTTGGGCACGAACAGCACCGTGTTCACGTCGCTTCGGCGGCTCGATCTGGCCGTACAGAACGCTGAACCCATGGCAGAAACAAAGCGTCTGCCCGGCGCGGAGATTCGGCGCGATTTCCTTTTTGTACACCGACGGCTGCACCGGATCGGCCAGCTCGATCAGCAGAACGTCTGCGCGCTTGGTTGCGTCGGCGACGGAAAATGCTTCGAAACCGTCGGCCTTGGCCTGCTCGCGGCTGGTGGACTCGGCCGCTGGACGCGTGCCAATGATGACCTTGCACCCGCTGTCGCGGCAGTTGGCGGCCTGCACCTTGCCCTGAATGCCGTAGCCGATGACGGCGATCACCTTGCCGTTCAGAACGGACAGAATCGACATCCGCATCTCGATAGATTCTTTCCATTTTTGCCAGATCGTTCATAACAGAATTTCCCGGTTGACGTTTTTGTAATAGATGTAACGCGACGGCGTGGGGCCGGTGGCGTAAAACGACTGCGGGCAATACGGCCCCATCCAGATAAAATCGTCGGCTTCGACTTCCATCCACTCGCCGTCCAGGAAATACAGGCCCTTTCCCTGAAGGAAAAGCAGGCCGTGCTCCATGACGTGCGTTTCGACGATCGGGCAGCCCAAAGCCCGGATCGAACGTGAAAATGTTCATGGCCAGATCGAATCCGATCTCGTCGGGAATCAGCGTCTGCAATAGCGAATGCGGATTGTCCGCCCAGATTTTCTTTTCGATGCGCGATTCGTGTCCGTGAATGCTCTTGAACATTTCGATGCCGCGAGCGGCTTCATAGCGTTTTTGCAGAATCAGCAGGCGAAGGGAATTGCCGGCCGAGAATTGAACATCCGCCTTCGGCGGGGTAAGGCCGAAACTCCCCGGCTCCAGTTGGTGAGCCGCCTCGGCCTCGCGGAATTTTCCCTGCCCCTTCAGCACAAAGTAGAAGGTTTCAATCTCCGGCTGAGGCTCGAATTGCAGCTTGCATCCATTGGGAAGATCGACCAGCAATTGGACAAAGCTGCGCCCCAGCGCCGGAGACGGCCAGCACCCTCACCTCCGCTTCGGGGCAGCAGGGCAGCCTGGAAACGGGATAGCCCTCCAGCGGCATCAAAGCGTGTCGCGGTCCAACGCGCGTGCGGGTATGAACGAGTTGCTCCGGTGTTCGCATACGTCTTCTCACACAAACAGGTCAACGATCTGAAAATGATCCACGTCGATCAGCCCGCGATCGGTCAACTTCAGCGAAGGAATCACCTCCAGGGCCATGAAGCTCATGGCCATGAGCGGATCCTTCAGGGTCGATCCGAGTTCGTGAGCGGCGTCAATCAGGCGTTGATAATTCGCGGCCACTTCGGCGATGGGGCGGTCGCTCATCAGTCCGCCGATCGGCAGCGGCAGCCGCGCGACGATGTTCTGGCCGACCGCGACGGCCAGGCCGCCGCCGTCCGCCGCCGCCGCATGCGCCGCAGCCAGCATGGAAGCATCGTCCGAGCCGATCGTCACCAGGTTGTGGTGATCGTGCGCAACCGTGCCCGCGATCGCGCCGCGCTTCATGCCGAATCCCTGAATGAATCCGACTCCCATGCTGACCGGCTGCGTCGATGCCGCTCGATCACGGCCATCTTGAGCACGTCGGATGCGACATCCGCAACCGATTGACCGGCCACGGTCTTGCTACGAAGCACGCGATGGTCGGTGGTGAGCTGGTCCGGCTGGGAACCGATCACCCGGATTCATTCGCTGTCGCGGGCAGATCGAAATGCACGCCGTCCCACGCAACGTCGCATCTTCCCAGTGAACTTTCAGCCACCGCGGATGGGCTGGCGGCGGCATTTTCAAGTAATACGCCGTCGCGCGCCGCCAACATGCCGTCGCTGAAGACCAGTCGGGGCCGCGGTTGCCGCAGGTCGTCGAACACGATGAGATCGGCATTGCGGCCCGGTCCGATCGCCCCGACGTCACGAAGCCCAAAGCACTCCGCCGGATTCAGCGTGGCCATGCGGACGGCATCCATTGGATCGATTCCAGCGGCGATGGCGCGGCGCACCATGTCGTCGATCGATCCCACGTCGAGCAAATCGCCGGGCGTGCGGTCGTCCGTGCAAAAACAAACCCGGCGGCTGTTGGCGCGGCTGATGGCCGGCAACAACGCCGCCAGATTCCGCGCATTCGTCGCCTCGCGCACCAGCAGATACAACCCGCGAGCCAGCTTCTCCGCGGCCTCCTGGGCCGTGGCCGATTCGTGATCGCTGCCCATCCCGGCCGCCACATACGCATTCAGCGTCCGGTCCGTTACCCCAGGGCAATGTCCATCCACCGGGCGTCCCGACATGGTGGCGATCTTCGCGACCATCTCATCGTCGCCGGCGACGGCCGGATAATTCATTACTTCGGCCAGACCGTGAACGATGCCCTGACGACGCAGGGCCCGAAGATCGTCAACCCCGATCACCCCCCCGCTGGTGGCCATGTCCGTGGCGGGAACGCAACTGGGCGCCATCACGACGACGCGGAGCGGCAGGTTATTGGAGTTGCGGGCCATGAAGCGGACACCGTCGGCGCCGGCGACGTTGGCGATTTCGTGCGGGTCGATGACCGCCGTGGTTACGCCGTGCGGAACCACCGCCGCCGCAAACTGCGCCGGCGTACAGAGGCTGCTTTCGATATGGACATGCGCGTCGATAAATCCGGGAGCGACGAAAGACCCTTGCAGATCGATGCGCTGTTTCGCCCGATAGCCCGGACCGAGGCCGGCAATCCGGTCCTGGAAGATCGCGATGTCCACCGATTCAATTTCGCCGCTGAAAACGTTGAGAACTCGACCGTTCGTGAGTAACAGGTCAGCCGGAACATCGCCGCGCGCGGCGGCCAGTAATTTCGAAATGTCGTCCATAGCCGGCAGTAAAAGCACGGGAAGGCAACCCGTCATTATACTTCATCGCCGAGGCTTTGAAAACCGCGTGTTGGGGGATTTGGCCCCGAATTTTAGGCGATTTTTGGCTCTTTACCTGCTATAGTTGCCTTGCCGCGTCGTTCATATCGCCGGGCATTTCCCGTGATTGATGTCTTGTCCCAAATCGTTCGCCGAATTGAACTCGGCGAGGTTGTCGCCCTGTGCACCGTGGTTCACACGCGGGGCAGCACGCCGCAGGACAAGGGAGCCGCGATGCTGGTGCTGCGCGACGGCAAGACGATCGGAACGCTGGGCGGCGGGTGCGTGGAAGCGGAAGTCCGAGTCCGCGCTCAGCGCCTGATGGACGAAAACCAGAGCCGGCTGCTCAGCTTTCGACTCGACCAGGATTATGGATGGGACGACGGCCTGGTTTGCGGCGGGATCATGGATATCGCCATTCAGGTGATCGGCACGCAGGAGGCGGCAGCTCCGATTCGGCGAGTGATGGACGACTTGGCCGAGCATCGCCCGGGCAAGCTGGCGATTGAGGTGGCCGACGAGCAGCTTCGCTCTGCCCGCTTTGAGATTGAGATTCCGCCGACGCCGAGATTGCTGATCGCCGGAGCGGGGCACGTCGGCCGCGCGCTGGCGCAGATCGCCGATCGGATCGATTTCGAATTGACGGTCCTGGACGACCGGGCGGATTACGCGAATGCCGTGAATTTTCCCGGTGCGCAGTGCATCGTCGGCGACATCGAAGCGGAACTGTCGAGATACAAGATCGACCAGCGGACGTATATCGTGATCGTGACACGCGGGCATCGCCACGATGCGCGGTGCTGGCGGCGGTCATTGGCTCGCCAGCCGCTTATGTCGGCCTGATCGGCTCGAAGCGGAAGATCCACACGATTCTGAGCGAACTGCATCGCCAGGGCGTGCCGCGCGATCAATTGGAAAAGGTGCATGCGCCGATCGGTTTGGAGATCGCGGCAGTGACGCCGGCGGAGATCGCCGTCAGCATCGCCGCTGAATTGATCGCCGTCCGCCGCGGCCGCGGCGACGTGCCTGCCACGCCAATGAAAGTTCCAGCCGACAAGCTGGATCGCTGGCTTCAAAGTGCAGACCAGCGCCGGACTGTGGAGTGAAGCCGACGTTGAAGCGGCGAGTCGCTATCACTTGATGTATTTCTTGTCCCGGAAATATTCCGGCGCTTCGGCCTTCACGGCTTCCAGGTACGGTCCCTTATCCAATCCGACCTGTCCGGTGACCAAGGCTCTCATGTCAAAACCACATGCTACCTGAGCGTCAATCCTGCAGCGCATCCAATATTTTCTGAACGGCGGAGATTTTCTCGTCGAAGTGCTGAAACGCGGCGACTTTCAAGAGATGTTTGTGGCCCGCCCACAGTTGGGCCAGAATCTCACCGCTACGAATCGCCCCGGCGCTGTCCTCGAATCGGCAGGAGTTGGAGTCGCTGCCGTCATAGATGCCGATGGCGGCGGCGGTTTGCATCCAGATGACATGGTCATATCGGGCCAGTTCCGCTTCCAGCGTCGTACCCATTTCGGCCCAGTAGGCGTCCGGACCATCGGGCCAATACGCGGCACCGTCTACGGTTCCCCGATCCAGAATCAGAATCTTATTCGGATGCCGGCTGGCGGCGCGGTCCTCCTGCTCGCGTTGAAGCCGGTAGATTCGCCGCTGAAGATCGCGGCGCCCCGCCGCATCGACCCAATCCCATCGGGTGCGCGCCGCTTCATAAACTTGTGTCGCGGCTTCGGGCACGAGGACAAATCGCTGCGGGTTGGCCCCAGCGAGGACATTCGTAACCACCGTTTTTCCGGAGCCGGGACCGCCTGTCAGGACAACCGCTTTCATGGATCGGCAATCGTACTATGGGGTTCTCGGCCTCGAAAGCCGCGCCCAAGCGATCGGCCCGGACATCTGCACGATATAAAAAAGGGGCGACCTCAAAAGGCCGCCCCATTGCTTGGCGAAAACGGAGACGCACGCATCAGCCGGAACAGATCCGGCGGCGAGTACGTCGAGAGAGAATCGCGAGGCCGGAGAGGGCCAGGATTCCCACAGAGGCCGGTTCGGGAACCGCGGATAATGTGATGCCGTTGGCGGCCGCGAAGGCATCCAGGGCCGACCAGTCGGCCGCCGTCACCACGTCGGCATTGCTGCCGGCCGATTGGCCGTAGTTGACCGCCAGGATTCCGAAGTCCGCGCTGTCGACCTTGCCGTCGTAATTGAAGTCGCCCTGGTCCCAAACGGCGCCGGAAGCGCCGTAGTTGTCGGCCAAAATGCCGAAGTCGGCGGAATCGACCTTGCCGTCGAGATTCGCATCGCCGGCCAGGGTGTATGCGACTTCGAACTCGCCCGAGAGCAAGCCGGAGACGACGTTGTCGTCGCCGTCGGCATAACCAATGCTGTAGGTGCCGGCGCCGATCGTGATCGGGGCGGAGGTCACGATGACTCCGCTGGTGGCGCTGGTGCCGTTCCAACCTCCGCCGTTGTAGCCGGCGGCCAGATAGGCGCGGATCGTGGAATCTATGCTGCCGCCCGGGTCGCTGATGATAATGTGATTGTTGCTGATATTGAGCGAGCCGCCGCCGGAGATGCTCAGCGACGAAACCGCGCTTCCTCCACCATTGGTGGCGAGGGTAAGGCTTCCGCCGCTGATGGTCACACTGCCGGTTCCGGTGATGTTGCCGAACGTCGATTGCCCGCTGTATTGGGTGAAGCTGCCGGTGAGGTCTGTGTCCGTCGCCGAGAGCGTTCCGCCGTTGAGGGTGTAACTGCCGCTCTGAATGGACGGATTGCTGGAGACGGTGGCTTGCACGTTAATGGTAACGGGGGCGACGTTGATCACAGCGGCGCCCTGGATATCCAGCTCGTTTTCCAGATCTACGGTGATCGAGGAGCCGTACGTTCCGTTGATCATCTGGCTATTGGTGGTGAATCCGATGTTGGAACTTGCGGTCCCACCGCCTGGGACAACGGTGCCGGATTCGGCAGTCCAGACACCGTTGACCTCGACGGCGTCGACGGCAGCAAAGCTGCTCTGGCTCCAGCCGCCCGAACCCCACGTTTGGTTAAAGGCGCTAACCCCGGTAACCCAGGCGTCAGCGCGCAGGCCGTTGTTGTAAGTCGTCTCGTTGCTGGCGGTGTAGAGGTTGTCATTGCTGGCCGCGTTGCTCAATGTGGCGAGCGAGGTTGAATTTGGAGCGACCGTGAGCGGCGAACCGGGAGTGCCGTTACCGGTAACCGCCGCGGCCTGGTATCCTTGCCATTGCAAATAGACGCCCATGTCATCATTTTCACCCTGCAAACCGTCGCCGGTGATATCAGTCTGCCCAAACTCGCTAAACTGGGGATTGTACGTCTGCGTCGAGTTACCCTCAACGACGGGCACGTCATTGTCGTAGACTCCGGAAATCGCTACCGCCACATCACCGGTCACGTAGCCGATCTGAGTGCCGACCTGATTAGGGCCGCCGAACATCACGGCTGTGCCGTTGGTCGCGCTGATCGTGCCAACCGTGTTACCGGTAAAATGATCGTAAATGGGATACGGTGTGGACGTGGTATTGGCCATCAACGTTAGGGTTGTTAGCGCGTCATCGGTGTAATCGGTTATGTTGACGGGATTGGTGGTCGTGATCGGAATGTTGGCTAAGGTACCGGTTGTTCCCACCAGAACTTTGCCAACGTTGGGCGTGCTGGTGCCGCTTGCTGAATCCACATAGCGTTCCTGAAGGACCAGCGCGTCCGCGAGGGTGACGGTCACGGGTTGGGTATCCGTCGCGTAATTTGAGTTATTGGTGAATGTAGCGGTTGCTCCAGAGAGTGTGTTGCCGGCCTCGCCCGTGGTATCGGCGAGGTTATATCCCACGGTGGCCTGTGCGGTTTGTCCCGCCGGGATGGGATTGGGACCGGGACTGGTGAAGGTGGCGTCGGCGCCGTTGTCCGATGCGGCGTAGGTCAGGGTGCCGGTGCCGCCATTATTCAGCGTCACCGTCGCGGTGCTTTCGGGGGCACTCTGCAGAACGCATAAGGTCGATGTTCCGTCGATGTTGCACATGGTTCCCACGCTCACGGTGCCCATTTTGGCGGTGCCCGTGGGGCCGAGGTAGAGTTTAGAGCCGTTGCTCGCTACCGTCTGAGTAAACACGTTGACCGTTAAATTCGGGTCATAGGTTGAGGGGTTGGCCGCATATCCATAGAAGTTCGCCTCATAATCGGAAGACCCGGCTGAGGTGGTGGCGACAATTCGGATGGTGTTGCCGGTATTGATTTGCCCTTGGATGTATTCCTGTTCGGTGGAATTCAGGGTAAAGCCATAATTCAACGCGGTACCGGAGGTGCCGGTGGGGCTGTAGGTTTCAGTTCCAAGCTCATACAAGCTGGTTCCCGCAGCGAAGGAACCGGTCTGTCCCGGCATATTCAAACCGGGGCCTTCAGTGCCGTTGGCCTCCCATGACAAAATCGTCGCGCCACTCTGCACCTCAGCCGAGTTCGTATCCGTGGCGATGTAGAAAGTAAGCGTCACGGGGGTAGTGGTATTTTTAGAATAGCTATCATAGTACAATGTAAGAGTCAGGTTTGGATCAACCGCCGTCACCTGCTGGCCCTGGGGGATTCCGAGCGAGCCGGCGCCGAAGTCCAATATGCCAAAGGTCGGGTACGTGTTGGGGGAACTGATCAATTGCCAATACCCGCCTGCCCCGTCCTCGTACGCATCGCCGGGTTCGATCTGCGCCCTCGAACGCGGTGGTGGAATAGGCGGTCTGGCGCGGGCGACGGTGGTGAAACTGACGCCGGCGATCGCCGCGGCAAGTGCCGCCGCGCTGTGATTGATATACGCTTTCGATTTAGTCCGCATTTGTCTCTCCTTTATACAAGTCATTCACGAAGAATCGTTTGGGTCTTACACATTCATCGAGCGGGATAAGTTCGTATTAGCCTTTCATTGACTTACCAAAAAAGCTCCACTGGTAATGCCGTTCATGTAGCGCCTTTGCGTGTCCCCTTGAATGGCGAGACCCGTCTGACTAACAGGACCAACGCTGCAGATGGTGCCCGGCGGGTTCCAGAATGAAGGATTGGCTCCTTGGAGATCGCCCAACGTCTCCACATGGCCGTCGAAAAATCCGGCATTGAATAGGAATGAATCGGCAGGGCCGAAGGCCTTGGTGCTCCCATGGCGGAACCCGAAGATGCGCGGATCGTTACCCGATTGGAAGTATGCATTGCCCGGAGCACCGGCGCAACACAAAGCGCGGGACCAAAAGTCCCAAGCACCGTAATCGGCGTAGGCGCCGCCCGACGTTCCGTCCGAGTTCGCCTTACCGCCGTTCGTTCCGGCACAATCAGCGCTGAAGCTGACTACGTAGTTCGGTATGTTTGCAGAGTACCCGTTTGAGTACTTGCCGCCGTCAGAAATATAGATTTTCTGGCTCGTTTGACCAATCTTGTTGATTTTAGGCACATAATCGGCTGGAAGTTCAAAGTCGTTGTATACTGTGCCGCCAGTCCCCTGGCCGCCTTCATCACCACCGTACCGCACGGGAACGGTGTCGTGTACTCCCTTCGGCAGCGGCAAAAGGAGGAAATCTTCCGCGACGCTGTAGGATACCATTGTATCGATCACAGCCTTTCCTCCGGCGCCGTAATAACTGCCGTCGCCGGCGTACTCGGTTCCAAGAAACTGATTCTCCGGGCAAGTAAAGACCCCATAATCGTTCAGAAAGTGGAATCGCTGAGTTCGGGACGCCAGATCCGCGCCTCGTTGAACTGAACGCCCATCACTTTGGCAAGAGGGGCCTGCCAGTCCCAGTCCTGACTGATCTCCGGGCAGTTGGTTTCGCTGTAAGGGCCATCAACGTCTCCGCCGAAGGTCGGATAGCCGTCGTTAGGGGTCGGAATAAACAGAAACGCGCCCGTGGTGTTCGGGCCGCCGGGAATGTAACCATTGTTCTGCGACACATAGATCTGCATCGCCATCAGAATCTGGCGAAGATTCAAAGCGCAGGCGATGGTGTTGGCCTGGCGTCGGGCTTTGGTCAGCGCGGGAAGAAGAATGGAAATCAACAGCGCGATAATCCCGATCACCACCAGAAGCTCCACGAGCGTGAAACCCCGGCGGCTTTTTATCGCTTGTCTATGTTCTTTTAGAACAAGCATACTTGATTCCTTTCAATTGCTGTCGGCCACACTGTGGAGCAGTTCGGGCCCAACTCCCATCATTCGCTGCTCGTATTGCTCGCGGGTGGGCGGCGGCCTATCGCCAGGCCTTGGCCTTGGATTATTTGGAACCACCAGCCGACCGCAATCGGGGCAAAACGTCGGCCCCGGTTTTCCAATCCAGGAATTCAGCAAAACCGGCGTCGGATCGCTCTTGATCTGGCCATCCTTCGTCCAGTAGCACAGTTCCGCGGGATATCCGCTCATGTCGCCGCTGGGAGCTTTCACCGGAATCGATTCGCCCTTTTCCAATTCGTGATAAAATCCCTTGCCGGTTGTGGCGTCGACGAAAATGCGGTCTCGCTCGGCGGCTACGACTGACGGGACAAAGTAGTTCTTGATCTGGAATACAACAATCCCAATCACTATGACAACCACCACAATGGCTACTGATTTGCCAACGCGGCTATCAAGTAGGTTTCTTAGCCAACCCATAACGAAAAACCGTCCGGTCTTCCCTGCTGCCGTAAATAATCCCAGCACGTCAGGGAAAACCCGTGCGGATAATTAAACTTCCGTTAAATGTTCCTGCCAGCGGCACAACCTCCATACTGACAGCAATCAAAGGTGCGATAGGGCTTATGGCATATCAATTCTCAAGTCGTTCCGTCGGTTGGCGACCCCGTAACTTAATCATAAACGTGCGCGGAATCAAGCGATTTTTCCTAGAAATTCTCGGGCCCAAGCAAACTTCGAAATTTCCGTAAACTTGCCTTGCCGCGAACCAGCCGGGTTTGCCCAGATCGCACAAGATCATTAAACGTACAATCCCCTTTTTGCATTTGGATTGCCGCATGATGACATTTCGGTAAGAAACGGCGGAATGAAAGTACGACCGTCGCTGCGCCATTCCGTCCCAAAGGGAGAATCGGAAGCTGTGGATAAACTGTCCAGACGATTTGTGACTTTGGTCGGCGGACACCGAGCGCAAAGCGCAAGGCGCTTGCTCATCCGAACGCCGCACAAAGCAGGGCGAAATCAGCAATAAAACGTCACGGCTTATAATTGACAAGGGAAATCGATTGGGAGAAAATTCTAAAGAGTTACCCGCACGGTGGCTCACCAGTTGTTCCCTGGTGAAATTAATCCGCGATATCGGTTGCATCAGAAAAGGTGTTTGGAGATGAGAAAAAAAATGCGACTCGGGGGTTCTGCTGCGTCAATTGGTACGGCAGCGATTGCGGCGGCTCTTTGGTCGTCAGATGCGCTGGGCCAAACCGCCCAGGACATTCGCATCGTCACCTACAACACCCAGGGGGATGAATCCAGCCCCAGTCCGTCCGGCGTTTTGCCCTACCTGGCCACAGTGCTCGAAGGGGTCGGAGAGCAGCAGTACACCGGCGACGGAATCCTGCAGTTGCCCGACATCATCGCGTTGCAGGAGACCACGAGTAATTCAGTAACGGTTTCGCCGCTGACGACGGATCTGAACGACTTCTATGGTTCGGACGTTTTCGGCTACAGCACCTACCAAGCCACCACAAGCGATGGCGACACCGAAGGGGGCGGTCCGAACGGATTGATTTACAATCAGGATACTCTGAATCTGATCGCGTCGGTCGGCGTGGGCACGCCGGACAGCGGAGGCAACGGCGAATTCCGGCAAGTCGTGCGCTATGAATTTCAGCCGCTGGACGACAAGGGCACCGGCAATGGCGTCTTCTACGTTTACGACACCCACATGAAATCCGGCTCCGCCGGCACGAGCGACGACGGGTCTACCGATGGTGCGCTGCGCAACGGAGAGGCCCAAATCATCCGCAATGACGAGGCTGAGAATCTTCCCGCCAATGCCGCCGTTCTTTATGTCGGCGATTTCAATATGGACGGCAGCACCGAAGCGGCCTATCAGACGATGACCGCCGCCGACTCGCCCGGCGGCGTCGATCAGGGACAGGGAATCGATCCCCTTAACCCGACCGACAATTACAACGAAAATTGGTCTTCGACCACCTACACGGGAATCCTGACCGAAAAAGATTCCAAACTCGAATACCGCGACGATTTGCAGCTCATGACTTCGAATGTCTACGACGATTCGCCCAGCACGCTGGATTACATCAGCGGTTCATTGCACGCCTTCGGAAACAATGGGACAACGAGCTATGAAGGCAATGTCGACTCCAATACCAATACCGCGCTGGACGACCTTGTCGTCGGCAGCAATGGCCCCAGCGCGTCAGCCGTGCTTGCGGCGATGAATCCCTCGCTCGGCAGCGATCACTTGCCCGTCGTCGCCGATTACAGCATCGAGGTCGGGCCATTCACCTTGACCTGGAACAATTCCGGCGGCACCGGCGATGGAATGACTTGGAACGCGACCAGTCAAAACTGGAACAACGGCAATGTCGTCATGGCCTACAGCGACGGCGACAGCGTCATCTTCAACGATTCCAACAACGAAAATTATGCCGTGACTCTCAATACGGTCGTAAAACCCGCCTCCGTGCTCATCGACAACGGCGACGGCAATTACACGATCAGCGGCGCCGGCGGCATCGCCGGAACGGGATCGCTGACCAAATCGGGTTCGGGATCCGCGACGCTCTCCACAGTCAATACCTACAGCGGCGGCACGAACGTCACGGCCGGCACGCTGATCATAGGCGCAAACGGCGCGTTGCCCAGCAATCAGGCCGTCACGCTTTCCGGCGGAACGTTGCAGCTTGCGCCCAACACCGGCGGCGAGACCGTCTCGTCCCTTACGATTTCCGCAGGAAGCGCCCTCGACCTGACCAACAACCACATCATCGTCAGCGATCCGGGCGGCAGCATTGATGCCACGATAAAAGCCTATCTGGCTGCCGGCTACAATGGCGGCAGTTGGAACGGCGCCAGCGCCGGTGGAGTCATAACCACCTCCGCCCCGATCACGATCGGCGCCGGAACGTACAGCATTGGTTATGCCGACGGCGCTGATAACGTCGTTGCCGGCCTGCTCTCCGGCGAACTTGAAGTCGCATACACCTTGGCCGGCGATGCGAATCTCGACGGCAAGGTCGATTCCGCCGACTTCGGCATTCTGGCCGACAATTACGGCGCTTCCGGCGCCGTTTGGGATGAGGGCGATTTCAATTACGACGGCAAGGTAGACAGCGCGGACTTCGGAATCCTGGCGGTCAACTACGGCCAATCGGCCGGCAGCAATGCCGACGTGGTGACGGCGGCCGACTGGTCGGCCTTGAACGCATTCGCGGCGGCCAATGCCATAACACTGTCCGATGTTCCTGAACCCACGTTCCTCGGCCTTTCAATGCTGGCCGCCGCCGGCATCCTCAGCCGCCGCAGCCGCCGACGCGTCCAAATGTGATGCAGCGACGCTGGTTTGGGCCAGAGAAGATCGGCCTGCGCAGTTGGTCTTTCGATGCAGTTCACTTCACTTTCCCGTCTTTGACCCGCCGGCCAGGTTGTGATTCCCAAGCTGAATGCGGGAGTTGGAAACTCCTCGCCTGTTTTGCAATAGCTCAAGCCGAACGCAAAAAGCGGCGTCTCAGGCCTCAAGCAAAATGCCACCGCAATGACGGTCGGTTTGCCAGGACGAGCCGCGGGCCGATATGATGAAGGGCTTGTCGAGGGTCGGCATTTCATCAATGGCCACAGGAACACGCATCATCGTGCGCATGTGCATCGCGCTCGCCTGGGTCACTCTGGTCGTCGGCTGCGGCAAAAGCGAGACTTCGGCCAACGCGCAAAAGGAAATCAGGCTCGCCTTCATTACCAACAACGCGGCGGATTTCTGGACGATCTGCCGCGCCGGATGCAACCAAGCCGCCAAGGAGAACCCCGATATCGACGTGGATTTCCAAATGCTCGCCGACGCGAGCGCTGCCGGACAGGTGCGCGTGATCGACGACCTGCTGTCGCGGGGCGTGCAGGGAATCGCGCTCAGTCCGGTCGATCCCGTCAACGAAACGCCCAAGCTGAATGAGGTCGCCAAGTCGGTGGTCGTCTTCTGCGCCGACAGCGACGCGCCGAATAGCGATCGCGCCTGTTACATCGGGACCAACAACGTCGCCGCCGGCAAACAGGCCGGCGAACTGATCGAGCAGGCCATACCCCATGGCGGGAAGATCATGATATTCGTCGGAACGCTCGACGCCCAGAACGCCCGCGATCGTCTGAGCGGAATCAAACAGGTGCTCACCGATCCGAAGTTCCGGATTCTCGACGTCCGCACCGACCAGACCGACACCGCCCGCGCCAAGGCGAACGTGGCCGATACGCTGGTGAGATATCCCGACGTCGCCTGCCTGGTGGGGTTATGGAGTTACAACGGCCCTGCGATCCTCGGCGCCGTCCGCGACGCGGGCAAGGCCGGCCACGTGAAGATCGTCTGCTTCGACACGGACGAGGATACGCTGGCAGGCATCAAGAGCGGCGACATCTACGGAACCGTCGTCCAGCAGCCCTTCGAATTCGGCCGGCTTTCCATGCTCAATCTGGCCAAGGTCGTCGGCGGCGACAAGTCGGTCATTCCGCAGTCCAGGCAAATCTTCATCCCGACGCTGGAGATCACCAAGGACAAAATTGACGAATTCCGGGCAACGCAGAACAAGCTGCTTGGCAAATGACCTCTTTCCCCCATCCTCCAACTTAAAGGCATCTGCAAGCGATTCCCCGGCGTGATCGCGTTGTCGGATGTTTCGCTGGAGGTGAATCGCGGCGAGGTCGTGGCCGTCATCGGCGAAAACGGGGCGGGGAAAAGCACGCTCATGAATGTTCTCGGCGGAATCTATCCGCCGGACGAGGGCCGCATTTTCATCGACGCCGAGCCGGTCGTGATCCGCAATGTGTCCGATGCGGTGGCGATGGGGATCGGGTTCGTGCATCAGGAATTGAACAACCTGGACAACCTGGAAGTGGCGGCGAATATTTTTCTCGGCCGCGAGCCGTTGTGGGGCGGGCCGCTGAAGCTGATCGACCGCAAGGCGATGATCGCCGCCAGCCGGCCGCATCTGGGCCGCCTTGGCCTGGAGGTCGATCCGCGCACGCCTGCTGAAGACGCTTTCGCTTGCCCAGCAGCAGCTCGTGGAGATCGCCAGGGCCCTTTCGCAGAAGGCGCGCATCCTGGTCCTGGATGAACCGAGCAGTTCCCTGACGGCCGGCGAAACGGCGCAGGCTCCTGGCAACGATCAAGGACCTGAAGAATCAGGGCGTCAGCGTCATCTATATTTCACACCGCCTGGGCGAAATCTTACAGGTGGCCGACCGCGTCGTGGCACTGCGGGACGGCCGCAACGCGGGGGAATTGCCGCGCGATCAGATCACGCACGAAAACATGGTGCGCCTGATGATCGGGCGAGACCTCCGCAATTTTTATGTCCCCGGCGCCGGCGGGCGGCGGGCCGACGCGATTGCAGGTGGAAAATGCCCGCACGACTGCTTGGCCGGCCAGATCCGTCAATTTCGAAGCCGCCGGCGGTGAAATCCTGGGATTCGCCGGGCTTGTCGGCGCGGGACGGTCGGAGCTGGCCGAATCGGTCTTCGGCGTCCGGCCGTTGATCGGAGGCCGGATATGCTCGATGGAAAGCCGCTGAAGATTCGCCACTGCCGCGACGCCATCGCCGCGGGGATTTATCTCGTCCCGGAGGATCGCCGCAGAACCGGTCTGGTCACGTCGATGACCATCCGTGAGAACATCACGCTTCCCGGCCTGTGGAATTACACGCGGGCCGCGCTGATCAACCGCCGCGCCGAATCGGTCCAGGCCCGGCGGCAGGTCGATGCGATGCGCATCCGAACCCCCGGCGTGGAAACACGCGTGATGAACCTCAGCGGCGGAAACCAGCAGAAGGTCGTTCTGGGCAAATGGCTGGCACTGGAGCCGAAGGTGCTCATCGTGGATGAGCCGACGCGCGGGATCGACGTCGGCGCCAAGGCGGAAATCTATCGGCTGCTGCGCGCCCTGGCCGATAGAGGCGTGGCGGTGATCGTCATTTCCAGCGACATGGAAGAAGTGCTCGGCATCAGCGACCGCATCGCCGTCATGCACGAAGGCGCGATCGCCGGGGTTCTCGACCGCGCCGAGTTCAGCGAGGAGAAGGTCATGAACCTCGCTTTTGGGAAAACGGCGCGGCTTAGCATATTGATGGGCGGTATGGCATTCGAAGCCCGCGGGATTGCAATCCCGCGGCTTTGGCGAAAATTGAAACGGCCGCACAACAAGCGCGAATGCCGCGGGAATTGCGATGAAAAAGGAACTTGGAATCGGCGGACTGCTGTTGGCCCTTTGCATTACCCTGGCCCTCGTTCCGCAATCGCATTTCCTCTCGCTCACAAACTTGCGGAACCAGGCGCAACTGATCGGAATGTTCGGCATCTTCAGCATCGGAATGGGAATCATCATCATCACCGGCGGAATCGATCTGTCCGTCGGGTCGGTCTTCGCACTCGAAGGAGTCGTGCTGTCCATCCTCCTGGTTCAGGAACATTGGCCCTGGCCCGTGGCGACGCTGGCGGTAATCGTTGGCGTGGTTTTCCTCGGCGTCATTCACGGATTCCTGGTTACCAAGGTCCATCTGCAGCCTTTTATCGTGACCCTGTGCGGATTATTGATATACCGCAGCCTGGCGCGCTACATCGCCGGCGATGAAACCAAAGGCTTCGGGGAGAGCAACTTCGGCCTGTTGCGGCCGATCGCGGCCGGATACATCGGGCCGATCCCCTCGTCTTTCGTGATCCTGATCGTCGTGGCCGTCATCATGTTCGTCGTGCTGCACCGCTCGGTGTACGGGCGATATCTCTTTGCGGTGGGACGCAACGAGGAAGCGGCCAAATTCTCCGGCATCAACACCGACCTGGTGATCGGCAGCGCCTACGCGCTGTCGATGCTCCTGGCCGCGATCTCCGGAATCATCCTGGCGTTCTACACCAACTCGATCTCCCCCAGCGAACACGGGACGTTTTACGAGTTGTACGGCATCGCCGCGGCGGTGCTGGGCGGATGCAGCCTCCGCGGCGGAGAAGGATCGATCCTCGGCATTCTGCTCGGGACTGCCCTGCTTCAGGTGCTGCAAAACCTTGTGAATCTCCTGGGCATCCCCAGCTCGCTGAACTTCGCGGTGATAGGCGCCGTCATTCTTCTGGGCGTGCTGACGGACGAATTGCTGGGTCGGCGCGTGGGCGCCGCGGGGCGGCCGTCTCCGCCAGCGCCGCCTCGCCGGCTGAAATCGGAAAGACGGAATGAACTATTCCCCTTTGAGCATGGCCGGAGCGTTCTGGAAGACGAGTTGTTCGATCACGGCGGCGACGGCGTGGCGGCTGCGCGAAACCGGGGCCTGCGCCGAGCGGAAACGATCGGGGGATTTCCATCGCGCCCGCCCACGACGGCGCGGAGATCAACCGTTTGGCCGTCGATGCTGGCCCATGCCGCGATCGGCGAATGACAGTCGCCGTGCATCGCGGCGACGATGGCTCGCTCGGCTTCGACCGCGATGCGCGAGGGAGGATCATCCAAACGCCGCAGAATTTCCCGCGTGGTCTGATCGCTTCGCCGGCATTGCAGGGCCAGCGCGCCCTGCCCCGAAGCGGAGAGAATCTCATCGGGCGACAACGGGTGCATGAGAGAAGGATCGAATAATTCGGCCCGCGTGATGCCCGCAACCGCCAGGACCATCGCGTCGAATTCGCCGGCGCGGAGTTTTTTGACGCGGGTGTCGATGTTGCCGCGCACGGACTGGACGCGAAGATCGCCGCGGCGGGCCAGGAGTTGGCAGCGACGCCGCAGGCTTCCCGTGGCCACGGCCGCTCCGGGCGGCAATTGCCCGATCGTCGCCGCGCCACGGCAGATCAGCACGTCGCGCGCGTCGAGCCGGGTGGGGATCGCCGCGAGGATCAGATCGGATTGATCGACCAGCGGCATCGTCACGGGCAGGTCCTTGCAACTGTGGACGGCGAAATCGACTTGGTTCGCGAGAATCGCCTGTTCCAGTTCCTTGACGAACAGCCCTTTGCCGCCGAATTCGTGCAGCGGCCGGTCGGTGATCTGGTCACCGGTGGTTTGAATGACGATCGTCTGGACCTGGATTTCGGGGTGCAACCGCTCGATCTCGCGGGCGACGATAGCGCTTTGAGATCGCGCCAGCAAACTGCCGCGCATGCCAAGACGAATGACGGACATGACAGTATCTTAGCGGTTTATGGCCGAAAGAGTCTTCGTGACCGGGGCCAGCGGGTTCGTGGGATCGGCCGTGGTTCGGGAACTGATCGGACGAACGCTTGGCGTCAATGCGCTGGTGAGGGGCAACAATGTGCCGCAAATTGCCGGTGATATCCGCATCGTGAGCGGCGATCTGTTCGATGCCGCCGCGCTGGACGAGGGGATGCGCGGATGCGCCGCGGCGATTCATCTGGTCGGCATCATCATGGAAAATCCGAAAAAGGGCATCACGTTCCGGCGAATTCACGTCGAGGGAACGCGCAGCGTCGTGGAGTCGGCACGGCGAATCGGCGTGAAGCGATACATTCAAATGTCCGCCCTGGGAACGCGCGACAATGCGCGCAGCGAATACCACAAAACCAAATGGCAGGCGGAAGAGCTTGTTCGCGCCAGCGGGTTGGATTGGACGATCATCCGTCCATCTATGATTCACGGCCCACAAGGCGAATTCATAAAAATGGAAGCGAAATGGGCCAGCAAACAATCGCCGCCGTTTCTATTCATGCCTTATTTCGGAGCGGGAATTTTCGGACTCGGCGGCGCGGGTCGGCTTCAGCCGGTGTATGTCAACGACGTGGCTCGCGCATTCGTGGATGCCATCGCAAACTCCAGGACCGTCGCAAAGACGTACGAATTGGGCGGGTCGGAACAATTGACCTGGCCGCAAATGCACAAGGCCGTGGCGCGGGCGATCGTCGGGAAATCCCGGTTGACGATGGCGATCCCGGCATGGTACGCGAAGATGTTGGCGGCCATCGTGCCCGGCTCGTGGCTGCCGTTCAACCGCGGTCAGGTGATGATGAGCCAGGAAGACAACACCTGCGATCTGTCGGAATTTCAAAAGGATTTCGGTTGGAAGCCGGCGGGATTCAGACAGGCGCTGGGCGAATATGCCGGGGCGATGTGAAGCATGGATTACGATGAGAGGCTTTGCAAGAACGCGATCGCTGAACGGATATCGTCCATCCGATGGCGTCCGCCCTCGCGCTCGATGGCCAGGGGCCCGGCGTAATCGATGTCGTGCAGGGCCAGAAGCAGTTGCTCGAAATCCACGGCTCCGGCGCCGATCGGAACTTCCTTGCCCCATTCAATGCCCGGTTTCTGGGCAACAACGGCATCCTTGATATGAACGTGGCGGATGTGACGGCTAAGCGTGCGAATCGCTTCGATCGGGTCGCCCGTGCCGTAGAGCAGGACGTTCGCGGGGTCGAAATTGACGGCGACGTTGCCGGCCGGCAGATCATTGAGGAACTGCAAAAGCTCCGAAGCCGTTTCCTGCCCCGTTTCAAGAGCCAGCATGACATTGCGCTCGCGCAGCGACTTGGCCAGCTCGGCAACACGGCCGAGAAGTTTGGGATAATCCGCGTGATTCGAAGGCGGGATGAAGCCGCCGTGGGTCGTGAGGAGCGTCACGCCAAGCTGCTCGGCGAGATTGGCGGCTTCGAGAGTGAGTCGCCGGCGGATGTTCCAGGATTCATCCGGCAAAAACCCGCCGGTGAGGCGGATGCGGGCGATGCTGGAATAATCCTCGCCCGGAAAGCCGATCATGCCGGCCGTCAGCGTCACGCCGCCGGCGCGGAGGTGGCCGAGTTCCAGGTGCTTCTGCTTATCATCGAGAAGAACCAGCGGCCCCAGGGCCAGATGAATGTGAGACAGGCCGAGCTGATTGACGAGTTCGACAAGTTCCGCCATGCCGCCGGGACGGAGCGACCAACTGCAAATGCCCAGGTCGTGGGATTGAACCTGCATTGACGGATAGTAGCGGGAAAATTCGAAATCCGAAATCCGAATGGCGAATCAAATTGAAATTCGAACGATGAAGCGGTCTCCGGTTCGAATTTCAGTCATTCGAATTTGATTCGCCGCTCGGCTCAGAGGATCTCGACGGGTCATTCGCATTTCGAATTTGGGATTTCATTTCCGACGCCGAATAGCGCAGCATTCGCTGCTTCATCCATCTTACGCCGAGCAGATCCACAAAGGCCCGCCAGGCGCGGTTGCGAAATCCGTACTTGGCGTTTCCGGCGTGGCGCGGGGCGTGACTTACCGGCGTTTCCAGGACGGTATAGCCGCGCATCTTCACCAACGTCGGCATGAACCGATGGGCGCCGGTAAATAGCTGGATGCCTTCCAGGCAATGACGCTTGTAGAGCTTAAGGCTGCTGGCGGAATCGTTGATGGTTTCCTTGCTGATCCAGTTTCGGATTCGATTGGCGGCTCGGGTCTGGAATCGGCGAAAGACGCCGTCGCGGCGCTTGCTGCGCCAGCCGGTGATCATGTCGTAACCGTCGAGCATCGGCAGGAGGCGGACGATTTCCTCGGGGTCGTTTTGCAAGTCGGCGTCGAGGGTGGCGATGGTGCCGCCGCGTGCGGCTTTGAAGCCGGCGTCGAACGCGGCGCTTTGGCCGCCGTTTTTTTTCATGCGCAGAGCCCGCAGCCACGGCCGGGTGACCATGGCATCGGACAGAAGCCGGGGCGTGTCATCCGTGCTGCCATCGTCCACGATGATGACCTCAAAACTTTTGCCGCAACGGCGCAGGGCGGTCTCGACGCGCCGGAGCAGTTCGGGGATCACCTCTTGCTCGTTATACGCGGGCACGACCAGCGACAATTCAACGCTTTGGCCCATCGGGTCCTCGTCGGTGGACCAGTTTATGATACCCGTTCGAAGGCGGATTGTTGCGTGATGACGGAAGGGCCTCCGGCTGAATTTTCATCCTTATCGTCCAGACGCTCAACAATCTTTTTGGCCAGCACGGCCATGGCGATGCCGAGCGCCGCGCCGGCGACGGTATCACTGGGGTAATGGGCATTCTCGGCGATGCGCTCCAGCGCGACGATCACCGCCAGGGTCCACCACAGCGGGCGAAGCCTCGGAATGATCATTGCCAGGCTGGCCGACATAGCGAAGGCAAGGGTAACGTCGCCCGAGGGGAATGAAAAACTCGCTTCCACGTTCAGGAGCCCCACTTTGAAAGGATGCAGCTCAAACGGTGGCACGCCATGGAAAGGACGGATTCGACCGACCATCCATTTCAGCGGAATATTGGCTCCCGAAAGAATTCCGGCCAGGAGCACGATCGCCGGCTTTTCCCAAAGCGCCCGCCCGCGACGAACACCCGTGACCCACGTGCCGATGAGAATCACCAAGCAGATCGGCAATGTAGAAAAAGCGAAATTCCCCGGAATGCGAATGATGTGGGTGAACACCCAATGGCTTTTCAGCCATTCCGCCACCCCGTTATCGTGCGCCCAATCGGACAAGGGAATATCAAGAAGCAGCGCGACGCAGAAAATGGCCGCCAGGCTCGCGGCCACGACGACGGCTTTTTTTGAAGCTCGAGGTTTAGGCCCCGCCATGTGGCCGATCATCGAAGCGGATATGACTAAGTCAAGCAGCGCTAAGGACCGTGCGTTGTTTCGTCGCGGAGACTGCGCGCCAACAACGGGCCGCCGGGGCTTTTTTTCTGCTGAGGCGAGGGGTTTGCGTTGCTTTTTTCATCTGCCGTTCATCAAGGAATTTTTGTCAGGAAATTTATCGCGCGTGTTGTCGCTGCGGCGGCGATCGGAATGAGGGGATTGGTTGGCTGCAACAAGAATGCGCAGGCGACCAATCCGCCGTCGAACAAAAATGCTGCGCAGCTCGCGGGCAATTCGGCGCAGAATAGTCCGACCACCAACGCCCGCGATCAAATCGGAAGGGGCTGCAACAACGCCCCCAAATCAAACGAATCCTCGGTCGGTACTGCCACTGCCAATAGGGATAAGGGGTCGTGACGTTCGCCGCCTTCGGCAGCAGTCCGCAGATCGTCGGGCCGATGACCGGGCGGGCGCGCTCAGAGCCGAGGCGTGCCGCCCCGGTCCGGGCCGATACGGCCCGGCTCCGTTGAAAAACTCAAATTCATCCACTACCCGGAATTCCTTCTCGTTGATCTTGCGCCCCGGAATGGATAGACAAGCCGTCCATGCCAGGGCGTTCAGTCATCAGTCTGGCGGTTCTGGCCGGGCTGCTTGGCATTGGCGGCTTTTTCCGCTTCGACCACATCGCCAAGCAGAGCCTGTGGGTGGATGAATATTGGGCCTTGTACCTCGCCACGGGACGCGGGAACCTCATTTTCGACATGCCGCTCGGACGGGTGATTGAATCCCCGCCGGCGGTGGGATTTGCCGGCGCCCCGCCCTGGTGGCATATCTGGACCGGCCTGGCCAGCACGCCCCATCCTCCGCTGTATCATCTGGCGCTTCGCTTCTGGGTGGATGTCTTTGGCGACGGCGATTTTCCCACGCGGGCGATGTCCGCCGTCTTCGGACTTGGGTGCATCATCCTTATCTTCGATCTGGTTCGGCCGATTCGAGGCGACTTTGCCGCGCTTGTCGCCGCCGGCCTCATGACTTTTTCCGCCGTCCAAATCGACCTCGGCCAGCAGACGCGGCCCTACACCATGCTGGTCTTCATCGGCCTGGTCCTGTGCAAATCGGTGGTCCTCATCGAGCAAAAGGGATTGTCGCGCTTTCGGATTTTATTGCTGGGAGTCAGTGCACTGTGCCTGGCGCTAACGCATTATTTCTCGCTGGGCGCGATCGGCGCCGTGGCGCTGTACAGCCTGTTGCGATTTCCGGGCCGTAAAGCGCAAAGTCGTTGTTTTGACGATCGCTGCCAGTCTGCTGCTGGCGGCGATCGTTTGGGGACCGATTGCGTGGAAGACCCGTCACAGCTACATCGTCGGACTTCATTTTGGAGTATCCGGCGAATCGCTCATCACCGCCATCATTCAAGCGCCAGCGCGACTGGTCGTCAACGAAACGTCAAGCAGGCTTATTTCCTACGCCTTGGCTGTTTTGGTGTACGTCGTCCCGCTGATGAAGATGCGTAAGCGGCCGCAGCTTTTGTTCTGGTGGCTTTGGACGATCTGCACCATCGGGGTCGTTGTCGCGGTCGATCTGGTGCGAAGCTCGCAACTCGTCAGCAACAGCCGATATATTATTTTGGCATCGCCGGCTGTATATGTCGTCCTATCCACCTCTCTGGACCGGGGCTTGGAAAAACTGGCGCCGCTGGCCGTCCTCCTGGCGGCCGCGGTATTTGGGATAGCCCGCTGGCAGACCGGCACGGATTATGCACGAAACACTTCGGCCCTCGCCCGCCTGATCCGCGAAAAAGTCGGCCCTCATGACGGCCTCGTCATCACCGGCCATTTCCCGTCCGATCCCGCCTTCCGGTACTTCATCATTGCCCACTACGGCGGCGATTGGATAAATCCCGTCGTGCTGCTGCCGGAACCGGCGGATTCCAGATTGAACAGACAGCTCGCATCGCTGCCGCATGTCTGGGTCGTCGGCTACGACGGCGCCGACATGCGGCTCCTGCCCGGCTGGAAGATAACCGAATTCCACGGCGTCGCGCCGGGATATTGTTTGTGGGAGATTGCGCCATCCCGCTTTAATCGTTAAAAATATATCTTTCGACGAACGCGTTGCGGAACTTGCCCTTCGGGTCGTGAGATTCAAGCAGTTGGCGAAACTCCCGCAGTTTTTCGCAACGCGATTGCAGTTGGGCCGCGGGCATCGTAAACAGCTTGCCCCAGTGCGGACGCGCCTCGAAAGGCGACAGACGATCTTCGATCAGTGGAAGCAACTTTTGAACCGCCGGCCAGTCCTGTTTCCACGTGAAGTGGATGGCGGCACACGCCTGCTGATAACATGGGCTCATCCACAACGTATCGGCGGCGATGGTGCGCACTTCCGAAATCTGCAGCAGCGGGGCCAGCCGTTCCCGCAATTGTGCGATCGCCCGGATGGCCGCCGCCGCATGACGGCGAGGGATGAAATATTCGCTCTGCAATTCCTGGCCGCTGCTGGGCGTGTAGTCCATGCGGAAATGCGGCAACCGCTCGTACGCCGGGCCAGGAATCCCCATTTGCGCAGTGCAATTGATAGCGGAAATGGCGGCGATGGGATGACGATCGGCCGGCGCGGGCGTCGCCTCCGACAGGGCCGGCTCCAGCGCGCCAACCACGCCGTCGGCAACACGCCGTTTCAGCCAGATTTGATTGATGCGCTCGCCTTGCCAGTCCGTGAAAAGACTGACGCTGTAGCCGCTGCCCATGATCGCATCGAAGTGCGATTCCAGTTGCGTCAGCGGCAGGTTTTCGTACACATCCTGCCGAACGGAAAACGCCGGAACAATATCGAGCGTGAGCTTCGTGACCACCCCAAGCGCGCCGAGCGCGATCACCATTCCCTCAAACCGCGGGCCATTCCGCTCGCGGGAGAACTCCATCACGTTGCCGTCGGCCGTGACCACTTCCATCGCCGCGACGGCCGTGGCCAGATTGCCGTTGCCGTCGCCCGAACCGTGCGTCCCCGTCGCGCAGGCGCCGGCGACGGAAATATGCGGCAGCGAAGCGAGGTTGTGCAGCGCGTAGCCTTCGCCGTGCAATTGTTGGCCAAGTTGGCCGTACCGGATGCCCGCTTCAACCGTCACCGTCAGGCGGCCGCGGTCCAGCGCTGTCATGCGATCCAAATGTTCCAGCGAGATAAGTTCCTCGGCCGAATCGGCGATGTCATTGAACGAATGGCGCGTTCCCAGCGCCCGGACCTTGCCGGCGCGGGCGACAAGCTCCCGAATCTGCGCGACCGTTTCGGGGCGGTGAATTCTCGCAGCGCTGTAGGCGTAGTTCCCGGCCCAATTGCGATGATGGACGATCATTTTCGCGATCGTATCGTGAAATGGATCAGACGGCGATTTCAGCCCGCTCGCCTGCGGGCCGCGGTGCGGCGGACCAGCGAGCTTCACTCCTTCACCAACACCAGACTCTTCCCCTCCACCAGCATGTCGAACACGAGTGGAATATCAGACGCCCCCAGACGTATGCAGCCCAAACTCGATTGCTTGCCGATGCTGCTTTGATCGATCGTGCCGTGAATGCCATAGGAGAGTTTGCCGACCGCCTGGCCGTCCGTGCCGGTCAGGCCGATCCAATATCCGCCCAGGGGATTTTTCGGATCGTCGGCGGCGATGACGCCTTCGCCGCGCGGGCTGTAATACGTCGGATGCTTCAGTTTGCGGTGGGGTTCGACCATCCACGTTCCCGGCGGCGTGGAGTCGTCCCGGCCCAGCCCGACCATATAACTCGTCACGTACATCGAGCTTTTCTCGCCGGGGAGTCCGCCGAGGTACAGGTCCATCGTGAATTTGTGTTTGTCCACCACGGCGAAGAACGGGCCTTGGATAACTTTGATGGTCGCGCCGGACCGGAGATGCCGGGGATCGATGCCGTTGATCCGGCCGATGATTTCCCATGTGCAGTCGTGGGCCTGGGCGATGCGGGCCAGGGTGTCGCCGGGTTGGACGACGTACGTTCCGCCGTAGGGATCGTCCGCGAATCGCCGGCGGCTGAAGATCACGGTTTGGTTGATCTGGCTGATGAGGGTCTTGACGGACGCGAGTTGCGCATCGCTCAGATCGCCGGATTGAAGGGCATCGTTGAGCTGGGCGCGGGCGTCGAGAAGCCTTCCGTTATCAATGTCGCTCTGGGCGCTGGCGAGCAGAGCGGATGGCCGATGCGCTCGGCTCGGTTGTCGGCGAGGAAAGAAAGGCGGCATCCTCGACCTTCGGCGGCGGATCGATCATCGGCGGCGACGTGGGCGGCGAAAGCTGCGGCGACGGCTGAGTGGCCGGCGCCACATTCGGCCCCATGTCCGGCGCCATGTTCGGCGCAGCGGCCGAGTCGTTGCTCAGCAGCGGCGACGGAGCGGCGGCGGCGTCCGCGGTCTGATGATTCATCTTATAAATGAATGACAGCGCGGCGACCGAAAAACTGACCAGCAGAAACGCGGTGAAAAGACGGCTGATGCGGCGGGTGTGGCGACTCAAGAGAACCTCCATGTTCTCAAAAATGTCCGGCGGAAATTACGGGCTGATGCAATTGGTTGCGAAGCGCCGAATTCCCGTGTCCGTACACAGCATACTTAGTGCCATGTCATGGTCAAGCACCGGAAGCTTGGGAACGATCTGCTCCTCGAACCCCATGCCGCAGGAAACGCCGATGAAATCCGGCAGGGCCAGGAACCGATCATAAAACCCCATCCCGCGGCCGATGCGATGGCCGTCGGTGGAAAACCCCATGCCCGGAACGATCACCAGGTCGATGAGGTTGATGGGAATCGGTTGTCCGCTGACCGGCTCGCGCACGCCGGGCCCGGTCGTGGTCATGTTCGTTTGCAAACTGGTGATTTCGACCGGGAGCATTCGCCGCTGGTCCCAACTGACCTTGGGAACGACGACGGTTTTGCCGCTTTGCCAGCATTTCAACGCCAGCGGAGCGGTGTCAAGCTCCTGTGGGGCGCTGAGATAAAGCATGACCACGCGCGCGGCGGCAAACTCCGGGCTGGCGGTCAGGAAAGACGTGGCGGCAAGGCTTTTGGCTTGGCGCTCGGGAATCGGTCATTGCCGCGAGCTTTTGCCTCAGCTCGCGGCGAATCGCACTTTTATCAGTTGTGTCCGCCATGCAAACCCTCTGGATTCTCAAACATCCGGTTCCGCCGAGCCGGCGGGCGGAACATCGCCCGGTTCAGCCCGCTCCATTTTCCGCCTGATCTCGGCTTCGTATCCTCGATTGACCGGATCATAGTATATCTTATCGACACCGAGATAGTCTTGTTCGACAATTCCCCCGGGAAAATCGTGGGCGTAAAGATACCCCTTGCCGTGCCCAAGGCGCTCGGCGCTGGGATAATGGGCGTCCTTCAAATGTTTGGGGACCGGCAGGGTACGGCCCTCCTTGACATCCTTGGCCGCTTCCCAGATCGCCTTCGCCGAGGCGTTGGATTTGGGCGCGGTGGCCATGTAAATGACCGCCTGCGACAGCGTGAGCTGCGCTTCGGGCATGCCGATTTTCTCCACAATGTCGAAGGCCGCGGCGGCCACGGAAATGGCCCGGGGATCGGCGTTGCCGATGTCCTCCGAAGCCAAAATGGCGATCCGCCGGGCGATGAATCGCGGGTCTTCCCCCGCCTCCAGCATCCGCGCCAGCCAATACACCGCCGCATCCGGATCGGAACCGCGCATGCTCTTGATCAGAGCGCTGGCCGCGTCGTAATGCTCGTCTCCCGTCCCATCATATACGATGGCTTTGCGCTGAATGGATTGCTCGGCGACGTCCAAATCGATGCGAATAGGCCCGGTGGATTTTTCTTCCTGCTGCTGCGAGAGAACGGCCACTTCCAAGCGCCATCAGCCCGCGCCGCGCATCTCCATCGGACATCGTGGCCCAAAGATCCAGCGCCTTCGGAGAAATGTCGATCACTCGCTCGCCGTAGCCGCGATCCTTATCGGAGATCGCCCGGCGAATCAGCAGCCGGATATCGTCCTCGCTCAGCGGAGAGAATTGAAAAATCTGGCTTCGGCTGACCAGCGGAGAATTCACGGCGAAGAACGGGTTCTCCGTCGTCGCGCCCACGAGCAGGATCAATCCCGCTTCCACATCGGACAAGAGAATGTCCTGCTGCGCCCGGTTAAAGCGATGAATCTCATCGAGGAACAAAACGGTGCGGTTTCCGCCGCTGGCCAGTCGCTCCTTGGCCGCATCGAGAATGGCCCGCACTTCCTTGACGCCGACGGCCGCGGCGTTGACGTCCACGAATTCGCTCTTGGTATAGATCGCAATGAGTTGAGCGAGCGTGGTCTTGCCGGTCCCCGGCGGCCCGTAAAAGATCACGCTGGTGAGGCGGTCGGCTTCGAGCATTCGCCGCAGGAGTTTGCCCGGTCCGAGGAAATGTTGCTGCCCGACGAATTCGTCGAGCGATCGCGGCCGCATGCGCACCGCCAGCGGCGCGACGCGGGCGAGATTCTTCTGCCGCGATTCCTTGAACAGTTCCACAAGGGAATGATAAGCTCCAAACGGCGCCCAACGAACCAAAAATACCGAAATCCGCTCCTTAGACTTTGCCAGCCTTTTGAACATTCAAGCTGGCGAGCTAAATAGCGGCCCACGACGCCAGCGCATCGCTTGACAACTTGATTATACGAGCAAGCAATCCGGAGATGAGCCAGTAACTGTTTACCGCTTGCATTTCGCCCCGTTCCACCGAACGATCCGCCGCCCCCGGATGTGCGCTTGCTGATGTCCTGACACGGAAATACCGAGCGATTCCGAGAGCGGGCGGTAAACAGTTACCCATACTTCTTGAAAATCGGATGGTCGGGAACATCCACGAGAAAGTCTTCTTTTTTAGCAGCGTATTCGTCATCCGACAGCCATCGCCAATCTTGTTCAGTGAGCCGATTCATCGTCCCATTACGATGCCGCAAAAGCCAAAGGATCTTATCGGTGATGGCGTCCGGGTATGGCCTTGGCTTCTTGATCAGGTCTTCGATGCTCGACTCAACCACGGCCTTGTGTTTTTGGAAGAAATTGAGAACGGGGGAATTTTCACCTATCGCGTCCATGTGCGCCGGGAGATAGTTGAGAAACCAGACGCCGCTCTCGTCGCGCCACAAATAATGACTGAGATACTCTGACCATTCGTACTTGTGCGTGTGGTGGCTGGCCTTGAGATACTTGCTCGAAAAGAACTCTGCAATCAACGACGGGTCAATTACGATACGCGGATAATTCGCTAATTTAGTTTCGATCTCATATGACTTGGGGGAGAATTAAATTCACCTGGTGCCGCACGAAATTTATTCGCATGTTAAGCGCTTCGGCGCAGCGCCTATAGGCTCAGATCACTCAACCCGGAGTGTCCGTCGGGGCGGCGTCCGAGGTCTTGCGATTTTAATCGGCGAATTGTTTGGCTTGCAGCAGTTCAAAGCCCTGGTGAAGATCATCGTCTACGCGCCCGTTGTCAACAAGGGAGATTCCGATGCGTGTCCCCAAATTCCTTGTCATGCTCGCTGTCGCGATCCTTCTGATTCTCGCAAGTGCGCATAGATCAGCGCTGTCCGGCGCCACACCGGCAATTGCCGATGACGTTGTGGCCATGCCGAATGTGGCGGTGGGGCCGCAATACGATTCGATGCACGTATACGTTGCTCCCGGCGATTTGAATGCGTTTGTCAACAGCTTTGTCGCCACGTTCGGCGGCAAGCTGTCCAAGCCTTCCGTGACAAATGTTCTGCCAGTGCCAAGTAGCACTGAACTGCAAGTTTTATTAACTCCGGCCGGCACGCTCTCCGTCTTCGCGTTCCAAACGCCGATTCCGTTTCCTTTCGGGCAGGAGCGCACCGGATATCTGGTTACCGATATGGATCAGGCGATCAGGGCCGCTCGTTCGGCCGGAGCGGAAGTCATCGTTGAACCATTCAAGGACCCCATTGGATTCGATGCCGTTATACAGTGGCCCGGCGGCTTGAAGATGCAACTATATTGGCATTTCACTGCGCCCAAATATGCGCCGCTTGAAACGATTCCAGATAACCGGGTCTATGTGTCGCGCGATCGAGCGGATGAGTTCGTCGATGGCTTTGTACGTTTCGCCCACGGCGAGGTCGTTGCCGATGACCCGCACGCCGACGCGGGCGAAATCGGCCGCCCGGGAGAAACGTACCGCTGCATTCGCATCACATCGCTGTTCGGCAATATGCAGGTTCTGGTGACCGACGGCCATTTGCCGTATCCATTCGGCCATGAAATTACTGGATATCAGGTGAAGGATCTCGCCGCGACGCTGGAAAAAGCCAAAGCCGCCGGTGTGAAAATCTTATCCGCGCCTTACAAGACGAATGATCGGACCAGCGCCGTCGTGGAATTCCCGGGCGGCTACATCGCCGAAATACATAGTCTGGCCGTGCGCTAATCGCGCAAACTAAGGACCGGATATTGGAGAATAAGAAATATGGGAGAATTAAAGACAACCACAAGACACGAAGATCACGAAGACAGACACGAAGAAATTCCCCCAACGCATTTCTTTGTATCTGTCTTCGTGATCTTCGTGTCGTGGCTGTCCTTTTTGAAATCAAGCGACGCGACTCCCGACCCCTCGGCTTTCAACTGCAACAAAATCACAAAATCGAGTATCTTGCCGGCATGGTTCGGTTCATTCGGGTTGAGCCCGGATTCCTTCGGCCCCAGAATTGCACCATCGTCGGCGATGTCTCCATCGGCATCGACAGCAGCATCTGGTTCGGAGCCGTCATTCGCGGCGATGTCGCGCCGGTGGTGATCGGTCAGCGAGTGAACGTTCAGGACAATGCCGTCATTCATTGCGACAGCGGGGTTCCTAATACCATTGAAGATGATGTGACGATCGGGCACTCGGCCATCGTTCACGGCAAGCACGTGGGGCGCGGATCGCTCATCGGAATGGGGGCGACGTTGTTGAGCCGATCGGTGGTTGGGCGCGAATGCCTGATCGCCGCGGGGGCGGTCGCGCCGCCGGATTTGGTGGTGCCGGATCGGATGGTCGTCATGGGCGTGCCGGGCAAGATCGTGCGGCCGGTCAAGGAAGAAGAGTTGCGATACATGCAATGGCTCTCGAATCATTACCTTGAATTGGCCAGGGAGTATGCGGCCGGGAAGTTCAAGTCTCTCGGACCTTAGCCGCCCCGGTCCATTGCTTGATGCATTCCAACAGATGGGGCGCATTCACCGGCTTGGCAAGGAAAAAAGTGGCTCCAACCGCGGGGAGGGCCTTGAGCGTTTCGAGGGATGAATCGCCGCTGAAAATGATGATGGGCAATTCGTTGCCGTGCAACTGACGCAACTCGCGGGAGATCTCTAGGCCCGAGAGATCGGGCAGATGCAGATCGATCAATGCGATGTCCGGGCAATTACCGCGGATGAACTCCAGGGCGGGTTGCGCAGCTTCGAAGACGATCGGCTCAAATCCTTCGGATCGAAGCAGTGTGAATAGCGGCCGGGTGACGAATTCGTTGTCGTCCACTACAAGCACCCGCGCGCCAGTTCGGTCTTGTCCACGCATCTGTTACGGTCCTCCAAAGCCGACAACCGACTGTACAAAACGGGTTGGGAATCGGGCAACGGGAAGAATTTCGCCGCGGCTGCGCTAAGAAACACGTCCTGGCATGGAAATTAGATGAAACGATGCAAAAATATGCGAAAAATATTGCAATTCCACCGCCTCCAGCTTATGCTGACCGGCGTCAGTCGCTCATTTCGCGAACCGATTGTGTCAGCATGTCGAGGCATCGCAGTTTTGGCATTTGCGCGTATGCGGGGCGTCGGGGAACTGAACCTGCCGCTGCCGTTATTCCATTTCTTTTGTCTCCGGCGAGGTATGGAGCACACATCTTCAGCTCCGTGCAACATCGCCGTTTTTTCGCGGGAGGACGGTCATGGCTATTGGAACCGTCAAATGGTTTGATTCGAAAAAGGGCTTCGGGTTCATTTTGAATCCGGACGGAATGGACGTTTTCGTTCATTTCAGCAGCATCGAAGGCGATGGCTTTCGCTCCCTGAAAGACGGTGAGAAGGTCGAATACGACCAGATTACCGGCGACAAGGGATTGTCCGCCAAGGCCGTCAAAAGGGTGGGCGAGCGGATGAAAGTTAGAATTTGAGCCCGGCGGCGGTACAGTAGCCGCCTGGGCTCATGAATCATTTCCTGCCAGGCGTGCTCGTCGGCTTGCTGGTCGGTCTGCTCGTTGCGGCGGGGCTGGCCATCGCGGCTCTATCGCGCTTGCGGCGGGTTCGTCGGCGAATGCGCAGAACCCTGGCGCAGGATTCGTGCCACTTCCCGACGCCGCCGAGCCCGGCTGAGGTCCGTCCAGCGGCTGGCGGAGTTGGGAACGCTCACCGGCGGTCTGGCCCACGAGATCAAGAATCCGCTCTCCACGGTATTGCTGAATCTTCAGCTTCTTCAGGAAGACCTCGATCCGGCCGACCCGGCGTACAGCCGGCTGACCGCCCGGCTGAATACCGTCAGCCGCGAGGCCGCCCGGTTGCGCGACATCCTGGACGATTTCCTCCGCTTCGCCGGTAAGATCGAGTTGCGGCGTGAGAAGGCGGACCTGAATGTTCTGCTGGAGGAACTCGTCGATTTCTTCGCGCCGCAGGCGCAATTGCACCGCGTGCAGATACGCTTTACGCCGCGCCGAGCCGCTGCTGGTGAACGTCGATTCCCGGCTCATCAAGCAGACCATTTTGAATCTGATGATCAACGCCCTCCAGGCCATGCCCGGAGGCGGGGAACTGATCCTCGGCGCCGCCCCCGCGGGCAACGAGGCGGTCGTGGATGTGATCGACACCGGCAGGGGGATCCCGGCCGACGATCTCGAAAGGATTTTCCACGCCTATTATTCCACCAAGAAAGGCGGCACCGGTCTGGGCTTGGCCATGGCCCAGCGCATCGTTCAGGCCCATGGCGGCCAGCTTATGGTCAAGAGTGAGCCGGGCAAAGGTTCCGATTTCACGCTTCGCCTGCCGTGCGAGTAAGATGCCCCCGCGTATGGCAGACGATCAAATCCCCAAAGCCAGCATTCTGGTCGTCGACGACGAACAGGATCATGCCCAGGTGATGTGCGAAGCGCTTCAGCGGCAGGGACATCGCTGCGAGGTGGCGTACAGCCTTGCCGAAGCCGAAGCTCGACTCAAGCAAAAGAATTACGATGTGATCGTCACCGACCTGGTCATGGAAGGGAAGCGTGACGGTCTGGAGGTGCTGCAAAAGGCCAAGGCCCTCACTCCCCCGCCGCAGGTGATTCTGGTGTCGGCGCACGGGGACATACCGATCGCCGTGCAGGCGATGAACGACGGGGCGTACGGCTTCATCGAAAAGCCGCTGGACTTGAATCATTTCCGGGCTCAGGTAAATCGCGCGGCCGAGCGGGCGGCGTTGCAGAAGCAAAACCAGGTCCTTCGCGACGAGCTCGCCGAGCAGAGCGGATTCGAGGGAATCATCGGCAAGAACGCGGCGATGCAGCGCGTGGTGGCGACGGCCCGGCAGGTGGCGGCCAGCGATATTCCGGTCCTGATCATGGGCGAAAGCGGAACCGGCAAGGAACTGATCGCCCGCGCCATCCACTACCACAGCCGGCGGCGCAAAAGCCGCCTCGTGACCCTCAACTGCGCGGGGCTGAGCGAGAGCATCCTGGAAGACGAACTGTTCGGCCACGTCAAGGGCGCGTTCACCGGCGCCCAATCGGAACGCGAAGGCCGATTCGAGCACGCCGACGGCGGAACGCTGCTTCATGGACGAGATCGGCGACATGCCCGGCGCCATGCAGGCCAAGCTGCTGCGCGTGCTGGAGAACGGGGAGGTCGTGCGCCTGGGGAGCAACGAGCCGATCTCCGTCGATGTCCGTCTGATCAGCGCCACCAACCGCAAGCTGGACGAGATGGTGGCCGAGAAGCAATTCCGCGAGGATTTGTTTTTCCGGATCAAGGGCGTCACGCTGAGCCTGCCGCCGCTGCGGGAGCGCCGCGAGGACATTCCGCTGCTGATTCATTATTTCGTGCAGGAATTCGCGGAGAAATATCACAAGGAGATGGAAGGCATCGCGCCCGCGGCCCAGCAGCTTCTGATGTCGTACAGTTGGCCGGGCAACGTGCGGCAACTTCGCACCGCGATCGAAAACATGGTGGTCCTGTCGTCGGGAAACATCCTCGGCCCCGAAACGCTGCCGCCGGAAATTCAGCCCTCCGGCGCGGCCGCAGAACATCTCGGCGGCATGAACAACCTCGTCGGCATCAGCATCGAGCAGGCCGAGAAGGAATTGATCCGAAACACGTTGAAAATGGTGGACGGCAACCGCGAGCAGGCGGCCAGGATACTGCGAATCGGCGAGCGGACGCTGTATCGCAAAATTCGGGAGTACGGATTGTGAAGCGGCGAGGTCCCAACGATCTGCGAATCGGCCACGGCTACGACATCCATCGGTTGCAGTTTCATGGCACGCTTGTCCTGGCCGGGGTGGAAGTGGCGGAGGGAATTTCGCCACTGGCGCATTCGGATGGGGACGTCGTTCTGCACGCGGTGGTGGATGCGCTGCTGGGAGCCGATGGGCCTGGGCGACATCGGCGAGATGTTTCCCAACACCGATCCACGGTGGAAGGACGCCGCCAGTAAACTGTTCGTGGACGGGGCGATGCAACGGATTAGGGCTCTCGGATTCACGCCCGTGAATATGGACGTGACGGTTCTGGCCGAGAGGCCGAAGCTGAAAGCACACAAGTCGAAGATGGTGAAATCGCTGTCGAAAATGGTCGGATGCCCGGCGAACGTCAAGGCGGGCACGAACGAGGGTTGCGATGCCGTGGGCCGCGGCGAGGCCATCGCCGCCCACGCGGTGGTATTGCTGGCGCGGGCATCAACCCGGAGATCACGAAGATGAAGAGCGTTTGAACGATTTTGCCCTTCACCGTTTTGCAGAAAAAAGAGCACGCCGAGACGCGAAGAGCGCGAAAACAGCCGCGAAGAGAAGAATGGTGAGAATACAGCCGCTTGGTTTCAACTCTTGCCGCATTTCACAGAGCCCGTTAGCATCGGTTCGACCGTAGTATGCCATGAGCCTTCGCGTTTACGATACTCTCAGCCGTGAAAAGCAATTGTTCGTGCCGGTGCGGCCGGGGAAAGTCGGGATGTACCTGTGCGGCCCGACGGTTTACAAGCCGCCGCACATCGGGCACATGGTCGGGCCGGTGGTCTTCGACGCGATCAAGCGATATCTCAAATTCAAGGGATACGACGTTCATTGGGTCGTCAACATCACGGACGTGGACGACAAGCTGATCGAAGCGGCCGCCGAACAAAACACCACCGTCCAGGATTTGGCCGCCAAATACACCGCGGAATATCTCGATTGCCTGCAGCGATTCGGCATCGAATCGATCGACAAATTCCCCAAGGCGTCGGAGCATATCGGCGACATCATCGAGCTGTGCCAGAAGCTGATCGCCGGCGGTTTCGCCTACGCGGTCGGGGGCAACGTCTGGTTCGACGTGGCCAAGGACAGCGATTACGGCAAGCTTTCCAACCGCAAGGTGGAGGAGCAGGCCAGCGGCACGCGGGCCCTGGAGGGCCAGGGCAAGCGAAACCCCGCCGATTTCGCGCTGTGGAAAAGCGCCAAGCCCGGCGAGCCGGCGTGGGATTCGCCCTGGGGCAAGGGCCGGCCCGGATGGCACATCGAATGCTCCGCCATGAGCATGAAATATCTCGGCGAAACTTTCGACATCCACGGCGGGGGAATGGACCTGATGTTCCCCCATCACGAAAACGAATTGGCCCAATCCGAATCGGCGACCGGAAAACCATTCGTCAAATATTGGCTGCACAACGGCCTGACGCGCATCAAAACCAAGCTGGCCGGCGGGGAATTTGCCAACGAAAAAATGAGTGGCAGCCTGGGAAACGTCGTCTCCGCCCGCGAACTGCTCGACACCTGGGGCGCGGAGTTGCTGCGGTATATGTTGCTGGCGACGCACTATCGCCGGCCCATCGAATTCACCGATGAAGTGCTGAACAATGCTCGCAAGGGCCTGGCGGCGTTCGCTCGACTGACCGACCGCATCGAGCGGTTGACCGGCAAACCGCTGGCGGACAATTCGCCGGACGTGGATCAGATCGCGGCACGCATGATGGAGTCGGAAGTCGGCGGCTTCGTGAAGCAGTCGATCGGCGACAAGATGCGATTCCTGGAAATGATGGACGACGATTTCAATACGGCCGGCGCCATCGCGGTACTGCACGAAATAGCCGGGTCGGTGAACAGTTTTGTGGAACAGAATCGGGCCGAGGAAAACCGCCAGTCGGACGTCATCCTGGCCGCGGCCGCCGCCACGCAGACGCTGCGTCGGCTAGGGCAGGTGCTGGGCCTGTTCCGCCCGGAATTGCCGGGGCTGGCGCCAAGGAACCGGGCACGGTGGATCAACTGATGAATCTGATCATCGAGGTCCGCAACGAGGCGAGAAAAGCCAAACAATTCGCCCTGGCGGATTCGGTGCGGGACGGCCTGAAAAATATCGGCATCACCCTGGAGGATCGCCCCGATGGCACGGGCTGGCGCCGGGAATAAGAGTACTTGGCAGTTGTCGGCACCCATAACAAAACCCAAAATTATCCGTGTGCCACCGCCGGAATCCGATTAAAATGTTTCCATGACTGCTTCGACGACGATCCACGGCCGTGGAGCCGCCGACAATCCGAAGAACCGATTCGTTCGGCTCGATGTCCTGCCCGATCCGGAATCCGCCGACGCCGACGAACCCGGCCCGCGCACCGTATTCTTTCACGACACGACCCGCACGATCATTGCCACTAACGACAGTCCCGATGTCGGGTTCGAGGCCAGCATCAATCCCTATCGCGGCTGCGAGCACGGATGCGTGTATTGCTTCGCTAGGCCGACGCATGAATACCTCGGCTTCTCCGCCGGGCTGGATTTCGAATCGAAGATCATGGTGAAGCCGCAAGCTCCGCGATTGTTGCGGGCGGAACTCACCAGCCCAAAGTGGCAGCCGAAGGTTTTACAGTTGTCCGGCGTGACCGATTGCTACCAGCCGATCGAGCGAAAGCTGAAGCTCACGCGCCAGTGTCTTGAGGTGCTGGCGGAGTTTCGCAATCCCGTGTCGGTGCTGACCAAGAATCATCTGGTCACGCGCGACATCGATATTCTGGCAACTCTGTCGGCGCATCAGGCGGCCGTGGTGCTGCTTTCCATCACCACGCTGGACCCTGATCTGGCGATGAAGATGGAGCCGCGTGCCAGTTCGCCGGCCCGGCGGCTGGCGGCGGTTCGCTTGCTGACCGAGGCGGGAATTCCCGTGGGCGTGATGGCCGCCCCGATGATTCCCGGCCTCAACGACCAGGAGATGCCCGCGATATTGGCCGCCGCCGCCAAAGCCGGGGCAAAATTCGCCGGCTACACCTCGTTGCGATTGCCGTTTGCCGTGAAGGATTTATTTCAGGACTGGCTGACCCGGCATTTTCCCGATCGCAAGGAAAAAGTGCTCAACCGCATTCGCGCCATGCGAGGCGGAAAACTGAACGATCCCGAATTCGGCTCGCGCATGCGCGGCGGCGGAATCTGGGCCCAGCAGCTCAAATCCATGTTCGAGCTGGCCAAGCGCAGGGCGGGGATCACCGGGCATTTTCCGTCGCTTTCCACGGCCGCATTCCACCGACCCGCGGCGAAGCAGATGGAATTCTGGTCTTCGGCAAATGACCAGTGACAAATGACATATGACAAATGACAATTGCCCCGCTTATGCCGGATTCCGTCCCGCTCGATCCCCGCACGCTGATGACCGCATACGCCCGGGGCCTGTTTCCCATGGCCAACCGCGTCGGGCGGATTCAATGGTACACGGCCGATCCGCGCGGAATCATTCCGCTGGAAACATTTCACATTCCGGGAACGTTGCGGGCGCTGGTGCGCAAATCGCCGGCCGAAGGCGGCTTCGACATCCGCATCAATCACGATTTCGAAGCGACGATGCGGGGATGCCAGGAGCAGCGAACCGGCGGCACCTGGATCAGCGAGCCGCTGATCGCCGCGTATGTTCGCCTTCACAAGCTGGGATTGGCTCACAGCGTCGAGGCGTGGAAGGATGGGCTGCTTGTGGGCGGGTTGTACGGCGTCAGCCTCGGCGGGGCGTTTTTCGGCGAGAGCATGTTCCACCGCGTCCGCGATGCCAGCAAAGTGACGCTGGTGCATCTGGTCGATCGTCTGCGGGAACGGCGATTCGCGCTGCTCGACACGCAGGCAAGCACGCCCCATCTGCGGCGATTCGGGTGCGTCGATATTTCGGTTGAAGAATATCTGCGCCGGTTGAAGTCGGCCATCAAGAAGGATTGCGACTTCGACTGACCCCGCTTCATTTTTCCGGCTCGATGCTGACGACCAGCCCTTTTGACTGGAACTGGTCCTTGTAGAGTTCGGCCCGTTCCTTGTGCGTCACGAGCAACAGCGCAACGCCGTTCTTGTGCGCTTCGAGCATCCGATCCTTCGCGTCGTGCTGGTTGAGCGGCGTCAGTTCAACGATGGTCATCACCACGAAAACCATGTCGTTATTGTCATCGTTGTGCAGCAAAACCTTCCATATGGGGAGTACTGCCGGCGGCGTTTTCGTCGGAGCGGACTTGTGCTTCCTTTTGGTCTTTGGCTTGGCCACGGCTCCACCGGAATCGGTTGATGGAGGCAGCGTTTCGGTTCCATGTTTTTCCGGTTCGGCCATGAACATCGCCTCCAAACAAAAAACCGCGGAGGTCTGTGCTTCGCTGGATTCAATCTATTATATACCGCGATGCCTGTCATTGTGAATTGCAAGGAACCGCAAGATTGCGGCAGCAATGTCAAACAGTGAGAATTCCGGCGATCTTCGGGATGCAAGAATAGGCGGCTTTATGGGACCGAGCGCCGCCGCCTGAGGTCTGGCATGAGTGAAAATTCGCGAATCATCGCCGGGGCCATGAGTGGAACCAGCGCCGACGGCGTGGATGTTGCGCTGGTTCGGATTCGCGGCCGCGGGCTGGAGATGTCTGCCGCGCTGCTCCATTGGCATGGCCGGGCGTTTCCCGGCGACCTGCGCGATACCATCGCAACCATCCGCCTCGGCCACGCGACGCCCATCTCGGTTTTGGCGGAGATCGGACGGGAGATTTCGCTTTGCTACGCCGCGGCGATTAACGAGGCCATGCTGGCGGCCAACCTCGACGCCGGAGATTTGACGGCGGTCGCGGCCCACGGGCAGACGCTGTATCACGATCCGCCGACGACCATTCAATGGCTCGATCCGGCCCTGCTGGCGGCGGAAGTCGGCTGCGCGGTCGTGAGCGATTTCCGGCGAGCGGATTGCGCCGCCGGCGGGCAGGGAGCGCCGCTCGTGCCGCTGGCGGATTATCTGCTCTTTCGCGATCCGCAGAAAAATCGCGTCCTGCTCAACATCGGCGGGATCGCGAATCTGACTTATCTGCGTGCCGGCGGCCAGGATCGATCAACTCATCGCCTTCGACACGGGTCCCGGCAATTGCCTCAGCGATCACCTGATCCGCACGGGCCGATCCGCGCGGCACCGGATGGGACGAAAATGGCCGCCTGGCGGCGGCAGGCGTGCCGGTGTATCCGATCGTGAAGAAGGTTCTTTCTTCCCCCTATTTTGCCAAGCCGCCGCCGAAATCCACCGACGGTCCGGCGATGGTCCGCCTGTTCACCGATGCCCAGGCCGAAATCGGCCGGCGCTATCCGCTGGAATATCTGCTGCGCACGCCTGCCTGATCGCGGCCGATTCGATCCTGGAATCCATGCGCAGATTTCTTCATCCGTTCCCCGATGAGATCATCGTCAGCGGCGGCGGAACGAAAAACCAGACGTTGATGCAGATGCTCCGCCAGCCGCTGGGTGACGCGTCGGTCGAACCGATCGAGGATTTGGGAATGCCCTCGGCGGCGAAGGAGGCGATGGCGTTTGCCGTGCTGGGCGCGATGACGCTGGATGGTCTGCCGGGAAATGTGCCCGGCCGCGACCGGGCGCAGCGGGCAGTGGTCCTGGGAGCCGTAACGCCGAGGCCGTGATGCGAAATCCGAAATCCGAAATCCGAAATCCGAATCAAATCCAAAATCCAAAGATCCCGGATCGCTCGGACTTGCTGACCGAGCGGCGATTGGCCGAATCGATGGAGTTGGATCGCTTGCCGATCGAAGAGGCGCTGGCGGTGATGAACGGGCAGGACCAGATCGCGGTAAAGGCGGTGGCGGGGCAGCGCGCGGAAATCGCCCGGGCGGTGGAATGGGTGGCTGATGCGCTCGAGCGTCGGGCGGGCGGCTGATCTATGTCGGGGCGGGAACCAGTGGACGGCTGGGGGTGTTGGATGCCGTCGAATGTCCGCCGACGTTTGGGACCGATCCGTCGGCTGTGCAGGGATCATTGCCGGGGGCGAGCGGGCGATGTTTCGCTCGGTTGAAGGGGCGGAGGACAGTGCCGAGGAAGGAGCCGCGGCGATGGATGGCGAAAACGTCGGGCCGGGCGATGTGGTGCTGGGCATCGCCGCCGGCGGGACGACGCCGTTTGTTCATGGGGCCCTGCGGCGGGCCGGGGAGTTAAAGGCGCGCACGATTTTCCTCTGCTGCGTGGAGAAGACCGAGACCGAGCCGCCGGCCGACGTGGTGATCCGCCCCTTGACCGGCCCGGAAGTTTTGACGGGATCAACCCGCCTCAAAGCCGGGACCGCGACGAAATTGGTGCTGAATCAGATCACAACGCTGGCGATGGTGCGGATGGGAAAGGTCTACGAGAACCTGATGGTCGATCTGCGGGCGACGAACCAGAAGCTATGGGATCGCGGCGCGAATCGTGGCAATGCTGACGGGATTGCCGCGCGAGGAGGCGATGTCGCTGTTGCGGTCCACCGGCGGCGAGGTAAAGACGGCGGTCGTGATGCACAAACGCGGGACGAATGCGAAAGAGGCGCGGGCGATGCTCGACAAGGCCGGTGGGTTTTTGCGGAACGCGCTGAAGCCGGGAAATTAGCCCCCGGTGATTCACCGGGGGCTAAATGGGTGACCAATGTAGTTTTTGTTTGTCGAATTCATCGCCGATCGATCGGCTCGACCTTGCGTCCGAACGGGCCGCGATAATCATCCTGCGGACGAATGATCCGGTTGTTGCTGTGCTGCTCCATGATGTGGGCGGTCCAGCCGGCGATGCGGGCGATGGCGAAAATCGGGGTGTACAGATCGATCGGGATGCCCATCGTGTAATAGGCGCTGGCGCTGAAGAAATCGACGTTGGGGTCCTTGTTCTTGCACTTCCTTGACGATGGGAATGAGCCGCTCGGACATTTCGTACCATTTGGTGTTCCCCGCGGCTTCGCCGAGCTGTTTGCTCATCTTGCGAAGGAAGGCGGCGCGCGGATCGAAAGTTTTGTAGACGCGGTGGCCGAAGCCGGGGATTTTTTCTCCGGCGGCGAGCATGGAGCGGACGCGCTTGACGGCGGCTTCGGCGTTGCCGCATTCCAGCAGAAGGTGCCATGACTTCCTGATTGGCCCCGCCGTGGAGCGGGCCTTTGAGGGCCGAGACGGCGGCGGTGACGGCGGCGTGCATGTCGGCCAGCGTCGCGGCGGTCACGCGGGCGGCAAATGTGCTGGCGTTGAAGCCGTGCTCGGCATGCAGCACCAGCGCGGCATCCAGAACGCGGCTGAGCGTTTCGTGCGGCTTGGCGCCGGTCAGCATGTAAAGGAAATTTCCGGCCAGATGAAAGATTGGAATCGGGATCGATCAGCCGCTGACCGTTGCGCAGCCGATGGAACGCGGCGACGATCGTGGGGAATTGGGCGGTCAATCGAATCGCCTTGCGAAGGTTGGCGGCCGGATCATTGCTTTGCAGGTCGGGATCGGTGCTGCTGAGCGAACTGGCGGCGGTCCGCAGGGCGTCCATCGGTTCGGTGCTGGAAGGCAGAGCCTTCAAAATCGCCAGCGTGTGAGCCGGAAGCGCCGCACAACTGGCGAATTGTGATTTGAGTTGCGACAGTTCCGAGCGGTTCGGCAGCTTGTTCTGCCAAAGCAAAAAAGCGGTCTCTTCGAAGGTGACGTTTTCTACCAGATCGGCGATTTCGTAACCGCGATAGACGAGTCGTCCGGCCACGCCGTCGATGAAGCAGATTTCGCTGGGCGCCGCGACGACTCCTTCAAGACCGGCCGAGCTTTTTGCTGGAGAAGAAACCGCCTGACTCATGAGACTCCGATCAGATCATTTCGCACCACGCGTAGGCCGCATTCGACTATAGTGATCGGGCAAATCTGAGTCAATTCATATTGTCCTTGCGCTGAAAAATGTGGAAAACGGCCAAAAAAGCGGCGGTTTTGCGAGCCGCGCGTTGGGCGGTGCGGTGGAGATTTTGCAAGGGCCCGGCCATATGGCGGCTGGAGCCGCCATGCCGCGCTGAAGACGAGGTTTCATTCAGGTTTTTCAAGAGCCGCACTTGACTGGATTGTGGAGAGATCGGAATCTGTCGGGCCATGGAAGAAACTCTGTTCAGCAAAATCATCGCGCGGAAAATCCCCGCCAAGATCGCTTATGAGGATGACCGCTATATCGCGATCCATGACATCAATCCCCAGGCCCCCGTTCATCTCCTAGTGATCACCAAGCAGGCGATCCCCACGCTGAACGACGTTACTGCCCAGGATGCGGAATTGGTCGGGGGGATGTTCCTGGTGGCATCCAGGCTGATGAAGCAACTGGGTCACAGCGACTTCCGCACGGTCTTCAATTGCGGCCCCGGGGCGCAACAAACGGTGTTTCATCTGCATCTTCATGTCATGGCGGGAAGGCCATTCACATGGCCGCCGGGATAGAGCTTATTTCACGGCGACGGCCTGCAGGGCTTTGCGCACTTCGCCGAGGAGTTGCTCCACCTTGAACGGCTTGAACAGAACGGCGGCCAAGCCTTCCTGGCTGGCGCGGACGATGCTGTGGTTCGGGTCGTATCCGAAGCCGGTCATGAGGATGACCGGGAGTGCTGGCGTTGTGCTTGTGAGCGGCGGCGAAAACGTCGTAGCCGGTCTTGTCGGGCATTTTGATGTCGCTGACGACCAGGTCGAAACTGCCCTGTTCGATCAGGCGCGATGGCTTCGTTGCCGGAGGCGGCCACCGTGACCGTCGCGTGGTATTTGCGCAGAACGTCGCTGATGGTGTTGCGGATGTTCGGCTCGTCGTCGGCCACCAGGATGTGGGTGTTGCCGATGATCGGGTCTTCCGCCCCTTTCACGTCCCCGGCGCCAGGATGGTGTGGGGGCCTTCGGCGGCCTGGCGCAGGCTCTTGCGGATCGTGTCGACGTTGTCCAGGATCTGCTGCAGGCGCCGACGCAGATCGTCCTGGCCGATGTAGTCGTCCATCAGGGCGTTGGCGTCGGAGGCGATGTCGTTCAGCGGTCCGGCGACTTCGCTGCAAACGTCGTCGGCGACCTTGTGGCTCGTGCTGACGCGCTCGACCACCATCAGATCCAGGATGTTCAGGGCGATGGCCACGTATCGGCCGAAGATTTCGGCGAATTGGCGGTCGTCCTCGTTGAACGCCGCCCGCTGCCGGCTCTCGATGTTGAAGATGCCGATCACTTTGTCGTGCAATCGCAGCGGAACGGTCAGGCTGCTCTTGGCGCTGTCCAGGCCGACGACATACCGCGGATCGCGCTCGACATCGGGGCAGATATAGCTTCGGCCCGGTCGACGCGACGTATCCGCTGATGCCGTTGCCTTCGGTTTCGGCGAAGAGATCGATGGCCAGCGCCTCGGCCGGCAAGCCGGCGCTGATGACCAGTTCCAGCTTGTTGGTCTTGCGATCCAGCAGGCGGATGGCGAAATGATCGAAGTGCATCAGCTCGCGCGTAAAGCTGATGATTTTTTCTTCCAGGAGCTTGAGCCGCTGGCCGACGTTTAATTTGCTGAGGGCTTCGCCTTCGAGGCGGACCAGTTCGCGGCCGGCTTTGTCGATGGCGTCGATCTTCTGCTGAAGCCGGCGCGTGCCGGTCGCGTCCCACACCACCGCCACCACCTGCACCACCTGCCCGCGCGGATTGATGACCGGGCTGGCGATCAGCTCCATGTACTGCTGGTCTTCGATGTTCAGTGCGTAGCGTTTGGATCGGCTGGAAGGCGGGGGCGTCGGAGGTTTGCGGGCTGACTTGCTTGCTGAAAATATCGAATGCTTCCTGACAGGTGCGGCGGATTTTCTCGTGTATCCTCGCCGGCCACGCCTGCATCTTCTTGTTCATCCAGTTGGATCGGCCCTTCGCCGTCCACGATGCAGACGCCCTCGCCGATGGTGTTGAGGATCAGATTGGCCTGCTGGCTGATGAGGGCGCGTTCCAGGGGGAGGAAATCGGCGGCTTCGGAAAAGATCGCGGTGAAATGCTCGGTCTTGATCAGTTCGATCGCCTTGTCGATGGAGTCGACCTGCTGAACGTCACAAACGCGATTTGAGACAATCGATGGCGACGGAATTGACCGTCGAGGGTGTGGCCAAGACGAGAACTCTGTTCCTGTGGGAATTCCAAGCCGTAATCCCAAACGCCAGTGCTGGCATCCTATTGTAGATTGTGAAACATTTCCCGGTCAACCGCATGTTACAGGTGTTCCGGGTGATTTTGACCAAATCCGGGCCCATAAATGTCGATGAAAGCGGAATAAGCGGCTTGCCTCGGGCTGGCCGACTATAAACTGGCCGTATTCCATGGGTTCGGACGGAACCGCCCAGGGCACCGAACGCTCAGCGGGATGCCCGCAATTTCTCCGGAGGTTTGAATGTGTGGAATCGTTGCATATGTCGGCCGCAAAATCGCCCAGCCCGTGCTCATCGAAGGGCTTAAGCGCCTGGAATACCGCGGCTACGACTCGGCCGGCATCGCGGTCATCGACAAGAACCATCAGCTGCACATTCGCCGGGCCGTCGGTCGGATCAGCGTTCTGGAAAACGCCCTGACGCCACGGCGAGCCGCTTCCCACGGCCCATCTGGGCATGGCGCACACCCGCTGGGCGACGCACGGCGCCCCGACGGAGGTCAATGCCCATCCGCACACCGACGACAACGGATCGATCGCCCTGGTCCACAACGGCGTGATCGAGAACTACGTCGCCCTCAAACAATTCCTCATCGGAAAAGGGCCATACGTTTTCCAGCCAGACCGACACCGAAGTCCTGGCGGTTCTGATCGGCGACATCTACACCGAATTGAAGGCCAAGAACCACCTTCCCAACGGCGTGTCGTTCCTGCAGCGGGCCGTCCAGGCGGCGCTGCATCAGGTGGAAGGCACCTACGGCATCGCCGTCATCTGCAAGGACGAGCCCGAAACCCTCGTGGTCGCCCGCAAGGGCAGCCCGCTGATCATCGGCGTCGGCAAGGACGAATACATCGTCGCCTCCGATTCCAGCGCCATCGTCGAGCACACCGCCAGCGTGGTTTATCTCAACGACAACGAGATGGCTGTCCTGCAGCCCGACAGCTTCCGCACCACGACCATCGACGACGCCGAAACCAGCCCGGTCATCAGCCAGCTTGAGAACAAGCTCGAAGCGTATGAGCTGGGCGAATTACGAGCATTACATGCTCAAGGAGATCTTCGAGCAGCCGACGGCGATCAGCAATTGCCTGCGCGGCCGCGCGGAGCAGAAGGAAGGCCGGATCGTTCTCGGCGGCCTGACCGAACACTCCCGCGAACTGCTGCGCGCCCGGCGGATCATCCTCACCGCCCAGGGAACCGCCTGGCACGCCGGCCTGGTCGGCGATTATCTGCTGGAGGACCTGGCCAAGGTCGTCACCGAATGCACCTACGCCGTCGGAATTCCGCTATCGCAATCCGATCGTCGAAGAAGGAACGGTGCTGATCGCCATCAGCCAGTCCGGCGAAACGGCCGACACGCTGGCCGCCCTTCGCGAAGGCAAGGAAAAAGGCGCCCTGTGCCTGGGCATCGTCAACGTCGTCGGCAGCACGATCGCCCGCGAAACCGGCGGCGGCATTTATCTCCACGCCGGCCCGGAGATCGGCGTCGCCAGCACCAAGGCCTTCACCTGCCAGTGCGTCGTGCTGACCATGCTTTCGCTGTTCCTCGGCCGGCGGCGATACATGAGCCAGTCACAGTGCCAGGAAATCATCGACGGCCTGTGTCGCCATTCCCGAGCAGATGCAGAGCGTGCTCGACCAGAGCGAGCAGATCAAGCAGATCGCCGACGAAATTCTGCGACCACGAAAACTGGCTGTTCCTGGGCCGGGGATATCATTATCCCGTCGCCCTGGAAGGGGCGCTGAAGCTGAAGGAAATCAGCTACATCCATGCCGAGGGAATGCCCGCCGCGGAGATGAAGCACGGGCCGATCGCCCTGATCAACGCCGGACATGCCCGTCGTCTTCGTGGCCACGCGCGGACTGCAGTACGACAAGGTGATCAGCAACATCGAGGAAGTCCGCGCCCGCGGCGGGAAGGTCATCGCCGTCGCCACCGAAGGCGACAACCAGATGAAGCGTTACAGCGATCACGTGATCTACGTCCCGCACGTCATGGAATGCCTCCAGCCGCTGCTGACGGTCGTGCCGCTGCAACTGCTGGCGTACCACGCCGCCGTCGCCCGCGGGTGCAACGTCGATAAGCCCCGCAATCTGGCCAAGAGCGTGACGGTGGAATGACGCTCGATACGCTGGGAAGCCGGTGATGGCATCGACTCACCTCTATCAGATATTTTATTCCGACGAAACCCGGCAACGGCTGGATCCCGGTTTTATCCCGCTGGATAATTCCGCCAACGCCCGGCCCGACTGGAGGGAATACTGGCCGATCCGGAATTACCTGCTGAACAACCCGCTGATTGAAGGCGACTATTACGCTTTTTTTTCGCCCCTGTTCAAAGAGAAAACCCGTCTGGATGCGGCTCAAACTAATGCCTTCATCCTCGAGCCGGGGCCGGAGCCCGATGTCGTCATTTTTTCTCCGATGTGGGACATGTCTGCGTTTTTTCTGAACGTCTTCGAACAATGCGAAGCGTGTCACCCGGGGATGTTTGACGCGGCCTCGGATTTTTTCCAGCGGATTCGCCCAGGCGTCCGCCTCGGCGACATCGTCGCCGACAGCCGCAACACCGTGTTTTGCAATTATTTCGCGGCCAAGCCTCCGTTTTGGCGCAGCGTGGCTCAAAATCGGTGAGGCGCTGTTTGCCCTTGCCGAAACCGGCGACGGCGAGCTTGCAAAGCGTCTGAATTCCACCGCACACTACGGCGACGCGGCATTGCGACAGAAGGTTTTCATCGTGGAGCGCATCGCGACCTTTATTCTCACCGCCGACCATGGATGGAAAACCAAAGCCTTCAATCCGTTCCGGTTGTCGTCCTCGCCAACCGTCATCGGGAAATTTCACCTCGAAGCGGTGCTGAACGATGCGCTGAAGATCGCGTACGGAGTTCAGCCGTTCCCGGAATACCGGGACGCATTTCTGTTTGTGCGAAAGAAAATTGTGGCACAACTCCAGCCCAAGGCGTAGGCGGCCGTCAAGAATGCCGGCCGAGATTTTGGCGGGCGGATATGGACCCATCCTCCACCCCACCTGGCAAGATCGCCGAATTCTGGCAACGAAGACCCGCCGTCGCTTTTCTGCTCCTGTTGGCCTCGGCATCGGATTCCTGAATCTCTTGCCGTGCAAGCCGTGGCTCTGGTTGTCGGCGGCGGCGGCGTTGTCGCTGATCGCTTTTTTCGTCCGCCGTCATTTTCTCAACTTCGGGCTGCTAGCCTGCGCCACATTTTTGGTGGGGCTGTCGGCCGCGCAGATCGAACGCTTTCAATTCCCCTCGGACGCCATTTCCAATTACACCACCGACGGCGACCGATTCGCGCAATTGGAACTGGCGATCGATCAGCCGCCGCGGCTGCTTTCGCCGCCGCCGGCCGAGTTGCGTTCGCTGCTGCCCAAGCAAACCGTCGTCGCCGAGGCGCGGCGAATCCGCACGACCGGCGGATGGGAATCCGCCAGCGGCAAGATTTTCCTGACGATCGAACATCCCAATCCCCGCCTGGGGCCGGGGCAGATCGTGCGCGCGACCGGAATGCTCCAGCGGCCGCCGGGGCCGATGAATCCGGGCGAATTCGATTTTTCCGCCTGGTGCCGCAACCAGCGCATCCTCGCGGGGCTTCGCGTCGGCCATGCCGACGGCATTGCGATCCTGCGGGACGACGGGCCGAGCCCGCTGGTTTGGCTGAGGGAAAAGGCCCGGCATCTGCTGGCCATGGGATTCGACGCCAAGCAAGGGTTCGATCACGCGCTGTTGCGGGCGTTCGTCTTCGGCGATTCCGATCCGCAGCTTCGCGATCTGGAGGAGAAATTCGTCCGCACCGGGACGATCCACGCTCTGGCCATCACCGGCCTTCACGTGGCGATCATCGGGGCGCTGGCCCTGCTGGTTTGCCGGCTGCTGCGCCGATCGCCGCGGATTTCGGCCGCGATCGCGCTGGCGGTGGTGCTGCTCTACGGCAGCGTCGCGGTCCCATCCTGGCCCGGATGGCGTTCGGTCATCCTGTGCGCGGCCGCGACGATGGGGCTGTTGAGCCGGCGCTCCCTCGATGCGATTCAGATGTTCGCCGTCGCCGTGGCGGCGGTGCTGTTGATTCACCCGGCCGATCTTCGCAGCGGCGGATTTCAGGTCAGCGTCGCCGCCGTGCTGGGAATGATCCTGTTCGGCCGCGCGGCCGAGCGATATTTCTGGGCGTGGTGGCGCGGGCCAGACCGGCCGACAAATGTCCCGCGCCGCAGTCCGCCCGCGGCGATTCTCAATGCCATCTGGCGATTTTTCGTCGCGACCACGCTGGTTTCGTTCATCGCCTGGGGAATGTCGATGCCGCTGATCGCGTATCACTTCAGGCAGCTCAACGCCTGGGCGGTTCCCGCGGGGGTGGCGCTCTTGCCGCTAACCGTCGTCGCCCTGACCGCCGGAGTGGGGAAAATCCCGCTGACGCTGTTGTGGCCCAGCGCGGCCCACTGGTGGGCAACCCTCGCGGTGGCGCCGATCGTCTGGATGCAACATCTCATCGACGCTCTGGATCGGCTGCCCGGCGCATCGGTGGTGGTCCCCCCCGTTCCGATCGGGCTGCTCGTCGCCTATTACGCGATGTTCCTGCTGCTGCTGATTCCGATCCGCCGGGCGATCTGGCGCTGGCTGACGCGCGTCGCATCGACGGCGGCGTGCGCCGGGTTGCTGCTGCTCCCGGCCGTGCCGAGGCGTGCGGAGCCGCCGTCGCTCGCCCCGACGCAGCCGCTGCGCATCACGCTCGTTTCCCTCGGAGCCGGGCAATGCGCCATTGTGCGGCCGACGGCCTCGCACGCCGACTTGATTGACGTGGGATCGTCCACCATTTCCGACCTGGCCGGAAGCGTGCTGTTGCCGCTATTCCGGGCCGAGGACTGCTCGTACGTGGACCGGATTTTCCTGAGCCATGGCGATTTCGATCACATCAGCGCCGCCGCCGAGATCTTCGATCAATTCAACGAGCCGCCGGTTTACATGAGCCCGCATTTTGAGCGGCACGCGGTCGGGAACATTCCGGCCGAGGCGCTGCTGGAGACGCTGCGGGACGCCGGGCATTCGCCGACGATCATTCATCAGGGCGATCATCTGAATCTGGGCGACGGCGCGACGATTGACGTGCTCTGGCCGCCCGTGGTCTGCGACATGAATTCGAACAATTGCGGGCTGGTGCTGAAGCTGCGGTTTGCCGGGAAGAGCGTGCTCTTTCCAGCCGATATCCAGGAGCCGCCCGAGCTGGAATTGCTGAAGCATCCGGAACTTTTGCGGGCGGATGTGCTGGTCGCGCCGCATCACGGCAGCGCAGAGATGACCACGGCCCGGTTTATCGCCGCCGTGCATCCGCGGATCATCCTGGCGTCGAATTACTTCAAGTTGTCGCACAAGCAAAAGGTATTCGATGTCATCGCGGGGGATTATCCGCTGTATCGCACCAGCCGCTGCGGAGCGATCGACGTGACGATCGAGCCGTCGGGGCAGATCGAGGTTCAAACATTCCTCGGCGTCGGCCCGCAGGAAAGCATGGCTAAAAGTAAATGAAAAAGAAGCCCCGGATGTACATCCGGGGCTGCGAATGGCGGGGCTGCGAATGGCGGCAGCATTTCTGTGATCGGCATTAACTCTTCTTCTCGGGTTTCTTCTCCGGGGCCTTCTTGATGGCCGGCTTGGCCTCCGGCCCGCCGCCTCGTTCAACACCGCCTCGTTCAACATTGCCACGATGGTCTTCGCCTCGCAGCTCGCCTCGTGCGCGCCTGGCGAACTTCGTTCCGATGCGCGGGCTCCACGCGATGCCATTCCGCTCGGTGGGCCATGACTTCATGCCGGTATGCGTAATGCCCAGGACGCACGTAGGGCGGTCGTCCCCATCGACCATCGCGGACCCACCCGCCGGGTCCGCGCCAACCCGAGTCGGGCGCCAGCCGTAGGGGCCATAAGCCCCTCCGCCACGCCAATCACCGCGGAAAAAGTAATGATTGTGCCAATCGAATCCATATCCAAGCCACACGCCGGGCACGTATGCGACACCGAAAGTAACTCGCCAGGGTCCGCCGTAAACGGCCACCGGGTCATAAACCGGGATGTAGATGAACTGCGGATTGGCCGGTTGGATGTAGATCGTCGAACCTTCCTGCACGACGACCTGCTGCGGCGTGTTGACTAAATTGCCCTGAGCCATGGCCTGGGCCCGCAGGTCTTGTACGGCCGCCATGACGTCGGGCTGTTCATTGGTGACGGCCGATCCGAGGGATTGGGTCCACTGGATTTCGCTGCTCATGTAATTCAGCACTGTCGGATAATGGACCAGCGCCTGAACGCTGGGGTCCCATGGCTGGGCGGCGATCGCATCGTCCGGCGGAGACGGATTCTCCTGCAACCATTGATTCGCCGCCTGAATCTGATCCGGAAATGTCGAGGCCGGCAATATGTCGGCCAGAATGGGATCGGGATACAGGGCAATTGGGGCGACCAATTGCTGCAATTCGGTATCACTCGACTCCTGAACTGGCGGCGGCGGTTCGGGCTGAGGCGGGGGATAGTAATATGCTGGAGACGGAGGAGGCGGCGCGTAATAAACCGGCGCGGGCGGCCCCACAACTATGATCGGCACGCATCCGGAAAAGCCTAGCAAGGCAACGGCGGCCATCAGGCCGCCGTATGTTGTAGCTCTACCTAGCATTCTTCGGCAGTTCATTTTTCGCTCCGTTTCGTATTGATCAAACTGCCCGATAACGCGACGTGGATCGCCACGACCGCTTTATAATCCAAGCCCTCGTTTAGAAGGCGGTTCTCGCAACAGCTTAAAAGTGACCACAACCAATGGGGGGAGCAATTGTCCCAGCCCTTCCCACCAGGATCAGACACTATCAGTTTCGTGTGGTTAGCTCAAACCCGAGCGGTCGTTCGCAACATTATTTTCAGCAACTTTTTGTGATTTCGACCGGCCGGCGCGGGGGTCGATCATGCTGCCGGAATCTGCGGCGTCAAATCCGACGGTCGCCGTCCCATTTCCACCAGCCAATGGAAGTGTGACGCAACCGCCGAGAAAAATGATTTATGGGAGTTGTACTTGATGCCGAACTCCCGACAAGCCTCCTCCACCACTTTTGACAGGGCCGGATAGTGGACATGGCAAATCTTGTGGAAGAGGTGATGTTCGATTTGGAAATTGAGTCCGCCCAGGAACCAGCAGAGGACGCGATTGCCCCTGGCGAAGTCGACCGTCGTCTGGACCTGGTGCACGGACCATTCGGTTTGTATGTGCTGGGTGCCGCCTTCATCGGTGGTGGGGACGGGGAATTCGGCCTCGCCCACGCAGTGAGCGAGTTGGAACACCAAGCTCAGGACGACCCCGCTGACGAACGCCGCGATCGCGTAAACGCTCAGCACCGCCCACCAGGGATGCAGCAGCATCGGAATGACAAACGCGAGAGAGAAGAAAACAACCTTGCCAGCGATGAAAATGACCAGGTCCTTCCCCTTGGGCCGGGGAATTTTGTGTTCGCCGATGTGGCCAGTGGAGATCTGGTAAAAGTCGTCCACAAGGTGCCATTTGATGGCCAGGAATCCGTACAGGAGCCACAGGTAAATGCCTTGCAGACGGTGGAACCAAAAGCGCCGCTGCTGGGGCGAGAGTCGGCCGAGAAATCCGAGGTTGATGTCGTCGTCCTGGCCGTTCACGTTCGGATAGGTGTGATGAATCGAATTGTGCTTCCAATCCCACAGATAGGAACTGCCCCCCATCAGGTCCAGCGTCAGGGCCATGACCTTGTTAATCCACTTGCGATCGGAATATGCCCGGTGGCCGCCATCGTGTTGAATGTTGAAGCCAATGGCCGCCAGCGCAAGCCCCAAAACCACCGCGAGCGGCAGAACCAGCCACAAACTGTGCACGACAAAGAGCAACAGGATATATGCGGATGCAAACCACGCCATGATGGTCGCGGTCTTGAAGTACATCTGGGGGCAATCCCGGCGTGACCGGCCGGTGCGCTCGAAGTAGGCATCGACGCGCTTGCGCAACTCGCGCAAAAAACGGTCCGAGCCGCTGAACTTCAGCTTCGGGGCAGACCGCCAGCCAGCATCGGCGTCCCCTGGGGTAATGGCCTGGGTCGGTGTGGAATTTGTCATTGGAATTCACTCCAAAATTGATCTCCGCGCGGCCCGGCAAGCGGAGATGATTTCATTTCATTCCATCGTTTCCGATGCGTTGCAAATCAATGCGTGCCGGAAGTGGGTCGCGAATGATCGGCCGGAGACAACTTTCATACCATATTCTAGGTTGCAACGCTCTTTGGCAACGGTCAGAAATCCCCGATTTGCCGGTTTAATTATCGGCAATTTCCGCGGGAATGCGTGAGGTAGCGCTCTCAACGGGCCGATTATTGCGTTTTGGCCGTCGGGGATTCCACCAGGATTTTTGCCGCGGCCGCCACGCCCAGCGACACTTCTCCCCCGCGGGTGACGCGAATCCGCACGGCCTCGGCGGCCGGCTCCCGCCGGGTGACCGTCACCGTTGTGCCGGGCATTAGTCCGTTCCGTTCCACGAATTGCAGGAATTCCGCATCCTGATCCAGAACTCGCGCCACCTGTTGCGGCGAGTCGATGGGGCAATCGGCCAGGCTCATGCGGCGGGGTTCGTGAACCTGCCCCCGGGCCGTGGGAATCGGATCGCCATGAGGATCGGCCTTGGGATGCCCCAGCACCGCATCGATCCGCTCCAGGACCTGATCGGAGATGGCATGCTCCAGGGCGTCGGCCTCATCGTGAACCACCGACCAGTCCAATCCCAGCACCTTTACCAGGAAAAGCTCCACCAGGCGATGTCGGCGTAAGACGTGCAGGGCCAATTGCTCGCCGCTGCGCGTCAGCGCCACGCCGCCGCGCGGCTCGTACTCCACCAGGCCGGAATCCGCCAGGGCCTTGACCATGGACGTGGCCGTGCCGGGAACCACCCCCATGGCGGCGGCGACGCGGCCCATCGCCACCATCCCGCCTCCGCCGACGCGCTGCTCCAGGTAAAGCTGCTTCAGATAATTTTCCACCGTGCTGGTCGCCATGCACCGCCTGTTTCGCTTCGCCCTGGCAAAAGTTTATCCGCAGATTTTCCGATTGACAAATTATGATCGCTCAGTATTATTATTTTGATTAGTCAAAATCATATCGTTGATATGGTGAAATTCAGATGAGCGTCCAGACCACGGAGAAATCCCCGGACGATATGACGCCTCCGCCGCATTCAGCGGCCGCCGCCGCGCCCGTCAACCACCTTTCGCTGGAGGGGATGCACAGTTCGGTGGAGGTCCCGCCGCACGATGCGGGGTTTTGGCGGCAATGGCGGGCGTTCGTCGGGCCGGCGCTGCTGATCAGCGTCGGGTACATGGACCCCGGTAATTGGAGCAGCGATCTTTCCGGTGGAGCGGAATACAAATATGCCCTGCTGTGGGTCGTCGGCGCCGCCAGCCTCATGGCGATCTTCCTTCAGGTCATCTCCGCGCGTCTGGGCGTGGCGACGGGCAAGGACCTCGCCCAGTGCTGCCGCGATTGGTATTGGCCCTGGACGCGATGGCCCAATTATCTGCTTTGCGAGATCGCCATCGGCGCGTGCGATCTGGCCGAAGTGCTCGGCAGCGCCGTGGCATTGAACCTGTTGTTTCACATTCCCCTGTTGTGGGCGATGATCATCACGGGCGCCGATGTGCTCTTGCTCCTGGCCATGCAGCGATTCGGCATGCGCACCATCGAGGCCGTGATCCTTCTGCTGGTGGCGACGATCGCCGTCTGCTATTTCATCGAAATATTCGTCCTGCCCCAGACTCGGCCAAGCCTCCTGGAGATGGGCCGCGCGATCATTACGCCCTCGCTCCATGGAGTCGGTTATCCCAACGATCCCCAGACCATGGCATTCGTTGCCATCGCCATCATCGGCGCGACCGTCATGCCGCACAATCTCTATCTGCATTCTGCGCTGGTTCAGAGCCGCAGATTCCAGCGCGATGATGCTTCGATCCGCAGCGCCATCCGCTTCAACACCATCGACTCGACCGTTTCGTTGATCGTCGCGTTCTTCGTCAACGCCGCGATTTTGGTTCTCGCCGCCCTGGTCTTCTTCGGCAAGACCGGCGCGGTCTCCGGCGGAACGACTTATACCTTCGACGCCAATACGGATTGGATTCGCGTCGCCTATCTCACTTTGGCGCCGCTCCTCGGAACGGTCGCGGCGAGCTTGCTCTTCGCCATCGCCCTCCTGGCCAGCGGCCAGAGCAGCACCATCACCGGAACGCTCGCCGGGCAGGTCGTGATGGAAGGTTTCATGCACTGGCGAATCTCTCCGTGGCTTCGCCGGATAATCACTCGCAGCCTGGCCATTGTGCCCGCCATCTTCATCATCGGGGTCCGCGGAAACAGCAGCGTCAACGACCTGCTCAATCTCAGCCAGGTGGTGCTGGCTTTGCAATTGCCGCTGGCGATGTTCCCCCTGCTGCATTTCACCAGCAGCAAAAAACGCATGGGCAAGTGGAGACTCGGTTGGTTCCTGCTCCTGACCGGCTGGATCAGCGCGATCCTCATTACCGCCATGGACATTTACGGCCTTCCCGATTCGCTCAGGCAGGCGTGGCAAGTGATCGCGGGAGGATAATTGGCCGCCGCCCGCGAATCAGCAACACCCAGGCAAGGAACGTCGTGTACGACACCATTTTAATGACGCTCGACGCCACCGCAACGGATCGCGTGATCGTCAATCACGTCAAGGCGCTGGCATCGCTCTTGCACAGCCGAGTCGTGCTGCTTCACGTGGCCGACGGCTGGGCCGCGCGGACCTTCGGACCGGATGCAATCAGCCCGGAGGTCGACCAGGACAAGGCATACCTCGAAAAGATCCGAAAGGAATTTCAATCGGCCGACATTCCCGTGGACGCGTTTCTCGCCTACGGCGAGCCGGTGAAGGAGATCGTCCGATGGGTCCATGAGAAACATTGCGATCTGGTCGCGATGAGCACTCACGGACATCGATTGTTGGCCGACATTTTTTTGGGCACGACGGCCAGCCGGGTGCAGCACAGCATCGACGTTCCCGTCCTCCTCATCCGAGCCAGGTAAGAGCCCATCATGCCGAAGACCTTGAACGCCATCAGGAAATCCGCATTTTGGAGGTTCGCCAGGATCGCGCTTCTGCTGGCCGCGAGCAGCCGCGCGGTCCTGGCCGACGATCAACCTTCAACCACCGCCGCGTCCACCGAGCCGCCGGACAAATGGCAATATACGCTGTTTGATCCAACGCCCTGCAACGAAATGCGGGAAATGGATACCGACCGGCCCAACCAAACCAACACGCCCCATACCATCGACGCCGGGCATATTCAGATTGAAACCGGATTCTTCGACTATGCGTACTACCGCGATCAGTACCAGGGAGCCAACGCCCGAATCGAAGCGCTCGATCTGGGCCAATTCAATTTTCGGCTCGGCATCTTGAACGATCTGGAATTGAACGCCATCGTGAATTCCTACGATTTCCTTCGGGTCAGCGACTACGTTGCCAACCAGTCCACGCGACAAAACGGCTTCGGTGATACGGTCGTGGGTGGAAAGCTCAATTTTTGGGGCAACGACGGCCCAGACGATGTTGGGGATACGGCCTTTGGAATCCAGCCGCAGTTCAAGATTCCCACCGCCCGCCAGCAAATCGGCAACGGATACGGCGAATTATTCGTTGGACTGCCCTTCCTGATGAATTTGCCGGTGGGATTTCACCTGGCTCTGCAAACCACCGTCTCATGGCAGCGCAATGTGGAAGACTCCGGCTACGTGACCGGATGGCAGAATTGCGCGTCCATCGACCGCGTCTTTTTCGGAAACTTCGACATCTATCTCGAATACTGGTCGCTCGTGACCACCGAGCTTCATCAGGAATCGCAACAAACGCTGGACGTCGGCTTCACCTATCCGCTCAATGACAATGTGGTGCTGGACACAGGAGCGAACATCGGTCTGAACAAGGCCTCGACCACGCTGGAATGGCTCGCGGGCATCAGCGTTCGCATCTGAGAGACGGCTCACCGAATAAACCCGCAAAAATCCCCGATCTTCACGGGCATGGGCGCCCTTGTCCGCATTCAGTGATTTTCCTGCCCCAATTCCCCACGGCGCAGCGGCCGCACGCGAAGCACCCCCGGTCGTCCGCCGCATAAACGGACCGCCCAAGCCCCCCGCCGATGCTGCTTGTGCGAATGTCTCGTCAAGGATTTCAAGTAATGAGCCGATCCATCGCTCAATCCTTTGGAGGGAAGAGACAATGGCTCTGAAGCAAACGCATATTTACCGCGGGCACGCGATCCTGCATCACGTTTTCTCCACCGATCAGACGGACGAGAAAATCGAGCGATTCACCGTCAGTCAGCCCGGCAAGAATCACCAGCTTTGCACCAAGCCGACGCTGCACGAAGCCAAGGCGACGGTGGATGAGATCGTGGGCTCGCGGTTGGGGCAATTGACGGCCAAGTCGGCATGAGGCCGCGCGGATCAGGCGTAGCTGTGTAATCCCACCAGCAGGAAATTCACGCCGATCCAGTTGAAGAGCATGACCCAGAAACCGACGAAGCCCAGCAGGGCCGTCCACCACGCTTTGTTGACGGTCACCACGCGCACGTGCACGGCGATGAGGTAAACCATCCAGGTCACCAGCGCGAAGGTTTCCTTCGGGTCCCACCCCCAGGGCCGGCCCCAACTCTGGTCGGCCCAGATCGCGCCGAAAATAATTCCCGCCCCCAGCATCCAGAACGCGAGCTGAAGCACCGTCAGATTGCACAGATCCAGCGTCGAAAGAAATGTCCGCCCCGGCCCCGCCGCCGCCACCGCCGCCGCTCCCCCGCCGGCGTAATAACGCACCAGCCACCACGTGCTCAGCAGAAATCCCATGCCGATCAGTGAATAGCTGGCCGTGACCATCGTCACGTGGATGTAGAGCCAGTAGCTCATCAGGATTCCCTGCACCTGCCCGATTTCGCCGCCGATCTGGCGGTCGGTGACGTACGGAGCGGCGAAGATCGCCACCAGGGAGAGCATTCCGATAAAGCTGGCGGCCGCGCCGAAGAACCCGCGCGGCTTGCGCAGTTCCAGCGCCAATCCCACCACCGCCCCGAACCATGCCGAGCACATCACGCTCTCGAATTCGTTTTTGATCGGCGGAAACATTCCGCCCACCAGCCACCAGCGAATCCCGATCCCCGCCGAATGCACGATCAACCCGATCACCATGAACGTCAAGGCCCAGGAATGCAGTTTTGGCACCCCGGCCTGGGCGGACATCAGAAACAGCACGAACGCCACGAAGTAAAAGATCGCCCCTGGGATCGTCAGCATCATCAGGCGATTGTAGATCACTTCCACCATCCGCCTGGCGTACGATGGATAGACCGCCGGGTTGATCTCCTGCATCAACTCGGCGAGGGTTTTGGCGCTTTGGTTGAACACCGCGGCGTCTTGGTCGTCCCACCCGCGCATCAGACCGCCGGTGGCGCCGAACATATTGGAAAGAATCTGCTTCCTTGTCCTCATATCCCTCCGGCGGCGCCGGGCGCGGTGCCGTGCTGCTTGAGCATTTCCGCCAGGTCCGGCACGGCCCCGATCATCTCCATCGGCCGATGCCACAGCCCATCGCCCCCCGACGGGGCCGGCGGAATGATCGCCGCGGGAATAAACCCCCATTCCAATTGGCAAATCTCTTCCATCGTCGCCCGCGCCCCCATCACCTGGTTGATCGCCTTGCTCTTGGCAACTGACGCCGCCTGCACCTTCACCAGCAATTCCTCACCTGCGGCCTTTCCAGAAACGCCAGCGAAACCGTCCCCTGCTTGACGATCCGCTGTTTCTCCGCATCGTCGATCGAATCCAGATTCTCAAATTCCTCCCGCAGCGGCACGTTCACGATCTTGATGATATTCCGGGCCACATACTCATCCGGATGAAACGACATATCCAGCAACGTATAAACCGGCTCATGTCCGTCCAGTTTTTCATGTCCGGTGATTTGCCAGATCGCCTCGCGGGCGAAGGTGTCCAGCGTCTTCATGGTATGATTATGCTGAACCGCCAACGTGCGCAGCGGCGACAGATCGACCTGCTCGGCAAAATCGTCGCGCGCGACCGCCGCGCCCATCCCCACAATCAGCCCGATCATTGCCAAAGCCCACGGCGCCGCCGTGGGGTTCTTTTTCTTACTCATACCGCCACCGTTGTGCTTCCCACGACTTCCCGTTTCCTCGCCGCCTTCGCGATCGCCGCCGCCTTCATCCGCCGGATGACGATCGGCTTCACATAAAACGCATACAGCAACCCCATCACGATCATGACGCATCCCCTCAGCATCACGCCCACCCCCGGCCTATTGCCGACGCCGATCGTCGAAGATTGCCCTTCCGGATCATAACCCGCCTGGAAAAATATCCAGTTCCCATGATCGAAATAAATCGGCTCATTCAAGCTCGCCACGGCCGTTTCGGTATCGCCCGAGGCATCGGTCATCTCCAGCGTCGAGCGGAAATCGCGGAACAGGCCGTTGGCGATCGGCCCGCCGGCATACGGAACCAGCTCGAATTTCCGCAGCTTCAGCGCCGCCGGCATCGGCAGGCACGTGTAACCCAACTGCAATTGCAGCGCCGCCGTCGCGCCGGGGATTTGCACCACGCCCATCGCCCAGGACATCATCGGATCCAGCAGCATCGGATCCGGGGCCGCATACAAATCGCACGGAATCGCCACGTCCTGCGACCAATCACCGCACTTCACGCGCACCACCGCCACCTGTTTGATCCCCGCTTCGTCATCATCCTTTTTGCGCTGGTGCTGCGGCGTTTGCTCGATGTGAGTCAGCACGTCGAAATGATCCCTTCGCCTGACCTGGGCCGTCACCGGATTGTTGTCCACCAATAATGCGATCTGCCCGCCATCGCTGAAATCCCGCACCTCCGCCGGCTTCGAGAATGTCGTATGAATATCGATCAGCGCCCGATCCCCCGCCGTCAATAGAACGTGCTTGTCATCGCTGGCGCTGGGCAACAATGCCGCATCATCCGACACGCGGAACATCAGCACGAGGTTTTCATCGATCGGCATTTTTTGGCGATTGCCCTTCACGAACGGCGGGGTCGTCGCCGGGTCCATTTTGAAATCCGTCTGCAGCCTCCGCCCGCCCAGGATCATCCGCCAGAATTCCCTCCGCCCCGCCGCGGTTTGATGAACGATGTGCAGCGTCAGCGCCTGCACGCGATCTTCCGACCCGAAGAGCTGGAACGCCGGATCGTAACTATCGACCGTAACGGTGTATCCGCCATGCGCCAGCTCCGCCGGTTTGCCGATGCCCATTTGCAGGTTCTGCGCCGGCTCTCCCGGCAGCGCCGCGTTCAATTCGAATAGCCGGTCCACCGATGCGCGAATTTCCTGCAGCGACTGCGGCGACGCCTGGCGATATTCCAATTCCGTCGGGCCGAAGAATTGATGCGAGGCCGTCGGGTCCGTCGCGCGTAACATCACCTGTGTGCCGTCGTGTAATCCCGAACTCGGCACGTCCACTTCCACTCCAACGGCCTTCGACGCCGGATCATTCACCACATCCTCAACGATGTCGGCGTAGGAGTAATACCCCACCACATCCAGCGTCACCGGCTGCGACAGCCCCAGCCAACTTGAAAGCTCATTCGACGAACCAAGCGGCTGCAAGTCCCACCGGGGTGAACGAGCGAATGCCGTTCAGGTCCGTGCGCCGCAGCCGGCCCGGATCGTGTCCATCATCGTACGATCCATACCGCGGCAGCGACGGCAGCGGATGCATGCCATACGTTTCTCCCTTCAGCACCCGCGCATACAGCGCCCGCTGGCCGGAATCGTAAAAAAGATTCACCGTGTGACCGATGGGGATCAGCGTCTTGCCCTCCACTTTCAAGTGATAATAGAGCGATGTGCCGACGATGAGCACGACGATCCCCGCATGGATGCACCAGACCCCGTAGCGAGGCGGCGTCAATGGAATCCGATTCAACGTCACCGTGGCCAGGTTCAGGCACAACAGCAGCATCATCACCTTGAGCGGCCAGGCGTTGAAGAACTGCAATGGGTCCATCTCAAAGTATTCACGCACCGACGGCATCCCCGAGCCGATGGCGATATATAGCGCAATCAGCACCATCAGCGTGATCCCGAAGATCACGTTGTTTAGCGTGTATCGAAATAGAATGCTCAGCGGTTTCACCGGCTCTGCAATCGGAAGGCGCGATTCTAAGTAAACCCGCCCGATTGTCGAATACCACTTTTCGAAAAACTTGACCGAATCCCCAGTTCCCTCGCGGCATGGCGGCTGCAGCCGCCATGTCCTGCCCCTGCGACAAAAAATCTTTTATTTTCCCCTTTGACATCCGAAATCTGTTAGGTATTATTTACCCTAACATAACCCGATCAAGGAGCGATGCAATGCTCACAGTACGATACATCGAAAGATTATGGGACGCCCGGAAGTATGACCGGCTCCTTCATGAGTTGATCGCCCCGCGGATCGAAGCCCCTGCCGCCGGCGAATTGGCGCAGACCCCCGCCGCATCCGCCGCCGCCCTGGCCCTGATTCGGTTGGACGAGCTGCACCAGCCGCACGCCGCCATCTGCCCTCGCCTCATCCGGACTCTGATTTCCCTGCAGGAGTCCGACGGCGGCTGGGGTGACGTCGCCACCACCGCCCTCTGCCTTCGGGCGTTATCCCTGCAAAACGGCGAGGGACAGGCCATCGATCGCGGCATGGCCTATCTGGCCACTCTGCAACAACCGACCGGCATTTGGCCAAAAATCCCCATCCGGCGAATGCCGGAGGATGCCCTCGTCTCGGCGTTTGCCCTGTTCCTGTTGGCCGATAACGACCAATTCCGGGCTTCGGTTGATTTTGACGCCGCCTGCGTCTGGTTTGATTCGCATCGCTGGACGCTCGAACCGGCTGCACAATCGCTATGGGATCACGCTCGCCTCCGCGTCCCGGCGGCCACAACCCGCGCCCTCGCGGAGTCGAGCTGGTCCTGATGAATTGAACAGAGTCGCAGCGTCCCCGCCCCGGTCCAGGGCATTAAAGCATTTTCACGTATCGTGCAGCGTTTTCGATTCACACAAAAGCCGCAGGATGGCAATCCTGCGGGATTCGAACGCTACCCACCACTCGAAATATGCTCTACAACCGACTTACGAAAAGACGCTTCGATCCTCGCCGCCGGAGCCGTATCATCCCCGGCACGATGTCCCAATTCGCCGATCAATTCCCCAAAACCGCCGCCGCCATCGAGGCTGGCCGGTCGCAAAGCCTCCATCTCGGCGCCCAACTCTACATCTCCCGTCACGGCAAAACCCTGGCCGACACCGCCTTCGGCCAATCCCGCCCCGGTGTGGAAATGACGCCCGATTCGATCCCGCTGTGGCTATCCGCCGGCAAACCCTTCGCCGCCGTTGCCATCGCGCGGTTCTGGGAAGCCGGCCGACTCGATCTCGACGACCCCGTCGTCCGATTCATCCCCGAATTCGCCGCCAAGGGAAAGCAGGACGTGACCATTCGCCACCTGCTGACCCACACCGCCGGCTTGCGCTGGGTGGAATGGTCGCCATCCTGGGACCAGACGATCTCCAGAATCTGCGACGCGCCCTTGGAGCCGCGATGGATTCCCGGCCAAACGGCCGGATATCACGCTTTCACCACTTGGTACATCCTCGGTGAAATCATCCGCCGGCTCGATCCCGCCCATCGCGCCTATGAAACTTTCGTTGCCCAGGAGATCTTCCAGCCATTGGGCATGACCGATTGTTTTTTCGCCATGTCGCTTCAGCAGTTCCGGGATTACGCCGCCCGCATCGCGCCGCTGGTACTTACCGATCAATCAACCGGCCGCCCGGCCTTTTTCGACACGGAAGCCGGCTGTGCCGTCTGCTCCCCCGGCGCCAGCGGCCGCGGCCCAGCCCGCCAACTCGGCCGGCTTTACGAAATGCTTCTCGCCCATCCCGGCGCGCCGGGACTGCTCAAACCGAAAACCGCCGAAACGCTGACCTCCCGCCATCGCATCGGAATGCAGGACCTCACCTTCAGGCACGTCATCGACTGGGGACTCGGCTTCATCGTCAATTCCGCGCGCTACGGCCAAGGCGTGCCCTACGGCTTCGGCAATCGCGCTTCCCCCCGCGCCTTCGGCCACGGCGGCAGCCAATCCTCCATGGCCATGGCCGACCCCGAATACGGCCTGGCGGCCGTCGTCATCTTCAACGGAATGCCCGGCGAGATCGCCCACCAGAGCCGCATGCGCACGACCCTGGAGGCGGTGTACGAAGACTTGCGCATCTAGGGGAAATTCGAATTTCGCCTTTCGAGTTTTATCCCATAGTATGTTCTCGCAAACCGCTTCAGTTCGTCCTCGTCGCGCCACACCACCGCGTTCTTCGGCATCCCCGCCAGCCACGCCTGCTCGAGGGACTCATTCGGATCGCTCGTATCCACGTCGAATACCGTCTTGTAGTGCAAGCGCGACATGGGAATCTGATACCAGAACGCGCACGCGTCGCCGACCAGATCGACCGATTCGTCGCCCTTCAGCGTGCGCGTGTCCAGCATGCGGAAGCCCTCCAGGTTCTCCCGGCCGATCAGCGGAACCATGTCATGATCCGTTTCCAGGTATCGGCCCATTTTGTCAACGAGCATCGCGCCGGAAAAGCAGGCCAACGCAACCGCCGCCGCCGCACACAGCGCGGTCCAGCCGCGCGATTCATATTGCGCAATAAGCAATGCAATCATCGGAATAATCATCACCATGAACCGGCTTTGGAGGTGAGTGAAAAAAAGCCAGAACGCGATTTGAACGATCAGCAGGATCGCCAGGCAGATCGCCGCCTGGCTCTTACGGCCAAGCACGACCGCCGCGCAACCGAGCGGCAGCAACACATATCCGTATCTCCAATCCCCGACGACCTGTTCCCACCACGCCCGCATTCGCCCGGCCGGCGAACGATATTCCTTCGCCGGAAGATACGCCCGCCGCCACCGCTCGGCCTGCACGTCGCTGAAGTCTCCCTTGCCGAAAACGCTCATCGCCTCGGGAAAAACGGGATTGCCGGCCCAGTTCCAATTGCGAATGAGCCACGGAGAAACGACGAGCAATGCCATCGCCAGATACAAAACGCATCCGACCAAATATCTTTTCGCAAAACAGACGACGATCGGAGTCGCCAGCAGCAGCGGAACCACCGACAGCTTGGTTCCCATCGCGAACCCCGCCATCGCACCAGCGAGCAGGAATTCGCGCCACCCGCGGCCTCGAATCGCCCAGCCGATCGCCAGAATCCCAAACAGCAGCGTCCCGCCGTCGTTGTATGCGACGGCCGCGAGCAATCCCGTCCACGGAACCGCGGCGACGATCAATCCGGCGACGATCCCGCGCTTGCCCCCGCCGGCCAATCCGTACACCGCCCACGCGGCCGCGCCGCAGATCGCCGTGTGCATCAGTTGCGCCAGATACATTCCCGCCCACGGCCCACGCGATCCGCCGTGCAGCCACATCGCCAGCAGATATTGCATCTCCACATTGAACGGGAAATACGAAAAAACGTTGTGATGCAGGGGAATGATCCGGCCCGCTTCGTACCATTCCCGCGGAACCTGGAGATGATATTCGACGACATCGTATCCGTTGGGCTCATCGCCCCACAAAAGCCCCGGCGGAAACATGGCCGCCAGAGTCACCACGCCCGCCACGGCCGCGCCGGCGATCCACAACCATCCCCAACCCGCCGGCTCGGCGAACCAGTGGGCCAGATTCCGTTTCCTGTTGCCGGCGAAGGATACCAAAACGGCGATGGCGGCGCGCCGTCCCCACGATGCCGAATGCCCACCACTGATTCATCCAGCCGGCCAGCCCCAGCCCCAGGACGACGAGGCTGGTGATTCCGATCCCCAGCGCCACGCAAGTTGCGCCGGCGGCGGCCGGAATTTGCGGCCGCAAAAATCTCCAGAAAATCCAGCCGATTCCGCCCATGGATATGAGCCAAAGGACGGCGCATCCGCCATCCTGTAGGAGGCGGTAAAGCGCCAGTTCCGATGAAGGCCCCGCCAGGGCGAAGAAAATTCCCAGAAAAACCGCCGCCCCGGCGGCCATCGCGCCAGCGCGAGATTTGAGAGATGCCGCCCAACTCACGCGTCGTGTCCGTCGCTTTTGGCCGCGTCGTCCGCGTCGCGGTCATCCAGCTTGAACAGTTTCTGGACCGCGTGCAGATACTGCGTCATCGGCGCGTGATCGCCGTTGCTTTCGCGCAACGCCTGGACCGGATCGTGCAGAAGTTTATTGACGATGCGCCGCATCAGCTCTTCCAACTGCCGCTTGTCCTCGTCCGACACGGCCGAGAGTTTGCCCACGAGGCGGGTCAATTCCTCCCGGGCCACGGCGTGGGACCGCTGATAGAGCTGGTCGATGAGCGGCCCGATCATCCGCGTCCGGTGCCAGGCGACGAAATCGTTCACGTGCCGCTCGACGATTTTCCCCGCCGCTTCAGCGGCGGCGCTGCGCTGATTCCGCGTGGCCATCACGGCCTGCTGCAAATCGTCGAGGTTATACAAATAGACGTTCTCGATCTTCCCCACGTCCGCCGCCACGTCGCGCGGTACGGCGATGTCGATCAGAAACACCGGCTTGTACCGCCGCCGCCGCATCACGCCCTCGAAGAGCGCGCGGGTGATGATCGGCTCGGTCGAGCCGGTGCTGGTGACGACGATATCGGCCAGGGCCAGGTGATCGGCCAGGTGATCCAGCGGCGCCGCCGTCGCGCCGAAGTTGTTGGCCAGCGACTCGGCCTTGGCGGGATCGCGGTTGCACACCAGCAGCTTGCTGGGCTTCAGCGCCGCCAGGTTCTCCAGCATCAGACCGGCCATCTTTCCCGCTCCGATGCTCAGCACCGTCTTGTCGGAAAATCCGTCGAAAATACGGCGGGCATATTCCACCGCGATGGTGGCGACGGAAGACCGGCCCTCGCCGAGGGTCGTCTGGCTCATGACCTGCTTGGCCACGGCCGAGGCTCGCTGGAACAGCGGATGGAGCAGCGGCCCGGCGGTCCCGGCCAGCCGGGCCGCTTCGTACGCCTCGCGCACCTGACCCATGATCTGCGTCTCGCCCAGCACCATCGAATCCAGCGACGACGCCACGGAAAACAAATGGCTCACCACGTCCCGCTCGCTTTTTTCGTACAGGTTGGCCTGAAATTCCGCGACCTTCACGTCGCGGCCGGCGGCGAGGAATTCGGCCAGTTCCGTGGATCGCGGATGCCCGTGCGTTTGCCGTGCCACGTACAACTCCACCCGGTTGCACGTGGACAGCAGCACCGCTTCGCACTGCCCGAACCGCTCGCGCAGCGCCGCCAGCGCTTCGGTGCGCTGCGGCGGGGAGAAGTCCAGCTTCTCGCGCAGCTCCAGCGGCGCGGTCTTATGATTCAGTCCCAGGAGCGTCAATCGCTGCATCGGCCTTTACCGTCCATCGGGCATATACAACTCCGCCAGCATGGTCGCGATCATCAGTGCGAATCCCACGATGCTGAGCATCGCCGATTTCCGGCCTCTCACGGCCGGCGTGATCGGCGTGTGCAGGGCAATCGCATACACCACCCAGCCCGTAAATGCCAGAATCACCTTGGGACTCGTCATCCAATGCGGCCCCAGCGGCGTGTTGCCGCCGTTTTCGAGAATCTTGGCCAGACCCGTGACGATTCCAACGGTCAAAAGTGCAAAACCGAAACTCAAGGCCCAATGCGTCAGATTTTCCAGCCGCTCCAGACTTCCCATCGGCGCCGAGCCGATGACCGCCTTGCGCCGGAGCCTGGAACTGGCGATGAGATACATCGTCCCGACTCCCGCCGCCACGCCCAACGCCGCCACGCCGCCGAAACTGCTCAGGCGATGGGCCAGATTCCACAACTGGTCCGGCTGGGTTCGCTGCCAGGATTTATTTCCCCGAACAATGCCGCCCAGAGCAGCATCACGATCACAATCGGCATCAAAAACCAATCCAATCCCGGAATCGGCCTGGCCCGCTGAACATACAGCGTGAACCCCGCCAACATGATGGCCAGGGCCACAAGGGCCTCAAAATTATCCTCCAGCGGCAGCCAACTTCCCCGCTGCCAGCAATGCCAGATCAATGCCGCCAGGGCCAAACAGATTCCGAAATACGCCATCGACTTGGCCGTCAGGCGCAGGGCGTTGCTGGGCCTCCACAGACGGGCCACGGAGATGGCGCCGCCCAGCACGAACAGGCCGACCGCGCCCGACAAGAGCGCGAACTGGCCCGCGTTGGGAGGCATCGGTGCGGTCATTTCACTCCTCCAGCGCTGTTCTGGAACTCCGGAAGATCCTCGAATTTCCCCCGCAGCCAGTGACGCAGCCCCACCATTCCGCCGCCCTCCAGTGCCGCCGCCGCTTCGGGCGTCGCCAGCGCGCGAAGAATCTCCCGCCGCCGGGCCATCGGCAACCCGCTGCTTTTGATCTGCGGCCGAAGCTGTTTCATCGCCTCCGCCAGCTTCACCCACTCATCGGTCACGCCGCCCGCCAGCACATCCCGCAACCCCGCCGCCAGCGCCGGCGACCCGCTGGCCGACACGGCCACCGTGATCGGCCCGCACCGCAAAATCGCGGGGATTGTGAAATCACCCGGCTCATCGTCCTGCTCATCCCCCCGCTGCACCCAAATCCCGCGTTTGCGAGCCTCGGCCACCACGGCATCGTTCACGGCCAATGAATCGGTTGCAGCAAAGACCAGCTCCGCCCCATCCAGATCGGCCGGCTCGAAATTGGCCAATTTCTTTTCCACTTCCTTGGGAAACTCCCGGACGAATTTCGGTGCCACGGCAAGCACGGATTTGCCGCCCGCGGCGACGATTCCCGCCGCTTTCCGCGCCGCCACCGCCCCCCCGCCGACGATCACCACGCGGCGTTGCGAAACGTCCAGAAATATCGGGTAAAGATGCGACACGATCCGGGGATTTTACCCGCAGAGCAGGGGCCTGTCGCCCCGGTCCGGCCGGCACGATCCGGCTCTGTTTTGGCGCTGCGCTGATTCGACTTTTATTGCTATCTTTCCGTGTGTGCCGCCCACCATTTTCACCATCGGGCATTCCACCCGTCCCTGGACCGAGTTTCTGGAGATCCTCCAGGCACACCACATCGGGGCCGTCGCGGATGTACGGCAGTTCCCCGGATCGCGGCGGTTTCCGCATTTCAACGCCGAAGCGCTCGCGGCCGCACTGCCTCAGGCCCGAATCGATTATCTGCCGTTTCGCAATCTCGGCGGACGACGAAAGCCGTTGGAAAACTCGCCCAATACCGGTTGGCGACATCCGGCATTTCGGGGATACGCGGATTATATGCAGACGCCCCAATTCGCTTCGGGGATCGAACAACTTGAGTCGCCGGCCAAGAACAAGCCCACGGTCATCATGTGCAGCGAGGCGGTTCCGTGGCGATGTCATCGGTCTCTCATCGCCGATGCGATGCTGGTGCGCGGTTGGAAGGTGCTGGACATCTTTGACCAGCGGCAGGTTAAGCCGCACGTTCTGATCCCATTTGCCGTGGTGAGCGGCACGCGTATCGTCTATCCTTTGCGGCATGAGTGAAATCAAGGTGGGAATCATCGGCGGCACCGGATTGGGACAGCTTTTGTCGGCTGACAAAGGCCGGCCGCATGAAATTCAAACGCCGTTCGGTTCGCCCAGCGACGCTATCATCGAAACCGATTGGGAGGGGCTGACGGCTTTGCTTCTAAACCGGCACGGGCCGGGGCATTTGATCCCGCCGACTCACGTTCCGTTCCGGGCCAATATCTTTTCGCTGAAGCAGCTTGGCTGCACGCACATCATCGCGTCGGGAGCGTGCGGGAGCCTGCGGCAGGAATTCAAGCCGCGGGATTTGGTCGTCCCCGATCAGATCATCGATAAAACCCATGGCCGCTCGGCGACGTTTTTTGAACGGGCCGCGGTTCACGTCGAATTCGCGGAACCTTTTTGCCCGATCCTGCGTCGAATCCTGATCGACGAGGGGAAAGCCATGAATTCGTCGGCTGTGCATGATCGCGGATGTTACGTCTGTATGGAAGGTCCGGCATTCTCCACGCGGGCGGAGAGCCTCATGCACCGATTGTGGGGCGGCGATCTGATCGGCATGACGGCGATGCCCGAAGCCAAGCTGCGCGCGAAGCCGAAATCCCCTACGCGCTGATCGCCATTGTCACGGATTACGATTCGTGGAAATCGCAGGCGCCCGCCGCGCCGGGCGCGCCCCGGCGACGGCCGAGCCGGTGCAGCCGGCCGCATTGCTTGCGGAAATCCTTGCCAATCTTCAGGCCGGGTCCGCCAGCGCGATGGAGTTGATTCGCCGCACGATTCGCCGGATCGCGGCCGATCCCGCCGAGCTTTTGACCTGCCCGGCGCGGGAGGCGCTGAAGCTGGCCATCTGGTCGGAAAAATCCCGAATCCCGGCCGATGAAATTCAAAAACTTTCTCCGCTCTGGAGCAAATATTTCGGATAAGATTAGGGGAAGAAGGCACGAAGGGTAAAGAAGCAGACCGCGGCGAATGGTGGTATGTCACGCAACCTTTTTCGCATTTTCACTTCGTGCCTTCGTGCGGCTCGACTGAGCTCGCCGAAGTCCTTCGTGCCTTCGTGCCTGCTACTCATCGTCTCCCCCTGCTTCGCGCAAATTCGAGTCATCCAGGTCCCCATGCGGCAGTTCAATCCGCCGGCGCTGCTCGGCGACGTCGCGGACGATACCGGCGGGGTTTACGTTCGGGATTCGGACATCGCCCTGGAAAAGCTGGCCTTGGCCCGGCGCATGGAACGGCTGCACGCATGGAGCACCTCGGCGGATGTCTATCAGGAAATCCTGGAAAAATATCCCGATCGCGTCGTGCCCTCGGCCGAAGACCCCCAGACGCACGTCGTGACCCAATACGTCTCGGTCACCGAAACCGTCCGGCAATCACTCTGCAAATGGCCGCTCGACGGGCTGATCGTCTATCGCAGCCGCTACGAAACCGCCGCGGCAAAGCTGCTGGCTGCCGCGGGCGACGACGGATTGGACAAACTTCACCAGATCCTATTTCTGTATTTTCCGACCGATGCCGCCAAGACGGCCGGCATCCGATTGATGGATATCTATTTCGAGCAGGGCGACTATTCCGCGGTTGCGCAGATCGGCCGGCAATTGCTGGACTGGCATCCCAACCTGATGGCCGAGCGGCCGATGGTTCTGTATCGCACCGCACTGGCGGAAAAATTTGCCGGACAGGAGGATGACGCCGATCGCTGCCTCGACGAACTCCGCCGGAATTTCCCGCGGGCGACGGGAACCGTCCAGGGGCAAGACGTTCTACTGGCCGATTCGTTGGCCAAGGAACTGGCCGGCGCGAATCTCGTTCGCGGAGAAGACAGCGATTCCTGGCTGACGGTCGGCGGGGATGCCAGCCGATCGAAGGTATCCTCTTCCACGGTGAGGCCCGGTGCGCGGCTTTATTCCATCGCTCTGCCGGAATTGAATTGGAAGCGCATCCCCGACCAGCAGCGGCGCGAGCAGATTGAGCGGGTCGACGAAGAGCAGCGAAAGCGCGGCGCCGGGCTGGACATCATGCCGGCCGTGGATCGCGGGCAACTCTTTTTTCAGGACAACACGCGAATGTATGCGGTCGATCTGGACAGCGGCAACCCGCTTCCCGATTGGGTCAATACCTACCCGATGCAGAACGGCGCGTTCAAGCTTGCCGGGAAACCCGCCGCTGCTTCCCCTGGGGCGGCAACTGTGCGTCACCATCAACGACAAATACGTGGCCGCGGTCATGGGATTGTCTGATCCCATCACCGACTCGCCGATGGCCGGAGATGAGGAATCCCGCCTGGTTTGTCTGGACCGCAAAACGGGCAAGGAGATCTGGACCGCCTCGCCGCGGAGTCTGCCGGAGGCACAAAGCTCGCTGCGCGATTTGACCATGGGCGGATCGCCCCTGATGGTCGCGGATAACCTTTACATCATCCTGCACGGGTCGCGGGGACAATTCGAGGATTGTTACGTGGCGTGCTATGCCCTGGCCGACGGTCAATTCCGCTGGGCGTCGTTCATCGCCAATTCCAACAGCGAGATCAACAGCAGCTTCGCGGACGATTCGTTGGTCGTTTCCGACGCGGTGTCGCACATCGCCTACGCCAGCGGCCGGCTGTTCGTCATCACCAACCTCGGCGCCGTGGCGTCGCTGGATGCGTACACGGGCACGATCGCCTGGTTGGACATTTATCGCAAGGAAAACACGCCGTCGGTGCTGCCGTTCAACCCCGCGATGATGCGCGCCGCGATGCAGCGCCGCAGGGCGACATCCCCATCTCCGCGACGGTTCCGTGGGCCTACAACCCCGCCGTGGTTCAGAATGGCAAGTTCTTCGCCCTCCCCAGCGACAGCCGATATCTTCTCATCTACGACGCGGGCAACGGAAATCTCATCAAGCAAATCGACCTGGCCGAATTGCAGGAATCGCGCGATCCGAATATTCCGTACAATCCGGACATTCCCAGCACGCTGCTGGCGGTGAGGGACAATCTGGTTTACCTGGCGGGCGCCCGGCAGGTCTGGCAGGTTCCCTGGCGAAACATGCAGCCGGACAAGCCGGCCGATTTCACGCCGGGGTATTGGCGCAGCACGGACGACGGCGATCAATCGCCGCAGGTCCGCGGCCGCGCGTTCGTCACCGCCGACGCGGTTTACCTTCCCACGCAATTGTGTCTCCGCCGAATCCTGCTGAGCACCGGATACCTGGATGCTCTGAATAGTTCGTTTCCCCCCACCGGCTGGGAAGAAACGCAAGAGGGTCCGGGCAACGTGATCGTGACCGAGGACCACGTGATCGTTGCGGGCGACCGGCAGGTGGCGGTTTATACGGACATTGACGCGGGCTCGATCCAAGCTGGATCGCGAGATCGCCGAATCGCCCGCCGATCCCCAGGTGCGCCTGCATTACGCCGCGGTGATGTTCGCCGCCGGCGAGCGGGATGTGGCCGAGCAAAAGCTGGAGGAAGCATTCCAGCTTCTGGGCGGATTGGATTCGCTGCGGCCGGGACCGGCGCGGGATCGGGCGTTTCAGCGATGCGTTGAGCTTCGCCCGGCGATCTGGCGGATAAGCCGCAGGCTTCCCGGATGTTCGACCTGGCCGCGGCCGCGGCGATGTCGGTTTCGCAGCAGGTTTCCTATCGCATGGCCCGGGCGGCGTTCGATCTGTCCGTTCCCGACCCCAGGGCGGGCGGAGCGATTGCGCTGTATCAGCAAATCCTGGCCGATCCGTCGATGCGGGCTTTGCCCATGCCCGATCCCGATTCGCCGGCCGCCGCCACCGGCCGCGCCGGCGCCGTGGCCGACCGGAGAATAGAGAAAATCCTCGCGACGCCGCAAGGTCGGGAGGCGTACGAGAAGTTCCAACAGGCGGCCGCCGAGGCTCTGCGTCAGGCCAAGACGGCGGGCGATCCCGATCAGTTGCTGAACATCGCCAAGGTTTATCCCGATTCCCGCGTCGCGGCCGACGCCATGCTTTCCGCGGCCGATTTTTACGAATCCCGCGGCGACTACCGCATGGCCACCCAGGTCCTTCGCCAAATCCTGCTCAGGTTCCACGACCACAACCGAGCGACGGTCCTGGAAGCCCTGGCTCGAAACTATTTGAAGATGCCGGGGCACATCGACGTGGCCGTCTCCCGCCTGGCCCTGGCGGCCAGCATCGAACCGGGGACCATGTTGCACGAACCGCTGGTCCTGCCGGACGGCGAAATCCTGCAGAACATCTCGCTGGCCAGCGCCCTGGACATCCTGACTCGTTACAGCGCCAGCGTCAGCATTGATTCGCTGCCGGATTTTCATCTGCCCACCCACCGGCAATCCGACGCGATGCTGAAAGCGACCGGCCGGCGCATCGGGCCTTTCCAGCCGCCCACGCCGGCGGACACGATCGCCAATGTCGATGCCATGGTGATTCCACTGCAAGGGTGCGAGCGAAACGACCGCATCGTCGCCTGGTCGGCCGCGGCCGGACTGTCGGTCTATCCGGTTGGGCACAACAAGCCGCTGTTTGAATGTCCGGCCGTCAACCAGTCGCCGCTGGGGGTCGCGTGGACCGGCGGCAATCTGCTCGCCTGGACGAAGGATTCTCTGATGGAGGTGGATGCCGCGTCGGGACGGTCGCATTGGTCGATCGACCTCGCGACGCTCCCGGCCATCGCCGCGGCGGACGCCGACGCCGGCCAACAGGGCGGCGAAGCCGAGCAGATCGTGCAAGTGAAACCCCTGGACGACCGGATCATCGTGACGACGAATACCGGACGGATTTTCGCCGTGGACCGCGCCGCCGGCCGCGTCGCCTGGCAAACGCGCCTCGATGCGGCTGTCGATACCCTGGCGGCCAATGACGACTTTACCGTCGTCCGGTTCCAGCAGGACCAGGCGGCGCAACTTCAGGTTTTCAACACGTTCAGCGGCGAATTGATCGGCCGGAAATCGTTCCCCCTCGACGACGGCGGAGTTTTCCCCGTGAACCTGGCCCTGGCCGCGGATGGAACCCTCGCCTACACGTTGCCCGGTCAGCTCTGCATTCAGGATTTGTTCGAAGCCAATGCTTCCGACGGCGGGATGGAACCGCGGCTCGTCACCAGTCCGATTCCCGATGCCAATCAGATGTTCCAGAACGCCAATCAGCCGGACCAGCTTCTGATCCACGGCGGCCGGGTCTTCGCCGTCGCCGACAGCGGCAAGGAGGTGCGCGTCTTCTCCGTCGACACGGCCCAGCCGTGGGAATACCACTCCGCCCGCGGCCACGGCGATTTCAGCGGCGTCTTTCCCACCGGTTCCACCAGCCCCAACGTCACGCTGCACATCTCCGGAAACTATCTGTTCATGCTGAGCCCGCGCCATTTGACGGCTTGCCGAATCGATCCGCCGACGGAGCATTGGGAAACCGGCGATGATCCAACCCGGGCCACGAACTATGAGCAGTTGCTGTTCGGAAGAGATTATGTGGTGATGGTGGACCATCCGGGCGAGCCGCTGACCGAGAGCAACCGCGCCGGCAGCCGATTGACGCTGAATATGTTTGACCGCACGGTGAAGGGCCTGCCCGACAAGGAATCGGGATTGCTGGTGTTCACCCATGATCTATCAATTCAGCAGGACACGTTCGCGCTACAGCCGGTGGAAGGCGGCATCGCATTTTTCACCGGGCATACGATACGGACGTTTCTCGGAGCACGTGATTCGCTGGAAGCGGGTGCGCCGATTTGATTCTCCTCGACCCGAAAGCCCTTCGCATCCTCCTATCAAAAACCTATCAATTCATTTGATTTTGATAGGTTTCTATCGATTTGCGGCAACGAAAGCAGTGAGTCAATTTGAAATTACAGAGCCGGGGCGTGACTTCGGCGAGCTTAGTCGAGCCGTCGCCCCGGTCCGGGCCGACACGGCCCGGATGGCGGCTGGTCTCACCGATCATCTTTGGGAGATTGGGGAATTGGTTGGGCTAATCGTCTAAATGTAATCGACGCTGGCCAAAGATTGTCGATTACAGAGACGATGGGATCGAAAAGCCTTCATAAACCCCATCCCAATATTCATCGGACGACACAAGCTCCAATGATTTGAGTGTGTGATTCTCGAAAAACAGGATGGCTTGTAAACCGCGTTCTAAACCTGGGATCACTATTGTCTCTTTAAGCGAAATCGGCTTGTCAGCTGCTGCGATCACGGCGTCGCTCTGAAAGTTCGTATAGCTGCCGACGCCAGTAAACTCGCGCGACAGAACGCGAAGTCGTGGCACAATGGGAGCCAGTCCAGGAAGGTCGTTCGCAAATTGACCAAGGATTGCCAATTCAAATTCGTTGGGCGTGAGTTGGCCGGGCCGCACCACTAAATGCTAGCGAACCGCCTCATTCTTGCCTAATTTTTTGAAGCCGACCCACTACCCCTTTTTCACACAATTTGCTGGGGATACGGCCAGCGTCTATAATTGGGCAAGCATCATGGCCACCGTGACCTCCAAATCGCCGGGCGAGCCTACCATTCGTCAGAAGGTTCAAAAGGTCATCGACCTCATCCGCCCGGCCGTCCAGGCTGACGGGGGGGATATCGAATTGGTGGATGTCACAGGCCAGGGCGTGGTGCAAATTCGTTTTCACGGCGCCTGCCACGGCTGCCCCAGCAGCCACATGACTTTGCAACAGGGCATCGAACGAAATCTTCGAGAACACGTTCCGGAAGTCACGCAGGTCATTCCCGTCAAATGACCGATTGTTTGCTCATGCAAGAGGCGATCGCCGAGGCCAACGCCGCATTGGCGCTGGAGGAAGTTCCCGTGGGCTGCGTGGTGCTGCACCGTCCCAGCGGGCAGATCATCGGGCGGGGACACAATCGCCGGGAAACTCATGCTGATCCGACCGCCCATGCCGAGATGCTGGCCCTGCGCCAGGCCGCGGCCAATCTGGGACATTGGCGATTGATCGATTGCACGCTGGCCGTCACGCTGGAGCCTTGCCCGATGTGCGCCGGGGCGATCGTCAATGCCCGCGTGGGCCGGCTGATCTACGGCTGCGACGATCCCAAGGCCGGCGCCGTCCGAACGCTCTTCCGATTATGCGATGATCCGAGGCTGAATCATCGCGTCGAAATCGCCGCGGGTATCCTGGCCGATTCGTGCGCCCGGCTTCTGAGCGATTTCTTCAAGGCCCAGCGCGCCCTGGGAAAGAAATGAGGTGAGTCCATGGTCCGCGCTCGCCCGCTCGCGCTGCTGGCGCTCTGTTTTCTGGCCGGTTGCGCTGTAACCGATCCCGCCCCGCAAACCCGCCCCTCGCCCATCGTCGATTCCCCCGAATGGTGGCGAACGGTCATCCGACCGCTGCACGGCCGGCAGGTTCCTTCCGACGATAGTTTCGCGGTGATCGTGCCGCGCAATGACATCGATCTGGAATCGGAGATGGGCCAAATCCCCATCTCCGCCGGGATCGCTTCCAAGTTTTATTTCTTTCGCTGCCCGTGCGGAAAAGTAAAACTGCTGGGGGAATTCGTGGTCTGCGATTATGAAGCCGACGACGTGCTCGACGCCATCCGAGCGGGGAAGTTTGATGTGGTGTCGCTGGCCCCGATCCTGGACAACACCCGGCCCAGCATGGTGTCGATCCGTTTCCAGGCCGAGGGCGATGCCGCGGACCTGGTTAAAACGCTGCGTCGCGCCCTGGATCAAACCGGGCGGCTGCACGCCGACGACCGGGCGGGATGAATCCGATGAGCCGCCGCGCTGCCAGCGCCATCTTCTGCGCGATTCTCCTGGTCATCGTGGTTGCCGTTTACGCGCCGATGTGGCGATTTCAATTCGTCCGGCTGGACGATTCCGACATGCTGGTGGACAACCCGCTGCTCCACCCGCCGACGGCCCGCAGCCTCGGGCAATTCTGGTTCGCGCCGCGGGACCAACTTTACACCCCGTTGACGTACAGCCTCTGGTGGTGCGTGCTATGGCTGTCCCATGGCTCGGCCGGCGCGGGGACTTTTCATATCGTGAAACTTTTCCTGCACGCCGCCGCGACCGTCCTGGTCTTTTCGATCCTTCTGCGGTGCGTTCGCTCGCCGCTGGCGGCGTTCGGCGGAGCGATCGTTTTCGCGCTGCATCCCATGCAGGTCGAAAGCGTCGCCTGGATCGCGGAGACCAACAACGTTCTGGCCGGCGTATTTTCCCTGGCGGCCGTTCCGCGTGGCTCGGCTTCGCCGACGCCTCGGGCAGCCGCCGGTGGATGTGGTACTGGCTGGCCTCCGCGTTGTTCCTGCTGGCGCTGCTTTCCAAGCCCATCGCCGTGGTCGTTCCGCTCATCGCGGCGATTCTGGATGTGGGAATTCACCGCCGCCCCGCAAAACGCGTGTTGCTCTCGCTGGTCCCTTGGTTCGCCCTGGCCGTGATCTTTGGGCTGGTCGCTCGCCAGGTCCAACCGGCGATGGAGGCGCCGCTCTGCGCCGTCCGTTGATCGCCATCGACGCGCTGGGATTTTACGTTCGCCACATTTTCTGGCCGACGCATTTGACGGTGGATTACGCCCGCTCGCCGATGCGCATCTGGAACGACCATCAGTGGATCATCAACGCGCTGATGCCCGTGATGATCGCCACCGTGTTGTTGGGGACCTGGCGCACCCATCGCCGGCCCGCGGCCGCCGCCGCCATCGCGCTGGCCGCCGTGCTTCCGGTCCTGGGCCTGATTCCATTCGCCCAGCAGGCGATTTCCACCGTCGCAGACCGCTACGTCTATCTCATGATGCTTGGTCCGGCGCTGCTGGCCGCATCGATGCTGCATCGCATTCCATCCCCCGTGGCCGCAACCGTCACCGTCTTCCTCACCGGCTCGCTCGCCTGGCTCACCGCGGCTCAGCTTCAGACCTGGCGAGACACCTCCGCGCTGGCGGCGCACACTCTGGCGATCGATCCCGGCAGCGTCTTCGGCAATGACATGGCCGCCCTGCAACTCATGCACAGCGGCCAGCCCCGACAGGCCGTCCCCTTGTTTACCAAGGCGCTGGACCGCGACCCGGATTTTCCCGGAATCCATTACGACCTTGGCAACGCCTTCTCCCGCCTCGGCGAGTTCGCCAAGGCCATCAATGAATATCAAACGGCCATCGCCCAGGGAGGACCGCAGGTCTGGCGGGCGATGAATAACCTGGGGCTTGTCTACGTGAAAATCGGCCGCAGCGATTTGGCGATCGACCAGTTCAAGCGGATCCTGCAATTGGACCCGCAAAACTCCGCGGCGATTCGGAACCTTCGAATTCTGTCGCCCGGCGTGCCATCGCGTTGACTCTGCTTTAGAATCGCCCGCAAGGAGCCGTTCGTGGCACAGCCGGTTTTGGCCGTCATCAGCGTTTTGGGCAAAGACCAGAAAGGGGTCGTCGCCCAGTTCGCAACCTACGTCGCCGAGCGCGGCATCAACATCCAGGACATCGAGCAGCGCGTCGTCCGCGGGATTTTTTCTCATGGACATGCTGATCGATCTCAAGGACCTGACCACGGACCTGTCCGAGCTGATTACCGGGCTGCTGGAACTGGGCCGCCGGCTCGACATGGAGGTGCGCGTCCATCTCCACAGCGAGCGGCGTCCGAAAAAAATCGCCATCCTCGTCAGCAAGGAGCCGCACTGCCTCATGCGATTGTTCGACGACTTTTCCGGCAAGCAGCTCAATGGCGCGATCGCGGCCGTCCTGTCGAATCATCCCGACCTGGAACCCCTGGCAAAACAGAATAATTGCCCGTTCACGTTCCATTCGTCGGACGACCCCCAGAAGCATTTCGATTGGCTGCATAAGAATCTTCAATCACTTAATCCGGACCTGGTGGTCCTGGCCCGATACATGCGGATTCTGCCGCAGCACATCGTGGCGGCGTTTCGCAACCGGATCATCAACATTCATCCCTCGCTGCTGCCGTTTTTTCCCGGGGCCGCGCCGTACAGGCAGGCTTACGAAAGCGGCGTTCGCGTTCACGGATGCACCGCGCATTTCGTCACCGAGCAGCTGGATGAAGGGCCGGTCATCCTTCAGGATGTTTTCCACATCAACGTCGGATCGGACAGTCGCTGGACGATGTAAGCGAAAAGGGCCTGAATCTGGAGGCGGACGTTCTGAGCCGGGCGGTGAGACTTTTTCTCGACGAGGAACTGGTGGTCGTCGATGGACAAGGTGATCTTCAAGCCCGGCATCAGCCGGTTTCTTCAGCCCCGTGCGGCGCAGATCGTGATTTTCATCGCCGAACCATACCGGCGGATTTTCCGCGCAGATCGGCTTCAGCGGCGACATGATCTTCACGGATTCGGCGATCAAGCCGTGGCGACGGCTGGCGGACCGCGAGAATTGCACGTGGGACATCGCGTCGCCGGCGGCGACAATTCGCCTGCACGTCAAGCGGTTCCCCTTTATGCGATCGCGCTCCCCGGCCAAAGACGAGGCCGAGGGATATCGCCTGCTGCACGAGCGGGGGATTCCCACGGCCGCCGTGGCAGCCTGGGGCATCCTCGATGACGGCCGAAGTTTTATCGCCGTCGAAGATTTGGCCGGATTCACGCCCGCGGACAAATTGGTCGAATCCGGCCTGCCGTTTGATCGGCTGCTGCTTCCCACGGCCGATCTGGCGGCCCGACTTACACAACGGCGGCCTTCATCATCGCGATCTTTATCTTTGCCATTTTTTGGGCCGCCGCGACGAAAATCCGCAGGCCGATCTGCGTCTGATCGACGCCGCCCGCGTGCGGCCGCTGCCGGGGCCGCTGACTCGCCGCCGATGGATCGTCAAGGATTTGGCCCAGTTCTGGTACAGCACCACCGCAACTGGCGATCACGGATTCGCAGCGGAACGCGTGGCTGGGGCGCTATTGCGAGCAAACCCGGATGTCGCTCGATCCGTTAAAGAAAGCGATCGTTGCGGAAATCGGCCGCCATCGCCGCCCACGATGAAAAACTCCGCCGCCGACAGCCGAACCGGAATATTTCCATCCCCCGGGCTTAGCCGCCGCCCGCCAACACCAGCGCCTCGGTCGCGCGAATTGGCGATCGTGAAAAGCCGTTCCAGGCAACACGTGCTGGAAAATCCGCATCAGCTGCGGCGACATCCCGCACAACACCAGCCTGCCTCCGCCCTGGCGAATTCGCTCGCGGATGTTCACGAACAATCCCAGCATGGAACTGCCCATGTACTGCACCTGCGACACGATCCACCACCCATCGCTCCCTGGCCGTTTGCCATCGAGCTGTTCTGCAGCACGGATTCGATCAGGACGTCGATCTCCATGGTGTCCAGCATCGGACGGCAGAAAAAACTGCAGGATGTTGACCGAACGTTCTCTTGAGTGATTTGAAACCGCTCGCTGGCCATGCAGGCCGGCAAGGATATCGCCTATCGCACCTGAAGACTATCCCCCTCAAACACGATGCCCAGGGGCTCGATCTCCACGGCCTTGCGCTGGCCCTGTTTGACGACCACGCCGCATGGCCACGCGCCAATACCCACCGCCTTTGCGGCTGCCAGGCACGCCGGGACATCGGCCGCCGCCCACGTACGCGGCAAACCCGGCGCCCATGTTGAACGTGCGATACATCTCCGCCATCTCAACCGGGCCCTGCTTGCTCAATGAACCGCATGATTTGCGGCACGGGCGGAAGCGAGGTCATCCGATACACGAACGGCTCCTCCAGCCGCATGAGTTTTCGCCAGCCATGGCCGGTGATGTGCGAGGCATATTTCAGCCGGACGTTGCGGCGCTGGCATTCGGCCACGAAAGGCGCATAAATCGCCGAGGCGTCCAACAGCGCCTCGCCGAATGTCCGGCCGTCGCCCATGGGGAGTCAGATACCCCTGGGGCAGTCCCTGGGCCAATGTCCGGCAAAGGGTCAGGCCATTGGTATGCACGCCCGTGCTGGCCAGCAGAATGATCGCATCGCCATCGGCCAGATCGCCGACGATCCGCTGGGTCTTGGGCCGAATCCGGCCCATGGCCGAGCCGGCCAACACGATGGTTTTGGGATCGACGATTCCCCTGAAGCGCCGGGGTTTCCCCGCCGCCCCAGACGGCGCCGGCCCGGCGGCATCCCTCGGCAAACCCGCGCGCCAAATCCTGGGCCCGCGACGTCTGCGCAAACCAGATTGGCATCCCCCACCGCCGCGTGCATGGCCACCGAGATCGGCAGCGCCCCGGTCGTCACCAGATCGTTCACGATCGTAGCGACCGTATCGATGCCGATGTTGGCGTAAAAGCTTTTGCCCGTCAGTTCCAGCATCGCGTCGGCGACGAGATTCTTGGTGCCCAGGCCCTCTTCAACATGGGCCAGGAATTCGTCCGGGGTTTCGATTAGGTAAGCGCTTTCTCCCGCGGATTCCGGCCGGTTCGGCCAGGCCATGTTTTCCAGGCTCCGTAGTCGTCGCCGCGGCGCGCTGGCAGGCCCGCTTGAAAGCGTCCAGCAGGCCGTAATCCACTCCGCTGTCTTCATACGTGAGTGCCATCGTGCTGTTTTAGGGCAATGTGAGCCATGCGGCAAGTGTCCTCGGCGCTGCGGCCGCAGCATCAGCGGTAGCACCACAAACCCACCTAACAGCGCCAGCGTCGTGGGCTCGGGGAGAACAATCGTCGGCCAGTTGGGCCGATGGATCCCAATTCCCGCCCAGCGTCCAGGAAGGATCACTGTAAGAACTGGGATTATTCAACACGTTGTCATCACCCTCGCCATTATTGCGCATTTCGGTCGCCCCAGAACGCCGGCCAACTGTAGTTCGGATCGCTGGGATTCGCCGAGCCAGTCCCGGGATTCGACGCATCCGTTGAGGGATATCCGTCACCATACCAGGGATATGACTCCGAGAAGATATTGTCCACGGTATAATCCGCCGCCTGCGCGGCCGTCAGTTGGTGCGACCAACTCACGCGGCTGGCAACGTCGATGGGGTTGCCCGGCAGATCGGTGCTGTTGTATTCCGCAAAGCGAGAATCTTCGCCGGGGTTGTCCGTTATTATCCGCGTTCGGAGTGGTTTCGGTGGAATCCCACGCCAGCCATCCGGCGGGTTTGATGACGTCGGCCATCTTTAGTGTTGACGAAGACGGTGCTGGAATCGCCGCCGGCCTGTGTCCCATCCCCAGGGGCGGCCGAGATACATCGAGCTGGCGGCCGGTCGGTTGGCGTTGCCGGCATTATACGGATCGATGACGGCGTTTCCCTTCACCGAATTCCCGGTAATGGTCGAATTGAGGAACACCAGGCCGTTGGAGGTTCGCTTGTCGGTGCTGGCAGCGATGATATCGCCGCCGGAATGGTCGCTGTCGATGTTGATCGTGGAATTGTTAAATACCGTCGTGCCGTTGGCAAAAATGAAATCCACGTCGCCGCTGACGGTAGGAGTTGATGAAATACGATCGGCCGCCCTTGGTGTACAGCGTGTCCTGATAGCCCAGAACGTTGACATCGTTGAAGACCTGCTCGTCCCCCTGCAATAGCAGCGCCACCGCCGGAGCGTTGGCCGTCTGTGATTGTCCCGTTGGCGTAAGTGCCGGTCGGGCTGACCGCCTGCTGAGCGACGTTCACGATATACGGCGTATCGGTGCTGTTGGCGAAAGTGAGATAAGCCGCGGTGAATTGTTGCCCTTGAGTTGAAGCGTCGCGCTTCCGCTGGTGCCGATCGTACCGCTGCCGGTGTTGTACGCCGAATCCAGCGTGGACGTGATCACCACGTCATTGGGATTGCCGCTGAGGCCGATCAGATCGACGTTGTTCTTGCTGTAGCTGAGCGAAGTGGTGCCGACGTTATAAGTGCCCGGAGCGAAGTAGATATAGTTTGGATTCAGGGCCGAAACGCCGGAGCCAACGGCGGCAAAGGCGGCGTTGATGGTGCTGAAGCGCCGGAGTATATCTCCGTCAGACGCCCCGTTCGGGCCCGCGTAATTCGCATCGACATAGGTATTTGGATGCCCTGGCCGCCGGCGCGGCGATGCTCCCCAACATACCGGCCACGCACGCCACGCACGCGACCCGCCGAAAACCCCTCTTCCCACGTCCCATGCTTCGCATTCCATCCTCCAGCGTTGAAAGGCGACACGAATTCAAGGGTAAAATAGCCGTCGAATCGCATAGTTGTAACCAACGGAATATTGGATTATTCGCACGGAAGAATTATAGAACTCGGCGGAAGGATAATGTTGTCAAGCCCCATGACGAACTATCATTTTCAACTAATGCGTTCAAGAAAACTTCGCTTGAGGAGGCGATCGCCGCCATCGCTTCCGCCGGATATTCGGGGGTGGAACTGATGGCGGACGTTCCGCACGCTTATCCCCCCGCCCTTGATTCGACAGCCCGGCGGGCCATCAAACGCCAAATCAACTCGCTGGGTCTGACCGTCAGCAATATCAATGCGTTTACGTTGTTTGCCTCGGGCGATACGTATCATCCGACCTGGATCGAGGAGTGATCGGCAAAAACGCGACCTGCGGATCGAACACACGCGGCAATGCATCGAATTGGCGAGAGAAATGGAATGCGCGCACCGTCAGCATCCAACCCGGCGGCCCGTTGATCGGAACCGCATTAGATCGAAAAACCGCCGCCGACGCGATTTGCCGAGGGCTGGGCGGATTGCTCCCCTGGCCCAAAAATCAATGTCATCCTGGCCGTCGAGCCTGAACCGGGCCTGTTGATCCAAACGGCCGCGGAATATATGGAATTCAAGAAGCCTATTTCCGCGACGATTCACGCGTTGGCATGAATTGCGACATTGGCCACCTATTTTGTGTCGGCGAAGACCCCGCCCAGGTGATCCGATCGATGCCCGGCGAAATCGCCCACGTTCATCTGGAAGACATCGGCGCCAACCGCGTCCACCAGCATCTGGCCCCGGGCAAGGGCAGCATCGATTTTCGTTCAGTTTTCAATGCCTTGCGCGAGATTGATTATGCCGGATGGGTGACGGTCGAGTTATATCCCTACGAAACCACGGCCGCCGACGTGGCCAAGCAGGCATTTGGATATCTCAAGCCTCTGCTCAACGACGCATGATTTCGCTTCAACGAGCCTTCGCCACTAGAATTGACTTAACCTGAAAAATTCCGAACCATGGATTTTTTCAACTACAAAAACGGCGAGTTGTATTGCGAAGGCGTCCCGGCCGAGAAAATCGCCCGCGACGTCGGGACGCCGGCTTACGTCTATTCCAAGGCGACCTTTCTGCATCATTATCATCAGATCGCCGACGCCTTCGCGCCGTTGAAGGCCACCATCTGCTATTCCGTCAAGGTCTGCGGGAACATTCATATTTGCCGGATGCTGGCCCAGGAGGGATGCGGGTTCGACGTCACCAGCGGCGGGGAACTGTTCCGCGCCCTCAAAGCCGGCGGCGACCCGAAAAAAATCATCTACGCCGGCGTCGGCAAAACCGATCAGGAAATCGCCGACGGCATCAACGCCGGCATCGCGGCGTTCAATCTCGAATCCGAAGCGGAGATCGAAAACATCGACCGCATCGCCGCTTCGCTCGGCAAGACGGCCATCGGGGCCATCCGCATCAACCCCGACGTGGACGCCAAAACGCACGACAAGACCACCACCGGCCGCAAGGGCGACAAGTTCGGCGTGGACATCGAACGCGCCGAGCGCGTGTTCGATCAATATCGCAATCTGAAAAACCTGCACCTCGCCGGCGTCCACATCCACATCGGCTCGCCGGTCTATTCCGTCCAGCCGTATGTCGACGCGGCCGCCAAGATGATCGCGTTGATCGACCGTCTCATCGAGCGGGGACACCGGATCGAATGGTTCGATGCCGGCGGCGGATTCGCGGTGAATTACGAGGGGCCGGACCAGGCATTGCCCGTCACGGAGCACGCCAAGGCCCTGGTGCCGATGCTGATGGGCAAGCCGTACAAGCTGGCGCTGGAGCCGGGCCGGTATATCGCCGGCAACGCGGGGATTTTGCTGACGCGCGTTCTGTACCGCAAAACCAGCGGCGAAAAGAAATTCGTCATCGTCGACGCCGGAATGAACGATCTGATTCGGCCGACGCTGTACGATGGATATCACCACATCTGGCCGGCGAAGCCGGCGGCGGCCAACGTCCCGCCGCAGCGCAGCAAGGCGTTCGAGCCGCGCGACGGCGAGGTCGTGGATGTCGTCGGCCCGATCTGCGAAAGCGGAGATTATCTCGCCAGGAATCGGATGCTGCCTCCCACGCAGCGCGGCGATCTGTTGGCCGTTTTCACGGCCGGGGCATACGGGTTTGCCATGAGCAGCAACTACAACAATCGGCCGCGGGCGCCGGAGGTTTTGGTGGATGGGGATCAATTCCGCATCATTCGCCGGCGCGAAACGCTGGACGACCTGATCGCGGCGGAAAATGTTTGACGTTCCAAGCAGCGCGTCCCGCGCGCCGGGACGCGGCTAAACAATTGACGGAATCCCCCTTTTAGCCGCGGCCCTTGGGCCGCGCGTTACGCCGGCGAAAAAAGCTCCCGATATTTCCCCAGCATCCGCCGGGCCGAATACGTCTGCTCCACCGTCCGCCGCCCGCCGGCCACGACCGCGTTCAGTACCTCCGCCGGGGCGTGTTGCAATTGCGTCAATTTCTCGGCCAAGTCGGCCGGATCTTCCGGCCGGAATTTGAATCCATTGACGCCATCCTCGACGATCGCGCCGGGTCCGGCGGCGTCGGCCACCAGCACGGCCAGGTTCGCCGCCATCGCTTCCAGCACGACCAACCCGAACGGTTCGGCCGGCGAGACGTGAACGAGCAAATCCGCGGCCGCCATTCGATCGGGAATATCCGAACTGAAGCCAGCGAACCGCACGTTGGGATGACTCCCGGCCGCCCGAGCCTGGAGCGGGGCCATTTCGGGGCCGAGGCCGAATATCGTGAAGGACATTTCCGCCAATTCCGTCGGTCCGCGATCCAGGGCATCCAGCAGAATGCCGACGCGCTTCATCGGATCGAGCCGGGAAACGACGATCGCGCTGCGAATGCCCGGACGGTCGTAACGGCCGCGGCGGGGAAAACCGGCGATCCGCGCCTCGGGCAGGGAATTGGGTACGACTTCGATCAGGTCCGCGCGGACGCCGTGGCTGATGAGTTTTTCTTTGGTCCACTGCGAGACGGCGATGAACCGCACGCCGCTGTGATTCAGCCATTTTTGCGCCCGTACGAGGCCGTGTCGTTCGAGCCGCCGTGGACGATCTGGAAGTGCTTCACTTGCCGGCGATACCGTAGATTGAGCATGAGGCAGACGAACGAGTGCATGACACCCGTGGCGACGAACGTGAGCGACGGATATCGGACCAGGCAGGGCCGGAGCATTTTGGCGAATTGTTTGGCTCCGCGAAATCGGCGGGCCTCGAAGCCGAGTTTCTCGGCCTCATCCATCGCCGCGCCGGGAGGGCCGAAAAGGATCGGCTCGAATTCGTCGGCCAATCCCTGTGCGGTATCCAGCGCAACGCGTTCGGTGCCGTAAAGTTTGCCGCTGTGCAGGACGTACAGCAAAGGATGACGGGTGGCCATCGAGCGGCGATGATACTCGGCGCTTAGTCAGGGGCAAAAAGTTGGCGGTAGCGCCGCAGGGCCGCGTCGGCGGAGAATTCGCCGTCCACTTTGGCCGCCGCGTTGGCGACCATTCGATTGAGCAGATCGGCCGGGGCGTCTTTCAACTCGACGAGCCGCTGGGCCAGGTGGTCCGGGTCGTCGGCGCGATAGGTGAAGCCGCAGACGCCGTCGTCGATGAGCGTCGCCGTGCCGCCCCGGTCGGGCACCAACGCCGCGAGGCGCGCCCCCATCGCTTCCAGCACCGCCAGGCCGAACGTCTCGATCGGACAGGTGTGCACGAGCAGATCAGCCCCGGCCAGTTCGGCGGCGACGTTGTCGCTGAAGCCGGCGAATTCGACGTTCGGCCGCGTTTTTGCCGCCCGGTCGCGCAGTTTCTCAAAATCCGGCCCGACTCCGAGAACGCGGAAGGAAATGTCCCGCAAGTCCGATGGCCCGCGATCCAGCGCATCCAGCAGCAGATCGACGCGCTTGTCCGGCGCGATGCGCGAGACAACCAGCGCCTTTTGCACGCCCGGTTGATCGTACGTCGGCCGTTTCGGCATCGCCGCAAGCTGATCCGGCATCAGGAAATTTCCTATGACTTCGATTCGGTTGCGCACGCCGTAGTCGATCAACCTTTGCCTGGACCACTGCGATACGACAATGAAGGTGATGTCGAAAAAATTCAGGACCTTCTTGTGGGCGTAATCTTTGTCGATGCCGGAGCCGCCGTGAAGAATCTGGATGTGCTTGATCCGCCGGCGATAAAGAAGATTCAGCGCGATGCACACCAGGTTATAACGTGGCCCGGTCCCGATGAATGTCAGCGAGGGATATCGCTTGAGCAACGGCCGGAGCACGAACGCCAAATCCTTGCTGGTGCGATATTGACGGGTTTCAAAGCCGAGCCGTTGCGCTTCGACAAGGCCGACTCCGGGCGGTCCGATGAAAATGGTTTCGAATTCATCGGCCAATCCCTGCGCCGTCGCCAGCGCCATTCGTTCGGTGCCATAGAGTTGGCTGCTGTGCAGAACGTAGAGGACGGGATGTCGGGTTTGCGCCATGTCAGGACGGGGGGCGAAAATCCGGCGATATCGCGCCAGGGATTGGGCCGCGGAAAGATTCGTCCGCAGCGATTCGGCGGCGTTGGCCACAACGCGGTTGAGCCGCTGGGGATCGGCCCGGCGCAGTTCGATCAGTCGCCGGGCCAGATCGTCCGGATCGTTGGCGCGGAATTTGAATCCGTTGACGCCGTCCTGGACCAGCGTGGCGGGTCCGCCCTCGTCGGCGACCAGCACCGGAATCCCCGCGGCCATCGCCTCGATCACCACCAGGCCGAACGCCTCGGTCGGACAGGGATGGATCAGCAAATCGGACTCGGCGTACCGCCGCGAGACGTTTTTGACGAAGCCGAGGAAGTTGACGCTGGGGCAGTTCATCTGGGCCTGTCGGCTGAGCGTTTCGAGCTTCGCGCCGCCGCCGGCAACGTTGATCGGAAAATCCGCCAATTCCGGATGGCGGGCGATCGCGTCCAGCAGGACGTCGAAGCGTTTGGCCTCGACGACGCGCAAGGCGCACAGCGCCCGCTCCACGCCGGCCGTGAACGGGCCGCGCCGCGGCGCGGCGGCGATCTGCTCGGGAAGCAGGAAATTCGGCACCACCTCGATCCGATCCGCACGGGCCCCGTGCTCCATCAGCCTCTGCTTGACGTACTGCGAAACCGCCACCATGGTGATATCCAGCGGATTGAGATACCGGATTCGCGCGAAATCCTTGAGTTCCTCGCAGCTTCCGTGAACCACGTAAACCTGCTTGACCGGGCGGCGATAAACCACGTTCAAGGCCATGCACATTATCGAAAACCGGGGCAAGGTGGAAGCGAACGTGAGGGACGGATACCCCTGAAGCAACGGCCGGATGATCTGGCCCAGGGCCTTGGTCGTCTGGAAGTAATGGGTTTGGAATCCCAGGCGCTGGGCCTCCCACATGGCCGGGCCGCGAGGTCCCACGAAGATGGTTTTGAAATCCCCCGCCAATCCCTGCGCCGTCGCCATGGACATCCGTTCGGTTCCGTACATTGCGCTGCTGTGCAGGATGTACACGAGCGGCATGCTGGCCATTGGTTCTCGGCAACTCTTCGTCGGCGCGTTGGGAAACCTGGACGGGCATACACACCATCTCAAGGCGCAGTTTGATCTTCGCGCGGCCCCGGTCAAGGAGTCTAGTGCGATAATTTACAATTAAAAGGCAAGATGAAACGAAAATGAATGGGGCGGGTGCAGAGGATCAGAACGGCAATGACTGATCCATCCAGTCGTCGTTTCGCAGGACCTGCTGGCGGTTGAATCGCGCCAGCCGTTCGGCGCGCCCCTGGGCGATGGCGATCAATCGCTCCGCGCCGATGGCGCGCCAACTCATCCGCAGGCGCGGAGCGTGGCGCATGAGCAGATCGTCCTGGCGCTGGCGAACATCTGGCGCAGCCGGGATCGCCCTGCCGGGCGGCGCGGCCGAACAACTGGCGATCGACGCGGCCCGAGCCGTGCGGCTCGGTCGCGATCACGTGCAGGCCGCCCAGTTCCGCGACGCCGCGGCCCAGCTTGATGTCGGTGCCGCGGCCGGCCATGTTCGTCGCGACGGTGATCTTCCCGAGCTGGCCGGCCTCGGCGACGATCGACGCTTCCTGGGCGGTTTGGGTGGCGTTCAGGACGCGATGCGCCTTGCCCGCCGCCGCCAGGCGATGGCTCAATTCCTCCGAAGCCAGAACGCTGCGCGTGCCGACCAGCACCGGCGCGCCGGTTTCGTTGATTTCCCGCACCCGCGCCACCACCGCCTCCCATTTGTCGTTCAGCGTATCGAACATCCGCAGCGGCAGATGGACCGCGGATGCACGGCTTGTTGGTGGGAATGCGCACCGTCGGCCCGGCGGTAAATCTGCCACATCTCGCCGCGCGCTTCCCAGGCGGTGCCGGTCATGCCGGCCATGACCGGGTATTGGCGGAAAAATCGCTGGAAGCTGAGACGGGCGAGGTTTTCCTTGTCGGCGGTGACGGGGACGGCTTCCTTGACCTCGATGGCCTGGTGCAGCCCGTGCCGCCAGGAACGGTCCGCCAGCACGCGGCCCGTGAACTCGTCGATGATCTGCACCTTCTGGTCGGAACTGACCAGATAATGCTCGCCGCGCGTGAAGCAGTGCTGGGCCGTCAGGGCCTGGACGACCAGTTCCTCCCGGCGGCGCTTGCCTTTCCAAAACCCCCCGTCATGTTCCGAAATCACATCGAGCCGATCTTCTCCGCGCGGAGTCAGGTCCACTTGCCGCAGCGTCCAGTCGATCTTGAAATCCCGGTGCTCTTCCAGTTGCTGGGCCATCACGTCGGCCCGCTCGTACAGCGACGCGTTCCCCTCGGCCTCGGGCGAGTCGGAAATGATCAGCGGGGTGACGCCTTCGTCGATGAGCAGACTGTCGGCCTCGTCGACGATCACCTTCCACAATCCCGGGACCAGCAGCCGATTCGGCTGCGCGCCCTTCATCAACATGCCGACCACGGTTTGGGTGGAGGAGCGCATGCTGCCCAGGGCGATCTGGTCGCGCAGGAAATCGGCGACCAACTCCTTGCTGGTGACGTAAACGACGTTGCGGCGGTAATGGTCGATCCGGTCCCTGGGGCTCGTCTCGTGAATGACGTGGCCGACGCTCAGGCCCAGCATGCGGTAGACCGGCCCCATCTCCTCGGCATCGCGGGCCACCAGATAATCGTTGACGGTGATGACGTGCACCGGCTTGCCGTGCCAGCCCCAGACCGCCGCGGCCAGCGAAGCGGTGAGCGTCTTGCCCTCGCCGGTGGCCATCTCGGCGATGAGGCCGTCGAGCATGGCCAGGGCGCCGGCGATCTGGACGGGAAACGGCCGCATTCCCACGGCCCGAAACGCGGCCTCGCGCGTAATCGCCAGGCGCGGTCCAGGGTTTCGCCCTCCAAACGGCCCAGACGGGCCAGATCGCGGGACGCCGCCACTTCCTCGCTGAATCGCTCCGACCCCAATTCGTGAATCTCCGGCTCCAGCTTCTCGATCCGCTGCGCCTGCTCCATCAGCTTGACCAACATGCGGCGCTTGTTCCTGATCCAGCCGCTGATCCCGCTGAAGAATTGATCCGTCCCCTTCATCTCCGGCGCTTTGACCCGGCGGGCATCGAAAATGGACCATAGATCGTCCGAAACCACCGACATATCTACAGCCACCTTCCCGAATCGTGGGATTGGATGAGTTGCAGGAAGCTGTTGGTCCACTGCCAGGCGAGGCTGCGGCCTGCCAGCGTCAGGCGCACGTAGGCGCGTTGGCCGGCGTAAAACTTTCCGTTGCGGTTGTCGAGCTTGACGCGGGCCTCGAAGGTGGGAAGCTCGGTCCGCAGCCCGTTGGGATCGCGGGATCGACCTGCACGTCGCCGCCGGCGCGTGCCCAGCGACGGGTCGGCCACCTGCATCACGGCCGCGGGCGGCAGCGTCAATTCGCCCCCGGCGACGGTTGTGCCCAGCAGCCCGGCCAGGCGAATCTCGGTCTTGAGATGCGGCATATTGCGAAGAAGTTGAAAATCCGTCTGGTCGATGTCGCCCTTGATCACCAGCTTGTCGAGCACGGCCACCCGTCCGATCTCCTGACCGCGCTGGACAAACGTGCCCGGCAACTCGTGGAGCATCGGCGACACCAGCCGGCCGGTGAACGGCGCCACGATGGTCAGGTCGGATTGCCGGCGCTCGGCATCGGCCAATTGCTCCTGCCAGACTTTCATGTCGGCAGCGGCCTTGATTAATTCGTTCTGATCTTCCACGCGGCTCTCGCGCATCTCCACCCGCATCTCCCGCACCTTGGCGCGGCTGAAGGCCAGATCGTGCCGCACGTCCGGATCGTCAAGCTGAAGAATGGGCTGTCCGGCGCGGATGAGCTGGCCGTCGGTGGCGAATACTTTGGCGACGCGCCCCTCGCCGGGGGATTTGATGTCCCCGCTGAGCGTGGTCCCGGCGGCATCGATCGGGTCGTCCGGCTGCACGATTCCGGCGAATTCCACGTGGACCGGAAACCGCACCTGGAACAACAGCAACGCGGCGGCAATCGCCGTGGCGATGCTGAACGTCACCGCGCGCTTCCGCTTGCGGTGCAGTTCCGGGTCCAGCGCCAGATACTTGATAAGCTGATACATCGGCACCCCCGCCCAGGTGACGACTCCGCCGAGGGCCATCAGCACGCCAAGGATCGGCACTTTCGTATACACGATGACGATGATCATGATGCCGATGAACACCCGGTAGATGCTGCTGGCGATCGCGTAGAGGAGCAGCCAGATGCGCTGTCCCAGCGGCGGGAGCGGATTGGGCAACTTCAGGCGGAAAATGTGGCGTTTGATAAGACCCAGCGAATATTCCGTGCTCTTTTGCCGAAGGTTGGGGATTTCCAGCCAATCGGACAGCATGTAATAGCCGTCGTAACGCAGCAGCGGGTTGGCGTTGAAGATGACGGTTGAAACGCTGGCCACGAACATCGCGTTGTAGAGCAACTGGCTGAGCAGCGGATAGGACTCGGAATTGGTGACGCTCCAGAGGAGCGCGCACAGCGATGCGACGAACAACTCGACGATCATGCCGGCCGCCCCGACGAAAACCCGTTGCCATTTGCTGGGAAACGACCAGGCGGTGGAGGCGTCCACGTAGGGCGTCGGCACCAGCACCAGAAGCATCAGGCCCATTTCGTGGCATTCGCCGCCAAACCGCCGGCAGGCAAACGCGTGGCCGCACTCGTGCAAAAACTTGATGACCACGAACGTCGCGTACAGCCAGAAGATGTTTTCGAGGTTGTGCTGGAAGTCGAGCGTGGTAGCGGCGGCGGCTTTCAATTCCGGCCATCGCGGCAACACCACCGACAGCGCGAATCCCACCACCACCAGCCAGACGATCGCCCCCATCTTGCTGAACAGCTTCCGGGCCACGGGCATCCATCGGCAAAGGAACTGATCCGGATCCCAAAGCCGAATGCGCGGGAACAGCACGTTCATCAGCCGGTTCTGCATCTTCTGCTGCACGATCTTTTTGTGCCGGCGCAGAAGGACCATGGCGTCGGGGGTGATGTTGGTCTCAAGCAGATTGGCCGCGTAAAGCTGGCTGAGCACCTGGATGACTTCGGGTTGGGTCGGCGCATCGTCGGCCAGTTGGCCGCCGACCAGGTCCCACGCCTCTTCCACGGTGCGCCGGCCGTCCAGGAGACCGACGAAGCGATAGGCGGCGTCGCTGAGGCGATGGAACTGGTTTCCCGCCGGATCGCGGACGACGTACCAGCGGTCCCCGCGATAAAACTGCCGGGAAATCTGCGCGCCGGGCGCAGCCTGGGCTTCAGTTCGGCCACGCGATACCAGGATTCGGAAAAGGTCGGTCGGAGCTGGAGCATAGGTTGTCAGGATATCGCCCCACGGCGGCGCCGTGGGCCTTACATCCACAGTTTGAGTTTCATGAAATCGATGAACTTATGCGTCCAGATCCAGATCAGCGCCCGATGCCGGACGTCCACGCGCGCCTCGCCGGCCATGCCCGGACGCCACGTCGGCGACGTTTGATCCAGATGCCCGTACACCGTGAAGGTGTTGTCCCCGTCCTTGGGCTGTCCGATCGGCTCGATGCGCTCGACGGTGAAGGGATATTTCTCGGTGGGAAGAGCCGACGTGGCCAACTCGCCGTGCTGCCCCTCCCGAACGTCCTGGATATCTCGCTCGCTGACGGACAATTCCGCCCGCAATCCGTTGGCGGAGGAGAGTTCCGCCACGGTGAACAGTTCGTCTCCCTGCTTCTTGGCGGCATTGCGCTGGTCCATCAGATCGCCGGAGAGCACGATGCCGTCAAACGGAGCCCGAATCACTCCGCGATCGATCATGTCCTGATACCGCTGGGCATTGGCGTGGGCTTCATCCATCATGTCCTGGGCCGCTTCCGCATCCGCTTCCTTGCCGTCGGAAGCGTTCTTGCGATAGTCCGCCTCGGCCTTCTGCATGTCGTCGTTGGCTTCGTTCAATTCAAGCTGCAGATCGTACGTTTTCATCGTGAGCAGCTTCTGGCCTTTTTTGACCACGTCGCCGGGGCGGACGAAGACGTCATCGATCTGGCCGTCATACGGAACCTCAAGCTTGCGCTTGTCCGTGGCGCCAAACTGGAAGGGCGAACTGACGTGATACATCGGGCTGTACACACAGATGAAAATGAGCACGAGCAGCCCGGCGATGCAGAGCGTCTTGGCCAGCGTGTGCTGCGGACCGACGATTTTCTTGCCGACATCCTCCGCACTGAGCCCGATCTTAGTGATGAGCCAGCGGTCGTTCTGATATCGGTCGTAAAGCTGCGGGGCGAGCAAATCCACGGCGACGGACAATCCCGTGGAAGCCTGCGGCGTCAGCTTGTGCGTCGGGGGAAATTCCAGCGTGACCGCGCCCACCACCTCCGCCCGGCGGCGCAGCGGCAGGGTCAGCACCACGTTTCCCCCTTCGCTGCGGGCCAGTTCCTGCGCCGCCCGGCTGACGTTTTGCGTTCCGCCGCCCTGCGGATCGAAGTGCACCGGCTCCTCCTGGTCGATGCACTCCTCCATCGTGTCTTCCAGCGTCTTGATCAGCTCCTGGCGCTTGTCGAACTGCTCGGTGTGAGACAGGGCCTTGACCTTGATCTCGTCCCCCTTGACCCACCCCAGCGCCACGCGCGTCGCCCCGGTGCGGGTCGCCAATTCATTACACAGATTCATCGCCGCGGATTCAAAACCCTCGGCGGTCGCGACTGCCGTGGCCAACTGCAACACGTGCTGATGCGACTGGGCGACGACCTGCGACTGCTCGCCCTGGCGGCGCAGCGTGTAAAGGTCGAAATACCCCGCCACCAACTGCATCGACATCAAACGCTGATGCGCCCGCTCCAGATTCATGCAGCGGGTGATGACCGCCGTGATGGCGACGATTTCGCCGTCGCGGCGCAGAAGCGTCGCGAGGCAGAACTGCGGCTCGACACCCACTTCGCCGGTCTGTAATTCGATGGCCCCGTCTTTTCCCTGCTCGAGGCAAGGCTTGACGATCGTCTGGAATGCGGCGAGGGCGGCGGCGCGGGTTTCGGCGCTGCTGTTATCGGCTCGGATGTGCGCGATGGGCCGAAGGGCGGGGTCTTTCTGGTCCTTCTGCTTCTCCAGTAGGAACGCCGCCGCCTCGGTCCCGGCCACGACCACGGCCTGGGTTTTGAGCAAATCCTCGATGAACTGCGGCAAGCTTTCCGCCGCCGTCAGCAGCCGCTGCACCAGCCGCGACCGCGAAGCGCTTGCCTGCGTCTGCAACGATGTTTCCGGACCTTGAGGCTCGACAATTCCAGACGACACGGTTCACCTGCTTCCGACACCAATTGCTCGAATAGGGAGTTTCGACTTCAACGGTCTCTATTCATCGAGAAATTGAAAGTCCGATATCCCGGAAAAACAGAAAAAACTTGCCGGCCGCCCTTGCGGCGATCAATTACCGCCGTTATCGGACGGCAGCCGCACGCTCACCCATAGACCCGACGGCGTGTTCTGTTCGTTGCCTAACTCCAATCTGACGGTCTGTTTATCACTGGCGGCATCCACCTCGGGGTCGAGGTAAATGATCGTCGCCGGCAGCCATTTTCCCGGATCATTCAGATACGCCACCGAGGCAACGTCGCCGCGCTTCAACTTCAGCGCCCGGGCAGAAGGGACCTTCACTTCCACCCACAGCGGGCGGTTCGTCACCAGCGTCAAGGCGCCGTCGGGTTTGTTTGGATCGACCACCTCGCCTTCCTGGATGTTGATCTCCTTAACCGTCCCATCCACCGGGCTGAGCAATTGCATCTTGTCGATCATTTTAGCTTCGGTGTCGGCATCGGCGATCGCCTTTTCGTGCTGCACCTCCGTATAGTGCAACTGCGCCTCGGCACGCTCATAATCCAGCTTCGCTTCCTCGACTTCGGTTTCGCTGGCGGCCTGCTGCTCGAAGCCCTTTTGCTTGTTCTCGTACTCCACCTTCTTTTCATCGCGGTCAGCCGTGGCCGCTTCGATATCCGCCGTGGAATCCGCCACAATCCTCAATCCGTGCAGCTTCATCTCTTCAACATCCGAATCCTCACGGCCCAGGACCTGCCCCTTTTTCACCACGTCATCCGGTTTAACAAGCCATTCCTTAATCACGCCGAATTCCATGAAAGACGGCTTATCCGTATGGGATGGAATGGTCATAGCCAGCAACGGCTCATCGGCGTTGTGACCGGCATCATCCGCGCCGGCAAAAGGCAACACGCACAGCATCGCCGCCGCGACGATGCCGCGCCTCATCCATTTGACAGATATCATTGGATCCCAGTTTCTTCGCTAAAAGCCTCTTGGTCATGTCTCCCGTGGACCCCATCCCCGTTCGGGACGAACACTTGAAAATACGCGCCCACGGCGGTCTTGTCCAATGGAAAAGCGGCTCCATGCGAAAATTAGAGCGAAACCTTCCCGCGCGGCGCGGCGGCTTCAGCCGCCGTGTTCTGGAGCGTCGCACCCCCAAAATTACGACCGACGACGCGCCAAGGTGCGGTCAAAATCGCAAAATCGACCGCAAACCCGCCTCTCCCGCATTCATGCCAACATTAAATCATTGCAAAATAACAACTAACGATAACCCAGCCGTTCCAGATCGTCTTCGCTGAGACCGAAATGGTGCCCGATTTCGTGCAGCACCGTCACGCGAACCTGGCGAATCAGTTCTTCCTCGCTGTTGCAAACCGTCTCGATGGGTTCCTGGAAGATGTAGATCACATCCGGCAGGGTTCCGGAATCCTCGACGCTGCGGACGGTCCGGGGACGCCCAACGTACAGCCCCAGCAACAGCCCGCCGCGGCGAACGCCGGCCTTGTTGAGTTGGGACGGATCGGGCCGATCACGCACCTCGATGGGGACTTCTTCCACGAACTCGGCGAACTGCTGCGGCAACTCCGCCAGCGCCGATTCAACCAGCTCGCAGAAATGCGCTTTGCTCACGCGATGCGCCACCGTTAGAATCTCCCGCTGTTATCGTACCGACATTGTCTCAAGAGCATATCCCACGATGATGAAGGATGTTTGCGTATGCGAATTACTATCTCATTGTCTCTGTTGTTGCTTCTGACTGGATGCGGCGCCTCCAGCCTGCTCATCACGCCGGTCTCCAATACCTCGAAGCTGGACGAGATTTCCGTCGAACCCGGCAAGGCGTTCGGCGGGAAGATCGCCATTATCGAAGTGGAAGGAATGCTCCTCGACGATCGCACCGGCGGCATTCTTCAGCCGACGGAAAATCCGCTTAGCCTCTTCATTCAGGAGCTAAACGAGGCGGCCGGCGACGATTCGGTCAAGGCCGTCGTCCTGCGGGTGAATTCCCCCGGCGGGTCGGTCACCACTTCAGACATCATGTACGACGCCCTGCTTCGTTTCAGGCACGAAACCCACAAGCCCGTGATCGCTTCCGCCCAGGAACTCGCCGCCAGCGGCGCCTATTACGTCTCCTGCGGAGCCGACAAGATCATCGTGAATCCCACGTCCCTCGTGGGCAGCATCGGGGTGATTTTCGAGTCCTTCGATTTCCAGGACACGCTGGAAAAGCTCGGCGCCCGCGAGGTATCGGTCAAGAGCGCCCCGCTGAAGGACATGGGCTCGCCGTGGGTTCATCTGACTCCCGAGGCATATAAGATCATGCAGAACTTAGTCGATGAATATTACGCCCGGTTCAAGAACGTCGTGGTCACGAGCCGGGGAATCCATGATGCCGCGACGCTCAAGCTGGTGACGGATGGCCGCGTTTTCAGCGGCGAGCAGGCCGTGAAACTAGGTCTGGCGGACCAGATCGGCCGGCTGGACGACGCCATCGCACTGGCCCGCCAAATGGGCGATGCTCCGGACGCGGAAGTGGTCATGTACAAGCGGCCGTACGGATATAGCGGGTCCATCTATGCCGAGATGCCCGCGCCCCTGCCCCAAAGCAACGATCTGAATCTGAAACTTCCCATGAGCGATTGGTTGCCCAACGGATTTTATTATTTGTGGCAGCCGTAGTGATTGCATGATCACCATCACTTGCACAAGCTGCAAGAAAGTCCTGAGCATCGACGACGCCTTCGCCGGCGCCGTGTGCAGATGCCAGTTCTGCGGGACCATTCAGACCGTCCCCGCCAAGGGATCAGCCCAGAAGGCCGCCGCGGGGACGGCAAAGGGATCCAAAACCCTCTTTGAAAACAAAGCCCGCAGCGCCGGCGTCGGCAGCGGCAGCGGAATGGACGATCTGGCCGACGCCGTTCAAAGCAGCGGACTATCCGACAGCCGCTTACGCAAGCAACCGGCTCCGCCGCCCCCGGCGAAGAATAATCTGACGCCCCTGCTGGGCATCGCCGCCGCCGTCATCGTTCTCCTGCTGATTATCGTGCTCGTGCTGGTGTTCCGCAGCCCTGCGAACGTCTCGTCAGCCTCGGCTCCGCAGCCGAACTCCACTTCCAATCAGCCGGCCCAGACGCCCAGTCCCGCGGCTCCAACGCCCGGCTTCTGCGGCGTGCCGATCAACTCCTCCGTCGTCGTCTATGTGATCGACAACGGCTCGAGTTCGGCCGACGTGCTGGATGAAGTGAAATCCGCCCTGTTCAAATCGCTCGAATCGCTCGGACCCGATCGCCGGTTTCAGGTCGTCTTCTGGAATCCCGACAGCGATTCCTATCCCTCCGCCCCAGGGACGGCTTTCGCGGTGAACGAGCTTATTCAGAACGCCCGGGCAAAATTGCAGGATGTCACCGCCGCCGGCAGCACCGATCCCCTCGCCTCGCTGCAAAAGGCCTTTGCCGACGATCCCGGCCAGATCATGCTCGTTACGGCAAAGGCCGGCGATCTGGATGACTCGCTGGTCGCTCAGGTCCTGAAGCTTCGCGGCTCTTCCAAGGCGAAAATCGACTGCTTCGCCATCAACGGCGTGCCGAACGACAAAGTTCTCGCCAGGATCGCCTCCGCCACCGGCGGCCGATTTGTTCCCGTGCCCGAAAACCAACTCAAATCGTTCGGCTACTGATTCTCCGCCCCCCCGACAGACTTTCCGCAAGCCCACGGAGCTTGCTCCGTGGGTTTCCCTCGTCGAAACTAAAAATCCCCCCCCTTTTTTCCTTTCCCCAGAATTTTCCGCAACTCCGCCGCCGTCATCTGCCGATGAATCCCCCAGAAAAGTTAGTCGGCCTTTTATCGGACCCAAGACCATTTGAACGCGCCCCGATCGGGTTCCACATGATGCAGTCCAAGCGAAAAGTCGTTGTTCTAACCAGCCTTGTGGCCCTATTGTCGTTGGCCAGCGCGTTGCTGCTGGCGTTGGCGCCGCCCCCGCTGGTTGCCGACGGATACGACAGCCTTTCGGCGTCCGACCACGGGCCGTTCCTAGACGAAATCTTCAAGACCGCCGTCGCCGCCAAGCCGGGGCAATGGAAGTTCATCTACATCCACCACTCCGCCACCGCCGGCGGCGACGCCGCCACGCTGGCGCAAGGCCCGGCGGGATTGTGCGATCATTTCGTCATCGGCAACGGTCACGGCTGTCAGGACGGCGAGATTCAGATCGGTCCGCGCTGGAACCATCAGCAGCCCGCCGCCGCCCCGCCGGGAGTCGACCACATCGAACCCACCTGCATCAGCATTTGCATCGTCGGCGATTTCGATCATTCGATGCCGACGCCGATTCAGTTTCGCCGGCTGACCGAACTGGTCATGACCTTGCAGAGCCAGTTTCGCATCGGGGCCGACAAGGTCATTCTCCTGAGCGACACCCCGACGCCGTCAAGCGTGGGCCGGTACTTTCCCGTCACCGCTTTTCGCGAACAGATTTTGCCGTAGGGCAGAATACCCGCCTGATTCCAGCCCCAATAATCCGCTTGCTATTTAACGCCCCTTTGCTTAGCCTATTTTATTAAGTAAATATCTCTGTACGGGTAACGTTTCGCACCAAGGCGGTTGCTTTCATTATCCCTTGTTATCTCCACCCTTGGGCTTCCTCCCCTCCCTGCCGTCCGTCCAGCGGGATCGGGTAATAACGTTCTCCGGGATGGACCGTTAGTTCATGGCTCAAAAGCTCCTCCATTACGACGTGTTGGAGCGCTTGGGAGAAGGTGCGCGTAGCATCATCTACGCCGTCAGCGATCCCCAAACGCATCAAGTTTACGCTCTCAAGCACGTCCTGCGCAAAGAGAAAAAGGACGACCGTTTCATCGAACAGATGGAAACGGAATTCGCGATCTCCAAACAATTCACGCATCCCAACCTTCGGCGATCATTTGAACTGAAGATCAGCCGAAACCTCCTCATGCAACCCAAGGAGGCGTTTTTGGTCATGGAACTGGTCGATGGCCGCCCGCTGGATGTGCGACCCCCGCGCGACATGGTTGAGATCGTCGATACCTTCATCCAGGCCGCGCAAGGATTGAAGGCCATGCACGCCCTGGGCTATGCCCATTGCGACATCAAGCCCAACAACATCCTCCGCAGCGATCAGGGCAAGGTAAAGTTGATCGATTTCGGCCAAGGCTGCAAAATCGGAACCGTCAAAGAACGGATTCAAGGCACTCCCGATTACATCGCTCCCGAGCAGGTCGCCCGTCGGCCGATCAGCGTTCAGACCGATGTCTTCAACCTCGGCGCCACGATCTACTGGACGCTCACCGGCACGAACATCCCCACGCTGTACACGGTAAACAAGAAGGGCGACAACAGCTTTTTGCTCGATCAGACGATGCAGACGCCCACCGACCTGAGCCCGCTGGTTCCGCCGGGCTTATCGAATCTGGTGATGGAGTGCGTTTCGACCCGACCGGCCAAGCGGCCGGCCGACATGGATCAGATCATTTTGCGATTGGAGCTGATCAAACACATCCTCACGAGCAAACCGACGGCCAGTTCCGACGATTCAACCCTGGGCCAAACGGCCTGACGGAACTAATGCGGCCCCGCCGCTCATCCGACACCCCGCGTGCCGGAGAATATATCCCCGCCGGCTTTCGATTCCCGCCAGATCGAACAATCGCGAATCATAATACCCCTCCATCCAAATCCGACCGATTCCCAGCGCCTGCCGCATTCGGTTCTTCAACCGTCCGACCATGACCGGCACGGAATCGAACCCATGTTTCACGATCCAATGCCGATGCCACGATTCGACGCTCGCATCGGTCAATTGATAATGGAATTCCTCCGCCGCGTCGCGCAGGGCTTGGAACAATCGCGTTTGTTGCTCGGCCGTGAACAAGATCGGCGAACGATTGCTCATTCGCCGCACCGCCTGTTCCAGCCGGGATGGATCGCCGGGAAGGATGATCCCGTTGTCGACGTAGCCGCGCATATCCCCGGCAGCCACGACCCGTAACTGGTGGTCGTCACCATGGTGGCCAACAGGCGGGGTTGCATGTGATGATCGTAATCCGAAGTGTCACGTGAGAAAACCCCCGCAAAGCGGGGGGCTAACGGCCGGCACGGATTCTCTCTCCATTAGCCCCCCGCTTCGCGGGGGTTTTGGGGGTTTTGCCGCGGCCCATAGCATCCCCGCCGCCAGATTTTATACTGTCCCCCTTTGCGGAGTTCACCCATGCCCACCCAAAATGCCGACGCCCCCCAAAAAATCGTCCTCGCCTACAGCGGCGGCCTGGACACGAGCGTCATCCTCCCTTGGCTCAAGGACCGTTACCCCGGCGTCAAACTCGTCGCCTTCGCCGCCGACCTCGGCCAGGGAGACGAACTGAAGGGCATCGAAGACAAAGCCCAAAAAAGCGGCGCCGATGAAGTCATCGTCAAAGACCTCCGCCAGGAATTCGCCGAGGAATTCTGCTTCCCGATGCTGCGTGCCCATGCGATTTACGAAAACGATTATCTGCTCGGCACCAGCATCGCCCGGCCGATCATCGCCAAGCATCAGGTTGAAGTCGCCCGCCAGACCAACGCCGATGCCGTCGCCCATGGGGCCACTTCCAAGGGCAACGACCAGGTGCGTTTCGAGTTGACGTACATGTCGCTGGCCCCGGATCTGAAAATCATCGCGCCATGGAAGGACCCGGCCTTCGGCCTGCGCGACCGGGAAAGCGCCATCGACTACGCCAACAAAAAAGGCGTGCCCGTCGAGCAGAGCAAAAAGAAAATCTACAGCCGGGACCGCAATCTCTGGCACGTCAGCCACGAGGGCGCCGACCTCGAATCTCCCGCCAACGAGCCGAAGGACGATCTGTGGATTATGTCCGTCCCGGTTTCCAAGGCCCCCAATGAGCCGTTGTATGTGACGATCGATTTCGAGCGCGGCGATCCGATCGCCGTGAACGGGAAGAAGATGCCCGGACACGAATTGATCGCCCTGCTCAACGACCTCGGCGGCAAGCACGCCGTGGGTCAAACGCAACTGGCCGAGAACCGCCTGGTCGGCATGAAGTCCCGCGGCGCGTACGAAACCCCCGGCGGCACCATTCTCTACGAAGCCCACAAATCCCTGGAACAAATCTGCGTCGAACGCGACACGTTCCACTACAAACAGCAGCTCGCCCTGCGCTACGCGGAACTGGTGTATTACGGCCAATGGTTCCATCCGCTGCGCGAGGCGTTGCAGGCATTCGTCGATCACACCCAGGGGCCGGTGACGGGGCAGGTGAAGGTGAAACTGTTCAAGGGCCGCGCCACCGCCGCCGGCGTCACCAGCCCGCACAGCCTGTACGATCCGCAATTGGCCAGCTTCAGCATGGAAGGCTACGACGTCACCGCCGCCCGCGGTTTCATCGATCTGTTCGGATTGCCGATGAAGGTCGCCCAACAGGCCAAGCGGTGGTGAGCGATTTCATCGCCATTAGTGACCTTTGATCGATGATCGGCGGCAATAGAACAAAAATCCCAATACGATTCCGACGCTGAAGGGCCAGATGGCGTATTGGTTGAAGAGTTTCTGGCCGACGTCTTCAAATCTCTGGACCGCGTCGGATGTTCGCTCGGCAGTGATCGGCCAGGTGTTGTCGAATCCGCCGAACGGCGGGGCGGACGGTTCGGCAACGGCGTTGCAGTAGTTCTCGGTCTCCACGACCGCCTGGGCCACGAATTGCTTGATCTCCAGCACGCGGCTTCCGCCGATCAGACTCACCACGGCCAGCACAAACAGCGGGAACCAGAATCCGGTGCGCTCGCGGGATTTTTCAAACAGCTCGGCGTTGCGCGGCCTGCCCCAGAACAGCAGCATCCAACAACGAGTCATGTACAGTGCGGTGACGGCGGAGATCACGGTGGGGACGATAAAGAAGAGCCAGTAAAGCGGATCGCGCGTGGTATGGCTGGACGCGTCGGCGAAGGCGCCGGCGTGGGTGAGGATCATCTCGTTGCTGTAGTACCCGCAGGTGAACGGCGCGCCGGCCATGGCCAGCAGGCCGATGGCGAAGGTGACCGCCGCCAGCGGCATTTTCCGCATCAGCCCGCCGAATTCGCTCAGCCTTTGTTCGCCGTGCGCGGCGTGGATGACGCTTCCGGCCGCCAGGATCAGCAGCGATTTGAAGAACGCGTGCGTGAGCAGGTGGAACAGACCGCCGATCCAACTCCCGATTCCGATGGCCATGAACATCAGGCCGAATTGGGAGACCGTGCTGTAGGCCAGGATTCGGCCGAGTTCGCGCTGGAACAGTGCGGCCGCGGCGCCGATGACGAGGCTGAGAAGCCCGACGATGGCGATGCAGAGCTTGGCCGTGGGGGTGAGGATCGGAAAGATTCGGGCGATGAGGTAAAGGCCCGGAGCGGTGAGCGTGACGGATTGGACGATCGCGGCGGCGGGCATCGGGGCGCGGCTCACGGCCGGCAGCCAGAAATGCAGGGGAAACAAGGTCGATCGGCACGCGGCGCCGCAGAACAGCGCCAGGCCGGCGAGGGTCAGGGCTTGGCTGGAAATCGGCGAGCCGGCGGGCAGGTGCAGCGCGGGATTTCCCGCAGGCCACAGCCAGCGATCCAATTGCAACAGCGTGGCGTTGCCCACGGCGTGCAGCAGGATTCCCATGCCGAGCAGGAAGCCCGCGTCGCCGATTCGTTTGACGATGAAGGATAGCGCGGCGGATCGGCGGGTCGGTTGATCGTCCAGGCGATTCACCAGCAGATATCCCCCCAGCACGGTCAGATACCAGAAGACCAGGACCGGCAGGAGATTTCCGACCAGGACAAACGCCAGGATCGAGAAGCAGAGCAGTTGCAGCGACACGAAGAAGCGGGCGAAACGTTTGTCGTTGCGCATGTAGCGCACGCTGAAGGCATGGCCGAGGACCACGACCAGGGTGATCGTGTTGAACATGGCGACGGTGAGGGTGTCGATGTGAAGATTGAGCTGGAATAATCCGGGGCGATCCGGGGTGATGGGCAGGCCGAAGGGAAGCCATTTGAAAGTCAGCTCGATGGGTTTGTCGCCGGGACCCCAGGTCATGCCGGCAAGCTGGCCGGAGTTGTACCAGTAAATCATCGCGCCCATGCTCAGCGCGAAGCTGCCGGCGGCGAACGCGGTGGCGACCCAGCCGGCCAACGGATCGCCCATTCGTTTGCCGATCAGCAGCAACAGTCCGAACGATGCCAGCGGCAGCAACGTCGCAAGGACCAGAAGCAACGCGGGAATCGGCATGGGAAGGCTCGATCGTCCGAGCGGCGCGGGCCGGACGGATCATTCCAGCAGCGCATCGACCTTGGCGGCGCAGATGAAATCATTCTCCGACAATCCCTTGACGGCATGGGTGCTGTATTTGACCACGCAGCGGTTGTAACCGACTTCCAGATCGGGATGGTGGTCCTCACGATGCGCCACCCAGGCCACGGCATTCACAAATGCCATCGTGTGGTGGTAATCCTCGAACTTGAAGCTCTTGCGGATTTGGCCGTCGCGCAAGTCCCAACCGGAGATTTCCGGCAACAGCAGGGAGATTTCGCCGTCGGTCAGCGCGGGCGTGCCGGGCCGGCAGGCCGTGCAGTGCTTTTCCTTTAATGCCGATTGCATAGGTTACCTTTCATAAGCGGCTGGCGGGCATTGTATCCGATTGAATCTGTCGAAGGGCCTCAAACATTGCGATCGCCGCGGCGGCGGAGAGATTGAGGCAGCGTTCGCCGGGAATTTGCGGGATTCGCACGATCCGGCCGGGATGATCTGTCAGGATGTCCGGTGCGATGCCCGAGGTTTCACTGCCGAAGATCAGCCAATCGCCGTCGGCGAATTCGGTTTGCCACAACGATTTTTTGCCGGTGGTGGAGAAGAGCCAGATGCAGCCGCCGCCCACTTGGGCGAATTCGAAAAATGCGTCGGAATCATCGTGAACGGTGAGCCGAACTCGCGGCCAGTAATCCATGGCGCTGCGCCGCAGGTTCTTGTCGCCAAGAACGAATCCGAGCGGCCGGACGAGGTGCAATTCGGTTCCCGTTGCCACGCACGCGCGGGCGATGTTGCCCGTGTTGGGCGCGATCTGCGGCTGAAGCAGCGCCACCTTCAGCCGATGCGGGCCGAGAGGCGGCGGATGGGGATCGTCGGTATCCATTTTTACACCACGGCGTTGCCTTGCCGATCGACCTGAACGTAGCTGGACTTTTCCGCACAGAACGCGGTAAGGCGTCCGACGGGGCTGAGGGCCGCCGCGGTGTCGAGCAAAACCATTTTCTCGCCAATGACGGGAACCAGCTTCCCGCCTCCGTGCGGGCTGTATCCGCCGCGCATCCCGTAAAAATCCACGGGAGTGTGGCCGAAGAATCCAGTTCGCCGCCACGCCTTTTTCTGATCGACCTCGGCCAGGGAAAATCGACCCCAGGTCGCGGTCTTGCGCAGATCGCGATCGACATCCAGATAAGTCGTGGGGCTGGGGTCTTCGTCCGCCGTCGCCGGGTCCCAGCGGGCGTGGACGACGAACAGATCGGATTCCTCGATCACCGGCGTCAGGCCGCGGATGAATTGCCGATGCGCCTGCGGCACGCCGGCCGTCAGCGCGTCCAGCGCCGCCGCCGTCGGATGCTCAAGCATGTCGCGCATGGCGGTGTCCTGGGCGCCATAACTCGCCAGCGTGTCGCGAAGGCCGTACTCCATGAACCATTTGTAAGCAGCCCAACGATTGTTGTTCGTGAGTTGATCGACGTAGCTTTGGCCGTTGAGAATGACGTCGAAAATGTCGTCGTGATTCCCGCGGCAAAAGCGGGCGCCGGCGAGCTTCAGCAGGAATTCGATGACTCCCCGCGAGTCCGGCCCCCGGTTCACGTAATCGCCCACGAAAATCCAACTCGGCGAAGGATCGATTCGCCCCACGGACTGGACCAGCCCCTTCAGAGCGGCCGACATGCCGTGAATGTCTCCGACGATCCATCGCACATCAATAAGATTACCGGCCCATGGCTCGCATCGACAAGCGAATTATCGGTCAGTCACGAAAAGGTCCGCGTCTGGCCGAATACCTGAATTGTCGCCGCGAATCAGGTGAAAGGGAGTTGTTCAATGAGTAGCCGGAAGTTGTGTGTGATGGCGGCCGCGGGCGGGTTGGCGCTGGGGTTTGCCGCTTCGGCGTACGGTGATCCAATCACTTACCAGACACAATCGCGCTCGGTATCGGCCACCTCCATGGCCACGGGCTTTGCCCGCGGGGGCACGAGTCCGTCCTCGACCACCCTGCAGCAGAACCAATCGCAGCAGGCCAACGATTTCGGCGCCTTCGACGGGAATGTAACCGCCACATCCACTTTTGGCCCCGCAAGTCCGATGGCGACATCATCGGCGGTGCAGCAATCCTCGCTAAACGCCACTGGGTTTAGCGTCAGCGGCAGCGTGGGGGCGAATTCCGACCTCGGCGCGGAACTCGGTCCGGTCGGCGCCGCCGCCAGCACCGCCTTCAACATCACTTTCGACGTGACGCAGGCCGAGCCGTACAGCTTCGACATGAATTTGAAAGGCGCCGTTGACCCGGCCGCCCCGGGCAACACCTCCGCACGCCTTTCCTTGACCAATGCCCAGGGCGGCAACGTGTTTGCCCCGATTACCACCGTGAATCTAAGCGACGCCCAGTTCCAGGGAACTTTGGCCGCCGGGGTCTATTCACTGGCAATGACCGCGCAGGCGGCAAGCAACGACCAGAGCACAAATTCCGTGGACTACGCTTTTTCTCTGGCAGCGGGATCGTCCGCGCTGCTCGGCGCCGACGTGAATTTAGACGCCAACATCGTTCCCCTCCCCTCGGCCGCCTCCGCCGCCCTGGCCATGATGGCCTGTCTGGCCGCCGGCGGCTTCGTGCGCCGCCGCTACAGGGATTGGGTCCGTCTTGCGATGGTCTAACGTCATCGGCCCCTTAGCCGGTCTCATTGCTCCCCATGCCGCCCGCGATATGCTAATCTTCCAATATGGGAAACCGCATTCTTTTGGCCGTATTCGCCGCTTTATTGTCGATCCATCTTGCCCCGGTTTGGGCGGACGATCAGGTCACGCTCAAGAGCAAAGACGGGCAGACGCAAATCGTTTTGCCGCCGGGGTGGGTGGGCGAGCAATCCTCCAATTCCGCCGCCGTCCTCGAAGGCCGCGATGAAGACACCAACGCTTTCGTCATGGTCGTCATCGCCGACCGCACCGATCCCTATGCCACCCTCGGCGAATACGCCCACGAGCGCCGCAACGAGGTCCTTTCCCACCTGATCAAATCGAAGTGTTCCGATCCGCGCGAGTTTCAATGGAATAATGACAAGGCCGTTCAGTACGAGATTCACGGCACGTTCGCCGCGTCCAAGATTCCCTTCGGATATTTCCTGACCGTCGTGCAAGTGGGACGGCATTACCTCGAAGTGGTCGGCTGGGCGGTGGAAACGCATTTTGACGAGAACGTGCAAACGCTGCGCGATGCGGTCAACAATGTGACGTACAAGGGCGATCAGTAGCCGGACCTGCCAGTAGCCCCGTCACATTGAATTGCCGTCCCGCCGCGATATACTGATAAACCGCCAAACGACGGCAGGAAGCCGTCATGCGTCAAACCAAGGATGGTTCCTCATGCTCGCTCGAACTTCCCCCGCAACAACCCTTCTCGCGGCCATCGCTCTTGTCTTTAGCTTCCTTATCTTCGGATGCGTCACTCAACGCCCCTACCAACCCAAAATCCCGGCCCAGCCCGCTCCGCAGGCCGCGGCCCCGCAGTCCGTGACCCCTCATTCCCGGCCATCTGAATCCCAATCTTCCGCCGCGGGTTCTCCCGCTCCCCAATTGGATGATGCCTCTCTGCTGGCGCAAAACATCCGAATATGCCCAGAACGTCACCCCGTTGCTGACTTCGGCCGGCTCGGCCGCGTCGAGCCGGAATCCTTCTTCAGCCAACCGGCCCTCCGTCGTTGAATGGGTGAACCCAACCTCCAAACCGCCGGCCGACGCCGGCAATTCCCAAGCCGCGGACCATTCCCCGGTCGCCAATCGGCCCGTCGCCCTCGCCGCCGACCGCCTGAAACAGGATTCCAGCCTCCCCATGATCCTCCCCGAAAGCGCGGACCACATTCCCCAGGCTTCCGGCGCCAGCGTCGCTTCGCCGGCCGCCATCTCAACCGACGAATATGAGTTGAAGCTGCAAAAGCTCGTTCACGATTATCCGCGCGATCTGGGCAACCAACTCGACTATCAGCTCCTCCGCTTCGTCCGCGATGAGCCGACTCCCGATCTTTCGGATGTCATGCAGCTCTCGGCCGAGGACCGCGACATTCTGCTGGCCCTGATGGACGGGCTGAACAATTTCCGGGCCGCGGCCCGCAGCGACGACAATCTCATGCTCAACCGCAAAATCCAGCCGCTGCTGGAAATGGCCGATCGCCTCCGCTCCGAAGCCCAGCTTGCCATCCCCACCGTGGCTTTCTGCTCGGAGGTCAGCAGTTATGGCGTGTATCGTCCGATGCCCTCCTCGCGTTTCCCCGCCGGCCGGGACAACGATCTGATCGTCTACTGCGAAGCCGCCAACTTCACTTCCGTGCGCGGCAACGATTCCCTATGGCGCACCCGTCTGCAACAGCAAATGGTTCTCTACACCGACACCGGCCAGTCCGTCTGGCCCGACAAGCCCAACTCCGCCACGTTCGTCGATGAATCCCGCAATCGCCGCCACGATTTTTTCATTTCCCGTCGGATTACGCTCCCGCCCACCCTGGCCGCGGGGAACTATGTGTTGAAGATCACCCTGACGGACGAGGAATCCAATCGCGTTACCGAAGCCAGCGCTCCGTTGGAAATCCTCGCCGACACCGCCCCGCCCGTCCCCGCCCCCGCCGCCTTTACGCCGGAATCGACGCTGCCGGCGCTTTCGCCTTGATCGGGTTGTGTCCTAAATGGGTAACAATATACTTGGCTAACCCGTGGCATTTTCTATAGCGGCCATGAGGGGACGCCACCTTCCGATAATCGTCCAAACAACAAGGCACGTGGGAATCGTGCAGAAATATGCGATGGCGGCCCAATGAAGTTTTTGCCAGATCAGGAAGCCAAATCCAAGCACATCCAGCAACAAACCTAACCACAAAATTAGGAATCCCCAGAAGTTCTCAAGATGATAAGGGGGCGGGGGTTCACCATCGATGCGCAATAACACGAGCATTGGAGCCGCAACGGAAAACATACCAAGAGCGGTATGTCCGGAAGTTGTAAGGTTGTCCATAAATGCCAATGTCAGCACGCAAGCGACCGAGAATCCCGCCATGATTTCAATGTGCCGAATTCCGCGCTCGTGATTTGCGGGTGAATCGTGGCGTGCCGCCTTGGTCATGGATGCTTCCGACGCGTCTTCGTTCTTCGTTCCTTCGATAAAGGGGTCACTTCCCATATTGACCGTATCCCTCGCCGCAGCTATTTTCCCCTCCCTGGCTCGCCCGCTTCGGCGGATCGTTCCTGATGTAATTTACCACGTGCTAAACCGGGGCAACAGACCGATGCGGATCTTTCGCGAGCCTGGGAGGAACAATCGGGCGGTCCGAATTTCGGTCATGGCAACGCGATCGCCGGAGGTCGGACAGGCGGCGGCTGTGAAGGACGGTTGACTTCGGCGAGCTCCCCTCGACGGGCTCGGGGTCTGCCTTCGGCTCTGAGGCTCGGCTCGACTGAGCTCGCCGAAGTCAGGCTCGAAGAGAGCTTGTCGAAGACAGTCGAGCCGAGGTCGAACTTGAGTTCGAAACTCCGCTGAACTGGCTGCGGAACGCGGCGACTCCGCTTCTGGTCCGCCGACGGCTCGCCGGAACGTCAACAGGCCAGCCAACGGCGTTCGCGGCGGTGACGCCTTCTGACATACGAGCCAGCGATCCCGGCGCGCCGGGAATCGTAACCGATCATCCTCTTGTTCGTCCGTCGGCTCGGCGTCACAATAAACGATCGGGAAATGATCGCAAAAGGTGACAGCCGCGGGCGGCGGAAGACGACTTCCGCAAACAGCCGAATGAGGTGCAAACAATATGAAAAAGAGCACAACGACCAAGGGCGAATCCCCTTCTCGGCTGATCGACGCGAGGATCAAGGAACTGGACGACTGGAGGGGCAAGACGCTCTCCCATGTCCGCGCTCTCATCAAGCAGGCTGACCCTGAGGTGGTCGAGGAGTGGAAGTGGAGAGGCGTTCCGGTTTGGTCTCACGATGGACTGATCTGCACCGGCGAGACGTACAAGAGCGTCGTGAAGCTGACTTTCTTGAAGGGCGCTTCGCTCAAGGACCCTTCAGGACTATTCAACTCCAGCCTTGAAGGCAACGCCAGGCGCGCTATCGATTTCCATGAGGGTGATGAAATAGATGAGCATGCCTTCAAGACGCTCATACGCGCCGCCGCAGCCCTGAACAGGTCATCGGCCCGATAGTCGAATCCGGCGCCTCATGAGTTGGCGCCTATCCTAGACCGAAAATTCAACATAAAAACACGGCTTTCCTCGCACAACAAGCCCAAGACTTTCACCTCCTGGCCCTATAGGTAGAGGGCATTCGAGTGGAGCATCGCATCAGCCGCCCACTGTACTGTCCGGAGCCGGCCGAAAGGCAGGTTCCCCGACTCGACGGCCTCCACCACCACGTGAAATCTCTCGCGATTTAGAACAGTAACAGTAACGCCGCGGGCCTTGGCGCTATCGAAAACGCGGATATTGTCGTCGAGCGCCTTGATTGACGATCATCGGCGTAACCCTGGACGGCCTTCGCGTTCGCCTCGATCGTCTCGTTGTGATCGCCTTCTATTGCCGCCTTCGGGCATTTCGGCTAAACCAAATGGCCTCTCAGGAGTACAGTCATGCGCTGGTTTGGCGTTTTGTGCCTCGCTTTTCTCACCGCCTGCGCTACGACGCGGGAGATCACCATCACCGCCCGGCCGCCTGATTCCGTCATCTCCATCGACAGCGGCATCCAGCGCGGAATGGGCCAACTCACCGCAACCGTCAAATTCAAAAACGGCGACGACACGCACACCGCCACGGTGTCCCGCCGGGGCTATCCCGACAAAACCGTGAACCTGACCCGCGACGGCACGCCCAACGGAATCGAAATCGACCTCGAGCCGTATCACCGCAAGCTGAGCTTTTCGGTCGTTCCCATTCCCGCCGTCGTCACGGTGGACGGGGCGCCGATCGTTGCCGGGCCGGTCTCCCAGGCCAGCGCCGTCGAATCCTTTACTCTTGACGATCAGGACAACTGGACGACGCACACCATCGTCGCGTCGCGCGAAGGCTGGGATCCGGCCAGGATTTCCGTCACCTGGACCGATCCCTCTTCCGATTACGTTCTGCAGCTTCAGCCCAAGCGCAAGAACGTGACCATCACCACCAACCCGCCCGGAGCGACCGTCAGCATCGACGGCGCCGAGATCGGAACCAGCCCCGCCATCGGACGGAACCTGACCTTTCCATACGACAACAGCAGCGGCCAATATCCCACCCACAGAATCCACGTGGACAAGGCCGGGTACGATCCGGTGGACAAGGACATTTCCTGGGACGACGGGAAAACCGACTACGAAGTCGACTTGTCGCCGCACCAGAAAATCGTGCGCATCCTGACCGATCCGCCCGGCGCGACCGTCACGATCAACGGCAGCCCCGCCCCGGCCGGCCCCGACGGCGTTCCCACCGCCCAACTGACCTACGTCCCCATCGACGACAACGGCGATCTTCCGGTGTTTACCGCCGTGGTCACCAAGAAAACCGCCGAGACGGATTGGTATCCCGCCACGCTGCTCATTCCCTGGCAGGAAGGCCGCAGCGAGTATTCGGTGACGCTGCGCGAGATCACGACGCGCCATGTCCCGCTGCTGAACATCGACCTTGAGCGCGACTCCGACGGAATCTGGCAGATCGTCCCGCGTGAGGTGACCACGCTGGCCATGAAGGACATCAGCGAAAGCCCCGGCCGGGAGCCGCCAACCCTTCTTTTCCAGGCCCCCAGCGGTTTCAGCATCGGTTCGATTGCGGCCAATCCCAACGGCGGCCAAATCGCCTTCACGCTCATCTCCGGCACCAACAAACTCGATCTGCACTCACAAATCATGGCCATGAACACCACCGGCCCCAGCAATATCCAGGAAATCACCGACGGCAAATCGCTGGACATCATGCCTTCGTTCACTCCCGACGGCAGCCAGATCGTCTTTTCCTCCAATCGCGCCGGCCGGCAACTGAACGTCTGGCGAAAAAGTCTCGACGGCGCCGTTGGAATCGAACAGCTCACGTTCGGCGACGAACAGGATCTCTGGCCCATGATCGACGCGGCGCCCAAGCCGCGTCTGTTTTACGAAGTGCTTTCCGACAGCCAATCCGATCCCCAGCTTTACATGGCCCCGGTTGACGGCACGTCGCGCACGGACCTGGCCACCATCCCCGTCAGCCAGCCCCGAGTCAGCCCCCGCGCCGATGCCATCATCTTCACCAGCGTCAATCAGCGCACGGGGAATCGCGAAATCTATAAAATCTCCGACCGCGGCGGCGGAACCATCGACCTCACCAGCGATCCCGACTCCGATTGTTACGACCCCGCCTGGTCCAGGGACGGCAGCACCATCGCGTTCGTCTGCAATCGAGGCTTTGCCAACTATCCGGTCATGGACAACGGCCAGGTCGTCAACCAGCGCCAACGCAACGCCGATATCTGGACCGTCGATCTGACACACCCCCAGAACCAGGTCCAGATCACCACCAACGGCAGCGTGGACGATTGCCCCGCCTGGGACCCAAGCGGAAATTACATCTATTTCCGCAGCAACCGCGGCGGCCAATGGGGGATTTGGAAGATACCGGTGAAGTGAAAATTCGAAATCCGAATGACGCAACTAATTCCATTTAGCCCCCGGTGAATCACCGGGGCTAAATGGAATTAGTTGCGTCATTCGGATTTCGAATTTTCAATCACAGTTCCTGAGAAATCTCCGGCAACTTCGGCGTCGCCGGACCCGTGAAATCTTTCGACCCCTGCGGCACTCCCAGCCGCTCGAAGTCGATTTCGCTGTTGATCTCCGCCCCGATCAGCAGCACCAGCCCGTCGATATAGAAAAAAAGCAGCAGGATGGCCGCCCCGCCGACCGTTCCGTAGGTCTGGTCGTACCGCGCATACCGATCCACGTAAAAACGGAACAGCAGGTCTAACACGATCCAGACGACGGCGCTGAACAGCGCTCCGGGACTGAGCCATCGAAACCGCTGGCGAATCGCCGGCCCGAAATGATAAATGATGGCCAGCACAAAACCGGCCAGCAGCAAAGACAATGAATATCGCGCCACATCGAGCGCAATCATCAGCGGCCCGGTAAGCACATGCTTGTAAATCAGCCATGACTCCACGCCCGCCCCGATCGGGAGCAGCACGATCATCACCAGCACGCAAATCGCCACTCCGAGCGTGATCGCAATCGCCAGCGCCCGCTGAATGTAATAGGGCCGGCCTTTCTTGATGTCGTAGCACTTGTCCAACGCCGACATCGTCATCGACATTCCGCCGCTGGCCACCCAGATGCTGACGGCCAGCCCGATGATCAGCCACCCCCGTCGCGGCTGGCTCATGACCCGTTCGATGTTGTCGTTGATCGTGGGCGCTTCCTTCCCCAGCATGGCCGTGATGAATTCCGCGACGACCCGATGCGACGATTCCTTCGCGCTGGGCGGCAGATAGGGCAAGAGGCTGAGCAGAAGAATCAAAAATGGAAAGACCGCGAAGAGCCACGAGTAAGCCAGCGCCGCCGCCCAGACGAAAATGCCGTCCTCGCCGCACTGCTGCCAGACTCGCTTGAAAAACGCCCACGTTCCGAAGGACCGCAACACCGGCCGAACGTCGCGAAGACTTGCCATGGCTCGAATTGTTGAACGCGGCCGCGGAAAACGCAATCAACAATTTGCCATTGATTCTCGTGATCGGGCCTTGCGCATCTGGGCCAACTGCCATACGACCAGCCGATAACCCAACAGCGCCGCGATCACCGCCGCGAAGATTTCCTGTTTCGGACCGACGATCTTGCTTCCGCCCATCCAGTAATGTATCGCCGCCGCGATCGCCACGAGGTACACCAGCTTGTGCAGTCGCTTCCATCTGGCCGCACCGAGCCGCTTGACCATGCCATTGGTCGAAGTCAATGCCAATGGAATCATCAGCACGAATGCGGTCATTCCGAAAAAAATGAATTTGCGTTTGAGCGTGTCCTGCACCAGCCCTTCGATGCTGAGCTGCCGGTCCAGCACGAAATAGATGAGCAGATGAACCGAGGCGTAGAAAAACGCGTACAGCCCCAGCATCCGTCGAAAATGGCTCAGCCAGTTCCATCCGCTGATTTTCCGCACCGGCGTCACCGCCAGCGTCAGGGCGATGAAAATGATCGCCGTCGTGCCGGTGATATGAATGGCGTGATTCACGGGATCGGGGCCGAGCTGATGCCAGTACGCGTCCCATCCCAAAAGTCCCAGCGGAACCGCGCCGTTGACGAGCACAACGAATTTGGCGAATCGGGGGTCTTTCAAAAATTCTTTCGCAGATCCATCCCCGCGTACATCCACGCCACCTCGTCGCCGTATCCGTTGAACATCAGCGTCGGGCGAATCCCCACGCCGATCCGGCGCTCCGTCGCCTGGCTCCAGCGCGGATGATCCACGTGCGGATTCACGTTGGCGTAAAACCCGTATTCATCCGGCGCGGCCTCGCTCCAGGTCGTCGGCGGCTGCTTGTGCCGCAGCTCGATCTTCACGATCGACTTGATCCCCTTGAACCCATACTTCCACGGCACGACCAGCCGAACCGGCGCGCCATCCTGCGGCGGCATCTGCTTGCCGTAAATCCCGCTCGCCAAAATCGTCAGCGGATGCATCGCCTCATCCATCCGCAAACCCTCGACGTACGGCCAATCCAAAATCCCGCTGCTCTCGTTCGGCATCCGATTCGGATCCATCAGCGTCTGAAACGCCACGTATTTCGCGCCGCTCAACGGCTCAACGCGATCGAGCAATTTCGACAGCGAAAACCCGTCCCACGGAATAACCATCGACCAAGCCTCAACGCACCGCATCCGATACACCCGCTGCTCCGTCGGCGCGATCTTCAGCAGATCGTCCAGATCGAAAACCTTCGGCTTTCGGCACAGCCCCCCGACCGACACCTGCCACGGCCGGGTGACGAACCCCGCCGCGGCATCCGCCACCGATTCCTTGTCCTCCGAGAACTCGTAGAAATTGTTGTAGTGAGTGATGTCCTGAAACGAAGTCAGCGGCTCATCGACAAAAAACCCAGCCGTGCTTCGTGTCGTCGGCCGGGTAGTCGGCACGACGACATCCGCCAGCGGCTGCTCCACCACCGATTTTCCCCGCGGCGGCGAATTCAATTCCCGATACACCCACCCCGTCGCCGCCGCCGTCGCCGCGACGATCCCGGCCCGCAGGAAATTCCGGCGATTGAGATAGTGCTTCTCATCGGTGAACTCACTGCCAGAAATCGCCGGCGGCTTATGGATGAACATGGGCAAATAATAATAGCCGCTTCAAATCCTCTTGGTCAGGGAACTCGGCCTGGCTCCAAATCTGGTTGGACCCTGAAATACAGACAGGTGTCGCCATCGTCGTCCGAATACCACATTTTTGTGTCTGTTAATCGCAATTGAACGGCGTTACTAAGAGGGGCGTCGGGGAGTGTTAATTTCCCGTCTTGCAGCTTATAGAGACCCCGCGAGACCCGGTTGGCATCTGTGTTAAAGGCCCCCGGCTGGTATATTTCTTCTTTAGGCACGGGCCACGATGCACAACTTCCATTTGCATAAAAGCGAATAAAAAATACTTGACCAACCTCGTGCACCTTGCCCGTCGCACCCTCAGTGACCGAGACGAATCGCCAAGTTCCGATCAGGCTACCTTGCGAAGGCATTGTGCCGGGAGGACGCTTGGCGTCCGGTGCTGGTGAGTGACTCGCACACCCCTGCACGAACGCGGCGATAGCTACCGCAATAATATAACGAGCCAACCGTGCCACAATCGCATCTTGCGAGCCTTGGATCTCATGGAGCGGTGCTGGTGGCTTCAGCAACGCCGCAACATGGCCCACGGCAGGCTGGATATCCGCCTCATGCGTCCGGAGCCGTCCTAGAAGAAGACTGTTGGTCATGTGTGCTGTGCGATCATTTTGGGCCTAACGATGTCCAGACCTCTGTCATTTCATTGTACCGTTCGGTTTTTATGCAGGAAAACATTTTGGAATCAATCCGCCACCGGATTGTTGGCCAGGAAAACTTGCAGCGCGTAGGCCGGATCGTTGTAAACCGTTGGGCCGGCCGGATTGATGGTTTCCTGCTGGGCCAATGTCGTCCGCGTCCTCCCGTGGCGATTTGAATGCACTGTAGCCGCTATATATGCTCTTGCGAGATGGGAATCCGACGATGTGGATCGTGAAAAAACGGGGGCGAGGAACAAGGGAATCGTTTTGACGGTTTATTTTTTTATGCTGGCGGCGTCGTTTCGCCGTGAACGGCATTTGTGATGCGCTTTTTTTCGTTAGGCACTGTCGCAGGACATTGGATATGCAAACCAGACGCGAATTTTTAAAGAACGCGGCGATACTCTCGGGGATCATCGGAACCTGGGGCGTGTTGGAAGGATCGATCGCCAAGGCGCTGGCCATCGATCCGGAGCCGGGGAGCAGCTACCTCGATGCGGAAAATATCGTCATTCTCATGCAGGAGAATCGCTCCTTCGATCACTGCTTCGGAACGCTCCGGGGCGTGCGCGGCTATAACGATCCGCGGGCAATCACTTTGGCCAACAATAACCCCGTGTGGGTTCAGACGAATGCGGCCGGCGAGAGTTACGCTCCGTTTCGGTTGAATCTGAAAGACACCAAGGCCACGTGGATGGGCTATCTGCCGCATAACTGGCACAGCCAGGTCGATGCGCGCAATCATGGGAAATATGATCAATGGCTCGAAGCCAAGCGATCGGGCCACAAGGCATACGCCGACATGCCGCTGACGCTGGGGCATTACAATCGTCAGGATATTCCGTTTTATTACGCACTGGCCGACGCGTTCACGGTGTGCGACCAGCATTTCTGTTCATCGCTCACGCCGACGCTGCCCAACCGGCTCTATTTCTGGACGGGCACGGTTCGGAACCATCCCAGCCCGGATTCGCCGGCCTACTTGGAAAATGGCCCGATCATGCACAACGACTGGACGTCCGGCTGGACGACGTTTCCCGAACGGCTGGAAGACCACGGGATTGACTGGAAGATTTACCAGAACGATCTGACCGTGGAGACGGGGTTCAGCTCCGAAGAGGATGCGTGGCTGTCCAATTTCGGATGCAACGTGATGGAGTATTTCGCGCAGTATCACGTGACGGCGAACAAGAGGCATCGCGATTTTTTTAAGAAGCAGGGGCCGCTGTTTGCCGGCCGAGCCGCGGCCATTCAGAAACAGCTTGACCAGCCGGGGCTGTCGGAGGAGCAGAGCTATCACTTGAAGGATCAACTGAAAAACCTGACGTGGCTAGTCCGGGACTACCAAGCCGAACAAAAGAACTGGGACCAGGACGCCTTTGAGAACTTGTCGTCGCGCGAAAAGAGTCTTTACGAAAAGGCGTTTTGCACCAACTCCGGCGATCCGGCTTACCGCGAGCTTGCGGAACTGACGTATCAGGACGGCGACGCCGAGCGGAAGGTGCAGGTGCCCAAGGGGGACGTTTTCCACCAGTTTCGCGAAGACGTGAAGGCGGGAACGTTGCCGACGGTCAGTTGGCTGGTGGCCCCCGAAAGGCTTTCCGATCATCCCGAATCCGCGTGGTATGGGGCTTGGTATATTTCCGAGGCGCTGCGCATCCTGACCGAGAATCCCAACGTCTGGAAAAAAACGATTTTCATCCTGACTTATGACGAGAACGACGGGTACTTCGATCACGTTCCGCCGTTTGTCGCGCCGGATCCGCGCCGGCCGGAAACGGGATTCACCTCCAAGGGGCTGGATGCGAGCCTGGAATACGTTCATTTGGACCAGAATGAGAAAGCGAATCCCCGGGAGCCGCGGGAGAGTCCGATCGGGCTGGGATACCGCGTGCCGATGGTGATCGCCTCGCCGTGGAGCCGGGGCGGGTGCGTCTGCTCGCAGGTGTTCGATAACACCTCGGTGCTGATGTTCCTGGAGAAGTTTCTTTCCCAAAAAACAGGACGGCCGATCAAGGAAACCAACATCAGTTCCTGGCGGCGAGCGATTTGCGGGGATCTCACCGGCGTCTTTCAACCGTCGCCGGAGGCAAAAGGAGAAAACCCCGCATTTCTTTCCCGCGATCCGTTGGTCGAGCAGATTTATGACGCGAAGTTCAAGCCGCTCCCGGGATATAAGGCGCTGTCGAACGAGGACATCGACCAGATCCGACTAGATCCGCGGGGTTCCGAATTGATGTCCAGCCAGGAGCCGGGAATTCGCCGCTCTTGTGCGCTGCCCTACGAACTTTATGTGGACGGCTCGCTGAGCGAAGATCGGTCTCGCTTCATCATTCGTCTTGAGGCGAGCGACGATCATTTCCCGAAACAAGCTGTCGGATGCCCGTTCACTGTGTATGCGAGGACGGGAAACGACCTGATCGTACGGAACTACGCCGTTGCCGCCGGCGATCGCCTGGAAGATTCCTGGGCCATGCGTGATTTCGCCAACGGCATCTACCACCTGCAGGTCTACGGCCCCAATGGCTTCTTTCGCGAGTTCATCGGCACCGTGGACGGCCCGCCCTTGGAAATCCACTTGGGCTACAGCCAAATCAGCGCCGCCAATCACGCCCTGAACGGCAATGTTGAGGTCCGGGCGGTCAATCGTGACGGCCACCGCGACTTCACTGTCGAAATCGCGGATCACTCCTATAAGACCGGCGCACAAAGCGTTCTGTTCCGCCTCGCGGAAATGCGGTGCTGGTGATGGACACTCGGCGCAGCTTTCGATGGTACGATTTTGGCCTCAAAATCGAGCGGTTCGAAACCTTCCAGCGGCGGTTCGCCGGCCGTGTTGAAACCGGCCAATGGAGCTTCAGCGACCCGGCCATGGGAGGGATTGTCGGTTAGGACGCGAGCGCTACGCGGAGTGCACTCCGGACACCGCTCACCAGTGACGCGGCATGTACGATGGCGGGGTTGAATTCCGGTGTAACGGGTTGTGCAATATTCGTGGGATTGTCTCAGTCAATGGTCGGCACGGACAGGGCATTTGTGGAGAAGGCCATGGTAGTCAGAAATCTGCCGCTGGCGTTTTTATTCACCTGCCTCTATGTCGCGGCATGCAGCCGCATGGTTTCGTCCGACGCGCCCCGCGACAGGCAAGTGTGCCCAACGCAACCGCTCACGGGAATTTGGCTCCCTGAAGCGAACTATACCAACGACAATGGAACCTTGGGATACATCCGTCGGTCCAAATTCACCATAACCGGCCAAAGGTTTGCCGTCTCTAACTATTGGGGATTAACCAAGGATATCACCGGCACGTTTACTCTCGACCCTGGCGCCAATCCGCCGCGCATCGACATCACAAATGATGAGATCGACTGCACACCAATTGGGGAGCCCGTCCAATACCCGGCCGGCACCTGGCCCGGGATCTACAAGCTGGATGGGGATGTTCTTACTGTGTGTTTCCAGATGGGTCCCCACCCGCAGCGGCCTGCCGATTTCCACCTCGTTGATGCCTACGCCACGGATGCTTACACCGAAGTGCTTACGCTGGTTCGCGCTGATGCCGACTTCAAGGATTATCCCCAAATGGTGAAGGTGGCGGTCATCGACCCCCAGGGCCGCCCTATTCCAGCGCGCGGGTTTTCAGGTTCCTGGACCACATGGTTCCCTCGGAAAATTCCAAGTCGGATAGTGCCGACTGGCACTATTACGATGTCCTGCAAGCCGACGCCCGCGGCTGCGCGATCATGCCCTATGACGATTTTTCCACCGCCGGTGTCCGCGACACCGAGCGCAGGCTGATCGGCTTCACCACCGCCTGCCCGGCGCGGCTACAGAAAGGCGCGGCGACCATCCAGCTAAAGCCGGAGTGTCTGCTGCATGGCACACTCGCCTGCAAACAATGGGCCGAACGTGGAAAATCCCTGGGATGGAGCAATGTTATGCTGTACTTCAATGGCGAACGGATTTCCCAATACAGTTCCCTCTCCGGACAGTTTGAATTTCCCGTGCCGCCGGGCACCTACTCACTTCGTGCCTATGGTGAGAACCTGCAAAGGAAATGGGTGGAAATCACAGTTCCTCCCGGGCGGGACGAATTCGAAGTGCCGCCGATTGACTTGGACCCTTTACGCCTGGCCGTCCTGCAAGGCCAGCCCGCCCCGGAATTGGCGGGCGACATCGTCGGTTGGAAGGGCCAGCCCGTCAGGCTCGCCGACCTGCGGGGAAAATACGTGCTGCTGGACTTCTGGGGTTACTGGTGCGGCCCTTGCGTGGCCGAGATGCCGGTGCTGATGGAATTGCACGACAAATTCGCCGGCCGCGGCCTGGCCATCGTCACGGTGCACGCGGGCCTCGAAGGCGATGTCGACAGCCCCGCCAAGCTCGAGGAAAAAATCGCTTCGGTGAAAGCGTCTTTGTGGGGCGGCAGGGATCTGCCGTTTCCCACCGCTCTTTCCACAGGCAGAACGACAGCGGATGGTTACATGGGGTTGACCGCCGCGCGATATGGCGTGCGAGGCTACCCCACCATGGTCCTAATCGACCGCCAAGGCAAGGTGGCGGGTGAATTCTTCGTCCGTGACTTCAAATCCGCCGCTGCGCAGATCGAAAAACTGCTGGCGCAAAGCCCGTAGTGTCCGGAAAATTGAACCGGGACGCGCCGCTTGGAATAGAATTTTAGTGAGCGATAAATTTACCCTGACGTTGATGGATTCCGCAACTTCCACCGGTCCGGCAGCCCTCGCTCATTCCCGACGAAAGGGCTGTTCTTGCGATTAAGCACGATTCGCTTCACATCACGCTCGGACACGCCAGGACCGCTGGTTTCGAGTTTCCGGCCAATGCCTCGCGCACGCCGAATCAATTCGCCCCCGGATTGTTGGCTTGAAAGATTTGCAGGGCAGATTGCGGATCGTCGTAAACCGTCGCGCCGCCGAGATTGAGAGCCTCCTGCTGCGCCAATGTCGTGGTTCCGCCGTTGCCGCTGTAGCTGGAACTTTTGGCATAGGAGCAGGGAAATTGATTGCCGTTGAGCGATTCCACGTGGCCGTCGGCGAAGCCGACGTTGGCCATCGTGTTGGCTCCGCCCGGCCCCGAGTGGCGAAATCCGATGCGGCTATTTTTCATTCCGATCTGGTCCACGGACTGCCGGCCCATGTACACGCCGTCGGCCGCGACGATCAGCAGCGAGGAATGCTTGATGTTCGTGATTTTGTGCAGGCCGATGTAGTTTCCGGACGCATCGGGCCCGAATCCGACCGAGGCCGTGTAGTACAAATCGTTCTGCGGAATGCTCGTCACCGATCCGCCGATGGGGTTGTAGGCGTTGATCCAGTAGCTGCACTTGATGATCTTGTTGAAACCCTGGGCCGGCCAAGTCACGGCGATTTGCGGATCGCTGTCGCCGTACGTCGGTCCGGCGAACTCCATCGGCCACTCGATCCATCCGCGCGGGTTGGCCTGATAGGTTCCGGTCTGGCCGCCGGCCATGCCGTTGATGTCAACGGTATTGGGGCAATAGAACACGGTATTTGTGCTCTGGGCATCGCTGCGCACGAATCCGTCCCGGTCCAGAATGCACGGCCAGCCGTCCATGATGATGCCGGGACCGGACGTCCAGTTCGTCGGTGAACCCGGCGTCTGCGGTAAATTGTATGAGGGAACGATGTAACCCTTGTTCTCCGCCGTGTAGGCGAACAATCCCTCGCAGATTTGCCGCAGGTTGGACATGCACTTGATGGAATTGGCCTGCTCCCTCGCTTTATTGAGTGCCGGGAGCAGCAGGGAAATGAGGATGGCGATAATCCCCACGACGACGAGAAGCTCGACGAGCGTAAAACCTCCGGCGCATGGACGCGACTTCATGACGTCAATCATAAACGCCGCGACCTTTTCTCTCTACTCAATCGTTTCCCAAGCCAAATCAAAGGCGGGCGCCGAGTTCATGGAGGACACACAGAACGCAGAGAAGATCAGAGCCGCGTCTCTGTGCTCCGTGTGCTCTGCGCCGGCCTTTACTAATGCATTTGATTCGGGAACAGCCGGATTTCCCCTGTCGCGGAACCGGATTAAACCGGCGAGCGTGTAGCCGTTTTGTTATGCTTCGTTCATGGACCCCCTTCAGCGAATCGTTTGCGACTGGTGCGGCGGACAAAGTCCGCCGGGGGCCGTTTCGTGCGTCGCCTGTGGGGCGCCGCTGAACGTCAAAAACCTCGTCAGCGACTCCGGCTGGCGCGAGCGCCGCGGCTGCGCGACATGTCCGAAGTGAAATTCGGCTCCAGCGTCTGCCAGGTCGAAGGGCGAAATCGTCCCCGTCGCCGACATCACGCTCGGCGGAAACGACGCCATCTTCTTCGAGCATCACGTGTTGCTGTGGAAGGACGACACGGTGCGGATGGACGTGATGCCGCTGCAAGGCGGGATCAAGCGGGCGTTGGCGGGAATGCCGTTCGTCGTCTCCATCGCGTCGGGACAGGGCCGCGTCGCATTCTCGCGCGATGCGGCGGGCGAACTGGTCGTCCTGCCTCTGCATCCCGGAATGGAATTGGACGTGCGCGAACATGCGTTTCTTCTCTGCTCGCATACCGTTAATTATTCGTATACCCGCGTCCAGGGATTGCGGAACATTCTCTTCGGCGGGCAGGGGATGTTCATGGACCGTTTCGTCGCCCAGACCATGCCGGGGCTGTTGATCCTGCATGGATACGGCAACGTCTTCGAGCGCCGGCTGGCTGCCGGCGAAAGCGTCCTGCTGGAGCCGGGCGCGTTCCTCTACAAGGACGCGTCCGTCACCATGAACGTCGAAACGCAAAAGCTGACCACCGGATTTTTCGGCGGCGTCGGCATGAACCTGGCCCGCATGACCGGACCGGGGCGGCTGGGCATCCAGTCCATGTATCACCATCACAACACGGAATAATCGATGTCCAGCCGCCCCGCAAACCAGCTACCGTTGCCCATGGTGCGGACACACGTCCGATGCCGGTTCCACAAGCTGCCCACGCTGCGGGGCGCCAGTCGACGTGCAGATGGCCGTCTCCAAATCCGGCTGGGACGAATTGCCGGCGATCAGGGACATGGCCAAGATTCAGTTCGGGCAATCGTTCTGCCAGATCGAAGGCAAATATGTTCCCGTCGCCGATTTCAAACTGGCCGGCGGGGACGGCGTTTATTTCGCGCATCATCTGCTGCTTTGGAAAGACGAGCAGGTGCAGATCAGCAAGATGCCGCTGGCCAAGGGGTGGAAACGATTGTTTGCCGGGTTGCCGCTGATCATGACGCAGGCGACTCGGGCCCGGCCGCATCGCGTTTTCCAAGGATGCGCCGGGCGAATTGATCGCCCTGCCGGTGGAAGCCGGGCAATCGGTGGATGTCCGCGAGCACGTGTTTCTCGTCGCCACCAGTTCCAGTCGCGTACGACTGGTTTCAGTCCGGCATCTGGTTCACTACCCAGAACGGCAAAGACACCGAAACGCATTATCCGATCGGCATGTTCATGGACCGATTTACCGCCGGCGACGGTTCCGGGGTTGCTCCTGCTCCACGGCAACGGCAACGTATTTATCCGCAGTCTCCAGCCGGGGCAGCAGATCGTCATCAAGCCGACGTCGCTGCTGTTCAAAGACCCGACGGTTTTGATGAATCTGCACCTGGAGTATCCCGGCGGCATGTACGGCGCGTTCCAGCCGTGGGGCCGCTGGAGCAACCGTTACGTCTGGCTGCGCCTCAGCGGCCCCGGCCGGGTGGCGGTGCAATCCCATTTCGAGCCGATGGAAGACCCCGGCTTCCCATCCGCAGGACCGAGCCGATCACCACGACGCGGCAGTGGTGAGCGTGCAAAACACCGCAAAAAATCAAGCAATATGAAGCGAAGAACCGTATAATGGTGATAGGAGCGTGTGTTATGACCTATCGCGGACGAATGAGAAATGGCGTTATCGTACTCGAACCGCCTGCGGATTTGCCGGAGGGGACTGAGGTCGACGTGTCGCCGGCGGCCGAAGGACAAGAACCTCCGACTTGGGCCGAGGTCTTCAAGGATGTAATCGGAAAAGCTGAGGGCCTGCCATCTGATTCTTCCACCAATCACGATCATTATCTCTACGGGACGCCAAAGAAGTGAACGCCTGCTTTGGAGACACTTCGTATTTTCTGGCACTTTTGGCAGCAGGGGATGAAAATCACGCAGCGGCTCATGCCTGGGCATCTCAAATCCCGAAACCCGATCGTGACGACGGAATTTGTAACGTTGGAAGTCGCCAATTTCCTTTCGCCTCTTCCAACGCGCCATCTTTTCGGCGGCTTCCTTCATGCGAGCTGTAGCAACCCCAGACTTACGCTGGTCCCGGCATCTTCAGAACTCCTACAACGCGGCTGCAACCTTTATCTGGCGCGGCCGGACAAATCCTGGTCCCTCACCGATTGCATCTCGTTCGAAATCATGCGGGAGCACGGAATCGCCGACGCTCTCACCGCTGACCGGCATTTCGAGCAGGCCGGGTTCAACATCCTTCTCAAATCCCCCCAATAGCGCTCGTGCCGAATCATCGCTTCGCCGCGCAAATTGACACGCTTTTGGGTCATTCCTATACTGCGCGCCTCGTTTAACGCAAAACTTGTTTCCCCCGGAAAAACCGGCATTTTTGTGGAGATTCCGACATGCCTAAGCTTTCGACCAAACGCGCCAGAAAGACCAAATCTTCGTCGACCAAATCCGTCAAGCGCGTCTACTTCTTCGGCAACGGAAAAGCCGAGGGCGGGGCGCATCTGAAGGATCTGCTCGGCGGCAAGGGGGCCAATCTGGCCGACATGACCCTCGTCCCGCTGCCGGTTCCGCCGGGATTCACCATCACCACCGAAACCTGCGGCCAATACAACGACCTCGGCCAAAAGCTGCCCAGGGGCCTGATGGACGAGGTGCGGGCCAACCTGCTCAAGCTGGAGAAGGCGACCGGCAAGAAGTTCGGCGATGCCGAACAATCCGCTGCTCGTGTCCGTCCGATCCGGCGCGAAGATCTCCATGCCCGGCATGATGGACACCGTCCTGAACATCGGCCTGAACGATCAGGTCGTCGAGGGCCTGGCCAATCTCACCGGCAACGAACGCTTCGCCTACGACAGCTATCGCCGGCTCATCAACATGTTCGGCGACACCGTCATGGGCGTGGATCACCATCATTTCGAGCACGAGCTGACGGCCGTCAAGAACTCCCGCGGCGTCAAGCAGGACACCGACCTCGACGCCGACGGGCTGAAGGAAGTCGTCGAGCGATACAAGAAAGTCTACCGTCAAACACGTCGGCGAGGATTTTCCGCAGGACCCGCTGGTGCAGCTCGAGCACGCCATCGAAGCCGTCTTCAAGAGCTGGATGGGCGACCGGGCGATCAAATATCGCGAGTTGAACGACATCCGCGGCCTGCGCGGCACGGCCGTCAACGTTCAGTCGATGGTCTTCGGCAACATGGGCGACGACTGCGCCACCGGCGTCGCCTTCACGCGCAATCCTTCCACCGGCGAGAACAAGTTTTACGGCGAATTCCTCGTCAACGCCCAGGGCGAGGACGTCGTCGCCGGCATCCGCACGCCGCTGGATTGTCAGAGCGAAATGGCCAAGTGGTCGCAGAAAAGCTGGCAGGAATTGCTCAAGGTCAAGAAGCACGCTGGAGAAGCGCTATCGCGACGTGCAGGATTTCGAGTTCACGATCGAAAAGGGCAAGCTGTACATGCTCCAGACCCGCAACGGCAAGCGCACGGCGGCGGCCGCGGTGCAGATCGCCGTGGACATGGTCAAGGAAAAACTGATCGACGAGAAGACCGCGGTCCTGCGCGTCGATCCGGCGAGTCTGGATCAGCTGCTGCATCCGACTTTCGATCCCAAGGCCAAGCAAGAACGTCCTCGCCACGCGGCCTGCCGGCCTCGCCGGGAGCGGCGGTGGGCAAGATCGCCTTCACCGCCGAGGAAGCGGAACAGCGCGTCGCCGGCGGCGAGAAGATCATGCTGGTCCGCCGCGAAACCGAGCCGGCCGACATCGGCGGCATGCACGTCTCCGAAGGGATTCTCACCAGCACCGGCGGCATGACCAGCCACGCGGCCGTCGTCGCCCGCGGCATGGGAACGCCCTGCGTCGCCGGCGCGGGCGCGTTGCACATCGATCAGGACAAGCGCCTCGTGAAGATCGGCGGCAAGACGCTCGGCACCGGACGATTTCATCAGCATCGACGGCTCCACCGGCGAAGTGATGGACGGCCAGGTCGCCCACGGTCGAGGCCACGCTCTCCGGCCCGTTCGCGCACGATCATGAAATGGGCCGACAAATATCGCACGCTCAAGGTCCGCACCAACGGCGACACGCCCACCGACGCCCGCGTGGCCCGCGAATTCGGCGCCGAAGGCATCGGCCTGTGCCGCACCGAGCACATGTTCTTCGATCCGCAGCGCATCCATCACATGCGCGAAATGATCCTGGCCAGTTCCACCGAAGCCCGCAAAGCCGCCCTGGCCAAGCTGCTGCCGTATCAGCGGGAGGATTTCATCGGCATCTTCAAGGCGATGAAGGGCTTGCCGGTGACGATCCGGCTGCTGGATCCGCCGCTGCACGAGTTCCTGCCGCACAACGAAAAGGACCAGCAGGAACTGGCCAACAGCCTGAACATGAGCCTCGACCAGGTGAAGGCCCGCGTCGCGCAGTTGCACGAGGCCAATCCCGATGCTCGGCCATCGCGGCGACCGCCTGGCCGTCACGTATCCGGAAATTCTGGAAATGCAGGTGCGGGCGATCATCGAGGCGGCGTGCGAATGCAAGAAGCAGCGAATCAACGTCCTGCCGGAGATCATGATCCCGCTGGCCGGGACGAAGAAGGAACTGGATTATCTGAAGACCGTTCACGGCGAAGATCGCCGACGGAGGTGATGCGGGAAAAGCAGACGAAGCTCGATTACCTCTACGGCACGATGATCGAGGTTCCGCGCGCCGCCGTGACGGCCGACGAAATGGCGCAGACGGCGCGAGTTCTTCAGCTTCGGCACCAACGATCTGACGCAGATGACGTTCGGCTTCAGCCGCGACGACGTCAACAGCTTCCTGCCGGATTATCTGAAGAAGGAGATTCTGGAGCGCGATCCGTTCCAGACGCCTCGACATCGACGGCGTCGGGCAACTGATCGAGATGGCCGTGCGAAAAGGCCGGGCCGCCCGAAGCCGATCTTGAAGTGCGGCATCTGCGGCGAGCACGGCGGCGATCCCAAGAGCATTCATTTCTGCCACAAGGTCGGGCTTGAATTACGTCAGTTGCTCGCCGTACCGGGTGCCGATTGCGCGGCTGGCCGCGGCCCACGCGGCGATTCTCGACGGCGCCAGGCCGAGCAGGAATGGCCGAAAATAGAAAGATCCCGTCAATCAGCTCGCCGCGGCAACCACTGCGCGAAATATCGCAGCCAGTTGCCCCCCAGCACCCCCGCCACGTCTCGGTCCGGCAGGCCGTCGGCCGAGAGCGCATCCCCGACGCGCCCCAAATCCGCGGAGGTTCCGATCTCGACGGGAATCTGCTCGCGCCCCAGCCCGCCGTCCATGTCCGTGCCCAGCCCCACGTGGGCCGCGCTCCCGACGACATCGCAGATGTGCTTGACGTGCCGCGAGACGTCGGTCAGCCTTGCCCGGCGTTTGCCTGCTTCGCCGGGCGGCAGAAGAAACTGATCGTAAAAATTGATCCCGATCACCCCTCCGCGCCGGGCGATGGCGAGTATCATTTCATCCGACAACTGCCGCTGCCCAGGCACGATGGCCCGGCAATTGGAATGCGAAGCCATCACCGGCCCCGACGCGACATCCAATAGCCGCCGAAACGATTCCTCCGCCAAATGCGAAGCATCGTGGATGATTCCCAGGCGATCCAGAATTTTCACCATGGCGATGCCATCGGGCGTCAGTGGGCCGCCGGAGGCATTGCCGCCGGCAAATCGGTTCGCCTCCTTCCATGTCAATCCCACGATCCGGACCCCCGCGTCGAAAAACGCCCGGGCGTCCGCCTCGTCGCGAATCGGATCGGCTCCTTCCATCAGTAGAATCGCGCTGGTCTCCGAGACCTGCCGACTGAAGTCCGCAGGCCACGTATGAATCAGCCGCAACTCGCCGGCGGATTCGCGCGCGATACCAGTCCAACTGCTTCATCGCGTCGGCGTGGGCTTCATCGGGATTCCGATATCCGGCCTTTCCGTCATGCGCCGGCTCGCAGAAAATCGTCGCGCAGATCAACCCCACGCTACCCTCGCGCAAATCCGGCAGACCCACCGTCGGAATTCCCTCCTCATCCGTCGCCTGCTCGCGCCGGCCGCTGGACCGCCCTTCCGCGCATCGCGTTGTAGGAAAGATCGAGATGTGCATCGACGATTGTCATCAATCTCGCAGCGCCACCAAATGCCGCACGACGCTTCGCCCCAGTGCCCGCAGATTGTAGCCGCCTTCGAGCGTGCTGATGATTCGCCCTCCGCAGTGCGCGTTCGCCGCTTCCACCAGCATTCGCGTGATCGACTCGAACCCCGCTTCGCTTACCTCCAAATTCGCCAGCGGATCGTCCTGATGCGCATCAAATCCAGCGGAGACCAACAGAATTTCCGGCTTGAAATCATTCAATTTCGGGATCACTTTCCGCTCAAACGCGGCGATCATTTCCTCATCGCCCGACCCCGGCATGAGCGGGATATTCAGCGTCGCCCCCCGACCGGCGCCTTCGCCGACTTCCCAATCATTCCCGCTGCCGGGATAACACGTCCCCGGATGCTGATGCGTGCTGATGAACAGCACGGAGGGATCGTCCTCGAACGCCGCCTGCGTCCCGTTGCCGTGATGCACGTCAAAATCCACGATCGCGACACGGCCCACGCCGTGCCGCCGCTGCAAATATCTGGCCGCGATCGCCACGTTATCGAACAGACAAAATCCCATCGCCCGATCCGGCTCGGCATGATGCCCCGGCGGCCGCACGGCCGCGAACGCCCGCCGAACGCTTCCGCCGATCACCGCATCGCAGCAACTGAGCAGCGCTCCGCTGCTGAGCAGCGCCACGTCGAAACTCCTTGATGAAACGACCGTGTCTCCCTGATCCAAAACTCCGCCGCCGGCCTCGCAGACATGCTTCACATGTTCGATCTGCCGCCGCGAATGCACCAGTTCCAGGTCTTTCTCATCGGCCCGCCGCGGCGAAATCTCCATGAGTTTTTCACCACCGGCGCGTTTCAGTTGCAAATCGAGGGAAAAATCAGGAAACGGATTCGGCGAGTCAATCAGCCCCGCCGCGCGCACCGCCAAAGCGACGGCCCGAATCCGATCCGGCCGTTCGGGGTGCAATTCACCGGTCAGATGATCGACGAATTCGCGACTGGTGCAGAAACCAAGCATATCGCCTTTGGCATTTTACCGATTCGCATACATCCAGTTCCGCATTCCGATCCAATAGGTATTGAACAGATATCCCGCCGCGACGATCACCTCGCCGCATAGGACGTAGAGGTAAATGGACCCCGAGAGCATCGTCACGTGGCCGAGCCGCTCCAGCAAGTCGTATCCGCCGCAGGTCAGCAGCACCAACATGGCCACGGGCAGCACATGTGCCGCGTGATAATAAAGTGCTCGCAGGACGACGCCATGCGGGAGCCGCAGTCCGCGGTATGCGGCTTCCCAGGCCGTCAGCTTGGCGGCTAACCGGATCGTCCCCGCGATGGCAAAATAAGTGCCAACGGGCAATGCCAGGAGCATCAGCCACGGCATCCACGCGGGCGGCGGCGCGAAGCGGTTTTCGACCCTCTCGTACCAGTCCCAGTGCGCCCAGGCCCCCAAGCCGATGAGGATGGAGCAAATAATCCAATGAATCTGTGCAAAGTTTGCCGCCGGCTCAAGTTGTCCGCGAGAGGTGCTGGTCCGATAAAACCGGGTGGGATGGAAAATAATTTGGCTGGTGGTCCGAAAAAAACGAAGCCATTTCGGACCTGGATCGCCGATGGCTTCCCATGGTGGAGCGCGGCGGAATCGCTCGGACACGCTCAGGTCGATCTCCGATCCGCATTCGGGGCATTTGCCCGAAGCCGGCAGGCCGTTGAGCATGTATCCGCAGTTTTCGCAGAGGATGTCGGTTTCGTCTGGAGCGCGCGTGCTCATGTTCATGTGCTATAATTGGCGTGTCCGTCCCCTCCTCCTGTGGCGGGAGGAATTTGCAATGATAATGGCAAAGAAACTCGCACGAATCACGCTTGCTTGCCTTTGCAGTTTCACCGTGATTGTAGGCTGCGCCAAGAGCGACGACCTGGGTGGACAGGCGAAGAATGCTGCGGCGACGCAACCGTCCGGCAATCAATCCGCGGCATCGGTCACGGTCCCAGCCACGCAGCCATCGGCCAGCGTGCTGAAGATCAATGGCGTCCTGCAGTGGTTTCCGCCGGCGTGCCTACGGCTGAGCGACAAGGACGGGCGGGTGATCGCCCGCCTTTACAGCAACGATCCGCGTGACGTTCTCATCGGAAAGGAAACCGTCAATTCGTTTGATCTTATGATGGCTCTGCCGGACATTTCCGATTCCGCCGATATTCAAAAGACGGAATGGGTCAATCAAACATCGAGTATGGATAAGCGGGACACGCCATACGGAATCTTTCTGAATAGCCAGCATGAGGTTCTGCAGCCGTCGAGGGTCACCATTCTTTTCCAAGGGCGGCCGCCGCATGTGAAAGCTATTATTCATGGACTATTCAACCAATTTAATACGGCCGACCCCAACCCGCATCCCGCGCCGATGTCGGTGGAAGTTATTGGCTTTCTGAATACGACCGTGCCGTCGGAAAAGTGATGTTGCCGCATTGGCATTTTTGCCCAGAGATGCGCCGGCGGAGCGGGGCCGAACGGAGCGAATGTTATTGATGCGTCCGTTAGCCCCCCGCTTTGCGGGGGCTTTTGCGCAATTCCGCCAGCGATCCGCCGTTGGGAAACCACCTGCTTAACATCACATTCCATCCCCGCAGATAGTCCGGCCCATCGGACGCCGCGGCCGGCCCGACCAGCCACACCCTCGGATATTTCGCCAGTGCGTTCAGTGCCTTCGCATCGGCCGGGCCGTTGAGGAACATCACCGGACGCTGGGAATTCGGGGCATAATGCGAGAATGCGAGATAATACATCCCCGGCGAACCCCAGAATTTATTGGGATAAAACACCAGCGGATCGCCGGGACCGGCCAGGCGATCCAATGTGACCGCCATTCCGCGCCAATCGCCGTTTTGCTCCGAAGGCCCTTCCCCCAGCCGCTCGATGGTGACGATGATCGTGCTGGCCAGAATCAGGTACGCAACGATCCATCGCCACCACCTGTGCGTCGGCAGCGGGGCGGCGCACAGGGCGTACACCCCCACCGACGCCAGCGACGTGTATTTCAGCGTGGCCAGCAAGCGCGCATCGTGCAGCCAGTCATACGCCGCCAGCGGCCCGACGACGCCGACAATCCACAGCCACCACAGCAGCAGTTGCGGCGTTCGCCGCAGCAGCAGGATCGGCAGCAGATAGGCGATAACGGCCGGCGCGATCCACGCCATTTCCTGCGCCGAGCGGCCGTAGAGCAGTTCCGATGGGACGGCCGCCGTTCGCACCAGCGCCATGTTTCGATTCCCCGTCGGCTCCAGCGACCAGGCCTGCTGGCGGAAGAATTCATGCCGCTGTTGCCACAAAAACGGGCCCCAGCAGATCAGCACCAGCGGGCCCGCCGCGAGCAAAAGCGAGATCACTTTGATCCGAGCCGGCCCGCGCAGGCGGATCGCCGCGTATAAAAAAATCCCCGCCAACGCGCCGATTGAAAAATAGTGCGTCAGCGCCGTCGCCGCCGTCGCCAGGCCGAGTTGGATCAATTTCCCCAGCGAAACGCCGTCCTGCTCGATGCGCACGATCGCGTGGCAAGCCAGCAAACCGAACAGGATCAGCAGCGGATACGGGCGCGTTTCCTGGCTCAGGTTCATTTGCAGCGGCGAGACGGCCATCAGCGCCGCCGCCAGCAGGGCGGCGTGCGTTCCAATCATTCGCCGCACGATGTCGAATAAGACGATGATGCCGCCAAGGGATGCCAGCGCCGAAAACGTCCGCGTGGAGAAATCGCCCGAGCCGAACAGGTCCATCCACCAGCGCAGGCAAATGAAGTAGAGCGGCGGATGCACGACGTTCGGCAATCCGGTCCAGATATGCGGCCAGGACGGCGCACCGGCGAGCATTGTCCGCGGCGGCGGATCGAACAGCACGCCGGTGGGAAGATCGAAAATCTCCGTACCCCGGCCGGTGGCCAGATGCACCGACGACCAGAATTCATCCGGCCATTGGCCGACCTTGGTGATCTGATAAAACCGAAGCGCCGCCCCGACCGCGATTAAAGCGGCCAGGATCGCCCAGCAATACCATCGCAGCTGGCCGGTCATTTTTTCCCCGAATTCCGCGCCGGCGGAACAAGCAGCCAGACGGCGTTTTTCTTTCCGACACCGCGGACCGCGCCGACGCCCCAGCCGCTCAGCAGCCGCCGGGTGTCCATCGTCGGACTGTGGCCGACCATCCAGACCCGTCGCCGGGCGAGTTGGGCCCTGAGCCGCGCATCGGGCGGGTCCATCACAAAAACCACCGGCCTGCTCCAATCCCCGACATAATGGGCGATCACGAAGTAATCAAACGCCGGCTCGGTCTTGTAATACCCCACCAGCGCGATCACATCGCGCGAGCCGGCGGTCTGATCGATCAGATGGGCCATGGTTCTCCAATTTTCCGCCGGCTCCGGCCCGGCCTGCACCGCGCCAGTCCGTACACGGCTGCACAAACCAGCATCACCCCGGCGACAACGCCGCCCAACCGCCCCGGCACGGCCGTCGCCAGGATTGCATAAACAGCCGGCGACGCCAGGAAGACATATCGCAATACACCCACCATCGTCGAATGATGCACGATGTCGGCGATCACCACGACGCCGATCGTCCCCACTGTCCAGAGCCACCAGAAGAGCAAGTCGGGCCGTTTGCGAAGGCGAAACGGCGGCACCACGTAAACCAGCGCCGCCAGCGGAGCGGCGGCAAACCATCGCCAATGGTCCGCCGGATCGAGCAAAAGCCGGATGGGAATCGCGGCAATCGCCCTGGCGGACTGGGTGATGCCGTTGTCGGCGTCGGCCCAGAATTCCTGATACGCCGCGTACAGGTGCCGCGTTTTCCAGAAGACCGGACCCCAAATCGCCGCCGCCACGAATAGCCCCGCCGCCATGGCGATAACCACCGCTTTTCGTGACCGGCCGCGCAGAATGGTGATCGCATAGATTCCCGCGCCCAAGATTGCCCCGGCCGCGAAATAGTGCGTCAGCATCAGCGCCCCGTCGCGCCGGCGATCAGTGCCAGTTTCCCGGCCGACGGCCTCTCGTACTGGACAGCGATTATCGCATCGCACAGCGCGGCCCCGAGAAACACCATCATCGTGTACGGCCGAGCGGCCTGGCTGAAGTCGATCTGCGCCTGCGCGAAGATCATGATTCCCGCCGCCGCCAGTCCTCGCCAGGCGCCGGCTGCGCGCCGCACCGCGTCGAACAGCACGGCCGCCGCTCCGATCCCGAAGACCCACGACATCGCGCGAACGGCCCGATCGCCTTGGCCGAACAGATCGACCCAACAGCGCAGCATCACGTGATACAGCGGCGGATGCGTCGTGCTGCTTAATCCCGTCCAGATGCGCCACCACGGCGGCGCACGGCGAAGCCGACTTTCGGCGGGGAATCCACGATGACTCCATAGGGGATTTCAAAAATTTCGCTTCCGCGGCCCGTTGCCAGATACAGCGCCCAGTATTCATCCAGAGACAAGCTCTCGCGGCCGATGCGATACCAGCGCATCGCCCCGCCGATCAGCAACGCAACGGCAAGCACGAGCAACTGAATCCAGCCTGCCCGGACATTCGGGAGGGATTTCTGCAACTCAAGGCCTCCAGGTCATTGCGGGGGCGAAATACTCACGCCGATAAACGCCAGCATCGTATACGGCCGGGTCGTCTGGCTGTATTCCAATTGCATCGGCGCGACCAACGCTGGGCAGCCGTCGCTGGCATTTACAGGTCCTTCAGGGGCTTGCCGAATTTCTCGCGCTTCAGGGCGATGTATTTGATGTGATGGTCCAGATGCTCGATCGTCCAGACCACGCTCTGGCCCAGCGTGATGACGCCGAGATCGTCGTGCTGTCCGGTGCGGTCGAACGCCGAATCCGGAAGTTTCCGCAACACCATCGAAAACAACCGCCGATTCAAATCCAATATTCGAACCGCTTCGGAGGCATCCTGCTCTTCAGCGAACAAGCGGGCGGCAAATTTGCTCTCGTCGAAATTGAGGATCGTTGGATTGTCCTCGGCGATCATCCTCTTCATGCGCGCGGTCCAGATCAACTCGTCATCCATCAGATGCAGCACGATTTGCTGGATCGACCAAAGTCCGATTCCGGCGCCCGGGGGCGGAATCCACAGCAGTTCCTTTCGGTTCAGGCCGGCGATCGCCTTCGCCAGCTTCTCCCCGCCGGATTCGAATTCGTCGATGCACTTCCGGTCCATGTTCCCGTCCCTACGGTTTACCGAGCTTGTCCCGCTTTCTGCGGATGAAGTCGATATGGTGATCGACGTGCTGCACGACTTGCTGCAAGCTCTGGCCGAGAGTGATGACCCCGCGCTCGTTGTGGCAGCCCGTGCGCGAGAAGGCCGAATCCGGCAATTTCCTCAGAACCCGCGCGAATTGACGCCGATTCAGATCAAACAAACGCATCGCCGCCTCCGCATCCTGATCGCCGTAAAACAGATTGGCTGAGAATTTGGTTTCGTCGTAGCCGAGGATTGTCGGGTTCTCCTCCGCGATGATCGACTTCATGCGCAACGTCCAGATCAGGTCCGAATCCATGAGATGAAGCACGATCTGCTGAATGGACCAGCGCCCGATCCCCGCGTTGGCCGACGGCATCCAGAGCAAATCCTGCTTTGAAAGCCCGGCCACCGCCTTTCGCAGCTTTTCGCCGCCCAGTTCGTATTGGTCGATCAGTTTTCGGTCCATCCCGCCGCCCATTATAAATGAACGCCGACCGATGGCCATTCGCCGGCCTGTTGTCGCATTTGCCCCTTTCAGCTACAAACCCTCGCGCTCATGACCTTTTCGGAGGCAACTTCCAAAGCTTCGAATTCCAGTGCCCTGCGACGTTTCGGCCGATGGATTTTCGCCAATCCTTTCCTGGCCGCCGCGGTGATCTACATCCTGGGCAACCTTTTGCAGCTCTTGTTTTCCAAGCCCGGGGATTCGGAATGGATCCAGGTTTTCGTTCATGCCGCACGGCGATTGATTCACGGCGGCGACATCTACGCCCCGGGCCCCGATCTTTTTCAACTGACCCATCCCTTCACCTATCCCCCATTCCACGCGATGTTGGCGATTCCCTTTGCGCCTGCTCCCGCAACTGATCTGCCGACTCGCATGGTTCATCGCCCAGGTCATCTGCCTGATCGTCCTGTGGCAACTGAGTTGGAAAATCAGCGGAGGCCGGCGTCTGAATCACGGCCGCTGGACATTGAGCGAAGCCATTATCTGCATCCTCGGCCTTGTTGTGGGAACGCACTACATCCAGGGCGCCTTCGGCCACCAGCAATCAGAATCTCCTCATCGACGCACTGCTCGTAGCCGGATGTTTTGCCTGGCAACACCGGCGGGATTTTCTCGCCGCCAGCGCCTGGGGACTTGCCGCCGCCTTCAAAGGGCCGCCCCTGCTCATGGCCCCCTACCTCGCGTGGCGCGGCCGGTGGCTCGCCGCCGCCTGGACCGTCCTCCTCGCCGTCGCCCTGAACCTCGCCCCCGACGCGATCGATCGCGCCCCCCACGGCATCTGGCTCACCCAGTGGTACACCCGCGTCGTCAAACCCACCACCGGCGAGATCGGCGCCTGGTACGTCGATGTCACCATCAACCAATCCATCGCCGGCGCGGCCCACCGTTTCTTCACCACCGGCTGGTCGATCACCAACGACCGGCTCATCATCCACGACAAGAAAACCCTTCCCGATGAGACGCAGAAAATCCTGGTCTACGGATTGGACGCCGCCTTGCTGATCGCCGCCGCCTGGGCGATGGGCCGGCCGTTGCGCCCTTCCCGCGACCCCCAGACCGCCGGCCTGGAATGCGCCCTGGTCTTCATCCTGATGCTGCTCCTCTCCCCGATGTCGCACAAAACGCACTTCGGCATTCTGATCCTCCCCGGCTTTTTCGTCGCGCGAATGGCCATCGAAGACCGCGACCGCCTCGCCGCCTGGTGCATATTCGCCTGCATCGTTCTGACCGGAATCCTCGACCACTTCCTGGGCCTGCGCGGCATCGGCGACATGTTCGCCTGGTACGGCAACGTGATGTGGGGGGCGGTGGCGCTAGGCATCGCCTGTTTCCACGCCTTGATGAACGCCCAATGGCGGGCATCAGGACAGATGGTTAAAATCCCCAACAAGGGCGATTAACTCAGCGGCTAGAGTGCCACCCTTACAAGGTGGAAGTCAGGGGTTCGAATCCCTTATCGCCCACTGCGCTCTTCAGCCGGCTTTCTTTTTTCACTCCGCCTTCGCTTCCCGCGTCATCAGCGTCGTCAGCGCGCGGATCACATCCATCCCCTCGAACAGCACCGCGTGTACCGCTTCGGTGATCGGCATCTCCACGTTGTATCTGATCGACAGCTCCCGCAGGCTGCGCGTCGTCGGCACGCCCTCGGCGACGCTGTCCATGGTGCCCAGAATGTCCTGCAGTTTCCGGCCCTTGCCGACCTGCTCGCCCACCGTCCGGTTCCGCCCTTCAGGGCTGACGCAGGTGGTGATCAGATCGCCCAGGCCGGCCAGGCCCTGGAACGTCGATTCCTGCGCCCCCATGGCCAGGCCCAATCGCGTGATCTCCACCAGTCCGCGCGTCACCAGCGCCGCCTTGGCGTTGTTTCCCGCGGCCAAGCCATCCAGGATTCCGGCCGCGATGGCGATGACATTTTTGGTCGCCCCGGCCAGTTCCGTGCCGATCACATCGGAATTGGTATAGACGCGAAACCACTGCGTGGAAAAAACGTCCTGGATGCGCTTGGCCAGGTCCGCATCCTCCGCGGCCGCCACGGCCGTGGCCGGGAGATATCGCGCCAGTTCCGCCGCGATGTTCGGACCCGACAGCGCCGCCAATCCGCGGCCGCGGCCGACCACCTCCTGCACAATCTGCGTCGGCCGCAGCAGGGTTTGATTCTCAATCCCCTTGGCCACGGAGACGATCGGAACGCCGACCGGCACATACCGGGCCAGCCGTTTCCAGACGCTCCGCATGTACTGCGTCGGAACCGCCGAGAGAATCAGCGTGCATCCGTCGAAGCATTCGGCGTCGTTGGCCGTGAGCCGAACGTTGGGCGGCAACTTCACGCCGGGCAGAAGCCGTTGGTTTTCGCGGTTCTGGATCAGCCGATTGATCGACTCCTCGAAAACTCCCCAGAGGGTGACGTCGTGTCCGCCCTGGCTCAGCAGAAGCGAGCAGACCGTCGCCATCGCCCCGTCGCCGACGATTGTCACGCGCTCAGACACGGCAACATCATAATGGGAAGGAAAATCCGAAACCAGAAATGCGAACGACCCGCCCCCAAGACTCCCCGGCTACTTGTACGCATCGCCGCGCGGCCCCACATGAGCGATAATGATCGTGTCGTTGGTCCGATCGTGAAGATAGATGACTCGGAGATCGCCGTGGCGCAGACGGTGAAATCCCATCCATTCTCCAGCCATTGGTTTCGTACCGGCATCGCGATTGGGCTTTTAGCAAGCTGCTCGAGCTTGATAAACAATTGCGCCTTGATTCGCGCGTCCATTCGCTTGATGTAGCGCGCGGCCCGATTATGAACCACGAGCTTTGCCATTGAGATCAAAGCGCCGAAAGCGGCTTGAAAGCGGAAGCGTTGCGGCGCTTCAAGTCACGACGCGTGGCCCGCAAATCATCCTTGGCTTTTTCGTCAAGATCGAGCCCCAGCGCCTCGCTCAATTCAAGGAATTGCGCCCACGAAATGATGACCTCCTGTGGCTTACCCCGCTCATCCACGACAATCTTCTTTCGAATCGCAATCATGCTCAAACCATACCACCAACCTGCGGAGGCAACAATGACGATATTTTGGTGTCCCGCAGTCTGCCTGCGCTCTCCTCCAATCCACCCGGCCGATTCCGCGCCAGCCAACAGTGCCGATGCACCTGCACAATCCGCTCCAATTCCGCCGGCGTCGCCTCGCCTCGACCCTTTCGACAGGCGTACCGAAGCATCGCCGCGGCGTTGGCGAACTCCGATTGAATCAGTTCCGCATCCGCTCGCCGCATCTTCGAAAGATGAATTCTCCGAATCGACGATTCGATCGCCGCTTCCGCGTGTTCCAGGCCCTGGCGCGATTCCCTCCATCGGATCGGTGTGCGTGGATGAAGGAACCAGAATGCTGAACAGCGCGGATCGATTCGGAATCGATTTCCCGACCGCCTTGTACACGTTGCCGAGTTCGCAAGCGGCCGTCCCCATCACCCCGGCCGCATCCTCGAACGCATGAACATCCAACACCCGCCCCAGCGGCAAATCGCGGTTCGATTCCAAACACCAACTCATTGCCGCGCCCGCGGCCAGGCCCGCGTAACTCATCGGCAGATATTGCAAATGACCGTAATCGCCCCAATCGGTGTTCAGATACCCGCTGGCGTTGTGAGTCAATCCGGCTTCGGCCGCGGCACGCTGGTTGGCCAGCATATTGTCCGTGCGGCCGGCAATGCTGCACCAACCGCTCGTGCCCGGACAAACGTAAAACTCCAGTCCGCTGTCGCTGAATCGCCGGGCATCGGCGTCGAACGGATGATCGGCCTCGTATCCCCAGTTCAGCGCGATCGCGTCCTTCGGCAATCGCTCGATCAATGCCGGCTCGTGCAAAATGATGTCGCCCCAGAACATCATCCGCCGGCCATTCCGGGCGGCCAATTCGCGCACCCGGCACAGGAAATCCAGATAAACCTGATGCACGCCGCGCTTGCGGCATTCCTCGGCGCTGCGGCCCTGGCCGATGTCGAACGTCTCGTCGCATCCGACGTTGAACAATCCGCTGGAAAAATTCGGCAGGAGCTGCGAATACAGATCGCCCAGCAATTCCAGGCTTCGCGGATCGGTCGGGCAAAGACTGAACGGCCCGGTCCATCGAAATCCCCACGGCGTGTCCGCCCCGTCCGGCGCTTCGGCAAGCGGCAAATAACGCGGATGCCGCAGCCAACGCTCCATGTGCCCGAAACTGTTCTGGTTCGGGACCAGCTCGATGAACCGGGCCTTGCAAAACTCGTCGAGTTGACGAATTTCCGGTCCCGTCATCGGACTGGCGTCCCGCCACACCTCTTCATGCCCGGCGTAAGCAAACGTGTGCTCGATGTAAAGCTGAAGATGATTGATCTTCCATTCGGCCAAGTCGATCTATGAGGTTCATTAGCGTGGCCATGGTCGGAACTTTGCAGCGGCTGATATCCAGCATCACCCCGCGCACGGGAAAATCCGGCCAATCTTCGATCTGGACGCACGGCAGCGCATCTGGGAAACTGCCGCCGAATCTGCGTGAGCGTTTGCCGCGCATAAAAAATTCCCGCGGCGTCGTGTGCGACGATCCGGCAAATCTCCGGCGTGATGGAAATGCGATACCCTTGCGGCCGCGCGACCGACGAATCAATTTTCTCCTCCGCCGCGGCATTGCCGTACCCCGCAAGCCGCTCGATTCGCCGCACCGCGGGCAACAGCACAATCCAATCGGCATCGGCGTTCATCATGGTCGTCGCCGGCGAAGCTACCTGATTCGGTGGTGCGCGACCATGCCGACGAAGCGATTCAACCACTTATCGGACGGGCAAACCGATCCGAGCGGCTATGTTCAGCACAATCAGATTAAACTGGCCATGGTTGAAACAAACACATCTGGATCGCCGTCCATTTCCCCGCAACGGCGCGATTTTGCACGCATACTCAATATGTTTCTGCGGCCGTAGCTGGATGCATCCGATGGGCAGTGTCGCAATCGAGGAATCGAGAGTCGTTTTAGTGTAACCTGTAAGTCATTGCAGATAATGGGGTTATTAAAAATTTCGCGCTGTATTCCGTCGCAATTGGGGTATCCTGCGTAGGTTCGCTGGGGTTTGGTTGGGATTAAGCCCCGTGTTTGGACGGCGGAATTCTATGGAGAGAGAATATGTATCGCGCTGTTTCGGCTGGAGCCAATGTTTCGAATTCGGCGCTACGGGGGAAACTCATCCTCGCAGCGGTGGCGGCTTGTGCGTTCAGTTTTCCGTCGGCGCTCAGAGCGTCGGTGGCGACATTCGCGCAGTTCGAAGAAAACACCGGATCGTCGGACGCCAATGTCTTCGCGTATCTCGATAACGGCGCGATCAGTGACGCCGAGTTGGTCACCGATCCCAACGGCGTTGTCGGCGGCAGCATTCCCGTGACGTTCACTTATCTTTCCCAGACGGATCTACCGCCGGATCTCCAGGGTCCGCAAGCCGCGACGCTCACCTTGACCTCCAGCACGGTTGAAGACGTATCCAACACCTTCCCTTTCAACTACCAAGAATTCGACGAATCCGGCGCAACGGATGATATTCTGACCATCACCCGCGATACCCCGGCCGGGGAGGGAGACGGTTCTAAGACCGACCTCCTGACAGTGGAGTTCTACGGCGTGTTAGCCGGTGTGAACGGCGGAACCAATCCTAATTTGATCGCAGGCACTAGTGATGGCGATCTTCCGGTCGCCTACAGCTCCGATTTCCTGAACTTCGCTTCAAACGCGGCGGCGGACTTCAATGTGGCCTTCACGTCCTGGACAACTGACTCCGATGGTAACGGCCTGGAAGACTCCTCTGCCGACGACTATTTTGCCTCCGCGACGGCCGCAGCGGCCGGGACCTTTGACGTGGACTTGACCGCCGTCACGAACGTCCCCGAACCGGCCACGCTGGCACTGGCGACGACGGCGCTGCTGCCGATCCTGCTGCGTCGCCGGCGGAGCGATTCCAAATCACACAGGGCATGAGCCAGGAACTCCGGATGTACATCCGGAGCTTCGTTTGCGCAAAAGGTGAGACGGCCAGAAATTAATTTGCTCGCCGAGGCATTTTATTCGCAAAATACGCCCAAAACCTTCACCTCCGGCGCAGACAACAGAGGGACCACTCATGAACCATCCTTTGGCCGGATGTCACGCCAGGAACTTCGTCAGAATGTCGCCCAACTCCGCCGGCCGGACTTTGTCCGTTTATTCGACAGTAACAGTAACAACTCGGCCCCTGGCGCTCTAAAAACGCGGATGTTGTGGCCAAAGCGTGCCGAATCATGGGCAATTGTCGTGGCCTTCCGAAGTCGTTTTTCCGGCTCTTGGCAAGGCATTTTGTGATTCAACTTAACCCTGCGGCGACGCGGCAGGAAAATATGCCGCATGTGTTGGAGTGATGCGGAACCGTTGCCGGAGACGTGAGGGGAAAATTCGAAATGCGAAATCCGAATCGAAATTCGCATGGCTGAAATTCGAAACCAAGGCCGTCTTGTCTTTCGGATTCTGAATTTGCCGCCTTGATTCCCCCCTGTTCTAACGGCACGATGCACCATCATGCCGTCGCCGATGCTTTTGGACATGGATCCCTTCACCAAGTGGGCCGTCATCGCTCTGGCGATGCTGACCATCGTGTACGCGGTGATTCGGCCATGGTTTCGCAGGAAAGACCCGCTGGACAGGCCGCCGGCGTTTTCAAGCCTCGCCCAGCAGCGATCGGTCGAGCGGCAGATGCAGAACGTCCTGGTGGACCTATCGGAAATGGCTCGGCAGATCACCGCGCAGTTGGACACGCGTGCGGCCAAGCTGGAGGCGCTGATTCGCGAGGCCGACGAAAAGATCGCCGCGATGAAGTCGCCGCCATCGGCTCCGCCGCCGCGGGCCGAGCCGGCCTGCGCCGGAATTGCCCGGCGATCCCCGTCACGCCCAGGTCTATGCCCTGGCCGACCAGGGCCGTTCTAGTAACGAAATTGCGCAGCAACTGCATCGGCCCAGCGGCGAAATCGAATTGATCCTCGCCCTGCGGCGTTAAGATTGGTCATTCGTCATTGGTCATTTGTCATTTGTTGAAGAATGAAATTCCGTTGCCACCAATGACCAATGTCTAATGACAAATGACCAATGATAATTTTCCTCAAAATCCTCGCCATCTTGGCACTGGTGGCGCTGAACGCATTTTTCGTGGCGGCCGAGTATGCCGCGATCAGTGCTCGGGCGACGCGGGTGCGCGGGGCCGCCGACACGATGTCCGGCCGTGCCGCCCGGCTCATCAAAACACGCCTGGACCTGTTCCTCTCAAGCTGCCAACTCGGCACCAGCCTGGCCGCGCTGGGGCTGGGCGCCATCGCCGCCCCCGCGGTCGGCAGCCTGCTGGCGCCGCTGGCTTCTCTGCTGCATCTCTCGGCTTCGGTCCAGGGCATCGCCGCTTTCACCGCCAGCTTTATCCTGGCCCTCGCCTTGCAGATCGTCGTCGGCGAGCAGATGCCCAAGAATTTAGCCATCGAACATGCCGACCTCCTTTTGTCCGTTCTGGGCATTCCGCTGGTGATCTTCACCTATGTTTTTTATCCGGCGACATGGCTGCTCAATTCCGCCACGCACGGGGTTCTGCGCCTGGCCGGTCTTCGAACCTCCCGCGCTCCCCTCGGCAGCGGATATCTCCCGCACACCGAAGAGGAATTGCACGCCCTGCTCATGCAAGCCGCCGCCCAAGGAACCATCCCGCAGGGCAAAGCCAATCTTCTCGCCAACGCGTTCGAGTTCGGCCAACTCAAGGTCCGCCAGATTATGACTCCCCGGCCGGAGGTGGATTACCTGCTGATCAATCAGCCGCTGGGCGAGATTCTCCGCATCGTGCAGCGCAGCGCCTTCATGCGCCTGCCGCTTTGCGAGGGCGGCCTCGACCACGTCATCGGCCAGATTCACATGAAGGATCTGTTCAATCACCTTCAGCTCGTTCCGGGGAAGCTGAAGTTTCTGGACGAGAAACTCCCCGGCGGCGAAGCCGTCGCCGTCCCCGCCGGACTGCCGGGATCGACCGTGCACGTCATCGGATCGGGACAGATCGATCTTCGGCAGATCAAGCGCGACGTGCTGTTCGTTCCGGAACTGATGCCCCTTGCCCGCCTGCTTCGCCTGTTTCAGACGCGTCATCTTCATCTGGCGGTGGTGGTGGACGAATACGGCTTGACCCAGGGCGTCGTGACGATGGAAGACGTGCTGGAGGAAATCGTCGGCCAGATCGAAGATGAATTTGATCCCGTCGCCGCCACCGATCTGGTCCGCGACGGCGACGCCGCCCGCGTCAGCGGGCTGTACCCCCTGCACGATCTGCACGAACGCCTGCCCATCGGTCCCGTGGAAGCCGATGGCGTCGATACCGTCGGCGGATATATCGTCCAGAAACTCAACCGCTGGCCGCGGGTCGGCGATGAAGTCCCGCTGGGGGACTACCGGGCCAAGGTGCTGACGCTTCAGCAGCGGCGGGTGGGGCAGGTGCTGCTCACGCCGGCCAAAAAAACCGAGCCGGGGCGTCCCGCCCCGCCGGACCGGGCCAAGGCCGGCCCGGCCTAACAAACGCTCGCACCTTTGGTCAAATTCCTTACAATTAACGTCGAACAGCGGCTGACCGATAACCATACTATTGGGTGATTCGGTGGTTTTTATCGCGCCACCGCATCGATCTCGTGGTAGAATTCGCCATCATTGCTTCGGCGGTTGTACAGGATTCGTGCCGATGGCTGCTAATTCCCCGTCCCCAGCACCGGACTCCGTGGAGTTCACGCTCGCTCCGCAGGGCGAATACGCCGGCGGGCCGCCGATAAAACTTACCAAGCCCGTGGTGGTCGTCGGCGGGGAGGAACATTGCCATCTGCATCTGGTTTCCTCCACCGTGAGCCGCCATCACGCCCTGATTGTGCGCGAAACCGATCGTGTTTACGTCTGCGATCTGGGGAGCAGGGCCAAAGTCCTCATCAACGGCCAGCCGCAGCGCGAAGCCGAATTGGCCGATGGGGACGAACTCCGCATCGGCAAATTTTCGTTCAAATTCGCGGCATCGCGCCGGCTCGACGGCGCGGCGATCCGTCCTCGACGCGCGTGCGTCATTGTCGATGGGCAGGCGCTGCCCGCTTTTGACAGCCGGATTCTGCTCATCGGCCGCACCGCCGGCAGCGATGTGATGCTGGTCGAACAATCCGTTTCCGCCCGGCATGCCATCATCTTCGAAGTCGGCGAGAAGCGATATGTCCGCGATCTCAATTCGCGCACCGGAACGTTCCTCAACGGCGAAAAGATCCATCAGCAGAAGGTCAAGCTTGGCGATGAGATTCGCATCGGCGAATCGGTCTTGAAGCTTGCCGAGCCGGAGAAATCCTCCCTCCAAGCTCCTGTGGCGGACCAAGCCTTGCCGCTGGAGCCGGCACCAACCGATGCACCCGTCGAATCGGCACAGCCCGTGAACTTCATCGTCGATCATCCAATCGAGGAACCGCTGCCTCTTGAACTGGAGCCGGAGCCAACAGATAAAGCGGCCGAACCGGCAGAGCCGGCGAACCTCGTCGTGGATCATCCGACCGAGGAGCCAGCGCCTCTCGAACTGAAGCCGGCAGATTCAGCGACCGAACCGGCGCACCCCGTCGCGGATCATCCGACCGAGGAACCGGCAGCTCTCGAATTGGCGCCGGAGCCGGCGAGCGGCATTTCCGACGAACCGTTGCCGCTGGAACTTGAGCCGCAATCTCCGCCGGAGCCTGAAGCAATCAAATATCCTGCCGTGCCCGTCGCCGAACCGATCGACCTGGCCGGCGAACCCGCTGTGCCGGAACTCCCGCCGCAACCGCCGACGCCCGAAACTCCCGACGAACCTCGCCATGCGATAGCACCCGAAATCGAAGCGCCTGCGCAAACCGCGCCGCCAGCGGTTTCGGAAATCGATCTGTCTGATGCGCCGGCGGCACGTTCCGAGCCGGAGGCGGACTCTCATCCCGCGCCGCCGGTTTCGGAGATCGAACCCTTGGCTGAACTCGCACCGCCGCAAGCCGAAGATTTCAAGCCGGTGGAGCCCGAGCCGCAACTCCGGCTCGAGTCCCAGCCGCAATTGCCGACTGTCGAAATTCCCGAGGAATCTTCCCGCGCGATCACGTTGGAAAAACCAACGCCTCTCGAAATTGAAACGCCGACCGCGCCGCCAGCGTCGGAAATCGACCTCTTGGCCGAGTTCGCGACCAAGCACCCTGAAGAATTCAAGCCGGTGGAACTCGAAGCGGAGACATTGCCACCGATCGAGACGGCCGAGCAGACATCTTCAGCCCCGGCCACATCGATCGACTTGTCCGATGCACCGTCGCCTGCGGAATTCGAGCCGGAACCAACTCCGCCTCCGCCGACCGATCCTCGTTCGCAAGCGCAGCCGCCGGCGGCGACGGAAGCAACCCCACCGCCGTTGCCGGTTGATGAGACTCCGCCGGTTGCCGTGGAGAAATCTCCGATTGCGGATTGGACTGGGCCGCAATCCGCGGCCGAGCAAGCGCCGATTATTTCCGAGTCCGCGCCGCCGGCGGAGGATGCCCAGACCGCGCCTTCCGTCGAGGGTGAGGCTCCGGGTGAACCGGAGAAACCGCGTCGCGGCCGCTCGCGCCGCTCGCCCGACGCGCTCACGCCGCCCAAAGCGCGCCGCGGTCGATCCAAGCGTGTTCCGCCCAGGACAGAGGCGGAAGAATCGTCCCCGTCCATCGAATCGCCCGCTAGCGCGGAATTGGCGCCGCCCGCTCTTGAACCACCCCCGGTTGAAGCTGCCGATTTGGTAATTGATCGCGCTTCGGATCAATCGCCGGATTCGGCGCCGGGCGTTGCAGAACCGATCGCCGCTCAGACGCAGGCGCCCGTCGAGTCGGAATCGCCTGTTCTTGAACCACCCGCGGTGGAAGTTGGTTTGGAAATCGGACGGTTTGAGCTTCCGTCGCCGGATGATTTTCCGAAGGACGCCGAGCCGGTCATTGAGGGCATAGCGGCATCGGGGATTACGCAGGGTTTCACATTCGACCACGGCGGCGCCCCCGATCCGGCGCAGCCGCCCGCCGCCGACGAGGAGCCGGGCCTCGACTCTCCCTTCGTTTTGATTGGCAGCTTCGCATTCCTTAGCGGCGGCACGGTGAACCTCGATCATTTCCTGGGCGGCATGCCCATTGAATTGCAGGAACTGCCGCCGGCTCCGGTTGGCTTTGGTCAGGTCAGGATCGATTTTACGGGGACGGTGCCGCTGCCGGAGGAGTTTGCGTCCGTGCCGCCTGCGGTCTCTCCCGAATCGCAGGAGGTTGTCGCGTTGCCGGAGCCAACTCCGCCCCCGGCGCCGCCAGTCTCCCCGCGCCGCCAGTCTCCCCCGCGCCGCCAATCTCCGCTGCGCCGGTAGCCTCCCCCTGCGCCGGCAGTAGACCCGCCGCCGGCCCAGCCGGCGCCGCCGCCTCAATCCAAACCGCCATTGCAAGCCGTACCCAAGGCGGCGTCTCGCGTCTCTCGCCGGGGCTCAACATTTGCCAACGCGTCGTATGAGATTTCGATGGATAGCCCGCCGCGGGAAGGCGCCGGCAATGGTTTTGCGCCGATCGGCACGGCATTCGACGGCTTGGCGCCAGCCGTGCGGGAAACCGACGTTTTTTCCAACGTCGATGCGTTGGTGGTCAACGACGCGGCCTTTGGCGGCGCCCGGCTCAGCCGACCGGACGACTTTATCGTTCCGGAAACCCCGGAGATCGCCGCTCGCCGGGCCGACGATCCGGAACACGATTTCGCGGAAGACGATTTCTGGAACCGCACCGACGAAGAGGACGGGCTGCCGCCGATGAGCACTGGGCCGACAGAGCCTGTCGCCGAGGCGGCTCGCGATTATTCGCCAGCGCCCATCGAATCGCCCGCTCCCATCGAATCGCAGGCCGCCATTGAATCGCCGGCTCCGGCCGAACCGCCGGTTACCGAGGTGTTATCCGAACCGCAGCCGACCGTGGCGGAGGCCCAAACAGCCGACTCCGGCGACCCGGCGGTCGCAACCGATGATCCCAATATGGAATTCAATGAGCCGACTTCCGCTCCTCTTGCCGAGTTATCAGAACAATCCGACGCCTCGGCCGAGGAACGCTTGGCTTTGCAAACTCCGCCGGAGGCGCCGGTGGATGCCCCGCCCGCTCGCCGTCGTCGCAGGTTCCGCATCCCGTTTCTGATGCCGACGATTCTGCTGGTCATCGGTTTGGCCCTGGGCGCGATCTGGCGATTCATTCCCGTGCGGTCCCAGATCATCGGAAAGATGACTTTCCAGAACTATAGTTGGACACCCGGCACCCAGGACGGCAGCGACTTTGAAGGCGCCCAGCGCAGGCTTCTGGCCAGCCAGCAGACCCGCCAGTGCGCGGTGGAGATCCTTCACCGGGACCATCCCAATGTTTCCCCTGGTTTTCTGGAGGTTCGTGATCTGCTGAACCGCACGATCGCGTCGGTGGCGCTGAGTTCCAATCGTGATGTCGTGCCGGTTCAAACGGTTTTGCGGTTGTCCTACGACGGCGGCGGCGACAAGGAGGCCGACCGTCTGCGGATGCTGTCGCTGCTGCAGGCGTTGTTCGATGCCAATGCACCCTTGCTGGATAACAACCGCCGGCTTCGCGATTCCCAGCAGCAGGCGCAGCAGGCCCTCGATGCGGCCCGCGAGAAACTCGAGCGGATCAAGAACGAATTGGCCAACGTGCAATCGGTGATCGACGCTCAGCCGCCGATCGATCAAATGGGCCGGTTCACCGCCCAAAGGGCCAAGCTGGAAAAGACCCGCCAGGAGGCCCAGGACGCGGTCGATCGGGATCGGGACGGGCTTGCAACTCTCGCGTCCGAAAAAATTGCCGCGGCCGCCACCACGCAGCCGGATTCATCCGATCCCCAGCTCAACCAACTGCGGCAGCAATTGGCTGATCTGTCGGCGGAGGTCGACAGCGCCCGCTCCGACCAGGCCTCCGGTGCATTGATGGCCCGCCAGCAGCTTGAATCCGCCGCCAAACAATTCAGCGATCAATTGGCCGACGCCGACGCCGTGTTGAGCAGCAGTTCGCAACTTCGGCAGTTCGTTGATTCGGCGAAGGATGCGCAGGCCAAGGTGCGCGATCTGATCAACATGCTGATCGTGGACGGTGAGGATTTGGAAAAGCAGGTCGAGGATACTCGCCGGGATGTACAGGACATGATTCAATCCCGGCAGGAGCAGAAATGGTCCGACGATCCGCAGCTCAAGCTGCTCCGGGAAAACCTCAACAGCGCCCAGCATCGATACAACGCCAATGTCGGCGAGGGAATCACCGATTCTCGCATTCTCGATCCCCTGCAAAAAGAGATCGATGATTGCGCGGCGAAGGTGCAGGCGCGCAGGCGCAGCTTGGCATAGATCCCGAAGAGGTCAAGGTGGAAGAGGGTTTGAATCTGCTTGTCCAGTCCCTGCGCAACAAGCTCCAAAGCGAAAAACAGGAGATCGACCAGGTGCTCGATCCAGTGGAAACTCAGTTAGCTCAACTGGATCCCGTCGTGGCGGCCCTTCCGCAGGCGCAGCAGGATTTGGCCCGGAAAATTCGCCAGCGCCTCGACGCGCTCAACGCCGCGCACAAAGATATGCCATGGCCGTCGGCGGCGGCGAGGAGGAAGTCGCGCCCTCCACCAAAGTCATCGATCTGCAAAAGAAAATCGAAGATTTGAAGGACCAGATCGCCCATCGGCAACAGGAGTTGACCCGCCAAAAGCTTCAATCACTGAATAACCAGCGCGTCCAGGAAGTCGCGGCGACAAATCAAGCGCTCGAAGCCGACCAGCAGAAATTGGATGCGGCCCGCAACGCCGACGCCGCTCTGCTTGTAGCTTACGAACCGCAGGAAGCCGCCCACGCCGCGGCTGAGGCCGCGCAGACGAAGAAAATCGACCTGCTGGACGACCAGCGAACGGCGTACGCGGAATTGCAAACCGCCCGGCGAAACCGCGATGAAAGCCTGTCGGCGGCCGAGCACGCGTTCGATATCAAGCCGATCGAGGATGCCGATGTGATCGCCACCGCTCCTGCCGACCCGCGGATGATGTATTCGCTGCTGGTCCTTGGCGCCGGCGTGCTGGCCTTCGCGGTGTTGACGTTCATTTCCCACCTCGCGGCCGAGCATCCTTCCGCTCGAAACACGGCGGCCACGGCCATTCGCCGCCGACAATCTCGGAAAAGCTTGACGACCTGGTTCTCCCCATGGCGGACGGCCCGCCCCGCGGGGATTGAAATCGTAGGGGAAAAACTACGCCGGAGGACGGACAAACCAGCGGTACATTTTCCATTTTCAAAGTGCGTCCCGTCCCGAAGCCCCGGATGTACATCCGGGGCTACGAGCGATGTGACCAATTTGTGTGATAGGCAATGCTTCTTCCTTTGACCTCGCTTGCCGGCGCAATATGATTGCCATGTCCGGCTCACGGACGCATCGGACACACAAGGATCGCACGGATGTATCGTCACCAGCGTTGGCAGATCAATCCGCCGCAGCCGGCGGCGGCCGAGTTGGCGGCCCGGCTTAAAATTTCGCCGCTCATCAGTCAGATTCTGCTCAATCGCGGAATCTCGTAGCTTCGACGACGCCCAGGCGTTTCTGCGGCCAAGCCTTCTGGCGCTGGCCGATCCGGCGCTGCTGCCGGGCCTGCCCGCCGCGGCGGCACGGATCGCCAGGGCCATCGGCGACCGCCAGAAAATCGTCATTTACGGCGATTACGACGTTGACGGCATCACCGCCACCAGCATCCTCTGGCATGCCATCACGCTCCTCGGCGGTCAGGTGGACACCTACATTCCGCATCGCATCGACGAAGGATACGGCCTCAACGCCGAGGCGCTGGGGCAGATTATCGATAACGGCGCCAAGCTGATCGTGACGGTCGATTGCGGCATCACGGCGATCGAGCCGGCGGCGATCGCCCGGCAGCGCAATGTCGACCTGATCATTACCGACCATCATCAACCGCACGGCGATCCGCCGCGGCTTCCGGATTGCCATACCGTCGTCCATCCCCGCCTGCCGGGAATCAGCCCGCCGTATCCCAATCCGAATCTCTGCGGCGCCGGCATCGCGTTCAAGCTGGCCTGGGGAATCGGCCACGCCGTTGCCGGCGCGACTCGCGTCAGCGAATCCTTTCGGGAATTTCTCGTCGAAGCCACCGCCCTGGCCGCGTTGGGAACCATCGCCGATGTCGTTCCGCTGGTCGGTGAGAATCGCGTCCTGGCCCATTTCGGCCTCGGCGGACTCCAGCAGAGCAAACTCACCGGCATCCGCGCACTTGATCGAATCCGCCAACCTCACGGGCCGGAATCTGGAAAGTTATCACGTCGGTTTTCTCCTGGCCCCACGGCTCAACGCCTGCGGCCGGCTCGGTCATGCGGCATTGGCCGTCGAGATGCTCACCACGGCGGGCGAAGCCCGTGCACGTGAAATCGCCGTTTATCTCGAAACCCAAAACCGCGACCGCCAAGCCGTCGAGAAGCAGAATTCTGGAGCAGGCCCTGACCCAGATCGAATCCAACGGCTGGGCCGACGAACGATATCGCGCCCTGGTGCTCGCCGCTGAAGGCTGGCACGCCGGGGTGATCGGCATCGTCGCGTCGCGGATCGTCGATCGCTTCTGCCGCCCGACCGTCATGGTCGCCCTGAACAACGGCCAGGGCCAGGGCAGCGCGCGATCCATCGCCGGTTTCCATCTCGCCCGGGCGTTGGAATCGTGCGGCGAGCACCTGGATAGCATTCGGCGGCCACGAGATGGCGGCGGGGCTGAAAATTCAAACCGACCGTCTCGATGATTTCCGCCGCGCGTTCTGCGATTACGCCGCCGCCCACGTCACCGACGAGATGCTGATCCCGCAATTGCGCCTGGAATCCATGGCCGATCTGTCCCAAATCACCGAACCGCTGGTGCGCGAGCTTCAGCGTCTGGCCCCGTTCGGCCACGGCAACCGCAAGCCGCTGCTGTGCATCGACGCCGCCACGGTTTCCGCGCCGCCGCGCCGCGTCGGCAAGACCGGCGATCACCTGCAATTGATGGTCAAACAGAATCGCCAAACGATCCGTTGCATCGCGTTTCAGTGCGGCGAACTGATCGATCGCCTTTCACCGAACACGGCCGTTCGCCTGGCGGTGGAGCCTTGCCTCAACGAGTTCAATGGCCGCACCACCGTCGAATTGCAAATTAAGGATTTTCAGTTTGTTTCTGTGGCCGGGGATTAAACGCTTTGACGAGTCCCCCTCTTGCCAAACCGCATCTCCATGGCACAATGGCCGCGATGGTGAATTCGCGCCATTTTTTGCTCCCGAGGAGGCTCGCTTGAGAAAGATTTACCGGCCGCTGTGTCTGATGACAATCGCCGCGCTGCTTGGCACGCAAGCTCCCGCTCGCGCGGACAGTCCGATCGCTCCGTTCGTCGATTCGCAGACCAATGCGGTGATCTACGTGGACTTCTCTTCGGTTGATCTGGATCAGTTGAACGCCTGGCAGCAAAAAGCGATGGCGTCCGCGAACCTCGACCCCGAGCAAAAGGCCCGGCAGCAGAAAGAGGCCGATGAGAGCATCGCCAGCGCCAAAAAGTGGGTCTCCGATTTCAAAACCGTCGGCGGAAAGGATTTGTACGTCGTCATTTCGCTGGCCGGCTTGATGCAGGGAGCACCTTCGGACTGGTTATTCCGCTGAACGGCGCCAACCCCAACGCGCTGGCGAAGGTGTTCAATCCAAACGGCAATCCGCCTCCGCCCGATCCGACCGATCCAAACGCGGCCCAGATGCAGCGGATGCGGCAGCAGACCGCCGTCGTTGGAAATGCCCTGGTTTATTCGACCGGTCCTGGCGTCGACAAGCTGAAGACCCCATCCAACGAGCCGCGGCCGGATTTGGCCGACGCCCTCTTGGCCGCCGGCAACGGAACCGTGCGCATTGCGTTTGTGCCCAGTTCGCTGAAAGCCAGCCCCATCTTCATGATGATGATGAGCGCCCGACGCACGGCCAATGGCGGCCCGGTCCAGCCTCCTTTCAGTGATCCACAATGGGATGCCGTCGCCTGGGTTTCCGTTTCGATCACGTCGCCGCCCAAGGAATCCGGCAATTGCACCATCCAGTGTAAAGACGCCGATTCGGCAACCGCGCTGGCCGGCCTGATCACCAAGAAAATTCAGGATGCCAAGAACGATCCCACCCAGCGCGGAAACATCTCCGCCGGGGATTTCGACAAGCTCGCCGCCGCCGTGAAACCCAAAGTCGATGGCTCCCAGGTCGTCATGGCCATGGACCAGGACACGATGGATAACGTCGTCGGCCCGATCCTGGCGCGGGCGGCACAGCACAACCAGACTCAGCCCCCGCCCCCTCAAGCCCCCCCGGCCGGACCGCCCCCACCGCCTGATAACAATGGAATGTAGTCGGGGAATGTAATCGGCCTCAACAGAGTGAGTCTTCCACATCGGGCGTCCCAGCGATGCCCGATTCTTTTTCGTGGACCTGCTTTGCCGAGCCGTCACGATCATTTCTTGTTTCTTTCCCGGTGTGTTTCCCTCGCCGATGTAATACAATCAAACAAGAATGGAGAAACGCTATGTCACTCAAGTCACTCATCGCAACGGGAACCAAGCTCTGGCTGGATTCGATTGATCCGGAATTCGTCCGCCGCAACCGCGCCCTCGGCGCCAGCGGCGCAACGTCCAATCCGATCATCGTTTCGGGCATCATCAACTCCGGCTCGCAGGACGAGATTATGATGTCCCTCATGGAGGAGGGGCATGACGACGATTCCGCGCTCGCCTGGGCGATGACGGACAAACTCGTCTCCGATGCCCAGGCGGTTTTCCGGCCGGTCTGGGAACAGACCCGGGGCAACGATGGATACGTCAGCTTCGAACTCGATCCGCTGCTGGAAGACCTCCAATTGGCCCCAAAATCCATTCCCGAACGCACTCGGCGATATGTCGAACTCGGCAAGAAATGGTCGGCCGGACAGAAGAACCGCATGATCAAGGTTCCCGCCACAGCCGCCGGGTTGGCGGCTCTGGAAGAACTGGCGGCCGACGGCATCACGCTCAACGTCACGCTCATTTTTTCCGAACGCCAATACAAGATCGCCCGCGACAACGTCTGGCGCGGCGCCCAGCGCCGCAAGAACGGGACCGCCGCCTTCAAGAGCGTCTACAGCATCTTCGTCAGCCGGGTCGATGTTTACACCGAGAAATACATCCCGGCCCTTTCTCCCGCGGCACAGGGACAAGTCGGCATCGTCAACGCCAAGCGTCTCTGGCAGCTCAACCAGCAGTTCTGGAAAGATAAAAATCTGCCGTTGCAGCAGGAAATCATTTTCGCCAGCACCGGCACCAAGAAGCCGACCGATCCGCCCGACAAATACGTCGAAGCTCTGGCCGGCAGCGACATTCAGACCAATCCTCCCGCCACCAACGACGCGGTGGAGAAGCTCAACAAGACCTACACCCGCAAGGTGGACCAGATGCCGCCCAAGGCCGTGCTGGATGAGATCGACGCCAAGGTCGATCAGCAGAAGATGGAAGACAAGCTGATGGAGGAAGGGGCGGCCAAGTTCGCCGATCCGCACAAGGCGCTGCTGAAGCTGATCGGGGAAAAACGTTCACATTTGGCGGCGGCGAAATGAGCGGTTCGTTGTCCAGCAAGGCGCGGCCTCTGGCGGTCGTTGCCGCGGCGATGGACAACGATCTTCGCCTCGCGGCCATCGCCGCCCGTTCGCTCGGTTTTTCCGCGCTCCAACTCGACGTCCGGCTCGGCGATCTCGATCTGACCCAACTGTCGCAAAGCGGCCGCCGAGAGTTGCGCTCCGTCCTGGGATCCAGCGATCTCGATCTGGCCAGTTTGCGGCTCGACCTCGGAGCCAAGGGCCTGGGCCCCGGCGCCGACATCGACGCCGCTCTGGATCGGATCGAAAAGGTCCTCGCGGCGGCTGCCGGATTGCAATGTTCGTTGGTCTGCATCGCCTTGGGTCCGCTTCCATCGCCGCCGCGGATGGAAAAATCTCATCCGGCGATTTCACCGCGACAGGCCGGCGCAATCATCATCGACATGCCGCCGCTGGCCATTCCCGCCCCGCGCGTGACGAATCTGCACGACATTCCCGCGCAGGTCGATCCGACGTTCGCCGCCACCGTGGACGGCGCCCTGGCGGAACTCGGCCGCCGGGCCGACCGCCACGGCGTCACCCTCGCGTTCCGCAGCGAATTGGCCGGCTTTGATGCGCTGGACCACGCCCTGCGCAGCGCCGCCTGTCCCTGGTTCGGCATTGATCTGGATCCCGTTGCCATGCTCGGCGACGATTGGAGCTCGGAAGAGATTTTCTCGAATCTCGGCGGGATGATCCGCCACGTCCGGGGCCGCGACGCCGTTCTCGGCGCCGAGCGGAGAACCAAGGCGGCCGCCATCGGACAGGGTTCGGTGGATTGGCCGCGCCTGTTTGCCGATTTGGATGACGCCGGCTGCCACGGATGGGTCACGCTGGACCCGATCGATCTGCCCAACCGCCGCGCCGCCGCCGTCGCCGGCCTTGCATCGCTCCGAAATCTTTTTATTGGCAAAAACGGTTGATCTGGAGGCCGATTGTTCACCAAAGATTCCGTCACCGTCATCACCGCGACGACCGGAAACCCCCAACTGGGGCGATGCCTTCAATCCGTCCAGCAACAGACGTTTGAGCAGCTCAAACATTTCATCGTTCCCGACGGCATCCAGCATCGCGACAAGGTGCATGAGGCTATCAAGTCTCTGGGCGATCTTCGCAGGAATTTTTGTGTGATGACCCTGCCGTATCCGACCGGCAAGTTCGGATGGTGCGGGCATCGCATTTACGCGGCCGTTTCGGTTCTGTGCAACACCGAATTCGTCTGCTTCCTGGATGACGACAACTGGTTTGAGCCGGATCACGTGGCCAGCCTCTTTGCGGAAATCAGGGCCGCGAAGGCGGCGTGGGGATTTTCGCTTCGACGAATATTCGATGCGGATGGTAATTTTGTGGCCCCGGACAATTGTGAGAGCCTGGGGAGCCTGCATCCGACTTATATGGACGACAATGATCGGCTCATCGACACGAATTGTTACATGCTTCACCGCGACGTTGCGGTGACGGCGGCGCCGACCTGGTATGGCCCCGCGCGACCCCGTGGAATCGGGGCGGATCGAGTCGTCACGCGCTTTTTGCTGACGAATTTTCCCCGCTCGTGCTGCACGCGCCGACACACGGTCAACTACACAGCCGGCAGCAACTCCGACAGCGTGCGGCCGCAATTTTTCCTGGACGGGAATCTAAAGATGCAGCAGCGGTATCCCGACGGACTTCCGTGGGAAATCTAATGGAGCTTTCCCGCTCCGCCCGCTCTCACGTTCTGCCAGCTTTGGCGAAATGTCTTCATGTCGGCCGACGCGAAACGCTTCCCGCTCGTCGGAACCAGCGTTTTGGCCGGGAATTTCGGGAGCATATCGCCGTGCGCGGCGATCAGCTCGTCGCACATCTCCACGATCTTGTCCAGCGGCAACACCGCGGCCGTCAAGCGGATCGAACATCGCGGCCTGATAAATGTGATCCCGCCGGCCTTCGGTCGCGGCCCGGATGAATAGCTCGTGCTGGGTCACGTGCGGCTGGATATAGCCGACCAATTGCGGCGGCAAATCGCCGACCGTCGTGAGTTGCGGGCCGTTGCGGTCCACCAGCGTCGGGACTTCCGCGATCGCATCGGCCGGCAAATTCGCGATCGCGCCGCGATTGGGCATGTTGCCGTACACCACGCTCGGCTTGCCCGTGGCCATCGAGTGGATGATCGTGCTGCCGTATTCGTGGCTGCGATGAACCTCCATCGCGCTGCGACCGACTGGCTGAGGGTTTTCATCCGCTCGAATTCGTCGATGATGGCATCGCAGCGGCGCGGATATTCATCCAGCGGCACGTCGAACTTCTGAACCATCTCCATGCCGCGCGGAATGAAATGGGGATTGTATTCCGCGTTGTGCTCCGAGCTTTCGGTGACGAAATATCCCAGCCGCTTCATCAGTTCAAAGCGCACGGCATTGTGAGCGAATATTTTCGGATCGTTCATCGCCTCGAACAGTCGCGGATAGAGATCCACTCCGTTTTTTCCAGCTTCAGATAAAACGCCATGTGGTTGATGCCGGCGCAGATGAACGCGACATCTTCCGGCTTCTCGCCGATGTATTGCATGAGTTGATCGAACGTCCCCTGCACGCTGTGGCACAGGCCGACGGCCGACACGCCGCTGGTGCGGGAGATCGTCTGCATGTTCATCGACATGGGGTTGGAATAATTCAGCAGCAGGGCGCTGGGGCAAAGCTCGGTCATGTCGCGGCAAAGTCCGCTGAGCATGGGATAGGTCCGCAGCGCGCGGAACAGTCCGCCCGGCCCGGTGGTGTCGGCGATGGTGAAGCGCAGGCCGTATTTCCGCGGAATCTCGAAATCGACCAGCGTCGAATCGAACCCGCCGATCTGCACCATGTTGATGACGAAATCCGCGCCGCGCAGCGCCTGGCGGCGATCGCCGGCCGCCTCGATTTTCGGACTTGGCCCCCAGCGCCTCGGCCGACTTTGCGGCAGAGGTTGACGCCCACCTCCAGCCGGTCGGCGATCGATGTCCATGTAGCTGAGCGTTGCATTGCGGAATTCCGGGTAGGAGAGAATGTCGCCGGTGAGATTCCTGGAGAACACCACGCTGCCGGCGCCGATCATCGCAACTTTGATCACGTCAAATCTCCTGGGTCAAATGTCATTTGTCTTTTGTTATCGGTCATTTGTAAAGTCAGTAAACGGCGCGACAACGGGCAAGTGACGAATGACCAATCGGACTTTCGCCTACAATGAGTCCGGCGGCTTTTTGTCTGGGGATGAGATATCGCATGGTCTTCACGACCCAGTGCCCACAATGCGGAAAGATCCTGTGGTTCGCCAGCAACCTCACGGGGAAGCTGACGATCTGCCCCGCGTGCGGGGCGGTGATGCACCTGACGCCGCCGCCCCAGGCCAATCCCCCGCCGCCGCCTGCGGCCGGATCAACCGGCCAGCGACTCAACCGGCCAGTTCGGCTTCCAATCCGGTTCAACCGCCGGCCGAGGAGCAGGCGCCGCCGGCCGTCGAGGAAGCGTATCTGACGCATCAGGCGGCCGCGGCAATGGGAGACGTGCACGTGGAGGTCGAGGAATCCGATCTCGTGCAGTGGACGATGCAGCCCGCACCGCCGCCCCCTCCGCCGGCGGTGCCGCCCGTTTGGATGCCCGCGCCGCTGGTGAATTTCGGCCAGCCGCAGGATCCGATGGGCGAACAAGGCACTTGGTTCGGGCCGCCGCTGTCGCCGCGGATCAATTCGCTGCTGCCGCGTTCGGCGGCGCGAACGGCCGAGGAGGAACTGCATCGCCGGCGCACCTTCATCTGGGGCGCGGGGGCCGTCGCGGTTGTGGCCATGATCGCCGCCGTCCTTTGGCTGCTTCAGGGGCGCCCCCAACCGTGCCGACCTGGGAGCACGCCAATCGCGAGCAAATCCTCGGAATTAAACAGGATGCCGAGCAACTGGCCATCAACGGAAAGTATCGCGCCGCATACGACAAGTATCAGGAGCTGGAGCGGCTGGTCGGCGGCCATACGATTACCGATCCGTTTCTGCAGGAAGAGTTGATTCGATCCTGGCAACGGCGCGATTCGCTCTACGACCTCATCACCGCCGCGCGTTCGGCGCCGGCGAGCGGGATCGCTCGATCTCCGGCGACGGCTCCGTCGCGGGCGCCAATCCCGACTCCGCCGGCAACCGCCCCACCCGCGACGGAACCGAGCCTGGACCTCTCCAGCGTGCTGTTTCCGACGACTCAACCGCAAGAGGCGATCCAGACGCCGCCACCCCCACCGCCGCGCAGGCGAGCGGCCCTGCCCCGGCCGGCGGTACGGCTGGACATCCCACCCATCACCGGAATCACCGACGCTCAGATCGGCGCGGCCATCGAGCAAGGGCGTGGATTTTCTGCTTGGGCGATTCATCGGCCCGCAGCTTGCCGATGTGGACAATTTCCCGCACTACGACGGGCTGGATACCCTGGCGGTTTACGCACTTATGCAGGCGGAACTGGCCACGCACGATAAACGGCTGGACATCCACGGCGACTTCATGATCGAATGCCATCGACGCGCGTCAAGAAATTTCCCATGGCCACGGACTACGTCACCTACGCGCGGGCGCTGCGGGCGACCGCCCTGGCGCTGTACGACCGCCCGCAGGACCACTATCGTCATCCGCGAGGATGTCGAGTGGCTTCTGCAGTTCCCAGGAAGGCGGCGCCTTCACGTACAACAACGAGTTTCCCCGCCATTCGCATTTCATGTTCTGGGACAATTCCAATTCGCAGTACGGACTTCTGGGCGTCTGGTCCGGCGCGGAAGTGGGCATCCCGGTCCCCGCCCAGTTCTGGCGCGATGTCCGCGAACACTGGACGAAATATCAGCTTCCCGACGGCCAGTGGTGCTATCGCGCCGATGACGAACGATCCCAGCCGATCCATGACGCTGGCGGGAATCGCCTCGCTGTTCGTGGCGCAGGATTATCTGGACGCGGAGGATTTCGGCGATCAGGTCGGCCGGCCGCCCTTCTCGCCGGCGCTGGAGCGGGCCTTGAAATGGCTCGAAGACGGCGACAACAGCGTGATCGCGTTGCCGCCCTCGGCTGATTTTTATACGTACTACGCGCTGTACGGCCTGGAGCGGACGGGCCTGGCGTCGGGATTCAAATATTACGGATCGCACGATTGGTACCGCGACTGCGCCGCCGAGATCGTCGCCGCCCAGGGGCCCGATGGGTCGTGGGGCGCGCCCGACGGTCCATTCGACGGGATCGTGAACACGTCGTATTCCCTGCTGTTTCTGGCCCGCGGGCGGCATCCGGTGCTGATGAACAAGCTGCGATTCGACGGCGATTGGGACAACCGCCCGCGCGACGTGGCCAACCTCGCCCGCTTCGCCTCCGCCGAACTGGAGCGGCCGCTGAACTGGCAGGTCGTCCCGGTGGACCATCCCTGGCTCGACTGGACCGACAGCCCGATCCTCTACATGGCCAGCGACAAACCGCCCGTCCTCGAAGACCAGGATCGCCAGAAAATCAAGCAGTACATCGAGAACGGCGGCATGTTGCTGACGCAGGCGGATGCGGGCCGTCCGGAATTTTCCCGGTTCGTCGAAGACCTCGGCAAACAGCTTTTCCCGCAGTATCCCTGGATCGATCTGCCGGACGACAGCGTGCTCTATTCGGTCTCCTATCACATCACCAGACCCTCCCAAAATCCGCGTCATCACCAACGGCTCGCGGATTCTGATGATGCTACTGGCCGACCGATCTGACGCAATATTGGCAACTTCGCGAGGACCGCATCGGCCGGTCGGCATTTCGAGTTGGGAGTGAATTTGGCCCTGTATGCGGCGGGAAAAAGCGAACTGAAAAACCGGCTCGAATCGGATTACATCGCGATGCCTGCCGGAGGGCCGACGGCGTCGATTCGATTGGCCCGACTGCGCTATGACGGCAATTGGGACCCCGAACCGGCCGCGTGGCCCCGGGCCGCCCGCTGGTTCCGGCAACAGACCGGCTACGACATCCATCTTCGTCCCACTGCCCTGGAAAACCTGGCGGCCCTGAATCCGCCCATCGCCCACATGACCGGCACCGGCAAACTGAATCTCACCGCCGACCAACTCAAATCGGTCAAGGAGTATGTCGAAAACGGCGGCGTGCTGCTGATCGAGCCATGCGGAACGCCCGATGCATTTTTGCAAAGCGTCCACGACGATTTTCTGCTTCGGATGTTTCCAGATCTGAGGGCCGAGCCGATTTCCGATTCTAACCCGATGCTGACCCCCAGCGGCAACGGCATGATCGACGTTTCGCATCCGGTGGTTCGCCAATTCGTCCGCTCGTACACCGACATCACGGACATGCGTCCGATGATGGCCACGGAAGGCCAGGGCCACATCATCATTCTTGCCGCTGGACATGACCAGCGGCTTGCTCGGCGCCGACGCCTGGGGCATCGCCGGATACCAGTCCGAATATGCGCTGGAATTGATGAAGAATATCGTCCTGTGGACCTGGGACGGAGCCAAAGATGAAATTCCATAAGACTTTCTTAATTTTCGCCGTTGCTGGCCGATTCTTGTGAAAAAATTTTTCTCGGGGCAAGCATGAAATACAAAAAATACGTCCAAAACTTTCACCTGCCGGACCCTTATATGAGGGGCCGTGTTTTTCCTTCGCCCATTTGCCGCCGGGGTCGCCTTTCCATCGCTCGATTCTGATAAATGCCCAAATACAATAGCCCATAATTAGGACATTCCGGGGCATAATGGGACATTGAGCAATCCTGCAACCCCGCCGACGTTCAAGGCGAGGAAAGAATGCGGTTGCCCTGCGTGGCCTCTCCCATGGGGCTGATTTTTGATGGCACGAGGCGTTTGTCGGTGCTATAGTTTCTTACGGTTTTCGATGCCAGCGAGGTCGGCCTTTCCGCTGATTTGACGCGTTCAGCCCCTTTCCTGAAATGAAGCCAGGCGTCAAGAAAACCGTGCGGAGGATAATCAGAAAATGTTGCGCAAATTAGCGAACCAAAAGGGGCGTCGGGCAACAAGACGTGCGCTGAGTCACGCCATCGAGGCCTTGGAAAGTCGCCTGCTGCTGAGCACGGACATGTGGAATGTCGACAGCAGCGGGTCGTGGAGCACGGCGTCCGACTGGAGCACCGGCGTCGTCCCCAATTCCACCTCAGCCGTCGTCATTAACCAACCCGGAAATATCCAGGTAACGCTCACCGGCAACGCATCGGTCAGCAGCCTTTCCGTCACCGGCGACACGCTGAGCGTTTCGGGAGGGACGTTGTCTATCGCGGGGACTTCCACACTTGGCGCCTCCGGCAACTTGGCAATGAGCAGCACCGCAACCGTGGTGCTGGCATCCGGCGCGGCGCTTGCCAACAGTGGAGCAATCACGGTGGCCCCAGGCGGTCTATTGAACGTCGGCGGTCTCTACAGCCAAACTTCCGCGGGGACTTTGACGCTGACATCAGGTAGCGCGGGCTCGGGCGTGGGAACGAATCTGCTGAACAACGGGGATTTTGAGGAGCCCTCGGCCGGAGGCAGCACCACGACGCATCCGAGCGATTGGGGCGATTGGAACTCGAGCTATGTCAGCACCAGCTACGCCTATACCGGATCGCAATCTCTGCTGGAATCCGGAGCCAACTCCGGCGTGAACCAATCGTTCTCCGCGACCCCGGGCATTTCCTATTCGGCGTCGGTTTATGCGTTCACTCCGTCCGGCGACAAGCTCAGCGGGCCGGAGGGTGCTTTTCTGAATATTCTTTTCTACAATTCCAGTGGAAGCCAGCTCAGCGCATCGGGGGATTCGCTGACCGTTTTGAACTCCAATAGCGCTGCCGGCGGCACCATCGCCGGGAGCAAGGGCGGCACGGTCTGGAATTATTTTCGACGACCTCGGTGGCGCCTGCCGGCACGGTATCGGTCACGTTTGCTTTGCAGGCTGGCGCTTATACGGGCCTGTCCGGGACGGCCGGCGGGGAAGTTTACTGGGATGATGCGCAGTTCGGAGTTGCCGCCGTCACGTCCGCCAAGTTGGCCGCTGCGAGCGTGTCCAACAGCGGGACGATCAGCATCGGCCTGGGCGGCGTCGTCAGCGCCAGCGGCAGCTTTACACAGAGCAGCGGCGGGATTCTGGATATTCTGCTCGGCGGGCCGCCGGCCACCGGGCTGTATGGCACACTCACCGCGGGCTCGGCGAGCCTCGCCGGCACGCTCGAGGCCAGCCTGGTGAACAGCTATTCCCCATCGCTGAACGACGACTTTAACCTTATGACCTACTCCAGCGAGAGTGGAACGTTCTCGAGTTACCAGCTTCCTTCGGGCTCGTCGTACGCGTTCCAGGCGACCGTCAGCCCGACCTATGTGGGAATCAGTGCCGTCCCGCCGACGCTTACGACCACCGTCAACATTGCCTCCTCGACCACAAGTTCAACGGACGATCTGGTCGGCGTGAACCTGGCCTATTGGGATAACCTGCTGACCACGAGCGAAACCCAGGGCATGATCGAAGCGGCGGGGTTGAATCTCTTTCGATTCCCTGGCGGGTCCAGCTCCGACGATTACCATTTCAATGTGTCGGATAACTACAACGATGCGTCGGCCAACACCATTCCGCAGTTCGCGGAGGTCATCTCGGCCGTCGGCGGAACCGGGATCGTCACGTTGGATTACGGATCGGGCAGCCCGCAGGAGGCCGAGGCGGAACTGGCATACCTCGAAGGATCGCCCAGCGACACGACGGTCATCGGCGACGGACAGGAGTGGAATGACACGACCAATTCGTGGCAGACGGTTAACTGGCAAACCGTCGGATATTGGGCCGGTCTACGCGCCGCCTCGCCGCTGGGCACGAACGATGGCCTGAACTTCCTGCGGATCGACCACGCGGCTCCGTTCTCGAATATCGAATACTGGGAAATCGGCAATGAACAGTATGGAGACTGGGAGATCGACCATTACAGCCCCTCGGGGGTGGGCGGCAGCAGCACCTCACCCTACAACTACCCGCAAGCCTACGCTCAATTCGCCGCGGCATTCGCCAGCTTCGACGCGAGCGACCCGAATCTCCCGAAAGTTCTGGTTGGAATCGACAGTGGAGATCCCAGCGGCGCCTCGGACAACAACTGGACCAAAAACGTGCTGACGGATGGCGAGGCCCTCGGATTCGTCCCGGGCTTCATTTCCGATCACAGCTACATGTACGGACCCGGCGACGAAAACGACGCGGTCCTGCTCAATGACACGGTTACAGACCCCAATAGCGTCCTGGATTGGACGGTGCGCTACAACGACTACGAATCAACCCTCGACGAGACGGTGGGCTCCTCCGCGGCGGCAGGCGTGAAAATCATGGCCACCGAGTTCAACTCCAATTACGGTACGCCGGGCAAGCAGATGACCAGCCTTGTCAACGGATTGTTCGTCGCCGATTCCATCGGCAGCTTCCTGAACAGCGGATACAGCGGCGGAGTTTACTGGGATCTGCGAAACGGTTGGGACACGACAGGAAACAATTCCTCAAGTCTCTACGGCTGGCGCGAAGGTGGCGATGAGGGCTTGATCGGATCGTCAAGCGTCAACGACCCGCCGTCCACCGGCCCGTATATTGCCTACCCCGACTATTTCGCCGAAGAATTGGCTTCAAAGATCATGCAAAACGGCGGAGAGGATGTATCGACGAGCAGTAATTACAGCGAAATGGGCGTCTATTCGGTTCTGGAATCGGACGGACATCTGGACCTTCTGGTCATCAACAATAATCCGGACGCCAGCCTGACGGAGCAGTTCACGCTTTCTGGCTTCACGCCCAGCGGGCAGGCGCAGTTCTGGCAATACGGCGAAGCGCAGGACTACGCCCAAAGCCAAACGTCCAACGGCGCGGCATCGCTGGCGAATTTCACGACCAACCTGAGCTTCAACGGTAACAGCTTCAGCTACGCATTCCCCGCATATTCGATGACGGTGATTGATCTGACGCCCATTCCCACCGTCACGCATGCCGCGGCGGCCGATCCCAATCCCGTCACCGGAACCACCACCGCCCTCAGCGCCCTCGGCTCCGAAAACGGCTCCGGCGCCGGTCTGAACTACACCTGGTCGGCCACGTCCGTGCCGGCCGGCGTGAACGCTCCCATCTACAGCGTTAACGGAACCAACGCCGCCGCCAACACGACCGCCACGTTTTACGGCGCGGGAAGCTACAGCTTCCTCGTCACCATCTCCGATGCCGAGAACAATTCCGTCACCAGCAGCGTGAACGTCACCGTCGAGCAAACTCCCACCGGCGTGATCGTGAGCCCCTCTTCCGCCACGGTCGCCACCGGCGGCACGCAGCAGTTCTCGGCCACGGCCACCGATCAATTCAACAATCCCATCAGTTCCCCGACGTTCACCTGGTCCATCACCGGCACCAGCGACGGCAACTCCATCGACGGCACCGGCCTGGCGACGCTGGGCTCGACGCCCGGCACGTTCACCGTGATGGCCACACTCGGCTCGGCCAGCAATACCGCCCAGGTGAGCGCCAACGTCGCCCCGACCGTCTCCAGCTTCCAGGTCAACGACGGCAATGCCCAGCGTTCGATGGTCGATTCGCTCACCGTCACCTTCAACGAATCGGTGACGCTGGCGGACAACGCCATCACGCTGAACCTGCTGTCGCAGACCGGCGGCTCGCCCACGCCGATGAGCTTCACCCTCAGCGGCTCGGGCACGACCTACGTGCTGACGTTCACGGGTTCGGACGACGTCGGCAACTCGCTGCCGGATGGGGCGTACGAACTGATCGTCTCGGCCGGCGGCGTGAGCGGCACCGGGAACCTGAACATGTCCGCCGATCAGGACTACGAGTTCTTCCGCTTGTACGGCGACTTCAACGGCGACGGCAAAGTGGACAGCGCCGACTTCGGCGTCTTGGCGATCGATTACGGCACAGAGACGAATTCGAGCGATTGGTACCTGGATTACAACGGCGACGGCGTGATCGACAGCGCCGATTTCGGAGCTTTCGCGGTTCGTTACGGGGAATCGATATCGATTCCGTCGGATCCGAGCGTGACGCTGCTGGCCGCGGCGACGACGGTCCCCGCGACGCCGCCGACGCCGCCGACCACCACCACGACCGGCACATCCGCAACGAAAGAGCTTTTGACGACGACGACAACGACGACGCCCCCCGCGCCGGCGGTGCAATCGGCCAAGCCGCTGAGCAAACAGAAGCCACGGCACGGACGCTGACCGTGGAAAACGCCGGGTTCAACCGCGGAACTTATTCTACTTTTTAGCGGGACATGGCTTGCTTGTAGAGCGGGTCGAGCGGTTCTTCCTCAATGGTGCCGTCGCCGTCGTTGCGGAGGGTGATCGTGTAGACATGGCCGGGATTGAATTGGCCGTAGAGGCCCTCGCCGTTTAGGCCGCGGATTCCGCGGGCGTCACGGGCATCGCGATCGTTGTACAACTTCCAGAAATTGTGCCAGAGGTCCAATTCGAAATTTGAGATTTGCGGGTCCTGGCCGCGGTAGATTTCGGGGATCGAGCCGGGGGTGTCGATGGGGAAGCCGGCATCGGGGGCCTGGTCGGCGCCGTAGACACGGACGAAGAGCATAATGCTCTGGCCGCGGAACGGATCGCCGCGCTCGACGTACTGGTCCTTGAATTTGATGATCTCGGCGTCGAAATGAGCTTCGTTGCCGTCGATGGTGAATTGTTTGGCGGGCAATTCACGGCCGTCGGGCGCGTATTCGACGAACAGCAGAGTCGTCTTCATGCGACCCTCGACGGTTTTCTGGCCGGTGACCAGAATTTTTGCGACGCGTCGGTCGGTTTCCAGGCGCTGGCGAATTTGCTCAAGCTCGTGGTTTTTCTGCTGGAGCTGGACGACCTGTTGTTGGGCGGCATTGTGGTTGTAATAGAAGAAAAGCCCGGCGGACCCGCCAACGAGGAGCAGGGCGAGGAATGCGGTTTTGGCCAGGGCGCGCAGCATGAGCCTCTTCCATGAACATTATCGGTCCAAAGCGCTCCGGGGCGCACAGAATATTCCAGGATCCTGCCGACTGATCTCGGCAAGCCGCTAGCGGAGCGCGACGAGGGCCTGCGCAACGCGCTGGATCACTTCCGGCCAATCTCCCGGACTTTTTTGTCGGAACAGGCGCATGGTCGGATACCAGGGCGAATCGTCTCGATTCAACAGCCAACGCCACTCCGGAACAAAATGCAGAAGAAGCCATACGGGCCTTGCCAAGGCTCCCGCGAGGTGGGCGGCGGAAGAATCGATGGTAATGACCAGGTCCATCAGGGACATCACCGCCGCGGTATCGGCGAAATCCGTCAGTTGGGGGCCGAGATCGATCAACTTCATTCCTGGCGGCGGATGGTTTGCCTGCTGTGACGCATCGCCTTTTTGAAGGCTGAAAAAGGTCACGCCGCGAATGCCTCCGAGCGGGGCCAACTGCTCAAAGGGTATGGAACGGTTTCGGTCGCCGCGGAAGGCGGGATTGCCTGCCCACGACAGGCCCACTCTCATATCTCCTTGAGACGGAGCCAATTGATTTCGCCATATTTCAATCAAGGCGGGATCCGCGCTGAGGTACGGAACCGATGCGGGAATGGACTCCATTCGTGTTGCGAAAACGAAGGGAAGACTGGGCAGCGGACACTGAACATCGAACGGAGGAAGGCTCTGATCCCCCGAAACGACTTGCCCAAGGGCGGGATTGGCGCAAAAAGGCGGACCAATTCCAATGGACATCCCACGATCACGCGCCCGCCGCGCTCGGCGGCCATTGGCGCATAGCGCACGAAATGGATGGTGTCGCCGAATCCCTGTTCGCCGTATAGAAAAATCGTTCGACCGTTCAACGCGGTCCCGTCCCAGCGGGGTTGGCTCCACTGGCGCGGCACAGAGGCAGAGCCTTTGCAGCGCGATCGCCACTCATATTCGGGCCAACCCTCGCTGAAATCGCCCTTCAACAGAAGACTGAGGGCGAGATTATGGTGGGCCTCGGAATAGTCGGGCTTGAGCCGCACGGCATTGCGGTAGGCGTCGATGGCGTCGTCGAACCGCCCCGTAAAGTGTAGGGAAATCCCCAGGTTGTTGTGGGCCTCGGCATAATCCGGCTTGAGCCGCAGCGCATTGCGATAAGAGTCGATGGCCTCGTCGAGCCGGCCCTGATCGCGCAGGACAACGGCGAGGTTGTTGTGGGCTTCGGCAAAATCCGGCTTGAGTCGAAGGACATTCCGGTAGGAATCGATGGCCTCGTCGAGTCGACCCCGATCGCGCAGGACGATGCCCAGATTGATGTGAGCTTCGAGAAGATCGGGCTTGAGCCGGATCGCATGGTGCAAGGAAGCGATGGCTTCGTCGAGCCGTCCCTTTCCCCAAAGGGCACGACCGAGGCTATTGTGATAGTCCGCAACGGCGGGATGGATCGCGATGGCCCGCTGGATCAATTCAATGGCCAGCTCCGGCTTGCCGGCCTGATATACAAGAACACCAAGCAAGTGCAGCGCATCGGGTTGATCCGGCTGCTGGGCCAGCACCTGGCGATAGATTTTTTCCGCCTCGGCGAGTCGTCCGGCCCGGTGGTTCTCAACGGCGAGTTGCATCGCCTGACCGATCATGGCTTGTATAATCCGCGTTATGGCAGCGATGGAGTCAGGCCGGAATTCCCGCCGCCTGCCGGCTCGTCGGGACGCGATAGGTCCGGGCGGTTCCAGAGACGCTGGATGGTTTGACTATCGCTGGGAACCACCTCGACGGTGGTGGTCTTTTCACCATCCGTGAAACGGGCGATGCTGCCCAGGAATTTGCCCTCGGGGCTCAGGTAATAGGTGGTGACGGCGCCTTCCAGCGTGATCTTGTCGGTGATGGGGATGGCGTCGAACTCCTGGCCGTGGAACTTCACGCGCTGGGCGGGCAGCACTTCCAGGTAGCGCGACATGACATTCCCACCGCTGGTGACGCCGGATTTTTCCGGGGTGCTGGGAACGAACGTCGCGAACATGTAGGTCTTGGGCTTCAGCGGCAACAGCTCCGGCAGCAAATAGCTGAACGCCTGCGGAATATAAAAAGCGGGCACGTCAAGCCGGAAGGGACTGAGTTGGGTGCGCTCGTGAGTGGTCGTCACTTCCAGCGTGCGGTGCGTCTCGATATCGACGTTGGGCTGCAACCCCTCCCGGCTGGGCATGAGCGAGCCGTTGGCGGCATCCGCCGGCGTTTGGATCGCGAACGGCTTGGTTTGTTCGTCGCTGGCGGCCACCTGGGAAAAGCTGTCCACCAACTTGCCCTTGCCGTCGCTGCGGCGGGCGGCGGTTTCCCAATGCTCGTGCTTGCGATCGGCCGAGCTGACCATCCACGTTTCAGTGTCCCACTGTTCCGGGGGCGTGGGCATCATGTGCGACCGCACGCCGATCCGCAGCGTCGATTCGTCGGGAGATTTGGGATTAATCTCGTATTCCTCGACGATGTGCTGATAGCCGATGTCCCGCCCGTTCTGGATGATGCGCTGATACTGGTCGGGAACGAGCGCCGAGCGGATCATCTGATTGCGATCCGCGCTCCAAAGGACGAACAGCCCCATCGTGCTGTAAAGTCCTTGCCGCTGGTACTCGACGATGTTGGTGCGGTCCAGCAGGACAACCGAATCGACGACTTCGGAAAACGTGTCGTGAGCCAGCTTCTCGGCCGGGTTGATGACATCTTCCGGCTCGAACAGCGGTTTGCCGGGACCGGTCAGGTCGAGGAAATAATACAGCCTGTGATCGGCGTTGGGCGCTTCGAAGATCGCCTCCTGCGTGAATCGCCGGTCGTGATCGGCGGTTTCGTACCGAACGGCCAGCATTCCCACGCGAACGCGGCCGACGTTGATCAACTCATTTCGCACCACTTCCACCCCCGGCATTTGCTGCTTAATGTTGGCCAGAGTGACCTCCATCACTCCGTCCTGCTCCTGGCCGAATTGGTCCTTGTGAATCGTCAGAGGCAACGAGCGCTCCAGGCGCACGCTCCACGATTTCAGTTGCCAGTTGTAATCGTCGCGATCAAACTCCACGATGGCGTCGGGCGTGGCCTTGTCGATCTCCGCGGAATCGGCCGGGGGACGAAACTCGATGCCGTGTACGTGGCTCGTGAACTCGGGTCCCAGGAGATCGGTCTGGTGAATGGACGGCTCGGTGGATGCAGAACTATCCGGCGCGGATGAATCCGCCCGGGCGGCGATCGCGGCACTAAATATCAAGGAAATTCCGACAAACAATCGCGTCCAGCACATCCGCGTCACCTCGCTCAAAGCGACGCCGCCCGATAGCGGCGAGCCGTCCATGGTCGGCTAATGCGGCTGGGTCGTCAAGCGGAGATCGCCGGCAAAGGTGGATTCAATTTCACTCTCGTTGGACCGCCGCAGATGCAAATCCCCCGCGAAATCGGCGTGATCGAGTGAGCCGTCCGGAGCGAAATACCAGCGGCTCAGCTCGCCCATGCCGTTCACCTCCGCTTCGATGCAATCAAGCGGCCCGCTGTCATGCGCGCGGCGAGCCAGGAGCAAAAGCGGCGAGGGAAACAGTTCCGCGCCAACGCCGGGGAAGCGATCCGTCCACAGGGCCGTTGGGATGTTTTTGACATGGAACAACAGATCGGGCAGATATCGGCTCAAGACGAACGCCGGCGGAGAAAAGCGAACGCTGTTGGGGCTTTCCTGGCCGCCGCTGTCGCGGACAATCGTCGTGACCCAATCGGAAACGGTCGTGCTCTGGCCAAAGATAAAGACCAGAGGATCATCGACGTTGGCCCCGGCGTCGGAGCGGACCATGTTAGCCCAAGGTCCGGAATCACCGCCGGTTCCCCATTGCTGCGTAACGGCCGTGGCCGTGCCGTTCCAGTTGCGAACGACGGTGTAGCGAAAGGCGGATTTCGCGGCGACGTGGGTAAATCCCTGCGGGGCCGTTCCACGCGACCACAGCCACCACGAATCGCCCGGATAAGGCATCGGCGTCGTCCGCAGCAAATCGGCGCCGGCCTGTAACGCAGCAAGCATCGGCGGCGACTTTCCGATATGCACATTTGCCGCCAGTTCGTCCCAGAGATGGTTCAGATCGCCGCCCGTTGCGGGGGCGAAGGCGCTGAGCACCACCAGCAGGCCCTGGCGTCCGGTGCCGGTGAGAAGATGTGCCACACGATGGCCGGTGACGATGTCGTTCGGCGGGTCGTGTGGGTCGATCGTCCACTGGTTGAGTCCCTGGGCGGAAACGTCGGCGCTGATCCAGCGGTCGGCCAGGGCGGGATCGCGCGGGTCCAGCCGCTGCGCGCGGCCAGCCCGGCCAACAGGGCCGGCGACGGTTTGGTTCCCGACACCACCACCGGAATGAATTCGGCGGAAATCCATCCGCCGGCGTCCGTCAGCGCCGCGGCCGTGCGCACCTCCGACAGCGGATCGGGCTGGTCGTACACCTTCAATTCCGACGGCACGTCAACTTTGATGTTGTGCGTGACCTGAATCGTCCCGCCCTCGCTTGGCCGGGTGGTGGACGTGCTCACCTGATCTAGGATTTGCTGGTACAGCCGCTCATCGGATTCCTCGAACGGTGCGTTCTTGTCCAGGCGGATCATGATGGCCTGGTCGCCCGGAAGAATGAACGCGGAGCAGATCGTGAATTGTAGCTCCGCGCCGGAGTTGAAGGAGATTCGGCGCCCGCCGTAGCTGATGGTCTGCCCCGGCCAGCCGTCGATTGTCACGCCTTTGAATTCTTCACCATTCACGTCGCCGGCCAGGGGCGAAGTCCGGAGCATGTATTGAGCGGGCGACATCGGACAGGGCACCCGCTGCCGTGAAATGAGCAGAGCGCGACTGACTCCGTCGGCGGAATCGGCCGCGACGTGGGCGGTGACGTCGCCGTTGGCCTGGCGGGTCCAGCTCTTCCATCCCACGGGGAAGCGGAAACTCACCGGCCCGTCAACAATGGGGTTGGAAAGGCTCAGCAACTGCGCCGGCGGAGGTGTTGATCGAGCAGCGACGCCAGCGCCACCGTGCCGGCCAGCACCAGCCACATGATCACCTGCATCAGCAGGCCTCGCCAACGCGGAAAATACCAGACACGGGGCATCGCGGTATTGTAGCGAGTTCACCATTAAAAAAGCTCCGGATTTACATCCGGAGCTTTGAGCGCTGGGTCTTTATCCCGATCGTTCAGTGAACGATCTGGATCTGGTACTGCGTCACCGTGGCGTTGAAGCCGCCGATGTTGTTGCTCCATTCGTGACCGTCCATGGTCCCCAGGAACAGGGCGTAGGCGTTGTTGGGAACCACGATCAACTGCTGGGTGCCCGAACTGGTCGATCCGTTGCCGACGTAGAACGACTGGTTCAACTCCGGCTCAAGCTCGGTGTAATTCTCCGAAGATGCCGAACCGAAGTTCAAACCCGTCGGGGTGCCCGGCGAATTGCTCTCGCTGGTCTCCTGGGTGCTGTCCGCGCCGTATGTCGCGCCGTTCTGGTCCATAAAGACGCCGACGACCGAATTGATCGGCGTAAGAATGTTCGATATGCCGTGCTCGGAGTTTTCCAGGCCCGACGTGCTGGTGGAACCCTGGGCAAGCGTACCGGTTACGTTTCCTGGATTGGCGCTACCCCCCGAAGTAGAAGAGTTGGCTGCGTCGTCCTCGTAGTAGGCGTATGCGCCGCCGCTGTCGCCATTGGCATAGGTACCGGGCGAGGTGTTGATAAGATAACCGGCGTTGTTCGACACGTTGGATGAGTTCAGCGGGATCGAGACCGCGACGATCGAACCCGGGGTGAGGGTCAAGGTGAATTCGGAGGGCGAGCCGTACGGTTCGCCGGAGGAATAGTCCGTGCTTTCGAGCTTGGAGGCGTCGCTCGGCGCCGTGTATCCGGTGTCGCCGCTGCTGACATAGTTCGATTCGGCCGAGGCGATCTTTGAAGGGTTAGCTACGTCGTACTTCCACGGATGCGTGTTGTTTGCACTCGGGTTGTCGTAGCCTGGGTCAGGCACGCTGGCCATGGTGCCGCTCGGCTCGCCCGCCAGCCATGGATTGCCGTGCGCGGAAACGTATTGGGTCGTCGAACTCGGCTCAGCAACCAGCGCGGCCACCGACGTTGCGGTCACCTGGCACTTCGACATGCCGAGAATCGAGCCGAACACCAGGGGAACGTTGTACGTGATCTGTCCAACCTGCACGGCCTGCGATGCGCCGCTCGACGAGTTAGTGCTGAAGCCGCCGGCTTCGGTCCAATAGCCGATGGTCACTTTGGACGTGCTGAGCGTGTAGGTGGCCCCATCCACCTTGTTGTAACCGGCGTTGGAGATGGCCACCGCGGCGCTTTGCGCCGCCGAGGCTCCCTGCGGTAGGGCCGCCGCCCCGGCCCGCGCCGCGGCGTCGGCAAGGCGGCGCAATTCCGTCTTGGACGTTTGCACACGGCCCAGGTCCACCGCCAGCGAGCAGAATCCGAAAAAGGCGATCATGCCGACGATGACGTAAATCATTGTCATGCCGCGCCGGCGCGAAGCGTTGCCATGCTTTTTCATAGCGTTCCTCATAGGGGAGATATCGAATTAAATCGGGCGTGCGCGCCGGATCGTTAACCAGATTTTCCCAACAATTGCGACCTCGGCCACGCCACGCATAACGTCCAGGCCGGCGTTAACGGCCGCGATGAATGTGTCGAAGGCAAGTTATCGGGCGTGACTTCTGGGCCTTTGCCTAACCTTACTGCTCCTGCGTCACGAACTGCCGGTACAGTTGCGCGTATTTTCCGCCCGCCGCCAGCAGTTCCCGATGCGTTCCGCGCTCGATGATCCGGCCGCCGTCGACCACCAGAATCTGGTCCGCGCGCATGATCGTGCTGAGCCGATGCGCCACCACGAACGTCGTTCGCCCGGCCAGCAGCTTCTCCAGCGATTGCTGCACCAGCAACTTCCGTCGCCGTATCGACCGCGCTGGTCGCTTCGTCCAGCATGAAGATTCGCGGATCGGCCAGGAACGCGCGCGTGAAACAGATGAGCTGCCGCTGGCCCAGCGACATGTTCGCGCCGCGCTCGCCAACGTCCGTTTCGAATCCGCTGGCCAGGTTCATGATGCAATCGTAGGATCCGATCGCCTTGGCCGCGGCGATCACTTGCTGCTCGCTGGCCCCGGCGCAGGCGTAACGGATGTTGTCCATGACCGTGCCGGTGAACAGGTAGTTCACCTGCAACACCAGCCCCATTTGCTTGTGCAGCGAATCGCCGGTCACGTACCGGATGTCTCGCCCGTCAACCAGGACGCGGCCTTTTTGCGGCTGATAGAATCGGGCGATCAGTGAAATGATGCTGGTTTTGCCCCCGCCCGTCGGACCGACCAGCGCAACCATCTGGCCCGGCCTGGCCTCAAAATTGATGTCATGCAGCACCGGCCGATCCGGGTTGTAGCCGAAAACCACGTCCTCAAATTGCACGTTCCCCTGAATCCGCGGCAGCGGCTGCGCGTCGGGCTCATCGTGAACCTCCGGCTTGAGGTCCAGAAGCCCGAACACCCGCTCGGCGCCGGCCATGGCCATCATCAACTGGTTGTAAAACGCCCCCAGCGTAATCACCGGGCCCATGAAATAGTCCCAGTATTGGTAGACCGCCACGATCGACCCGACTCTCCGGACCCCGCAGGCGACCATGTATCCGCCGTACAGAAGAATCGTCACGCGCCCGCAAAAGCGCACCACTTCCAGCAGCGGCTGATAGATCCCGTTCACGCGCGACACCGCGATGTTGTTGGTCGTGTTGATCTCCTGCAGGCCGTTGAAGACGTTGAGGTTCGGATCCTGGCGGTTGAAGGCCGTGACCACGCGCATTCCGGTGATGTTCTCGGCCAGATTGGTGCTCACGCGCGTGAACCCCTCGCGCGCGATCTGATACAGCGTCGCCGATTTACGGTGATAGGCGCGCGTCAGGAGGTACAGCACGGGTCCGAGCCAGACGATCGCCAGGAACAGCCGGGCGTTCTCGTGAAATATGCAAACCGCGGCCACGCACATCATCGTTCCGTTGGCGACGATCTGAAACGGCCCCCACACGTTCACCTCGCGAAGGCTGTTCACGTCGGTGGTGCAGCGGCTGATGATCCGGCCCAGCTTGGTGCGGTCGTAGAAGCTCATCGAAAGCCGCTGGAGTTGAGCGAAGATTTTCCTGCGGAACTCGAACTGCACGCTCTCGCCCGCGCGGGTCATGATGAGGATGGTGAACCGTTGCAGGACGACCGAGCCAATGAACGCCGCCGTCCACAGCCCCATGATGTGCACGATGTGCCAGGATGCCGCCCGCGTCGAAACGCCCGGCATCTCCCCCTGCGAGTAATCCGCCCCATAATTGATGATCCGCTTGATGAACTGCGGCCCCAGCATATCCAGCAGGATCTGACCCAACCCCAGCGCGATCGCGCCGAAATACCATTTCTTGAACGGGGCCAGCGAAAACATCAGCCGTTTGATCAGCGGCCATTGGATCGGGCGATAACGGTCTTCGTCCTCCGATTCGATCAGCGCGGCCGGCCCCCCCACTGGCGACGTCGCCGGGCGCCTCTTCGATCGGGATGAGATTCCAAAAATAGACACGGCAATAAACGAATCCAAAACCAGAAGGACAGCGATTCACCCATTTAGCCCCGTGAATCACCGGGGGCTAAATAGGTTTAGTTACGCCATTCGGGTTTCCGACTTTCCTATCAATCCATTTTCTCCAATCCCGCCACCGCGGCCTCCACTTCGCTCACCGACTGCACGCGCTTCATGTGCGACGGCGCATCGGCCGAGTTCATCGCCCTTTCGTCGCCGAAGAACTGCGCCTCGGCGATCTCGCGGTAATGCCCGTCCTGCGCCATCAACTCCGCGTGCGTGCCGGTCTGCGTCACCCGGCCGTGCTCCACCACCACGACCAAATCCGCCTGTTTTACCGTGCTGATGCGGTGCGCGATGATGAACGTGGTCCGCCCGGTCATGACGAACCGCATCCCGCGGCGAATCAGGTCTTCGGTCTCCGGATCGACCGCGGCGGTCGCGTCGTCGAGGATCAGCACGCGCGGATTGGTGACGATCGCCCGGGCGATGGCCAGCCGCTGCCTCTGTCCCCCCGACAGGGACGCTCCGCGCTCGCCCAGGATCGTCTGGTATCCGCGCGGCAGGTTCTCGACGAAATCGTGCGCCTGCGCCAGCCGGGCCGCCGCTTCGATGTCCCCGCCGCTGATGTTCGGTCTTCCGTAGGCGATGTTCCCCGAAACGGTGTCGCTGAACAGGTAGGTTTCCTGAAACACCACCGCCACCTGCGTCCGCAAGCTCCGCAGAGTCAGATCGCGCACATCCACGCCGTCGATCAGCACCCGGCCCCGCTGCAAGTCATAGTATCGCGCGATCAGATTCACCAGCGTCGTCTTTCCCGCCCCCGTCGGGCCCACGATCGCCACCACGCTGCCGCCCTTGATGCTGAAACTCATCTCGCGCAACACAGGCTTGGCCGGATCGTATCCAAAGGTCACGTTCTCGAACGTCACCGTTCCCGGACCCTCGGGCAGATTCGTGGCGTTGGGACGCTCCGGCACGGTCGGCTCGGCCATCAGCACCTCGTGCAGCCGCCGCGACGACACCATCGCGTTCTGATATTGCTCGTTGATCGTCGCCACCTGCTGCAACCGCACCAGGATGGTCCCCATGGCCCCGCCGAGGATGAACAAATCCCCCGCCGCCATCTTGCCGTGGATCATCAGAATCCCCGCGACGAGGAACAGGGACAGGTGCGACGCCATCGCGATCGAGCGGATCACCGGCTGAAAATTCGCGAACATCCGAATCCGCGTCAGAACGCGGCTCTTGAAGGTGTCGCAATTGGCCTGATACTTGTCGATCTCCTGCCGCTCCGTGGCGAACGCCTTGACCACATGAACGCCCGCGATGTTCTCGGTGATGATCGAAACGTTCCGGTCCTCCGCCTCCATCACGCTCCGCGCCACCGGCTGCACTTTTCGGCTGAATCGCAGGATGTAATACGTCCAGATCGGCAACGGAACGAGCGACAACAGCGCCACCCATTTATTCAGGGTCCAGATCAAGATGATGTTGAACAGCACCGCCAGCGCGATATCCAGCGTGACCAGCACGGCTGTCTGAACGAAGGCCCGGACATTCTGCAAATCCGACAGCGCCCGATTGATCAATTGTCCGGAGCTGTGTACGTCGTGAAACCCGAAGCCCACGCGCTGCACCTTGTCGTAGACCGCTTCGCGGATGTAATAGACCATGTTCATGCTCATGGTCGTGTTGGCGGTTTCCTTGAAATAGCGCACAACGACCATGACCACGATCAGGCCACTGAGAATTTCCAGCAGCCGGCGCAGCCGCAGTGCCGCGGCATCCGGTTTCTCCAGCCATTGCCGCAGCGATCGCGTTTGAACATGACCCGCTTGCTGAATGCTCTGGATGGCGTCCACGGCCTTTCCGGCCACGCCGATGGTCAGCGTGTCCGTTGCCGTGGCCGCCGCCACCCACCAACAGGCGATCACCACCAGCGGCACCACCGGCCGAATGAACTGGAACATCCATCGAAATAGTGCCGCATTGGACGGATGGCCCACCTGGCGCGGATAGGTTCTCCCCCGGAGGAAAACCTCCGGCGGCACCGGGACGTGAATCCTTTCCATCTTGGGTGCGGACGGCTGACTGACTGCTCACTTTGGAAACCAGTTAAATCGCCTACGCTATCGTTCCCGGCCGCTCCGTCAACCCCCGCCATGGACAAATCGCCGCCCATCCCCTACAACTTCCCCACTTTGCAAATCAACGGGCAGTTTTTATTGGAACCAATCGCAAACCCCGGCCCGTCCGGCGGGTCAGTTCATTGATGAAACGGCCCCCGTCAGGCCGATAAAAACCGAGATGGCGACATCAGCACCAGCGACTGGCGTGACGCGTTTCTTACTGGAATCGGTCGGCAAATTCGCCGCCGCCCGGCTCCGCCGCGTCGGCGCATTGGCGATTCATCCCGATTGGGAAACCCGCGCCGCCGTCTGCGAGCGCTGCCCGTTGCGGGTCATCCGCTGCGGCATTTCCTATTGCGGAAATCCGCTGCTGGAGCAAATCGACCGCGACCCCGCGGTGGACGGATGCGGCTGCCCCTGCCGAGACAAAGCCAAAAGCCCCGCCGAGCATTGCCCGATCGATTCTCATCACCAGTCCGCGGTTCGCCACGGGGCCGATTGCTCCTGTAAATGGTGCGAACTGGAATCAAGCAATTAACCTCCGGTTTGGGCAAGGAAACAATTTCAGCAATGCCCAGTGTGTCGGCAGGTATAGCCCCAGCGGAAACAGGACCATTGGAACCAGCAGAAGATACAGCAGCGGCGGCATCACGTGTTGGGGTCCGCCTCCGGGCCCGAAGACCCAGTTGATGTTCTGAGCCGGTTTGGTCAGCCAATACGTGGCGGGGAAAATGATCCAGGCCACAAGCGTTTGCGCCCGCCATGCCCTGCGGTCGTAACCGAGTCGGTGAATCATCCACAGCAGCAGGACCGGCAAAAAAAGATGGAACAGCGATAGAGCGCGCACGCCCAGCGGATACTGGGCATCGAACATATAACCCGTCACATCTCCAAGACGAATTCCCAGGACAAGGCGCAGCAAGAAGATGATCGTCCATGCGATTTCCGGTAGCAGGATGGCAACCGCCATCATGCTCGCCAGCAGCGAACTCTCAATCCAAAGCGCTGCGACCGTGGCGAGCAAGGCGATGTCCGAGAACCAAAGAAAATTCGCCGGCCCATATTCGTTTCGGTAGACCCACACCACGGCGCTGACGTACAGCGTGTATAGCACCTTGAGCCACAGCGGAATCTGGCGCGGATGATGTGCCATCGTTCATCGCCAGGCGGCCTCCCGGCTGCTGATCGACCGCTTCAAAACGGCGGGGGGCCGGGCGGGAATCCCATGGGTGGGCCGCCACCCGGCGGACCGCCGCCGGGGCCATTTCCCGGACCCCTTGGGCGCATCCTGTCGCGGCTGTCTTCGTAGCCCCAGAAGCCGCCGATGATGTAAGGAAACTTCCCCGGCGTGACGTGGTAATGCCAGCCGCGATCCTTGTCCCAATGGATATTGAAATCGTTCAGAGCGTCGGCGCCTTTGAGGTCCTTGGCCATGACCCCGTCGCTTTCATAGGGACCATAAATCGGAAAGCCGTCGAACGCCCAGCCGATCAGCGGTGAATGTTCCTTCCCTTCGTCCGACCAGGGAGAATTCAGACAGATCGGATATTTGTGATAGTGATAGGTATTGTCGGGAGCTGGATGGCCGCAGCAGCGATCCATCATGTTGCTGGCGTCCCCGCTCTGCGCGTCGAAGGGGTTGAAAAAAACGACGCCGTTGACGGCGACGCCGATCGGGCCCATGGGCAGCGCGTGATTGGAATTGTCCGTGGCCGTGGCAACGTGATTGGGATTCACTTTCGGATTCAGCGGGATGTAATAAGTTCGATCGTGCTCCTGGATGTAATTGGGATTGCTGTCCGGACCGAACCCCGGCTGCGGAAATTTCCCCGTCGGATGATTCGGCAAACCCTTGGTGCGGATGATCATGCTGGTGGAATCGAAGCGGACGGTCACGTTGTCGGTGATGAGCCGATCCTTGGCAACGATGTTGCCGTCAAGGTCCTTGTCCCCCGCCGCAGCCAGGCGGTTGTTTCCCCGGCAAACGGGGCCGTCCATTTGGCATCGTGATACAGCAGCCGATCGGCGTTGGTGTAGTCGAAAACCTTCGGCGGCTCGGTCTGGCCGGATGGGGCGTCGTAATACCATCGGCCGCCGAGGGGCAGAAGCGTTCCGGTCGGATGGATTTCGGGCGAGGCTTGGGCGCTGGACAATTGCTTGGCGCTTCGTCGGGCCGAAGGCGGACGAGGCTGAAATCATCAACGAAGAATTCCGATGCGATCGGCCGCGGCGCGGCCCCGTGATCGAAGGACACGCTGAGCCGGACAGTATCCACCTGCGGGAACGGCAGCCAGAAATCGAGCGCGATACGTCCGCCACACCGCCGCCCCGCCGACGTGACGATCGCCATTGACCGTAAGGTCACGCCGGGCCTGCTGGATGATCGGATAGAGTAATTTTCCCTTGGCGTCGTAGCTCGTGCGTCCGCCGTCGCCGAAGAATTCGACACGCATCGACAGGTCGTTATCGCCAACAACAAAGTTGTTCTGCGGCAAACCTCGAAATGAGAATCGGAACCATCGCCGGGCGTTTGAATCGATTCCGCCGATCGTCTGTGAGACCGACCCGCTTGACCCCTGCGATTGCAGGGCGACGCCCCACCCGGAAACATCGCGGGTTGGATCGCCGAGATATCGGTATTGGGCATCGCCGGCGATTTTGTAATCGGCCGGCCCATTGCCCGAAGCGTCGCGCTGCTGGAAATCGGGGTTTTTGACGAGATTGGCCGTCTGCGCCCCGGCCGTACCGGCGATAAGAAAGAATCCAAGTGCAAGCAATCCGAGTCCAAATCTGGCCATTATGCCTCCGCCTGTCGTATCCAGCAGCTGAATGCCGCGATCGGCCCAATGGTAACCGAAACGGCCATCATTCATCCTTAGGCGAATCCCGGTTAACTCTCGCCGGAAGCTAGTGGCATACCTCTGCTCGGGCCGGAAAAAAGGATTGCATCGGGGTTCACGCGGGTCCAGACCCGCGGGAATGCGTAGCCCACAACTGCTCGGCGAGCATGGCCTGCTCGCTGAAGCGACGCCGGAATTTGACGATCATGAACAGATACATGGCGCCGAAGATCACCGTTGCCAGGATCATGATGATGGCGCTGCAGCTCATCATAATTACGACGCTGATGGGGGTGCCCACGCCGGGACGTAACGACCCCCAGTAGCCCACCAATCCGACAAGGATTGTAATGCAATACGTGGCGGATAGAGCGACCTTCAGGAAATTGGCTCTGGACGCCAATCGCGGGTCGGGAATGCGCCACGCGAGCTTTGCGAAGTATTGGAGCTGAGCGATCAGGCCAACGACGCTGGCGATGGCCGACACGTAGCCGATGGCGGAAAGCAATTGCGCTCCGGTTGACGGCAGCGTTGAGAGGTTGGAAGCAAGATCCACGAACTTAATTGCGACCCAGAGCAGACAAGTGCCGCGGATGATATTGCGAGCGGTCCCATATTCATCTTCGCCGATGCCGCTGGGGTCCGGTTCGGTGATGAACCATGATCCAACCGCGATGAAGAAACTTCCGCCTAGCGAGAGGAGTTGAAAGAGCGTTTGGTGTGTCCCCGGTTGTATCGCGCCGGTTGCGCGCCCAACCGCGTGTGCAGCTACGCTGGAAATCGTCTCGCCAAGGATTACTAATATTCCCACAAGGAGATACTGGGCACCTTGGCTGAGTTTTCCAACCCACGTGGGGTCGGAGAACCTCAACAAGTTCCCGAAAATCGAAGCACCTACGGGCGTTCCGCATTCGGGGCAGTTGCCGTTCGTGGCCAAAGTTCGCAGGTTGTACGAGCACTTTCGGCAAGGAGTGTCTTCGATCACAACGCCAACGGCTGTCGGATTTTGGACCGAACGCGGCGGCATTGAGGAATCGGGCGGAAGTGATGTTGCCATGACGTTCTCGGGTCTCGGCGCCCATTGTATGCGTACCAACCAACAGGAGCGGCACGCGACGCTTACGGCTTAACTCACCTATTTTTCCCACAACACGTCCTCGGCGCCGGCGCTTCTGTTCGCGAAACGTGCTTGTACGAACAGCCAATCGCTGAGGCGATTCAGATAGGTCATCGCCGCGTTCGGCACCGGGCGGTCGTGGGAGAATCCGACCACGATCCGCTCGGCTCGGCGGCAGACGGCGCGGGCGATATGCAGACGAGCGCTGGTTTCACATCCGCCGGGCAAAATGAAGTTCCGCAAAGGCTCCAGGGCCGCGGTTGCGGCGTCGATTTCCATTTCCAATCGGCCGATGCTCGATTCTTCCAGGGCGGGCAAATGGGCGGGAGGGTGGGCGTCGGGCCACGCTAATTGCGAGCCGATCACGAACAGTTCGTTTTGCACGGCTCGCAGTTTGGCGGCTATTTCATCGTCGGCCGGTACGGCGGCCCAGCCTACGGCGGCGTTTAATTCATCCACCATGCCAATGCACTCGATGCGCGGATCGGCCTTGGAAACGCGCTGGCCGCCGATCAATCCGGTCGAGCCGTCGTCGCCGGCTTTGGTGTAAATCTTCATGACGGTATTGTCATTTGTCATTGGCCATTTGTCATTTGTACGGGCAGCGGATAACAAATGACCAAGGACAAATGACCAATGACCAAATATTACTGATCCTGATCCCGCTGGCGTACCTGGTCGGCTCGATTCCCTTCGGCCTGATCGTCGGCAAGGCCAAGGGAATCGATCCGCGCACCAGCGGCAGCGGGAACATCGGGGCGACTAATCTGGGCCGGCTGCTGGGAGCGAGATATTTCGCGTTGGTTTTCGGCCTCGACCTGCTCAAAGGCGCAATCCCGCGCTGGCCGCGGGCGTCACGATCGGGTTTCATGTTGATGACCGCCAGACCTGCCTGCTCTGGATGGCCGTTGCGGCGGCGGCGGTGCTGGGACATGTCTTCAGCCTGTTCCTGAAATTCAAAGGGGGAAAGGGCGTCGCCACCAGCGCGGGGGTGGTTCTGGGAATTTATCCCTACTTCACGTTCGCCGGCCTCATCGCCATCATCATCTTCATCATCGTCTTCCGCATCACGCGATACATCAGCGTCAGCTCGATCCTGGCCGCTCTGTGCTTCCCCGTTGCTTACGCGCTGATTGGTTTCCGCCGCTGGCCGATCACCGAGGCGCAGCTTCCGCTGCTTTGCTTTGCGATTGCCGTTCCGCTGCTGATCCTCTACAAACACCGCGGCAACATCGCCCGTCTTCGCGCCGGCACCGAGCCGCGCAGTCAGCCCCAAATCCAGACATGCGCATCAAAGTAAATGGACAAGACTATGATCTGCCCGACGGTGGCGACATCCACGCCCTGCTGGCGGCGCACAAGCTCACGCCGGACAAGGTCGCGGTCGAACTGAACCGCCGGCTAGTTCAATCCAGCAAATACGACACGCCGCTGAAAAGCGGCGACGAGGTGGAAATCGTCACGTTCGTCGGGGGAGGATGAGAATCATCGCGAGCGCTATAATATCCGTCATGCAGAATTTACGTATCGCCAAGTTCGACATCCGCAGCCGGCTCTTCGTCGGGACGGGGAAATACGCTTCCTATGAAATCATGCAGCAGGCGCTGGACGCCAGCGGGTGCCAGGTCGTCACCGTGGCCGTGCGGCGCGAGCGGCTGGTGGACAACCAGGGGCGAAGCCTGTCTGGAATTTCCTCGACCTGGGCAAATACATCATTTTGCCCAACACGGCCGGATGCTTCAGCGCCGAAGACGCGATCCGCGTTGCGCTGCTGGGCAGAGATTTGCTCGAAAAGCAAAAGAATCCCGGGGCGAACTGGGTCAAGCTGGAAGTCCTCGGCGACAAGAAAACGCTCCTGCCCGATCCCATCGGGTCATTGGAAGCGACAAAGGAATTGGTCAAGGAAGGCTTTACCGTGCTGTGTTACACCAGCGACGACCCGATCGCCGCCCGGCGGATCAAGGAAGCCGGCGCGGCCAGCGTCATGCCCGCGGGAAGCCCGATCGGCTCTGGCCAGGGCGTGCTGAATCCGCTCAACATCTCGCTGTGCCTGGAAACGCTGAAGGAAAACGATCCGAATTATCCGGTGATCGTCGATGCCGGCGTCGGCACCGCCAGCGATGTGGCCATGGCCATGGAACTGGGGGCCGACGGCGTGCTGCTCAACACGGGCATCGCCCATGCCAAGGATCCGGTGAAGATGGCCGTCGCCATGCGCCATGCAATCGAGGCGGGGCAACTCGCCTACGAGGCAGGACGAATTCCCAAGAAGCGCTACGCTACGGCCAGCAGTCCGTTCGACGGCATCATCAGCCACATCCCCGGCGAATGAATGATGTCACCGGAACTCTGGAACACGCTGGCCGACAAAGCGGGTTTGACGCTCGATCCCGAGCAACACGGCCGGCTCAATTCGTTTCTCGATCTTCTGCTATTCGCCAACCAGCGCATGAACCTGACGCGCATCACCGATCGCGGCGAGGCGGAAATTCTGCACGTTGCCGATGCGTTGACGCTCTTGCCGCATCTTCCGCCGGGGCCGCATCGGCTGGCGGATGTCGGCAGCGGCGGCGGGGTGCCGGGGATGATTCTGGCTATCGTGCGCGGCGACGCGGAGGTCGTCCTGATCGAATCCACGCGAAAGAAGGCTGATTTTTTGCGATCCGCCGCCGCGGAACTGAATTTGGCCAACGTGACCGTAGAACCGCTGCGGGCGGAGGAGGTGGCTCGAACGGGGCAGCGGGAATCATTCGACGTGGCCGTCGCCCGGGCCGTCGCCCCGCTGGGGGTTTTGGTCGAATGGCTGCTTCCATTGGTGAAGCCGGGCGGATGCGCGTTGGCCATGAAAGGCCCCAAGGCAGGAGAGGAATTGGACCGGGCCCAGCAGGCGATAAAACTCCTGGGCGGCGGCGCCGCGGTGATCGCCTCGACCGATCTCCCCAAGCACCGCGGGCATGTCATTGTGAAGATTCCCAAGGCCGCGTGCACGGATTTGCGCTATCCCCGCCATCCAAGCCGGGCTGGCAATTAGGGGATATAATTGTTCGGCTCGCAAGGATTTGCTCGCTTTCGCCAGGAAGGTGCCACATGCTTGTTTTGACCCGTCAGCGTAACGACAGCATCATGATCGGAGACGACATCGAAGTGACCGTTGTCGATATCCGGGGGGACAAGGTACGATTGGGAATCACCGCCCCCAGGCACATTGCGGTCCATCGCAAAGAGATTTACGATCAAATTCGCGCCGAAAACCAAGCCGCGGCCCAGGTAAGACCCGTTGATCTGAACAATCTTCCTCCCCTACCTCCCGAGCCCGACACTATGAGCGCACCACAACAAGCTTTTCCGCGTCTTGCTGATGGAACTCGCGATCCCTTTCTCCTGGCGGCGATCGACGAAGCCCGCCTGGGACTGAAGGAGGGGGGCCTGCCCATCGGCTCGGTCTTGGTGCGGAACAGCCAGATCATCGGCCGGGGACATAACCGGCGCGTTCAGCGCGGCGATCCGATGGCCCACGCGGAGATCGACTGTCTCACCAACGCCGGGCGGCAGAAAACCTATTCGGATACCGTTCTCTATTCCACGCTCATGCCATGCTATTTGTGCAGCGGGGCGGCGGTTCAGTTCGGCGTCCCCAAAGTGATCGTCGGCGAAAGCGTCAATTTCGGCGGCGGCCCTGAATTCATGCGGTCCAAGGGGATCGAAGTCGTCGATCTGCACGATCAGGAATGTATCGAGATGATGGCCCAATTCATCCGCGATCATCCCGAACTGTGGAACGAAGACATCGGCAAATAACGGCCCGCCATGCAGGAGCTGCCTCCGCAAAGTCGCATTTCCTGCCGAATCGACGGCGGCGAGACAACGATCATCATTCCCGGCAAGCGCTCATCGCGCGGCTGCCTGGCCGGAAGCTATTCGGCCGCCGCGGTGTTTGGCTTCCTGACCGTGACGTTCGTCGTCGAGGGGATCATTTCAAAAAATCACCTGTGGACCGGCGGGGGATTTTTGTTTTTCGTCCTGACCACCTGGCAATTGATCGCGCTCAGCGCCGCGTCGCCGGGGAATTCGAGCCGCATCCAACTTGAAATCACCCCCGAACTCCTGTCGGAAACCGCCGGGCCGGCCGATCCCGGCGCGCCGGGACGGCGGCGGCAATGGCTTCGGTCCGCGGTGGCCGACGTTCGCATCGAACAGGAATCCGATGGGCCGCCGGAATTGCGAATTCATTTCAATGACGGCCAGGATGCCTTTTGCCTATTGTCCGGCCTTGATCCCGATGAGTTGCGCTGGGTTGCCGAGCAAATCCGTCTTAAATGGAAATTGGCCGGCGGCTCAGTGAACGGGACGAGTTGACGGCGGCCCGAAATCGGGCTGCATGAGCGGCAGGAGGTCGTACCCCGTTTCCCTTTTTACGGCGTCGATCAGTTCCTGCTGCGTTTTGGGCTCGTGGGAGCGCAACGCCGGCAGCACCTTCGCCAAGGCGCTCTGACCGGCACTGGCGAGCCAGGAATGGATCACCACCGAACCTTTGAGCGTCAACATCCGCTCGTAAGCGCTGAGATATTCCGGCCGGATGTCCGCCGGGTCCATCGCGTTCACCAGGTCGATCTGCAAGAAGGGCCTGTCCTCGCCCGGAAGGCCCGTCAATTGCTCGGTCCACATTGGCCGCGAAAGCCCGGTCACCATCGCGGCGTATTTGATGGCGAAGATGTTCGACCCGGCGAAATCAAACCAATCCTCGCAGGGCGGCAGCTTCAGCGGCACGAACACACGGTCGTGAATGAACTGCTCAAATTCGTGTTCCGCTTCGTTCTCGCCGGCAAGGGAATTGTGATTCATCAATTCGGCTTCGAAAAAGCGAACCTCTGAAATCAGGGCGTCGCGCCGCGTCGCGGCATTGTCGCCGTCGTGAACCTCCACCCACCACACCAGGTCGTCCATCGGCTTGTCGCTCGAAAGGACGGCGTTGGGAAAATACGAAACGTCGTGGGCGAAGCGAAGGTAGTGAAACCGCGGATCGGTCCAACCTGCGTCCATCAGGTCGGCCACCTTCTGGCGCGTGGCGATGAAATAATAGATCGTCGGCTTTACCGCGTCGATCCTGGCAAGGGCCGGCAACAGCTTGCCGTCGAGAAATTCGTCAATCGCCTTGCGGTCGGTCAGGGCCAGATCGCGCATCATCTGATCGGTCAGCTCGCCGCGGCACTGCTGGACCCTGGCAATGATGTCGGAGGGCATGGTCGTCGGGCGGGTGGCCGGCGCGACGGATGCCAGCGTGTCCCGGACCCAGGCCTCGTCCCGCGGCTGGCAGAAGGCACAGCGGCCGCCGGCCTTCACGACCATGAATCCGGCGGGAATTTGGGCTTTGTGGGGCGAGGGCTGCGTCGTCGCCCCCCAAGCGCCCCGGCGCAAATCAGCATGGCCAGCGCCGCGCAGATCGTATTGCGCCAGCCGATCATTTCGCCCTTGCCGGCAAGACCAGGCTCTTGACTTTCAGGATATTCGGCCGGGCCTTGAGCCGGTTCAGCAGGCTCTCGGGCGGCTGGCTGTCGGTCTTGATGACCATCAGGGCCGTCGCCTTGCCGTCGGGGCCAATTTCCCGGCTGATCACCATGTCCGCGATGTTCACCTGCGCATCGCCGAAGCTCGATCCCACCGTGCCGATCACGCCCGGCTCATCCTGATTCACAATGAGAACCATGTTCCCTTCGGGAATCATGTCCATGCCATAGCCATCCATGCGCAGCACGCGCGGCCAACCATCGGCGTAGACCGTTCCCAGCACGCGGTGGCTTTGGCCATCCGGCCCATCGGCGCGCACGCCGACGATGTCCCCGAACAATCCCGCCGGCGGATTGGGCTCGTGAATCGGTCACCAGTTCGATTCCCCGCCCGCGGGCCAGGTGCTCGACGTTGATGACATTCACGCCCGTGTCCAGATGCGGGCGCAGCAGTTCCACCGCCGCCACGCGCAAGAAGCGTGTTCATGTGCTTGGGAGCGCGCGTCCCGCTGGCCCGGAGCGTGATCGTGCGATACCCGCCCTCGCACAGACCCGCCAGCAGCGCCCCGATGCGCCGGGCCAATTCCACGAACGGCTTTTCATCGGCCGGCAAATCCAGCTTCAATCCGCCGGCGTTCACGGCGCCGCGAATCTCGCCGGTGTTCAGATAGGCCACGATCGCCTTGCACGCCTCGACCGACACGGCCGTCTGGGCCTCGTCGGTGCTGGCGCCCAGATGCGGCGTCAGCACGACGTTCTCCAGAGCCAAGCAGCGGATGGTCCTTGGCCGGCGGCTCCGTCGCGTAAACGTCGATCGCCGCCCCGGCGATCTTCTTCTCCTTGAGCGCCTCGGCCAGAGCGATTTCATCGACGACCTCGCCGCGGGCATCGTTCACCACCAGCAGATTCGGCCGGCATTTGTTCATCAGGCGATCGCGGTTGAGCAAATGCTTGGTCTGCTCGCCGCCGGGAACGTGGAAGGTGATGACGTCGATCTGGGAAAGGAATTCGTCGAAATCCGTCACGAGCTTCACCTTCCCATCCAGGGCGGTCGGACCGGTGAAGTAGGGATCGAACCCGACGACGTTCATCTCCATCGCCAGCGCCCGCGTGGCCACGGTCCGGCCGATCCGGCCCAGGCCCACGACGCCCAGCGTTTTTCCGGCGAGTTGGGTGCCCTGATATTGGCTGCGCTTTTTCCAATCCAATTGTCCGGATTTGAGACTCGCGTGGGCCTGCGGAATTTTTCTCGCCAGGGACAGCAGCAGCGCCAGCGCGTGCTCGGCCGTGGAGAGCGTGCTGGCCTCGGCGGTGTTCATCACCAGGATTCCCTGGCTCGTCGCCGCCTCCAGGTCGATGTTGTCCACCCCGACGCCGGCGCGGGCGATCGCCTTGAGCTTCCCCGGCTTTTCGAGCACCTGGGCGGTCACCTTCGCGCCCGAGCGCACGATCAGGGCGTCATACTCCCCCACCGCCGCCGCAAGCTCCTCCTCTTTCAGACCAACCTTCGCATCGAAATCCGCCTTGTTTTGCTTCAGAAAATCCAGGCCCTCTTCCGCGAGTTTGTCCGCCACGAGAATACGCATACGTTAAACCTCCAATGTCCAAATAAAGGTCCAGATCGTAAGGACGATGGCGCACGGCATCAAGCGGGCGCCTAATATCTTCAGCCACCGATAAAAATTGCCGAGACCGTACAGGGATAAGTATCTGTGAAAACCACGGTTAAAACATCGTTGGGCTTGGTTCTGCTGTTTGTCATTGTGGCGGCCATGGGCTCTATCGCGCGTCGCGACAGTCGTGTGGATTCATCCAACGGGGACCTCAGGGGACTGATTCCCTGGCGGAGCGACCTGAAATCCGCCCGCCAGGAAGCTCTCGCCGCGGATAAACCGTTGTTTGTCGAATTCGCGGCCAGTTGGTGCCCCGACTGCCACGCGATGGCCGCGCAAACCTGGACCCAGCCGTCCGTAGCCGCCGCCATGCGGGCTTATGTTCCCGTCCTGATCGATGCAGACGCCCATCCCGATTTGTCGCAACAATTCAACGTCACCAGCATTCCGTCGCTTTTCGTCATCGATCCGCGGAGTGCAAAAATTACGCGACAAAGCCGCGATCGTGTCTTCTCTCCAGGGGAACTGCTGGCTTGGTTGAATCAGGCGAATTAGCTCTTCGTTTCGTTCGGCCGGTCCGTCGCATCGGCGCCGGCAACGCATCCATCTGCTTCACCTGATCCATCAATTCTGGTTTGCCGAGCCGCTCGGCACAAAACCTGGCGATCGCCCTTAATCCGTTGTCGTACCACCGCATGAGCGTCGGGCTGGATTGGATCTCGGCGGGCAATTTCGACCAGATCATCCCCTGCTCGAAAATGGATTTTTCGTGCGATTGGCAGAGGCAAGTTAGTTTTTCCTCATCCCCCGCCGCCGCCGCGTCGAACAGCTCCTTGCGAAGCCGCTCTGGCGTCATGGCCGGCTCGTTCACCTTGGGAATGCGCAATTCGATCAGCACGGGTGGCTGAGCCGGCGGGGCCAGCGGAGATTTCGATCGTTTCCGGAACCCAAATATGCCCATGAATACCGCCGAAAACTACACTGCCGCCCACCGGCTGGCAACCGATTGTCACGCCCATTGTAATTCCATCTGGCGATGCACCGGCCTGGACATTGCGCTCAGCCAGGGCGTCGGACGGTCCTGCTCGGCCAGAACCAGCCGCTGTTCAATCCGCCGGTCTGCGCCGAACAATTCGCGCAATAATTTCGGGCAGTTGCACTGTCGACTGCGATGAAGCAGCACGATATGTAGCGGGCAGCGTTCTCTCCTTGCCGTTGCGCCTGATCCAGAATCCGCCGCACCGCCTCCAACGCCTGGGCGTTGGAAAGATGTCCCCGGCCGCCCATGATTCTCCGCTTCAAAAACCATGGCCGATCGCTGCTCAATTGCATTTGCGGATCGTAGTTGCTCTCGATGGCCAGCACGTCCAGCCCGCGGAATCGCCGCAACAACTCTGCTCCGACGCGGCCCAGGTCCGTCGCATAACCAATTCGGCCGCCGAATCCCTCGATGACGAATCCGTGCGAACCAACCTCATCGTGCTGGAGCCGGATGGCGTTCAGCGACAAACCGTCTGCCGGAGAAAATGATTTTCCGTTGAAAGGCCGGATCAGCCGAACGAATTCTCCTTCGCCGCCGCCGAGACCGGCCAATTCGTCGATCCGCGTCTCGTGGCAGAAAACCGGGATTCCCTGCCGAACGATCTGGCCGGTCCAATTCGGACTGAAATGATCGCGGTCCAGATGGGTCAGACAAATCGCCGCGATTTCGCCGAGATGCCGATCCCCAGCCGCTTCATGCGCGCCGCGGCCGTTCGCGGGCCGATGCCGCAATCAATCAGAATCGACCGCCCGCCGGATCGCACAACCGAGCAATTCCCCGCCGATCCGCTGGCCAGAATGCAAAGCGAAAGGGACATCCGCGCTGACTTCGTATTCACACCGCCGCGACAATCGCCTTGAAGCCGAGATTGCAAATAATCCAGCACTTCCTGCGGCTCGCGGCCGCTCTTGGGAATGTGGTGCACAAACAGCGCCTTGAGCTTCACGTCCGCGCCGGTCGCGGCGATCTGCATCGGCCAGCTCGGCATCCAGGCCGCCGGTGTAATTGTCCTCCACGGTGATGATTCGTCCGCCGGATTTGGCGGCGATGTCCAGGATGCCGTTGTCCTTCAGCGGCAAGCCGTAGGCGTCGATCACGCCGGCTTTCTTGCCGCTCTTGGCCAGTTCATCGGCGGCCTTGAGGCATTCGTGAACCATGTATCCGGCGGAGACAAACACCAGGTCCTTGCCCTCGCGCAGCACCTTGTACCCGCCGACCTCGAACGGTCTCCTCGGGCTTGTAGAGCGCTTTGGTGTCGGCCCGCAGCGCCCGCTGATAGCACGTCGCCGTCGAGATTGGCCATCAATTCCGTGATCTTGTAGCAACTGACGGCGTCGGCCGGGAAGAAATATCGCACCGCCGGCTGGCCGTTGAAATTCTTCACGTGGCAGAAGCTGCGGAAGAACGCCACGTCCGGGCAGGGACATCTGGCTGGGTCCATCGGCGGCCAGCGTCACGCCGGCGTGGGTGCCGGTGATTTTCAGGTTCGCCCCGCCGATGATCGCCATCTCCACCTGGTCGTAGGCCCGCGTCGACGAATTTGGCGAAGGTCGAGCAGAACGGGATTTTCCCGCGCCGCGCTGCGCCCGCGGCGACGCTGATCATGTTCTGCTCGGCGATTTTGCATTCCAGATATTGGGCGGGGAATTTCTTGGCGAACCATTCGGCGTGCGTCGAGTTCTTCACGTCCGCGTCCAGCCCGATGACGCGTTTGTCCGCCTCGCCCAGTGCCACCAGCGCCGCGCCGTACGCCTTGCGCGGCGCGATCGGCTTGCCGGCCGCCAAATCCTTGTCCATGCCCACCGCCGCCAGGCCGTCGGCAAACGATTTGATCTTGATCGGCTTTCTTCTCGCGGGGCGGCGCCTTGGCGGTGATCGCGCGCGGATCTTCAGTTCGCCCGTCGCACTTGTAATCGAGCACGCCCAAATCCTTGGCGGTGCGATCCAGTTCGCCGAGAACTTCGCCGGCAGCTTGTCTTTTTTCACCGGCGTGCCGTGCTTGCCCATGCCCTGTTCGTCGGCCGCGCCCCAACCTTTGACCGTCCGGGCGACGATCGCCATCGGCCTGCTGCCCGTTCTGGATCGACGTGCAATTCGCCCAGCGCATCGTCGATCTCGTGCGGATCGTGCCCGTCGATCACGCGAACGATGAATCCGAACGCCTTGAGCTTGTCGGCCAGTCCCTGATAACTCTGCTGCGGCGAGACCCAATCGCTTTGGGCCAGTTCATTGCAATTGAAAATCGGAATGACGTTGGTCAGGGCATGATCGACGACGAAATCGGCGGCCTCCCAGATTTGCCCTTCGCGGCTCTCGCCGTCGCCGATGATGCAGTAGATGTTGCGGTCGAGCTTGTCCATGCGCGCCGCCGCCGCCAGTCCCGCCGCGACGGACAATCCCTGCCCCAGGACTCCCGGTGGCCGCGTCGAAGAACGGCACGCCGACCTGCGGATGGGGATGCCCGTCGATCGGGCTGTCGATCGCCCGCAGGGTCATGGCATCGGCACGGGTCATCGGCCGGGCCGCTTCGCGGCCCTTGCCCAGCGGCACGATCATCGCGCCCAGATCGGCCAAGGCCGCGTAAATGATCGGCACCGCGTGTCCTTCGGAAAGCACCAGCCGATCCGAAGCCGGGTTCCACGGGTCCTTGGGATCCCAGCGCATCTGGTGGTACATCAGGACGGTCACCAGATGCGCCAGCGACAGGGCGGTGGAAGGATGCCCGCTGCCCGCGGAGGTGGTCATCTCGACGCTGAGTTTTCCAAGATCGATCGCTTTCCGATTGACGGCGGATTCAAATGACATGGCGGTCCTCCATGAAATAGACTGGTTGGCGAGAATACAACCGCGCGGAAGCGGACGCAATCACGCGAATATCCGTGCAGCGCGAAGGCGAAGCGCCGACAGCGATGGAGAATCAATCGTCAGTCGAAGCCCATCGGCGAACTGCACCTGCGCTCGCAGCGGCGAGCCGACCAAATTCTTGATGCCGCCCAATTGCCCCGAAAGCTCCAACGGTCCAAATTCCACGATCGGATCGCGCCGGCCGACCGCTACGACGTTGAAATGGAAATCCATTCCCCTCGCCGACTGGTTCAGCTCGCCGTTAATCTGCTCCGCCGACGCCCTGCGGATCGATCCGCCCGTTCGATCTTCGAAAGCAACCCGGCCGCTAACGATGCGGATCGACTGCGCCTCCAACTGCCAGCCGTCAGCTTTATCATCAGCCGATTCGGCGGTCTCCGCATTGCTCTGCGGAAGATTGAACGAACCGTCGCTGCGCCGAACGAGATTTATCGCCGGGCTGTCGATCTGCAAAGATTTGATGACGATCTGTCCTGCCAGGGCCTTGGTGACTGCGATGGTGGCGCTGATGTCGGGCTACCGAAAGCAGTGGCCGATCCGGCTCCTCGCCGCCAACCGTCATCCCCTCGGCGTCGAGTCGGCCGGCGAGCGGCGAAATCTTCAGCCGCTGGAACGTCACCCGCGTTCCGAGCAGGGTCGACAATTTTTTTTCGATGCGTTCCTGAGGAATCTTCATGACTCGCGCGTCCGCTGGCGCACCACGAGATTGCACGGCGGCAGGGCCTCGAGAAACCGTCTTCCCGTATCGCTTGGTTTTTATCCGGCTGTCGAGAATCACGACGATTCCCGTGTCGGTCTTGCTGCGGATCAATCGGCCGAACCCCTGCTTGAGCCGAATGATCGCCTCCGGGACGGAATAGTCGATGAACGGATTGCCGCCGGCGCGGGTGACGGCTTCCAGCCGGGCCTCGATCACCGGCTCATCGGGAACGGAAAACGGCAGCTTGACAATGATGACATTCCGCAGCGCATCGCCGCGCACGTCGATCCCCTGCCAGAAGCTGGCCGTGCCGAGAAGGACCGCGTTGGGCGTGGACGCGGAACCGCTCCAGCAGACATCTTTCGCGGCGCACCTTGCCCCTGTACGAGCATGGGAAAAGCCAGCTCCGCCAGCGGCCCTTTCAGGCGGTCCGCGGCGTCGAGCAGTGCGCTGTAACTGGTGAACAGCACGAACGCCCCGCCGCTGGTTTGCTTGAGGTATTCCACGATCTTGTCGCATGCCGCGGGCGCGAATCGCGGTGTGTCGTTCGGCTCGGGAAGGTCCGATTCGATGTAGAGCGTCGCTTGCTTGGCGTAATCAAACGGCGAGCCCAACTCCAAAGTCCTGGCCCCCTCCGCCCCGAGCCGGGACAGCATATATGCAAATGAAGGATCGGAACCGTGCCCCTTCTCCGGGCCATGTTTTTTTGCGGTGCACAGCGTCGCCGAGCACATGATGACGCTCGGAAGATTTCCGAACAGATGCGTTCGCAAGCCCTGGGCAACGTTCACAGGCGCGGCGTGCAGGCTGACGTTGCGCTGCGACTCGCCCGCCAATCTCCATCCAGTAAACCGCATCCGGCATCTTCTGCGAAACGACCGCGTCCAACTCCTCGGCCAGCAGGCTGTACTTTTCGGCCATCGCACTCAGTTCCGAGATTTCCTCCTGGTTCTTGAGCTTCGACAACACCGCTTTCAGATGCAGGGACAACTTGCCGAGCAGCGGCGAGAGGGTATTTTCCACGATCCCCGGCTCGTGGACCCGGCCGTTGGACCGGCCGTGCTGCCGCTGCCATTCGACGCATCGTTCGAAAAATCCGTCCATCCGCTGATGGATTTCCACGATGTCGTCGATGGCGTCGTTGACTGTCGCGCCGTGGGTAGCTCAGCAGCCCTTTGCCGCGGATTGGATCGTACAGAATTCGCAGTTGATATTTCAGCCGGTGTTCCGAAACGTTCAGGCCGAAGTGGCTGGCGGCCACATCCTCGACGGTGTGTGCCTCATCGAGAATGACCACGTCATATTTGGGCAGATAATTGACGCCGGAGATTCGCAGGGCCAGATCCGCGAAGAACAGGGCGTGATTCACCACCAGGATGTTTCCGCTGTTCATCCGCCGCTTGGCGGCCTGCCAGAAGCAGTCGTTGTAAAATTTGCATTTTTTCCCAAGGCAGTTGCCGTGCTCGGCGCAGACGCGCTCCCAGACCGACGGGTCCGGCAGCGCCGGCACATCCGCCAGCGTTCCATCGGTCGTCGCCTTGGCCCATTGCTCGATGAGCCCGGAGCGATTCGAGTTGCCGCGGCTGATCGAACAGCATCCCCTGCCGGCCGCGCGCCTGCTCCAACCGCCGTTGGCAGAGAAAATTCCCGCGCCCTTTCACCAGCACGGCCGTGAATTCATCCGGATAAACCGAGCGAAGCAATGGAATGTCCCGCTCGATCAATTGTTCCTGAAGCGAAATCGTGTGCGTGGAAATGACCACCCGCTTTTTGGTTTTCACCGCGTAGTCTATTGCCGGCAGCAGATAGGCGAACGATTTGCCCACCCCGTGCCCGGCCTCGACCATGAGATGATGTTTCTCTTCGATGGCCCGCTCGACCGCCGAGGCCATTTCGAGTTGTTGAGGCCGAAATTCGTAGAGTTCCCCCATCCGGCGGGCCACGGCGCCGTCCTTGCCCAGAATCGTCGCTGCCGTCGTTGACTGCGGCCATCACCTATTGAGCGTATCACCCCGCAAGCTGAAATGCCTGCCGCTCGAAGAAATTATCCTTGTACGGCCGCCGGCCCGTCATCCACGCCCAAAGCGAGGCGCATCACATACGCGGGAATGAACAGCGGCCCCCATCGCTCGCATTGCCGAACATGAACGCGCTCGTGGGCACGGGTAATCAGCAGTAAATCCGAATTACGGGCCAGGACAACATGGCCAAGCGTCATCGCCGACGCCCCGCCGCGAAGAAGCAATCCGACGATTCGCCGCAGGCAAAAATCCGTCGCGCCGCCGCAGACTTCCAGCACGCCCTCCACGACTCGCACTTTTCCCCCGCTGATCACGACGATCGCCGCCAACGGCAACCCCAATGCCGTGATCGGAAAAGCCCACAGATACACGAACCAACGGCGCATACCCATCCTGCAATTATGCTTTACGTTTGGCGAATCGGTCGGGCAATCATCAACCTGGTGCCGATAACCAGTGGAAAACCTGAGCGATTCCACCAAAGACCTGACGCGAGAAGTGCGGCTTAACTACAGCCGAGCATTTCTTCTCCAAACCATTGTCATCAAACCTGCCCTTGTGAACTGCTTCGCGCAATTGAAGTCAACATTTTATCAACTTCGACAGTCTTATAATAGCAGGTTCATCTTTAGATTGCAAAAAGACTTACAAATGGATCTGCCGGACTTATCCACAAATCGATACCCATCTTCACTACGACTACTTTCCTATAAAGTTCCATTATTAAAGTAATGACGTTACACTCCGCAGTTCTCCTTCCCCTGGAGAGGAAGACGCCTGAGACAGTCAGGCAACGAAAGGCACTGCCCATGAAAGTAAACTGCAATCGCGGAGCGCTGCTAGATGCGCTAAACCTCACCGGCAACGTCGTCGCCGCTCGCACGCCCAAGCCCGTTTTGCAATGCCTGAAGCTTTCAGCCGAGGGTAATGCCCTGATCGTCGCTGCCACGGATCTCGAAGTGGCCATTCGATACCGCGATGAACAGGTGCAGATCGAGCAGGAGGGGGAAACTCTTGTCCCAGCCGACAAGCTTCGCGACATTGTCCGCGAAAGCATTGACGACACTCTGGCCATCGAGATTACCGGCGACACGGCCAACATTCGGGGTCAGGATTCACATTTTAAAATTTTCACTCAAAAGGCAACAGATTTTCCACCCGTTCCCGATTTCGAAGGCGAGACGGACGTTCAATTGCCCGGCGGAGCACTGAAGCAACTTATCGGCCAGACCCTCTTCGCCGCCGCCAAAGAAAGCACCCGCTACGCCTTCAACGGCGTATTGGTAGTGGTGAAGGCGAAGAAAATCTCATTGGTTTCGACGGACGGGCGGAGGCTGGCGATGGCCAAGGGTGACCTTGCCGCCGGCGACAAGCTGGACAAGGAAGGCAAAAAGGCCATCGTTCCCGCCAAGGCGCTGCAACTCATCGAAAAGCTGATCGACGACCCGCAGGAAATGGTCGGCATCCAGATTCGCGAAAATCAAATTATCTTCCATACCAGCAACGCGACGCTTACCAGCAATCTCGTGGAAGGCCAATTCCCGCCCTATGACGACGTGATCCCCAAGGATACGGACAAGAAGATGTCTGCGTCGACGGCGGATTTTCTCAGCGCAGTCCGCCGGGCCGCGCTGCTGACCACCGAGGAGAGCCGCGGCGTTCGTCTGGCGTTCACCAAGAAGGGTCTGGTTCTCACCAGCCGCTCGCCGGAGAGCGGCGAAGCGACCATCAATTTCCCCTGCAAATTCGAGGGGGCGGATGTCGAGATCGGTTTCAATCCGAACTTCGTGGTGGATGCGCTGAAGGTTGTGGATACCGATGAGATCAGCCTGGAAATGACGGCCCCGAACCGGCCGGGCCTGCTGAAAGCCGGGGCGAATTTCCTGTACGTCATCATGCCCGTGAACCTGCAATAATGCGACGATCCCATCCGACAGATGAGCTTCGGCGCTTGCAGCGTTTCAAATCGCGGTCGGAACCGATCGGCGTTCCGCTCGGTCAGGAGATGATCGACTTTTTCAAGCGGTCGGTCGCCAAGCGGCAGACAAAGCTCGAAAAACTCGCGGAGTGCTGGGGCCAACTGGTTCCGCAATTCCTCAGCGAGCATTGCGCCCTCGAAAGCCTCACCCGCGGAACACTGACGGTGATGGTGGACAGCTCCTCGCACCTGTATGAATTGAAGCAGCTACTCCTGGCCGGCATCGAGCAACAACTGCTTTTGGCTTGCAAAAGCGCGGGCGTGCGGAAGATCGCCCTGCGGCCGGGACGATGGTATGACGGGGATTCCTCGGGCGACCGAAGGATTCGGTTTTCGCGATGAATAATCCGAGCTAGGCGTTACGATTACCGGCCATGTGCGGCATCGCCGGCGTGGTGGCGTGGGATGAGCGATATCGCGTGGATCGCCAGGCGATCGGCGCATGGGGGAAGCCGTCGCTCATCGCGGGCCGGATGGACGCGACATCTGGATGGATGGGCGATGTGGTTTGGCGTTCGCTCGGCTGGCGGTTCTCGATCTCGATCCGCGGGCCATGCAGCCGATGACCGATGGAAAGCGCCGGCTCGTCTTCAACGGGGAAATCTACAATTTTCGCGAGTTGCGGGCGGAACTCGACAAAATTTGCCCGGAATATCAATGGAAAACCAGCGGCGACAGCGAAGTGATTCTCCGCGCGTACGACGCCTGGGGCGACGCGTGCGTGGACAAATTCAATGGAATGTTCGCGCTGGCGATCTGGGAGCCGCAAACGGGCGCGATCTTCCTTGCCCGCGATCGGATGGGGCAGAAGCCGCTTTACTTTTCCGTCCGAAGCGGCGGGTTGGCGTTTGCCAGCGAGTTGCCGGCCCTGCGGGCCGTGCCTTGGATCAACTGGGAAATCGATCCGGCCTCGGTGGACGAATATCTGCAAACCGGCTACATCGCGGCGCCGGCGACGATTTATCGCGACGTGGCAAAGTTGTCGCCGGGGAATTGGATGCGTTGCGCGGCCGACGGATCGGTCGTCTCGCAACGCTATTTCGATCCCAACGAGTTTGCGCAGGATGTGTCCGTAAGCGCGGCGGACGTGAAGTCGGCCGTGCTGCGCGGTGCGGCGGCAACTGGTTTCGGATGTTCCGCTCGGATGTTTTTTGTCGGGTGGAATCGACAGCAGCGTGATCGCCGCGGCGATGAAAGCGGCCGCCGGCGACCGGCCCGTGCTCAGCTTCTGCATCGGGTTTGACGATCCGCGTTACGATGAAACGCGATACGCCGCCGCCGTCGCGGCTCATCTGGGGACCGAGCATCGGGAATTCACGGTTCAAGTCGATGCGGCCGCGGATTTGCCGAAGCTGGCCACGGTGTTCGGCGAGCCGTTCGGGGATTCGTCGGCTCTGCCGACGCATTATCTGTGCGCGAGACGCGCCGGCACGTAAAGGTGGCCCTCAGCGGCGACGGCGGCGACGAACTGTTCGGAGGATACGACCGATATCGCGCCATGCGCCTCGGCGGCGCGGGAAGCACGATCCCGCGCCTCCTGCGCAGCATGGCGGCGGCAATTCCTGGGACGCACCCCAAATCCACCGCGGCCAGGGCAAGACGCTTTCTGGCGGCGATGGGTTTGCCCGACGCCCAGCGTTACGCGGCGTATGTCGCCCTGTTCGATTCGGTTTCACGGGAGGCGCTCTATCCGCAGCAATTCCTTCGTCCGCGGCATGTCGTGGCCGAGACGTATGAAATGCTTCGCCACGATCGCGATCGCGTGCAGGCGGCGCTGGCGACCGACCGCGTGACGTATCTGCCGGAGGATTTGCTGACCAAGCTGGATCGCGCTTCCATGCTCCATGCCCTGGAGGTGCGCTCGCCGTTCATGGATCACGAACTGGTGCGGATGGCCGCGGGGTTTTCCACCGCCGAGCTGCTCAAGGGGGGACCCAAGCGGATGCTTCGCGAGGCGTTCGCAGGCGACTTGCCCGATTTCGTATTTCGACGCAGGAAGATGGGGTTCGCCGTGCCCATTGGCCAGTGGCTGCGTCAATCCCTGCGTCCGATGATGGAAGATTTGCTCGCCGCCGGCGATTCCTTCGCATCGGGCCATTTCCAGGCCAAGACATGGCGCGAAATGATCGACGAGCACTGCGGGGGACGGATGGACCATTCACAGCGGCTGTACGCTTTGGTCATGCTGGAATTGTGGTGGCGGAATCGCCAATAGCGGCGGGTTATCGGCCATTCGGATTTGGCTGCATCGACTCAGGGTTACGGCCAGACGATACAATCCGTGGAGGGTTTAGTTTCCTCTTGGCCAACGGTGATAAGACATGTTATAGTCACGCGTAGCAAATTTCGTGCCCGGAGCGGATGGGTTTTTTGTAAGCGGTTTTGAAATATGCAGTTAACGCAATCAACTTCAATGCGTCAGGAGATGCGGCAGCTCTTAACGCCCCGCATGATCCAGAGCATGGAGATCCTTCAGCTTCCGCTGATGGCGCTGGAGGAACGGATCGAGGAGGAGTTGCAGAACAACCCCGTCCTGGAGCTTCGTGAGAATGAAGGCGAGCCGGACGCCGCCGCCGACCCGGACCAGCAAGCCAACCGCGAGGAGTTTTCCGAGGGCGAGCAGGCCCTGGTCGTCAAGGAGAACTCGGACCAATCCGAGGATTTCGACCGGCTCTCCAAGATCAGCGAGTATTTGGAGAACGAGGAATTCATCAACCAACGGCAATCGTTTCCGCCAAGCCGCTTCCTACGATGGGGACCGCGACAAGAAGCTCGATGCGATGAACAATACCGCCGCGCGCAGCGGGACGCTGAGCGAGCATCTGCTGGCGCAGTGGAGCTTCATCGAATGCTCGCCCGCGGTGCGCCGGGCCGGCGAGATTCTCATCAACTACATCGATGCCGAGGGGTATTTCCGCGACCAGATTTGAAGACGTTCAGAAAGAATCCAAATCGCCCGTGACGGTCGCGGATTTGCAGGAAGCGCTGAAGCTGATTCAGACATTGGAGCCGGCCGGCGTGGGGGCGAGAAACCTTCAGGAATGTCTGCTGCTTCAACTCGATGCCGTGGAGGATGATGAGGAACTGTCGGAGGGCCACGATTTTCCGCTGGAACGAGCGCTGATTACCGAGCATCTGAAGGACCTGGAGATGAACCGCTATCCGCAGATCAGCAGGAAACTCGGCCGGCCGATCGAGGAAATTCAGCGCGCCGTCGAAGCATTTGGCCCGGCTGAACCCGTTTCCGGGCAAACAGATCGGCGGCAACGACGCTCCGCCGATCACGCCCGATGCCATCATCTATTACGACGAGGACACGGATACGTACGAGATCGAGATGACCAACGATCCGGCCCCGAACCTGTACATCAGCGGAATGTACCGCAAAATGCTCAAGGACCGGTCGCAGGACAAGAAGACCCGCGAATTCCTTTCCAACAACGTGCGCAACGCCCGCTGGCTCATCGAGAGCATCGAGCAGCGCCGCAGCACGATTATGCGCGTGATCCGGGCGGTCGTGGACGCCCAGCGCGATTTCTTCGACAAAGGCCCGGAATTTCTCAAACCGCTGCCGATGATCCACGTGGCCGACCAATTGGGGATTCACGTCGCCACGGTTTCGCGCGCCGTTTCGGAGAAATGGATTCAAACCCCCCGCGGCGTGTTTCCCGTTGCGCCGCTTTTTCTCCGGCGGCACCACGAATGCCGAAGGCGAAGACATGAGCTGGGACGCGGTGAAGGAAAAGCTCAAGATGATCATCGGCAACGAGGACCCGAAGAATCCGCTGAACGACGACGAGATCGTGGAGAAGCTCAAGGAGCAGGGGATCGATCTGGCGCGGCGAACGGTGGCGAAATACCGAAAGATTCTAAGCATCCCGACGGCGCGGCAGCGCAAGACGTTTTAAGCCCCGGATGTACATCCGGGGCTACGACCGACCGCAAAATCCATTCCCACAATTGAGTCTACACATGCGCCGGTTGCGTGCGATGGCGGGGATTTGCAAAGTAGCGGACGGGCTTGAGACGGACCGCAATTCCACCTCGACCGCCGCGCGGGCGATGTCCATCTTGGGATATCTCACCTCACGATAGCCGCTGACCGATTCCGGGCAGCGGAGAATGCCGAGCCACTTTGCATACGCTTCATCCCCATTCAGGCTCACGCGGTCCAGCAGGCCGATGTACCAATCGCGGAACGCCGCTTCTCGTTTGTGCCAGCCGGGCAGTCTTCGCCACCATTTCATGTGACGGACGAGTCGCAATTGCCAGTCCGTGGTAGTGATTCGCATGCGGATGCGCCACGGGCCGATGTTGAATTCGGGGCTGGTGTGATGGCGATATATCAGCCGGTCGCCGTTGAGAACGTCCACGTTGTACTTGGCGAGATCGCGCTGCTTCTTCTCATACCGCGTCAGCAGATACGAGACATACGGCTCGTCCTTGATGAGCGTGACCTTGGCCAGGTTCCAGATGACGGCCTGCGTCGCGGCGAAGCCGCGCTCGATCCGGTCGCGACGATAAATTCGCCGGATCGCTTCAATAAATCGCTTGGCCAGGGCCAAGTTCTCATATTGCATCAGATCGTAGATGCGAAGGGCCAGATCATATTTGGCATTGTCGGGCAGGCTCGGCATCTGCTCCACGGCCGATTTCACGAGCCGCTCGAATCGCTCGGCCAAAATGTTTCCGCGGAAGCGGGTCTTGCGAAGGATGCGGATTTTGTTGGTCAGCAGCTGGTCCCAGGTCTCCGGCTCGGGCTTGCGCGGCAGGGCGCGCGGCTCGAGGGCCAGCTTGCGGCCGATGTTGAAGGCCTTGACGTTTCGCCGATGATCGCGGCGGATCGTGTCCTTGATCGCCCAGGCGATGCTTCGGGGCGATACGGGGATCAGCCCCAGCTGATACGCCACGCCCAGCATCATGATGTTGACGAATTGCTTGCTGCCCAGACGGCTGCTCGCAGATTTCCGCGAGGTTCGTCGCGAAACTATGTTCTGGATCGCATTGCTCGAAAATCTGCTCGCTGAAGTTCCTCCGGATCGAAATCATCCTTGCCCAGCAGGGTGTAAACCGTCGATTGTTTATGCGTGTTCAGCACGGCCGTCGTGTTCTGCGGTGAGGCGACGCGGAACTGCTCGCGCGGATCGATGGCCCGCGCGGCTTCGAGGATGTCGATGCCGAGCAGCAGATCGGCCTTGCCGTAGGGGATGGAGCCGGTGATAGGAAAGCAAGCGATATCCCCTTCATGCCTCGCATTCACAAACGTGATCTGTGCGAAGACGCCCGCCGTTGCGGATCGCCAGGCCCTTCTTGTCCTGAAAGATGACGCTGATATCCTTCCTTGTGTCCGGCCCGGACGAGGATGGCTCCGACGACGCCGATGCCCATGCCGCCGACGCCGCTCATGTGGACGCGCCAAGCACTGCCGGGCGTGCTCATGTCGTGCACGCGCGCGGCATCCGGCAGTTTGGCCAGATCCAGATTCGGCAGCTGTATCGCCGGCGCTTTTTGCGGATGACGGTCACCTGCTCGAAGCTCGGGCATGGCTTGACCGATTCGGCGATGTCGTTGCTGGTGCGGACCCGTTCGCAGGCGCCGTCGTTCACGCACCAGGTCAGATCGGTGTCGATCTTCTTGCCGTAATCGGTGTCGATGGTCGTCAGCCCCGGGCAGGCCGTCGCCTTGGTGCATTCCAGGCAGTTCTCGCACACCTCCGGCGTGATGTTCATGTGCGTCTTGCGAGGAAGATAGCCGTATTTCTTGATGGTCTTGCGTTCTTCCTTGAACTGTCGGCGATGATACGTGATGCCGCATTCCTTGTCGGCGATGACGACCTTCACGCCGTCGCCGAGAATGGTGCGCTTCCAGCACTGCCTTGTATTCCGCGCGATCGGCCGGGGAGAGTTTGGCCACCGTCAGCGGGCTGGTGCCGGCCATCCCGCGAACGATTTCGTCGATGTCCTGGATGTACGAACGATTGCCCAGCACGTCCAGTTCAGTGCCGGCATGTTCCTGGTGGCCGGTCATCGCCGTCGTTTTGTTTTCGAGGATGATGTAGGTGATGTCCTGGCCGGCCTTGATGGAGTTGCTGATGGCGATCTGGCCGGAGTGGAAGAACGTGCCGTCGCCCATGAAGACGATCTGCTTGTTGGTGATGAACGGGATCGATGCCCGATCCGGTTCCGCCGCCGAGGCCCATGCCGCTGTAGTTGTGCATGAGTTGTTCGGTGGGCGCGAACATCAGCATGGTGTAGCAGCCGGTGTCGCCGTGGGCGACCAGATCGACCGGGCCCATGCCGTGATGCTTGGCCATGTATTTCGGATCGGCCAGGTTCTTGCGCAATTCCAGCAGCACCGAAGAGCTGTCCCGATGCGGGCAGCCGGGGCAGAACGTCGGCGTGCGCGAGACGATGTTCTTGTCGAGAACCTCCAGCTGCGGCTTGCTGGCCCGGCGCAGGCGGTCCATTTCCGCCGTCAGGCGGCCATTGCGGCGATGCGGGTCGATCTCCTGCGTCGATTGGATCAGCGGGATCAATCGCTGCGCCAGCACCGAAAAATTCAACCCGCGCGTTGCGGGAATGCCTTCACAGCCATTGGGGAACATTTTTCCGAACAACCGGGCGGCGATCTGGGCCGCCTCCTGCTGCGGCAAAGCATGGAACAGATCCGTCCCGGATGTTTTTTTCCAGGAAGCTTCGCCGTTCCTCGATGACGATCATGTTCCCGCACAGCGCGGAGAATTCCTTCACCAGGGCCACGTCGGCCGGATAACTCATCCCCATCTGAAGCACCGGGAACAGGCCGGAGAGTCCCAGATCGAACAGGACGTGACGAAGATACGGTCCACCCATGCCGGTCACGATAAAACCCAATGGCGCGGGGCAAGCCGTGTCCTCGGTGGCCGGAATAATCTGGTTGATTCCCACATCGCGAGCCGCCCGCATCGTGGTGGCGAATCGCTGCGGAAAGAGCAATTCCCTCTTCCAGGTCCGCGGCGGAAGCAGAACTTTTTCCAGATCAATCCGCTGGGTTTCCATCGCGAACTTCTGAAGTGTATTGATGGCCGGAAATTGATTCGGCCGGCATAAAACGCTTCCGCCGCCGTCGGCATGCGCCACGGTGACGATGTACCCGATGTACAGCCCCGCCGATTGGCTGAGCTTGAACGAATCGCCGATCCAGTCCTTCAACTCCTGCGGCGACCCCGGCTCAACCACCGGCATGCGCAGATGTTCGCAGAGGAACCGGCTGTCGGCCGGCACCTGCGTGCTTTCGCACCAGGGGTCTTCGCCCATGATGATGACCGCCCCGCCCTGGGGATGCGCCCCGCCCAGATTTCCCAGAGCCAGCGCATCGGAAGCCACGTGAACGCCGACGCTCTTGAACGTGGCGATGGCGCGCATCGGCGCCATCTGGCTTCCGTTCACCGCCGCGACGGAGAGCGCTTCATTATTCGCCTGAAACGCCCGGACGCCTTTGGATTTGAGCAGATCGCCGATGTCCCCCAGCACGTCGAAGAACCCCGCGACGGGGGAGCCCGGATACCCGGTCAACAGATGAACCCCGCCCTCTGTTTCCAGAGCGCCTTTGATGAGCAGCTCATTACCAGTGAAAACTTCTTGGCCGGACTCGGCCAGGAAGCGCGGATCGGTAGCCATAATTCAGTCTGCCTTCTGCGGGTCCCGATTTATCGGGATCGGCGTGGCTTATCCCGACCGAGTCGGGACAGGAGACGCCGTTGCTGCACCGCAAAGAAAAAGACTCTTGGCCTGTCCGGGATTTTTAAGGCCGGACAAGGCCGGATCGCCCACAGTTCCTTTATCGGACGCCGGGGCGAATCAGGGTGAAATTGTACTTGATGGAGACGGCAATTCCACCAGTCGACGAAAAATATGCCATGCGCGGGTAGTAACAGCCAATTTCAGTCCGCTTTTTTAGCCGGCCCACCTTGTGGGCCGCGTACCCCAGAGCCCGGTCTGCTGTACCCACCACCTGCTACCGAAAACCGTCAAAACAGCTTGATCTGCGGCCCGAGGTCGCTGTGGCCCATCAGAAACGCATCGACTCCCCGTGCCGCCTGGCGGCCTTCGCTGATGGCCCAGACGATCAGGCTCTGGCCGCGCCGCATGTCGCCGGCGGCGAAGACGCCGGGGACGCTGGTGGCGTAATTCTCGTCGCAGTGCACGTTGCCGCGAGGGTCGAGCTTCAGGCCCAGTTGGCCGACCGGGCCGTCGTGTTCGGGGTGGACGAAGCCCAGGGCCAGCAGGCACAGATCGCAATCGAGTTCGAATTCGCTGCCGGGGATTTCCTTCATCGCGAGGCGGCCGCGCGGGGTCCTTGGCCCATTCCAGGCGGATGCCGTGCAGCTTTTTCACCATGCCGTTTTCGCCGGTGAAGGCTTTGGTGTTGATGGAGAAATCGCGGATTTCGTGGCCGGCGATTTCGTTGGCCTCTTCGTGGGCGCTGCTGGTGCGGAAAACCATGGGCCATTCGGGCCAGGGTTTGACCTTGCCGTCGATCACCGCTTCGGGCGAGCGGTGGTCCACCGGACGCGGGAGAAGCTCGAACTGCTTCACCGATTTGCAGCCCTGGCGAAGGGCCGTGCCGAGGCAGTCGGCCCCGGTGTCGCCGCCGCCGAGGATGATGACGTGCTTGTCCTTGGCGTCGATCATTCGCGGCTCGTCGGGATTTTGTCGCCGAGGTTCTTCTTGTTCTGCAGCGGGAGATAATCCATGGCCAGATGAATGCCCTGTAGATTGCGGCCCGGCACGTCGAGATCGCGGGCCTTGGTGCTGCCGCCGCACAGGACGATCGCGTCGAAATCACGGCGGAGGTCGTCCACCTTGACGTTTGGCCGACGTTGGCGTTGGTGACGAACTTGATTCCCTCGGCCTCCATGAGCTTGACGCGCCGCTGGACGAAACGTTTTTCGAGCTTGAAGTTGGGGATGCCGTACATGAGCAATCCGCCGATGCGGTCGGCGCGCTCGAAGACGGTGACGGCATGCCCGGCCTTGTTGAGCTGGGCCGCGCACGCCAGGCCCGCCGGGCCGGAGCCGACGACCGCCACTTTTTTCCCGGTTCGTTTTTCCGGCGGATCGGGCTTGATCCAGCCCTGTTCGAAGGCGTGTTCGATGATGCTCAGTTCGATGTTCTTGATGGTGACCGGCTTATCGTTGATTCCCAGCACGCACGCTTCCTCGCATGGGGCGGGGCAGACCCGGCCGGTGAATTCCGGGAAATTGTTGGTCTTCAGCAGCATGTCCAGCGCGTCGCGCCAGCGGTTGCGATAGACCAGATCGTTCCATTCGGGAATGATGTTGCCCAGCGGGCATCCGCTGCCGCTGTTGCAGAACGGCACGCCGCAGTCCATGCAGCGGGCGCCCTGCTTGCGCAGCTTGTCATCGGGGAGGTCGTTGTAGATTTCGTTCCAATCCAGAAGGCGCAGCTGCACCGAACGCCGCGAGGGCGTTTCGCGATTGATCTCTTTGAATCCGGTCGGCTTGCCCATTCTAGAAATTCCTGTCAGAAAATCAGAAACCAGAAATCCGAATGACGAATATCCGAAACGAATGCCGACGCATCATTCTGGTTTCGGGCTTGATTCGTCATTCTAGTTTCGGATTTCGGGTTTTCTTATCACGCTTGCCGCTGGGCCAATTGCCGGGCGCGTTCCTCCACTTCCGTGCGGTGCTCCAGCACCCGGCGATAATCCGTCGGCATCACCTTCACGAACCATTTCAGTTCCTGCTCGAAATCATCGAGGATGGCCTTGGCCACGGTGCTGCCGGTGAATTTCTGGTGGTTTTCCAGCAGCCGGCGGATGGTCTTGATGTCGTCCGGTTTATCGGGAGGTTCCAGTTCGACCATCTCCGGATTGCACAGGTCCTTGAATTGGCCGGAGGTGTCGTAGACGTAGGCGATTCCGCCGGACATGCCGGCGGCGAAATTGCGGCCGGTGGGGCCGATCACCACGACCCGGCCGCCGGTCATGTATTCGCAGCCGTGATCGCCGACGCCTTCGACGACGGCCTCGGCGCCGCTGTTGCGGACGCAGAACCGCTCGCCGACGACGCCGCGGAGATAGATCTCCCCGGCGATCGCGCCGTAGCCGATGACGTTGCCGGCGATGATGTTCTCCTCGGCCTTGAACGGCGAATTCTTGGGCGGATAGACGATCACGCGTCCGCCGGAAAGGCCCTTGCCGCAGTAGTCGTTGGCGTCGCCCTCCAGTTCCAGCGTCACGCCGCGGGCCAGGAAGCAACCGAAGCTTTGCCCGGCCGACCCGGTGAATTTGAAATGGATCGTTTCATCGGGCAGGCCGGCGTGGCCGTGCTTTTTGGCGATTTCGCTGGAGAGGATCGCGCCGACGGTGCGGTTGACGTTGGTGATCGGCAATTCGGCACGGACTTTTTCGCCGCGCTCCAGCGCCGGCTCGGCGAGCTCGAGCAGCTTGTTGTCCAGCGCCGCATCCAGGCCGTGATCCTGCTTCTGCACGTTGCGGATGGCCACGTCCGGGCCGACCGCCGGCTTGTGAAGGATCACCGACAGATCCAGGCTCTTGGCCTTCCAGTGCGTGCTCAGATCGGCGAATTCCAGCATCTGCGTCTGGCCGACCATGTCTTCGAATTTGCGGAAGCCCATCTGGGCCATGAATTGGCGAACTTCCTCGGCGATGAAGAACATGAAGTTGATGACATGCTCCGGCTTGCCGGTGAATTTCTGCGAAGCTCCGGGTCCTGCGTGGCGATGCCGACCGGGACAGGTGTTGAGATGGCAGACGCGCATCATGATGCAGCCGGAGGCGATCAGCGGGCCGGTGCTGAATCCGAATTCCTCCGCGCCGAGCAGCGCGCCGATGACGACATCGCGGCCGGTCTTGAGTTGGCCGTCGGTCTGCAGAACGATGCGTCCGCGCAGATCGTTCAGCACGAGCGTCTGCTGCGTTTCGGCGACGCCCATTTCCCAGGGGATGCCGGCATACTTGATGCTCGTGAGCGGTGAAGCGCCGGTTCCGCCGCTGTCGCCGCTGATGAGGATGTGATCGGCCTTGGCCTTGGCGACGCCCGCGGCGACCGTGCCGACGCCCACTTCGCTGACCAGCTTCACGCTGATGCGCGCCTCGCGGATTGCTGTTTTTCAGATCGTGGATGAGCTGGGCCAAATCCTCGATGGAATAAATGTCGTGATGCGGCGGCGGCGAGATGAGGCCGACGCCCGGCGTGCTGTGGCGGATTTTGCCGATGTATTCATCCACTTTGTGGCCGGGAAGCTGCCCGCCCTCGCCGGGCTTGGCGCCCTGGGCCATCTTGATCTGCAATTCCGTCGGCATTGATGAGATATTCCGCCGTGACGCCGAAACGGGCGGAGGCCACCTGCTTGATCGCCGAGCGGCGAAGACCGGCGACTCGGGCAGGATATCGTTCACAGCTTCAGTTCCGGCAGATCACCGGCTTGCCGTCTTGTCGCGATCCGGCAGAATCGCTCGGGGTCTTCGCCTCCTTCGCCGGTGTTGCTCTTGCCGCCGATGCGGTTCATCGCGATCGCCAGGTTCTCGTGCGCTTCCTTGCTGATCGATCCGAAGCTCATCGCGCCGGTGACGAACCGCTTGACGATTTCCCTGGCCGGCTCGACCTCTTCGAGCGGGATGGGCGTGGCGGCTTTTTTGATGTTCAGCAGGCCGCGCAGCGTGCAGCGATGGCGTGCTTCGTCGTCGCACAGTTTCGTGTATTCCTGGAACGCCTTGAACCCGTCGATCGGTCTGGTGATTCCGACGCGGACGGCGTGCTGCATTTTGGCGATCGTGTCGGGGTTCCACATGTGGTATTCGCCGTCGCGCCGCCACTGGTAATTGCCGCCGTTGTCGAGCACCTGGCCGTTGACGCGGATCGGCGGGAAGCCGTGGCGATGCCGCATGAGCGATTCGCGGGCGATGACGTCCAGCTCGACGCCGTTGATCCGGCTGGCGGTGTTGGTGAAGAACTTGTCCACCAGCGCGCTGGCTCAGGCCGATCGCCTCGAAAATCTGCGCGCCGCGATAGCTCTGCACCGTGCTGATGCCCATCTTGCTGGCGACTTTGAGGATCGCCTTGTTGGCGGCCTTGATGAAGTTCTTCTTGGCCGATTCCAGCGATAAATCCTGCGGCAAGCAGGCCGTCCCTGTGCAGGTCGGCCAGGGTTTCGAACGCCAGATAGGGATTGACCGCCCCGGCGCCGTAGCCGATGAGCAGGCAGAAATGATGCGATTCGCGCGCTTCGCCGGTTTCGATCACCAGGCCGCATTGCGTGCGCGTTCCCTCGCGGATGAGGTGATGATGCACCGCGGCGGTCGCCAGCAGGCTGGGGATCGGGGACATGGTCCGCATCCACGCCGCGATCGGAAAGCACCAGGATCGACGCCCCTTCGCGCACGGCCTTGGCCGCGGCGTCGCACAGCGCATCGACCGCTTTTTCCAGTCCGGCTTCGCCTTCGGCGACCTTGAACAGCATCGGCAGCGTGACCGCCCGCAGATCGCCGTGCGACACTTCCCGCAGCTTTTCCAGATCGGTATTGGAAAGGATCGGCTGCTTGAGCTTGATGAGATGGCAGTTCTTCGGCGTCCTCGCTGAGAAGATTGCCCTCGCGGCCCAGATAGGTGTACAGGCTCGTGACCAATTCCTCGCGAATGGCATCCAGCGGCGGATTGGTCACCTGCGCGAAGAGCTGCCGGAAATAGTTGTAAAGAAGCTGCGGCTTGTCGCTCAAACACGCCAGCGGCGTGTCGGTGCCCATGCTGCCGATGGCTTCCTGGCCGGTCGCGGCCATCGGCATCATGATCATCTTCAGGTCTTCGACCGTGTATCCGAAGGCATGCTGGCGCACGCGCAGGGTCTGGTGGTCCGGCTCCTGAACGTTTCGCGGAGCCGGCAGATCGTCCAGCGGGATCATGTATTGATTCGAGCCATTCCTTCCAGGGCCGCTTTTCGACCAGATCGCGCTTGATCTCGTTGTCGTCGATGATCCGGCCCTGCTTGAAGTCGATGAGGAAAATCTTGCCCGGCTGAAGCCGCCATTTGCGGGCGACGTTTTCCGGCTCGATCGGCAACACGCCGACTTCGCTGGCCATGATGACCAGGTCGTCCTTGGTGACGTAATAGCGGCTGGGCCGCAGGCCGTTGCGGTCCAGCACGGCGCCGACCTGGGCGCCGTTGGTGAAGACAATGCTGGCCGGCCCGTCCCACGGCTCCATCAGGCAGGCGTGATATTCGTAAAACGCCTTGAGGTCCTCATCCATCTTGTGGTTGTTCTGCCAGGCTTCGGGGATGAGCATCAGAACGCTGTGGGCGAGGCTTCGGCCGTTGAGCGTGAGGAACTGCAGCGCGTTGTCGAGGGTCGCGGTGTCGGAGCCGGATTCGGTCAGGATCGGGAACATCTTCTGCAACTCGTCGCCGAAGATGTCGCGATTGCAGCGAACCGTACCGGGCCCGCATCCAGTTGCGGTTGCCGCGGAGCGTGTTGATCTCGCCGTTGTGGGCGATGTAGCGATAGGGATGCGCCCGGTCCCAGGATGGGAACGTGTTGGTGCTGAACCGCGAATGGACCACGGCCAGGGCGCTGGCGAAATCCGGCTCGCTGCAGGTCGAGGAAATATTGCCGAACCTGATGGGCGGTCAGCATTCCCTTGTAGATGATCCGCGATGCGCTGAGCGCGCAGATATAAAACATCCTCGCGGGCATCGGGCGGGAGATTGCTGAACTCGATGGTGTTCTCGGCGCGCTGCCGAACCAGATAAAGCCGGCGGTCGAAATCCTGGCGGTTGTAAAACGTGCTGCCCATGCCGACGAAGATCTGCCGGATCTTCGGCTCGCATCTTCGCGGGGTGGGGCCGATGTGGCGGTTGTCCACCGGCACATCGCGCCAGCCGAGCGTCACCATGCCGTAGTCGCGCCACGACTTTTTCCAGAATCCGCTGGCATTCCTGACGCTGGACCGTGTCCTGGGGCAGGAAGACGTTGGCCACGCCGTATTGGTTCAGCGGCGGAAGCGTAAAACCCAGTTCGGCGCATTTGCGGCGAAGGAACGCATCCGGCAGGCGCACCAGGATGCCCGCCGCCGTCACCGCTGTCCGGCTCGCAGCCGCAGGCCCCGCGGTGGTTCATGTTTTCCAGCATCTCCAGCGCCTGCAAGACGATCCGGTTGCTGGCGTTGCCCTTGATGTGGCAAAGGAAGCCGACGCCGCAGGCGTCGTGTTCGTACTGAGGATCGTACAGGCCCTGTGCGGGCGGGTAGCCTCTCATGACGTTACTTCTGGGTTATAGACCAGCGCAGAACGACTCGGAACAGGCTTTATAACCGATTTGGAGCGGGGTTCACAAATATATTGTGTGCGGCCGGTTGCCCAAAAGAGTAAGCAGGTCGGCTGTAATAGTCAATTCCCAGACGGGGTTAGGAAACGGTCCAGCATAGTTCAACCAGCCGAGGAGATCCGAATCGGCAGTCGCGGCGCACCAGGATTCCAGTGTCTCTACCGAGACGAGTTAACCCGTCCGTCCGGCGAGGCTGGCGACGACGGCCAACAGATCGTTCGGATCGACGGGCTTGGGAACATGCACTTGGAACCCGGCCAGCAGGGCCTGCCGCTGGTCGTTCTTGTGGACAAAGGCCGTCAGCGCCACTGCCGGCAGGTCCTTGGGGTGATGTCCGGCGGCGCCACCTTGCGAATCAAGTCAAAGCCGTCCACTTCTGGCATTCCAAGATCGCTGATGAGAAATTCCGGCGCACCTTGGATAGCGCTCCAGCGCTTCGGCGGCGCTGCCCGTTGCCGTGACGATCGCCCCGGCGTCCTGAAGCACCCTGGTCAGAAGTCGCCGGGAATCAAGCTCGTCGTCCACCACCAACACGCGCAGGCCGTCGAGACGCACGAGCGGCAGATCGGCCGTGGCGGAGTGCTGGCTGTCACCCGGCTTTTTCTCCCCTGGTTCCTCGTCGCCGTCGTCGATCTGCACGGCGCGGATGGGCAGGCGGACGGTGAACGTCGAGCCTTTGGCCTCCCCCCGCTCTGCGCTTCGACCGTGCCGCCGTGCATTTCGACGATCTGCTTGACGATCGAAAGCCCCAACCCCAATCCGCCGAAGCGCCGCCGCGTGCTGCTGTCGGCCTGGCGGAAGCGGTCGAAGACGTACGGCAAAAGATCCGGACTGATTCCCTGCCCGCTGTCGGAGACCTGTATTCGCAGAGCCGACTCTTCCCGCGCCAGCGTAAGGCCGACGGTTCCTCTCTTGGGGGTGAACTTGATCGCGTTAGACAGCAGGTTCCACACGACCTGCTGAATTCGCACCGGATCACACCATGCCCGGCTGGCGGACGGGTCGAGTTGCACGTCCAGGGCAATGCCCCGTGCCTCCGCCGCCGGCCGAACCACTTCAATGCCCGCGTTGATGACTTCCGTCAGTTCGCAGGGGCGGATTTCCAGGCGCAGCTTGCCCGAGACCATGCGCGAACGTCCAGCACGTCGTCGATCAGCTGAACCTGCCCTTGGTATTCCGCTCGATGGCTTCAAGTCCCTCCTTAATGTCCCTTTCCTCGCAGTCTTCGCGGCGCAGGATGCTCGTCCAGCCCACGATGGCGCTGAGCGGCATGCGCAACTCGTGGCTGAGCGTGGCGAGGAATATGTCCTTGGCGCGGTTGGCGGTCTCGGCTTCCATGCGCAGGAGCTGCTCGTTGTGCAAATGCGCCTCGACCTCGTCCTCGAAGCGCTGGCGTTCCCTGATGTCGCGGATGTTGCACTGAATGATCGGCTGGTGGTCTTCCATGTACAGGTTGCTGACGAATTCCACGGGGACGCGCCGACCGTCCCGGTCTTGTAGCGGAAGATTCTTGTAACGGATCGAGCGATCACGCTGCAAATTCTGCATCGCTTCCTGATTCTCCTCCTTGTCACGAAACACTCCAAATTCCCACAGTTCCTTGCCGAGGAAGTGTTCGCGGGGAGAGTTCAGCAGGTCGAGCATGAAGCGATTGACATCGACGACCTTGGCGGTCTTGGCGTCGACGATGAGGATGCCGTCGTGCGCCGCCTCGAACAGCCGCCGGTAGCGAATCTCCGACCCCCGCAGGGCCGCTTCCATCTGCTTGCGCTCGGTGATGTCGCGTGCAATTTTGGACGCACCGATGATATCCCCCGCGGCGTTCTTGATGGGCGAGATGGTCAGCGAGATGTTGAGTCGCCGACCATCCTTGGCCTGGCGCTCGGTTTCGAAATGGTCCACTTTCTCGCCGCGCCGCAGACGCGCCAGCACATCGTCCTCTTCCGCCCGCCGCTCGGCGGGAATGATGAAGGTGATATGCTGCCCCACTGCCTCCGCGGCGGTGTAGCCGAATATTTTCTCGGCGGCGCGGTTCCAGGACGTGATGACGCCGTCCAGCGTCTTGCCCACGATTGCGTCATCCGAAGAATCGATGATGGCGGCCAGCCCGGCGCGTGCTTCGTCGTACTTCTCCCGGGTCTCCAACGCCGCCCACGCCTGATATGCCGATGATGCGAACCGGCCCAGGCTGACCAGTTGCCGCAGGTCCTCGTTGTCGAACTTCCGGCGATCATTGTGCGCGATCGCCCAGATGGTGCCCACCGCTTTCCGCTCGACATGGAAAGGAACCAGAAGGGCTTCTTCGACCGGGGGCGTCACCGGTCGCAAATAGGTATAACGGCGCTCGGGACGACTGAACAACAGCGGGATGTTGCGATCGAGCACATCCCCGCAGGGACCGAAATCGCGCGGCGTGCCGCCACCGATGTGCGGCGTCCACACCCCCGCGATCGCCGGCCAGTACAGCCGCTTTCCATCTTCCGTAATCAGGCTGACGCCAGCGGAGCCACACTGGAGAACCTCCAGGATCGTGTTGGCCAATATCTGAAGAACGGTTCGCGGCGAGTCGGCCCGAGCCTGGGCCAGCGCCACCAGCGCGCGATTCTCGGTTTCGTAATCCGGCGGACGCGAGGGGCGCCGATTCAATTCATCGGTGCATAGGACTGATTCCAGCGCGACCGGGGCATCCATCTCCTTGGATTTAACCATAAGCACGCCTCCCGCGGTAACGGGCGCGATTCCAGAGGCGCCGGCAAGCAACTCGCCCCGTTCCGGGCATCTCCATCAAATAGTGTAACTTCGCAAAGACGTGATCGAAAAGGGCGAAAAAGCTCGGAATTCATGCCCCCAACATCGATATCTTCCAGCCCCAGCAGTCGTAAGAGCTTCAAAACCGGCATTCCTATCGCGCAGGCATCCCCGGAGCGATGGTGGCGGCCGGCCACCGCTTGCGGTCGCTCGGACTTGCCGTCGCAAAATAGATCGTCGCTCGGAATTTTACCACGTGACCAAAACCGCCGTTGCATCGTCGCTGAGGCTTTGCGTGCCGGCGAATTGGTATACGGCGTCGAACAGCCGTGCGACGGCGTCTTCGTCGGATTGGGTCGCCGCCAGGGAGGCCTGGACGCGCTCCACCCCGAATTGTTCCCGTGATTGGCCGGGCCCCGGCTCAAGGGTCGGTTGCTCCACCAAACCGTCGCTGATCACCAAGGCTCGTCCGTTTGGCGGCAACGAATGGGTCGTCACCGCGTATGCCGAATCCGGCATAATCCCGACGGGAAAGGCGTCGCCTTCGCTGAGGGATTGGAACGTCCGATCGGGATTCGCCAGCAGCGCGTAGCCGTGGCCGGCGTCGACGTAGCTCACCGTCATTATCTTCGGATCGAACAGGCCGACCCAGAACGTGACAAAAATCGTTTCCGGCCGGCGCGGGTGAACGAATGCGTTCAAATCCTGCACGGCTCGAGCCAGATCGCCGTGTTGCGTGATGGCCGCGTGAAAGAATCCCTGGGTTGCGGTCATCAGGACCGAGGCGGCGACGCCGTGGCCGGAAACATCCCCCAACGCGACGATGAGCCGATTGTCCGGCAAAACGATCGCGTCGAAAAAATCGCCGCCGACATATTGGCCCGGCCGGCTCGCGCCGCGCAGATGAACGGTCCCGCGCAGACTTTTTCACGAGGCAAAATCCAGCGCTGCGCGGCCATCGCCGCTTTCAATTCCGTTTCGATCTGGGCCGAACGCCGCTCGATATCCAGACGCTTGAGATTCGCCAGTGCCAGCCCGGCGATCTTGGCCAGAGCCAGACAGAATCCCGCCGCGTTCGGCCGCAGCGTCCGGGGGGCGTGTGAACCGCCGCGCGAATCCAGATACAGATAAGCCGCCACGGTGGAACCGAGCATCAGTGGCACGCAGATGGCCGCATCGACATTCATCTGAATAATGCTCTCGGAGAAATTGTCGCTGGACGCAGCGGACATCTCCGCCAAAACGCCCTGCGCCGCGGTCGTGAGCAGCGACCGGCTGAAGCCCATGGCGGCCCGCTCATGCTGCGTGGGCCCTATTCGATTGGCGACGACTTCAATCCGCCCCATCGCATCCAAGGCCCGCAGCACCGCCGCGTTGTGCAGGCCCGTCCCGCGGCAAGCGATGTCCATCAGCAGATTTGCCAGCGATTTTTCATCTTCCGCCGCATGGATCGCCGAGGCGCTTTCCAGCAGCAGATTCAGCAGGTCCTCCTGCAATGGCTCGCTCGCCCGATCGGGACTATGGCTGCGCACCATCGTCGCCGCCGTGGCCGTGTCATCTGTCGATTGCAGCGATCGCTGCGGCACGCCGCGGGTCGAAAAGCTGAACGTCCACGGCACGATCCGCAGCAAATCCCCATCGCTCAACGGCACTTCGCGATTGGGCGGAATCTTCACGCCATTGAGGAATGTTCCCCATCGGCTGTGCAGATCGATCACTCGCCAATGCCCCGCATGTTCGCTGAACCGAGCGTGCTGCCGGGAAACCTGATCCACATCAGCCGGCAGGCGCAGCGAGCAGTGTTCGTGTCGGCCGATCACGGCCCCGCCGGGCGCGGGCTTCAGTTCCAGCGGCTCAATCGGCGGCCCACCGGGCAGCGGGATCAGCCAGGCGGAATTGCCGACGGGGACGGGCATGGGAAATCAATCTACTCCTGGCGGGAAATGGGGCAAGGATATTTAAAAAGGGAGATTTGCAAAGTTCAGATGTTATTCCAATTTTGGGGGCAAAAGACCAAATTTAGCGACGCGGTAGGGAGTCGAACTGACGCGGTGCAGGTAAACGAAATGCTATCTAAGGTGCTCGGCCACAATATTTGCTGCCTGATCCAGTCGTTGTATGACCTTGGGATTCAGCCGCAATTCGGAGCGAGTTGATCCGGTAATCCATCTTGGCTCGAAACGAAGGGCACAACCACAATGTTTTGATGTTTTTAGTCGCGGGTGTATTATTCGAGATATCGCAGGGGAATTGGGAATGGCAAAGGCCAAAAACCGAAAAATGGTTCCCCCACTTCTAAGTGGCCTCCAGAATCCGCCACAAGAATCTGCGCCAACGGATGTTCCGAAACTCGGTCTTCGGCCCCTAGAACTTCCTTATGAATCGTATTCGACGTCCCCATCGGAAATCGTAATCGGATTGGTCGGACCACTCGGCACCGACAACGCAAAAATACGATCTATGATTCGAACACGCCTTCTTGCCTACGAATACAAGGCTCAAGACATCCGCATTAGCACCATGATTATTCCAATGCTTGCTGGTGCCGAAAAAATACCGCCAACATTTCCGCGATATGATTATTCGAAAGCGCTAATTGATCTTGGCAACGCGATCAGAAAAGAAACGAAGAATAACGCCGTTCTGGCGATTGCTGCTGCCGCTGAAATTTCTCGTCGCCGTCCCGATCCTCAAGGTCAAGTTCAGAAAAGGGCGTATATCATCAGTTCGCTTAAGAACCGGCAAGAAGTCGAAGAATTACGGAAGATATACGGAGGCGGATTCTATCTTTTCGCGATCCACGCGGATCGTGGACGGCGTGCGCAGCAAGTCTCTTCGGAAGATTCCGGGATGTCGCTCGACCTAGCGTGGAAGCTCATCTTAAGGGACGAGGACGAAGATCGGGATTATGGCCAACATACCCGCGACACATTTCATCTGGCCGACTTTTTCGTGGCCGACGAAAATAACGACGACAAGTTGAGATTCAGCATTAATCGTTGCCTTGACTTGGTTTTTGCAAACCCAACCATTACGCCTACCTTCAACGAATTTGCGATGTTTATGGCTTTTGCTTCTTCTGCGCAGTGCCGATCTTTCTCGCCAAGTTGCGCAGTCGTAACGAGAGGATCTGAAATTCTGACAACAGGCGCAAATGATTGTCCCCGCGCCGGAGGAGGGCTTTATTGGCCCGTTTTCATTGGAGATCGCGTTGATGACGAGCCTGTCGGGAGGGATTATAAACGCGGAATTGACAGTAATGCGGCAGAAAGAGCGAAGCTTATTGAACGAATTGTCGGAAAATTTCCAGAGAGCCAACGAGATAGCGCGGGAGAGGTTCTTAAATCTAAATCAAGTCCGCTTAAGGACATAACCGAATACGGAAGGATGGTCCACGCCGAGATGGAGGCGTTGCTAGCCTGCGCCGGAACAACGTATCAAGTATTGGGGCAACACTGTATTGCACGACCTTTCCTTGCCACAATTGCGCCAAACACATCATCGCCGCCGGCATCAAACAAGTGATTTACGTCGAGCCGTACGCTAAAAGCAAAGCGATTGATTTTCACGACGATGCGGTAACAGCAGAGAAGTTGGAGGGGGGAGACAATAGGGTACGATTCAAACCGTTTATCGGGGTTGGACCCCGACAGTTTTTTGATTTATTCTCGCTATCGCTTAGTACAGGCCGTAAGATGGAGTGCAAGGACGACAGTAGCGGAAAGGTGATCGTATGGAATGAATCCACCGCCTCACCACGAGTACAATTACTTCCCGTTGCTCATCGAGAATTTGAAGAAACCGCCGCACTTTACTTGAAGAATATATTGAAAAATCGGGAGGAAAAGAAATGAAAGATTCGGATAGCGATTCAGTCGATCCCGCCGCACACGAGCTTCTTGAATTCATAAAAAAGAGCAGGCGTGAAACGCCACTTCCCGCTTTCAAAGAGCAATTTCTTTCCGGTTATAATCTTCCGGATGAGGAGACCGCTGCCACACCCAAAATCACGGATTCCGCCCAGAAGGATGAGCCGATACTTAAATTTTGAAAATGCCAGTACTCTGGTCAGGCGCCCTATACGAGTCTTGAAAATCAAGACTAAATTTCGCCATCTTAACTCTGCCTCAAAGCCCTGAATCCTGTCCCAAAAGGTCATTGTTGGGAGGGGATTCTGAGACAAAGCCAAATTCCCCTTGATATCGCACTCGCCAAGTCCTATATTCGTTGAGACGCAGTATCAACTATGTTGTGCCTATCCCGAAAAACCGATTATGCTTTGATTGCCCTTGGGCATTTGGCCGAGCGGCAGGAGCAGATTGTATCGGCTCGGGAAGTGGCTTAGGCTTATAGCCTGCCGCAGGCGCTGCTGATGAACATTCTCAAGCGGCTGCAACAGCACCGACTTGTCGTCAGCACGCGCGGAATGAAGGGCGGGTATCGCATCGGGACGGATTTGGACGCGGTTTCGCTGCATGAATTGATCCGAATCCTGGAAGGCAAGGTCGAGCCGGGTTGCGATCATGAGCATGATCCAGACGGGCCGATCGCGGTGCGGAGGGGTTCGGCGCAGCGCCGATCCAGGCGCTGCATTATAAGCTGATGCAGTTCCTGCATGATGTTTCTCTGGCGGATTTGGTGATGCCGGGGCGGCGGATCGATGTGCCGGCCGAGGCGCTGCGGAGGGGAAAACGGAAATCGGAACCCGGCTACGGGGCCGGGGCTCTTGAATCGGTAGTTGCAGTTTAATGAGTGTGGGTATCTAACCACCAAAGGAGCAGATCCATGGCGATTGTATTGTCAGAAACGGCGGCCCGCGAAATCAAGACGATCATCAAGCAGCAGGAGCTGCCCGAAGCGGCCACCAAGCTGCGCGTCGGCGTCAAGGGCGGCGGGTGCAGCGGGTTCAGCTACATGCTCGACCTGACCGAGGAGAGCAAGGGCGACAGTGGACGAGGAAATGGAATCCCAGGGAATCAAGATTCTGTGCGATATGAAGTCGTATCTGTACCTCAACGGAACGGAGATCGATTTCAAGGATGAGGTCATGGGCCGCGGATTCGTGTTCAAGAACCCCAATGCCACCAGCACGTGCGGCTGCGGAAGCAGCTTCACGGCCTAGGGGCTGAAGGCGTGACGTAATGCCTACCGCTGAAACCGAAATCGAGACGCTCGCCAATCGCGAGTACAAGTGGGGCTTCATCACCGACATCGAGGCGGATGCGGCGCCGCCGGGATTGAACGAAGAAATCATCCGCTTCATCTCCCACAAGAAGAGCGAGCCGGCGTGGATGCTGCAGTGGCGGCTGCAGGCGTATCGGCACTGGCTGACGATGACCGAGCCGCATTGGGCCATGGTGCATCATCCGCCGATCGACTATCAGAAGACGATTTACTATTCGGCCCCCAAGCCGAAGAAGAAGAGCCTGGACGAGGTCGATCCGGAATTGCTGAAGATGTATGAAAAGCTGGGCGTGCCGATGCAGCGAGCGCGACGCCCTGCTGGGCGTGGAGCAGCCGGACGTCGCGGTGGACGCGGTGTTCGACAGCGTTTCGGTGGCCACGACGTTCAAGAAGACCCTGGCCGAGAAGGGGATCATTTTCTGCTCGTTCAGCGAAGCGGTGCAGGAGCATCCCGATCTGGTGCAGAAATACATGGGGTCGGTGGTTCCGTATTCCGACAATTATTTCGCGACGCTGAACAGCGCGGTCTTCACCGACGGCAGCTTCTGCTACATTCCCAAGGGCGTGAAATGCCCGATGGAACTGAGCACGTATTTCCGGATCAACGCGCAAGAACACCGGGCAGTTCGAGCGGACGCTGATCATCGCCGACGAAGGAGCATCGGTCAGTTATCTGGAAGGCTGCACCGCTCCGATGCGCGATGAGAACCAGCTTCACGCGGCCGTGGTGGAACTGGTCGCGCTGGAAAATGCCAGCATCAAGTACAGCACGGTGCAGAACTGGTATCCCGGCGACAAGGAAGGCAAGGGCGGGATTTACAATTTCGTCACCAAGCGCGGCGCCTGCCGCGGCCGGGCCAGCAAGATCAGTTGGACGCAGGTGGAGACCGGATCGGCCATCACCTGGAAATATCCAAGCTGCATCCTGCAGGGCGACGACAGCGTCGGCGAGTTTTACAGCGTGGCCCTGACCAACCACCGCCAGCAGGCCGACACCGGGACGAAGATGATCCACATCGGCAAGAACACGCGCAGCACGATCGTGAGCAAGGGGATCAGCGCCGGTTTCGGGCAGAACTGCTATCGCGGGCTGGTGAAGATTCTCAAGGGCGCGAGCAACAGCCGGAATTACACGCAGTGCGATTCGCTGCTGCTGGGCGACAAGTGCGGGGCGCACACGGTTCCATACATCGAGGTGCGCAACACCACCAGCCGGGCCGAGCACGAGGCCAGCACCAGCAAGATCGGCGAGGACCAGTTGTTTTACTGCAAGAGCCGCGGGATCAGCCTGGAGGACGCGATCAGCATGATCGTCAGCGGGTTCTGCAAGGAAGTTTTCCGCGAATTGCCGATGGAGTTCGCCGTCGAGGCGCAGAAGCTTCTGGGAGTGAGTTTGGAAGGCAGCGTCGGGTGACGCATGCCCAAGAAGATACGGGAGCTGAAAATTCTGTTGCGTCGTGCCGGATGGATCGAAATCTCGGGCGGCGGGAAAGGGAGCCATACGAAATGGGCTCCATGCGCGAGTTCGCGCGAAGGATTATTATCAGCGGGCGGGACGGTGATGATGCACACCGTTATCAGGAGAAGGATGTAGCTCGGGCAATTGCTGAAGCGTCGAACGGATGAATGAAAGGATGTTATGAAATCCGCTGGTCACTACAGTGTGATTATCCAATGGTCCGAAGAGGATCACCTTTACGTGGCAACCCTGCCGGAGTGGGGTGGATGCCACACGCACGGCATGACATACGAGGAAGCGGCAAAGAACGCCCGCGAAGCACTTGAGTTGTTGATCGAAGACGAAAAGTCTGCCGGCAACGAACTGCCGGCGCCGCATGAATTTCAGTTTCCTGGCCCAAGCGGCTTTACCGTATCAGTTTTCCGGGACCTACAAGATGCAAAAGGCCAAAAATGCCACTGCTTGAAATCAAAAATCTCCACGCCCGCGTCGCCGCTGCCGGGCGGGCGGGAAATCCTCAAAGGCGTGAACCTCACCGATCGACGCCGGGGAGGTTCATGCCATCATGGGCAAGAACGGCTCGGGCAAGAGCACGCTGGCGCAGGTGCTGGCCGGCCGGGAAACCTACGAAGTGACCGATGGGACCGTCGCCTACGACGGCAAGGACCTGCTGGAACTGTCGGCCGAGGAGCGGGCGCGCGAAGGCGTTTTTCTGGCGTTTCAATATCCCGTTGAAATCCCCGGCGTGAGCACCAGCTATTTCCTCAAGGCCGCCGTCAACGCGGTCCGCAAACATCGTGGCCAGCCGGAAATGGACACCGTTGCCTTCCTCAAGCTTGTCAAGGAAAAGATGGCGCTGCTGAAGATGGATCAGAGCTTCATGAACCGGGCCGTCAACGAAGGATTTTCCGGCGGCGAAAAGAAGCGCAACGAGATTTTCCAGATGGCGGTGTGCGATCCGCGGCTGGCCCTGATGGACGAGACCGATTCCGGCCTGGACATCGACGCGCTGAAGGTGGTCGCCAACGGAGCCAACAGCCTGCGACGGGCCGGACCGGGCGATCCTGATCGTGACGCACTATCAGCGGCTGCTGAATTACATCGAGCCGGATTTCGTTCACGTCATGCTGGACGGGCGGATCGTGAAGACCGGCGACAAGAACCTGGCGATGGAGCTTGGAAGAGCGCGGGTACGATTGGGTTGAACGCCAGGTGGCCGCGGGAGTTTGAAAATGACGCGACTGGCAAGAGGAAAACATTCGAACATGCGCCTGGAGGACGGCCTCGGGGCGGCCGTGGCTGCAAGCGCTGCGGCGAGCGGCGCGGACCGCTTCGCCTCGGTGGGATATCCCACTACCGCCGAAGAAGAGTGGCGGCTCACCAACGTATCGCCGATCGCCAAGATCCCCTTCGCCGCCGCCGAGGCGCACATCGACGAAGACGCGGTCGAGCTGGCGCGGCAATCGAGCTTTGGGACCGATGCGGTGGCGGAATTGGTGTTCGTCAACGGGCACTTCGCCCCGTCGCTGTCTCGGGCGGGAAAACTGCCGCGCGGCGCAACCGCCGGCACGATCGAGCAAGCGCTGGCGAGCGATAGTCCTGCTCTGGAGCGACACCTCGGCCGCGTCGCCGATATCTCGGCGAATCCATTCGTCGCCCTGAACACCGGCTTGATGCGCGACGGGGCCGTCATTCACCTTGGCAAAGAGGCGATCGTTGAGGAACCGATCCATCTGCTGTTCGTTTCGACGGCCGGCCTGCGAGCCGACGCAGTCATTCCCGCGGATTCTGGTGGTCGCCGAGGAGAGCAGCCAGCTTACGCTGGTGGAGAGTTATGTCGGCGGCGGCGGCGTGCATTTCACCAACGCCGTCACGGAGATCGCCGCGGCCAACGATTGCCGGATCGATTACAACCGCGTGCAGCTGGTGGCGATGAGGCTTACGCGGTGTCGGCGCTGTCGGCGCGGCTCGGCCGGGGCAGCCGATTCGTCAGCCACGCGGCCACGCTCGGCGGAAAGCTGACGAGGAACGATCTGAACGTCGTCCTGGCGGGCGAGGGAGCGGACGCGACGCTCAACGGCCTGGTGATTCTCGGCAAGAACAGCACTGCGACAACCACACGCTGCTGGATCACGCCGCGGCGCATTGCCCCAGCCATGAACTTTACAAGCACGTGCTGGACGGCAAGGCGACTTGCGTGTTCAAGGGAAAGATCCTGGTTCGGCCCGATTCGCAGAAGACGGATTCGAAGCAGACGAGCAAATCGCTGCTGCTGAGCGATGATGCCCAGATGAACAGCCAGCCCGCGCTGGAGATTTACGCCGACGACGTTAAATGCACGCACGGCAGCACGACGGGCCCGGTGGACGAGGAGATGGTGTTTTACCTGCGTTCGCGGGGCGTGGGCCTGGAGGCGGCGCGGCATCTGCTGACTTATGCGTTCGCCGCCGACATCACCCGGCGCATCAAGGTCGAGCCGGTGCGCCGCCGACTGGAAGATTTCCTCGCCGCCCAGCACGGGTTGCCGCGGGATTTGCGAATTACGGATTTGGGCGAACACGATGAAAAGGCGCGATAGGTCCAAAACAGAGCGAGATAGCTATGTCCAACAAGCGAAAACGCATTGAAAAGCAGGCTAGATTTTTGGCTGCGGAGAACCGGAAGAATGATCCGGACATTAAGAAGATCTATTGGTTTCCAGATGAGGCGGAAGTTCGGCTTGTCGAGGTACACAAGACGGTTCCAAAATCGCTCGACGGAGAAATTCGGCCATTCTATTTCCGCCCTGATCCGGCAGAACATTTGCCCGCGCCATCGGGTATTGCCCTGATCCAACCCGATGAGGTCAAGAAGTTGCCGCTGCCCCCGAATTGGGGAGGTTGGGACATCGCGGAGGAGCTTAAATGACTTGGCGCGAAGCATTCCTCCGACAGGCGCGAAGTGAAAATGAGATGCGCCATCGCCTTAATGATCCAAAGGTAGAATACTCTCACCGGTTGCATTACCTTCAAATGGTCGCCGAAAAACTTGCCAAAGCCGGTCTGTCAAGTCCCGCGGACGCCGATCCGCCGAAGACGGGTCATAACGCGATTGTGCGGTATTTACAGACGCTCAAGGGGCAGGCGTTCATGCGGCGCAAACTCGGGATGAAACGGAACGCATATCGGAAGTTCATCGATTCGATACTGCCTCAGGCATATAGTTTAGAGCGGCTTGCGCCCAGCGCCGCCGGAATCACGCGACCGAATCCAGAATATCCTTGGCGCGATCCGGGAACCGGTGATATAAGCGCACCGATTGACTATGATTTTCCGGAGTTCAGCCCATTGAGACTAGAGACGATACGAATCGACAAAATGATCGATCAGCTGTTGGGCGTTCTTACATGACAAAATCAATATGCCGTCGCTCGTCTTTAATCCGTCCGCTGACCAGGCACATGCGTATGACCTAGCGTCACTACGCGCGCAATTTCCGATTCTAAATAAGAAGGTCCATGGCAAACCGCTGATATATTTCGACAATGCCGCGACGACGCAAAAGCCGCGGGCCGTCATCGACGCCATCCGGAATTACTACCAATCCGAAAACGCCAACATCCATCGCGGAGTCCACACGCTGAGCCAGGAAGCGACCGCGGCCTACGAGCAGGCCCGCAAGAAAATCGCCCGCTTCATCAACGCCGCGGAGGACCGCCAGATCATCTTCACGCGCGGAACCACCGAAGGGATCAATCTGGTCGCGGCAACCTGGGGCCGAAAATTCCTCAAAGCCGGCGATGAGATCGTTCTCTCGGCGATGGAGCATCATTCCAACATCGTTCCCTGGCAGATATTGGCCGAGGAGATCGGCGCGAAAATCCGCGTGATTCCGATGAACGATCGCGGCGAACTTTTGATGGACGAATTCGACCGGCTGCTGAGCGATCGCACGAAAATCGTGTCGATCGTGCATCTGTCCAATTCGCTGGGGACGGTCAATCCCGTGCGGGAAATCATTGCCAAGGCCCACGAACATGGGGCGGTTGTGCTGGTAGACGGGGCGCAATGGGTTGCCCACGCTCCGCTCGATGTGCAGGAATTAGACGCCGATTTCTACGCATTTTCCGGACACAAGCTTTATGGTCCGACCGGCATCGGCGTGTTGTACGGCAAGGCCAAACTTTTGGAAGCGATGCCCCCCTACCAGGGCGGCGGCGACATGATCAGTTCGGTCACGTTCGAGAAAACGACTTACAACGTGCTTCCGCACAAATTCGAGGCCGGCACTCCGCACATCGCCGGGGGCATCGGCCTTGGCGCGGCAATCGATTTCGTCAACTCCGTGGGCATGGAGAAAATCACCCGGCACGAGCAGGATCTTCTGGCTCATGCGACCCGGCTGCTGGAGAAGATTCCCCGCGTTCGGATCGTCGGAACGGCTCGGGACAAGGGGGGCGTGATTTCGTTTGTCGTTGAAAATCCATCGCTGGCGCCGTTGGATGTGGGAATTCGGCTCGATGCGGATGGAATCGCGGTCCGAACGGGACATCACTGCTGCCAGCCGGTCATGGACCGGCTGAATATCTCCGCGACGGCGCGGGCATCGTTCGCGATGTACAATACGAAACAGGAAGTCGAATCGCTGGCGGCGTCGCTGCGGAAGATTCTGGAGGCGGACGCGAACAAGGAAACCCGGCGAGGCGTTGATCAACCATCCGCCGCCTGGAATTCCGTTCAATTCCCGGCTGTTGTCGCGCCGTCGCCGCGGGCGGCGGCGGATGATCTGATTGAAACATTCGACGTTCTCGGTGATTGGGAGCAGCGGCATCAATACCTGATTGACGAGGGAGACAAGCTGCCGCCGATGCCTCCGGAGGTGAAAACCGAGGCCAATCGCGTTCGCGGCTGCATGAGCACCGTACATCTGGTCGCCCGAAGCGCGCCGGAGAAGCCGGACGTGATCGAGTTCCTGGCCGACAGCGACGCGGCGATCGTGCGCGGACTGATCTCGATTTTGCAGCGTGTCTACAGCGGTCAAACCGCGTCGGCCATTTTGGCTTTCGACATCGAGGGCTTTCTGAAGCGGCTCGGACTGGACCACCAACTGAGCATGGGCCGCCGCAACGGCCTATCGAGCATGATTGGCCGCGTTCGCGCCGAAGCGGCGAGCCTGACGGGACAGAAACGGAATTAGCCATGGCAGTCGAACCTGGTCAACCTCCCGAGCATCAGCCGCTGCCGGTGCTGCCACATTCGGGGAAGGTGGACCAATTGAAGGAGCAGATGGCCGATGTGCCGGCGCCTCATCCGACGCCGCTGGATTTCGGACACGCGATGCACCGGACGACAGGTGAATTGTCGCCGGCGCAGCGGGCGACGGAGGCGACCATCGTCGAGGTGCTGCGAACGGTTTACGATCCGGAGATTCCCGTCAACATTTACGAGTTGGGGCTGGTTTACGAAATCGCGATCGATGGCGAGAACCGAGTGAAAGTGACGATGACGCTGACGTCGCCTGGGTGTCCGGTGGCCGGCTCGCTGCCGGGGGAGGTCGAGGGCAAGATCGAATCGATCCCAGAGGTGAAAGATGCGGAAGTGATGCTGGTCTGGGATCCGCCGTGGGATAAATCACGGATGTCGGAATCCGCATTGCTGGATTTGGGATTGGTTTGAAGCGATCCGCCGGGTCCGTGACAATTCGCGCGGGCGTCGATACATTTCGGCTACTTTAAGGAGCCGGAATGCGACTGGGGATTGGTTGGGCGATCGTGGCGGCGGTGCTGTCGGTGGGCCGCTACGCGCCGCGCAGGACTTGCTGCCGACGGGGTCCGATGAGACAAACGTCGTGGCCCAGGCGATAAGCACCGACTTGATTCCTCAGGCGACCCTCAATAATCAAGAAGACCCGTTTTCCTCCGGCGAGCCCTCCCTTCCCCCGGAATGGGGCGATCAGCACGTCAACAACGGAGGGACGCATTTCTCGCTCGATTTTGCGTACGCCAACAAGTATGTCTACCGCGGCCTGAATCACGATGTCGTCGCCACGAATGGAAGCTCGTTGAACCTGCTGATCGACGGCCGGCTGGAGTTCGATTTGGGCAGGTATCCGCATCCGTTCGTGGAACTCTTTACCAACATCGATGATGCCGATCCGATCTCGCGGTTTCAGGAAATCCGTCCGATCGTCGGCGCGGACTGGGACCTTCGGCCATTCGACCTGGAATTGGAAAACATCGACTACATCTATCCTCAGCGCGAGGATTTCGACGTTCCCGAGATCGACACCAAGATCACTTTCGACGATTCGCTGCTGTTCGATACGGCCAAGCCGATCTTTTCGCCCTATGTCCTCGGCGCCTATGTCTATCAAAAAAACCAAGGGTGGTATCTCGAGTTCGGACTCAAGCACGATTTTGCCTTCGAGGACCTCGGCCTGGTGATCACGCCCGAGGTCAACACCGGCTGGATCAGCGGCCTGAACCAGCAGTTTGTGATCGTGAACCCCGTGCACAACACCGGTTGGCAACATTTTGAAGCCGGCGTGATCGTTTCCTATTCCTTGAACGTTTTGCTGGACGTCTCCAAGAGATACGGGGAGTTCGACGTGAAAGGGTACGGCTTTTACGATGACCGGCTGTCAAGCAAGATCACCGCATCCAATGCCATTTGGGGCGGAATCGGGCTGGGGTTCAAGTATTAAGTGCAAGTGCAAGCGGAAAGTACAAGGGGCAAGTGAAATCGTTCAACTTGTTTTTGCCACTTGCACTTGCAATTTTTGATTGAGGTATTTCGTCAATACCGGCTCGATGGCCGTTCGCAGCGTCGGGTTGGCGAACGCGGCCCACGAGAGTCCGGTCGTGACATCCAACGGCCCATCCAGCGGCCGGCCCAGGCCGTCGGTCAGAATGACGCCGGCCTCTTCCGCCACGAGCCACGTCGCGCAATCGTAGGGGTGACAACAAAGCCCTTGGGGCTGATTCTGTATCTTGTAAAACAGCGGGCGAAGATCGGCGTTGAACCGATCGTGGCCGACGATCAATTCATAAAACTGCCCGCCGGTGGAGATGTATTGATCTTCAAACACCGTGGCCTTGGTGACGTCGGCTGGGCCGATGAGATTCTTCACCAGGTGTTCCATCAGATCGCCGGCCAGGACCTTGGTTCCGGGGAAAAAATTGGTGATCGTGGCAAATCCATGGTCGATCGTGTCCGCCTTCGAGGGCGCGACGGCCAGGGGCTCGGAATCGTTATTCCGCAGATCGACGCGAACGCCGCTCGTTCCGTGTCCTTTGATGGCCCAAAGAACGTCGGCGAATCCGGATTTGCTGGTGGGCAATTCCGTCATGACGGCGATCTCGATATCGCGGAGCCGGGTTTGCGGCCCGTTGTTGGGCGCCACGCCTGCCAGAGCCCAGGCCGGGCGTTTGTCGTACATGATGCCGCGCGTTCCGTCGATTGGATCGAAAATCAGCCGCAAGGCGGCGTCCGCTTCGCGCGCCGTGGATGGAAAGACCCGGCTCGGCACTTCGCGGCCCCGCTCGTCCTCCAGACCCTCGGCCACAACCACAATCGGCGTCTGGCGGCCCCAGTCCTCGCAAAAGGATTCGAGAATCGGATCGACCTCGGTGTCGATTTTGTAAATGGTGTCGGCCGAACTGGCTCGGCTGACTTGGTTCATTCCCGTGCTCTTCCTGGAACCGACAATCATCTCGCGCACGGTGCGCTGAAAGGTGATGAGACGGTCGAGGATGGATTGGGGACTGGAAAGCAATGTTATTCCCGCCGCATTTTCTTTATCGGTTCATCGGAAAAGAGATCGACAATTTCTTGAGCAAGATAGATCCTATTCCGTGCTCTTCCGGTGACCTCACGAATGATCTTTGCGTCCAAAAGGCGATTGAGCAGTTGAAAAGCAGCGGGCTGCGTCACGCCCAGCAGCTTCGCCGTGCCGGGAATCGTTACAGACGGCTCGGCAAACAGTTCGTCGATGAGTTTCGGAAGCAGGGCCGAAGCGCGAGGCCTGCGAACAACTTGATAGTAATGTTCTCGAAGCGACTCGAGTTTTTCGATACGTAAAATAGCGTCCGCTGCTTCGTTGGCGATGCTCCGCGAGAAAAATTCAATCCATTCAGCCCATTGCCCGCGCTGGCTAACTGCCAGCAAGCGACCGTAATATTCGTCTCGATGAAGCTCTAGCTGTGCGCTTGGGTTGAGCAGTGGAGCGGGCAAGATGCCTTCCCGGACGAGTTGAACCATCAATAAAGCCCTTCCGACTCTTCCGTTGCCATCAGCAAATGGATGAATCGCTTCAAATTGATAGTGAGCCAGGGCCGCGCGCACAACCGGCGGATGGGCATCGTTCCCGTTGAGGTATTTTTCCAACCCTTCCATGCAGCTTTCGATTGCGTGCGGAGGGCATGGAACAAATCGTGCCTCGTTGATGTTGGCGGTTCGACCAATGTGGGCTTGCATCGTTCGGAATTGCCCGGGCATTTTATCCGAACCCCGAACGCCACGAAGCAGAACGGCCTGCATTTCTTTTATTAATGAGCGAGTGAGCCTTCGATGTCGGGCGCTGGCCATCGCAAATTCAAGAGCCAGGAAATTATTGTGTACTTCGCGGACGGAGGGCGTTTCTCCTTCGATTGCGGGCAGTTGCTCAAACAACAACATGGTTTGCACGCGAGCGAATGTATTTTCGATCAAACTCGAAAGTTCCGCCTCGCGGCGGAGAAACATGCGCACGAGGCGTTTCGGATTGGGGAGTTTTCGGGCTAGCCCTGCCAATTCTCCCAGCCGATGGTCCGCCTGGGTGATCGCCAGAACCAAAGAATCACTCCATGCAATCGCCGGAGGCAAATCCGCGGGGACAAATGCGAGATTGCCGTCAAGATTCTTGATCAGTTGTCCGGGCGAATGTTTCGTAAAAGATTGCCGAAGCATGTAATGGGACGTTAGAACGCCGAAACGCTATTATAGTTTAGCGAGAAAGTCTTTAATAACACACTTCGCTATAATAGCTAACTATAAGCGGCTTGGAGTGTTGGTTTGGGCGGTTCCCACCGCCCAGGCTCCAGGGCTGGAGCCGAGCAACGCCTGGGGTTTGCGGCCGGTTTGTTTTTCGTAATCCGTCATGATTTCCGCCAGGGCCGCGTCGGCGCTGGCGTTTTGATCGGCCAAAACCGCAACGGTTCCCCCGCTGCCGCCGCCGGTGATCTTGGCGCCGTATAAGCCGGCCGATTCGCGTTCACGCACCAGTTGCACCAGAAGGTCGCACTCCGGGCGCCCAGAAGCGCGTCGTTGGTGTAGGACAAATGCGAGCCGTACATCAGATGACCGGCTTTATCCAGCGCAAGCTTGCGCTGCGGAGAACCCACCGGCAGCGCCGCCGCCGATTCGAGGTGCTTCACGAAATTGCGCACCCGGCGAGCTTCCAGCACGTGGTGATCGGTCGCCTTGAGGATGTGGTAAACGACGTCCGGCTCAACGCGGGTGACGGGATCATACGTCGCGCCGAATTGGGCAAGGAATGTTTTGCCATCCATCATCGCGGGAAGAAATGGGCGAAAGAATTTTTTGTAATCATCTGGATCGAGATTGGCGAGATAGCCGCGCATGGGATCGGATTGCATGGCCGCCCCGGCGGCCTGGCCCATCTCGCGCATTTTTTCCAGGATAATGCGATGACCCATGAACGCGGCACAGCGCGTTTTGCCGTACATTCCGCCGCCGATGCTGTGCTTGACGTTGCTGTTGATCCCGATCACGCGAATCCCCTGCGGAAGATCCAGCGGCGGCAGGAGTTCGTGCGGCTGGCAGATCATGCGCAAAAGCCTCCCGTCCTGGCCGATGCAACTGCTGACCTGATCCATGATTCCAGAGGGCGCGCCCACGATCTGGTTTTCCACTTCCTGGCAAAACGAAGCCAGCGTCATCGGATCGTTGCCGCGAACATTGAGGTGATCCATGAAATTGATCATCGCGGCCACCTCGATAGCCGCCGAGCTGCTGACGCCCGCCCCCGGCGGGACGGTACTCAGCAGCGCCAGGTTCATCCCCGGCAGCAACGGATTTTTCAGGTCGATCAGCTTGTGGCGATGCAGGATGGCCAGACAGCCGGCCAGATATCCCGCCCATCGCCCGGCCGGTTGGATAAAGTGCGATCGAAGCGAATCAATCGACGGTTCTGCCAGGGCATCCAGGGGAATTTGAAAGTCGAACGGTTTACGCTTGTCGTGAAGATTGAATGAACACAGCCGGAGATTGCGGTCGTCGCGCGCCTGCAATGCGACCGCGGCGGCGCAATTGAGCGTTATTTCGCAAACCAGCGAGCCGGTGTAGTCCGCGATTCCCCCCATGACATCCAGCCGCCCAGGGGCGCGGCTCAGACGCACCGGTTGGTCCGAAGAAAATCGCGGGCCCATTCAGTGCGGATGCGTTTCAGCAGTTCCGGGACCGGATCGAGTGAGAACAGGTCTCCGTCTTCCATCGTCTCACCTGGAAACGGAGACCGAGGTGCTGGTCGTAGGCTCATGATTTTCCGGCTCCGAGCCGCGCAAGACGATCTGGGAAAAGAAACGCGCACCGCTGACGGATTGGAACTCGGCCGTCAAAACGTAATTTCGGTTCCATGCCAGCCCATCAATCGCCAGGCGGAACAGATAAGAACCGCTGGCGGTTTCCCAATGCGCTTTTTGCTGGTCATAAGTGGTAAGCGAAGCGGTCCAGGGATTGGCCAGGCGCCGCCGCGAGGATCGGGCCAGCCCTCGCGATAGTCGAACAATTCGAACAGAATGGTCCCCGCCGCCTTGGTGCGGTCGCCGAAGCGATCGTCAAATTCCACGAGTGCCTCAACTCCGTTGGGTGTGCCGGCGCCGTTCCAGTCTTTCACTTTCGAAAAGGTATCAAGCTTCATCGAGACGGGGCCGAACAGCCGGTTTTCCTCGGCCGTCCGCGGCTGCAGGCGACACTTGCGAAGCACATCCGGACAGAATCAACGCGGCCGACAGCGCAAGACCAACGCCAGATCGCATTGCCGGAATGTAGGAGCGAACATCGGCGGTGTCAAAGAGGCCGCGCTGCGCCGCAGCAATGACCTTTATCGGACTCTTGATAATCCGCCACACGGGCATTTGCCCATGCGCGTGGATGTATTGTACCTGTTGTTTTGGAGGATCTGTGATGACCGCGCAGATGCAGGAGACATCGTCTGAAAACAGCCCGGCGTGGCATCCCCAGGCCGACATGGTTCTTTCCGCGCTCGAAGCGGGCAGCTGGCTGGACGAACGCCGCCAGCAGGTGCGAACCGCGTATCGCGCCAGGGCATTGCTGAAACTGCATACCGACGGCCCGGCCGAGCCGGATCGCGTTTTGTATACCCGGGACGTCAGTCATCGCGGCATCGGGTTTATTACTCAGGATCGGCTTCCGCTGGGGTATGGGGGAATCCTGAAATTGCCAAGCCCGCGGACGCCGAACAAAACGCTGACCATTCAATGCACGCTGTTTCGCTGCCGGCTCGCGGCGCCGGGATGGTACGAAGGCGCCCTCCAATTCAACCGGGATCAAATGGAATTTTTGCTCGAAAACGGCTGCGGCGATCCGGTCGGGGACGAATAAAACGACGGCAAATGAAATCATCGCCGTCCCGGCGTAAACTGTTGATGGCAGTTTGTCGGGAGCGGTGAATGATTCTGCGAAGTTTGCTGGCGGTCTGTGTGTCGCTGCTGATTTTGGCCGAGGCGCGGGCGGATGACGCCGCGGCGCCTCCCGCCACTCGGCCGGCGACCCGTCGCACCCCAGAACGGCGGCCCGTTGCGCCACGTCCAAATCGACCTGGAAAACAAGCAAATCCGCGTTGATTGCGAGGCACTCAGAGCCCACAACCCACTGGAGTTCTTCTGTGTCGTCCGCGGCGCGCAGGAATACGAAAGCGTCCTGCGGACCGATGCCAGGCCGTCGATCATTCATTTCGGATTATTGGCGATGGGCTTGAAACCGGGCGAACCGGCACACCTCGACGAAGCCACGCAGACCTGGTATCCCCCCACCGGCCCGCCGCTGAGAATCAGTTGCGAGTTTCAACTCAACGGCAAAACGATCACGGTCCCGGCCAATCGGATGATGCGTTCGGTGAAGACGAAGCAGGAGATGCCGCCGATGGCATGGGTCTTCGACGGCTCGCGCATTATGCCGGATGGACAGTACGCCGCGGACGTGACCGGCTACGTGGTGAGCATCGTGAATTTCGATTTGACGATGATCGACGTGCCAGAGTTGGCCAGTAATGCGAACGAGACGCTGGAATGGGAATACAATCCGACCCTGGTTCCGCCGGTGGGCACGCCGGTGACGATGATCATCGAGCCGGGCGCCCGGAAGCGGCGACGCAGCCGGCAAAAACCAAGCCTGCCGGTCAGTACAACCCCGGACCGGGATTGAATGGCGGAAACTGATGGCCGCATCGCCGATTGACGCCAGCGACCCGCATTGTTGTATCCACCGCCCGGCTGGGGCAAAATGCTGGCTGTATTGCCGTTGGCTTGGGAGGCTCTTGAATGTTGATTAGATGTATCGTGATGGTGTCGCTGGCGGCGATGGGGTTATCGCTGGCGGCGTGTGCGGAGATGGGCGAAGCGATGGCCGCGTCGGCGGCTGAGCAGGCCGCGGCGATCGCCGCCACACAGGCGGCCACTGCCACCACGCAGGCGGTTACTCAGCTCGAGACGGCCGCGACGCAGATGTCCGAGGCCAGCGCGGCGCAGCCGGTCAACCTGCCAAACCTGCCGCCCGTGGGGAAGGGAAATCTCATTATCTACACGCCGAAGTTCGTTATCATTCAGAGCAATGGGAGGCGGTATATTTTTATGAAGAACAATTGGCCCGCGGGCGATGATGCGAATCAGTGAGGGCATTTGCTCCATCCGGATCCCGCGGGATGGCTATCCCGCGGCTTTTGTGAAGATGAGATAATCACAGCAATTCGGTCAAATCCTCCACGATCAAATCCGGCTGCCATTCGGCGGGGAGATTCAGCAAATCGCTGCGGCGGGTGACGCCGGTCAGCGTCAGGATCGTGCGCATCCCCACCGACTTGGCGCCGAAAATGTCGGATTCCAGATTGTCGCCGATGAGGATGCACCGATCCGGCTCGGCGCCGACGCGGCGGCAGAGTTCGTTGAAGAAGATTTCCTGCGGCTTTCCGCAGAAGATCGGTTCAACGGCGGCGGCGTAGCCGAGCTGCCAGGACAACGCTCCGCTGCCGAATTCCAGGCCGCGGTCGCTGGGATAGACGCGATCGGAGCAGATTCCCACCGCCGCCGCGCCTTTGCGCAACAGCCGCAGGGCCACGCGCTGGCGCTCGGGCGTGGCGTGCGAATTGGCGGGGCGCCGATGATCACCGCATCGCATGGCTCGGCATCGGTCTGCACCCAGTCCACCAGGCCGTCGAGCATGTCCCCAACGCCGTCGGTGGCCAGGTTGTAAACCCGCGGATGGGTATGGTCCTCGCGTTTGAAGCGTTCGACGACGTAATCGGCGGCGGCGGCGGCGGCGGTGTAGACCCGGTCCAGATCGACCTCCACGCCCATCTCCCCGAGCCGAGTCGCCACGCGCAGCGGGCTGGACGTGCTGTTGGACAGGCATGCGAAATTCAGGCCCTGGTCCTGCAATCGGCGAATCAGTTCGGTGGCTCCGGGAAGCGGTTGGTTCTCATGGTAAACGGTCCCGTCCAAATCGAGCAGCACCGCCTGATAGGGAGAAAGATCGATCGGCACGGGCGGGAAGTGTAAGCAACGGGCCTCAAGAGGCAACTTCCGCGGGAGAATGATTTTTGGTCGGAAATCGCGTAAAATTCCCCTCTTTATGACAGAGACTAATTCGCCGGCCGACCGGATTGAAAACCTTCAGATCGAGCAGGAACTTCAGGACAGTTATCTCACCTATGCCATGAGCACGATCATGGACCGGGCGCTGCCCGATGTCCGGGACGGGCTCAAGCCCAGCCAGCGGCGAATTCTGGTCGCCATGAACGACCTGAACCTCGGCCCGAGCAGCAAGCATCGCAAATGCGCCAAGATCGCCGGCGATACCAGCGGCAACTATCACCCCCACGGCGAGGCGGTCATTTATCCGACCCTGGTGCGCATGGCCCAGGATTGGAACCTGCGATACACGCTGATCGACGGGCAGGGAAACTTCGGCAGCACCGACGGCGACCCGCCCGCCGCCATGCGTTACACCGAAGCCCGCATGACCGCGCCGGCCATGGAACTGATGGAAGACCTGGAGTTCGAGACCGTCGATTTCATCCCAATTACGACGAAACGCGCGAGGAGCCGACCGTCTTTCCCAGCAAGTTCCCCAACCTGCTGGTCAACGGCTCGACCGGCATTGCCGTGGGCATGGCCTGCAATCTGCTGCCGCACAATCTGCGCGGAGATCTGCGACGCCATCGTCCATGTGATCGACAATCCCGATTGCGAGTTGGCCGAACTGCTGGAGATCGTCCCGGGCCCGGATTTCCCCACCGGCGGGATCATCCGCGGCAAGGATGGAATCGTCGAAGGCTACAAGTCCGGCCGCGGCAGGCTCACCCTGCAGGCCAAAATCGTCCGTCGAGGAGCAAAAGAACGGCAAAAGCTCCGTCATCGATCGAGGAGATTCCCTACGGCGTCATTCGCAAGCTCGATCATCGAATCGGTGGCCGAGTGCGTGAAGAAGGACCTCATCAACGATATTTCCGCGATCAACGACGAAAGCGGCCGCCAGCACAAGTGCCGGATCGTGATCGATCTGAAGCGCGACGCCGATCCGAACGTCATCATCAACCAGCTTTACCAGTACACGCCGTGCCAGATCACGGTGAGCATGATCAACATCGCGCTGGTGAACCGCCAGCCGCGCACGATGGGGCTGAAGGAACTGATCCAGCATTTCATCGAGCATCGCAAGGAAGTGATCACCCGCCGGACGCGATTTTTGCTGCGCAAGGCCCAGCAGCGGGGGCACATCCTGGAGGGATTGATCTTCGCCGTCTGCGACATCGACGAAGTCGTGAAACTCATCCGCATCGAGCAAGACGCGGGAGCGAGGCGATCGGCAAGCTGCGCGAGCGGGCGTTTCGGATCGCCCCGGATCATCCCGCGGCGGCGCGGATTCCCGTGGCGCTGCTGGAGCGAACGGCCAACAAGCCCGTGCTGCTGACCCAGGCCCAGGCCGAGGCGATCGGGCGATTGCAACTGATCCAGCTCGTCGGCCTGGAAATTGAGAAGCTCGTGGATGAATACCGCAAGGTGGTCGAGGAGATCGAAGGATACGAAGCGATCCTGGCCGACGTGAACCGGGTGCTGGACATCATTCGCGAGGACATTTTCGAGATCAAGGAAAAATACGGCGACGAGCGGCGCACCAAGGTGGAAGGGGGCGTCAGCGAATTCAACATGGAAGCCCTGATCGCGCAGGAGGACGTGGTGGTGACGGTCTCGCACGAGGGGTACATCAAGCGCCTGCCGGTGGACACCTATCGCAGCCAGGGCCGCGGCGGCCGCGGCATTCGCGGGTCCGAGGCCAAGGAAGGCGATTTCGTCGAGCATCTCTTCGTCGCCAACACGCACGATCACCTGCTGTTTTTCACCAATCAGGGCAGGGTGTATCAGCGGCGGGTTTACGATGTGCCGGAGATGAGCCGCACCAGCCAGGGCCGGGCCGTCGCCAACCTGCTGGAATTCCAGGCAGGCGGAAAAGATCGCCAATGTGCTGGCGATCAAGGATTTCACCGGCGGCGAGCAATTCCTGCTTTTCGCCACCGCCAAGGGGACGGTGAAGAAAACCGCGCTGAGCGCCTACGCCAACATCCGCACCAACGGAATCATCGCCATCGGATTGGAAGAGGGCGATTCGCTGATCGACGTCTGCGTGACCGGCGGCAAAGACCACATCATCCTCGGCACGCGCAGCGGGCTGGCGATCCGCTTCGAAGAGACGGACGTACGGGCGATGGGCCGGCCGGCGGGCGGCGTCACCGGGGCTCGGTTCAAGCGGGAAGGCGATGCGGTCGTGGCCATGCTGGTCGTCCCCAACGGCCAGAACAGCGAATTGAAGGTTCTCACCGCCTGCGTGAATGGATACGGCAAGCGCACGCCGCTGGAGGATTATCCCGTCAAAGGCCGCGGAACGCGCGGCGTCATCAACATCGACGCCAACGAACGCAACGGCGATGTCGTCGGCATGAAGCTCGTCACCGATGCCGATGAGGTCATGCTCATCACCGAGCAGGGAATCCTCATCCGCACGCGGGTGTCGGAAATCCGCGAGACCGGCCGTAACGCCGCCGGCGTGCGCCTCATCAAGCTCGACGACGGCGACCGCCTCGTGGCCATGGCCAAGATCGACAAGGAAGAAGGCGAGGACGAGAAATCCGAAATCCGAAATCCGAACCCCGGCACGCCGGGATCTGCCGATGACGAATCAAATCCGAAACCCGAATGAAGAGGCGGGACTGGTTCGATATTTCTGCCTGATCGGAGCATCAACGGCGGGTTGCGCGGCATGTGGGTGGGCGGCGGGAGCGTCACTGGGATTATTCTTCGGCGGATTGTTCATCGCGACCTTTCTCCTCCCCGCGTCGGTGCTGGGACAGCGCAAGCTGAGCCGGGCCCTCCTCGGCCCGGTTGCCGTGATCGGCCCGGTCGCGGCCGCATGGCTGGCGGCCGTCTTTCGTACACCGGATACCGTCGCACAATGGATCGAAACAATATTGGTGTTAAGTTCTTATGCGCTGGCGATCGGTGGGATCGCTCTGGTGCTGGCCGCGATGAAATTGCCCGAAATCTTCGCCGCCGCGACCGCGATCATGGTTGGCGTGGCGTGGCTGACCTGGCCGGTCTGGCTGTCATCCACCTTGGTAAATCACGGCGAGACGAGGATCGTTGAAAACCTGGTCAAGGTGCATCCGCCCCTGGTCATCAACGGAATCCTCATCGGCGAGCCGGCATGGACGGAAAGGTCTATCGCATATCATCTTACCGATCTGAACCAGGACGTTCCGGTGGCGTTGCCCAGTGGACCGGCGGCTTGTGTTGCGGTGCATGCGCTGGTCGGAATCGGCCTGTGGGCGGCAGCTTTGGCAATGGCCAAGAGGGCTGGGCGGCTGTATCCTGTTGAGAAAGCTTTGTTCCGGGAGGAATCATGAATTCTGTTCTCTGGTGCGCCGCGGCGTTTGTGGCTTTGGGATTAACCGCATGGCTCGGCGCGGAGCCGACCACTCAACCTACAACACAACCGACCGTTGATCTTGCTTCCGTTCCGCCGGTTCTGCGATTCACGATGAAATCCCTCAGCGGCAAGGACGTGGATCTGGCCCAATACAAGGGCAAGGTCGTGCTCATCGTGAACACCGCCAGCAAATGCGGAAACACGCCGCAATACGCTCCACTGGAAGACTTGTATAAGAAATACGCCGATCAAGGATTCGTGATCCTGGGGTTTCCGTCCAATGACTTCGGCCACCAGGAGCCGGGCACGGATGTACAAATCAGCGAATTCTGCACGAAGAACTACGGCGTGACGTTTCCGATGTTTTCCAAGGTGGATGTTAAGGGCGAGAATCAATGCGATTTGTACAAACTCCTCACCAGCCCGGAAACGGACAAGCCGTTCGCGGGCGACATTACATGGAATTTCGAGAAATTCCTGATCGGCCGGGACGGGCGGATCGTGGCGCGGTTTTCGCCGCGCACGAAGCCGCAAACTCCGCAGGTGGTCAGCGCGATCGAAGCGGAATTGGCGAAATAAACAACTGTGCCGATTCAAATCTGTCGCGGATTCCGTACCGTGGCTATCTGATTGACGCGAGGCGGAATTTGGTGGTAAGATATCCGCGTGCTCGAATTCCGGTGGAACGACGCCAATCGGGAACACATTGGGAAGCATAACATCAGCGCGGCGCAAGCCGAGTACGCTGTGCGTCACGCGCGACCGCCGTATCCGGAGAAACGGGAGAACCGAAAATTCTACGTCGCAGGTCAAACTCTCGATGGCACCTACATTCAGGTTGTTTTCATCGTTGATCCACCGCCGATGATCTACGTTATTCATGCCCGCCCGCTGGACGACAAGGAAAAGCGGATTTATCGCAGGAGAACGCAATGAAGCCGCAGAAGCCATATACCCAAATGAGCGCCGCCGAATTGGCTGAGGCAACCAAACAGTACGACGCAATGGTGATTGATAAAACACGGCCGTTGAATCGCCGGGAGCGCAAGTTGTGGGAGCAGGCCAAGCGTGGCCGCGGGCGGCCGAGGATCGGGAAGGGAGCCAGGAAAATCAGCATCTCGCTGGAGGGCGATCTGCTGCACAAGGCCGACGCGCTGGCCCGCAAAAAAGGCATGAACCGCTCGGAGTTGATCGCCGGCTTTGTGATGGATGGATTGAGACGTAAGGCGATCTGAACTCGTTTTACGGTTTGATTTCGGCGGCCATCGCGTCGCGAAGCAATCGACGAACCTGCGGTGAACCGATTTGCCGCTTGCCGAAACCGGGCATTGCGCCGGCGGCCACGGCGTCGGCCTGGGCGTCGGGGCGATTGCTGACCAGCATCATCTTCACCTGCGGATATCGCGGCTTGAGAAGGCGGATCATCTCCACCCCCGTGGCCGGGTCGAAGCCCCAGCCGAGTTCGCGATTGAATAAAATCAGGTCGATCCCCTGTTCCAAAGCGCGATCCAGCGCCGGACCGTCTTCGGCCGCGCTGAGGGTGACATCGCTGGCGGCCGATTTCACGGCCATGCGAAGATACGTGCTGTCCGGGCCGCAATGGCCGACGAGAAGAACTTTGCTCATATCTTGATCTTAGGCGGGCAGCTCCGGCGCGTCGCCGGGCGGAAGTTCCGACTCCGGCGGCGGCTCAACCAAATCCTGGGCGACCCGACTCAGGAAAAATTGCAATTCGTTCTCCGCGATCGCTCCGGGAATCGGATCGCGCAGATCGTACTGATGGCTATGGTCCTCGGAACTGTCCTCGCCGCGTTTTTCGCCCTCGGTGATGATGTGGTGCTCGAAGGTGACGCAATCCTCGTGGCTCTGCATGATGACCAATTCGCCCCATCGCCAGGCCAGGTGAATCCGCAGCGAAAGCTGGTTCCCCCAGGTGCTGACGCGATGGGTGATGCCGCTCTTGGCCAGGAACTTCACGAGGTCGTCAACAGCGGGGAAGACGGCGCGGTTAAGGAATTCGGCGTAATTCTGATTGTAATCGCTGAGCCGCTCGACGGCCTCGCGCTCGGCGGCCAGTTTTTCCGGAAGAACATCCCGGAACGGCGTGACGCGGCTTAGCCACCATTTGACGAACGACTTGTCGAGCATGGTCCTTATGATAACGGCATCGGGCGGGCCATCTCAAATGCGAGGGAGTTGAGGGAGATGATCAAAATGACGATCGCGAGCATATAGAACCAATCCATGTTGCACCACCAAGGCGGAAATCCATAGATCGTTGCTCGGAATCGGGGTGCCCTGACGACGAAGTTGTTGATAAAGGGCGGCGTAGTGATGCGTCGTTTCTTGATCGGGATAAAGAACGTCCACCCGCGGTGAATCGAGAACTTTCGTTAAGATCGCTTCATTGGCCCGCGAGCGCGACCCCCCGGCGAATCCGGCCCGCAATTCGCCCAAGACGGCGAATGGGATGAAAACCCGGGCGGCGCGGGTAAAGATATTGACCGCCGCGGCATCGCTACGCACGAAATCCGTGTAACGGTTGGTGTCGAGAGCGATCCTCATTTCCACATATCCGGGTCGACCTGATCCTGCTCTTGAATGATCTTGTCAAACTCCGCGTCTTCCACCCATGTACCGATGGCAAAATCCAGATCGTGATACTCCGTCGGTTTTTGTTCAATTCTGGCCCCCCGCGACAAGGCCTCTAAAGCCACGTCGTTCAGGCTTCTGCGTTCGCGCTTTGCCTTGCGACGAAGGGCGGCATCGACTTCGCGGGGAACTTTCCGCAGAGTATATTGCATGCCTACACTATAGGCAACCAGTGCAGGCACGTCAACAAAGCGGCGAGGGATGTTACTCCTTCACTTCATACTCGGCATCGATGACATCTTCGTCTTTCTTGGGGCCGCCGGCGGTGGTGCCGCGGTCGGTGCTGGCTTCGGGGGCTGCTTCCGGACCCGCGCCGCGCCGGGGTCGCCCTTGGCGGTTGCCTTGTAGACTTCCTCGCCGAGCTTCAGACTCGCCTGTTGCAACGCCTCCATTGTCTTCTTGATGCGGTCGCCGTCGTCGCTCTTGATCGCGTCCTTCAGATTGTTCAGGGCGCTTTCGATGTTGCCGCGTATGTCGGCCGGGACCTTGTCGCCGTGCTCGCGCAGCGATTTCTCGGTTTCGTAGGCGAACGCTTCGGCGCGGTTCTTGACGTCGATGACCTCGCGGCGTTTCTTGTCTTCGGCCGCGTGCTGCTCGGCGTCGCGCTTCATCTTCTCGATTTCCTCCTTGCTCAAGCCGCCGGCGTTCTGCACGGTGATCTTGCTTTCCTTGCCGGTGGCTTTGTCCTTGGCGGAGACCGAAAGGATGCCGTTCACGTCGATGTTGAACGTCACCTCGATCTGCGGCACGCCGCGCGGAGATGGCGGGATGCCTTCCAGATTGAACGTTCCCAGCAGCCGGTTGTCGCGGGCGAATTCGCGCTCGCCCTGCAGGACGTTGATCGTGACGGCGTTCTGGTTGTCCGCGGCGGTGGAGAAGGTTTCCGCCTTGCTCGTGGGAATGGTGGTGTTCCGCGGGATCAGGACGGTCATCACGCCGCCGAGGGTTTCCACGCCCAGTGAAAGCGGCGTGGCGTCGAGAACGAGGATGTCCTTGACCTCGCCGGTGGCGATCGCGCCCTGAATGGCGGCGCCGACGGCCACGACCTCGTCGGGATTCACGCTCTTGTTCGGTTCCTTGCCGTTGAACAGTTCCTTCACCAGCCGCTGGACCATCGGCACGCGGGTTGACCCGCCGACCAGCACCACTTCGTCGATCTGCTCCGGCTGGAGCTTGGCATCGCTCAGGGCGTCGAGGACCGGCTTGCGGCATTTTTCGACCAGCGGGCCGATCAACTGCTCCAGCTTGGAGCGGGTCAGCGTGATCTGCAAATGCTTGGGCCCATTCTGATCGGCCGTGATGAACGGCAGATTGACCGTGGTCTCCATCGCGCCGGACAGTTCGATCTTGGCCTTTTCGGCCGCTTCCTTGAGCCGCTGCAGGGCCATCGCGTCTTTGCGAAGATCGATCCCCTCGGTGCGTTTGAATTCATCGGCCAGGAAGTTGATCAGGACCTGATCGAAATCGTCGCCGCCGAGGTGGGTATCGCCGTTGATGCTGAGGACTTCGAAGACACCGTCGCCGACATCGAGGACGGAAACGTCGAAGGTTCCGCCGCCAAGGTCGAAGACGCAGATTTTTTCGTTCTTTTTCTTGTCCAGGCCATAGGCCAGCGCCGCGGCCGTGGGTTCGGGAAGGACGCGCAGGACCTTCAGACCCGCGATTTCGCCGGCGTCCTTGGTCGCCTTGCGCTGCGCGTCGTTGAAATAAGCCGGAACGGTGATGACCGCTTCGGTGACTTTCTCGCCGAGATAATCCTCGGCGGTCTTTTTCAGGTCCTGCAGGATCATTGCGCTGATCTGCTTCGGGGGTGTATTTCTTGCCGCGAATCTCGACCTGCACCAGCTCCTCGGGCGCCCCGACGACGGTATAGGGAACCATCTTTTCTTCGGAGCCGACCTCGCTGTGCCGCCGGCCCATGAATCGTTTGATGCTGAACACCGTGTTTTTGGGATTGGTCACCTGCTGGTGCTTGGCGTTCTGCCCGACGATGCGTTCGCCCTTGTCGGTGAAGGCCACCACAGAGGGCGTAAGCCGGCTGCCCTGGGCGTTGATCAGCACCTTCGGCTGATCGCCCTCCATGATGGCGACCACGCTGTTGGTTGTTCCCAAATCGATACCAATGATTTTGGCCATGAAATTCGCTCCTTAATCAAGCCGCAAAACCAACACATACTTGGCAAAGCACGTGCCAAGATAGTCTTTGGACCGCACGGACGTATCTAGTTGAATATACGCCGCTTATGACGAAAGCGGCGGCGGCGGTTCATAGCATATTCCGGCCGTTAGATGCCAAATCGACAGTTGGGGGTCGGCTCCTGCCGTTTCGGCAAGGGCATTAGTGTTGCCGTTTTCGGCGCGCCAGCAGGCCAACGCCGATCATCGGCAGCAAAGCCATCGTTGCCGGTTCGGGAACTTCGGTGACAAGCTGCGTGATGATTACGGCCGTCCCGCTATCACCGTCATCCGGACCGGCATCGTATGTGTACTGCACCGCGAGGCCCAGATAATTGTCATCGCTCAGCGAGTTGAAGTAAATCTCGTCCTGCGGATTCGATTGATCGACGATAAGCCCATCAATTGTCGCGGCTACTCCATCAATATCCACCGTGTCGCCATCGGCCAAAACGATCTCCGGGCTGGCATCGCCCGGCAGCCAGTCGAGGATAGCCTGCTTTTCATCGCTGGGCGATGTGCCCACTTCCGCGGCAAAAACGATTGTGCCGCCGGAGTTAATCTCCGGCCCGGCGAAGACCTGCTGCTGCAACGACTGGATAATCAGATTGCTGCCGGTGGGATCGCGGGCGACGGTCCCGACCGCCGCGATCACGCTTGCCGTGGTGTTCCCCGACGCCGCGTTGAGGTATTGAATCGTATCGCCCGCACCGTTGTCATCGGGCACATAGACCGCGATCTGGCCGTTGGGCGTCATTTCGCCAGACGGTGCATAATAATTGTTGGACGAGGTTGTAAATTGATTGCTCAGAATCGGCTGGGCGGCGCCGAGGTTCTTGCTCAGATCGATGTCCAGCTTGCCGCTGGTGGAACCGTTTACCACCGTCAGCGCGTAGCTGTTTAGTCCATTGCCGCTGGCGTATCCGATAATCGGTTCAGCATCCAACGCGAAATTCGGTGAGCCGGCCAGCGGAGGAGTGACGACTCCTCCCGTGGCGTTGATCTTGTAGATGCCATCCGTTCCCGACGAGTCCAATTCCTCGATCGCGGAATTGTCGGTTCCCAATGCAAGGTCCGGCTGGCCCGAGGGAAGACCTGATAACGAGCCGCTGTACGTGACGAGCGGCGTAGTAGCTACACCATTACCGCGGGCCAGCATTGCGGAAGTGGAAAACAGCACTTGGGCCGAGCTATTGACGTCAAATTGCGGGCTGATATCGCCGGCGAATGCGATGTTGGTGATCGTATTTGAATCACTGTCCCACTGGAGGATGCCGGCGTTGCTGTTGGTTGCGCTCTCGGTGTAGAACGTCAACTGCGCCGCGGATGAATCGCCCGTCAAGCCCACGTTGGAATAGCTGTAGAATTGCTGATTATCGCCCAGGCCGATTACGTTCGTGTCGGTGTTGTCTTCAATGACGGTCTGACTGCTCCATTGGTTGTTTGACGTGGGGGTGGAGTAAATGATTACATTATTCCCCGAGTTTTCCAACTGGCCCACTGTTGCGACAACGCCACCGTCGCCCACGACGACCACCTCGGGCGCTGCGAACTGGTCTCCCGCGATCGCATCGCCCTGGTTGATAACAGTGTAAAACTGCGCATTGGGTGAAGCGACCGCCACGGCCGATGCCCCCGCGATGCCGGCCAGAATCCAGATGACTCGCATAATCTCCTCCTTGCTCGTACCGAACTGTTCTAAAGCGAGTGATATCTTAACGCCAGAGGCCCTTAATTCCATGAAATACCGTAAAATTATTCGCAAAGAAGGATAACGTTGTCGCGTTTAAGGACAACTTTACGTTAAAAAGATGCAGCGATCATTTATTTTCGCGGACAAAGTCATTATAAGGAGTTGCGCATTTCTTAAAATAATTCGTCGCATAAGATACAAGGGTTGCGTCAATGAGGTACGTGCAACGCGTTTATGCGGGCTCAGTGAACGGCCGCTAACCGAATTCAGCCGCCAGGCAGGGCTTGATGTATCAAGCGAAGCAGCGCGTTGGAGAATACGTGCTCGATGAGCTTGTAGGCCGCAGCGCCTATACCGAGGCGTGCGCGCGCATCACCACATGTGGTCTGACCAGGAGGCGATGGTCAAAATTCCCACCGATCCGCAATATGTCAACAATCTCCGCCAGGAGGGAATACGGGTCCATCGGCTCGTTCATCCAAACATCATTCGCCCGATCGGATTCGACCCCAAGGCCGATCCGCCCTATCTCATCACCGAATACGTCAAGGGCGAATCCTTCGCGCCTGGATTGCCGGCAAGCGTCTGACCCTGGCGCAATCGGTGAACGTTCTCCGTCACATATTGGAAGCGCTTCAATATGGACACGAGCGTCAGGTCGTGCACGGGGACATCAAGCCGGAAAACATCCTCCTGGATGTCTCCGCCGCGGCAAGCGATTTCGCGCCGGAGGGCTCGGTGAAGGTAACGGATTTTGGAATCGGCCTCGCGGCCGCCGCGACCGTGACGCGGGATGCCGCCGCCACGGCCCAACCGCAGGGAAGCTCTCTGGCCTACGTGGCCCCCGAGCAGCGCGACGGCGCGCCGCCCGACGTCAAAATCGGACATCTACGCCGTCGGCGTGGTGCTGTTCGAGATGCTCACCGGCGAGCGGCCCGGCGGAGCGGAGCTGCCCAGCGAATTGAACCCGCTGGTCCCGTCCTGGCTGGACGATGTGTTCCGAAAATCGTACGCGCGGCGTGAACGCCGTTTTGAATCCGCCAAGGCATTTCTCGACGCGCTGGCGGCTCAGAACACGGCGGGTTGCCCTCCTTCTCGCGTGCCCGATGCTCCTTCGCCTCCGACGGAATCCGCAGGAATCAGGCTCCGGGAAGATCATGGTTCATTTGCGGCCCCGGCCGCGCCGCCCGAGCAGCCGGCGGCCATTGCGGAGGATCCCCAGGGAAACGAGCTTGGCCTGGCGCCGGAGGATGATTATTCCTCGTCGGGCGATGCGGATGCCGAATCCGAGCAAGGCGGCGGCGACGCCGTCGCAACGGAGTCCGAGGGCGATGAGCCGCCCGGCGCGGATGACGATCAACTCAGGGAAGAGCAGCAGGCCGCCGGCGCCGATACGGCCGTCCTGCCCGAGGATCAGGTCGGCGGCGAACCGATCCTTCCGGTCATTCCGCGAGTCTCCTCTCCCGCGGATCGCGATGCGCTGTTCGATGAGTTGAACAAAAAACAGATTCGCACGGTCGAGGACCTGCGCGCGGCCATCAAGGGATATTTCGAGATGCGCGATCTTGATGCGGGGGAGTCGGCCAATATCCGTCTTCGCCTGATGAAATGGGCCGCCGCCCTGGCCGGGGGAAAGTCGGAGTTGGACGACCAGGTCCTGCTGATCAACGCCGCGGCCAAGCCGCTTTACATCGTGAAGTTTCTTCTTCGCTCCACTCGCGGCGACGAGCCGCCGCGGTCCCAATCGCTCGAACACTCCATCGATGAAAAAGCCCTTTCGGCGCTGCGTGCGGGAGACTATCGGCTGGTCGTTCATTTCTCAGCCGCGGCCCTCAACGAGAAAATCCTCGAAGGCATCACCAGCCATCCCCTGCGCACCGCGGTGATGAACCTGACGCGCGAGGCCCGGCGCGAGTTTTTTGGACGCATCCAGCGTGAGGACCTGCTGATCTTTCGCGTCAACGTCATCACGGCCAGCTATCGTTTCGATCAGCACAAGTACCGCGCGTTCATGGTGGGCAACGCCTTGAGCGTCGTGTCCGCGGGCGAGCCGTTCACCAAGATTCGCCAGGAGCCGACCAAACGCGCCGCCGCCCTGCTCAACGGCGAGCAGATTTTCCAGGGGATCAAGGAACTGCGCCGCGGGCTGGATGACGCCCAGTGGGAATCCAAGGCCACCGTGATCCTCGGCGCCCTGCGCGGAAAACTCGCCGCGGCCTACATGGTCGAGGCCAGACAGAATTTACAAATCGTTCGGCTGGCTGGAAAGCCTGGAGGTTTCCTCCAAGGCGGGTCAGCTCGTCCCCGGACATGAAGACGCCCTGGCGCATGCCGCGCTGGTGCGCAAACGTGATCGGCCAATTGCAGCTCCTGCCGGGAACGATCATCGGGGTCGTCCTGATCGGCCTGGCTGTCGTCTCTTCGCTACGGTTAGTGACCCCCTTCGGCTTCAAGCCGTTCATCATCGAACTCATTCAATACCCGCTTCTGTTTGCCGGCATCGCGGCATGGATCGCGGCGATCTGGTCGAAAAACGTTCTGAAATCCCGAATGGCCCGTACCGATTTCGCGTTTTATCAGGCGGCGGTCTTTCCCTTGCTTGTGGCCCTGGTGGTTGCCTTCACCCCGTCGAGATTCGCCGATCCCACACGGGACGCGATCTGCGGCGCTCTGCTCCTGCTGGTCATCATTGCCGATGTGCTGGCATTCAAAAAACTCCGTCGATACCTGCTGCGCCGGCGTGATGATTCCGATCTGGTCGGGGACGGAATGACCGTGCTGGCGCGGGTGGAATCCACGCTGAAAGAGGATTGGGAAAAGTTGCGGCCTCATTACCTCGAGCTTGGGCCGCTCTTCAGCTTCACCACCGTCCACGCGGCCGGGACGGCGCCGGAGCTTTTCGAGACCGAGCAATCGTCCAGCGACGACACCGTCACGTCGCCCGCCGAAACGCGGACGCCGCGCTCTTCCTCCGCCTCGGAAGATGTGGAAACCGGCAACGCCGAGGTGGATCAACTCATCGCCCAGATGAACAGCCGGATTTCCGCCAATTTGCGAACCCTCGCCCCGGTGGCGCGGATGCTGCTCACCATCTTCGCCGAATATTCGAAGTCGGTCTCCAACCGCCAGATCGGCATGATGCAGGCCAACGCCGCCAAGCTCGAACAAAAAGGAAAGGATTTGGCGGCGAAGCTGGCGGATTTCGATCGGCTGTGCCGCTCGCCGCTGTCGCTCGGCTCGGGAGAAAACGCTGAGTTGCTTCGGGAGGCCAGCGCCCGGCTGGCCGAGCGGAGCGACGACCCCGACGTCATGATTTTGAAGTCCCTCGCCGAGAGAGCCAAGAATTTCCGCGAAGACCAAGCGAACGCTACCGCGGACATTCAGGCCCTGATCGGCGAGGTCGAGGCCGCCGTCGAGCGAATGAAAAAGGGATAAAGTTCAGCGCGATTCGGAGCCTTCGGATCACGGCTGAACGGCACGGTTTGAATCCGCCCCAATCGCCGCATACCCTTTCATTGATGAGCAGTGCAATGCAGACCCCGGTGAAATCGCCGCCGGCCAATCTCACGGCCGCGGCCGCCGCGGTGATGGCTCCGGCCAAATCCGGCGAATACAACCGCCTGAAGCTCGATTACCGCCAGCCCATTCCCCGCCCCAAGGTCAAGGGAATCGTGGTGGACGCTCATACCCATCTGATCGCCGCACGCCATGGTAAAGTCTGGTTCGAAACCGCCGCTCATTACGGCATCGACGCCTTCGTCACGATGGCCCCGCTGGAGGAGGTCCTCGGCCTCCAGCGCGATTGGCCGGGAAGAATCCAGTTCATCACCATTCCCGCGTGGCAGAATCCCTCGATCGACGACTGGCTGCGCCGGCTGGAAATGTTCTACAACCTCGGAAGCCGGATCATCAAATTTCACATGGCCCCCGGAACCATGGCGATGCGGAAAATTCGGCTCGATTCGCCGGTCCTGCGTCCGGTGCTGCGGGAAGCAGCGGGACGCGGGATGATCCTTATGAGCCACGTCGGCGATCCCGACACCTGGTACTCCAACAAATACGCCGACGCCGCCAAATTCGGCACCCGGGAAGAGCACTACGCCATGTGGGAGCGCGTACTGGAAGAATACAAGGATCACCCGTGGCTGGGCGCGCACCTGGGGGGAAATCCGGAGAACCTGGGAAGGCTTCAGGGGCTGCTGGATCGGTTTCCGAATCTGTATCTGGACAACAGCGCCACCCGCTGGATGGTGCGGGAGATTAGCGCCCGCCGCGATGCGGCGCGGGATTTCCTCATCCGCAACGCCGATCGAATCCTATTCGGCACGGACCAGGTCAGCGGGGACGATCGCGGTTTCGATTTTCTCGCCAGCCGATTCTGGGCCCACCGCAAGCTATGGGAGACCGCCTACAACGGACCCAGCCCCATCCTCGATCCGGATTTGACGGAAGACCAGCAGCCGACGCTTCGCGGACTGGCATTACCCGATGAAGTGATACAGAAGCTTTATCACGACAACGTGATCAAATTGCTGCAGCGCGTGGGAGTAGGATTCGCGATTTAGGCCGCAACCGCCGGTTATTCCAGCGTGGCCACCACATCGTACATCTTTCCATCGTGGTAGATTTGCAGGCTGCGCACCGGGTTCGCTCCGCGATCGGTTTCGAAATGGTGTCCGTCCTGGTCGTAGAAAAGCTCGAAATTCAGCCGCTCGCCGGAAAACTTGTTGAAATCCGGCACATCCACCACGTACTTTTGATTGACCCAGACCTCGACGTTCTGCCAATCGGAGTCGGACAGGTTGGCCACGTCAAACCAGCGGTCCATGAGATTGTATTGCGCCCGGGCGATGGGCTGCTGGCCCTTGGGAGCATCGTATTCATAGGATCGCTTGGCCGAATCGGCCGCGAGTTCGGTGGAGGTTTTCCGCAAGGCCGGATCGGAATTCGGCAGGATCGTGGGCCGTCCGTCGCCCGTGCATCCAGCGTTTAATGAGATCGCCATGGCCAACAGCCCGCCGCAAACCATCGTGGTATGTCGCATACGCGCCTTTCGCAAAATGTATTGAGGATTATCGGAACATGGGGTTATGGGACTTGAAAAATGCGAAGAGCACTCCCCTTCGGGTCGCGGCTAAACCGAGGCAAATGGGCGAACCATGCTCCAGTGCTGGGGTGGGAGGCGTTCCTTGATGGGGTTGTCTTCCACGTATCGGATTGCGCGGGAAATGTCGTTCGGCGTGTTCAGGAACACTTTCCATTGGCCGCGGGACCAGCATTTGGAATCGGGATGCAGGTTTTCCGCGAGCAGTCGCCGCGTGGCGTGGCCCTTAAGTTGGTTGATCATGTATTCCACCTGGAATGCATGGCGGGCGATGACCAGGTGAACGTGTTGGGGCAGGATCGAACAGGCCCATACCTGAATGCGGGACTTCGCAACGTATTGTGCGAAACCTCGTCCGACGGCCCGGGCCTGAAGGCCGGTGAATGTGACCGGCGGATACTTAAGCGCCTTTTTTGCATCCTGACGTTGTCGAACATCGTGTTTAACCGCGGCCAATGATCGTCGGGCGTTGGTTTTGGTTGCGGGGCCGAATCGGAATAATTCCCAAGCGCCGACGAAGTCGGACCATGAGCCCCTGGGATCGTTGGGCAGCCAAAACCCGTAGGTGCAGAAGATGACGTGATATCCGAGAACCATTTTGTTTAGCCGCGACCCGAAGGGGAGCGCGCGGCAATCGCGAAAAACGCCCGCCCCTCCTGTCGATATTTCCGCTCAAAATTTGTTCCGGCAAATTCCCCGGCGGCCGCCGACCCGGGTCTGTCGTATTCAATCACCGTCATCCCTGATTCGCCAACCACCTGCTGAATCTGCCGGAAATAATCTTCATGGTCCGTCACGATCCGCAATCGTCCATCCGATTCCAATATTCGGCGAATTTCCGATAAAAATCCCGACTGAATCAGTCGCCGCTTTTGATGCCGCTTTTTTGGCCACGGATCGGGAAAATAAATGTGAACGACCGAGAACGACCCATCGGCCACGAATTCCTTGCAGAAATATCCCGCCTCCGCACGCGCGGTATGGACATTCAAACACCCGGCCCGGCGCAGCCGGTCGCTGGCGTATCGCCAAAACCATCGCGCGTATTCGATTCCAAAAAAATTCGTATCCGGCCGAACCTTGGCCTGATCGAGCAGGAACGTCCCCTTGCCCACGCCGATTTCCAATTCGACCGGATGGTCGTTGCCGAAGAGTTGTTTCCAGTCGATTGGCCGGGGGAGGGATTCGACATCGAGGCCGATGGGTTCGACGATCAGGTCTTTGGAGGACTGCATGGCGATCAGTGCTTGAAGTGCCGCTGACCGGTCAAGACCATCGCCGCCCCGCGCTCATCGACGAGGTTGATGGTTTCCCGGTCCTTCACGGACCCGCCGGGATGGACGATGGCCGTCACCCCCGCATCCAGCAGCAGTTTCGGAGCATCCGGGAACGGGAAAAATGCGTCGCTGGCGGCCACCGCACCGGCGGCACGTCGGCCCGCCTTCTCGATCGCCAGTTTCGCGGCACTGGGCCGATCCATCTGCCCGGCCCCGGCGCCCAGCAGCATCCGATCTTTGCAGATCACGATCGCGTTGCTCTTGACGTGCTTGCACGCGAGCCAGGCGAATTTCAGATCGGCCAATTCGGCCTCCGTGGGCGAACGTCGCGAAACGACTTTCCATGTCGTTTCGTCAACGCCGATCAAATCGCGCTCCTGGACCAGATATCCGCCGGCGATTTTGTGCATGTGATAGTCGAGCGGATCGCGTTTGCCGAGGGGGCCGACGCTCAGAAGGCGCACGTTTTTCCAGCGGTCTTTGAGAAGAGCCAGGGCGCCATCCGTGAAATTCGGGGCGACGATCACTTCCAGCAGCTTGTCGATGGACGTGATGGCCACGGCCACGTCACGATCGACGGGATGGTTCAGAGCCACGATCCCCCCGAACGCCGCCAGCGGATCGCCTTCAAATGCCCGGCGAAACGCATCGGATGGATTTTCAGCGACTGCGCAGCCCGCACGGCGTCGCGTGCTTGACGATGCAGGCGGCCGGCTCGGCGAATTCCTTCACCACGCCGAGTGCCGCGTCGGCATCGAGGAGATTGATGTACGAGAGTTCCTTGCCGTGAAGTTGCGTTGCGCTGGCGACGGAGGCTTCACTGCTATGACGACCATCGACATACAAGGATGCGTGCTGATGTGGATTTTCGCCATAGCGCAGGGATTGCTGACGCGTGAGAAACAAGTCAATGGATTGCGGCATTTCCAATGCGCGGGAGATTGCCTTCCGCGGAATCCAAACGGCGTTGTTGTTCCAACAGATAAGCGGCGATCGCCAGCGTCGTATTCGCCGGTGCGGACGAATGCCTGAGCGGCCTGTTTGAACCGATGTTTTCCGCAGGAAGATCCGCCGTGTTTTCGCAGATCGCCCAGAACTTTTTCGTATTGCTCCGGGTCGGTCACAACGAGAACGAAGCGATGATTCTTCGCCGCCGAGCGGATCATCGCCGGGCCGCCGATGTCGATGTTTTCGATCGCTTCCTCCACGCGTCGCCTCGGGCTTGGCGATGGTTTGCTTGAAGGGATAGAGATTCACGCACAGCAGGTCGATCGGCTCGATGCCGTTGGCTTTCATCGCCTCGACATGTTGCCGCGGATTATCCCGCAGGGCGAGCAAGTCCGCCATGGATTTTCGGATGCAGGGTTTTGACCCGGCCGTCCATCATTTCGGGGACGCCGGTGATTTCGGAGACATCGGTGACTTTCAGTCCGGCGTCGCGGAGGAATTTGGCGGTTCCGCCCGTGCTGATCAATTCGACGTTGAATTCATCGGCCAGGGCGGCGGCAAATTCGGCCAGGCCCGTCTTGTCGGAAACCGAAATCAGCGCTCGGCGAACTGGAACCAGATCATCGGACATGAGCGGATCAATCCGTCGCTGTGAAACCGCGGGCCGAGGGCAATCTCGCCATACGAACCGGGTGACGGCACCGGCTTGATCGCCACCACCAGGCCGTTGCTCGTCACGCCGTAGAACAGCGTTCCCTTGGGATCGGCGGTGAGGAATGCGAAGTCCGTGCGATGCGTCCTGAAGGCGATGGTGCCCGGTTTGCTTGTCCACGGCGGCCAATCCCCGCACCTGATCGGGCCGGCCCAGCACGACGTAGACGAATTGATCGTCCTCGGCAAGAACTCGGCCCGCCCCCTTCAGCGTCCAGTGCGGCGTGTGAAAAGGCACGTCGGTCACCACCTCCTGGTTGTCGATCATCCAACTTTTCCGTTTTATCGATCGCCGCCAGCCCCGAGCCCGGAACATACTGATAGACCGCCGTGTCGGTCACCTGCGGCGAGTAATCCAAATCGGATGTCGGCGAAATACTGCCATCTCAATTTGCCGGTATTCTTGTCGATGCAATACAAATTGCCGGCGGCAGTGGCGAAGTAGCAACTGCTGTTATCGACCGCGACTCCGGAGTAGATTTTGCTGCCGGTTGAAAACGTGCTGTTAGGCAACAGCGGCCAGAACGGCGTCCGATCGTCCAGGCATGCCCGGACCGATCCATCCTCGCTGGCGCAATAGACGACATTATCCGAAATGGCCACCGGACCATCGACCCGGCCGAAGGTCAAAAACTGTCCATTGAACGGGATCGATGTCCTGCGTTACATCCACCTGGGCAAGGCAGCCGCCGTGAAAATCCAGCCCGACATAGACGTAGTTCCGATTCCCCACCGCCTGATTGGTGATGTTGTACTTCACATCAATCGATCGCACGAATTTTCCATCGCGGGTGTACAGCTTCCAGCGTGTGACCGGTTGTCGGAAAACGATGCCGTTGGTCACGAGCGTCGGCCCGCCGGACAGAAATGGAATCGGGAGTTCCGATCTCGTTCTCATAGAGCAGGTCGCCGCTGTCTCCCTTGATGGCATGGTCGTAATTCTTATTGGTCAGAACGTGAACCGTTCCGTCGAGGAAATAAATCCCCCGGACCGAGTCACCGGGGTGGATGCGGCAACTGAACGTCCCATGCCTTGACGAACGACGGCTGGGCGATAAGGACGATAGGGGCTTTGTCGGCGTGGCGGCGGGGTTCTCTCCGCAGCCGCCGATCATCGAGCAGAACATCACGACAACACCAGCCAGAACGAGGGAATGTCGAATCACGAGCTTCTCCTACGGCGCTGCTATCTCGCAAAAAGGCCCGGATGCCGCCACGGCCGATCGGGCCCGGTGGGATTGATCTGAAGCATAGCCGATCAAGGCCTTTAGCGTCAAACCGCCGCCGCCGCCCCGCCGGGACGGCGCGGCGAGGGCTCTGCACGCAATATTTACGGGGGCCCGACGTTATCACGGGTTGAAGCAACATCGTGGATGGCAACATGATTCATGCGATTCGATCCTGGCCGGTGCGGATGGCGATTTTCGCCGGATTGATCGGCCTATCCGCCGCCGCGCGTCAGCGGCTCAGCAAACGACCCGCCCACCGGCGCCGTCCCGGCCCGGGCCGTCTGTTCATCGTCCAGCGCCTCCGGCGGGCGATCAGCCAACTCGATTTGACCGATGACCAGAAAGCCCAGGTGAAGGCCATTTTCGACCAGGCATCCCAGCAAGCCCAGGAATTATCTCAAAGTCTTGAAGACTATCTCCGCATCCGAGCGGTATCAGAAGATCGGCGCATTCGCCAGGGGGCTTCGCCAGCAATTGGCGCGGTGCTCACCGAGGAACAGATGAGCCTATTCCAGCGGAATCTGGGGCCGGGCCCGACGTCGCGGCCGGGCGGCGACAACGTCGCCGGCGGAATGGTGGCAGAATCTCCGGCAGGCGTCGCCAAAGTCGATCTGTCTCCCGAACAGCAGCAGCAGATCAAAGACCTGATCGACTCGGCCCTGCAGAAGGCCAGGGAGCTTCGCGACAAGGCCGCCGCCGGCCAGGACGTTCAGGCCCAGATGCAGCAACTTCGCCAGGACCTGCGGAGCAAGCTGCAATCCATTCTAAGTCCGATCAAATGCAAGCGCTGATGCAGGCGATGCAGCAGTATCGCCAGCAGCGGGCCGGCGGCAACGACCCGACACCAGGGGCGAATGACCCAATCCACCCATGCCGAAGCCTGACGCCGCTGCCGCTGGATCCCAGATCCGCCCGAGCCCGCGGACCTCCAGGCCTCCAACGGTGGATGTCGGCTCTCCGCGTGCCGGACGTGAAGATCATCGAACTGAACGGCCGGTCATTCATGCCCGCCAATTACAAGGGGCACGTTCTGGTGTTGGAATTCGGATCGATGTCCTGCCCCGTCTTTCGCGATCACGCGCAGGCAATGGAAAAGCTGAGGTCGGCTGAGGGACCGCGGGCATTTTTCATGGTCGTGTATACGCGCGAAGCCTTCCCGGCCGGCGACAAAGAAGTGCTGCGCAACAAGGAACAAAACATCTCCGTCGCCCAGACGACGACGCTCGACCGCCGGAAGGCCCAGGCGCAGCAAACGCAGGATGCGCTGGGGATCACCATTCCCATGGCCGTCGATTCCATGGACGACGCGGTTTCCAATGCTTTCGGAACTTTCCCCAACGGCGCCGTGGTGATCGGCAAGGACGGCAAGATCGCCGCCCTCGAGCATTGGACCAATCCCGACAGCCTTCGCCGGGACATCGACCAGGCGTACCATGCGCCGGACCGCTCGGATCGTTGACTCGCCCGCATTGCCGCTGAAAATGAGAGTCAATGGATCGGTTTGAACAAGAAGCCGCCGAGGCCCTGGCAATCCGCCGCACGCTGGGACCTTACGCCCGGGCCATTCTGGTGAAGACCCCCCAGGGCGATTTTGCCGTCCCGGTCGAAGATTTGTATGTCGGACGCGAATTGCGCTTCAAAGGCAGCTACTCCGCACATGAACTCCTTTTCCTGCGCTCGGTGTGCAATTCCGGCACCCGCCTCCTGGTCGTCGGCGCCCACATCGGGGCCTTGGCGATACCGCTGGCGAAAATCTGCCAAAGCGCCGTGGCGATCGAAGCCAACCCGCAAACATTCGAACTGCTTCAATTCAACGTGGCGATGAATGGGCTGACGAATTGCCGCGCGATCAACAAAGCCGCGAGCAATCGAGCCGAGCCGATCGAATTCGTGATGAGCCGCGCCAACACCGGCGGTAGCAAACGCAAGCCGGTGATCTCCCAGCCATTTTATTTTTACGACAACCCGGATGTGGTGACGGTGCAAGCGGCCCGGCTGGACGATCTCTTGCCGACGGAAACTTTTGACGTGATCGTCATGGACATCGAAGGCTCCGAATACTTCGCGCTGCAGGGAATGCAGCGCCTATTGGCTGCGGCCGCGTTGATTCAGATCGAATTCTTACCTCATCATCTGCGAAACGTCGCCGCCGTATCCGTGACCGATTTCGTCGCGCTGATCTCCCCGCATTTTCCCACGCTGTGCATTCGCAGCAGGAAAATGGCCGTCCCGCGCGAGCAGTTTGTTCCGGTGCTCTCGGAAATGTTCGAGCGCGACCAAGGCGACGGCGGCCTCGTTTTCGCCAAAATCACGCCGGATCAAGTGCGGTTTGAACCCCTCAAACCCGCCCAAGCGGTCAATCCAGGATTCCTCGGTCCACCAGCACGGCCTCCTGCCTGATCGTCAGCACTGATCGCAGCCCATTGCGCGCCACGGAGAGGTCCTGCGCCGCTTTGGATTTGGCCTGTCTCAGCGTGTCGAGCCGGGCCTTGATCTGATCCGCGCTCGAGTTGGGATCATCCAACACCGTCTGCAAATCCACCGACGCCTGATCGACGGGGGACATCTGCTGCTGGTTGTTTTGACTGTTGTTCTGCTGCGCCGGCCGCGGCATAAAACGCCTGAAGCGAGCCATCCCGCCGTCCGCCTCCCGCTGTGCATCCACCACTTTTTCCAGCAGCGGCTCGATGACCGCGAATTCATCATCGGTGCAGCCGAGCGGCGCCTGCAACTCCTTCAGGAACGCCATCTGCATCGCCCTTTGAATTTTAGCCTGGTTCCTCTGCATCGCCGGCCCGATTTCCTGAAACATTTCGGTCCGCAATTGTCGAACCTGATCCTGGTCCATCCCCTCGGTGACATTGCGCATATCCGTGAAGACTTGCCGTATTCGCACCGGAACCTTGGAATAATCGTAGTTGGGATCGTCCAGGTCCCGCCCCAATTGGCGCACCTCCAGTCTCAACTCGTTCGGCGTCAGGGCGGGCTGCGGCTGATTATTCGGCGGATTGGCCTGCGCCGCCGCCAACGACGCTCCAACCGCAATCGACGATGCGACAACAAGAACGAGGATTCCAACCGGCGTTTTCATCACATCACCCTTCCCCCTTTCGTCTAAAGAACACGACAATTATATCCGAAATATAATCATGGCAATCATGTTACGTATAATCCCCGAAGAATATTTGGCCTGGTTCAAAACGGCCGTCCATGTCGCCGCGGCGATGACCATCATGTGGTATTTGTATCGCATCGCCAACGGCCAGTTTTCGTTGCTTTAGGCGAAATTTCCAATCCTTTTCTGTTCACTCGAAAACCACCATCGCGTGCCCGTCGATTTTAGGCGCGACCGTTTGCGTCCTTCCCCCGGCATGCGCAAAACCCAGCGCCCTCCCATCCTTCGCCTCGATTCGAGGCCGCGGCGGATGGAAATCGACATGGATTTGCCGGGTGTGAAACCGTCTCATTACCGCAGCCGCGTATCGCTGTTGCCGATCCCGCGCAACGCCAGGTTCAGCGCGTCAACGTTGCTGGCCAGCCGCTTGGCTTCGGCAACGTCGATGATCTGCTTCTGGAACAACTCGGTCAGATGCTGGTCGAAGCTCTGGCATCCGGCCTTCCTTGTTGCCGACCGTTCCCTTGAGCTTTTCGTATTCGCCGTCGAGGATGTATTTCCGAACCAGCGGCGTGGCCTGCATGATCTCGACCACCGGCACGCGTCCCTTGCCGTCGCGCCGCTTGGCCAGACGCTGGCAACAACACCGCGATCAGGTTCAGCCCAAGCTGCGTCTGCTGAAGCTCCTTCTGGATCGGATCGAACAGCGAGACCATTCGCTCGATGGTCATCGCCGCATTGGTGGCGTGAACCGTGGTGAAAACCAGGTGACCCGTGTCCGCCGCCCGCAGCGCGGTGGACAGCGAAAACGTATCGCGCATCTCGCCGATCAGGATCGTGTCCGGGTCCTGACGCATCATCGAACGCAGCGCGTATTCGTAACTCTCGCTGTCGGTGCCCACTTCCACCTGGCTGACCAGGCTCTTGGCGTTTTCGTGCTGGTATTCGATCGGATCCTCGACGGTGATGATCCGTTCGCAGCGGGTGCGGTTGATCTTGCCGATGATCGCCGCCAGCGTCGTCGATTTCCCCGACCCGGTGGTGCCCGAAACGATGACGATCCCGCGATGGTGGTCGGCCAACTCTTCCACCTGCGGCGGAAGGTTCAGATCGTCGAACTGCGGAATCTTGGTCACGATCCGCCGCATCACGATCGCGTATTTCTCGCGGCTGTGGAAAATGTTCGTGCGGAACCGCGCCACGTTCGGCAGGCTGTACGCCACGTCCACCGCCCCCTTGTGTTCCAGCGTATGCCGCCGATTCTCCGGCTCCCCTGGCTTGCCATGATCTGATCGACGTATTCCTTCATCGCCTCGTCCGTGGGCGGCGGGCAATCCAAAAAACGCGCCCGGCCGTCCACGCGGATCATCGGCGTGCTCGCCGCCTGAAGATGCACGTCCGAACCGCCGGTCTTCACGCAGGTCTTCAGAAAATCGTGCAGCGAAAGCTTGCGCTCCTCCACGTGAATCGTCCGGCTGCGGCGTGTCGCGGTCGATATCCGCATTTTCAACAATCTGCTCGGTCGGCTGCTTCGAACTGACATCGTTGGATTCCTTTTCAAGAAACAAATTGGGTAGGCAATGATAAATCAGGAAGCTCTCACCTAATTTTATTCCGCCCCGGCCCATTAGGCAACGAAATTGATCCGCGGCTCCGCGCTGGCCAATAGCGAACTGGATAGTTCCAAGCGGCAGACTACACTCAGAATATGAAGCCCGCGACCCTGATTCTGCGTGCCGCTGGCACCAATTGTGACGTCGAAACCGCCTACGCCTTTGAACTGGCCGGCGCCAGACGCCGAATTCGCTGCATATCAACCGCCTCCTGGAAGCCCCCGCCATCCTCGACCGTTTCCAGATCCTCGCCTTTCCCGGCGGATTCAGTTACGGCGACGATATTTCCGCCGGCAAAATCCTGGCCAACCAGATCGTCCATCACCTCGGCGACGCCCTGCGTCGATTCATCGATGCCGGCAAGCCGGTCATCGGAATCTGCAACGGATTCCAGGTCCTGGTGAAGACCGATCTGCTTCCCGGCCCGCTGGCAGGCCAGACGGGTCAGACCGCCACGCTGACCAACAACGACTCCGGCCGATTCGTCGACCGATGGATTCATCTCCTCCCGCGCGGAGACAAGTGCATCTGGACCAAAGGGATCGGCCCGATCGACCTGCCGATCGCCCATGGCGAAGGCAAATTTGTTCCCGCCGACGACGCGGTCCGGCGGGCGCTGTGGGACCAGGATCAGGTGGCGCTGGTCTATGACGCGGGACAATCCCAACGGCTCGGTGGATGATATCGCCGGCGTGTGCGATTCGACCGGATTGGTTTTCGGCTTGATGCCGCACCCCGAGCGGCATGTCGATCCGCTCCAGCATTACGCATGGACCAGCCGCGGACCGCTGCCGGCCGAAGGCCAGGGCTTGCAGATTTTCAGAAATGCGGTGATTCACGTTGCCGAAGCCGTCGGCGCGGGAGTGTAAAACTCATTCCCTCATCACGGCCGGGCGCAAAACTCCCACAACACTTTCCACTCCAACCGCTGAAGCTGAACGGCCAGGGAATGGCGAGCATCGGCTTCCTCGCCATGCACTGCTTCGACGAGATCAACAAAAGCCTTGGGGTTCCATCCATTGCCGATCAGGCGAAGAAGCGTTTTGTCGGCCGGCGCCTGCTGAACGATGGACGTTGCCTGGGCCGCGAGAATCTGAAATGCCGGATGCCCCACGGCGCGGCCGTACCAGTATTTGCTGTTGGAAAAATCCCCTTCGCGCCGGTGCATGATGGCGTGCCAGAACGAAAACGTGGCGGCCGCATCGTCGCCCGGCGATTTCTGCACGATCTGGTGGCACTCGTTCAGGCCATCGTGCCAGAGCCATAAGCCGGCGAGCATGGCCGAAGCGGCGGCAGGCGAAGCCACTGGCCCCGTGACCAATTGGCCCGAGTGGACGCCTTCGAGCAGCTCGCGCCAGCGCCGGCGTACCGCCTTCGACCACCAGCGCTTCGTAGGCGTGGGGATTGGCATCCATGATCTTGACGGCCAGCTCCGAGCGCACTTCCAGCACGGCCGCATCTTAGCGTGATTTCGACGCTCCGTCGCCTTCGCATTCGCTCGGATATCCCGGACGCGCAGCGGGTCGATTGGAGATGTGATAACAAAAGCCGATTCAGTATTCTGAGGGAAGCAAAAGTGGCCGCGCCCTTTCATGGTGCGGCCAAAATCTCGGCCTATAACGCCAGCATTTCTGTCGGCGGTTCCCTTCCGCCCAGGTCAATCGGATAAATGAATCCGTAGTAAAACAGAAGCATCGCCGTGACGCTGTGCAGCATGACGTTCCAGTCAAACAGCGGTATCAATCCCCAAAGTCGATCGATGCCGAACGGAAGAAACCCGATGACGGTGAGGCCGAACATCAGGAAGAAAAGGCCGCGTGCATACAGGATCGCGGTGGATCGCCAAATTGCCGCGGGGATGGCGGCGCCCCCGATCACGATGTACAGAATGTCGTGGACGATATTGACCGGGAGCCAGGTGAAAAGGAATCCCCAATGTCCGATGATCGTCATGTCGTAGAATTGCAGCCGCGGCGGCGGCGGGTAGACCAGGGACGGATACAGTCCGGCAATGCCGAAGAAGAGGTAAACCAGGCCGGTCAGAAAGATGCAGATTTTGACAGCCATTGACCGTTTCCCTTTTTACGGACTTCGCTCATCATTGGTATAAGAGTGTACCGCGCCAAGGGACAATTTTTGAGGAAGGCGGGTGCCATGATCGTGGATGAATTCAGCGGCGAGAAAAGCGTGGTTCCCGACGAGCCGATTGCGGCGGATCACGAGCCGGGGGTGCGGTTTTTCCGATCCGTGGCGGCGATCGCGCTGATCTACGGAACCGCCGGGGTGATGGCGCTGCCTTACGGGCTGATTCGGTTCCACCAGGGCGCGATTCCCGGAGATTTTCGCGTCCATTACATCGATGATCCATCGTTCAGCCCATCACCGCAGGCGATTTGGCTGTTTGTTTCCAGCGTCGTGGGGGCGGGCTTGGCGATGGGACTGATGCTGGGGGCCATTGGCGGAGTGTTATTGCAGTTGTGGTCGCTTGCGGTTCTCAAACTTTGGGCGATTGCCAGCATCGTGTTCGGCGCCGTGGGATGTTTCTTTTACTTTCGATGGCTGCTGCCGCCCTGGCGCGACCAATTGCGCAGGTCCGCGGCGTAGACGATTCGCTACTCAATCTCGGGGGATGGATGATCGGTTCGGTTTTGGCGATTGCGATGTTGATCGTGATCAGCCGACCGGGTGTAAGAGAGGCGCTGGCACGGGGAAAGAGCAAGCAATAAAATTTTGGCGCGCCGAGAACCGACCCGCACGACCTTGACAGAAAGTCGCACGGCATTGGGCGGCGCGATCACATCCGTGGGGAGCACGCGAAGCGTGCGGCAAAAAATCCATCCGAATTCAAAATTTTCCTGTTGTAGATTTCGAAAAATTTTAGCTATGTTGCCGATTCATGTACGATGCGGATTCCAGGATGCCCTGAGGCCGAATGGGCCAACGCGAATTGACGACGCGCGAATTGGACAGGATGGGGCAACTCGATGGCATGGGTTTTTCATCCTTACTTCAACACCATCGCCAAGGCGAGCATTTTTGGTGCTGCGTTTCTGCTGGGCGGCGGGGTATGGGTGGCGAGCGCGATCGAGCGATCTCCCTACGTGACGGACGCCGGCGTTTTTCGCCAGCAGCCGGTGCCGTTCAGCCATGAGCACCACGTTCGCGGGTTGGGGATTGATTGCCGGTATTGCCACACGTCCGTTGGCGATTCGAGCTTCGCGGGAATTCCGCCGACGAAGACGTGCATGACCTGCCACACGAAAATCTGGACCAACGCATCGCTGCTCGAGCCGGTGCGCGAAAGCTGGCGCAGCAACACGCCGATCCACTGGCAGCGCGTCGATGTTCTGCCCGATTTTGTTTATTTCAATCACAGCATTCATGTGGCCAAGGGGATCGGTTGCAGCACGTGCCACGGTCGAGTGGACGAAATGCCGCTGACGTTTCAGGCGGCGTCGCTCCAGATGGAATGGTGTTTGACCTGCCACCGCGACCCGGAGCGGTTCATCCGGCCGCGCAGCCAGATTTTCAACATGGATTGGAAGCCCCCCCCGGACCAGCAGTGCGCCGGAGCGAAGTTGGCGCGCCAATACAACATCATTTCCAAGCAACTGATGCAGAATTGCTCGTTGTGTCACAGGTGAGGATATGGCAGGGACGCCCATCGACATTTCGGAGATTCGGCGGCGTTCGGCTCGAAGCGACGGGACGGCCTATTGGCGCAGCCTGGAAGAACTGGCGGGGACAAAGGAATTTCGAGAGGCGATGCAGCGGGAGTTCCCGTCCTGGGCGAGCCGATGGGACCAGTCCGACGGGCTGAGCCGGCGGAACTTGCTGAAGATCATGGGGGCCTCGCTGGCGCTGATGGGGCTGAGCGGATGCTTCTACAAAAGGCCGCAGGGAGAACTCGTGCCATATCCGAACGCGCCGCCGGAGACGGTTCCCGGCCGGCCCGTTTTTTTTGCCACGGCGATGCCGTTTTGCGGATACGGCAAGGGCGTGCTGGCGCTGAGCCGGGAAGGTCGGCCCATCAAGATCGAAGGCAATCCCGATCATCCAGCCAGTCTCGGCGGGACCGATTTGTTCATGCAGGCCTCGGTGCTGGATTTGTACGATCCGGATCGCTCGCGAGAAGTGATGCTGGCGGGAGAACCGGCTCGCTGGGGAGATTTTCAGGACGCGCTGGATCAGCGGCTGGCCGGCAAACGACACGATGGCCGGGGGGTGCGCATCCTGACGGGAACGGTCACCTCGCCGATGCTCGTGGGGCAGTTGCGGGAGTTCCTCCACCAATATCCCGGTGCGATCTGGCATGAGCACGAGCCGATGCAAAGCGGCCAGGTAAGTCCGTTCGTCGAGCCGGTGGAGACGATCTACGACTTTCGTCCGGCGAACGTGGTGGTGAGCTTCGGCGCCGACTTCATGTTCCGCGATCCGGGCAGCGTGCGATACGCGCGGCATTTCATCGACGGCCGCCGGGTGCGGGAAAGTTCCAAGAAGATGAATCGGCTGTACGTCGTCGAGAGCACGCTGAGCCTGACCGGATCGATGGCGGATCAGCGCATCGCGCTGCGCCGTCGCGGATCGAAGCGATCGTGCGGGGGCTGGCGCAAAAGCTCGGCGTGGCGGAGGCCGCCCCGGCGGAACTTTCGCCGGAAATGCAGCATTGGCTTGACGTGCTGGCCGGCGATCTGGCCCATCCGGCCGACGGCGGCGCGACGCTGGTGCTGGCCGGCGCCAGCCAGGGGCCGGCCGTCCATGTGCTGGTTCATCTCATCAATCAAAAACTCGGCAACATCGGCAAAACGGTTTTACACATCGATCCGATCACGCCGCGCCAGACTCGTCCCATGAGCGAACTGGCCACCGACATGCTCGACGGCAAGGTCGATACGCTGCTGATGATCGGCGTCAACCCCGCCTACACCGCGCCGGCTGACGTGCCGATGGCCCAGGCGATCAACGCGATGACGCAACGCGGCGATTTCACCGCCACGTTGGCGACCCATTACGATGAGACATCCTATTTGTGCCAGTGGCACGTGCCCAGAACCCATTATCTGGAAAGCTGGGGCGACGTTCGGGCGTTTGACGGCACGGCCTCGGTCATTCAGCCGCTGATCGCCCCGCTATACGGCGCCCATTCGGAATGGGAGCTGATGGAAGGCGCGCTGGGCCGGCGCGAGCGCGAGGGATTGGAAATCGTTCGCGACTATTGGCGGGAGCGCAGCGGAGCGGCTGATTTTGAGCGGTGGTGGATGCGCTCATTGCAAAAGGGAGTGATCGAAAATTCTGCCGCCGCCCATCGAGAGCCGCCGGCGCTGCGAGCCGATCTCGTCAATCAACACGCGGCCCCGCCGGCCTCCGGCCTGGAAATTCTTTTTGAGCCCGACGCCAGCGCCTGGGACGGGCAGTTCGCCAACAACGCGTGGCTTCAGGAGATTCCCCGTCCGTTCACGAAGCTCACGTGGGACAACGCCATCGCGATCAGCGTTCGCATGGCCGAAAAATGGACGGTGGGCGGTCAGAAGATGCTGCACGATGGGGACATGGTGCGCGTCGAATACAAAGGCCGGCGGATCGAAGCGCCGGTGATCCTGTTGCCGGGGCAGGCGGACGACCTCTTGACCGTTTATCTCGGATACGGGCGCCAGCGCGGGGGGCGGTGATGCTGGAAAACGACAAGCCGCGCGGGTACAGCGCCTATGCGCTGCGCAGCAGCGATGCGCCGTGGGCGGGGGTTGGGGCGACCGCGGCGCCAACGGGGGCTTTCCATTTTCTCGTCGTCACGCGCAACCATCACGCGATGTCGATTCATTCCGGCGTTCCCGGCGTAGTGCCCTGGCTGAAACCGCAGGTCATTGCCAAGCCCGGCGAGTCGGACATGGACCTGGAGGTGGAGAATCGCAAAATCGTCCGCACCGCGACGCTCCGGCAGTTCCAAAACGATTCCGACGTCATCAAACATCTGGACCCCGAAGAGGAGAAAAAGCCGCTGCTTTCGCTTTACCCCGGCTGGGATTATCAGCACGGATTGCAGTGGGGAATGAACATCGACATGACGGCGTGCATGGGTTGCAACGCCTGCATGGTGGCGTGCCAGGCCGAGAACAACATCGCGGTGGTCGGCAAGGACGAGGTCAGCCGACAGCGCGAGATGCACTGGATTCGGATCGACGACTATTTCGCGGGCGACCTGGATTCGCCGACGATTCATCATCAGCCGGTGCCGTGCATGCAGTGTGAGAACGCGCCGTGCGAATACGTTTGCCCGGTCGGCGCGACGACGCACAGCGACGAGGGCCTGAACGAAATGACCTACAACCGCTGCATCGGGACACGCTATTGCTCGAACAATTGCCCGTACAAAGTGCGGCGGTTTAACTTTTTCCTCTTCAGCGATTACCAGAGTCCAACCCTCAAACTCCTGCACAACCCGGATGTGACGGTTCGCAGCCGGGGCGTGATGGAAAAATGCACGTACTGCGTTCAGCGGATCAACGGTACGCGCATCGAGATGGAAAAGGAAGTTTTGGATTTGCAGGAGCAAGCCCGCGCGGCGGACGATCCGCGGGAACGGGATCGGCTCATGGAGCGGGCCACGCAGCGCGGGACCGACATCGTCCGCGGTCTTCAGACCGCCTGCCAGCAGGCCTGTCCGACGCGGGCGATCATCTTCGGCGATATCCGCGACCCCGGCAGCGATGTGACCCGGCTCAAGAAGGAGCCGACCAACTACGTTCTTCTCGGCTCGCTGACGACCAAGCCTCGCACGAGCTATCTCGCTCGGCTGAATAATCCGAATCCGGCCCTGGGCCAGGGAGGCAGCACGTGACGCAGGTTACTTCGACCAGGCCGCCCGTCATTCACAAGGGCACCACCATCCAGAGCGTGACCGAGCAGATCAGCGACATCGTGCTCAAGCGCCCGGTCCACCGCTCCTACCTCGTGGCGATGGCAATCGTGCTGATGCTGGTCATGGCGCTGACCTACACGGTCTGGTGGCTGATCTTCAAAGGGGTGGGAATCTGGGGCGTGAACATTCCCGTGGCCTGGGGTTTCGCGATCGTCAACTTCGTCTGGTGGATCGGAATCGGCCACGCGGGCACGTTCATCAGCGCCATGCTTCTGCTGATGCGGCAGGATTGGCGCACCAGCATCAACCGATTCGCCGAAGCGATGACGTTGTTCGCGGTGGCGTGCGCCGGCATGTTTCCGCTGCTGCACCTGGGCAGGCCATGGGTATTTTACTGGATCCTGCCGTATCCGAACGTGATGAAATTGTGGCCGCAGTTCCGCAGCCCGCTGGTGTGGGACGTTTTCGCGGTGGGGACGTATTTCACGGTTTCGTTGATCTTCTGGTACGTGGGGACGATTCCCGACTGGGCCACGCTCCGCGACCGGGCGCCGACCAAGTTGAAATGGTTCGTCTGCGGGATGCTGGCGCTGGGATGGCGGGGCGCATCGCGGCACTGGAAGCGATATCACACGGCGTATCTGCTGCTGGGCGGGCTGGCGGCGCCACTGGTCATTTCCGTGCACAGCGTGGTCGGAATGGATTTCGCCGCCGCACTGGTTCCCGGTTGGCACACGACGATTTTCCCCCCCTACTTCGTGGCCGGGGCAATCTTCAGCGGATTCGCGATGGTTTTGACGCTGGCCATTCCGCTGCGGGCGATTTACGGCCTGCACAATCTGGTCACCATCCGCCATATCGACAACTGCGCCAAGCTCATGCTCATTTGCGGATCGATCGTCGCGTATGGGTACGCCGAGGAGCTGTTCATGGGCTGGTACGGCGGAAGCCCGTTCGACTGGTTCATGGATTGGAACCGCATGAGCGGGCCGTACCTCTGGGCGTGGTGGACGATCGTATTCTGCAACGTGCTGACGCCGCAGGTGCTGTGGTTCCGGCAGGTTCGCCAGAACGTGCCCACGATGTTTCTGATCTCGATCATCGTGCAGATCGGCATGTGGACGGAGCGGTTCGTGATCGTCGTCACGAGCCTGCATCGCGATTTCATGCCGACGGCGTGGGGCCGGTATCAGCCGACCATTTTCGACTGGTCCACGCTGCTGGGGACCATGGGATTCTTTTTGCTCTGCTTTTTCCTGTTCGTGCGATTGGTCCCGATGATTTCGATGTCGGAGGTGCGGGAATTGGTGCACACGAGCGAGGGCGGCCAAAAGGAACCCAAGGAATATTCGCCCAAGTATGCCTACTGAAACGGAACAACCTGTTTCCGCGGCGCACGGCTTGTACGGGCTGGCGGCGTCGTTCGATTCGCCGGAGGCGATTGTCGAGGCGGCCCGCAAGGTCCACGCCGCCGGTTATCGCCGCGCCGAAGGATACACCCCGTACGCCGTGGAGGGGCTCGCCAGCGAGCTGGGATTTCATCGCACCGGCGTGCCGCTGATCGTGTTCGTCGGCGGAATAGTCGGCGCGATCGGCGGATATTTCATGCTCTGGTACGCCAATGTCATCAGCTATCCCTGGAACATCGGCGGCAAGCCCCCCAACAGTTGGCCGGCATTCATCCCCATCACCTTTGAAATGACGATCCTGGGCGCGGCGCTGCTGGCGCTGTTCGGCATGTTGATTCTCAACGGCCTGCCGTCGCCGTATCACCCCATGTTTCGCGCTCCGACGTTCGAGCTGGCCAGCCAGACGCGGTTCTTTCTGTGCATCGAGGTGGCCGATCCGCTGTTTGACATGGAAAAAACGCGCGCGTTTTTGCAGTCGCTGGACCCGATTGCGGTGGTGGAGGTGCCGTGGTGAGCGATCCCGTGCCACCATCCGAGAAGCTCGTCGGCAGTCGGCGCAACATGGACCAGGCAAATCTGCTGCTGATCACGATTGCGTTTTGCCTGATCGGCACGGGCGTGGGCTTCGTCATGGTTCTGCCAAGCTGGAAGCCCCGCAACAACATGGAGCGCCAGCCGTATTACAGGCCGTATACGGAAAGCAGCGTTTTCGCGGACGACATGTCCGAGCGGCCGCTGCCCGATGGCGTGGTCCCGCGGCCGGCGGACCAATCGCCGGGAATTCCCTACATGATGGTTCGCTCCCCCGGCCCGGCGGGTTTTCCGGAATTGGCCGCGTCATCCAGCATTCCGATGCCCATCACCCGCCGACTGCTGGAGCGCGGGCAGTTGGAATTCAATATTTACTGCGCCGTGTGCCACAGCAGCGCCGGCGACGGCGACGGCATGATCGTCCGCCGCGGGTTCTACTCCCCGCCCAGCTATTACATCCCCCGCCTGCTCAACGAACCCGACTCGTATTTCTACAACGTCATCACCAACGGTCACGGCACGATGTTCGGTTATTCCGACCGGGTCGCGCCCAAGGACCGATGGGCGATCGTCGCCTATATCCGGGCCCTGCAATTGGCGGTGCGCGAGCACCCGGCTCTGGACCAACGGCTACAGAAAGAACGCGGCGTGCGCCCATGATTTCAGAACGTCCATTTTCCCCCGTTCCCGCGGCAGCGCGTCATCAAGGCGTCGCTGATCGTCGGAGCCGCGTGGATCGTCTGCGTCATACTCGGATGGCTCTTCCATGCGCCGAAGTTCTATCAGGCGTATTTGCTGGCGTGGCTGTTCTGGCTGGGGGTCAGCCTCGGGGCGTTGGCCCTCGTGATGCTCCACCATCTCATGGGCGGACACTGGGGCTACATGGTGCGCCGCCTCGGCGAACATGCCGCCATGACTCTTCCGCTGCTGATCATCCTTTTCATTCCCATCGTCGTCGGCCTGAACAGCCTCTATCCCTGGGACCAGGCCCAGGAGTTGGCGCACGACCCGATTCTGCGTCACGAATCGCCCTATCTCAACGTGCATTTTTTCATCTGGCGGGCCGTGGTCTATGGCGTTATCTGGCTGGCAATGGCGTGGTATTTGCGCAGCGCCTCGCTTCGCTACGACCGCACCGGCGATCCCGGCACGGCACTGCACATGCACAACGTCAGCGCCGGCGGGATGGCCATCTATTTCCTTTCAATGACCCTCGCCAGCGTCGATTGGCTCATGTCGCGCGAGCCGCACTGGGTTTCGACGATTTTGGGGTTCGTCGTCATCATGGGACAGGCCATCTCCGGCCTGTGCGTGCTGATCGTTTTCCTGACGCTGATGGTCAACACGCCGCCCTTCCGCGAGCACCTGCGCAAGGATTATCTGAACGATCTCGGAAACCTCCTTCTCACGCTGGTCATCCTCTGGGCGTACATGTCGTTCGCTCAACTGCTGGTCATCTGGATGGGAAACAAGCAGGACGAAATCCCCTGGTATGTCCAACGTTTGTCCAACGGATGGTGGTGGATCGGGCTGGTTCTGGTTGTGTTCCATTTCTTCGTGCCGTTCATCATTTTGCTGATGCGCGAGCTGAAGCGCAGGGTTGTGATGATGCTCGGACTCTGTTCCTTCCTGCTGGTTTTGCGGGTGGTGGATCTGTTCTGGCAGATCGGTCCGTCGGGGTTCGATCCGCATCCGCGCCTCTGGCACATCTGGAATTGGATGGATGTCGTGTTTCCGATCGGCATGGGCGGCTTGTGGGTGGCGTTTTTCTTGTGGCTCTCGCTGGGGCATCCGCTGATGCCGGCGGGGGAAGTGGCTTCGATCGGCGTGGCGCCGGCGGTGGAATCATGACGCAAGACGTGGAACAACCTCCCTCCCCGCAGGCCCTGAAGCAGGGCTATGAGCCGCCGGACGTGAGCAACCGGGGGCTACTCATCTTTTTTATCATTTTCGTTCTGTTTGGGGCCGCCGTTCAGGCGGGAGTGTGGATGCTTACCAAGTATTATTTGAACCTGCCGCGCACGGTTGACGCGGTTACCTCGGCGGCGCCGCCGCAGGAGCGGTTTGTTCCCCCGCATCTCCAGCCCATCCAAAACCACAACGAACTCCCCCGTGAAGATCTGGCCGATCTCCGCCGTGAGAAAGCCCAGATATTCAAGCAACTCGGCTGGAAGACCGACCCCGACACGGGCGTGCCGGTCATTCCAGACCAGATTGTCAACGAGTTGGCCAAGGAGCGGCGCCAAAATTCGGCCGCCACCAAAGGAGGCCAGCCATGAGATGGGGTTTCCTGGCTCTGCTGTGCCTCGTTGCCTGGTGCCCCCGCGATGGCGCAGTTGCAGCAATCGCGCGGCCTCTCGACGCGGGACGAAATCCGACTCGCGTACTTCCAGCAGAATCTTGGCGCTCAAATTCCAACCGATGCCGCGTTCGTCGACGACGGGGGGCGGCCGGTTCGTCTGGGGGATTATCTGGGCGCCTCCCGACGCTCCTGGTGCTGGCGTATTTCACCTGTCCCGATTTATGTCCGATGACTTTTCGCCACCTGACCGAAGAACTGAACGGCGTTGCTCCAATGGCCGGGCGGGATTTCCAGGTGATTATCATCAGCTTCGATCCGCGCGACACGCCGGCCGCGGCGGCGGTGCAAAAAGATAACTGCCTTCGCGCGTACAAATGGCCGGCGAGCGCCGATGCCTGGCATTTTCTGACCGGCCGGCAACCCGCCGTGGACGCCGTCACGCGAACGGTGGGCTTTCATTACGCCTTTGACCAGCAGCAGGGTCGTTTCATCCATCCGACGGGCGTGATGGTCCTAAGTCCTGCCGGGCGATTGACGCATTATTTCTTCGGGATCGACGCTCCGCCGGCCGACATGGAATCGGCGATTCACGACGCCGCCGCCGGACGCCCCACCCGCGTCGATCAGCCGGAGCAGGAATATTGCGCTGATTACGATCCGACGCTCAGCGTGCGCGGCCGGTGGGTCATGCGCATCATCCGCACCGGCTGCATCGCCTGGCTGGCGCTTCTCGTCGGCTACATCGGCTACAAGATCACCGGCGACATCCGCCGGCGCGGCCCCGGTTCGGCCTCACGGTCATACTCCCAGGAGGCGGAATCATGACCGGAATTCCCTTTGCCCCGCCGCAAGCATCGACCTTCGCGCCGCGTGTGGATGCCCTGTTCCTGTTTGAATTGGGCGTTTCTGTGTTCTTCACGGGCCTGATTTTCATCTGCATCATCTACTTCTGCATCCGGTATCGCCGAAGATCCGACGATGAGATTCCGCCGAAGATGCCCACCCATTACGGCCTGGAGGCCACCTGGACGGTCGTTCCGTTTCTTTTGATGCTGGTGATGTATTTTTGGGGGGCCGATATTTACGTCAAAATGAAGCGCCCGGCCGAACATGGCCTGGTGATTCACGTCATCGGCAAGCAGTGGATGTGGAAGATCGAGCATCAGGAAGGCGTGCGGGAGATCGACGAATTGCACGTGCCCGTCGACGTGCCGGTCAAACTGATTCTCGCATCGCAGGATGTCATCCACGACTTTTTCGTGCCGGCGTTTCGCATGAAGCAGGACATCATACCGGGGAGTTATGTCACCGAATGGTTTGAGGCGACGCGGATCGGCACGTATCACCTGTTCTGCGCCCAGTACTGCGGGGCGGGGCACTCGACGATGGTCGGCAAGATCGTCGTGCTGAGCCGGCCCGATTATCAGGCGTGGCTGGCCGGCGCGGTGCCGGCCGAATCGCCCGTGGCGGCGGGAGAGCAGCTTTTTACGACCTTCGGCTGCGTTCAATGCCACGGCCAGCGAGCGCCACCCTGGCCGGCCTGTACGGCAGCCGGGTGACGCTTCAGGACGGCTCAACGGTCACCGCCGACGAGCAATATCTCCGCACCGCGATCCTGGACCCGAGCGCGCAGATTGTCGCCGGATTTCCGGCCATCATGCCCAGCTTCCAGGGCCAGATCAGCGAAGAGCAGTTGTTTGAGTTGATTCAATACATCAAGAGTATCTCGACGGTTCGCAACACTCCGGCCGGCAATGTCACCCAGCCGCCGGCCGCGCCGCTGGCCGCGCCGTCCACCCGCCCCGCCCCGGGCGGCCAGCCGTTGTCCGCTCCCAATTTCCCGCCGGCCGAAACGCCCTATCCGCCGCCGTCTCCGCCGCCGTATCAACACGAAGGGCCGCAACCATGAGCACCGCCACCTACATCCCCGCCCCGCGGCAAATCAAACAGCTCAATTTCCTCAACCACGACTACAGCCTCCGTTCCTGGCTGCTCACCAAGGACCACAAGCGCATCGCCATCCTTTACATGCTCTCCATCACGGTGTTTTTCGTCCTCGGCGGCATCGCGGCGATGATGATGCGTCTTGAACTGATTTATCCCACCAATTGGCTCGTCGAGTCGGAAACCTACAACAAACTCTTCACGATGCACGGCGTCATTATGGTCTGGTTCTTCCTGATCCCGTCGATACCGGCCGTGCTGGGTAATTTTCTCATGCCGCTCATGCTGGGGGCGCGCAACGTCGCATTTCCAAGATTAAACCTGGCGAGCTGGTATCTGTACGTCATCGGGGGCGTCTTCACGCTGGTCGCGCTGCTCTGGGGCGGCGTGGATACCGGCTGGACTTTCTACACGCCGCTTTCCAGCACGTTCTCCAACACCCACGTCGTCATGGTGGTCGTCGGCATTTTCATCGTCGGGTTCAGCACGATCTTCACCGGCCTCAATTTCATCGTCACGACCCACAGCCTCCGATGCCCCGGCATGACGTGGTTCCGAATGCCGCTGTTCGTGTGGGGAATCTATGCCACCAGCGTTATTCAGGTTCTGGCAACGCCCGTGCTGGCCATGACGCTCGCGCTCGTGGCCATCGAGCGAATCTGGCGCATCGGCATTTTCGATCCCGCCCTCGGCGGCGATCCGCTGCTTTTTCAACACCTCTTCTGGTTCTATTCCCATCCGGCGGTTTACATCATGATCCTCCCCGGCATGGCCGTCGAAAGCGAACTCATCACCTGCTTTTCGCGCAAGGAGCCGTTCGGCTACATCTTCATCGCCTTCTCCAGCGTTGCCATCGCCATCCTCGGATTTCTCGTCTGGGCGCATCACATGTTCGTGGCGGGCATCTCCGTGTACAGCGGGCTGGTCTTCTCCATGCTCAGCATGGTCGTGGCCGTACCGTCGGCAATCAAAGTCTTCAACTGGACCGCGACGCTTTACAAGGGATCGGTCTCTCTCGAAACGCCGATGCTCTACGCCCTGGGTTTCATCGGCCTGTTCACCATGGGCGGCCTCACCGGCGTGATGCTTGCCACCCTCGGCATCGACGTCCACGTCCACGACACCTATTTCGTCATCGCCCATTTCCATTACATCATGGTCGGCGGAATGGTCATGGCCTACATGGGCGGCATTCATTTCTGGTGGCCCAAAATCACCGGCAAAATGTACAGCGATTGGTGGGGACGCATGGCGGCGATCATCATCTTCATCGGCTTCAATCTCACCTTCTTCCCGCAGTTTATTCTCGGCTATCTCGGCATGCCGCGGCGGTATCCGATTTATCCGCCCGAATTTCAGTTCTGGAACGATCTCAGCAGCGCCGGCGCGTCGATCCTGGCGGTGGGTTACATTCTGCCGCTGATCTATCTTTTGCTCTCCCTGCGTTACGGTCCCGACGCCGGAAACAATCCTCACCGCGCCACCGGCCTGGAGTGGACCACCACTTCGCCGCCGCCGGAACACAATTTCCACAAAATCCCCGTTATCACCCACGAGCCATACGCCTATTACCTGGAACTGAAGCAAAACAAGGAGCCGCCCAGTGTCTAAACCCCTTTACGTCGAGCAACAGTTCGAGGACATCGAGCAGCAGACGCACTCCGCGACTCTGGGGATGTGGGTTTTCCTCAGCACGGAGATTCTGTTCTTCGGCGTTCTGTTTGTCTCTTATATGGTTTACCGCACGCGCTGGCCGGAGGCCTTCCGCCACGGCAGCCGAGATCTGGAACTCTGGATCGGCGGCGTCAACACCGCCGTGCTGCTCACCAGCAGCCTCTTCATGGCGGTGGCCGTCCGCGCCGCCGCCCTGGGCGACAACCGCCACGTCGTCAGATTCCTCGGCCTGACGATCGTCTTCGGCCTGATCTTTCTCGGATTCAAAGGCTTTGAATATTCGCTGGAAATACGCGAGCATCTCGTGCCCGGCATCAACTTCACGTCCATCCCGCCCGATGAAACCGGCCTGCCGCCCAGCCAGCAACATCCCCGGCCCGAGCAGGAACGCCTGTTTATGCTCTTCTATTTCATCATGACGGGATTTCATGCCCTTCACATGATCGCCGGCATCGGGGTGTTGACCACGCTGCTCATCATGACCCGCCGCGGCCATTTTTCAGCCGAATATCACAACCCCATCGAAATCGCCGGATTGTATTGGCATTTTGTGGATATCGTTTGGGTTTTCCTCTATCCGGCCCTTTATCTCCTGCGACAAGGATGAGCGCCATGGCCGAAAAAACCCATCCCATAAGACTCTACCTGGTCGTCTATGTCGTCCTGCTTTGCCTGTTGGGATTGACCATCGGCGTCTCCTACATCGACATCGGCCGGCATCCAAACAATTCCATCGCCATCGCCATCGCCTGCGTGAAAGGACTGCTGATCGTGTTGTTTTTCATGCACATGAAATATGAGCGTTGGATCACCTGGTTTTTCGCCGCCGCGGGCGTCGTCTGGCTCTGCATCATGATCACTCTGTTCATGACCGACTATCTGACGCGCAATCATCCCGCTCATTCCAGTCCGAAGGGTGAGCCGGTGTTTCTGTCCCAGGAATAGCGCCTCGCGTTCCCTCGGCGGCGGTGCGCGCGCCACCGCGCCCTCGGCGAAGCGTCACGCCGACAAACGCGCATACGCCCAGAAGCAACACCGCCCCTCCGGCTTTCAAAAATCGGCTGATGGCCACGTTATACTTCCCGGTGACCGGGTTGTAATAGCAACAGTACAGCAGGATCGAATCGACGATGCTTCCGGTATGGCCGCCGGAGGCTTCGGTCAGCGCCAGACGAAGATCGTCCGGCTTATAGTTCACGCCGAAAAAGTATCGCGAGATTTCTCCTTTCGGCGTAAGCACCATGATTCCGCTGGCATGCACAAAGACCTTGAGTTGCGGATCCCAGACGTAGCGAAACCCCACCGCGCGGGTCAGCGCGGTGATGGATGCCTGCGTCCCGGTGAGAAAATGCCACCCGCCTCCCGCGTCATGCCGGCCGTATTCGAGCAGGTAGTTCTTCTTTTTCATCCGCGCCAGTTCCGGCGTATCGCGCGGATCGAAGCTGACCGTCAACACGTCGTAATCCTTTCCCACGTTCTCCGGCATCAGCCGCATGGTCCGCACCAAATCGTTCAATACCAGCGTACACAGCATCGGACATCGATAGTAAACCAGCACCAGAACCATCGGCCGCTGTCCGAAAAAGCTCCCCAATCGAACCGGGATTCCATTCTCGTCATTGAAGACCAAATCCGGCGGCACGAACGTTCCGATTTTCTGGTCGATCCCCACATTTTTAGAATCGACGGCTTAACGGTCGTCCCCGGCATTACCATCGGCTGCGAACCGGATATCGTCTGTGCCCTTGCCGCCCCGGAAATGAACAGGACCAGTGCCGCCGTTAAAATGCAGCGTTTCATGTTCGTCGTATGTTCCGGTAAAGATCGAAAATCCGCAACGCCCAAAGCGGGGTCTGGCCCCGAGCGCGGATCATAGGTCAGTCGGCAGTTCCATATTCAAAGCTCGACGAATTCCATCGCCGCGCCCGCGGGTTGCGCAGACTGATTTTCCGGCCGAACGAGCAGCGCATTGGCCTGGCTAAGCGTGTACACGTCGGCCGAGCCTTTCCACTGCAACGGAACGATCACGTGCCCGTCGAAAACCGCCGGCTGGTAAAACGCGCGCTTGCCGTTGGCCTCCAGCGGCCGGGCCAGCGGCGCCGTACGCATTTCCGATCCCGGTGCGGCCCCCGCCATTCGTTTCAGCAGTCGTGACACGAGGCAGATCGTGCAGACGAACGCGCTGACCGGATTTCCCGGCAACCCGAAAACGAATTTGTCACCCGGCATTTTCGCGAACACAAACGGCTTGCCCGGCTTGATCCGCAGCTTGGTGATTTTCAGGTCCCCGCCGAGGCGGCGCAGAATCCCTGGAACAAAATCGCGTTCGCCCATGCTCATCCCGCCGGTGATCAAAAGCACGTCGTGCATCAGCCCCGATTCGATTCGTTTTCCAATCATCTGCGGATCGTCGCCGACGAGCCCCAGGTCCGTCACCGAGCCGGTAAATCGCCGCAGAAGCGCGATCAGCATCGGATTGTTGCACGAGCGGATTTGATCGGGCGCGGGAATTTCATCCGGCGGCACCAGCTCATCGCCGGTTCCGAGCACCGCGACCGAAGGCGCTTGATATGCCCGCACATTCACCGCTCCGATGCTGGCCGCGACGGCGATCTGCGCCGGGCCGAGGCGGATTCCCTTTTTCAGCACGATCGAACCGCACATCACGTCGCTGCCTCTGCGGGCGATAAATTGGCCAATTGTCGCCGGTCGGTCAAAACGGACGCGATCGGATCCCTCGATTTTCTGGGTATGTTCGATCGGCGCCACCGCATCTGCGCCGGCCGGCAGCGGAGCCCCGGTCATGATCGCCATTGTCTGTCCCTCGCCCAGCGGCGCTGCCGCCGACCCCCCCGCCACGATCCGTTCCAGCACGGTCAATTCCCGCGGCAGCTTCGCCAAATCCCCCGCCCTCACGGCGTAACCGTCCATCAGGCTCTTGTCGAACGGCGGCGCATCCCGATCGCTCTGTAAATCCTCCGCCAGATATAGCCCCGCGCACTTCTCCAGCCCCGCCCGCTCCACGCGCACCCGAATCTCCGCGGCATCGATGATCTCCATCGCCTGCCGTACCGTGATCAGGTCTTTAACTTCCGGCTCGCTCATCGCCGCCCATGATAATTCAAATCAGAAATTGGCCACAGATGAAAATCAGATGCACACAGATGAAATGCCATTACTTCTCCTGTTTTATCTGTGTGCATCGGTCCCCATCTTACTTCGGCGAGTTCAGTCGAGCCGTGGCGAAAATTCTTCTATAATCCCCCCATGCAAACGTGCCGGGCACGCCGCGATCTTCTGCTCCCACTTCTGGCGGCGGCACTTATCACGGCGATTTACGCGGCTGCTTCGTGGCCCAACCAGTTCATCTACGACGACCATGAAGTGATCGAGAATCAGTTTCCGATTCATCATTTCAACGATCTCGGCCGAATCTTCCGCGAGCCGCACTACCTGAATTTTCCGTATTACCGTCCGCTGACGCGAACCACTTTCGCCCTTCAGATGAGCCTCTGGGGCCGCAATCCCCTGGCGTATCATCTGTTCAACGCGATCCTCGCCGGCGCCGTGATGCTGGCGGCCTACGCCCTGCTGCGCCGGATGACGCCGCGCATCGTTTGGCCGGCGGCCCTGATCGCCTCTTGCTGGTTCACACTTCATCCGGCTTTTTCCGAATGCGTCTACCCCGCCGCCTCCGGCCGCGAAACGCTCCTGCCGGCATTGTTCATCATCCTGGCAATGTGGGCTTACCTCGGCCAGCATCGCGGATCGTTCTGGCTGGCCAGCGGATTGTTCATCATCGCGTTGCTCTGCAAGGAACAGGCGGTTGTTCTGCCGGGGATTTTCTTTCTCGCCGATATCCTGGGCCTCATCCGCCGCAAGACAAACATCCTTGCATTGGTCGGCCGCTACCTGTTTTTGGCCGTAATTCTCGCGATCTATTTTGTCGTCCGCCATCTGGTATTCGGCCGTTCGACGCTGCACTGGGCGATCGCGCAGCATCCGCTGGAGCCGCTCAAGTCGCTGCTGTACGGTCTGCAAACCGGCATTGCCCCGTTCATGGCGTTGCGATACGAGCCGCCGTTTGACGTCTGGTTCGACTGGCGGTTGAGCCTTCCGGCGTGCGCCGCCGCCCTGCTCATTTTCGCGGGCGCCGCATTCAGCGGCAAAGCCGTGCGCCATGCCACGATTTTCTGGATCGGATGGTTCGTCCTGCTGCAACTGCCGACGGCGCACATTCTGCAGCAGCAGGCGGCGTACTCCGAGCGCTACGCGGCCCTGGCGATTCTCGCACTCCCGGCCGTCGCCGCCATGCTGTTTGGAGCCGGCGCCGTCCTGTGGCGCTTCCGCCTGCCGGCGGCGGCGCTGGGGGCGATGTGGATCATCCTGTTTGCCGGCATCAGCTTTCTTCGCGGTTCCTACTACGGCAACGAGCTTTCATTCTGCAAGCAGTGGTACAACACCAACCCCGACGCCGCCGGCCCCCACGACGGCTTCGGCCTGATCGCCCAGCAGCGACATCAATGGCCCACCGCCATCGCGGAATACAAAAAGGCCCTGACGATCGAACCCAACGACGCCACCGCCCGCAACAACCTGGCCAACGTCCTGGCCGACATCGGCGACTTTGCCGGCGCTTCGGCCCAATACGAATGGCTGCTGCACAACAACAGCAGCGGCGCCGATCCCGTCGCCACGATGACCAACTACGCCCAGCTTCTGGGCCGGGAAGCGTTCGACCGCCGCGACGCCGCGCTGCGGGATCGCGCCCACCGATTGCTCGATCAGGCCATCGCCCTGCGTCCCGATTACGCCCAGGCCCACTACATCCTGGCCGAATGGAACATCGCCTTCGGCTCCCGCCCCGCCGCCATCCGGCAATTCACGATCGCTTTGGATCTCCGCCCCGATTGGCCGGAGGTTCGGCAAAAACTGCAAAAACTTGAGTCTTTCCGCGGAGCCTCCCCTTCAAGCGCCGCTAATCAGTGATCTCGACGCCGAACGGCATTGAACACTTTTTGGTGATTAGTTGGTATATGCAAACAATATGGCGTACGCCAACTTGCGTCTCGGCATCTACTTATGATTGCGGCAAAATTCAATCAGATGTTGAACGCGCCGCGGAGCGTTCAATTTGCCGTATTGCTGCTTCAAGAAATCGAAATATCTCTGACTCCGTCTCGATCCTACTGATTCCGTCGACGTGTTGCTGTGATCGAACTCGGACTGCGCTGGGAAAACGGAGCGGTCGTTCGACGAGCCAAAGTGCGAAACCGACGATCGAGAAAGAGCCTGAATGTCTCCACCTATTTTCTGTTCAAGTCAGCCGCTGGTTAGCTCGCACTCGTAACAGTGATATGGTAGGTCCCATCGCTTTTGCGCTTGTCAAATCGATACGCGGTAACCTCCATCTCAGCCCAATCCTGCGAGACCGCAAGAATCACGCGCGCTAAGTGTGTCGCTTGTTCACGATTCAACTTGAAGCCAACCGTCTTCAGTTCTGCCACTTGTTTCGTTGCGGCTTCAACGGGGTAGATCCGCCGACAACGGATATTAGGATCAACAGTGATACTTGTGGATGATCTTCGTTTCTTTGCCATGTAGCTGCTCCGGCGCGAGCTAACGGCGGACGCTCGGTGGACTGCAACGCGACTCGCCAGGAGGCCATCGGGTCAAGGACAAGAGACAACTGCGACGCCGATCAGTCCATATCTTGGGTAAAAAATCGCAAAGGGCGCGACTATTCTAACGAAGCTTCAATTCCTTCAGCACGCCGGCGAGCGTTGGCAGCGATGATTGCCAGAGCCAGTCAGGCCCAACGTACAAACCCCGAAGTGCTTTGGAGCGAACGCGAACCTCGTCGTCCGGCAGGATTTTGCGATTATCGCTTTGATCGGGCCAGGGATGGGATAGAATGGTGCGGTAGGAGTTCAGTTATGCGTGAAATCAGCTTGCCTCAAAGCGACCAGCACATGGCAATGATCGTGCGGGATGCGATCAAACGTGGCGAGCCCGTGACGATTGTAGATGAGGGCAAGCCCGTTCTCGACTTGGTTCCCCGATGGAAGTCCTGGGCGCGGTTTCACCAGACCACCGCGAAGGAGCGTGCCGCGGCGGGAATCGAAATGGATAAAGTTCGCGCGAACGTTCACGGCAAGTTGACGATTCGGGAAATCATTTCGTCCAAGCACGAAGGACATCATCACTGATGATGGTAGTGGACTGTTCAGTCGCCGCGGCCTGGGCCTTGGCCGAGGAGTCCGGGGAGTGGACTCATTCGGCGCGCCGCCGTCGAGCGTGATGGCATGGTGGTTCCGTGGCTGTTCTGGTTTGAGATCCGCAACATCCTGATTGTGAGCGAACGTAGGCGCCGGATTGATGCAGCCGATGTCGAGCGGTTCATCGGCGAACTGCCCAAGCTGATCGCGGACGTTGACGATGAGCCGGACGGCCCGGCGGTGATGACGCTGGCGCGTTCACACCAGTTGACCGCGTATGACGCGGCTTACCTTGAGCTTGCCGGCCGTCGCAAGCTGGAATTATGCACCTTGGATCAGCAACTGATCGCCGCCGCCACGAAATCCGGAGTCAACCTGTGGTCACCGTAACAGATGACGGCCGAGACATAATAACGGAACAGCTCTGAATTAAATTGACCATCACGAAAAGGCGGAATAGGTTTGGCGGCCATGCCGCGTGTGGGTGGAATTGCTCCGGCGGATTTTTTATCACGTCCTCAATCGCCGATCGCGCAAGGATTTCGAGCCGTTTGGGCGATCTCTGATGGATACGCAAATGCAGATGCCGATGCACGTGATGGCGTTTTGCGTAATGTCGAATCATTGGCATCTGGGAATCAGTAGGGTCGAGACAAAGCCAGAGATGTCGCGATTTTCCTGATCCGGGGAAATCCCCGGCTTAGCGTTTGCGCCGAAGCAACATTCCCATCGCGGCGACGACGCACAGGAGCATTGAAGCCGGCTCTGGAACAACTGATTCGGCACTGCCGTCGAGGATCATTCCCGTTCCCTCAGGATCATCATATGGGTCTGTGTCCCAGTTAACCACATCCACCGTCAAAGTGAAGGTCTGTGGGGGCGGAAACAAGCCAGAGGCGAAGGCCGAGAACGAATTTGCCTGAAAATAATAGTTTGTGGGGAACAGGGGGTTGTAGGAAATCGTCAATGGCACATTTTCAGCCGCGGTATCATCCTCCAGCGAAATGTCGGTGATGATATTATCCCCGCCCACGAGTGCGCCATTTATCTCGAACAACGAATTCGCGGTCCCCGCAAGCGTGAAGGTGTCCGTGTAGACATAGCTTGTGCCATCATCGGTTATGTTGGGGTTCGAAGCGTCGCCTTCGTAACCGTTGCCGCTAAGCGCAAACCACCCGATCCAGTTAGAGAGGCCATCGCCGAGCGTGCTGGGGTTAATCCAGTTTGAGTAGGGGTTCAGCACGTCCACGGCGGTATAAGTTTCGCTGTCACCGGCGGAATCGCCACCGTTGGTGTTGGCCATTGATTCGCCGCCGATCAAAGTCCGGGTGACCATCCACGGTGCAATTCCGGTGTCAAGAGTCACCACATCTGCGAACGCCGACGGGACCGCCAACCCAAGCCCTGCGATTGCCGCAGCCAAGATTGCCGCGTGGTATGGTTTATTGCTCCGCATTTCTCCCGTTCCTTCCTATAAGCACTAAATTCGATTTCACAATATTGCCAGAACCAGGGTCAGTTGTCAACCCTTATTTGCGACTTTCAACTCCTAAGTCGCGTCATGTACGGACCATAGAGGTATTGAGCTTCGTTCATATTGGGCAGATTTAGGTCATGCGGAGGCTTAGGTTTAAGGAGAAATAACATTCAATCATACGAGCCCGGACATGCTGGACTGGGGAAGAAAGAGAGGCCCTGAATTAAACGGATGGGCGCACCGCTCCGATTGGCCCGAAGTCGGGAAGAGGCAGGAAAAACGCCAGGATTCTAGCGGAGCCTCAATTCCTTCAGCACGCCGACGAGCTTCGGCAGCGGTGATTGCCAGAGCCAGTCCGGCCGCACGTACAGGCCGCGAAGCGTCTTTGAGGCGATTCGACCTTGATCGTCGGGGTGAATCTGCAATGGTTGTTCGATCCCGACACGTCAGCGTCAGCATATTTTGAGAATGCCGCGGGTGCCACCCTGCGGCTTTGTCGCGAAATCGAACGGTTGCGCGAGAGGCGGAAGTTTTTCTACCGCGTATTGCTCCCCATCGGCACCACCACGTTCTTCGTGCCGCGCTTGATCGTCAGCGGCACGTCCGGCTCTTCGGGGCATCGGGCGGCGAACTCATCGTAATATTTGTTGATGAACGTCCGCGTCGCCCAGGCGGTGCCGTCGGCCAGGCCGCAGATCGTCGTGCCGGGCATGATGCCCTGCGTCTTTTCCAGCTCCATCAGCATGTCCAGGTCTTTGGCGCGGCCGCTGGCCGTCGAGGATGCGGTCCAGAATCTTGTGCATCCAGGCGCTGCCTTCGCGGCAGGGCGTGCATTGGCCGCAGCTTTCGTGGGCGTAGAACCGCACGCAGTTGCGCAGGGCCCGGACCATGTCGGTGTGCTCGTTCATGACGATCATGCCGGCCGTGCCGAGGCCCAGGCATCCGCCGCGGAATCGCACGTCATCGAAATCGAGCTTGATGTCGAGTTGATCGGGGCCGAGCACGCCCATGGAGATTCCGCCGCAGATGGAGCCTTTGTGTTTGCCGCCCTTCATTCCGCCGGCAAGTTTGTTGATCGCGTAATCGAGCGTGATGCCGAGTTCGTCTTCGTAAACGCCGGGCTTGTTGACGTGGCCGGACATTCCGTAAAGTTTCGGGCCCGGGCGAGGACGGGGTGCCCATCGATTTGAACCAAGCCGGCCCGCGCTCGATGATCGGCGGGACGCAGCAGAGCGTTTCGACATTGTTGATGACGGTCGGCCGGCCGAAGGCCCCGGCGATGGCGGGGAACGGCGGCTTGTTCCGCGGCCAGCCGCGTTTGCCTTCCAGGGCTTCCAGCAGTCCGGTCTCCTCGCCGCAGATGTACGCTCCGGCTCCGCGATGGACGTAGCATTCCAGCTTGTGTTTGCTGCCGAAAATCCCGCTCCGGCCGAAGATGCCGTGGTCGTAGGCTTCCTTGATCGCCCGCTCCGTCACCTTGGCCTCCCGATGGAATTCGCCGCGGATGAAGATGTAGGCGACATCCACCTGCGTGGCGAGGGCGGTGATGGCGATCCCCTCCAGCATGCTGTGCGGATCGTAATCCATGAGATACCGGTCCTTGAACGTGCCCGGCTCGGATTCATCGGCGTTGACGGCCAGATAATGCGGCCCTTTTTTCTCCTTGGGAATGAACGACCATTTCTGCCCGGCCGAGAACCCCGCCCCGCCGCGTCCGCGCAGGCCGGAATCGGTGACGGTCTTGATGATCTCCTCCGGCTTCATCTCCAGCGCCTTGCGTAATGCGACATATCCGCCGGTGGCGACGTAATCGTCGTACCAGTGCAGTTTGCGCTTGTCGGGATCGGCGTCGATGCGCTTGGTCAGGACGGGTTCGGTGAAAGCCATGAGTTTTCCTTATTACTCAAACCGGCCGTTTCCGCATTCGCAGCAGAAGAAATTGAACCGCGGAGACGCAGAGATCGCGGAGAAAAAAATACGGAGCAAAAATCTCCGCTGGCTTGGTTTTTGTCTTTGCATTTCTTCTCTGTGTTCTGCGCGTCTGTGCGGTTCATTATCACTTTCAGCCGAAAGTTAAGCGCTCCTTCGGCGGCGATGCCTGGAGCCGTTTGTGGTTCCAATCTCCAGGTCGGTGACCAGCAGCAGATCCACGATGTTAAGAGAGTCGTCGGGCTGGTACACGTTTGCCATGCGGCCGCTCGGCGAGATCGCCAGAAACTCACGGTGGTGGACCGGGATCTTTCGGCCATCCGCCAAATGCATGGTGAACTTCTGAAACGGCTCGGCTTTCCAGAGTTCACGTATTCTGTCGATAGTCATACCGAATGTTATACCATTATTTTTTCGGCGGGGGAGCGTTTCTCTCCACCACCACTTCATCAATCACCGTTCTCCGCAGCTTCACGTTGGGGTCCTGCGGCAACGGCTTTTCCTCGATCTTACAGTCTCGATAGATCGTCTTCGAGGCCGACACATCAGTTTTCATCGCCTTGCGAACATAAGCCACCTGTCGGCCGAGCCATCCGAGCAGGCCTTTGCCGGGAAGCGGCCGGCGAAGGTTTGGGATGATTCTCGCTCATGCGGAGATATCCACGCCGAATTCCTTTTTCGCCTGTGCCAGCGCATCCTGCAACGATCCATGCCAGGTATCGCCGACGAAGCCGCCGCGGTCGTCCAGCCGATACAGAACCCAATTATCAAGCTGCGGCTCAATGATGAGCCGGCTTACAAGCCCGGGCATCGGCCGCGTGCCCGTGCCGCGGACCGAACCCAGATTCATCGCAGCGTGCGGCAGACAATCGTTGCTGGCGGGCATCGGATGTTCGAGGGTATGAGGAAATCTTGCCAGGCGTCCAATGGTGTCAATGAATTCTATTCCGTTGAGTGCGGCAATTGTCCGCGGTCATCTGCTGGGTCTGTCGGATCATAGACGTCGATGAAGCGTTTCACATCGCCGACCGTTCGCTGGCTGTGGCCAAAACTTTTGATCGCGGCCAGTGTCTGCGTGCTTGTCGAATTTCAGTACGCTTAGCTGATAGGCCGCCACCATCATGCCGGTGCGGCGAACCCCCTGGGCACAATGCACCAACACCGGCTCGGTGAGACGGATCGGTCACGATGGCCAGGAACCGGCTGATCTGATCCCCCCGCGGCCAGCCGCCCAGCGGAACCGGAAGGCGAATGACCTCGATCCCATTAGCCTGGCAATAAGCCATCTCATCCGTGAATGGCGGATGCGTGATTTCCTGGTCGTCCACCAGGGAGACCACCGTCCGCACATGCGTTTTTCGGGCAGCCAGTTCGAATTGATGAAGGCCGCGAACGCCATCGCGATAAAGAACGCCCGCCTGACCGTCTCCAAATGGTACGTGTCGAAATAGGTCCAGAAAATCCACCACCCCACCGCTGCCAGTATCGCCGCGAGGAGGATTATCGGACCCAGGTTCTGCAGCTTAAGTCGCCACAATCGCTCCCAGCTACTGCGGCTCAAGCTCTTTGTTTTTTCCATCGGCGTTTCGCAGGTCGATGAAGCCGGACTGCTCATCCGCGCTCATCGCGGCGCTGGTGATCCCCCTGTCGGTGGTCCGCGAGACGAACGTTGGCGGCATCCTTTTGGGCGGTCAGTGCAACCGAGTGTCGCAGACGTGGGGGACGCCAACTTGATCGACGCCTGGTCCTTGTCGCAGTCATCGAAAGGAATGCTCCATCCGGCCGGCTTCGCACCGTCAGGCTGCAACGGTCAGATGCCCGAACTCCGCATCGGGCGGGCGGCTTCGACGCCCCCACTGCCGCCGCAACGCAGACCACCAAAAATCCCAAACGCCATCGCCGACAAGACCGCTCCAGGCGCTCCACGCGCTGTTCCAACGTTTGCATGGTTGTGTCCCGCTAAATGAAATCGATCAGAGACGTTCAATGACCGTCGCCATTTTCCCACGTCACGGCGGGATCGTGATAGTCGTGGGCGTTCTTTGGCAATGTGGCGATCAGCTCTTCCACCCGCTCGGACCGTCAGATTCTCGTGCAAAACGTCGTTGATGAGCATCACCGGGGCCGTCCCGCAGGCGCCGAGGCATTCCAGTTCTATCAGCGTAAATCGCCCGTCGGCCGTCGTCTCGCCTTCTTCCACGTTCAGTTTCCTGATCAGATGATCGGTCAGCTTTCGTGAATCGCACAATTCGCAGGAAAGCGATCGGCAAACCTGAAGCAGATATTCTCCCTTGGGCTTGAGCCAATACTCCTCGTAAAACGTCGCCGTATCCAGAACCTCCGCCGGCGACATTTCCAGAAACTCCGCCACTTCTTCCATCGCCTGCATGGGAATCCAGTTGTAAGCGTGCTGAATCTCATGCAGGGCCGGGAGCAGAACCGCGCACTTGTTCGGATAGCGCGGGAAATACTTTGCGGCCAGTCTGCGTCTTCATTTCCTCCGTCAAATACGGCTCGTTGCGCCGTTCAACGGTTGCAGTTCGACGATTTTCAGTGATCCAGGCCATAGGGTTCTCATATGAAAGCCGACGTGGATACTACACGAAGTTTCAGCTAGCGGTTCCAGGTGCGGCTCACAATGATTCCAGCCGGCATGCGTGACGTTGAGCGGTCGCGACAATCAATGAGATCCGGCCGCTGCAGCGGTCAATTCCGACGTACTGCGCTTTAACGAGTGAGATCGAACCGACGGCTTCCCAGACCGCGATCGCTGATTTCCAGACATCGATCACCGATGCGGGCTTCACATAAATCGCGATGCTCTGGCTTTCCGCCGCTCCGGACCCCGTGCCAGAGTTCCAGGCGACGATCATTGGACACCAGGCCGCGTCCTCCGCGTCAGACAGACTGTCGACGCCGGACGCGGACTTCGGGATCCGCCGCCCGTCGGAGCGCCTCGATCCATGAGCTGCTGTCAACGATGGTCATGCCGTTTGTCGCTCCCCGGATTCCGCAATCTCCCGAAGTCTTCCGCGTCATAAAGTTCTTGAAGCGTTCCCAAATCGCCCGACGACCTGCGCCAAACGGTGCCGCCGATTGTAATCTTCAATCGCCGCCAGCACGGCCGCACGGATGGTCTTGTGAGCCCGAATGCTCCTCATGGATTTCCGAAGCATCTTGTCGGGAATATCAACGTCGTCTTCATGATTCCAATTATCGGTAATTTGGGATTCCAAAGTCAATCTCGAAGGAATCGCGTTTGCGGCGGTTATCGACTCGCTCACCGATCCAATTCCGCCGCGATGACGTTGATGCTGCCCAGGACCGCCACCACGTCGCGAGATCATGTGCCCTTCGATCAGCTTCGGGAAAGACCTGGTAATTGATGTAGCACGGCGGCCGCGTGCGGGCGCGCCACGGGACGTTTTCGCCGGCGGAGACGATGTAATAGCCCAGTTCGCCGTTGCCGCTTTCGATGCAGCCGTACACCTCGCCCTTGGGCGCTTCGAACCCGCGGTTGGTCATGATCAACTCGAAATGCTGGATCAGCCCTTCGATGCTGCTGTAGACCTGGTCCTTGGGCGGCAGAACGTCCTTGCCTTCGGGGCTGACGTTCACCGGGCCGGGCGGAATATTGTCGATGAGCTGGCGGATGATGCTGCAGGCTTTGTTTCATTTCCTCCAATCGCACCAGATATCGCGCATAGACATCGCCGGTGGTCATGACCGGAACCTTGAAATCCACCGCCGGCGCGCCCTGCCCGTCCCAGTTGTCGGCAAAGCAGAGATACGGCTCGTCCTTGCGGATGTCCCGCCGAACGCCGCTGGCGCGGGCCATCGGGCCGGAAAGGCTCCAGGCGATCGCCTCCTCGCGGCTGATCACGCCGACGCCCTTGGTGCGATCGACGAAAATCCGGTTCTTGTTGAGCAGCGCTTCGACATCCGCCATCGCCGGCGGCATGTCCTCGTCGACGAATTTCTTCACCATCCGCTTGAACGTCGCCTCATCCGGCAAATCCATGTTCAGCCCCCCTACCCGCGTCCAACTGGTATGGAATCGCTGGCCGGACATGTATTCGACGATGTCGTAAATCGTTTCGCGCTGATTGAACCCGTACAGAAACGCCGTGAACGCGCCCAGATCCAATCCGGCGGCCCCGACGCAGAGCAGATGCGACTGAATTCGCCCCAGTTCCCCGGCGATTGTCCGCAGCACCTTGCACCGCGGCGTCAGTTCGATCCCCATCAGCTTTTCCGTCGCCCCGTGCCAGGCCAACTCGTTGTAAATCGGGGCGGAATAATCCATCCGATCGACGATGGTCACATACTGGTTGTAATTGAGATGCTCGCCCAGCTTTTCAAATCCGCTGTGGAGATAGCCAATATGCGGCGTGGCCCGGAGGATGCGCTCGCCGTCCAACTCCAGGACCAGCCGCAGCGTCGTGTGCGTGGCCGGGTGCTGCGGGCCGAAATTCAGCGTCCAGCGGTTTTCCCCGTCCGAGCCGCCCATTTCCGGCGGCAATAGCTCGCTGGAGGCTTGGCTGAGGGTAAATGGCATAGACCGGCGATTATAGCGGCGGCGATACCCCGCACCAGAGCGCCAAACCAATTGAGTTAGTAAATACTAACTAATGCCGGCGTCGGTTGCGTTTGGCTGATGTGATGATAGATTCTGCGGAATGTCCTGTTCCACGTGGAACATCAAGCAAATCCTTCAAGGAAAGGAGTCCTTGCCATGGCCCAGGCAACCAAAGCCAAACCCCGTCTAGGTCGGGGACTAAGCAGCTTAATTTCGGTCTCCAGCTTGCCCGTGGAGGCGGAAATCGTCCTGGAGACGCCGGTTGGCCAGATGCCCCATCCGGCCCCCGCCGCCGCCCGATTTGATGGCCAGCCGCTCTGTTAGTCGCCGTTGATTCAATCCGGCCGAACCCCCATCAGCCGCGAAAGACCGTCAATGAGGCGGCCATTGCCGAGTTGGCCGCCAGCGTGAAATCGTCGGGAATCATTCAGCCCCTGGTGGTCCGAAAGACCAACGAAGGATTTGAATTGATCGCCGGCGAGCGGCGATGGCGGGCGGCGAAGATCGCCGGATTGGCCGAAGTTCCCGTGATCGTGCGGGATGTGGACGGATTTACCCAGGCGCAAATGGCCCTGGTGGAGAACATCCAGCGCGAAGATTTGAACCCGATCGAGCGGGCCCAGGGATATCGCGCACTCATGGATCAGCTTGGATTGACCCAGGCGGAACTGGCGGGGCGGACGGGCGAAGATCGCAGCAGCATCGCCAATTATCTGCGACTGCTCGATCTGAATCGAAAGCGTTCGGGCCATGGTTCGAGACGGTCAACTGAGCCTCGGACACGCAAAGCTATTGGCTGGCGATAAGCGATGTCCTGCGCAACAAGCGATGGCCGACCTGGTTGTTGCCCAGGGCTTGTCCGTGCGCAATCTTGAGCGAATGTTGCAAACAGGGGCCAAGCCGGCGGCGGCTCCGGAAATCCGCGGCGTCGCCCGCGCATATTGTCGATCTGGAAAAATCGATGAGCCGGCAATTGGGAATGCGGGTCGATGTCCGCTCGGCCGCAAAGGGAAAGGGAAGGCTGATCCTGCATTATTCTTCACTCGATCAGTTTGACGATCTTCTTCAAAAGCTCGGAATCAAGGCGGAATGAGCCGGAAATCAGATCGTCCAGCCTTGTTCCACATGGAACACCAGGCAAAAAGGCAATATTATGATAAATAGGTTTCTGGCAGGGGCAAAGCGACGATATAAGTGCGCGAGTTATGGACCGTCGGGGAGCAGACTCTAAAATTACGCCGATGTCAGAAAATCACAACAACGGTGCGGCCGTCGATTTGGCCATTATCGGTGGGGGGCCTACCGGTCTCTTCGGAGCGTTCTATGCCGGTCTGCGCGGAATGTCGGTGAAGATCATCGACTCGCTGGAAATCCTCGGCGGCCAGCTCACGACCCTTTATCCGGAAAAATATATCTACGATGTGGGCGGCTTCTCTCAGATCCTGGCCAAAGACCTGTCGCAGAACCTCGTCGAGCAGGCCATCCAATACAAACCCGCCGTCTGCCTTGGCCAGCGGGTGGAGCGTCTGGTGCGGGAAGGGGACGATGGCATATTTAGACTACATACGAATTCATCGGTGCATCCGGCGCGATCCATCCTGATCGCCGCGGGGGTGGGGGCGTTCGAGCCCAAGACGCTTGCCGCTGCCCGAGGCCCAGCGGTTCGCCGGCCGGGGTTTGCATTACTTCGTCCGGGACCTCCAGTCGATGCGGGACAAACGCGTCCTGATCGTCGGCGGGGGGGACAGCGCGGTCGATTGGGCCAACACGGTTTCGCCCCTGGCCGCATCCTGCACCCTGATCCATCGCCGCGACCAGTTCCGCGCCCACGAGCAGAGCGTTCAGACTCATGCGTCGCGGGCCGACCAAAATCCTCGCGTTTTACGAACTGAAGGGAATACACGGCGGCGATCGGATCGAACAGGCCACGATCTATGACAATCGTAGTAAAGAAGAGCAAACCCTCGGGATCGACGTGCTGCTGGTCAACATCGGGTTTCACAATTCCCTGGGGCCGATCAAGGAGTGGGGGCTGGAAATCGAGGGCGGATCGATCAAGGTCGATGCGATGATGCAGACGAACATTCCCGGCGTGTTCGCCGCCGGCGACATCGCCACCTTTCCTGGAAAGCTCAAGCTGATCGCCACCGGATTCGGCGAGGCGTGCATCGCCGTCAATTTCGCGAAACATTACCTCGATCCCAAGGCGAATATCTTTCCGGGGCACAGCTCCAACATGAAGAGGTGATTGGACCGCACAGACGCGGAGGACGCGGAGAAAGACACAAAAAAACAGAAGAGTCTGCAGGATGGACTCGGGGTTTTCTCTGCGTCCTCCGCGTCTCTGCGGTTCAATTTGTCGGCGGCGAGTTTTTGAGTCTCTCAAGAATGGCGATTGATCGAAGACTTGGGTTTTTCTGGCTGCCAGATTTCGGCCAGGGGTATCTTCAAATCGGGAAAGGGCGGAAATCTCACCGAACGTCGGTTTCTTTCCCGGCGCCGGCGGGGCGGTACTCGCGGCGCAGGAGCTTGAACGCTTCGGCCGTCCGATCCTCCGGATCGACGATCCAGTAATAGGCCACCTTTCCTTTGGCATATTGTTTGAACTTGTCGCGACGGTCGATGAGCCGGCTGCTGGGGCTGACGATTTCCACGCACAGGTCCGGAGGACCCTTCATGGCCGTCTTGCCCACGAACTTTAAGCGGTCGTTGGAAAAAAAGATCAGGTCGGGCCGGCGGACATTGTAGCGGCCGAACAGGGTATCGACATCGCCATATAATCGGCCGAGCTTTTTATCTCGGACGTGATTGACCAAGATCGTGGTCAGAATCTTTTCAGTATACGAATGATTTGGTGTTGCGCTGGGACTCACCGCCACCTCCCCGTTGACCAGTTCGAGCCGGACCCCGACGGGATCTTCGCCCAATTCCAAAAACTGCCGGGCCGTCATTTTCGCGGTGCTGATGGTGGACATGATTCACCTCCCGGCGAGTATACCAATATCGTGGGCGTATATGCCATTGCGCAAGGTGTCTCCCGGCATATACTGGATGCCATGCCCATGATGTTTCGCGGCCAGTTGCGGCTTTTGTTGTGCATCGTGCTTGGCCTGGCTTCGGCGGCGGCGGGGGGGCCTGCGACGCAACCGACAGCGACAGATATTCTTCGGGCCGACGTTGTGGCCCGGGGGCCCCTGCTTCTGCATCTTCCGGGCATCGGCGGATATCTGGGATGCGATCGCCAAATGCTCTCCGGTCTGCGCAACGCTGGCGTCAATGCCAATATCGTGGTCTACGACTGGACCGACAACGATCCGGGCATTCACGCCTTGCAGGCATACCAGCGCAATCAGCAGGAGGCACAGAAAGTCGCCGATTTAATCGCCGCTCATGCGGCCGCCGATCCGGATTCGCCGATTTATGTCACCGCCCACAGCGGCGGCTGCGCGGTGGCCGCGTGGGCCCTGGCGAAATTGCCGCCGGACGTGAAGGTTCAGACCGTTCTGTTCATGGCGCCGGCGCTGTCTCCCACGTTCGATTTAACCGCGGCCCTGCGGCACGTGAGCGGAAAAATGTTCGTATTTTCCAGCTTCCTCGACACCTTCGTCCTGTACACGGGGACGCGACTATTTGGCACGATGGACGGGGTTCACACCGAGGCCGCCGGCTTTTGCGGATTCATCCGCCCGCCCGGGGCGGATCCCCTCATGTATCGGAAGTTGGTCTCATGCGCTTACCGGAGTAATTGGGAAAGATACAACGATTTTGGAGGGCACATCGGCGCGATGTCGCGCTCCTTCGCCTCCGCCGTGCTGGCGCCGCTGCTGCGCTGCGGCGCGGCGCCGACCACCCAGGCGGATGCCCGGGCCGATTCTCCGCATTCAAAGGGATAGCGCCAGACGTTATCGGTCCAGATTGAAAGCCGCGGGATGGCCATCCCGCGGTTTTTTTGCGGAGGTGAAAAAATGCTCTACGTCGACAGAACGCCGAGCAATTGCTTGAGGTCCGTGCTTTGCGGATCGTCGGGATTGTTGCGGAGATAGGTATCGAGCCAGATGCTGGCCGGCCGCGACATGCCGATGCGGGCCAGCACCAGCGCCAGATCGCGCTGCAAATGGCCCTGGTCGGGCCAGAGCAGCATTTCCATTTCCAGGATGGCGGCCACGTCGGCGTACTGGTTGCTCGTGCCGAAGATATGCAGCAGATTCTGGAGGATGCGCGTCAGCCAATGGCGGTGTGACGCCGGGCGCAGCATGTCGTCGGACCACTCCATTTCCGGTCCGAACAATTCCTGAAGGCGGGCGTGGGCTTCCTCGCGGGTAAGGATGCGGCCGCCGCTGAACGTATCGACCAGCAGAATCCGCCCCGGGGCTTCTTCCACCGCGACGAGAAAATGTCCCGGCAATCCCACGCCCCAGGTCCGAAGGCCCAGCCGTTCGGCGACGATTTTGTAAACGAGGCTCAGCGTGATCGGCAAGCCGCGTTTGGTCGCGAGAACGGCGGGCAAATAGCTGTTGGTCGGGTTGTAATAGTCTTCCGTGTTGCCGTGGAAATCGCCTACTTCGAACAGCACATGATGCAGATGCGCCAGGACCGCCTGGGTTTGCTGGCTGCGGGCCCGTTTGCGAACGGCCTCGACGTAATATTGCAACTGACGATCGATGCGCTGCGGATTCACATCCTGCATGTGGTGCATGGAAATGGCGATCGCGCCGTACAACAACGCATCCGTGGATTTGATCGCCTCGACCTGTCGGCCCAGGAACTTGAACGCCTCGGGCGAGCAGCACTGTGGTAGGGCGGGGCGGGTCATGAATAACTCCGGTTATTGGCCGAGGCTTATATCGGCCAAATCCAGTTTTATTCATGCATAATCTATGCCAATGGGACGCGTCGGCCCGCTAGGCCGCGCATACAGCGTCAGTTTGGCGGGGGAAGGCGTTATGGCAGCATCTGATAGCTCACAAACGCCAGCCGCAGGCTGTCGGGCGACCATGACGGCACATTGATCGTGCCTTGCCCGCCGAAGAGTTTGGCCAGCACGGTGATTTTCCCGTCGCTCAGCGACATGAGCCGAAGCATTACATTTTTGTTTGCCGGATGGCCCTTGACGTTTTTGTCATAGGTGAGCATTTCCATCCATCGGCCGTCCGGCGAGACGTGCGGGAACCAATTGTTGAAATCGTCCGAAGTTATTTGCCGGAGATCGGTGCCGTCGGGCCGCATTCGCCAAATCTGCATGATGCCGGTGCGGTCGGAGTTGAAGTAAAGATATTTTCCATCGGGCGAATAATCCGGTCCGTCGTCGAGGCCGGCGGCGGTGGTGAGCCGGGTTTCTTCCCCGCCGCTGACCGGAATGGTGAAGATCCCGAATTCTCCGTCGCGCTGCCCGCAGAACGCGAGAGTGTTTCCATCCGGCGACCAGCCGTGCCAATAGGAGGGAGAATTCTCGGTCACGCGATGCGGCGTCGCCGCCGCCGATGGGAACCGTATAGATGATCGATTGATGCCCCTCGGCGGACTGATCGCTGATCGCCAGCATTTTGCCGTCGGGCGAAACGCCATGGTCGTTGTTGCAGTGCGCCGCGAATCCCGTATCAATTTCCTCCGGCGTGCCTCCGGCTTGGGGTACCTCCAAATGTGGCCGTCACGATTGAACAGAAGCGTGGTCGCGCATCCGGCGTCCAATTCGGTGCTTCGGCGTGCCCGGGGGCGGTACGCGTCACCCGGCGATCGGTCGAAGCGATCGTGATCGTCTCCAATGTGCTGTAAAGTTCCGGCCGCCGATTCGCCGGCGGGGGGTCCATCACCAGGTGAATGTTGGAAAATACCGCCGTCTCCGAAACATCCTTGTCGTGCGAGCAGACGCCCAGACCGACATAAAAGGGCTCCTGGAATTTCAGCCGCAGCGACGCGCCGGAGAATTCAAACGGCCGACCCCTTGCAGCCAGGAACATGTAAACATCGTCCCCGCGTTTCTCAAGGCGCAAGCGGGCGGGGGCGGTGATGTTGGACTGGATCTCGTGCGTGTCGGCGCCGGTCTGGTCTCGAAATTGAAGCGATGTCAGTCCGACGCCGTGCAGGGCCGCATCCGCATAGGCGGAATTCGCGTCCAGGCTTTGGCGGACCAGCAGGCAGGCTTTGCGATGCGGATTCTTACCGGCGCCGATGAATGAGACCTCGGCCTCCAGCGAGAAATCGCCCGAGACTTTTTTCCACAGGAAATGGAACGCATCGTGGTCGGCCCACATGTTCTCGCCGTTGCCGGTGATCGTGTAGGTTTGCTTTGACGGGTCGTACTCCACCTTGCCGGGGTGGATGACCTTGCCGATGTCGCCGTCATCCTCAAAGATTCCCACCGCGGCGGGCCGCGACAGCGCCTTGGTGGGGCGCAACACCGTCCAATCGCCGGTGGGAACGCTGTCCACCTGGGCATCGCCGTTGGGGCCGATGCTCGATTTGCCGCTTCCGTCGGAAAATGATTCGCGCTTGGTCGTCACGTTCCATCCGTCAAGAACGACCAGCGGCTGGTCATCGCCCAGATCGCGCTGGGCGGCTTCGACGGAGATCGTCCGGCTCTCTCCGGGAAGAAAACTGACGTAATTGTCGCTGTAGTACGTCGGCAGCACACGCTGGTTGGAACTTTGCCTGCGCAACTGGATGTGAGCCAGGAGAGCCACGACATGCTTTGGGTTATACAGAATCACGTCCATCAGGCAATTTCCGCCCGCGTCGTGCCGCGAGATGCGGGCGTCAAGAGAAACCGTGGGGAGGGATTGCAGCGCCGTAAAATCGTCGGGATGAATCGGCAGGCGCGCCAGTAGAAGTTATCCGAAACAACCTGGTGGTCCGGATCCTCGAGCATCAACTTGATGAATTGAACCGGCGAGAGGCCCGTCGGCCAGTTGATGGGCCCAAGGTCCGTGGCGGCGCTGGGCTGAGCGACGATGGGGATGCGACGCGCGTATTTCAGACGCCCGTCCATGTTGTAAACCCGTGTCACGGCCGTCAGGTTACGCAGCAATTGCGGCGTCTGGTTGATGACCATCACGTGGAAATCGTCCTGGTTCATCTGGATGTGAACCGGCTCACACGCTTTGCGGACGGCAAACAGCGAGGCGTACGCTTCAAGATCATAGCTGTAGATTTGAAAGACGAAATTCGGCTGAGCGGGATTGCTCATCCAGGTCAGCACGCCGGTGCAGGGTTTGAACAGCTTTGCGAACCGGCCTTCGTACATGGCGCGATATTCCTCGTAATTGGCAAGCTCGCCTCCGCACGAAATCCGGAAGATTGGCCACCGGGCCGTAGCGCTGGGCGATGATGTCCGGGTAAAACGGGTGCGGGGCCCCCAGCCGCCCTGCGCCGCGGCAGAGTTCATGCTCCGCCCAATCGTCGTTGACCGTTTCCCAGTCCTTCGCGGGCATCATGGCGCGGATCGATTCGATGGTGGGAATCGACACGCTGCCGATTTCGGTCTTGAACGCTTCGTTGTTAAATGTGTAAAACGCTCGCGGCTCCCGCCAGCGGTACGGGCCTCCCGAGTGAGCGCCCTGTCCGGCGGCGGAATTGCGATGGTACAGCCGCGTCGGATCGAGTTCGGCGGCGAGTTTCTGGATGCCCAGGTCAACGGCCTTCGGGGCCGGATCGCTTTCGTTTCGCCCGCACCAGATCACGATCGACGGATGCGAGCGGTAACGCAGAATCTTGTCGCGCACGTTGGCCAAATACATCGCCACGTTGACGACATTGGGGCCGTCGCTGCGGTTGGGCTGGAAGAATTCATCCCACACCATGATGCCGTATCGATCGCACAGATCGTAAAAATCGTCGCTGGTGCTTTGGCCGACCCAGTTGCGGATCATGTTGAGATTGGCCAGCCGGTGCAGGCGAATTTGGGCTTCGAGGCGGCTGCGCCGAATGCGCTTCATCGCTTCATCCATGCCCCAGTCGCCTCCCCGGCACATGACTGGCACGCCGTTGACGGAGATCGCCAGATTTTTCGAGCCGGGAAGCTCGTAAGTGATCTTGCGAATGCCGAAGGAGATGTTTTTGGCATCAGAAGTTTGACCGTTGACGTTGAAACTCAGGTGCAGCGTGTAAAGGTTCGGCGATCCGTAGCCGTTGGGCCACCACAGCCGCGGATGATCCACGTGCAACCGCGGAATCTCCGCCGGCGTGAGCGTGACGATCTTCGACTCCTTCGGCTCCAGCGCCACGGGGAAGTCGAAACTCACGTCCGCGAACGCGCCGTGCAGCACGCCGCTGTGCGGCTCGTCGGTGATATTCCGAACGGTCGTCAGGACCGTCAGATCGGCGCTGTCGGTGCGCGGCAGCGGCAGGTCGGAATTCACCGTCGTATTCCGCACGATCACCGGCCCGCTGGCCGACAGCGTCACCTTCTGCCAGATGCCCATGTCGCGATCGCGAATGGCCGGGATCCAGTCCCACCCCAGCGTGCAGAGAAACGTCGCGCCGTCCTCGGTCAGTATTCCGCCGTTCCTGCCCGTGCCGGTTTGGACGGTTTTTTCGTGAGGAACCCCCGGATGCGGCGGCGGCAGAATTTGCACCGCCAGCGCGCACATCCGGCCCGCCGTGACATAGGGCGTAACCTCAAAGTTTCCGCGAATGAACGCTCCCTGGATGCTGCCGAGGTCGTGCCCGTTCACCCAAACTTCGGCGATGTAGTTGATGCCGTGGAAGTTCAGCCACAAATGCCGGCCGGCATCTTCCGCCGGAACGAGAAATTTCGTGCGATACCAATACGATGTTCGGCACAGACTGTCGGGGATTTTGTCCGGTCGATCGTTCTCCCCATACAACGGCTCGGGATATATGCCGTCGTTCACCATGCTGGTTAAAACGGTTCCCGGAACGGTGGCTTGCAACCATCCGACCGGCGCATAATCGACCTCGGAGATGACTTCGCCGCCGTCCGTCACTTTGGCGGCATCCTGCAATTGCCATCCGGAATCGAGCGTGATCTCCGCCAAGGATTTATTTTGAGCCGAGGTTTCGGGTAAAGCATTCCGAGCCTGAATGCGTTTGGAAGTGCCGCACGCCGACAGACACAGCGCGATGGCGGTGGCCAAGCCGCCGATTCCCCGCCACCGTGCTGTTTGAGCGATCATGGGAATCCTCGGTTGTCGCGGCGAATCGGGTTCACGCGCGGTTATCAGCGCCGCCATGCGTATCAGAACGTCCCCAGCGCCAATTTGCCAGTACCCGCCGGGTGTAACTCTTATGTGTGGCGGCTCCGTCCTCTGATCCCCTCTCCTGGTACTCCGGGAGAGGGTTAGGGTGAGGGTCATTTTGAAGCAGGAGCGGTAATCGACCGACCATCAAAACCACCCTCACCCCTACCCTCTCCCGGATTACGACTCGACTGAGCTCGTCGAAGTCCGGGAGAGGGGAAAAAATGAGATCGCCACAAAGAAGCGCTACCTCCGTCCCCTCCAAGGTTGAATGGCTACCGATGCAAAAATCGTCGGGTTGAGTCATAATGCCCGTATGAATTACCGCAAGCTTGGCAACACCGACGTGAGCGTTTCGGAAGTGAGCTTTGGCTGCTGGACGATGGGGGGGCTGAATTGGGTGAATGGCACTCCCAACGGCTGGGCCGAGGTGAATGAAGAGGAAATCACCGCCGGCATCAAGGCGGCCCTCGACGCGGGCGTCAATCATTGGGACAACGCCGACGTTTACGGCAACGGCAGGGCCGAACGCATGTTGGCGCGCGTCTTTCGCCGGCTCGGCATTGATTCGAATCGCCACGTCATCGCGTCCAAGATCGGCCATTTCCCCGGCACGGCCGAACATGCTTACGATCCGCTGCACATTCGCCATCAATGCGAACAGTCGCTGAAGAATCTCCAGCGCGATTTTATCGATCTTTATTATCTGCATCACGGCGATTTCGGGCCGGATGCGAAATATCTCGCCGGAGCGGCCGATGCGCTGGACCGATTGCAGAAGGAGGGCAAGATTCGCGTCAAAGGCCAAAGCGCCTACAGTGAAGCGGATTTCGAGCGGGCGGTTCCGGTGGTCAAGCCGGCCGTCCTGCAAAGTTGGGCCAATGCGCTGGACGATCATTTCGTCCGTCCCGGCTCGCGGCTGCAAAAGCTCATGGATCAATTCAATCTCACGTTCGTGGCGTTCTCTCCTCTGGCTCAGGGGCTGCTCCTGGACAAATTTGATCCCGGCAAGCCGCCGCAGTTTGAAGCGGGCGATCATCGCCGCGGCGAAAAGCGGTTTGCCGCCGACGAACTACTCAAGCTCAAGCCCAAACTTCAGAAGCTCAAGCAACGGTTTGGACAGCAGACCGAAGACCTGGCGGCCATGTCGCTGAATTATCTTCTGGCGATGCCGCGGGTGAGTTGCGTGATTCCCGGCTTCCGCAACGAGCGCCAGGCCCGCTGCAATCTCGCGGGCGCGGGAAGAAAATTGAATGCGGATGATGTCAAGTTCATCCGCGACGCATTGGCGTGAGCGGAAAAAGCGGAAGAAGGAATTACCATGCCGACCAGCGATCCACTGGACATTCTTCTGGCCCACGACCGCTGGGCGACCGGTCAAATCCTCGCGGCTTGCGCCAAGCTCACGCCCGAGCAATTTCACCAGCGGTTTGAAATGGGGCCGGGCTCATTGCACGACACGACCACGCACATTCTTGGCGCCATGCGCTTCTGGGTGGACCTGCTGGCCGGCCGGGAGCAACGGCCGCGTCTTGAAGGTACGAAGCAAACGCCGGCCGAACTGCTGACGCTGCTGGACGAGATCGCCGCCGACCTGGCGGCCACCGCTCGGGCGCATCCCCTGGACCAAACCGTCTCCCGCACCCGTGACGGCAAAACCTTTATTTACACCCGCGCCGGCGTGCTGACCCACGTCACGACCCACGGCATGCATCACCGCGCCCAGTGTCTCAACATGCTCCGGCATCTGGGCGTCAAACGATTGCCCCCCAGTTCCGTGACGGAATGGATCATCGCCGTCGATTCCCCTCAATGAAATCCCCGTAAACTCCACTTTTGGCCCCGAGCATCTGGCGTCGGCCCTTATCGAACGATTCCGTCCATCCGGTGGATCAATTCGCCTTGGCCACCTCGACCGCGAACACGTATGACGGCCCGAACATATTCGAGCGGAAGATGATCCACTTCATATCCGGCGTGAAATTCACGTTCGGCTCAAGGTGATAATTGTGGTTGGACATGTTCACCAGGCGTTCGACGTTGAAATATCCCGGCCGAATCAGATGACTCGAATCATAAACTCCCCAGGCAAGGTTCTTCGACAGATGCGGGCGAAAAAGAAAAATCCACTTCGAGCCGTTGCCGCCGTCGCCGGCGAAAAGAGAGCCGTCTTTCGAGACATTCACATGGATCGATCCCGTCTGGGGCGGGCACAGATACCAGGTCTGCTGTTGCGTGTCGAGATTAAATCCCGCGATCCAACTGGTTGAGCCATCGCCACGAGGGTAATAAAGCTGATACCAGATCGCTCGTCCGTCGGCCGCCCAGAATTCGTGGCCCCAGATTTCGTTGATCATCGTGCGCTGGTGGACCTTGAACAGACCCGTCCCGTCGGTGCGGATCGTCCAGACCCGATCGTTGAGTTGCCACGGGCCTTCGTGGCAGAACATAAGCAGACCGGGATCGGTTGGCGAGAACTGGAAATGATTGTCCCAGTCGTTGCTTGGATTGAATTGCTTGATTTCGCCGGTGCCGGCGTCCATCGTCACCAGGGCCATGGGCAGATGCTGCGCCCATCGGGCATAGAGATTGATGCGTTGGCCGCGCGGTGCGGTGATTGGTTTTGTGCTCGCACCGCGGTGATCGGAATAGGTGATCGCTCCACCCAGCAGCGTCTCGTCGCAATTCACCGTGCCGAGATCCACGCCGGCTTGAAGCGTCCCGATTTCATGCTGCTTTTTGGTAACCGGATCGATCCACCAGACGGAACGCTGGGCCGATGCCGGATCGCGAAGAACCGTTTTCGTGAAATAAATCCGCCCCGTCTTGTGGCCGACGACGATCATGCTGATGCGAGCGCCGGTATCGCCCTGCGTGAACTGCGAGGTGTCGCCGGCGAGAATCCGCTCGATCTTCCGCGTCCCCAAATCGACCTGATAGATGCCTGTAGGCGAAGTGAACGCGAGTTTTTTCCCATCCGGCGAAAACGCGTTCTGATGGAAATAGAGGCTCGCGCTGCCCGGCTCGTCACTGAGACGGACGATGCGATGTCCCGTGTCTTTGTCGATCCATTCCTTCGGCGGCAGCTGGCCATTGGACTGAACGGCAAACGAAGCCCCGGTGCTCGGATCGTATCCCGTCGCCGGCAAGGTCTGCTGGCCGGCCGCAATAACAGAAACAGACGCGACGATCAGGCTGATCCCCACAAAAAAGTATTGCGCCACGATTCTCCTTTAGCAATGGTTTACCATGCCGGAATCGTGTGAAAAAGCAATGTCGCGCTTGAATTTTAGTCATGGCGGGAGGGCCGTTTTTTAAGCGATTTCTGTCGGCCGTGTCTTGCTTCTCGCTCTTACGGATAATTGGCTTAAGTAAATGGCCTTCGCTCGCATCACTTTTAATTCGTTCCATCGGCGAGGGGTTTGCTTACCCCGTGCGTCCCGCGAGGCTGGCGATGACCGCCGTCAGGTCGTGCGGGTCGACGGGCTTGGGGACGTGGACCTGATATCCAGCCAAGAGCGCTTTCGCGCATCGTCCTTATGGGCGAACGCGGTCAGCGCTACCGCCGGAAGGTCTCTGGCGTTATGCCCGCGCCGGCGCACCTCGCGGATCAAGTCATACCCGTCCTGATAGGGCATGCCCAGATCGCTCACCAAAATGTCCACGCCTCCCCGCCCGCCTGTCGCCTTGCCAAGCGCCTCCAGCGCTTCGGCGAAACTGCCCGCCGCCGTGACGCTGGCCCCGACTCCTTCCAGCACTTTCACCAACATCCGCCGGGCGTCAGCTTCATCGTCCACCACCACCACGCGCAGGCCGTCCAGACGCACGGGCGGCGGACTGGCTCTCCCTGCGACGGATTTACCCTCGCCGTCGCCCCCTCGCGCCTCCTCTGGCGCTTCGGGGCTTTCGTCGATCCGCACGGCCTTGATGGGAAGACGGACGGTGAACGTGGAGCCGCACCCTTCGCCGGCGCTGTGCGCTTCGACTGTGCCGCCATGCGCTTCCACCAGATGCTTGACGATGGAAAGCCCCAGTCCCAGCCCGCCGAACTTTCGTCGCGTACTGCCGTCGGCTTGGCGGAAGCGGTCGAAGACGTAGGGCAATAGCTCCGGGCTGATTCCCTGTCCGTTGTCGATCACCTGAATCCGCAGACTTGAATTATCGCGCGCCAGCGTGATGCGCACGGTGCCGTCCTTGGGCGTGAACTTGACGGCGTTCGAGACCAGATTCCAGACGACCTGCTGAATTCGGATCGGATCGCAGATGGCTTTGCTGGCCGAAGGATCGAGCTGCACATCGAGCGTGATCTCCCGCGCCTCCGCCGCAGCACGCACTGCGTCGATCCCCGCGTTGACGACTTCCGTCAACTCGCAGGGGCGGATTTCCAAACGCAGCTTGCCGGAGACGATGCGCGACACATCCATCACGTCGTCGATCAGTTGCACCTGAGCCTTGGTGTTACGCTCGATGACGTCGAGCCCCTCACGCAACTCCGGGTCGTCGGCCATCTTCCTTCCGCTGCGCAGGATGCTCATCCACCCGACGATGGCGTTGAGCGGCGTTCGCATCTCGTGGCTGAGGGTGGCCAGAAACACGTCCTTGGCGCGGTTAGCGGTTTCGGCCTCCGTGCGCGCCGCCTTTTCGTTGCCCAACAATGCCTCACGGTCGCGCTTGACCTGCTCGGTGTAACTGCGGACGGCCGAGGTGAGCGATTGGTCGATGGACTCGTTGAAACGCGTCACGTCGTCGAGGTCGTGCAGGTCGGGGGTCGGGCCGCTTTCACGCCACAGCCGGAGAACGCTCGCCCGGACGCCCGGTACTCCGCGACGACAGCCCACAGGTCGAACCCCGAGCCGACTCTGCCGGCGCCGTGCAACTCGGATGCTTTATTCACGCGGGCGCTGCTCTCCCCGGCGTCGCCCGCGCCTTTGGATTTGTCCCACTGCTGGACGGCGGTTTGATCGGATCGCATGTCCGACGCCGTAGCGCGGAGAATGGCTTCGGCATCGTCGCGTAGCATAGCGGGATCGGTCGCTGGATCGGTCAGCGCGCCAGGCCAGATGCTGCGCAAAGACTTCCCATTCGGCGAGGATCGGTTCGACGTTTGCCAGAATGAAATCAGCGAGCCGCATCAAGCGTCCCTTTGTCGTCACATCTTCCGCAGGCATGGCCGCCTTTGACGACGAGGGCGGTATCCAACCCATCGCACGACGATTGCCGCGCGCGGGAGAAACACATCTTCTATTAAGTGCGACCTTCTATCGTAATCCCTCCCCCTAGCAAGTAAAGTGCCAGACGACCAACGCTTCCTCCATAATTTGGGAAACAACAAATCGAACTAAAAGATCGAAAACACGTCCATTTCTTTCACCTTCCGGGCTTAGTAATAGAGGGACGATCTCATGGATCACTGCTGGAGCCACGCCGGACATTGGTCTTCGCCTGGCCGTGCCACATCCACCCGGCTGATGAACGGTTTTCGAATATTCACCAGTAACAGTAACACCGCGGGCCTTGGCGCTATCAAAAACGCGGGTGTCCGGCACTGGTTGTGCAAAACTCGGCAGGCAGGACTCGAACCTGCAACCAGTCGGTTAATCCCGACAGGTCGGGACTCTACCATTGAGCAATTGCTCTCGAATCCATTTGGCGGATTTCATGGCTTTGATCTGCTTTTCGCGGGCCATTGCCGCGGCGCGGGTTGGCACCGGCTCACGCCACACGAGGCGCCACGGGCCATTTTTGTGTGTGAACGTCTGGCGGCCTCGGCTTGAATTGTGTTCCAGCAGGCGGCGGTCGGGATCGTCCGTCGATCCGATATAAAACCGGCCGGCAGGATTTTCGAGGATATAAACCCAGAAAATGCCTCTGGCCGCATCCAAACTCGGCAGGCAGGACTCGAACCTGCAACCAGTCGGTTAATCCCGACAGGTCGGGACTCTACCATTGAGCAATTGCTCTCGAATCCATTTGGCGGATTTCATGGCTTTGATCTGCTTTTCGCGGGCCATTGCCGCGGCGCGGGTTGGCACCGGCTCACGCCACACGAGGCGCCACGGGCCATTTTTGTGTGTGAACGTCTGGCGGCCTCGGCTTGAATTGTGTTCCAGCAGGCGGCGGTCGGGATCGTCCGTCGATCCGATATAAAACCGGCCGGCAGGATTTTCGAGGATATAAACCCAGAAAATGCCTCTGGCCGCATCCAAACTCGGCAGGCAGGACTCGAACCTGCAACCAGTCGGTTAACAGCCGACTGCTCTACCATTGAGCTACTGCCGAATATCGTGTTCGCCCAGGAGAATCAGTCCAAAGCGCAATTATCGAATCTATCGGCCAGGAAAGAGGTGTCAAGAACAACTCATTTCAGTTCCGTTATCGGCGCCTGATCCATATCGTCAAACGCCTGATTCTCACCGCCCATGGCCCAGATGAAGCTGTAGTTCCGCGTCCCGGCGCCGGCGTGAATGGACCAACTCGGTGAGATCACCGCCTGGCCGTCTTTTACGACCAGATGCCGGGTTTCTCTGCGGCGTGCCCATCATGTGGAACACCCGCGCGTCCGGCATCCAGATCGAAATACAAATACACCTCCGTCCGACGCGAATGCGTGTGCGGCGGCATCGTGTTCCAAATGCTCCCTTCCTTCAACTGCGTGAAACCCATCACCAGTTGGCAACTTGCGATTCCCTTGGGATGAATGTATTTATAAATCGTGCGCTGATTGGCATCCCGAACCGATCCCAAATTCACCGCCTCGGCCTGGATTTCTTCGCGTGAGCGGTGGGGTAAGTCGTGTGCGCGGGATAACTGATCAGGAAGAATTGCGCCGGCTCGGAACCATCATGGCTCTCGAATTCGATCTGCCGGCTTCCCCGGCCGATGTACAGGCCGTCGCAATGTTCCATCGCATATGGCTTGCCCTCCACGATGACGTTCCCGGCCGCGCCGGTGTTGATGGATGCCGATCTCCCGCCGCTCGGCGAAATATTCCGACGCGAGTTGCTCTTTGCTCGGCGGCCAGCGTCAGCTTTTTCCCAGTCGGCACGACGGAGCCGATCACCGCGCGATCCGCATCGGTATAGATCAACTCCACCGATCCCGGCTGGAAGAGGTCTTCCACCAAAAACGATTCGCGCAGCTCCGCCGTGCTCATTCGCTGATAGCGAATCTGATCGGCAACAAGGCGCGTTTTCATGGTCGTCTACTTTACCACGGCGGTTGGGGGCCGATCATCGGCGAATGTCGCCATCTCGAGCCGCGGAGTCAATATCTGGATGATGAGCATCGCGACCACGTAAGCCGACCCGGCGATGACAAACAGGGGCAGATAACTGTGGAGATGATCGACGATGCGACCGGCGGCGGCCTGGAAGAGCATTCCGCCGATCGCCCCGAACATTCCGCCAATGCCGACCACCGATGCCACCGCCCGCCTTGGGAACAGATCGCCGCTGAGTGCGAACAGGTTGGCCGAGAACCCCTGATGCGCCGCGGCCGCCACGCCGATCAGCAGGATCGCGATCCACTCGTTGCCCATCTTGGGCGTGATCGTCACCGGCAGCACGCACACGGCGCAGATCAGCAGGGCGATTTTCCGGGCGGCGTTGTTGCTCCAGCCCAATCGCGCAAAGCCCGTCGGAATCCATCCCCCCGCGATGCTCCCCACGCTCGCGAGGTTGTAGATGATGATGAGCGGTATTCCGATGTGCTTCAGGTCCACGCCAAATTTGTCGTGGAAAAACGGCGACGCCCAGAAGAGCCAGAACCACCAGATCGGGTCGGTCAGAAACTTCGCGACGCTGAACGCCCAGGTCTGCCGGTGCACCACCAGTTCGGCCCATTTCACCGGCACGACCGATTCGTGCGGATCGCTGGTGATGTAGGCCAGTTCTTCTTTCGAAACGCGCGGATGCTCCGCCGGCCGGCGATAGATCGGAATCCAGAAAAACACCCAGATCAGTTCGGCGCTGCCCGTGGCGACGAACGCCCATTGCCATCCGAATTTAATCGCGATGATCGGCACCACCAGCGGGGCGATGATCGCGCCGACGTTCGAGCCGGAATTGAATAAGCCGATGGCGAACGACCGCTCTTTATTCGGAAACCATTCGGCCACGCTCTTGACCGCGGCCGGGAAAGTTCGCGGATTCAAAAAATCCCAGGCACACCCGCACCACGCCGAATCCGAAAGCCGTTCGCACCAGCGCGTGGCACATGCTCGAAATAGCCCAGCAAACCAGGGCGATGGCGTACCCGAACCGCACGCCGATGACGTCGATCATCCGCCCGGCCAGCAGCAGACCCACCGCGTACGCCGCCGTGAACGCCGCATTGATGTTGCCGTATTGAGTGTCCGTCCAGTGGATTTTCTGTTGCAGGGTCGGCGCCAGCACGCCCAGGACCGAGCGGTCCACATAGTTCACGGTGGTGGCGAAGAACAGCAACGTGCAGATGACCCATCGGTAGCGCGTCGGCCGGCGCGAGCCGTGCGTGCCGGCGAAGTCGATCGTCGTTTCCGGCGGACCCTCAGTCAGCGACATGAATTCTCCCGAAGAGGAAATGCGTTTTTTGCCACGGTCGGATCATCGTCCCATCCAGCCGCCGTCTACCGTCAGGATCGTGCCGTGCACGTACGCCGCCGCCGGACTGCACAGAAACACCGCCGCGCCCACGAGGTCCTGGGGCGTGCCCCAGCGGCCGGCGGGAATGCGCTCCAGGATGGCGCGATTGCGATTCTCATCCGCCCGCAGCGCGGCGGTGTTGTCCGTCGCGATGTAGCCGGGCGCGATCGCGTTCACGTTCACGCCTTTGCCCGCCCATTCGTTGGCCAGCGCTTTGACGAGCGATCCGATCGCCCCCTTGCTCGCGGCATAGCTGACCACGTTGATTCCGCCCTGGAACGTCAGCACCGATGCGATGAAAACGATTTTCCCGCGCCCGCGCGAGAGCATCTCCCGGCCCAGTTCCCGGCTCAGGATGAACGGCGCGTCGAGATTCACTTTCATCAAGGAATCCCAAAACTCATCCGAATGCTCGGCCGCCGGCTTGCGGCGAATCAATCCGGCGTTGTTGATCAGAATATCGATCTGCCGGTCGTGGGAGACCTGCTTGATGAAGTCTTGCAGTGCCCGCCGGTCGGCGAAATCGCAGGAATATCCGCGGAAATCACGGCCGTGCCCCCTCACTTCCCGTTCGACATCGGAGCCGGAGGCGGCCAGCGTCGCGCTGACGCCGACGATATCGGCGCCGCCTGCGCCAAGCCGACCGCCAGAGATTTGCCGATTCCCCGGCTGCATCCGGTGACCAGCGCCGTCGAACCGTCGAGCCTGAATTCCGCCGCATTCATGCGGAGCACAAGATACGCCCTCGCGCCAGCGTTTCCAGCCAAAAGACTTATAATTCCCGCGCTCCCATGGCGCTTATTGCCAATTTCGAGTCGGAGCGAGTAATCTTTCCGGTCGTGCCCCGGCTAATTCGAAGCACTCAAATTGAACCGGGCGGGCAACAACCGTGAGATCTTCGCCTGCGCGTTTTTCCGCGGTGGTTTTTTCCGCGATGTTCTTTGCGGTCGCTCCCGCGTTGGCGGCCCAGCCGTCTTCCCGTCCCGCGACCCCGGATTACCCCGTTCCCTATCGCAAGCCGACGGTGGATGGAATCACCAGCATTCTCCGCTCCGTAAAATCTCGAATCGAAGCCTCCGCCGACGCGACGCTCACGACGCGTCGGTTCTCGCATCGGTCCGACCGCGGATTTCCCCTGGTCGGCTATCCGATGGGGGTGATTTATTCCGGGATGCTGGCCGCCGCGGATGCCACGGGCGATAAATCCTTCGCCGATTTCGACGCCGCACGGTTTCAGATGTTCGCCGATGCCATCGCCAGGCTGGACAAAACGCAGATCGAAAAGCATCGCGGCGAAATCACCTATTTGATCCATCCGACTTCGTTGGACGATTGCGGCGCGATTGGGGCCGCGCTGGTGAAAGCTCGCCGCGGCAATATCGGACCGGATCTCCAGAGCGCCATCGACGACATCGCCGGTTACATCAGTCGCGGACAGCTTCGGCTCGATGATGGCACCCTGGCGCGGCCCACGCCGTTCAAAAACTCCGTCTGGGCCGACGATGCGTACATGAGCGTTCCGTTTCTCGCCCAGATGGGCGCGCTCAGCGGCGACGAAAAATATTTCGACGATGCCGCCGCTCAAATGCTGCACTTCGCATCCTATCTTTTCGTTCCATCCGCCGGCCTTTTCACGCATCACTGGAACACGGCCAATCCCGACAATCAGCCTCGATATTATTGGGGCCGCGCCAACGGCTGGTGCGCCATGGCCATGGTCGAATTGCTCGATGTGCTTCCGGCGGACCATCCTCTGCGCGCCGGATTCTGCGGCTCTTCCGCGCCCACGCCCAGGCCATCGCCAGCCTGCAAGCCGGCGACGGCTTGTGGCATCAAATGCTCGATCGCACCGACACGTACACGGAAACCAGTTGCTCCGCCATGTTCACGTTCGCCCTGGCCCACGGCGTCAACCACGGCTGGCTGGATGCCGGCGCTTATGGTCCCGTCGCTCAGGCCGGCTGGAACGGTTTAACCACTCGCATCGACGGCCAGGGCCGCATCACCGGCACCTGCGTCGGCACCGGATATGCCGATGATTACGTCTTTTATTATCACCGCCCCAGCACCGACGACATTCACGGCTACGGCCCGGTCCTGCTCGCCGGCGCGGAGATGATTCACCTTTTGAAAAACGATCATCTCAAGATCAAAAGCCCCGAGGGCGGTTCGCCCGTCATATATGAAACAAAGACAAAGTGAGCCTTTCCTCGCATAATCCGGGCGATTTTTCATCATCAATTCATGTTCCACGGTTACGTTTCATTGGATTGCAGATTCCGCGATGTGCCCGTCTACTGTTTATCGAACAACTTTTGTTCTGGTTCTCCTGCTGGCCGGTTGCACCAGATACCGCGCCATGCCGCTGTCGTCTCTGGCCGTGCAGCGCGGCTTGGCGCCGCCCGATCCCGAGCAGATTCGCGTCGCGGCGCAGTCAATCAAACATCCGCTGCTCAAGCCCGTGACTTTTGATCGCCGGGGTCTGACCCCCGATCAGGCCGCGATCTTGGCCGTCCTTGCCAACCCGTCGCTGCGCGATTCGCGATCAGCGCCAAATCGCCGCCGCCCAGCTTTTGCAGGCCGGCATTCTTCCCAATCCCCAAATCACCTTCGGCGAGCAATACCCCTACGGCGGCGCGTTGCAGGGCGCGGTCACTGCGTCGGATGTCGCGCTCAGTTGGGACGTGACGGAACTGATTTCGCACGATGCGAAAGTTCGCGCCGCCCAGGCCGGCGCCGCTTCGGTGGACCTGAGCATCGCCTGGCAGGAATGGCAAATCGCCCAGGCCGCCAAGTCCGCCGTCTATGATGTCGTCTCCCTCCAGGCCCAGGCGGCTTTGGCGCGGGAGATTGATCGACAACTGTCGCAAAACCTGGCGATTGTCCGCCAGGCCGTTGACCGCCATGAGAAAACCTTGCTCGATTTCACCGCCGCCGAGGCGGCAAGCCTCGACGCCCATGTCGCGGCGCTCGCCCGGCAGCGCGATCTCCAGGATCGGCGTTTGGCGCTGAATAAAGCGCTCGGTCTGTCTCCCGATGCGAAGGTAAAACTGAATCCCGACATCACTTTACCCGACCATCTTTCTGCATTGTCCGCGAATCAGATTCTGAGCGGTCTGGAGAATCGCCGCCTCGATCTTCTGGCCCTGAAGCTCGGATATCAGAGCCAGGAGCAAACGCTCCGCGCCGCGGTGCTGGAACAATTTCCCAAAATCAACATCGGCTTCGACCGCCAGCGTGACGATACCAACGTCCAAAGCTTGGGATTTGCGGTGACGATCGATCTTCCGATTTTCGACCGGAACCAGGGGAATATCGCGGTTGACACCGCCACGCGCCGGCGGCTATTCGACGAATATATCGATCGCGTCTACGAGGCCCGCTTCGACGTTTATTCCGCGGTGGACGATTTGCAGGCGATTTCCCGGCAGCTCGACGCCGCCGAAACGGCCGCCGCCGCGAATCGGCAACTCATCGACAGCTATCGCGACGCCCTGAATCAGGGAAACATTGACGTGCTGAGTTATAACAGCGCGGTCAACGACGTTACTCAAAGGCAAATGGATGTTCTGAAGCTCAAGCAGGAGTTGATGGACAACGATATCGCGCTGGAATTAGCGGCCGGTGAATATTTTCCCGCCCCGACGAACTGAAAGCCGCTTCGGAGATTCGTGATGAAAGCCGCTTGGAACCTCTTTTTGGTCGTGCTGCTGATGGCGGCGGCCGGCGCGGCAGGCTATTTCATCGGCCATCGCGGCGCCGCGGCCGCGGGGCCGGAGATTTCCGAAGGCGGTTCCGAAGAATCCATCGAGCCGATTCCCGCCGTCCGTACCGCCCCCATTCGGCAAACCCGCATCGAGCAGAAAATGGCCGCCTACGGCATCGTTACCGCGCAGCCCGCCGACATGACGATTCTCTCCGTCCCCTTCGAAGCGCAGGTTAAAAAAGTTCTGGTGGTTCCCGGCCAGCGCTCGGCGCCGACATCCCCGTCATCGAGATCGAGCCCAGCCCCGACACGCAATTGCAGATGCTTCAGGCCAAAGCCGCCGTTCAAGCCGCAACCACCGACCTTCGGCAAACCCGCCAGCGCTTCGGCATTCATTTGGCCACCAACCAGGAGCTTGGACAGTCCCAGCAGAATCTCCAATTGGCGAAGCTGAGACTGGATTCGCTGCAAAAACAGGGCGCCGGCGGCGCCGAGGAACTCAAGGCGTCGGGGCTGGTCGCCAAGGTTGACGTGCAGGATGGCCAGGTCGTTCCCGCGGGTTCGCCGCTGCTGGAGGTCGCCGCCGCCGACAAGCTCCAGGCCCGGCTCGGCGTCGAGCCGACCGTCGCCGCCGCGGTGCATATCGGAGACGTCATCCTGATTCGGCCGACCAATTCCGATGCGCCGGCCGTGCGCGGCAAGGTGATGCTGATCGCGCAGCGCATCAATCCCGACACGCGCCTGTGCGACGTGTCCGTTTCGCTGCCGTCCGGCGCGGCGATTCCTTTGGACGCGTCGGTCAGCGGCGAGTTGACCGTCGCCGCCGCCGATGGCCTGGTCGTCCCGCGGTCCGCCGTCCTGCCGGGCGATGACGGATATTCCCTTTTCACCGTCGATCACGACAAGGCGATCCAGCACAACGTCACCCTCGGCGTGCGCAACGACGATTCGGTAGAAATCACCGGCGACGGCCTCGCGGCCGGACAGGCGGTCGTCATCCTCGGCAACCTGGAATTGCAAGACGGCATGACCGTCAAGCCGGCCGACGCGCCGGCCACCCGGGAGGCCGCACCGTGAATGCCGCCCACTGGGCCAGCCGACACGCGCGGTCCATCCTGTTTCTCCTGGCGGCTTTGGTGGTCGGCGGAATCTTCGCCTCGCTGGCCCTGCCCGTCTCGCTATTTCCCCAGGTCAGTTTCCCCCGCATCCGCATTGATTTCGACGCCGGCGACCGCCCGGCCCAGCGCATGACAACGGAGGTCACCATCCCCGTGGAAGAAGCCCTGCGGGCCGTCCCCGGCGTCCGCGGATTGCAGTCCACCACCAGCCGCGGAAGCGCTGAGGTTTGGCTGACCTTCGACTGGGGCCAGAACATGACCGACGCCCTGCTCCAGGCCGATGCGGAGATCAATCGAATTCTTCCCGGCTTGCCGGCGGGGACGAACTTTCAGGTCCGGCGCATGGACCCCACCGTCTTTCCCATCATTGCCTACAGCATCACATCGGATGTTCATCCCATCACCGAGTTGCACGATCTGGCCCAATATCAGCTTCGTCCCGTGCTCACCACGGTTCCGGGCGTGGCCCGGATCAGCGTGGAGGGCGGCGCGGTCACGGAATATCGCGTCACCCTCGATCCCGCCAAATTGCAAGCCCACGATCTGGCGCTGAGTGATGTCGCCGCCGCGCTTTCCGCCGCCAACGTCCTCACCGCCGTTGGGCACGTCGAGGAAAATTTCCGCCTCTATCTGGTGGTCACCGACACGACATTCAAATCCATAAAGGACATCGGCGCCACCGTCCTGCGCGGCGGCGCCGGCGGCGTCACGTTCCTGCGCGATGTCGCCACCATCCGCCCCGAGCATTCCCCCCAATTCATCCACTCCACTGCCGACGGACGCGATGCCGTGCTGCTCAACGTTTTCCAGCAACCGGGCGGCAACACGATCGAAATCGCCGCCGCCATTCGCCGCGTCCTGGCCCAGCAGCGGCGATTCCTTCCCCCCGACGTGAAAATCACCAGTTGGTACGACCAGAGCGATCTCATCACCTCCTCCGCCAGAAGCGTGCGCGACGCGGTCCTGATCGGCGTTGGCCTCGCGGCGATCGTTCTCTTGCTCTTCCTGCGAAACTTCAGGATGACCCTCATCGCCATCCTGGCCGTGCCCCTGGTGCTGGCCGTCACGGCGCTTTTGCTCTATGTCCTGCACCAGAGCTTCAACATCATGACCCTCGGCGGGATGGCGGCGGCGGTGGGGCTGATCATCGACGACGCCATCGTGATCTCGGAGCACATTGTCCGCCGCCTCCACGGCCCCGGCGGAATACACGCCGACGCACGCCAGCGCGTGCTGGGCGCCACCGAGGAATTCACCAAGCCGCTTGCCGGATCGTCCCTTTCCACCATCGTCATTCACATTCCCCCGGCCTTTTTGGTCGGCGTCTTCGGCGCATTTTTCGCCGCGCTTTCCCTGTCCATGGCCTCGAGTCTCATTATCTCCTTCCTGGTTGCCTGGTTGGCGATCCCCATCGTCGCCTCGCGTTTCCTTCGCGCCAAAGACGTTCAGCCCGAAACCGAAGGACTCATCACCCGCGCCGCCTTCGCCGGCTACGCCGCGATCATGCGCCCGATCCTGCGCATTCCCTGGCTTGTCCTGCTTCTGGTCATTCCATTTTTGTGTTATGGATATTTCGAATACCAGCACGTCAAATCCGGTTTTATCCCCACCATCGACGAGGGAGGGCTGGTGATCGACTATGTCGGACCGCCCGGCGCTTCCCTGACGGAAATGGACCGCCTTCTCGGCAACGTCGAGAAAATCCTCCGCAGCATTCCGGAGGTGCAAACCTATTCCCGGCGGACCGGATTCAGCCTCGGCGGCGACATCACCGAAACCAACAGCGGCGATTTCTTCGTTCGCCTCAAGCCGCTGCCGCGACGGCCGATCGGGCAAGTCATTGACGAAATTCGCCGCCGCGTCGCCCAAACCACGCCCGGTTTGGACATCGAACCGGCACAACTCATGGAAGACCTCATCGGCGACCTCACCGGCAAGCCCGAGCCGATCGTTGTGAATCTTTACACCGACGACGAAGCCGTCCTGGCCGAACTGGCCCCCAAGGTGGCCGACGCGCTGGGGAAAATCCCCGCCGTCGTCGATGTGGATACCGGCGTCGTCCCGGCAGGCGACGCGCTGGACGTGAGGGTCGATCGCGTGAAGGCTTCGCTCGAAGGCGTCAATCCCGATGCCGTCACCGCCGACCTGGAGGCTTTGCTCAGCGGAACCGTCACCACCCAGGTGCCCGACGGCCCCAAGATGGTCGACGTCCGACTCTGGATCCCACGGAGTTATTTGAAAACGAGCGACGATCTGGCCGACCTGAATCTCCGCGCTCCCGACGGCCACCTGTTTCCCCTAAAGCGCGTCGCCACGTTCAACGTCATCAGCGGACAGCCGGAGATCACCCGCGACAATCTCAAGCGCGTCGTTTCCGTCACCGCCCGAATCGACCAAAGCACCGGCCGCGATCTCGGCTCGGTGATCGGCGATGTGAAGAAGCTGCTGGATCAACCCGGATTCATCCCTCCCGGCGTGCGCTACAGCCTCGGCGGACTTTACGAGCAGCAGCAAATCGCCTTCGCCGGCCTGATCAAGGTCATTGCCGCCGCGGCTACCCTGGTTTTCCTCCTGCTCCTTTTCCTGTACGAACACTATCGCGTCGCGGTCGCCATCATGTTTACGACCGTCCTGGCCGTCGCCGCCGTTTTCATCGGCCTGCGCTGGACCGACACCGAATTGAACATCTGCTCACTCATGGGCATGGTCATGATCGTCGGAAACGTCACGGAAGTGGCCATCTTCTATTACAGCGAATACGCCGACTTCCTGACCGACGGCGCCGTTTCCGATCGCCTCATCGCCGCCGGAAATTATCGAATGAGAGCCATCGTCATGACCACCGTCGCGGCCATCCTCGCCCTTCTGCCCCTGGCGTTCGGGATCGGGGATGCTTCGGCCTTTGGCCGTCGCCATCATCACCGGACTGATCGTACAGTTGCCGCTCGTGCTGATCGTCCTACCGGCCCTGCTGCGGATCGCCCGCGTTCAGCGCTGAAATCGGCTGGACATGCCTCTCGACTTCCTCTTGCACCAATTGGTTCAGCGTGACGGCTTGCCCGACATCGAACGAGCCGATGCGCGTGCGGCGAAGCTCCGTCAGATATCCGCCGGTTTTCAGCCGCTCTCCCAAATCGCGGGCGATGGCCCGGATATACGTCCCGCGCCCGCAGTCGATCCGCAGCCGCAACAACGGCCATTGCCACGAAAGTATTTCAATCGCGTCGATCCGCACGCTTCGCGGCTTCAGTTCGAGCGGCTTGCCCCGCCGGGCCGATTCATACGCCCGCCGGCCGCCGACTTTCAACGCGCTGAACGCCGGCGGCCGCTGCTGGATCATCCCCACCAATCCCGCCGTCGCCTTTTCGATTTCCGCCCGGCTCGGCCGGGGCGCGTTTTGCCGCGCAATTTCGGCGGATTCCGGGTCGTCCGTCGCGGTCGTCGCGCCCAATTTCACCGTTGCCTCATACCGTTTTGGCTGGCCCATGAGCGTCTCGCACGCCTTGGTCGCGTTGCCGATCAAGAGCAGCAAAACCCCCGTAGCGAACGGATCGAGCGTCCCCGCGTGCCCGATTTTCGTCCCGCGCCGCAGCAACCGTTTGACGCGGCCCACCGCCGCCGCCGAACTCATCCCCGAAGGCTTATCGAGATTGATCACGCCGTTCATCGTCGCCGCGTTTTCCATTGGTTCTTGTTTTTTCGCAAGTGATGATGATATTAAAAGCCCCGGATGTACATCCGGGGCTTCGCGGTTCCGTTAACAATGATCTGGAACAAAGCCGAGATTTTGCGGACGCTCCGCCGCCTTCACAAGGCCGGCGCGGACTTGTCGTACAACGGCCTGGCCAGATCCAAGCAGCCGCTGGTCTCGGCGGCGGCGTATCATTTCGGCTCCTACCGCCGGGCCGTCGAGTTGGCGGGAATCGAATATGCCACCGTCCTTCGCCGGCCGCGCTGGACGCGCGCCGGGATCATCGCCCTGATCAAGGCCGCTCGCCGGCAGGGGGAAAAGCTCTACTGGTCCGCCGTCACCCGCCGCCGCGACGAGCTGGGCAAGGCCGCCTTCGCCGCGCTTCAGCCGCGGTTGTTCGGCAAATGGGATCGGGCCTTGCACGCCGCCGGACTCGACGCCGACGATATCTCGCGCTATCGCCATTGGGATCGCAATTCGATCGTATTCGAATTGAAATCCCGCGCTCGCGACGACGAGCCGCTCAGCAGCGGGGCGCTGCAGAGCGACGATCCGGGCCTTCATGCCGCCGCCATCCGGCATTTCGGTGATTACGACGCCGCCCTTCGCGCCGCCGGCTTCGATCCGCAAAAATTCCGCCTCCGCCGACGATGGGATAAATCCCTGGTTCTCAAGTCGATCAAGACCGCCGCCCGCGGCGGCCGGAGCGTGGCCGACAGCCGCATCCGCCACGAATTCCCGGCGCTTTACGGCGCCTCGATCCGCCTTTTCGGAACCTTCGTCGCCGCCCGCGCCGCCGCGGGAGTTAAACTTCGACCCCGGAAAAAATAAATGAATCACACCGGAGCGAAAATCGTCATTCCCACGCCCACCGCCACGGAGATGACCAGCAGCGCCCAGGCAAAAATTTCCGTCTTGCTCATTTCGCATACCCCTTCGGATGTTTGCTGAACCAGTTCCACGCCGAGCTGATGATCGTCTCCGGATCTTTATACTTCGCCTCCCAATCGAGCAGCTTCTTGGCCCGCGACGGATCGGCCCACAGCGCAACCGCGTCCCCCGCTCGACGGGGACCATAGCTCACCGGCGCTTTTTTCCCCGTCACCTTCTGGGCCGTGGCGATGATCTCTTTCACCGAAAAACCGCGTCCCGTGCCCAGATTGCAGAAAATCGGCTCCCCATCCTTCAGCCGCTCCATCGCCCGGATGTGCGCATCGGCCAGGTCGTCGACGTGAATGTAATCCCGAACGTTCGTGCCGTCGGGCGTCGGATAATCCGTGCCGAAGACCGTGATCCCCGGCCGGTTGCCGGCGATGGCCTGAAGAATCACCGGGATCAGGTGTGTTTCGGGCCGGTGGTCCTCGCCGAGGCTCCCGTCCATCGCGCATCCGCTGGCATTGAAATAGCGCAGCGACGCGAAATTGAATTTCCGGTTCCCCACGTGCGCGTCGGCGAGGATTTGCTCGACCATCAATTTACTTCGTCCGTAGGGGGAGACCGGGGCCTTTTTTTCATCCTCGGTGATCGGCACGCGGTCGGGGTTGCCGTAGGTGGCGCAACTGCTGGAAAACACGAACCGCTCGACGCCCGCTTCTTTCATCGCCTCCAGAAGGCCGATCGTCGTGCCGACGTTATTGTGATAATACATGAGCGGATGCTCGACGCTTTCACCGACGTAGGCGTAAGCCGCGAAGTGCATGACCGTGTCGATGTGGTGTTTTTGCAAAGCCTCGAGCAGCGTGGGCTTGTCGTTGAGGTCCGCCACGATGCCGGGGACCTGTAGGATGTCGATCGCCTCCTGATGCCCGCGGCTCAGATTGTCGTAAATGACCGGCTTATGTCCCGCTTCCTTGAGGCGTTTGACGGTATGCGACCCGATATACCCCGCTCCGCCTGCGACCAAGACGTTCATGCTGTGGCTCCTTCGCGGCCGAGTATAGTGACGAAGATCGTAAGCGACCATCTTCGTCTTCATCATCCGCCCCCCAGCCGATTCAGATTACGCAGCCCACCATCCGGCGGTCAACAGCCCATTCTGCACTAGACGGTTCGACCAGTTCTCTGAGAAAATGCACCACAATGGAACACGAGCCCACGACAGCCGCGATTGCCTGCAAGACCTGCGGCCTGGTTCACGCGGTTGAGCCGCTGCCGGCCGGCATGGCGGCCAATTGCCGTCGTTGCGGGTCGAGGATCGCCAGGCGAACCAGCGGGTCCTTGCATCTGACCGCCGCTCTTTCCCTTGCCGCACTCATCCTGTATGTCCCCGCCAACATCTATCCCATCCTTCGCCTGGAGATGTACGGCGCCGTCTCCCAGAACACCGTCTGGGGCGGATGCCAGCGGCTCTTTCTCGACGGCGATTACGTGGTCGCGGTGATCGTCTTTCTCGCCAGCATTCTCATTCCGTGTCTGAAGCTGATCGGCCTGTTCTTTCTGGTCGGTTCCACGAAACTCAAAATCTCGGGCTGGAAGAGGCAGCGAACGTGGGTTTACCGCGTGATCGACGCCATCGGCCGCTGGGCGATGATGGACGTGTTCGTCCTGGCCGTGCTGGTGTCGCTCGTGAAATTGCAGCGCCTCGCCACCGTCATCCCCGGCAGGGGGCTGTTGGCCTTCGCCCTCGTCGTGGTCTTCACCATCCTCGCCTCGGCAAGTTTCGATCCCCAACTCATTTGGGAGAATGAAGAGGAGCAGGCTCCATGACTCACGCAACCAGCGAAAAAACCGGCCACATTCACGCCCCGCCAAAACCCGTCGTGAAAAAAATGCGCCGGCCATTCCTCCTCATCTGGTTCGTTCCGATTTTTGCGCTGGCCATGGTGGGCTATTACATCTACGATCACTTTGCCAGTCGCGGAAGCGAGATCACGATCAGGTTCGCCGATGCCGAAGGACTTAAAATCGGCCAAACCCAACTCGTGCATCTTGGGGTGCCGATTGGAGAAGTCACGGACATCCAAATCACGCCCGATCAGAAACAGGTGCTGGTCAAAGTTCAGCTGAAGCGATCCCATCCCGCCTTCGCCGAAAAGGGCGCCGGTTCTGGGTGGTGCGTCCGGAGATTTCCACGGAATCCATCACCGGCCTCGGCACCGTTTTGAGCGGCCCGTACATTGACTCCGACCCAGGCGCCGGAGATGCCCAAACGGAATTCATCGGCCTGGAAGAGCCGCCCATCACCCTGCCAGACGCCCTGAAAATCGTGCTCAAGGCCCCGCGCCTCGAACATTTGCAGTCCGATACGCCCGTTTATTTCCGAGGCGTGCAGGTCGGCATCATTCAGGACATTCAACTCAGCCCCGACGCCGCCAGCGTCGATGTCCACGCCCTCATTCGCCCGCGATACCGCCCGCTCGTTAAATCCAATTCCCAGTTCTGGATCGTCAGCGGCGTCAACGTCACGGGCGGCCTGTTCAGCGGCATCCAAATGAAAGTCGGGTCGCTGCGTTCGATCCTTTCCGGCGGCATCGCCTTCGCCACCCCGGAAAAGGACATGGGCCAGCAGGCCCAGGACGGATCGCAGTTCGTCCTCCACGACCAGGCCGACAAGGATTGGCTTGATTGGGCGCCGAAGATTCCGATCGCTGCGCAAGAATCGCAACAGCAGCCAGATGGCGGTGTTGGGACGGTGCCCGAAACCATCCGCTCCGCCGTGGGGGCCAAGTGACCGGGTCACCGTTCATTTCAGCACGATGGCCTTCTTCGCGGTCGGGGCGGCCCATTCCCAGCCAGCCAGCGTCACCTTCAGACTATGGATGTGGCCCCCAACCTCCTGAGCCGTCCGAGTCATCGCGTCGGCATGGATGCGGCTGACCAACTCCGCGATTTCATCGATGCCGCCATCTTCCAAATTCTTTGGCTCATCCGGCCAGTGAACCGCTTTCCCCTGTCCAAACGCATATCCCCAATCCGCGTTCCAGGAAGACACATCGGGAATCTGCGAATTCCACGGCCAGGCAAGAAACAGCCGCCTTAATCGTCCCTGAGCATCGAATCCATCAATCAGAAACTCCACTCCCTCCCTTTTGCCCGAACACTCGCCGCAGTGGCACCATGATCCGGCAATGAGTTTGCCCAGTCCTTTCTCAACGACGGCCGCGACCTCCAAATGCGTTTGGCAGTGGCCAAAGGAAAGCTTCTTCAGACAACTCGCAACGGTCCGCTTTTTCCAGGCGTTGACTCCGCTGTGACTGATGACCATGGACGAGGCGGCGATGGGGAAAATCTTCTGGAGCGTGTCGGTGGCGACCTTGCCGTGCCGGTTGGACCGCCCGTCAGCCTGAACCACTACACCCGCGCGAAACTTTGCCGAGACGATGAGGGTCATACCCGCTGGAAATCTTCGCCGGATGGAACCGAAGATCAAGTGCGTCCAGCTATCGGTCGTCCGTGACCAGCGCAATCGCCAGGCCGTCGTAGCCCTTGATCCCCACGGTCTGGATCGCCGTGGCGATCACCCGCGGCTCGGCGGCGAGCAACTCGTTCATCCGCCGCACGCCTCGCACGTCCGCATCGTTGCTGGCGGCATCGATCACCCGTCCGTCCCGCACCACATTGTCGATGATGATGACGCTGCCCGGCTGCGAGAGCTTCATCGCCCAGGAAAAGTAATCCGGATTGCTCGGCTTATCGGCGTCGATGAAGATCAGGTCAAACGGCCCGCGTCCCTCGGCGGCCAGCCGCGGCAGGACATCCAGCGCCTGGCCCAGAATCAACTCCACCACATCGCCAAGCCCAGCCCGCGCGATGTTGGCGCGTGCCACTTCGGCGTGTTTCGCGTCGGCTTCCAGCGTGATCAGCCGGCCGTCCTTCGGCAGCACCGCGCCAGCCAGATCGTGCTGTATCCGCCCAGCGTGCCGATCTCCAGGATGCTGCGCCGTTCCGCAAACGAGCCAGCAGCATCAGCAGCCTGCCCTGGTTCGGCGAAACGCTGATCGCCGGCAACCCGGCGGCAGCGCTAGTCCGCAACGCTTCATCCAGCGCCGCATCCGGCGGCACCAGCAGATCGGTCATGTAACGGTCCACCGCGGTCCATAGCTCTTGTGTGCTCATTGACATATTGTCCGTGCTTCCGCCATTAGAGAAAAGAGGATTGAACCGCGCGGAGGCGCAGAGGGTTAAATTCTCTGCGCCTCCGCGCCTCTGCGTGAGATCGCTTTTTGAAGAGCACAAATTATTTTTCTAAAATGAGATTTTTCCTAAAAACGCGTCCAAAACTTTCACCTCCCGGCCTTATCAATAGAGGACTGCGCTTCCCCCCACCGTTCCGGGCGTCGGCCATCGGCAAAAGAGGATTTATGTCCACCGAATTCGATTCACATGGCGTTTTCAAACATTCCGCTCCCGCTGGGGGTCCCGCGGCGCTCTTCGAAAATTTGGGGACTATTGGGACATTTTGGGACATGAAACGTCGCCCGGCGCAAAAGGCGCTTCGCTGGTTGTCACTGAAGTCCCTTTTGCGGCTTCCCTTTTACGGCGCCGCGGTCCAATTTTTCGCGGCGATTTGCTTACGGCCCGTGCCTGCTGTATTTTACGTCTTTCCGGGCGGGAAGACTTGGGGCGGTCGATTCGGGGCGGCCCCTTAGCTCGGGACCCGATGGAGCGGGCGTTTGGATAGGAAGGTGCGGCACACTTTCTTAACGGCTCGCGGCCCAATGGCCGCCGGCCCCCATCGCTTTCAGGGCGATTCGATGCGGAGCGTCGGTCGGCTCTGCAATCGTAAAGTCATTTCGCCCCAGCGAAAATCCCGGCAGGAGACGACAGCGTGATCTTCGATAGGCTTCTGGGCATGTTCAGCATCGACATGGGCATCGACCTGGGCACATGCAACACGCTGGTCTGCGTCAAAGGCGAAGGAATCGTGCTCAACGAACCCAGCGTCGTCGCCGTCAAAAAGGGAACCAACCGCGTTCTGCAAAACGGAAACGCCGTCGGACTGGTCGCCAAGGAAATGCTCGGCAAAACGCCCGGCTCCATCACCGCCATCCGCCCGCTGAAGGACGGCGTCATCAGCGATTTCGAGATCACCCAGGCGATGCTGGCGTATTTCATCCGCCGGGTACACGGGCGAAAGCATTTCATCGGCCCGCGGGTGGTGATCGCGATTCCCTCGGGCATCACCGCCGTCGAACGCCGGGCGGTGTACGACAGCGCCGAGCGCGCCGGGGCGCGGCGGGTTTATCTGGTCGAGGAGCCCATGGCCGCCGCCATCGGCGCGGGCTTGCCCGTCATCGAACCCACCGCCAGCATGATCGTGGACATCGGCGGCGGAACGACCGAGGTGGCCATCATCTCCCTGGCCGACATCAGCGTCTGCGAATCCGTCCGCGTCGCCGGCGACGATTTCGACGAGGCGATCGTCAGCCACATGAAAAAGACCTACAACATGGCCATCGGCGAGCAGATGGCCGAGAAGATCAAGATCGAGATCGGCTCGGCCGGCCTCGCAGGGCGACGGCGAGCCGACCATGGAAGTGCGCGGCCGCGATCTGATCAGCGGCCTGCCGCGCAAAACCATCGTCACCACCGAGGAAATCCGCGAGGCCCTCCAGGAGCCGGTCACGCAGATCATCGAAGCCGTCAAGCGGACGCTGGAGCTGGCCGAGCCGGAACTGGCCGCGGACCTGGTCGAGAACGGCATCACGATGGCCGGCGGATCGTCGCCTGCTGCGCGGGCTGACGACGGTGGTCAGCAACGCCACCGGCCTGGACGTCAGGCTGGCCGAGGATCCGCTCACCTGCGTCGCGCGCGGCACGAGCGTTTACCTGGAAAATCTCGAGTTGTGGAAGGAAACGATGGAATCCGACGCCGACGAGGTGTGAGCGCTCCGATCCATCCCACCGGAAAACGCCGTGCCCGCTGTTCGATTCAGCCAGAGTTTTTTCGCCCTGATGACGCTGAGCTTTCTCAGCGCTTTCGTCTTGCCGTCGCGCATGACCGACCTGGGGCGTACCTCATTCGAAACGCTGCTGATCCCCATATCCCGCCCGACGTACGAACTGGCCAACGCCGTCCGCGGCCATTTCCGACAAAAGCCGCTCGAAGATACCCGGCCCGCCCAGACCATCGAGCGTGAGAATCAGGTCCTGAAACAGCAGGTGCAGATCATGGCCGCGGAGATCGAACGGCTCGCAGCAGCGGGCCGACGAGCGCGCACGGCTCGGTGGTTTTGAAAGCCTCTGCGGCCGATTCGAAGTCGCCGGCACCGACAGCGATAATCACCAGGGCGTCACGATCACCGGCTCGGGCCTGAGCGACGTTCGTGTCGATCAGCCCGTGCTGTCGTCGGGAACCGTGATCGATCTGATCGGCCGGATCGACCGCGTCGGCCCGTTGGCCGCGCATGCCGTCCTGATTACCGATGCGGGATTCACCGTGACCGGCCATTTCTTCACCGTCTCGCCCAGCGGCGCCGCGGAGAACAAAAATATCCTGGCCATCGTTCGCGGCGAAGGGGACGGGAAGATGGTCATCGACAATCTTTCGTTCCGACAGTTGGGCGGAAGCGTCCACGCCGGAGATTGGGTGGTTCTGGCCGACGAACGCTGGCCACAGCTTCACGGCGTGCGCATCGGCCGGATCGCCTCGATCGGGCCGTTGCCCAGGCAAGCGCTCTTCGCCGAGATTCGACTGGCCCCGGAAACGAATCTCATGCACCTGAACGATGTGTGGGTGATGACCCGCCAGCAATGAGAATCCCCCGAACATGCGATGGCTCAGTTATTTCATTCTCGCCTACATCGCTTTGGGTTTGCAGGCGGGGATCGCGCGTGCGATGCAATGGAAAGCCGCCGAGCCGAATTTCGTGCTGCTGGCGGTCGTCTTCATCGCCCTGAACGCTCCGCGCGACGCGGCCCTGCTGGGATGCTTTATCCTCGGCGCGATGCAGGACCTGGCCTCCGGCGGAACGATGGGTCTGTTCGCCTTCAGCTACGGCCTGGTTGCACTGCTGGTCCTGGCCACTCGACAAGCGGTTGATCGCCGGCATCCGGCCGTGCATTTCGCCCTGACGCTGATCGCGGGAGTTCTGACCGCGATCGTTCTGGCGATTCACGGCTGGATTCGAACGCCCGTGCATCCGCCGGTCCTGCCGCTGTTTTACACGGCGGTTTATTCGGCGATTCTGGCCCCGTTTGTGATCGGCGGCTTGCAGCGCATCGACCGGGTCTTTCGCTTTCAATCCGCCCGGCGCAGAATCGTAACCATCGGTTCGTAGCCCCGCATGTACATGCGGGGCTTCCGCGACTTCCCACGGATGGGATATGTTCGAGCGGCGTCTTAAAATTCTACTGTTCATCCTGCTCGTGGCCTGCGGCGCACTGGCGATCCGCGCGGCGCAGATTCAACTTCTCCAACACGATCTTTGGCGCAAGCAGGCGACGGAAATCATGAAGCGCGCCGAGTTCATCGAAACCACGCGCGGAACCATTTTCGACCGCAACGGCATTCCGCTCGTCGATGACGCCCCCTGCGTCGACGCCTGCGTCGATTATCGCGCCATCACCCAAGAACCCGACCCGGATTGGCTGCGCAGACCGCGCGATGCAAAACCTCAAAATCAGTCTCGGCGATCAGTTTCGGACGGTTCTTCGCTCGGCCGACGGGCCCAAACTTGTGGACGAGGAAACCGATCGCATTCGCGGCGACATCGCGGCGATGTGGAAGGAACTGGCCGTCGTCGGCAACGAAACGCCCGAACAGATCGACGACCTCCGCCGCCAGATCGTTCAGCGCGTGGAGATGCGCAAACGATACATCTGGTGGCGCAATTACGAGCAGGCCGCCGGGTCCGAGCGGGGAAATTCCAGTTGGTATCGCCATTTTCTGCTCGACAGCGCCCCGGACGAATCGACCATCGACAAGTTCGAAGTCGAAGTGGGCGAGGAAACCTCGCCGCACATGATCCTGCACAACATCTCACCGGAGGTTCAGGCCCGCCTGGCCCGCCAGCAGGATCGATTCTTCTGCCTCAGCCTCGCTCCGAGCAAATATCGCCAGTACCGCTTCGGCCGCGTCGGCTGCAATATTCTGGGCTATCTCGGTTCGGTCCGGCCCGATGAAGTGAACTTCGGCGTCGGACTCTCCGACACCCAGTTGCAACAATATTGGTCGGACCAGGCCGGCCGGTTTTGGCCCGCGGGTTGGCTCAAGCGCTACGGCCTGTCCGCCTTTCGGGAATTGCGAAGATATTGGCCGGCCGATCAGGCCGGCCGCGCCGGCGTCGAGGCGCTGTGCGAGCAAACCCTTCGCGGCACGCGCGGCAGGATCGATCGCCTTGCGGGGACCGACAATGTCGTCGATCAGATCGACGCCGTTCCCGGCAGAAACGTCACGCTTTCCATCGACATCCTTCTTCAGCAGGACATCGAAAACGAATTCGTCAAATCCCGCGTCCATCGCGACCGGGAAACCGGCGCGGTGATCGAGACGCGCTACAACCAGCACGGCGCGGCCGTGGTCATCAAGGTCGATACCGGCGAAGTGCTGGCGCTGGTTTCCAATCCAGGCTACGATCCCAAAGACCTTCAGACCGACTATGCACAATTGGCCGCCGATGATCTGAATGAGCCGCTGCTGGATCGCGCCACGGAGATGGATGTCGTGCCCGGTTCCACGGTCAAGCCGATCGTTGGAAGCGGGGCGATCACCGATGGCATCATGACGTCCCAGGACAAAATCCAGTGCCGGGGCGAGCTGATGATCGACGGCCGGCCGCAGCCCTACGGCCACTGCTGGATCTGGGCCGTCTGCCGCGAGCACGGCCTGCCCATCAGTCATCGCGCCGCCGGAGACCCCAACATCGGCCCGGACGACATGCTCACCATTTCCGACGGGCTGAAAGACAGTTGCAACGTCGTTTTTGAAACGATCGCGCTGCGAATGGGGATGGAAAGACTTTCGAAATGGTTCGACCGATTCGGATTGGGCCGGCCCACGGGCGTCGGCATCGAAGAAAGCCCCGGCCTGATTTATCATCCGACCGCCGCGAACCGAATCCTGGCCCAGACGCAGACCTGGTCCGCCGGCATCGGCCAAGGCCATATCCAGGCGACGCCCATCCAGATGGCCAACGTCGCCGCCACCATCGCGCGAGACGGAATCTGGATGCGGCCCCGGTTGGTCGGCGATGATGATGCCGACCGGTTCACGACGCGGCCATCGGCCGCGCCGGGGTCGGATGAAGTCGATCTGCATCTCTCGCCCGATGCGCTGCAGGCGGTGCAGAAGGGAATGCGCGAAGTCTGCACGCCCGACGGTACCGGCTCGCAGATTCTCCCGCAATATATCGAGCGGGAACCGGGCGATCCGCCGCTGGATCAGGACCCGCTGCTTCACATCCCCATCGCCGGAAAAACCGGCTCGGCGCAGACGCAGCAACTCATGACATTGGTTCAGCGCGACGCCGACGGAAAGTTCATCGGCTACCGCCAGGTCCATTTCGGCGATCCCGGAACCGAAGGCTGGTATCTTCGTCCCTCATCGGTTCCCCTTTCCGATCCCCATCCGGAAAGGCATCTGGCCCACGGCTGGTTCATCGGCTACGCGCCGGCGGACCATCCGCAGATCGCATTCTGCGTGTTCGTGGAATACGGCGAAGCCGGCGGCCGAGTCGCGGGGGCCATCGCTCACGACGTGCTTGTGGACTGCGTGAAGCACGGTTACCTTCGAGCGGCCAAATGAGGAGCCGTTGACCCAGCCGCCGCAAAAGCGTGATCCATCCCGGCGCCCGCCGACGATTCCCTACGCCGGCCGCTCGGCGCCGTCGCCCGCCGCCGCGGCCACCGCTCCGCCCGCGCCTCCGCCGCCGCCCCGGCCAATCACCCCCGCCGCCTCGCGCCGAAGCTGGAACGAACCCGTCATTCGATTCTGGCTGCTCGCCACCCTGGCGCTGCTCGGCATCGGCGGATGGTATCTCACCGAGCAGGTCCTGGCTTCGCGCGACGAGCAGAGATTGATCTCCACCGGAGCCCGCGTTACCGCCAGAATCGTCGAAGCCAACGGCGACTCCCATGCCATGGCCCCGGTGGGATCGGTTTTTACGCTGGAGTTCAATTTGCGCGGCCAGGAAACGACGGTGTACGGCACCCTTGCCACCCAGGCCTTTCCGATCCGGCCCGGAACGACGATTCAGTTGCACGTCGATCCCAACGATCCGGGCAATTGGACCGATCGTCAGCAGCCCGACCCGCTGGGTCGCCGACTCATCGCCGGCGCGGTGATTATTCCCGCCGCCCTGATCACCGCGATCGTCGCGTTTTTTCTTCGCCGCCGGTTGCTGCGCGTCTGGCGCGATGGAGATGCCGCGCTCTTCAGCGTCGTCGAAACCCGCTATTCGGCCCTTGCGCCGCTCTCGCACACCGTCCGCTGCGTCTCGGCTCTGGGACGCAATCCGACCGTCGTGACCGTCTATCTCCCCAACCGGTTTCCCCGGCCGCAGACCGGCGAAGTGCTCTGGCTGATCCATCCCCCGGGCAAAGCCAAGTCCGCCATCGCGGCCCGAGCGTTTGAATGAAGAAAAAGTGGTTGGTGGCTAGTGGTTAGTGGTTAGTAAATGCGTACGACACTAACCACTAACCACTAACCACCAACCACTATGAACCGCATCTGGCAACAGCTCGCGATCGCGACCAACTGGCCGATCTTGGCGGCCGTCGCGGTCCTGTCCGTCCTGGGCGTGATGAGCATCTGGGTCGGCTCGCCGACCGACGGCCCCAAGCAATTGGTCTTCCTCGCCGTCGCCGTCGCCGTGATGGGCCTCCTGCAAACCGTCAACTATCTGAATGTCGGCCGATACGCCTGGCCGCTCTATATCCTGAGCCTGATCCTCATCGGATACACGCTGCTGGGCGCGTTTGCCGAAAAACATGGCCATTCCATCCCCGGCGTTCACTCCATCCACGGCGCCTGCTGCTGGATCACCTTCCCCGGCGGCGTGAGCTTCGAACCGTCGGAACTGATGAAAATCTCCTTCATCCTCGTGCTGGCGCGATATCTGCGCTTTCGCGACAATTACCGAACGATCGCCGGCCTGCTCCCGCCGTTTCTGCTCACGCTTGTCCCGGCCGTTCTCATCCTCATGCAACCCGACCTTGGCGTCGCGGCCCTGTTCGTCCCGACCCTTTTCACGCTCCTGTTCGTCGCCGGCGCAAAGGTGAAACACCTTGCCGCCATCGTCGGCCTGGCCGTGGTGCTGATCCCGCTGCTGTGGCTCAGCGGCGATGAGAACGTGCCGATCTTCTCGCATCTGCCGTCGATCGTTCAGCCATATCAGCGCGCCCGCGTCGCCGGCCTGCTGAGCCGCGATCCCAAAACCCTCCGCCAAGCCGGATTCCAGCAACTGCGCGCCCTGACGGCCATGGGTTCTGGCGGCCCCACCGGCAAAGGCGCCGGCGAAATCCCCGTCGGCGAGCATGTCCCCGAAGCCCAGAACGACATGATCTTCGCCATCATCGGCGAACAGTTCGGCCTCGTCGGCTCCATCGCCGTGCTGACGGCCTACATCGTCCTGTTCATCGCCGGCATCGAGATCGCCTCCGCCACCCGCGAGCCCTTCGGCCGCCTCGTCGCCGTCGGAATCGTCGCGTTGCTCGCCGCCCAGGCGATCCTGAACCTCAGCGTGGTCATGCGTCTGTTCCCCGTGACCGGCGTAACGCTCCCCTTCGTCAGCTACGGCGGCAGCAGCCTCGTCGCCAGCTACATCGCCGCGGGATTTCTGCTGAACATCGGCCAGAACCGCCCGCTGGTGATCGCGCGGAATGCGTTTGAGTTTGATTGAACGACCTTCCGATTTAATTGGAAAAATGAGGAGAAGTCAGATAGCTTGAGGCGCTACCGCAGGTTAATTAGGTCTGTGCCGTCGTAAATGGCAGCGGAGTTTCGATATGAAAAAAGCCATTCGAGACGTATCGACTTTCGGCGGAATTGACGCCGATGCCGATTCGCTGCTTGATACATGCTTCCAAAACCACGAAGCCTATTTGGCAGCGAAAGAGCACAAGCACTTCCTGATTATTGGGCGGAAAGGTAGCGGTAAAACGGCGATTTTCCGAAAACTAATTACCGAACGTGCACCCGATTTATTCGCGCTTGGACACACCTTCGCGGAGTACCCGTGGAACCATCATGATGCGCAAGCCAACATGGGTGTTCCCGAAGAAGAACGATACGTGAATAGCTGGAAGTACCTGATTCTACTAACGACATCCAAGATACTTCTAAACCAGGACCATTCTCAGCCGTGGAATGATGCCGCGGCCGAATCGTTACAGAAAATTGAGTCGTTCGTTGTTGATTCCTACGGTTCACGCGATCCTGATGTGACGCAGCTATTTAACCCCGGGAAATCCCTACGGATCAATCCAACGCTGAAAATTGCTTTGGGTCCTTTGGAGGCTGGAGTGAGCGTTGAGCGAATTTCCGTGGCCAATCTGCCAAATGTCGTTGTCGATCTAAATCGGACGGTCTCTGACGCGGTTATCGCAGCCCTGAACCCGGAAAACAGCTACCATATTTGTTTTGATCAGTTGGACTTGGGTTTTTCCGTCACTGAGCCCAAATATGCTCAAAGGTTGACGGGACTTATTCTCGCGGCGCGCGATTTGTCCCAAAGAGCTAAAGCCGCCGGAAAGAAACTGTCAGTGGATATTTTTCTTCGGGATGACATATACCAACTCCTCAAATTCGAGGACAAAAACAAACTGTCCGAAAGCACAATGAGCCGCATCGAGTGGGACGGCCCCAGCACCGAATGGACGCTGCGCAACCTGATGGCAAAGCGGTTCGCGGAGGTTTTAGGAATTTCCGAGGCAGGCTCTGGGAAGCGGTATTTGATGAAAGCCAAGAAATGCGAAGTCGGCAGAAGAAGTATCAGCATATTCTTAGCCGCACATTTCGTCGGCCGCGCGACATAATAAAATTTTGCAACGAGGTTTTGAATGCCTATCAAGCCCGACAAGGCAACGACGATAAGTTTCAGAATGAAGACGTGATCGCGGCCAGGGAGCCATATTCAGAATACCTGCTCAACGAACTTGACGACGAGATTTTTAAGCACGTTCCCAAATATCGGAACTATATCGAAATTCTGAAGCACATTGGGACGGTGCAGTTCAACAAGAGTGATTTTGAATCGGTTCGCGCAACGAGGCAAGATTTGTTCGATGCGGCCACGAGCACTGACGAAGTCCTGGGAAAACTGTTTGAGTTCTCGGTGGTCGGATATTATCGTGCAGGAGGTGGCGGAGGAGGATCCGGATACACGTGGCATTATCTGGATCCTCGATCATATTTTGACACCAGCAGCACCATTTTCAGGGTCCATCCCGGTTTCAAGGAAGTTCTGAAATTGAAGCAAGGTGGTCGGGGTGAAGCGGAAGACGATTGAGACATTAAAGAGATGGGTAAAAGCGCAATAAGGAATAGCAAGCTCGCTAATTTTCAGCCTCCTAACTTCGGTGAGCGCCGTCGGAATCAGTCCCAAACCGGCCGCCAGTTGCGCGGCCATGCGGTCAAATCATTCAGCCGCTTCATCTCCTCGGCGCTGAGCCGATAGCCGGCGGCGCCGAGGGAATCATTCAATTGCTGCACGTTGTTGGCGCCGATGATCGGCGATGTGATCACCGGATTCGTTAGCATCCAGGCCAACGCCGTTTGCGTGATCGTCTTGCCGTGCGACTTGCCGATGTCTTCCAGGGCATCGATCACGGCCCAACCCTTGTCGTTGGCGTAATTGCCCATTTCGCCGGCGCGTTCGCTTTTCACCTTGGGGGCGCCGCTGCGATATTTTCCGGTCAGGAATCCGCGGGCCAGCGGGGAATAGGGGATCACGCCGAGCTGATAATGCTTGCAGAACGGCAGGGCTTCGTACTCGAAGAGTTGGCGTTCCATCAGTGAATATTCCGGCTGGAAGGATTCGAAACGATGCAGGCCGAGTCGATCGGAAGTGGCTTGCGCCTCCATGAGCCGCCAGGCGGGGAAGTTGGAGGCGCCGTAGATATCGCGCCTTCCCGGCTCGGACCAGATCGTCGAACGTCCGCAGCGTTTCCTCGATCGGCGTATCCAGATCGACCCAGTGCGCCTGGTACAAATCCACATAATCGGTTTGCAATCGTCGCAGCGAATCGTCGAAGGCTTTGAGGATATGTTCGCGCGACAGTCCCTCGCCGTCGGGGCCTTTCCACATCTCGCCGCGGACCTTGGTGGCCAGAATGATATTGCGGCGATTTTTGCGGTCCTTCATCCACCGGCCGATGATCTCCTCGGTTTTTCCGCCGTAGGAAAGCGTTCCGGCCCAGCTCGTGTAGATGTCGGCCGTGTCGATGAAGTTGCCGCCGGCCTCGAGAAATCCATCCATTACGTTGCGGCTGTTTTCCTCATCGGTCGTCCAGCCGAACTGCATCGTCCCCAGGCAGATCTCGCAAACCTTCAGGCCGCTTCTTCCAAGTCTTCGGTAGTTCATATATATGAGCGAGATTAAACACTGACAATGTTTTGAGCAATGGTACGCGATGCAACGTCTTGTTGCCACAACGTCATAGGTAAGAGAAGATGACCAATGGATTCGGATGATGGCTCGCGCCGCTTCTAACTCGGACCCGACCTCACCTGCCCAGATCGATTCGACGCAATCAGACCTCCCCGTCGTCGCCGCGCCAGCGAAAACTTCATCCCGCGCGGACCACTGGCTTCTGTTGATGCTAACCGGTCTTTCCGCCGCGTTGTGCTTCAACCGGCTCTCACATCCGTCGATGCTGATCGATGAGTGTTTCACGTATTGGCGCACCTGCGGGACGCTCGGCCAGTTGCTCGACACGCTTCGCAACGACGCCTTCATGCCGCTGTTCTATGAATTGACCAATTGGATTCGCCAGGGATTTCCTTTGGGATTCGGCGTTCGGATTGTCCCCGGCGGTGTTTTGCTCACTCCATCGGTGATGCGATTCGTCCCGGCTTTGTCGGGCACGCTGATGACCCCCGTGATGTATTTCCTGGGGCGGCAACTGTTCAACCGCCGCACGGCGATCATCGCCGCGACGTTCATCGCCTGCTCGGCATACGGGCTGTTCTTTTCTCGCTATGCCAAGATGTACGCATCGGCCTGGATGATGGAAATGTTGGCCGTGGGCTGTTTTTTGTGGTGGATTCGCAGCTGGCGGCGGATTGCGTGGTTGTGCTGGATCGCGGCCGCCATCGCCGCCGCGGGGTTTGACGCCGTTACGTTGCTGCTGCTACCGCTGATGCCGATTTATTTCATATCAATGGCTCGCTTCCGCGGCTGGCGCATTCCCATGCTGCTCGGGGGCATGGCACTGATCGCGGCTGGGCCCGCCGTCTATTACGGGTGTTACAACCATTGGACCCGAAATTCCGGAGGATTGGTTCCCGGCGTCGTGGGGAAGACCGCGTCGGATGCCGACTGGAGGGCCAGCGGATTGAATTGGCTCCCTCCCATCGACAACTCCGTCCGGCCGCCGTTTGAAGCGCTCAACAACTATCTGAGCGGATTCGATTGGACAACGCTTGACGATCTTGCCAATCCCGCGCCCTTTGTCCAAAAGTTCAGCGGGGCCATGATCGCGCTGTTCGTGGCGACGTATGGCTTATTCATCTTCGGGGCGATGCCCTGGCCTCATCTCCGCAGGACCGCCGAGATCGACCGTCCGGTTCAGCCGTGGTGGCGATCGCTTTTCTGGCTCCTGCTCTGGCTCGTCATTCCGGTGTACGGATTTTTCTATTGCCGGTCGGTGGAGGATTTCAGTTCTCCGATGACTTGGCTGGATGCGTTGTTTCAGTTCGTCGGCCCGGTGTGGTGGGGTGCGCTGGCGGGGATGATCGGCGTCGCATTGCTCTTAAGTTGGCAGCCGCGCGCCGCGAAATTCATCGCGATTCCGCTGCTGTTGCTCGCGGTTGCGGCGGTGGTGCAGACCGCGCGCAACCGCCTCGAATGGATGAATCTCGCCGACTCGCCGGCGATCCGCATGGCCGCTTTGGCGCTGGCGCCCGCGGCGATCTTCCACTACTCGGGCCAGACGCTTCGCCGGCGAGCGATTGAATTGCTTCGCCTCCTGGCGATTGTTGGGGTGGTTCTGGCGTTATGCGGCGGCGCGTTTTTCGGATGGAGTTGGATGCACGAGGTGTCGATGCGGAAACACCCGGAGTTGCCGTGGCGGTCGGTCTGGCACATCCGATATGTCGCGATCGTATGGCCGGCGGTATGGCTCGCCGCCGCCGCCCTGATCGCACGATTGCCCACGTGGCCGCTGCGGCTCGGCGCGGTGCTGATGATCTGTTCCTACAACCTCGTCAACGGCCTGGCCCGCCAATACGCCTCGACGGAAGTGCCGCTGGATCGCGTGATGGCGGACATCTATCAATCGCAACCGCATTCCGACACGCGAACTTATTTCGAGATGCACCCGCTTTTTGACAACACGTTTTATCGCCCGCAGGCGCTATACAACGCCTGCATCGCCGCTCGGCTCTGGCCGACGCCCGGTGAATTCCGCGTCGATGGTTCCTGGCCGTTTCGATACGGCGCCGCCGCCCGGCAATTCAGAAGCCGGTGCATCTACAATCCTTCGATTTCAACCGAGCAGATTCGCGACGATCTGGCCCGGAATTCGCAAATATCCCGTGTGATCGTATGGGAAGTCAGCCGGTGGAGTTTTTCACCGTGGCCGCAGGAGGATGATGCAACGGCCGCGATGAGCGGCCGCTGGACGCTGAAATCCGACGAGCAAATCGTCTCCCATTGGAATTGGGATTGGAGCACCGAATGGCTTCTCCGCCGCCGGGAGTTTCGGAGAAAACCATGAGGTCAAAAAAGGGCGTTTCGACGGCCGCACAAACTCACTGGGGCTTTTCAGCGGTTGCGATCACGATATCGCCTTTGCCGATTCGCCTGGCATGCGCGGCCGCAAGGGTGCGGCCCACCTTTGTGCGGATGAGCCAGTCATATTTTTTGCCGGGGCGACGATCCAGATTCACGGCACTTTTGCGAATCCAATTGACTGCGCGTGACGTCACGCACTTCCAGAACCTTGAATCCAACGGCGACGAGAGTTTTTCGCATGGATTGCGGCGTGAAATGCAAAAGATGCCGGGGAACATCCAGCGCCAGGGCGGCGTCGTCGAAGTATTCGATCTCCCAACTGTCATAATTGGGCACATCGATCACCAGTCGGCCGCCGGGGCGAAGCAGATCAAAGGCCCCTTTGAGGACGGGGCGGGGATCGGGAACGTGCTCGAGCGCTTGCCGCATCGTCACCACATCGAAGCTGCCCAGCGGCAAATCGGGATGCGGAAGAGTGCCCTGAAACGCGGGAATTCCGGACGCCTTAACCGCGGCGACGGCGTCGGGGCCGATGTCGACGCCCGCGACATTCCAGCCCACCGAGGCCATTCGGCGGAGGAACGTTCCGTTGCCGCAGCCGAAATCCAGAAGCCGGCCCTCGCCGCGATAGGGAATGCCAAATCCGAAGCTGCGCCACGGGTTTGAACCGCTTGACGATGGCGGCAACGCCGGCGCGCCACCCCCGCGGTTTCTTTTCGGGCGATCCATATTCCGAAGCGAGAACCCACGCCCGCACGGCGGTGGATAATTTCGTGCTGCGCTGGTTCTCGCCGCGCTGGCGTTTGTAGCAGGAGTAATCGGAAGTGTAGTAGGCTCCGAGATGCTCGGCATCCGGACGGGGGTTGGTGAAGTGCAAGCCGCAAACTTCGCAGCGGACGATGTGCAGCTCGCGGGTGGGATCCTTGGCCCAATCATGGACGGTGCGGGCGGGCGTCCATTTGTCGCTGCCGCAGCCGGGGCAATTGACCAGTTCGAAGCCTTCGGGGATGGGGGCTTCCATGAAGTCGGCGGATGCTACCGAAGGGCGGCGGTCGCGCCAATCGCGCAGGCGATTATGAGAGCCGCTCATTTCGGCGGCGGGGCGAAGGAAACGCCGTAGCTTCCGCAGATTCGCCCGACTTCCGGCATGAGCGTTTGCGGGTCCGAACATTTCTGACACGCCTTCTCCAGATCGGCGAACATCCGATCCGTCCCGGTTCCCGGCGACACCGTCACCATCATCCGCGCTTCTTTCGTCGAGGCGTTGACGAAACTGTGCATCCGGTCGCGCGGCAGGAACAGAAAATCCCCCGGCTTCAACGTCACGGGCGACGCCAATCCGTGCATCTGGCACGTCAGCTCTCCCTGAAGGACGCAGAAAAATTCATCCTCGCGCGTATGGATATGCGGCGGAACTCCCTGCCCCGGCGCCACGACCACTTCCATCACGCTCGTGCCGGCCACGTTCTCATCGCCGGCGATTTTGACGATGTGCGGCATTCCCAGGACCATCAAAACGGGTCCCTCGCCCTGACGCGCCGACTTGCCGGCACGCGCCGACTTGCCGGCGGCCGGATTTGCTGTGCTCATGGTTTGTTGCTCCGAGTGAAGGGGGGTTTCCCATTCGGCCACCGCCGCGCGACCTCCGCGCGGCCAGGGGTCTCAGGATATCGGATTTGGCGGTTTGGGACAAAACTGGTTTTGGGTTCTCAGCAACTTCCGGCGCCGCCGCGGCGAACCTTTGAGATCAAACCCAAACCGGCCAAAAGGCACAGGCTCGACCAAGCCGCCGAAGGGAGGGGAACAGCGGTCGGCGTACCGGTGTTGCCGGTGTTGCCATTTCCGTTGCCATTGCCGTTACCATTCGTGCCGGTGATCGTGCCGCCGGGGGTGAGTAGGAATGCCTCGAAGTTTCCGTCGAACTCGCCCCAGCCGACGATGTCGCCGTTGTTGTTGATTCCCTGCGCGTCGATCAGGGTCCAGCCGCTATCGGAGGGCAGTAGGGTGTTGAGGTTCACCATCGTCGTGCCTTCATAGAGGAAGGCGTTGAAATCACCGGCGGAGTCGATGGACGTGCCGACGATGTCGTCCGAATCGTTGATTGCCTGCGCCATGCTGAACGCGCCGCCGAGGGTGCCCAGATCGGTCATTTTCTGCGTGGAGGCGCTGTACAAAAAGGCGTCGCCGCTGATGTATTCCGACAGTTCGCCGATGCTGATCCCGGCGTAGTTCAATCCCAGAAGGAACGATCCATTGGCCGCCGTCGTATTGAAAGCCAGCGGCGCGTTGTCCGCCGGCGTGTTGCCCGACCAGCCGACAACGTTGCCGGCGCTGTTAATCGCCAAGGCGGCGCTTTTGGTGACGCCGGGCAGGGTTCCCAGATCGGTGATCGCGCCGGACGAATTCCACATCGCGGCGTGATAGACCTCCGAGGTGCTGGTTTCATCGCTCCCGACGGCGATGCCGGCGGCATTGATGGCCCGCGGCGTAGGGTCACTTCCGCCCGCGAAATTGCCCAGGGTTACTGCCGAGCCATTAAAAAGAATGGGGCTGGCTCCGCTGATGTTTCCGCTGCTGATGGACTGGCCGGTGGCGACCAGAACGCCCGAGTTGTTGACCCCAATGGGGATCGAGGGTCCAAACGCCGTCGTGCTTAAGTTCGTCAGCACGCCGCCGATGTACGTAAAACCAACCGGGTTGGAGGACGAGGTGGACTGGCCGACGATCTCCCCGGAATCGTTGATCCCGATGGGCATGCTGGCGGACTTTCCCTTGGCATTCGTTCCCACGGCGGGAAGCACCGTGGTTGTCGATCCCAGAAAGAAAAAACCGTCGCCGAGTCCGACGGGCGTGTCTCCGGTAATCGAGGCCGTGCCGTTGGAGACGGTGATCGAATCGTCGTAGCTCATGCCGATCACTTCGCCGTTATTGTTGACGGCATAGGCGGTGCTGAAGACGTCTCCGGCGACCGGGGCGATGCCGGTGATGGTGTAGTCAGTCAGCCCCATCACCGCCGAGGGCAACAAGATCAACGCGGCCAGACCGCAACCCAAAGATAAGCAGCGAAGCATTCCCAACCTCCCGAAGAATTGCTGGATTCGCGCGACTCCAACACACCCATGGGGTCGGCTGATTCCAAGCCGAAACGCTAATCGAGAGCGGTTTTTGAGTCAAGAAAAATTTTGATAAATCGAGGAGCCGCAAGATATTAATACGAATGGCTGGAGCAGTTGCATAAGAAGTGCCCCCTTTTTTATTTCTTTCGTGAGTTAGTTCTCCACGCGCTTCCGCTATTGCTTTGCCGAAGGAGAATTTAGGATTGCCGGCTGCGAAAGCTCCGCATGAGCCAAGCCTCGACCGCTCAATCGATCCGGATCGCCGCCGCGCATCACCAGGCCGGCCGGCTCGCCGAGGCCAGGGCCATCTACCAGCAAATCCTGGCCCAGGAGCCGAACCATCCCGATGCGCTGCATCTGCTGGCGCGCCGGTGGTCACGCTGCGCGGCCGCACCGCCGTGGGGCGGGCCGGCGTCTCGATTCTTTCCAACATCGGTCTGAGCGATTGGATCGCCGACAATCCCCGGCAGTACGTTTCCATCGCGCAACAAATGGCCCGCGACTTGCCCCGCCTGGCCGAGCTGAGATCGACCCTTCGCCCCCCGATGCTGGCCTCTCCGCTGATGGACGGCAAACAGTTTACCCACGACGTCGAGGCGGCGTTCCGCCGGATGTGGGCAATCTGGTGTTCGAAACAGGAGAGCAACGAAAATGCGGACATCACTAATTGAAAACGCGGATTAGCGCACCTGTTTACCGCCAGCGTGTCGAACGACCTATTTTGCCGGCATAATCCATGAAATCGAAATCGCGTCCGCTTTGATTTTCCCAGACCGTGAACTTGCCGCAGGCTCAGGAGCAAGAGAAGATGGTGAAGGATTCGATCCAGCGGAGCCGACCGTGCGGCACCGACGCCTGGGTGCGGCGGACGGCCCGGGCGTTGGATTTGACCCACACGCTCCGCCCGCGCGGCCGCCCCGAAGGCTGGCGAAAACAGCGGGAAATGGAGGAGAAATCGGAATAGTGGTTCCGCGTCACTTTTAATTCGTTCGTCACTTTTAATTCGTTTGACTATCGAGATTAATAATCTTCAGCTTCCCTCGGCTCTAACGGCGGCATTGGAGAGCGGAATCTGGCGTACTCCTGCAAATCCGACCGCGTGGCGGGCTCTTACCAGCGAAGAACCTCAGCACGCGATGCTTTATGACGTGAAAATGATTAGGAACGAAAACGCGAATTGGCTCGGCTTTGGTTCAAAGTATCCGTCCTACCTTGGAACGCCGGACACGGCTCGGCATTGCCATTGTTGTCGAGTCGAAGCTGACGGCGCGCGTTGTTTTCGAACGTACCGGTAATCGCGCTGCCATTGGTGAACATCGAACTCCCGCGAAATCCGGATTCATAGATTTGCAGATCTCTTGTGGCCACCGACAAAATGCATTGCCTTGGATTACCCGCGGAAGTCACGGTTCTCGACGTTGCAGATGCCATCGTCCTGATTGTCGATCTCCCGACAAAATGATTAGCCTGGTGCCCGATTACCACGATCCGTCATTGGAGTTTCGTCGAACGTCGCGGTCCCGTCAGTTCTCTACATTACTGATGAGCCAGATGATCAACTCGGTGGATTAAAATTGGCCTGATATCGAGACGTTATCTGCGCACTCGGCCTTGGATGAAACCGGGACGCAGCTAGTTATATATAAAAGGCTACGTAGGTAAGCAGACGCGCTACCGCCGGCCGATGGCTTTCCGGCAAATGCGGATACAATGCCGTCATGCTGATCCCGCGGGGCCAAAACTTGGCCTTAATTCAGATTGAAATTCGCTCAATCTCATCGGGCGTAATCGCGTCCGCGGTGCGGTCGTAAAGCTTGGTGGTACGCGGCGATTCGTGGGCGGCGATGACTTGAGTATGTTCGAGCGTGCCGCTGTTTTCGAGTTTTCGCGGTAGGCGGTGACGCCCGTAGCGCGGAACGTGTGGCAGCAGAGGCGGTCGGCACTGAATACTCATCACGCAGGTTTGGTTCGAGCCATCATCCGGTTAGGGACGTGTTGGTCGGTGCGTTTACAATGCGCTTGAACGGGCGTGAACCATGCAGGACGACACAGCAATTGTGAAGCCGCAACGGCTTGAGGCGATCATGCGGGACACGGCCGCCGTTGGATTCGGCATGGCGTCCGAACCGCTCACGGGGGCGTTGCTGCGCACGCTGGCGGCGGGCAAGCCGCAAGGGCGGTTCCTCGAACTCGGCACGGGGACCGGCGTCGCAACTGCATGGCTTCTCGATGGGATGGATTCGGCTTCCACCCTTGTGACGGTTGATTCGGACCCGGCTGTTGTTGCCATCGCCCGCAGGCACTTGGGGGATGATGCCAGAGTCAGCTTTTACGTCGGCGACGGGAACGTGCTGCTCGCTTCGCTGGCCGGGAAGGGGAGCTTCGATCTCATTTTTGCCGACACTTGGCCTGGAAAGTACGATCACCTTGAGGATGCCTTGGCGTTGCTCAAACGGGGAGGTCTTTATGTCATTGATGACATGCTGCCCCAGCCGAATTGGCCCGATGGACACGCCGCAAAGGTTTCCGTCTTGATTCGGCAATTGGAGGCTCGTCCCGACCTGGTGCTGGCGAAAATGCACTGGGCCACCGGCATCATCATCGCCGCGAAGCGTTAGGGACCGGGGCGACACGCCCCGGCTCAGTCATTTCAAATTGACTACCGAAAAAGTGTCCGACGTGTTCCGTGCGGGGATCACGGAGTTCGGCTCAAGTGCTTCAAAATCCTCGGTTGCTTATACTTCGCGGCCGACGGAGGTTTTGCCGTGGCGGATGTCGTTCTGACAACCCTCAATGCGAAGTACGCCCACGCGGCGTTTGGGTTGCGGTACCTCATCGCGAATATGGGGAGCCTTCAGCCGCGGGCCAAAATCCTGGAGTTCGACATCAAGCAGAAATCGACCGATGTGGTCGAAGCGATTCTGGCGGAAAATCCGCGGATCGTGGGGATCGGAATCTATATCTGGAACGTTGTGCCGGCGACGCAGGTGGTGGCGGAACTGAAGCGGGTGAGGCCCCAGGTCGTCGTCGTGCTGGGCGGGCCGGAGGTGAGTCACGAAACCGATCAGCAGGAGATTTTCCGGTCGGCAGATTATGTCATCACGGGCGAGGCGGACCTTGCGTTCGGGGAATTGTGCGAAAAGCTGATGGGAGGATTGCGGCCGGCGGCCAAGACGATCGCGGCGGAGTTGCCGGATTTTTCAGCGCTGAAGTTGCCGTATGATTTTTATGACGATCGCGATCTGGAGCATCGGGTGGTGTATGTCGAGGCTTCGCGCGGATGTCCGTTTTCGTGCGAATTTTGCCTGTCGTCGCTTGATGTGCCGGTGCGGAATGTGCCGGTGGAGGAATTCCTGGCGGCGATGCAGCGGCTGCTGGATCGGGGGCTGCGGCGATTCAAGTTCGTCGATCGGACGTTCAATCTCAACCTTCAAACGAGCCGGGCGATTCTGGAGTTTTTTCTGAAGGCGTATCGGCCGGGGATGTTCTTTCATTTTGAGATGATTCCGGACCGGTTGCCGGAGGGGCTGCGGGAATTGATCGTGCGGTTTCCGGCGGGGTCGCTGCAATTCGAGGTGGGGATACAGAGTTTCAATCCCGAGGTGTGCCAGCGGATCAGCCGGCGGCAGGATGCCGCCCGGGCGGAGGAGAATTTGAAATTTCTGCGCCAGCGGAGCGGGGTGCATCTGCATGTGGATTTGATCGTGGGATTGCCGGGGGAGGACGTGGCGAGCTTCGCGGCGGGGTTTGACCGGCTCGTGGGATTGGGGCCGCAGGAGATTCAGGTGGGCATGCTCAAACGGCTGCGGGGCACGCCGATCGTGCGGCATGATCGGGAATTCCAGATGGTGTACAGCCCGCAGGCGCCGTACGAGATTTTGCAGACGGGGGCGATTGATTTTGCGATGATGCAGAGGCTGCGGCGTTTTGCCCGGTTTTGGGATTTGGTTGCCAACAGCGGGAATTTCCTCGAGACAGTCGCCGCGGTTGTGGCGGGAGGGGTCGCCGTTTGCGCGATTTTTGCACTTCAGCGATTGGCTGTTCGAGCGTGCGGGGAGGAGTCATGGGATTGCGCTTGGGCGTCTGGCGGAGTTGCTGTTTGAATTTCTGACCGAGGAGTTGGGGCAGGAGGCGCCTGAGGTGGCGGCGGGGGTCTGGCGGGATTACCAACGGGGCGGGAGAAGCGATCGGCCGGGATTTTTACTGAAACATCTGCCGGCCGAGGAAATGAAGGTGGAGAGGAAAATAGTGGTTCAGGGAAGCGTCAAGAGGCAAATGCGAAGACTGGGATGAAATGACGAAGTATCGCCGTCAATGAGGCGGCGCTGCTTGCTAACGGACGGTTTTTCCTGCAATATTCCTCGGAGCTTGGTCGCCGCTGATTGGCAAAGCATGGTGCGGGGCTGGGCAGAATCGGGATCGTTGACACCTGTTGGAAAGGAGCGCGTCTTGCGTCTGTCTTCAACCTTGGGCAAGGGATTCATGAGCGGGGCGTTGTCGGCAGTGGTGTGGGTGGCGCTCAGCGGTCTGTTAAGCGGATGTGAATTGAACGATTTCTTCAATCCCGGCGAGCCGCACATTCAGGCTCCCGGCGAGCCGATGGTCGTTCCGGTGCTGGATACGCTGGCGAGCGGGGTGGAGGCGCCGAACTCGGCGTTCGCCAACGCGACGGACGTTGAGCCGGGCGATCTGATTCCGGAGGTTGTGGATTACCAGATAGGTCCCAACGACCTGTTGAACGTGTCGATTTTCGACTTGATGGGGGAGGGGACGGGGGAACAGGTGAAGACGGTTCGGGTGACGGAGACGGGGATGGTGAGTCTGCCGTTCATTTCCCCGGTGAAGGCGTCGGGATTGACGGAGCGCGGGCTGGAACAGGCGATTTCCAAGGCGTACGAGGATGCGAGGCTGATTCGCAATGCGCGTGTTTCGGTGACGGTTTCCGAGGCGCGGGCCAGGACGTACAGCATTCAGGGGAACGTGGGCGAGCCTGGGGAATATCAGATCACGCGGCCTGACTACCGGATGCTGGATGCGATGGTGACGGCGCAGGCGCCGGTTCAATCGATAGGGGCGGACTATGCGTACATCATTCGGAAGGCGACGTTGGCGACGCAGCCGGGGGAGACGCCTTCGACGCCGCAGACTTCACCGGAGGGAGCGCCCGGCGACTCAGCCGGGAGATTTGCTGGCGCCTCCGGCCGAGAATCCGCCCGCGGGTCCGTCGAGCACCCCGCCGACGCCTCAGGGACGAGCCAATCCGACCGGCCCGGCTGCTCACCCCGTGGCGATGGACAACGCGGCGAAGCCCGATTCATCGCATATTTTCAAATTTGACGATGTGGAATCGCCGACGGACCAGCGGATCATTCGCGTGCCTATCGACCAACTGCGTCAATACGGGGAATTGAAATACAACGTGGTGATCCGGCCGGGCGACATGATTATCGTGCCCGATCCGCAGACCGGGGTTTACTACATGGGCGGCCATGTGGCCAGACCGGGGGTCTACTCCCTCACAGGCGTCAAGGTGACTTTGAAGCAAGCCTGGATTTCGGCCGGCGGCGCGGACGATTTTGCGATTCCGGACAGAACCGAGGTTATCCGCAGGATTGGCACCAACCAGGAAGTTTGTGTCCGCATTAATCTGGGTAAGATTTTATCGCTAACTCAGCCGGATATTTATTTGAAACCCAACGACGTGGTTTACGTTGGAACCCACTTTATTGCGCCGTTTTTGGCTGCGGCAAGGAACTCGTTTCGTCTAACTTATGGATTTGGCTTCCTTTATGATCGCAACTTTTATACAGGCCCCAACGGCTTCTAGGGACGGAAGCAATTTGGCGTACCTTGCGACGCTTTAGTCCGAAGCGCATTGTGCTGATAGAGCTGTGAGGCCCCATCGATGATTTCAGGGGATGGCAGGTCGAACCTCTTGTTGTAACCGGCCGTAAGAGTCCGGCAGATTGTGATTTGCATTGGCCAGCGTGGCCGTCTAGTCCCATGAGCCAAACGAATCTTAGCGAGGAGAGCCATTTTGGCGTGATGGTTGCGAACGCCGCTGCCGAGGCCCCGGCCGCGCTCGCCGAGCCGATCGTTTTTGGCTTGAAGAGGTCGACCTGGATTCAGATCGGGGTGATAACCGGGCTGTTCGCGGCACTGTTCTGGCCAAATCTTCGGCGGCTGTGGGACAAGACCAATCCGTTTTACGGCGAGGCGAATTGGGGCCATGCCATCTGCATTCCATTCATCGGGCTTTATTATCTTTATGTAAATCGTGAGAAGCTGCTGGCGAAAACCTGGTTGCCGGCGGCGACCAGGCGTCAAATTTCCACGCGCGTTTTGGTGTTGCTGGCCTTCGCACTGCTCCTACCGCTGGTTCTGGTGCGGGAAGAGGCGACCGGGGTATTGATCCCCGTGACGGTGGTGGTCATGGTGGCGCTGGCGGCGGCAGCGGGAGTCGGCTCATGGCGTGGCGCCGACTCATTCATGCAGCGTGCGGACCAACATTCCGCCGGGTGGTTTGGCGGCTTCATCATGCTCTTTGGCATCGCGGTATTTCAGTACGCAATCTTTCCCGGCCAGAACGATTTTCTGAAGGACCTGGGGATGGTGATCACGCTGTTCGGCGTGGTGCTGGCGCTGGCGGGATGGAGCGCGATGAAAATCGCGTGGTTCCCGATCGCATTTCTGATTTGCGGCCTGCCATGGCCGGGGTTGGTCTACAGCAAGATTGCCGGACCCTTGCAGCAGTTGGCGGCGAACGTCGCGGTCTGGACGCTGCAAATAACCGGGGTTGAAGCGTCGGTGGGCGGCACGAAAATCTCCATGATCGGGGGCGACGGCAATTGGAGAACGCTCAATGTCGCCGAGGCCTGCGCGGGGATGCGTTCGCTGATGACGTTCATATCGGTTGCGGCGGCGGTGGCGTTCCTATCGAGCCGGCCTCTGTGGCAAAAATTCATCGTGGTGGTGTCGGCGATTCCCATCGCGATTTTCTGCAACGTGATGAGAGTGTCGGGGCAGGGGCTGTTGGACCGGTATGTCAGCCACTCGCTGTCAGAGAATTTTGCCCACCAGTTCGTGGGATTGATCATGCTGATTCCGGCATTTTTGCTCATCTTGCTGGTGGGGTGGGTTTTGGACCAGATATTCGTGGAGCAGATAGATCGGCGTGTGGTGGCGATGGCGCCAAAGGTGATTACGCGTTCGACGGCGACACCGCCGGCGATTTTGCCGCCGCGGGCGGCGCCGCGAAGCCTGGCGACGGCGAGGCAAGCCGACACGCCACGGACGCCGGCGCCCGCGGCCAAGCCAGCGGCGCCCGCGGCCAAATCAGCGGCGCTGCCCGTAGCCAAGCCAGCGGCGCCCACGGCCAAGCCGGTGGCTGCGCCGCGCAGGCCCATGTCCGGGGGTTTGAGATCATTCGTGCCGCCGCCGCAGGCCGTCCGGTCGGCGTCGCGGCCGCCCGCTTATCCCAAGCGCGTGGGCGGCAACGGAGATTCCGCCTCGCCGCGACGGACTGGAAACGGAGAGACTCCATGATGCCCAGTACGGACCGACGGCAATCATCGCGCGGACTTGCCCAGCCGGCCTTTCTGGTCGTGTCGGCGATTCTGCTGCTGTCTGCGGTGGCGTTCAATGGTTTCGTCTGGAACCTGAAATTACATTTCAAGAAGGATCCAGTGCCCCAGCCGCGGGAATTCCGTGAGATTCCGGCATTGATGGGACATTGGTTACAGGTGTCGCAGGATGACAAGCTGGACAAGGAGACCGAGGATATCCTTGGCACGGAGAAATACCTCTATCGGGATTACATTCAGGTCGATCGGGCGGGGGCGGACTTCATGGCGTACCTGGCGGCGGAGTCGCAAAAGGCCACGACGCGGCCCTCGGACGACCCGGACGCGGCAAGGGACGCCGCCGCCGCGGCGGCTCGGGCAAAGTTCAATATGGCTTCGTTCGATCAGCAGGTGGCGATGATCACCGCGGCCCTGAAGGGCAAAACTCCCAACGAACGGAAGGAAATCCTCGGGGCGGTGGAGATGAACGGGCATTCGGGCGACGTGATTCATCTGGGATTGACGTACTACACGGGCCTGGTTGACACGGTGGCGCACATTCCGGACCGGTGCTACATTGCCGACGGCTATGAACCCTCGAGTTACACGGTCCCGACGTGGAAGCTGGGCCCGGACGCGTCGGGCAAATATTTTCCGCTGCCCGTGCGATTCATCAGTTTCCAGGACTCGACGGGGAACAACCGCGTGTCCAAGTGCGTGGCCTATGTGTTTCACACCAACGGTCATTACGAGAGCGATCCGCTGGGCGTGCGGCAAACGCTGGAAGACCTGACGGAGCGATACGGTTACTATGCGAAAATCGAGATGATGACCGTGGGCGAGGATACCGAGGTCGCCAGCGCGGCGATGACCGAGTTCCTGACCGCGGCCCGCCCGCAGATCGAAGCGTGTTTACCGGACTGGAATAAACTGAAGCGGCAATCGCATTCGTAAGATCGGCCCCGAGGCCGGCGGAGACGCAGAGCGGTGTCGAAATGTTGCAACTTTGGGTCGATCTAAGGCGTATAAGAATTAATCATTTCGTTTTAGACGGCGGATTCGGGCCGCGAGCATAAACGGCGGATGAAGGCACGGACATGGCGCGACGAGTTAACACCCGGTTTTTGACGATCCTGCTCTTAATTGTGATAGGGGTGGCGGGCGCGGTCGGTTTGATCTGGAAACTGCGGGTCCATGAGTATCCCGACCATTACGTTGCCTTGGGCAAGCAGGCGGCCAAGGACCACGATTGGCCGGACGCGATAGACGACTTCTCCAAGGCGGCTTCACTCGGTCCCAAGGACCCGAAGTTGCAGATGTTGCTGGGGGAAGCGCTGGGGGAGACGGTACAGGCTGACCCGACGGCGGCGGGGCAGCAGGTGGCGGCGTATCAACGCGCGTTGGAGATCGATCCGAAATACCTGCCGGCATTGGTGGCGCTGAGCAAAGTGTACACCGACGCCGCATCACAGAATCCCGACGCGACTCTTTATCAGCAAGCGATCGATTACACCAACCGCGCCCGAGCCCTGCGCCCGATGACGAAAACCTGGCGTCGTTGCCGGCACGGCTGGTGATCCAGGAATGGGTCAGCAACCTGGACACCAATCAAACGGATGTGGACAACGCGGTAAAGGAGTTGAAAGCGCAGTGGAAGAAACATCCGGCCAATGCGGATCTGCCGTGGGTGATCGCGACGGCTAGGATCGAGCAGGGAATGCGATTGGCTGGGGACGATCCATCGCAGCTTCGGCGCCAGGACGTGATGGATTTGTACAACTCGGCGACGGCAATGTTCGAATCGGCATTGACCGGAAAAAACGGCGGATCGCAGGATCACAACGCGGCGATGCACTATCGCTTTGCGCAGGTCCTGGAAATGTTGGCGGCGGCCAATCAGTCCTCGCCGGACGTGGCGAAGGACAACCACAATCGCGCCCAGACCGAGATATCGCGGGCGCGGGCGCTGGTGAAGCAAGGCGATCCGCAATACATGGAAATCAACGAGTACGCGGCGAACCTTGCATTGCGGCAAGGAAACCCCGAGGCCGCGATCGCCATTTACCGCAAGATGCCGCAGGGTTTGCCCGAGGTTCGGCTGGACCTGGGGAACCTGCTGGGGTTCAACCCGGCCACCCGCGCCGAAGCGGTGCGGATGCTGAAATCGGCTCTGGCGTCCCTGCAGGATGATCCCAATCACCTGGTGTTGTATGGGATGAGATTCCGCCTGCTGCTGACACTGGTCAACGTGCAGGTGTTGGATTACATGACGATGCACGATTCGCCCCAGATGACCGCGTTGCACGCCGAGATTCAGGATAGGCTGGACAAACTGGATCAGGTCGCGTCCTACCGGACGGTTTTGCCGCTCAAGGAGATCGAGGCGCGATTCCATCTCGTGTCGGGGTCAACCGAGGCGATGGCGGAAGTCCTGACGTTGAGCAAGCTGATGACCGACGATGCGTCGGCCTCGAAGGATTATCGCCTGGAGTTGCTGCTGGCCCAGGGGTACGAGCAGACCAACCAAAGGACCAATGCCCTGACGATTCTGACGAATCTGTCGCAGCAGTTCCAGCAAGGGGGCGCGAGCGCGAGCGCGGGCGTGAACAAGGAGATCCAGGTCGACGTGGAAAAGAGGCTGGTAGAGCTGCTTCTGACCGAGCAGCCGGATCAGGTGCCGGCGCACCTGGACGAGTTGGAGAAATTGGACCCGGGAGATCCGGCCCTTAACCTTTATCACATTCAATGGCTCTTGCTGGATCCCGACAAGAACAAGGATGAGATCAAAAAGCGCTTCGTGAAAATGGACGAGAGCACGGTGCAGGCGACCTTAAGGAAGGCGGGCGTAGCGCTGCAGGTCAAGGATTATGGCGAGGCGGCGAGACTGTTGAATGAGACGGTTGCCAAGGATCCCAAGAATCCGACCGCATTCGTTCTGTTGGCGAGGGTGCTGTACGCGGGAGGTGAGAAGCAGCAGGCGTTGGATGCGGCCAATCGGGGCCTGGCGGCGAATCCGGGCGATCCGCATCTGAGGATGCTGATCCCGGCGCTGGAGGGGGAAAGCCCGAAAGTTTTGCAGGGCCTGCAGGAAGAACTGGCCAAGGAAAATCCGGACAAGGTTCAGGGCGAATTGACGTTGGCGCAGATGGCGTTGTCGCGCGGTGATTCCGATGCCGAAGAGCTTCACCTGAAGGCGGCGGAGAAGTTATCGCCGGATTCGCCGCACATTCAGGAACTGCTGTTCAATTTGTACTTACAAAACAAGCACTACGCGCAAGCGGCCGGCTGCATTCCGAAGCTGACGAAAGAGAATGCCGACGAGGCGGGGGGCGCGATGTACCGGTTTGCCCTGGCCGAGGCGCAGGATGATAACGCCGACGCCGAGCAGATTGCCCGTCAGTTGGTGCAAAACAAGCCGGAATTTGCGCGCTCCTGGCTTGCCATGGGAAGCGCTCTGCAGGGCGAAGGTGAGTACGACCAGGCGATACCGCAGTATTTGCAGTGCCTGCAGAAACAGTCCAACATCCTTGGAGCGTACGTGGGCCTGGTGCAGTGTTACTACGCCCTGAACCGGCCGGACGACGCGTTCAGCACGATTATGCAAGGGTTGGATCGAATGCCGGGGGACGCGACGCTTGGGGATTTGAAGCTGTCGCATGAGTTGAAATATGGGAAACCGGCCGATGCGGTCGCGGAAATTCAGACGGAACTGAAGGCCCGGCCGGATCAGCCGGAACTCTACGCGGCATTGGCGGAAGTTCTGACGCGCTATGCGACGATCCTGGACAAGCATAACCAGCCGAAAGACGCCGTCACGCAGGCACAGGAGGCCGTTGATGCTCTGAAAGACCCCCTGTTGAGATGGCCCGACGAATCGGAGCTTTACAAGGCCATGGCCGCGGCGCAACTGGAAGCGCGGCATTCCGCCGACGCGCTGAAAACACTTCAGCAGTGGGCGTCGCGGCCCGCCTGGAAGATGCGGCCGGACCCCTATATCAGCCTGGCCGATTTCTACGAGACCACGGGCAATCCCAATCAGGCGGAAGAGGCCCTGCGCACGGCAATGGCGCGTTCCGGCTATGCGGCGGACCTGCAAATCCGCATGGCCAGCTTGCTGGCCCTGCATCATAAATACGATGATTCCCTGCAATTACTGCGGGCCGTTAATGCGAACCTGCCCACGGTGCGGGAGAAGATCGTTCAGGTGCTGCTGGCGGCGGGAAGATACAAGGAGGCCGACGCGGAATTGACAGCGGACTTGGCCGCGCACCCGCCGGATTCCGAGGTACTCCGCCAGACATGGGCGGTGTCGCTGGCCGAGCGCGGGTTGTATCAGGAAGCGGCGGATCAAGCGACGCTGGCTCTGGCGGAAAATCCCAACGATAAAATCGTCTTGTATGTCCGTGGCCGACGCGGTTGATGACTCAACCGCCGGATCCCACCGGGGCATTGCAGGACCTGCAAATATTGCAGCAGTCCAGCCCCAACAACGTCGGCGTGCTGCTGAACATGGCGCAAGCATACACCCTGCTGCATCGGCCGGAAGATGCCATCACCGAATTGGAAACGGCCCTGCGGGCGCAGCCGTTGAACAAGGAAGTCCGGATGAGATTGGTGGACCTTTACGTCAACAATCCGCATCCGCGGGTGAACGACGCGCTGCGATTGCTGGTGGAGGTCGAGGCAACGCCCCCCTTCGACAAGGATGCCTCCGTCTTTGAGGCCGAGGCGGCCATCTACAACCTCCAGCACAACGATGACTTGGCCCTGGCCAAGAGCGAAACGGCGTTGCGGCTCGCCCCGGACGATCCGGAGGTGGTGCGGACCAACATGCAAATCCTGTGGAACAGGCACGATTATCAAGCGCTGATCGACCACTTTGCGGCGCTGAAGGATAAATGGAAAAAGACCTCCTGGGCGCTGTGGGACCTGGGGATGGCGGAAAAGTCGTTGAATAATCCGCAGGCGCTGCCGGACCTGAAGCGCGCCCTGACGGCCGCCGTGACCGAGGATGATCCGCAGGAGATCGATCTGGTCGCCCGGGGTATCAGCAGCGCGTTCAGTACGGATGAGGCCATCAACGCGATCAAAGACGCGAGCAGAGAACACGTCTCCGCCAAGCTCAGTTTGGCGCATCTGTACCAAACCAAAGGTGACAGTGCGTCGGCACTGGCGACGATCGATGATCTCATGAGCAATCTTAATAAGCTCAGTCGCCGCGACCAGATCAACACGCTGCAAAGCGCGGCGATTTTGTACCAGGTGGCCAAGCCCAAGCCGATGGTGGACAAGGCGTACAACGCGTACCAGCAGTGGTTGAAGCTGGACCCGAACAACCTGGAGGCGATGAATAATCTCGCGTGTTTGCTGGCCGACAACTATTCTCCGCCGCGCGCCGAAGAGGGCCTCCAATATGCCGATCGCGCGGTTGGTGAAATGTCTCAGTTGGGCCGGACGGAGCCGCGTCTTTTGGATACCCAGGGATGGCTGACAATTCTGAACGGCTCGCCGGTGGATGGCATAAATATTCTGGATACGGCGATGACCCAGTTCGATCCGTTCCCGGAAGAATACCTGCACCTCGGCGAGGGTTACCTGCGGATGCAGATTCCCGATCCGGGTGAAGCCGAAACGCAGGCGAAACTCGGACTGCGACTGATTGACAAGCAGAGTCCCGACCAACGGGACTCAGCGGTTCGCGCTAAGCTTGAGGATTTGATTAACCGATCAGAGGAAATGAGGCATGGGAAGCAGCAAGCTCAAGTCCCATAAGCGATTGCGCTAATTCTCCTGATCGGGAAAAATAGGTTGAATGCCGTGATGCAAGATGGGAACATTAATGGACGGAGAGCGGTGGGGTCACCGTCCCGATTTATTTTTTGTGAAGAGCAAGTGATGCGTAACCTCGGAATTTAATCCCGGGGCGTTTCCGTAGGAGAAGTACCGTCATGACCACCTTACCGCAAACCGGGGCGTTGCGACTGCCGCGGCCGCCCGTGAGTTCTTTGCCGATGGCGCTGGCGATTCCGCAACCCGGAATGATCGCCCAACCAGGCCAGCCCTCTACCGCCATGAGCGGGGCGGACATTTGGCGCATGATGCGCTCCAATTTCTGGTTGATCCTGCTCATGTTGATCGTCAGCAGCGCGGCCGGCTATGCAGCGTTCTTTTGGCTGAATAGACACGATCCAAATTACACGGCCATCGGCACCGTGGTGGTGAACGAAACCGATGTGAACGAAGAAGGCACCGCGCTGCACGTTTTGGACAGCCAGAGCCTTGCGCTCGAGGTGCGTCTACATGCCACGCTGTTGAAAAACCGGCACCTGCTTACCGAGGTCTTGGAAAACGCCAACAGCGAGGTGCGCCAGACGCAGTGGTACAACCGATTTTCCACGCCCGAAGATCGCAAGGAAGATTTGCTGAACCACTTGGAGGTTAACTTCGCGCCGGATTCGAAGCTGATCGAAGTGGCCATGACCGACCGTGATCCCAAGTCGTGCCAGGTTGTCGTGCAGTCCGTCGTCGATCAGTACATCAAGGACCAGGAGGAAAAAAACGAGGACCTCCAGTACAAAAGGCACGAAGGTCTTGAACAGGAAGAAAATGCCCAGGATGGCAAGCTGAAGTTGGTCAATGGCGACATCTCCGACCTTCAGGGGCAGTTAAATGCTGAAGGTGTCACCGGCACGATGAACAAGATCGATGCCAAGGACATGCAACTTCAGGCCATGATTCAAAACATGCAGGCCCTCCAGTTGGAGGAACAGGGGCTGGAAGGGCAATACTCCAGTTTGGTGCAGCAGATCAACAACGGACAGGATCCTCCGGAGGTGGCGACGGATATTGACAACGACCACGAGGTGGACGCCGACCGTCAGATGGTCAGCACCTACGAATTCAGCGAGACCCAGGCCCTCAACGGCAACTTGGGGGCAGACAGCCCTCAACTGATTGCGCTTCAGAAGACCACCGAGGCCGCCGAGCAGAAGCTGCAGCAAGCTGAAAATCAGGCCCGCGAGCGATACAAGAGTCAGGTGCTTGAGGCGATGCGGCAGAAAATCACCACCGACAAGGCCCAGATCGAAATGATCCAGACCAACGTCAAGGCGGTCAACGGCCAGATGGCTCAGTTAACCACCTGGATGGAACAACTTCTGGAAAAGCAATCGGAGCAGGACTCGATCGAAAAGAAGATGAAGGATCTGAACGATCAACTGGACCAGATCGCCGCGTACGACGTGGGGCACGATTTTTCGGGCGTCGAATGGGCAGCCGAGCCTGAAATCCCCGAGTATCCAAGTTTCCCGAAACTGGCCGTGGTGATGCCGGTGGCGATTGTGCTGGGCTTGCTTTTGGCCCTGGGCATCGCCTTCCTGCGCGAGTACCTGGATACCTCGATCCGTTCGCCGCGCGACATCAGCCGGGTGGGCAACATGAACCTGCTGGGAATGGTGCCGCACGAGGATGACGATCCGCAATCCGCCGGAGCGCGCTTGCCCGTGGTGATCTTCGAGGCGCCGCACTCGATGATGGCCGAACAGCTTCGCCAGGTGCGCACACGATTGCAGCACAGCTCATCGCTGGATACGACGCGCAGCATCCTGATCACCAGCCCGTCGCCCGGCGACGGCAAGTCGACCATCGCCTGCAATCTCGCCGCCGGCCTGGCGCTCAACGGCCGGCGAATCCTGCTGGTGGACGCCAACTTCCGCAGGCCGGAGTTGCATCGCGTCTTCAACCTCAACACCGAGCAGGGTTTCTCTGACGTTCTGAACAACCTGGAGCTGTTCGAGCACGCCGTGCAGGAAACGCAGGTGCCGAACCTGTTCATTCTTCCCAGCGGCGCCAAGCCGACCAACGCGACGGAACTCGTCGAAAGCCAGTTGCTGATCGATTTCATCGAGCGGTCGCTGGAGGAATTCGATCACGTGATCTTCGACAGCGGCCCGCTGCTGTTCGTGTCCGAAACGGTCGCCCTGGCCCCGCGCGTGGACGGCGTGGTTACCGTCGTCCGCGCCCGCGCCAATACCCGCGGCGTTCTGTCCCGCATGCGCGACACGCTGCGGCAGGTCAAGGCCGAACACCTCGGCGTAGTGCTCAACGCCGTCCGTGCACTGGGCGGCGGATATTATGGCCGCAACATCCGCACCTACTACGAGTACCAGAACGGCGACGGCCGGGCGGCGTAACGCTTACGACTCGACAATTCAGCAAGGAAAACAGGCGACGCAGATTAAACGTCGGCGTTGGACTCTGTAAAAGACCGCTATTTTCTAGCCTGCAATCGTGCCGTTAGAACAGCGGGGAATCAAGGCGGCAAATCCGAAATCCGAAATCCGAATGACAAGCCGGCCTTGGTCTCGAATTTCAGCCATTCGAATTTCGGATTTCGAATTTTCCCCACACGCCTTCGGCAACGGTTGCACGTCCTTTCAACGCCAGCGGAGCATTTTTCGCCCGCTTCGCCGCAGGGTCGCGTTGAATCGCAAAATGCTTCGCCAAGGGCGAGAAAAACGACCTCAGAAGGCCGCGACGATTGCCCATGCTTTGGCATGCTTTGCCGACGACATCCGCGTTTTTTATAGCGCCAGGGGCGGAGTTGTTACTGTTGATGGTGAATAAACCGACAACGTGCGGCCGGTGGAATTGGGCGACATTTTGACGAAGTTCTTCGCGTAACATCCGGCCAACGGGATGGTTCATGAGTGATCCCTCTACTCTATGCGCCGAAGGTGAAAGTTTTGGGCGTGTTTGGCGGGAAAAATCCCTCGGCGAGCAGATTAATTTTTTGGCCGTCTCGGGCGGTAAATGCAAAAGAGTCGTCCCGCCCTTTGATTTCCGCCGATCGGCACGCGTTGGAATCGCTCCCTGCGCGTCAGCGCCGCCGAGCGGTGACCGCAAAATAAAGGGTCGTGTCCCCTTCAGTTAATTTATGGGCAAGCTAGAGAAAATCTATCATTGTTGCCTTGGCATCAATTGACGCCAACCTCGCCGAGAGCAAATCTCGACTGTCAGGTGAAATTTGAAATAAAATATGAAAGGGAGTTGGCTTTCTATCCATGACGGCAAGATTATGGCTGTCGCTACGCCAACCCTTTGCAATACGCTGCAAGTTATTGACGAGAGTTTCAAACAATCCGGGACAACCATCCGCAAGAAGCAATTCTGCGTGCGTAATGCATAGGAGGTATCCGTCGGCTGGTATCCAACTCAACTCGCCGAGGCAGTCTTTGAGAGCCGGCCAATTATTTCCGAAATAATAAGGAAATTGAAAAGCGGCTGCAAATTCATCAAAGAGACCATGATCGTTCAAGATTTTTGTTCCCCGACAGACGCGCACCACTAATCGGCGGCTGCTGTCTTTTTCGATCGCCCAAAGCGAATCGCAAAGAAATGAATCGGAAATAACGCTTGCGCAAAACGCTGTTTCAGGCATCGACAGAAAGTATTGTGTAATGGTATTCATCGGATTGTTGTGAAAGTTTGATAATGATCGCTGGTATAATATGCGGAGCCGTCCGACCCTATGACCACTCGTTCGGGGCCTCGGTTAACACCATTCATATATGGATTTGAATCATATTCCTGGTAGGTAACTGGATTGCCTAATTCGTCAGTATCGTGTAAGATCGTTGTGTTGTCACGTCCATCATTTGCATAATCCGTTGCTCCTCTATACCTTAAATAAGCGTATCCCCCGCGCTTCGCAAGGCGTTGAGCGTCGGCGCATCTTCGGCTCGCCCCCAGGGTTCATCCCGTCGTTCGGTTGTGCATCGGTCGCTCTCCACTACAAGGCCATCGGGAAGGCTTCGCCTTCCACGCGAACCGGAGCATCCTGACTCCGGCATCCTTCGGAACCGTTCAGCACAAAGCCGGCCGCCGCCACGACGTTCGACCGCGCTCACGCCAGGCGGCTCCGCCGCGCAGCAACGCCGTCTGCCAGGGATTGTATGACAAAAGTCGAAACACCAACCGACGCCCCGTCCGCACGATCTGGCACGGCAGGCGGATCACGCTTCCCACGAACCGCTTGAACTCCATCCGCACAATGTCCTGTTTCTCCCGCGCCTGGCGCTCGCCCCAGCGTCCTCGTTGCGCCGGCAGCATCAGGCCCCACCAGGCCTTGAGGCTCCACGCCAGCGACGCCATCACCATGTAGGCCCAGTTGCTCAGCAGATTGTCCACCGGCAGCTTCATCGCGCGGACCCTGTTCTTGAGTTGCTCGATCAGGTTCTCCTGGTCGCAACGTCCGTTGGCTTGCAACACCAGTTGCTCCGCCGGCGTCACGCGGTCGTTGGTGATGTAGAAGAAGTAGCGGTACTCGTCCCACAGCTTCTCCTGGCCCATCTCCACGTCGATGCTCTTGCGGCAGATGATCAGCCGGTACGGGCGATGACACTTTCCCGGCCGGTACTCGATCTCGGCCACGTGCTCGGCTCGCAGAGGACTAACTAAAAGGGACACGACCCTTTACAGGCCTGCCGCTCTAACAGATTTAAGGGAACGTAGCTAATTGATCCATCTTCCTGCACTTGTCGCCTGCGCTTTCTCTCACGCCTTTGGCAGCGGCGGGGGGGCGGCGGGGAAGAGGCTTGCCAACTCGGACACCGATTCGGCTGGGGCCCAGGCGGACATGCCTTGCTTCCATACCAGGGTTTGGCGGGTGAATTGGCCGGCGGCGATTTGGGCGGAGAGGTCGGATGTGCCGTGCGGGCCGGATTGGGCGCCGTTGATCGCGATGAAATATCCGGCCGACTGCGGGATCGGCGGCGGGGCCGGGGCGGAAAAGGCTTGGCCCATCTGATTGGCCATCTGAAATCCCGCGGCCAATCCCGCGCCGGCGCCGGCGAGTCCGCCGGGGTTCTTCGCGGCGTCGCGAATGGCGCTGGCGGATTCGAATTGCGTGTATGCCTGCATGTTGCCGATCACGCCCATGCTGCTGCGCTTGTCGATGGCCGCTTCCACTTCCGGCGGCAGCGAGATGTTCTCGACGATGAAGTTGCAGATTTGCAGGCCGAAGGAATCGAAATCCGGCTGGATGGCGGCGGCCGCCCAGCGGCCGACCTTGTCGTAATTGCCGGCCAAATCCAGCACGGGCATCTTGTTGTTGCCCAGGGCGTCGGCGAACCGCGAAACAACCATCTCGCGAAGCTGCTGCTCGATCTCGTCGGTGGTGAATCGCGCTTCGGTGCCGGCGATGTTTTTGATGAACGTGCCGGCATCCTTCACTTTGACCGCGAACGAGCCGAAGGCGCGGATGCGCACCGGGCCGAATTCGGGGTCGCGCATCATGATCGGGTTTTGCGTGCCCCATTTGCGGTCGGTGAACGTGCGCGTGGAGACGAAATAAACCTCGGCCTTGAACGGACTGTTAAAGCCGTATTTCCATCCGGCCAGGTCGGAGAGAATCGGCAGGTTTTGTGTTTGCAGGGTAAAGGTTCCCGGCTGGAAGACGTCGGCAAGCTGGCCCTGATGCACGAAAGCGGCGACTTGGGATTCGCGGACGATGAGTTGGGCGCCGTTTTTGATTTCGTTGTCGTAGCGCGGGAAACGCCAGACGATCGTGTCCTGCGTGTCGTCGATCCACTCGACGATGTCGATCAACTGATGGCGGATTTTGTCGAACATGCCCATGAATTCTCCTGTTGACTGCGGAATTAACAAAATAGTACCAAAGCGGGCGGGGGGAAACAAAAGCATCGGCGTTATAAACGATGGGGATTTCTCCAATCATTCGCGCCGGACAACACTTTTTTCTTGCGAATTGCACTGATCCGCGAAGATAATGCGTCGTCCCAACGGCTGACGGCTCAGGGAGGGCACGGTTCATGTCGGACGGCACATATAAAGTTACCTGCGCTCATTGCCAGCGCAGCTATTCCTGGAAGAAGGAACTGGCCGGCAAGCGAGGCAGGTGTAAATGCGGGCAGGTCGTGGCGATGCCGCTGGCCCCGCCGCCGGCAGACGATCTGTATGCCCTGGCCGAATTGGCATCCGATGCGAATACCGCCGCCGTTGATCCGACGCCTATCGCGGTTCCCGTCGCCGCCGCCGCAGCAGCCATTCCGATGGCGCGAAATTTTGATTATCACCGCCCGTACAGCGATGAAGACACCAGCGGCGTTGCCGCCGACAGGCTGACGGATGCCATTCGCGATCTCTATGTGCCGCTGGCACTGTTCGTCGCCGGGGTGGCGGCGGCATTCATCTGGATGTTCGGCGGAACAAATGGAGGAACGGCCGGGATTGTCCTGACGCCGTTTGTGACGTGGTTGCTTTCCCTGATCTATGACGCGATACCGATCGCCTTGGCGCTTTGGGCGGCGACGAGTTTCGGCGTCGGGTTCGGGCCGCTGGGTTCGACTCTGCTGAAATTCGGGGCGATTGCCGTCTTGGTCACTTCGGGCGAGCTATGGATGCCCACGGTCCTGAAGGCGACCGGCGCAATGTCCGCGTCGGGCCAAGCCCCGATGTTCGACGTCCTCTTGCTCAATTATTGCCTCGGGACGACGTTCATGGCCATCGCGTGCCTGTATCTGTTCAGGATGGACATCAACGACGTGGCGATGTTTGCGATCATATACCTGGTGATCGGAATCATATTTGATTTGGCTGTGGCCGTATTAGTGGCCTCGGTCGCGGGAACGGTCCATGCCAGGGCCAATGCCCCGGCGCCGCCCCGCGCCGGCGGCGGCGGTTGTCGTCGCGGCGGCGAATCCATGGGTGACCGCGACTCCGGGGCCGGCCGCTACTGCGCCGACTTTTCTCGACAAGGTAATTGTTCGCCGCATTCATCAGCAAGCCCCCATTCAGCAGGTTTTTGAGGGGAATCAATATAAGCAGTCGGCTCGCTACACGGCATCGGATAAGCTGATCGACGGGTTGATCGATCGAATGTACGCCGCCGGCGCGGTGAGGGTGTATATCGACACCGGCGGGGGTTTGCATCCGCTGGCCTACGTGGAGCTTCCGCCGGATGCCGGCAAACGGGCCGCGTGCGCGACCGTGGCTGATGATTATCGTCGCGGCAACGGCCTGCCTCCAGAATCGCCGGCGACCGCTCGGCTCACGAATCAGTATCTGGTCATCCGCCTCAAAAAATGAGAAATCTAAAGGGTCGTGAATTCAATGCGGCCGGGAGTCTCTAAATAAAAAGACTCCCGGCCGCATTGAATTCACGACCCTTTAGATTTTTTCTCGAGCCATATTCAAGGCTGGCTCAGCCACTGCACCGTTCCCGGGGCCAGGTTGTACCGCGCTCCGAGGACCGTCAACTGATGCGTCTCCACCTCATGCGCGAGAATCGGCTCCGAGGTCTTGATCTGGTTCACTACCCGCAGCACGTTTTCGTCGATCGCGTTTTCCAGCAGGTCGCCGGGCTCGTGTCTGGCTTTTTCGACGGCGGGCTCGATGGCCTGGGTGATGCTGCCGATGTGGCCGGGCATCTCGCCGCCGGCGATGGCGGCTTGGACGGCGCCGCATTTCTCGTGGCCGAGGACAACCACCAGGTGGGCGTGAAGATGCTCCACGGCGTACTCGATGCTACCCATCGCCTGGTTGTCCACGACGTTCCCCGCCACGCGAACCACGAAAATATCGCCGAGGCCCTGGTCGAACACGATCTCCGGGGGCACGCGCGAATCGGAGCAGCCGACGATGATCGCGAAGGGGTGCTGGCCGGTGGCAACCTCGGTTCGACGATCCGTATCCTGGCGCGGATGCAGCGGGTGGCCCGACGCATAGCGCTGGTTGCCGGCGATCAATTGCTGCAAAGGAGTCTGGTTCGACGGCGACGCATTACCGGTTGCGGTCTTCTGTGAAGCGCAGCCGGATAGCAGCAGGACCAATGCGAGGACCGCCGCGATGGGCGCGGGGCGGAATAAGGGAAAATTGCGTGGGGACGGGTGGGGGATCATGATTCGTATCATACGTTGTCGTGCGCGGCGGCAAAAGAATTCGCAATGCCCGCGCCCACCGGCAGGCGAAATCGGCGGGCAAGCAACTTCGAGAAGCTCAGTGCGGGCCCGCCGGCTAGAAGGGGTGACACCATGCCCGACAATGATTAAAATTCTCGCCGTCCTGGGTTGGATACGTTTCGTTTGGAACGGCGGAGTCAGACCATGCAATATTTGAAAGATCCGGCAGTGTGGGTGGCGATTTTCATGGCGATGGCGGCCGTACCGTCATTGCACGCTCAGCAAGTGGACAATCCCGATTACACGGCCTGGGCGGGATTCAAGGTGGGGTCGAGCCGCACAATGACGGGGACGGTCCAGGCGGGGCCGATGACGATCGACGTTCAGACAACCTACACGCTGCGGGAGGTGACGGCCGATCATTTGATCGTCGAGTCGCGGACCACGACCGGATTTCGGGCACGGGCCGCGGGTGGGCAGACCCGTCCGCGAAATCGAAGATGCCAAGGTGGAAGCGCAGGAAGTGAAGGACCTTGGCCGGCAGGATGTGCGGGCGATGGGCCGGACATTCAAATGCGAGGTGTATCAGATGAAGGACGACACCGTGGCCGGCAAGGAGCGGCCGTGGGGCGGCAAGGCGAAGGTGTGGGTGTGTCCGGAGGTGCCGGGAGGCGTTGTGAAATGGGATGTGAATCCGCAATACACCCAGCCATCGGGGCAGAATGTGGTGATCGTGTACACGCTGAGCGGATATACGGCCGCTACGAGTTAAAACCGGCCCTTGCGCGCGATGAGGGTTTTGTTGAGCGTTTTTTCCAGCACGTCGCAGACGTGATCGACCTGCCTGGGCGTCATTTGGGTGAAAAACGGCAGCGCGAGCGTGCGGGCGGCGACGTATTCGCAAACGGGCATGTCGCCGGCCTTGGAGCCGAGCAACTGCTGCATGTACGGCTGAAGGTGGATCGGCGGGAAATAATTGCTGCAGCCGATGCCTTCGGAGCGGAGTTCGCGGATGATGTTGTCGCGGTCGCCCGGCTCGAACAGGTCGTTCAGACGCACGACGAAGACGAACCAACTCATGTGCGTGTCGTCCATCAGCGTGGGCAGGATCAGGTAGCGATTGGTCATCAGGCGCTGCATGTAGCGATGGGCGACGCGGCGGCGGTTGTCGAGGATTTCGTCGAGGCGGGCGATCTGGGCGACGCCGAGGGCGGCGTTGATTTCGCTGAGGCGATAGTTGTAGCCCAGGCGGGCGTGGGCCAGCCAGTTCATGCCGTCGCGGCCCTGGTTGCGCAGGGATTGGCACAGGGCGGCGAAGTTGTCGTCGTCGGTGACGATCATGCCGCCTTCGCCGGTGGTGATCTGTTTGTTGGGATAGAATCCGAAGACGGCGGCCCGGCCGAAGGAGCCGATGGGCCGGCTGCGCGAATTGCCCGCCGAAGCCTTCGCAGGCGTCTTCGATCAGAATCAGCTCGTTCTTCTGCGCGACCTGCTCCAGCTCGATCATCCCGCGCGGGATTTCCGAAGGCTTCGACGGCGACGATGGCTTTGGTTTTGGGGGTGATCGCGGCGGCGGCTTTGTCGGGGTCGAGGTTGAGCGTTTGCGGATCGATGTCCGCGAAGACCGGCGTGGCGCCGACGTAGAGGATGCAGTTGGCGGATGCGACGAAGGAAAAGGGCGTGGTGATGACTTCATCGCCGGGCTTGATGCCGGCGGCGACCATGATGGCGTGCAGGCCGGCGGTGCCGGAGGAAACGCCGACTCCGTAACGCCGGCCGGCGATCTTCGCGCAGCGGCGCTCGAATTCCCCGATCTTCGGCCCGATCGAAAGCGTCGTGGTTTGCAAAACATCAATGACCGCGTCAATCTCGGACCGCGTGATGTCAGGTTGGGAAAGTGGGATTTGGGACATGGGCGGTGGCGGAATGATAAGCCGGGAAACCGAAATTCGGAAATCAGAAATCGGTCATTGGTCATTTGTCATTGGTCATTTGTTAAGATATCCCCTCGCGGCTGAATCAAAACTACCAATGACAAACGACAAATGACCAATGACCAATGACCTGACCAATCGACCGAAGGTTAAACTGAGCAAACACCGCCATTTCTGGCGTGCGTGCCGATATCTTTGGCCCTATCGGGTGAAGGTGGCGATTTCGGTCATGGCGGCGATTTTCGTCGGTCTGGCACTGACCGGCGGGCTGACCACGATGCTCCCGGTCATGCAGGTGCTGATTAACGGCGACACCATGCCGGCGTGGATGTACCGGCAAACGGCCCAGGCACGGCTAAAAGTGAAATTCCTGCCGGACCCCGCGGAATCGTGCAGGTCGGCCAGGTGAGCGACGGGCCGGGCAAACAGGCGGGGCTGCGCGTGGGGGATGTGATCGTTGGTGCAAATCCGCCGGCCAACGCGCCGCCAAGTCCGTTTCCTGATGAGCCGGTGAACACATCGCGGCTGGATGCGAAGGCCGCGTCCTATCGAGCCGGGGAAATCCTGCGAAGGATCGCCTGGGCGGACCGGGGGGTTGAGATCAGCATTCGGGGTCGCGGCAGCGCCGCCGTGCACGCTTCAGCCGCTGAAAGGGTATTTTGTTTTGGGATTGCGGGTGATTCAGAATATTCCGTTGCGGCCAGTGAAGGCCGTGGCGGTGGTGTTTGCGATGCTGGCATGCCTGACATTGGTCGGCAGCGTCATGCGGTTTTTCCAGGAGCATCTGTCGGACAAGGCGGCGATTTTGGCGGCCAACGACATTCGCCGGCGAGTGTATGACCGGGTGCTGCGGATTCCGATCTCGAGTCTGAGCCAGCCAGGGCGCCAGCGACGCCACCAGCCGGTTGATTACCGATGTGGACAATCTTCAGGATGGATTTAAGACCGTGCTGGGGCAGAGCATTCAGGAGCCGATCAAGGCGTCGATGGTGTTCGGGCTGGCGCTGTATTTGAGCTGGCAATTGACGTGCTTCATCGCTTTGCTGGTCCCGCTGATGGCGATCATGATGAAGAGATTCGGCAAGAAGATGAGACGCGCCAGCCGGGCGGCGATGCGGTCTTCCTCGACTCTGTTGGGCCAGATCGACGGGACGCTGGTCGGCATCCGCGTGGTGAAGGGTTTCAACGCGGAGAAATTCGAGCGGCGGCGATACACGAAGATCCTCGACAATCTGGTGGCGGAACTGGTCAGGATGAGCCGGGTCGATGCCATCAGCTCGCCGGTGATGGAATCGATCATCATGCTGGTGGCGGGGATGGTGATCCTGCTGGCGGCTTATTTGGTGACGGAGAGGCACACGCTGACGCAGACGACGTTTTTCACGGTGATGTTCGCGCTGGTGGTGATCGCCGATTCGATGCGGAAGGCGAGCAAGTTGAACAACGCATTGCAGAAGGCCAACGCGGCGGCGGGGCGGATTTTCGAGACGCTGGACCTGCCGCCGGAGCGGGACGTGGTCCCGGCCTCCGTGGAGTCGGCCGGCAACGGAGCCGTCCGCCGCGGAAGTTGCCGCCGCTGCGCCTGCGGATCGAATTCCAGGACATCGCCTTCACGTATCCGAATGCCACGTCGCCGGCGCTGGATGGCGTCAGCCTGGTGGTGCCCAAGGGACAGTCCGTCGCGATCGTCGGCCGAAACGGCAGCGGCAAGACGACGTTGATGGCGTTGCTGGAGCGATTTTACGATCCGGACGGCGGGCGAATTCTGATCGACGGCATGGACATCCGCACCGTGTCGCGGTCGTCGCTGCGCGAGCAAATCAGCCTGGTCACGCAGGACACCCATATTTTCCCCGGCACGATCGCGGAAAACATCGCGTATGGAGAGGTGTTGTCCGAGCCGGACGCGCCGGATTCGCCGGCGAGGCGGGCGCTGTTTGAGCGGATTGAAGAATCGGCGCGGCGGGCGTTCGCACATGATTTCATCCTGGAAAAACCGGGCGGATACGAGATGGTGCTGAGCGGCCAGGGCGGGCAGCTTTCCGGCGGTCAGAAGCAACGGCTCTGCATCGCCCGGGCGATTTTTCATCAGGCGCCGATCCTGATTCTCGACGAAGCCACCAGCCAGGTGGATGCCGAGAGCGAGCACCTGATCCATCAGGCCATCGAGCACCTGATGCACGAGCGGACGACGTTCGTGATCGCGCATCGGTTCAGCACGATTCTCTCGGCCGACACGATCGTGGTGATGGAGCGCGGCCGGATCGTCGGGCAGGGTAAACATGACGAGTTGCTGAGTTCGTGCGAGACGTATCAGCAGTTGTACGAGAGGCAATTGATCGGGGCGAAGTCCGGGGAATGAAGATTTTTAGCCACAGATAAAAGTCAGATGCACACAGATAAATCAGAACGGTTTTATCTGTGCGCATCTGATTTATATCTGTGGCCAATTCGCATTTGTTTTAATCCATTGCAGATAAAGCCCATGTGGCGGTGCGGTGGAGCCGGCGGCCCGGCGGTCGTTGGCGGCGAGCATTTTGGGGATGTCGTCGGGGCGATACTGGCCGAGCCCGACTTCGACCAGCGTGCCGACGATGATCCGCACCATGTTCCACAGGAAGCCCGAGCCCTCGACGCCGATGACGAGCTTCGGGCCGCGCGCGGCCACCGAGCAGTGGGCGATCGTGCGGACGGTGGTTTGCCGGTGGTGGCCGGGGCGGGCGAAGCTGGCGAAATCGTGCTCGCCGACGAAATGAGCGGCCGCCAATTGCATGGCGCGGGATGTCCAGTGGCTGCCAGCGGTGCCAGCAGAGATCGGAGAAAAACGGATCGCGGTCCGGGGCGTTCCAGATGAAATACTGATAGCGTTTGGATAATCGCGGCGGTGATGGCGTCGAAGGAATCGGGGACAGGCTCGATGTCGCGGATCAGGATGTCGTCGGGGAGCCGGTGATTGACCGCCCGCCGCAGACCGTCCGGGGGGATTTGGATCTTGATCCGTGTCGAAATGAGCGATCTGGCCCTTGGCATGAACGCCGGCGTCGGTGCGCGAGGCGCCGACAATGGAAACCGGATGGCCGACAACCTTGGCCAAGGCGGCGGCGAGCGTTTCCTGAACGGTGGGGATGCCGGCCCCGGGCGGCGGGGGATCGCCTTTGTACGTCGGCAGCACGGCCTGTTGCTGCCAGCCATGATAGCGCGTGCCGCGATAGGCGAGGAGGAGCTTGTAACGCATGGTGCAGTAAGGCAAGCGCGAATTCGTCATTTGTCATTTGTCATTTGTCATTTGTAAAGAGCGGCGAACGATCAATGACAAATGACCAACGACAGCTTTCATGAACCGCCGCGCAAATTGCAAAAGCCCGTTGATCTGAATAAGGTCTGCACCGCATGAGCGATAAAGCGGAAAGTCCATCGGCGCCGGAGGCGTTTGCGGCCCTGGGGGTGCGGCCATCCATTCTGCGGGCGCTGGCGGACCTGAGTTACATCACCCCGTCGGAAATTCAGACCCTGCTCATCCCGCGGGCGCTGGCCGGCGTGGATATTCTGGGCCAGGCCCGCACCGGCACGGGCAAGACGGCGGCGTTCGCGATTCCCATGCTGCAAAAGGCAAGCAGGGGATTGGCGTTTCAGGCCATGGTGCTGGTCCCGACGCGCGAACTGGCGATGCAGGTGGAAGCGGAAATCAAGCGGCTGGGCCAGCACACGCCGATCCGTTCGGTGCCGGTCTACGGCGGCCAGAAGATCGCCGCGCAGATGAAATTCCTGAAGCATGGGCCGGAGATTCTCGTCGGCACGCCGGGGCGCGTGATCGATCTGCTGGATCGGCGCATCATGGACCTGCGAAACATCCGCTTCGTGGTGCTGGATGAAGTGGACCGGATGCTGGACATCGGATTCCGGGACGACATCCGCAACATTCTTTCGCGGATCAAGGGAATGCGGCGCCGGAGGCCGGAGCATCAGACGATGTTCGTCTCGGCCACGATTTCCGGCGAGATCGAGAAGCTGGCCCGGCAATACATGCGCGAGCCGGTGGAAAAGCTGATCGCGCCGGGGGCGGATGACAAGCCGACGGTGGCGGAAGTGGAGCAGTATTATTTTTCGGTTCAGCCGTGGGACAAATACATCTTGCTGCGGAAGCTGCTGGAGCGGGAGAATCCGGACTTGGCGATCGTGTTTTGCCGGACCAAGCGCGGGGCGGAGAAGCTGGCGAAAAAGCTGCACGCGGACGGGATCGAGTGCCGGGAGATTCACGGAAATCTGGCCCAGAACAAGCGCGAGCGGGTGATGAAGAATTTTCGCACGGGAAAATTCGACGTGTTGATCGCGACCGATCTGGCCAGCCGGGGAATCGACGTCGCGGACATCAGCCACATCATCAACTACGACGTTCCGGAAGATCCGGAGGTTTACGTGCATCGCGTGGGCCGCACGGCGCGGATGGGGGCGGCGGGAAAGGCGTTTACGTTGGTCGCCGCGACCAGGGCGAAGAGCTGACGCGAGATCGAGAATCTGATCAACATGGTGATTCCAGCAGGCGACGCTGGAGGGATTTGAAGCCGCGGCCCACGCCGGCGGATTGGACGGAACACAAGCCCGGCGACGTGCGTCGGCGGCGGCAGCACCGGCCAAGCCGGTGCTGAGCCGCTTCGAGCGGCCGTATTCGCCGGGCGGCGGCGCAGCGGGCGGCGCAGGGGGCGGGGCAGCGGACGGGGCGGAGGTGGTTGTGTCCCTGCCGCCGCGGACCATCGGCAGCAAGATCCCCATCAATCGCCGGCATCGCAGAAGACGGTAGCCCCGGGATGAACATCCGGGGCTGCGGCTACAGACGCCCGATGTGATGTTCCCACCCGCGCGCCAGCGTAATGCGATTCGCGTTTTCATCCTCCAAGAAAATTCCCGGTTTCTCCGTGGTTCGACCGATGCGGATCGCGCCGTCGATTTCGGCGGCGCAGGTGAACAGCAACTCGTAATCCTCCCCGTCGTTCAGCGCATGATCCGATCGCCGAAACGCCGTCGCGGCGTGAAAGCTCCACGGCATCCGGATGAATCGGCAAGAGCCGGGATTCAATCACCCCCCCAACACCGCTGATTCGGCAAACATGCGTCATGTTGCGCGAAGGCCCGTCACTGAGATCGATCATCGCCGTGGCGGCGGGGGCCAATTTGCGGCCCAGGGCAATGCGCGGCTCGAAGTCAGATGCCGGCCGAGAATGCTCCCGCCGAGCGGTCCGGTGACGTAGATGCCGTTGCCCGGCATCGCGCCGCCGCGGGTGACGGGCCGGATTCCGGCGGAGCGGCCCAGGATCGTCACGCTGACCACCAATTTCCCGTCCCACGTTGACGTATCGCCGCCGACGATGAGGCAATCAAACACGTCCGCCGCTTCGCGCAGGCCGTGGTAAAGTTCCTTGGCATCGTCCATCGGCCGGCTCTTGGGCAGCGCGACCGCCACGACGGCCGCGGCGGGCAGACATCCCATCGCGGCACAATCCGACAGATTGCGATTCATCGCTTTACGACCGATTTGCCGCGGAGAATGCACGGAAGAATCGAAATGCACGCCGTCGATGACCTGATCGACCCCCACCAGCAGCAAATCGTCCGCCGGCCAATTCAGAGCGGCCAGGTCATCGCCAATGCCGATGGAAACCAGCGGCGATTTGCCCTGGTTGCCGCGAATCCAATCGATGAGATCGAATTCACCCGCCATGGGAGGGAACCTGGCCGGCCAGGCGGTTTTGAATGGTCGGCCATGCCGCCGGCGGTTGGCCGTGGATTGATTCGTACAACGCCACATGATCGGCCGGCACGTCGACATAATCCGTCACGCCCGCCAGGCGGGTGCTGTTCAGCGTCACCGGTCCGTCATTATCGCCTGTGCGGCGAAGCAATGCGATTCGATCTCGATCAATGCGGATTTGACTTGCCCAATACCCCACCACTCCGTCATCCGATCGCCAACGAGATCGCCCGTCCACCGAGCACTCCGCCGCGAATCGGTAGCCCACGGGTCGGTCGCCGGCGACAATGGTAAATCGCACTCCTCGGCGTCGGGGATGGGAATTCAATTCGGCAAGAAATTTCGAATCCGGGCGCAGGTCACCGGCCGATTGGCAAATCCCTTCGGTAATCATCCAGGCCGGGCTCCATTGCGGATCGCGCCGCCAGTCGCGAGGCGTTCACCGCCACCTTCAGCAGAGCGCAACGGCGTCCACGTCGAACCCGCATTGGGCGGCGCGATCAATAGATGAAATGGTCCACCCCGCCGGCGTATTCGGAACCCTTCAACATATTGCCGGGCGATCAGGCCGCCCATGCTCTCCGCGACCAGATCGATTTGCAGGGCGAGGGAAGTGTTCGTGCAGCAGGCGCATGTGCCGGGCGAAAGATTCCGCCTCCTGGGCCAGGGGCCGCTCTGCCGGATAGGCGAATATCGCGGTTTGAAGACGATGCGCTGTCGAGCAGCTCGGCAAGATCGCTGCAACAAGCCGCGATCTCCATCAAGGCCATGAATGAGAATCACCAGCGGCTGATGCGGATCGACGACGCGCGGCAGGTGCAGGCCAAACAGCCGGTTCTGCCGCGCCACGGCTTGCGGGGGCGGCGATTTCGGCGAATCGGACAAGGGCGTCGCAGGACTGGTTCCAATCCCGCGGCCATTTGTCCGGATCAATTTGGATCACAGACGTTTGGCCGGTTACAACCGCGTGAAATCCATCGCCCATCGCACCGTTCAGGCCCCGCACCAGCAGCCAGCCGTTGATGCTCCGAAGGTCCAGGCCCGCGTCCAGGGTGGGAAAGTTGGGGATCGCGGCTGGGGGGATGTGCTAAATCCTGCTCCAAAACCTGCTGTAATTGGTTGAGGGATAAACGCCCATCCTGCAAGGGAATGGAAATCTCGTGCTCGGCGGCCGGACATGACGCCGGCAACAGCAACCCCAGCATCCAGGCCAAAACAACGCCGCGCATATTGGCATCCTACCAAATGGGTGCGATAATCCTAACCGCCCAACCCGGCACGCGGCGAGGCCAAATTAAAATAACGGGTCAATCCGTGAGCGAATTGTGATTATTTGTTATGATATTTTGCCGAACGTGAATCACTTAATATTGAGTGCCAGACAGATGATTGAGAGGCAGCTAACGGTCGTGCGATCGACCATGCGGCTCGCTGGGGTTCTATCGAGGATTCGTCATGGATAACGACCTAGCCGGCAACGGCGAACTCGGATTTGAGCTATAAGTTCCAGCGCTTGCGGGAACGAATTCGCCAGGCGGTGACGTTGCGGCGAGCTGAAGGGCAAACTTCCCGGCGAGCGGGAACTTGCCCGCGGGTTTCACGTCAATGCCAAGACGCTCAGCAAGGCGCTGACGGACTTGGCCGCCGAGGGCCTGCTTGAGCGCAGCATCGGGCGGGGAACATTCGTCAGGGGTTCGCGACTCAAGATTCCGCGGCCGCGGGGCCGTGGCTCCTTATCGTGGACGGCCACACCGATCCCGCCTGGTCGAGCATCTCAAGACACTGAACCGCGATGCGGAAATCCATAGCGACATTGGTTCGATCCGGCCGAGCTTTCTCAACCAATTTGCCGCGGTGATCGATCTGGCCAGCCGGACCCCCGAGGCGTTTGTGCGCGATCTTTTGATCCGGGGTGTGCCGATTGTCGCGGGGCCGGCGAAGCGCGGACCTATTCGACCAACGCCGTGTTGCTGGATACGGTGACTTGGGGACGGCCCACCTGACGCGCGAGCTGGTGTTGGCCGGGCACCGCTGTTTCCTGGCGATCGAAGAACGCGGCCGCGGATCACGATGGCCGAGGCGATCCGCCGAACGGCGGGGCGAGTACTGCTCGGACTATTGCGTGGATTCCTGCTTTCCATCGGATGTGGCCTGCGCGGTGGAATCGGGGGCAACGGCCTGCATTTGCGATTCGGTGCCCGGGGCGGTTCAAACGTTGCAGAATCTCATCGCGCCGGCGTCGAGGTGCCGCGGGCCATGTCGGTTGCGGCGGTGGGTTGGACGAACGGCGATTATCCCTGCACGGGATATTTCGCCGACGCCATGCAGCAAGCTGCCGCCATCGCCGAAATTCTGCGAAGCGGCCAGACGGGCCGGCCCACAACGCTGTGGCTCGCCGGCGCATTGGTCGACCGCGGCACGACCGCTTCGTTGATCGGCGAAGCCGCCGAGCGACGATTGCCGGCGTCTGCCTGTCGAATCACGCTGCGGTTGTCGCTCATTAGAACCGGCGTTCATCTCCCGCGCCGAATTTGAGTACAATGTTCAAATCATGCCTGTCCTGAGCACCACCAAGATGACGGCCGAGCAGTTTCTGCGGCTCGGGGAAGATCCGCCCGGCGTTCGGCTAGAACTGGTCGAAGGAGAGATTGCCGTGAGCCCAAGCCCAACACCCAAGCATGGTTTTGCGGTCATGCAATTGGCGACATTGCTGAACATCCATGTCAGCGGGCAAAAGTTTGGTGAGCTATACAGCGATTTGGATACCATCTCTGGATTCCTTCACAGTTCGACGTCCAGACATTCTCTATTTCTCAAAGCCGCGCATGCATTTCATTGGCGAAAAGGCCATGGAGGGCCCACCCGACCTGGCCGTCGAAATCATCAGTCCCACCAGCGTGGAGATCGACCGCACCGACAAATTCGCCCAGTACCGTGACGCAGGCGTCGCTTTCTACTGGATCGTCGATCCGATCGCGCGAACCATCGAAGCCTGGCGATTGGATAGCGGCCAATACATTTCCGCCGGTCGCGGGCAGCAGGACGGAACCGTTCAGTTGCCGCCGTTTACCGATCTGACGATTCCCCTTTCGCGTCTGTGGCGCGACTGAATCATGTCCAGCCGAAGCATTGATGTCGTTGCCGACTTAAATGCCCTGGCCGCTGCCGCGGCGGATCGAATCGTAAAGGCCGCCGACGATGCCATTGCCAACCGCGGCGGATTTTCCATCGCGCTTTCAGGCGGCAGCACGCCCAAAACCCTCTTCCAGCTTTTGGCCGGCGAAAGCTATTCAAAACGCATCGACTGGAATAATTGGCAGATTTATTTCGGCGACGAGCGATGCGTTCCGCCGGATCATCCCGACAGCAATTTCCGCATGGCCAGCGAAGCGCTGCTCGATCGCGTGCCCATCCGGCCCGATCACATCCACCGCATGAAGGGTGAGATCGATCCCCAACTCGCCGCGACGGAATACGGCCAACTCCTGAAACAGGACTTCGGCGACGGCGGGCTGGACGTGATTCTTCTGGGCATGGGCGATGACGGCCATACCGCCTCGCTCTTTCCGCACACCGCGGCGCTCGCTGAAACGCAGCCATCGCTGCGTCGCCAATTTCGTCGGAAAAGCTCGGCGTCTGGCGGATCACAATGACCGCGCCGTTCATCAACCGAGCCCGGCAGATCATCGTGATGGTCAGCGGGCCGACAAGGCCAAGCGCGTCGAACAGGTCCTGGAGGGTCCGCGCGACCCGCAAAATCTGCCGATTCAATTGATCGACCCGCCCGGACGGCCGGCTTCTCTGGCTCATGGACGCGTCGGCGGCGGGGATGACGAAATGACGGGATCGCCTTCGCCGCTTGGCAAAATCCATTGCAGCGGCTAATTTGTAACCAGAAGGAGCGTCTGCCGTGGCGATGCAGGAATCCAGCACACGTAGTATCTACGATTTTCATTCCTTGTTTTATGATGTGACGTTCGGTCGTCTGGTTCGGCGGCGAATCGCCAGCGCGATATCGCACATGAACATCAGGCCCGGTCGAGCGCGTGCTCGATATGGGCATCGGCACCGGCGCGTTCGCTCGATTATTATCCTCGCCACGCCCGCATCTTCGGCATCGACCTCTCCGGCGGCATGTTGCGCGAGTGCCGCAAAAAGATTCAACATCGCCGCCTCGCCCCGACCGCGCCTGTTCCAGGCCAACGCCCTTCAGCTTCCCTTCCGCGACGACGCCTTCGATCATGTGTTCATCAGCCACGTCATCAGCGTTGTCAGCGATCCGTATCGGCTGATCCGCGAGTCGCAGCGTGTCGCCAAGCCCGGGCGCGCATCGTCATCCTCAACCATTTTCAGTCCACCAACCGCTTCATCGCGATGGTCGAGAAATTCCTCTGCCCGCTGTGCACGAAGCTGGGTTGGCGCAGCGATCTGCCGCTGCAGGACCTGATCCGCACAACCGGCGTCGAGGTGGATTACCGCTACAAACTGGATAGCATCGATCTTTGGGAAACGGTGGTCGTCTCCAACAACAAGAGTCGGGAGGCCCGGCCCATCGCCCCGGCGGCGGAGGCTTCACCCGCCTCTGGTGAGGCTTCGCCCGCCACCGAGTGTGAAGTCGCCGCCTGAACGGATGTTGCGCCTTGATCCGGGTATCTTGCGCCGAGTGTGGGGAGGCTTTTGAAATCGGCGAGGAATTCGCCGGTCTTGCCGAATTCTGCCCCAACTGCGGCGCGTTGAACGACATTCCCCCGCTCCCCGAGGAAGAGCCCGAGCCGGCCGTCGAAGAAGCTCCACCCCCCGCGGCCGATGGGCCGCCGCTCCCGCCGCCTCCTCCGCCTTCTCGCGGGATTCCATCGCCGCTGTGGTGGTCCCTGGTCGTCGGCGGCATCGGATCGTTCATCATCGTCTGCCTCGTGCTCTTTTCCGATAATTGGGAGAGCCGCAACCTCAACGCCCTGAACGACGCGACTAACCGCGGCGATGTTCTGATCGTGGACGGAGATTACCGCGGCGCCGCCGCGCAGTATCGTTTCGTTCTCGATACCGTCGGCAATCGGCAGATCGAAAGCAGCTACATTCGCCAATTGGTCGAACGTGCGCGGCGCGGCGCGGCCCAGGCGCAGGCGATGGCGCTATCCCCGCCGCATCCCAGCACAACGCCGGCCCCGGTTGCCCCCGCCCCGCCGGCAACACAGCCGGATATTTACCAGGCCGTCAGAGATTTCCAGCGGGACACTGAAGCGTTTCCCCTGTTCGTGCGTAATCGGCCGGTGCTTTTTCTGGACAAACATCACGAGTGGCGCCTGCGACAGTTCGTTGTCTGGGACGTCACGTACCAGCGGCAGCCCAATTCCGATCCCCAGCAGATTCTATTGCGATATTCCTGCGCCTCGCGCATCACCGAGCCGCACGACCATCGCCGCGATGCCGAGAATGATGCCAACTTCGTAAACGACGAATCGCCCCAAACCGTTCACTGCCAGACACTGTTCGAGCTTGTGGCGGGGCGATGGGTCATTATTCGCCACGATGTCGAAACCGGCCTGCCCTTGGATGATCTGTATGCCCTGGAGCGCCTCGCGTTCCACGCGGCGCTGCTGCCTCAATGAGCATCTGCCGGCCGGGTCGCGGCTGGCTGCGCCATTTTCTGGGTTTTTTGCAGCAGATCTTGCGTCTGCGGATCGGGGTTCAACTGAAGGGCTTGCCGCAGCATGGCCTCGGCCTGGGAATATTGCCGATCGCGCAGATACAGCGAACCCAGCATCGCCTGCAGCACCCCAGGCTTCTCCCGCATCTGCGGATCGACCCGCGGCTCCATGGCCATCCAACGCTTGACCACTTCAATCGCCTCGGGAATCCGATTCAAACGAACCAGGTCTCGCGCCAGCCGGTCGTAACCGTTCGGGTTGGTCGGCTCCAGCCTGATCGCCTCGTTGTACAACTCCGCGGCTTGCTGAAGGTACTCGTATCCCTCCTTGGTCCATTCTCTGATTTTGTTCGGATCGCGCACCGCCTGGGCCTGGCGAAAGTCATACGCGGCAAGATGGTCCTGGTAATCTCCAAAGATGAGATAGTGCAGCGCTCGCATTTTGTTCAATCCCAGGCCGTAGTCGTAAAGAGTCTCGGTATCCTTCCAGCGGCCGGCCTGGACGAACGAAAGAGACCCCAACACCGCGGCCACGACAACGAAGATGCCGATGGCCGCGCGATTGCGGTGCCGATCCATCAGCCATCCCACCGCCAGGGCGACTCCCAGCATGGAAACGTACACATATCGGTCCGCGACGGTGGTGTAATACTGAAAGATAAACGCCTTGAGTCCCAGGACCGGCAAAACACCGAGGAGGAAGATCAATCCCGCAAGCGTGATCGCCGGCCGGCGGATTCGCCAGATGATCGCCGCCGCCGCCAGCGGGAAAATCCATGTCCAATACAGCGGATGGTGCAGGTTCGGATCGGTCAGCACCTCGGTTGGGCTGCGGCCATAATCAAAACTCAATCGAATCGGAAGAAAAATCTTGTACAGATAAAACGCCAGCGAATCCATCGCGATCAGCGGCCGCGCCCAGATCGGCCCGCCGTAGACCGAATGCAGCGGCTGAACGCCGACGGTCAGCGCCGCACATCCCGCCGCCAGCGCCAGCCACGGCCAAATCCATTTTCCGATCTCCCGCCAGGAGCGGTGATACATGATCCGGTCGATCGCCGCGGCGATGAACGGCGTCATGACGGCGGACGGCTTGGAGAGCAGTGCCGCCGCGAAACAGATCGTCGCCAACAGATAATTTCTCTTTCGCCGCCGATCCTGCGTTTGCACCGCGACCAGATATCTCCAGATTGCCAGCAGGACAAGCAGGCCGCTGAGCAGGTCCTTCATGCCTGTTGCCCAGGCGACCGCTTCGGTCTGGATGGGATGGATGGCAAAGATGACGGCGCCCGCCGCCGCGGCCCAGTCGCCGATTTTCAAACGCCGTAGAATCTCCAGCACGACGCAGGCCGACAGCCAATGCACCAGCAGACTCACGGCATGAAAGACGTACGGATTCAGCCTGGACTGCTGAAAATCCGGAGTTTCGAGTTGGGCCACGTGAGCCAGCGACCACCAGAGCGTGTAAACCAGCGGATCGTACATTTCCGCGTTGTTTGGGTCTTTGGGGTTCCACTGGTGCAGCAGGCCCGAAACCGTGGGGTCGGCAATGTTCGGGTTCTTGAAAATCAGCGTCTGGTCGTCCCAGTTCACGAAGTCGTTGGTGACGATTCGGCCGAATACCAGTACAACCGCCGCGAGCAAAATCAGCCGAATCCACGCCGCCCGTCGCCGGGCGCTGGATTTGGTTTTCGCGTCGCTAATGGAGAGCTTGCCCATCGGTTTGGTTACCGCGCGGGTACGGCCCGAAGTTTTTCTTTCGCGGCCTTGAGATCCTGTTCGATCTGCGCATCCGGCTTCATCCCGGCACGCCGGGACTGCTCATATTCGCGCACGGCCTGCGCATAGTCGCCCAACGCATATAAATCCATCGCCAATTGATCGTGTCCTTCGATGTCCATGGAATCATATTTGATCTCCTGCCGGCGGTATTCAACAGCCTTTTGCAAGTCTTCGTGCATGCGCCCGTCTTCCGCGTGTGCCGCGGCGATGTCCCTGTGCTCGAGGGCCAGGTTCCTTCGCCGCGCCGCCCAATCCGCTTCCTTTTCCTCGTATTCGGCCGCGATCATGTAATGCGTGGGCGTGACGTGATTCAGGCTTATCGCATACGCGTAAAGCGTATCGGTGTCTTTCCACCGCCCCGCCTGCACAAACGACAGCGACATGAGTGCGGTGAGCACGCCGGCAGCGCAGCACCAAACGGCCCAGTTGCCGAATCTCGCCAAAAATAGCCCCGCCGCCATCGCAACGCCCAGCATAGACAAGTACACGTACCGATCGGCCACCGTGGAAAAATATTGGTATGCGAAAGGCGCCAAGCCCAGCACCGGCAACAGGCCGAGGAAAAAAATCATCGCTCCGGCCGTCAGCACCGGTTTGTGCAGCCGCCAAACGATCAGCGCCACGATAACCGGGAATATCCAGTCCCAATAGAGAACCGGATCGCCCAGCATGGCCAGCGGCGTTCGGCCATAGTCGATACTCAAATGGATCGGCAGAACCAGTTTGCCGAGATAGAAGGCCAGCGCGTCGGCGGCGATCAGCGGGCGGCTCCACAGCGGCCACGGCTTAAGCTTCGCGGCCGGTTGAATGGACCACGTCATCGCCGTCGCCGTTGCCGCCATCAGCAGCCACGGTCCCATCCGTGCCAAGCTCCACCACAGCGGCCGCCGATACAGAATGACGTCCAGGCTCACCACGATCAGCGGCAACACGGCCGTGGACGGCTTGGACAAAAGCGCCCCCAAGCAGAGCAGCGTCGCCGTGAGGTAATTGTTTCGCCGCCGCGCGCCCTGCGATTGGATCGCGATCAGGTATCGCCAGATGCTTGCCAGCGCCAGCAGCCCGCCGAGCAAATCTTTCATGCCCGTCGCCCAGGCCACCGCTTCGGTTTGCAGGGGATGGACGACAAAGAGCAGCGCCCCGGCGAATCCCGGCCAGCCGCCGATGCCGATCCGAGCCAGAATCTCCAGCACCACGCATCCCGCCAGCCAATGCACGAGCAGATTGGCGGCGTGAAAAACCTGCGGATTGATCGTCGCTCCCAGGGCATCGGGGGTTTGCAATTTTGCCGCGTGGGCCAGCACCCACCACGTCGTGTACACCAGCGGGTCGTACAGCCCGAACGTGTGCGGATCGCGCCAGTTCCACTGCCGGGCCAATCCATTCAGCGTTCCGGCCGTTACGTTGACGTTGTCATATATCAGGGTGCCGTCGTCCCAATCCACAAAATCGTTCGACAGAATCCGGCCGAACGTGATGAGAACCGCGGCCAGCAGCAGCAATCGCATCGCCGGCCGCCTGGGGTGAGCGCAGTCGAACCGGCCGCGGATGTGACTCACCTGGGCCGCCATCAGGCGGGCTCCGGACAGTTGGCGGCGATCAGCGCCGCCATGCGGCCGGTGACGCCATGATCCCGGCGGTGCGAGAAAAATTCATCCCGATAAGTCGCCGTGCACCGATCGGCGGAATCGACGTATCGCTCCTCGAGGCCACCGTCCAGCAGTTGCATTCGGGCCGCCTCGCTCAGATCGACGTTGCCTTTTTCTCCGGGCCCGCTCTTCAGCGGCGCTTTGGGGCCGAAGACTTTTTCAAATTCCGCCACGACTTCCGGCCCGACCTCAAACGCGCCCATTCCGATGCACGGCCCCACGGCGGCCCGCAAACTCGCGGCCGGCTGGCCCATCAGCGCCGTCAGGCGTTTTACCGTTGCCGGTACGATCCCCGCGACGATCCCGCGCCATCCCGCATGGACGGCCGCCACCACGCGGCCGTCGCCGCTGCTCAGCAGGATCGGCACGCAGTCCGCCGTCCTCACCGAAATCACTCTCCGCCAGTCGCCGCTCACCAGGGCATCGGCCTTGCAATCCGTGTCGAAGCTCTGGCCGATCTGCACCTCGGCCACTTCATTGCCATGAACCTGATGCACGCGCACCGGCGGCTCAGTGGGACAACCGATGCATGACAACAATCGCGCGTAATTCGCCCAGATGCGCTGGTAATCATCCTGGGCCTTGCAGCCGTTGGGATTTCCCATATTCAGCGAATCGAACGGCGGCGGACTGATCCCCCCGATGCGGGTGCTGAACGCGTGACGAACCCCGATGGCCTCCAGATTGGCCGAGGCATAATAAACGACCCCGTTGCTGCCCGTGCGCCGGCTGAGCACGAACGTCAAGTTATGACACCGTGGGCAGAAGTTGCAAGTGCCGCTTGTCCTTCCTTAAAATTGCCGATCCAATGCCTCGACGATCCATCGCCGTCTTTCCCGGCCAGTTCGATCCGATCACCAACGGGCACCTCGACGTCATCCGCCGCGGCGTGAAGCTGTTCGACCGCCTCATCGTGGCCGTCGGCATCAACCCGGAGAAAAGCGAGCTTTTCTCCCTCGCCGAGCGCGTTTCCATGATCCGCGCCTTGCTCAAGAATGCCCCCGGCGTCAGCGTCGAAAAATACACCGGCCTGACCGTCGATTTCGTCAAAAAGTGCAAGGCCACCGCCATCCTCCGCGGCATCCGCGATGTCTCGGATTTGCGATACGAATTCCAACTCGCCCTGGCCAACCGGGCGGTGGGGCGGGTGGAGACCGTTTTCATCATGACCGGCGACCAATACGCCCTGACCAGCAGCAGCCTCATCCGCCAGGTGGTATCCCTCGGCGGCGATATCCACCAGCTTCGCGGTGTACTTCCCGAATTGGTGATCCAGCGGCTGCGAACCCATCACAAAAACAGGTCCCATCTTCGATCCGATCCCGACGCCCCAAGCCCCTGAAATCCCGCCAAAGCGATAATTGCACGTCATATCTCTGGGCAGGCAACGACCCGGTGTTGAATCCCGGCCGTAGTCAACTATAAGCGTATCGCTCAAAAGGAGTTGACATATATTTGCGAGGCCGCGTCAATGTCGGGCATTTTTCTTGACGCCGCGGCGGTGCGGGCGTTACACTGCTCTTTGCTCGCCTTTAATCGAGCCTTTGTTTTTGTATGCTCAAACTCATGGCGGAGTTTCGATAATCAGCCTAATAGACCATTAACGTCCGGCGGCGTTCGCCGGCGCAATTTTTCCATGTTACATTCCGATGCATCCGCGGTCGAAGGGGTCGTCTCCTCAACAAGGAGTTCGATACGGCACTCATATCTATATTTCCGTACGATCGCTCCCGATGCGCTTGTGAATGTGACGCAGTCCGAAAGGAGCTTCGTATGAAGCGTTCATGTATGACCAAGGGCTCTGCCCCCACGGAGAGTCCAGGTGTCAGGACCAGCGGATTTACCCTCGTCGAACTTCTGGTGGTGATCGGGATCATCGCTCTGCTGATCTCGATTCTGCTGCCCAGCTTGAACCGGGCCCGTGAAACGGCCAACCGCGTCAAGTGTGCCAGCAACCTCCGGCAGATCGGTCAGGCCATTCTCCTCTATTCCAATGACAACAAGGGGCCTTATCCGCGTACCTTCTATTCCGGTACGGGAGAGATGAACGGGTCGGATATTGGTGTTGAGGGTTATCTCAACACGGCCAATCTTACCGGCGGTCAAATTACTACCGGCAATTCTGGCTTGACGGATCCGTTCGCCGGCGCGGCTACGACCTGGACCAGCACCACGCCCCAAGCCGGTTCTTCACTGATCAACAACGTTCCCCAGGCGTTGTTCCTGTTGATTCGCACCGAGGACATCACCTCGGCCGTGTTCATCTGCCCCAGTTCCAACGCCGTGTCGGATGTGTATGGAGGCGGCACCAATACCGCCCTCAACCAGATCAACTTCACGAACATCGCGAACAACCTGAGTTATAGCTACGCCAATCCCTATCCGGACACCGGCGCCCTGGGGAGCGGCTTCAAGATGGTGCAGGGTCTGGAGCCTACCTTTGCCGTCGCTGCTGACATCAACCCGGGCACCAGCTCGGCCAATGGCAACAGCAACGTCATGGCGCCCAACACCAGCAGCTCGGGTTCCTCGATGCGCGAGGGCAACAGCAACAACCACGGCCAGGATGGCCAGAACGTGTTGTATGGTGACGGCCACGTCGAATTCCAGAACAATCCGTTCTGCGGCGTCGACGAGGACAACATCTACACGCGCGGCGGCCCGACCTGGCTCACCACCGCGCCCCCCAACCAGGATCTGATTGCTTCGCCGTACACGGCGAACGACGCCGTCCTGCTGCCGACTGCCAATAACTACTAAGTCGGTTTGTAATGGTGCAGAGCAGAGCCAAGAGGCCCGCCGGACCGGCGGGCCTCTTCTTTTGGCTGTTTGCCGCCGGTCATTTTCGAAAAAAGCCCAAAGTCCTTTACAAATGACAAGTGACAAATGACAAATGAGAACCATGGAAGGCGTGCTACCGCCGCAAACCCAGCGCGGCGCCGGCTTCGAGCCGGCGCGGGTGCGTCAATTCACCATTTTTCTCGAAAACCGCGTCGGCCGCCTTCAGGCCCTGCTCAGCGCCCTCGAATCCGCCGCCCATCCCATTCGCGCCCTGTCGATTGAGGAATCCGCCGATTCAGCATTGGTCCGCATTATCTGCGCCGACGCCGATGCCGCTCGCCAGACCCTGACCGGCGCCGGATTCCCTTTTGGCGAACTCGATCTTCTCGCCATCCACATCTCCAAACGCAACGGCCAGCCATTGATTTCCATCTGCACGGCGCTTCTCTCGGCCGAGATCAATATTCATTACGTCTATCCATTTCTGCTTGGTCCGCGCGGGCCGGCGCTGGCGCTTTACGTGGATGATCCCGTCCTGGCCGCACAACTGCTCATAAAAAAGGGATTTACCCTCATCGGCCAAAGCGATTTGAAGGCCTGATTGAATGTCTAATCAATGTGCAGCGGGCTTTTCCATCTTGCCGATAGTCCCAGCTGTCGCGAGGGAGTTGCCGTTGAATGTTCCGATAAATTATCGCTTTTCGATTCACGGCTCGGCCGTGGCCGTCGCCAATTCCTGTCCAGCGCTGGACGAGCGGATTCAATTTTTCCTCAAGCCGTTCGCATCGACCGCGCCGTCGAAAATCCTTCCCGCCCGCGGAGAAATCCGTCCGTTTGAACTGGCCGAGGTGACTCGCTGCCTCGCGCCGGCCGCCGCCAGCGGGCGACAAAGCGACGACCTGGTCGACATTTATTCCCTGGCCGAGCAAAGTTGGATTCTCGACGATCGCTGGGGAATGTGCGAGATCAATCTGCTCAAACGCCGCTGGCAAAGTTGGGTTCTTCCCCATCCGAGCCTCGATCCCGTCCGTCTCGTCGAGGCGGCGGTGCTTTGGCCCATGGCCCAGTTGCTGCGATTGCGGGGCGTCGAGCTGATCCCGGCCATCTCCGTCGAACGCGCCGGATGGGGCGCGCTGATCCTCAGTCCGTATTCCATCACCGGGGAGATCTCGCGACTTCTCCGGGCCGGCTATCGCGTGATCGGCCAGCGCTGGACCGCCTTGGTCCCCCAGTACGGCCGGATCGTGCTTCGCCATGTTCCCGGCGTTGTTGAATCGTTCGATGCGCGGAGCAAATTGATCGGGCGCGAAACCGCCTGGATCGACTTGGCCGTGCAGCATCCCTGGTCCGCGGCCCAACTTTGCTCCTGCGATGCCGTCATCGTGATCGCCCCCGGGCGCCGCGGCACGTCCCGCGGCCACGTCGTTGCCCCAGCCGAATCGCAGGCCTTACTTCGCCGGCATTGGCCGCTGAGCGAATTGCCGCTGAATCGCTCGCGCGTCCAGCCGACGATCTCCGCCCTCGCCGCCCAGTCCCTGTGCATGTCGCTGCAATTGTCCAAACACGCCGACGAGTTCCTGCAACTTCTCGAGTTCGCCCGGCATCGCAGCGCATCGAAAATTCAGGTGAGCATCCGCGGCGCCCTTCGGCGGCATTTCGTTCCCGCCGCGCGAGCGGGATGAACGGTTCGATCCGCATCGGTTAATTGCCGTCGGTTCTGACGGGGAAAAACTGGTCAAACTCCGCGCAGATGGTACAAATTTCCCGGGCACGCCGGATCGGGCAGCGCTGCGCGGATCAGTCCAATGCCACCAGCACCGTTTTTTATCGTGGGCTACGAGCGGTCCGGGACCACGTTGATGGCCGCCATGTTGGACAGGCACAGTCGCGTCGCCGTGCCGCCGGAGACGCACTTCTTCACCAACATCTGCCCAATATTCAGAGCAACCCAGACCGCCGATCCAGCGACGTTGGCGGAGCGATTCGCCAATGGAGATCGATCGCGCGATCTCCGCTTGAGCCGCACCGAACTCTTTCGCCGGCTCGCCGGGACCGAGCCAACCTGGGCGAACTTGCTCCTGATCGCATTAAGGCTCTATGCCGAAAATCGCGGCAAGGATCTGGTGGGAGAAAAGACGCCGCTCCATTGGCAGTTGGTGCCGCGGATTTTAAAGCTGTTTCCCGATTCGCGGGTGATATGGGTCGCCAGGGATGGGCGGGACGCCATCTTGTCGCTCATCAAGAGTCCGTGGAAGCAACATTCCAACCTGAGCGTTCACGCGTGGAAATGGCGGCGTGCGATGGAGTTCATGCTTTTATCCGAGGCGCAATACCCCAACCGCGTTCTTCGAATTAAATTTGAAAATCTTATCGAAAACCCCAGGGCCGAACTAAGCCGGGCGTGTGATTTCATCGGAATCGGTTTTGAACCTCGGCAACTCGATCCCACCGTGCACACGGACGTGGTGCCCCCATGGGAATTGCCATGGAAGGACCGTGCCCTGACGGCCCCCGATCCCAGCCGCGTGGGAGTGGCGAAGCGCGAACTTTCGAAGAAGCAACTCCAGCTTCTGAATTCCATTATGAAGCCGACTCTGGGCAAACTCGGCTACGATGTTTGAATCCAATCGAAAGAATTAACGGGGACGGAAGCGAACGCCATTCGGATAGTTCATGACTTCGCGCCGCGGTGCGCGTTATAGAATGCGGCGTTTAATAATTGAGGTTGGCGCCGAAGTCCGGAATCCCGCCGGCCTTGACGGTACGAGTCCAGGAATCGAGCTGCGCCCTCCCATTTTCCAGAATTTCCCGCACAGACTGAAATATTGAAGGACTACGTCTTTTTCGCCTTTTTGGAGAAGTTCACGGGCCAGCTCCATGTTCGGTCCGAACGAATCCAGTTGAGGCGAACCCGGCGTTTTTCCCGCGTCCAGCAGCCGGGCCTTCGCCGCGTCAGTATCCCCGGATGCCAGCGCAACGCGTCCAAGGACCAGATTGGACGTGTGAATTGCGTTGCCGTAATTCCAGTCGCCCTCAAAACTCTGGGCCTGGGTGAGAAGCTGTTTGGCATAATCCGCGGCCTTCACGTTGCCGCCGCAGGCAAATGCGGCCTTGGGAAGCGGCGTGAGATTGTAAAAGCGATCCTCGGGAGATTTGGATAACGCATAGGCTTTTTCGAATTCCGCGAGGATGAGCCGAGCGCGGTCCGATTGGTCCGCAGGCTTGGTGCTCGGCGTCAGGCGCGAGTGCAACCAGGCTAAATCCTGTGGCCATTGCGGATTGCCCGGATCGACGGCCTCGGCACGTTTTAAGAGGTCTTCCGCCGTCTTGGGATCCTGCATACTCACGAAGTTGGCGGCGTTTCCAAGCACCGCCGCCGATTGAGAAGGATTCTCCACTTGCTGCTTCCAGAGGTCCTTGGCCGCGACGTAGCCGTCCGGGTCGACGGCCGGCTCGATTTCGCAAAACGGCGATCCGGTAAAGCGATCAGCCGGGCGATTACGAATCATCCACAGAACCTGAGCGCGTCGAGCTTCGATCGCAGCGCGCGATGAATTCTGCCGAAGGAAATAATATCCCAGAAGTTCGGCCCGCGAATCGGCGTCGTCGGGATTCGCTTTAGCCTTTTCCTCCAATGCCTGCGCCTCGGCGTCAGTCAGATTGGAAGATTTCCTTATGTCAAATTCGAGCGGCGGCGCAGAGCTTGCGGCCATATTCGGCTGTGTGGCGGGGGTCTGCGCAATAGCACAGCAGCAAAAAATGAAAGCCAACATAAAGGCTTTCAGGTCGATTCCGCTCGCCATCCGAATAATCCTTTCCACGGGAGCGTTTATATCAGCGTTGAACTGGCAAGTCATCCGCGGCGAAGCGGAGGTTCAGCTCGGCCCATTTTCCTCAAGCTGATAAAGCTTCGGTCCGATCCGCTGGTCCGCCCATTTCATAGATCTGTGCAAAACGAATCCAAATACTCCGAGGACCGCGATCAGGGCGATGATGGTAATGACATGCTTCGGCCGCCATTTTCGGATGGTTGAGCCGTACGCGATCAGGGCCAGGACCGCGGCGACGGTTACCACGGCGTCGTAGCTGGCGCGCTGCCAATACGGGCCGCCTAGGTGCAGCCACATGCCGAATTCGTCGAACGTCAATCCCAGGCCGATGCCGTAGATCACGGCGGTCCACCAGAGGCCGATTCCTCTTGGGCGGGCGAAAAGCAGGACGGCGCCGGTGATGCTGAGAAGAAAAATCCCGTAGTTCAGATGGTGGACGTGCGTTCCGCTGACGTGGAAAAAAAGCTGCGGGGGAAGCTTTCCGTCCATGATGAAGATGACCAATATCCGCGCGATGACGAACGTGAAGATGAACGTCGCGAGCACGAGCCTTGCCAGGCGGTGCCGCGAACGGGTTGATGAATCAAATGGCTCCATCGGTTGGCCTCACGGGCGGGTTGGCGTGCCGGGGCGCGTGGCCCGCATCAGTTCCGGGCCGGTTCCCAGCCGACGCAAATTCGCCGCTCCGCCGCGGTCGTACAGATAGAATACACGCTTTGGATCGATCCGTGCATAGTAGGCGTACAGGGGGCGGTCCCGGTCGCCGGGTTTGCCTACCGCCGAGATGTTCGGATTCAGGTCGTGGACGCGGATGATCGCCGCGTCGTCCGGCCAGGACACGTCCGAATTGAACACCGGCTCCGGCGATGGATCATTGGTCAATTTCCGTCCGTTGACGAGCGCGTCCCAATTGAAATGGAACATCACCACGGCCGGCGGGGAAACCTCGCGGGACAGAACCCGGTTGATCGTTTCCAATTCCGGAGTCTCGAAATACTGGTCGTGAATCACGCGATCCAACTGCGGCATGTTCACCACGGCCAGCGCGATCATTCCCAGCCCCAACATGGTGCGAATCGGCGCCGTCCTTCGCGGGAACGTGTCGGTCAGGACCCGAATCGGCAGCACGCAAAACAGAATCATGACCGGCATGACCACGACGACATAATGCGGCAACACTGCCGAAAACGAATAATCGGCCAGAACGATCAGATACAGCGGCAACACGCCCCACACCGCCCAGAGCCTTCGGTCCCACAACCCGAGGATCGACATGGGCACGATGAGCCAGAAGAATGCGTCCGACATCGCTGCCGTGGATACTGCCGCCCATTCTCCGTTCAGTTCCCAGGCAATGACGTTCTTCAGCCGGTGCCGCTCGATCACGCCCTTGGCGTACCACTCGTAAAACAGTTGTTTTTCCGGAACATTCGAGACGTGCAGCGGCGCCCGCCCCTCGTGGAATCCGAACGCGCCGGGATAATTCTGATCGGTGTAATACTGGAAGGGAGTGGTGAACCATCGGCCGGTGATGTTTCGATCGACGGTCAGTTGAAGGGCGAGGAACGGGATGGCCGGCACGATTACCCAGGCGGCGGTCCTTGCCCAGTCTCTCGCCGGTCTATTCCATAGATCCATCGTCATGACGCTGGCCAGGACGATCGCGAAACAGAAGGCGTCGGCGGGGCGGGTGATGGCGGCCCATCCCGCGGCCGCGCCAGAATAATCAGCCATCCCGGTTTTCTTCCGCTCCGCCAGCGCAGCACCGCCCAGGTCATCACCAATCCCAGCAGCAGCGTCGGCGTCTGGGACATCAGCATGATGGACATCATTCGGAACATTCCCATCGAGAGCAGAATCAGCACCGCCAGAAGTCCGCTGGCTCCGTCGAGGATTTCCGTGACGATCAGGTAAAGCAGGGCCGCGCACAGTCCCGAAACCGCCAGCGGCGCGACGTAATACGGCAGGTGCAGAATCAGGGCCGGCACATACATCATGGCCGCGCCGGGGAAATACATGGATGCGTAGACCGGCCGCACGAAGACATAGAACGTGTCGAAGAAATCCGGACACGGAATCGCCGGCATCCACAGCCGCCCCTCGGCCAGCATCCGCATCTGGATCAGATAGCTGAATTCGTCCTGAAATTTCGGCTGAAACGGCGTTTTTTCATATCGCTGGGTCCAATAGAGGAAGAGGCTGGAAGCTACGCAGATCGTGACCGCGACCAGCCATCGCGATCGGGGGGACGGTCGCTCGACGGTTTTCCACAGCCAGTTGAAGGCGTTTCGAATGGGCGCGATGAATCCGCAGATGATGGCCGCGAGAATCAGCAGCGGCTGATGTTGATGGCCGTAGTTGTCCTTTCCCACGACCAGCCAGCATTCGACTCCGAAGACGAGCAGCGCCAGCGCGAGCCATTTGGCGAGCCGCGGGGAAAGCCACCAGATGGATGTTTCCTGGGCTTGATGGATGGGGGTCTGGACCATTTTCAATCGCTGGCCAACTGATCGACCGTTCCCAGCCGCGTCAATAGATTCCGCCCGACCGCCGGGCCGCCCGGGTCGCACAAATAGACCTCTCGGTTCTGCCCAAGGCGGTCATAGTAGCGGTACAGCCTGACATTCTCATTCTTCCCCAGGTCGCGGGCCCGGACGATCAGCGCATCATCCGGCCACGCCACGCCGGGGTTGTAGACCGGATCGGCGTGGTAGGAGTCGAACTTCGGGTTGAATCGAAACAAGACCAGCGCCGGCCGGCGAGGAAGATTCGCCATGGTTTGGTCTATGGCGTGAATCTCATCGGTGGGCAACCCCAGCGGCGTATTCAAGGGGTTGAACTCAGGCAGTTCACGGATCGCCACCGCGCAAATTGCCAGAAAGAGCAACGTAAAAATCGCCCCGCGCCGGCGCAAACACGCGTTCCAGCGATTGCCAGCCCATTAAAACCAGACAAATCATCGCGGGCGCCACCGACAGGGCGTAGTGCTTGAGGAATACCGCATCGGCCGTGTAGATCACGAAAAAGAAGAGCATCGAACCGGCGATGGTCGCCCGTCGAATCTCACCCAACGACAACAATGAAATCGGAATCAGGATGATCAGCAGAGGATTGCCCAGCGTCTGGTGAATCACTTCGTTTATGCGCTCGGGATACCATATTCCCCACAGGCTTAAGCGCCAGTGCTGCTCGTAATCCGGAAGGATCCACTGCCTCATCGCAATTCGTTTCGGCATGCAGTTGGTCGGCGGCACGTTGGCGGCGTTGACGTGGGCGAAGCTGAGGATCGGCGCGGGGTAGTTGCGGTCGGTGTAATAGCGGATGGGCGTCTGGTCCCACCTTCCGGCGACGCCGATGTTCTGCGCCACCTGGATCGCCAGGAATGGGCTGGCGGCAGCGACGATGATCGCGACGGCTCTGAAAAACATCGCCGGTTTTCGCCGCAGTTCGAATAAGATGGCGATCCCAATCGCCAGTGCCGCGCAGAACATATCGGCCGGCCGCGTAATCGCTCCATATCCCGCCGCCGCCCCCAGCAGCAATAGCCAGCCGAATCTCCGCCGGCGGCGCCAGCGCATCCACGCCCAAAAGCATACGAGCTGCGCCAGGAGAAACGGCATTTCCGACATCACCATGAACGACATCGCCATGAAAAGATTCAGGCTTACCAGCACCAGCACGCCCGTGATCGCTCGAACCGTTCCGAACATTTCCTCCAGCACCAGATAAAAAAACGATGCCGCCGCGATGCCGGTCAATATCGGCATCAGCCAATGCCCGATTCCCAGCCAGATGCCCGGCAGCATCATGATGGCCGTTCCCACGGGGTACATGCCGGCATAAACGCGGTCCATGATGAGATAAAATGAATCGAAAAAATCCCGCAGAGAAGGCGGATACGGCGGCATCGACAGCCGGCCGCGGGCCAGCATGTGCACTGAATCATGTAAACATGTTCATCGTGGTATTTGAGGTAGAATTCGTTGCGAAACCGGTGGGCCTCCGCGAAGAGTTGCAGCGCCACGAGGGTGGCGACGCCGATCGCCGCCGCGGTGCGCCGGGGTTTCAGCCACGCGTCAATCCGATCCGAAACGGCCGCGACCTTGTTGCTCAGCGGCCAGACGGCCGAGATCAGCACCATGAGCCCCAAGACCCGCAGCAGCCGATAGTCCCCCAGTTCCGCGTGAAGAACGGTCGTCCAGAGATCAATTCCCACAAGCAGCAGCGCGATCGAGATGATTTGCCGATGCCAGGTTCGAAGCATTGAGGGATTAGTCATTTGTCATTGGTCGTTTGTAAAAGGTCGCGGATTGCATCTTTGCAAATGACAAATGACAAATGACCACTGAAAATCCTCCGCGATCCATCACAATTTCGGATTCGCGTTGCTCCCGATCAGCGCCAGGACCTCGGCTCGGCTGGAAGGACTGTCCTTGAAAATACCCCTCAGGGCGCTGGTCACCATCACGCTGCCGGGCTTGCGGACCCCGCGGATCGTCATGCAGGTGTGCACCGCCTCGACCACGCAGGCCGCGCCGACGGCGCTCGAGCTCCTCCATCACCGCATCGGCGATCTGCGTGGTGAGCCGCTCCTGCACCTGCGGCCGCCGGGCGTATCCCTCCACCAGCCGCGCCAGTTTGCTCAGTCCCACCACCTTGCCGTCCGGAAGATAAGCCACGTGCGCCCGGCCCATGAACGGCAGCAGATGATGCTCGCAGAGGGAATAGAATTCGATGTCGCGCAGCAGGACGATTTCATCGTACCGCTCATGGAAAACGGTTTTCAGATGTTGGCGCGGGTCCTCGCGCAGGCCGGCCATCAGTTCCGAATACGACTTGGCCACGCGCTGCGGCGTTTGCGCAAGCCCCTCACGGTCGGGATTCTCTCCAATGGCCAGAAGAATCTCCCGCACGGCGCGCTCGATCCGCCCAAGGTCCACCGGACCCAGCGGAGGCGATTTGCCCAGCGGTTTCTCCGGCATGTCAACTCCTGCGATTCAATCCGCAACGCACAGAGCGGATTATAGGCGATTCCGTCGGCGTTCAACACGCCGCCGGAAATGGGCTTATGTCAGCAAAAAAACAGCGCTAAAACATCCGCCGTTTTCTACCATTCCCGCGATTTGCCTCCCCGACTTCCGCGCCTTAACCTTCGGGGTTGTTCGATCACAAGGAATCCATCATGAAAAGTGAAAATCGTCCAACCACGCTTGGGCTGAAGCCCAGTTTCGGTTTCGGCGACCGGCTCGGCCTGGCCACGCCCGGCCACGTGGCGGCGCTGAAGCGCTGCGGATCGGGCATCGAGCCGATCTTCGCCCAGCAATCCATCCGCGAAATGACTCGCACCAATCGCACGCCCCAGCAAGTGATGGAAGACGCCCAAAGCGGCGTGCGGCTGGCAGGATACGGCGGCCTCCAGGGTGCCGATGCCGATCACCTCAAAACGCCCACCGATGTCGAGCGCACCGCCCAGGCGGGATTCGTCTTCTTCACGATCGATCCCTCCGGCGAAGTCGATGTCCACGCGGATGAATACGACTCCGATCAGCTTGGCGAGAAATTCAAGCCGCTGGCGCCCGAGAGTCCGTGGCTCAGCCAATATGAGGGGAAAAAGATCAAGCTGAGCACCGGCACGACGATCGATTTTTCGCCCGCGGTCTGCCGCCGGGCCGCCGTGAAATACGGCCGCGCCATCGCCATGGCCATCAAGCTGGCCAAGCACATCGAGCAGACCGCCGGGAAACACAATCAGCCGTTCGAGATCGAATTGAGCGTCGATGAGACGCCCAATCCGACGACGCTCCCCGAGCATTACATCATTGCCGATCAATGCGTGAAGGCGGGGATGATAGTTGGTGAGTCTGGCCCCTCGGTTCATCGGCGATTTTGAAAAAGGCGTGGATTACAAGGGCGATGTCACGGCCCTGGAGAAATCGCTGCGCGATCACGCCGCGATCGCCAAACAACTCGGCCCGTACAAATTGAGTCTGCACAGCGGGTCGGACAAACTCTCGATTTATCCGTCCCTGGCCAGGGCCACGGCTGGCCTTTTCCACGTCAAAACCGCCGGCACCAGTTATCTCGAAGCCCTGCGGACGGTCGTGCGGATCGATCCCAAGCTCTTCCGCGAAATCGTCACCCTCGCCCGCTCGCGCTACGACACGGACCGCGCGACGTATCACGTCTCGGCCACGCTGCAATCCGCCAGGCCCGCCGACCAGATCTCCGACGCCCGCGCCTTGGAAAAAGCGTATCTCGGCCTTTGGCCCGATGTGCCCAAGGGTAAGGGTCTGTCCGATCCGGGCCGGCAGATCGTTCACTGCACCTTCGGCTCGGTCCTGTGCGACGCCAAGCTCGGTCCGCAGGTCAAGCAACTCGTCGCCGAAAATCAAAAGCTGTATACGCAAATCCTCGACGAACATTTTGGGAAACACCTGGAGGCGCTGAAGGCGGGAATGTGAAAAGATGTCATTTGTCGTCGGTCATTTGTCATTTGCGGAAAGCCAATGACAAATGACCAATGACAAATGACAAATGACCAACGACCAAGGACCCCTATGCTCACCATTCGTAATCCCAAGGACACCCAATTCGACCTAATCAGTCTCGGCGAATGCATGATTCGTCTTTCGCCGCCGGCGCATGGACGAATCGAATTCGCCAATTCGCTGGAAGTCTGGGTCGGCGGCGGGGAATACAACGTCGCATACGCCCTGGCCCGTCTGGGTCTGCGGACCGGCTTTGCCAGCCGGCTCGTGGATAACCCCGTTGGCCGGATCATCCTCAATCACGCCCGCGGGGTGGGGATGGACGTGAGCCATGTCGCCATCGCCAAATACGACGGCGTCGGCCGGGCCGACCGGATCGGTCTGAATTTCACCGAAGTCGGCACCGGCGTGCGCGCCAGCGTCACCATGTACGACCGCGGCCACTCGGCCGCCAGCAATCTCAAGCCGGGCATGATCGATTTCAAAAAACTCTTCAAGCAGCAAGGCGTGCGCTGGTTCCATACCGGCGGAATATTCACCGCGCTTGTCCGACGGCACCGCGGCCGTCTGCAAGGAAGCCATCGCCGCCGCCAAGGAAGCCGGGGCCATCGTCAGCTACGATTTGAATTTCCGCTCCAAACTCTGGACCAGCCAAAAGGCCCAGCAGGTGACCAAGGAACTGGTTCCGCACATCGACTGCCTCATCGGCAACGAAGAGGATTTCCAGAAAGTCCTCGGCTTCGAAGTCGAAGGCGTCGATGAGAATCTCTCCGCACTGGACACCTCGGCCTACAAGAAGATGGTCGAGAAAGTCGTCAAAGCCTATCCGAACATCAAAGTGGTCGGCACGACGCTGCGCGAAGTGAAAGCGGGATTGATCAACAATTGGTCGGCGATCCTGTATGCCGATGGAAAATTCTATGAGAGCCGGCGATTCGAGAACCTGGAAATCGAGGACCGCGTCGGCGGCGGCGACGGATTTTCCAGCGGATTCGCTTTCGGATTTCTCAACGGCAAGACGCCGCAGGAATGCGTCGATCTGGGGGCCGCTCACGGCGCCCTGCTGCAAAGCACCCGCGGCGATACCAGTCAAATTGATCTGGAAGAACTCAACCATGTATTCAAGGGCGGCAGCGCCCGGATCAAGCGGTAGAGGAGATGTAGAGCAGTGCGAATTTTATTGACCACCACCAGTTTTCAGGACACGCCCGGCGCGCATCACGAAGCGCTCAAGAAATCCGGCTACGAGATCGTCGCCGCGCGGGCCGCTGAACGAAGCCCAGATGCTCGACCTGGTGAAAACCGGCTTCGACGGCCTGCTCAACGGCGACGATCAGATCACCGCCAAGGTGATCGACGCCGCCCTGCCTCGCCTGCGCGTCATCGCCAAGTACGGCATCGGGCTGGATTCCATCGACATGAAGCACGCCACGGAGAAGAAAATCCCGGTCCTATTCACTCCGGGCGTGAATCATACGACCGTGGCCGAGCACTGCTTCGGCTTGATGATCGCCCTGGCCAAACATTTTTGGCCTCACCTTCGTTCCACAAAAAGGGGAGAATGGCAACGGATCACCGGCCATGAATTGTTCGGCAAAACCATCGCGGTCCTCGGTGTCGGCCGGATTGGCAAGGAAGTCATCAAGCGTGCCGCGGCATTCGATATGAAGGCCATTGGATATGATTATCACTGGGACGAACAATTTGCCCGGCAATACAATGCTTCTCGTGCCGCGACGGTTTTGGAGGCGATCCAGGATGCCGATGTCGTGTCGCTGCACATGAATCTGGACGACGCCAATCGCGGCATGTTCAATCGGGATTTGATCTCGAAGATGAAGAAAGGCGCGTATTTAATCAACACGGCCCGTGGCGGATTGGTCGTCGAGAACGACATTGCCGAGGCTTGCAAAGCGGGCCATCTCGGCGGATACGCCGCGGACGTGCTGGACAAGGAACCGCCGCCGCCGGATCATCCGTTTCGTGAGATCGACAACATCATCGTGACGCCGCACGTCGGAAGCAGAACGTTTGAGAGCGTCGAGCGCCAGGCGATGCGGGCGGTGATGAATTTGGTGAATTATTTGAACGGGAACGAAGATTATATTCAGGCGAATAAGTTCTGAAGACGACGGGAAATTGGAGTAATACATCATGGCTCAAACCGCAACCGCAGACATCGGCCTGATCGGCCTGGCCGTTATGGGCGAAAATCTCGCGCTGAACATTGCCGACCACCGCTTCAAGGTGGCGGTTTACAACCGCACCACGGCGGTGATGAAGAAATTCATCGCCCGCGAAAACCCGCCGGGCGGGCTGGTGGGATGCGAAACGGTCAAGGAGTTGGTCGCGGCTGTGAAGAAGCCGCGGAAGTTCATCATCCTCGTCAAGGCCGGACCGGCTATCGATGCCGTGACCAAGGAACTGATCGACGCCGGCGTCGAGAAAGACGACATCGTCGCGGACTGCGGCAACTCGCTCTGGACCGACACCATTCGCCGCGAGCGGGATTACGCCGCCAAGTGCAAGTTCTTCGGCTCCGGCGTTTCGGGCGGCGAGGTCGGGGCGCGGTTCGGGCCGTCCCTCATGCCCGGCGGTGATCCCGAATCGTGGAAGCATCTGAAGCCCATCTGGGAAGCCGTCGCCGCCAAGGTCGATCCGAAAACGGGAAAGCCCCTCGAAGACTACGCCCCCGGCAAACCGGTCGTCGGCGGAGTGCCGTGCACCACCTACATCGGGCCGAACGGCGCGGGCCACTACGTGAAAATGGTCCACAACGGAATCGAATACATCGACATGCAACTCATCGGCGAGGCGTACTGGCTTCTCACCAACCTCCTGGGCCTCAAAGCGCCCGATCTGAGCAAGGTCTTCGCCCAGTGGAATCACAGCGACCTGGATTCCTATCTCATCCAGATCACGGCCGACGTTCTCCAACAGCGGGACCCGCTGCATCCGGACGGTTATCTGGTCGATTACATCCTCGACGCGGCCGGGCAGAAGGGCACGGGAAAATGGACCAGCACCAACGCGCTGGACATGGGCATTCCGGCCAACGCCATCGCCGAGGCGGTTTTCGCGCGGTGTCTCTCGGCCTTGAAAGAGGAGCGCGTGCAGGCAAGTAAAACGCTCAAAGGCCCCGACCCGGCCTACAAGGGCAACCGCGAGGAACTGATCAACGCGGTGCGCGACGCCCTGTATTGCTCGAAGATTTGCGCCTACGCCCAGGGCTTCCAGCTCATGCGGGAAGCGCAGAAGGAATACAACTGGAAGCTGAACTTCGGGGAAATCGCCGCCATCTGGCGCGGCGGGTGCATTATCCGGGCCCGCTTCCTCCAGAAGATCATGGATGCCTACACCCGCAGCGCCGATCTGGTGAACCTGCTGCTCGATCCATATTTCAGCGACCAGATCATCAAGAGTCAGGCGAATTGGCGCAAGGTCGTGGGCCTCTCGGCCACCAACGGCATCGCGGCGCCGGCGTTCATGAGTGCGCTATCCTATTACGACGGCTACCGCAGCGCCCGTTTGCCGGCCAATCTGCTTCAGGGCCAGCGCGATTATTTCGGAGCGCACACCTACGAGCGCGTGGATGCGCCGCGCGGGAAATTCTTCCATCTCGATTGGCCCGATCCGAAGCGTCCGCAGCTCGACGTGTAGGGCGGCGGACGGCATTGAAACGATTCGTTGGATTTGAATTGATGGAATTACAATGACGGCTTTACTGGAAAAAGTCTTCGCCGAGGCGTCGCATCTGCCCAAGGCGGTTCAGGAGCAGTTAGCTGAACAGATGCTTGAAGACATTGCAGCCGAGCTGAAGTGGGACCGAACGCTTGCTGGATCACAACGACTTCTGGAAAAAATGGCGACCAAGGCCCGTCGCGCGAAGAAGTTCGGAAAAACTGTTCGCAAGGGCTTTGACGAATTGTGAACTCCGAGCTGACCGATGACTTTCGGGCGTGCTTTCGGCGACTACCGAATCGCGTCAGGCGGGAGGCCCGTAAAGCCTATCGGCTTTGGAAGCGCGACCTGCGGCATCCGGATCTCGACTTCAAGCGAGTCGGCAAGAGGTCGGCGATTTATTCGATTCGGGTGGGCATCGGTTGGCGCGCTCTGGGTCTGAAACAGTCTGGCGTTGTTTTGTGGTTCTGGATTGGATCGCACGCCCAGTATGATCGCCTACTCGAGCGGATGTGAAGATATAAATTATGGCCATCAACTACATCGTCCCAAACAAGTTGCACGACGATCTCGTCGCGGCGGCGTATCGGCAGCGCGGATTCACCGCCGAGGAAGCCGCCGCCGCCGCGCGATTCAGCAACATCACCGCGCGGCACGGCATCAAGACCCACAACGCGATCAAGGCCCTGCATCTGGACGAACATTTCGGATCGAAGGCGGGCGGATGCGTGCCGGGCGCGAAGATCGAAAAGATTCCCTCGCGCTACAAAGCCGTCGCCCGGTGGAACGCCAATAAAAAGCTCGGGCAGGCCGTGGCGCATGGAGGCCATGGCCGAGGCCATGCACCTGGCGGATGAATTCGGCATCGGAGCCGTCGCGGTGGACAATGCGTTTCATTATCTCTGGGGCGGCGGATACGTGATCGACGCCGCCGAGAAGGGGTACATCGCCTACACCTGCTGCACGGCAGCGCTGGCGGAGGTCGTGCCCTTCGGCGGGAAGTTTCCGACGCTCGGCACCAATCCGCATTCCTGGGGGTTTCCGACCAAGGAGGCGATCGGATTTCCCGTTTGCATCGACTGGGCCACCAGCGTCGTCGCCATGGGCCGCGTGCAGCAATTCCTCCGCGAAGGGAAACAGCTTCCGCCCGGCTCCGGCGTGGACAAGGACGGCAACGAAACCACCGATCCGGCGAAGATCGCGGCGCTGATGCCCTTCGGCCAGCACAAGGGATACGGCCTTTCGCTGATCGACGAACTGTTGGCCGCGTACATCGGCGGATCGCTGCCGACGCTGCGCAGCCGCTGGAACAGCCGGCCCGGCGGACGAAAAGCGCACGCCGGCCTTCTTCTTCCAGTGCATGCGGCCCGATGCGATCGACTGCGAGCAATTCGCGCCGGGCCGCAAGCAGATTCAGAACGTCAAGGCGGTGATTGAGGACATTCTCGGCCACGGAAACGAAAAGAGCATTCTTCCCGGCCAGATCGAGGCCGCCGCCGCGGCCCTGAGCGACAAGCACGGCGGACTTTTGTTCACCGCGGCGGAAATCGATGCGCTGGCTCGGATCGCCGAGGAGGCGGGATTTCGGTTTGATCGAACGAAGATCAAGGAAGTCGGTGATTAGTGAGAAATCCGCCCCCGCAAGCGGGGGCTAACGGAGCGGCGATAATCCCATCCATTAGCCCCCCGCTTTGCGGGGGCGGAATCGCCAACCAGGAGATTCCATGGCCTACAACGGATTCGACATTTCCGCGAAAAGTCTGCCTGATCACCGGCGGCACGAGCGGTCTGGGCAAAGCGATTGCTCTGGGCTTCGCCAGCGCCGGCGCGAAGGTCGTCGCCGGGTCCAGCAGCGCGGCAAGGTGGAGGCAATGCGCAAGGAACTGGGCCAGGGCGCACGACGCCCTGCGGTTGGACGTAACCGACGAAGCCAGCGTCGCCGCCGCCGTGGACCATACGATCAAGAAATACGGCCGGCTCGACGCGGTGGTCAACGCCGCCGGCGTCATTCAGCGAAAACCGTCGCTGGATGTGGCCGTCGCGGAATTCGAGCGGATCGTGCGGATGAATCTCACCGGCTCGTTCATCGTCGCCCGCAGCGCGGCCCGCGTGATGAAAGATCAGCGACCCGATTCGCGCGGCCAGCGCGGCTCGCATCGTTTTCATCGCGTCGCTCAACAGCTTTATTTCCCTCAGCGAAGTTCTGGCCTACGCATCCAGCAAATCCGGCGTGCTGGGGCTGGTGCGGGGCCTGGCCAACGAATGGGCGCCGATCGGCATCCGCGTCAACGCAATCGCCCCAGGACTTTTTCCGACCGATCTGAATCGTCCGCTGATCGAAAACACCCCGCGCGGCGACTGGATGAAGGAACACACGCCGCAAGGCCGATTCGGCGATGCCGAGGAACTGGTGGGCGCCGCGATTTATTTGATTTCCCCCGCCGCCAGCTTCACGGCGGGCCACACGCTGATCGTCGACGGCGGATTTTTAACACGAGGAGTCGGAACTCCCGGGCTTCGGGTACAATGCATCAATGATCGCGGGCGTCCGACCAGCCGCCCGCTAAGTTTCGCAGGGAGATCGTCGTGGCCCGTTTTTTCCAGAAGCTTACGCCTGAACTGCGAGAATTCATCCAGCGCCAACACATCTTCTTTGTCGCCACGGCGGCGGCGCAGGGCCGCGTTAACCTGTCGCCAAAGGGAATGGATACATTTCGAGTGCTGGCGGATGATCGCGTAGCCTATCTGGATCTGACGGGCAGCGGCAATGAGACGGCGGGGCATATTCTGCATGATGGCCGCCTAACGATTATGTTTTGCTCCTTTGACGGCAAACCGCTGATCCTGCGGCTCTATGGTCAAGGCCAAGTCGTGCGGTGGCAAGATCAGGCATGGCCGCAATTGATTGCCCAATTCACGCAGACGCCGGGACAACGCCAGATTATCTTTCTGAACGTGGAATCCTTGCAGACATCCTGCGGCTTTGGCGTGCCGCAATTTCAGTTGATCGAGCACCGGCCCGATCTGATGCACTGGTGCGGCAAGAAAGGCCCGGAGGAGATCCGCAAGTATTGGTCCGAGAAAAACCAAAAGACCATAGACGGGCTGGAAACGAGAATTCTCGAAGGGCAGGAACGCTGACGCGCTTCGCTACAATGTCAACATGATTGAAACTCTCAAATCCCGCATCCGCGACATCGCGGATTTTCCTAAACCCGGCGTTCTTTTTCGGGACATCACTCCGTTGCTTGCCGATCCTTCAGCGCTGGCCCTGTCGATCGAGTTGCTGGCCAATCCGTTTCGCGGGAAGCGCATCGACCTGGTCGTCGGGGCCGAAAGCCGGGGATTCATCTTCGGGACGGCGGTGGCGTGTTGCCTATCGGCCGGTTTTGCGCTGGTGCGAAAGCCGGGAAAGCTTCCGCACAAGCGCATCGCGATGAAATACGATTTAGAATACGGCCAGGACACGCTCGAGATGCACGCCGACGCGATCGTCCGGGGCCAGCGCGTTCTCATCGTGGATGACGTTCTGGCCACCGGTGGAACCATGAAGGCCTGCTGCGATCTGGTGGATCAGCTTGGCGGGGAACTGGCTGGCATCGCCGTACTCATCGAACTGGTCGGCCTCAACGGCCGGGCCAAGGTTGCTCCAAGACCGGTTCATTCGGTGCTCCAGTATTAGTTAGGTTGCCGAGGGTCCCTGGCCGGCCAGGAAATAAATGCGATGCTGGGCGCTGGAGTTCACTTTGTCGTTGACAATCCGCCCGTCGATCGACACCGACCTGCTGTTCGGATCGACTATGATCGCGTCGTTCATCGACACGAGACCGGAATAATCGATCCGATCGTTGGTCACATCGTACACCCAGATCCTGCCGTCCGAGGGGGCCGTATATGAAAGATGCTCGTTGCCCGAACTGGCGACGATGGCATTCCCGGGGATGTTGCTCAATTGGTCCATCGCGCAACCGCTCAAAAGCGCCAGGGCCAACCCCGCAATGACGGGCAAACTAAAAGAACACGTGCGGACCATAAATGCCTCCAAAAAAGCGTCGCTGGAACCCTACGCAATCTCAATGCCAGACACATGCGTTAGGGCTGAGCGGTTCACGGCGGATTGGGCTGCGTCTTTTTGTCTTGGAAATGTGAACGGCGGCGGCTAATCCAGGTCGTCTTCCGCGTCTTCATCGGCTCGTCCGAGTCGGGTGATGGCCTTCCCTTTGACGCTGCCGAGCACACCCCGCTGGGTCGAATTGTAAAACTCCAAAAGCTCGAGAATTTCCGGCAGCATGGGCACGGTCTGGCGGATGGCCTCGATGGCCGCCGGCTGCGTGCGGTTCATGTGCAGGCAGTAAAACGCGGCTCGAAGGGCATGAATCGTCTCCAGTGACATGCCGGCTCGTTTGCATCCGATGGCGTTGTATCCCTTCAACCCCCGGTATCGGACCGCGGAAAACGGAGGCGCATCGTGAGTGATCGCCTCGTTGCCCGAGATGATGGCTAGTCTTCCAAGCCTGACGAATTGATGGATCGCCGCGCCACCTCCCACGAACGCGCGGTTCCCGACGGCGCAATGGCCGCCCAGCATCACGCCGTTGGCGAGCACGACATCATCCCCCACGACACTGTCGTGCCCGACATGGGCTCCGGCCATCAACATGCAGCGGTTGCCCACCCGCGTGGCGTGCGGCTCCTTCTGATGGATCGAGCGATGGATCGAGGCCATCTCGCGGATGATCACGTCGTCGCCGATGATGGCCCGCGTGTTGGCGCCGTCGTATTTCGTGTGCTGCGGCGGCAGGCCCACGAACGCCGCCGGGCCGATTTTGCACCTCTGGCCGATCGTCGTGTTGCCCTGAAGGTGGCAATGTTCGTGAATGACGGTCCCCGGCCCGACGATGACGCCGGCCTTAATGATGCTGTAGGCTCCCACCGCCACGTCGTCCGCCAACTCGGCTCGACGATCGACGATGGCCGTTGAATGTATCTCGTGCATAAGCACCGATGGCGGCGTCAAAAGCCGCTCAATTCTATTCGCCGGCGCGTCGCTTCACAAATCCTCGCGGCCCCCCTTCTATCCCTGCGCTGTACCCCCGTCTTGGAATGCGGTAGAAGATCGACCCGATGCTCGATTCCTGGGTGATCTTTGGCGTCGCGGCCCTCCTGCTCCGCACGGGCCTGGCTCTCTACGCGGCGGGCATCTCTCGATCCAAGAATACGGTTTCGTGTCTCTTTCGGGCTACCGTGGAAATCGCCGTCGGAATCCTGGCCTATTGGCTGATTGGGGCCGCCATTCACGGGTCCTGGCGCGAAATAGCCCATCCAATGGGTTCCACCTCCCTTTTTCTAGCCGCCACGTTTCTCATTGGTCCCGCGGTCGTTACCGGGGCGACCCTTGAGCGTTGCCGTGCCAACGTCGGCATCGCCGCGGCCATCCTCATGGCTGGAATCGTCATCCCCCTGGCGTGGAGACTGCTCCAGTGGAACTGGCTTGTCAGCCACGGCTTCATCGACGAAGCCGGGGCGACGTTCATCCATTTTTCCGCGGGTTTAGCCGCCGCCGTCGCGGCCATCACCGTCGGGCCGCGGAGCGGCAAGTACAATCGCGACGGTTCGACCAACGTGATTCTCGGTCACAGCGTCCCGCTGGCCTGGAGCGGAATCCTGCTGATCCTGACGATGTGGATCGCCTACGTGGCCGGCTTCGCCGGCTCGCCGGCGCAAGCCGCCCTGAACACCGCGTTGGCCGCGGCCGGGGCCGTCGTCGCCGCCGCCGTATATTGCGCCATCCGCTACGGCCGGTCGGATGTTTTCCTGGTCTTCGCCGGCTTGCTGGGCGGCCTGGTCTCCGTCACCGCCGGCGCCGATCTTCTGACGCCCGCCCGAGCCGTCGCGGTCGGAGCGGTCGCCGGCACCATCGTTCCCTACGCGCTGGTGAAGCTGGACCTCTTTTGGAAGATCGACGACCCGGCCGGCGGAATTGCCATCCACGGACTGGGCGGAATCTTCAGCGCCCTGGCCGTCGCCGTTCTGGCCGCAGGAACCTGGGACCAGCGCATCGAGCGGCTCGGTGCCGAATTGATCGGCCTGGGCATCGTCGCTGCCCTGACGCTGGCGGCCTCTTGCTTGGTCTTCTTCCTTCTCCGCGCCACGGTTGGCGTCCGCGTTTCCGAAGCGGATGAATTTGAGGGTCTGGACCTGGCCGAACACGATCTGAACGCCTATCCCGATTTTCAGCAGACGATGATCAAGAGCTATCACCTTCGAGAGATGTAATTCAATGGCATTAGAAGTCGGAATCGTCGGTTTGCCGAACGTCGGCAAAAGCACCCTCTTCAACGCCCTGACCGCCGCGGGGGCGCTGGCGGCCAATTATCCCTTCGCCACCATCGAGCCGAACGTCGGCGTCGTCGCCGTCCCCGACGATCGCCTGAAAACCATCAACCAGTTCCAGGAAACCGAAAAAATCGTCCCGGCGACCCTGCGCGTCGTCGATATCGCCGGCATCGTCCGCGGCGCCAGCACCGGCGAAGGCCTGGGCAACAAATTCCTCTCGCACATCCGCGAAGTCGATGCCGTTCTCCACGTCGTTCGCTGCTTCGCCGGCACGGACGTCATTCACGTCGAGGGAACCGTCGATCCCATCCGCGACATCGAAACCATCGATACCGAACTGGCCCTGGCCGATCTGGAAACGGTCGGCTCATCCCTCGACAAGGCCGAGCGGCTGGCCCGCAGCGGCGACAAGGAAGCCGTTGCCAAGGCCAAGCTGCTCGCCCGCTGCAAGGACGTTCTGGATCGTGCCAAGCCCGTACGCAGCCTCGATCTGGACGCGGATGAGCGTAAGCTGATCAAATCGCTGGGCCTGATCACCGCCCGCAAGGTTTTATACGTCGCCAACGTGGATGAATGCGACATTCACGGCCAAGGCCCGCTGGTGGCCCGCGTTCGCCAGCGGGCGGCCGCCGAAGCCGGCGCGGTCGTTCCCGTTTGCGGAAAACTGGAAGCCGAACTTGCCGAACTGGCGGAATCCGATCGCGCCGAAATGCTGGCCGCCATGGATTTGAAGGAACCCGCCCTGGCGGCGCTGGCCCGCGAGGCGTACCGGCTCCTGGGTCTGCACAGCTTCTTCACGTCCGGCCCCAAGGAAATCCGGGCCTGGACGATTCCCATCGGCGCCACCGCCCCGCAGGCCGCCGGGGTCATCCACACCGATTTCGAGCGCGGCTTCATCCGCGCCGAGGTCTACACGCTCAAGGATCTCCAGCAGTACAATACGGAAGCCGCCATCAAGGCCGCCGGAAAATGCGCGCCGAGGGCAAGTCCTACATCATGCAGGACGGCGATATCGTGCATTTTTTGTTCAATGTCTGATGAGGACGCGATCGAAACGTGCGAAGGCTGACACTGACAATTCTGATATTTCTGGCCGGCTGCGCGTCGCAGCATGTTGAAGTTGCGGCGCCGGCGAGAATCGACAGCTTCCAGGGCAAGTATCGGTTCCTGTCGAATTTTTATCCCGCGACGGTGGTCTACGAGGGGCTGACCTATCCGGATTCGGAACACGCCTACCAGTCGGCCAAGACGCTGGACATGAACGAGCGCCGTCGGATCGCGGCGCTGCCGACTCCGGCCCAGGCCAAGCACGCCGGGGAGGCGTTGAAGTACCGTCCCGATTGGGATCAAGTGAAATATCAGGTGATGTTGGATTGCGTGCGGGACAAGTTCACCAGAAATCCGGACCTGCGCCAGGCTGCTGGCGACGGGCAACGCGTGTCTTGAAGAGGGAAACACCTGGGGCGACCGCATCTGGGGCGTTTACCAGGGGCAGGGAACCAATTGGCTCGGAAAGATCCTCATGCAGGTGCGCGCGAACTGCGAAACTAACGCAGGCACAAAAGCTGAAACACCACCCCGCCCAAATAAACGCCCACGGCCAGGACAAAAAATCCAATTGACAGGTGAATGCGGTTCAGCGTGCCGGCGGCTTGGCACTCAGAATTTGAAATGTTTATATCAGCCATCCTTGGCTCCTTTGCTTGTTGGAACATTGCATATTATCGGACCGGCCGGCGCAAAGTCTACACATTTCGCGGGACCGATCACGCGGCGAGCGATGGACGCTTACCCGCCCGTTGCGTACGATCCTCGCCGAAAATCGGTTCGTTTGGCAGCGCGCTCAAGCTTTTTTGGCGAGAACATGAGACATTTCGATTGCGTGGTGATCGGCTCGGGCCCGGGCGGGCAGAAGGCGGCCATTCAGGCGGCCAAGCTCGGCAAACACGTCTGCATCATCGAAAAGAGCAACGTCCTGGGCGGCGCGTCCATCAACACCGGCACCATCCCCTCCAAGGCCCTGCGCGAAGCCGTCCTGCATCTGACCGGGTTGAACAAGCGAGCGCTCTTCGGTGAAAGCTATCGCGTCAAACGAAGCATCACCATTGCCGATCTGATCTACGTCAGCCAGCAGGTCGTCCACAGCGAACTGGAGTTGATCCGCGATCAGCTCGATCGCAACGGCGTGGAATTGATCTGGGGTTCGGCCCGATTCGATCAGGAGAACGTGCTCTTCGTGGACCGGCCCGGACGATTTCGAAGTCCTCAGCGGCGACGTCATCGTGATCGCCACCGGCACGCGGCCGGCCCGGCCCGAGTCGGTCCCGTTCGACAACAAGACCGTTTTCACTTCCGATGAGCTGCTGAAGCTCGACCATATTCCCAAGACGATGATCGTCGTCGGCGGCGGCGTGATCGGCATTGAATATGCCTGCATGTTGGCCGCGCTGGGCGTGAAGATCACCTGGTCGAAGGCCGGCACGAAGTGCTGGGCTTTCTGGACGACGAGATCACCGAGGCGCTGCAATATCAGATGCGGCGGATGGGCGTGACCCTGCGTCTGGGTGAGAAGGTCGCCAAGATCGAACACTTGCCCGACGAGAGCAACAACGGCGCGACGGTGCAGGCCACGCTTGAAAGCGGAAAGACGCTCCGCGCCCAGACGCTGCTGTATTCCGTGGGCCGTCAGGGCACGACGGCGGCGCTGGCAGCTGGAGCGGGCCGGCCTCAAGGCCGACGACCGCGAGCGATTGAAGGTCAACGCGAATTATCAAACCGAGGTGCCGCACATCTACGCCGTGGGCGACGTGATCGGTTTTCCCGCACTGGCCAGCACCGCCATGGAGCAGGGGCGGCTGGCGGTGTGTCACGCCTTCGGCGCTCCGACCCGGAGCATTCCCGAATTGTTTCCCTACGGCATTTACGCCATTCCGGAAATCTCCATGGTCGGCCGGACCGAAGAGCAACTGACCACCGCCGGCATTCCTTACGAAGCGGGAATCGCCCAATACCGCGAACTGGCCCGCGGCCAACTGCTGGGCGACACCGATGGAATGCTCAAGCTTCTGATCCACCAGGAGAACCGCCAGATTCTCGGCGTCCACGCCATCGGCACCGGGGCGACGGAACTGATCCACATCGGCCAGGCCGTCATGGCGTTACAAGGCACGCTGGATTATTTCGTCAACAGCGTTTTCAACTATCCGACGCTGGCCGAGGCGTATAAGGTCGCGGCATTCAATGGGATGAACAAGCTCCAGAATATCTGAGCGGACCGAAATGCGGCTTCATCGTGCCGGCGCAGCGGCGGAGGGCCGGGTGGCGGGAACCAGCCGGCGGGGAATGTCGATCCGGTGATCGTTCAGCACCCCCGCGGCCAGCCACCCGCCCCACAGGCCGGCGATGATGGCCAGAATGCGGACAATCATTCGCAAGCCGCGTTTGCCACCGGGCTGTTTCATGCCAGAAAGTATAACCTCTGACAAAACGTTCTGCCGCCAAGGCGGCCTCCCCAGCGACAATAAAGCAATTTCCGCCTTTATTCGCCTTACGCCGGGAGAGGGCGTCTTGGCGGCATGACAGTTGCGGGACCCACTCATGCGGTCGGTCGTGTACCGGCTATTCACGAGTAAACTTTACTTTGGAGGTTATTATGTCTATGGAATCGCTTCAGGATCTTTACGTCGATCAACTCAGGGATCTCTATAACGCGGAGAACCAACTGGTGAAGGCGTTGCCAAAGATGGCAAAGGCCTCGACATCCGAGGAGTTGCAGACCGCGTTTTCGGATCATTTGGAGGAAACCAAGGGGCATGTGGAAAGGCTTGAGCAGATTTTTGAAAAGCTGGTCGACAAGTCGGGTGGGAAAACGTGTAAGGCGATGAAAGGCCTTATCGAAGAAGGCTCGGAGATGATGGATGAGGACGCCGAGCCGAGCATCATGGATGCCGGGCTGATCGCCGCGGCGCAGCGGGTGGAGCATTATGAGATGGCCGGCTATGGCTGTGTCCGGACATTCGCGAAGATGCTGGGCGATGATGAAGCCGCCCGCATACTCCAGGAGACGCTGAACGAAGAGGGGGACGCGGACAAAAAGCTCACGCAACTGGCCCAGAGCGTCATCAATCCCAAAGCCAGGCAACACACCGGAGCCTGATCGAAGCTGCTTCATTCGATGGCAAATGTTATGGATGCCGTGGAACGCCTGCCGTTCCACGGCATCTGCCATCTTGGCAACCAGCTTTCGGTAATCGGCAACCGCCTGCCACGCTGACAGCTTCCCCTCGTGCAAGGCGGACGTATGTTCGATTGCAACTGTTTATCATTAAACAGATTACATACATTCAGATATCCGAGGCGGTTTCGGCACTGCGTTTGTTAAAGCGCAGGTAAGCCAGGCGCGGATTCCTCGCCTGTAAACCGAGCAGATATCGCACAACGAAGGAGACACGACATGGCGGCGAAGATGCTGTCTTTTGATGCGGAAGCCAGAAAGAGCCTGCTCGCAGGCGTAACCAAGCTCTCCCGGGCGGTGAAAGCCACGCTCGGACCCACGCGGCAGAAACGCGGTGATCGACAAGGGATGGGGGCGCTCCGACCATCACCAAGGATGGCGTCACCGTCGCCGAGGAAATCGAACTCAAGGACAAGTACGAAAACATCGGCGCCAAGCTGGTCAAAGAAGCCGCCAGCAAGACCAGCGATGTCGCCGGCGACGGAACGACCACCGCCACCGTTCTGGCCGAGGCGATTTTCAAGGAAGGATATCGCAATCTGGCCGCCGGGGCTGATGCGATGGCCCTGGCCCGCGGCATCCGCAAGGCCGTCGAAGCCGTCATCGAAAATCTCAAGAAACAATCCAAGCCCATCAGCGGCAAGGCCGACATCGCCAACGTCGCCTCCATCTCCGCCAACAACGACCGCGAGATCGGCAACATCATGGCCGACGCCTTCGAGCGCGTCGGCAAGGACGGCGTCATCACCGTCGAAGAAGGCAAGAGCCTGGAAACCTACGTCGATGTCGTCGAGGGAATGCAGTTCGACCGCGGCTATCTGTCGCCCAATTTCATCACCAATCCCGATGAAATGACCGTGGAATTCGAAAAGGCGTTCGTCCTGGTTTACGAGGACAAGATTTCCGCGGCCACCAAGCTGATCCCGCTGCTGGAAAAAATTCAAAAGGCCAAGCGGCCGCTGCTGATCATCGCCGAGGACGTCGACGGCGAAGCCCTGGCCACGCTGGTGGTCAACAAGCTCCGCGGAATTCTGAACGTGGCCGCGGTCAAGGCGCCCGGCTACGGCGATCGCCGCAAGGCGATGCTGGAGGACATCGCCATCCTCACCGGCGGCCAGGCCGATCATGAAAGACCTGGGCGTCGAACTGGACAAGGTCGAGATCGACCAGCTCGGCCAGGCCAAGCTCGTTCGCATCGACAACGACAACACGACGATCATCGAAGGGGCCGGCGACACCAAGGCCATCCAGGGCCGCATCGAACAAATCCGCCGCGAAATCGAAAGCACCACCAGCGACTACGACCGCGAGAAATTGCAGGAACGCCTGGCCAAGCTGGCCGGCGGCGTGGCCCAGATCAACGTCGGCGCCGCCACCGAAGCGGAACTGAAGGAAAAGAAAGCCCGCATCGAGGACGCCCTGCACGCCACCCGCGCCGCGGTGGAGGAAGGCGTCGTCGCCGGCGGCGGCGTGGCGCTGATCCGCGCCATCAAAGCCCTCAACGGCGGCGGCAATCTGAAACTCGAAGGCGACGAAGCCGCCGGCGTGAAGATCGTTCGCCAGGCGTTGACAGCCCCGCTTGCGCCAGATCGCCGAAAACGCCGGCACCAGCGGCAGCGTCGTCGTTCGCCGCGTGATGGAATCCAAGGACAACGAAGGCTTCAACGCCCTGACCGGCGAATACGTGGACGTGGTCAAAGCCGGCATCATCACGCCGACGAAAGTCGAGCGCACCGCCCTGCAAAACGCCGCCGAGGTGGCGATTCTGCTGCTGACGACCGATTGCATCATCGTGGAAGCTCCCAAGAACAAAGACGACCACGCCGGCCACGGCCACGGTCCCGAAGGCATGGGTGGAATGGGCGGCATGGGCGGGATGGATGACATGATGTGATTCTAAAGAGGAGGCGGGCAGAATGTGGTGGTGACGTTCAGCCATCCGGCTTCACGAGTGCAAAATGAAAATTCAAGACAAAGACATCTTCCACGGCGCCGGTCTGACTCAGATTGTTGAGCATTCGTCCTTCAAAGCGTTGAATAAAGCAGACCTGAAATATGGGCACTACTTGGTGAACACAGATCGCAGATTCATGTTGAAATACGGAAAAAGTAAGAAGGGCCCTTGGCAATTTACTTTTGGTTCTGACGATCTCAAAACCCTGAAAAATGACATGGCATTGCCCGGCAAAGTGTTCCTTTGTCTCGCATGCGGAGATAAGACTGTGGGATGCCTCAACGGTGGCGAGTTTTCACAATTGATTGATATCGGCTCTTCAGCGCAGCAGTTTATTACCTTGGAATTTCCCAAGGGTGGTAGTTTGCGAGCGCGGGGCAGCCAAGGACAACTCAAAGGAACTATTCCACACAATATGTTTCCGGAGAAGATTTTTACCTGACAGTTAGCGACTCTATCTTTCAATTTGGGACGGCGCATCTAACAGGAGAATTTCAAAATGGCACACGATGTTAGCTTCGAGGTTCCTCGAAGGCCCCTCGGCAAGGCTGACGTGTCGTTTATCGTCAAGCGAGGTGGCGAGCGTTTCGGAACACTGAAGGTTTCTGAGGGATCGCTGGTCTGGTTTCGACGCGACACCACGTATGGCAAGAAGATGTCGTGGGTTGAGTTTGATGATCTCACAAATACTGTGAAGCGTGAAGAAAAGAGATGAAAAGGACAAAGAAAAAATCGATCCAAATTGTTGGAGGCACCGCGTGAGTTCTTTGGCGTCTGAGATTGAGCGAACGATTCGCGAAATCGGTGTGCGTCACCGATGAGGCCATCACCGTCAAACTGGAGGACGGGCGTGCGGTTTCGGTGCCGACAAAGTGGTATCCTCGCGTAAAGTATGCCACGCCAGCGGAGCGGGCCAATTATGAAATCGACGGTTACGGCGTGACCTGGCCGGACGTTGAAGCTGATTTCAGCATTCGAGGGATTTTGTTGGGTCATAGGAGCCGCGAATCGCCCGCCTCGCTCAAGTTCTGGCTCGATCATCGCAAAAAGGGCCGGAGGGTGATGTTTGAGGATTACCTGAAACACCGCCGATTGCCGCAATCGCGCACGAAGAGGACGACGAGGAGGCGATGAATGAAATATGATTGGGACGCGGCCAAGGCGGCGGCGAACCGCCGGAAGCATGGCGTCTCATTCGAAGAGGCGAAAGGAGTTGTTCGGCATCCGCTGGCCATCACGGTCGATGATCTGACGCACTCGCAGACGGAGAATCGAGAGAAAACGATCGGCCCATCGACACGCGGGCGAATACTGATCGTGGCCCACATGAAGCGATCGAATTCTCTGATTCGAATCATCAGTGCTCGAAAGGCAACGCGACGCGAGGTTATAGATTATGAAGAAGAAATCCGAGAGCGCCTCAGCGGCGGTTGGTGATGCGGATCAGGAAATTCCGCGGATGACCCGTGCCGAGATGCGCAAGGGCATTATGGGTAAGTACGCCATTGGCCAATCGAGTTGCTTTGTTGGCCTGGATCAGGACGTTGCCAAGGAATTTCGCACGGCGAAAGAAATTAACGAAGCGCTTCGACTGGCCCAAAAAATGCGACTGATCGGAAAAACAAGTAGCGCCGGAAGTCAGCATAAAAAACGCGAGCGGGAACATGATGCCAAAGCGAAACGCGAAAACATCTAAACGCCGCACGCCGCACGACGACTACGAGTTGCCGCCCCGATTGGATTTTAGCAAGCTGAAATTCATCGGGTTTGGAGTCTGACGCGCTGGAGCGACATGCGAGCAGGCGACGCATGACGATCACGCTTGATTCGGACGTGGCCCGTGTATTTGCCAGTTCTGAATCCGTCAATACGGTCTTGCGCGGCATCATCCAAAGCCTACTTGCCGCCGGAAAGCGAAAGAAGTCGGCGTAGCACGCCGAGCGAAGGAAATTAATCGCCGCTGGCCCGATCGTGGCCGCGGCAGGAAATAACTAAACGAAAGGGAACTGATCTATGAAACTTCGACCCCTGCAGGATCGCGTGATCGTCAAGCAATCGGAAGCGGAAACCAAAACCGCCAGCGGAATCGTTTTGCCGGATTCGGCCAAGGAAAAGCCGACCAAGGGCAAAGTGATCGCCGTCGGGCCGGGCAAGCTCGATGAGAAGGGCAAGCACATGGAGATGGCCGTCCGCGCCGGCGACACCGATCTACTACGGCAAATACAGCGGCACCGACATCGAAGTCGATGGCGAAAAGTTCGTCATCCTTCGCGAGTCGGACATTCTCGGCGTGTTGGAGTAATGCATTGGAAGTCACGATTCAATGATCCGACGGCAAATCAAACAGGAGCAATCATGGCAGCAAAACAGATGAAATTCGACAGCCGACGCCCGGGCGGAGATCGCCAGCGGGCTGTCGCAGCTTGTCGCGCGCCGTCAAGGCCACGCTCGGCCCGCGCGGCCGCAACGTCGTGTTGCAGAAATCCTACGGCAGCCCGCGCATCACCAAGGACGGCGTCACCGTCTCCAAGGAGATCGAACTTCCCCAGCCGTTCGAAAACATGGGGGCCAAGCTCGTGAACATGGTGGCCAGCAAAACCGGCGACGTGGCCGGCGACGGAACCACCACCGCGACGGTTCTGGCCGAGGCGATCTACATCGCACGGCCTGCGCTCGGTCACGACCGGCGTGAATCCGGTCATCATCCAGCGCGGCATCCTCAAGGCCGCCGAGGTCGCCGCCGAGGCCATCACCGCAGCAATCCAAGAAGGTCAAGGGCCGCGAGGATTACAAGCGCGTCGCCACCATCAGCGCCAACGGCGATGAAAAGATCGGCGATCTGATGGCCGACGCCATGGAAAAAGTCGGCAAGGAAGGCGTCATCACCGTCGATGAAGGCAAGAGCACCGAATCGGTGCTGGAATACACCGAGGGGATGCAGTTCGACAAGGGATATCTCTCGCCGTATTTCCTGACCAATCCCACCACGCTCGAAGCGGTGCTGGAAAACGCCCTGATCCTGCTGCACGAGAAGAAGATTTCCAATCTGGCGGAATTGCTGCCGCTGCTGAACAAGGTGGTGACGGCCGGCCGGCCGCTGCTGATCATCGCCGAGGACGTGGAAGCCGAGGCCCTGGCGGCCCTGGTGGTCAACAAGCTCCGCGGCGTGCTGAACATCTGCGCGGTCAAAGCCCCCGGCTTCGGCGATCGCCGAAAGGCCATGATGGGCGATCTGGCCGCCGTCACCGGCGGAAAATTCATCAGCGAAGACCTCGGCCTGAAGCTCGAAAACATCGAGGTCTCCGATCTCGGCTCGGCCAAGCGGATCGTGGTCGACAAGGACAACACTCTCATCGTCGAAGGCGCCGGCAAGAAGAAGGACATCGACGCCCGCGCCGAGCAGATTCGCACGCCAGATCGAATCGACCACCAGCGATTACGATCGCGAGAAATTGCAGGAACGCCTGGCCAAGCTGACCGGCGGCGTGGCCGTCATCAAGGCCGGCGCGGCCACCGAAACCGAAATGAAGGAGCGCAAGGATCTGATCGACGACGCCCTGCACGCCACCAAGGCCGCGGCCGAGGAGGGCATCGTCCCCGGCGGCGGCGTGGCGTTCCTCCGGGCCATCGAAGCCGTCGAAAACGCCAAGACCAAGGCCAGGGGCGATGAGAAGATCGGCTTCGACATCGTCGCCGAGGCGCTTCGCTGGCCCGACTCGCCAGATCGCCGACAACGCCGGCGAGGACGGCGAGGTCGTCGTGGACCAGATTCTGGAAAACAAGAACCCCGCCTGGGGCTACAACGCCGCCACGGACGAATACGTGGACATGTTCAAGGCCGGCATCATCGATCCGACCAAGGTCGCCCGCACCGCCCTGCTCAACGCCGCCAGCGTCAGCGGCCTGGCCCTGACGACCGATGTGCTCGTGACCGAACTGAAGGAGAAAAAAGGCGAAGAGCCCACGCCCGTGGCGGGGGCGGTGGTGTGAGCCGAATGGTTTGAACAGAGACGGAGGCACGGAGACATTTGGATGTTTCCGTGCCTCTGCTTGTATTGGCTATGAAGGCTCTATGTCAGTGCCCGTGTACTTGCAGATTATTTTTAGCGCCGCAGGCATCGGCGTTATGCTATGCGCGGTGATTGTTTCCACCGTTCAACTGTGCTTGGCGCGGAAGAAGCTGCAAATGGAATTGTTGCCGACCAGAATGAGGGTCTTTGAAGCCATCATTGGACTTTATTGCGCGGTTATCAAAGAATCGAGGGTGACTGCGGATGCGTTTGGAGCTTTTTATAAAACCGTATACGTCGAAGGAGGACGCTTCTATTTCCCTCCGAAGATCGTCCAGTGGATAGGCGGCGTACAAAACAAAGCTCATCGATTTTGTTTCATCGCAGATTCTCTGACTGATGGCGAGAAGCTTGATCTGGTCGACTACTTTGGCCAGCTCCCGCAAGAAACGGAAAGCATGCTAACTCCCTATCTGCAAATAGGATGAGGTTCGTTAAATGATGCTGGAGAGATTACCGGCCGAACAAGCTCTCGGCTTTCCTCAAGAAATCAATGATCGCGACGCCGATCAAGGAGTTAAATGATGTTCGATGATTATCCTCCTCAGAGACGGCGATTTGATACGAGGGGGCCGGATGCCTAACGCGCTTCGTATTGGTGCGTACCGGTTCTTTTTTTGGTCGCATGAGAAGCGAGATGAGCGAGAGGCGAAGTTTTGGCTGGAACCTTTAGTGGAATTGTCCGACAATTGGGGCTTCGCATCGCATGAATTGAATCACGTTGGCAAACTGGTCGAGAAATATCGAGAAGGTCTTTTGGAGAGATGGTATGACCACCTTGGTGAGAACCGAAATCATTCCGGAGCCGGTTGACGTGAGGGTGACAAAGGACACGCTTTGCGTTGACCTGAGCGACGGCCGCACCATCTCCGCGCCCATCGTCTGGTTTCCGCGCCTTTTGCACGGAACGCCGAAGGAGCGGGCAAAGTTCGAGTTGGGCCATTTCGGCGTTCACTGGCCTGATCTGGACGAGGATATTTCCATCGAGGGCTTGCTCCACGGCGAGAAGTCGGGCGAATCATCCCAGTCGATCAAGCGGTGGCTGGAATATCGCGCGCGTGGCGAAAAAGTTCCTGTTCCAACTTTTCCTCTGCCGAAAGAATTGGCGGCCATGTTGAAAAAGGAAAAATCACGTCAGAAATCGCGGAGTCGCAGGCGTTGAAGGAGATCCATGCCCGCCGCCAAGCGCGATTATTACGAAATCCTCGGCGTTCAGCGCAGCGCTGATGCCGAGGAGATCAAGCGCGCTATCGCCGCCTGGCGATGAAATTTCATCCCGACCGGGCCAACGGCGACAAGGTGGAAGCCGAGACGCGATTCAAGGAATGTTCCGAAGCCTACGAAGTCCTATCCGATCAGGGCAAACGCCGGCGCTACGATCAGTTTGGCCACGAAGGCGTCACCGGCCAGCATGATTTCTCGCACATGGATGTGACGGACATCTTTTCGATGTTCGACGATATTTTCGGAGGAGCCTTCGGCGGCCGAGGCCGCGGGCGGGCTCGCCAGGCCGCGCGCGGCTACGACCTGGAAACGCGCATCGAATTAAGCCTTCAGGAGGTCGCCGCCGGAACCGAAAAATCAATCGACTTCGAACGCCAGGACCGCTGCGACGCACTGCGCCGGCACCGGCGCCAAGCCGGGCACGGCCCCGGTGGTTTGCCTGCAATGCGGCGGACAGGGCCGGGTCGCCCAGCAGGGATTCGGCGGAATGTTTCGAATGGTCGTGGCCTGCCCCAATTGCCGCGGCCGCGGGACGGTCATCCGTGAACATTGCCCCAACTGCGGCGGCACGGGCCGGCAGCTTCGCAAACGAACCGTCGTCGTGAAAATCCCCGCCGGGGTACACGACGGCCAGGCCGTCCGCGTCATCGGCGAAGGCGAAGCCGGTGAAAACGGCGCTCCCGCCGGAGACCTTCATGTTTACATTGGCATCAAGGAGCATCCGGTGTTCTCTCGCCACAACAACGACCTGGTTTGCCAGGTGCCGATTTCCTTCACCGAAGCCGCCCTGGGCGCCCGGGTCGAGGTCCCGACGCTCAAGGGCGCCGAGGCGATCGACATCCCGGCCGGAACGCAGCACGGCGAAGTCTTCAAGCTCAAGGGCAAGGGCTTGCCCGACGTCCGTTCGCACCGCACCGGCGACGAGCTGGTCCAGATCGTCATCGAGGTGCCCAAGAAGCTCAACGAACGCCAAAAGCAATTGCTATGGGAACTGGCCGCCATCGAAGACGCGCGTTTGAAGCAGCAGCGCAAGGGATTTTTCGACAAATTAAAGGACCTGATCACCGGAGATGAGACCAAGCGATGAAGAAAACCACAATTCTCGATTCCGATTCTCCCGCCGGTTGTTTAGCCGCGACCCGCAGGGGAGCGTGTTCTGCGCCATTCGAGAATCATTGGCCGCGAGCCGACGCGTTACAACGAAGGTTTAACCCATGAGACCCACACCCACCGAACCGAACGCCGATTCGCCGGCGGATGAGAATGCCGAGCGCCTCCGACAGGAGCGCGACGCGCTTCAGCAGGAGCGTGACGGCTTATTCGATCGCCTGGCCCGCACGACTGCGGATTTTCAAAACGCCCGCCGCCGGCTCGAAGCCGACAAGGACCAGTCCGTCGCTTTCGCGAACAGCGCCCTGATCAAGAGTCTCCTGCCCGTCATCGACAATTTCGAGCGTGCCCTGGCCGTCGATGCCGCGGCCACGGATGCCGCCAGCATCCTCAAGGGCATGCAGATCGTTCACGATCAGTGGATGACGGTCCTGAAGAATCAGTTTGTCGAGGCGATCGCGCCGGAACCGGGCACGCCGTTCGATCCGGCCACGATGGAGGCCCTGATTCATCAGCCGGCCGACGAAGCTGCCCCCAACACCGTGACGCAGTTGCTCCAGAGGGGCTATTCGCTGCACGGCCGGACGCTGCGCCCGCCCACGTGGCGGTGAGCAAGCCCCAGTAGATGACTCCATGCCGACCTACGAATACAAATGCGAAGCCTGCGGCTTTGAATTCGAGAAATTTCAGTCCATCAAAGCCGCCCCGATCAGAAAGTGTCCCCATTGCGGCAAGAACCGCGTGAAGCGATTGATCGGCAGCGGCGCCGGTCTGATCTTCAAAGGCGGTGGGTTTTACACCACCGACTATCGCAGCGAGGCGTACAAATCGGCCGCCAAGGCCGACAGCGGCGAAAAGCCGGCGGCGAAGGACGCCAAAGGCGCCGGAGACGGTTCGCCCAAACCGGCCACCGAATCCAAGCCCGCCGCAGAATCCAAACCCGCGGCCGATTCCAAGTCCGCCGCCAAGCCGACCGAGCCGGCCAAGGCCGCTAAATCCTCGAAGTAGCTATGCTGTGTCCCATCTGCAAAAAGAGGGTGTTGGAGCGCGACGATCCGATCTCGCCCAATCGCTTCTTCCCATTTTGCAGCGAGCGCTGCAAGCTGATCGACCTGGGCCGCTGGCTGGGGGAGAAGTACGGGGTTCCGGTCAAACCGAGGGACGACGACAAGGGCGACCGCCCGCCGATCCCGGAACACGGCAATTGATCGCCAACTGAAAATTGGGGAAAATCGAACCGGGAAGCTTTTGGACAACTATTACATGAGGAACTCATGAAAAAGCCCAAGGCCAGCATTTCCCACGATGAAGCGATTGTGGAAGAACTTCGTCAAAGCCCCCAATTCGCCGCCGAGTACCTCAAGGCCGCTCTGGAGGATCAGGACGAACCGCGCGTGCTCCTGATTGCGATGCGGCACATTGCCGAAGCGCGGGGCGGCATCGCCAAGGTCGCCAAGGCTGCGGGGATTCAGCGCGAGAGTCTCTACCGCGCCCTCTCGGCCCACGGCAATCCGCGGCTTTCAACATTAGTGGCCGTCGCCAGGGCGGTTGGCCTGAAACTGACCCTCGAGGCCGCCTGATGGGAAACGCTCGCGTTGCGGTTCCATTCATGAAAACAGATTGCGTCCTTAATTTCCTTTTTAATTTTCTCTCTTTAATTTTCTTCTCACACGATAACCAAAAAAATTGCTCGTTATCTGAATTCGTTCTCAAAACACGCCCAAAACTTTCACCTCCTGGACGTATGTGTAGAGGAGCACTCACATGGAATGCCTCTTCCGCGATTCTTCTTGCCTGACGTTCGCATCGTTCCCGAGCCCCAACCACGCCGAATATTTCTTTGCGATTTCAACCAGTAACAGTAACATCTTCAGCCTTGGCCTATCGAAAACGCGGAAGGTGTTACCACCCCGACCTCGCCATCGCTTAGTTTTGTAGCCGTTCGATGCCTTAACCGCCGGGCCTGGGCCGTTGCTCCGGGCACGTTATTTGGTCATTTGAACCGATCCCCGCTGTCACTATAATGCCGCCGTCGGGGGCTGGACGGTGTCCCGGCGTGCCGGGAGCGCCCCATGACGGTGAGTCGAAAATAGGGAAAGGAGCTTCGGCCGATGGCGGACGAAGGACAAATCATTCGTGGAATCGATTGGCGGGAGACGTTTCCGTTCACCCATATTTTCCGCTCATTCCGGATTGCCGTTCACCTTTCCAAGCTGGCCCTGGGCCTGGCCCTGCTGCTGAGCATTTATTTCGGCGGGAGAATTCTGGACGGGCTGTGGCCCGTCCACGCACGGGCCGTCGTCGGCGAGGTCATGCAATACGAGGCGGTCGCCAACGGCCAGGATCAAACGCCGATGAGCGCCTGGCGGGAACAAGCCCAGAAGGACATCGACCAGCAGTACGCTCGGACGCTGATCAACCTTGGCATCGTCAAAAAACTCGACGGCGAAACCGACGACGCATTCAACGCCCGGGTTTTGGCCGACGCCCACCACGTCCGCTACCTCGGCGAGGTGAAGGATCAGATAATCAAGAACCGGGACGACGCGGTCGCCGATGCGCAAAAGCAATACGACGCCGCGGTGAAGAACGCCGCAACTGAGGACGACCGGGCCGCGGCGCTGCGCGCCAGGAGCGATGCCATCGCCGACGCCTACACCGCGGCCGAAGTGCAATGGAGACAAGCCCAGGCCGTCAAGGGCGTCGGGCTCTTTTCCGCGTTCTTCGCATACGAAATCCGACAGGTCAACGGCGTCGTCGACGGGGTGAGACACAATAACTGGCTGGAGACGGACGGCGTCAAAGACAGCGTCTACAATTTCTTCGCGGTCGGTCCGGTCTGGCTGATCTGGAACCACACCATCTTTTTCATTGTTTTCGCGATCCTGTTCCTACTGTCATGGGCACTGTTCGGCGGCGCCATCAGCCGGATCGCGGCCGTGCATGTCGCCCGCGATGAAAAAATTTCCGTTCGCCAGGCGATGAACTTCGCGGTGGGCAAGCTGCTCTCCTTCGCATCCGCGCCGGTCATTCCTCTGATCATCGTCATCGTCATCGGGTTGATCGTTTCGCTGGTTGCTTTGATCGGCAACATCCCGTTCCTCGGTCCGCTGGTCGTCGGAGCGATGTTCATCCTCGCCCTGATTGCCGGGTTTGTGATGACGCTGGTTCTGCTGGGAACCGCCGGCGGATTCAATCTCATGTATCCCACCATCGCGGTGGAAGGCTCCGACAGTTTCGACGCCATCAGCCGGAGTTTCAGTTACATTTACGCCCGGCCGTGGCGAATGCTGTTCTACACCATCATTGCGGTGGTCTACGGGGCGGCCACCTATCTGTTCGTCCACATGTTCATCTGGCTGACGCTTGTGCTGACGCATCATTTCGTCGGCCTGGGCATCTTTACCGCGGCCGACAACACCAAAGACCTCTTTTCCACCATGTGGCCCAATCCGATGATCACGGGCCGGCTTTCCTATTCCGCCGATTACCAGACGCTGTCGGCCGGCCAGCGCATCGGGGCGTTCTTCATGAACTGCTGGGTCATGCTCCTGGTGTCGTTCCTGGGCGCGTTCGCCATCAGCCTTTATTTCTCGGCCAACACGATCATCTACTATCTGATGCGCGGCGAAGTGGACTCGACGGAAATGGACGATGTTTATCTCGAGCAGTCGGAAGAGGAAATGGAACCCGCCCTCGGCGGCGCGACGGCAATGGTGGCCGTGACAACGGAAACGACCGTTACGGACGACGCCGCTGCGAGCGATTCCGCTTCGCCGCCGAATGACGCTCCGCCCGCCTGAAGCATGCTTATCGCATTGGATTCGGCGTTGCCATCATGGATAATCCATCCCGGCGATTTTCCAAAATGAAGCGGCACCCGTAGCTCAATTGGACAGAGCATCGGTCTTCGGAACCGAGGGTTGCAGGTTCGAGCCCTGCCGGGTGCGATGAGGTTTGACGGGTTTACGATTTTGACCTTTGGCAATCCGAACCATGCGCCGAGCCATTCGGCCGCTGAAGTGCGGCTCACCGCCTGCAGAAATAGCCGGTGAGCTGGACAGACTTGTGGGTCAAGCCTGGGTACTCAACGTTTTTGAACCGGAGGTTTGGTATGCCACGTGTGAACAAGATTTGGTTTCGCAAGGACACCGGCCTGTGAATGAAAAACGCGTGCGACTCATGACAGAACCCTCCTTGATCCGCCCAAGACTAACATCTCGGGCGGATCGGGTTTTACGGGGAAAGTTCAGCGCGAACCGCAATTGTCCGTGAAAAGGGTTTTGACGAGGAGAACACGTTCGGGGGCGGGAGCGGTTCGCCGGAGTTGGAACTCTGTCACTCGGAAGCGGGGGCGGGTTTCACGGTTGGAGCGGGTTTGTGCAGGGGATAGAAAAGTTGGTCGGTGAGGGAATCGGGAAGTTTATCCTCGGTGCCGTAGGCGGTGGGCCATTCTTTGGGGAGGTAATGGGTGCCGAAAATTCGGTCGAGCCAGGGGAGGGTGGAGGCGTAGTTGTGGTTGATGGGGCCGGAGAGAGTGTGGTGCCAGTGGTGGAAGGCGGGGGTGGAGACGAGCCATTCGAGGGGGCCGAAGCGCCAGCGGAGATTGGCATGGATGAAAAAGCCCCAGGTTGTGGTGATCAATGTGGCCAGGACCGGGATCAGAGTGCCGGAGGGGATTTTGGGGCCGCCCAAGCCCAGGAGGTAGATGGGGACCAAGGCGCAGAAACGGCCGAAGACGAGGTCGACCGGATGGGCACGGGTGTTGACCAAAAAATCGACTTCCTCGGCACTGTGATGGATGGAATGGAAACGCCAGAGGAAGGGGATTTCGTGGCTGAGGCGATGGGCCCAGTAGTAGCCGATTTCGGCGGCGATCAGGGCGACGATTGCTTTGAGCCAGAGCGGCCAGGATGCGGTGAATGCCAGGAAATGACTCGGAACGGCACGGTGGACGATCCAGGCCAGCACGCCGATTGGAGCACCGAGCAACGCGATGGGGATAAGGGTGCTGATGAAAAAGTAGCCCAGGTCGGCGCCGATTCCTTTGCGGAGAATTTTTTTGGGATGGAGGGCGAAGAGATGCTCGAGGGGAACGAAGATGACGACCAGAGTCGCCAGCCAAGCGCAGAGGCGGAGAATCGTAATCAGCATTGCGTGGAATTGAGCGGCCATGACGAAGAACTTCCGATTCCACCCTCACCCTCCCTCTCCCGGCGTACGACTCGACTGAACTCGTCGAAGTCCGGGAGAGGGGGACGGATTGAACCCATTCGCTTACGCGGCCACACCGGTTCGACGCTCACGCAGACGGCGGCCTATTCTGCCGATACCGATAACCGTGCCGACGCCGGCAAGCAACATGAAGGCGGACGGTTCGGGCACGCTCGACTCCATGTCTACGCCATCGAGAAAGATCTGTGGCGGATCTCCTCCAGTGCCGAGCGCGATGAAGCTCAGTAGCTCGGACGCGCTGCTGGCAGTGAACGACATCGTCTGCAGGTTCCAGAGGTATTTGCCGCCCGACGCAACGACATAAGAGTCGAATACTGCGTATCGCTGCCCAAGCTGACCTCCCACTGGTCTGTTGTGGCGCCGGTAGCCAGGTACTCCTGCCCGGCCGCCTGATAGAACGACAGATTATAACTCTGCCCGACCGACAAACCATAGATCATCTGCGTGATCGGGCCCGACAAGCCGGGAGTGCTATCCGCCTGGACGAAATTGCCGCCCTGCGGGCTGGTGGCGGGGAAACCAGGATAGACGTATAGGCCGGGCGACGAGGGATCATCGGCAGTGCTGGGGGCGTCGATCGTATCGAAAAAGTAGCCGGTCCAGTCGGTGGGAAGGACATTGCTGAAATAGTCTTTCGGAGCGCTGCCGGTATAGAAATCGAAGCCGCCATTGGTTACCAGATTCGCCTCGAGCCATGCCGGAGGTAAGCAGGGCCAAGCCCATGGCGGAAATTACGATGATGGATAGTTTTCTCGAAAACATATTTTTTCCTTTCTTGAATAGAGGACAGGAATTGCTGCAGGACCTCGCGGTGCGGAGTTATACCGTGGAGGATTCGGCACTCGGGCGGCGGCACCGGCGCAGGAGGAACATTCCCGCGGCCAGCAGCGGCAATCCCACCGGCTCCGGAACGTTGTAGTAGAGAGAAAACGCGAGGTCTTCCGAAGGCCCGGCGGTTTCGTTCAAAATCCGTCCTCCGGAAAGCTGGCGCCATACCCGTAGTCCAGCGGGCTCATATCGGTCTCGGTCAGAGTGTTCAGGCCCGCGGCGTTCGGCCCATACGTGATGTCTCCGGTGACGGCGTCGTCCATGTAGTGATTCACCGACTCGTCGGCATCATTGGTGCCGACGATCGAATCGCCCGGAGCAGCGGCGTAGGGATCGGGAATCGTGTAATCACGGTTATGCCATCCCCATTCAACGGGCGCGGTGCCGGACGAATTCGAATTCAGAGCGACGATTTTCAGCCAGTAAACCGTGCCGGCCTGCTCAGGAAAGGGATTCGCCAGCTCGGCGTTATATTGGTAAATCTGTCCGTCGGGGCCGCCAGGAACAGTGGATTGGGCCGTCTGAGTGAAAGTTCCGGAACCTGGCGGCAGCGCGCGCAAGAGTGACGACCTCTGAACTGATGGATTGACCGGGCTGACTGAAACCGCCGGCCGGGCCGGCCGGAATATTCGTTTCGAATGAGATAAGGAATTGCTGCGCTTGAGTGGACGCGCTATTGAGATACGAACCCCACCACTGGACATCGACGATGGGGCTGGTGACGTTGTCGGAAAAATCGTCTGCCGCGAACGTGCCGCTGTAGCCCCCCGATGCGGTACTGAAGGAGGCGGTGCTGAGTTCATCGTGCCCGGGGAACAGGGAATTGGGATTCGTCGCATAGTCGCCCAACGGCAACTGCTGGAACTTCAGCACTTCACCCGGCAGGGGATCGGCCGAAGCGAACGGTCCGACGCTAAAAGAGACCAACAATCCAATTGTCGTAATTACAATCGAACGAGTTTGAAGCGTGTAGCGTGTCACGGGAACCTCCCATAAGTTAGGGATCTACGAGTACAGGCGAACCACGTTGGCTCGCGCAGATGTTTTGCCTTTCAGCCGGTTTTCCACCATCGCATTCTCCGCATGCCGATTGGAGCGCAGAGCACAGCAATGGCGAAACGGGTACTGATGAAAAAAGGTGGCCCACGTCGACGCCCATCCCTTTGCGTGGAATGACGCCGCACCAGATTTGCCCGAGCCATGCCGCAGGTAGGCAGGGCCAGGCCAATGGCGGGAATGACGAGGATCGATAAAGTTCTCGAAATCATAGCTGTTCCGTTCCGGGCGTAGAGAACAAGCATTGTGAAAGAACCTCGTAGCGCGGAGTTATACGGGGCAGGACTTAACACTCGCGCGGCGGCGGCGTGATAACAGACCCAGGGTGCCGACGCCCAAGAGCCCCAGCGAGCAGGGTTCCGGCACCGTCGTGTAGCCGACGGTGAAGCCGATCCCGTCGCCGGGAATCTGATCGACATCAAACGACACGGTTGCTCCGCCGGATCCGGTGCCGGAAGTGATCGCTGAAGTGGGCTGCCAGAGAGCCCAGCCCGTGTTCAAGGGATCCTTGTCGCCCGCGGAGGAGAAAGTCTGTGGTCCGGCGACACCGTACAGCGTGGTCGATGAAGGTCCGGCCACATAAAAAGGGTTGGAGTAGGGAAACGTGTATTCGCCGACAAGGTTGCCCGCCTGTGAGACGGTCGCGGTTGTGCCGTAGGCCAGGCCGTCGACGACAAAATAGAGATCGGCAATGTTGGGAGCACCGCTGAGGAACGTAAAATTGAAGTCGTACTGTTCGTTAACGCCGGGAGAGGTATTATTTAATTCGTCGAAGCGCTGAGTATCGGTTCCCCAGGTGAACATTCCGTAGTTCGCGTTTTCGGTCGCGTTGTTGGTCGTCTCGTTATAGGCGTTGATTTGATCGAAGTATGTGGCTCCCAGAGCGTTTGGGGTGACGTTGGTCATGCTCACCTCCACGTTGCCATATCCGGGAAGGTTGTAGATGGCGGGGCCGTCGTTGCCGGCGCCCGGCATATTTCCGGCAGAGGGAACCTGCAAATAAGTCAGATGTGTCTGGGCGCTGGCGGAGCGGGCTGCGAGCAGAAAGAGGGCGGCTGCGGTAGCGCCGGAGATTCGGATTGAAATATTCCTGAGGCGACTGCGCACGACCGCGGAGGCGATTGCGGAATCGCTGTGATAAGACGCTGTCAGGTTGGTTTTGGTCGAGGTAAACACGTTGGCTCCAATCTTGGGGGTTAGGGACATCTTTTTTTTCTGATCATGCAGGGCGAAGACGACTAGCTCGCATCCATTTTTATCTCCCGCGCAGATTCAACCGTTTTCAGGTCGCTTGAACGTGATGGCGGGCCGAGGATCGACTCCAGGACATGGCCAAGCCGCTGCTGGGCCTCGTTGGCACAGATGTATAAAGCGCCCGCCTGGCGCAGCACGGATTCGGTCCATGGGTCGTGCACTTCGGCGATGGCAATCACGACGGGGAGCCCGGCTCCCAAAAGCCGGCCAATCAGCTTCGCGGCTCGATTGATGGCGTCGTCTGCGCCAACCCACACCACGACGGCGCGGGCGTCCATTCGCAAAATCGAACGCACCTGAACTGCGAACGGATCGTCCGGCACAAACCGCCAGGAAAATCCCCGCGGAGTCGGAAAGCTGTGGTCGCACGGCGGTTGCCAGTGGCGCGGCGCGTCGCCGATCACTGTCCTGACGATTATGCGTATCATCTGTGGGTCCTTTGAATTGCCGCCGGATGTAACCGGACCTGGTTCCACGGAAGGAAAGGGACCAAGACCCTCTATCTCACGGGGGGAACGCAAAACAGGCGCTGACGACTTTCGGATTTAAGCGGCTTTGCAGTTTGGACGCTTCGGCTCCGAAGCCGCACGAGCAAGCCGCCGGTAACCGTCCGCTTCGTGCGAGCGGGTCATTTTGAAGAGTTCGTTGCGGATGCTGATGGCGATGACTCGATTTCGGTTCAGTTCCGCGGCTCCCAGCAGGGTTTCCAAAATGGCTTGCTTCTTGCTCATGATTTTCTCCCATCCAAAAAGGAGGACGATCTGTTCTCTTGTGCCGGCACGCGCCGGCAAAAGCGCGCTTCGAATTCGTCCGTCACGCTCCGCGTCTTTTGCCGCGCGGATGAACCGCATTGGCCCGACGCTTGGTTCACCGACGACCGGTTCAAAGTGCGTTCAACGAGAAACGACTAACTCCCGCAAGGCGAACGGCGCGCCCGCCGACGGCAGCGCGATGGATTTGCGGCAATCGGTTGGTATTGGCGGAGTTGCGATGGAATTGCCACACCGACGCCAAGGCGTGAAAAACGGGGGATTCTGGAATGTTTTGTTCCAGGCATCCGATTGATGCCGAGCGTGGGAACGGAGTTACGTCTCATTGGAGCGCGGCGCACCAAACGGAACGTTTTGCTCCAGCTTCTGGGACGGAGGCGGCGCTTTGGGCGGCTGCCGCGGGAAGAAAATCAATGAAGGAGACTTTGCAGCCCATGCCGGTGAATCATGCGGGCAAGCCGATGGCGCTCGACTTGCAGGGCCAACGCCGTGCGGGATTGGTTGCCGCCGTTGCGCGCAAGGCCGATGCGATCACTTGTCGCTCGGATTCGGCAAGGGATGCGATCGCCTTGGCGACGGTGGGGACGGATTCAGCCGACCGGGCCGTCACCTCCGACGGCAGGTCGTCGACCGTCAGGGTCGCATTTTGGGTCAGGGCGCAGGCGCGCTCCAGGACGTTCCGCAGCTCGCGGACATTGCCGGGCCAGTCATAGTCGGTCAATCGCTTCATCGCGGCCGGCGAGATTTTGTGAGGCGGTTCGTCATAGATCCGGCCCATGTCGCGAAGAAACTGCTCGGCCAGGAGCGGGATGTCCTCCCTGCGATCCCGAAGCGGAGGGATCTCAAGGCTCACCACATTGAGCCGGAAATACAAATCGATTCGAAACGCGTTCTGCCGGACCATTTCCGCCAATGGACGATGCGTTGCCGCGATGATCCGCACATTGATGGGGATCGCGCGAAACGTTCCCAGCGGGACCACCGCGCGTTCCTGAAGACATCGAAGCAATCGGGCCTGCGCTTCCGGCAAAAGTTCGCCGATCTCGTCGAGAAAAATGGTTCCGCCGTCGGCGGCGCGGAAAAATCCCAGGGTGTTGCATGCGGCCCCCGTAAACGCGCCGCGAACATGGCCAAAGAGTTGGGATTCCAGAAGCGAATCGCGCAGCGTCGAGCAATCGACGGGAACAAACGGCCCGGTGGCGCGGGGGCTGGCCAGATGAATCTGCCGCGCCAAAAGTTCTTTGCCGGTGCCGCTCTCACCGCGAATGAGCGTGGTGCATTCCCGCCGTCCCACGGCGACGGCCAGGTCGCACAGGCGCCGCATGGTCGGATGTTCTCCCACCATCGGAGTGTGCGGGGCGTTGTCCTTGGTTTCGGCCATGGCGCCCTTCCTCGCCCGCCACACGCATCAAGTGCATTGAGATAAAAACGAACTCCAAGCTGTAAACTTCAGGCCCGACGCCCTTACGAGAACGCCGGTAAATCTGGCAAGCTGATCCGGGAAATCTTAATCTAAATCAGCGGAAAAACCAGCCAAATGTCAAGAATTTGTCAGGATTTTGTCAATGGTATGCTGGCCAGCCTGGGAACCCGGGAAAATGGCCTCCATTGCGTTCGGAAACAGACTTTATGAATTTGATTGCGAAGGAAGTTAATCGCACGGCGCGTCGTTCCGATGCAGGATAAATGGATCCGCATAAGGCCGGCGGTCGTGCTGAATCCTTTCGGCCGGTGAGTTCTTGATCCTTGGAACGTCCGAGCGTACCGTGTGAGGCGTGGTGCTGAGTCTTCGCCATTTGATGTCGTTGTCGCTTGTGGTGGTTCTGGTCGCGGGCGGCGTGCCGTACCTGAGCTGCGCGGCCGACGCGTGCGCCGCAAACGTCCAATGCGCCTCCGTTCGTTGCAAATGTTGCGGGCCAAACTGTGCAATGCCGAAGAGTTCCCACGAATCGCACAAGCGAGCTGCCCGTTGCAATGAGCAGTGCCCCCTGATGACCGCCAGCAAGGCTGTAACGATCAACAATGCACAGCCGCTTGCCGCGGCGACGTTGGGCGTTCGTGAAGGGCATCCTTTTCTCCTCGCCCGCACCTCTTTTTGTGCGTGTGCGGCCCGCCAGCCTGTCCCGTTGCGTTCTGCCACGCTTCTGAGCTTGGGCTGCGCGCTGACGGTCTGATCCCCCTGCGCAATTAGACGACGGTTGGCTGCGCGCTTCGGCCGCTTTGGTTGAGTTGCGCCGGTATCTTCCCAGACCCAAATTCATACTGCGCGAAATCTCATGAAAGCAATTGTCATAGCGGCGTCGGCCGTTGTTTTGACCTTGGCTGCCGTACTTGTGGTGAAGATGATTTCCGCCGCGGGACCGTCAAAGAGCGAGTTGGCGACCGTTGCGAAGCCGGATTCGGACGACGCGCCGACAGCGGCCAACGGGAAGCGGAAAATCCTTTACTGGTGGGATCCAATGCTCGGACCGTCGAGCATTTCCGACCATCCCGGCAAGAGTGCGATGAACATGGACTTGGTGCCGGTCTATGAGGGCCAGACATCCGGCGGCCCGGGGATCGCGATCGACCCGCGCGTCGTGCAGGAGATGGGCGTGCAAACGGCGGCCGTCACGCGCGGGCCGTTGCATCAGACCATCAGGGCGGTCGGGATCTTCAACATGCCGGAGCCCGGCCTGCACGACATATCGCTGAAGGTGGGCGGGTGGATCGACAAGCTGTACGCCGATCAGGACGGAATGCATATCCAGCAGGGCGAGGCGCTGTTTGCGCTATACAGCCCGGACCTGCAGGTGGCGGAGGCGGAGTTGATCGGGGCCGTCAAGGCGCAGCGCGCTGCCGGCCGGCGCCGGCGAAGCGTTGAATCAGGAGACGGACAATCTCATCGCGTCGGCCCGCCGAAAACTCGAACTGTGGGACATCGACCCGCGGCAGATCGATGCCATTGCCAAGTCCGACCAGCCGCCCAAGGACGTGACTTTTTACAGTCCCGCGACCGGACATGTTGAAGACAAAGCGGTGGTGCAGGGATCGGCGGTCCAGGCGGGCGCCCGGCTGATGCGAATCGCCGACCATTCGACGATGTGGCTGGATGCCGAGGTCTATGAGCAGCAGATTCCGCTCATTCGGCTTGGGCAGACGGTGAACGTGACGCTGGACGCGATTCCGGGCAAGACGTTTAGCGGCAAGATCACGTTCATCTATCCGCACCTGGATCACATGACCCGCACGTTGACGGTGCGAGCCACGTTTGACAATCCGAACTTCCAGTTCAAGCCCGGGATGTACGCCGATGCGGATGTGGTTACCGAGCCGCTGCCCGACGCGATCCAGGCGCCGCAGGAAGCGGTGATCGACACGGGGACGAAGCAGATCGTGTTCGTGGCCCAGGGCGACGGGCACTTTGCTCCGCGGACGGTGCGCACGGGCGTCCGCGGGGATGGGGACCGGATCCAAATCGTTGAAGGGCTGGCGGTGGGCGAGAAGCTGGTCACCAGCGGAGAGTTCCTGATGGACGTTGAGAGCCGCACGCAGGAGGCGATCGCCAAGCTGCGCGGCGTGCCCGAGGCCAAGCAGTAATTCCAGATCCATTTATGATCGCCAAGATTATTGAAATTTCAGTCCGCAACCGGCTGCTGGTGCTGCTGCTGGCATTGTTCCTGGTCGTCGCGGGCGTCTGGGCGACGATTCACATCAGATTGGACGCGATGCCCGACTTGTCGGACGTACAGGTCATTATCATGACCGATTATCCCGGCCAGGCGCCGGACGTGGTGGAGGACCAGGTCACCTATCCGCTGACGACCGCGATGATGGGCATTCCGCAGGCGAAGGTCGTTCGCGGCATCAGCATGTTCGAGCTGTCATTCGTCTACATCATTTTTGACGACGGGACGGATTTGTACTGGGCACGAAGCCGCGTGTTGGAATATCTCAACTTCGGTTCGCAGGATCAGTTGCCGGCCGGCGTCGAGCCGCAACTGGGTCCGGATGCGACCGGCGTGGGATGGGTTTACCAGTACGTGCTGTATCCCGGCTATTACTGCCCGGATCATCCCAAGGGAATATGGCACGATGCGGTAGACGGCAAATGGTATGCCGAGCCTGTCCGATGCCCCGGCCGACCGGCAAGCCGAGTTGGTGAAGGTCCGCGGCTTCGACAAGCCCGGCAAGTCGCCGCTCACCGGTAAGCCGCTGGTTTCTTCCAACCAGGACTTGGCCAGCCTGCGGAGCCTTCAGGACTGGTATCTGCGCTATCAGCTTACGGCGGTGCCGAACGTGGCGGAGGTAGCGTCGATCGGCGGGTTCGTCAAGGAATATCAGGTCGTTCTCAAGCCAGAAGAGTTGCTGGCCTACAACGTCTCCGTCAAGCACGATCACGACGGCCATCCAGCGGTCCAACAACGACGTGGGCGGGTCCGTCGTGGAGATGAGCGAAAACGAATACATGGTGCCGCAGCCGAGGGTATTTCGCACGCGCGCGATGGCAAGCCGGGTGACGCGGTGAAGGATTTAGGCCGCGTGCCGGTCGGGGTGGACAAGGACGGCACGCCGATCATGCTGTCGGACGTGGCCACGCTTGCAAATCGCCGGCGAAGAACGACGTGGCGTCGGCGAGTGGAACGGCCAGGGCGAAGCGGTCGGCGGCGTGGTCATTGCGCGCTTCGGCGCCAACGCTTACCAGGTCATCCACGACGCCAAGGCCAAGCTCGCCGACTTGGAAGACGGCCTGCCGCCCGGCGTGATGATCAAGACTGCGTACGACCGCTCCGATTTGATCGAACGATCCATCCACACGCTCCGACACACGCTGCTCGAGGAGATGATCGTCGTCGCGTTGGTGTGCATTTTCTTTCTGCTGCACGGCCGCAGCGCGCTGGTCGCGATCTTCGTCATTCCCGAGCAGCATGCTCATCAGCCTGTTGGCGATGCATCTGCTGGGCATCAACGCCAACATCATGAGCCTGGGCGGGATCGCCATCGCCATCGGCGTGGTGGTGGACAGCGCGATCATCATGGTGGAGAACGCCCACAAGCATCTGAATCACGAAGAAGAGCGGGTCAAAGCCGGCGGCGAACCGACGCCGCGCGGTAGACATCATCATGGACGCCGCCAAGGAAGTCGGCCCGAGCCTGTTTTTCAGCCTGCTGATCATCACTGTCAGTTTCATGCCGGTCTTCGTGCTTGGCGGCGAGAAGCGGACGGCTGTTCAAGCCGCTGGCGTTCACCAAGACATTCGCCATGGCCGCGGCGGCCGGTCTTTCGATCACGATCATTCCGGTGCTGATGGTTTATTTCATCACGCGAGCGGGTCATGCCCAGGTCGTGGGGACGGAGGGTGAACCTGCTGATCACACTGGCGGCGATATTGGCGCCCGCAGTTACTTTGCTGCTGGTTCCACCTGGCAGTCCCGGCGCTGCACGCCGTATCGCTGGTGGATGGTCATCGGCTGGTCGTGCTGGCGGCAATGATGTTCATCCCGCAGAAGATCATTCACGAAGAAAAGAAGCCCGATCAGTTACGCGCTGCAGAAGGTCTACAACCCGTTCTTCTGGGGCGCGATGCGATTCCGCTGGCCGTGCTGATCCTGGCGGTGGTGTTCGTGGCGTCGGCGGTCTGGCCGTTACCTGCACATCGGCAGCGAATTCATGCCGCCGCTGGACGAGGGCGATCTGCTCTACATGCCCACGACCGACCCGAGCATCAGCGTCACCAAAGCCCGGCAAGTCCTCCAGCAGACTGACAAGCTGCATCAAGACCTTTCCCGAAGTCGTCAGCGTCTACGGCAAGATCGGCCGCGCCGACACCGCCACCGACCCGGCCCCGCTGGACATGATCGAGAGCGTCGTGCGGCTGCAGACCGACCCGGCCAAATGGCGCAAGCGGACGATGATCTACTTGTTCGATCGCTGCCCACCGGTGGCTGACCTGGCCGCTGCGACCACACTTTCTGGCCGATCAGCGGCAGATCACCATGGACGAACTGGTCTACGGCTGGACCGACGCCGACGGCACGCGATCATCCCGGCATGAACGCACGTCGTGACTTGCCCGGCGTTGCCAATGCGTGGCCGATGCCGATCGAAAACCGCACCAACATGCTCTCCACCGGCATCAAGACGCCGGTGGGAATCAAGATCATGGGGCCGGACCTGCAAGTGCTGTCGGAACTGGCCGAGAAGGCTCGGAACGATCATGCTGACTCGGTTCCCGGCACCACAAGCGCCTATCCCGAGCGGTCGTTGGGCGGCTATTACCTTGACATCGATCTCAAGCCGCGATCAGACCGCCCGCTATGGCCTGACCACCGGCGACGTGCAGGACGTGATCAGCAAACTGCCATCGGCGGAATGAAGACGCACCACCGCCGTCGAGGGCCTGGAGCGATATCCCGTCAACGTCCGCTACGCCCGCGATCTGCGGGACGACCCCTACCAGATCGAGCAGTTGCTGGTCTCGACTCCGGCCGGCGCGCACATTCCGCTCGGCCAACTCGCCGACGTCCAGATCAGACCCGGCCCGCCGATGATCACGCAGCGAGAACACCCGGCAATCCGCCTGGGTCTACGTGGACATGTCCGGCCGCGACATGGGTTGCGTATCATCGCCGACGCCCGCAAGGCGATTGCCGAGCAACTGCACTGCCGGCGGGCTACACGCTGGTCTGGTCCGGCCAGTTCGAGATCATGCAGCAGAATGCGGCCCGCTGGAAGGTGGCCGGCGGCATTGCGCTGCTGGTCATCATCCTTTTGCTGTACGCCGCTACGGGAAGCTGGTTCCGCACGTCGTCGTGCTGTTGGCGGTGCCGTTCAGCCTCGTGGGCGCGATGTGGTTCCTGTGGCTGCTGGGATACAACTGGTCCTGGCGGTATGGGTCGGGATCATCGCGCTGGCCGGCCTGGATGCCGAAACCGGCCTGGTCATGCTGCTGTATCTCGATAACAGCTTTGAGCGGTTCAAGGCCGCAGGGCGGATGAACAGCGACCGCGACCTTTGGGAAGCCGTCCACGACGGCGCCGTGAATCGCATCCGACCCAAGACGATGACCGTGGCCGCGGCGTTCATCGGCCTGGTGCCGCTGCTCTGGGCCACTGGCACCGGCGCCGACGTGATGCGCCGCCTCGCCGCCCCGATGCTGGGCGGCTTGTTCACCAGCTTCCTGATGAACTGCTGATTTACCCCATCATCTTTTATGTCGCCAAAGGCGTTGCCCTGCGACGCGAACTGAGGCAGGCGGACCCTCGCCGCGCGTCCGCGGCCATTAGTGCGGTGAGGAACGGTGAGGATATTCATGGCTAATTATCATTCAGTCGGCCGGGGGATACGGGTCGCGTTTCTCGTCGGATTAACCGGCTGCACCTTCCACCCGCCCGGCGAGCGCGAACAACGCGAAGCCGCGTTGCAATCGGGTAGGCCGTTCGAGAAGCGGATTGAAGTCCGCCAACTGCCGCCCTTGCCGGCCGATCCAACACCCGACCAGTTGGTGGACTACGCGCTGCTGACCAACGCGGACTTGGAGCAGCGCTTCTGGGAATGGCGCTCGGCCATCGAGCAGATCCCGCAGGATGGCACGCCCGAGACGACGCTGGCGATCAACGCGGCCACCAGCATCACTCGCGGTCGCGCCGCGCTGGCGGATACGGTTCTCACGGCGCAGAACATGCCGTCGATGATGATCCCCCGGCCCGGCAAGCTTTCCGCCGCCGCCCGGCTGCGCTGGAGAATGCCAGAGCAGCGGGGCTGCGCTTTCGCAGGGCGGAGTTTGACCTGCGGGCAAAGGTGCTGATCGCCTGGGACGACTATGCCCTCAACGCCGAGCTTATTCGCCTCGAACAGGCCAACGCCCAGCTTCTACAGACCGCCGTCATGGTTGCCGAGGCCCGCAACCGCGCCGGCACCGGCGGCCAGCAGGAACTGCTTGAGGCGCCAACGAATTGGACCTTTCTCGAAATGACATCGCAGCGATGCAGGCACAACTCCCGGCCCAGCGGGCGGCGCTCAATGCACTCTTGAGCCGGGTTCCCGACGCGACGATTCCTGTCCCGACCGAACTTCCGCCAGGCAAGCCGATGAACGAGAGTGACGCGCAACTGCTTGCGCTGGCCGCGCGGCAGAACCCCGAACTCGCCGCACTGGCGCGAGAGATCGCCGGTCGGCGGCAAGGCGTCGAATTGGCCCGGCTCCAATATTATCCCGACTTCGCCGTCGGCTTCAGCACGGACTTGGCCGGCATCACGCAATCGCTCGCCGGTATGGTCAGCGTTCCGCTCCTGCGGTACGAGGCGATCAACGCCGCCATCGCGCAGGCCGAGGCTGAGCTTCGCGCTTCCGAAGCGATGCGCCGCCAGGCCGGGAATGATCTGGCGGCACAGGTAGTCTCGGACATCACGACCATTCGGGATGCCGACCGCCAGCTCGATCTGCTCCAGCACACGATTTTGCCTCGGTGGCGCGAGGCCGTGTCCCTGGTGCGGACAGCTTATCAAACGGGAAGCGCCTCGCTTTCGGATTTGCTCGATGCCCAACGCTCCCTGATCGACATCGAGCGCCTGACCGCGACCCTGCAAATCACGCGAGATAAGCGGCTGGTGGAAATTGAATCGATCGATGCCACATGATCGAGATTACGCCGCGCCGTCGTATACGAACTCGGTAAGCGAATCCGCTCGGCTTGAAAGCCGCTCGGGCATCTCGATAATCCGCGCCGATGGAATCGCGGCACCTGTTAAAGGCCCGTGGCAACCCCGCACTTCTTTGCATCATCATCCCCGCTTATAACGAACAGGCCATCCTCCCGGTCCTGCGGGAACGGCTCAACGAGTTTCTGGACACGCTGCCCTGTCCCGTGGAGGTGATCTTCATCAACGACGGCAGTTCCGATCGGACATTGGACCTGCTGATGGAATGGGCCGCGGCCGACGCGAGAATCAAAGTGCTCGGCCTGGCGGCAACTTCGGCCACCAGGCCGCCGTGACCGCCGGACTGGATGCCGCCGGCGGCGATGCCATCGTCATCATCGATGCCGATCTTCAGGATCCCCCCGAAGTCATCCTCCAGATGATCGCCAAATACCGCGAGGGATACCACGTCGTTTACGGGCAGAGACTGCGGCGTGACGGTGAGACGCTGGCCAAGCGATTCACCGCCTGGTTGTTCTACCGTCTGATGCGGACGTTCATTTACTCCGATCTTCCGCCCGATGCCGGGGATTTCCGTCTCATCTCCCGGCCATGTCTGGACGCGCTGCGGTCCATGCGAGAAACGCACCGATTCATCCGCGGCATGGTCGCGTGGGTCGGATTCGCGCAGACCGCGGTGATGTATCAGCGCTCGCCCCGCGTCGCCGGCCAGAGCAAATATCCCTTCCGCAAAATGATCCGCTTCGCTTGGACGGCGACGGTGAGTTTCTCGCCACTGCCCTTGCGGCTCGGGCTTATCCTTGGATTTGCCATCGCAATCCTGGGATTTGGCTATGGCTTTTTCGTGGTGCTGGGCAGATTGTTCGATTGGTACAGACCCGAGCCCGGCTGGGCGTCGCTGGTCGTCTTGATCTCGCTGATCGGCGGCGCGGTGCTGATCAGCAACGGAATTCTCGGCGAATACGTCGGTCGGATTTTCGAAGAGTCCAAGCGCCGCCCCTTGTACATCGTTAGCACGACCGCCAATCTCGCCGCCCCCGCTCGCCCGGCCGATCAACCCGCCGCCGCCGAAAAGGTCTGAGCGGACGGGCATTCCATATTTCATGCGATATCGCTGTCTCTTTGCCGCAAGAATTTCTAGGATTGGGGACTGCGAAGGCTCCGCATGAACGAAGGTTCAGCAGCTCAATCGATCCGGATCGCCGCCGCGCACCGCCAGGCCGGCCGGCTCGCGGAGGCCGGGGCGATCTGCCGGCAAATCCTGGCTCAGGAGCCAAACCATCCCGATGCACTGCATCTGCTCGGCGTGACCACCGTTCAGCTTGGCCAGGCGGATGCGGGCATCGAGTTGATCCGGCGGGCCATCGCCATCAATCCCGGCGCCGCGGATTATCACAACAATCTGGGCATTGCCCTTCGCGGCAACGGCCAACTCGACGAAGCGGTCTCCGCCTGCCGCCAGGCACTTCGCATCAAGCCCGGTTCCGCTCAGACGTATAACAACTTGGGCGCCGCTCTGTCCGCGAAAGGATCGCTGGACGAAGCCATGGCCGCCTATCGCGAGGCGATCGCACTCAAGCCCGACTACGCCGACGCCCACAACAATCTCGGCATTGCCCTGGCAGGCAAAGGGCAACTCGATGAAGCCGTCGCCTCCTATCGCCAGGCGATTGCCCTCAAGCCCAACTACGCCGAAGCGCACAACAATCTCGGTAATGTCCTGGCCGGCAAAGGACAACTCGGTGAGGCCATCGTTTCCTATCGCCAAGCGATCGCGCTCAAACCCAACTATGCCGAAGCCCACAACAATCTCGGCATTGCCCTGAAAGGCACCGGACAACACGACGAGGCCATCGCTGCCCATCGCCAGGCGATCGCCCTCAGGCCCAACTATGCCGAAGCTCACAACAGTCTTGGCAATGCCCTCGCGGATAAAGGACAACTCGATGATGCCATCGCCGCCTATTCCCAGGCCATCGCCTTCAGGACCAACTACGCGGAAGCCCACAATAATCTCGGCAATGCCCTGAAAGGCAAAGGGCAGCTCGACGAGGCGATCGCCGCCTTCCGGCAGGCCATTCGGCTCAAACCGGATTACGCTGCGGCGCACAGCAATCTGGTCTACAACCTCCATTTTCACTGCGGCTACGACGCCGGGATGATCTATGAGGAACACCGGCGTTGGAGCGAACAGTTCGCCGAGCCGCTCAAAAAGTTCATTCAGCCGCACACCAACAACCGCGATCCCGACCGCCGATTGCGGATCGGCTACGTCTCGCCGGATTTCTGCAACCATCCGGTCGGACGGTTTCTTCTTCCTCTGCTGGCCGCGCATGACCGCGATCGTTTCGCGGTATTTTGTTACGCGGATGATCAGCGCCGCGATGATTTGACGGCGCTTCTTCGGCGGCACGCGGACCAATGGCGAAGCACGGTCGGACTCACGGATGAACGGCTGGCCCAACTGATCCGGGAAGATCAGATCGACATCCTGGTGGACCTGACTATGCACATGGCCAAGAACCGCATGTTCCTGTTCGCCCGCAAGCCCGCTCCCGTGCAGGTGACGTATCTGGCCTACTGCTCCACCACCGGATTGGAGACGATGGACTACCGTCTGACCGATTCGTACCTCGATGCGCCGGGAATGGATGACCGCGTTTATTGCGAAAAATCGATACGCCTGCCGCAAACATATTGGTGTTATCCGCTGGACGATCAAAGTCCGCAGGTCGGCCCGCCGCCGGCCCCCAGCGCCGGCGAAGTGACGTTCGGCTGCCTGAATAACTTCTGCAAGGTTTCACCCGAGGCGTTGGCTGTCTGGATCCAACTGCTGCGTGCGATGCCGAAATCTCACCTCATTCTCCACGCCGATGAGGGCAGCCACCGTCAGCGCGTGCGGGATCTCCTGGAGCATCAGGCAGTCGATCCGCGACGTCTTAGCTTTATGGGTAAGGTTGCCCGATTCCAGTATTTCAAGCTGTACGATCAAATCGACATCGCCCTGGACCCGTTCCCATGCAACGGCGGCACGACGACTTGTGACGCGCTTTGGATGGGCGTGCCGGTGGTCACGCTGCGCGGCCGCACCGCCGTGGGTCGCGCCGGCGTCTCGATTCTCTCCAACGTTGGCCTGACCGATTGGATCGCCGACAACCCTCGCCCGTACGTTTCCATCGCGCAACAAATGGCCGGCGATTTGCCCCGGCTGGCCGAACTGAGATCGACCCTTCGCCGCCGCATGCTGGCCTCGCCGTTGATGGATGGCAAACAGTTCGCCCACGATGTCGAGGCGGCGTTTCGCCGGATGTGGGAAATTTGGTGTTCGAAACCGCGATGATGCGACTGACGATCGATCGAGTGATGCGGCAAATCCTTGTAATTCGAGCTGTGGTTCGTGACGATGATCTGCTCAGGAGAAAGGCTTGATCCAGGTCTCCGATTTTCACAAGGCGTACCGTGACACGGTTGCCGTCGAGCTCGCTTAGCTTCGACGTTCAGCCGGGGCAGGTGCTGGGGCTTCTGGGTCCCAACGGCGCCGGAAAAACCACGACCATGCGGGCCATCGCCGGCGTCATTCCTCCGACGCGGGGCAGGCTTCTGGTCGGCGGTCACGACGTGACGGCCGAGCCGGTGGCCGCCAAGCAGCTCCTGGCCTATGTGCCGGATGATCCGAAGCTGTTCGATGCGCTGACCGTTTGGGAGCATCTGCAATTCGTCGCCGCCGCTTATCGCGTGGCCGATTTTCGCGCCGATGCCGAGGCGCTGCTGGATCAGTTCGAATTGTCCCCCAAGCGAAACTCCCTGGCGCAGGAACTGTCGCGTGGAATGCGGCAGAAGGTGGCGATCTGCTGCGCCTATCTGCATCGGCCGCGGGCGATTTTGTTCGACGAGCCGCTCACCGGACTGGATCCTCACGGCATCCGGACGATGAAGGATTCGGTTCGTCAGCGTGCCGAGGCGGGCGCCGCCGTGGTCGTCAGCTCGCATCTGCTGGCGCTGGTGCAGGACTTGTGCACGCACCTGCTGATTCTGCACCATGGCCGGCGGCTTTTTTTCGGGCGGGTGGAAGACGCCAGGGCGGCATTCGCATCCGTCAGCGGCGACGCGTCGTTGGAAGAACTGTTTTTCCGCGCCACCGAAGGCGAAGCGGCCGCGGCCAACGCCGGATGACCAATGCCCCCGGCACTTTGGATACTTCTTCGCCTGCACTTTCGCGGCGTGATGCGCCGGCTGGTCCGCGGCGTGGGCACACCGCGGGGCGTCGTGTTTCTTCTGCTCGGAATCCTGGTGGTGTTTTCGTGGGTCGGCCCCATCCATATACGGCGCGGTCAAAATGCGCCGGGCCGATCCGCAAATCGTCCGCACCGTGGCGCCGTTCGCCATCCTTGGTTTTTGCCTCGGCAACCTGGCCGCTTCCTTTGGCGAAAACGCCGTCGCCTTCACCGCCGCGGAGGTCGATTTCCTCTTTCCCGGCCCCTTCTCCCGACGATCGCTTTTGGCCTTCAAGATCATCAAGAGCGCCCTCGGCACGACCTTCACCGCCCTGATCTTCATCGATCCTGATGCTGCGATACAGCGCCGGCTGGCTTGCCTGCTTCGTCGGCATTTGGCTCACGATCCAGTTCATGCAACTGTTCGCCATGGCCGTCGTCATGTTGGGCCAGACGGTCGGCGAGCGGGTTTACAGCACCGCCCGGCGTGGCGTGGTGCTGGCGGTGGTGGCGATTGCGATCGTCGCCGCGGCGCCGAAGTTGGCCGCCGGAATGCAGCACCGGCCGGTGGAACTCATGCGGCAGGTCCATGCCACGCTCGCCGGCCGCGTCTTGCTGGGACCGCTCGACGTGTTTGGCCGGGCCATCACCGCCGGCAGGCTTTTCCCCGATTTGGCCGGATGGGCGGGCCTGGCGCTTTTGATTGATCTGCTGATGGTGGCCATCGTGATCGGCCTGGATGCGAATTATCTTGAGACGGCGGCGGCGGTGAGCCAGCGTCGCTACGAGCGGACGCGCCGCGCCCGCCGCGGCGGGATCGGCATCATGGGCAGCCGGCGCGTCGCCGGGCTGCGCGTGAGGCCGCTGCCCTGGCTCGGCGGGGCCGGACCGATCGCCTGGCGACAACTCGTCACGGCGCTGTCGCAGTTCCCGGGCGGTGCTGGTGATGCTGGCCATAGTGACCGCCGCCTCGGCGATGATTATCTTGACGCACCGTGGCGACAAGTCCTCCGACCTGAGCGCGATGGTCGGCGTGGGAATCTGGATGAACCTCTTGTTCGTGACCATGCTCCGCTTCGACTTTCGCGACGAGTTGGATCGGATGGACGTACTGCGCTCGCTGCCCATCCGCCCGGCGGCCGTTGCCGCCGCTGAACTGATCGCGCCGGTGCTTGTTCTGACCCTCATGCAGGGAATCGTGTTGGCGGCGGTCGCCCTGGCGGGCATCCTGCCCTGGCGGTACGTGCTCGCCGCCGCCGCGTTTACCGTGCCGTTCAACCTGCTTCTGGCGGGAATCGAAAACCTGCTGTTCCTGATGTTCCCGCTGCGTGCCGCCGGCCTGATCGCCGGGGACATGCAGATGTTCGGCCGGCAGATGGTCGTCTTTTTCTGCAAATTTCTGCTGCTGATCGCCGGCTTGGCCGCCGCCGCGGCGGTCGGCACAATCGGATTCATCCTCGGCAACAAATCGTGGCCCGCGTTCGGGGCGGTGGCGTGGGTGGGCCTGTGGTTCGTGTCGATGGGGACGATTCCGCTCCTGGCCCGCGCGTATACTCGATTCGATCCCAGCGTTGACACCCCGCCATGAAACAATTGGTCCTTGACAGAGCCGTGCCGTACCGGCCCGGACCGGGGCGGCACGCCACGGCTCTGCGGTTTCAAACCAAACTATCAAAATGATTTGGCGCTGGGCGAACCGCAGGTAAAACACTGTCCTGGAGCAACCATGAGCCAAAACAAAATCGACGTCAAAACGCCGGACGGCGTTGCCGACTGCTACGTGTTTCATCCGCCAGGCGAGGGCCGCTGGCCTGCCGTCATCTTTTACATGGATGCGATCGCCATTCGGCCGGCGCTGCTGGCGATGGGCGAGCGGCTCGCGTCGAACGGCTATTATGTGCTGCTGCCGAATCTTTTTTATCGTGCCGGGACCGTACGCGCCGTTCGACGGGGCAACCGTTTTCAGTGACGAGTCCGGACGCGAGCGGCTCATGAAACTGACTCGCTCCACCAACAACGGCCTGGCGATGCGCGATACCGCGTGCATTTCTGGATTACCTCGGCCAGCAGCGATCAGTGGCGGGGCTCAAAGTCGGGATGTACCGGTTATTGCATGGGCGGCGGATTCGCGCTGATGGCCGCCGGCACTTTTCCGGACCGCATAGCGGCGGCCGCATCCTTTCATGGCGGAGGCTTGGCCACGGATGCTCCAGACAGCCCCCATCTCCTCGCCGCAAAAATTCGCGCATCCGTGTATATCGGCGTGGCTGGGATCGACCCGTATTTTCCCGACAGCGAGAAGGAGCGTCTCCAATCCGCCCTGGAAACGGCCGGCGTTCGATATCAACTGGAAGTCTATCCCGGAGTTCGTCACGGATTTACGATGACTGATGTGCCGGTGTACGACCGCGAAGCGGCCGAGCGCCACTGGCAAAAGCTGCTGCAACTTCTGCGCAAAGCGCGCCGTGGAACGATTGACCTCGGCCGGTTATGGGACCGTTGCCGCGACACAAATTCTTGTGATTCCACCAGGCCCCAATCCGATACCGACAAGTGGTCGTATGCATCTGCAATGCGTGGCAGACTTGTTCCAATTTCCGCGGTGTCGCCAGCGACAAGGCTCGCTGACTTTTTAGACCTTGTGCTGTGCGCGGTGGTTATCGGAGCTGCGGTCGCCGCGGCTCCGAGGATTGCCACGACTCAGCCCGCTGCAAGCACTGCTCCCAGTGCCACCACAAAGGCATTTTTCCCCTCCGTCCGCGACCTGGCCAATCTGAGTCTGGAAGATCTGATGAGTATCGAGATCACCGCCGACCATAACTAGCCTCGTGAAATCGGATAGGCCGATATACTCCCCTAACGCTTTGTCGGACATTTGTTAAGGATCGCCAGAGGCTATCCTCCCGCCGTCGAATTTGGAAAATTGGGATTATTTGCGGAAGAAATCCGCCGGCCGGCGCAACTATGCCAATGGAATGCGAAGTATTCGCTAGCGGTTGCGAGCGGGTGAGGCTTCGACGGAGACGCCGCACGTGGTGCAAAACAACCCGGAGGCGGACGACATCGATCTCTTGCGCCGCGCTGGCGGCGATCCCAAGGCATTTCACGCCCTGGTCGATCGGCACGCGCAGCGGTTGTATCGGCTGGCGGTCTTTCTGGTCGGAAATGCCGCCGATGCCGAGGATGTCCTTCAGGAGACTTTTATCGGCGCATTCCGCGGATTGCGGTCTTTTGAAGGTCGGCGCATCGGTCAAGACCTGGCTGACGCGCATCCTGGTGACGCAAGCCGCGCGTTGGCGCAGGGGTCGCCGCGGGTCCGAGGCGATGGACGAATCGATCCCGCCGCGTGCCGCCGGCGTCGGATGCGGCCATGGATGTGCAGGCGGCCATGCGGCAGTTGTCGCCGGAGCATCGCCAGGTGCTCGGCCTGCGGGAATTCGAAGGGATGTCCTACGAGGAGATGGCCGAGGTGCTGGGCGTTCCTCGCGGAACCGTGGAATCGCGGCTTCACCGGGCGCGAAGCGAGATGCGGGAGAAATTAAAGGCGTATTTGCCCTGATGTGAGCTTGGAATGTCATGAACAACGTGTCCTTTCAACGAGCAGATCTGGAAGCGTTCTACGACGGCGAGCTTGATGAGGCCCGCCGCGCGGAAATCGAGCGCCATCTGCCTCAATTGCCCATCCTGTGCCGCGGAGATCGGGCGATTGCAGGCGATGTCGCGGATTGCTGGCGTCCGGGTCCGGCCCGAAGCTGTCGCAGATCGGTCTTGTATCGGCTGCATAGCCGGGTGGATCAGGCCATGGAAGAGGGCTTTTACGGATTGTGCGGGTGCTCAGTGCGATTGCGGCGTGCGTGCTGGTGGCGGGTTCGGCGTGGCTTGTGAAAAGCCGCGCGATGACCGGGCGGTTGAGAATGCCACGCCCGTAGCGCCCCCGTGGGCGGATGTGGTTGAAGCATCCGATTCGCCCTCGGGGGCGTACAGCACGCCGGCCGCGGCCTGGTATCTGGCCGATGATTCGGCCCGAAACGACGATTCGCCCTGAAGGATTTCGGACGTAGTTGGCGGGAAATATGGTACGGAAACGAAGATCGTTTTACTTCTGGTCATGGCGCTGCTGGCGCTGAGTGCCGGCGTGGTCGTTGGGCTGGGTATGGACTCCGCTTCAAAGGGTGGAAAGCCGTCCAGCACGGTGGCCGCGGCCCGCGGCCCTGGTTTGACCAGCTTGACCTGACGCCCGGACCAGCAAAAGCAGATGGACAAAATCTGGAGCGACACCCGGCAGCAGAGGCAGAAATTGTTCGAACATTTCCGCGAATGGACAAGCCAGCGGGACCAGCAGATTCATGGGCCTTCTCAATGACGGCCAGCGCGCCGCGTACGACAAGATCAATGAGGAATTTCGAGCGAGGCGCGAGGAGCTGAACAAACAGCGCGATGCCCTGATCGCCGATGCCAACGCCAGGAGCCGCGCGTTGCTCGACGATTCACAGAAAGCGAAATGGGACATCCTCGCCAAGGAGATGCGCGCAAGGCGCGGCCGATGGGATTGGTCAACGCAGCGATCGACGACGATGCCATCTCAGGGCGCAGGACATCATGAATGATTTCGACATCGGAAACGGTTTCCGATGTTCAACGTATTCCTGAAAGGAGAAACGTTATGTCGGTATCCAAAAGGATCGGGTTTGTGATGACGGCGCTGTTGATCGGCATGTTGACCTTGCCGGTGCTGGGCCAGGCCAACAACGGCGGAGGCAATAATGGCGGCAGGATCAGAACGGTGAGGCGGTGGCGGCGGCGGTGGAGGCGGCGGCGGGGGTGGCGGCGGCCGGAACTTCGATCCCGCGCAGTTCCAGCAGCGCATGATGGACGGCTCAAGACAGCAGCTTGGCGCCAGCGACGACGAATTCGCCGCAATTCAGCCCAAAATTCAAGCTGTCATGCAGATTGCAGCGCGACGTCGACTCCGCGCCGTCGCGGCATGTTCGGCGGTGGCGCGGTGGTCGCGGCGGCGGCGGTGGTTGGCGGCGGTTTCGGTGGGCCGACGACTCAGCCCTCGCGCGGTGCAAACAGCGATTGCAGGATCTGCGAACAACCCTCGACGATCGAATGCGCTCGCCCGATGACATCAAGAGCCAAGCTCGACACGCTTCGGCAGGCCCGTCCAAGGCCCGGCAGGATTTGGCCGTCGCCCAGCAGGACCTCAAGTCCATTCTGACCCAGCGTCAGGAAGCGGTCATGGTGCTGCGATCGGAATGCTCGACTGAAGCGGCATTCGGAATTTTCACGCGGCGGACCAATTGCGGCCTGCCGACTTCGAGTCGGCAGGCCCCTTCGCCGCAAAAGGGTGCCCTCGTGAACGATGTTCTGGCAAAACTGATGGACGAAGGCCTGCTGGACGCGGAGAAGGCGGCGCAGGTGCGCGACGCCGCCGCCGCCGGCAAACCGCTGGATGACGCCCTTCGCGCCGTCAACGGCGCCCCGGAGGAAAAAATCCTCCGCTCGCCTGGCCGCGTATTTCGACGTCCCCTTCGTCGATCTGGAAAAGGACGCGCGACAAGCACGCCCCGCCCAAGGAGTTTCTGGCCAAGTTCCCCGCCCGGATTCTGCTGGACCGCCGGCTGATGCCGCTGGCCGAGAACGGCGACGGCGTCGCGGTCGTCACTTCCCGAATCTTCGACAACACCGGCCTGGATGAACTGCGCCTGGCGACCGGGCTGGACGTGCATCCGGTCATCGCCCCCTCGGCGGAGATCGACCGCTTCATCAAGAAATACCTGGGCGTCGGCGCCGACACGCTCCAGTCCATGGGCCTGGACGATGACGACGGCGTCAAGGTCCTCGAAGACGACGAACGAAGACGATCTGGACCTTTCCACCGCCGCCCACGATGCGTCGATCATCAAGTTCGTCAACCAGGTCATGGCCGAGGCCCTGGAAATGCGGGCCACCGACGTTCACGTCGAGCCGTTCGAGAATCAGCTTCGCGTGCGCTATCGCATCGACGGCGTGCTGCAGGAAGCGAACATTCCGCCGCAGGTCCGCAAGTATCAGGCGGCGATCGTTTCGCGCATCAAGATTCTCAGCCATCTGGACATCGCCGAAAAGCGTCTGCCGCAGGACGGCCGCATTCGCCTGAAGGTCGCCGGCCGCGAAATCGACCTGCGCGTCAGCGTCATTCCCATGATCCACGGCGAGGCGGTGGTGCTGCGAATTCTCGACCGCGGCGATGCGCTGCTGGGCCTGGAACACCTGGGCATGGGCGCGCGCGACAACAAGGTCTGGACAGCAGGTGCTCGATTTGCCGCACGGCATCATCCTGGTCACCGGCCCGACCGGCTCGGGCAAAACGACGACGCTTTATGCCGCCTTGTCCAAAATCAACAACGCCGATCTGAAAATCATCACGATCGAAGACCCGGTGGAATATCAGCTTCGCGGGATCAACCAGATTCAGGTGAACACGAAATCCGGGCTGACGTTCGCGTCGGGCCTGCGTTCGATTCTGCGTCACGATCCGGACGTGGTGCTGATCGGCGAAATCCGCGACCGCGAGACGGCGGAGATCGCCGTGCAGGCGTCGCTCACCGGCCACCTGGTTTTCAGCACGCTGCACACCAACGACGCGCCGGGCGCGACGACCCGGCTGGTGGACATGGGCGATCGAGCCGTATCTCGTCGCCTCGTCGCTGGAAATGGTCGCGGCCCAGCGGCTGGTGCGATTGATCTGCCCCAAGTGCAAGGAGGAATTGCCGCGAGGCGAGACCGAAAAACTGCGCGCGCAATTCGGCGATCGAAGTGCCGCCGGTGCTGTACCGCGGCGCCGGCTGCCGCAACTGCCAGGGCACCGGCTATCGCGGCCGCCAGGGCGTGTTCGAAATGATGCCGATCAGCGACGAAATCCGCGCGCTGATCCTGGAGCGGTCCAGCTCGCGCGAGATCCGCAAAGTGGCCTTCGCGCAGGGAATGAACAGCCTGCGCGACGACGGCTGGCGGCTGATTGCGCGAGGGCGGACCACCGCCGAGGAAGTGTTGCGCATGACCAAGGATGAGGAGATCGCCATCGGCGCTCGGCGCTCATCGCCGAATAGTTCGGCCGCGATTCGATGTTGGAAGATGTATGTCGGTTTTCGCCTACACAGCCTTGAGCAAAGACGGCCAGCGCACCAGCGGCACGGTGACGAGCGATTCCCGCTCCTCCGCCATCGCGGAGATGTCCAAAAAAGGTCTGCGTCCGCTTCTGGTGGAGGAGGCCAAGGACTGGCCGCGGCGGCGAACGAAAGCGCAGGCCAGTACCGCCGGCGGGGACAGGCCGCGCAAGGTTTCGGCAGGAACGTGGAAGCGTTCACGCGGGAACTGGCGAATCTGCTGGCCGGCGGCGTTCCGCTGGCGCGGTCGCTGGCTCTGCTGCGCCGCGAAGCTTCCCAGCCGGCCGCCAAGCAACTCTGGAGCGACATTCACGACGACGTCGTCGGCGGGACGGCTCTGGCCGATGCGCTGGCCAAATGGCCGCGGAATTTCTCCACCGTGTATATCGCCATGGTCCGCGCCGGCGAGGCGGGCGGGTTTCTGGAGGTCGTGCTGAGCCAGATCGCCGATTTCCGCGCCCGCGAGCAGGACCTCATGGGCAAGGTCAAGGCGGCCATGGTCTATCCCATCATCCTGGCCTTCCTGGCCGTGGGCGTGGTGATTTTCCTGATGACGTTTTTCATTCCGCAGTTCAGCGGGATTTTCGCGCAGTTCGGCGGCGATTTGCCGCTGATCACGCAATTCGTCATTGCGTGCAGCAACGTCATCAAGCATTATGCTCCGTTCGTCCTGGTCGTGCTTCTCATCGTGTTTTTCACGTTGAAGCGAATCATCAACACCGAAGCCGGCCGTCGAAGGACGGAACTGATCATTGCTCTCCACCCCGCTGCTGGGACGCGTGATCGCCCAGTTCGCCCTGGTGCGTTTTGCCCGGATGCTGGGAACGCTGCTGGGCGCGGGCGTGCCGCTGATCGCATCGCTGCGCGTGGCTCGCGAGGCGATCGGCAACCAGACCCTGGCCGACACCGTGTCCCGCGCCATCGAGCAGGTGCAGCGCGGAGAGTCGCTGTCCAAAAGCCTGGCCGCCAGTCCCAGGCTCTTTCCCATCTCGGTCATGGAGATGATCGCCGTCGCCGAGGAGACCGCCCGGCTGGACAAGGAACTGATGCGCCTGGCCTCGTCCTATGAAATCGATCTGGACCGGCAGTTGCGGATGCTGGTCGCGGTCGTCGAGCCGCTCATGCTGTTCGTGATGGCCGGCCTGATCGGCACCGTCGTCATCAGCATGTTGCTGCCGGTGTTCAGCCTTGGAGATTTGGTCCATTGAAAAAAGATGTTTGAGGAAACAGGAGCACAATTATGAATTCATCGAGTGTGCGAAATGTCCGGCGGAGGCGATCGGCGTTCACGCTGATCGAACTGCTGCTGGTGATGGTGATCATCGCGATTCTTGCGGCAATCGTGGTGCCCAAGTTCACGGGCCGAATCGAAGATTCCAAAATCAAGGCCGCCACCGGCGAAATCTCCCTCCTAAAAACGTCGCTGGGAATGTTTGAGATCGACAACGGCCGGTTCCCGACCTCCGAGGAAGGCCTGGGCGCCTGATCAACAATCCTGGGAACCTTCCGAACTGGCACAAGAATCTCGACACCAATTCGATGCCGGTTGACCCATGGGGGCATCCATACGTCTATCGCTGTCCCGGCAGCAACGGCAACGACTATGACCTGCTCTCGGCCGGCCCCGACGGACGCGAAGGCACGGCTGATGACATCAAAGCGAACTGACACCCATGCAAAAGCGGCCTGGACATTCCGGTTTTACGCTCATGGAGCTGGTGCTGGTGATGCTCATCATCGCCATCATGGCGGGGATGCTCGCCCCGGCGCTGGCCGAATTCACGGCCGGCCGCGCGGTGAGCAATCTTGCGCGCCAGATCGTCGGACTGGCCCAATACGCCCATACGCAGGCGATCAGCGAAGCCCGCACTTATCGCTTGAATTTCGATCCCGCCTCCCGGCAATTCTGGTTGACCGCCGACGACGGCGGCGGAAATTTCAATCCTCCCGCGGGCCAATATGGCAGCCGCTACACGGCGCCCGACGGCATTACGATGCAGGTCCAGGTCACGCCCCAGCCGAATATGAACCTGCTTCTGTCGCAGTTGCCCAGCGTTCAGCAGCAGGCCGTTCCCCAAACGGGCCAATTGCTCAACGGCCAGCAGGCCGGCGCGGCCGGATCGATCATGCAAAACCTCCACACGCAGGGCACGTACGTTGAATTTCAATCAACGGGTCGAACGGACCCGGCCACGATCGTTTTGACCGACAGAACCCGCCACACCGTGCAGGTCGGCTGCTTGACGCCGGCGGATAGGTTTCAGGTGATTTCCGGCGAAGGGGTGCCGCAATGATGGCTTCGCGGCGAGATGCAATTGCCGCGGCTTCACGCTCATCGAGGTGCTGGTGACGCTGGTGCTGATCGGCATCGTTCTGCCGGCGATCATGCATGGCGTCACGCTGGCGATGGCCGCCGGCGATGCCGCCCGGCATCGCAACGAGGCCACCGAACTGGCCCAGTCCGAACTCGCCCAGATCGTCGCCGGATCGCAATGGAGCAATGCCTCGAATCTTGCGGGCGATTTTTCGCCCGATTGGCCCGGATATCAATGGAAAGCTACCGTTCAGCCTTGGGACCAGGACACAAGCGGAATGGGAATTCAGCAGATCAATCTGACCGTAAGCTGGCAGGAACGCGGCCAACCGCGGTCGCTGACCTTGACCACTCTCGTCTATCCAAGAGGCCAAACGACATGACGCCGGCCCACAGCAATCTTCGATCGGCCGGCTTCACGCTGATTGAGCTGCTTATTGCGCTGGCGATGATGACGATCATCGTGGTGACGCTGGGGTCAACCCTCTCGCTGGCCTACCACGCCACGCAGCGGACCGATGCCGCCATCGCTCCGTCGCGGCAGGCGGCGATCGCGCTGCAGTACATGAGCGAGGATTTTCAGAACGCCCTTCAGCAGGGCACTGAACTGGCGGGAACTTTTGAGGCGACGCAGGCCCAGGACGACCGGGGCCACGAGGCCGATGACGTCATTTTCTATTCCACCGCCGAGAGTCCGCAGCACGTCGACGCCAACGGGGAAATCAAGCAAATCGAAATCACGGTCGAGCACCCCATGAACAGCTCGGATCACGTTTTGGTTCGCCGGGTCACGCGGAATCTTCTGGCCGACGTTCAGCCGGCGCCGGATGAGGAGATCATCTGCCGCGGCGTGTCGAGCTTCACCTTGCAGTATTTCAATGGCAGCACTTGGAATCCCACGTGGGATTCAACACAGGAGGACAATACGATTCCCGCGGCCGTGCAGGTGACGTTGGAGCTTCAGGAGCCGGCCGTCGGCGGGAAAACCCAGACCGTCCGTTACGATCGGATCATTCCGTTGCCCTGCTCAACGGCCGCCACGGATCCAGCGGTGAATTTGGGGGTGTCGCCATGATTCGTGCGCGCCGCCGCGGCATGGTCTTCGTAGTCGCCCTGGGAATCATCGTGGTTCTGACCGCATTGGTCCTGATTTTCGCCCAGTCGATGCGAACCGAGGCACTGGCTTCAGCCAATCGCCGCTCCGCCGCCGAAGCCGATGCCATCGAGCAGGGCGCCGAGCGGTGGGTCGAAGCTCAGGTGGATGCCTATCAGACCGATGCCATGACCATCACGCAGGTGCCGGCCGAGGCCATTCAGGTCGGCACGGGATATTTCTGGATTCTTCAGTACGATCCGGACAGCGATCAGAACTATCTCTTCGGAATCACCGATGAATCGGGCAAGCTGAACGTCAACTCGACGAGGGTCGTTGCGCCGGAATTGATGGCTCTTCCGTGCGACTTGCAGCAAAACGTCGCCGATGCGATCCTGGACTGGCGCAATCCCGTTAACCAGGCCAGCAGCGACGGGGCCGAATCCAGCTATTATGAATCGCTGCCCGAGCCCTACGAGTGCAAGAACGAGCCGTATGAGACGGTGGAGGAATTGTTGCTGGTGGACGGGGTGACGCCGCAATTGTTGTGGGGTTACGACTTGAATCGCAACGGGATTCTTGAACCGGCCGAGCGGTCGGCGGGGGGGGCGAACGTCGGCTCATTCACGGGCGCCGGCAGCGGGATCGACGGACGCGGAATCTTCAACTACCTGACGTGTTACGGCAACGGCCAGGTCAATGTCAACACCGCCTCCGACGTGGTTCTCACCGCCCTGGGCATGTCCCCCGGCTCCGCTCAGGCGCTGGTGTCGCAGCGCCAGGGCCAGGATCAAACCAATACCCTCTGGGCCAATTCGATCCTGAATGGATCGGGCGTTCAGATGAATCAGATCACCGGGCAGTCGTCGAATTACTCGGCCGACATCGTCGCCGTCAGCGGCGACGGGCGCGCCTTCCGGCGCGTCCGCATCGTCGTCAATGTTACGCAGACGCCGTCGAAGATCGTCTATCGAAAGGATTTAACCTCGTTCGGCTGGCCGTTGCCGCAAAGCATTCGAGACGCCCTGCGCTCGGGCAAGGGAATTCAGACCGGAACGATGCAATCGAACCTGACCTCCTCGGGCACGATTGGGCAGAATCATTGAAAAAGAAGGGCCGGGCCGTCTCGGCCCGATAATTGAAAGAAGAATGACCTTGAAACAGCCGCGACATAAAAAAGTGCTGGGAATTGCCTTGGGCGAGCGATCGCTGCTGGCGGCGGAACTCCTCGCCGCCGACCGGCCGCAGGTCAAGCGCCTCGCGGAACTGGTCTATCCGGAAGGGATTTCGCTTTCGCAGCCGGCCGAGCTGGCCAAGGTCTTGGCCCATTTCCTCAAGGACAATCAATTTGCCACGCGCGCGGCGGTGGTGGGGATTCCGTTGAAATGGCTCGTCGTCAAGACCAAGGAGGTTCCGCCCGCCAACGATGCCACCGTCGCCCAATTGCTTCGCCTCGAGGCCGAGGCGGAGTTCTCCACGGAACTGAAGGACCTGGTTTACGATTTCAGCAGCGCCGCCCCGGAGGCGAGCCAAGGAGATGCGAGCCACGGAGATGCCAGCCACATCGTTCTGCTGGTCGCGACGCAGAAAAAATACATCGATTCCATCGAGATATTGTGCGAGGGAGCGCGGCTTGTGCCGCTGGCCGTGACGCCTTCGGCCATGGCGCTGGGGTCGCTCACCGGCTCATCGCTGAAGCGGGACGTTCTGGTTCTTTCGGTGGGATCGGGCGGCGTGGAATTGTCGTCGCAGAGCCAGTCCTCGGCGACGGCGATGCGCAACGTGCGGGCCGGCGATCTCCGAGCCGCTGTCCGTCAACGAATTACGCCGGGCGGTTTCGACCCTTGCGGTCTCCGCAGTTCAGCGGGAACTGGTCGTTTGGGACGGCGCCGGCATGAGCACGGCGGATTGGGGCGAGCGGCTCGGCGTGACGATCCACAGCGGCGAGCTGCATTCGTTGGGGGTGGACATCGCTGAAGCCGGGGCCAACGGCCAGGGCGCCAAATACGCCGCAGCCGTCGCGCTGGCGCTGTCCGCGCTGGACGGCAAGGGCCCGGGCGTCGATTTCCTGCATTCTCGCCTCGCGCCGCCGCGCGAGCATCGAATCCCCCGATGGGCGTACATCGCCGCCGCCGCGCTGGTGCTGGTCATCGGCATTTGCATTTTCGCCTATTCAGATTTGGAACGACGCCAAAACGCGGTTGACGATCTTCAATCGCAGATCGCGGCGCAGCAGAGCGCCGTGGATGCCGCGCGGGAATTCGTTTCCAAGGTTTCGCTGGCCGAGTACTGGCGCATTGGGGAGGCTCGCTATTTGGCGTGCATGCGCGACCTGGACGACGTGATTCCCGAGGACGGCCAGACCTACGCGACGAGTCTGGAAATCAAGGCGCAACCGCCGCCGACGGCGTCCGGCTCCGCCGGCGCGGCCCCGGCCGCCGCCGCGCCGGCGGCCAATTCCGACGAAGCCCGCACGCTGCTCGTAGCCCTTCAGGGACACACCGCCAGCCCCGAAAGCGTCACCGCCCTCGTCGAGCGCATGCGGCACAATCCGACCGCTTTCAAGGACATCAAGATCGGGCCGGAAACCAAGGTCCCGCGCACCCAGGAGTATCTCTTCTCCATTACCTTCAGCTACCTGCCGTCGAAAACAGGCGAGGCGACCGGCGGACAAATAAAATGATTTTTACTTCTTAATGACGGAGCGAACGTGGTTTTATCGAAGCGGGAAAAATATATCGGGATCGGCGCCATCTCGGCGGTGGCCCTGTTGGCCGTCAACAGCCTGGTGATCACTCCCTACATGGACACGCTCAGCCAGATCGAGGGCCAGCAGAAGGCCGACAAACAAACGCTCAGCGACAATAAGCTTCTGCTGTACCGGCAAAAGAGCCTTCAAAAAGAGTGGCAGGCGATGCTGGCCAGCGGCCTTGAGGCGGACCCTTCCGTCGCCCAAAGCCAGACGCAGCAGGACCTCCAACTCTGGGCCAGATCGGCCAACATCAATCTCGACGCCCTCAGCTCCGAGCCTGTCACCATGCCGCACGGCCCGTTTCAGCTTCTGAACTTCAATCTCGATTTCAACACCACCGGCGATCGATCCATGCGGCAGATCGCCAATATGCTCTGGTCGATTGAAAGCGCCAAGGTCCCCATCCGTCTCAGCGAAATGAGAATCCAATCCGTCCGGGAGGGCACCGATAATTTGGATGTGAAGCTGATTGTATCGGCACTTTACATGCCGCCGACGGGACAGGCCATCTCGCCCACCGATTTATTTAATGAAATGGAAGAGTTCCAATGAAGATCAGGCTGGCGATCATTGTCTTGTGTCTGTGCGCCGCGGCGGTGGGGCAGACGACGCGCCCGGCGGCCTCGCCGGCCCGGCCGGCGTCCCGTCCTTCGGCGCAGCGAAGCGCGCTCTCCCGGCCGCGGGTGCGCCGACCGATTTCGGCCACGCCCATCATGCCCACCATTTATGAGGAAGTCGCCACCCGCAACATCTTCGTGAAGGGAAATCAGCGGCCAGAGCCGGTCGCGGCGAATTCCGCAAGCGCCGGGTCGTACAATTACGTCCCGACGCCCACTGACCTGCTGCTCACCGGCGTATCGCTGACCGACACCGGGAAAGTCGCATTCCTCGAGGATCAGCAGGCCAATCAGGTCACCATCGTCAAAATCGGAGACAAGATTTCCACCGGGAGAGTTTCGGGCATCACGCTGGACTCTCTGGACTATCGGGATTCCAGCGGCCGGACGATCCGCGTCAAGGTCGGATTTAATCTGGCCGGCGGGGACGTGTGGGGAGTTTCCGGGTCATCGACTCAGCCGTCGGCGCAATCGGGCGGATTCGGCCCGCGCCGCCCCGGCGAATCGATGCTGGACTATTTGCGCCGTCGCCGCGCCGCGGAATTGGCAAAATGAATCGGATTCTACGGGAATGAAAGGGCTATCATGAAACGACATTTGCGTGAGATGACGTTGTTCGCCGGCGCCCTGGCAGGCGCGCTGATTCAACCGGCGTGGTCGCGGGCGCAGATTGCCGATCCCGGTGCTCCGAATCCCGGCGCGCAGCCGTCCGTCGTTTCCGCCGCTGGCCAGGTGGTGGTGCCGACCACCCAGCCGACCACGCGGATCACCTTTAATTTCAGGGACGCGTCCATTGATGCCGTCCTGGATTACCTTTCGCAAACGGCCGGGTTTACCGTCATCAAGCTCCAGCCGGCGACCGGCCATGTCACCATGTTTACCCGGACGCCCATCACTCCCGAAGAGGCAGTCATCTACCTCAACAGCGCCCTGAAAAGCAACGGCTTCACCGCCATCCAGATGGGCAAAGTGCTCGAGATCGATTCCTTGGACCACGCCAAGCACTCCAATATTCCGGTCCGGTTTGGCGATGATCCCTCGAAGATCGCACAGACCGACGAGTTGATCACCCAGGTCATTCCCGTGCGCAGCGTCGATGCGGTGAAGTTGAAGACGGACATCCAGCCCCTGGTGAGCGCCGAAGCCGATCTGACTGCCAACGCCGCCAGCAACTCGCTCATCATCACCGACACGTCCGCGAACGTTCGGCGGGTGGTCGAGATCGTCGCCAGCCTCGACAAGCGCGAGGCGGAGGCGAACGACATCCACGTTCGCCAGCTCAAATATGCCGACGCAACGGCGGCGGCAAAGCTGATAACCGATATCTTCAATCCGCAGCAGAACGAGAATCAGAACAACCCCTTCGCCGGATTTCCGCCATTTTTTCGATTCGGTGGCGGCGGGGGGCGCGGCGGAGGCGGAGGCGGTCGAGGGGGCCCCGGCGGCCCGGGCGGCTTCGGCGGCGCGGCTGCGACCGCGGAGGAAGAATCCGGCGACACCGGACACGTCGTCGCTTCGGCCGACACGCGAACCAACACCGTCGTCGTCTCCGGCCCGCCCGACACCCTCGCCGTCATTGACGCCATGCTCAATCAGCTCGATGCCAATCCCGCGCAGCAAGAGGATTTCTTTATCTATCCCGTGGAAAATGGCCAGGCGGTTGACATGGCCTCGACGCTCAACGGCCTGTTCAGCGGCACCCCCGCCAGCAGCTCCACCGCCAGCCGCTCGCAGTTCTCCAGCCAAACGGGTAACCGCGTCTCCGGCTCTGGTTCCTTCGGCAGCAGTTCAGGCATCGGCGGGGGCGGCGGCTTGGGCGGCGGTGGCGGACTCGGCGGCGGGGGCGGTGGATTCGGCGCCGGAGGAGTCGGTGCCAACAGTCGAACCAGTAACAGCTCAACCGGCGGCACCAGCAACGGATTGACGAACCGCAACGCCAGCGCCGAACCCGGCGCCGTCGGCGCGTCCGGTCTTTCCGGCGTGTCCGACCTCATCGGACAGGTCTATGTTGTCGCGGATGCGGACACTAACTCGCTTCTTGTTGCCACCGCCACGAAATATGAGAAGCAGGTGAAGGATGTCATCGACCAGCTTGACCGGCGCGTTCCGCAGGTTCTGATCAAGGCCCTGATCGCGGAGGTGACGGACACCAACGGCCTGGATTTCGGCACGGATTTTTCGATCTTGAACGTTCGTTCCAACGGCAACGGCGAGAAGGGAGGCAGCACCGTCGGCGCCGCCGCGGCGGTCGCCGGCGCCGCCGCCAGCGGCGCCGTTCCGGGAATGGTCGCCACGATTCTGGAAAGCAATCTCAGCGTTACGCTCCAGGCCCTGGCCCAGCAGAACAGGCTTGACGTGCTCTCGCGGCCGTACATCCTGACCAGCGACAACCAGGAAGCCGATATCACCGTCGGCAGCGAAGTACCGTTCATCACCAATACGTACGTCGATGAAAACGGCGGTGTGCACAACAATGCCCAGTATCAGGACATCGGCATCGGCCTGACCGTCACGCCGCATATCAACCCGGAAGGATTGGTTACGCTGCTCGTGACGCCGCAGGTTTCATCTCTGACGTCCCAAACGGTGACGATTCAGCAGGGCGTCTCGCTGCCGGTGTTCGATGTGCAATCGGCCGACAGCTATCTGACGGTTCGCGACGGCCAGACCGTTGTGATCGGCGGCATGATGCAGGACCAGAATAACACGTCGGTCAATAAAATCCCGCTGCTGGGAGATATTCCAATCATCGGCAAGCTGCTGTTCTCGTACAACACGACGTCCAAGACCAAGACCGAATTGCTGATCTTCCTCACGCCGCACGTGGCGATGCAACCGGATGTGCTCAAGCCGATCTCCAATGACGAAATGCACGGCCTGAAACTGCTTCCCAACGCGGTGGAGCCAGGCGTGTTCCAGGAACACATGCGCGGCCTGGAGCGCGGCAACGGGCCGACGTCGAAGCCGACCATCTATGTTCCGCCGCCGACAAAAAAACCCATAAGCAATTGGTGGCAAGCGCCTCTGCCCGGGCACTGATGATCGGATAGGATGGACGTGATGCGATTTTTCCCGCGGCCGATGATCCTATTGACGGCTTTGCCCCTGGCCGGGGCATGTCAATCATCCGGCGTTTCGCGGGGGCCCGGGACTGGTGCTATTCCTGCTTCTTCCGTTTCATCGGCGCCGACCTCGCCGGATGAAATTGTCGAAAGCGCTCCCGCCGCGACGCGGCTTCAGGACATCGGTGGTTACCTCCTGCTTTACTATCGCGAAAACCAGCAAATGCCGCCGAGCCTTGACGAATTGCGGAACATTCCCGGCGGCGCGGATCTGGATTTCACTTCGCCGTCCACCGGCCAGCCGTTTGTCTACGATCCGGCCGGGTTCTGGGCGCTCAGCCAAAGCGACAAATACATCGTCGCCTACGATCCGGGCCCGACCCGAAAAGGGAAACGCTGGTGTCTGTTCATGACGGTCCCCAAAGCGGGAACCGCGCTCTCGGTGGATGTCGTCGCCGTTCCCGAGCAGATTTTTCTAAACTATCAGCGCACCGGTCAATGAAAAAAAGCCCCGGATGTACATCCGGGGCTCCGTGATCGCCTGATTAGTCAATCTACCGAACCACGCTGCCGGGCAAAAATCCTTCCAGCTTCCTGGCCCGCACCGGATGCTGCAGCTTGCGGATGGCCTTGGCCTCCACCTGCCGCACGCGCTCGCGCGTCACCTTGAAGATTCGCCCGACTTCTTCCAGCGTGTAGGTGTAGCCGTCGCCGATGCCGTAGCGGAGCTTGATGATCTCGCGCTCGCGGTAGGTCAGCGTCTTGAGCACCTGCTCGATCTTGTCCTTGAGCATCTCCTGCGTGGCCGATTCGACGGGATTGTCGGCCTTCTCGTCTTCGATGAAATCGCCGAAATAGCTGTCTTCGCTCTCGCCGACCGGGCGGTCGAGCGAGATCGGATGCCGGCTGATCTTCAGCACGCGGCGCGTCTCCGCCACCGTCATCTTCGCCCGGCTTGGCGATCTCCTCGATGGTCGGCTCGCGGCCCAAGCTCCTGCATCAGCGCCTTGCTGATGTTCCGCAGCTTGCTCATCGTCTCGATCATGTGCACGGGAATGCGGATCGTGCGGGCATGATCGGCGATCGCCCGCGTGATCGCCTGGCGAATCCACCACGTCGCGTACGTGCTGAACTTGAAGCCGCGGCGATATTCGTATTTGTCCACCGCCCGCATCAGGCCGGTGTTCCCTTCCTGAATGATGTCCAGGAACGACAGGCCGCGATTGCGGTATTTCTTGGCGATCGAGACCACCAGGCGCAGGTTGCCGCCGGACAGTTTCCGCTTGGCATCCTCGTATTTGTTGTAAATCTTGCGGACCGCCACGACCCGCCGATGCAGGTTCTGGGCGTCTTCCAGCACCAGGTCTTCCAGGCCGCTCAGTTCTTCCTGGCAGACTTCCAGGTCTTCGCCGGGCTCTTTGATTTTCTTCAGTTCTTCGATGCGCTGCTCCAGCTCCACCATCTTGGTGCTGATGGAGGAGAGCTTTTTCATCAGCGGCGTGACCTTGCTGGTCCGCAGGGCCAGCTCTTCCAGCAGCTTGACGCTCCGGCGGCGGCGCCGGCGAATGGCCAGGCGAACCTCTTCCTGTTCCTTCTTGCTCTTGGCGTCGCGAAGGTCGTCCCAGTTCTCGCGGTTGCGCGACAGCATCTGCCGCACCGAAGTCGAGGTTCATCGGAATTCGCTGGCCGATGGTGCCCTTGTCGGCCATGCCTTCGTCGGTGCTGATCTTCATCGTCCGATCGAAGGGCAGATCGCCGTCATCCACCTGCTGCAGGATTTCCACGGCCGACTGGAGGCAGTAATCGCTCTCCAGCACCTTGGAGCGGAAAATCTTGCGGGTGATCTCGATTTTCTTGGCCAGGGCGATTTCCTGCTCGCGCGTGAGCAGGGGGATTTCGCCCATCTGCGTCAGATACATCCGCACCGGATCGTCGATCCGCTTGGTCGAAGCCTCCGCAAGCTCCGCTTCCAGATTCAGATCCAGCACCTCGTCGTCATCGTCTTCCTCGACCGCTTCCTCGTCGGCCGGCTGCTGGGGCTTGGCCGATTTGTCCGGCTTCGTGAGCCTCTCGATCTTGGCGCCGATCTTCTCGGGTTTTGGCCTGCGCGATAATCTTCTGGCCCGGAATATCGCTCTCGTCGATGAGCTTGATGCCCATCTCGTCGATCATCATCAGAAGCGAATCGAGTTTATCCGGAGAAACGACCTCGTCCGGCAGCCGCTCGTTCAGTTCCTCATAGGTGAGATATCCGCGCGACGTGCCCAGATCCAACAGAGCCTGCACGCGAAGATCGACTTCCTCTTGCGAACCGGACCCGATCAGGGGTGATTCAATCCTTGCCATGTCCAACAACCACTTTCCAGGCTAACCGGCGACGAAACGCCGCCGGTCATCGATGACGCCAGTCCCGGCCAAAGAATTCAGGGATATTCCCGATCTTTGCAACGAGAACCCCAGCACCGTCCACGCTATTCAGTTTTTTACAACCCAGCGCCGTGAGGCGCCGAAGCTACTGGCCCGAGCCCGACGATCTTAGTGCGACGCGTTTCATCAGGTCCGGCCGTTTCGCTTTTTCGTACAATTTGCGCAACGTATCCTTGTCCGCCGACAAGTCACTTTCGCCGTCCGGCGATCCCGCGCGTCGGGACTCCTGCGCCTCAAATCGGCGACGAGTCTCATTTCTTCATCCCGCCGTTTTTGATCGGACAGGTCCGCAAGGCATCCGGCGAGGATATCCTCGCCGTTCGGCGCCGCCGACGCCTCGTCCGTCCATTTTACCGCCATTCCCTTCAGAACTGAATCCTCCAGCAGGGCCAAGAACTCATTGAATACCGGTTCCGGCTCATCCTGCACATGCCGCCAGAATGCTTTAGCAATATTGCGTAAATCGGCATCGACAAAATCATCCGGCTGAACGTGTTGCTGAATTCTATGCCATCGGCTTGGCTCTGACAGCAAAAGTCCCAGAATAAATCCTTCCGCCCGCTGGCGAGCGGTCAACCCACTGGCCGGAGCATTGCTTTTCGGCTCATTCGGCTCGGCAACTTGAGCCGCCGGACCGCCTGATAAACGCCCAGATAAATACCTCGCCGGCCGCGGCCGAAACCGCCGGTTCAGTTCCTCGGCGGGGATTTCGGTCAGTCGGCTGACGCGCGTCAGGGCCGCGCCCCAACGGATTGGGTCGATCGGACCCGACCCTCGTGCCGCCGCCAGCGTTTCCAAATACTGCTGCACCGCCTTCTGCCGGGCCGTCACGCCGTCGTCCGCCTTCACATCCCGAACCAATTGCTTCCATTTATACGACAGCGCATCGGTCGCCTCGGCAAGAATCTGGTTGAACGCCTCGGGGCCGTTGGCCAGCAAAAACTCGTCCGGGTCCATTCCCGCCGGTAGCGATGCGATGGCGATCTCCACCGGCTGGGTCAAAAACAGTTCCAAGGCCCGATTGGCCGCGCCTTCACCGGCTTGATCTCCGTCGAACAGCAACACGATCCGATCCGCGAACCGCCGCAGCATCGTCACGTGATGCTCGGTCAGGGCCGTTCCCAGCACCGACACCACGTTGCTCACGCCGAATTGGTGGGCCATCACCACATCGGTATATCCCTCGACGACGGCGGCGGTGCGGGTCTCGACGATTTTCGCGCGGGCCAGGTCCAGCCCGAACACGCACCGGCTCTTCGAAAACAGCGGCGTTTCGGGGCTGTTGAGATATTTGGCCGGGTCGTCCGACCCCGGCATCACGCGCCCGCCGAAGGCGATCACCCGGCCGTTTTCATCCCGGATCGGAAACATCAGCCGATTGCGGAACGTGTCGTAATATCCGTCGCCGCTTTCGCGCGGCTTGACCAGCCCGGCCAGCGCCATCTGCTGCGGCGTGAACTTCTTCATCGGCACGCTTTTCAGCAGCACGTCCCAGGCATCCGCCGCCACGCCGATCCGGAAATTCCGGATCGACTCCGCATTGAATCCTCGCTCGGCGAGATATTTTCTGGCCGCCTCGCCCTGCTGCGGATGGGAAAGCAACTTTTCAAAGACCATCAGCGCGGCCGACTGCGTTTCGAGCAGAACCTGCCGCTCGCCGACCGATTCCTTCGACCGCTTCACCGAAGCCAATTCGATTCCCGCCGCCTCGGCCAGCATCCTCAGCGCGTCGATGAATTCGACGCGGTCGCGGAGCATCACAAAGTCGATCGCGTTACCGCCTTTCTCACAGCCATAGCAGTAAAAACGCTGCTTGGAAGGACTGACGGAGAAGGACGCTGTTTTTTCCTGATGAAACGGACACAATCCGACAAAATCTTTACCGCGACGCTTCAAACGAACACTTTGACCGACCAGCGCAACGATATCCGTGGCTTGCAGAACACGACCCTTGGAATCGTCAAAAGTGCTATACGCATCGGCGCGCATCACGTCGCCCACCTAACGGCTGCAAATCCCCTAAACCCTTCGCGCAACTAGCGTAAGAATCGTCCCCAGCACGGGGCTCCCGGTGAATATAACACCGGTTCATATCACGGTCAAATAATGTCTGGCCTTCGCAACACCAAAGTCCTGTAACTGGGAAATGTTACGTGATATTTACCTCGTTTCTCAAAAAGGACCCAAGCGTTTCCTCTTGCCGTTCGATATGATTAATTCACCAAGATGGAACCCACATGACGCGTTTCACGCTGGAAATTGAAACCGACGGCAGCAACGACATCATCAACCTCAACCCGCCGCTGAAATCGCATTTGCGCGAATTGCGTGGCGAAGGGGTGCTCCATCTGTTCATCGTGGGCAGCACCGCCGCCCTCACAACCATGGAATACGAATCCGGCCTGGTGAAACATGACATGGCCGAGGTATTGCAGCGCCTGATTCCCGACGACGCCCACTACGCCCACGAAGCGACCTGGAACGACGACAACGGCCACAGCCACGTGCGAGCCGCATTGGTCGGGCCCAGTCTGATGGTTCCCTTCGCCGACGGCCGGCTTTTGACCGGCGAATATCAGCAAGTCGTCCTGATGGAATTCGACACCCGTCCGCGCCGCCGAACGGTGATCTGCACCGCGCTCCCCATAAAGCCCCGTCCCGTGCGAAAATCTTCCTGCCGTCTCCCGTGCGACCGGTGGAGGTCCGGCTCCCGTGCGCCTTGCCCCCTTTTCCAGCAGTTTCTGCGGCCTTGGCATGATCCCCCGCCTTGAACACTCCCGTCGTCCGTCCGCCGGGCGCTCCGCTGGTGCAATACGCGTAATTGATATTGACGTGATTCTGCCCCAGCAAGGTTGCCACGTCCGCCAGCGCCCCGGACTGGTTCGGCAGATCGACGCACAGCACCTCGGTTTCCGTCATGGGCAGATTCAATTTCCCCAGCACGGCCCGCGCCGCCCGCGGATTTTCCGCCACGAGCCGCAGCACGCCATGCTCCTGCGAATCCACCAGCGTCATCGCCACGATGTTGATCTTCTCATCCGCCAGCGCCCGCGTGACCTGCGCCAAAATCCCCGGCTTATTCACCAGAAAAACGCTGAACTGAACTGCCGCGCGAACGTCGGACATTCAAGCCTCCTCACGTAACGTTGCCAATTCAGCGGCGGTGCGCAGCGCCGCGGGTTCGAATGTAACCCAGATCATACCACCGCCAGCGAATTGATTGCCTCTTTCTGCGTCGGCTTGAGCGTCAGCACCCGGTCCAGGCGCGTGATCTTGAGCAACTGCATCAGCTTCGCGTTCACTCCGCACAGAAGCAGCTTGCTGTTCGGCAGCACCGACAGCTTGCGGTGCAGTCCGATCACGATTCCGATCGCCTGGCTCGACATGTATTCCACCTTCGAAAAATCCAGGACCACACGCGCCGGTCCTCTTCCTCCACCAGCCTATTGAGATCCTGGCCGATCGTTTCCAGTTGCAGCGGATCCATCAGCGACGGCAGGCGGAATTCGATCACGCTCGCCTTCTCGATCCGGGTAATGATGTATTCCTGACCCATACAGCGGCCAGTTTCCGCGCCAAAGCCGGCAAATGCAAATGGATGTTTAGCGGGGTAGTGGGTCAGTTCGAAATTACAGAGCCGGGGCGTGTCGCCCCGGTCCGGGCCGAAACGGCCCGGCTCTGTGAAATATTGAAACTGACCCACCACCTTTAACGGCAAATGCTCTGATTTCTAATTACGGCGGGGAGGAAGGGTTGCGAAACGATGGCAAGACCCCGTCCGGTTCACGTAAACGGACCTAAAGCTATCAGACCTTCCGGCCGATTCTGTAAGGTAGATGTCTTTCGACAGGATCATGTCGTCCACCTTACAGTTCCTGGACGAAATCGTGGAATTCTTCGGCCACCATCCGCTTTACGCTCTGGCCGCCGTCGCGGTGGCCCTGCTTGCCGCCGCGTACTTCAAATTCGGCTCTGACTGAACCCTCGCGGCGAAAAAGCTACTTTTCCGCAAGTGCCGGCTTAGGGCGCTTCTTCACCGGAGAATCGCCGCGCGGTTCGACCAGCGCAATTTTCAACACCTCATCGATGTGTTCCACGAAATGAAACTTCAGCGTATCGCGGACTTCCTGTGGAATATCCGGCATGTCGCGCTCGTTCCGCTTGGGGACGATCACCTGCTTGATGCCCGCCCGCTTGGCGGCCAGCGTTTTTTCCTTCAGTCCGCCGATCGGCAGCACCAGCCCGCGCAGGGTGATCTCGCCGGTCATGGCCACGTCGTGCCGGACCGGCCGGTTGAGCATCAGCGACGCCAGCGCCGTGAACATCGCCACGCCGGCGCTGGGGCCGTCCTTGGGGACCGCGCCGGCGGGAACGTGGATGTGAATGTCGCTCTCGGCCACCAGCTTCGGATCGATTCCCAGTGCTCTCGGCGCGCGAGCGGATCAGCGTGTACGCCGCCGTCGCCGATTCCTTCATCACTTCGCCGATCTGCCCGGTGAGGGTGATGACTCCCTTGCCCGGCATGCGCGTGGCTTCGATGAACAGAATCTCGCCGCCCACCGGCGTGTACGCCATCCCCGTGGCCACGCCGGGAACGCTGGTTCGGCTCGCCAGTTCGGGATCGAACTTTCGCGGGCCGAGCACTTCGCGTGACTCTTTCGCGCGTGACGGTGACCTTGTCGGTTTTGCCCTCGACGATCTCCGCCGCGATGGCGCGGGCGACCGCGCCGATCTGCCGCTCCAGGTTCCTCACGCCCGCCTCGCGCGTGTATCCCTCGATGATCCAGCTCAGCGCCTGGTCCTGGAATTTCACCTGCTTGCGCCGGCACGCCGTTGGCTTCCAGTTGCCGCGGGACCAGGTAGCGCCGGGCGATGTCCAGCTTATCGCTGTTGGTGTAGCCGGGGATTTCGATCACTTCCATCCGGTCGCGCAGCGGGCCGGGCACCGGGTCCATCGTGTTGGCCGTGGCGATGAACAGCACGTGCGACAGGTCGAACGGCACATCCAGATAATGGTCGGTGAACGTGTGGTTCTGGGCCGGGTCGAGGACTTCCAGCAGCGCCGCCGCTGGATCGCCGCGAAAATCCGTCGCCGACCTTGTCGATCTCGTCCAGCATCATGACCGGATTGCGCGTGCCGGCCTTGCGCAGCTCGGCGATGATTCGTCCGGGCATCGAGCCGATGTACGTCCGGCGATGGCCGCGGATGTCGGCCTCGTCGCGCACGCCGCCCAGGGCGACGCGGATGAATTTGCGGCCCATCGCCTCGGCGATGCTCTTGCCCAGCGACGTTTTGCCGACGCCCGGCGGGCCGACGAAGCAGAGGATCGCTCCGCCGCCGTCCGGCTTGAGCTTCCGCACCGCCAGGTATTCGATGATCCGCCGTTTCACCTTGTCCAGATCGTGATGATCGCGGTCCAGAATCTTCCGGGCCTCGGCCAGATCGATCTTGTCGGTGGTCATGACCGACCAGGGCAGTTCGCTGAGAATCTGCAGATAGGTGCGGATGACGCCGTATTCCGGGCTGGCGCTGGGGATGGATTCCAGGCGGTTCAGTTCGCGGGTCGGCCTCCTTCATGACGGCTTCGGGAAGCTTGGCCGCTTCCAGCTGCGTCGCGCAGCGATTCCGACTTCGCTGCCGCCGCCGCCGGCATCCTGATCGCCCAATTCCTTGCGGATCGCCTTGAGCTGCTCCTGCAGGTAATAGCGCCGCTGGCTCTTGTCGATGTTCTCCTTCACCTGCGACTGAATCTTGTTTTGCAGTTCCAGCACGTCGAGTTGCGTCGCCAGGCGCGACGGCGATGATCCGCAGGCGCTTTTCCACGTCCGTCTCATCCAGCATCCGCTGTTTTTCGCTGATGTCGTCTTTTTCCACGGGGAGATTGGCCGCCAGGAAATCCGCCAGCGACGAGGCGGTCGTGATGCTGTTGAGCACCTGGGCCGCTTCGTCGGGCGTATTGGGGGAAAGCTCGATCACCCGGTTGGCCTGCTGCCGAACCGACGCCACCAGCGCATCCAGCCCCGGCCCCGGGGTCAATACGTCTTCCAGCACTTCGATGCGCCCCATCGCAAACGGCTCGGTCTGCTCGATCCCCAGCAGCCGGAACCGCACCAGCCCGTGCACGATGATGGATTGGTTCCCATCCGGCAGCTTGAACAGCTTGAGGATCATGCACGCGGTCCCGACCGTGAACAGGTCGTCGTACCCCGGATCTTCCACCTCCGCGTTTTTCTGCGTGACGACGCCGATCAGCTTTTCCGCCGGCATGACTTCGTCGAGGAGGTTTTTGCTCTTCTGCCGCCCGACATTCAGCGGCATCACCGTGCCGGGAAACACCACGATGTTCCGGATCGGCAGAATCGGAATCAGGCTGGGGATCGTCAGTTGCTGCCCGTTGCCGGCTGTCCGGATGACCGTCGCCGTCGGATTACGCTCAATGATTTGAGATTCAGCCATGTCAGAGTTTCTTCGGCAATTCGATCCACAACATACCGTCCTGATATCGCGCGGTGATGTGTTCCCGCTGCACGTCCTCGGGCAGTTCCACATCGCGCGCAAACGACCCGTGGTCGATCTCCATCAAGTGCATCCGAATGCGCGTGTGCCGGGTTTCGGCGGTTTCTGCGCACATCGGCACCGGGCGGTTTCCCCGCACCCGCAGCCGCCCGTCAATCACCTCGATATCGATCTTCTCCTTTTCCACACCTGCCAGGTCCACACACACCAGATACGCCGCGTCCGTTTCATACAAATTCACGTTCGGCGTCCAATTTTCGTTGGGGAAGAAGCTGTAATAACCCTTGGATTGGAGCTGCTCCAGCATCTTGCTCGGAGATGTCTGCGGGCCTTTGAAGGGCTTCTCGGCGCAATGGATGGCGACCATGACTACCTCCGTAACGTATCTTACGGTCCTGTCAGTCAAATTCACCGGTCAAAATTGGCGCGTTTCGGGCCGACGGCGGGCCGGCGGTGATTTCCAGCCGGTCCCGGCTCTTCACGCCCGTCGCACGGAACGGATAGACGCTCTGGCCCGCCTTGGGCTGGATTCCAGCTATCCTTATCGGCTCGTCCGACCCGCGCCTTGTCCAGACCTCGTATGCCGTTCCCTCGTCCAGCACCCGCAGTTGATCGCACAAAAGATACCCCTCCTGCCGCGGAGCGTTCCAGACGATCGCCGCATCGCCGATCGGCGAAGAATCCATGCCCTTCAGCCGGATGAGCCGAGTTTGCGGGTCGGCAAGGAATCGGCCCAGGTCTTCGAGTTGGCCCGCGACCTCTGAATCCGCGGTGGCCAGCAATTCCGCACGCTGGTGCTGGCCTTGGCCCCATACTCGTTCATATTCCACCGCGCTGCGCAGAACCCCAGCGCCAAACACGCCACGACCAGCATCGCCCCCCAGCCCGATCCCCGCGCCGGTTCCTGGTCGTACCCCAGGGCCGCGGGATTATTCGGATTTGATCGTTCATTCGACATAGAGTTTTCAAAAATAAGGCCGCTGCGGAATTTTCCGCCAACGCACGATATCCCGTCAATCGACCAAAATCCAAATCCGCGCGATATTTCGCACTATCGCCTGGGCGGGTCAACGGATAGACTCAAATTCAGCCGACCGCGGGAAAGACGGCCGCTTTATGCTGATCCGCATTGGTTTTGACCTCGCCTTCGATTTGCCGGCCCCGGTTTCGATGATCCTGATGCTCTACACGCATCCCTGCCGCTCCAGCAGTCTTCTGGCGCCCGAGACCATCCACTCTTCGCCGGCGACGCCGATTGACACCTTTATCGATCAATTCGGCAATCGCTGCGGCCGCGTCGCCGCCGCGGCGGGGGAATTGCGCCTCTGGCATGAAGCCGTCGTCCGTGATTCAGGCCTGCCCGACCCCGTCCATCCACAAGCGCCGCAGTTGAACATCCAGGACCTTCCGCCCGACGTTGTTCCCTTCCTTTTCGCCAGCCGATATTGCGAAACCGATCACCTCAGCAACATCGCCTGGGAACTGTTCGGCAACACGCCCCCCGGCTGGCCCCGCGCCCAGGCCGTCTGCGATTGGGTTCACGGCAATGTTCAATTCGGCTACGAGTTCGCCCGCCCGACCAAATCAGCTCACGAGGTTTACCAGGAGCGCCGCGGCGTCTGCCGCGATTTTTCCCATCTGTTGATCACCTTTTTGCGATGCCTGAACATTCCCGCGCGATACGTCACCGGCTACCTCGGCGACATCGGCGTCCCGCCGGTGCCGGACCCGATGGATTTCAGCGCCTGGACGGAAGTCTTTCTGGACGGCCGTTGGTACACGTTCGACGCCCGGCACAACATGCCGCGCATCGGCCGGATCGTAATGGCCCGCGGCCGCGACGCCGTGGACGTCGCCATAACCACGTCCTTCGGCCCATCCACCCTGAAAAAGTTCACCGTGATTACCGACGAAATCCCCAGGGATGACGACCCGATTTCCGAACCGCTGACCGCCAGCACCCCGGCGTCCGCGGCGCAGTTGTCGTAAAAGTCATCCACAGCCCGCCGGCGCGATCCGTTATACTTGACACGATTTGTCAAGTCGCAATCATGTTGACATAACGGTCCGAATTTTGCCGGATGCGTTTCGGCAGATCGAGCGACTTCCATCTACGATTCACCGTCGGGTACTGGCCGTGCTGGAGCGTTTGGTTCATTGGCCTCGTATCAGCGGGGCCAAGCCGCTGAGGGGCGATCTGGCCGGGCGATATCGCGTTCGCACCGGCGATTATCGCATTCAGTTTTATATCGAGGGTGATGCGGTCGTGGTTGAAAAGGTTGGACACCGCGATGGGTTTTACGAATGAGGCCGTTATGACTGTGCGCCGCGTGACGTTGGACGGACAAGAATACGTGCTGATTCCCCGTAGACACTGGGAAGCAATGACCCGCCGGGGATCGGCGCGCGCGGGGAAACCACTGAAGATGCCGCCGCTTTCAGAGGGCGCTTATACGCTCGATCACGTGCGGATTTCGCTGGCCAACAAAATGCTCGCCCGGCGTAAGGCCGCCGGAATGACCCAAGCGCATCTCGCCCGCTTGGCTCGGGTGCGAGTGGAAACGATCAGCCGGCTCGAAAACGGCCTGCACATGCCCAGCGCGAACGTTTGCCCGGATCGAACGGGCATTGACAAAAGCCGCCAAACGCCCGGCGGCGTAAAGGCGGCTACGGCCGCGACGCTTCATTCCTCGCGGTATACCACACGAGCACCGCCGAAAAATTCCGGTAGGCAATCGAATGAATACGCGTCAACCGTCCGGACATCCCGGCGCTCCGGGACCATGCCGTGTATTCATCCGCGTCCAGCAACAGCCATCGGCTGGTCGGGAAGTTTCTCGGCGAAGCGAGCGAATACGGATACGATTGCACATTGACGCCCGCATAGTAAAAAATCTCCGGCTGGTCCAGAATCAAATGCCCGGTCGTGATCGTTGCGCCCGCGGGCACAATCGCCGAAACGATTTGGCGCACCTTTCCTCCGAGCGGCGCTGCCGATCGGCGATTTGGGCCATTCCAAACGGCGGGCCGGCCACGAGAATCAGCGCAATCTGGCCCCATCCCACCCACGCCATTCGGTTTTGCACGATCCAGCGGATGATCGAAACCGTCAGACCCGCCGCGACGGCCACGCTGCACCACAGCAATGTCGAATGTCCCGCATGATCCCGAATACATAGGCCGGCCATCGCGATTATTCCGATCGTGAAGGCGATTCCGACGCCGGCCAGCGCGATGTTCAGATAGTCGATCTCTTTCACGCCATACAGCCCGCGTTCCCACGCCGCCGCCACCGCGCCGGCCACTGGACAGATCAGCGGCAGCCACGTGTAGCTGTAGCGCGGATACCACAATCCGCAGATCATGGTCACGGCGCAAGCGACGACCATCGTCCCGAACAGCGCCCGAAGCAGTCCACGATCCCGATCCGACCAATTCCCGGATCGACCGTGAATTTCGCCGGCTCCCTTCCACAGCGGCTTGTGCAACGCCATCGGCAGAAAAAATGAAACCGGCATCGCGTAGACGATCAGCAGGACCGGCAGAAGAATCGTCTGCGGCAGATTTCGGACACGATCGGCATTCCATAGATTGATCCAGATTTCATCCAATCCGGAGGTTTCCAGAGGCACACGGAGGCGGTGGAATTCCCACAGGGCCGCCAGGGCATAAACGCCGAACATTCCGCTTCCGATCGCGAGGGCGATCCACGGCCAGGGCTGTTTCAACATCGCGGCGGTCCGGTTGAAAATGGCCGGACCGGCCAGCGCTGCGACAATCCCCGCCAGGCCCGCCGGGCCTTTCAGCAGCAATCCCGCTCCCAGCGCCAATCCCGCCCCCAGCGCCACGCCATCCGCCGCCGCGGAGTTACAAATCCCAAATGAATGAGCAGGCAAGCCGACACCACCATGGCCAGCGAATTGGCCGCGTCGATCTCGGCGGTATGATTTTGTCCCCACAGCGTCACCAGGCCGCAGCACGCGACGCCGCTGACCAGCCCCCCGAGTCTGCCATACCACAACCGGCCCATCAGGCACAAAAATCCCGCCATCGCCGCTCCCGCCACGGCCGACGGCAACCGCCAGATCAATACGTTCGCCTGCCCCGTCAGCTTCTCCAAGCCCGCCAGAATCCAGTAAAACAGCGGCGGTTTGGCGAGATAAATCTGATCGTACAGTTTCGGCAGAAGCCATTGCCCGCTTTGCACCATCTCATGCGCCGCCAGCGCTCGATGCCCCTCGGTCCCCGCCAGCGGTCCCTCGCCGATGCCCGTGCAATTGACGAGCAGACCGATCGTCACCACCAACAGCACGTCGAGTGTGCGCGAGCCTCGTTCATTCATGATGGATTTGCGGCAGCGGATTCGGAATCTGATCGATAACCCCCCGGTCTTTGAGGATCGCGGCGATTTCACCGATATGCTCGTTCAGATACGGAACCAGGGACGGATTGTGTCGATAACTATACCCGTTCCGGACCATTTCCCGCGCGGCCGAGTCCGCGTCCCAATGTTCTACGAGCACTCGATAATAAAATGTCGCCCCGTTGGACCGCTGTGCTCCACTGGAGCAATGGAGCAGTATCGCCTCGCCTCGTTTTCGCGCTTCGACGATTTGCGTCAGCGCGTCGGCATAGGATCGAATATTGCCCGTGCCGTCGCCATTCAGCGGATCGACGAACCGCTCGATTCCCAGCTCATGCGCCGTCCGCGCTTCCGTCGCCATGTCCGGATCGTTTGGATCGTCCGAGAGCAGACAGACAATGACCTTGATCCGATCCTCGAGAAGAACCTTTCGGATCAGATGTTGATCGATCTGCCCACTGGCATAAACCATCCCCGCGTCGACCGTCCGTAGTTTTCGAGGAACGAATCGATCTTTCCATTGCTTGGCGTTGTCGCAGACGTACCAGACGGCCAGCGCCGCCGCGACAAGTGCCACGGCCCACGCCCACCACCGCCGCGAGGTTGGCGCATCGGCCGAGTCGGAAACTTCGGCGTCTTGTGGTTTCATCCCATAAAGCTCAGGCCATGGCCGTGGGAAAATGCCATCATCCGGACGGCGGGAGTCGAACCCGCACGGCCCTTTCGGGCCAACGGATTTTAAGTCCGTAGCGTCTGCCATTCCGCCACGCCCGGAATTTCACGATGCAAATTGTACCCGGTCTTAACGCCGCAGCATCACCAGCGAGAAGATGCCGAAAATGATGCAATACCATCCGAACGGGCCCAGCCGGTGATGACGGAAATAACGCATCAGAAATCGGGTGCTCAAATACGCGCAAATGCCCGCGGTCAGCGCCGCCGCCGCCGTCATCCCGAGCATGGGCCGGGCCGCGGGCTTGAACAGCGACGGAACTTTCAGCGCGGCTGCCAAACCGATCACCGGCGTCGCCAGCATGAACGAGAACCGGCTCGCCTGTTCGTAACTCAATCCCGCGAGCAGTCCTGCGGCGATGGTCACGCCGCTGCGCGAAATTCCCGGCACCAGCGCCAACGTCTGCGTCGCCCCGATCGAGGCTCCCTCGATCAGCGTCAATTCCTCCGCCCTGCGGCGCTGGTCCGGAGCATCCTCGGCCGGATCGCGCTCGTCGTCCGAAATCGCCGCCCCGGCCGCCGCCGCCGTGGTCTGCTCTGCCGCGTCCTGCGTGGGCGCCGGCGGCTGCAATGCGGCTGTTTTTCCCGCTGGCTCGCCCGCCGTTTCAGCACATCCGCCCCCAGCATGACGAAACCATTCAGCACCAGTACCGCGGCCACGATCCACGTTTTCCCGGGGTCTTCGAACAGTTGCCTCAGCTTCTTTTCAAACACCAGCCCGAAAAATCCCACGATGATCGTTCCCGCAACTAACAGCCAGGCGAATTTGCTCGGCTCGTCGTAAATCAGCCGGCCGCGTTTGGCGCTGCCGATGAATGCCAGGATCACTTCCCGCCAATCGTTCCAGAAGTAGATAAACAGTGCGATGGCCGTCGCCAGATGCAGGGCCACGACGAACGCCAGAAAATCCGGCCGTTCCCGCTCTTCGGCCAAATCCCAACCCAGCAGCGCCGGCAACAGGATCGTCTGCGCCAAGCTGCTCACGGGAAAAAGCTCGGAAATTCCCTGCAATGCGCCCAGGAACAAGGCATGCCAGACATTTCCATGCGGCAAGAGACTACGCGACGCGGCGCTGGTTCGCCAGTGGTCATTCGTCATTTGCGGTCAGTTCGCCAGTGGCAAATGTCCAATGACCAATGACCAATGACAAATTTGGCAATCCGCATACGGCAATCTATCATGCTCAAGCGGAGGCACGCAGCCCGGCATGGTTCTGCAAGTCCTAAGAGCGCTGTTCGTTCTGCTGATGGCCGCCATCGGCTATTACTTCCTCAAGGAGCAGATCGGCGTAGACATTTACGAAATCCCGCCCTGGCTGATGCTGATGATCACGCTCGCCATCGGCGTGCTGGTCGTCTGCATCGATATCCTCTCGCCCAGGCGAAAGCTGGCGATCTTCTCCGGAACATTCCTGGGCCTGATCGTCGGAATGATGACGTCCTACGGCTTCAGCTTCATCGTGGCCCTGCTCGTGGATCGCTACATGCCCGATGCCAAGGACGCTCAGAAGGACGCCATCATCCAGTATCTCAATATCGTCATCGCGGTGGTCTTTTCCTATCTGGCCATCAGCTTCATCCTTCAAACCAAGGATGATTTCCGCTTCATCATTCCCTACGTGGAATTCAGCAAGCAGACCAAGGGCGCCCGGCCGATCCTGCTGGACACCAGCGTCCTGATCGACGGGCGCATCGCCGACATCGCCGAAACCGGCATCCTCGAAAGCCGGCTGATCGTCCCGCGCTTTGTTCTGGCGAATTGCAGACCATCGCCGACAGCGGCGACAAGCTGAAGCGCAACCGCGGCCGCCGCGGCCTGGATGTCCTGCAACGCCTTCAAAGCAACAAGCGCACGGAAGTGATCCTCTACGATTCCTCCGCCCGCGATGCCGGGCCTGAAGATGTCGATGCCAAGCTGATGAATCTGGCCGCGCGACCTCAACGCCCGCGTCCTGACCAACGATTTCAATCTCAACAAAGTCGCCAGCCTTCGCGGCGTCGATGTCATCAACATCAACGATCTGGCCAACGCCCTCAAGCCGGTGGTTCTGCCCGGCGAGCGGATGACGGTCCGCCTGCTCAAGCCCGGCGAATCGCCGGGACAGGGCGTCGGATATCTCGTCGATGGAACCATGGTCGTCGTCGAGCAGGGCCGCCCGCATCTCAACGAGGAAATCGAATTCACCGTCACCAGCGTTCTGCAAACCAGCGCCGGCAAGATGATCTTCGGCCGGATGCAGCACGAATCGGCTTCGAAGATTTCCTGACGAGTGATCCATGCCCGATTTCGCCGTGATTCTTCCCGCCGCCGGGCGCTCGACGCGCTTTGGCGGATCGATCAGCAAGCTGCTTCAACCCCTGGCCGGCCGGCCGGTTCTTGCCTGGACCCTGAGCGCCTTCGCCCATCGCGACGATGTCCGCCAGATCGTCATCGCCACAGCCGAATCCGATGCGATCCGCGACTGCGCGAAATGCCTGGAAAAATCGGAATTGGCCAAGCTCAAGATTTGCCCCGGCGGGTTTTGCCGCGCCGATAGCGTTCGGCTCGCCGCGATCGCCTGCGATGCCGCGATTGATTGGGTCACTGTCCACGATGCGGCGCGGCCGCTGGTTTCACAATCCTTGATCGACCGCACATTTCAAGCCGCGCTCGCCCACGGCGCCGCCGCCGCCGCGCTGCCCGTTCATTTGACGATCAAGCGAGCCGCCGGCCCGTTGCCCGCGCAGGTCGAACAAACCGTTCCCCGCCACGATCTTTGGGCCATGCAAACTCCCCAGACCATGCGGCGGCAGGATTTGCTTGACGCTTTCGCCGCCTGTCCTATTCCGCTCGAACAGGTCACGGACGACGTTCAGTTGCTGGAATTGGCCGGCAAAACCCGTTTGGCTCGTCGAGGGCGACGAGCGAAATCTAAAGATCACGACGCCCCTTGATCTCCAAATCGCCCTCGCGCTGCTGCAGCGGCCGGCCGACTTAAGTCGGCAGGACCCACCTCAATAAAACCTGACACACCAAATTCGCATAAACCGCCGCCGCCAGATCGTCCATCAAGATTCCCCAACCTTCCGGCAAACTTTCCAGTTGCCGCGCCGGGGGCGGCTTGGTGATGTCGAACACGCGAAACGCCAGAAAAGCAGCGGCCAGCGTGATCCCCACTTCCCATCCGGTCCGCGCCGGCAACAGCAAAATCGTCAAGCAAATTCCCGCGGCCTCGTCGAGCACGAATCGGCTCGGATCTTTATCGCCGAATTCGCGGATCGCCCACGGCGCCAGCACGATGTTCAATATCGAGAACAGGATCGTTCCTGCGATGGCGACCGCCATCTGCCCCAGCGGATTCGCCCACGCCAGCAGCGGCCAAAGCAGCAGGCATGTCAACAGGCTCGCGAACGTGCCGGAGGCCGGCAGATATCCGACGCCGCCCATCGTGACGATCCAGCGTTTCATGGTTGTGGCGGATGACTGAGTTTGCGATACAGCGACCACGGCTTTCTGAACGTACATCAATCCGCTGACGACCGTGATCGCCAGCGTCGCCCAGATGCAGAAATCCCGAAAGATCGTCGCGTTGCGCAGGGCCGGGTCATCGAGCCGGTCGCGATAATTCACGAACAGCAGAATCACCAGGATCGTCGCGGATTGAAATCCCATTTTAAGCTTTCCGCTGAGTTGGGCGCCGAATGCCTCTCCGCTGCTTTCCATGCTTCCGCGCAGGCTGGTGACGAGCAGCTCGCGCGCCAGGATGACGACCACCATCCACGGGACGACGCCGGTGATCGTCGTGACACTATGCGGAACCCCGCCGGACCCATTCCACGTCTCGGTAAAATTTTTGCCCGCGAAGAAGATAAAGCTTCCCAGCACCAGCACCTTATCCACAAACGGATCGACCACTCGTCCGAAGGCCCCCTCCACTTTCCATCGGCGGGCCAGGTATCCGTCCAGGAAATCCGTGAGCAGGGCGACGAGATAGATAATCAAGCGCGATGTTGAGCCACAGTTCATCGCCATGAGGGGTGAGCGGGCTTTGGTTTTGATAATACGCCAGCATGACGAAGAAGACGCTCGCCAGCGCCAGCCGCGACGCCGTCAAAGCATTGGGCACGTGCCGAAACATGAGGCGGGGATTGTACGCGTCAACGGCCGGCTTGACGATGCTACCGGGGATTCTAGAATTCGATTGGTTCCCGGGGCGATGGTCTAACGGGATGACGGCTGAATCGCATTCAGCAAATCGGGGTTCGATTCCCCGTCGCTCCATGACGTTTCGTGACGCTGTGAATCGCCTTCTGACTCGGAAATTCCGAGCGATTCTGCATCGTCTGATAAATCTACTGTCGTGTCAGGTTGTGCCACGGATTGACCTGAAAAGCCCCTCATTTGCATACATTCGTTTGGACGGCTTTCCACGGCCTTGCCGAACGTCCCCGTTGCTTTCACGGCTTCGGAAGATTTTCCAGGGGCATCGGCAACGGGCAGGCGATCCACGGCCCCCTGTAGATCGTGCAAGCCCGCATGAGTGTAGACGCCAAGCGTAAGCTCGGCCTTGGAATGTCGGGCAAGCTCCTGAACAACTTTGATCCGCTCACCGCTCATGGCCAACGTGGTGATGAACGTGTGTCGCAACGCGTGGAAATCCGCGACGCCGTCAGACGCGCGGTACTCGATTCCAGCGGCTTTCAAATCCGGTTTCAGCATCTTGGCTGTGTTGCTGCTGCCGTGCATGGCGAACGCCGGCTCTCCGCTGGTCCTATGAGCCAGCCATGGCTTTAGCACGGTCGCCAATGAACGGGCAATCGGCTGAACATCTTCGCGGCGGTGTTTGCTGTGAGCCGCTTTAACCGTGATGGTCGGATTCAAGCCGTGAAGCGAGAACGATTCCGGCGTCAAGCTGGCCAGTTCGGATGCACAGAAGCCCGTGCCAAGTGCCACGCGATACAGCATTGCCCGATCAATGCCAGACATACCGCGAATCGTTACACCATTTATCGCGGCTTCGATCAACGTGGCAAACCGCCAAGGGTGAGTTCAAGTTGATAGTCAAAGCAAAAGCGGCAGCTTCCGTTCTCGAATCTAACCCATATCTGACTGCCTCGTGCGGACGTAACTTCGCCAATCGAGCCGACAGGTTCAGGCGGTACGGATTCGCCGATTTGATTGGTTATCTTTTGTGTGAGGCGTACTCTGTCGCCAACAGTGAAAATTGACTTTGACACGGATTGCCCCTTTCGGCGAGAACATGACCAGCATCGACCATCACCCCACGTGACTTGACCGCTTTCCACCGCGAACCGGTAGGGTCCAACGCACAAACCACGCCCGAAAGTGCTTCGGCAAACCGCGATTCGAGCATGGAATCATGCCAACATGATTTGAAACATTGGTTCACACTGCCAGCCGCAAGCCGGATGCTGCCGGCATTGGCTGGGTCCGCGTCTTGGCTCTTTTTGGCTTGCTCCACAAGCCAGATTTCACCGCCAGGGCGACACACTTGAGCCGCTTCAATGAAATCTCGCTGTGGTCATAGACTCTGCCAATGCCCGGTTCTCTGTGTCCCATGGCGAGATTCAACGCCTCATGGTCACGTGCTCGCTTACCGAGTGTTTTGAAAGTGTGCCGGCAACGATACCGCGATACGCCGACCATTCCGAGTAAGCGTGCCAGCCTGCCGCTGGCGTAAAATCGCTGTACGGTTATGAACATCCACGGCTTCATCGTTCGTGCAGCATCGGCGATTGCTCCGCCGCGACTTGACTGCAATCGTGTATGAAATCATCAAACGGCAGGGCAGCCGAGCAAATCATGCCGAAAGTGCATCAAGAGGCGTCGATTGCGGCGTAAAACGACGCCAGCGTGGTTTGAAGGGCCGGAGTCACGACGATCTGGAAGTCAACATTTGTGCCCGATAACTCCCGCCTCAATTTTCATGCGATGCTTTTCACGTAACATTGCCGATTCGATTCCCGCCAATAGCCAAGGGAATCGACCATGCGCATCATGCGGGGTATCGTTTGTTTCGTGGGCGTCGTGTTGCTTTGGGCGCTGCCGCTGCGGGCTTTTGGGCAATCTGTTGACGTGAACGTATCCGGCTTGTCCGGGCCGTGGGAGTTTCAATTTGGCGGCCTGAATAGCACTTACACCTATGGCTTCGATGACGAAACCGCGCCGACGACTATCACCAACATTGACGGTAAACCGGTGGAACCGGCGCAGGAGTTAACCGTCACTTACCTCAGTGGCCTAGTATCCGTGGGACCGACTTCAGGATGGCCCTACGTGAACGCTTTGGGCGATACCGCCGTAGTCGCAAACAGCCACAACACTGACTATCCAAGCTGGTACATGCCGACGGCGGATGAGCCAATTTATATTGGCGAGCTTGTTGGAACATTCGCCAATTCGAGCGGGGAAATCGTCGGCACTCCGTTCCCGGTGGGCTTGTCGGCGGCTTTCATCGTTCCAGCCGGGGCATCGCAATTACAGCTTGGGACCAATGATGACATTTTCAGCGATAACGCGGGAAGCTGGGACGTTCAGGTATCCGAAGTAGCGGTCCCAGAGCCAACAGGCATCGTATTGATTGCATTCGCCTTCAGCGCCGTGCTGCTACACCGAAGGTATCGCACCCATCGCCAGTAAGGGACCAAACCGTGGACATCAAGCATTTGGTTGTATGCTGCATTAGCGTATTGATCCTCAGTGCCGGACGCGCCTTAGCCGCGCCGATCACCGGCCCGATCACCGATCCGGCGAATGGCTATCAGTTCTACTTGCTGGCATCAGACAACTGGACCGATTCCGAAGCCGAAGCCGTCGCAATGGGCGGTACGCTCGCAACGATCAGCAGTGCCGCTGAAGATCAGTGGGTACTCAATACGTTCGGCAACTACGGCGGTATCGAGCGATGCCTGTGGATAGGTTTTTATGATCCGAGCCAGGATCAGGAAGGCGGCAGTCACGCCTCAAACTTTCTGTGGATTAGCGGCGCGCCAATAACTTACACGAATTGGAATGCGGGCGAGCCAAACGGCGGCGGCAGCGGCGGCGAATACTGGACCGAAATGTACCCATACAATGATCCCGGCGGAGCGGCATTTGTGCCGGGGGCTTGGAATGACGTTCCCAACGTGAGTTACCCTTATTCTTACAGCGACAATTATGGCCCGATCTATGGCGTAGTTGAAGTTGTGCCGGAACCTGCCAGCGTTGGCGTGGTGGGATTTGCGCTGATGTTATTCAAACCTCGGCCCCAACGCTCTGACTTCGCTAAACGCTAAAATCGCGGATTCTCAAGGCACTTTGGCCCATAGTTCGCTTCAACGGGTAGGTCAAACGGCCCCTGACTATCGCAAATCCCACGTCAAATACTTCCGCTATTCAATTATCAGGCGTTGCTGCAAAATACTTCTAAACCAGCACGTTCTGCCCGTCGATTTGGCAGCGGGGGTTGTGCTCGAAGGGATTGGCCTATGAAGTGGAAATACGCCGCCCCGGCGATTGTGCTGGCGGGCTTATCGTTCTGGCTAGGACACGGTGTTGGCTACCGCTTCGGACATTCTGATGTGTATGCGTCAGGCCGCTGCGATGGATACCAATCAGGCCACAATGATGGATGCCAGCAAGTTAGCGCGAAGCTCAAGGTGCGATGTCCCGCCATTTTCAGACTTGTTGATAATTCAATCAATCCTTTACCGGGCGTGGACGTGGCCGAAAGCGACGTGACCATCCGCGAATTGCATTCAGTTGACTATTTTGCTCAACAACTTTTCGTTGCCGATGCGGCCATCGAATGTCGATTGCCGGAAGATGATTCAATGGAAGCTCTCCTTGACGACGCTATCGGTAAGTTGTCCAGCGAACGAGACAAGGACTTTATGAATTGGCAGAACCACGTCATTGCGACATACGCGGACCCGCTCGTTGGCGATGCCGGGAAATTTCAATTTAATTCCACCAATGGAACCAATCGCACGTCAACCGCCAGCGGCAACTAACGCTGATGATTCTCAACAGAGGATTCCCATGAACGGCGGACAACGTGCGATTCTGATTTTGGCTACTATATTGGCACTCGCAATCGGGCTATTTCCGCCATGGAAATATGCAATCAACGCTCACTTTGGTGATTCGTCAGTGGTGTCGCAAATCCCCGCCAGGTACGCTTTCATCATGGAGCCGCCCAAGATTTCAGGCAACCCTTCGCGGCTCTGGGGCTTGAGCATAGATTTCGGTCGTCTGGCATCGCAATATGTTCTGCTGATTCTCGTAACGGCCGGAAGTATGTGGGCCTTGCGTGGTATCGCCCTTCGCCACTCCCCGCACAGTGCTGCCACCGAAGCCAATCGCAAAGCCAAACCGGCGATGCCGCTCAAGACTGTTGGATTGTGGGTTCTGTGTCTTTGTTTAGGAGCCGCAATCGTTGCGACAGTTCTGTGGGCCAGTCAGCCGGGGCATTGAAACGCACATTCTCAGGGCACTTTTATTTCCTGACTAGCTCCCGAATCGCCCGCCGTGTGGCTTCCGGCAGCCTGTCCCATAACTCAATCAGGGCTTGCAGTTCCTTGTGATCCCCGGCACTTTTGGATACATTCGAGGGGGTAGAGAGTGATTTTCGCTCGGTATTTCCGAGGGATGACGGCTGAATCGCATTCAGCAAATCGGGGTTCGATTCCCCGTCGCTCCACTTCGTTGCCGTCAGGTGAGTTTTACCACAAGACGCCGCGCTGAAAATTTTCGGCGCGGCGTTGACGTGGGCAAAGGAACCTTGATCTACAACAAGTTGCCACGCTCCGCGTGGTTCCCACTGTAAGCGACGGTCGTTCAATCGAAGGTTCGAACCGACTGTTTCCAGCGTATCCCTCAATTCTTGCGGATTTCGTCGCTTGGCGACGTATTTCAGTTGTTTAGAGCCAGTTACGAACCGAGTGATCGGTTCGAACCGCAAAACGTCATCGCGGTCAAGAGCGACGAGGCCGTCTTGTAGTTTCCGCTTGGCATTGATCGCCTCCGCCTTCCTTTTGCGGAACTCCGCCGCAGTGAACGCTCCCGCATCAAGGTATGCCGCCGTGAGGCGATCCAGTTTTCGGTCAAGATTGGCCATCTCTGCTTCCGCTTTGCGCCGAGCGTCTTGGATTACAGTGTTCTGCGCTTCGCGATCGTTCTCGATTTTAGCGACGAGCCAATCGGCGGTTTCATCGGGAAGCGAGATACTCTCCAAGGCGGCGACTATCTGGTCTGTGAGGCTCACCAACCGGCACATTATTCACCACAGGCAAAGGAATGTCCTGCGGCGTCCCTTCCGTTGACAGAAAAAGATCGGCGTTTTGATTGACTACTTTCAACGGGTCGATCACGATTGCGAACGACTCTTCAGCGTCCTGCCACCGTCTGATGCGTCTATTGAAAAGGGCATGCGCGAAATCCGAGTAAGTCTGATGCACGAGCGCATTTGCGCCGCAAAGAAACAGTCGCGCATTTGAATTAACAGCTCGCCGAGTGCGCGGAAATCAGCGGTTTCGAAGGTTTCGTCACGTCTCTTTGCCGAGAGATTCTGGCGAGGCTTTTGAGAGTCCGCTTTAAAATAGATGTTGCCGCGAAGTTGAGTGTCCGGCGAGGAATCACTGTCGCGATGACCGGAGCCGTAGGTGTTAAGTGTGTATACCAATAATGCATTCAGCGCCACTGATACGGGCCGGCTCGGGTCGATCGAACATCGCGTCGATTCGAACCGTGCCCGTGAACCAATCCGACGGACCCTTGCCCGATGGTTGAGAACCAATGCGCTTGATTTCCATTTGTTTTCTCCTTCTTTTGGGTTGACCGGTCTCTTGCATAAGAATCCAGCCAGCCGTCTGAGGCTCACTTCTCGCCTTGTCGTATATGCGCGACTTTACACTGGAGAGCAGATAGGGTGGTATGACGATCCTCGGAAATGCTTGCATAATTCTCTAAATCCCGGCGCTGGAGTCGAATGCCCTGGGCTTGTCGAAGGGCCGCGGCAGGCACGATCTCAAAATTCGAGCTGCAACTAAACTTCGGCAATCCAATCCTGGGTGTTCACTAGAGAACCGTTTCCGCTGGTTGAGTGAACGCGAAAAAGGGGAACGAATTTGCTCCTTGCAATTTGCCGTGAAATCCAGCCTTAGCGCAACTGTTGAAATCGAGCGGCCTTTTTTCCAATCGCCGCCAATTTCGTTATATACTCTGGTATATCGCGATAATTGATGAACATCCGAAGGAGGAAAATCAGTTGAGAACATTGAAAGCGCGGCTTCTGCAGACCTCAATCGCGTGGCTGGTTGTTGCGGCATCCGCTTTTTCGGTCGAGGCCCGATCTGCGGTCCCCAGTTCACGGCCTTCCCGGGACTCGTCTTCCGATTTGCGCAGGCAGGTGCAGGATCTCCGCGCAAATGGACCAAATGAAACTTCGCGAACAGGAATTGGAGAAGAAACTTGAGGAACAATCGGCATCGTCGCCGTCCCCTCAGAGCATTGCGGACTTGAACGCCAGTCTGATTCGGGATGCCGACCAGCACAGTCAGCTATTCACCGTATCTCCAATCGGTACTGGATACGATCCGTCCAAAGGGTTTGTCATCGCCAGCGATGACGGCAACTTCCTTCTGCATCCGTTCCTCTTATTGCAGGTTCGCGACGTCACCAACTGGCGGGATGAGGGCAAATCCGACGGCGCAAGCGATACGCAAAACGGGTTTGAGATTCGTCGCATGCAAATCGGATTTGACGGGAATGTGTTTAATCCGAATTGGACGTATCGCCTTTTCATCCAAACCGATCGTTCTGGCGGCGATGCCTCGCTTTTTGACGCCTGGGTGAAATATCGTTTTCCCGACACCCCCTGGTTCGTCGAAGCCGGTCAGTTCAAGACGCCGTTCGCTCATGAACAGCTTGTGTTTGATCGAACTCTTCTTGCCGCCGATCGCACACTCACCGACGACATCCTGGCCAGTGGTGAAGCCTTCAGTCAGGGGATCATGGGCATTTACGACAACGCCGACGCGGTTCGCGTGAAGGCGGATTTTACCAATGGATTCGCAGCCAATGACGTGAATTTCGAGGATTATCCGGTTCGGCCGGCCAATTTTGGAATCGGCGCCCGCGGCGAATACAAATTCACCGGTCAGTGGAAGGATTACGATCAATTCACCTCGCTGGGAGACAAGCAGGACCTATTGGTGGCGGGGATCGGTGTGGACTGGACCGAAGCCGACCCGTCCGAGTTCATTCGACAAGCGACGGACGTCCAATGGAACCATGGCGGCCTGGGTTTATATGGCGCGTACATCGGCCGATACACGGGTCAAAATGGAACTGCGGGCGATACCTTCGACTCCAGCGCCGTCGCGCAAATCAGCTATCTCCTGGACGACCAGCACTGGGAGGTTTTTGGCCGATACGATTATTTGAAGCTCGACAGCAAAGAATTCGCGGCCGACACCAACACCAACGTTCACGAATTCACGTTGGGCGTCAACTACTATATCTACGGCCAGAACGTCAAACTCACGCTCGATGGATCGTATCTGCCCAACGGCTCACCCGTCGACGACAATGGTTCGGGCGTGCTCGTGAACGACGGCCATGGCGAGGCAATCGCCCGCGCACAGGCCCAACTTGCACTGTGACCTCGCTGGAATTCGCATCGAATCTCAGATCGCAAGCTGAAACTGCGCGCGGACGATGATTTCGTTGTGGCCGCTGTCCTTTAGGATGCCCAGGGGAGCCTGGTCGCTGGGGGCGCCGCGGGGCAGCCACGATCCGTCGAGCGTGAACTTGAGGTGTTGCTTGTAGAGATAGTAATTGGCTCCGATGGTGATCTCCTGCACTTCTCCGGTGAGGAGGTTGGTCGTCGATCCGAGCGGGAGATAGCTGTAATCGTATCGTGCGAAGGGCTCGATTTTTGGCGTTACGAGATACGCCGCCTGAACGACGAAGCCAGGATCGTAATAAAATCCCGGGGTCACGCCCTCGTTCTTGGCAAGGTCGCGGTAGGACCCCAAATATGCGCCGTAGGCCGAAAATCCGCAGGTAGTGTCATACTGAACGTCGACGGTATGGAAGAGAACACTATTGGCGCCCGCCTGGGAGAAATCCGCGCCGGCCCCGAAGACCAGAATGTCCTGCTTGTCGCCGAGCGCTGTGAATTGGCGGTCGTATTCGGTGTACGGATTGAAATCGGGCGTGCGATTGCCGATGGCCAGCCACTCCGCCCGGCCGCTGACGCCGTAGTCGGTGGGCGTGACGCCCGCGCCGCCGCCCACGCCCGCGCCCAAACCGCCCGCGTCATAGAAAGGGGTATTGAGACTGTCGTAACCATCGTGCAACGCGAACTGGCCCCGCAGGCGATCCTTGTCATACATGAGGTCGATTCCTTGCACGCGGCTCGTTTGTCCCCCGCCCAGCAGCGCTTCGGTGAGCGAACGGTCCACGGCCAGCAGGTCCGCCTCGCTCAAATTCCGCTCGTGCCAAATGGGGTCCTTGAATTGGCCGACCTTCAGCGCCCAGGGACTATCGCCGAAGTGGTAAGCCCAATACGCATCGAGCAGGCCGAATGATGTCCCCGAATCGTCCTGGAACTGTACGAAATAGGTGACGTTTTGGCCGACGCGTCCGTCGAAAGTCAAACGGGCTCGCGACATATCGAATCCGTTTTCGGTGCTATAGCGGGGCGTGGACACTACGCTGCCGCTAGCGGGAGACAGCTTCTCGCGATAGGAAGTCATATTGCGGAAATCGAGCACGATGCCGGGATGCAGAGAGAACTGGCCGTCATCGCTGCGGAGGACGAAGCCGACGGCCGGATCGTATCCGCTGGTGAAACGGAAGGCGTTGAACGACGACTGATTGGTGTTTGGAACATAAGCGGGTTGTGTCGTTGCCCCGCCAGCCAGTGTGGTCTGCTGTTGACCGGCCTCCAGCCGATCGACCTTGTCCTTGAGTTGATTGAGTTCGCTTCTTAGCTCGGCGTTGTCTTTCTGGGCAGGCTCCGGTTGGGTGGTGGCATTCGCGCCGGCGCGGGAGACCGCCGGCAACAATCCCAACAGAATGGCGGCAACGAGGGATTTGCCGGGCCGCAACAGATGTATTGCGATCACATTATTTACAGCTATTTCGAAGACGCCTGCGCCTTTAGTGACCAGTTCGTGACTCATTGCTTCGTTCTCCTAACTGGGGGTTCAGTCTCAAGTCCGCAAACCTGCGGACAGGCAGATCACCGGTTCAAATTCGTAAATACTCTATTCCTATCGGAATAATAGATATATATAGATTTGGACGAAAGTCAAGCGCATATTTGTTTCGAAACAGTGGGCTTAAGCGATTTCACTGTAATTATATAGGAAATTGTGCAAGTTTATTATTTACAACAAGTAGCGGCAGAATTTAATTCAGAATATTTGCAACCAATTCCGAAATCGAGGATAAATTTAATTGTCTCAACCGCGTTTCGATTTGTGATGGAGCGCCGTTTCGGCAAACTCGCCACGGCAAAAATGATGAGCAAACGGAGAAGGGGCGGCGAAGTTCAGGAATTGATTCCTGCCCGAATCCGAGGAGTTTTTTTTCGATGTCCGTGATCGCGTTCGCGTTAAAGCGACCGTACACCATTTTTGCGGTTCTGATTTTGGTCTGCCTGCTGGGGATCGGGGCGGCGCTGCGGATGCCGGTGGACATCTTCCCCGAGATCGACATTCCGGTCGTCAGCGTGGTCTGGACCTACAGCGGCATGAGCGCCCAGGAAATCCAAGACCGCATTCTGGTCAAGCACGAACGGCAGATGGCGTCGTTGGTGGACGACATTTCCCGAATCGAAGCCAACAGCTACGACGGGGTTGGCGTCATCAAGGTGTATCTGCATCAGGGGGCGGACGTGAGCCGGGCCGTTTCGCAGCTTTCCAGTTGCGCAGACCGTGCTGAAGAGCATGCCGCGCAACATCACCCCGCCGCTGATCATCCGCTACGGGGCGACGGATGTGCCGGTGATTCAGTTGGGCATCTCCAGCCGGTTCTTGCCGACCGAGCGCATGAGCGATTTCGGGCAGCAGGTTCTCAGGCCCGACCTGGCCGTCGTCCATGGGCGCAGGTTCCATATCCCTATGGCGGCAAAACGCGGGTCATCATGGTCGATCTGAACATGGGCGCCATGCAGGCACGGGGCGTGACGCCGGACGACGTGGTCAACGCCCTAAGCGAGCAGAACCTGCAGGCCCCGTCCGGCGACGCCAAGATCGGCAATATCGATTACCAGATTCCCCTGAACAACAGCACGAACACCGTCGAAGCACTGAACGATTTTCCCGTCAAGACCATCGGAGACGCCACCGTTTTTCTTCGCGACGTGGCGCACGTCCGCGACGGTTCGATCGTTCAGACCAATTCCGTCAGTCAGAACGGCAGCCCGGCCGCGCTCATGACCATCCGCAAGACCGGCGGCGTCTCGACCCTGGCGGTCATCAACGGCGTCCGCAACGCGTTGCCGGACATCGAACGACTCCTTCCCAAGGGGATGTCGATCAAGCCGCTGTTCGACCAGTCCATTTTCGTGAAGGCGTCACTGGACAGCGTCATCATGGGCGGACTGATGGCCGCGGGGCTGACCGCCCTCATGATCCTACTGTTTCTGGGCAACTGGCGGCTGACGCTGATCATCCTGGCTTCGATTCCCCTTTCCATCATTACGGCGATTCTCGTGATGTATTGCGCCGGACAGACGCTCAATACGATGACGCTCGGCGGCTTCGCGCTGGCAGTGGGAATTCTCGTGGATAACTCCACCGTTGTGATCGAAAACATCGAACGGCATCTGGCGGAGTTGCGCAAGCGCCTGGAGCCGGGTATTCTGCACGGCGCCGCCGAGGTCGCCGTGCCGACGCTGCTTTCGACGCTGGCGATCTGCGTCGTTTTCGTGCCGATCTTCCTGTTGCAGGGGACGGCCAAGTATCTGTTTTCCCCGCTGGCGTTGTCGGTTTGCATTTCGCTGCTCGCAAGCCTGGTGCTGTCGTTCACGCTGGTGCCGGTGCTGTTTAAGTATCTGCTGCGTTCACACATGGCGTCGCATCAGGACCACGAGCAGGGCCGCGGCCACAGGCATCGCAAGACGCACAATCCGCTGCGGTTGATCCACCGCGGTTTCGACAACGGCTTCAACCGGTTCCGCGGGATATATCGCAATGCCGTCGCGTGGTGCGTCTCGCGCCCCCTGCCGACGGTCGCGTTCTTCCTGGTGCTGATAGCGGCTTCCTGTTTTCTGTTTCCGCGCTTGGGAGAGGATTTCTTCCCGCAGATCGACGCCGGCCAGATGCGCCTGCACGTGCGTGCGCCGCCGGGCACGCGGATCGAGCAAACCCAGGCCTATTTTGCGCAGGTCGAGTCCGCCATTCGCCGCATCGTCGGAAACAACCAGATCGACGTGATCCTGGACAACATCGGTCTTCCCTACAGCGGCATCAACATCGCCCTGAGCGATTCGGCGACGGTCGGACCGATGGACGGCGAGATTCTCATCTCCCTCAAGCACGGCCATACGCCCACCGCTTGGCACATGAAGGATTTACGGCAGCAGCTTCCGCGGCTGTTTCCGCAACTCACGTTCTTTTTCCAGCCGGCGGACATGGTGAACCAGGTCTTGAATTTCGGCCAGGCCGCCCCGATCGACATCCGCGTCAGCGGCCCATCCAGCGAGGCCGATTACGCTCAGGCCGTGAAACTGCTGCGGGACATTCGCGCGGTGCCCGGCATCGTCGATGCCCATATCTTCCAGGTCCCCGCCGCGCCGGCGCTGAAAGTGGACGTGGATCGCACCATGGCCGACCAGATGGGCATGTCGCAGCGCGACGTTTCCAACAGCGTTCTGGTAACGCTGAGTTCCAGCGCGATGGTGTCGCCGAATTTCTGGGTGAATCCGCGTAACAACGTGACCTATCCGCTGCTGGTGCAGACGCCGCAGTATCGGGTTGATTCGCTGCCGTCGCTGCTGTCGGTGCCGGTGGCGCGGAACGATTCGACCCGGCGGCAACTGCTCATGAACGTGGCAAATGTGCATCGCGGCACGGTGCCGATGATTCTCTCGGAATTGAACATCCGTCCGGTATTTGACGTGCAGGCCAATCCGCAGGGCCGGGACCTCGGCGGCATCGCCCACGACCTGGACCGGGTGATCGCCGCCGACGCGCCCGCCGCCAGCACCGCAATGCACGTCCAACTCTCCGGACAAATCCAGACGATGCAGGAGAGTTTTGACGGCCTTTTCGGGGGCATGGGCCTGGCCGTTGCCCTGGTCTATCTGCTGATGGTCATCCAGTTTCAGAGCTGGCTCGATCCGGTGATCGTGCTGCTGGCGGCGCCGTTCGCGCTGGCGGGCGTCATGTGGATGCTCTATTTCACCGGCACGCACATCAGCGTGCCGGCGCTGATGGGAACGTTGATGTGCATCGGATTGACGACGGCCAACAGCATCCTCGTTGTCACCTTTGCCAATGATCGGATCGACGCGGGCGACGACAAGGCGACGGCGGCCGTGACCGCCGGATATACTCGTCTCCGGCCCGTCCTGATGACGGCCGGAGCGATGATCCTGGGAATGATTCCCATGGCCCTGGGCGTCGGCGAGGGCGGCGAGCAAAACGCGCCGCTGGCCCGGGCCGTGATCGGCGGACTTCTGTTCGCCACCTTTGCCACGCTGGTTTTCGTTCCGTCGATGTTCCGGCTGCTGAGCCGGCACACCGCTGCCCAGAGCACCGGGCCGAAGTCTCAAAACGGAGGCGCCTTTGCAATCGAATGACATTCATCCCCCGCAACCCACATCCGCGCCGGCCTCCAGGACCATGGGATTCACGCTGGCGATCTCGGCGCTGGTCATCGCCGCGGGTCTGTCCGTTGGCTTTTTCGTCGTGCAGCGGCATCGGAGCCGCGACAGCCAGGAGCTGGCCGCCGAGACCACCGCGTTGGCCGACGCGGCGCCGATCGTCGATGTCGCAGATGCAACCTACGCTCCTCCCACCGAATCCTTGACGCTGCCCGGGGAAACGCGCGGCTGGTATCAGAGCACCATCTACGTCCGCGTGAACGGCTACGTCGCCAAATGGTTCAGCGATATCGGCGACCAGGTGCACAAAGGACAGGTTTTGGCCACGATCGACACGCCCGATCTGGATCAGCAACTGATTGCCGCGCAACAAAAATTGGCGGTCTCCCAGGCCGAGGTGGCGGTCATGCAGGCGAACGCCGATTTCGCGAAAAGGACGTACGAGCGTTGGCGTGATTCTCCCAAGGGTGTGGTATCGGAACAGGAACGCGAGGAAAAGGAGGCGGACTATAACAGCAGCGCCGCCCGCGTGAACGCCGCCAAGGCACAGGTCAACGCCGACCGCGCGGAGGTGGACCAACTGACGGACCTGGAAGATTTCAAGGAGGTGACGGCGCCGTTCGACGGCGTGATCACGCAGCGCCGCATCGATATCGGCGATCTGGTGACCGCCGGCAGCACCAGCAACACCACGCCCGTCTACAGCATCGCCCAGACCGACAAAATCCGTGTGTTCGTCGATGTGCCTCAGCGAGTGGCCGGCAGCCTGGACATGGATGCGATGGACGTGGCCACCTCCAATGAATTTCCAAATCAGAAGTTCGAGGGAAAGATAGCGCGCACATCCCGATCGATTGACCCGTCCTCGCGGACGCTGCGCGTCGAGGTGGACATTCCGAATCCGAAGCTGGTCTTGGTGCCCGGAATGTACTTGCAAGTCGTCTTGCAACTCAAGCACAGCAAGACCCTGGAGGTTCCGGCCAGCGCGATGGTCTTCGGGTCCGCGGGGCCGCAGGTGGCCGTGGTGGACGATGACGGGAAAGTCAGCTTCCGCGACGTGCAAATCGCCGTGGACGAGGGGGATTATGTGGAGATCGGCTCGGGCCTGTCCGCGGGCGACCGGGTTGTGCTGAACGTCAGCGTCGGAAATATCCGACGGCCAGCGCGTGACGGTTCGGGGGAGCGACAAGACGCTGGCGCAGACGCCACGGGGGCCGGCGCGATGCTCTGTGAGCCTGTTGTCATCGGCGGCGGGGGGGCAATGAAAGCGGGGGCGCTGCTGGCCGCGGGCGTGTTGGCCTGCCTGCAAGGATGCACCGTCGGCCCGAATTATCACGCGCCGGCCACGACGATGCCGGATGCCTATGACATCCACGCGACGACTCGGCCGGCGGTGGCGGCGCAACGGTCGCGGCCGGTGAACCTGACGCGCTGGTGGCGGTCGCTGAACGATCCCGAACTGGATTCGCTCGTGGGCCGCGCGGTGGCGGCAAATCTCGATCTGGAAATCGCACTCACGCGGTTACAGGAGGCGCGAACTTATGAAAGCGTGGTGCTCGGCGGGCGCTGCCCGTGGCGGATTTCAGCGGCGCGGCCGGCCGAGGGTCGGGAACGAATTCAACCAAGGGGCGCGTCTCCGGCCCGCTCAACGCCGGAACCAACACCACCGGATTGAAGGAGATCACGCAGGTGGTCGGTTTCGACGCCGGCTGGGAACTGGATTTGTTCGGCCGATACCGCCGCGAAATCGAAGCCGCCGGCGACCAAACGCAGGCCATGCTGGAACAGCGCAACGCCGTGCTGATTACCGTCGTCGCCGACGTGGCGCGGGCCTATATGGATTACCGCGGCCTCCAGGCGCGGCTCTCAATCGCGCAGGACAACATCGGCATCGAACAGCAGACGGTCAATGTGGTTCAGGAGCGATTCAATCGCGGCCTGACCAACGAACTGGACCTGGCCTTGGCCAGAAGGCAATTGGAGACGCTGCAATCCGAGTTGCCGCCTCTGTACGACCAACTCGTCGTCGCCCAGCGCCGAATCGCCGTTTTGCTGGGCGAGTATCCCGGCAAAATACAATCGGAACTGGCCAAGCCGGTTCCATTGCCCCTGGTTCCCGAAAACATTGCCCCGGGTCTGCCCGTGGACCTGCTGCGGCGCCGGCCGGACATTCGCGAGGCGGAGCGCGAAGTCGCCCAGGCGACGGCGAACGTCGGCGTCGCCACGGCAAACCTCTTCCCACGCGTAGCCATCACCGCCGGCATCGGCATGCAGGGCCAGGGGCTCGGCAGGGCTCCGGCGCTCAACAGCTTTCTCTGGTCGGCCGGGCCCAGCGCCGTATTGGCCCCTGCTCGATTTTGGAACGCTCGACGCCCTGATCCAAATTGCCGATCTCCAAACGCATGAGGCTTTGGTCAACTACAAGCGCACCGTCCTCGCCGCGGTTGAAGAAGTCGAAAACGCCATCAGTTCCTACGACGCCCAGCAGCAGCGCCTGCGCGACCTCGCCCTGCGCACTGGGGGCCAGCCGGCGCGCCGTCGATCTCGCCCAGCAGCGATACGATCGCGGCCTGACCGATTTCCTCAACGTCTTGGATGCGGAACGGCAACTCTATGAGCTTCAGGATCAGTATGCCGTGGCGCAGGAAGACGTGGTGGTGCAATTCATCGCGCTGTACAAAGGCCTGGGCGGCGGCTGGGAGGAATACCAAAATATTCCTCCGCTGCGCAAATCGCAGCCGGCAATCGTGGCCACCGTCCGCGAAGTCGTCGCGCCGGAAAACCCCGAGAAATGAAACGCGTGATTCATGGCCCGGGTGAAACGCTCGGCCGTCGATACCATTCGACGCTCACATCGTAAAAGTCCAGACGCCCCGAGAGGGAAAAACGCTGGTCGATCAGCTTCTTCGTCAGTTGATTGGGGTCGCCCCAGTGTTGATGCGCCAGTAGAAGGACGACCTGATCGAAGTGATTTGCATCGAGGCGAGATCGCAGCGGAGCAAGGTCGCCGGGGCCGGTGACCCGGCGCATGGTGCGCGGCGGATTGAGATCGAAGAAACCGCCGGGAACCCCCGTGACCTCATCGCCCCGGCGGTAGTGGTAATAATAATCAAACGGAAGTTGGCCGTCGTCGGCAACGAAAACGATCAGCCGATGGGCCGGCGGCAACGCGGACACCGCGGCGGCAGCCGAGCGCCAATCCTCCTTCTTTCCTTCGACGTGATAGCCCCAGAGCGTGGCGGCCGACAAAAATAGCAGCACGCCCGCGCCCGCCCAGGCCGCCCGACGCGCCGGACGCGACAGCCGCATCGACAGCGGAAGCAGCGCGAAGATCGGCATCAGGGTGGCCGAGGGAAGAAACAGTTTGTCGAGGAACAGCGGCGTTCGCAGCACGCTGTAGACCGCGACGAAAAGCGGGGGAAACAGCGCGACGATCAAGAGTCCGATCGCCAGCCGCCGGCGCCAGCCTTGCTGCAACACGATAGACAGCATCCCCGATAAGCCCAGCAGGATCATCGTCATGAGGAGGGGGCCTTTCCCGTCCAGAATGTGGACGTGGATTCGGTTAAGAACGCTGGCCGAAGACCAGTATTGCCGCACGCCGGCGAGCGAGGCGATATCGGCAAGCACGGCGTAGTGGCTGAGCGGCTCGGCCCAGAACCCGCGGCGGATCATCTGTATCTGGGCCGGCAAACCGAAGATGGCCCACGGCAGATAAAGTAATCCGGCGATGCCGATGACGACGGCGATCTCGCCGATGCGGCGGGAAAACGGACGCCCCGATGGCAAAACGAGCCACGCCAGCATCAGCGCCAGCACATATGGCGCCGCCATGTTGTGGGTGTACATGGCGGCGGCGAAGAGCACGGGCAGCGGGATCAGCCAGCGGCGATGTCGCGCCGCGACATGCCGCAGGAGGCAATCGAACGCCGCGATCACTCCGAAGGCCATCATCGCATAGGCCCGCGCCTCCTGTGCGTACTGCAATTGCATAAACGAGAGGCCCATCGCGCACGCCGTCGCCGCGACCGCTGCGGGGTTGGGCATCAATCGCCGCGCGATGTCGATCGCCAATAGCAGCGTGAGGATGCTGAAGACGGTGGAGAGCGATCGCAGCGCGATTTCGGATCGGCCGAAGATTTCGGTCCACCCGTGCAGCAGCAGGTAATACAGCGGCGGCGCGGTGTCGGCCCGGACGAGGCGAATGATCTCTTCGACCGGGTGCGAAACCAGCCAGGCCGTGTAGCCCTCATCGAACCAGAGGCTTTGCTGGCCAAGGCGCCAGCAGCGGATGAAAATCGCCGCCGCAAAGGCCAGCCAGGTGACGATCCACCATGATCGGCGATAGCCCAGGCGCGACCGTTCGATCGCCAAAGTTGGAGCGGCGAGCGTCACGCGGAAAGAATACCCTGCGGGTTCAAGGCTCGGCAACGGTCAGAGTAAGAACCTGCCGGACCCATCTGGCATGAATGGCTTCATCCGGCGCGATGATGCGCAGCGGACCGACGGCCGTGTCCAGCGGTTTCCCGTTCTCCTGATCGGCGAGGATCACCAGATGTTTTTGAAATTGCGGATCGAGTTCCGCCAGCGAGAACAGCGCCTTGTACCCATCGGCGGCGCCGACGACGACGCACATCGCGGCGTCCGCTCGCGCGGCGGACATCTTGCCGAACCGAAGACCGGCCGCTTTCAAAATCTCCAACAGGGGCACGCCCCGATACGTGACCGGATTCCCCTTTCGGTCAACGACGTTGACGGTCACATGATCGAGAGCGGCTAACTGATCCAAGGATAGCGTTAGCGGATGCTGAACCTTGCCGATTATGCGGAGAGCGGCTGCCGGCGTCGGCGAAGGTTGCGTGGCGGCCGAATCCGCTCCGGCGAACGAGTTAATGCATAGCACCGACAACGAAATTACGGAAAACCAACGAAGTATCATAATCAACTCCTGCCCTGAACGAATCATTGATTTCATCGCGGCTCGGCTTCAGTCGCCGTGTCTTTGCTCGCGGCGCACCAGCGCCGAGAATCCCGCGATCGACCGATCCAGCAGATGCTCCAATTGGATCTGAAGATCACGATAAGTCGATAAAACTTCGCGGCCCAGCGGCGTAAGTCGCGTCCCTCCGCCGCGTCTTCCGCCGATGGCCGTTCGCACCAGCGGCCGGGGCCACAGCCGGTTCATCGCGTCGATCAGCATCCACGCACGGCGATAGCTGAAGCGCAGCCGCCGCGCGCCTTCGGAAAGCGACCCGCACGCCTCGATCTGCTCGAGCAGGTCGGCGCCGGCTTCCGTGAAAGCGGCCAGCCGGTTGATTTCAACCCACACCCGTCCCCGAAGAACGATGGGCGAGTCGGCGCTGCGGCGCTGTTTTGGTCTGGCGGCCACGTGATTACTCGTCGGACGGATCGGAAGAGACGATGACTTCCGTCGCCTTGATGATGGCGACGGCAGTTTTGCCCTTCTTGAGTTTCAGCCGCTTGGCGGATGAAACGCTGATGAGCGAAACGATCCGGTGGCCGCCGCCGATGTCCAGCGTCACTTCCGCCATGACGCCGCCGTGCTTCACGGAAATCACCTTGCCGGGAAATTGGTTGCGAGCGCTCAGTGCCATGACTGTCTCCGTGGAAGGCAATTATTCAGATGGGTGCTTCAAAATCCATTGCCGCAGGACCTGAGCATCGAGCTGCGTCACGGGATGAGGATAAATCCAGTCCAGTCTCCACAGCGGGAATTCCGTGTACGGATGATCGTCGCTGATGATTGGGGAGCCGCTGGTGAATTTCAGCAATTCATCGCGGTCACAAAGCCGCAGCGCCAGCACTTTACCGGGCCGATCGCAACGCGGATCCCATTCAACGAGATCTGCGACCGCGGCCGGGTCCTTAAAACCGCGCCGGATGCGCGCTTCGACATCATGCAGCGGATGATGGGTGCCGAGCAAAAAAAATCCCTGAAGACCCGGTCCTGCCCAAACCGAAACGTAAGGGAACACCACCGCGAAAGTGCGCAGAATCATCTTGGATTCCGACATTGGCGCCGGCGGCACCCAGAGGCACACGACCCCGCCCGGGCGAATGCGATCCGCGCAAAGTTGGAAAAATTCCCGCGTGTAAAGATTGACCGTTCCCGCGCTGTAGAGCGGCGGGGCGGGGTCGATGCTGATGACATCGACTTTCCTCTGGTGCATCAGCAGATAATTGCGCCCATCGTCAACCACGACATGGGCGTTGGGCTGGGACTTCACCGCGTCGGCATCGGCATGGTAAAAATGCATGAACCGCACAACGGCGGGCACCAATTCCACCACGGTGACATCAATGTCCTTATGGCGAACGGCCGAGCGGAACGCCGTGCCCATGCCCAGGCAGATCACCAGCGCATCGTGCGGGGAATCGGCCAGCCAAATGGGCAGGTCGGCCATGAGCTTGTTGCCCGTCCACAACGTCGTCATGCCGACGCCGTTCACCAGCAGCGACCGGGTCATCGGCAGGTCTGGAAACCCGCCGGAGATCGTCGTCGCTCCCGCTCCTTCGGCCTCGGCGAACAACTCCGCCCCCGGACGCAGCCGCGATTCCATCACGCTGAGGTACGGATCCCCAATCGCCAGGATCAGACTCGCGGCGACGCCGAGAGCTAAAAGATCCATCCAATGGATGCGGACAATTCCTTTTGGGTGGATGGCCAGCAGCGCGGCGGATGCGACGGCCATCAGTCCGGCCAGCAGCGCCGCGGTGTGTCCGGTTCCCAGGACCGGCACGAGAACAAACCCGCCGGCCAGTGATCCGAGAATACAGCCGATTGTGTTCCAGGCGTACAACTCGCCGACGCGCTTTCCGATGATCCACGCATGGTCCGCATAACACCGGACGGCAACTGGGAAGGCGATGCCCAGGAGCAGGGCCGCCGGCCCCACCATGATCAGCGGCGGAGTGTAGATCGCAGCTTCGCGCATATACCAGAAGATCACCATGCCGAAGGCCACCGCAATCGCGACTCCTGCCTCAAGCCGCGCCAGCGCCCTCAGCGGGTCTTTCCATCGCTCGACCCTGCTGCCGAGCAGCCCTCCCACGCCGATTCCCGCCAGCATGACGGCCAGCATCGAGCCGAAGGCGTAGATGGCCGTGCCCACATAGAGGGCGAGCATGCGGCTCCAGACGATTTCCATCGCCAGGGAAACGAACCCGCTGACGCCGAAGCAAACAAGAACGGCGTACCGCACGCGCCGCGCGGCGGCGTCATGGGGGGTAAACGGCAATGGCGCCGCGGCCGTATCGGGGGGAGATAATTCAATCACGGAATATCCCGGCAGCAGCGCCATCACGAGGGCGATGGCCGCCACCGCGGCATTGATGGCCACGCCGATCAGCACGGTTTGAGTTTCCCCGAATGCACCGATCAGCACGCCACCGGCCGCCAGCACGCCGACCATCGCGCCCAGGGTGTTGAGGGCATAGAGAATTCCGGCGGTTCGGCCGGCCATCAAGCCGCGACGAACGCCATAGGCGCATAGGGATGGCAGCGTCGCTCCCATCAGCGCCGTGGGCAGTAGCAGGGCAATCGTCGCCACCGCCACCTGGCCAAACGTCAGCGCCGTCCGCGAGCTGCCGGTCATCGCATAGATTTCACGGTACAGCGGAATCGGCCAGCGGTTCATCCCCAGCGACAACAGCGCTGTCAGGCCGATTCCGCTTTCAAGAAGCGCGTAAAGCATCAGCGGCCGGCGCACGCGATCGCCGAATCGGCCGAGAAAAAAACTTCCAACCGCCAATCCACCCATGAAAACGGCCAGGATCGTGCTGGTTGCGTATACGGTGTTGCCCAGGGTTCGGCCCAGCATTCGCAGCCATACCACTTCATACATCAGCCCGCTGGACCCGGAGAGGAAGAAGAGCAGGCAAAGTGTCGCCGGCAAAACGCGAGTTGCGCCTTGCGGACGTTCCGATGGTGCGGCGGCGACGTGGGCGCTGGTTGAAGCCATCAAAATCCTCAATATGCCGAATCAGGAAAATAATAGTGACCGGCATTATCCGGAGTCACCAGATCGACGTCGATCATCATGTGCCGGGGGACAAATTGCGAGATCTCTTTGCCGTGGCCGTCGCGAAGCGTCGAGGCGGCAAGCTGAATTCCCTCGGCGATCATCGACGGGGGATACGTGATCGTCGCCGGAACCAGCGGGTCCTTGTCCTCGATCATCTTGACGATTTGCTTCATCCCGCCGCCGCCGACCACAAACATCTCATTTTCCCTGCCGGCCTCTTTGATCGCCTGAATCGCTCCCAACGCTGTGTCGTCGTCGCCGGCCCAGACGGCGTCGATGTGCGCGAACTCCGTGAGAAAATTCTGCATGACGGTCAGACCCTTCTCGCGCGTCCACATCGCCGATTGGCGGGCGAGAATTCTGATGCCGGGATAATCCTTAAATACGTCAAGTGCCGCGTTCACGCGGTCGGTGTTCACCGTGCACGGGACGCCCTCAAGGATCACCACGTTGCCTTTGCCGCTGAGCTTTTGCGCGATGAACTGGGCCGCCTTCCGGCCGAAGGATTTGTTGTCGCCTTCGAGAAATACATCGGCGGCCGGCTGAAGAAATCCGCGGTCCACGTTGACGATGTAGATTCCGCGATCGTGCGCCTCGGCCGCGATCGGCGTGAGCGGGGCGCTTTCCGTGGCGAGGATGACCAGGCCATCAACGCCCTTGGCCATCATGTCCTGAATGTCCGCGATCTGTTTTTCAGGGGTGTTGGCGGTGGCGAATTGCCAGTCGATTTCCGGATGCAGGGCGATGGCGCCTGCGCCCACCAGGCGACGCCGGCGGTCCAGCCGTGATCCGCCGCGGGAATCGAGACGCCGATGCGGACGCGCCGGGCGGGCTGGGTCGCGGCCGAGGATTCATCCGATTTTTGGCTCGGCGGCGAGAGGACCAGCGCCGCCGCCATTGCAATGACCGCCGCGACCAGAATTGCAATCGCGATATTTTTGCCGTTCATGACGTTTCCTTCTGCCCCACCTGCTGCACGAACGCGGCGGCGACGATGATGCCGCCCTTGACCAGCCCCTGAAGATAAACCGAAACGTCGAGAAAGTTGAGCATGTTGCCGATGACGCCCAGGATCAGCACGCCGATGACGGTTCCGAAAATAGTCCCGGCCCCGCCGGTCATGAGCGTGCCGCCGACCACCACGGCCGCGATCACATCCAGTTCGTACAGTTCGCCGGTGGTGGAACTGCTGACGCTGTTGGTGTGCGACGCAACCAGCAAAGCGGACAGGCCGGTCAATGCGCCGATCAGAACGTAGGCCAGAATTTTGATTCGCTCGACGTTCACGCCGGAATATCGTGCGGCCCGTTCGTTGCTTCCGATTGCGAAAATGTATCGGCCGAAACGCATCTTGTTCAGAAGCACGGCCATGGCCGCCGCGAGGATAAAAAAAATAAGCACGGGGTACGGAACGATCAGCGGCAGATTGCCGCCGATGTGCGCGCCCGGAATGGCGATCCCGCCCCTGGCGAGGCGATGGAAAAGATCGGGGCTTTGGGAATCGAAGGTTCCGCCGTCGATCATAGCCATGGCCAGTGAGCGATAGGCGGCGAACCCGCCGAGCGTCGCGATAAACGGTGCGATCCGGGCGCGAACGATCAGCAGGCCATTGACGGTTCCCGCGGCCACGCCGAGGGAAATGCTTACGACGACGGCGACGAGCACGCCGGCGCGTTCGCCGCCGGCCAGGTGCAGATGAATGAACAGCTCCGCCAGGCCCGAGCGGAAGTAGCTGTAGGGAAGCGGAAGATGGATGTCGCCGGCCGAGGCCATTTCCTGGCGAATTCGCACCGCGCCGATGACGGTGTTCATCATCCATATTCCCGCTCCGCCGGCGAAGGCGACGAGGGAACCGACCGACAAGTCGATCCCGCCGGAAATGATGACGAACGTCATGCCCAAAGCGATGATGCCGACGAACGACCAGTTGGCCAGGATGTTGCGGAAGTTTTCGAGGCTGAGGAAGGTGACGGCCCCGCCGCGAAGGCGCTGGCAAACGGCCGTGACGACGATGAGCAGCGCAAGCGTGATCAGCGGCCCAAAGGTTTGCAACGTCGCGCCGGGCGCGGCGCCTGCGTCGATTCGCTCATGTGGAGAAGTCCGTGAAATAGTCCTGCAGCGGCCGAACGCCCCAGCCGCCGGATTGCATCGCCTTGATCGCCTTGGCCGCGGCGCCGGCGCCGGTGATCGTCGTCACGATCGGAACCTTGTTCAAAACCGACATGGCGCGAATCTTCCCCTCATCCGTATCGGGGCCTTTTTTCGTCGGCGTGTTGATGATGAGCTGAATCTGGCCGTTCTTGATGTAATCCTTGATGTTGGGCCGGCCCTCGGACAGCTTGCTGACGCGCGTGGCGGGAATATCGCCCTTGCTCAAAATGTCATACGTGCCGCCCGTGGCATAGGATTTGAAATCCCATCGCACTGAATGCACTGAGCGATGGGAAGGATCGCTTCCTTGTCCTCGTCGCGAACGGAGATGAAAACGTTGCCGCTGGTGGGCAACATGCGTGCCGGCCGCGATCTGGCTCTTGGCGAAGGCGTGCGGGAAATCGGCGTCGATGCCCATCACCTCGCCGGTGGAGCGCATCTCCGGGCCGAGGATGATGTCCACGCCGGGGAATTTGCTGAAGGGGAAGACGACTTCCTTGACCGAAACGTGCTTGGGCGGCGGCAGTTCGTGCGACGCCAAGCTCGGCGAGCGATTTGCCGGCCATGATCTTCGCGGCGATCTTGGCCCACGGAACGCCCGTGGCCTTGGAAACAAACGGCACGGTCCGGCTGGCGCGGGGATTCACCTCGATCACGTAAATCTCGTCGTTCTTGATCGCATATTGAACATTCATCAACCCGCGGACGCGCAGCGCCTTGGCCAGCTCGCGCGTCTGCCGTTTGAGTTCGGCGACGATCTTCGGCGAAAGCGAATACGGCGGCAGCGAGCAGGCCGAATCGCCGCTGTGGATGCCGGCTTCCTCGATGTGCTCCATGACGCCGATGATGATGGCCTGCCCCGAATCCGATTTTCCGCCGGCATCAAAATCCGCGAGGCAATCGACATCGACTTCCGTCGCGGCGTCGAGAAATTTATCGACCAGGATCGGAGCGTTGGCAATGGTGGAAGCCTCGACGGCGTTGGCCATGTAATGATTGAGCTGAGTCTTCGTCCGAAACGATTTCCATCGCCCGGCCGCCGAGCACGAAGCTGGGGCGGACCAGAACGGGATAGCCGATGCGATTGGCGATCTCGCGGGCCTCGGCGATGGAACGGGCGATGCCGTTGACTGGCTGCTTGAGATTCAGCTTTTGCAGCAGAGCGCGGAACTGCTCGCGATCGCCGGCCGCGTCGAGGGATTCGACGGTCGTGCCGAGGATGGGGACGCCGGCTTCCTTCAGGCCGCGGGCGAGATTCAGCGGCGTCTGGCCGCCGAACTGGACGATCGGACCGCCTTTCGAACGGATCAGTTTACCCGCCGACTGCTTGGGAATTTCGATCGCAAATCGTTTTCCGCCGTTCAAGTCGCTCGCAGATGTTCAGCATATCTTCATGCGTCAGCGGCTCGAAAAAGAGCAGGTCGCTCGTGTCGTAATCGGTGCTGACCGTTTCCGGATTGGAGTTGATCATGACCGATTCGAATCCCAGTTCCTTCATGGCAAAAGCCGCCTGCACGCAGCAATAGTCGAATTCGATTCCCTGACCGATGCGGTTGGGGCCGCCGCCGATGATGATGACTTTGGGACGATCGGTGAGGCGGATTTCGTCTTCGGTAACCGGTTTGCCGTTGACAGCGTGAAAGGCGTTTCGTAGGTGGAATAGTAATAGGGCGTGGACGCCTCGAACTCGGCGGCGCAGGTATCCACAAGCTTGTAGACGGGCTTGATGCCGCTGATCCTGACGCATCACCCGGATCACTGTGCGGCTCGGATTCCAGATGTTGGCCAACTGAACATCGGTATAGCCGAATTCCTTGCGCTCTCCGCAGGATGCGCGAGTGACTGTGTTCCAAGGCTCGGCATTGTCGAAGATCGAGTTTTCTTTCGGCCGCGTCGAAGAGTTCGCGCTCAAATTCCACCAGTTCGCTTCATCTGCGCCAGAAACCACTGGTCGATCTTCGTCAGCTCATGAATCCGCTCGATGCTCCAGCCCATCTTCATCGCATAGCGGATGTAATACAGCCGGCCCTGGCTGGGCACGGCCAGTTTTCGCCGGAGCTTTTCCTCGGGGATCGGCCATTCCTGATCGAGCGATTCGCCTTGCGTGGTTTTGTCGGAGGTGCTGGGGCTGGGCCTCGGGCGGGGTGTCGCGGGAGCGCGGCTGGGCGTTCAGCCATTTGTCGTATGCGTCCAGGCCAAACCCAAACCGCTTGACCTCCATGCTGCGGATGCCCTTTTGCAGCGCTTCCTTGAACGTCCGGCCGATGGCCATCGCTTCGCCGACGCTTTTCATCTGCGTCGTCAGCGTCTCGTCGGCATCGGGGAATTTCTCGAACGTCCAGCGCGGGAATCTTGATCACGCAATAATCGATCGTCGGCTCGAAACAGGCGGAGGTGTATAAGTCCCACTCGACTTTCGCCAGTCCGGTTGGCTCTTTTTCGGCTCGTGATGTAGTTGGGCAATTCGTCCAGCGTGTATCCGACCGCCAGTTTCGCGGCGAATTTCGCGATCGGAAATCCCGTTGCCTTGGAAGCCAGGGCCGATGAGCGCGACACGCGCGGGTTCATCTCCACGACGATCATCTCGCCGTTGTCGGGATTCACGGCGAACTGAATGTTGCTGCCGCCGGTTTCGACGCCGACGGCGCGGATCACCGCGATGCTGGCATCGCGCATGCGCTGGTATTCCTTGTCCGTGAGCGTCTGGATCGGGGCGACGGTGATGCAATCGCCCGTGTGGACGCCCATGGGATCGACGTTTTCGATGGAGCAGATGATGACGACGTTGTCGTTGCGGTCGCGCATCACCTCCATCTCGTATTCCTTCCAGCCGATGACGGATTGCTCGATGAGAACTTCGGTGACCGGGCGAGGCGTCGAGGCCGCGCTGGACGATGGTTTCGAATTCCTCGACGTTGTAGGCGATTCCGCCGCCGGTGCCGCCGAGCGTGAACGCGGGGCGGATGATCAGCGGCAGGCCGATGTCGGCCAGGACCTTTCGGGCGTCGTCCAGCGAATGCACGACGCCGCTGCGCGGCGACTTTCAGGCCGATCTGGATCATGAGGTCTTTGAAGACCTGTCGGTCTTCGCCGCGGAAGATGGCCTGGCGATTGGCGCCGATCATCTGCACGCCGTAGCGGGTGAAGATTCCCTGGTCGTAGCAGGCCATGGCGGTGTTGAGGCCGGTCTGGCCGCCGAGCGTCGGCAGCACGGCGTCGACCGGCTGCGGGCCGCTGGCGTTTCGCGCGCCAGAATTTTCTCCACCGCCTCGGGCGTGATCGGCTCGATGTAGGTCGCATCGGCGAACTCCGGATCGGTCATGATCGTGGCGGGATTGCTGTTGATCAGGACGATGCGATAACCCTCTTCCTTCAGCGCCCGGCAGGCCTGCACGCCGGAATAATCGAATTCGCAGCCCTGTCCGATGACGATGGGGCCGGAGCCGATGATGAGGATGCAATGGATGTCGGTGCGTTTTGGCATTTGAAAAGGCAATCCGGGCAAAATTCGGAGTAATCTACATAGGCCCGGCGATGTTTACCAATCGGGCCGCCCCACGGGTAAATTGTCCGGCATCCGATGATCCCGGTAATCCTTCATCACGGTTTGTGCGGTCGTGGAATTCATGTCGGCAAGCTCGGCTGGCCGCCGTTTCAGGGAATTGACCGGGCGCTTGTCGAGGCCGGGTATCGCGTGACGGTGACGGCGGTGCATCCGACCGCGGGGATCGAAACGCGGGCCGCACAGCTCAGGCGATGGATACTCGACCACAAAAAGACCTTCGACGGCCAGCCGGTCGTGCTCCTTGCCCATTCGTTGGGAGGTCTGGACGCCCGGTATATGCTTTCGCGGCTGGACATGACGCGGCACGTTCGGGCGCTGGTGACGGTTTGCACGCCGCATCGCGGCTCCCCCTGGGCCGATTGGTGCGTCGAAAATGTCGGCCGGCGATTGCGCGTCATCGAGTTGGCGAATCGCCTCGGCCTGGATATGAAAGGTGTTCTGGATGTGACGACCGAAAGCTGCCGGCGGTTCAATTCGGAAATCTTCGACGTTCCGGACGTGGAATATTTTTCGGTCTCGGCGGCCCAGCCGTGGCGTAAAATGCCGGCGTTCTCACTGGCGTCCTGGAGAACAATCAGCAAAATCGAGGGACCCAATGACGGCTTGGTTTCGGTGCGCAGCGCACGCTGGGGCCGGCATCTGGACACCTGGCACGCGGATCATTGGCATACGGTGAACCGGCGCCTGAGCCGCGAGGCGATCAAAATCGGCGATATTTCGCCCAAATATCTGGCCGTCCTGAGCACGGTCGCGCCGTTGTCCCAAAATTAGTTGTCGCCGGAATAAAGGAGTTCGCATGTTCCATTTCGCGATTGTTGGCTGCGGAAATATGGCCCATTGGCACGCCCAGGAACTCGGCAAGATTCCCGACGTCAAAGTGGTTGCGTTGGTCGATCCCGTGCCCGCAAGAACGGCCGAATTCCGTCAGAAATATTTTTCCGACGCCGCGGAATTCAATTCGATCGAATCCTTATTGGCCGACGGACGAGTGAAAGTGGATGCCGTGAACCTGGTGACGCCGCATGCGCAGCACTGGCCGCAGGCCAGGATGGCGCTGGACCACGGTTTGCACGTCCTGACCGAAAAGCCGATGGTCACCAGCGTCGAACACGCCTATGACCTTTGGCGGAGGGTGAAGGCGACGGGGAAGCTGCTGGGCATTACCTATCAAGCGCCGTATTCGGCGGAATTCGGATATCTCGCCGAGCTGCGCGACGGCGGTCGGATGGGAAAAGTGCAAACGATCAGCGGATGGGTCGCTCAGAATTGGCTCAACGGCACCGCCAACACCTGGCGGCAGGATCCGGAGCTGGCCGGCGGCGGGATGATGTTCGACACCGGCGCCCACCTGTTCAACGCGGTGATGTGGCTGATGAACGAGCCGGTCGTGGAAGTGGGGTGCTTCTACGACAAATGTTCGTCGAAAGTGGACATCAACGGCGTGGCGATCGCGCGTTCCAGAGCGGGGCGCTGGCCTGCTTCTGCATCGGCGGCAATTGCGCCGCGTTCGGCAAGGAGGTTCAAATTCAGACCGATGCGATGCTGATCCAGACGGACCAATGGGGCCGAAGCCTGAAAATCACCGGCCGGGACGGCCAGCCGATTTATCCGCACGTAAAGCAGGATTTTCAGTCCCCGGCCGCGGGAACGCCTCATGCCAATTTCGTCAATGCGACTGATGGGCAGGGAACCGTTGCGAGCCGGCGTACAATACGGCGTGCAGCTCACCGTCCTGATGAAGGCGTTGTATCAATCGGCCGATGAGCGGCGCATGGTGCTGGTGGATCCCGCGCCGGCCGATCTTTGAGCGGTTGCCAAGCGCCGAAGCTTGGGCGAGAATCGAATCGTGGAGGACGTATGAAGTCCGGACCGATGGCGTCAAAGCGGCCTGCCGACTTCAGTCGGCAGGCTGTGACCGGACGCATGGTCGTCGCGTCGCTGATGCTGGCGGCGATGTTGGGACTATCCGTGCGTGGGGATGCCGCAACCGCCCAACCGGCGACGACGCCGCCGTCGCCCGCGGTTTCTTCCCTGATTTCCGATTTGGCCAGTCCTGATTTCAGCGTCCGCGAACTGGCGGAAAAAAAGCTGATGGACCTGGGTCCGGATATCGAACCGATGCTCCGCGCCGCGCTGCGGGGCAAGATTTCCGACGAGGCGCAGGCGCGGCTCGACGATGTGCTGGGCCAATTGGATGAAACCAAGGCCCTCCATGCGTCCGTGACGATGCATTACAAGAACGCGCCGCTGAGCACGATTCTGAATGAATTTGCGTGGCAGGCGGGCTCGGACCTGGGGGTTCGCGAGCCGGCCGTCACGGAATACGCGCAGGACCGCACCGCCAGCATCGACCTGGACAACGCCGATTTCTGGCAAGCACTGCGCGGTCAGCGATGCCGCCGGCCTGCAGCCGTGGATGGGGCCGTCGGGGCTGACGCTTGCCCCATCCGAGCAACGCGCCATCATGCAGATCAATCTCGCCGATCGCTATGCCCGCGAAACCGGCGGCCTGTATATCGCGCCGCGGATGATCCAGGAAATCCGCGTGATGAATTTCAACGAGAATCCACCGGCCGGAAACTCGACCCTGATCCTGTCCATCGACGTGATTCCCGAGCCGAAGCTGCATGTGATCGGCGCGGCCAACCAGGATTGGCTGAAGGAATGCGTCGATGACAAGGGGCATTCACTGATTTCCCCGGACTTGGATCGCAGGGCTTTCTATCCGCGCTCAGACCGCGCCTGTGGTTCTGGCCATTGCAGACGACCCTGCAATCCGGCCCGGATACGGGAACGAAGATCGCACGGCTGCGCGGCGAACTGGATTTCTCGGTGCGAACCCGGCCCGGACCCTGGAGATCGACGACATCACCCGCGCCGTCAACGTTACCAAGAGCGACGGAGATCTGTCGGTGACGGTTTTGAGCTGTTCCAAGACGAATCTGAACTATCAATTGAGCCTTGAGTTCCACGGCGCTGGAATGGGGGATGCGTCGGTGCAGGATTTTCTCAATTCGGCCCAGCTCGTGGATGACGACGGGCAGGCGGTGGGACGACAGGCGTTTATTCCCACGCGCAACGTCATGCCCAACGCCGGGAGCCTGGTCATCAACATGATCTTTGCGCCGATGATGACTACGCCCAGCAAGCTGCGATGGGAAAGAACGCTTGAGGAGAAGCGGCTGAGCGTGCCGTTTGAGTTGGACAATCTACCCCTGCTGCCAGGCGCGCAATAATGCGATTAGGCGCCGGATGTACATCCGGTGCTGCGAACCAATTCCGCCAGTGCGTTGGCGATGGTTGCGATGACCGCCGGCCACTGGCCGCGGGCCGGTTGGCGGAACACGCGCATGGTCGGATACCACGGGCTGTCCGATCGGTCCAGCATCCAGCGCCAGTCGCACAGCGAGGGCACGAGCAACCAGACCGGCTTGCCGATCGCGCCGGCGAGATGGGCGACGGCGGTGTCCACGCTGATGACCAGATCCAGATTCGCAATCAGCGCGGCAGTGTCGGCGAAGGTGCGGAGCTGATCGGTGAAATCCACAAGCTTCCACGGCGCGACCGCGGCCTGTTTGCCGGCCTCCCCTTTCTGAAGATTTACAAAACAAATCTGATCGAGAATTATCGCGTCGAGATTTTTTGGAGCCGCCAACTCCGCGAATTCCTCGAACGGGATCGCGCGGTGGCGCTGAACCTTGTTCTTCGGATTCCCCGCCCAGACCAGCCCCACGCGCAGCGCCCGGCCCGCAGCGGCGGCGGCAATCTGCTCCCGCCACGCCTCGGTCAAAATGGGATCGGGGTAGATATACGGCACCGGCGCCGGGATCGATTCAACTCGCGTGCCCAGCGCAAACGGCAGGCTCATCATCGGAATATGCCAGTCATAATCCGGAATTCTTCGGCTCGAGATGAACACGCCCTCAACCCCGTCGCTGCACTGCATCAGCGTTTCGATCAACGTCGGGCATTCCACCAGCACCCGCGCACCGCGCCCGGCCAGGAGCGAGGCATAACGGATCATCTGGATGGAATCTCCCAAGCCTTGCTCGGAATAAATCAGCAGCGTGCGGCCGGCGACATCCGGGAAACCGACGCCCTCGGATGTTCCCCATTGCCGCCGCGGATCGCGGCGAATATTGGCGCGGAAGGTATCGCACCGCCAGCGCCACTCATATTCGGGCCATCCCCGCTCGTAATCGCCGCGCAGGAGCAAGGCGGCGCCAAGTTCCAATGGGCCAGCGCAAAATCCTTGTTCAGGGCGATGGATTTCTCAAGATGGCCGAGCACTTCTTCCAAAAGCTCGCGTGGCGGCGACGTGGGCGTGAGCAGGCCCGCTTCCATCGACACCACTCCCAGGTTGCAGTACACATCGGCGAATTCCGGCTTGAGCTGGATGGCCTTGTGATAGCAGTCCAGACCCTCGTGCCAACGCCCCGCCGCACGCAGCTCGTTTCCGAGGTTGCTCCAGAGAATCGCCTCCTTCGGCTCAAGCGTCAGGGCCTTGCGATACAGCGCGATGCCCTCCTCAATGCGGCCAAGGCCCGGCGCGCCGACCACCATCGCCAGATTGGCGTAATACTTGGCGACCTTGGGATTCACCGCGATGGCGCGGGCAAACAACTCGGCCGCCTCGGAATATCTTTGCGTGTGATGGAGAATCCGGCCGAGCAGAAACAACGCATCCGTGTTTTGCGGGACGATGGAAAGGACCCGGCGATAAATCGGCTCGGCCTCTTCAAGGCGGCCGGCCCGCTGATGCGCCAGCGCCGATTCCAACGCCTGCTGAATTTGGTATCGAGTGGACACGCAGGTGAATTCTAACGGAAATCCTCGGAATTTACGTTCGGATTTGCACGCGCTGGCCCGTCCGGGCCGATTCGATCGCCGCGAAAACCATCGCCAGGCTCTTGATGTTGTCGTGACATTCGCCCTGCGGCCTCTGGCCGGTGCGCAGAGCGTGCAGAAAATCGCGCAGCGACCCGGCGATGCCGCTGGGAACGTTTTCGTCGGACTTGACCGTGACCGTCTCGGTGGGAGGGATGAATCCTTCACCGCCGGTGACGCGGGCGGCGACGGGATCGTGCTCGCCGTCCCAGGTCGCGGCGCCGCCACGGCCGAAGGCCCGCCATTCCGATTGCCAACTCGTGTTCAGTCCCTGGGCGCACCAGCTTCCCCGGTAGGTATACTGGATTGGGCCGGTCATCTCGAATATGGCCGTGGCGCTGGAGCCGGTTTTGTACCAGCTCCACGCCGGGTTGTATTCATGGCAATAAACGGCCAGCGGATCGGCGGCGCTGATCTGGCGGGCGCTGTCGAACGTGTGAATGGCCATGTCCAGAAGCAGGGGGCTGTTCATCTGGTCGCGGAATCCGCCGAAATGCGGGCCGAGAAAGAAATCGCTGGTCAGAATTCCCAGCGGTCCGGCGTACTGATCGATGGCCTTGCGGAATGCGAGGACGCGGGCGTCGTACCTGCGGCTTTGGCTGACCATGTACAGCTTGCCCGTCGCCTCCGACGCGGCGACCATCTCGCGCGCGGCGGCCATCGAATCGGCCATCGGCTTTTCACCCAGCACCGGCACCCCGGCCGCCAGCGCGGCCAGCGTCACATCGTGGTGGGATTCCGGTACCGTGACATCCACCAGAAAATCCGGGCCAAGCTCCGACAGCGATTTCGCCAGATCGTCATAGGGTTTGACGCCCCGGAGCTTCAGCTTGTCGATCGCCTCGGCCGCGGCGCCGGGGCGGATGTCCATCCAGCCCACCGTTTGCACGTCGGGGCAATCGCCGAGATTTTTAGCCCACGCCTGTCCCATATCCCCGGCGCCGACGAGAAGTGCTTTAAGGCTGGCCATGGGATTTACGGCAGGGAAGAGGGCTGGGTGACGGGTTGGGTCGCCAGCGCCCGGATCGCCTGTTCGGACGGGCGCGTGGTGGAGATCACCGAAGCGTAGCTGAGTTTCCCGGCCGTGCGAAGGAGATTGAAATAAGCGGTCTTCTGCGCGAACTGCTCGGTTGTCAGCTGCTAGCTGCGTGGAAAGCAGCGTCGCCTGGGCCTGCAGGACGTTCAAATAGGTCCCGCCGCCGTTCTTGTACAGCATTTCAGCGAGATAATACTCGTCGCGGGCGGCCAAGACCTCCGTTTGAAGCTCGCCCAGTTCGTCGTGGGCCAGGCCCAGGTCGACGTACGCGACCCGGATATTCTGATCGATCTGGCGCTTCAACTGCTCCTGGGTGAGCGCAGCGCTGCGGTATTGCGACCAGGCTTGGCGGACCTCGGCGTGGATTAGGCCGCCGGTGTAGATCGGAACATCGAAGTTGAAAAGGATGTTCCAGAAAGTGCCGGCCTGGTATGGCGGTTCGAGGATGCCATACGTGGTATTCACTCCGAACGTGGGATAATACTGGCCGAACGCGATTTCAACGTTGTATCGAGCGGCGCGGACGGCGGCGTCGGCGGCGATGAGGTCCTGCCGGCCAGCTTCGGCGACCGCGATCCAGTGCTCCAGCGACGGAACCTTTGCCGGTGCAAAAAAATCATCTCGCAGCGGGTTGTTCAGGATGGGCGCGTCCACCAGGTACGCCAGCATCGCCCGGCCCGTGCGGACGTCAGCCTGCGACTGCAGGAGACTCACCTTAGTTGCCGACGCTTGGGATTCGGCCTGGGCGACATCCAGCCGCCGGGCTGTGCCCACGTGGTATTCCTCCACAAGCGTCTGGACGTTCGCCTCCTGCGCCTTGAGCGAATTAGAAAGCACTTCCACCGATTGTTCGCTGGTAAGAACGTCGTAATACGCCTGGGCCACGTCCAGCAAGACCGTCTGTTCCAGATCGAAGATCAGTTGTTTTTGTTGTTCGATGGATTGGTCGGCCGATTTGAGGCTGTAATAATCGCGGAATCCGTTGAACAGGTTCCATTGCCCCGGAACGGTGACGGTGGTCTGCCATGGCGAGGAGACCGATGTCCCGTTGGTATATCCCAGGCTGCCCCGATTTACATAACTCGTGCCGGACGCCAGGCTGACATTGGGAAGAAAATTGGCAAACGCCTTGTCCTTGGCCAAAAGCGCCTGGAGATAGTTCTCGCCCTGAAGGGAAAGTTGCTCCTCGTTCTGGACGGCCAGCCTGAGGGCGTCGGTGAGGGTCACGACGCGATTCGGCGCGACGTGCACGGGCGCCGGTTTGTTGTCGTCGATGACCTGCCGGTAGATTGCAACGTCCTTTTTCTGATCGGTCGCGCAGCCGGCCGCCAGAAGGCACATCAGCCCGATCGCGGCGCCAGCGGTGATCTGCCGGAGAGTCGATTCATTCATACCGCAGCGCCTCGACCGGATCGAGCTTGGCGGCTCGAGTGGCGGGATAGAATCCGAAGAAGATTCCCACGGCCGCGGAGAACACCAGAGCCAGGATGATGCTATAGAACCGCACGATGGTGGGAAAGGGGCTGACGTACCCCACCAGCCACGCCGCGCCGATCCCCAATGCCATGCCGCTTAATCCGCCGACGGCGCTCATGAGCATCGCTTCGATGAGGAATTGGCTGAGGATGTCGAATTCGCGGGCGCCGATGGCCTTTCGGATGCCGATCTCGCGCGTCCGCTCGGTGACGGTGACGAGCATGATGTTCATGATGCCGATGCCGCCGACCAGCAGCGAGATTCCTCCCACCGTTCCCAGCAGGATGGTGAAGGTGGTCGCCGTGGCGCTGAAAGCGTCGACGAACTGGGCCTGGTTCTGGATCCTGACGTCATCCGGCATGCCGGGGATGGTTTTGTGCCGCAGGCGCATCAGGGCGTAAATGTCGCTCTGGACCGCATCGAGATCGGAGCCGACGGCACATTGAACGTCGATCTCACGGAGATAGGTCACGCCCATGAGGATGTGCATGGCGACCGTGTAGGGAACGATGACTTGGTCGTCCGGATTGAACCATCCCTGGTCCCCCTTGCTCTTGAGCACGCCGGTCACGACGAAGTTGATCCCGTTGATTTTGATGGTCTGGCCGACGGGGTTGGAAAACCCGAAGAGGTTGGAGGCGGTGACCGGCCCCAAAACGGCCACGCGGTTCCAGTGGTCCACGTCGAAATCCGTGAACATCTTTCCCGTGTCGATCTGAAAATCGCGGATCGGCAGGTACGTGGGCGTGGTCCCCAGCACCTGCGTGTTGGTGTTCTGGTTGAGGAACTTGATCTGAAAGTTCTCGCCGACGGCGGGGGCCAGCGCGTGGATGTGGTCAATCTTTCGCACGATGGCGCGAGCGTCGTCGACGGTGAGATCGAGTTGCGTTCCGGAGATGACGCCGGCCGTTCCACGCTCGCCCGGGCGGACGACCAGCAGGTTGGTCCCCATGGCGCTGATCCGGTCGAGGATTTGCTGCTTGGCCCCCGTGCCGATCGCCAGCATCGCGATCACCGCCGCCACCCCGATGATGATCCCCAGCATGGCCAGCACCGAGCGCAGCTTGTTGGCCATCAGGCTCTTGAACGCGACTTTGACGATCATCCAGAAGAGCATGGGCGCTCACAAATCAGATTGCCTATCGCCTATTGCCAATTGGCGGCGCCTCAATAGGCAATGGGCAATAGGCAATTGGCAATCTTTGAAATCCATTACACCGCCTCCGGCAGAAATTCGGCGTCGGAATCGATGTGGGGGACCGCCGCATCGGCGCTGGGAGGTGCGGCGATCCTGCCGTCGTGAAGATAAATTTCGCGCTGACAATGCGCCGCCACCTGGGCGTCGTGCGTAACGACCAGGATCGTGCGGCCCTGGGCGTTGAGCGCTTTGAACAGGGCCAGAATCTCCTCGCCGGTCTTGCTGTCCAGAGCGCCGGTCGGCTCGTCGGCCAGGAGAATGGCCGGATCGGTCACCAGGGCGCGGGCGATCGCCACGCGCTGACGCTGCCCGCCAGAAAGCTGGGCCGGCTCGTGATGGCCCCGGTCGGTAAGCCCGACCGTTTCCATGGCCGCGCGCGGCGCGCAAGGCGTCGTGACGCCCCGCGTAATGCAGCGGAAGCTCCACGTTCTCCAACGCCGTCATCCGCGGAAGAAGATTGAAGTTCTGAAACACGAACCCGATGCGGCGATTGCGCACCTCGGCCAGGGCATTTTTGGACAGTTCGGAAACGTCCTGCCCGGCGAGAAAATATCGGCCGGAGTCGCACCGGTCCAAACACCCCAGGATGTGCATGAGCGTAGTTTTTCCGCTGCCGGAGGGACCGCGAATCGCGACCATCTCCCCCTCGTCGATGACCAGGCTCACATCGTCCAGCGCGTGCACGGCCTGCCCGCCGAGGACGTACGTCTTGACCAGGTTCTCCGCGCGGATCATCAGTGTTTCCCTCTGCCGGGCATGGCGAAACCGGTGGGGATTTTGCGCGGCTTGGCCGACCAGGGGCTGTTGGCGTCGCCCTTATAAACCAGGACCTGCTCGCCGTCGGCCAAGCCGGAGACGATCTCCTGGTTCTCGCCGTCGTTGATCCCAAGCTCCACTTCGCGGTCCTCGGTCGAGCCGTCGGGTTTGACGATCGTGACGAACGTCTTTTGCTCCCGGCGGATGACGGCCATCATCGGCACGGTAATCACGTCGTGCCTGCTGGATTCGATTATGTTCACATTGGCGGTCATCTGCGGCTTGAGCAAGTCACGATTGGCGCTGACGACCTCGATTTTCACCTCGAAGGTCACAACGTTGGCGGTATTGACGCCCTGCGTGGCGATGCGAACCACCTTGCCACGGAAAACCTTACCTGGAAACGCGTCGGCGGTGATGTACACGTCCTGACCCACCTCCACGCCGCCGATGTCGCTTTCATCCACGCTCGCCAGCACGAAGATGTGGGACATGTCCGACAACGTCATGACGCTGGTCCCGCCGCCGACGTTGCTGATCGCCGACGAAATGATCGTGCCCATCTGAACTTCCATCTCCGAAATCACCCCATCCATCGGAGCCAGCACGGTCGTGTAATCCATCTGCTGCTTGGCGTTCTGCAGCGAGATGGTGTCGAGCTGAACCTGCTGCCTGGCCAACTCAACGTCCTCCTTCTTCACTTCCAGTGCGACCTGCTGGCTTTTCAGTTCCTGCTTGGCGATCTTGGCGGACTGGAGATCGGCCACGGCCTGGGCGGCGTTGGTCTGGGCCGTTTCGAAATCCTGGGGGGCTGCCAGGTTCTGCGTCAGCAACTGCTGCTGCCTTTCGGCCAGCTTTTGCAGATTGACCGCCTTGACCTCGGCGGAAACGATGTTGGCATCCGCCTGCTCCGTGGCCGTTTTCAGGTCCAACTCCGCCATCCGCTCGGTTTCCTCCGCTTCCGTCAGCTTGGACTGCGATTGCTCCAGCGTCACCACCGCCTGATCGTAAAGAACCTTCTCGTCCTTCTGATCGAGTTGGATGAGCAATTGGCCCTTTTTGACCTTGTCGCTGATGTCGAACGGGAGCTTGATGACTTCGCCGTACGCGCGGCATTTGATCTGCACGTCGAGATTGGAGGCGACCGGGCCGGTGGCGGAAACGCTCTGAACGACGTCGGCGCGGGCCGCGGCGGCGGTGTACGAATCGGCCGGAAGCGTGGCGGCGGGCGGGTCGTCGTGATGGTGAAGCACCAGCGCCGCGCCGGCCGATGCCGCCACCGCCGCTGCCACCACCGCAATCGACAACGTCTTGGTCATGAGACTTTCCGGGTAATTCCTCCAAGCATGATTGATGAGATATGCTCCGCCAAATCCTTGGGATCGTCGATCGGGGCTCCGTACAACATGGCGGCCCGCACCATGGCCATGACGTACATTCCCGTCCGTTCCGGATGGGCGTCGGCAAAGTCGCCCGAGGCGATCCCCTCGCGGATCACGTCCTCGATCAGCTTGCAGAATTCGCGTCGCGTGGCGTCCCACGCACTGGACGCGTCGGGAATGGCCACCGTCCGCATGATTTCAAATAGCTGCGGATGTCTTATGGCATGATCCGCCAAGGCTTCCACGATTATCCCGATCTTCTCGCGATGGCTGCTCCCCGGCTGGCCAAGCTGGCCGCGGAGCCGCTCAACGAGTTCGACGAAGCTCTCATAAACCAGGCTGTAATAAAGTTCCTCCTTGTTCTTGAAATAGATGTAAACGGTTCCTTTGCCGACGCCGGCCGCTTCAGCCACATCGTCGAGCCGAACCCTGTGAAACGGCCGCTCGGAGAAGAGTTTCACTGCGGTCTGAACAATCAGCTTCCGTTTGTTTTCGTCCCTGAGTCTCATGATTTAAGCGGTTAAAGGTTGCAACGGGTGAGGAAAACCGACTCACCGGTCGGTAATAGTAATTCTGACGCGACGGAACTGCAAATTCACGCCCACAGTCCGTTTTCGGCCCACCCCCACATAATCGCATTAAAACCCCCGCGATCCCCGATCCCGCGTGGCTTGGCCGCTTCAGCGGCCATGCGACGAGGCTCTTCAAAATTCGCAAATAGCTGCCAATCGCCCCCGACTTTTACTGGCGATCGAAGTTGTAGATATTCCCGCTGTTGATGAAGGTTTGCTGCGATGTATTGGGAGGAAGGAGATTTCCGCTGGAATCGACCATATTGCAATAGCCGCCGTTCAGACGGTCCGGACCGCCTGGCCCGGCGGAAATCAGGATATAGGGGCCGGTAAAGCTGAGTTTGTCCGAAGCGGTATTCAAAATCACATTGCCCAAAGGGCTTGAGACCGTAGTGGGAACCGCGGGCAAGGAAACTCCCAGCATCCACTGAATGGCCAGACTGGGATAAAATCCGTTCGTAGTGGCATACGGATTCGGCCAGGGTTGGGCGGGAGACGACGAACTGTTCACGCTAAAAAATGGTGCCCCGTCGCGAAAATCCCAAATAGCATTTTGGCCGTTTTTGTTCGTATCGACGGAGTTTGGCTGCGAATATCCGTAAAGCGGGCCGTAGGAAACGGTCGTATTTGCTCCCCCTGGGTACGAAGCCGAATCGTTAGATCGATTGCTCACTGGGCCGTAAGTCGGAAAATACTGGATAACTTGGCCCCAATGGTCGAGCAAAACCGGCTCGCCCGCTGGGCCAATCGTGTTGCTGTTTGGGCCGCCAAGTGAATTTCCATTGACATCGCTGGTCGGAACGAACGCAATTTTGAAGTTGTCGGCCGAGATATACGGACCCCAGACCTTTCCTCCGGGGATGAATATCAGACAATTCACACTGGTGTGCGACGCCGATGCCGGAGCGCTTAATGTTATTTGGGAAAGGGAGAACATGGCTTTAATGCCAATCGTCTCCTGATAAGGATATCCAGCCACGGACGAAAAAAACGTCATCGAAGCTTCCGTTCCGCCGGTTCCCGAAGTGAAATTATTTAGGAATGCGTTAGCTTGGGTTTGGTACTGCGCGTTAACGGTGAAGCTTGCCGACTCGCTTCCCGCGCTGACCGAACCCATCCCCGGAATTGCATTGGAAGTCTGACACCGAAACCCCGGTCCATCATTTCCGTCGCCAATTTGAAAGGAAGTGCCGCTTCCTTGCGTCAAGGCCGGTCCTGGTCCAATCAGCGCAGTTGCAAGCGTAAGATAAACCGGTGCTGCGGATGGAGTGCCATTTTGCAACGTATCCCACGTCGGCAAATTCGTATTCCTCGGATAATCCCCGAAATCCGCCTTATATTGTTCCAGTCCCGTCGCGATCGTCTGGAAATCCGCTTTCTGGGCCGTGATCGAGGCGCTGATTCGCGCGTGGTTGATGGCCGGCAGCAGCAGCCCGGCCAGAATGGCAATGATGCCGATCACCACCAGCAACTCTATAAGTGTAAACGCTTTGCGATTGCGCATGCGGATGTTCCCTCACCCTAACCCTCTCCCGGGGTACCGGGAGAGGGGATAACACCTTAAAGATTCGCTTTGTCTTGCCGGCGCGTCAATGGATCATGCGATATTGTTCGACGGTGAGATTTGCGGCGGCGTTGGCGGCGGCTCGGATGACCGGATCGGAATCCCGTGACAACCGGCGCAAAAACCGCGGGGCGGCAAGCTGGTCGGCCTGCCGGGCGGCGTCATATCGGTATCTCCCCAGCTTCAAAATCGCCTCCACTCGGAACATCCGCTCCCGGGCCTTGGTGGCGAATCGAAAAACATCCCCCGCATTGGCCGCGATCTTCTGCGGATCGGCGCTGGCCAGAACATCGTAAATCGGCCGCACACGATCCTGATCGAAATCCACCATGGCCGATTGCTGCTCCTGGAGCATCTTTCGCCGCGGCGAGCCGGCCGGCTCCATTTCCGCCAGGGCGGTCGTCGCTCCGTCCATCAAGCCCATGCCGCCGGAAAACTCATCGTAATCCACCCGCTCGCGAAAGAGGTTCTGCCCCAATGCGTACGCCGCCGACAGAAAGCTGCGCGATTCATCTTTCTTGCCCGCCCGCCCCAACCGCAGCGCGGCGCTTTCCATTTCCCCGCCGAGTTTTTCCAGATTGTCCAGCGGAGGATGGTCCGATTGATAATCGACGATCTCGGCGGGGTTTTTGTCGAACAGGTTCATGCTCGACAAATGCGTGGCATCCATCACAAGCTGCATCGGCCGAGGAGCCGGCCCAGTGGGGTTTTCCGCGAATGCCTCGCACGCATCGGCGTCGTCGTCAAAATTCGCCACCGCGGCCGAATATTTTTCGCCGGCGTCGCCGGGAACATTCTGCTCGACGATCGCCTCCGGCGGTTGCGGCGGCGAAAGCGCCGCCAGGTTCTTCGGATCGAGCGACAGTTCCGTCGGATCGGTGATTTGCATCTGCCCATGCAGCCACGCGCCCAGCGCGATCGCCGCCACGAAGACCACAGCGGAAATTTTCCAGCCCAGGGCGTTGCCCCACATCGGACGTCTCCAAATCGGATAACCACGAAGGCACGAAGATCACGAAGACAGACACGAAGAAATGCGTGGCTGAAATTTCTTCGTGTCTGTCTTCGTGATCTTCGTGCCTTCGTGGTTCATCTTTCTTTCAACAGTTCCGCGCTCCGCACGGTATTTCTGAGCAGCATGGCCACGGTCATCGGTCCCACGCCGCCGGGAACCGGGGTGATGAAGGCCGCGACTCGGCTCACCGCGGGGAAATCAACGTCGCCGACGGTTTTTTTCGTGCCGTCCGGCAGGGCGATGCGATTGATTCCCACATCTATCACGACCGCCCCCGGCTTCACGTGATCGGCGCCGATCAGGCTGGCCTTGCCGGCCGCCACCACCAGCACGTCCGCCCGCCGCGTGTGCGATTTCAGATCGCGCGTGGCGATGTGGCAAAGCGTCACCGTCGCCAGACGCTGCGTCAGCAGCAGGGCGATCGGTTTGCCGGCGATCTCGCTCGCCCCGACGACGACCGCCTCGGCCCCGCGCAGGGCGACTCCGGTCGATTCGATCAATTCGATCACCGCCAGGGCCGTGCACGGCGCGATGAGCGTGTGGCCGTAGACAACGTAGCCGATGTTGGCGGGATTCACGCCTTCGACATCTTTGACCGGGTCGATCTTGTATTGCAATTCGGTGGCGTCGAGCTGCGGCGGCAGGGGAAGATGCAGCATGATGCCGGTGACGGCCGGATCGGCGCTCAGACCCCGCAGCAGATCGGCGGCAGATTCGAAACGGGCGTCGCCGGGAAGCTTGCGCAGCTCGTATTTGATTCCGACGTTCTCGCAGGCCCGTGCCTGGCGATCGGCGTAAAGTTCGCCCGCCGGCGTGGAACCGATCAGCACCGCCGTCAGCGCCGGCCCGCGCCGGATTCGGCCAGGCGAAGAACACGCTGATGGACGGATTGTTTTTCTTGCTCCGCCAGTGCGGCGCCGTCGATGAGCGTTGCGGGCATGAGGGGATTATAGAGTGGCGGATGGTTAGTGGTTAGCGAATTGCCTCTTCTAACCACTAACCACTTCTAACTCAGCCCTTGCTTCAGCTTCTGCACGATTTGCTTCACCACGGAGCGATCGACGCGCGGGCTGGGCGTTCGAATCGCTTTGCCCAGGACCGAGGGGCAGAGGATCAGCGTCAGGGGATGTTCCAGTTGCTGCTCCTGGGCCAGGATTCTGAGTTGCTTGAGTTCAACGCTGCGCAGAGCGAGCCGGCGCGAAATTTCGCGAGTGAGCTTGCCCGCATGATTCAGCGAGCGGGGAGAAGTCTTGCGCTGAGTGTGAAAGTGATAGAGGAACACGAGGATGAGGAAGCCGAGAACGACCAGCAGGAACGGCACGGCCTTGCTCATATCCACGGGCTTGTCGAGGTTTTGGTTGACGCTGCGGAAAACGTCTTCCTGCGTCGGATTGGCCAGGGCGGCCCCGGCAGTGGCCAATATCAGCCAAAGCCCACCTGCGACGATCCGTGCGAACCCGCGGTGCCGCGCGCCGCCGCTAAATGCGCCGCTTCGTGCCTTCGTGCGGCTCGACTGAGCTCGCCGAAGTCCTGCGTGCCTTCGTGCCTTCCGCATCACGCCGCTCCTTTGGACGCCTGCACCATTTCAGCCACGTTCTTCAGGATTCCAACGGCATACCTGCGTACGCGGACATTGCCATCTTCCTTGGCGATGCGCCCGACTTCCTGCAGCAGCCGCCACCATCCCATTTGCTTCAGCGCCCACAGGGCCGAGATGCGATGCTCGGGACGAGTATCCTGCAACATCGCCTGCAGGGCAGGGCCGACGTTGCCGACGCGCATTTTGTTCAGCGCCTTGATGGCGTTGGCGCGTTCGCGGTTGGTGGCGGTCTTGGCCCGCTCGAACAGCAGGGGAATCAGTTGCGGGTCGCGGCGATTTTCCAGGACTTCAATGGCATTGGCCCGCACGCGCGAATCCGTATCGCTGACGATGCGCTCCACCAGCAACTCCACCGCGGCCGTCGGCATCTCGCCCAGAACGCTGATCGCTTTGCTGCGGACTTTCGGATTAGCATGGGACGCCAGCGTCACGACCGCGTCGCGCAGGGTGTCGGCCAGACCCAGTTCCTGCGTCATTTGCAGGGCCTTGAGACGTTGTTCGATCGGCCCGGACGCGAGCCGGCGCAGCAACCGCTGCGGAGCGTCCGGCAGCAGCTTCATCATGGCGCGGCCGGCCTGCTTGCGGGTGGCGCGGTCCAGGTTGTCGAAACGCTCCCAGTATTGCTCGAATCCGGAATGGCCGATGGCCCGGCTGATGACGCGCCGCACCGACGCCGGGGCCGTGGTCATGAGTTGCAGCAGCATGTTCTCGAAATCGGGCGGCCGGCGGCGGACGATCTCCCGCGCCGCCATGCGCAGCAGGCGCTCGTCGGCATCGCCCAGCAGGAACCGGATGAATTGCACGCTGCTCTGTTTTTTGCGCTGCATGGCGATGCGCAGCAGCCGCAGGCGACCGCCCACGTCGCCGGAGGCGCGGTCGGCCAGGATCAACAAACGCTCGTCCTGCATGAGATCGTGCATGCCCGAGACGGCCAGCCAGTCTCCGATTCTGCACGCGTCCCCCGGGTCGCGCCGACTGATGTCGCGGAGCAATTCGCCCTCCTGCCACCAGGTTCCTCGCGTCACCTGGTGCATGCAAAGCTGAAGATTGAAATCCTTGAGCCAGCAGGTTTTTCGCAGCAGGGCGTCCAGAACGGGAGCTTCCTCGATGTGGGCGAAGACGTTGCCGAAATGCGACCGAAGCTGGCCGTAGGCCGCGCCAGAAGGAAGGCCTCTACGTGCTCGGCTTCTGGGGCTTGCTGGAGCCGGCGGACCATGGAGCTTTGTCCGCCGTGCCGGCTGGTTTGCAGGATGCCCAGCGTTTTGCTCTGCGGCCAATCGCATAGCAGCAGGGCGGCGCGGAGCAACTCCTGCGAATGCCGGCCCCGATGCACGTCCAGGGCCCGCGCGACCACCGATTCGATTTCCCCCCGCTGATCCATCAGATCACGATACAGCGCTGGGAAATCGATCGGGGGCTCGGCCGGCGGGGTATCCGCTTGGTCCGCGCGGAGCATCCACGGGATCTTCCGCGGGATTCTCCGGGGCCGGTTTGTATTCACGCTGCAGCAGACGAGTGCTCGTGGCCACCCAGCGGGCAAGGGCGACGATGGCGTCGGCGGCAGTTTTGCTCAGCGATTCGTCCGATTCGTGCAGATTCTCCGACAAAACGTAGGCCAATTTGCATTGCCGGCTGAGGGCGATCATCCGCATGGCGGTTTGCCGCATTTCCGGCCGGTCGCTTCGGCCGCATTCGCGCAATGCGTGATGAAGCAATTTGATATTGCTCAGGATGTACGATTGAAGTTTTGGCGGAAGGGATTCGTAGCGTTCGACGACCCCGGACAAACCCCGAACGTTTTTGCGTTGAAATAGCGCCGCCAGAACGACCGATTGTTCGACTTCGACCCCGACGCGCAGGCCTTCCAGCAGCAGATCGTCCGCCGCGTCGTTCTTGCTGTGTACCAGGGAATCGACGAGTTCTTCATGCATGTATGAACGGATTATCGGACCGAATGGGGCGGGGGCTTGAGATCCATTGGAAGCACCGGATGTACATCCGGTGCTATCGGCCGATGCGAGATCCCCTTTTCCCCTTGCGATGCGGCTTGCGGGTCTTTTTCGCGGCAGGCGGCTGGCCACCGCCGGTGCGGGAATGAAGTTTTACAATCGCCAGGCTCAACTCGCGCCGGGCCGGGTCGACGCGGACGATACGGACCGTAGCCGTATCCCCGATGCGGATGCGTTGGCCCGTGCGCTGGCCGCGGATGAACGCCGCCGCGCTCGTCCACGTCCCACCAATCGTCCATCAGGTCTTCGTAGCGGATCAGTCCGTCGATCAGCCAGGTCGTAAGCTGCACGAAGATGCCGAAGTTGGTGATGCCGGTGATGACGCCGGGGAAATCCTGGCCGATCTGTTTGACCAGAAGTTCCAGGACTTTTACCTGCCGCAGCTCGCGTTCGGCATCGTCGGCGCGGCGCTCGGTGAAGCTGATGTGCTTGCCCAGTTCGACGAGTTGGTCATCAGTGGGGACCCCGTCAAGCTTCACATGCCGCGCCGCGCCGGCCGCCGCCGTCGCCGGGCGGAGAGATATTGATCCAGCAGCCGATGGATCGTCAGGTCGGCATAACGCCGGATCGGGCTGGTGAAATGGCAATAATGCTGGCTGGCCAGGGCGTAATGGCCGATCGGCTGCGGGGAATATTCGGCGCGGGTCAGGCTTTTCAGCACGGCCAGGTTGATCGCGAAGGATTGCGGCTTGCCCTTGACCGCTGGCCAGCAGATGTCTGGAGCGCCTTGCGATCCAGGTCCTTGGGCAGGCGGAAGCCGGCGACTTCAACGAAGTGCTTCAGTCGGCTGCCGCTGTCGGGTTCGGGCTCGGGATGCGTGCGGCGAAGGAACGGAACGTTGCATCGAATCCAGCAGCCGGGCGACCGCTTCGTTGGCCTCGACCATGAACATCTCGATCAGCGTGTGCGTGAAGCTCTGATCTTCCGGCCGGGCATCGACGACTTTGCCCTGATCGTCCAGGACCAGTTCGACCTCGGGCAGATCGAGCACAAGCTGCCCCGCGGCCAGACGGCGCTTTTGGATCCGCTTGGCCAGGGCGTTCATCTGATGCAGCAGTTCGACGACGGCCGGATCGTAGGTTTCGATCTTTCGCGGGCCATCGGGATGCGGGACCAGGTCGGCATTGTCGATGATCGCCTGCGCTTCGCGATAACGCAGGCGATTGGCGCTGCGGATGACCGTGTTGGCGAAATGCGATGAGATCGGCTGGGCGTCATCGTCGAAGGTGATGAACGCGCTTTTGCACAGCCGGGGAACGCCTTCCTGCAGGCTGCACACGCCGTTGGAAAGAATCTCCGGCAACATCGGAATGACGTAGCCGGGGAAATAGCAACTGTTCCCGCGCGCCTTCGCCTCGACATCCAGCGGCGAATCCGTCCCGACGAATGCCGAGACATCGGCGATGTGCACGCCCAGTTCCCAGTGGCCGTTGTCCAGCCGACGAAGGCTGATGGCGTCGTCGTAGTCCTTGGCGTCGTCGGGGTCGATGGTGCAGATCACGTGGTCGGACAGGTCCAGCCGGTCCGGCCAACGGGTCATCGGCGTTGAACCGATCGACTTCACCGCGGGCCTGATCGAGACATTCGTCGCGGAAATTCCTGCGGAAGATTGAACTGCACGATGACGGATTGCAGATCGACATCCTTCTCGCCCGGCTGGCCCAGGACGCCGGTGATGACGCCCTGGGCGGCAGCCTGGTCGCTGCGGATAGGTCGTCAATTCGACGACGACCTTGGTTCCCGGCCTGATGTGCCGCGCGGCGGCGTCGGGAGTCAGGATCGGCTCGGTGAGAATATTGCCGTCGGGCAGAACGAGCCATTGGCCGTGCTGGCGGACGAGGGTGCCGACAAACTGCTTCTGCGACCGGGTGATGATCTCGGTGATCCTTGCCGCGGATACATGACCTTGCCGTCGCGCTGCTCGCGATTGGTGATTTTGGCGCGGACGATGTCGCCGGTGATGGCGCCGGCGTTATCGCCCTCGGGGATGAAGAGGTCTTCGTGTCCGGCCGGGTCGGTCGGGACGACGAACCCGAACCCGCGGCGGTTCTGGCGGTAGGCGCCGACGATGCCGTTCGGAACGGAGATTCTGCGCCGGCAGCATGACGCTGCCGCCGGCGCCGAGCACCACGCGCCCGGCGTGCATCAGCTCGCGCAGGGCGTCGCGGAAATCGTGGTATTGATGCTCCTCGGTGAGGCGCATTTCCTTGGCCAGCCGCCGCGGTTTCAGCGGACGGTATTGCTCGGATTTGAGGTGAGAGAGAATTTGTGTGCTTAGATGTTCAGACATAAAGCGAAAAGAAGTTCCTTGTTAATAGTTGCTAGTTGTTGGTAAATGAAAATACAAGAGAGAAAAGAGGGAAAAACGATCGGCATCAGCGATTGGCCTTGGCCCTCAACGTGTCGACGAAAGCGGAATGCTCGGCGGAGGCCAAACCCTGTTGGACATGAGCCAGCGCTTTGGCGAGATCGCCGGCCATCAGGGCCGCGGCGTCGAGCCACAGACCGGGGAAAACCTCACTGTGGAAAGTTCCATCGGCGGCGGGGGACAGCGGGCGATATTCACCTTCCCGTAAAACAAAATAATCGAACTGCTTGTCCAGCGTTCGCCAAACGATGTACTCACGCACTCCAGCGCGGCGATACACGGCAAGCTTGACATGCAAATCATAACTGGCCGATGTGGCCGCGATTTCAGCGATCAGATCAGGGGCCCCTATGGCATAATCATCGGCGTCGATTTTTGCCTGGCCGCCGGGAATAAACGCCATAATGTCAGGTTGCGGCATGTTATTCAGGTCCATCCGGACCGATCCGTTGTCAGCCACGACAATCCCCGGAGTAGCAGCCCAATACGTTCCAGCTACTGCGGATAGCATGATGTGGGGACTCGCATGTCCAGCTATGGAGAGGGGAGGAGCCATGTACACGATCCCTTCGATGAGTTCCGCCTTTTTCAGATTCGGCATCGCATCGTATCGCCGCTCGAATTCGGCGCGCATCAGATGATCGCCGTTTTGCAGCGGCGGAATCGTGGAGGGTGAATCCTTGGGAATGCTTGGCGTGACTTTGGGGACCGTCCGGCTCATCGTGTCTCGGCTCATTATAGCGGGGATTTGCCGCTTCAGCCTTCCACCACGCTTTTTTCGATCGGCTCGACCGTGATGCCCCTGGATCGCAGAAATTCGATGGCCGCCTGCACTTCGCGCTCTTCGCCCGTCAGAAGCACCGCCATGATCCCGATCTCGTTCTGCACGCTCGCCTGGCGGATGTCGAAAACAACCTCCGGAAATTTGCGGCTCATTTGCCAGATGATCGGCTGCTCCACTTCGCCGCGCGTCGGAAACGTGAACCAGCAGCGGCGGGAAAAGGAGGCGTGGGATTCTCTCATAAACGCACCGTGCGTCTCATCCCCCCGCGATGGCGGGAATGATGCTGAGTTCGTCGCCGGCTTTCACCGGCGTTTCCAGGTTCTTCAAAAAGCGGATGTCCTCATCGTTCAGATAGACATTCACGAAACGATTGAATTGATTCGGCCCTTTGAAAAGTCGCGTTTCGATGCCGCCGGCCTTTTCCTTCAGGCCGTTCAATACCTCGCCGACGTTGTTGCCGACGACCTCCACGACATCGGCGCCCTGGGTGTAGTTTCGCAGCGGAGAGGGAATTCGGACTTTGACGCTCATGCTTGATCACTTATCTCATGCGAATCACGCGGCTGGCGTGCTGAATTGACACCGACCGCGGTCGCGCCGGCGGCCGCCGGCTTCTGTTCATTCGGTCGTCCAACAACGCATCAAACTCGGACAGCTTCGCCTCGATCACCTCCGGCGATAACCAGATCGTTCTGCACCGCCTCCAGGGTCTTCAGTCCGTTGCCGGTGATGCTGATGACGATCGATTCATTCTTGGGAATCCGTCCCTGCTGGATCAGCTTCATCGTCACCGCCAGCGTCGTTCCGCCGGCCGGCTCGGTCCAGATGCCTTCGGTGCGGGCCAGCAGTTTGATCGCATCGACGATCTCCCGGTCGGTTGCGCTTTCGCCCCAGCCGCCGGAATCCTTCACCGCGTGCCAGACGTAATACCCATCGGCCGGATTGCCGATGGCGATGCTCTTGGCGATCGTGTTGGGCTTCTGCGGCTCGATGATGTCGATCGCCCTTGTGGATCGCCTTCACCACCGGATTGCATCCCGCCGCCTGGGCGGAATAAATCTTCGGCTGATTGTCCTCGACCAATCCCAACTCGATGAACTCCCGGTAGGCCTTGTAAACCTTGGGCAGAATCGTCCCGCCGGCCGTGGGAACGACCGTATGCTGCGGCAGCCGCCAGCCGAGCTGCTCGGCGATTTCAAATCCGTAGGTCTTGGCCCCTTCGGTGTAATACGGCCGCAGGTTCACGTTGACGATGGCCCAGCCGTATTTGTCGGCGATCTCGGTGCAGAGGCGATTCACGTCATCGTAGGTTCCGCGGATGCGCACCATGGTCGGCCCGAAGATCAGGCTGCCCAGCACCTTTGCCCTGCTCCAGATCGTGCGGGATCATCACGAAGCAGCGGAATCCCGCCATGGCCGCGTGGGCGGCGGTGCTGTTGGCGAGGTTGCCCGTGCTGGCGCAGCCGACGGTGTCGAAGCCGAATTCAATCGCCTTGCTGATGGCCACCGAGACAACGCGCTCTTTGTAGGAATAGGTCGGATAGTTGCAGGAATCATCCTTGATCCACAGATCGGAGCAGCCCAGTTCCTTGCGCCAGCCGCTCGGCTTTTCGCAGCGGCGTGAAGCCGGAATAGAACCCGGTTTTCGGTTCGCTCACGGGCAGCAGATCTTTGTATCGCCAAAGGCTCTTGGGCCCGGCGGAGATGGATTGCCGCGTGACTTTCCCCTTCATCTTGGCGTAGTCGTATTCGACTTCATAAGGCCCGAAACACGCCTCGCAGACATGAACCGGGCTAAGCCGGCGCGGTGGCCGCACTCTTTGCATTTAAGACCTAAAACGTAGCTCATTGCAGTAAATCCTCTTCTGCGATAAGAAGAGGCTGCGGGCATGCGAAGGTCTTCTTCTTATCTGTCCCGGAAACCGGGCGGGAGTTAGCACCTATCCAAAGCGGACGCTCCGGACGGTTGCTGTGGCTTCATCGGGCCCTACCCTCAGCCACTCGCGATAAGAATCTATTCAATTGTCACCCTAAATCCTACGGAATGCGGGCAAGGTGTCAAGCGGAGCCCCGGATGTACATCCGGGGCTTCTCGTCATTCCTCCCACTCCCAAGCCCGGCGAAGGACCGCATCGAACATCGCCGGCGTCAACTTGCCGGTAAACGTATTCTGCTGGCTTACATGATAAGAGCCGAGCAATCGACGGGTATCGCCTAAACGCATCTCGGCTCCATGAGCGAATGGTTGTCTGCCATCAGGAAAATCGCACCCGTGACGCCCGGCCAGGACCAACACCGCATCCCACGCGATCTTGCCCAGGGCAAACATCACGCGGACATCGGCCAGCAAGTCCCATTCCCGGTCGAGATATTCCGCGCAATTGGCAATTTCGCGTGGCAACGGCTTGTTCCCCGGCGGGGCGCAGCGGACGGCGGCACTGATGTACACGCCTTTCAATTTCAAACCATCTTGACGATTCACGGATTGCGGTTGATTGGCCAGCCCGATTCGGTGCAATGCGGCGAAGAGGAAATCACCGCTGCGATCTCCGGTGAAAACTCGGCCCGTGCGATTGGCCCCGTGGGCGGCGGGAGCGAGGCCGATGATCCAGATCTTCGCCCGCGCATCGCCGAAGCCGCCGACGGGTTTTCCCCAGTAATCCCAATCGGCATACGCCCGCCGTTTCTCCGCCGCGATCTGCTCGCAATATTTACGCAGGCGCGGACAACGCGCGCATTGCACGATGTCCGATGACAGGACGGGAAGCGAATCTTTGATTGTGGAAGCGGTCATCAATTCAGTGTACGGAGTCCGGTCTTGCGCCGCTGTTGATTCACTTCCGTCCAGAGTTTTTCATCGGCCTGGAGGAACCGAACCAGCCGGGCGGTCGTGACGCCGAGGATATCCGCGGCATCGGAGATGCTCCACCCTGCCGATGCCAGAACATCCAACACCGCGCCCACGGCAGCGGGATATCCGCTGGATCGCCGCGAAATTTCCAGCACCGAAGGACGCGGGAACTGGCCGGGATCGAACGGCTCGCGAAGATGCAGGGCGATTTGATGTCGAAGACGACCGAGCGCAACCTGCCGATTGCGATACTGGGAGCGCGATTCGCCGGCGATGACGGAGATGCCGCTGGGCCGATGCGTCAGCCGGACGGCCGAGCTGGTCTTGTTGCGTTTCTGGCCGCCGGGCCCGGGGCCGCGGAAAGCCTCGAAGCGGCACTGGGCCAGCAATTGGTCGTCGGGAAGGTTTCGAAAACTTGGCATAGTGGCACGCTCCGCCGCAGCGCCCTAAGATGCCAACGACCATGGCGCAAAGCAATTTCGATCTCATCGTCATCGGCGCCGGCCCCGGCGGATACACCGCGGCCATCCGCGCCGCGCAGCTTGGCCTGAGCGTCGCCTGCGTCGAGCGGGAATTCCTCGGCGGAACCTGCCTCAACATCGGCTGCATCCCCTCCAAGGCCCTGCTGGATACGTCCCATCATTATTACGACGTGACGCATCACCTGCCCCGCCGCGGGATCAAGGCGGCCAATGTCTCGCTCGATCTGCCCGCCGTGATGACGTTCAAGGACGACGTGGTTAAAAAAATGACCAGCGGCGTCGGATATCTTTTTCGCAAGAACAAGATCGAGCACCTCGTCGGCCAGGGCAAAATCGTCTCGCCCGGCAAAGTCGAAGTAAACGGCGTCACCTACGCGACGAAAAATATCCTCATCGCCACCGGCAGCGCGCCGATCGGACTGCCATCGCTGCCGTTCGACGGGGAAAATATTCTTTCCTCAACCCAGGCCCTTTCGCTGAGCGAAGTCCCCAAACGCCTAATCGTCATCGGGGCCGGATACATCGGCGTGGAACTGGGCAGCGTCTGGAACCGCCTGGGGTCGCACGTTCTTGTGCTGGAATTTCTGCCGGGGATTTTGCCGCCGTCGGATCGCGAGATGGCCGGGGCGCTGCAAAAATCACTGGAAAAACAGGGGATTAAGTTCCGATTCAACGCCACGGCCGATTCCGCGAAGGTCGAGAACGGCAAAGTGCGCGTGACCTTCAAAAGCGGCGATCAGACTGGGACCGAAGAGGCGGACAAGGTTCTGGTCTGCGTCGGCCGCCGGCCTGTGACCGACGGACTGGGACTCGCCGAAATCGGCGTGACGCTGGATCGCCGTGGTTTCGTGATCGTCAATCCGCGTTACGCCACCAACGTGCCGGGGATTTACGCCATCGGCGACGTGATCGGCGGGGCGATGCTGGCCCACAAAGCCGAGGAGGAAGGCGTCGCCGCCGTGGAGAACATCGCCGGCAAATCCGGCCACGTGAATTACCGCGCCTGTCCCGCGGTCGTGTACACGCATCCGGAATTGGCCCAGGTCGGAATGACCGAAGAGGAAGCGGCCAAGCTCGGCCCGGTGAAAATCGGCAAATTCCCCTTCACCGCCAACGGCCGCGCCCGCGGCATGGATGATGTCGAGGGTTTCGTAAAAGTGATCGGCGACGCCAAGACCGACCGCCTGCTTGGCGTGCATATCCTCGGTGCCGACGCCGGCAATATGATCGCCGAGGCGGCGCTGGCGATCGAATTTGCGGCCAGCGTCGAGGATGTCGGCAAAGCATTTCACGCGCATCCGACGCTGCCCGAAGCCGTGCGCGAAGCCGCCCTGGCAGCGGAAGGCCGGGCGAGGCAAATTTGACTTACTTTGCTTATGATTGCGTCGGAGCAATTGGACGGGACTGGCATGTATCGCTATTATATTGGAGTATGGTAAAGCGACGTGTGCGACAACAGTCTTTCGATGCCGTTGGTGCTAACGGTAGCCGGAAAAGGCTGGACATTTTCGTTGACATTATCGACGCTGGCCATTTCGGCGATCCTGACGCTGAAATCGAGGGCATGAAAGCTATTCGGACGAGCGATGGCGAAAGTGTAAATTGGTTGGGATCGAAGAAATATCAGGTAGTTTCTACGGGGGAGATTTTGACTTCCGACGATCCTAAAGCGCCGTAGCGTATTGCCAGTGGACTGGCCGAGGACGTTCACCCCCCCTCAAGATTTATCTGCAGGTTTATTCCACTCTTCGTATACTGTCCAAATCGCCTTATAGCTGGACGTGGTGCGCGGATGAAGGAACTTATGGATCGTGCCACGCTCCTTTTCGCAAAGATGCAGAATTTCTGACGAGTAATTCATTTTGAATCGTCGCGTGTCGATCTTTTTGTCGATATATTTCGCGCATGCGTCCTCGTATGAGTTGAGGTGTTGTGCCACGGCTTTGTCATAGTTGGCAAGGTGGACCTCGTAGATCGACTTCTCATCGGACGAGAGTTCCTCCTCCTTTCGTCCTTTGCGAAAGGTTACGATTAGGACGTTGCACTGGTCCATCCATTGTTGGCTGTTAATGATCGATGCGCGGAGTTGCGTTTCGGCCTGCCCAACGGCAATCGCGTTCGCCGTTTTGCCGGCGGCTTCTGTCCCCCTGGCGAAGTAAATAGTCACCAACAGGGCTAATACAGAAATAGTCGCCGATGCCAGCGCAATCCAATCCGCTTTGTCCAGTTCGCCGGCCGCCGTTGATGCACTGGCACCCATTGTCTGGCTCAGCAAATCCCAAATCGCCATCCTCGATTACCTCCCGATGATCTTCAATTGCAGAGCAAGTGTCATCTAAGCTGGATAACGAATCAAACATAGCTCACATGCTGGCCTCCATCCCGGCCGAATGTGGGCACTGCGGCGAGAGAGGTGTACAATGGTTTTTTGCGAGAGGCAACATGGCCAGGAATCGAAACGACGATTCGTACAAGGAAAAGTTTCGCCCCGATGCGGATGCGAAGCTGGATGCGCAGATCGACGCGGCACTCGGCGATGTTTCCGTGGATGCGCTGTACGGCTTCGATAAGCCCCGGAGCGGCGGGACGGAAACCGGCGAAAAAGGGCGCGGAAAGGGAAAATCGTTTCCATCGATAAGGATGATGTCTTCGTCGATTTCGGGGGCAAGAGCCAGGGGATTGTGCCGTTGATTCAGTTTGAGGAGGAGCCGCAGGTCGGGGCGGAAATGGAGTTCAATGTCGAGCGATACGACGCGCAGGAGGGTTTGCTGATCCTGTCGCGCAAAGGCGCGGCGGCGAAGAACGTCAATTGGGAAACGCTGGAGGTGGGGCAGATCGTCGAAGCGACCGTCACCGGCGTGAACAAGGGCGGGCTGGAATTGAGCGTCAAGGAAATGCGGGCGTTCATGCCGGCGGGGCAGGTGGATGTGTATCACGTGCCGGACTTGTCGCAGTTCGTCAACCAGAAGATGACGGCGGAGGTGACGGCCTTCGAGCGGCAGGGCCGCAACATCGTCCTGTCGCGCCGAAATATTGTGGAGCGTGAGCGCGAGGAGCAAAAGAAGCAGCTCATGGAGGAACTGGCCGAGGGGCAGATTCGCAGGGGGACGGTTCGCAGCGTGCTCGATTTCGGGGCGTTTGTCGATCTGGGCGGAGTGGATGGACTGCTGCACGTGAGCGAGGTGAGTTTTCGTCGCGTGCGGAATCCGAGTGAAGTTGTGAAAGTCGGCGACGTGGTGGACGTGAAGATTCTCAAAATTGATCGCCAGACGGGCAAGCTTAGTCTGAGCCTCAAGCAAGCTCGCGGGGTCGATCCGTGGGGGGATGCGGGGACGCGGTATGCGGTGGGGCAGATGGTGACGGGGCGGGTGACGAAGATCGAAAGTTTTGGGGCGTTCATCGAAGTGGAGGAGGGGATCGAGGGGTTGCTGCCGATCAGCGAGGTCAGCTATCGGCGCATCAAATCGCCGGGAGAGGTGGTGAAAGAGGGGGACACGGTTCGGCTGGTGGTGATTTCGATTGATCCGGTGGCCCGGCGATTGGCGTTCAGCCTGAAACAGGCGGCCTTGGAAGCCGCGGCGGAGGATGCGGCGGCGCCGGCGCAGGCGGCGGTGAAGAAAAAGCGGCCGGCGCTGCGCGGGGGTTGGATTTTTAATTTTTTCGAAATGGGCGCGTGGAGACATATCAGAGCCGGGCCATGCCGGCCCGGGCTTTCCGGGGCGGGACGCCCCGGCCCTGTTTGGGCGATCGTGGCGTGCATCGCGTTCGCATGTTGCCTCCGCTGCCCGGCGCAAACGACGCAGCCGGAGAATGCGGCGGCGCGGTGGGTGAAGCTCTTCGAGCACGACCAGAACGGCTTCACGAATTTCGCGCTGGCGGAGGACTCGCGGATCATCCTCGTCAGCAGCACCGACGGCAGCGATTTCTATGATGGAATGATCAAGCCGGTGCGGACGCTGAAAAAAGCGCTGACACTGACGCGGGCGGGCCATGCGGATCGAATCCTGTTCAAGCGGGGCGACGTTTTTCTGACGGCGAATCTGACCGGCAACATCGACTTGCAAGGCCGCAGCGCGATGGAGCCGGTGATCCTCGGGGCGTACGGCAACATCAAGCTGCCCCGGCCGGTGTTGCAGTCGCAACTGGCCCTCGGCGGGCGGAGGACGCCGCGCTTTATCGTCCTGCAGGGCCTGGACCTGTACGCCGACACCCGCGACCCGGCCGAAAAATCATTCAGCACCAAGCGGATCAGCAACCAGCAGGGGACGGGCATTCGGGCGGTGACGAAGGGAAGTTTTCTTTGGATCGAGGATTGCCGGTGCCGGGACTTCGGGTTTGGCATGATTTTCCAGTCGGACGAAACCGACATGTTCGACACGCTGGTCGTGCGCCGCTGCCAGGTGCTGGATTCGTGGAGCCGAGGGTATTCGTCGGGGATTTACATTTTCAGCTTCAGGAATGTGCTGATCGAAGACAACCTGTTCGATCACAACGGATGGGTGACCGGGGTGAGCGGCGCGGGAAAGAGCATGTTCAATCACGACATGTATCTTCAGTTCGGGGAGATCGGCGAGGACCGGCATATCATCGTGCGAAACAATATCATCGCCCGGGCGGCCAGCCACGGGTGTCAGTTCCGGCCCGGGGGGCTGCTGGAGAACAACCTTTTTCTGAAGAACCCGCTGGGGGCGTTCGTCGCCTATTCTTCGTCGGTGGTACGGAACAACGTCGTGCTCGACGCGGATGGGATCGGACCGGGCCTGGAGCGCGGGCTGGGATTGGAATTCGACAATTGCCCGACCGTTCTGGTGGAGGGAAACATCGTGGCCCATAAGCCGGATAAGGCCAATCCGCTGGAAGCGTTGTCGTACAATCCGGCTGAGCACCAGATTCGGACCCGGCCCATGCCGTCGCGCGGCGAGTTTCGCAACAACATCGTCTACGATTGGGCCGGCGTGGCGTTCAAGCTGGTGACGACGCCGCAGGGATTGTCCGTGCACGACAATTTCTTCCAGCAGGGAATTGGTCCGCTGATGGACATGAAGGCTTGGGAAGCCGGATACGTGTTTCGCAACAACCATTACCTGTCGAAAGCGGCCACGCCGTTCAGAATCGGCAAGCAGGATTTGGATTTGAAGCAGTGGCGAGCCGTGACGGGCGATGAATCGAATTGGGGTCCGACGGATTTCGTCGATCCATCGCGGGACATCGCCAGCTATGCCAAGTCGATCGGGCTGAAAGACGCATCGCTGGAAGGATTCCTGGCCGCGGCCCGAGAGCAGCGACGAGGACATTGGGATCCGCGCCTGACGGCACAGGCGGTGAACGACTACATCCGCGCGGGGTTTGAGAGGAAATCTGAAATCCGAAATCCGAATCCAGGATCAAATCCGAAATCCGATTGATCGAACTCACCAGGTATATCTCACCGTGTACGTGACGGTTTTCTCTCCGTCGGCGGGAACGTCCACGGGAATATGGATCGTTCGGGAATCCTGCTTTTCCCACTTGTCGCTGCACGCGGTGATCTCCCAGTTGCTCCAGCGATACAGGTTTTCCTTCACGATCACGTGCACCGCTTCGGTCTTGTGATTGCGGAGCTTGATCTCGAACGATTCGGTCATGTCGTGGCCGTTGGAGTTGGCGTTGAAATCGGTCTGGCGGCGCTCGCCGACGATGTCGAAAGCGCTGCCGAGCTTCACCATGACATCTTCATCCTTGGGCGTGTGCTGGATGACGTCTTCGCCGATGAATTCTTTGGAGCCGTCGGCCGGGTCGCGCTTGTAAACGCGGATGCGCCCGGCGGGCAGGGGAATGCCCAGGCCGTTCTTTTGCGCTGTTGGTCAGCAGCAGATAAACATCGACTTTCTTGTTCGACTCCGTGCCGAGGTTTTGGTCGAGATTGGGATTGTCCGCCGTCCAGTATCGGAGCTGCTCGGGCAGGCCGTAATACACGTAGGTTTTGTGCACCGGAACATTTAATTTGGGAGAGAAGAGTTCGATTTGCTTGGTGCTGTTGTTGGCCAGGGAAGTCGTTCGGCCAAGCGTGTAAAGATGATATTCGAAGAACGATTTTTCCGCGAAGGCGACGGGGGCGGCGGCAAGATCCTCCGCCGCCCCCATCTGCCGCAGTGCGTACATCGGTTGCGGCGGGTTGATGCGCTGCACGTCGCCGGCGACGAGTTTTAACTTGGCATCCGGATACGCGGCCCCGCTTTGGTTAAGGATCGTCACCCACGCCCCGATGTCGGCGGCATCGTCGGCCGCGTTGACCGTGACATTGTAATCCGCCCGCCAGGTCAGGCCGTCCGTCTGGTACGTTACCTGGGCCAGATGCGTCCCGGCCTGCGTGCAGCGAATCTTCCAAAGCAGCGTGGGTTTGGTAATCAGGCTGGCGTCGGAACCGGCCAATTCGATGCTTTCAATGTCCGGGCCTCGGGAGAGGACCTCGACTTTTCCCGCCGAATCCTGCAACACGAGATTCTCCGAATCGAAGGAAAGCAGCGAGCCGGTGAGGATTTGGGCCGTCGCGCCGGCGGCGGGGCGGCAAGTGACCTTGACTTCCTTGCCGATGATATTTGTCCAGCAGTTTGTCGGCACTGACCAGATCGTATTCGTAATTCTGTTCCAGGACGGTCGCGGCATCCGGGGCGGTCAGCGATTCGAAGGAAACGGTGGTGGGATCGATGCCGGTGGCCACATCGGTGTAACGAACGATGTCGTCGCCTTCGGCGAGGGGAATCTCGCGGTTCTCGCGGACGACGCCGTAGCCGGGCAGGGGATTTTGGATGGCGTAATAGGCATTGAGCGTTTGCTGCTGGACGTAAGCGCGGGGGTCGAAGCTGGCGGGGTCGGCGCTGCTGTAGATGGTCAGGGAGAAACCCGGCGCCGGCGGAGGAGGCGGAGTATCGGCATCCGCCGCGGCGGTGAGCAGGAGGGCAATCATCGTGTAAGCGCGGAGTGTTTGGGAAATCGTCATGTCTCTTGGATGCGCGGGGTTGGTCAAAGTTCCAGAAATACCCGCGGGATGGCTATCCCGCGGCTTTGCGATACATTTTGTGGGTATGTCTCAACTCATCATCACCGCGGTGGGGCCGGATCGGCCGGGGATCGTGGGAGAGTTGACCGGACATCTTCACGGCGGCGGGGCGAACATTCTGGACTGCCGGATGGTGAACCTGCGAGGGGAATTCGCGATGCTGATCCTGGTCGAGGCGCCGGAGGGGTTGCATGAAAGCCTGCCGAAGGTCGGCGAAAAGATGGGCCTGCGGCTGAGCGTGGCCCAGCAGCACGGCCGGCCGGGACGCGTCAGCGGGTTGCCCTTCCGGCTCAAGACGTATTCAATGGATCAGCCGGGAATCGTCGCTCGGCTCGCTCAGGTGCTGCGAGACTACGGCGTGAACATCGAGGAATTATCGGCGCGGCAGGAATCGGCCCCGTTCGCCGGTTCGCCGCTGTTTGTCACCGAGATGCGCCTGACGGTGCCGGCCACGGTTGTGCTGGGAAAACTGCGCACGGAACTGGAAGCGGTCGGCAACGCGCTGAACTGCGATATTGATCTGGATCCGGCGTGAAAAGGTCCCCGCGTTTAGCCGCCGCGGCCTCGCGGCGGGATTGCCGGCCGTTCGGCGCCGGACCGCCGCGAGGCCGCGGCGGCTAAACGCGGGAAGACTCCATGGCCACCATTCCCAACGCGGTGACGTATGAGCCGATTCGCCAGGGCGGCGGCGCACGGCTGGGGAAGGTGCGGACGCCGCACGGGATGTTCGACACGCCCGCGTTCATGCCGGTGGGCACGCAGGGTTCGATCAAAGGCGTCTTGCCGGACCACCTCGCCAAAACGGGGACGCAGCTAGTTTTGGCAAACACGTATCACTTGATGCTGCGGCCGGGGGAAAAGACCGTGGCGGAATTGGGTGGGTTGCACCGGCTGATGGGCTGGGCGGGGCCGATCCTGACGGACAGCGGCGGGTTTCAGGTTTTTTCGCTGTCGGATTTGAACGAGGTATCGGATCGCGGCGTGACCTTCAAGAGCCACGTGGATGGGAGCGAGGTATTCCTTGATGCGCGGCGGAGCATCGAGGTGCAGAACGATCTGGGCGCGGACATCATGATGGCGTTCGATCAATGTCCGCCGGGGAAGGCCCAGATGGAGGTTCATCGCCAGGCGGTGCGGCGGACGCTGCGGTGGGCCGAGCAGAGCCTGGCGGCGCACGGGCGGCGGGGCGAACAGGGAATCTTTCGGAATCGTACAGGGAGGAGTGGATCTGCAACTTCGCCATGAATGCGCCCGCGAATTGGCGGCGATGGGGTTCGATGGATATGCCATCGGGGGTCTGGCGGTGGGGGAGGGGTTCGAGGGGATGAAGCAGGTGTTGCGGGAGATCGCCCCGGCCCTCCCGGCGGATAAGCCGAGGTATCTCATGGGCGTGGGGTATCCGCGGGATATCGTCACGGCGGTGGCGGCGGGGATCGACATGTTCGATTGCGTTCTGCCGACGCGCAACGGGCGCAATGCGTATGCGTTCACGGCGGGTGGTCCGATCCGGTTGCGGAACAGCGTGCATCAGCGAGACGGCGGTCCGATCGAGGAGGGCTGCGATTGCTACGCCTGCGGGAATTTTTCGCGGGGGGCGATCCGGCATTTTTTTTTCGCGGGCGAGATGCTTGGCCCCGTGCTGGTTTCCGTGCATAATGTTCGATTCTACCAACGGCTGATGGCGGAGATTCGCCGGTCTATTGGAGAGGGACGGTTCGATTCCTTCGTCAGCGGCGATTCGCGCTGCCGATTGGGGCCGAGTGAATGAAAATGCGATGGCCGGATCGAGGCCGAGCGAAGGAAATGAGAGTGCGGCTCGAGGCCGAGCCGGCTAAACGGAAACGGAACATCAAAAGGAGAATCGCTTGAGCATTTTGCAATTGCTGGCCGACGCGGCGGGGATCACGAGCCAACCGAGTCAACCGACCGAGCCGATCCCCTGGTACGCCAATCCCCAGGACATGGTCCTGGTGCTTATCGTCGCGATGTTCGCGTATTTCATTTTCAGCTCGTCGCGAACGAAGAAGAAAGAGCAGAAGCTGCGGGACGACATGCTGCGGAACCTCAAGCGCGGCGACCGGGTGGTGACGGCCGGGGGAATCCTCGGCACGGTCGTGGACGCGCGGGACGCGGATGTCATGCTGAAAGTCGACGAGAGTTCGAATGCCAAGATCAAGTTCACCCGCGACGCGATCAAGCGAGTGATTACGGAAGACGAGGCCGCCGACCAAACGAAATGAGAAAATTGTCATTGGTCATTTGTCACTTGTAAAGAAACGGCACAAATCGTGACCCACACCAATGGCCAATGACCAATGACTTTTCCCTAAATCAACCATGCCAACGAATTATTCCAGCCGAGTAACCCTGATCGTCAGCATCATCGTTCTGTGGCTGCTGGCGATATTTTGGGGTCCGCCGTCGCGGCTGGTGAATCCCCATCTGACGCTCATTCAAAAAACGAACCTGCGCCCGGGCATCGACATGGTGGGCGGGGTGAGCCTGGTTTATGCGATTCAGGCGCCGGGGAACAGCGATCCGGATTTGTCGGAGCACGTGATGGAGGCGCTGAAGAAGCGCGTCGATCCGCTGGGGCTGAGGAACCTGGTATGGCGGCCGCAGGGCGCGGATCGGCTCGAGATCGAAATGCCGCTGTCGCCGGAAGCGATGGAAGCGCCGCGGATCAAGCTGGCATTCAACCAAGCGCAGCGGGAACTGGATGCGACCAACGTGCGCGTGGACGAAGTGCTCAACGCGGTGGAACACGCGACCGGCCCCGAGCGCCAGCAGCGGCTGGCGGAGTTGGCGGGGGGAAGCAAGACCCGCGCGGAACTGTTCGAGAATCTCATCCAGACGCACGACCAGATTCAAAAGCTGCGGGCCAATCCGCAAAAGCTGTCGTTGCCGATGCTGGCGACCAAGCTGCAGCCGCTGACCGTCCAGTATGACGACCTGAAATCGCAGATCGATCAGACGAATCTTCAGCCAGCGGATTTTCAGGCCATTCTGGATCAGGTAAATTCGGACGATCCGGACCAGGCGAAGGCCGGGCAGGCGAAACTGGATGAATTGAAGCGGCGGTTCGCGGATTTCCCGGCCCGGCTGAAAGCGATGGAGGATTTCCAGGCGAAGTACAAGGATTACGATTCGGTGAAGAACGCCATCACCGGGGCGGAAGATCTGAAGCGCCTGTTGCAGGGGTCGGGGGTTTTGGAATTCCACATCCTGGCGGATGACGTGACGTCCAACCCGGCCGATCTGAAAGCCATGGACGCGCGGCTGGCTCTCGGCGGCAAGGGTCCGCTGCCGCAGCCGGGGGACGCGATTCGCTGGCTGGAAGTGGATAAGCCGGAGGAATTCGACAAGCCCGGATATCCGCCGGAAACGCGGGAATGGAACGGCAAACATTACCTGCCCGTGCTGACCGAGCCGGATGCGTCGATGACCAAGGAGAGCGGCAAGTGGGGCCTGGAGAACTCGCGCCCCGAAGGCATGCCGGACGGCAGCCGGGCCGTGGGCTTCAATTTCGACAGCACGGGCGGAGTCCTCTTCGGCGATCTGACGACGCTCTGGTACAACAAAGCCCGCCAGCACACCGATATCCCCGACGCGCACGCACGGTTGGCGATCGTGCTGGACAACAAGATCATCAGCGCCCCGAACATCGAGAATCCGATCACCGGCGGTTCGGGTATCATTACCGGCGGAGGCAAGGGCGGGTTCGCCACCAACGAGCTGAATTACCTCATCAACACGCTGAACGCCGGCAGCTTGCCCGCCCAGCTTTCCGATGAACCAATCAGCGAGCAGCAGGTCGGCCCGACGCTGGGAGCGGACAATCTGTACCGCGGATTGCTGGCCTGCGGGTTCGGATTGATCGTCGTGGCGGTGTTCCTGGTGGGGTATTACTACGTCGCCGGCATCGTGGCCTTCATCGCCGTCTTGATGAACCTGGTGCTCATCCTGGGCACGATGTGCGCGCTCAACGCGACGTTCACGTTGCCCAGCATCGCCGGCATCGTGCTGTCGATCGGCACGGCCGTGGACGCCAACGTGCTGATCTTCGAGCGCCTGCGCGAAGAGCAGCACAAAAACCTGCCCCTGCGCATGGCACTGCGCAACAGCTACGCCCAGGCCCAGAGCGCCATCATCGACTCGAACATGACCAGCATCATCACCTCGCTGTGTCTGTACGCCTTCGGATCGGAAGAAGTGAAGGGATTCGGCCTGACGCTGATCATCGGCATCGGCGCCAGCCTGTTCACGGCCCTGTACGTCACCAAGACGATTTTCGGAATCATGGTCGACAAATTCGGCATGAAGGACCTGGGAAGCTTGCCGCTGACGTTCCCGAAGTGGGACCGGCTGCTGAAGCCGAAAATCGACTGGATGGGCCTGGCGTGGATCTTCTACACCTTCAGCGCCATCATGCTGGTGACGGGGATGACGCTGTTCATCATCAAGGTTCGCGACGGGCGAATGATGGACATCGAATTCGCCACGGGGACTTCGCTGCAATTTCAATTAAAGCATCCCACGCCGCAGGACGACATTCGCAAGCTGATCGAAGCCGAAAGTCTCAAGGACCCGCGGCGCTGCCCAGCCCCAGCGTGGTGGCGGTGGGGACGGACCAGTTGCATTACCAGGTGGTGGTGCCGAACGACAAACGCGACCAGGTGCGCAACGCCGTGCTGGCGGCGATGAAGGGGAAGCTTCAGCTTCAGCTTCCGTCGGATTTCGGAGGGGCCGGCGCGGAATACAGGGACGCGACGGGCAAGGAGATTTTGCCGATCACAGCGGCTTTTTCGGTCGATGGCTACACCCCCCCGGCGGCGGCGACCCATCCCGGTGGCGTGGCGATCGTGCTGAGGAACATCTCGCCGCCGCTGTCCGTGGAGGAAATCGCCAAGCGGCTGGACAACCAACGCCTCTCCAGTTCCTCCAGCACGACCGGATCGGTGCAGTACGTCGTGCAGGCGCCCGGCGATCCGGCCAAGCCGACGGCCTTTGCCGTGGTGGTCGGCTGGAATCCCGCGGTTTCTTATAATGCCGACGTTGGCAAGTGGATGGATGAGCTGGCTGAGCCGTTATGGGGGCTGGTGAAGGATGCCGTCAATCATCCCCCCTCATTCGAGCAGGAAACGAATTTCGACCCGCAGGTGGCCGGCGAGATGCAGCAGGACGCGTTCCTCGCCCTGAGCTTCTCCATCATCGCGATCATGATTTACATCTGGGTGCGGTTCGGCAATCTGAAATACGGCACCGCCACCGTCGTCGCCCTGCTGCACGACACGGTCTTTACCCTGGCCGCGCTGGGATTTGCCCATTACATCTCCGCCTATTGGTCGCATAATTTCCTGCAGATCGAGCCGTTCCGGATCAACCTGACGGTCGTGGCCGGCATCTTGACGATCATGGGGTATTCGATGATCGACACGATCGTGGTCTTCGACCGCATCCGCGAAAACCGCGGGCACTACGGGCACCTCGACCGGGCCGTGATCAATGATGCGATCAACCAGACCCTGTCCCGCACGGTCCTGACCTGCGGAACGACGATCATGACCGTGTCGTTCATGTATTTCCTGGGCGGAGCGGGGATACACGGCTTTACTTTCGTCCTGCTGGTTGGCATATTGGTGGGCACGTATTCGTCGGTGGCAATCGCGGCGCCCCTGTTGCTGTGGGGCCGTGAACGGGAGCCAACCGGCGTGATGCGAGCGCCCGTCGGGCAAATTCCTCGGGCGAAAGTTTGATCAAATCCTGACTTGCTGGGAAAGGAGTCCCGCCAATGCGCAAGGACGTGAAATTCGGGCTGACCATCGGGGCGGTTCTGGTCGTTACTCTGGTTGTGTACGTGATTGTTCTGTCGCGCGGGCCGTCGGTGCCGCCCAAGATCGGCATTGTCATGCCCGGCCCCACGGATAGCCCGGCGGAGCAGGCCGATTCGACCCCGACGCCTTCGGCATTGACGCATCCGGAAATCGCGGATAATTCCAGCGGGGATCAGCAAAACAACGCGTCCGGCTACGACACCGAAACGGCCGCGCCGCTGGTGAATGATGCCAATGCTCCGGCGACCCAGCCCACGGCCGCAGCGAATTCCAACAACGACTGGGATGGCGCTCTAATCACGGTTTGCCGCCGAGCCTGTCGGCGGCGGCGCCGCAACAGACGGCCACGCCGATGATCGACTCCACGCCGCTGGCGCAAAACGGAGGCGGGGTGAGCCGCGATCCCAACACGCCGATGATCGACTCCCTGCCCACGACCCAGCCGGCGCCATCCGGTGGCGGTGAACGCGCCGATCATGGACGGCTCCGTCGCCATGGCGATTCCGGCCCCGTCCAACCTGTCGTCGGTCGGCCCGAGCACCCATCGCGTCGCCGCCGGCGAATCGCCATATTCCATCTCCCAGGCCGTCTACGGCAACTCGAAATATTTCAAGAAAATCCTTGCCGCCAACCCCGGCGTCGATCCCCGACATCTGAAGATCGGGCAGGTGCTGATTATTCCACAACTAACCGGAACCGAGACGAATCCCTCTGCCGCCGCCGGTGCCGATCAAGATGTAAGCCTCGATACATCGGGCTTTTACAAGGTGGTTTCCGGCGACTCGCTGGATGGAATATCCCGCAAGCTTTACGGCACCGGGGCCATGATCGATGCGCTTTATCAGATGAACAAATCCCTCATCGGTTCCAATGAGGACGTGCTGAAAGTGGGATGGGTGCTGAAGTTGCCGAAAGCGCCTACGGTCGCCAACGCGGGGCGATAGGGAATTGCCGTCAATTTGTGCGTATCGACAAAGCGGGGCCTTCCTGGCCCCGAGGGAATTCCTCGCACTTTTTCATTGATAAAATTTGCATACGGCGGGTATCCTTCTGTTGTCGCTTCCACACGTCCTTTGTGGGTCGCACACGTCAGAAGGAGCGGCGATGAAACGGATTGCGGTTTTGGTGATTGGCTTGCTTGGGTGGCTCTGCGCCACCGCCGGGCGCTGGGCGTCAATCCTGGCGGCTGTGACATGAACCAGAGCGTCGCCGCCACGGGCGGTCTGCCGACGTTTCTTTCCGAAGTATTTCCCGACCCGACCAGCAACGATCTGACGGTCCTGCATCTCCCCAGCGCCTGCGACGCCGCGGGCGGCGGGCTGGCGGTGAAGGATTTCGCGCCGTTTCCCACGGACTTGCAGTTTGGCGCTATCCATCGCGGGCGCTGAACGGGATGTTTGATGCGCTTCGCTCATCGGACGGCTCCACTGTCGCGGTTGCGGTTAAACCCGTCGCCGCGGTTGCGGCCTCCCCGGATGCCGCGGCAGACCGGCAGTTGATGGTTGAGTTGCGGGCCGTCGCCCAATTCGCCGATGGAACGGCGTCCGGTGAAAATATAATGCGGAAGAATTTTTCCGCTTACCAGCCGATGGCGTCTTCCGGGCCCCCAGTGCCGATGCCGCTGGCGGGATGGATCAGTCTGGTCGGCCTGCTTGGAGTTGTCGTGCTGCGCTGGTTTGGCCTGGCGCGGCAATTCTGGGCGGCGGCGACCCGAGACTGATTCGTTTCGGGAGGAATGTGAAAGGGGGGAACGGAAACGAGCGGGTGCGGAGCCGCTCGTTTTTAGTACAAGTGCAAGTTGCAAGTACAAGTTGGATGCTGCGATTCCAACTTGTACTTGCACTTGTGCCGGCAACTTGTCCTTGCAAATTCCTACCCCAGCGCCCGGCTATGCTCTTCCAGGCGCTCAAGCAGTTCGCACGCCTCTTCCCTGTGGTCGCCGACGCTGCTGGTCCAGACCAACGGCTCGTTGTGCAGCACCGCCCGTTCGATCCGGCGGCAGGCGCTGATCACCGTGCTGTGATTCCGCTTTCCCATGCGCATGCCGATCTCGGGGAAACTCAGCTTGGCCGTCTTTCGAACCAGGAACATCGCCACGCTGCGGGCCAGGCTGATCGTCCGCTGCCGCCGCCCGGACATCAGGTCCTTGTGCTCCAATCCGAAATAATCGCAAACCGACTGCAGAATATTGTCCGGACGCACCGGCGCGACCATCTGCCGATCCAGGTCGCCCAGCGATTCCTGCGCCATCTCCACATCCGGAATCCGGTCGTTGAGTTTCACATAAGCGGCGATGCGGGTGATGGCGCCTTCCAGTTCGCGCACGTTCTGCGTCACCCGGCGGGCGATCCAACCGACCACTTCCTCCGGCAGGCTCAGACCGCCGCGATCCGAAAGATTACGCAGAATCTCGCAGCGCATCGCGAAGTTCGGCGGATCGATCCGCACCACCATCCCGCTCACGAAACGGTTCACCAGCGATTCGCCGAATTCCTCGATCATCTTCGGATGATTGTCGCTGGCCATGACCACCTGCCGGCCCATGGCTTCGATGGCGTTGAAGGTATGCAGGAATTCCTCCTGCGTCGCCTTCTTGCCGGCGAGGAAATGAACGTCGTCGATCACCAGCAGGTCGAGGTCGCGCATTTTCCTGCGGAAGACGTCCACCTTGTTGGCCCGCAGGGCAGTGAGAAATTCGTTGGTGAATTCCTCGCCCGTGAGATACGTCCAGCGCTTGGTCGGATGATGCGCCATGAATCGCCTGCACAAGCCCTGAAGCAGATGGGTCTTGCCCAGGCCGCATCCGCCGTGGATGAACAGCGGGTTGTACTGGGCGCCGGGAAATTCGGCGACGTGAAGCGCGGCGTTATAAGCCAGTTGATTGCTCTGTCCGACGACGAAAGTCTCGATCTCGTGCCGAGCCGCGGCCTGGCGGGTTGCGCGGGACTGTGATCTTCGCGGGCCTCGCGGGGGCGGTGCGGACTCATGACCGGCAGGGCCTTGCAGATGGTTTCCGCGGCAGAGGCGGCGCTGATGGTCTCCGCGGCCACCGCCGCGAGGGCGCGCGACTCTCCCGCCGCCGGCCCGGCGGGCCAGCCCACCGGAACGGGCCTCATCGGCTTCGCCGATGCTTTGCCCGATTCCTTCCCTTTCGCCGGCGGCGTTTGCTTCGCCGGTCCCGCATCCGTCGTCTGGACTTCGAACAGTTGCGGCACCACGCTGAACCGCACCGGCAGCGAGCAACCCAGAACCTCGTGCGCCGCCTCTTGAATCGGCTGGCTGAAATGGGAACCGATCCACTCGCTGATGAAATCGTTGGGGACGGCGATTTCCAGCCCGTCCTGTTTCAGGTCCAGCCGCGTGGAGTTATTGAACCAGACCGAAAAACGTTGTTGTCCCACCCGCTGGGCAATCGCATTGGCCAGCTTCGCCAATTGCGGATCGTGTGCGCTGATGCAGCTCACGCCGACTCCTTCCCTGAAAAACCGTGTGCGCCGACCCGACGGTTCGCTGGCAGCCAACGGACCGGGTCGGCTGGCCATCGCCGCAGATGCGCAGCAAGCCACTCGCGCTGTCCACGGGACGCCGCCCGTTACGCCCTGCCCTAACAGGGCGCAGCATCTCCCGCGTCCATGACCGGCATCCTGCCTGCCTTGGGCAAAAACCAATTCTTAATCATCCCTGAATCAAAGGAGAAAATAGTCTGCGATAACAGTACTGGCAAGGAAAACTTTATCGGATTTTCCGTTCACAACGATAGAACCATCGGTAGGGCCGACGCGGTTTGTTCAAAAAATATTTTTATCAACTTTTACTCCACAGTTATTATCGGACCTGTGCACGCGCGGTGGACAAAATCGCCGCCGAAATCACCACCCGGCTCCGTCCGTCATTTGGAACCGCGCAGGTCCCGGATCATGGCCAGTCTGGCCGCGATCCGCTCCATCCCGTGCCGGTAATACAATTTCAGCGCCGGTTCGTTCTTCGAGTCGACCGCCAGCGACAAGCTGCGCCGGTGATCGGCCAGAACCAGGTGCATGGCCTGTCGAATCAGTGATGTTCCCAATCCCTTGCCCCGCGCCTCGGGGCGAAGGCCGAGGTACACCAGTTCCACGGCGTCGGTATGGGGAACTCGGCTCAGCAGCACGACGCCCAGGGGATGGTCCCGTTCTATCAGCAATTGCCACATCGCCGGATCGTGATCGCCCGTCGATCGATGTCCGGCAATGATGTCTTCGATGTCCCGCAGACCGCCGAGGGCCGGACAATCCAGGCTGTCCCGGTAGCTCTGCAGGATCGCGTCGGCGAACAGCCCATGCGTCTGGGGAGAATAGGCCAAAAATCGCATTTGATCGGGAATCTGCGGCGGTTTTGCGGATCGGGGGACGTGTCCCTGCAAATAAATCAACTCCGCGATTTCCACGAAACCCAAGCCGGCGAAAAAACGCTGGGCCACCGCCTGCTGCGGCTCGATCAGCACCTGGGCCAGGTCCACCTCGTGCCGGCCGAAATAATCACACAGTTCGCCGATCAGTTGCGCGGCGGCCGGGAGGAGGCCGTCGGTGATCTGCGACGACGCCAGCAGGAGCAGCGTTTTTCCGGGACTGACAACGGGCAAAGCGGCCCAGACGAGCCGTCCGCCGCTTTCGGCCACCCACATCGCGTTCAGATCCACCCGCCGCTGGGCGGTGGATTCTGATGAATTCGACGACCTGCGCGGCGGAAGCCGGGGCGGCCGGCCGCGCCCAGCAGCATGGCCGCGGCCACGTGCAGTTCCCCCGGCCTCACCGCCCGGCAATGGACCGCCTTGCCTCCATCCGGCGTGGACGCCAATAGAGAATTTGACATCACTGCCACAGGGCGTAAGAATAACTCTGGCCGTGTGGATTGGCCATTGTTTTCCCCGCCCGCCTGATTGCGGAGAGTTTCACCATGTTATGTCGATGGCGTTTGCCCCTGGCAGGATTGGTCGCTCTGTTCGCGCTGGCGGCGCCCCTGCGGGCGGATTATCCCACCCCCAGCCCCTATCCCGTCTCCTGGGAATTGACCCTGACTCATTCCGATCCCAAACGCATCCTCGTGCAGGGGCCCGGCGATTCCAATCCGGCCGCTTACTGGTACATAACTTATCACGTCGTCAATAAAACCGATCGCGACACGATTCTCTTTTACCCCAGCTTTGAAATGATGCTGGAAGATGGCCGAGTCATCCGCAGCGACATGGGCATCGCCCCCGCCGTGTTCGATGCCATCAAACAACGCGAGCACCTGAAATATCTCCAAAGCGAGGATGTCATCGGCGGCGAACTGCGGCAAGGCGAAGACCAATCCAAAGACGGCGTGGCCATCTGGGCGGAGCCGCGGCTCCGCATGGGAACGTTCACCATCTTCATCGCCGGATTCTGGGGCGAAAGCGCCACCGTCAAGGTCGGCGACAAGGATGTTGTGCTTCACAAGACGTTGGAATTGACGTATCACCTGGACTCGGATGAAAACAATCCGGGCCGCGGAAGCTTGGTGGAAAAGAACGAGCAATACGTGATGAGGTAAATTTCATGGCACACAAAAAAGGACAGGGTTCCACCCGGAACGGCCGCGACAGCAATCCGCAGTATCGCGGCGTCAAGGCCTACGGCGGACAAGTCGATCACCGCCGGGTCGATCATCGTCCGTCAGCGCGGCACCAAATTCCAGCCCGGCTTCAACGTCGGCATCGGCAGCGACGACACCCTCTTCGCCCTGAAGGACGGCAAAGTCGAATTTCAGGGCCGCAAAGTGCACGTGCGAATTCCGCAGGCAGCCGCCACGGCCTGAAGCATTGAGTGAGCGATTGCCAATTCACAAAGCCCACGGCGCCGCCGTGGGTTTTTGATTTAAGATGTGTCCGATATGTTCGTCGATGAAGCCATCATTCAGGTTAAAGCCGGCGACGGCGGGGACGGATGCGTCTCCTTCCGGCGCGAGAAATACGTCCCCAAGGGCGGCCCCGACGGCGGCGACGGCGGCGACGGCGGCAGCGTCGTTTTCGTCGCCGATCCGAATAAGGATACCCTGCTCGATTTCTCCGGCCGGCATCATTGGAAGGCCAAACGCGGCCAGGCCGGCATGGGCAAAAAAATGTCCGGACTCAGCGGCGACGATCTGATCATTCACGTCCCGCCCGGCACTTTGATTTTCGACGCGGATCATCAATTGCTCCTGGCCGATCTCGATTCGCCTGAAAAACGCGTGATCGTCGCCCGCGGCGGCAAAGGCGGACGCGGCAACTGGCATTTCAAAAGCTCCACCAATCAGGCCCCGCGCCACGCCGAGCCGGGAACCGAGGGCCAGGAGCGGCGATTGCGCCTGGAACTGAAGCTCATCGCCGACATCGGCCTCGTCGGCATGCCCAACGCCGGCAAGAGCACGCTGCTGCGAACCATCTCCGCCGCCCGGCCCAAGGTGGCCGATTATCCGTTCACCACGCTCGACCCGCAGCTTGGCATCGTGGAATTGGACGCCGACCGGCGAATGGTCGTGGCCGACATCCCCGGCCTGATCGAAGGCGCCCAGCACGGCCCGGCCTGGGCCACGCTTTTCTTCGCCACATCGAGCGGACCAAGATCATCGTTCACATGCTGGATTTGTATCCGATGGACGGCTCCGACCCGGCCGAGAATTACCGCAAGATTCGCCGCGAACTGGAAGCCTTCAGCCCCGCCCTGGCCGAGAAGCGCGAAATCATCGCCGCCAACAAAATGGATTTGGCGATCGACAACGACGCGATCGACCGCCTCCGCCGCGAATTGCCAGGCAAGCAAATCTTCCCCATCAGCGGCGTAAGCCGCCAAGGCGTGGAGGATTTGCTGGAGGCCCTTTGGCGGATATTGCATGGCACAAAGGCCGAGACGCCGTCGCGCCAACCCGTTTAGCCGCGACCCGATGGGGAGCGTAAGCGATGCTCAATGGAACCACGCTAAACATCGCACTGAAGGAATGGGCCGTCGTTTGCCAAGCGCTGGGCCGCGGACGGCAACTGATCCTGCTCCGCAAAGGCGGAATCTACGAATCCGCTGGCGAATTCGAAATCGAACATCGGCAATTCTTTTTGTTCCCAACTTATCTGCACCAAAACGCGGCGATGCTCAAACCCGAGCATCACGCGGAACTAACAAAGGTTTCCGCCGAGCCGGCGAAGATTCATCTTTCCCTCGCGGCCCAGATCACCGACATCGTTCCGATGACGAATCGGCCCGCGATGGACGCCCTGGATGACGAGCACATCTGGACGGCTCCATTGATCGACATGCGGTTCAACTATCGGCCCGACAATCCGCTGTATCTTCTGCTGCTGCGGACATACCGGCTCCTCCGAGCGGCCACGATCGACAACACGCCGGCTTATGCGGGTTGCAAAAGCTGGGTGCCGTTGGACGATGCCATCGACACGGCCGGCGCGATCGCCGTGCTGGATGATGGGGAATTTGGGCGAAGGAGACAGAGTATTCTCCAGCGGGTCGCGGCGGCGTGAACAGTTTATCCTTTGTCCACCCGCCCGTTTGATTTAGACTGCTTTTCCAGCATGGCCTCCGAGCGATCCCAGACCGTCGTTTCCGGCACCGGGCAAACGCGCACCGGCGGGTTGCGCGAGCAATTCTCGGCCGAGGAACTGGCGATCATTCTTTCCCATTTCGACATCGGCGTGATCGATTCCATCGTGGAATTTCCGCGCGGATCGCGCAAGGCCCCCAAGCTTCTCATCGTCAGCGAACAGGGAAAATTTCTCCTCAAACGCCGGGCACGCGGAAAGGACGATCCGTTCAAGGTCGCTTTCACCCACGCCCTGCAACTTCATCTGGCCAGCAAGCAATTTCCCCTTCCGCATCTCATCGGCACGCGGAAGGACAACAACTCCATGCTGCAATGGCGCAACGGCGTGTACGAACTGTTCGAATACATCCCCGGCCAGATCCTATCCGCAGACGCTGGAGGCGACGTTCGACAGCGGACGGATTCTGGCGCTGTATCACAAGCTGCTGGAGGAATTCAAGAGCGAATGGCAGCCGCCCAGCGGCAGCTATCACGCGGCCTCCGCCGTGGATTCGGGACTGCGCAGCATCTCGGCCGGTGTGCCGGATACCGACGAAAACCGCGAGGTGCACTCAGTTGCTCGGCTTTCTGCTCTCGACCTACCGCAAAAGCGCCGAGAAAGTTCAATCGCTGGGCATCGACAATTGGCCCAGGCAGATCGTTCATGCCGACTGGCATCCGGGCAACATGCTCTTCCGCGACAATCGGGTCGTTGCGGTGATCGATTACGACAGCGCCCGCCTTTTGCCGCGGATCATCGACATCGCCAACGGATCGCTGCAATTCTCGATCATCGGCGGCGATGACGACGTGTCGAAATGGCCGGATTATCTGGATGAATCCCGCTTCAAGCGTTTTCTGCGCGGATATGATGAGGTGATGCTTCTGTCGCAGGCGGAGATTCGGACGATCCCGCCGCTGATGATCGAAGCCCTGATTGCCGAGGCCGTTTTCCCCATCGCCGCCACGGGGTCTTTTGGTAAAGTCGAGGGCATGCCGTTTTTGCAGATGGTGCAGCGTAAGATTCTGTGGATTCAAAAGAGTTATGATCGGCTCGTCGAATTAGCCGATGGTTAAATGTTCGGCGCCTTTCCCTCGCCCGGACTTCGACGGGTTCAGTCGAGTCGTACTCCGGGAGAGGGTCAGGGTGAGGGCCTCTTTTCAGAAAGCTTCGAACCGCTCGCTTAGCAGGTTGCATTTGATCAGGTGCTTCTTAAATATTTTGAGTGCGCTGGCGATAATGCTCGCTCTGCCCGCGTCCCCGATTTTCGCCGACACGCCATCGCCTGCCACTCAACCCGCCGACGCCGCTCAGCGCCATCAATTGGCAAAGTGGATTTCCGAGCTTGGCAGCGACGATCCGCAGATGCGCCAGGCCGCCCTCGGTCATCTCATGGAACTCGACTGCGGCAGCCTCCCGGCCCTCCGCGCCGCCGCCGTTGCCCAGTCGCCGCTGCTCCCCGCCCAGGTCGCGCGCCCTTCGCCAGGCCGTCATCCAGGTCTTTCTCGCCAACCAGCCCTACGAATTTGCTACCGATCCGAACATGGGACCGGGTTTCATCGGCCTGAGCTGGCAGGGCGACATGCCGGCCGACTCGCCGCGGGGCGTGATCGTTTCGGAACGGATTCCCGGTTTTGTCGGGTATCGGATGCTTCAGACCGGCGATGTCCTGGTTAAAATCCTCCGCGAGCCGTTTGGGCCGGATATCGAATTGCATCAATACCAGCAGTTCATCGATCAGGTGAGGCCCATGTACGCGGGCCAACTTCTCCGCCTGGAAATTCTCCGCTACGGCCGAAGGATGGACATCTCGTTCCGCCTGGATCGTCGACCGCTGAAACTGAAGTCCGGTCTCGATCCGTCCGTGATGCAGCAATGGCTCAACGAACGGGCCCAAGCCGCCCAGGAGTATTGGACCCAGCAGTTTTCGGCCATCGAGCCCAGTCAAACCTCGCCGTCCACACAACCATGACCGATCCCCATCGTCGGATTCTCGATGCCCTGGGCTTGTGCAAGCGGGTGCTGATTACGACCCACAGCCGTCCCGACGGCGACGCCATCGGCACGGCGGCGGCGATGGCCATGGCGCTTCGCCGCAAGCGAATCGACAGTGAGATTCTGCTGTTCGATCGTCTGCCGGCGAAATACGCGTTTTTGTTCAAGGAGAACAACATCGTCCACCACGATGTCGAGGCCGGCTGGCCGCAGCCGTATTCGCTGGAAAAATTTGATGCGCTGCTGGTGGTGGACACGGGAACATGGTCGCAACTGCCGGGATTGCGTGAGCATCTCAACGGCTGGGAAAAACCGCGATTGGTGCTGGACCATCATCTCACCCAGGAGGATTGGGCCGACGTGAAGCTCGTGGATACGCAAGCCGCCGCCGCCGGCGAAATCGCCGCCGGCCTGCTGGCCCAGTGGAACATCCCCATGGACCGCTCCATCGCCACCGCTCTGTTCGTCGCCATCGCCAGCGACACCGGCTGGTTCCAGTTCAGCAACACCCGCCCGGCCACGCTGCGATTGGCCGCCGATCTGATGGAAGCCGGCGTGGACACCGATACGATTTATCAGCATCTGTATCAAAACGAGCAAGCCGAACGGCTGGCGCTGCAAACCCGCGCTCAGGATTCTTTGGAGTTATTGCAGGACGGCCGCCTGGCGGTCATGCGCGTGTTGAAATCCGATTTCGAGCAAACCGGCGCCAAGCCCCAGGACACGGAAAACCTGATCAACATTCCGCTGCAGATTCGGACGGTGGAGGTTTCGATTTTGATAATCGAGCCGCCGGAAGGTTCGCCGATTCGCATTAGTTTACGCAGCAAAGGCCAGGTGGACGTAGCAAGATTCGCCGAGCAATTCGGCGGCGGCGGCCACGCCCGCGCCGCGGGACTCAAATTGCCGGGCACATTTCAGGACGTTCACGATCGCGTCGTCGCCGCGATGTCGTGCGCCATGGCGGCGGGCTAGTTTCCATCAGAGCCGGGCCGTGCCGGCCCGGTAGCCCGGGGCGACACGCCCCGGCTCCGTAATTTCAAAAAGACCACCGCATTCGAGATAGAAGATGGACATGCGTCTCATTCGCCGCTCAAAAAAGAAGCTCAGCCCCCGGCGGATCAAAGTCCTCAAGGCGCTCGGGCGCAAGATCGACGCCGAGGATTCCGTCGCCGTTCGCGCCAAGGCCCGGAAAAAATTCAATCGCCGCGGACAGCGGCGGAACTGGCCGATCGTGTTTTGGAAATTGAGGATTCGCCGAAGCTGATCGACTGCGGCGCGGTACAATTTCGCGCGTGACGCACCTTCGCCGATGGCTTGTTAATGGCATTGCCGGTCTAGGATTGATAGTAGTATTTTTGCTGGCGATTATTGCCTCTTTGGTTGTCACATTCGGACATCCGTTGACACTAAGGTGGCGGACAAGTCCGAGTTCGGCTCGGTTTACAGTATTTAATGGCCCCTACGTCGAATTGGCTCGGCAATCCGCAGTGATCTGGGTCGGGAAAAACTCGTACAGTTGCGATACGTCCGCTCTGGGTCAATTTGAGTTAACTCGGATCGGGAATCCTCCCTCGAAAGATATAATTTTTGCAAACCCGATGTACTGGGATAATTTTGGTTTTGGTTTCGGCGAGTACACGTTCCATAGCCGCTGTTCGGGCGGTCCCCCTGCATATTCCGTCGTCTTCGATTCTCGCAAGATCATCCTTCCTTATCGCTCCCTGGCCGTTTTTTTTGCGGCTGCGACTACATTCTGGTGGTTTATTCCAAGAGGGTTGGTTTGGCAGCGCCGGCGGCGGCTGAGGAAACGTGGGCTATGTCCGGTCTGCGGCTACGACCTTCGCGCCACACCCGACCGCTGCCCGGAATGTGGCACAATTCCGCCGAAAAACGAAGTAATTTCAGCCTGAACCGGGAGCCGGGTTCACCAGTCGCTTCGCGTAATGCCAGCAATGCGGGCTGGTTTGACCGACCATGTTTGGGAGATTGAGGAATTGGTTGCCCTTTTGGATTAAATGTAAAATCTGGGGATGCCAGATCGACAGAATCGCCACCCTGTTGACATCGCTTTTGCATTATTTTCAATCGCAATCGTCGCGGCGTTCTTTCTTCTCTGTTTAATCGTTGGCATCATGCGGATAATCAACCAGCATTACAGCAATGGCATTAAGCTAGCGTTAGCGGGCATTGGTGGAATGGCGTTCTGTGCCGTCTGGGATTGGGCAGCCCGAAAAAGTCCGCGAATAAAGGGCAAATAAATTCAAACTGACCCCCAACCCCAATTTCGCCAAAATTGACCATTTTTTAACCAATCTGTATAATCCCCGCACTCGGGGAGCACTTGGCGGAACGAGCTATGGCTGTAGTCGAACTGAATAACGTCAGCAAAATCTTTCCCGGCGGCGTCAAAGCCGTCGATTCCATCGACCTTCACATCGCCGACCGCGAATTCATCGTCCTGGTCGGCCCCTCCGGCTGCGGCAAAACCACCACGCTGCGCATGGTCGCCGGCCTGGAGGAGATTTCCGAGGGAATCATCCACATCGGCGACCGGGTCGTCAACGATGTCCCGCCCAAGGGTCGCGACATCGCCATGGTGTTCCAGAATTACGCCCTGTATCCGCACATGACGGTTTACAAGAACATGGCCTTCGGCCTGAAACTGCGGGGCATGCCCAGGGCGGAGATCAACAAGCGCGTGGCCGAGGCGGCCAAGATACTGGAAATCGAACATCTGCTGGATCGCAAGCCCAAGCAGCTTTCCGGCGGCCAGCGGCAGCGCGTCGCGGTGGGGCGGGCGATCGTCCGCGAGCCGGCGGCGTTTTTGTTCGATGAGCCGCTGTCCAATCTCGACGCCAAGCTGCGCGTCACCACCCGGGCCGAACTCAAGCGGCTTCATCAGCGGCTTCGCACCACGACGATTTATGTCACCCACGATCAGGAAGAGGCGATGACCCTGGGCGACCGGATCGTGGTGATGAAGGACGGGCGTGATCCAGCAGGCCGATACGCCGCTGCGACCTATAATCGGCCGGTGAACCGTTTCGTGGCCGGTTTTATCGGCATGCCGCCGATGAATTTCTTCAACGGGGCGGTCCGCAAGCCGGTGGCCGGCTGAGTTTCGAGGAAGGCAAGCTGGAGCGCATCCGATCGGAAGCCGCCGCGGCAATGGAAAGCCGCACGATGGCCGGTGTCATGACCGGCGAGTTGACCTTCCCGGGCAACGGGTTTACGCTTTCATTGGACGCGTTGCCCCGGCGGTGAAGGATCGCCTCGCGTCGCGTGTCGGACGTCATCTGGTTCTGGGCATTCGCCCGGAGCATTTGCATCTGCGTGCCGGTCGGACGGATCGTCGGCGGCGATCAAGGTTCGATTGAACGTGATCGAGCCGCTGGGCAGCGATATGGACGTTTATATGAGCACCGGCTTGCACGAGCACGTGGTTGGGCGACTGGAGGCCCAGGGCGGCCTGCAGGTCGGAACCGATGCGACGGTGTATGTCGATCTTCGCAAGGCTCATTTTTTGAACCCGGAGAGACCGGGATGAACCTGAGCCTGGAGACAGCGTCTCCTACTAACGAGCCTGCCCATGCACTTGCTTAAGCAGATGCACGGACCGAGCCCTTCGGCTTGGCTTACAGCCGCCTATCCGGAATGGCGCCGGGTAGCGGCCGGTGCTTTTGCACCGCAAGTCGCATGTCGAGGCTGCGGGCCGCCGAATTGGCCGGCCTTTTTTGTTTGGACGGAATTTTCAGTAGCGAGCGAATCATGAATTCGCAGGAACTGATCCGAATCGTCGACGGAATCGCCCGCGACAAAAACATCGAGCGCGAGCAGATCTACAACGACATCGAGCAGGCGGTGGCCTCCGGGCTGCGCAAGCAGTTCAACACCGAGGACACCAGCGAATTCACCGTCAAGGTGGATCGCGCCATCCGGCGTGATCACCGCCGCCCGCCAGGGCGTCGAGGTTCCGCTGTCGGTCGTCGGCCGCATCGGCGCCCAGACCGTCAAGCAGGTCATGATCCAGCTCATCCGCCAGGACGAACGCGGCAGCATCTACGAGGAATACAAGGACCGCGTCGGCACGATCATCACCGGCACCGTCGCCCGCTTCGAGAAGGACACGATGATCGTCACCCTGCTGCGCAACATCGAAGGGATCATGCCGCGCAGCGAGCAGATTCCCGGCGAAGTCCACCAGGTCGGCGAGCGCGTGCAGGCGCTGATCCTGGAAGTGCGCGACACGCCCAGCGCGGTCAAGATCATCCTCAGCCGCAGCCATCCCGGAACTGATCCGCCGGCTCTTCGAGCGCGAAGTGCCGGAAGTCGGCGAGCGGACGATCGAGATCAAGGCCCTGGCCCGCGAGCCGGGCCATCGCACCAAGATCGCCGTCAGCTCCATCGACTCCAAGGTGGACGCGGTCGGCGCGTGCGTCGGCGTGCGCGGCAGCCGGATCAAGAACATCGTCGACGAACTCGGCGGCGAGAAAATCGACATCGTCCGCTGGAACGAATCGAGCCAGATTCTCATCAGCAACGCCCTGAAGCCCGCCGAAGTGGCGGAAGTGGCGCTCTGCTTCGAACTGGGCCGGGCGACCGTCGTGGTGAATGAGGACCAGCTTTCCCTGGCGATCGGCAAGCGCGGCCAGAACGTCCGCCTGGCGGCCCGGCTGACCGGCTGGGACATCGACATCCTCACGCCCACCGAATTCCAGAAGGGCGTGCAAGCGGCTGGACGCAACCCTCAAGAGCATCGAGGGAGTCACCAAGGAGATGATCGACAAGGTGATCGTCCTGGGCCTGATCGACGTGCGCGATCATGGAAGAGGTGGGCATCGGGCCGCTGATGGAAGAGCTTGGCCTGGACGAGGAGACGGCCGCAGAAGGTCGTGGACCGCTGCTCCGAGGAGGCGAAGATCGTCGCCGTCGAGCAGGAGGCCAAGAAGATCGCCGATGCGTCGGCCAAGGCCGCCGCGGCCGCCAACCAGGCCGCCGACAAGGCGGCGCTGCTGGCGCTGGGCGAAACTTCGGCCGCACGGCTTCGGCCGACGCGAAAAATGCCCGGCGCCGATGGAGGCCGTCGCCAGGCGCGGCGCCGGAGGTCATCGTGCATGAGGAATCGGCACTCGCCGGCCGCGGAAGAAGCTCAGTCCCGAGGAACAGGCGATTCAGGGCGTCGCCGAATCGGCCGCGGATCCGCGACGCCAAGACATTGGACGAGGGCGAGGACGACACCGCCGCGCTGGCCGAGGGACGCGAGGCGCCGCCTTTGGACGATCGCGAATAAGCTGTAAGCAAAAAGTGCGAACGTCGGAATTTTTCGGAGAGTTGGTTTTGGCAAAAGGTATTCGAGTCAATCTGTTGGCCAAGGAACTTGGCGTCGAGAGCAAGGCGATCCTTCAGAAGCTGAAGGAGGAAGGCCTTTCCGACGCGGCGCCGAACCACATGAGCACGTTGTCGCTCGGATTGGCCGAGTCGGTGCGCGAGTGGTTCAGCGACGCCGAGCAGTCCGGCGGGGGCACGGCGGTGGAGACGGCCGCGCACGTCGAGGTCGCTGCCAAGCCCAAGACCGCGCAGCCGCAAGAAGAAAGAGGAGGCCGCTCCGCCGGCGCGAGCCGCCCGCCGCGGAGGTTGCCGAAGCGCCGGTCCAAGCCGCGAGAGCCGGCAGCCTCCAGCCAGGAAGCCGACGGCGCCGATGTCGCCGGCCGGCCAAGGCGCCGAGCGTCGCGCCGAAGGCGCCGCCGTCGCCGCGTCCCGCTCCGGTTGTTGTCGAAGTTCCCAAGCCCGTGGCTCCGCCGCCGCCGGTTCCGCCACCCGCGCCGTCCGCCCCCGTCGCGTCCAAGCCGCGTCTCCGCGCCTCCGCCCAACGGCTCCGGCCGCCGCCGGCGCCGCCGGAATCGAACACGTTCGTCCCGACCCGGCCGACGGTCACGCTGGCCAGCCGAGCCGCCGCCCAGCTCGCCGCCGGAGCGCAAGCCCGTCGTGCAGGCCCCGCAGCTTACCTCGCTCGCAGCCGGCCAAAATTCAGGGCCCGCGCGTCGTCCGCATCGAAAAACAGGAGGCGGTCGAGCAGCGCGGCCCGCGTCCCGCCCGCCCCGCCGCCGAGGCGCCCGGCGTCACACCCGCCGGCCCGCGCGCCGGACGCGGCGTGAAGTCGGCCGATGAGGATGAGGAGGAGACGAAGAAAAAAGCCGGCCAAGAAAGGCGGAAGTCTTTCCAGCCGCCGCCGCGGCGGCGTCGACGGCCGCCGCGGCGAAGCCATGGAGAAACTCAAGGAGTTCACCGATGCCGACCTGATCGCCCGCCGCGACGCCCTCAACGCCGCCGCCAATTCCCGCAACGTCTTCGACACCCATCTTCGCCAGATCGAAAAACGCGGCACCCACACCCAGGCCAAGCCGATCACTCAGCGGGGCGAGCCGGTCGCCATCGAAGAGCCGATCACCGTTCGGTCCCTCTCCGCGGCGCTGGGCGTCAAGACCAACGACATTCAGGGCCGGCTCATGAAGCAGGGCGTCGGCGCCACCATCAACCAGGCCCTGGACCGCCAGACCGCCGAGGCCATCGCGCTGGAATTCGGCATCGAGCTGAAGATCGCGCAACAGGCGACGTTGGAAGAAGCTGCTGATGAAGGAGATCGATGCCCGACGCGCCGACCGATCCGGCCAAACTGCAATTGCGGCCGCCGGTGGTGACGATCCTGGGCCACGTCGATCACGGCAAGACCTCGCTGCTGGACAAGATCCGCAACGCCAACGTCGCCGCCGGCGAGGCCGGCGGCATCACCCAGCACACCGCCGCGTGGATGGTGCAGCTTGGCGAGAAGCGCGTGACGTTCATCGACACGCCCGGCCACCAGGCGTTCACCGCCATGCGCGCCGCGGGGCCGAACATGACCGATGTGGTCGTCCTGGTCGTTTCCGCCGCCGAGGGCGTTCAGCCGCAGACCATCGAGTCGATCAACCACGCCCGCGCCGCCGAGGTGCCCATCGTCGTCGCCCTGAACAAGATCGACCGCTCCGATGCCAATCCCGACATGGTCCTCGGCCAGCTCGCCAAGGAAGGGCTGAATCCGATCGAATACGGCGGCGACACCGAAGTGGTCCGCACCAGCGCCACCACCGGGCAGGGAATTCCCGAACTGATCGAGATTCTCGATCTGCAAAGCCAGATCATGGAATTGAAGGCCGATCCGACGGCCCCGGCGCGCGGCATCGTCATCGAGAGCCGGATGGACGAGGGACTCGGCCCGGTCGCCACCGTGCTGGTGCAGGATGGAACGCTGAGGGTCGGCGACATCGGCCTGGCCGGCCCGGGCTTCGGACGCATCCGCAATCTGCTCAACGATCGCGGCGAGATGATCCAGGAGGCCGGGCCCAGCACGCCCGTCGTCGTCAGCGGACTGAGCGAATTGCCCCAGGCCGGCGACAAATTCTACGTCATGGAAGACATGGAGCGCGCCCGCGCCATCGCCGAGGAACGCCAGAGCCGCACGCGCCAAACCGATCTCGCCGGCGCCAACCGCGTCACCCTCGACACTCTCTTCGATTCCATGAAGGCCGAGGACATCAAGACCATCAACCTCATCATCAAGGGCGACGTGCAGGGCTCGGTCGAAACACTGGCCAAGACCGTCACCGACGCCAACACCGACGAGGTGCGCGTCCGCGTCGATCCACAGCGCCGTCGGCGCCATCAACGAAAGCGACGTGGAACTGGCCGATGCGTCCAAGGCCGTCGATCATCGGCTTCCACGTGGCCCCCGACGAATCGGCCCGCCAGATGGCCGAGCAGCGCCGCGTCGAAATCCGCCTCTATCGCGTCATCTACGAAATATTCGACGATCTGAAAAAGGCGCTCTCGGGACTTCTGGAGCCGGAAATCCGCGAAAAGCTTCACGGCCACGCGGAAATCCGCAAGGTGTACAAGGTCTCCAAGATCGGCAACGTCGCCGGCTGCTTCGTCACCGACGGGCACATTCAGCGCGGCAGCAAAATCCGCCTCATCCGCGACGGCGTCGTCATCACCGAGGACCTTTCCCTCGAATCGCTCAAGCGGCTCAAGGACGATGTCAAGGAAGTCAAGGCCGGCTTCGAATGCGGCATCAAGCTCGCCGGCTACGACGACATCAAGGTCGGCGACGTGCTGGAAGCGTACGTCCGCGAGACGTTCCAGCGGACGTTGTGAATGAGTGCAAGTTGAAAGTGCAAGTACAAGTTGAATCCCTCTTCCCTTGCACTTGTACTCATAACTTGCACTTCTTTAATGACCATCGGCGTGCTGCAAATTGAGATTTCGATCGCCGACGCGATGTCGCTGAAGGACAAGCGCCGCGTGGTCAAGAGCATCAAGGACCGCATCGCCCACGCGCACAACGTCTCCATCGCGGAGGTCGGGGCGCTCGACGAGCATCGCCGCTCGATCCTGGGCATGGCCATGGTCGGCAACGACGGCCGTTACGTGGAAGGGCGCTCGAGCAAGCTGGTGGATTTCGTGCGGTCCGGTGCCGCAGGTGTCGCTGGTGGATTACCAGATTGAGTTGTTGTAGCGAGGAGCCCGCATGTCCCGCCGAACCGAACGATTGGCCAGCACCATCCAGCAGGAACTGGCGCCTGATCATCCTGCGGGAGCTGAACGATCCCCGGCTGACGGGAATGCCCAGCATCACGCGCGTGAAGGTCAGCCCCGATCTGTCGGTCGCCGACGTGTACATGACGGTCATGGGCAGCCGCCGGCCAGCAGACGGCGGCGCTGAACGCGCTGCGCCACTCGGCCGGGCTGATGCGCACGCAAGTTGACGCACGTCGCTGACCCTGCGGGTGGCGCCGTTCCTGAAGTTTCACCTGGACGAGGACCTGAAAAAGGAACTGGAGCTGCTGGAAGTGCTGAGGAAAGTTGCCGAGGAGAACGCCGAGCTGGACCGCCGCCGCTCGGAACAAGGACCAGGACTCGCATGAAAAACGCCAGCAAACACAGTGATGAATCTCGACAGCTCTTCAAACGCCTGTTGCGCGACGGGAAACCCGATCCGCGCAGAGCCGCTGGAGCCGCTGGAGGCCCTGGTGCGCGCGCGCCATGAGCTACGACGTCACCGATTCCCGCGCCGAGGATGCGATGAAGGCCATCACCAAGGAGTTCGTCGATCTCAACGAGCTGCGCGTCGCCACCGATCTGGAAATCCAGGAGATGCTCGGCGTGCGCTATCCGGCCATCGAGCAGCGCGTGGCGATGATCACGCAGTGCCTCAACGATATCTTCGAGCGCGAGCACACCATGAGCCTCGACCGGCTCAAGACCGTCAGCAAGCGCGACGCCCGCCAATTCCTCCGCGAACTGCCGGGGATTCATCCGTTCGTCGAGGCGTACATCATGCTCTTCGCCTTCGACGGCAACGCCTTTCCCCTCGACGAGGAGATGCTCGTCCTATTTGAAGCGAGCAGGAAATCCTCGATGAGGAGACGACGCTGCCGGAGGCGCAGAAATTCCTGGAAAATCACGTCAAGAGCGACGACGTGTACGATTATTTCGTCCTGCTCCGCAAGGCCGGCCCAGGCCGACGGAGCGCAGGAAAAGAGTCAAGCCATGACCGACCGCCTCCCCACCGATACCCTGCGCCTGGGCCTTCCCAGCGGAAGCCTGCAGCAATCGACCATCGAACTGTTCGGCCGGGCCGGCTATCGGATCAACATCGCCGAGCGCAGCGTTTTTCCCCGCATCGACGATGAAAAGCTCTCGGCGGTACTTTTCCGCGCCCAGGAGATCAGCCGATACGTCGTGGACAACATCATCGACTGCGGCCTGACCGGCTACGACTAGGATCGTCGAGAACGGCAACGAAAACGATGTGGTCGAAATCTGCGAACTGACCTATTCTCGCGCCACGTCCAATCCCGTACCGATGGGTGCTGGCCGTTCCCGAGGAAAGCCCCGTTCGCCGGGCCGAGGATTTGAACGGCAAGATCGTCGCCACGGAACTGGTGAACACGACCCGCAAATAGTTCGCCGCCAGGAACATCAAGGTGACCGTCGAATTCTCCTGGGGCACGACGGAGATCAAGGCCCGCCTGCTGGACGCCATCGTCGAGGTAACCGAAACCGGCTCGTCGCTGCGGGCCAACAATCTTCGCATCGTCGACACGCTGCTGACCAGCACGACGCGGTTCATGGCCAACAAACAGGCCTGGGAAATCCCCTGGAAGCGCGAGAAAATGGAAAACATCGCGATGCTGCTCAAGGGCGCGATCGAAGCGAGGGCCAAGGTCGGCCTGAAGATGAACGTTCCCGAAGGACCGGCTGAGCGAGGTCGTCGGCTTTCTGCCCGCCGAGAAGAGCCCAACCGTCAGCCGACTGGCCGACGGCAATTGGGTGGCCGTCGAAGTGATTCTGGAGGAAAAGCAGGAGCGCGAACTGATCCCGCGCCTGAAGCGCGCCGGCGCCACGGGGATCATCACGTATCCGTTGAACAAGGTGATTCCATGACCGACGAAACCCGAAATTTCGCCGAACCACCTTCCACACCCATTTAGCCAGGCGTGAAAACACGCCGGGCGTATTGCCATGGCCGGACACAGTCACTGGGCGAAGATCAAGCGAGCCAAAGGCGCCACCGACGCCAAGCGTGGCAAGGTCTGGAGCAAGATCGCCCGCAAGATCATCATCGCCGCCAGAAACGGCGGCGACCCGCGCGACAACCTCTCCCTGCGCTACACCATCGACGAAGCCAAGGCCGCCAACATGCCCAAGGACACGATCGAAAAAGCGATCCTGAAAGGCACCGGAGAACTCGGCGGCGAAAACTACGAATCGGTCGTCTACGAAGGCTACGCCCCCGGCGGCATCGCCATCCTGATCGACGCCCTGACCAACAACCGCTCCCGCACCGCCCCGGAGTTGCGTTCGATCTTCGAAAAGCACGGCGGAAACTTCGCCAGCAGCGGCTCGGTCGCCTTCCAGTTCGTCAAGCAGGGGATCATCAGCGTGAAGGCGTCGTCAACCGACGAAGACAGGCTGCTGGAACTCGGCCTCGAAGCCGGCGCCGAGGACGTAAAAAACGAAGGCGAAGGTTTCGTGGTGATCACAGCCCCGGCGGATTTCTTAAAGGTAAAGGACGCCGTCTCCGCGGCCAACATCCCCATCGAGGCATCCGAGATCACGAACATTCCGACGACCACGATCCCCATCGACGCCGAGCGGCGCAGAAGCTGCTGAAGCTGATCGATACGTTGGAAGACAACGACGACGTGCAGAGCGTGAGCCACAATGCGGAGATACCGGAAGGGGTATCGGTTTAAGCCAGAATGCCTGCAACCAGCTTTAGCCACAGACGAAAATCAGACGCACATACAGCAAACTGTGGCAAAAGTCCCCATTCCCCGAAGTCGCACGACAACCGTAGTGGTGGATACCCTAATTCTTAACCACAACTACGGCGTCTCAGAGGTGAATCAGTTTCGTAATCTCCTCAGGCGGAATTCCAAAATATTGCAAGACTGTCGCAATGGCCGATCCGACACTCGCGATTCCGGCCGCGGCTGCCAGCGCAATAGTCGCGTACGCCTTTATCTTGCTTGGCTTAGGATTCGCTGATTGGACCTCGGCCTTCAGATCATCCATAGCGTCAATAGCCGTTATCTTCTTTGCTAGTTCGAGATTTGCTAGCTCGGATTTGCTCTGTTCAAGAAGCTCGATGATCCCCGCGATTCGAGGGTTATTGATTTGTTGAATGTTGGCTATGTTGCTACTTCCAGACTGGATGGCTCCCACATGCGAATCGGTGATATAGATGTTCCCGTTGGTGGGCTTGGCCGCATTTTCTTCGTACATATGAAATTCTTCCTCGGCAATCGCAATGCCTTCGATGGTGAAATCAAAAACAGATTGGCCAGATCTCCTCAATACCTTTTCGGGTACATAGGAATTAAGCTGTTTGGCAAATTCGTATTGAGGAATTCCCAAATACTTTGCGAATGCGTCGGGGACAACGGAGACATTGGGTTGTCCATGAACAAAAACAAATGCGCCAAGAAGCGCAAGGCGTCGTTCATCGAGACCGAACTGCCGCAGCGCGACCAGAAAGGCGGGCTTTGCTATTTCAATTAAAACGCTGGAAGGCCCATCCGTCAGGTCAAGGAGGCCGCAGGATTTGAGTGCTTTCAAATTATCAATTTGCGTCGGATAAAGGAAATGACCACCAGCACACCAAACGCATGTGTGCCCAGCGAAAGGGGGAGTTCTGATGAGCCCCCAATATAATTGAACGCGTTGAGGATAGTCCGAACAAATCCTCTTAACCGCCCTGACCATATAGATCAGAAGAAGTTTCTGTTGAGGCGTCAGGCTATTATAGTCCGACTTTGACATGACGCAGCTAATTGTAGTCGTCGGGGATTGGAATGGAATGGCCTCTTTTTGGGATAAATCATTTCGAAATGGCGCTCCCTATCCTGCGTCGCGATTATTGTGGTGAAACACCAAAAGGGTTGGTCATTCCCCCTCTTTCTCGGATCGCCATTTTCCCTTTTCCGCTCGCAACGCGAAATCAAAGAGGGTCATTCCGCATTCGGCGTTCTCGTCAAATCCCCGCATCCGCGATCATTTCATCATCGCGAACCGCGCCTTCTCGCGTCTGAGTCGACGCTCGCGCCGTTTTTCGTCCGTCGCCGGGACTTCCTTCGCCTCCTCCGCGTCGGTCGGCTCGGGTCGGCGGGCAAGCAGGATCACGCGGCGAACTTTTAAATGCGTTTTAGCCCTCTGGCGGTGCGCTGCGCTTGCCACAGGTCGCAATTCTGCTGCAAGTTGAGCCAGAGCCGGGGCGTCGTGTTGAAAGCGATGGAAAGGCGCAGCGCCATCTCCGGCGTGATCGCCCCTCGCTCGTTGATCAGCTTCGATATCGTCTTCCGCGATACGCCGATGGCCTTGGCCACGGCTACCGTCGAAAGGTTCAGCGGCTGAAGGTACAACCTCTTGAGAATCCCGCCGGGGTGCGTGGGCGTTCGATGTTCTTTCATATCGGCTCCCAGAGCGTGTCATGCACTTTTTCCAGACCCGGCCAATACCCCGCGACTTTCCCTTCCGGTGATCCGCGTGCATCTGATTTGAATCCGACTTCGGCGAGCCCAGTCGAGCCGTGGCCACAAATTCCTTGCATTCGCCGCCCTCGGAAATGGGAAATCGGCAATAGGAAATCGGCATTTCCTCAATACCCCGCATCCGCGGTGATTTCATCTTCGCGCAAGCGCGCTTTCTCGCGGCGCAGGCGAAGTTCGCGGTGTTTCTTTTCCATGGCCTGCGCGTCCTCGATCTCCTGGGCATCGGTCGGCTCGGGCCGACGCTCTTTCAACATGCCCAGGCCCTTGAGCAGTTGCAGGGCGGTGCGGGCGTCGCCGGCTTCCAGGGCTTTTTCCAGGGCATCGGTCGCCTTCTCCGTCAGGGCCTGCAATCGCGATCGGCAACTTTCCTGCAACTGGTCGTGCCATTGGTTATACATCGCTCGGAAGTTGGCGTCATTTTTCATCCAGCGATAAATCGCCATGCGCGACACGCCGGCCGAGCGGGCGGTCTCGGCTATCGACTTGCCGGTTAGAAGCAATTCCATTGCCGTCTGCTGCTCGGTCCCAAGTTTCGCGGCAGCCAATTCCCCGGCCGCCGCCTCCGATTGATCCGATTTCCGCTTCGCCAAATTCGACATAGGTGACTCCCTGGCAAGAGATTCTGGGATGCGGGACATCCTAACAAATACCAAACACAAATGCCAGCGAAATCCGCTTTCATTTCGATTTGGTCTTGCTCCTCCCCCTTCGATGGTCGCGTTACACTAGCTCCAAGCCAAAACAACACAGCGGCCGGTGTGTTATCATAGTATGTTGTAAATAATTAAGTTATGTGTTCACAATAAGTTAGTTTACACTAATAAATAATTGAAATGTGTAACGAAATGTAACATTGCGCAACACGGATTCGGAGGCTGTCTGTGGCTCAGACATCCGACAGAAAATCCCTGCTGGCCAGCAACCCGCGTTTTTAGCCGGCTTCGGAATCGTTGAAATTCTCGTCCTCCAGTTCCACGCTGATTATTCCGTCGTATTTCGATTCCTTGAGCATCCGAAGCAGCGTGGTCCACGGGGCTGTGCCATGGCCGGGGATGCAATAGCGCCAGTGATATCCGCCGTACGGTCGCGGCTCGGCAAACGTCGCGGGCTGGAGATTGCCGAACTCGTAGAGCCCCTCATGGATGATTTGCGTGTCCTTGGCATGAACGTGGCCGACGCGGCCGGCGAATTCTTTCAGAAATCGGGTCGGATCGATCCCCATTCGGATCAGATGCGACGGATCGAAATTGATCGCGAGCCGAACTAACTAAAAGTGACGCGAGCCATAAAACAAAATGACTACCTAACTGTTTACCGCCCGCTCTCGGAGTCGCTCGGTATTTCCGTGTCAGGACATCAGAAAGCGCGCATCCGGGGACGTCCGATCGTGCGGTGGAACCGAGCGAAATACCTGCGGTAAACAGTTGCCCCATTTCGCCGGATTTATCGCTGGCATTCCGGTCGCGATTTCCTATGGTTGGAACCTCCGAATAGAACCTTTGCAGGAGTCGTCGCCATGCGCAGAACGATTATTTCCGTGGTATTGGCCGTGGTGGGGGTCGCGGGGTTGGCGTCGTCGGCGCCGGGGCAGGCTACTTCTGCCGATGAACAGGCGTTTTTGAAGCAGCATCTGGCCGATGTCGTTACCGTTGTGCCGACGCGACTCGATGATCCGGATGTCGTCAAGACTTTTTCCGGGCCGATTTATCAGATCACCATCACCATCAACATGGGCGACAACAGCACTTCGCATCAACAGCAGATCGCGGCTCGCGTCGGCGATAAGCTGGTTCCGCTCTCCCAGCCAAGCACCGATCGGGACTGCTCGGATATTCAGAAGATGCTCAATGGCGACTTCACCCTCCGGACGGATGACGACGCCAAGGTTTTGCAAAGCGCGCTGGACGAGCTATATCCCGTGGCATCCGATGACGACAAGAAGGTCGTCGCCTTCCACCACGACGGCCACGAGTGGTCGTTTGTGCGCGGAGCCTTCTTCGACAAGCATTTGGGTTTCATCTTCACGACCGACGACGGCGGGAAAATCACGGATGTGAAGTTTTCTCTGAAGCTGCCGTGACGGCCATTCGTGGGGAAGGGTAAAGAGTTTTAGCCACGGCTCGACTTCGGCGAGCTCAGTCGAGCCGTGGCTAAAATGTATTTGATTCCGATGTTCCTCGGCTCAATTTGGCGGCTCTGGTTCCTTTCCCGGCGGCGATCCCTTAAAATCGTGCCGGGTTGGGTTGGAGAATAATTATGCGTCACGTGATTTCGGCGTTGGTGGTGAACGAGCCGGGCGTGTTGGCGAATGTGGCCGGGATGTTCGCGGCTCGGGGATTCAATATCGATTCGTTGGTGGTTGGGCGGACTGAGGATGCCAATCTTTCGCGCATGACTATCGTCGTCGATGCGGATGAGAACACGCTGGAGCAGGTGCGCAAGCAGTTGGCCAAGCTGGTGCCGGTGACTCAGGTGAAGGATTTCAAGGATTCGGCGTACATCGAGCGGGATTTGGCGCTGGTGACGATCGCGGCCGGGCCGGAACACCGGGCCGAGGTGATCGAGGTGGTGAATCTTTTCCGGGGCAAAGTGGTGGACGTGGGCAAGGAAAGCCTGATGGTCGAACTTTCCGGCACGGAGGGGAAAATCGAAGCGTTCGTGGAGTTGGTGAAAGCCTACGGCATCCGCGAGCTGGCCCGCACCGGCGTGATCGCCATGACGCGCGGCATGCAGTTGGGCAGGGAAAGCGAAAAATCGTCCGTCCCCGCGGGCGGCAAGCGCAAGCGCAGCCTCAGCGCCCCCGCCGCGGCGTCGCTCCCACCGAGCTAATTGGGTTTTTCTTGACGGCGCGGCGGGGGCGCGTCAGATTTCGAATTCTGCATTTCGCGCGTGCGATTTTTCCCTATACTGACGGCAGATGTCCAACATGCGTAAAATCCGCGAGCTGGCGATGCAGGTGTTGTTCCTGTGGGATGCCAACGCCGATTTGGATCTGAAGCTGGGCTGGCAGGCGACGGAAGATGAGAAGACGGAAGAGACCGTTCGCATGAAGGCGTTGCAAATGGCCGCGGCCGCCTGGGGCCAGCGGGAGTCGATGGACGTGCTCATCGAGCGGATTGCGCCGCAATGGCCACCGCGGCGTCAGCCGGGGGTGGATCGGAATATCCTGCGCCTGGCGGTGTGGGAACTGACGAATCAGCCCACGCCGCCGAAGGTGGTCATCGACGAGGCGATCGAATTGGCCAAGGAATTTTCGACGGAGCAGAGTCCGGCGTTCGTCAACGGCGTTCTGGATGCGGTGCTGCGCGAAAGGCAGTCGCTTGCGGCACCGCCATAATTAGCGGGTTCACCTCCTCCCATGCGATTCTTTTCAAAAACCCTCGACAAGCTGAAAGGCGCGCTTCGGAAAACGGCCGCGGCGCTGAACACCGACGTTCGCACGCTGTTCATCCCCGGCCGCCAGATCGACGAAGCATCCCTGAGCCGCTGGGAGGAGAAATTTCTCCAGGCGGACATGGGCGTCAAAAATGTGCAGCGGATGATCGGCGAAATCCGCGAAAGCTGGCGAATCGGGAAAATCAAAAACGCCGGCGAGGCCGAGCAGATCGTCCGCCGGCAGATTTTGGAGATCCTGACCCGCCTCCCGCCGCAGGATCGCGAGCTGCGCGTGGCCGAGACCGGGCCGACGGTCATTCTCGTCGCCGGCATCAACGGGGCCGGCAAGACCACCAGCATCGCCAAGCTGGCCTGGCTCCTGAAAAACCAGATGGATAAAAAGGTGATGGTTTGCGCCAGCGACACGTTTCGGGCGGCGGCCGTGGATCAACTGACCATCTGGTCGCAGCGCATCGGCGTGGAGATCGTGAAGCACAAGATGGGTTCCGATCCGGCGGCGGTGGCCTACGACGCCTGCGAGGCGGCCAAGGCCCGCGGTTTCGATATTCTGATCGTGGACACGGCCGGGCGGCTTCATACGCAGGATCATCTGATGCGCGAGTTGACGAAGATCCGCGACGTGGTCGCCAAGCGGATTGCCGGCGCTCCGCACGAAGTGCTGCTGGTTCTGGATGCTACGACCGGCCAGAACGCGATTCAGCAGGCCAGGCATTTCGGCGACGCCATCGGCGTGACGGGGATCATCCTGGCCAAGCTGGACGGCACCGCCAAGGGCGGGGTGGTGATTTCAATTCACGATCAGTTGAACATCCCGGTGAAGTTTATCGGTTTAGGCGAAACGCCGCAGGACATCGAGACGTTTGATCCACAGCGGTTTGTCAGTGCGTTGTTTGGAGACGCGGAGGCCGGCGAAGAAATACGAAATCTGAAATCCGAATGAAGGATCACCTAACCTATAAGATCCTTCGACGGCGGCGAATCAGGACCAAGGCGCCCGCTCCAAGGATGGTCAGGGATGCCGGCTCCGGGACGCTCGCGTCGAAGCCAATGCCGTCCCCGCCCGGAAGGGTTGTTCCATCCAAGCCTGGAAGCGGGATAAACGGAGAACCGAAATCGCCGGGCGGCGGATTGGAACCATAATTGAGTTGGTCGAGCGGGATAAGCGTGTCCGAGAGAAAATAACCGGCGTCGGACAAATTTCCGGTATCGTCGCCCGCGCCGTTGTTGATGGTCACTGCGTATTCGGATGCCGCCGGAACATCGAATTCTTCAAAAAAACTGTCCGAGTTGCCGGTGCTTTGATCGGTCGCTTCCAAGCCCACTATGAGATAATCGGGCCCTCCAGATCCCTGCTCCGCCGCGAAGGGAGCCTCCGAAGGGGTGATGCTGAAATCAAAAATGGCGGCTGGATCGACCGGCGTCGCCGTTGCCACGCCGGCCATCGAAAGCACGCCCGCTATCGCTAACCATGACACCTTCATTTTCATGACACCCTCCCGGGGGCCTAGCCAATATTCTTAAATTGCGACACGAATTGCCGAAATCACGCAGTAATGTTCGCCGAGGACATTGCTTAAGTCAAGAAAAAATGGGTGTTATTTGAAAAAAATGCGAGAGAAGCATCGTGGCGATTTGTGGTTATTCCAACCGGCCGCCCCGATCTCATTTCGCCGAGCCGGGGGGAATCCAATTCGGCAGCACTTCTTTCCGCAGGGCCTCGAACTTCTCGTGGTATTTCGGACCCCCGGTTTCGTCACGCCAGATCAAAAACAGCACCTTGAGCGATTGGCCCACCTGGGCATCGGTCGTGTCCGGATCGCCGGATTTGGCCAGGGTGTGCATGCAGTCCAGCAGTTTGTACGCGGCCTCCCAATACTGGTCGTTGTTCTCGCCGAGCTTTTCGTCCTGAATGAGCCGGCCGAGCGTGGCTTTGACGGTATGGCAATCACCCTGGTCATAGGCGATCAGGCCGATGCCGAGGGTCACGAGGGGATCGGGATAATTCTTGTCCGCGTCGGCGTCTAAACTGGCCTGATACAGGGCGACGTTTTCGGGAGATTGAAGCTGCTTGTATAGGTCCAAAGCGGCGGCGAGATCGCGCTGGCGGGCGGCGGGGTCGGTTTCCAACTCGGCGGCCAGCCGCTTGGTGTCGGCGTCGAATCGCCGGTAGATGTAGGCATAGCCGTGGACCTTGGGGCTCTTGCTCTGCTCGGCCCATTTCACGAGAAAGCCGCTGAGCATCGCCCGGTTGTCCGCCAGTTGGCGGATGTGGGCTTCGCTCTCGCCGCTGTTTCGGGCTTCGTCGAGTTCGGTGTTGAGCACTGCCAGCAGATCGTGAACGGTTTGCGCCCCCTCGTTGGCGCTGGTCGTGCTCAGATATTTCACCAGGGTCTGGGTGGCATCGTTGTTACGATTCAACTGCATGTAAGCCTGGACGCGGAGAAACAGTGCGCCGCTGACGAGCGACTTGGCATCGGGCAAGCCCTGTACGGTCTGTTCAAAACCGCTGAGAAGATTCAGAACGCGCCGCGGATTATTTTGCTGTCGGCGCGTGATGTCGGCGGCGATGAGCGTCATCCGGGCCAGGGTCGATTTGGCCCGCGATTTCTCCGCCTCGGATGCCGAACTGTTGATGACATCGTTGGCCAGCGAATTTACGTCCTGGGCCAGCGTCTGAATCCGCTCGATCCACCGCTGCTTCTGCTCAGCCCGCAGGCGGGGTGTCTGTTCCAGCAGATTCTTCAGGGCCACCATCTCACCATATCGGGCGATGAGCAGCCGGCTCGGCGGCTCGCTGCCGGGACCATGCGGTAATACCGGATGGCCTGGGCCCATTGGGATTGGGCGAAAAGACTGGCGGCGTACTGCAGGGCAAATTCGCGGTGGTTAAACGGCGGGTTGACGGCGATCGGCAGAAAGCGGTCTTCCAGTCGCTGGACCTGCGGATCGTCGGGCGAGGATTGCCGCAGTTGGGCGATGATCGAGCGGGCGCGCTGCAGGGCCACGTCGGCGTGGGCGTGCGGGTCGTGGCCGAATCGCTCGATGTGATCGAGCAGCGAATCGGCCGCGGCGATTTTATCGCCCTGATATTCCTGGAAAATTCCCAGCAGAAACGACGGATCGAGCGCTTCGGCCCTGGGGAAATTGCCGGCGGCGAGGCGGGAGAGGATTTCCTTGGCGGCATCCGCGGCCTCGTTCAGCTTGGCGCGGTTGACCGGATGCAGCGGGCTGGCGGCCACGATCGATTGCCGGCCCTGGTCCACCAGCGCCAGCAGCAAGAGCGGATCGAGCTTGGCCAGATCGGGATTGGGCGGAAGACGGGCCGCGAGTTGACGGAAAATCGCATCGCGCAGGTTGGGGAAATCGCGGACGAGCCGGACGAGCGATTCGACCGCGGCGGCGTTGGCGGCGTCCTTGCGCGGGCCCGGGGGGGATTGGTCCGCGACCGTCGCCAGCAGGCGGAAATCCAACAGCCGCAACGCCGCGAGCTGGTCCCGGTCGCTGGGGAAATTGCTCCGCTGATACGCCGCCGCTTCCGTCAGCGCCTTGCGGGCGGAGGAGATGTCGTCGGCCGCCAAGTCGGCGATCACGCTGAAACATCGCGCCTCGAAGATCATTTCCGGCGGCGGCGGGGGAGAAATCTCGTTGTCCGGGTTTTGAATGATCGAATTGAGAATTTGCAGGGCGGTGGCGATTTCGTCTTTGTCGCCGTTGAGCACGTGCAGCTTGGCCATCAGCAGACGCACCTGCGGCTGGATTTGCGAATCGGCGTTGTCCCACTGGGCGAATGATTTTAGAGCCTCGTCGATGAGTTGGCCGCGCTGGGGATCGCTCACGTCCAATGCCAGGGCCAGGGCATATTGCATGCGGGCCTTCTGAAAGTCGGCGGCGGCGGCGGTTTCGCTGGCCTTTCGCCATTGATCCGCCAGCTTGTCATCGGGGCTGGTGATGCGATTGGCCAGGTCGGTTGCCTGTGCGGCGGCGATCTGGCCGGCCTGGTCGTACATCTTCAATGCCGCCTCTGCCAGGGGGCGGAGGCGATCTTTCTCGATATCGCTGTTGCCCCAGTATTCGAGCAGGCCCGTCAGCGGATCGACGCCCTGCTCGGCGATGATGCGGGCTTCCCTGACCATCAGTTCCGGATCGCCGTGCAGCGTTTCAAGGATGCGATCCAGCCCGGCCACGACATTGTCGAGCAGCGCCTGCCGCTGGTCGTCGCTGAGATTCTTTTCGTTTTCCAGGCGGTACAGGGAAGAAATGCTGCCGATGACGGAACGCTGCTCGGGCGGCACGCCGTCCACGTCCATGGCCCGCTTGAGCAGATCGTCCAAACCCCGATCAGCCAATTCGCTGTACAGCCTGTTTTCATCGAGGCCGGCCAGGCCCTTGGTCTGAGGCGCCGCGGCAACGAAACAGAAGAAAAGGACAGGTACGAAGGCACGAAGGCACGGAGGCACGAAGTGAAATGCCTCCGCCCCTTCGCGCCGTCGTGCCTTCGTGCCGTCGTGCCTTATCATCTTCATTTCACATTCAACCCGAACCCCACTTTGGCAAACCCGGCGTTCTGCGCGGCTTCATAGACGGGAACCAGGCCGTCCAGCGTCACGTTTTCCTCGGGATAAATGATGATCTGCACATCGGCCATGTTCACGCCGGCCTCCTTGAAGCTTCTTGTATTGGTCTTTCAGTTGCACGGTCAATTGATCGCACGCCCGCCGGGGATCGGTGTCCTTCACCGATGCGAAATTGCCCGCTTTCACCATGAACATCGGACCCTTGCTCGCTGACGTTGATCGTGAATTTGGTTGGGAAGATGGTCCCGGCCGGCGGCTTGGCGCCGACTCCCTTGGCCTGCAGCGGAACGTCGCTTACCAGATAATGTTCCAGCTGTGTTAAAAGCTCCCGGCCAGCATCAGGAAGATCAGGATCACCATGACGATGTCCACCAGCGGCGTCATGTTCGGGCCGGAATCATAATGAATCTTTTTGCGCCCTGGAATTTCATGGCATTAGGTGCGGCTGCTTGGTGTCGAACGCGAACGATTTCACGTGGGCCAGGTTGCAATCCATCAGCACCGGGGCGAGGAATCTGAACGTCAGCGACTTATCGCCGCGGATCACGACCTTGAAATCCGGGTTCGCCGTCATCTTCGAGGAGCGGATCGCCCTCGCGATAGAGCTTCAGCGTATTGAGCAGCTGGTCCTGGGTCTTGCCGTTGTAAAAATCGCGGAGTTTCAGCTCCTGCATCTGGCCTCTGACCAGCGCGGTGACGATCGGCTGCGGGTCGGCACGCCGGTGGGGCCGTTGACGACGTTCAGCACGAGCGTGTTGCCCATGTCCTTGATGTCGGTGCCGAGGATGCTGGTGGGGATGTCGATGTTGCGGTCCGCGCCGGTGTCCACGCCGATCTTGGCGACCAGCATGAAGAAGATGATCAGGCACATGACGATGTCGATGAGCGGCGTGACATTGACGCCGCTCTCTCGAATGTCGGGCATCCGTGCCTTCGCATGGCGTCTCCGGTCGTTACATCTCGGCGCCGGGAACCGGAATCGGCTGGGCGGGCTTGCGAGGAATCTGCGGCGCGCGGGGCCGGCTGCGGCATCGCGCCGGGGCGCATCGCCCCGACGGCGGCGGGGCGGGCCTCGGCCGGCTTGATCATCAGCAGCAATTCCTCCGCGATCAGCGAGGCGCGCACCGTGTATTTGTCCACCATCGTCCGCAGGAATCCGAACGCCGCCAGGCATGGAACGCCAGCAGCAGCCCCAGCATCGTGTGAACCAACGCCTTGGAGATTCCAAACGCCAGCGTCGCCGGCGACGCATTGCCCCCGGATGCGTTCAGGGCCAGGAACGCGTCGATCATTCCGATCACCGTGCCCAGCAGACCCAGCAGCGGGCCGAGGTTGCCGATGATGTTCAGGTATTCGATCTTGCGGAATTGGTCGGCGGTTTGTTCGCCGACGGCCGTTTCCATCGCTTCTTTCATGCTGCTGAAGCTGGGAGCGCGCTTCAGGGCCGGGATTCAGCGCCCGGCTCACGAAGCTCGGATCGGTTTCCGTGAAGTCGATCAATTCCTTGAATCGGCGCTGGGCGATCATTTCACGGATCGTTTCGATGGTGCGCGGCGGCATGATGACGGATGCCCGGTTGACCAGGAAGCCCTGAATGATCAGCGTCAATCCCCAGATGGACAATCCCAGGATCGTGAAAAAAACCGGATCGCGATTGGCCATGACGAGCTGGAACACCGAAGTCGATTGCGCGACCTGGTTGGCCTTTTCGGTCATGGAATCGGCCCGAGCTTGGCCCGGCCATGACGAACAACGCGGCGAAGAAGATCACGACGAGCAGCGCCAGCCGCAGGCGCGAATTCGCATAACCACGCATTGGGGAGCCCTTTCTTTTCCGACGGTCACCGGCTGATCCGACGAATCAAAGATCGTCGCTGTAGAACTTCTTGTACACACCACCGTTCTCATCGGCGATCTTTTTCATGATGGCTTCGAGGTCCTTGCGCTCGAAGGTCTGCTTGCTTCTTTCTCCAAGAAGCAGAATCGTATTCACATGCGTCTTTTTTTCACTGTTCAGTTCCTCGATTTTCGAAAAAACCTCTTCGTTGTTGGTGGTATTGTACCGATTGTTGAAGTCTCCGTGACTGAGCAGGAAAATTAACTGCGGCTGTTCGCGGAAGGCTTCCTCCAGCGCGGGGATCGGGTTGTTCACGCTGGAAAAGGGAAGATTGTCGATGAAATCAAAGGCGGTCGCCTTGTTGCTGGGCGTGCCCATCAGCAGCTTGTCGGCCAGTTCCTGGTAAAGCGATCCGCTGCGGGTTTCGTGGAAAATCAGGACGTTGAACTGCTGAATCGGCGAAAGATTGGCGATGTCGCGTTTGAGTTCGGTCTTCAGGGCGTCGTCGCCCTGGCCGACCATGGAGCCCGACGCATCGCAAACATAGATGATGCTGCGGACGTTGCTGCCGTGTCCGAAGATTTTGCTTTTCGGTCCGACGCCCTGCCCGCCGCCGCGGGGGCCGAAGCTTCCCATCTGCCCGCCCTCGCCGCTGAAGAGGCTGAAGAGCGTGTTGTCCTTGCCGGCGGCGGCGTGTTTCTGATCCCCCTGTGCGACGGTGTCGCCGGCGGCGACGGCGCTGCCGTTGAGGGCCTGGGCCAGGTCATCGCTGCGGCGATCGGCCCATCCGCGCGAGTCGTTCTCCGTCGGATCGGTTTCCTGCGACGCGTCGCGCGTGGGGTCTTTGCCCATGCCGGGATTGGGCACGCCGCCGATGTCGCTGTTGTTGGCCAGCGTGGTGTCGGGGATGATGACCTGTTCCTGGCTGGTGTCGTGCAATCCGCGCACGATGGGGGGAAGAACGATGATGGCGGTGACGAACAGAACGACGTGGAAGCTGATGGAGGTGGCCCACGCCAGCGCCGTCGCCGACTCCGGCTCGGAAAAGAGCCTTTGCAGGCGCTGCGGCAGCCATCGCGAGGGCCGCGGCGGTTTTTCTTCTTCGGGTGGCGCGATTTCCGGCTGCACGATTTCTGCCGGTGCGGCTTCTTGTTGCTCGACTTGGCTCATCGACCACATCTCAAAATCGGCGGATACTTCGCCAGCCATGGAATTGTACGCCGCAAAGGCCCAAGCTCAATCAAATCGGCGGATTTATCGCCCCCGCGTGAGGTCAGAACGATTCCCGGCAAGACGGCCCCGGCCCGGCGGCCAGGACATCCAGCACTGCCGCCGCCCCGGCCGCGTGTTCCTTGGCCAGGCCCCATCTGACCGCCTGGCTTGCCGACAAATCGCCGGTGGCGATCGCCGCCCAATGGCGATCTAGGCATTCGATGTCCGCGGCCCCGCCGGCCGTTGTCAGATGAGCCCGGCCGGCCTCGAATTCCACCGCAAAACGTGAAACGTTCCCCTCGGTTTCCGTCACCGCCACGGATACCCGGCCCTTGTGTTTCGCCGGCAGATTCAGCGATTCCAGAAATCTCCGATGGTCCAGAATCCGAGCCTGCATCCGCGTGAAGCCGCGAACTTCCGGCGTGGGATGATCCACCGGCCGATGCGGAACCTGCGGTTCGCGCAACAGCCGATTCAGCGGCCAATCCGCCTGGACCGTAATCGAGACGGCGGAAAACTGGTCCCGCATCGTGCCCAGAAAGCACAATAGCCGGCCAAAGGCCTCGCGCGATTTGACGGACCAGCTCTGAACTTTCAGGATGTTCCTGTTGTCGGCGGTTTCGCGAACAACGAATGCCTGCGCCCGTATCGGTTCATTCGCCGAGGGACGGTCGACGAAAACCATGCCTTCTTCGTCTTCGCGCGGACCGATGTATTCCCATCTTCGGCCTGAGCGTTCAATGTCGCATTGGCCGGTCTCGACGGCAGCTTGCCATTGCACTGCGCGAGCGTCACGATCCTCGGGCCGCATTAATCTCCAACCGTCGCAATCACCGGTTGGGAGGACGGTCAGGGGAATCGTCCATTCGGAATACCGCTCAACCAAGCCGTATCCGAAGTGCTCGTAAAACGAAGCCCGAAAGGGCATGAGGGCGGAGATAATCTGCTGACGCTCCGTGGCCCTGTGCAGGATTTCGCGCATGACGGCCGAGGCGACGCCCGGCTCCGAGCCGCCTCGCCTGCGGGCCGATTTGATTGTGCCCACGTAGGCGACGCCCTGGCAGGAAATCGGTGAGCCGCGCACCCACATGGTGAAGGGCAAACCGGTGGCCGTTCCCACGGCCTGGCCGTTTTGCTCGGCGAGCAAATAATCGGCGGGTCCGCCCCAGGGATCGGCGTGAATCTGCTCATTGAAGCGGGCTAATTCCTTATTGGAATGTGCATAGCACATCCATCGCGTCTCGGCGATACGATCTAATTCCTCATTACCAACCCACCGCATGGTCAGGGCCATGCCCGGTAGGATCGCCCCTTTTAACATTCAGATCAACCCGTTGGCCAACGGGATGAATATGCGGTAACCTAGCAAGGCCCGCTGTTCGGTAAAATTGATCGATTGCCAGGGTAATCCGGAAGAGGAGAGAAAAATGAAAAGAGTTCGTCGCACGTCGGTGCTGGCCGCCGCTGCCGGCTTGGCTGTTTCCGGTGTTTTTGGCTGCGTCGCCGACGCCCAGTCGATTTTTAATACTCAAAACGATTTTTCGGGTTGGGCGGTTCTGGGGAACAATATCAACCCACCCAATCCCAGCGCCACGAACTATAACGCCAACCCAGGGGGAACGGTCGCGACGAACGATACCTTTGACAGCGATGACGATACGTACGATGGCCTGGGGTCGGTTTCCGCAGGCTCCTATGCCAACAACGGCACGTTCACGAGTGGATCCCTCCAGCCTGGCATGACCGGATCGCCCGGTTCGATGACCGCGACCATGAACGCCCAGAATGCCGGGACCGATCCGGGATCGGACGACTGGGAGATCGGGTTGTCCCAGAATCTCATGACAAATGCGGACGCGGTGGCGGCCGCGGAAGGCGGCGACTACTTCGCCGTGGATGTCAGCGCGGCTCCCGGCAACAACGCCGCCAATTCTTATTTCGAACTGGAACTCTACGAAACCTTCAATGGCTTCTACGGAAATTCCAGTTCCAATCCAATTACCAGCTCCGGCCAAGTCACCAACGGCTCCATCACGACGGTGTATTTCGCTGATGAATTCGTCGACGGCAGCACGACTAACTTTCAACTCGAGTTGCTGTTCAACACTCATGGCCAAACCAATGGGGCCGCCAACGCAACCGCGAACTTCAACCTCAGTATTGATAATCTGCGAGTCGTTGCACCGGCCTGGAGCGCCGGCAGCGGCAATTGGAATGTCGCCGGCAATTGGACCACCGGCGATACCGGCTACGCTCCCAATTACCAGGGCCTTGAGGCGGATTTCCTTAACTACGTTACCGCCAACACGACCGTCACTGTCTCCGCGACAACGGATATCGGCACGATTCTTTTCAACGACCCCAACTATTCATACACCCTTGCGGCCACCGGCGGGGGCAACCTGACGATGAACATGCCGGGCGTCGAACCGGCTCTGATTGATGACCGGGCCGGCACGGATACGATCTCGGCCCCCTTGAAACTCGCCACCAATACGAGCCTGTGTGTGAACGTGGTCAATTCCGGAGACGTGCTGCATATTAGCGGCGCGATCAGCGGCGCCGGGGGGCTGAACGTGAACGGGGCTTCGACCCTCGGACTGTCTGACTCCGGCGACGGCGGGACGCTGGCTTCACCCACCATCGGCATTGGTTCCACAACCAACGGGCTCGGAACCGTCTCATTGGAATCGGCCAATAGTTATGGTGGCGGAACGACCGTGGCCGGCGGTACGCTCGTCATCGCTGCCGCCGGCGCTCTTCCGGCCAACAGCGCGGTCTCCATTACCGGCGGCAAATTGCAATTTGCCCATAACACCGATCCCACTGGCGGCGAAACACTGTCGTCCTTGTCCATATCCGCGGGCGGCGCACTTGATCTGGGCAACAACCATATGATCATCAGCGACTCAGGCGGCAGCATTGATGCCACGATTCGCGCCTATCTGGCCGCCGGCTACAACGGCGGAGGTTGGAACGGCGCCAGCGCCACCAGCGGAACCATCATCACCTCCGCGCTGACCTCGATCGGTTCCGGCACCTATAGCATCGGTTATGCAGACGGCGCCAACAACGTCGTCGCCGGCCTGCCCTCCGGCGAACTCGAAGTCGCATACACCCTGGCCGGCGATGCGAATCTCGACGGCAAGGTCGATTCCGCCGACTTCGGAATTCTGGCCGATAACTACGGCGCTTCCGGCGCCGTTTGGGATACGGGCGACTTCAGTTACGACGGCAAGGTGGACAGCGCGGACTTCGGAATCCTGGCGGTCAACTACGGCCAATCGGCCGGCAGCAATGCCGATGTGGTGACGGAGGCCGACTGGTCGGCCCTGGACGCCTTCGCGGCGGCCAACGGTATGACGTTGGCCCAGGTTCCTGAACCGGCATCGACAAGTCTGTGCTTGTGGCGGGGATGGGCGTCCTGGCTTGCCGCCGGCGCTTTCAGCGGCAAACGCGGCCCGCAGGACAGGACGGCTAAAATGGGGGACGGAGCATTGACAATCCGGCCCATTCTCGGTTTAATATTTTGATATGCGTTCGACGATCGTCCTCGCTTCTCGACTTGCTTTGGCCCTTGAGGGCCTTTTCAGCGCACGATCGTAGGACGCCTTTCCAATACCATTGAATCCAAAGGCCCTGCGATCCGGATCGCAGGGTTTTTTTGTCGGTTGTTTTCGAGTCACTTGTTTGAAGGAGCCTCCCATGGACACCGTGCGAATCTTCGACACAACGCTGCGCGACGGCGAGCAATCCCCCGGCGCGACCCTGACCCGCGCGGAAAAGCTCGAAATCGCCCAACTCCTGGAGGCCATGGGCGTCGATGTCATCGAGGCCGGGTTCCCCATCAGCTCCAACGGCGATTTCGAGGCCGTCCATGCCATCGCCTCGGAAATCGGCGACAGCGTCGTTTGCGGCCTGGCCCGCTGCACGCCCGCGCGACATCGAGCGCGCCGGCGAGGCCGTGCGGCCCGCCGCCCGCAAACGCATCCACGTCTTTTGCGCCACCAGCAAAATCCATCGCGAGCACAAGCTCAAAAAGGGAAAGGAGCAGATCATCCAGCTCAGCGTCGAATCGGTCCGCCAAGCCCGAGGCTACACGGATGACGTGGAATTCTCCCCCGAGGACGCCAGCCGAACCGAACTGGAATTTCTGGAGGAGATCGTCCAGGCCGCCGTCGAGGCCGGCGCGACCACGGTGAATCTTCCCGACACCGTCGGCTACGCCACGCCCAAGACCTACGGCCAGATTTTTTCGCATCTGCTGGCGAAGCTTCCCATTCTCAAGCAGAAGAACGTCGTTCTGTCCTGTCATTGCCACGACGATCTGGGTCTGGCGGTGGCCAATTCCCTGGCGGCGATCGAAAGCGGCGCCCGCCAGGCCGAATGCACCGTCAACGGCATCGGCGAGCGCGCGGCAACGCGGCCATGGAGGAAATCGTCATGGCCCTCCGCACGCGCAGCGATCATTACAAAACCACTACTCGCATCGACTCCACCAAAATCTATTCCGTCAGCCGGATGGTCAGCACGCTGACCGGCCTGGTCGTGCAGCGCAACAAGGCCATCGTCGGCGAAAACGCCTTCGCCCACGAAGCCGGCATTCACCAGGACGGCATGCTGAAAAAACGCGAGACCTACGAGATCATGGACCCGGCCACGGTGGGAATTCCCAAGACTTCGCTGGTTCTGGGCAAACATTCCGGCCGGCACGCGTTCCGCGATCGCGTGAATTTCCTGGGCTACACGCTGAGCGACGAACAGATTCAGGCGGCTTTCGAAAAGTTCAAGGCCCTGGCCGACAAGAAAAAGGAAGTCTTCGACGAAGACATCGAAGCCCTGGTGGACGATCAACTGGATTTGACCGCCAACCTGTGGGAATTGGTCGGCCTGCAGGTCACGGCCGGCAGCAAGACGACGCCGACCGCCACGGTCGACCCTGCGCGACAGCTCCGGCCAGACCGTTCAGGACGCCAGCGTCGGCGACGGCCCCGTGGACGCGATTTATTCGGCGATCCAGCGGCTGACCGGCGTTAAGATGGCATTGACGGATTACCGCATCCGCTCGATCACCAAGGGCGCCGAAGCGCTGGGCGAAGCCCACGTGGAGTTGGAACACAGCGGCCGAAAAATCCGCGGCCGCGGCCTCAGCACCGACATCCTCGAAGCCAGCGCCCTGGCCTATGTCGCGGCGATCAACCGTCTGCGCAGCCTGAGCAATCGGGTCAAGACATCGACCGGCGGCGGCGACGACGCAGCGGCAAACTGATCGCCGACAGCAGCATCAGACCGGTGGTTGCCGGCTCGGGAACCTGGGCCAACGTGATACTGTTGGCCGACGCGAAGGCGTTCAAAGCCGACCAGTCGGCCGCCGTCACCACGTCGGCATTGCTGCCGGCCGATTGGCCGTAGTTGACCGCCAATATTCCGAAGTCCGCGCTGTCCACCTTGCCGTCGTAATTGAAGTCGCCCTCATCCCAAACGGCGCCGGAAGCGCCGTAGTTGTCGGCCAGAATGCCGAAGTCCGCGCTGTCCACCTTGCCGTCGAGATTGGCATCGCCGGCCAGGGTGTATGCGACTTCAAGTTCGCCGGAGAGCAGGCCGGCGACGACGCTGTCGGCGCCGTCGGCATAACCGATGCTGTAGGTGCTGGCGCCGATCGTGATCGGGGCGGAGGTCATGACGGAACCGCCGCTGGCGCCGTTCCAATTGCCGCCGTTGTAGCCGGCGGACAGATAGGCGCGGATCGTGGAATCGATGCTGCCGCCTGCGTCGCTGATGATCATGTGATTGTTGCCCAGATCAAGTGCGCCGCCGGAGGAGATGGACAAGGACGACAGCGTTTCGCCGCCGGTGTTGAGGGCCAGTTGCAATGTGCCGCCGGTGATCGACACGCTGCCGTTGGCCGGAAGAGCGCCGGCGGCGCCGATGACGAGCTTGCCGGCACTGACGGTGGTTCCGCCGGAATAAGAATTGGACCCGGTGAGCGTGACGACGTGGCTCCCCGGCGCGGTCAGCGAGAACGCCCCGCTGATGGCGCCGCCGATGGTGATGTTGCCCGTGGCCGCGTTGATATTGGTGTTTTGCTGAAGCGCCAAGGCTAGGTTAATCGTTTGCGTGTTTGAACTGTTGTTGACGATGTCGCCGCCGAGATCGATCGCGTTCCCCCCGATGACGAACGCGCCGGCTCCGGAGTCAAAGGTGATGCCGCTGTAATCGGTGCCGGCCGTTGAATCATTGTTGGGCGTCAGGCCGGCCGTGCCCGCGAAAATCAGGGGGGCATTGGTGACGAGCGTGCCGGACCAGTTTCCGGAAGTACTCCAATTGCTGTTGGACCCGCCGCCGTCCCACGTCGCGGTGGAAATCGGCGTCATCAGGCCATAGTTCGTGGTGCCCGGCTCCAGGTCCAGTTCATAGACCGTGCCGTCGACGGTCACGTCATATATGCCGTAAGTGCCGTTGAATGAAACCTGGCCGTCCGCATTGGTGGTCAGGGTTTCATTGGTGTCATACTGGGCCATCCAAGCCTCATAAGCCTCTCCCACCGAGGTAAGTTGGTAACTGCTGTTGTAGAGCGAGTAGGCGCTGCTGTCGTTGGGGCCGCCGATGCCGCCCCAGTAACCGAAGGTGGTCGCCTGCGGTGTGCCATAGATCATGGTCAGGGCTTCGGTAAGATCCGTGGTGTAGTCCGAAACCGACGGCGCCCCGGAAGCCACGCCGAATTCAGTGAGCGACAGTGATACAGGCGTGCCATTGGCGGTCTTATCCACGGAAAGGTTCTGCATCGCCTGTTCCATTTCAGCGGGACTGATCTGGTCCTCCGTTGGATCCTGGGCGGTGTCGGGATTGATGTAGAGTTCCATGCCGATGCCGGAGACGGGCCCACCGTCGTTTTGGATTTGCTGCACGCCGTGGAGATACCAATTTGCATAGTTGTCCGAGCCGCTCGCCACCCCAGTACTGCTGATGGAAGCGGGGGAGAATTGGAGCACGTTGTATTCGTTGGTCATCAGCCGGGTGTTTGATCCGGCGTTGCTGACGGCCGCGGCGGCCGCGGCATAGTAATTCGCTACGCCTTGATAGCCCAACGCACCCAGGTAATTGATCTGGTCGGCCTGCCCATGCCATAGCTCATTGAAGACATCCACCTCCTGGTAACTGTCGGTCCGTGGAGTTCCCAGCGCACCGTTGTCTCCACCAAGGTAATAAGCAACGCGGCTGGTCATGTCGCTTTCAAGCGTTGTGAGATTGCTGGCGGATATCGTGCCGTTCGCATTGAAAAGGCTTGTTATGTACGGCGGCTGCTCATTGTCCCAGAACATGTTGTGCATCCGCACGCCCAGGCCATTCTGGGATGCGAAATCCGTCATGGCATCGACCAGATTCATGTTCACGCTGCCGTGGGTGTATTCATTGTTGACCCATTTGCCCGCGTTGGAGGGAACAATCATGTTGAAGTTCTGAAGGATCGCGTTCTGGTAGTTGATCTCCTCGGTCGTGTTGGGCGCGGCGCTGACCGGGCTGCTGACGCCGCCATTGAGCCACGCGGAAGGGTCGCTGTAAGGGCTTTCGCCGTAGACCGCGCCCGCGAAATTGAACGCGTTGTCGATCAATTTGACCTGCACCTGAGTCCCCGCGCCCAGGGCGTTGCCGTTGCCGTTGGTCAGCGCGATCGTGGCGGGGCCTTCGCGGTAGTTTTGCGCATAGTCGGTGGCGGCGGTGAGGGCATTGGCGCTGGTGTTGGAGTTGGAGACTGAAACGCCCGTGCCGCTGACGGTGAGGCTGCCGACCGTCAGGTCCGGCGTCTGCGTCGCGTTCTGATTATCCAGTTGCGTCCTGACGAAATATGTGCCGGCGGCAAGCGTGGGCGTGGTGTAGGTGTAATCCGACAGGTTGCTCGAATTCACGTCGAATGATTCGGTGCTGTTGGCGATGGAGATCGTCATATCCGGGTTTAACCCGCCCGAAGTGGTGCCCGAAGCATCCACCGTGAAAGTTACGGCGCCGGCCTGACTCAGGTCGATGTAGGTTCCCACATAGCCGTTGCTGCTGAGCGTCCAGCCGCTGCCGCTGGCGGCGCCGCTGGATTGCAGGGCCAAATTGCTGCCGTCAATGGTGGTCTGTGCCCAAGCCGGCGAAGAGATGCCCCCGACGAGGACGAAATATTTTACATATTTTTTTTTCACGGACCCTCTCCTCCGGTAAATGACCCCCATGTTGCGAGGATTTTTGGGAGCGCGCCAATCCGCCACACATAGGGGCAAGCTCCAAATCCGCCGGATTGAGGCCGTCGCATCGGCGCCGTTACAAATGCGGAACAAACTGAACGGCCTAACGTAAACGTTTACTGAGTCTAGTCGGGAAGGAATAGTGGTCAAGGAAAATCCGGCATTTTGACGCCACATAAATAAGAAAAATCACCCGAATGGGGCAGTTGGAGAAATTGGAACCACTTGTAAGGGCATTGGTCGGGCTGAGGGTTGTTCTGTAATTTATGAAGTGATGACCCCGGGCATTCACCTGATCCACAAGCCGGTCGGACCCACGAGCTTTTCACTCGTGCAGACGTACCTCCAGGCCGCTCGCGCCTCGCAGACGCGAAGGCCGCCGCGGGTTTGCCACGGAGGCACGCTTGATCCTTTTGCCAGCGGTTTGCTGCTCATTTTGGTGGAGCCTGCCACCCGGCTGTTCGATTACCTCCACGCCGTGCCGAAAATCTACGACGCCACCGTTCGCTGGGGCGCCGAAACCGACAACGGCGATCCGCACGGCCGTGTCACTCACTCGCGCGACGCAGCGGGACTTCGCCTGCAGCAACTTGATGAAGCGCTGGCCACGTTCATCGGCTGGCGCGACCAAATCCCTCACGCCACCAGCGCCAAACGGATCGACGGCGAGCGCGCCTACCTCAAAGCCCACCGAGGCGAATCGGTGGTCATGCCCCCGTCGCGAGTCTATCTGCACGAGGCCCGCTGGCTCGGCCACGATTTGCCACGGCAAAGCCGGCTCCAGTTGACGGTCCGCGGCGGATATTACGTTCGGGCCTTGGCTCGCGACCTCGGCCGGCTTGTCGGCTGCCCAGCGCATCTCAGCGAACTGCATCGCGCCGCCATCGGACCCTGGTCCGATCCCGGCCCGGACCGATGTGTCGAACTGCACGGCCGCGAAATCCTCCCCTGGGCGCCGAGTCGAATCCTGAGCGATCAGGAAGTCGGCGACCTTCGCCAAGACCGCGCCATTTCCATGGAAAATCTGCTTCCTGCCGACTGGTCCGTCCCCCCGGGTTTTCCCGATCCGGAGCCTCCCATCCGCGGTTTTCATCTCGATCGTTTCTGCTTCCTGCTCCGTCCCCAGGATGGCCGGCTCAAGCTCTTGCGCCCGCTGCGCGGCGGGCTGTAAAAACGCTTTCGATTCTCACAAAAGCCGCGGGATGGCAATCCCGCGGGCCTCGAAATTACGAAATCGTCCCCCCTTTCCTTGCGCCTTCCGCATGACAAACAGATAATTAAACCCCCGCAAAAAGAAATTCCCCTCCTCGGCGGCGGCTCGGTAATTGCCCATGTCCAGCGTTTTGTTGTGCCGAACCACCGCGACGATATCCACCGGCTCCAAATGCTTGCGCATCAGCCCGAACAGCTCAAAGCCGATCGGGAAAAATCCCTTTCCTTTGACGAACGAATCGCAGACATAAAGTCCCATGTGCCGGCCGGGCGCAGAACGCGATGAATCTCCGCGATCACCTGATCCATCGCCTTGTAGTATTCCGGTCCGGCCGCGTCCAGCTTGCCGATGCAGCGCGGATCGTCGGAATACTCGATGTGCGTCGAATAGGGCGGATCGATGAACACGAAATCCGCCTTCTCGTCCTCCAGCGGCAGCTTGCGGGCGTCCACGCGGAAAATGTCCTTGCGAGTCGGCTTCAGATCATAACCCAGCGCCCGCCGATCCAGGTCGCGCGCCACGTCCAGCGTGGTCCCGCTTCCAGCGCATGGGTCGATCACCAGGTCCTTCGGCTTGGTGTACCGCTGGAGCAGGTTCCAGATGATGTAGCTGGGCGTGGCGCCTTTGTAGCCGGGAAGTCCCTGCGGCTCATTGCCATAGTCTTGCGACGGATAGTCCCAAAGCGTCGTGGGTTGAATGCGCAGCGGCGGCTTCTTGAATTTCATGGCACCGCAACGATATCACGCCGTCGGGCCGCCGGCACGCTATGGCGTTGCCCGACGGAAACATGTCTGAAAAACGCCACGCCGGTTGATGCGCCGGTACAACATGCCGGCGTCAACGGCGGATGAATTATTTGAGCTTGAGCCGCCTGCGACGTTAAAATCCAGCCCTTGGCGGTACTTGCGTGGGATGGCATTGGATTTGAACTGATACGGACATGCGATGGATTGGATTGATATTGCTGGCATCGGCGCTTGCGGGGTGTGCTTCGCAGCCCGCCGCTGTTTCGCCATTGCAACAGGCGCATGCTTATCGGCCGGCCGCCCCCGCAGTGGCGTTGGCCTTTGATCCGCCGGCCCTGGCGGGAGTGTCCCAGCTTGATCTGTCCCGCGACGACCGGGACGCCGCCGCGTTCGCTGGGTTTCAAGATGCGACCACCACTTACTACTTCCTACAGTCCTACGACTACCAAGCCAATTATTCCTACGGCGCCGGCGGGCGAGGCAGTATTCCCGATGGATACCAGCGCCAGGCGGTCAGCCAATCCTACGGCATCTCCTATCACTGAAGAATCGCTCGAATCTGCCAATTCATGCTGTTAAATTAAGAATGTCACAAGGCCGCATTATTCTTGCAATCGGCCGATTTCTAAGAGATATTGTTTAAGTCTGTTTCCCGTCGAGTGTTAAAACCAATCGAGGGCGCTATGGCCACCATCACGAAAAAGGAATTGATTGATCGCATAGCTGACAACGCGGCACAGCGACGCGTGCAGGTAAAGCGGGTGATTCAACAGTTCCTTGACGAGATCGTGAACGAGCTGGGCAAAGGCAACCGCTTGGAATTCCGGGACTTCGGCGTCTTTGAGACAAAAATCCGCAAAGCACGCAAGGCCCAGAATCCCAAAACGCTCGAACCCGTCGAGGTTCCCGAAAAGCGAACGGTCAAATTCAAGGTCGGCCGGCTGATGAAGCAGAAACTGGCCGATCTGATCGGCGGCACGATCGACGACGAGGCGGGGGACGTGGCCGAGATGACCGACGCCGACGAGGACGACGGCAAGGACGAGTAAATCGCGCCGACCGATGCCGGAGTCGTTCGATTCACTTCTGGGCGATGAATTATCCCGCCTCACCGAAGCGCACCAGCTTCGCGGTCGGCGCGTCGTTCGGCCCATCGACGCGGTGCGCACAGATCGACGGGCGCATCTGCGTCAATTTCTGCTCCAATAATTATCTGGGTCTGACTCATCACCCACGCGTCGTCGTCGCGGTGAGCGGCGGGGCGGCCAACTTCGGCGCGGTGCGGCGCCGCCGGATTGATCAGCGGATTCTCACCGCAGCACGCCGCCGCCGAATCGGCCGTCGCTTCGTGGAAGGGGACCGACTCGGCCGTCCTGCTTCCAAGCGGATATCAAGCGAACCACGCGGCGATCCAAACCCTGGCGGCCGTAACCAAACATCGCCGCGGCGGCGTGCGGTTTCTCGTTGACAAGCTGGCCCATGCGTCACTGCTCGACGCGATCCGCGGCTCGGAGGCGGCGTGGCGCATCTTTCCGCACAACGGAATGAGCAAGCTCAAACGCCTGCTCGACGAAGCCGACGCCGATCAATTGCAGGTCGTCGTGACCGAATCGATCTTCAGCATGGACGGCGATGCGGCGGATTTGGCGGCGCTCGATCGGATGAAGCGTGAAAGACCGTTCGTGCTTCTGCTTGACGAAGCGCACGCCAGCGGCGTGTACGGCCCCGGCGGCGCCGGCCTGGCCGCGGAGTGCGGACTGACGGGCATGGTGGATGTGTTCGTCGTGACATTTTCCAAAGCCGCCGGCTGCGTGGGCGGCGCGATCTGCGGCTCGAAGAGTTTCTGCGACGCCGTGCTGAATTTCGGCCGCGCTTATATTTATTCAACCAGCATTGCCCCGCCCATGGCCGCGGGAATCGAAGCGGCCATCGGCGTGATGCGCGATGAGCCGCGGCGCCAGCAGCGATTGCGGCAATTGTCACGGGAGGTCCGAGATCGTTTCCGGGGAAAAGGGCTGGCAATTCCGGATGGAGATTCGCCGATCGTGCCGATCATCGTGGGCGAAGAATCGGCGGCGTTGGACCTGGCGGAAAAACTGTTGGAGAATCAATTGCTGGTCGGCGCGGTTCGGCCGCCGACGGTCCCACGCGGAACCAGCCGATTGCGCGTGACGCTGAGCTGCGAGCATACCCAGGAGCAGATTGATCGGCTGATCGGAGCGATTGCTGCCCAATGCCGTTAGAGAATATTCAAGTGGTGTGTAGCGTTCGAAGGCCGCAGGATTGCAATCCTGCGGCTTTTGTGAGAATCGAAAACGTTGCACGACACGTGAAAATGGAATAACTGATTGACGGCCGCCGGATTTGCCGGGCGATCACGGCGACGGCTTGGACGAAGCCGCGTGCTTTGCTTCAATGGCGCTGCGCTGGCTGGCCAACTCGTCTCTGGCGTCGCTGGAAAGCGGGGGATTCATTTTGCCCTCGGCATCGAATAACGCCATCGCGTCGCCGTAGGCGTTGGGATCATCGGATTCGGCGAGATTTCGCGCCGCCGCGACAAACTCGCGGGCCACGGTCTGCGAGGTGACCTTCAAAGTGGGATCATTTCCCCATTCCTTGATGATGCCGGATGCGAAACTGGCCGCGTCGTCCCAATGCTTCGCCTGCAGCAGCGACCGCACGATCGCCCGGCAAAGCCGGTTGATGACGTCCACCGCGCCGTTGTTTGCCTTCCAGTAATCCAAAGCCGCCCGATACTGCTCGGCCGCCTCGGCGGGGCGATTGATCGCGGGATCCATCAGCAGGTCGCCGATGTCCTGTTCCTCCAAGCGCAGATCCTGGGCCGCGGAGCGGCGCTTGGCGGGGTCGGTGGCGTTTTGGGCATCCTGGGCCAGCCGATCCCGCAGCTTCTCCCGGACGAACAGCGCCTTGTTCGGATCGTGTGCCAACCCATCCGCCATCGCCGCCAGACTGGATTCATCAATCGCCGGCGACTGGGCCCAGTTTTGCAACACCTCCCAGGCCTCGGCCCGGACCTGATCGTTGCCGTCCTGGTTCACCCGATCCACCAACTGGGTGATGTAAAGCGGCGGCAGGGGCGTGGGCGAGAGGCCCAGGGCCTCGATCACCGCCAACCGCATATCCGGCTCCTCATCATCGAGATTCCGGGCGATTTCCGCGTCATAGGGAGATGGGTCCGGCAGGCTGCCCAAGCCGATCAACGCGTTGCCTCGCACCCCCAGCGGCTCGCTGGGGGCCAGAAGCTTCAGAAAAACATCGGACAGCCTGCTGGCTCGCATCGCCGCCAGGGCGCCGACGACGGCCTGGCGCAGGTTCGGCTGTCCCGGAGGGTCGGTGTCATGCAGGGCGGCTATGAGAACATGAATCGCCTTCGATTGCAGCGGGGGGTCTTTGTCGATGATGTCGCCGCCTTGGCGGATGCCGTCGGCAGCCGCGATCCGGACCGCCGAGGACGGCCCGCTGCCGACCAGCTTCAGCATCTGTTCAATGGCCTGGAGATTTTGGAAGGGCGCCAACGAATTGATGAGGCGAACCCGGACCACGTCATCCTGTTCCCGCGCCAATTGCGCCACCAGGTCGGCGGCGGAATCGACGTCGGCCGACAGCGCCGTCGCCGCCGCGGCACGCACATCCGGGGAGGGATCCGCCAGCAGCAATCGCGTTTGCCGGATGGTCCCCGGCGGCGCTCCGTTGGCGGTGGCGCTGGCGGAGTAAACCAAGTCCGCTCCCAGGGCACGAATTTCCGGCGCGGGCGACTGAAGATAGGAAAGCAATATCCTCGCCCGGTCGGGTGACGGCGCGTTCCAGAAATTGTCAGTGAGCAAATCGTCGGCGGCGTTTTGCAGGGTGTTGTGCTGGGCCGCCAGTGTCTGGAACGCCTCGCCGCGACTGCGAATAATGCCGACGCGGAAATCAGTATCCGACAGTCCCTGGTTTTGCTGCCACCACTGTGCCCAAGGCCCGGGATCGTGATCGAAGCTGGTCAGGCCGGTCATTTCGATCAGCGCGTCCCCGGCGGCGGCCTCAACCTGGTAGTCCTCATCGTGCTGCTGGAGATCGATCAGGGTTTGCGCGGCGTCCTTCTGACTCAAAGCCCCCAGCGCCCGGATGACCGGCAGGCGGATGTTCAGGGGGTGGTCAGACGTTGCCTGGTTGATCAACTCCTGCAAGATATCCCCGTTATCCTTGTATTGAACCAGCGCCTGGGCGGCGGCGGCGACCGATGCCTGATCCCGACCGTGTAATAGAGTGGTCAGGGAGGGGATGAAGTCCGCGTCCGGCCATGCCACCGACGCCAGCGCTCGGGCGATCGCCAGCTTGGCCGCGGGCGTGCCCTTCGTCAGCAGATCGACGGTAGCCGCGTGCGCGGGCGGGCTCTGCCGACTGACTAGCCGAAGGGCGGCCATATCGCGGACGTTCTGCGAGATGCCGGGATTGTCATTCTGGAGGATGGCGATGGGGTCCTGGGACGAGGATTCCGCGGTGACACCGGCGGGGGTGGGCAAGGTTTGCGCTGGTCATGCAAGGAAACGGCGACATCATCGCCGCCGGCAAAAAAATCGCCCTTATCCATCGCTGAAGAGTCACTCTGGCCTTTTATCGTCGATCCCCGCGAAGTTACCGTATTTGCGTCGGCCCGAAAAGCCGCCGGGCCGGACCATATCTCCTAAAAAATTCGCCTAAATTAGCGTGAAGGCGTCTTGCTATCCGGTGAAACGGGCTGCTAAATTATGGGCAACCGGCGGAATTTCTGTATTCCAGGGTGTGGCGGGTCATGAACGACTGGAGTGATGCCGAGCGTCGGGTAGAAAGAGCCCAGCAGTTCTTCGAGCAGCGCAAATGGTCCGAAGCGCTGCGCGAGATCCGTTTGGCGACCAGTATCAATCCCTATAATCCCTCCTGGTTCTTCAATATGGGCCTGATTCTCGATGAGATGGGCCGCTTCGAGGAAGCCCTCGAAGCCTATCGCCAGGCCGACAGCATCGAACCAAACGAGATACAAACCCTTTATCATCTCGGCGTTGATCTGCACCGCACGGGCCGGCTGGACAAGGCAATCGAGACTTTCGTGCAGATCGAGAGCATCGATTCCACCTTCGAACCCTCGTACTGCAATCGAATCATCGCCTACGCCCAGCGCGGCGAGCACGACCTGGCCGAGGAGATGTTCTACACCGCCCGCTTGTACAAAGAGAACTGTCCCACCTGCTACTACAACATGGGGTGCAGCCTCGACGCGCGGGGCCTGTATGACAAGGCGATTTACTGCTGGACGAAATGCCTGGACCTTCAGGGCACGCAGGGCGACGTCCACGTTCGCATCGGCCAAGCGTATCGCAAGAAGGGGGATTTAGAGCATGCACGTCGGCATCTGCTGACCGATCTTCGCCTCAATCCCGGCCGAACCCAGACGTTGCTGGATTTGGGTGAACTGCTGGTGTCCATGGGCCGGCTTCAGGAGGCCGACGAAAAATTCCGCCGCGCGATCGAATTGGTCCCGGGCGAACCTGGGGGCTATTACCATCACGGCCGGCTGCTGTTGCGGATGGGCCGCGACGACGATGCGGGCAAGGCTTTTTCCATGGTCCTGCACCTGGACCCGACGTTTCCCGGCGCGCACATGGGATTGGGCCGGATCAACTGCCGCCGAGGGGAACTGGCCGCCGCCCGAAACCGATTCCGCGCCGAACTGCAGCTTCGCCCCGACGAACCCAAGCTCCTGCTCGAACTGTCCAACCTGCTGATGGACACCGACGAAAGCCGGGCCGCCATGGCCTGTCTCAAGTGGCTGGTGGCGATGAATCCGCGCGAGGTCAGCGGCTGGCTGAACCTGTCCGTCGCCCAATTCACTCGCGGCCATTACAGCGAGGGAATCAAAAGTTGCATGACCGTCCTGGCCAAGGAGCCGGCAAACGTCATGGCGATGTACAACCTGGGCCTGGCACACGAGCGGCTGGGGCAATACGAAACCGCCCTGGACTGGGTTCGTCAGGCCCGCAAGCGCGACGCGTGCGACGTCGCCTTGCAGCGTCTGGAATTTCGCCTGCGGATTCTGCAAACGAAAAAGCGCGTCGACCGCGCCATCCGCCGCTACACGCGCTGGTTGCGGATGGGGTGATCCTTTCGCGGCTTGCCGACTTCAGTCGGCAGGTTTTCGCCGTCACCAAATCGTAAACAGCAGCAATTGAAACACCCAGGTTTGCACGAACAGCAAGCGCATCGCCCATTCGAGCAGCCGTTGCGATCCTCCGCGTGTGCGCGCGATCCACGATGCTGCCGCTATCAGCGCCGGCGGGATGAAAAACAGCCAGATGCGTTCGGTTTCGTGCGTAAAAAGCGTGGCGAAGCTGAAGACCAGGACGCAGATGACGGTTGCCGCATTGAAACGATCGGCGGTGTTCCAGCCCCGCGGCGATTTCAGCGAACCGCAAATCTGCTTCCACCAGAGCACGATCGCCGCAAATCCCACGCCGATGAGAAACGCGACTAGGTTGCAGAAGCCGATATCGACATACCGGCCAAAGGACAGGGTGAACGTGCGCATGGCAAAGTGATCGTAATGTCGCGAGGCTGCAAGGCACGCAAAATAGTTGAAGCCGGTCAGAGCATAGACCGCCGCAAACCAGGCGATGACCACCAATCCGCACAAAATAAAGGCCCGCGCCGCCGGCCGGAATTTCGCGCGATCCGCCGCCGCTTCCAACGCCGCATAAACGAGCATCAGCGCGACGACGCAGACCGCGACATAGCTGAGGCTGAAACTGATGGCCAGAAATATTCCCGCAACGATTGCCATGGCGATTCCGCGCTCATCGACCGCTCGGTGAAGGCAATACATCGACCAGAGCAAGGGCGCCAGAAAAACGCCGTCCATCGATGTCGCGCCGAAAATGACCAGGCTCGGCGTCACGACATACAGGGCCAGGGCGATTATCGCGGTCTTCTCGCCGGCGATCCGCCGCCCCAGGAGAAAAAACGGAACGACCGCGGTCGCCGTGACCGCGACGGCCGACCACGCCGCCGCCGTTACGCCCGGTTCGACGATCCGGCTGACGAAATACAGAAACAGCACGGCTCCCGGCGGATGGGTGCGGGTGTGGATGCTGTAGTGATAGAGATTGCGGACGTATCCGTGAAGGAACGCTCCGACGCTGCGAACCGATTGGACATCGCTGAAGTATTCGCTGCCGCCCCAATTGAACGGTTTGGAGATTGCGCGAACCGAGCCGTCCATCATCGCCGTGGTGACGTTCATGGCAAAAACCGCCGCGCACGCCAGCGGCAGAAGAATCGCGTCGCCCAGCGGCTTTGAGCGACTGCGCCGAATCACGCCTAACCATCCGGCGAAGACAATCGCAGGAAGCACCAGAAACGCCGTTTCCGGACGGGTGTGAACCTTCGGGAAATCGAATCCACGCGTACCAGGGCGGGGCGGTGGATCGAATCGCCGTCTCGGTGCGCAGCGTCATGATTGCGGCGACGTACGCCGCGAGCAGGATCAGACAGACGCCCAGCGCCCGCCAATAGGGGCCGAGGGATGTGTTCTCGTCAGGCTGCGGCGGTGTCGATCCCAATGCTCAGTTCACTTTCGCGACGATCATGGTCACGTCGTCGATTGGTTTGGCCAGGCCGGTGAATCGCCGAAGCGACCAGAGGATTCCTTGCGCCACCGCTTCGGCGCTCGGCCCGCCGGGCGTGAACGCCTCGATGATCCGTTGCCGGCCAAACCGCTCGTTCTGGAAATTCACCGCGTCGGTCAGGCCATCGGTGTAAAGAAGCAGCGTGTCGCCGGATCGAAGATCGATCAGCGATTGCACGTACTGTCTCCGCGGGATCGACGCCCAACACCATATTGTCGCTGTTCAACTCGATGATCTTTCCCTCCCGCAGAATCAATCCCGGCGGATGCCCGGCATTGCAATAGGTGAAGCGCCGGTTCCGCCGGTCCAGCACTCCATAAAACAGCGTCACAAATTCGCCGGGACTGCTATCACGGCAGAGCATCAGGTTGATTCGCCGCACGGCTTCGTTCAGGTAATAGACATTGTCCACCTGCGCCCGCAGCGACGCCCGCACTGCCGCCATCGTCAGGCTTGCCGGAACGCCCTTGCCGCTGACATCCGCAATGAGCAGCCCGAGATTGTCGTAGGGGAACTCGATGAAATCGTACAGATCGCCGCCCAGTTCGTAACAAGGGACGTAAACCGAAGCCAAATCCAGTCCCTCGTTGACCGGCGGTTTGGCCGGCACCATGCGCTGCTGCACCTGTGCCGCCATTTGCACTTGCCGTTCCAGCGCCTGCGCCGCGAGCGATTCTTCAAACAGCCGGGCGTTTTCGATGGCCGCCGCCGCCTGCGCCGCCACCGCCTTCATCAAGTCGATCTGGAATTGGCTGAAGGTCTGCTCCTGTGCCGTATAGACCCGCAGCACTCCGACGGCTTTGCCTTTGTACCGCAGGCCCACCGACAGCATGGAAACGATCCCTTCCCGCTGCGCTTCGTGGGGATACTGCACCCGCGGGTCCGTCGCCATGTTCCGGACGAATTCGTAACCCTTGGGCCCCAGGGCCTGCTGGTCGATTTGCGCCCGGCTGAGCCGGATGGGGCCTTTGTTGAGATACTCCGCCGAGAGGTTGTACACCGCCTTGATCACCAGTTCGTCCCGCTGGTCGTCGATCAGCCGCAGCGAAGACGCCCGGGTTTCCATCACCTCGCAGACCACTTTGACGGTCCTCTGCAACACGTTTTCCAGGTCGCGCGCATCGGACAGTATCATGGTGACGTTGTAAACCGCCGTCAGCTCGTTGATGCGCTGGCGAAGCTGGAATTCCTGGTAACAGAGCCGGGCGATCGCGTTGGCCAGAAGAAAAAGGAACTGAATGGCCGCCGGCTTGGCGCCGGGAGCGCGCGTGAGTTGAGCGACCGCGTGTTTCAATTGCTTGTGATCGATGCCCAGTTTTTGGGCCAGTGCCGCCACCTTCGCCTCATCCACTCCCGCGGGGCTGCCCGTCGCCGACATGCGGATCGTTCCCAGCCGCTGGTTCTTGACCATGATCGGGGCCACGTACTCGGCCCCTTTGCGCTGCGGTCCATCGTGCGCTTCCGCCGCCGCCGCGATTGCATTTTGACGATTGAGGAATTCAGCCGTCGGCGTGGGTTGCGTCAGAAGCCGGCCATCGGCGTCGGTGATCGTCGCCTTCACGTTCGCCACGGCGGCGAAACTGTCCTGGATCTCCTGCAAGGTGGGCAGATCCATGAAGTCCGTTAAGTTGAGGTGGTCCTGGTCAAAGGCAGGCATCTATACTCCGTGGCCTCCCATCCGTGGGCGGCGGCGAGATTGTAGACGCTCCGCTGCATGTTGAAAACCGCCCCGCAAGGGTGACAATCCATCGCCGTCGCGAGAGAATCCGCCAACACTTTGGAGGAACCCATGCCCGTCCAGTCCGTCAATGGAACCAAACTCTCCTACCACGAAGCCGGGCACGGCCTGCCCGTCGTGCTCGTCCACGGCTTTCCGCTGGATCACCGCGTCTGGCACGCGCAGATTCACGACCTCTCCTCCGTCCGCCGGGTCATCACGCCGGACCTGCGCGGATTCGGTCAATCCGCTGGCGGCGGAAGTTTTACCATCCAGTCCCTGGCCGACGATCTCTACGTCCTGCTCTGCCAGATTCACGGACTGCCCTGCGTGCTGGGCGGCCTGTCCATGGGCGGCTACGTCGCGCTGGCGTACGCGCGGCAATATGCTTCGACGCTGCGTGGCCTGATGCTGATCGACACCCGCGCCGCGGCCGATGATGCCGAGGCCCGCGCCGGCCGCGATGCCATGATCGAACTCGCCGTCGCCCATGGCTCGGCCGCCGTCGCGGAAAAAATGATGCCCAGAATGCTTGCCCCCGGAACTCCCGAATCCCATCCGCACGTCGCCGCAGAACTGAACTCGATCATGCAAGCCTGCCCGGCCCAGACGATCCAGTACGCGCTGGCCGCCATGCGCGATCGGACCGATTCCCGCCCCTCGTTGTCCCGCATCGCCGCGCCGACGCTGATCCTCGTCGGCGATTCCGACGTCATCACCCCGCCGGCCATGGCTCAGGAAATGCACCAATCGATTCCCGGCTCAACGCTGAGCGTCATTGCCGGAGCCGGCCACACGTCTCCGATGGAGCAACCTCATCAAGTCAGCCGCGCGATCAAGCAATTCCTGGTGACGCTCTCTTCATCGTGAGCGGCGTTTGCTTCCCCATTTTTTAGCCGGCTCGCCTGCGGGCCGCATATCGTGTGCCGGTCCAACTTTCGTCCACAAAACGCGGCCCGCAGGCGGGCCGGCCAAAAAAACTCCATACCAAACCTGAGCACTTTGCGGGATCGCAGGCGCCGGGCGTTTGACCAGTCGGGGGCTTTTCCCTTTAATCTCCTGATCTATGGCAGCGATCAAACTCCCCGACGGCAGCCGCAAAGACGTTCCCGACGGCAGCACCGTCATGCAGTTGGCCGAATCGATCGGAAAGGGACTGACCAGGGCGGCCGTCGTCGGCCGCGTCGATGGCAAGCTCGTCGATCTTTCTTACCGACTCAGCGGCGAGCATGAGGTCCGCATCGTCACCGACAAAGACCCCGACGGTCTTTACGTCATGCGGCACAGCACGGCGCACGTCCTGGCCCAGGCCCTGCGGCATCTTTACGGGAAATCGGTGCAGTACACGATCGGCCCGGTAATCGAAAACGGCTTTTTTTACGACTTCGAACTGCCGCCGGGCTTTTCCGCGGAGGATTTGCCCAAGGTCGAGCAGGAGATGCAGAAGCTTATCGAGGCGAACCTGGCGTTTTCCGGCGAGGATGTGGAGCCGGCTAAGGCGAAAGAGATCCTGCATGGTGAAAACCAGCGGTTCAAGGACGAGATCATCGACGAATTGGCCAAGGCGGGGGAAAAGACCGTCTCGATCTATCGGCAGGGGGATTTCACCGATCTGTGCCGGGGGCCGCACGTCCCGGCCACGGGGAAGATCAAGGCGTTCAAGCTGATGAGCGTCGCCGGCGCCTATTGGCGCGGCGACAGCGATCGCGAACAGCTCACGCGCATCTACGGCACGGCCTTCTTCGACCAGAAGGATTTGGAAAACCATCTCAAGCTGCTGGAAGAAGCCAAGAAGCGCGATCATCGCGTGCTGGGACCGCAGCTTGGCCTTTTCGCCATCGATGAAAGAGTGGGCCAGGGCCTGGTTCTGTGGAAGCCCAAGGGAGCGATAGTGCGCATCCAGCTTCAGAATTTCATCAGCGAGCACCTGCGCCGCCAGGGATATCAGGAGGTTTTCACGCCGCACATCGGCCGGCTCGACTTGTACCGTACCAGCGGGCATTACCCGTACTACCGCGAATCGCAGTTTCCACCGCTGATCGGCCGCGAATATTTCGAAAAGTTGGCCAAAGAGAATTGCGGCTGCGCGGAGCTGGCCAACCGCATGGAAAAAGGGGACATCGACGGCTACCTGCTCAAGCCGATGAACTGCCCGCATCACATCATGATCTATGCTTCGGAGCAGCGCATCTACCGCGATCTGCCCGTTCGCCTGGCGGAGTTCGGCACCGTCTATCGGTGGGAAAAATCCGGCGAACTCGGCGGCATGACGCGCGTGCGCGGATTCACCCAGGACGATGCCCACTTGTTCTGCACGGAAGAGCAGGTTCCGCGGGAGATTCATGGATGCCTGGAGTTGGTGAAAACCGTCCTGGGCACACTCGGAATGAATGAGTACCGCGTGCGCGTCGGGCTGCGCGATCCGGACAGCGCCAAATACGTCGGCGAGCCGGCGCAATGGGACAAGGCCGAGAAGGCCTGCCTCGAGGCGGCCACGAGCCTGGGCGTCTCCTTTACGTCCGAGCCGGGCGAGGCGGCCTTCTATGGGCCGAAGATCGATTTCGTCGTCAAAGACGTCATCGGCCGGGAATGGCAACTCGGCACGGTGCAGGTGGATTATCAGCTTCCGCAGCGCTTCGATCTCAACTACATCGGTTCCGACAACAAGGCCCACCGGCCGGTCATGATCCACCGCGCACCCTTCGGCTCCATGGAGCGGTTCATCGGCGTTCTGATCGAACATTTCGGCGGGGCGTTTCCCCTGTGGCTGGCGCCGGTGCAGGCGGCCGTCCTGTCCATCAGCGAGAAATTCAACGCCTATGCCAGCGAGGTCGTCGAAGCCTTGAAAGAGGGGGACTGCGCGTGGAAGCCCACCTGGGGGCGGACAAAATCGGCGCGAAGATTCGTCTGGCAAGCATGGAGAAGGTTCCCTATATGTTGATCGTCGGGGAGAAGGAGGTGGCCGGGAAGCTGGTGGCCGTCCGCACGCGAGGCGGTCACGATATCGGTCAGATGCCTCTCACGGAGTTCGTCGAGCGTTGCCAGCAGGAAATCGCCTTGCGGGGAGCCGGCAAGGCCGCCGATTAAAAATCGCCGGAATGTACCTTGAAAAAACCGCCTGGATTGCCGATAATTCCTCAGGTTAATGTCTGTTTGGCGTCTTTGAGACGTTGCAGCGGCAGAATTTCGATATGAAATGTTACCACAGATGAGTACCGAATGAGACGGCAATCGTCGGCCCATAGATCGGCCCACCGGTCGGTCATGGCGCGATTGAGGTCGTTTGGTCCGGTCTGTGGTTTGTTTTTTGTGTTTGCTTCGCACTCATAACCGCCGCGATCCGGGACGAGCGTCCCGGCGGCAGAAGTGGTTTTTGGAGGATTGTTATTCCTACGAATTTTCGTCACAACGAGCAGATCCGCATTTCGCCGATTTTTTTGATCAATGACAGGGATGAGAAGGTCGGCAGCGTATCCACATCCGAAGCATTGCGATTGGCCCGCGAAGCCGGGCTTGACCTTGTTGAAGTCGCTCCCACCGCACGCCCGCCGGTCTGTAAGATCATGGACTACGGCAAGTGGCGCTATCAGCAGCAAAAAAAGGTCGATAAATCCCGAGCCAGTGCCCGAGCCGGACAACTCAAGGAATTGAAGCTCAAGACCGTCAAGATCGGCGATCACGATCTGATGATCAAGATCAACCATGCCCGGGAGTTCCTCAAAGAAGGCAACAAGGTTCAGTTCACGCTCCAGTTCAAGGGCCGCGAGATGGCCCACCTGGACCTGGGCCGGGACCTGTTCACCAAGATCAAGACCGAGCTGTTCATGGTCAGCAAGATCGAGCGTGACAGCAAGATGGAAGGCCGGCGAATGACGCTCGTCCTGCAGCCGGACCACAAACAGCCCGGTGCGAAGCAGCCGGCGGCACCGGCAGCGCGACAAACCGCCAGCTTCTCCGCCGGAAGCGGCTTGAATCTTCCTCCGCGGTCCCCGGCGCCGCAGCCCGCCGTGGTTGGTGCGGCCCCAGCCCCCGCCGCGCGATAACGCGACAAGCCCTCATGGACACCAGCCCGGTCGTCTGCTATATTTCCCGCCCCTCTTGCCGGAGGGTTTTTCGAGGATATCCATGGCCTATAAATTCAAGCCAAACAAAAGCGTCGCCAAGCGGCTGCGGCTCACGCGCACGGGAAAGCTGAAGCGCCATCACTCTTTTACGTCGCACCTGATGAGTTCCCGGCCCGCCTCCAAGCGGCGGAAGCTGCGCCGGCCCGAAATCCTGTTCGAAGGTCACGCCAGGAACATGCGAAAGCTGATGGGCGTTTCGGGCATCCATCCGAACAAAATCCGGCACGAACGGGAATTGGCAGCGAGGAAGTCCGCCGAGGAAAGGAAGTAATTCATGCCCCGTTCAACCGGCGGCCCCACGCACAGCCGCAAGCGAAAACGAGTTTTGAAGGCCGCCAGCGGCTTCCGCGCCGCCTCGGGAACGCTGTATCGTCCGGCCATCGAGTTCACGCGCAAGGCCGGGGTCTACGCCTACCGCGACCGCCGCCAGAGAAAGCGTCATTTCCGGACCCTGTGGATTACCCGCCTCGGTGCGGCCCTGCGCGCCCGCGGCATCAATTACAACCGTTTCATCCCCGCACTGGTCGCCGCCAGCATCGAACTAAATCGAAAGATGCTCAGCGAGCTGGCCATCAGCGATCCCGCGGCATTCGACGCGATCGTCGCAAAAGTCCGCCCCCACCTGGCCCAGCCGGCGACCGCGGCGAAGTAATTCAGTCTCGCGGTCTCGGCGCAAGGCCGCGGGATGGCCATGCCGCGGTCTTCGACCCCCGCAAACGCCCCCGATCTGTTTTAATCAATCGCAACGGTGTCCCTGCATTTGATATCCCGCGAAGAAGCTCCCGCTTCGATCGTGAAGATTCCCGGCTCGATGGTCCAATCCTTCTTGACCGGACTCCAGAACGCAAACGAATCGCGGGGAAGCGAAACTTGCACGTTTTGAGTTTGGCCCGGTTGCAACACAACCTTGGCAAACCCCTTCAGTTCGCGCACCGGGCGCTGGACGGAGCATTTTTCCTGCCCGACGTAAATCTGGACCACGTCGGCTCCGGCGACGCGGCCGGTGTTGGTGACATCCAGCGACACGCGGACGCCGCCGTCGGATTTCTCCAGCTTCATGTTTGCGAAGTCGAACGTCGTGTAGCTCAGGCCGAATCCGAACGGAAACAGCGGGTCTTTTCCGTCTTTATCGTACCCGCGATATCCGATGAAAATGCCTTCTGAGTAGTGCTCGACGGGCCGGCCCAGATCGCGGACCATTTCGCCCGGATAATTGGCGAAAGCCGGATTGTCTTCAAACCTGCGGTCGAATGTGCAGGGCAGCCGACCGGATGGATTCACGTCGCCGAAAAGGACTTCGCCGAGGGCGGTGCCGCCTTCCTGGCCGATGTACCAGGCTTGGAGGATGGCGGGCGTGGCATCGAACCATTTCTCCATGCCAACGCCGGCGCCGCTGTTGAGAACGACGATCGTTTTGGGATTCACCGCCGCGAGGGCGGAAATCAGCCGGTCTTGAGCGCCGGAAAGCTCGAAATCCCGGTCGCGGCCTTCATGCTCGGACGCCCCGTTGAAGCCGGCGCAGATGATGACCGCGTCGGCGGATTTCGCGGCGGAGAGATCGGGAAGCACGGCCGGGCGCAGCGCCACTTTCATTTCGCCGGGTTGGTCGCCCTTGGCGGGCGCCCAGGCGTGAATCTTAATGGGCAGCGGCTTGCCTTTTTTTAAGTGAATGATCTCGCCCGCGGGCCATTGCACGTCCTTCCCGTCAATCGTGATGTCCATCCAGCCCTTGGAGACGATTTCCCAATCGCCGTCGGCCGGGGCCTTGAGCACGCCGGTCCAGGTAAAGTCGCCGCTGTCACCCGGCCGGATGCCGTAGGGGATGTGCCCCGGCTTCCATGAGAGATCAACGGCTTGAACCACGGTCGCGGGCATCGGCTTGTCCCCGCCTTTGCCGTGGACCTCGACGTTGAGCAGTAAGCCGGCCTGGCCGTTGTCGGCCGTGTAGACGTTGTCAAATTTCTCGAAGAGCTTTTCGCCGGCGGGCGGCATGGGGGTGTAGATCACTTCAACGCCGTTTCCGGCGACGTTGCAGATGCCCTGCAGAAAGCTGACGTTGTGGAACGGCTTGACCGCGCCGCTCCCGCCGCCGCCGGAGGGCGTCTCCTCGGCGTTGGGGCCGTACACCGCGATCCGGCGGACCGATGCGCGGTCCAGCGGCAGCACGTCACGATCGTTCTTCAGCAGCACGATCGCCGAGCGGGCAACGTCCAGCGCCGTCTGGTCCGATGCCTTGGAGTCCAGCGGAAGATCGGTCCGTTTTTGCGGGCGATCGAAGAACCCCATCGCGATGGCCGTGCGGAGGATTCGGCGGTCCGCGTTTTCTATGTCGGATTCGGCGATCAGCCCGGATGCCAGGGCCTGTTTGACTCGGTCTTCCGTGAAGAAAACCGCCGTGCCCATTTCCAGGTCCAGGCCCCTGGCCAGCGCTTCGGTGCTGTGACAGGCGCCCCAGTCCGACATCACGATTCCCCGGAAATTCCATTTTTTCTTGAGCACCTGATTCAGCAGATAATCGTTCTCGGCGCAATAGGCGCCGTTGACGCGGTTATATGCGGCCATGACCGCCCCGGCCCCGCCTTCCCGCACCGCACGGCGAAATGCCGGAAGATAAATCTCGTGCAGCGTGCGCTGATCGATCTGCTCGTCAACCGTGTTGCGATTCGTTTCCTGATTGTTGGCCGCGTAGTGCTTGATCGTGGTGATGACGCCCTGGGCCTGGGCGGCGCGAACCCAGTTGGCGGCGATTTCGCCGGCGAGAAACGGGTCTTCGCCGAAGTATTCAAAATTCCTGCCGTTGACCGGAACCCGGTTGATGTTCATGCCCGGCCCCAGGATGAAATTCACGTCGCGGGCGCGTGCTTCCAGGCCCATCGCCTTGCCGTAGGCCTGCGCCAATTGCGTGTCCCACGTCGCCGCCAGCGCCGCCCCGCACGGAAAGGAGCACGCCGGGGGATAGTTGCGGATTCCTTGCGGACCGTCGGCCATGATGAGCTTCGGAATATCCAGGCGGGCAATCGCGTGGGTGGAGAAATGGTCCGTGTCGCCGCCGATGAGGCTGATTTTTTCCTCGAGCGTCATTTGCCCGATCAGCGCATCGGCGCGAGCATCGGGATTGTTTTGGTCCGCGAGAGGCGCCGGTGAAGGCGCCACGCGCGATTGACAGCCGAAGATCGTCACGATGAGAAGTGCTGCAAATAGAATCCTCATCATTTTCCTTCCGCCGTTGTGCGATGCCGTATTCATTACCGCTTCAGGACCAATCCCTGGCCCGTGGGCAGTTCGAGAATGGCATGATGCTTATTACGCATGAAAGCCAGTTCCGCCGTCGCCTGATTGCGATTGAAAATCCATCCAAAATCGTCAAGAACAATCAATCCACCGCAGGATACGCGATCAAATAGATGTTTCAGCGCCAGGATTTCCGCCTGTGCCGAATTCATGTCGAGGTGAAGATACGCGACGGCGCTTGGCGATTCCACTCAAAGGACGTCGGAACGATCCCCGGGACGATTTTCACGTTTGGATAAGCCGCGAAGACCGCCCGCACGTCCGAGAGCCACTTTTGCGGATTTTCCGAATAGTTGATGTTCCACATTTGCCGTTCTTTTTCTGTTGAACGTCTCCGCCGGCAGTCCCGCAAAAGTATCGTACAGGTAAAAGGTCTTGGGGAGTTTCGCGAAATCCAGGTAATTGCAAACCACGGCCGATGCAAACCCATGCAGTACCCCGCATTCGACAAAATCACCCGGAATATGAATCGCATGACTTGCGGCCCAGGCCAAGACATGCAGCCGCCAGAGCAGGCTTTTTTCCTGGTCTGATTTGGCCGCCGAATTAAAGCTTGTCATGAACCGCGAGTCGCCGGCGAAGGTCAGGTTTTTGCTCAACGTTATCATCATGTCGCCGGCGTAAGAGTAACCGGGAAAGATCGACAGGATGTCATTGACCGCCTGGTCGAATCTTTCGCGCTTGTCCTCTGGAATTCCGTAAAACATCAAGGTAAACCGTCCCGCCAAGCGCGACCGCTCAATGAATGCTGACGCCTTCCTGTTCCCACTGCTCGATCAGGCGCTGGAGATCGGCCACCGTGGCCTTCAATTCCCGCGACGTATCCACCAGCGCCTGGTAAAGCCTGGGATCGTTCACCAGCAGCCCCACGGTGCCCTGGCCCTTGTCGATTTTTTCGGTGATGCTTTGGACGTTGGTGAGCAGTCCGGAGACCTGCGTCAGGCGGTCGCCGACCTGTTGGCTGAGGTCGTCGATGCGGAGCCGCGCGTCCTTGAACGCGTCCCGCGCGGCGCCCGTCGTCTTTTGAATGCCGTCCGCCATCGAGTTGAGCTTGTCCGTGGCGCTGCTAATGTTGGCGATGGCGACTTTCAGATTTTCGCGCGTTTGCGAATCACCCAGCACCGATTGCAGCGAATCGAATACCTCCCCGACTTTGGCGGTTTGCAGATTGACCGTCCGAATCGTCTTGTCCAGGTCCGTGATCGCTCCGGATTCCCGAAGCTGCTTGGCCGTCTTACGAATCTCCTCGCTCATGTCGCCGATCTCGGCGGCCGTTTGCGTGAGGGATGCCGGGAACAGGTCCAGGCCCACATACTGCGCGTGGATCGTCTCATTCGGCCGCAAGGCTCCCCGCGCGGTCTCGCCGTCCACGTCGAGGCTGATGATCGACGCCCCTCCGAGCGCGCTGGCCTGCGTGATCTTCGCTCGCACGTTGGCCGGAAGCGGCGGCTTTTGATCCACCTGCGCGTCGATCGTCACGCTCATCCCGTCCGGATTTCGGGTCAGCGCCGTCACTCGCCCCACCTCCACGCCGAGATATTGAACCGGCGAACCCTGCGAAAGGCCGTTGGCCCGCGAGGTGACGAAATGCAGCGGCATCTGCGGCGGCGCGAACAACTCCGCCGTCTTGCTGCTGAACTTCAGAATCATCCAGACAAACACGACGCCCGCGCCGAGGACAAGCACTCCCACTAGAACGTTGCGCTGATAACTCGCCATCCTCTATTCCCTTTACGACCACTCCATCATTTTTCGCCCGCGGATTCAAGCGTCTGCAATTCCTGCTCGCTCGCTTCGCCCAGCACGAATCGCTTCACCGCGTCGTTGTCGGTACGGCGAATTTCATCGGCCGTCCCGTCGAAAATCAGCTTCCCGTCGAACAGCATGACCAGCCGGTCGGCGACTTTGAACGCGCTATTCATGTCGTGCGTGACGACGACGCTGGTCACGTGCAGTTCCCGCTGAAGCTTCACGATCAGCTCGTTGATCACGTCTGCGCGGATCGGGTCCAGCCCGGTGGTTGGCTCATCGTAAAGAATCACCTCCGGGTCCAGCGCGATCGCCCGCGCCAGCGCCACGCGCTTGCGCTGGCCGCCGGAGAGTTCCGCGGGCATCTTATTGGCAACATCCGGCAAGCCCACCATCCGCAGCTTGTGCTTCACGATTTCCCCAATCTCCTCCGGTTTCTTCGTGGTGTGCTCCACGAGCGGGAAGCCCACGTTCTGGGCCACCGTGTCCGAATCGAACAGCGCGCCCTGCTGAAAGAGAAAGCCGAACCGTTCGCGCACTTTCATCAGTTGACGCTCGGGCAGATTGTCGATCCGCTGGCCCGAAAACCAGACTTCGCCATAGTCCGGCTTGAGCAAGCCGACGATGTGCTTGAGCATCACGCTTTTTCCGCTGCCGCTGGCGCCGAGGATAACCAGGCATTTCCCCTGCTCGATTTCCAGGCTGACGTCATTCAGCACTTCGAGCCAGCCGAATCGTTTGAAAATGTGCCGCAGTTCGATCAGGGCCATGAGCGTCCGAGCATTGAGTATGGACTTTTACACCCCGAAGACGCTTCGGGACCCGTACAGGGCAACGTACCAATCCTGCGCCAGTTGGGCGAAGAAGAAATTCATAATGATGATGGAGATAAAGCTGGCCACGAAGGAATCGGTGCAGGCGCGTCCCACGCCGTTGGCGCCGGACCCGCAGGTGAATCCCTTGTAGCAACTGATCAGGGCGATCGCCGCCCCGAAAAAAATGGATTTGATGATCCCTTCGTTGATCTGCCACATTTCCACGCCGGTCTGCGCGTAATGCCAGAACGGACCCGACGGCACGCCCAGCACCTTCACGCCGATGAACCATCCTCCGATGATCCCGGCGATGTCGCTGTAGATCGTCAGGATCGGCGTGAGCAGCAGGCAGGCGAGGAATCGGGGAACCACCAGGAACTGGATCGGATCGGTCCCCATCACCCGCAGCGCATCGAGTTGTTCCGTCACGTTCATCGTTCCCAGCTCCGCGGTCAACGCCCCGCCCACCCGTCCGGCGAGCATCACCGAGGCCAGCACGGGGCCAATCTGCTTGACCACCGACAGAATAATCACGCTCCCCAGGCGATCCTCCTGTCCGATGGCTTTGAATTGGCTGTACGTCTCCACCGCCATCACCATGCCGATGAATCCTCCGGTGATGCCGATCACGGGCATCGAGCGGACGCCGACTTCGTACATTTGGGGAAACACCAGCCGCACGTTTTTCCATCGCACTCCGACGACGAGCCACAGCAGCGTCCGTCCCACGAATTCGCAGAACTGGCCGAACTCGGCCAGCGAATGGTTGGTCGTGCGTCCGACTTTTTCAATTAACTTGGTCGGCATGGCCCCGAATCATACGGCCGGCGCGCACTGCTGACCAGTCGTTGCCAGCGCATCGCGCAGCTCCGCGATGACCTCGCCCCAGTCGCCCGCCCGCTTCTGTCGAAACAGACGCATGGTGGGGTACCATGGGCTGTCCGATCGATGCAACATCCACCGCCAATCCGGCGGCGTCGGCAACAGCAACCAGACCGTCTTGCCCAACGCCCCCGCCAGATGCGCCACCGCCGTGTCCACGGCGATCAGCAAATCCAGATTTTCCAGCAGGGCGGCCGTATCGACAAAATCATTGAGATCCGCCGTCCAGTCAATCAAGTGCCCGGCCAAAGCGCTTGCGGCAATCTGTGCGCCGGCCGGCCCTTTTTGAACGCTGTAAAGACGGACGCCGGGGACATCTTTCAAACACTCCAATTGATCCAGCCGAATCGAGCGGTTGCGATCATTCTCGTGCTCGCCGCGGCCGGCCCAGACCAAGCCCACTCGCATCTTGCCGTCCCTCGGCCCAAGGCGCTGGCTCCACGATTGGACAAGATCTGGTTTCGCATGGAAGTAGGGAACGTATGCGGGAATCGACAAAAGCGTGGTGCCAAACGCCAGCGGAAGACTCATGAATGGACAATAAACGTCAAATGGCGCGCGGCCTCGCCGATCCTGGTAATCTTCTCGACGTAAGGCAAATCGGCCAGGAGCCGGACCAACTCGGGGTGACATCCGATGACGATCTTTCCATTTTTTGCGGCAATCAGCGGAATATATCGCGCGGCCTGGATGGTGTCGCCAAATCCCTGCTCCCCGTGGAGGAGTATGGTTTTGCCGTTCAAATCGCCGCCGTCCCACCGCGGCTGCGGAATATCCGATGAGATCACTGCTTTTTGCCCCTTCAATCTCCACTCATACTCCGCGAATCCGCGCGGTAAATCGCCCTGATAGAAACAGGCGGTTCCCAGTTGTTTATGCGCCTCCTGGAGCCCCGGTTCAAGCTGAATGGCGCAACGGTACAGCTGAATCGCCCTCTCGATCTGGTCTTGATGGAGCAGAGTATCGCCCAGGTTGCTGTAGGCGGCCGCATAGTTCGGTCGAAGCTCGATCGCCTTGCCGCCTTCATCGATTGCCTCGGCACACTGGCCGTGCATGCGCAGACACACGCCCAGATTGTTGTGTGCCTCCGCCAGCCGCGGGTTGATCGAGATCGCCTTTCGGCAGGCTTCGATCGCCTGGCCAATCTCGTTCGTCCAGGTGAGACATGCCCCCAGGTTCGCGTACACGTCCGCCTGGTCAGGAATCAGCTCCAGCGATTTTCTGAACGTCGCGATCGCCTTTTCGAATTCGCGGTTTTCGCTCCACGTGATGCCCAGGTTGTTGTGCGCCTGCACAAAATCGGGCCGTATTTTCACCGCCTGGGAAAAAGCGGCGATGGCCCGATCCGCAAGCCCCCGCGATTGAAAAACCAGGCCAAGACTGTTGTAGGCATCCACATTGGCGGGTTTGAGTTCCAGGGCTTTGCGCAGCGACGCCTCGGCCAATTCGAGTTTCCCCATCCGACGGTAGGTTTCACCCAGACTCGCGCGATACTCCGCGGCCAGGGGATTGGCGGCGACCGCACGACCGATCAAATTTGCCGCCACCTCATATCGGCCCTGCTCGCCGGACAAGATGCCCAGAAGATTCAGTGCGTCGGCGTGATTCGGCTCATCCTGGAGGATTCGACGATACAGCGCCTCGGCTTCGGAAAACCGGCCCGAGCGATGATGCCCGATCGCCGCCTGGATCGCCTTGTTGGTGCTCGACTGCGCCGTCATTTTGCCCGCGCTGTCCGGATGGCCTCCACGAACGCCCTGGCGCTGGCCGTTACGCTCGTCCAGTCATCGGCCGCCAGCGCTTCCTTGGTTATCAGCGACGATCCCGCTCCGACGAAAACCGCGCCGGCCCTGATCCAATCGCCGGAATTTTTCGCAGTGACGCCCCCCGTCGGCGTCAGCCGCAATTGCGGCAGCGGAGCGAGAAGGTCCTTGAAATATTGCGGCCCCAGCCCCGTCGACGGAAAAACTTTCACCACGTCCGCGCCCGCCGACCACGCCCGCAGGATTTCCGTCGGGGTCAGCGCGCCGGGGATGACGATCCTGCCGTATTTCCGCACCGTCGCCACGATGGACTGGTCAAGCACCGGCGAGACGACGAACTGCGCCCCGGCTTTGATCGCATCTCCGGCCGTCGCCGCATCGAGGACGGTTCCCACGCCGATCACCGCCCCGTCGCCGAAGCGGTTCGCCAGCATCTCGATTCCCGCGATCGCATCCGGCGTGCTCATGGTCACTTCAATCGCCGGCACTCCCCCGGCCAACAGCGCTTCGGCGATGCCGGCAAGTTGATCTTTGGATTTCGCCCGGATGACCGCGACGACGCCAGCGTCGGCGATTTGCTTCAGATATTGGTCTTTGGTTTTAGGCACAACTCAGTTGTAGCAAAGCATCGGGCGGGCTGAAAGCGCGGCACGCTCCTCTATTCCCACCCGCCCCCCAGGGCCTTGTACAGCGCCACCAGGTCGGCCGACACCAACTCTTCGCTCTGGGCCATCAGGTCCTGCGCGGCGAACAGGCTGCGCTGCGCATCCAGAACATTGAGGAAATCCGTGCTGCCCTTGTCAAACAATTCCATCGAGAGGTCCACCGCACGCTGATTGGCGGCGACCGCTTCCTGCAGCGACTTCAATCTCACCTGTTCGCGGTTGTAAGCCACCAGCGCATCCTCCACGTCCTCCAGGCTTTGCAGGACCGCTTTGCGATACGCCTGCAGCGCCTCGGCCTGGCGGGCGTTCTGCACGTGAATGTTCGATATCACCTTTCCCGCGTCAAAGATGTCCCAGGTCACGCCCGGCACGATATCGAAATCCCGGCTGGTGTAATCGAACAATTGCTTCAGCGACTGGGATTCCGTTCCCAACGCGCCGGTGATCGAAAACTGCGGGTACAAATCCGCCGTCGCCACGCCGATCTGCGCCGTCGCCGCCGCGAGTTGCCGCTCGGCCATGCGGACATCGGGCCGCGCCGCAGCAAATCGCCGGGCAATCCCGGCGGCACGCTGGCCGGGCCGATTGGAATCGGACCGGAGCGCTCAGTTCATCCGACAAAGCGCCGGGATTCTCTCCCAGCAGAATTCCCAGGTGATGGATCGTCTGGCGAATCTGCGCCTGCAGCGTCGGAATCGTCGACGCCGTCGTACCCACCTGCGCCTCCTGCTGGGCCACATCCAGATAGGGAACCAGCCCTCCCTCGGCCTTGCGGCGCGTTAAATCCAGCGTCTGCTGCTGGCTGGTCAGATTGCTCTGCGCGATCGCCAACTCGCGCTGCTGCCCCGCAACTCGACGTAGTTGACCGCCACTTCGGCCAACAGCGACACCAGCACGTCCCGGCGGTCCCAGATGGCCGCCTGGACGTTGTAAGTCGCGGATTCCAAGGCCCGGCGTTGTCCACCGAAAACGTCGACCTCCCACGACATGTCAAAACCGACCTGCCACAAGTCCGCTTCCAATCCCGGAATGGGCACTGTGCCGCCTTCGGAAAGGGCGGAGAGTCCCGGTAGATGCTGGCTTTCGCGGTAATGATCGTACTGCCCGTTGGCGTCGATCTGTGGGAAAAGCCCCGAGGCCGTTATCCCGCGAGTCGCCCTCGCCTCTCGAATCCGCGCCTCCGCCGCCAGCACGTCGGGGTTGTTTCTGGCCGCGCGGGCGATCAGGCCGTTCAGGGTTGCATCGTTCAGCGTCGTCCACCAGCGGATATAGTCGGGCCGGATACTGCTCGAGGAGGTGCCGCGCGTCGTCGGCCGCGTCGCCGACGCGATCTCGCTGAATCGAGTCGCCGGTTTCATGTCCGGCTGTTTGTAATCCGGCCCAACCTCGCAACCCCACAGTCCAAAACACGCCAGCGGAAGCGCGATCCACACCGTTCTGCAAAATATGCCAGAGACTTTTTCCATGCGCGGCATTATAGGCGGTCCTTTCGATAACGGTCGGACATCGCCGCGATCCCAGCCAGTGAAAACCGGGTCACGTGATCGGCCAGTTCCTCGATGTGCTCTTCAAGATCGGCGTAAATGGGGCTGACCAATTTCAGCACCGGCCTGGCGAAATGATAGTGCAACATTTGTCCAACGACGCTGGCGGCGCACTTGGCCATAACGCGCGGCGGAATCTCGCCGGCCAACTCCCGCACAATCCCCTGCAAAACCGTCAATCGCGGACGAATCTCGTCGTCGACCAGAGTCTTGAGCGCCTCGGTCGGCTCGTTCATTTCCCTGGCCATCAGCCGGTCGTGCCACGACGGCCGCCCGGGATCGAGCAGCCGGCGCAGAAATTGCCGGACAAACTCCCGCAGCCGATCTTCCGCCGAAGTGTCCGTCGCCGCCGGGAGATGAATCTGGTTGTCGGCCCAGGTCTGTGAATAGTCGAAGACCGCGGTGTAGAGTTTCTGCTTGTTTCCAAAGTGATAATTGACCGCCGCGACATTCGCCCCGGCCTTGCGGCAAATCTCTCGCACCGTCGCTTGTTCGAATCCTCGGTCGGCAAAGACTTCTCCCGCCGCGTCCAATAATCGCCGGCGTGTGTCATTCAAAGGATCATCTTCCGCAGCAATCATCTGTTTGAATCTAGCGATTAAAACATATGTTTAACATAAGTCCGGCAGCGAATCCAGACCAAGCTCATCATTTTCAACCTCGTGGGGAACTTTCGGGGTATCCGATTCGGTATTTCCCGTCGAGAATTGCGCCGGCTCCGACGGCCAGCGTCGGCGCGAGCACATCTCCCTTGATCTCCGCCTCCGGACCCACCAAAATCGGCCCATGGCTGCGTAATGGTCGCCCTTACCTTGCCGCGAACGACCATGCCCCCGCACAGCACGCGATCGGCGACAATCTGCCCTTTCTTCTCCACCGTCACCACGCCGCACGTCTCGACGCTGCGACGCGCTTGGTAGTCCTTGATCGGCAAATCCTCCAGCCGTAGAGATTTGTGACAAAACTTGCAAACGACGGTCATGGCCTTGCGGGCGGCGGGCTGGCTTTGGCCGCAATGAAGGCAAGTAATCGTGGCCCGCTCATCCCCCGCGGGGGAATCTGGAATTGGCTTTAGCGGGATTGCCATGACCTTTCAATCGACACGCCAATCATCACCACATGAGCCCGCCCGTGAAAAGATGCGCGAACTCACCCCACGCGAGCCGGCTGCGGCGCTGGCGCTGGACGCCTGACGCGTGGTTGTCGTGACCTGCACCTGTGGCCGCGGAGCCGGCGATTTCACCGCCTCGGGACCCACGCTCACATGGCCCGTGAAAACCGCGCCCTCTTCCACGACGAGCTTATTGGCCCGCAAATCCCCTTCATATCGCGCTGAGTTCTTCAATTCGATCCGGTCCGCGGCCGATAGATTCCCATGAACCTCCCCCTCGACCAGCACCGCGCCGGCCTCCACGTCCGCCTGCAGCTTGGCCTCCTTGGCCACGTGAACGCGCCCGGGCGTCATGATCTTGCCTTCAAATCGACCGTGAATTCGCATGCCCTTGTCAAACGTCAGCTCGCCTTTGAAGTTGGCATCCGGCCCGATGATCGTCGGATAATCTTGCGGCGATGAATCCGCCATTGGAATCCTCCAAAAGTGTGTGGCCCCGGCGATCCTCGCCGGCTATTCATGCGCGATTATACCGTCAGGATTCCCCCTGACCAGCGGAATGGGCAGACAAAATGCGGAGGAATGTCATTGGTCATTGGTCATCGGTAAAGGCAGGTAACCAATGACCAATGACCAATGACCAATGACCAACGACAAATGACGTCTTATTCTACTGCGAATCGCTCTTGATGAATACAAACTGCGATCCCTCGCGAGTCGCGACGTACAACGGCACGCCTTTGGACGGGTCCACCTTTTTCAGCGCGTCGGCCGCTTCCTGGGCGTTGTGGACCGGCGTGCGGCCCACCTCGGTGATCACATCGCCCTGATGCAATCCCGCCTCGGCGGCCGCGGAATCATGCTGAATGTCCGTGATCACCGCGCCCGCCTTCACATCGCTGATGCCCAGGCTGTCGGCCGTGTCCGGATCCAGCGTCTTGAAGGTCATTCCCATCGCTCCGGGAGTCTGCATCGATTCCTCATCCGCCGAGCCGCCGTTCTCGCCTTGGCCATGTCCAAGCATCGCCATCACGTCTTCCGGCTGACTGCCTAAGACGATCGAGACATTCTGTTCCTTGCCGTCGTGGAAGACGCGCAAGGCGACGTTCGTGTTCGGGGCGGTGTCGGCCACGGTATTGCGCAGTTGCGACTCATCCTTAACCGGCTGATCGTTAATCCGGGTAATGACGTCGCCCTTGAAGAGCTTTCCGGCGGCCGGGGTGTTGGGGAAGGTCTGTTCCACCACCACGCCGGTATCGCCTTGATATCCAAAATACTTGGCCGTATCCGGATCGTCGGAGACGCTCTTGATGCCGATGCCCAGCCAGCCGCGCACCACCTTGCCGTGCTCCTTCAAGTCGTTGTAAACCAGCTTCGCCTCGTTAGACGGGATTGCAAAACCAATTCCCTGGAAGCCGCCGCTCACCGTAGCGATGGCGGTATTGATTCCGACGACTTCGCCGTGGATGTTGACCAGCGGGCCGCCGCTGTTGCCGGGGTTGATCGGGGCATCGACCTGGATGAAGTTCTCGTAATCCTCCTGATTCGGGATGACCTGGTTGCGGTTCAGGGCGCTGACGATCCCGTGCGTCATCGATCCGACGTATCCGAACGGGCTGCCGAACGCCATGATCCAGTCGCCCTTTTCCAGCTCGTCGCTGTTGCCCCACTTGGCGGGGATGAGCCGATCGGCCTTGATCCGCACCACGGCCAGGTCGCTCTTGGGGTCGGCGCCGATCAGCTTGCACGTCATGGCCGGAAATGACGCGGCCGTCCGCAAAGCGTGACTTCCATCTCCGTGGCGTCGCCGGCGACGTGGTTGTTGGTCAGGATGTAGCCGTAGCCGCCGTCGGCGTCCATGATGACGCCGCTGCCCGGTGCCGATTTCCTCCATGCTCTGATCACCGCCGTTGTCGCCGTTGAAGTCGAACGGCATATCGCCGAATCCGTGTTCCTTGAAGATAGCGGCGAAGGTCGTCGCCCGGCCCACCCATCCGGCTTTCCTTAATCGTTTTGCGGACCTTGATATTCACCACCGAAGGCTCGACGACCTTGCCGACGTGGCGGAAGACCGTTGAAAGATCCTCCACCGTGGACAATTGCCCTGCGCGTCAGGGCTGACATCCGCTTCGGCGCGGGCGAATTCCACGCGTTCCAGAAGCGGCTTGCCGCCAAAATAACCCGCCGCCAACGCTGAAAGGCTCAGCACCGCGACGCCAAGACCCGAACGCATCAATTTCATATCAATCTCCTGTGCACGTTGCTATATCAATTTCTTATTGCCGAACACACCAATCGGGCAAGGTCAATATTTTGCCACTTATTTTCCCGGCAATTTTTCATAGTTGTGCTCGGCGGCGGGATATTTCCCGTCGCCCACGAGCCGTACGTAGCTCCGAAACGCTTCGATCATCGGCGTGGCCAAGTCACCCAGACTCGGCACAAATTTCGGTCGGTGGCGGAGTTAAGCCCAGCGCATCGTGGGTAACAAACACATACCCATGGCACGCCGGCCCGGCCCCGCAGCCGATCACCGGAACCCCAACGGCCTCAACAACGGCCGAGGAAACTTCCGGCGGCACCGCCTCCAGCAAGATCGCCGCCGCTCCCGCATCCGCCAGGCGAGAAGACAACTCCACGATCCGTTTGGCCTCCGCATCCGTGCGGCCCTGGGTTTTGTATTGCCCAATCAGGCCGATCGACTGCGGCCGCAAACCCAGATGGGCCATGACCGCCACTCCCGCCTCCGCCAGCCTTCGGATCAGCCGAATCTGATTCTCGGCCGACTCTATTTTCACGCAGTCGCAGCCGGAAAGTTGCACCATCCGGATCACGTTTTTGACGCCCTGGGCCACGGAGGCTTGGTAAGACCCGAACGGCATGTCCCCGATAACCAGGCATTTGGGCGCTCCCCGCCGCACCGCCGCGGTCAGTTCGATCATGAAATCCAGCGAAACCGGCAAAGTGGTTGCATGTCCGAGAATTACATTGGCCGCCGAATCGCCGACCATCAGTCCCGCGACCCCCGCCTCCTGCATCAGCCGCGCCGCCGTGTAATCGTAACACGTCAGCATCGGCACCTTCGTGCCGGCAGCCCGCGCGGCACGGAGATCGGCCATAGTGAATTTCGCGCATCGGAAGAGGACATAGCCCCTCATTATATTCCACATCCGGTTGATCGCCGATAGCCGGCACAAGGATAATTGGTACAATAGCTTTTCCTTGGAGTTTTCGATGCTCACGACCGAACCTACCGCTCGCCGCTGGAGCCTTGACGAATACCATCGCATGGGCGACCTTGGCTTTTTTCGGGATCAGCGAGTGGAATTAATCGCCGGGGAGATATTGGAGATGGTGCCCCAGGGAAGCCAGCATTTCAGCAGTATTTGCCTTTGCACGACGCGTTGCGGCGCTGTTTTGGCCCGAATCATGTTATTCGGATCCAGGGTCCGTTACGGTTCAGTGATCGCTCCGAACCCGAGCCCGATCTTGCCATCGTTTCCGGTCAGCCGCGCGATTATGCCGCCAAATCGCATCCCGCCAGCGCACTTCTGGTTGTAGAAGTGAGCGATAGCTCCTTGGAGTTCGATCGAAAGGACAAGGCCAGTCTCTATGCCCGTGCCGGGATCGAGGATTATTGGGTTGTCAATCTGGCCGGCCGAACCGTCGAAGTGTACCGCGATCCCATCGCGGACGATTCTTCCCGATTCGGATTCCGTTACGCGGACAAAGCGATTTTCACCGATAAGGATCGAATCAAACCTCTTGCGGCCACGGCCGATGTTGCCGTCGCCGATCTGCTGCCGTAACGCCTTGGCCAATTCGGCCAAGGCTTTGCTACAATCATTCCGTGGCTTGGCAGGATCGTGATTACAACCGGGGCGGCGGGGCGGGGGATTATCTCAGTAATCCCGCGGCAATCCTGGGTTTGTCCGTGCCCTTCGGGACTTGGTTCGGCGTCCGCGTCCGCCTGCATTTCTGGCTGCTCCTCACCTTCGCTTTCGCGCTGGCCAGCCTGTTCCGCCGAGAGCCCTTCCTGCTCGTCGCATTGCAAATCGGCCTGCTCCTGGCGGCCTTGCTCTTTCACGACTTCGGCCATCGCATCTGCGCCGAGGCAGTCGGGGGACAACTCGATGAATTCATGCTCTGGCCCATGGGCGGAATGGTCTTTCCCACCGTGCCTCCCGGCCCACGGCCGATGTTCGTCGGCTTCGTCGGCGGCATCCTCGCCAATCTTCTCCTGGGCGCTGGCAGTCTCATTCTTCTCCGCCTTCACGAATCCGTCTGGCCGCCGATTCTTCCCTTTCTCAATCCCCTGGCCAACCTCGGCAGCTCCATCTTCGGCCCAGTCTTCGGTTCCGATCTGTTGTCAGTCTGCCTTTTCAGCTTCACGGCGATCAATTTCGGCCTGGTGGCGGGCAATCTTCTGCCCTACTACTGGTTCGACGGCGGATATCTCTGGCAGTCGATCTTCTGGCCGTTTGTCGGCGGCTCGGCGGCGCTGAACATCACCTGCATCATCGGAATGATCGTTGCCGTGCCGATGTTCGCCTTGTCGCTCATCGGCCCGGATTTCTGGGGCCTGATTATCTGGGCGCTTCTGTTCAGCAGTTCCTACAACGCCCGGCACACGATGCAGGTCGAGGAAGCGCCCTATGCCGAAACCGGCTGGCGCTCGCGGCGCTGGAGCAAACTTGGTGTCAACCGCGATGCCGCCAGGCGCCGCCGCCATGAGCAGAAGATCGACGCCATCCTCGCCAAGGTCAGCGCCAAGGGAATGCACTCGCTCACCTGGTGGGAAAAACGCACGCTCCGAAAAGGATCGCGCGGGATGCGGTGAAAACCCGAATTTCTACCCAGGTCCCAGGCTCACAATCGTCATCGGATTGAACGGGAAATCCCGCATGAGCCGGCGAAGCGCCTCCGCGTCGATCGCCAGCAGCGTCTGCATGTCCTGCTCCAGCGAGCGGTAGTCCTTGTTATAGAGCCATTGCCCGGCGATGGTGCGCAACCGGCCCATCGGCACTTCGCCCTCCAGCACGATTCCGCTGGCGATCTTGTTCTTCGCCCGCTCGACTTCCGCCTCCGACAGGTCGGTCTTCACCCGCTCCAACTCATTCCTGGCGATCTTCAAGGCCTCCTGGGCGCGCTTCGGATCGCTCGTGATGGACAGGTAAAAGCTCCCGCACCCGTCGTGCGGATAAAAGCCGAAATCCGCGTCCTCCGCGATCGCGTTGTCCACCAGCGCCCAATAAAACCGGCTTCCATCGGCATCCCCGATCACATCCGCCAACACCCGCGCCGCGAATCGCCGTTCATCCTGCGCGCTGGGCCCGGGCGTCAATGCCATCGTGTATTGCCGCTTGAGTTTCTCGTCCACCATCGACTTGGAATTGGAATGGTACGTCGGCAGCGGCTGTTGCCGCGGCGATTCGCCGGGCGCCCAGTTGCCGCAGTATTTCTCGGCGATGGCCACGATCCTCTCGAATTCCATTTTCCCCGCCGCCGCCAGCACGGTATTGCCCGGCCCATATCGACGCTGAAGATATTCCACCATCCGCTGCCTTTGCAGCCCCCGGACCGTCTGGGCCGATCCGAGCACGCTCCTCCCCAGCGGATGCCCCGCGAAATGGCTCTCCATCAGCGATTCGTAAATCCGATGGCCCGGATCGTCCAGGTACATCGCGATCTCTTCCAGAATCACTTGTTTTTCCGTGTCAAAATCCTCCTGCCGGATCGCCGGCCGAAGCAGCTGCGACAGATGCTCGATCGCTGGCTCGGTGAACTCCGGCAATACATTGGCGAAATAGGCCGTATTTTCCTGGCTCGTGTACGCGTTATAGTTCGCGCCCATTTCGTCGAAGATTCGGTTGACATCCTCCCAGGTATATTTGTCTGAACCCTTGAACATCATGTGTTCGAGAAAATGCGAAACTCCGTTGATCTCGGCCGATTCGTCCCGGCTCCCGGTATTGACGTAAAGCCCCGCGGCAAACGAATGCGCATCGGGATTGGCTTCGGCGATGATTTGCAGTCCGTTGGGAAGGCGATGATGTTTGAAATCCAGCGGCACTATTCAGTCCTCAACTTCTGCGGCCCCACCGTCACAACCGTAAACGGCCCCGGCGGGTGCGAGCCCAGATATTGATTCACCCGATCAACCGTCAGCCGATCGATTTCCTCTTTAATCTCGTCGAGCGTTCGGATTCTTCCCCGCATGAAATAATCATGCGCGATTGCCCCCGCGCGGCGCTCGTCGATTCTCCCTGCATGATCGTTCCGGCCTTCAGGCCGATCTTGGCCCGGTCCAATTCCGCCTGCGTGATTCCATTTTCCAGCCGATGAATCTCGCCAAGAATGCAATCGAGCGTGGCCTGGGCGCGTTCGTTGCTCGATCCCGCATAGCTCATGATCGCGCCCATCGATTTCATCGCGGTGTATCCGGCCCAGACGCTGTAGCACAAGGCGCGCTTCTCGCGCACTTCGGTGAACAACCGCCCGCTCATCCCGCCGCCGAAAACCTCCATCGCCGCCCGAACCAGGTAATAATCCGGATCGGTCTCCGGCACCGAAGGATAGGCAATCCCAATGTGCGTCTGTTCGCTCTTTTGCTTTTCATGGTGATACGGCCCCGGTGGCGGCATCAGCGCCGTCGACTTCTCCACCTTCCCGGCAAAAGTCCCGAAATGCTTCTCGGCTTCCCCTTTAATCCGATCAAATTCAATATTCCCCGCCAATGCTAGTATGGCCCCGTTGGCGTGATATCGCTGTTTCCAATCCTCCCGGCTCAATTCGAGCGTCAGCTTCCGCAAATGCTCGACCTGCCCCATCGGATTTCTTCCCAGCGGCGAAGGCAAAAACCATTCGCGCAGTTTCACGAGCAATTTCTGCCGCGGATCGTCTTCCAATCCTTCCAGCGCCTGCAGGGCCAGGTCTCGCGCCGCCTCGAACCCCGTTTCCGGCAACAGCGGCCGGCGCACGATGTCCGCGTATGCGGCCAGCGATTCCACCACTCGCTCCGCCACCGCCGCGCAACCGAATCGCGTGTGATGCACGCTGACGCTGCTGGACCGCTGCAAGCCGAGGCTGTCGAGGTAATCGGTCAATTGCCGGCTATCCCGTTGTCCCGCCCCGCGCAGAACCAGATCGGACAAAACGGCCGCCGATCCGCCTCGATCCACCGGATCGCCCGCCGACCCCGCTGGCAATAAGAGCGTCATCGCCGCCGACTGCACGGCCGGCATCTTTTCGCCCACGAGGGTCAAACCGTTGTCAAATGTGTGCACAAGATAACGTTGCGACAAATCGACTCCCTGGCCAGCAGCCCGAGGCGATTATAGGTGGCCCGCCCCGCGGTGCATATATCCCCATTGGTCGGCCGGCAAAGCCGCGGGATTGCCATCCCGCGGACGCATTTCCCAAGGCGATTCACCCCAGATTCTGCCGCATCAATCCAACGGATTCATCACCATCCCCGTGGCCAATTTCGGGTAGAAAAACGTGCTCTTCGGCGGCATTACCTCGTTGGTCTTGCCCAGTTCTTCCAACGCGCGCAGCGGCGTGCTCTTGAGCAGCAGGGCGATCTGATATTTCTTTCCATCCGTCATCCCGGCGACCGCGTTGCTGTCGGCGGTGTATCCGCGCCCGGGTTCGGCGCCGCCGGCGAATTTCGGCTTCAGAATCTCATCCAGCAGGTATCGCTGCACGATCGCCACGTCCAATTGCCGCCAGGCCGGCGAGTGATCCCGGTCCACGCTCTTGAGCACGTCCGGATCGATAAACGTGATTTGATACGTCTTGCGCGTCCGCCCGTCGAACAGCCCGAACGTCGCCGCCGGCTGCTGCGGCAGAACCTCGTCGATGTAACCCGGCAACTGATTCTCGTTGACGTTCACGTCCGCCACGGTCGCCACCGGCGCCAGCACTTTCCTCAATGCCTCGATATCGAACGACTTCAGCCCGGAGATCAATCGGTGCGTCGGCAAAATGAGCAACCCGTCATCCTGCATTCCCACAAGGACGAACATGCAGAAATTCGCCGGATGCGCCGGCGGCAGGGCCGCCGTGCGCTTTGGCGATTTCCTTCTGATACTGCAGCGCCATCGTGTAGCGATGGTGTCCGTCGGCGATGTAAACCGATCGCGCCCCCATCAGATCGATCGCCGCGTTTTCCGTTTCGCTGTCGATCACCGTCCACAGATCGTTTCGCACTCCGTCCAATGTCGCCGACATCTCCGGCTTGCTCAGGTTCTTGTACAGCAATTCCGTCACCTGCGACTTGGGGTCCGGGAACAATCCGAAAATCGGCGAAAGCTGCATCCGCGTCGCCCGAGTCAGTTTCAACCGGTCTTCGATCGCATCCGGGTAGGTTTTCTCATGCGGAACTACGTGTCCTTCGCCGAAGGGACTGAGCTTCACCAGCGCGATCACCCCGCGCCGATGGAATGTCCGATCGCCGTGCGTGTACGTTTGCGAATAAGGATAGATCGCCGGCTTTTGATCGCGGCTCAGAATCCCGGCGCTGAGCCAGGATTGCAGCGTGTCGTTCGCACCCGCGTATGCCGAATCCGGCCCCACGGTCTTGGCCGGCAGATGCGGCAGATCGACGGTCACGATGTTCTGCGGATGCTTCCCCTGCAACGCCCGTTTTCCGGACTCGTCCAGGACATCGTACGGCGGGGCGATAAGGCTCGACAGCTTATCCCACGTCTTCCGCGAATATCGCACTCCCGCAAAGGGTCTGATCTGCGCCAAAGTATCGCTCCTCTCAAAGGCTCCGGAAGATAAGCCGCATCATCGAAAGTTCCAAGAAAGACTGATGGCGTCACGCACCCTTACAGTGGCGTAGCGCGATTTTGCTTGACCAGTCGTCTTGACTCATTAGGATGCGGTGCCGGCCGCAGCACCCGTTCCGTACAAGTACGCAAATCTAGCATTGCGGTTTGGTTGTGGGCAAGCTTGTTGCAGTTTGCGAGATTCAATTCAATGTGGGAGGAGAAAATCATGGTCAGCGCCAAGCGGTTTGCACATGCCCGGGTATCCATTGCTCTGGCGGCGGCGATGGCGGTCTGGACCGCTTCCGGCCATGCCGACACCGTCACCCAGACCGGGACAACCGGGACGGCCGGAACGAACGGAACGGGTAGCACCCCTGGTGGCGCCGGCGGGTCCGGCGGCACGGCGACCGCCAATGCAACCAGCACGGACGCTTCCAACACGGCAACAGCAACCGGCGGTGTCGGCGGAACCGGTGGAACCGGCGGCAGCGGAGCCGTCGGCGGAGCCGGCGGCGTGGGCGGCACTGCCAGCGCCACGGCTGATGGCACTGCCACGGTCGCGGGGCCAGCTTCGGACAGCGCCACCGCCACCGGCGGAGCGGGCGGCGCCGGCGGCACCGGGGGAACCGGTGGGGCCAGTGGCGGCAACGGGGGGACGGGCACTGCCACGGCAACCGGATCCAACTCAACGAGCGACCCCGTAACCATTACCGCGATCTCCTCTGGCGGGACCGGCGGGCAGGGCAATGGCGCATTTTCCGGCGGCAATGGCGGCGCTGCATCCCCGGCGTTTGCGATGGGCTCCTCGACGGGAGGAGGCTCGGTATCGGTTCGAGCAGAGGAGTTTGGAGGCGACGGCGGCTTTGGGCAAAACGATGCAGCGGGAGGCAGTGGAGCGAACGTATCACTGACAACCAATCAGGCCAGCGGAACGACCAGCGGGGCGTTGACGCTGGAGCAGGACGCATACGGCGGCAACAGCGGCGGGAGCGACGGCGAGGTCGGGGGGACGGCCGGAACGGCGACATCGACTTTTTCGCTGACTGAAAACGGCGTATCTTCCCTGACGGGCATCAGCCAAGCCAGCGGCGGCAACGGCGGAACGAACCAGAACTCAACGGCCAGTGGCGGCGGCACCGCCAACGCCACGATGGATTTGACCAGCAACACCAGTGGCGGGATCACCGCCGATGCGTATGCCAACCGTTACGCCGGCAACGGAGCGAGCGCAGGAGGAAACGTCACCAGCGGCACGGGTGCGGCCGGGGCCGGAGCAGCCGGCACGGCGATGGCAGAGGCGACGGCGTCCGTTTCATCATCAATGGTGACGGCCGACGCCTATGGTTTCGGTGGATCAGGCGGGATCAATTCTTCTACCGGCGACGGTGGGGCGGGAGGCAAGGGCACGGCCGGTGCATTTGGGGACAACGGAGGCACGGGCGGCGAAACGATCTATGCACTGGCTGTGGGCGGCAACGGCGGACAAGGCGATGGCAGCGGGAATTTCGCGGGCAATGGGGGCAGTTCGACGTTGAACACGACCGAAGGTGATTCCGATGGCAGCGGCGCGGTATCAGTCGATGGTCAGGCTTATGGAGGCAACGGCGGTTTTGGGCAAAACGATGCAACCGGAGGCAATGGAGGCAATGTATCGCTGGCCAGCGATGTGAGCGGAACGACCAGCGGGGCGTTGACGGTGGAGCAGGACGCATACGGCGGCAACAGCGGCGGGAGCGACGGCGAGGGCGGGGGGACGGCCGGAACGGCGACATCGAACCTCGTGCTGCCGGCAAACGGTGTGTCTTCCGTGACGGGCATCAGCAATGCCAGCGGAGGCAACGGCGGAACGAGCCAGGGCACAACGGCCAGCTCCGGAGGCGCGGCCAACGCGACGATAGATTTGACCAGCAACACCAGCGGCGGGATCACCGCCGATTCATACGCCAACCGTTACACGGGCAACGGAACAAGCAGCGGGGGTGCCGTCAACAACGGCACCGGTACGGGCGGGGCGGGAGTATTCGGCACAGCAACGGCAGAGGCGACGGGGACCGCTTCATCGCTAGTGACGACTAATTCCTATGGTTACGGCGGATCAGGCGGGGTCAATTCTTCTACTGGCAGTGGTGGAGCGGGAGGCTCGGGCACGGCCAGTTCCATGGGGAGCAACGGCGGCACGGGCGGGGTAACGGTTTTTGCGCTGGCTAACGGCGGCAACGGCGGACAAGGCGATGGCAGCGGGTATTTCGGGGGTATTGGGGGCAGTCCGACGCTGGGCACGGTCAGCGGTACTTCCTCGGGCAGCGGTACGATATCGGTCGATGCCCAGGCTTTTGGAGGCAACGGCGGTTTTGGGCAAAGCGATGCAACCGGAGGCAACGGAGCGAGCGTTTCACTGACAACCCCTCAGGTCAGTGGGATGACCAGCGGAAGTTTGACGCTGGAGCAGGAGGCATACGGCGGCAACAGCGGCGGAAGCAACGGCGGCGGCGGAGGCACGGCCGGAACGGCGACATCGAACTTCACGCTGACTGAAAGCGGCGTTTCATCCTTGACGGCCATCAGCAATGCCAGCGGCGGCAATGGTGGAACGAGTCAGAGCGCAAACGCCAGCGCCGGAGGCGCGGCCAATGCGACGATGGATTTGACCAGCAGCATCAGCGGCGGGATCACCGCCGATGCGTACGCCAACCGTTACACGGGCAACGGAACAGGCGGCGGAGGTGCCGTCAACGGCGGCACGGGCACGGGCGGGGTGGGAGCGACCGGCACGGCGACGGCAGAGGCGACGGGGACCGCCTCGTCTTTGGTGACAGCGAACGCTTATGGTTTCGGTGGATCAGGCGGGTTCAATTCTTCCACTGGTGACGGTGGATCAGGAGGCACGGGCACGGCCAGTTCCACCGGGAGCGATGGCGGCGCGGGCGGCGTAACGGTCTTTGCACAGGCTGCGGGCGGCAATGGCGGACAAGGCGATGGCAGCGGGTATTTCGGGGGTAATGGGGGCAGTCCGACACTGGGCACGGTCAGCGGTACTTCCTCGGGCGGCGGTACGGTGTCGGTTGATGAGCAGGCTTATGGAGGCAACGGCGGTTTTGGGCAAAGCGGTGCAACCGGAGGCAACGGAGCGAGCGTTTCAGCGGAAAACAATCCCACTGCAACAACCACCGGAGCGGTGACGGTGGAGCGGGAGGCATACGGCGGCAACAGCGGCGGAAGTAACGGCGGCGGCGGAGGCACGGCCGGAACGGCGACATCGAACTTCACGCTGACTGAAAGCGGCGTTTCATCCTTGACGGCCATCAGCAATGCCAGCGGCGGCAATGGTGGAACGAGTCAGAGCGCAAACGCCAGCGCCGGAGGCGCGGCCAATGCGACGATGGATTTGACCAGCAGCATCAGCGGCGGGATCACCGCCGATGTGTACGCCAACCGTTACACGGGCAACGGAACAGGCGGCGGAGGTGCCGTCAACGGCGGCACGGGCACGGGCGGGGTGGGAGCGACCGGCACGGCGACGGCAGAGGCGACGGGGACCGCCTCGTCTTTGGTGACAGCGAACGCTTATGGTTTCGGTGGATCAGGCGGGGTTAATTCTTCTACTGGCAGTGGTGGAGCCGGAGGCTCGGGCACGGCCAGTTCCACCGGGAGCGATGGCGGCGCGGGCGGCGTAACGGTCTTTGCACAGGCTGCGGGCGGCAATGGCGGACAAGGCGATGGCAGCGGGTATTTCGGGGGTATTGGGGGCAGTCCGACGCTGGGCGCGGTCAGCGGTACTTCCTCGGGCGGCGGCACGGTGTCGGTCGATGCGCAGGCTTATGGAGGCAACGGGGGTTTTGGGCAAAGCGATGCAACCGGAGGCAATGGAGCGAGCGTTTCACTGACAACCCCTCAAGTCACCGGAACGACCAGTGGAGCGTTGACGCTGGATCAGGAGGCATACGGCGGCAACAGCGGCGGAAGCAACGGCGGCAGCGGAGGCACAGCCGGAACGGCGACATCGAACTTCACGCTGACTGAAAGCGGCGTTTCATCCTTGACGGCCATCAGCAATGCCAGCGGCGGCAATGGTGGAACGAGTCAGAGCGCAACAGCCAGCGCCGGAGGCGCGGCCAATGCGACGATGGATTTGACCAGCAGCATCAGCGGCGGGATCACCGCCGATGCGAACGCTAACCGTTACACGGGCAACGGAACAGGCGGCGGGGGAGGCGTCAACGGCGGCTCGGGTACGGGCGGCGCGGGATCGACCGGGACCGCCACGTCTACCGGGGACGAAACGGGCGCCGGCAGCGCGACTGCCAATGCCATAGCTGACGGCGGAAGCGGCGGGAGTGGTTCAGGCGGCGGATTTTCCGGCGGCAACGGTGGTAATGCGACCGCTCTGGCCACCGCGATTTCCATCTCGGGTCAGGCGCAGGCGACCGCCCAGGCAACGGGAGGCAACGGCGCCGCCGCGAATAATTCCGCCACCGCGGGCACCGCGGGAACCGCGACGGCGATGGCAATCGCTCATGGTGTGACCGTGACCGATTTCATTCCGTCCGGGCAAGGCGGAACCGCCGGCGGCCAAGTGACCTGGACCTCGGCCAGTGGGGATACCGTCGAGGTTGGACCCGAAGGTACCAACACCGGCCAGGGCACGGTCACCGGGCCGCTGGCACATATTCAAAACATCAACGGCAGCGGAACTCTCATAGTGGGCAATGGAACCAACCCCACGGTCCTGCAGTTCAATTCTTACGCCGGCGGCAGCTCTCAGGGAGCCCTGACGATCATGACCGGATCGACGTTGGACATCAGCAACAATCACATCATCCTCTTCAACAACGCGGGGGGCGTGCTGGATTCCACAATTCGCGGCTATCTGACCGCCGGTTACAACGGTGGCCATTGGAACGGCACAAGCGCCACCAGCGGAGTCATCATCTCCTCCGCCCCGATCACGATCGGCGCCGGCACCTATAGCATTGGTTATGCCGACGGCGCCAATGATGTCGTCGCCGGCCTGGCCTCCGGCAAACTCGAAGTGGCATACACCCTGGCCGGCGATGCGAATCTCGACGGCAAGGTCGACAGCGCCGACTTCGGTATTCTGGCCGACAACTACGGCGATTCCGGCGCCGTTTGGGATGAGGGTGATTTCAATTACGACGGCAAGGTGGACAGCGCGGATTTCGGAATCCTGGCGGTCAACTATGGCCAATCGGCCGGCGGCAATGCCGACGTGGTGACGGCGGCCGACTGGTCGGCCTTGGACGCCTTCGCGTCGGCCAACGGCATAACATTAAGCCAGGTTCCGGAACCGGGTTCGGCCGCTTTGGCGATGATGGTCGGGATGGGAATCCTCACCCGCCGCCGCCGGTCCCGTGCCCCACGCCGCACGTGAGGCAACAATCGCACCTTGGACTCCTTCGCCGCATTTCGATAATATGGTCTTCGATTATGAAGATCATTCTGGCCAATCCCCGCGGCTTCTGTGCTGGCGTCAACATGGCGATCGAAACGGTCGACAAAGTGCTGGCCATGAAAGGCCCGCCGGTCTACGTCTACCATGAGATCGTGCACAATCGCCATGTGGTGGACGGCTTTTGCGGCCGCGGCGTGACGTTCGTCGATGATATCGAACAGGTTCCCCTGGGCGGCTTGGTCGTTTACAGCGCCCACGGCATTTCCCCTGAAGTTCGCCGCAAGGCCAAGGAGCGCCGGCTCATCGAGGTCGATGCCACCTGTCCCCTGGTCACCAAGGTCCACATGGAAGTGCTTCGCTACGTTCGCGATGGATACACCATCATCTTCATCGGCCACCGCAAGCATGACGAAGCCATCGGCACCGTCGGCGAAGCGCCGGATGCCATCATCGTCGTTGAAACGCCCGAGGATGTGGCCAATTTGCAGGTGAAGCCCAACGCCAAGCTGGCGTATGTCACGCAGACCACGCTCAGTGTTTCCGATGCCCAGCGCGTCATCGACGTGCTGAAGATGCGATTTCCGAACATTCGTTATCCCTCCAAGGACGATATTTGTTACGCCACGACCAATCGCCAAAACGCGGTCACTTATCTCAGTTCCGACGTTGATCTTGTCCTGGTGATCGGGAGTAAAAACAGTTCCAACAGCCAGCGGTTGGTGGATCGCGCCCTGGAAGCCGGCAAGCCGGCGTATCTGATCGACGACGCCTCGGAACTCGATCCGGGCTGGTTCGACGACAAGCACGCGGTGCTGGTGACGGCCGGCGCCTCCGCCCCCGAACATCTTGTCAGCGACCTGGTTCACCGTCTCCAGCGCGATTTCGGCGGCGAAACCGAAACGCGTACTTTGATGGAGGAAGGGATTTCGTTTGAATTGCCCAAATCCGTCCGAAGCCTGGCCGTGGTAAGTTAGCACGATCTGATTTTGAGGACTTATGAAAGGCGTTATTCTTGCCGGCGGCACGGGATCCCGGCTCCTTCCCCTCACCAAAGTCACCAACAAGCACCTGTTGCCCGTTTACGACAAGCCCATGATCTACTATCCCCTGGAATGCATGGCCAAGGCCGGCATCGAGGAAGTTCTGCTCGTCACCGGCGGGAACAACAGCGGCGATTTCATCCGCCTCCTCGGCAATGGCCGCGACTTCGGACTTAAAAATCTCAATTACACCTACCAGGAGGGCGCCGGCGGAATCGCCCAGGCCCTGGGATTGGCCGAGCACTTCGCCAGCGGCGAGAGCATCTGCCTGATCCTTGGCGACAATATTCTCGAATATTCCATCCGCGAGCCTTGCGATAAATTCTCCCAGCGCGGCTCGGCGCAAAATCCTCCTGGCCCAGGTCGAAAACCCGCCGCTTACGGCGTCGCCGAAATGAACGGCCAGCGCGTCGTCGGCATCGTCGAGAAACCCAAGGATCCCAAGAGCAACTGGGCCGTCATCGGAATCTATTTCTACGACAGCAAGGTCTTTGAGATCGTTCGCGCGCTGAAACCCTCGGCCCGCAACGAACTGGAGATCACCGATGTGAACAACGCCTACATCGATCGCGGCGAGATGACTTACGACAAGATCACCGGCTTCTGGGCCGACGCCGGCGAAAACATCGATTTCTATCTGAAAGCCTGCAACACCGTCTCCAAGTGCGGCGCGAACAAGGAAGCGAAGTGATTGACCATTCTTCGCCTTCATCACGTCCAGATCACCGTGGCCCCTTCGGATGAAGGCCGTGCCCGCAACTTCTACTGCGGCCTGCTGGGATTGAAGGAAATCCCCAAGCCGCCTTCGCTGAAATCCCGCGGCGGATTCTGGCTCCAGGCCGGCGAGCACCAAATGCACGTCGGCATCGAGGACAACATCAATCGCTCCGCCACCAAGGCCCATATCGCGTATGAGGTGGACGACATCGCCGCCTGGAAGCAAAAGTTGGCCGGCAGCGGCATCCGCCCGCTGGATTCGGTTCCCATAGAAGGCTACGAACGCTTCGAGTTCCGCGACCCGTTCGGCAACCGCGTGGAGTTCATCCGGCGGATTGGTTGAGGGCTGTATTCGGCCAGTCTATGATGGTGTGGAGGTAAGCCATGCGTCAAAGAATTGCTTCTGCCAGCGGTCGTACGAAGCGCCGAAATACGGCCAATGCAACCGATGCAGGACACCCTCGCCGAAGGAAAAGTCTGCGCTCCCGCGACCCCTTTTTTGCCGACAAGGAAGTCTTTTCGGATGCCGGCCCCCGCGATTTAGCGAAGAATCATGACAAATATCTCGCCGCCATTTTGGCGGTAGCGCATGAGCCGGGACGGCGACAGTGATCTTCATCGACACCGGCGCGTTTGTTGCTCGATATCGCGCCTCGGACGATTGGCACGATTCAGCGGTGAACGGTTGGGGTCGTCTCGAGCGGTCCAGCTGCCCCTGTTACACGACCAATTTAGTTGTCGCCGATGCGTTGAAACTTATCGGCTGGTACGGGGGCCAGATCAGGGCCGTACGCTTGGGCAGGCAAATATTGTCTTCTTCAGAAATCAAGATACTCCGAAGTGGCCCAAATGAGGAATTGCAATCGCTTCAGTTGATGGAGCAATTCGCGGATCAAAACTTGGGTTTTGTCGATTCCGTATCCATGGTGTTCATGCGGCAGCGGCGTCTCACAACCGTCTTCGGTTTCGACAAACATTTTGAATTGGCGGGTTTCAAGCTTTGGCCAGTTGAAAGGCATTAAATGCAAACCCTCCTCGTCACCGGCGCCGCGGGATTCATCGGCTCCAACTTCGTCCGGCTTCTCGTCGGCGCAACTCCCCGTCAAAATCATCGCCCTGGACAAACTCACCTACTGCGGAAACCTCGCCAATCTTCAGGGCGTTCTGGGCGAAAACGCGATCTTCATCCGCGGCGACATCTGCGATCACGACTTCGTCGCCGCCGTCATGGACGAACACAAAATCACGCACGTCGTGAATTTCGCGGCCGAAACCCACGTCGATCGCTCCATCCTCGGTTCCGGACCGTTCGTGCAGGCCAATGTCGTCGGCACTCAGGTCCTTTTGGACATCGCCCGCGCCCGGAACATCGAAAAATTCCTCCAGGTCGGCACTGACGAGGTATATGGAACCCTCCCCGAGGACCGTCCCGACCTCAAATTCACCGAGCAAACTCCGCTTGCGCCCAACAGTCCCTACAGCGCCAGCAAAGCCGCCGCTGACTGTCTCGTCCGCGCCTATTTCCATACCTTCAAGATGCCGGTGCTGATTACGCGTTGCAGCAACAACTATGGCCCATACCAATTTCCCGAAAAAGTCATTCCCCTTTTCGTCACACATCTCATCGAAGGCAAAAAAGTCCCCTTGTACGGCGACGGCCTGAACATCCGCGATTGGCTCCATGTCGAGGACCATTGCGATGCGATCTGGACCGTCCTGACCCGCGGCGCCCCCGGGGAGGTCTACAACATCGGCGGAAACAACGAAATCACCAACCGCAAAATCACCGAAACCATCCTCCGCGAAATGGGCAAAACCTGGGACGAAAGCGTCCAATACGTGAAGGACCGTCCCGGCCACGACCGCCGATACGCCATCGACGCCGCCAAGATAAAAAATGAACTCGGCTGGGAGCCGAAGCATCGTTTCGAGCAATCGATTAAGACCACGATTCAGTGGTACAAGGATCACAAGGACTGGTGGCGAGCGATCAAGAGCGGCGAATATCTGAAATATTACCAGCAGCAATATGGCGACAGATAGCGATCCCGCACATTTACGGCATCGTTCATGGAGCACCGGCTATGGACGATAAATCCCGCATTTTGCAGTACGCCCTGCCCACCGCACCGCGCTCTCTGTCAAAATTCAGTCTTATCTCTCTGTGCCTCGCTTGCGCCTGCTTGCGTATGCCCCAGTTGACGCGTTCGATTTGATTCACGTTTCTTGGAGGGTGCATGAAGACGTGTGGGCTGCAGGATGGTGGTTGGCGCCCCTTGGCTTTATTTTAGGCGTCGTCGGAGCGACGCTCACACGAGGCCGCGGTGTTCTCGCTATTTTAGCCTGCGCACTCAATCCACTTGCGTTCATCGTTTATTTGGTTCTCTTGCCGCGTTTGTGAGCCTGATGGAACGACCTGATTTAACTCTCTCGCGAGCTGTCCAAGCGGACATTCCGATCATCTTGCAATTCATCGCGAAACTTGCCGAATACGAGCATCTTAGCGGTGAAATGAAGGCTACTGATGCCGATCTGCATAAATACCTTTTCGGCCCATCCCCCGCAGCCGAAGTGGTCCTCGCAAAAATCGGCGCCAACCCCGTCGGCTTCGCCCTCTATTTCACAACATTCTCCACCTTCCTCGGCCGCCCCGGCATCTGGGTGGAAGATTTGTTTGTCCTGAGCGAATTCCGTCATCGAGGGATCGGCCGCGCGCTGCTGCGGCACGTCGCCGCCGTCGCCGTCGAGCGAAACTGCGGCCGGCTCGAATGGTCGGTGCTGGATTGGAACGAACCGGCGATCCAGCTTTATCGCAAGCTCGGCGCCGTCGCCCTGAGCGATTGGACCATTCAGCGCCTCACCGGCGAGGCCCTGTTGCGCTTGGCAGGCGAATCGTAAACAGGCCGCGAACTCGCTGCGAAAAGACCAAAGGCATTGCGGTCAAGATGACCATCCTTCCGGGCCACGCCGAGATGGATTCCCGCCCATTTCCTCGCGATGCGCCGGCCGATTTCCTTTTTTGATGTGTCGCAGTGAATCCGCGATCCGCCGCATTTTGTGCCACAAAATCTCGGGAAACAGCCGAAAACCAAGGCAATTTCTGTTGTGATTTGACGCGACGGCGATCTATATATCGCCATGTCGAGCTGGTCGGGCATGTGCACATTTGGAGGAACTCAGATGCTGCGAAAGACCAGTATTCTGGCGCTGTCCGTTTCAACCCTGTTGTTCGTAGGCCGCGCGTTTGCGGTGGACTGGACGTACACATCCCAGGGCTCTGAGGCCACCGAACTCACTGGCGGATACGGCGCCATCGCGAATCCCTCGAATGGAAGCGTCTATAACGACGGCTACGGCGACTATAGCTACCCCGTCGTCCTCGACTCCGGCTCCAGCGGATTCCTGATGAGCCAAACCGTCACGGACTATTTCGGCGTGCCGCTCCAAGCCGGACAAACCTATACCGAAACCGGCATCGGCGGTTCGGAGGTCGAAAATGTCACGCAGCCCCTGACCGCCTATTACGCCCCGGCCAGCGATCTTGATCCCGACGATACCTCCACCATGACGGCTTATGGCACCTACACGTTCGAGTCGCGCCAGAGCGATCCGCTCGAGGGACTCATCTACTTCGATATCATCGGCACGCCGATCATTCAAAGCCAAGTCATGGTGGTCGATCCCAACCAATCCTATGACTTGGTTCAGGACACGCTCGGTTTTCTGACGGCCCAGACCACACTGCAATCGACCGCGCCCGTTTTGCCGGCCACGGGCCTCTATCACGTGCCGATCACCTGGACCAACTTCGTCAGCGGAAATCCCGTGCCCAGCGAAGGCCTGAACCCCGTCGTAGACGGCGTCACGGCCCGCGGTCCCAACAACACCGACGTCGCCAACAATTGGCTCTTCGACTCCGGCGCGCAATTCACGATCATCAGCCCCACCTACGCATCGCAGTTGGGCATTACCTCCAGCAGCGTCCCGGTCAATACGATTCAGGGCCTGGGCGTCGGCGGAGCGACAGTCACTTTTGACGGATTCCAGATCACCGACATCGCCCTTCCCCTGAGCAACGGTGATCGACTGGTGTTTAACGACCCGATCGTCTACGTTCCCGAGAACACGACCCTTCCGGCCGGACTCACAGGCATTCTGGGGGAAAACCTCTTCATGCAGTCCACCGACGAGATCGACCCCTACACGGGTCTGCCCGAAGACACTTACGCGCCGCTTTTCTCCGAATGGTATCTCGACGGTCCCGGAAGCCAACTGGTCCTTTACGATCCCAACAGCAGCTACGGCGCCCCCAAACTTGCCCCACTCACATGGAACAACGTTGGCGGCACAGGCGACGGGCACACGTGGGAGATGGCCGGCCAACAAAACTGGAACAACAGCACCGCCGCCGCCGCTTACACTGACGGCAGCAAGGTCACTTTCAACGACAACAACAACGGAAACTACGCCGTGACGCTCAACACGATCGTCAGCCCCGGCTCGGTGACCTTCGATAACAGCGCCGGCAACTACACCATCAGCGGCGCCGGCGGCATTGCCGGCGCCGGCGCGCTCACCAAGAGCGGCAGCGATTCGCTGATTCTCGCCACCGTCAACACCTACAGCGGCGGAACCACCGTCACCGCCGGCACTCTCGTCGCCGCCGTCCATGGCGCGTTGCCCGATGGCAGCCTCAGCATCACCGGCGGAAGCGTCCAGTTAGCCGCGGACACGGGGGCCACCACGTTGACTAATCTCTCCGTCGCCGCCGGCTCGGCCCTGGACCTGGGCAACAATCACATCTTCCTCAGCGACCCCGACGGCAGCATGGATGCCACGATTCGCGCCTATCTGACCGTCGGTTACAACGGCGGCAACTGGAACGGCGCCAGCGCCGGCAGCGGAACAATCATTACCTCCGCCCCCATCACGATCAGCTCCGCCATTTACAGCATTGGTTATGCCGATGGCGCCGACAACGTCGTCGCCGGCTTGGCCTCCGACCAACTCGAAGTCGCATACACCCTGGCCGGCGATGCGAATCTCGACGGCAAGGTCGACAGCGCCGACTTCGGCATTCTGGCCGACAACTACGGCGCTTCCGGCGCCGTTTGGGATGAAGGCGATTTCAATTATGACGGCAAGGTCGACAGCGCGGACTTCGCAATCTTGGCCGTCGACTACGGCCAATCGGTCGGCGACAACGCCGATGTGGCGACCGCTGCCGATTTGGCGGCGCTGGATGCCTTCGCCGCGGCCAACGGTTTGATGGCCGAGTTGCCGGAACCAACCAGCGCGGCGCTGGCGGCACTTCCCGTCGCCGCGCGATTGCGCCGGAGAAAGCGCGCCGCCCACCGATGAAGCTGAAGTCGAATTAAGGGGTCGGGCCACGACCCGTTACGACTGCATCCTCATCACCGGCGGCGGGGGGATGTTCGACCACGGCCAAGGAGGAGCGCCGTTATCCCTGACCTTTTCCGCCGGGCGCTTGTTGAGCCGGGGCGTCCTCGGACCGGTCTTCCGGGGTGAGGACGCCCCGGCTCCCTCACATTTCGCCGCGCACCGTTATAATGCGGTTGCCCTGATCGCCAATGGCGTTTGGCTTTTTTATTGTCATTCCCGTACGCGCGGCGTAAGCTCCATCGACCCATTTACCGAAAGGAAGGACAACCATGCGCATGCTATTGGATGTGACGCTGCCGCCGGAGCCGTTCAACACGTTGGTCCGCCAAGGCGCCGCCGGCAAGACGTTGCAGAAATGCTTGGAAGCGACCAAGCCGCAGGCCGTTTATTTCACCGACCACGACGGCCATCGCGGCGCGATTCTCGTCGTGGAGGTAAAAGACTCATCGGCCATCCCCGGCCTCGCCGAGCCGTGGTTTCTCAGTTTCAACGCCCAGTGCAAGCTCCGCATCGCCATGACGCCCGAAGATTTGGCCCGCTCCGGCCTCGACCAAATCGGCAAGGCCTGGTAACGGCTGATTAGAAAAAAACGGGGACGGGGCCATCCTGTTCGCCATGAGCGATCGGACCATCCAGCGCGGCCTCGGCGATCCGCTGTTACGATTGGCAAGCGACTGGTGAGCCTCTACGACTCCATTCTCATCACCGGCGGCGGGGGGATGCTCGGCCATGCCTTGGCTGATCTGCTCGTCTCGCGCGGACATCGGCCTGTTGCTCTTAACCGCCAACAGCTCGACATCGCCGACCCATCGGCCGCAAAAAAAGCATTCGTCGATTACAATCCCACTCTCGTCCTGAACTGTGCCGCTCACACCAAGGTTGATCTTTGCGAGCAGGAGAAAAAAAAGGCCGACGATATCAATGGGCGCGCCGTCGGGAATATCGCATCGCTGTGCCGCGCCTCTGGCGCGGCTCTCGTTCACGTCAGCACGGATTTCGTTTTCGACGGATCGCTCCGCCGGCCGTATCGTGCAACCGATCTGGTGAATCCGCTCAGCGCTTACGGAAAATCCAAGCTTATGGGCGAGCGGGAACTTCGGAAAAACGCCCCCCCGCGATGGCTCGTCGTCCGCACCGCGTGGGTTTACGGCCGGCACGGCGCCAATTTTCCGCGCACGATCGTCCAGGCCGCCCAGGCCGGCAAGCCGCTGACCGTGGTGAACGACCAATTCGGATCGCCGACGTATACGGTTGATCTGGCCGAGGCGATTCTCGATCTGCTCGACAGCGGGGCCGGCGGTTTCTGGCACGTGACCAATTCCGGGCAGACCACCTGGTATGAATTTGCCAAGGCGGCACTGGAGGAATTTAATGTTCGCGCGGAAATTTCTCCGCTGAGCAGCGCCCAGTCGGCGCAAAAACGGCCGACTTCGGCGATTCGGCCGGCCTACAGCGTGCTGGACCTTCAGTCGCTGGAGCGTCAGATCGGCCGGCCCATGCGGTCATGGCGGCAGGCCCTCGGCGATTTTCATCTTGCCGTGGATGCCGCCGGGTTTTAGCCCTTCGTTCAGGAAATGGTATACTCCAGGTGGAAAGGAACTGTGCTTCCCGGATATGTATTTCCAAAGATTGTCCGCTTATGTGCTGTGCCTGTGTCTGATCGCGTGTCAGCCGCATGGCTCTTCGCAGTCGTCGCCGCCCGTACCGGCGGCCACGGCCTCAAGTCAATACTTCGTCAGCGGCGGAATCGCTCATCCCGGTCCGCGGCCGCTGATTCCCGGCGACACCGTGGCCGGCGTCATTGCACGCGATCTTCCCAAGCTGCCGGGGGAGCCGATCACCATCGTGCTTATTCGTCATGCTCCCGAGGGCATAACCCGCCAGTTCATCCAGCTCGACGCCCACGGCCAACTGATGTCCGAGAAGCAGAACGTCGTCCTTCGCAATGGGGACGAATTGATATTCCCCGGCGGCAAACCCACGGGCAATCCCATCGCTGCACCGCAAGGCGGGCCGGGGTGACGTTGTCCGGATCGGCATTTGACGCCTCTGAATTACCCCGAAACACGGCGGCCCAAGCCGCCGCGCCGCGAGTCTTCCAATGGAACTCACCGTCCAACAGGCGATGGAATCGGCTTTGGCGGATCACGGCGCCAATCGTCTGGATCGGGCCGAGCAGACCTATCGGCTGATTCTCAATGCTTCTCCGAATCAACCGGATGCGCTGGAGATGCTCGGGGCTTTGCTTTCGCAAAGGGGCCGGCATGATGAAGGTCTCGCTTTGATCGACCGCGCTCTCGCCCTCCGTCCCGAGGCGTCGGATTACCATGCCAATCGCGGGCTGATTCTTTCCAATCTCGGCCGCAACGACGAGGCCGTCGCCGCGTATCGAAAGGCCCTGGCTCTGCGCCCGGATTCTCCAATTGCCCTGTGCAACCTGGGCAATTCGCTTCAGAAATTGAATCAATACGATGAAGCGATGAATTGTTACCAACGCGCCCTGGTCCTGACGCCGAATGAAGCCAATGTCCACGGCAATCTCGGCAACCTGCTAACCAGAAAGGGCCGCGTCGACGAAGCGATCGCCGCCTACCGCCGCGCTCTGGAACTCAGCCCCGATAACCCCCAGGCGATGAACAATCTCGCGGCCGCCTTGCAACGGCGAGGAGATTTGGACGAGGCCATCGCGCTTTTTCGCCGAGCCGTGTCGGGACGCCCGTCGCCGATTCCCGTGCTGATCAACTTGGCCAATGCGCTGAAATCCATCGGTGAATTGGATGAGGCGATCGCCGACTACGATCGAATTCTAAAGATCGATTCGGGATCCATCGTTGCCCACAGCAGCCGGGTGTACACGATGCTTTTTCATGCGGGATATGACTCGGCCGCGATTTATGCCGAGCTGCGCCGCTGGAACGACCGGCACGCCAAAGCGCTCTGGGCCGAGGCGCGGCCGCATGTCAGTCCCGGCGCCGGCAGCGGAGCGGCGGCTGCGCGTGGGGTATGTTTCGCCCAACTTTTTCGGGCACATCGTCGGCCGGAATCTCGTGCCGCTGTTTCGCGAGCACGATCACGAGAACTTTGAGATTTTCTGCTATCACAATACCGAGCAGGAAGATGAATTCACGGAAAAGTTCCGCGGTTGGGCGGATCATTGGCGCCCATCCAGGCCCTTTCGGCGCAAAGAGCCGCGGACATCATCCGTGATGATCGGATCGACATTCTGGTCGACCTGTCGTTGCACATGCACGGCCAGCAGCTTCTGATTTTTGCCCGGCGCGGCGCCGGTGCAGATGACCTTTGCAGGTTATCCGGGGACTACGGGTGTCGACGCCATTGACTACCGTCTGACCGATCCATTCCTTGATCCGCCCGATGGCGAGGAGCGATTCTATTCCGAGAAATCGATCCGGCTCGCCAATAGTTTCTGGTGTTACGATCCGTTGACGGAAGAGCCGGCCGTGAACGATCTGCCGGCTCTGCGGTCAGGGCACATTACCTTCGGATGCCTGAGCAATTTCAGCAAGGTGAACGAAGGCGTCATCGCGGTGTGGGCCCGGACGATGGCGGCCGTCACCGGCTCGCGGCTGCTGATGATGGCGCATACCGGTCTTAGCCGGCAGCGGATATTGCGTCAGTTCGCGGAATTTGGAATAGAGGCCGATCGGGTGGAGTTCGTGGAATTCACGCAAGAACAGGAAGCGTACCTGTCCCGCTATCATCGAATCGATATCGGGCTGGACACGTTTCCATACAACGGACATACGACGACACTGGATTCGCTGTGGATGGGCGTGCCGGTGGTGAGTCTGGCGGGGGAGGCGGTGGTAAGCCGGGCGGGTCTGAGCGTGCTGAGCAACGCGGGGCTTGGGCATTTGGCGGCGTTCTCGCCGGAGCAATTCGTGGCGGCGGCTGCCGCTCTGGGAGCGAATGTGGGGCGATTGAAGGAGCTGCGCCGCTCGCTGCGCGAGCGCATGCGCGCCTCGCCCTTGATGGATGCCAAGGGTTTTGCCCGATCAATAGAGGATGCTTACAGAGGCGTTTGGCGCAGATGGTGCTGCCCGAAACCGGCGTAGAAAAAGATGCGGCTACGAAAAAAGCCGACCCGGGCAAGGTCGGCTTCGAATGGGGCTGATGAAGGATGCTCCGGGTTGTGGGATGGAGCGAGTCCTTCACATCGGGGGAAGAATGGGCTAAATTTGAAAGCCGCGTTTGCACACCTTCATGGCAGCCGCGACGCGGATTGACCCGCAACATCTGTGCCGATAAATGAGCGATCGATCACTGCCCGGCCCGGTGCAATTGCGGTTAATATCTGGTGGATATGGATTTGCGAAAAGGCCAATTGCCCAAAGCTCATCTCGAACTTTCCTCTCCCCACAGGGGGTGGTCCGGCAAGTTGGCCGACTTTCAGTCGCAACAGCGCGAAATTGACTTCCTTATGTGCCGCAATCCCTGGAGAAATTCGTGAGGATTCTGGTCACCGGCGGCGCGGGGTTCATCGGGTCCAACTTGGCCAAACGCCTGGCCGCCGACGGCCACGATGTCACCGCGGCCGACGCGATGCTCGGTGCGCCCTATTCCAATCTCATCGACTTCCAGGGCGATGTCCTCACTCTCAGGGATCCAGACGATCTGGATTCGATGACCCGGCTGGGGAAATTCGACATCATCTTCCATCAAGCGGGCATGACGGGCGTGGTGGGCGGCGACGGGGCGGACCTCAGCAAGCAAAACATCCAGCATCAACTCATGCGCAACAACGTGGAAACCTTCCGCGGAATCCTTGAGTGGGCGGCACAAACCAAAGCTCGCGTGATCTGGGCCAGCAGTTGCAGCGTCTACGGCCGCGGACCGGTCCCCATGCGCGAATCCCAAACGCCCGATCCGCTCAATATCTACGCCTTCAGCAAGCTGGCCATGGAGCGGCTGGCGGCGCGTTATGCCCCCGATTGACTCCTCCCACCGTCGCCCTGCGCTATACCAATGTCTACGGTCCCGGCGAAAGCCACAAAAGCAAGCTGGCCAGCATGATTTATCAGCTTGCCAAGCAGATGCGAGCCGGCCAGCGCCCGCTCATCTTCACCGCCGGCCAGCAGCGACGCGATTTCGTCTATGTGGACGATGTCGTCCAGGCCAATCTCAAGGCCGTGAACAGCACTCGCAGCGGCGTCTTCAACATCGGCAGCGGAAAATCCTGGTCGTTCAATGAACTCGTCGCCGAACTGAACCGCGCCTTGAAAACCAATCTTCAGCCCGACTATTTCGACAATCCATACAGCTTTACGCAGGACATGACCGAAGCCGACCTGACCGAATCCCGCCGATGCTTCGCCTATGAGCCGAAGTTCAACTTATCGCGCGGCATCGACGCGTATCTAGCGTCAGGAAAATTGGGCGTATAGACGGCATATCAGGAATCCGGTCGGTTATCGTCAGGACCGGCACCCCGGTCCCGGCCAAAAAACGGTAAGCCAAATCAAAAGTCACTTGTTGATTACGATTGGATGAGCTACTATATCGCTTGCCCGCGGGTTTCCCCGGCAGAGTTCCCCCCTCTCTGCCCCCCGCGGGTTTTTTATGCGCATTTGAGCGCCACGGTTAAACAGTGAATTGCGGTGCGGTTAATCCCGACATAGAATCAGGATGGTCTTTGACAATTCGACCACCGGGGGCGACTGGTTTCGACCGGATAGCTGCGGTGGCGGTGGCATGCCCAGGACGCTCGATTGGCCTGGCTAATCATTCGAGCAAAATCTTAACTGCCAACAGCGATGTTGCAGGCCGGATCGGCTTCACTGCCGCGCCGGTTCTCATGGCTGCCTGATTAAGGCAACCTCGGCACGATGTGAAGCCCGCGTCACGTCGGCCGCAAAAAGCGGGCTGGCTTTCTGATTCGGACGTTGGTCAGAAGGCGAGATTCAGACGGCTGGACGCCGGCGAAGGGTGTCGATCTTCGTCGTCGGCGTCGAGATCAAAAGAACGACTAAGCATGTAGAGGCCGCCTCTGACGTTGTCTCGGGACTGGGGTTCAATTCCCCACGCCTCCAATTTTGCCTTAGGCAAAATTAGAGCAGTGGAGCAATCAAGTTTAGATGGTAGAGCATAGAAGATGCTCCTTGTCGAACGGCTCCACTGCGGTCTACGGCTCTGTTTTCTACTGTTCTTCTTCGATAGGTGCTCGGACGATGAGTTAGCATCTTCCCATAGGACTCGATGCTTACTGACTCCGCGACGAATTTAAATATTCCCGATGGAACGATTGCCCTGACTTACGATGATGGGCCGGGCGGCCATACCATCGACATCGCAAAATTTCTTGCGGAAATGAATGTTCGCGCACTTTCTTTCTCATCGGACGGTTTATCGAGCACCAGCCCAAGGCAGTGGCGGAATTGGTTGATCTGGGACACGGAGTGGGAAACCATACGTTCAGTCATCCGCATATGACAGGCGTCGTGCCAGATCGGGGGAACCTCGTTTGGGAGGTTCTTGAGACTGATCGTTTGATTACTAAACACATTGGCAACGGCCCATTTTTATACAGGCCACCTTATGGGGAGTGGTCGCCGGAGGCAGCCCGAGCACTCAATGGCAACGGCGACACGGCGAAATACATTGGCCCAATCTTGTGGGAACGTCGATGAACGAGACTGGCAGATCGGCCGATGGTCGCGGTTCCGGAAATGGACCCTGGAAAGATGCCAGTACGCCTACCTGTCGGAAATCACAAGACGGAAGAAGGGAGTTGTGCTATTGCATTCATGTCGTCAGGAAGCGGATGCATCAGCAAAAACATTACGAGCGAATAGGGATAAGCTTGAATTAACAAGGTGGCTCGTTCCGCGCCTAAAGAGCGAAGGCTTCAAGTTTTGCCGGCTTGATGAGCTGTTGTGACGTGCTTTGAATGGCAAATGGCCCCTTCCATCGGTCCGACGCCCTGTCCAGGCCGCATTCCGGTCGTGACGTGAAGTTCTTGATACGGCTCAAATTGGACGGTTTCCAGCCAGGTTGCCGAATCATGCTGTGCCAATAGCCGATATACCTCCAAGTCATGCAATGCATCGCGGATGAATTCATCCAGCGGACCAGCGATCGCACTTGGATAGCCCAAACCGGGCGGCCCGGACTTGCTTCAATCATCATTCCGACCTTCAACCGCGAAAAGCTGCTGGACGAAACGCTTGCCTCCGTGGTCGCACAAACTTATCGTCCCATCGAAATCGTCGTCGTTGACGATGGATCCACCGACAACACGCCATCGGTTGTCGATTGGTGGCAGCAGAGTTGCAGCCAACACTCCGACACCGCGATCCGATATTTCCATCAATCCAACTCCGGCGTCGGATCGGCACGCAATCGCGGCCTGATCGAATCCCGGGGCGAATTCATCCAATTTCTCGATTCCGACGATATTCTCCATCCGCGTAAGCTCGAGGTTCAAATCGGCCCGCTGCAGCGCTATCCCGAAAGCGATTATGCCTTTAGCCACATGACGCGACTGGAGGATCTCCAAGAATGGCCGCAAATCTGCGTGGAGCGTGCAAAGTTAAGCGACGCCGCGGACTTCTATTGCAGCCCGCTCATGCTGACCATGGTGGGTGTCTATCGGCGTGCGACGTGCGACGCCGCGGGTCCGTGGTTGGAAGACATTTCGCTTGGAGAGGATGAGGAATGGGGCTTCCGCGCGTTGCTTTCGATTTCCAAGCTGGTCTATCTGCCGCAGAACTTATGTGCATTCCGTGACCATGCCGGCCCGCGCCTCACAGACGTACAAAAAGTCCGACGCGGTTTGGACCATGCACTTCACTCTTACAAGCGAATGGCGATGTCGGCAGCGGTCTGGGGACGGATGGACGACCCCCGTCTTGTCAAGCCCCTAGCCCAGCGCATAACCAGCGTTATCATCGGGGGTATGGAAATCGGCTGTACGGATTTGGCAACTGAAGCGATCCAAGCTTGCCGGAAACTGCCCGTGAAATTCGACCGCCGGCTTCGACTGGCCATTTATCAAATCTTAAACGCGCTTCCTCCGGGTGCGTTCCCAAAGATTTGGTCCGCGTGGCTAAAACTCCGGCGGACCCTGCTGGCCGTCACCAAACACGGCGCTTGATCTAAACGCGAACGTCTGCTTTGTCTAACGTCGCGTCTGAACTCATTAATTCCGGCTCAAAGCCAATGACGATTGTTGGGAATAAAGCCGGGAGATGAGCACTTCACAGAGGAAGGGACAAATAAGGGGACGGAATTCGTCTTTCGCGACCGAGACATGCGACGCTGTTCCCGCAACAACGTCCCCAGAAAACGCGAGCGATGTCTGAAGTGCACCTATCGCTCACGTTCCATCTTGACCCCGCTTCGCTCCGCTGAAAGCAATTCTGTCCGCCATCGGGGACAGGGTAAAACAGTTGGTTCACGTCAGCGACCTGTTCAGAGTGTTCACAAGTGCAGGATCTTAATTTGCCTGCTCGACCAGCCACTGGGGTCGTATGTTTGCCGTTATGTCGTCGGCAGCTATATCCACGATGCCGTGAATGAGAACCATCTTGACGACAATCTGAGTTCCTTGAAAATTCAGCCATGGGAAAGTTAATCGTGATCTTCGGATTGGCGGGATTATGGCTGACGGCAGGAACCTTCGCGCAAACGCCGACGCAAGCACAAACACAGCCACAGGCGTCCGCGAAGGGGCATGGGCCGGCGCAGTCACAGGAGCCAGTGTTACCTCCAGTTTCTTTAGATGGATTCAGTTTCAGTCATCCGATGACCGTCATCAACCAAATGGAGTTGGTGGAAGTAAAAAGACGTATCGATGCGCATATCGAGCCGCAGGCGACGGCATTTGCCAAGCTGATCCGCGACGCAGATGCGGCACAGAACTTTCATCCCGATCCGCCGGACACCATGGATATCATGGGCGGCTACGAGCCAAATACGAACCAGGAAACCATCATTCGTCCCTGGCTTTGGCGGAACTGCCACGCGGCTTATGCCAGCGCACTGGCCTACGCCTACACCGGCAAAACCAATTATGCCGACAAGGCGGTCGAAGTGCTGAATGCCTGGGCGGCCAAGGGGACGACGTTCACCGGCGGGGATCGCGGATTGCAATTGGGTTCATGGTTTTCGCCCATGCTTTATGCCGCGGATTTGTTGCATGGCTACAGCGCCTGGAAGCCAGCCGACCGGGAGCGGTTCAATTCGTGGTGGCGAAGCAATTGCCTGCCCTACACAATCGAGAAAATGCACCAGCACGCCAACAATTGGAAAGATGCCTGCATCCTCGGCGTCATGTCCGCGTCCGTCGTATTGGAGGACAAATCGTTGATGTCGGATGCTCTAGCGGAACTGCAAAGTTATTTTCAGGATCGCACCGACCAACATGTTTCAATCAAAGGCGCTGGAAGATCCAAAAAGACGAACGCGGCGTTTATCTTCCCGCTGAAGTCACGCGCAATAATGGCAGCAGCGGCATCACCTATACCGCTTACGCCTTCACCACGATGGTCGAGGCGCTGGACATCGCACGCTACACCGGCCACGATTTCTGGCATTGCCAGACCCCCGAAGGCGCGAATTTGCAGGAGGCGATCGAGTGGTATTTTCGCTGGGACATTCTTAAGAAGCCATTTCCGTGGAATCCCAATCCCGTTCATTTCCAGACCCGCAAAAATGTCTTCGAGATTGCGAACGACCATATTTCCATCTGATGCCGGAAATCGGCCAGTGGCTGAAGGCAAACCGCCCCGTCAACGGCGCACAGGGTGACGAATATGCCACGCTGAATAAAGGCGACATGTTTCAGCCGCCGGCGAAACAAAGCGCACCATAAGATTTCGCACGCTTGGCCGAACACTCGCTCCACCGCGGTCTACCGCTCTACTGGTCTACATCTCATCTTCGACCCGCCAAATGGCTTTCATGTTCGAGAATCTTCAGGTCTAGCAAAAGGCCTGGGACCTGGCCGACCACATCGCCGCTCGAACGGAAACCTTCTCTGCGCGGCTACAATTTCCTCACCGATCAGTTGAATCGCCGCATTGCCCACCGCAGGTGTCAGGCGAGGTCGAAGCGATCAAGGTTCATGACCTTATTCCATGCCGCCACGAAATCGTGGACGAATTTCTTCTGGGCGTCGGCGCTGCCGTAAACTTCGGCCAGGGCGCGCAGCTGGCATGGGAGCCGAAGACCAAATCGACTCGAGTGGCGGTCCACTTGATGGCGCCGGTGGCGCGGTCGCGGCTTTCGAATAAGCTGGCGTCACTGGAGGTCGGCTTCCACTCGATGGACATGTCGAGGAGGTTCAAGAAGAAGTCGTTGGTCAGCGTCTCCGGCCGCTTGGTGAAGACGCCATTGGGGCTACGGCCCTCGTTGGCGTTCAGGACGCGCAGGCCGCCGAGCAGCACCGTCATCTCCGGGGTGGTGAGCGTCAACTGTTGGGCCTTGTCGATCAGCAGGTGTTCGGCGGGGATGGAGAACTTGTGCTTGAGGTAGTTGCGGAAGCCGTCGGCGACCGGTTCGAGCGGAGCGAATGAGGCGACGTCGGTCTGTTCCTGCGACGCGTCCATGCGGCCGGGCGTGAAGGGAACGCGCACCTCATGGCCGGCGTTTGCGGCGGCTTGCTCGACGGCGGCGCAGCCGGCCAGAACGATGAGGTCGGCCAGCGAGATCTTGCTTGCCGCCTGTCTGGGTGTCGTTGAACGCGCTGCGGATTCCTTCCAGGGTTTTCAGCACCTTTGCCAGTTGGGCGGGCTGGTTGACTTGCCAATCCTTCTGCGGGGAGCAGGCGAACGCGGGCGCCGTTGGCGCCTCCGCGCTGGTCGGAGCCGCGGAAGGTGGAAGCCGACGCCCAGGCGGTCGAGACCAGTTCGGAGACGGACAGACCGGACGCGAGGACCTTCCTCTTGAGTGCGGCCGCGTCCTGTGTCGTCGATCAGCTTGTGATTGACGGCGGGGATCGGGTCTTGCCAGATGAGTTCCTCGGCGGGCACCTCCGGCCCGAGATAGCGGACGCGCGGGCCCATGTCGCGATGCGTCAGCTTGAACCACGCGCGGGCGAAGGCGTCGGCAAGCTGGTCCGGGTTGGCAAGGAACCGCCGCGAGATCTTTTCGTAAGCCGGGTCGACGCGCAGGGCGATGTCGGTCGTCAGCATCGACGGGGCGATCCGCTTCGACTTGTCATGGGCATGCGGCACGGTGCCGGCGCCGGCGTTGCCCTTCGGCTTCCACTGGTTGGCTCCGGCGGGGCTCTTGGTCAGTTCCCACTCGTAGCCGAAGAGGTTCTCGAAGAAGTTGTTGCTCCACTTGGTGGGCGTGGCGGTCCAGGTGACTTCCAGGCCGCTGGTGATCGCGTGGGCGCCTTTGCCGGTGGCGTAGCTGTTCTTCCAGCCGAGGCCCTGCTCCTCGAGGCCGGCCGCTTCGGGCTCGGCCGCCACATGCGTCGTCGGCGCGGCGCCGTGGGTCTTGCCGAAAGTGTGACCCCCGGCGATTAGGGCGACGGTTTCTTCGTCGTTCATCGCCATGCGGGCGAAGGTCTCGCGGATGTCGTGCGCCGCCTTGAGCGGATCGGGATTGCCGTCGGGGCCTTCGGGATTGACGTAGATCAGGCCCATCTGCACCGCGGCCAGCGGATTCTCCAGCTTGCGGCTGTGGATGTCGCCCGTCGCGCTTTGTCGTCCGAGACGGTCACGCCGCCGTGCTTCTTCGCGCCCGCGGAGCCGTGGGCGTAGCGAATATCGCCGCCCAGCCAGGTCTTCTCGCACCCCAGTAAACGTCGTGATCCGGCTCCCAGGTGTCCTGCCGCCCTCCGGCGAAGCCGAAGGTCTTGAATCCCATCGTTTCGAGGGCGACATTGCCGGTCAGGATCATCAGGTCGGCCCAGGAAATCTTGCGGCCGTACTTCTGCTTGATCGGCCACAGCAGCCGACGGGCCTTATCGAGGCTGACGTTGTCCGGCCAACTATTGAGCGGCGCGAATCGCTGCTGGCCGCGACCGCCGCCGCCGCGGCCATCGCCGGTGCGGTAGGTGCCGGCGCTGTGCCACGCCATGCGAATGAACAAGGGGCCGTAGTGGCCGAAGTCGGCGGGCCACCAATCCTGCGAGTCGGTCATCAGCGCCGCGAGATCTTTCTTCACCGCCGCCAGGTCAAGGCTATTGAACTCCTTGGCGTAGTTGAAGTCATCGCCCATCGGATCGGACTTGGAGGAATGCTGGTGGAGCAGTTCGAGCTTTAACTGTTTCGGCCACCAGTCATGGTTCGTCATGCTACGGACAGCAGAGTGGTTAAACGGGCATTTGGACTCGGTCGACATCGGTTGGACTCCTTCGGTCAGTTGAAATGTGCCGGGGCTTGTTTGTCAAACTCAAGCTGGCGACACCTCCCGGCGACTCATTTGATTGCATCCATCAGGGAACGATCGTTCACTAGCTATCTCCTTAGCCTGATCCAGCTTAAATCCGATCGCGGCATCCTAATCTCGAGCGGAACGCTAACATACTAGGCCGTTAGTTGCCTGGGAAAAAGGTGACACTCAGGCGGGATCATGCGTTTTGCCTATGCGTCTAAGTTTGGGCACATCGTTTGCCATCGACACGCCAAGGGGTTGCCCGAAAATCGAGTAGAAGCGCGGCGGCGAGTTCTATCGCCGTCCCCCTGGCTCCATTGCGACAAAGTCGCTAAAGAGCTGTCGAGAAGTGGAACAATGGATCAGCAGAGCGACATTTCTTTACCGTTGCCCGCGGGTCCGTTCACGAATGCGTGCCGTTTATGGCAATCATTTCTTCGTTTCCCGTCGAGCCAGTTCTTGCGTTGCGCATTGTCGCAAGGTCGAAAGATCGGCCTTGATGGTGCGTAAACTGTCGCCTTTGCCGTAGCCGGGCGTGTCCCAGGATGACGTGCGATAGCGGACGTGGTCTTCCAATCCGGCGATCGTCTGCAATTCCGCGATCGGCAGCGCGGCGGCGTTGCGATGCAGGACCGCGCTGACGGCCCGCACAATATCGTGAAGCTCACGCTGTTCGTCGTCGGCGTCGCTGGCGTTGTTGTGGAACTTCACGTCGGAACGGTGCTCCGGCAAATACCGAATCAACGGCATGACACAGGCGGCGTCGCCGACCAGACCCAGAGCCGCAATGGCCTCACGCACGGAACCCAGCGCGGCGACCAGCGACGGCGTGGCGCGTGCATCGCCAATCTTGCCCAGCGCCCTTGCCGCGTCTTCCCGTACGGAATGACTTTCATCCTCAAGCGCATGCGCCAGTGCGTCCACCGCTCGACGGTCGCCGATCTTTCCCAGAATGCGCACCGCCAAAGCGCGGACATAGGGATTACGATCGCCGGCCGCTTTGATGAAGGCGTCGAATGCGCGTGCGTCGCCGATGCTTTCCAAAACGCCGGCCGACGATTGACGGACATACTCGTCGGGATCTTCCAGCCGCCTCAGATGGCTTGGCATCGTATTTTTTGCGGCGGGGGAAGATGCCCAGTTTGGATTGATCTTCGCAAGCGTCGGCTCAATCGCCCATTGGACATGGTTTGGGGCGGAGAGCAAAGCCTGAATCAGTCCATCGACCGAAGCGGGGTCGCCGATCGCGGCAATCGCGTGCGCGGCCGCTCTGGCGACCGTCGGTTCCGGATCGTTCAAGGCCGTCAGCAAGGCGCTGGTTGCATGAAAATCCTGGAGTTGGCCAAGCGCTTCCGCCGCGGCCCGGCGAACCGTCGCGTCGCTGTCTCTGAGGGCGTCAATCAGCGGCTGCACCGCCCGGACATTGTGCGATCGGCCCAATCGCTGCGCCGCTTCTCGCCGCTTGGATGCTTCCTTGGATTTCAGCCTTTTCCGCGTTAGCCAACGCATAGATGCACGCCTCGCGTTTGTTATCGGGTTTAGCGTCGCCCTCGTTTGACAAAATGGGGTCTCTTAAAGCCGCTTCCCGGGCTGATTGACCGCCCCTCACCAGTTGCCGATGATCGAGAATGATCGGTTGATTTGACCCCGGCGTCGCGACAGTTGAATCCGAACCGTCCATGAATCACGTCTGTTCACTCGCGAAAAGGCGCTCTCCATGAATGCAAAAACAAGCCGTTGGAAACACGAAATACGAATCCGAGCAGTTGCGCACACCATCGTCGTCTTGTTATTGAGCGCCGTTCCGATCGGGTGCGCCGCGCCCAGCGGCGTGGCGATTCTGTCCGCCACGACCCTGACGACCAGTACGGCGGCCCAGAACGTCGATGCACAGGTCCAGGAAGACGGCCTTCTTCTAAACGGTTCCGTCTCACTCCAGGGCCTGAAGGGCCAGACCGTTGAAGTCGCCGCGTATCACGACGATACATTTCTCGGCGTTACCGAAATCACGCCGGATCAAGATAACGTCCCCAACCAAAACTTCGGCGTTTTCGTTCCGGCCTCAAAGCTATACAACCTGGACCCGCCGTATGACATGTCGCTGTTCGTCACGGACGCGGCGGATCCCGATCATTTTCTCTGCAGCCAGACCTGGAATTTCAACGACTACCGGGGTTATCAGATTGAATGGGACTTCGTGAAGCTGGAAGAAAATGTGGACTTGGGCAATGGCGCGCGCGGCATTCGGATCACGACCAATTTGAATATAAACGGATACAAGGATCAGTCTTTCATTTGTTCGGTTCACGTTCAGGACAAGGACCAGAAGGATTTCTCGGATGACCTGGGCGGACCAATTTCAATCAACGTCTACACCATCACCCCAACTTACGACTCATGCCAATGGGAGAATCTGGTGCTGACGGTGCCTTACTCGCGGCTTTCCGCCCTGCCGCCCACGCAGGAAATCACCCTGACGCCGGTTCTGGCGCAGGGCTCAAACATATATACGGGCACGATTCACATCTCCGCCCTTGCGGGTGGAACCGCCGAGGATGTGAAAGCCGATTTGCAGAAGAAGGCCGACGACAATGCGGCGCAGATTGCTTCGCTCGAACGGCAGATTCAAAAGCTCAATCAGGAGCTGAAGCAATGAACGAGCGCGGGATTTGTCGCATTTGCGTGGCGGTGCTCTGTGTTCTGACCGGCGCGGTCTTGACGCCCGGACGCAGGCGGCGGATATCGATCACATCAATGTTCCGTCCCCCAGGAGCTTCCGACGCCGTGGTCAACTCAAAAAGACGGATACAACATCCATATTTACGCCCGCCCCGACTCGACGGCGACGGATGCGGACCGATCCGTTCTGATCTTGGGAATGTGGTCCGGACCGAAGGCGGTGCAGCAAGCCGCTTTCCTCATCAACCCGGCAACCCACAAACCATACGACGTCGTCATCGGCCTGGGATCCGATTCCAAGCTTGATGAAGTGAACCGCGTCGTGGCGCACGATCACATCAATGCGGCGGCCAACGCCACGGCGCTGGCCGAAGCCATCCAGGAACATTTCGGACAACCTCTCGTTGCCCACACGCTGGACCTGCACAGCAACGGCAATACGGTCGGGATCACGGCATTGCTGCAAAGCCAAAGCGCAGGTCCCGACGGCCCCATCGCATTCCAGGGCGTCAAGGCCGTGAATTCGATGGGGCCGGACATCGGCTACGGCGGGCAATATCTGGACGCGGATCATATCAAAGCGCTGCAATCAATCGGTGTCGAAAGCGTCGATGTTTTCCGAATCAAGGGCGACATCGTTCCCGAGCTGGGTGAATTGAGCAAGAATCTCGTTTCGAATGTGTTGGATCAGAACGTGGCGACGGCCTTCGCGACGGCTGCTTTGCGTGCGCACGACGGGGTTCTCGCCGATGCGGCGGCTCAAGATTCCGCCCAGGCTGAGGGCGCCATCATTCATTACCATGATTTGCCCTCGCCGGGCCCGTGGCTCTGGTGGTCGAAGGATGGTGGAATCGACTACGTGCACTTCATCAGCCATTACGTTGATGCGCAGCGGCGAGCCGGCCAGCGCTTCCCCTCCGCCTCCGGACGTGCAAGCCGAGGCGGAAAATGAGCAAGCGTCGATCGAAAAGGCGTTGGCCGACAATAACCTGGACGAGCTGGCCAAGTGTCTCCATCGTCTTGGCGCCAGGCTCAGCCTCGCGGATCGCCATGCCGATCGCGATCGGATCGAGTCACTCATGCGGCAGCTTGAACAGGTGCGCGTACAACTCGACCAGAGACGACTGGATGTGGAAATCCAGACAATGCGGGCCCAGGAACAAGATTATCTGACGGCCCACCGCGATGACGTGGACGCGATCCGGGCTTTTGACGAAGTCATCGCCGCGCGCAATCAGCAAAAGGAAGACGCCCTCCGGCAGCAGCAAATCTTCGCGGAATGGGCCAGCCATGATTCCAGGCCCCAAGCCTATGCCGTCGACTCGTCTTCTCCGGGTCCGTCACTGTCGTTCTGGGATGTTCTCACCTGGCTGGACGGCCTTTTGCCCGCCGGCCCCGGCGACGACCCGAATCGGCAATACCCGAACTCACATCCAAATCGCCCCAATCCACCGCCTCAACCCCATCCCCATGTGCCAATGCCCGCACCCGAACCGTTCAACGGCATGTAGGACGTAATTGCATCTCTGAAGCCCGATCGGAGCCAGCCCTGACGGCAAAAGCGAAAGATTCGATTCGGCTACGGCGAATGAGTTGTTTCAGTGCAAATGGCTTGGGACTATCCGCTGGCTCCGTAAGTTTACAATCCATCGCGTCGAGCGGTGTGAATGAATGTTCAACCATACTTGTACAGCTTTACACGCTGCACAGTCCATGTACCATCCTCCAGGTGAACGTGTCGGCCCTGGTGTGTTTCATCGCCATTGAGCCAGCGCGCGCCGACCCAAGTGCCGTCTTTTTCGTAGCGCCCTTCCTGCACGTGTTCGATGCCGACCTTTCCTTTTCCGTCCGCCGGCGCGAAGGTGATGGTCGCTCCCATGCCGGCGATGGCAAATTCGTCCTCTGCCAATTGGAGAATCATCACGGCCCCCAGCGGCGTCCCCGGCGGCGCGTCCCATCTTCCTGCCCCAAGGGTTGGCAGCGTTGTTGTCCGCGTGTCGCCATCGGTCTGCGGCTTATCGAACAGCGCCTGGAATATGATTCCGCCTAATTCGCCGCGTTGCGGCCGTCCGTCGATCGTCCAATCGAACGCGATCTGCGGAGACAGACCGATGACTTTCTTATTCTGCTGGCAATTCAGGATGATGTCAGACAATCCCGCCAACAGGCTGTAGCAGTTGGCGATTTGTCGTTCTCTTTCCGGGCTGACGTTCTCAATCGAGAAAGGGCCGAACCCGATCGCGCCAAATTCCGCCGCCGCGTACAGGGCATTTGCGGGCGACCGCGCCGATGCCGCCATTTCAGGGATGAAAAGCGGATTCCCATTTCGGACATAACGGCCGCACCATTCCATGTAGTTTGGGAAGTAAATGTCGGGACAGATCATGTCCAGCGCAGGCGCTCCAGCCCGCCACACCTCCAAAAGATGCGGCAGCGGGCCGGCGCTGGGATACTCACCGGGCAGAAATCCCGGCCGGATCAGGGCCGCATTGGCGTACATCGGCAGCGGATATTGCTTCTTGCCCGCGGCGGCGACCTTTTCCACGTAGTTTGCAAACTGCCAGGCTGAAAATACCTCTTCTCCCTGTGGACCGGGGCCGAAGACATCGCTCCATGCGCCGTCGGTTTTCCGGCCGGCCTTTTCCCAAAGGGCACTTACTTCAGGTCCCAGTTCCCCCCGCGCCGCCATGGACGGCAACACGCCTGGAACATCGCTTTTATAGGCGGACTCGGATTTTTCCGAGTGATCTCTCGGCTCCGGAATCATGCCGATCTCATTTTCCACCTGCACCATGATGACGGTTTGCTCTTGGGCGTCGTACTCTTTTGTCCAGCGCATGAGCGACGCGAAGGCCCGGGCGTCCGCTTCGTTCGCCGCGGCGCTCTGGGGACTGATAATCTCCATCGTTTCTCCCGAACTCTGTTTAACCCGTTCAAACCGAGCGGTATCGCGTTTCACCCAGCCCGGCGCATAGCATGACATGCTGTTTTTCCAGGTTCCGAACCACAGGTACACCAAGTGCAACTCGTGATGCCGTGCGCGATCGATCGCGCCGCGCACCAGAGAGAAATCAAACTTTCCTTCTTCCGGCTCGATCAAATCCCAGTAGACGGGAAGCATGACGGTGTTCAGATTCATTCGCCGGCATCTGGCCAAGGCGCTTTCAAGAATGTCCAGATCAGAAGCCGTGGAGTTTCCCAGTTCACCGCCCAAGGCAAGAAAAGGCTTACCGTCTACGTATAATTGGGTGGCGTGGCCGATTTGGCGCAAGTGCGGGATCGAGCGTGATTCCATTTTCGAGTCCTGAGAATAGGCGACCTGCCCAAACACGACAATCACGGCGACGATAATGCCAACCAATTTCGCGGCGGTGGCGGGCCGCTTGAGCCAGCGGGCAACGCCGGCATGGATTTTCATGTTCGAACCAGACAATATCGAGATCATTCTCACTATTGATCACCCAATCATACGGTTTTTCACCCGTTACCCTGGCTCAGCAACCCAACGGCGCACTAACCGCACAGCTTTGCAACGCATGCGTGTCACGTCTGGATATGATAAATTCGTATTGCACACACGGCCATGATCAGCGTATGCCGTCCAAGGCGTTGAAAGAGGAGGATTCGTGCCCCATGTGTCGATCCCAGGATTTCGCCTCCTATTCGCTGTATCGGTTTGGATGAACGCTTTGGCAACTTGTTCTGTTTCAATGGCTCAGTCCCCCACGACTCAAGAATCTGCGACAATGCAAAGCGCAAAGAGCAACTCCGCAGCCATCCCCGTGCCAAGGTCCGATGCCAATTCGATGCTGGCTCACCAGCAGCTTGTTGCCAAGGCGAGGGCAGGCCGGATTGATCTTTACTTCCTAGGCGACTCGATTGCTCGTCGCTGGGGATGCACCGATCCGCAATGGTCGGCGACGTTGGCAAATTGGAAGCGGAATTTCTACGGCTGGAATGCCGCCGACTTTGGCTGGGGCGCTGATCGCCTGCAGAACATCCTTTGGCGGGTGCAGAACGGCGAATTGGATGGCGTCAATCCGAAGGTCATTGTCATCCTCGCGGGTACGAATAATGTAGGGAATCATCCTGGCGGAAATGAGAAAATTGCAGATATCCTCAAGGGCTTCGACGCCTTGATCGCCACGTGCCGCGAGAAGGCGCCTTCCGCCAGGATCATCCTGACCGCGATCTTTCCGCGAAACGACAATCCAGCCGTGTTGCCGGAGATTCGCCGGATCAATCACGAACTGGCGAAATTAGCTGATGGAAAGACGGTCTTTTACGTCAACGTCAACGACAAGTTGGCTGATGCGACTGGAAGGCTGCTTGACGGAATGACCGTCGACGGATTGCATCCGACGGTGAAAGGATATCAGGTTTGGGCTGATGGGCTGCGTCCGATCTTGACCCAATTATTAGGTCCGCGGGCTCAAACCGACCACGCCCCGCCGCCCACGGGCGATCCATCGGCAACACATCCGACTTCGGGTTCCTGACCACATCCCGAATGATTCCGAAAATCTGCATTGAAATGGGCGCAGCGTGCCTGCTGCGGATTGACGCAAAAGCGAGAAGGTTTGGCCCAATTGCGCGTCGCGGGCAATTGAAGGGATTGCTACGTTCGACTTTCGAGCGGCTCTCTCTGTTCTGCGGAAAATCGAGCGGGCCGCCCCGGATCGCAAAAAGGCCCGCTTTCGGCTTACACTAGGATCCATCGCCATGGGTTTTCCCTGCTCTGGTCAACAATGCTTGCGAGTTCGCGCCGTCGCGTTTTGCGCGTTTGTTTGGTCTTTGTGCTTCGGCCCAAGTGCAGCGCACGCGGGCGACCAAGCGCTGCCGTTTATCAGCGCATCGGGAGCGCGCCTGGTTGACGCTCGAGGCTCGCAAGTCATCCTGAAAGGATGCAATCTCGGCAACTATCTCATGCTCGAATCCTGGATGTTCGGCGGAACGCTCGGCATGGGCGCCGATCATACGTTTCGGGATGGCGCCACCGTCTATCGCACGCTTCGGCGCAGATTCGGCGAGGAAAAATCTCAACATCTCATTGAACTTTATCGCGACGGCTGGATCATGCCGCGCGATTTTGAGCTTATCAAAGCGTTCGGATTCAATCTCGTGCGATTGCCGTTCGATTATCGGCTGATACAGGAGGACCAACCGCCGTTCGCCATCAGGCACGATGCGTTTCGATGGCTGGATCATGCCGTGCAGATGGCCCAGGACGCGGGTGTTTACGTGATTTTGGATCTGCACGGAACGCCGGGCGGGCAGAGTCTCGAAGGCCATACGGGTGAGGCGGGTCAGGATCATCTCTGGAACAGCCCGGAAGATCAGCGGCGGACGGTGGATGTCTGGCGAGCGCTGGCGCAGCATTTCAAAGATCGCAGCAGCGTTGCGGCATACGACCTGATTAACGAGCCGTACGGCAACCACCGCGAGGATTGCCGGCCGGTCCTGGCGAGGCTGATGCCCGAAATTTATCGAGCCATTCGTTCAACCGGCGACCGGCATCTGGTGTTTTTCTCCGGGGCGCTGAACGGCGGGATCGCCTTCTACGGCAACCCGCATGACCTGGGCATGACCAACGTCGGATTCACCGAGCATTTCTATCCGGGGATGTTCGGCGGCAAGGCGGCCTTGGAAACGCAGGCGCGCGTCCTCAACCAGGAATTGCCCGCCAAGCATGGATATACCGAGGAGATCGCCTCGCCCTACTACGTTGGGGAATTCAATGTCGTATTGGACTCCGAGGATCCCTGCCGGTTGATGCGCCTACTACGACCGATTCGCCGAATATGGCTGGCCCTGCACGATGTGGTCGTACAAGCTCATTAGCGCCAAGGGCGGCGTGGGCGGCAACGCCTGGTACATGGTGACGAATGCCGATCCATTACCATCGCTGGATCTCAACAACAGTTCATACGAGGATTTGGAGAACTTCTTTGCGAGCCTTGCGACGATTCCCCTGGCAACGAATGAGCCTTTGCTCAATGCGTTGACCACGCCAAACCCGGCGCCGCTGTACCTGGCCAGCTTTCCGCATCTCCCACAGGCGCCGCCGGCAGGTGCACCATCGTCGGAACCGGACGGCTATACGTCGATTGATCTGGGCGGCGCGACGCCGGGCTACACGCGGGCTCTGGCCGACGGAAGCGTGCTGGTCATGGGCGGCGGCGAGGACATCTTTGGAGCCAGCGATACCTTCAGGTTCGTCTCGCATCCGGCGAACGGCCCTTCCGCGGACGTTCGCGCAACGATCCTCTCCTTTGTGGACAGCGCCGAGTATGCGAAAGCCGGCGTCATGGCCCGCTGGGGAAAAAGCGATCGTCCCGACGCCGCAATGGCAATGGTGAACCTGTTTCCCGATGGGACAGTCGCACTGATCACTCGGCCCAGGGTCGGGGCCAACGCAATCGAGAAGAAAGTTCCGGCCGGAGTGCAACTGCCGGTCGAGCTTCGGCTGCAAATCTCCGCGGGCCGTGCCGTCGGAATGTTTCGCAATAACAGCGGAGACTGGCAAACCATCGGATCGGCGCCCGTTTCCAACGAATCCGACTTTCGCACGGGGTTGGCTGTGTCCGCGCACATTGAGGCCGCTCTGACGACCGTCAAGGCGCGGATCGGCCCCTCGGCGGATCGACGCCCTTCCGGCTCCCGGCGACGAGGGAAACAGCGTGCCGTTCGGGCCGTCGCTTCTCAGGAATGGATCATTCGAGCAGCAAGGAGACAAGAGCGACGTTGCGCTCGATTGGAATCGCTGGGGCCCATGGATGAACCGCCAGACCGCTTGGACGCCGACGCATTCAGGATCGTGCGAAATCGGCTATCACCATTGGCAAATCACCTCCGACGAAACCTCCGGCTTGTGGCAGGACGTGAATGTGGAGCCGGGCCAGCGCTACGCTTTTTCGATCTACGCACAGCGTGACGTGCCGGCCAGCGGAGACGCCGAGGCGCGCACCGTCGAGTTGCGTTTGGAGTCGGTGACCGATCACGGGCAACTGACTTTGAATTCGCGGAATTTCGACGTGAGCCGGCTGGCCACCGGCGGACAATGGACGCGGCTGTCCGTCAGCGGCACCGCCGACGCGTCGCGGCTGCGTGTGCTGGTGGTGATCAGCCCCGCCCCCGCAGGCCCGCGCGGCGGGGCGATAAAGCTCGACGACGCCATGTTGGTAAATGCCAGGGACGGAAAATAAGGCGAAATCCTGTAACCGTTTACCGCGGCGACTCACTCTGCCCTCTCCCGGATTACCGGGAGAGCGGAAAAGTAAAAGATCGCCACGATGAAGCGCGACACGCGGAAATCGTAAACGATCATCTGCTTCTTATACGGGTTCCGGTTTGAATACGCGCCACATTCCTCGAAGCCCCGCATGTACATGCGGGGCTTCCCGTTGGATCCGCGTCACGATAGATGATTTGTGCCCCCCGACGGTAAACAGTTGCGCAATACTTGATGGTCAGCGATGAACGCGCAGTCGCGGACTCGATTTGCTCCAAGGCGTCGCTGAATACCGTGACCCGCGGCGACTCGGCGGATGTATCGGGTTGACTCAGCTCGCCGCCGTTCGTGCGAATGACGCCGGCGTACCATCGAGCGGAATCTTTCGGCGTGCGGCGCAAGGTCTTGTAGTCGATATGAATGAGGCCAAAGCGCTGGCGGTATCCGTCGGCCCATTCGAAGTTGTCCATGAGCGACCAATGGAAATATCCGCGAACGTCAACGTCATCGTCGATGGCCCGCGCCAGCTCCAACAGATATCTGCGACTGAAATCGATTCGCTGCGGGTCGTGCACCGCTCCGTCGAGGTGAACCCAATCCAGGCCCGCGAAGCCGTTCTCCGTGATAAGAATCGGACATTGGTATCGCTCGTAAATGAATTTCGGACCCCAGTAAAGAACCGGCGGATCGATGGCCCACGAATAGGCGCTGATGGGATTGCCCGGTTCGCGCTGCACATTGGCGACCTCGGCGCCCGCCTGCGCGGACCGGCTGACCGCGGTAAATATTGAGGCCGTAGAAATCAATCTTCTCGTGGATCAGGTCCATGTCGGCCTGAGTGAATTTCGGGAAGTCGCCTCCCCACGCACGCAGCGCGTCTTCGGGATAATGTCCCAGACAGATCGGGTCGCTGAAAAGCGTGTTATTCCAAAGGTCGCGTGAATCCGCCGCCAGCGTTCGAGTTCGCGCCGCTTCGATGTCGTCGGGCGAGGAGCTGATCGGAAATTTCACCTCTCCAAGGGATGCCCAGCCGACGATCGGCTCGCGGACGCAATGCTCGCGGAGGGTTTGAACGGCCCGGCCATGGGCAAGCAGCGCATGATGCGTCGCCCGAAGCACGTCCGCCCATGCCATTTTCAGGCCCGGCGCCTGGATGCCGTCATGATGGCCCAGGCCCAGAAAACATTGCGGCTCGTTCAGCGTCATCCAATGCGTTACCCGGTCGCCGAGTCGATCGGCCATCAGTTTCGCGTAGGCGCCGAACCAATCGACGCTGTCTCGGTTCAACCATCCGCCCCGGCAGTACAGGGCATACGGATAATCCCAGTGGAACAGCGTGACATAGGGGGTGATTCCTTCGGCCAGCAACCCGTCGATGAGCCGATCGTAAAACTGCAAACCCTGCTCGTTCGGTTTGCCGACGCCGTCGGGAAGGACCCTGGACCAGGAGATGCTGAGGCGATAGGCCTTCAGCCCCATGTCCTTCATGAGTTGGATGTCTTCGCGCCAGCGATGATAGTGGTCGCAGGCGACATCGCCGTCCTGGCCGCCGTGGATGGCGCCGTCCTTGCGGCAGAACATGTCCCAAACGCTCGGGCCGCGGCCATCCTGGTGCGCAGCGCCTTCGATCTGATACGACGCCGCAGCCGCGCCCCACACAAACCCGGACGGAAAGGACATAATTTCTCCAATGCTCAGCGGTCAAAACCATTGAGCCACAGCACACGAGAAGCAAGATCGCGATGCTCTCGGGTCGATGACGGCCCATACGTTAATGCTTCGCGGGCTAAGATTTCAATTCGAATTTCCGCCAAGATATCTCCTATTTGCGACACTCGGGCGACTGGAACGGGCCTAAGTGCCAATGCGGCATCAAATACTGGAACGGCCCGCGACCCGAGCGCGTCGTCGGAATTCTGTGGGAGACTCTCCAACTTCCTTATGAAAGACGATTCCAAGCCGGGTAGCGGTCGTGAAACCGGAGGCGACGGCGACCTGCGACATCGCCAGATCGGAGTTCGCGAGAAGATCTTTGGCGCGATTGATGTGTGCGCGGCGAATTTCGTCGGTAATCGAGTGTTTGACCAGTTGCCGAAAACGGTGCTTGAGCGACCGGCGGCTCAGCGGGACGTGATTCAGAACATCATCCACTTGCAACGGCTCGGACGCGTGTTCGCGAATGAAGCGCACCGCCAGCACAATGTCCTCATCCCCAATCGACAGAACGTCGGTCGATGCCCGCGGGACAACGCGCACCGGAGGCAATAGGATCGACGCGGGCTCCAGCCTCTCGCCGTTCATCAATCGATCCAGTCGTGACGCAGCCTCAAAGCCGATTTGTTCGGTCGGCAGTGCGATGCTCGAGAGCGACGGCGTAACCAGGGCATTGAACAACTCGTCGTTATCGACGCCCAGAACCGCGAGTTGGTCGGGAACCTTGACTCCCTGCTGGTGTGCGGCGTTTAGAATGCGATGAGCCCAATCGTCGTTGCAGCCAAGGACGCCGATCGGTTTAGGCAATTCCAGGATCCACTTGTCAAGCCGGGTGGCCGTCGCGTCGCATTCATGGACGGGAATGCCCTTTTCGGCGGCGCATCGGCGGAATGCTTCGAGCCTGAGCCGGCCGTACTGCATGGTTCCCGCCCAACAATAGGCGAGCTGGCGAAAACCCAGTGAGATCAAATAATCCGCCGCCATGACCGCAACGGCATCGTCATCGGGCAATACCGAAGGCAAATGCGTTTCGCCCTCGCAAAAGTTCGAGACGTTCGTCGCGGGCAAACCCAGTTTAATGACGCGTTTTTCGAACTCCCGGCTGAACGTCTGGACGATCAGGCCGTCCACGTCCCAGCGCTCGATGTCGATGGGGTCGCTGAAGGACCACTGCGGCTCGGCGCTGACCGTCCAGCGGGACTTCGTATGCGTATAGGTCATGACGCCGCGGATGATCCCGCGGCCATACGCCGCGACGGCATCGAGTGCGAGCCCAATTCGGCGGGAGCGCGTCGCGGGCTTTTTTTTCCTGCCTTTGGGCATACCCTTTGCGCTCTCGTACCGCCGATCCGGCCGACGCTCGCATGCAACGACGCCTCGGCCTGATTCCGCGCTAAAAATCGGATTCCCGATCATCGCCGATCGCCGTACTCAGCGTCCACGCGGCGCGTCGACAGCGGCATTATAGCTGAAGCCTGAGAAACGGTAGGGGGCGTGGTTTCAGCCGGCGCAGCGCTGGCAAGGCGGGCCATGACGCCGAGGACATTTTTCTTTTGATCGAGGGGCGTGAGAAGAGTTGAGGATGAGGCTATAGGCGCGACGTTGGCCAACGTGACAGAGGGGACGGAGACGGCTGGGCCGGTCGAGGTTTGACCGTAGTTGCTGGCCAACAGCCCGAAGTCCGCGCTATCGACCTTGCCGTCGTAATTGAAGTCGCCCTGGTCCCAAACGGCATCCGAATCGCCGTAGCTATCGGCCAGAATTCCGAAGTCGGCGCTATCGACTTTGCCGTCGAGATTCGCATCGCCGTACAGCGTGTACATGACCTCGACCCGCCCGGAGGAAAGACCCGAAACAACGCGGTCGGCGCCGTCCGCGTAGCCGAGGCCGTAGGCGCTGTTCAGGGCCGCGGCTGAGGAAGCGATTCCTAGGCCGTTCCACGCGCCGTCGTTGTAACCCGTCACGATATAACCGGCGATCGTTGAAATCGGGTCGGAGGCGGAGCCGAAGTCGATGAACAACGCATTGTTGGTCACATCGAGGACGCCGTTGCCGCTGATGCTCAGGGCGGTCACGACGGACGATCCGCTTCCCGCGGCGAGTTGAAGATCGCCGCCGTAGATGGTCAGGCTGGCGAGGTCGAGTGCACTCGATGCGACGGGATCGCCGGAATTGATGATGACGTTCGTCGAGCTGTTGGGGACGGACATGGTGTTCCAATTATTGGGATCGGACCAGTTGTTGGAGTCATTGCCGGTCCACTCGGCGATGTTGCTGTTGACGCCGGCCCCCTGCAGCGCTGTCTGCAACATGCTATTGATGGCAAAAGATCCGGCCGTTGTGACGTTCGACCAGTCCGCCGCGATCGTCGTCGTGCCGGCTGTTTGAATGTTCGGCACGGCAAGGCTTCCGACCGGATCGTAAAGCCCCCAACTGTTGTCGCTGGAAGCCGTGCCGGCCGTCGCCTTGTAGCTCCAGAAACTCCAACTGATGTTGTTCTCGTCGTACTCTTCGAAGGTGTACTCCCAAGTGCTCGAGCCCGTGCCGAAATCATTGAATTCCCCCACATAATCCGGCACGTCATACGAAGCGTGATTTTGGAAATCACTGACCTGGTTATTCGTACCGGCTTCCACGCCGCCGGGATTGTTGGTGTCGTTCCATTGGTACTCGTGCATTTCATACACGACATCGGTCCAGCCCTGTGATGAGGGGTTGGGAAGCATGCTCCAGTTCCATTGGTCGAAGGTTCCCTCGATGATGGCGATGTGGTTGGTGTCCACGGAACGAACGGCGGAGTAAAGCTGGTCATACGCCGAGATCACGGCCGAATCGCTGGGCGCATTGTCCGGCTCGTTCATCAAATCATAGCCGGCCACCATCGGATTATTCTTGTAATGCAGCGCGATGTTCTCCATCAGGATATCCGTCTGCTGCTGGTCATAACTGCTCGTCCAATAGTCGTTGAGATTTGCCTGGCCCGTGTCATCGGAAGTGCTTTGCCCTCCAACCACGCCGTGCATGTCGATGATGGTGTAGATTCCCATCGAGCCGGCGGTGTTGACCAGCCAGTCAAGCTCCTGAAACGCATCGCTGCGCCATTGGCCTTGAAGCGTCTCAAAATCGGCCCACCACACCGGCACGCGGATGACGTTGAACCCCTCCGCCTTGATGTTCTGGAGATCCTGCACCGTAATCCAATTCTGCTGATAGGTCGCCAGCAGACTTTGTTCCTCCGCAACCCCGAATCGGTTGTCCAGCGTCTGGATGACGCCGTACTCGTCGGGCAAACCGGAACTATCCAGCGGCGACATCCACCCTTCCATGATGAGCCAACTGCCGAGGTTGACGCCGCGAAGCTGCACGACTTGCCCCGCCCCATTGACGATACTCGTGCCCGAGGTGTGAAGAAACGAGCTGGAAGTAACGGTCTGGACGGACTCTTGCTGGGCGGCGGCGGTCAGTCCGGAAGCGGATGCCGTCAGCGTTGGAGTTCCGGCGCTTTCATCTTTGTAATAGAAAGTCGTCGTGCTGCTGCCGGCGGGAATTGTCACCGCCGAGGTGACGACGTTGCCGGCGTTGAGGAAAAGCCCGGTGCTGGAGGTGGTGCTCAGGCTCACGGCAACGCCGCCGCTGCCCGCGTCGACGGCCAGCCCCGATGAATCTTCGAGTGCCAGGGTAATCAGGCTCGATTTGACACCGGTGGCGAGCGACTGGGGAACGGTTTGGATGACGACTTGTGCGGCCGCGCCGACCGTGACGGCCGTCAACTGCACCTCGTCGAGGAATGTTGTGGAGCTGTCGGGGCCGGTCGAGACCAGCGCAAAAGTATGAGTCCCCGCCGATGCGTAGAAAGTGCCTCCGATGCTTGAGAACGCGTCGCTGGTCGGATGCAGCCCGGTGAGCACCGGCGTGCCGTCGATCGTGACCATGAACGATTCCTCGGCCGCGACGGATCCGCCGACATCATTGACATCGGCGGCGGCATCCGCGCTGAAAGCGTAGTACCCGCTGGATGACAGCGTTATCGATTGGGAGATCGTGCCGTCTTCCGTGCCGTTGTATTGGGAGGCGCCGCGGTTGGTCTGCAGAAACGCCACCTGCTTTCCATCCGGGGCGGCAGGCGCATCCAGACCGCTCGGCGAATTTACAACGCCGGATGTCGAGCTGAACGTCCACAACGATCCGGTGGGATTGTACGCATAGCTGTTGGAAGCCAACGCAGGTGCTTCAAAGCTGGGATCGGCAACGATTGCCGCCAGCAACCGCCGCACCTCTAAACATTCCAATAGCGGTTGTCTCCGCCGCGCCCGAACTTCTTTGCGCTTCATAAGACTCACTTCGCGTGATATCAAGGAGGACCATATCCCGTTTTATAAAAGAGGGTGTAAGACTCAGCGCCAATGTCGGATGTCGGAATCGAAACGCCATCCGGCAGCTTCACGTTCAGGGGATATAGACCTGCCATGAACTCGCCGTAGGTGTGGGTGTCGACATGTCCATCGACATATCCAACGTTGACCGTGGCCTGGTTGGTTCCCGGGAAATGAGGGTATTGCTGGTTCGTCCAGTCGGGCCAGACCTCATCGTAAAAGAGCATCGCCTGCGCGGAGGTAGTGACGCGGCGCGACCGGTAGCCGCAGGCATAGGCGAGATTGTATCGATAGTGCGTCGCCGTCGGATCTTCCATGAACGGCTCACCATAGTTGCCCGGTTGCAGCGCCGGGCATCGCCACACCTGATTGACCGGACCCGCATCCGTCGGATTACTCGGGCCCGGAGCATTCGGATTCGTGCTATGGACGATCAGATAATGCAGATACGGGTCGAGCAAATCCTGGATGTAATTGTTGGGCGGATTGGTGGGATCCAGTTTCGGGTAATACTGCGTCGTTTCCCAATCAAAATTACGGCCGTTGGGGAACGTTGACTTGTTGTCGTCCAGATAGTTCTGCGTGGCCAGGAGGATCTGCCGGATATTCGATTGACAGGCGACCAGCAGGCCTTGCGATCGCGCCTTTTGCAACGCCGGCATCAACAGCCCGATGAGAATTGCAATGATCCCAATTACCACCAACAACTCGACGAGCGTAAAACCGGCAAAAGGTTGTGCACGCCGAGCCGCAGCTGGCTTCATGGCATTCTCGCTTCCTGAACCTGAAATGATCTAACGGGCCCTATGTTAACCCTGCGGCAAAATGGCTGCTATTTCAATTAACGCCAATCCTTCTCCGTTTCGCGGCATTCCAAAATGACCGTCGGGCAGCGGGCATTGCCGATCGATCCGCCGCCATGGGAACGTCCCATATTATCCCGAATTACCGGCAATTGTCGCCACTTGGCCGTCGCGCCGATTCTGTCGCAAATCAGAGGGAGATTGACGTGAAAAGCTCCTTGCCGCTCGCCGATTCTGGGTTACTTTTCTCCTTAGTCTTTGGGCATTGGAACGAGATCTGAACTGCCCCTCCCACGTTCAGTGGGCCGCCTGAAAACAGGCCATTTCGTGGGGACGGTTCTTAAACGGTTGCGCCTCGGCACGGCCGAAAGCGCGGAGAGGAGAAATATGATTCGAGCATGTGTTCTCAGGTCATCCGGGTTGGCTGCCATTACATTGAGCGCCGCGGTGTTAGGCGGCGTAGGCGGCATTGCCCACGCATCCATGGTTGCATCAGACCAGGTATCGAATAATCCCCCTTACTCGGGCTACAACAATTTTAATGGCCTGAACGGCGGCACTGGGTTCGGAGCCTGGAACGTCCTGGAGTCAACGTCCAACGCGAACGAGTACGGAAGTTTCATGTGGAATAACGTGGATTTGACAACTCCGGGCGCTGCTCAGGGATTCGACATCTTCTGCAACGGAACCCAGACCACGCCAACCGCAGGCTTAGCCACAGATGCGACTACGGCGATACGGCCTTTCACAGGCGCGCTGGCCTCGGGTCAGGATTTCTCGTTTGTAGATCAGTTGAACAACGGCAGCAACGCATCAAATGGCGGTCCGTGCAACCTTGGGTTTAGCCTCGAAGATGCAAGCGGAAATGTACTTTTCGATTTTCACACACAAGGCGGTGCTCCCGGCTACTATCTCACCGACGCCACTCAGCTCCTGGCGCTCGAAACAAACGTGCCATATAACTATCAGGCAATCGACACGTTTAGCTTCATTCTGGACAACGCGGTCACGGGCGCTTATACGTTTACAGTCTCCGGCACCCCTCCATCCTACAATCTCACGGGGCCCCCTTTGGCCCTGCAAACCTTTACAGGTACGATCTCAATGGCGACCGGGGGCGTTATGCAGGTAGCCATTTACAATAACAACGGCGGCCAAGGGAGCGATATCCAGTTCGATGACCTGTCCATCACGAACGTCCCGGAGCCGGTCTCTTTCTCCATGGCGGGCGTGGCCGTGGCCTCCCTGCTGATTCGGCGTCGCAGCCGCCAGTGCTAGTACGAACAGCCCCCAACGCGTTTCCTCCGCACGTGCCGAGAACTGCCCGGCACGTTTTTTTTTGCGCATCGTTACCCGCAGCATTCTCCGGCGCGCGCAGCATCCTCGATTCCCCCAAAAGCCGCAGGACAGCCATCCTGCGGGATTGAAACGCCGCGCCCCACATGAATTGGTTCTGAGTGGCAGACCGCGATTCTCGAATGCTCAGCACTCCGTTTAGCCGCGACCCGAAGGGGAGCGCGCTATCGGGAAGTTCGACAATCCCGGCCGGTTATTTAGTTGTCCAGGTTGATGTTCCTGCCCAGCAGATCGGTTGTATAAGGCTGCACCTGCCCGACCGACCCGATGCCGCTGGGATTGCGCTTGATGAAATGCGGTTCCACATGTCCATCGCAGTAGAGGAAGTTCGCCGCCGTGTTGTTCATGTGACGCCAGCGGATATTGCCTATGTTGTTCGTGGTTTCGTAGCTGGTCATAATAGCGCCCGTCGCCAACGTGGTGGTGGATGGGCCATTACTTGCATCGCCCGTGTCCGTATTCATGCCGGGATCGATTGGAAACGAATCATCCGACGCCAGGGCATTGGAGCTATTGAAAAGCATGTACGTGGGCTTGGTCGAATCGCGGAACATTCTGTATCCGTCCAGCGCATAACCAAGGGGCTCCGTGGTCCAGTAATTGGGCCGGGTGCGCGTCGTCCGTTTGACATAGGACGCCGCAGAAAATCAAAACCATCTCGCTGTTTCGCTTGATCTCCGCCAGTTTGTACGGCTGCATAAAGGAAACGCCGGAGATGACGCCTCCGGAAATGTGGATCGTGGCATTCTGGACCTGAATGTCCGGATCAGCCATGAGCCGGGGATGGCACGAATACTGCAATCCAAAATTGCCTGTCGTGCAATCGGTATCCAAAAAGACTTGACGGTTGAAAGCCGAGGAGGAGCCGATCGAGTCCGTGTACTGGTAGGTCGTCCCCTTGGCGCCCATTTCGCTGGCCAGAAGCGTATCCCACGCGGTCGCGGCCGGATATCCCACCGACCCGCCGGACCACGCGCCGAGCGGCAGGCTGCCTTGATAGTCAATCGCGTAAATGGCGATCGCCTGCCCGATCTGTCGCAAATGCGTTTGACAGGTCACCAGGTTCGCCTGCTCGCGGGCGCGGTTAAGCGCGGGAAGGAGTATGCCGATCAGCAACGCGATAATACCAATGACAACCAGAAGCTCCACAAGAGTGAAGCCCGTTTGGCGTTGTTCTCGCGCTGCCCGAACGACACCGTTTGCGTTTCGCAAATCCGCCGCCATGAAGACGCCTCTTTGAATGCAAATCATTGAAGGGCCGGGCCGTATGTAGCAGAAGAGTTGATGCGACCCGGCCCTCGTGCCGTGCAAATGGAATCATCCCTCCCGAGCTTGACGGCGGCAACATCGCTTCGCGCCAAACTCGCTCCGTTTTGCGGCAGGCTCCGGTTTTGACGGCGCGATTTGACGCCCAAGCGGCGATTGGATCCCACCACATTTCGTCTGCCGCAAATCGGAGCGAGTTTGGCGCGAAAAGACGTAGCTTCGGTCCGTTTTGCTCTGGTAAATTCCCGTCGTTCAATCCAGTCATCCAGGCGAGGAACGAAGACAAATCAAACTCGAAAGAGGAGGCGATATGCAATCGAAACTGAGGCGGTTGATGACCGTTGGTGCGGCGGCGCTGACGGTGGCATCTTTTGGCATTTCCAACGCAGGCGCGGCGGCGACCGCATCCGACAACGCCTCCGATCCGGCCTATGCCAGCGGCTTCAATGACGGCACCAACGGCGGCACCGGCTTTGAGCCTTGGATCATCACCGCCACCGGCACCGGCGGAACTTATATCTCCGGCTCGACCAACGATAACACCGGGGTTCTCACCCCGCCCGTCTTCGATATATGGAACGATACCAACGACGGCGCGGGCGGCGGCACGTTGAACGTGGACGTGACCACGGCCACGCGCCCGTTCAGCGGGGGGGCGCTTTCCCCGGACCAGGTCTTCAAGTTTTCCGACGTCCTGCATTATGCCAACCAGACGCAGGGCGGTGGCTCGGCGCTGGGATGGAGTCTGGAAGATTCCGACGACGACGCGCTGTTCGATTTCCATACCGCCGGCGGAGCGCCGGGTTATTACCTCACCGACGAAAACAACGTCGAAACCGTTGAGGAAACCGTCCCGTATAACTACGACGTCGCCGACACATTCGCCTTTGAACTCAACGACGATACGGGCGACTACACGCTTACGGTGACAAGTGCCCCCAGTGGAAATGTCACCGGCGGAATTCAGACTTTCACGGGTCAGATTTCGATGGCCACCGGTGGGCCGTCGGAGTTTGCCATTTACAACAACAACGGCGAGGGAGGCAGCGACATCCAGTTCAACAATCTCGCCATCACCAGCGCTACCGCTCCCCAGCAGTGGATATCGCCCAGCTCGGGCGACTGGAACGCTCTGTCGAACTGGAACGGATTAGTCCCCAATGCCGTCGGCGCCGAAGCCGATTTCTATGGCGCCATCACTTCAAACCAGACGGTTTACACGAACCAGGCCGTCACGGTTGGGACCGTCAATTTCAATAACGCGTACACTTATGAAATCACCGGAACCGGTTCGCTGACGCTTCAGGCCTCCAGCGGTGACGCCGAGGTGATCGTTCAGCAAGGGACGCAAGAGATCGATCTTCCGACCACCATCGCCAGCAACACGATCTTCAACGTCGCCTCTGGCGCAACTCTGCTCGTCGCCAATCCGGTGACGATCGAGTCCGGCGAGACATTGTCGCAATCCGGCACCGGCACGGTGACGTATCAATCCATCGTCACCGTTGACAGCGACGCCGAGATTGAGTTCGCCAACTCCACGCATGCGCATGAGCTTTCCCTGGCGTCGGGGGCAATCGCATCAGTGGGCGGGTCCGCCAGTACCGTGCTGGAAGTGGACAGCCTGGCCAACAGCGGAACCCTCAACCTTCACAACAACACGCTGATAGTCAATTACCGCAGTTCCGCCGATCCAGCCGCCACGATTCGCGCCTACCTGGCCGCCGGCTACAACGGCGGAGCGTGGAACGGCACCAGCGCCACAAGCGGAGTCATCGTGACCTCCGCCCCGATCACGATCGGCGCCGGCACCTACAGCATCGGTTATGCCGACGGCGCCGACGGCGTGGTCGCCGGCCTCCCCTCCGGCGAGATTGAAGTCGCATACACCCTGGCCGGCGATGCGAATCTCGACGGCAAAGTCGACAGCGCCGACTTCGGCATTCTGGCCGACAACTACGGCGCTTCCGGCGCCGTTTGGGATGAGGGCGATTTCAATTACGACGGCAAGGTGGATAGCGCGGACTTCGGAATCCTGGCCGTCAACTACGGCCAATCGGCCGGCGGCAATGCCGAAACCGTGGTAACGGCGGCAGACTGGTCAGCCTTGGACGCCTTCGCGGCGGCCAATGGCATAACACTGTCCGCCGTCCCGGAACCGGCATCAGCGGGATTGCTGCTGGCATGTGGAATAGGAATGATCGCACGGCGCCGCCGGGCAACGCGGTGATCCGCAAAGCCATTTGTCGCGCCAGGAAAAAGAGCGGGGCATTGCTGCCCGCAGCACTAGATCGCTCAAGTACGTCCCTCGTGCACAAAACTCCAGAGTCTTCCTACCCGTCTAGCGATGTCATGGACGATCATTACGACGATACCATATTCGATTGGCAAAATAACACCACCAACAAAAGCGTCTGGCCCGCCCTCGAGCATCCAACCATTCGCGACACAGTTGGTAAGCTCGCCTAACAAAATACCCAGGCACAGGCCAAATATTCGCCTGTTCCATTCTGATCTCCATCTACGAACAAAAGGAATTAGAAGCCCACATGCAACTGCCATCAATAACCCTACATTTTTCGAAATTCCTGACCACGCAATATCCGAAAGCCCGAAAAGCCCTTCCATACACCCATATGCCCAAAAGGAAGTATCGGCTCCCAATCTAATTGTTGCCCGTTATATGGGTGAACGATCTGGAAAGGCCCAAAAAGTCCCTCCTGAACCGACGCCGAAAAGCCCTGATCAAGCCTTTGCAGATAATATCCGCCTGTTAACGGCACCACATACCGATAATTTTGCAAATCGTCATGACGCGCTGCGACCAGAACAGAGCAAATCGGCATAGCCGCAAGAATCGCAACTGCCAGCCAATATCCCCAATTCGGCAGGTCTTTTGAGTTTACTCCAGTACCAGCTTGGTTCGACTCGCAAGACATCTTTGGGGTCGGCTCTAGCGATGATTGGTCGGGGGATTTGCTCTGATAATCGGGGATCATCGATCGCATCAGGTACGGGTGTGCAGTTCCATTGTCAAAGGGCGAATTTAATTCAGAGGCGCAACACCGATAAAGCGGTCACTTGGCATATTGACCGCATCGCCCCCGTCGCATCCTGACTCGCTCGATCTCTCGAACGCTTCAGCGGCCATTCCCGATGTAGTTTACCACGTCCTGAACCGTGGCCACGGGAAAATGCGGGGAAGATGGCCGAAAAGAAATCTCTCGTCATCGGATTTTTATCTCCAAAACACGTCTAAAACTTTCACCTCCCGGCCTTAGTAATAGAGGGAGGTGTTCTTTGATCGCTGAAGCGTGTAAATGCCATCGCAAGCGTCCGCGTCGCTGCCGATCGGGGCGAAGTGGATTTCACCGGACCTGCCGAAAAATGAACGCGGCTGCGGAAAATTCATGTTCACCGCCCGGTTCGCTGGATCTTGGAACGATCTGGCGTCGATTTGCGTCCATTAGCCCCCGGCTTTGCCGGGGGCTAATGGATGGCGCTGCGCCCTCTGGGCGATCTTTGCGCTCTGGGAGTGAGTAATGAAATCGTTCGAAATGAATGATCGCTCGTCAGCTCGCTCCATCAATCGGTCATAGAATGTCTACAAAGCAGGTCGCAGAGGCGATCCACATTTTTTTCACCAGTAACAGTAACAACTTCGCCCCTGGCGCTATCAAAAACGCGGATGGCGTCGCCAAACGCCTCGATGAAAGCCCCCCTGATCGTCGCCGACGTGGCGCCCTTCAACCGTCCACTTGAACCCTTTATACGCTGCCCGTATCATACCTCCCCCTTGACGGCGGGTAGCCGTTTTGACAGCAAGGAACAAAAACCAGATGCCGACGATCAATCAATTGATCAAAAAGCCGCGGCGGAGTTTGCCGCGGATCAACAAGGTCAAGGACCTCGACGCCTGCCCGCAGAAGCGGGGCGTATGCCTTCAGGTCAAGACCATGACGCCCAAGAAGCCCAACTCCGCGCTGCGGAAAATCGCCCGCGTGCGGCTGAGCAACGGCCGGGAAATCACCGCCTACATTCCCGGCGAAGAACACAATCTTCAGGAGCATAGCATCGTGCTGGTCCGCGGCGGCCGGGTGCGCGATTTGCCCGGCGTTCGATACCACATCATCCGCGGAACCCTCGACGCCCTGGGCGTCGATGGACGAAAACGCAGCCGCAGCAAGTACGGCAGCAAGGCGGGAAAGTAATACCAGGATGATCGCCCCGAAATTTCTTCTCGACGCCGATTTGGGCACGCCGAAAGATATTTCTTCCAGCTTGAAGTCGGTGATCGTCTTTCTGGTTATGATTATCATTGGCATCGGGGTTTTTATTTGGTGGCTCAGACGATAAAGGATACGAACAGGTTTTTTCAAAATGGCATATAAGAAATTCACCGCCAGCGAAGACATCCTCAAGCCCGACCCGCGCTACAACAGCAAGCTGGTCAGCAAGTTCATCAACTGCCTGATGTGGGACGGTAAGAAGACCGTCGCCCAGCGCTGTCTCTACGGCGCAATGGATCAGGTCGGCAAGAAGGTGAAGGATGTTCCCGTGCTGGAGTTGTTCGAGACGGCCATCAATAACATCAAGCCGTACGTGGAGGTCCGCAGCCGGCGCGTGGGCGGGGCCAACTACCAGGTGCCAATGCAGGTCAACAAGCGTCGGCAACAGAGTCTGGCGTTCCGCTGGCTTCTGGAAGCCTGCCGAGGCGCCGGCGGCCGGCCCATGGCCGATCGCCTCGCCGATGAACTCATGGCCGCTTACAAAAAAGAGGGTAAGGCCATGTCCACGCGCGAAAACACTCACCGCATGGCCGACGCCAACAAGGCCTTCGCCCATTTCGCCTGGTAGACCGTCTTCCGCGGGTGATCCATGATTGACGTCAAGGACCTGCGCGACAATCCCGAAAAATACCGCCGCGGCGCGGAGTTGAAGAATGTTCCCGTGAACATCGCCGCTGTCCTCGATTTGGACGGCCAATGTCTCCGCGCCCAGCAGGAATTCGACCGCCTGCGCGCCGAGCAGAACGAATTGTCCCGCCAGATCGGCAAGGCGAAGGACCCCGCGGAGCGCGAGTCGATCAAGGCCAAGGCCGGCGCCATGAAGCCGCAGCTCCAGGAACTGGAGCTGCAGCGCAAAACCGCCGAGACCGCCCGCGACCAGCTTCTTTTGCAGATTCCCCAGCCGCCGGACGACGATGTTCCCCCCGGCAAGGATGCCGCGGATAACGTGGTCCTCTACACCCACGGCGAGCCGCGGCATTTCGAGTTCAAGCCAAGGAGCCACATCGAACTGGGCAACGCGCTGGATCTTTTCGATTTCGAAGCCGGCGTGAACCTGGCCGGCTCGCGGTCCTATTTCCTCAAAGGCGCCGGCGCCGATCTGCACCAGGCCGTGCTGCGGCTCGCGCTGGACATGATGACGCGCGAAAAGGGGTTTACCCAGTTGACCGTCCCCGTTCTGGTGCGCGACGTGGCGATGCAGGGCACCGGTTTTTTCCCCGCCAGCCGCGAGCAGGCCTATCACGTCGCCGAAGACGACCTGTTCCTCACCGGCACGGCCGAGGTCGGACTCACCGCGTATCATCTCGGCGAGATTCTGGACGAATCCTCGTTGCCGCGCCGTTATGTTGCCGTCAGCACCTGTTTCCGGCGCGAAGCCGGCACCTACGGCAAAGACACGGCCGGTCTCTACCGCGTTCACCAGTTCGACAAGGTTGAGCAGGTCGTGATCTGCAAAAACGATGTTGAGGAATCGCGCCGCTGGCACAAGGAAATGCTCGGTTATGCCGAGGAAATCCTCCGCCGGTTGAAGCTGCCGTATCGCGTGATCCAATGCTGCACCGGCGACATCGGCGTGAAAAACGCGTCGATGATGGACATCGAGACCTGGATGCCCAGCCGTTACGACGGCAAGAATCCCGCCACCGGCTACGGCGAAACGCATTCCGCATCGCGATTGTACGAATTCCAGGCGCGCCGGCTGAACCTTCGTTACAAAACCTCCGACGGCAAGATTCGTTTCGTTCACACGCTGAACAACACGGTCGTCGCCAGCCCGCGCATTTTGATTCCGATTCTCGAAAACTATCAGAATCGCGACGGAAGCGTGACGGTTCCCGAAGCCCTCCGTCCGCACCTGAACGGGCGGGAACGGATCGGGTGAAATCAATTAGACGGGAATCTGCAACCAATGCTCATCTTATGCGCTGTCGCCAATAGCCCGGTCGCCGATGAAGGTGCATCACGGCGAGAATGACAACGAATTTTTACGAACTTGATAGACGAGACCATAGGGAAAGTGACTCAACCGGCAACGGCGGGCGCGGCGTGAAAGTTTCGGCCATGCGCCGGGAAACGCCGCTATGCGACGGATCGTCTGACGAAACTCGTCAAGGAAATGGTCGCCCGCCGTTGAACTCTGCCGATCATACCACGCAACTGCATTGACGAGTTCGTCTTCGGCCGCCTGATCAATCTCAATTCGCATGGCGCCGACGCTTCAATTGCCGCAGCACCTTGGACACGGGCTTTATTTTGGATTTTCCGCTGTCCAGCCTGTCGATGCGCGCCTCGACTTCATCGGCCCACGCGGCGTCGATGGCCCTTTGAGCGTCTCCGTTAAGGCTATCCAGCAACTCTTCCGCAAGCCGCGCCCGTCGCTTCGGCGGAAGACTCATTGCGGCGGCACTGATTTCTTTGCTGCTCATGGACGCTCATTATAACGCCGAGCATCGCTCTACGCTCATCCCGCCTCCGCCAGGGCTTGCTGATATTTCCGCATCAATCCCGCCCGGCTGATGAGGCCGATCACGTGATTGGGGCGGCTGTCCATCGTGACCGGCAGATGGCTCACCTCGTGGTGCGCGAACGCCTCCAGCACCATTCCCAGGTCGTCGGTGTTTTTAACTAGCGGCAAATCCCGCCGCGTCATTTCGTTGACGACCAGCAGCGGGATCGCCTCGCGTTCCAGCAGGGCCGTCTGGATATCATCCGACACGACCATCCCGCGATATTCGCCGTTCTCGTCCACGACGACGAAATTCGTCGCGCCGGTCGTAGCCGTGAGTTCGAGGATTTTCTGAAACGGATCGCCGCCGTGGACAATGCTGGCCGGTTCCAGAGTCACCTGCTCGGCGCTGAGTTGCGTGAGGATGGCCCGGTCGGCGGGCCCTCCCATGCGAATCCCGCGCCGCCGCAGACCCAGGGTATAGATGGAATCCTGGAGCAGCACTCGCGCCACCGCCGTGGCCACGACGCAGGCCAGCATGGCCGGCACCATGACCTTGTAATCCTCCGTCAATTCGAAGCAGATGAGAATCGAGGCCAACGGCGCATGGATTACCGCGGCCAGCACCGCGCCCATTCCAACCAGGGCGTACATTTCCGGATGGATCGAGGGGAACCATCCGGTTCGCTGAAAGAGGGTGCCGACGACGGCCCCGGCGGTGGCTCCCAGGAACAGCGATGGCGCGATCACGCCGCCACTGCCGCCGCTGCCCAGCGTGATGCACGTCGCCACCACCTTGATCCCGCACAAACACGCCAGCAGGATCAGGATTTTATCCGCGCTCCCGGCGTGCCAGGTGTAATACGCCGGAGTGAGCAACTGCTCGATGACTCCGTAACTGTCGCCGAAGAACGCCGGCATCGGGTAGGCGGGAAACGGCACCGGCTTGGTCGCGCCCAAAACCAGCCAGCCGAATACGACGATGTACAGGATGCCCATCGTTCCCAGAACGGCGCCTCCCAGCGCGGGTTTGAAAACCGCCGGGATCTTGATTCGGTTGAATCCGTTTTCGACCACATACATCAGCCGCGTCAGGGACAAACCCACCAGTCCGCACAAAAGTCCCAGCAGCACGAAATTTCCAACCTGCCCCCATTGCAGCGCCTCGTATGACCGGATCGCATCGGGTGAAATCGCGAAGATCGGATGAAACTCCTGGCCCTGATGAATCAGCTTGAACAGCAGCAATTCGCTCACCTGCGCGATGACGCTGGCGACCACCACCGGCGTGAAGGTCTTGATGGAAAAATCCTGCATGATGACTTCCAGCGTGAACAGCACGCCGCCGAATGGCGCGTTGAATATCGCGCTGATTCCCGCCGCGCTGCCGCATCCGATAAGCACCGGCATCTGGCTGCGGGCCACGCGGAAAAGCTGGCCGATCCCCGAGGCGATCCCGGCTCCGATCTGCACGATCGGTCCCTCCGCTCCGGCCGAGCCGCCGCTGCCGATGGTTACGCCCGATGTCAAAATCTTTTCAATCGCCGCCATCGGGCTTTGAAATCCGCTGGTTCGCACCACCGACTCCATCACGTCGACGATGCCGTGCCCCTCGCGCATGCGGAAGATGTATTGGCTGATGATCCCGACCAGCAATCCGCCCGCGGCCGGGAATGCAATCAGCAGCAGCATCCCCCACCCGTGGTATAAACGGCCTTCGCCGGACCGCAGATAGAGTTCATTGCGCACCCAGAGGATCAGTTCATGAAACCCCACGGACGCAGCGGCAGTCACCGCCCCGACGAAGACCGCCAGAATCAGGAGAAACGAGTCCTCCCGAAATCCCCACCGCGAGAGAATGCGTGTAATTGCCCCGCGAAGGCGGGCGCCGGCGCTGCCACGTCCATCTTCATTGGGGGGAAGAATAACGTGCGGGGAGAAAATCCGAAATGCCGGGCATGGATGAGAGAGCCGGGGCGTGTCGCCCCGGACCGGGCCGGCACGGCCTGGCTCTGTGGCCCGGCTCTATTGGAGCATCGCTCGGATTTCGGGTTTATGATTTTTCCCTCTATAATCCGCCCATGCCCGCCAACCGCGGCAAAGTCGTCGTCGCCATGAGCGGCGGAGTGGACAGCTCCGTCGCCGCCGCGCTGCTGCTGCGCCAAGGCTATGAGGTCATCGGCGTATTCCTGCGCCTCGGCTCGCCCGACGGCGTCGAGGCTGCGGAGCCCGCCGATTCCGGCAAGTCCAAGCAGGGATGCTGCTCGGTCCTCGATGCCGCCGACGCCCGCCGCGTCGCCGCCATCCTGGGCGTTCCCTTTTACGTCCTTAATTTCCAGCAGGATTTCTCGCGAGTGATCGACTATTTCGTGGGCGAGTACAACCGCGGCCGCACGCCCAATCCCTGCGTCCGCTGCAACGATTGGCTGAAGTTCGGCCGACTCGCCCAGTACGCCCGGGCCGTCGGCGCCGAATTCCTCGCCTCCGGCCATTATGCCCGCATCGGCGTCGATCCGATCACCGGCGGCCGAGCCCTGCTTCGCGGCCGCGATCGCCGCAAGGACCAGAGCTACGTTCTGTTCGGCATGACCCGGCAAACGCTGGGTCACACCCTCCTGCCCATCGGCGATATGGAAAAGCACGAAGTTCGGGCCATCGCCGAGGAGCTGAAGCTTCCCGTCTATAACAAGCCCGATTCGCAGGAGATTTGCTTCGTGCCGGACCATGATTACGCCGCCCTGGTCCGCCGCCGCACGCCCGATGCTGTTCGGCCCGGCGAACTCGTCGGCCCCGACGGCGCGGTCGTGGGCCAACATGCCGGACACCAGAATTTCACCATCGGCCAACGCAAGGGCGTCGGCGTCGCCTTTGGTCGGCCCATTTATGTCGCCCACATCGACCCCGCCGCCAACCGCGTCACGCTTGCCGATCGCCAAATGTTGCGACGCAATGCGCTGGTTGCCGCGGAGGTGAATTGGCTCGCCGATCGGCCCCGGCCTGACGCCGGGCCGATTTGCTGTTCAGCCAAGATTCGTTACAACCACGATCCGCAGCCGGCCGCGGCGACGGTCGGCGAGAACGAATTGACCGTCCGCTTCGCCGAGCCGCAATCGGCCGTCACCCCTGGTCAGGCCGTGGTCCTTTACGACGGCGATGTCCTTCTCGGCGGCGGATGGATCGACCGGGCGATTGATTGAAGTTTGCAGCCATGCTCCGCAACGTGCTCATTTTTCATGCCGGCGCTTTGGGCGATTTCATTCGGACCTGGCCGCTGGGCATGGCCCTCGGCCGGCTTTACCCCCAGAGCCGGACCATTTACGTCACCCACCGGCAAAAGGGCCAACTCGCCGAAAAACTTTTGCGGCTCGAATCCCTGGACATCGAATCGGGTTGGCATCATCTCTTCGGCAACGTCGCCCGGCTGCCGGATGCCTGCCGAAATAAATTGGAGTCCGCCCATTCCGTCTTTACATTCATCACCAAACCCGGCGACGCATGGGTCCAGGCGGTGGCCACAATCGCCCCCAGGCGCAAAAATCGTCGCCATGAATCATCGGCTGCTCGATTCTCTTTCTTCCTATCCAGCCATTCGCGCCGCCGTCAGTCAGATTCTGGTTTCAATCGCCGACAATGGCATCAGTTATCCGAAGCAAACCGAGTTCGGCCCGATCGCCGTTCACCCCGGCAGCGGGTCGCCCGCCAAATGCTGGCCGGTTGATTCGTATCTCCGCCTGATCGACTTGCTCCAAGCCGCGGGACATCCCTGTCGAATCATCCTCGGGGAAGTCGAGCGCGAGCGCTGGCCGGCCGAGCAGATTCATCGCTTCCGATCTGCGGACCAGACCGTCCTTCCAACCACCTATCTCGATCTCCTTGAGGAATTGTCCCGCTGCTCGGCATTCATCGGCAACGACAGCGGCCCCGGCCAACTGGCCGGCATCCTGGGCCTCCCCAGTCTCATCCTGTTCGGTCCGACCGATCCGGCGATCTGGAAACCCCTGGGCCCGCGCGTCACGGCCCTGCGCCGAGCCTCTGGCGGCCATATCCCCGCAGCAGGTCGTGCAAACGATTTTGCGCGAATCTTCTGCGGCGTTGTGCCCGGCCCAGTCCGATTAGATTTCCATGACGTTTCCCGCTCCCAATTCTCCACAGCTTACACCCGAGAACCTTCGCGAATTGGAAGCGGCCCGCCGCGCCCTCCGCAAAGTCCGCCGCGCCGTCAGCACCGCGCGATTCGAGGGATTCACCGTCGCCATTTTCGGCGGCCTGACGGCCGTGTCGGGCATTCCCAACATCGGCGTCATGCTCCTGGGCGCGGTTCTCACCGCCATCGGCGTCATCGAGATTGTCGCCGGCGGCCAGCTTCGCCGGCTCGATCTCCGCGCCATTCGGATTCTCACCATCAACCAGTTGGTGCTGGCGGTGCTGATTCTTCTCTATGCTTTGTGGAACCTGCACGCCGAGATCGCTCATCCCCTGGCCCAAATCAGCAGCTCCGACGCCGAGCTTCTGGGCCAGGTGGACCCCTCGGCCCTCAACTTTACTCACGAGATGATGCTTCTCTTGTACGTTTCACTGATTGCCGGGGCCGCGCTGGAAGCGTCGATGGCTCTCTATTACCACACGCGCGGCGCCCATCTGCGGCAGTATCTCGCCCAGACCCCGCAATGGATCATTTCCATGCAGAAAGCCGGCATCTCCACTTGATTCCCACCCCCCGCATGGTCACGATGATTTCAAATCATCCGAAATGCTCCCGCCCACCGATCACAAGTTCGAATTCATCAACGCTTACGGCAACACTTCGGCTTTCGCCCTCGCGGTTCTTCGCCGCCATGGCGTTCTGGAAAAGATGAGCCTTCTCAGCGTCGGCTGCCTGATGAGTCATCTGGCGGATTACCTGACGATTTTTCGCGAGGTCCATCATGCCACGCTGGTAAATACCTGCCTGCCGTTTGCCCTCGAACAGTCACCGGCCAGGTTCGTGCTGCACCAACAGGATTTCTTTACCCTCCCCTCGCTGAACGTCGATTGCATCATCTCCCACGCCGCTTTTCATTGCTTTAACGATACCCGCTACGGCAACGAGAATTCTGCGGAAGGGTTTCAGAAACCCTATTGCGCCCCTGCGAAATTGCGCCAGATCGTCGGCGACAAACGCGTTCCCGCCGTCGTCAGCATCGCCGTGAACCGGGAAGAGGGATTCTTCGACAACAACGTGCATCTCTCCCACGATAAATTCATCGCGGCTTTCGAAAAAGCCGGCTTCAGCTTGCAGGATTATTTCCTCGATTACCTACATGGCGGCGGAATCCCCCACAAAAATGAACATTTCAACGTGGAATATCGCCGATCCAAACAGTTTCCCGAATCATCCGGCTCGCCCAAGGACTGGGTCGTCGGCAATTATTATTTCTACTGAGCGGCTCAGTCGTATTGCAGCGGCTGCTCGCCCTTGGGGCGGGTTTTCCAGCGGCGATGAACCCACAGGTATTGGCCCGGATCGTCGCGGATGAATGTTTCGATGGCTGTTGTGTAACGCTGCGTAATGTAGCGCAGCGGATCGGCCTGATCTTTCCAATCCTTCGGCCAGATGATGTCCTGCGTCCCGACCCGGAACTGGAAGCGCCCGTCCAGACGCCGGGCGTAACCGATCACCACCGGCACTTCGTACTGCATGGCCAGCAGGCCGATCGACTTGTACGTGCTGGCCTTTCGACCGAAGAAATCGACGAAAATTCCCTTGCTGCCGGCGTTCTGGTCGGCGACGAATCCGACGACTCCGCCGTTGGCCAGAAGGTGAGTGATTTCCGAAATGGCGCCTTTTTTGCCGACGATCTTCTGGCCCTGCCGTTCGCGGACGCCGAAGACCCAATCGTTGATGTATGGGTTGTCCAGCGGCCGGGCGACCGCGGTGCTCTCGAATCCCAGCGTTGCCAGAACGTAACCGAGAATCTCCCAGTTTCCGTAATGGCCGGTGAGCATGATCAGCCCCTGGTTGCGCATCATGAGGAGTTCCAGCGTCTTTCTGAAGTTGTCCAGTTCGATGTAATTTCGCCATGTGTCGATGCGGACGAGCCGGGTCGTGTGAAGGACCTCGACGCCGAGCATGAACATGTTCTGCACGCTCTGTTTTGCCAGGCCGCTGCACTGCGCTTCCGTGAAATCGGGAAAGCTGCGTTGGAGATTGGCCACCGCCCGGGCGCGGTGCCGACGATCGAAATGGCTCCAGATCGCCCCGAGCAGACGGGCGGTTCTCAGGTTTATGTCCACCGGAAACCAGTGCATTGCCATCGAAGTGATGCGCAGACCCAGGTAAGCGAGGCGATCCACAAAGTCGTTACGCTGCTTGGACATCGGGGGGATTGTCGGTTGTCATTGGACATTTGTCATTCGTGATTTGCGGAAGCCCCCAGCCGCCGCTGTTGTCAATGACCGATCGACCAATTACAGGAAATAATCGGCACTGAGCCTGAAGTGCTTGGCCAGAGCGCGAATGTTATTCTTGCTCAATTGTCGCTTGCCCCCCAGCACCAGTGAAACCAGCGAGTGGCCGCAGCCCAGAATCCGTTCCAGGTCGCGCGGCGTGATGGCGGCGTCTTCCATGAGCGATCGCAGTCGCCGCCCCGGCGTCCCGCGAAGCGGCCGGCCCGCCAGCGCGTTGCGGTCGTATGAGGAGATGAATTCGTCAAGAGCGTCCAGGTAATCCCGCTCGCCGGCGTCGAGATGGTCCTCTCCGCGAATCGCCAGTCGCTCCATCACGACCGTCGCCGCCTTGTATTCACGGTCGTTTCGAATTGGGCGAAGAGCGAACTCGCGCACGAGCCGGAGATAACTGTGGGTCGGCACGAATTTGCTGGCGGTGGCGCTCATAGTTGTTCCTTCCAACGCCCTTTGTCGTAATCGCCGTGGGTCATAAACCGAAGGATGTACAATTTGCCGCGGTTAAAATGGATCGCAGTCACCAACCGGTAGCTGTTACCGCAAGCGTTGAACACGATCACATCCTTGCCGCCGCTCACTTTCACCGCGTCAGCATGCGGATAGACTCGTCGCACATCGGCGATGCTGGCCCATTTCGCCGCTTCGGCACGCTCCAGAAACGTCATCAGCCAGGTCGATGCGTCCCGGTGCTCCATCGCGTAGTCTCGAATCGACTTGCCCGCGATGATGTGCATTATGTTACATAATGTAACATCGGGCCGACGGCGAGTCAACTTGATTGTGACAGTTAGTAACTCCCGGCGGCGGGTCGAAGGCCGCGGCCTGGGTTCATCCCCCGATCCTGCTCATCTGTTTTTGGCCATGCCCTGAATGTACCGTCGGTTTGAGGCGGACGCATTCCGCCATGGCGTGAGCGAGAGCTTCCAGTGAGGCATTTTCGTCGCGCAGGATGGTTTTAACGTCGATCTCGCCGCCGTCGAAGAGGCACGATCGCAGCAGACCGTCCGCCGTGAGGCGCAGGCGATTGCACGTCGAGCAAAATGGAGCGGACATCGCGCTGATGAAACCGATTCGGCCCAGCGGCCGGCCGGCCAGCCGCCAGACGCTGGCCGGACCCACGCCCGCCTCGGTCCGGCGATCGATCGGCAGCAGGGGGCCAAGTTCGCGCTCGATGATCTGGCGCGATTCCAGCTCGCTCAGAAGCACATCGTCCCCGCGGTTCTGGCCGTCGCAGCCGGCCGAGGGGCCGGGATGATTTTGGGCATGGTCCAGCAGGGCCGCTTCGCCCAGCGGCATGTATTCGATGAACCGCACCGTCAATTTCCGCCCAAGCGTCAGGCGGGCGAAATCGGCCAGTTCGTCATCGTTGGTGCCGCGCATCGTCACGCAGTTGATCTTGATCGAATCGAATCCCGCCTCTTCCGCGCGCTCCAGTCCCGCCAGCACTGTCGCCAAATCTCCCGTGCGGGTGATGGCCCGGAACTTGGTCAGATTGAGGCTGTCAATGCTCACGGTGATCCGATCCAGCCCCGCATCGCGGAGCGGCCTGGCCAAATCCGCCAGCCGCTGACCATTGGTCGTCAGCGAAAGGTCCTCCACGCCGTCGATGCGCTTCAGCATCGCAACCAGATCGACCAGCCCGTTTCGGACGGTCGGCTCACCGCCGGTCAGCTTGAATCGGCCGATGCCATGGATTTGCGTCGCGGCTTTCACGACTTGGGCGATCTCTTCAAAGGTGAGGATTTCGCTCTTGGGCAGCCACGGCACGCCGTCGGCCGGCATGCAATACAGGCAACGGTAATTGCAGCGATCGGTGATGCTGATGCGCAGCACCCGGACGGAAGCGATGCTCGCCGGCCCGTTGGCGAAGCCGCCGGGGCGCGGCCGCGAAATTTCAGCGATCGGCAAAAGCAGCGGAAACTCCTGGTCGGGAACATTATAGTACATGATGCACCATACGTCGCTGATGATCTTTACGATGCGCCGCTTTCCTCCGCGGTCAAACGACGGTACGATTCCCACGATTTGTTGCTCGCCGCGCGGTCGCGGCTGGGCGGTCGGATTCGAGGGCAGCATCGAGGTGAGAATCATGAAACTGGCAAAGAACGTCTTGGCGGCAACCGTCGCGTGGGTGGTCATCGGGTCGGTGATCGCTACGGCGCAGGTATTGAAACAGGTGCCAAACAGCGCCTTGGCGGTTGTGAAGGTCAGCGCCCTGGATGCGACGAGCAAGAAGATCGCTGACCTGGCGACATCCCTGGGCATCGTGCAGATGCAGCCGGAGATGGCCGACCCATTGACCGCCGCGCTCAATCAAATGGGAGTCACCCAGGGCGTCAATCGTTCCGGCGATATGGCATTCGCCTACATCGATCCGGCCGCGTTCAATACGCCCGATGACAAGTCGATCCTACTTTTGCTGCCCGTCTCGGATTATCAGAAATTCGTCGGCAATTTCGCGGATGCGACGCCGGACGGCGATCTGACCCAGGTTCATTTCAAGAACGATGCGGACATCACTTATCTCGCGCATTGGGGCGATTACGTGGCCGCCAGCCCCTCTCGGGAAATCGTCGCCAAGCCCCCGACCGACCTGATTCAGTTCCAAGGCCTGGCCGCCAAGGAATTGGACGGAAAGGATTTCATCGTCCTGGGCAATTTGAAGGCGCTGCGGCCGAAGATGTTGCAGGGGATCGACAAGCTCCGCCAGAAAACCCCGGGTGAAATTGACAACGCGGTGGCTTCCAACCTGAAGCTCAAGAACATGGATGCGGCAAAATTCGCGCCCCTGGCCAAGGTGGCGGCGACCCAGCTTCTGGATCTCGCGCAAGAATTCGCGGACGGCGCCGAGGCCGCCAGTTTTAGCATCAACCTCAGCCCAGACGGCATCGCCACGACCTTGATGTGCCAGTTCGAGGCCGGTTCATCCCTCGGCAATCACGTCTCCGAGGTCAAGAACTCCGATGAATCCATGCTGGACGGCCTGGCGGACGGTAAATACCTGGTCTTTGGCGGATCAAGTCCCCAGCATGTCGCCAAGTCGCTGGCCGATTTTCTGGCGCCCATTCAGAGTTCGATCAACGATCTGGGCCCGACCTACTCGTCGCTGAACGACTGGCTGAACGCCCTCCAGAAATTGGTCGCCGCTGCCGAGGGGCAATCATTCGGCCTGATGATGCCCACGGCCCAGCCGGGTCAGGGTGCGCTTTTGGAAGGCGTGGGCGTCCGTCACGGCGACGCCAAGATTCTGCTTGATGCGACGCATCAGATGGCCGATGCCCAGCAGGCCGCCCTTAAGGCGCTTGGGGTGGACCTCCCCGGCGGCGGCCAAACCTACGTTCCGGCCGCCAAGACGGTTGACGGCGTGAGTTTTGACGAGATGAAGAGCAATCTCAATATGAACGGCAATTCGCCGCAGGCGATGCAGATCGCCCAGCTCATGATGATGGTCTACGGTCCGCAAGGCCCCTCGGCGTACATGGGCGTCGTCAACGATCGGACGCTTCTGACCGTGATGGGTCTGGATGATGCGGCCATCAGCGCCGCCATCGCCGCCGCCAAATCCGGCGACGATCCCCTCGCCAAATCCAGCTCCTTGAAATCGGTGGTCGCGCAATTGCCCGCGCAGCGTTTTGCCGTCGTCTATGTCCCGCTGGATTTATGGGTGACCACCGGCTTCGGTTACGCCAAGATGTTTGGAATCGACATGGGCGTGACCATGCCCGACAACCTCCCGCCCATGGGGACGACGTTTTCGACGGACGGCACGGCCGTGCGGATGGACACTTATGTTCCCTCGCAACTGATGCAGGCCCTGGCCGCCGCGGGCATGCAGGTCTACATGAAGACGCAGAACGCCGGCCAACCCCAGCCGCCCGCCGGCGGCAATGGCGGGGGAGGCCCCGCGCCCGGCGGGCTGTAAAGTAATAAAAGGCACGAAGGCACGAAGGCACGTAGGCACGAAGGAAAAGACTGGACGCGCCGCATTTTCCTACGTGCCTACGTGCCTTCCTCCAAACATTTCCCCGATCTTCCCGGCGATGTCTCCGCTGCGCATCAGGCTTTCGCCCACCAGCACCGCCCGCACTCCCGCGTCCGCCAGCTTGCGAATATCCTGCGCGCTGTTGATTCCGCTCTCGCTGACCAGCACCCGGCTGTCCGCCACCAGCTCGCACAGCCGTAGCGTCGTGCCCAGATCGGTCCGGAACGTCCGCAGGTCCCGGTTGTTGATCCCCAGCAGGCTGTAGCTGCGGTGCGGAAATCCGATCACGTGATCCCGAACCCGCATCAGGTTGTCCAGATCGTGAACCTCGATCAGGCACGTCAGGTTCAGTTCCGTCGCCAGGATTTGCAGGTCGATCAACTGGCTGGTTTCCAGGCACTCGGCGATGAGCAAAACCGCATCGGCGCCGGCCGCCCGCGATTCGTACACCTGATACGGATCGATCAGAAAATCCTTGCGGAGCACCGGAATCCGCACCGCCTGGCGAATGAGCTGAATGTGATCCAGTCTGCCCTCGAAGAATTTTTCATCGGTGAGGACGCTGATTGCGTCCGCACCGGCGTCGGCATAGGCGCGGGCGATGGCGACGGGATCGAAATCCTCGCAGATCACCCCGGCGCTGGGCGACGCTTTCTTCACCTCGGCGATGAGATTCACCGGCTTTTTGCCCGGCGTTGTGACCGCCTGAAAGAAATTTCGCGGCCGATCCATGCCGGCGATTTGTTCCTTCAGCGCCTCCAGCGGGGCGCGCGACTTGGCGGCGGCAACCTCCTGGCGTTTGGTTTCGATGATTTGATCGAGGATACTCATATACTGGCCCATATCGGCAAAGCCCGCGGCGCCGCCGTGGCCCACGGCCTCGCCGCCGTGGGGTTGTAAAGCGGATCGCCCGAATGTCAATGTTCATTCTCCTCGCGGATTCGACGATTCATCAGTTCTTCTCGCCCATCCTCCCGATGGCGGCGGCGGCCCTGGCCGTGACGGTGGCGATCGGCGTCTTCAAGCGGCGCACGATTCTAGGCCCCCAGCGCCTTTCACCTGGAGAATCCCCCCGCGTTTTGATCGGCGCGATCGGATTCGCTCTGGCCGCCTGGGCGTTGTCCAATGTGGCGTTAGGCGCTTGCCATCAATGGCTGCTCAAAGCGCACCACCAGCCTCAAGCCGCGCCCCTTTCCGATTCCGAAACGGTGCTGTACGGCGCCGCAATGGATCTGGCGGTGCTGGCCGCGATCCTCACGCTGACCGTCACTCGGCCCGACGGATTCCGCCGGATGGGGATCGATTGGTCCCGATTCCCCCGCGGCTTTCTCGGCGGAATTTTCGCCATCGCCGTGGTTCTCCCGCTCATCTTTTACGTCGATGCGCTGACCCAAATAGCGCTGAACTGGCTGCACAAGTCTCCGCCGCCGCACGATCTGCTCCAGATTCTCAGGGCCCATCCCACCCCCTGGCTGAGCGCGGCCGACGTTCTCTCGGCCTGCGTCATCGCCCCGTTGGCGGAAGAAATGTTCTTCCGCGGCCTGGTCCAGACGGCCCTGCGTTACTTGTTGAAGCATCCCTGGCCCGCGGTCTTTCTGACCGCTGCCCTGTTCGCATTGGTCCACCACTGGTGGACCTGGCCGCAAATCTTTTTCCTGGGCATCTGCCTCGGCTACGTCTATGAGCGCACCGGAAATCTATGGGCATCAATAACGTTGCACGCTTTATTCAATGTCACGTCGATGTGGCTCTTCATGCACTTCGGGTGAGTGGTCCGACGGGGTATGATATCAAACATGCGCCGTCCGATCCTGAACGCTTTGGCGGTTATATCGTTGATAGCGCTGGGCATGCTGGCGCTCGGCTGCTTCGCGGAATTCGGGCCGGCGTATCTTCACAATGTTGTTGGAGGCCCGAAACCCCACGCCCGCGATGTCGAGCTAAAACTTGAACGGGGGCGGGTGGCGATTTATTGGGAAACCTGGAAGAACCCGCCGGCGCGTTTTCGCGTGCCCGCCGGCACGCATATTTATTGGCGTCCGGTGCGATTTCGCGGCCTGGATCTCCGCCGCAGTTTTTGGCAGTTTGATGCTCATCCTCTGGTTCCCGCGAAAGGCTTGTCGGTTTTCCTATTGGCGTTCCCAATCTGGTGGCGGCGTGCTCCCTTGCGGGATTGCCCCGCTGATGTGGCTTCGCAAACGTCGCACGACGCAACTTTCGGCATTCCCGATACTTTTTGGCGCCCATGCCAAGCCGGATTGACTCCCGGCTGGACGCTGCGGGGCGGGGGCTTTAATCTTGCGGCATGGCCAAACGCTTCCTCGTCACCGGCGGCGCGGGATTCATCGGATCGCATCTTGCCGAACTGCTCGTTTCCCGTGGGAACGCCGTGACCGTTCTGGACGATCTGTCCACCGGCAGCCTGAAGAATCTGGCCCAAATCCGCGACCATCCCGGCGTACAGATCATTCGCGATTCGGTCGAAAACGAACGGGTCGTCAACATCGCCATGGCATCATGCGATGCCGTTTTTCATCTGGCGGCGGCGGTGGGGGTGCGGTTGATCGTCGATCAGCCTGTGCGGACCATCCGCAGCATTATTCATGGAACGGAAGTGGTGCTGGAATCGGCCCAGCGGTTCGGCCGGCCGGTCTTAATTGCCAGTTCCTCGGAAGTGTACGGCAAGGGAGCGCGCTTGCCCTTCAGCGAGGATGACGACGTGGTCGTTGGGCCGACGCGGTCGAGCCGATGGTGCTATGCCTACAGCAAGGGGATCGACGAGTTCCTGGGTCTGGCGTATCACAAGCAGGACGGATTGCCGGTGGTGATCGTGCGGTTGTTCAACACCGTCGGGCCGCGGCAGATCGGGATGTATGGCATGGTTTTGCCGCGGTTCGTTTCCGCTGCGATAAAAAATGAGCCGCTCCAGGTCTATGGCGACGGTAAGCAGACGCGCTGCTTTTGCCATGTCAGCGACGTGGTCGATGCCTGCGCCCGGCTGATGGATAAGCCGGAGGCCATCGGGCAGGTTTTTAATCTGGGCAGCGATGAGGAAATCTCGATTTCGGATCTTGCCGGTCGCGTGATCTCAATCTGCAAATCGTCGAGCCCGATCGAATATATCAGCTACGAGCGCGCCTATGGCCAGCGGTTTGACGATACGCAGCGAAGAGTGCCCAAGTTGGACCGGATTCGGTCCCTGATCGATTTCCGGCCAAGGCATGGCCTGGATCAGATGATTCAATCGATGAGGGATTTTTTAAGCGGTCGTTAGCTCTGTTTTGCTGAAGTGGGATTGGGCGGGTTGCTCGCGGATGCGTCACGGCGATAATGTCACGCGGGCGATTTAGAGGCCGGAAGATCAGCAATGTTCATTGCCGAAATTGGTAGCGCCAGCAAGCCGTCTCTCACCTGGGACGCGGTCCTTTCCCCGCATGTCTACGTGTTTTGCGCGGCCTGGTTCGTGAGTTTCATTTTCACGCCCATCATGCAGGCGATCGCCAACTTCTACGGCATCATCGATCAGCCCGATCGCGTGCGCAAGCTCCATACCAGGCCCGTCGCCTATCTGGGAGGCGTGGCGGTTTTCATGGGATGGCTCGCGGGGCTGGCGACCAGTCAGCTTCACATCCCCCAGGATGAAATCGGCGCACCCCACCTGCAGCTCAAGCTGAACATCGTCTTTGGCACTTTGCTCATTGTCCTTCTGGGCCTGTGGGACGACGTCAAGCGAATCCCGCCGCGGAACAAGATACTGGGGCAGGTCATCGCCGCGATCATCCTCCTCAAGGGCGGCGTCGGATCGCATTGCCTCGATTCACTGTTTGATCCGATCAATATTCGCTTGATGAACCTGCTCGGGCCGCACGTCTTCGTGCCGGGTCCCGTCATCGCCGTTTTGAGCTGGAGTTTTGTCGTCGCCATGGTCGTGGGTTGCTGCAATGCCACCAATTTACTCGATGGTCTTGACGGCTTGTGCGGCGGCGTCAGCGCCATGATCGGCGCGGGATTCTTGTTTCTCGCCGTGCAGCTCGCCATGCTCGACCTGGAACCGGATTGGGATGCCGTCCGAATTGTGCTGGCCCTGGCATTGCTCGGGGCCACCCTCGGCTTTGTGCCGTACAACTTCAATCCCGCTTCCATTTTCCTTGGCGACACCGGCAGCATGTTTATCGGATACTCCTGCGCCACCCTCATCGTGCTTCTTGCCCAGGAGCAATCCAAATGGCTCTTGGCGGCGATGGTCATGTTTGCCTTGCCTTTCCTCGACACGCTTCTGGCGTTCGTTCGCCGATGGGTGAATCGCCGGCCCCTCTTCAGCGCGGACAGACATCATTTCCATCATCAACTGGTCGACAGGGGGTTTTCCATTCGCCAAACCGTTCTCATCAGCTATGGGTTGGCCTTCGTCTTCGGCCTGCTGGGAATGTTGATCGCCTATATCCGGACCCGCTATGCCGTCTCCTTTTACCTGATCATATTTGGATCGATCATCGTGGCGGCGTACAAAATGGGGCTGGTGCATGAAAAGACCCGGGTGGTCACTCCCAAGTCATTGGGCTCGACGGATGCGATGACGCCCGTGACGGCAAATCGGCAATCCGGCGCGTCCTGGAACTGCGCGACGGAGAGACGATTGACGAGGCAAATATTTCCGCCGCCGCCGACGGGCCGGCGCCGGCGCAATCCGCCAGGGAATGATCCGCTTCGGTCCAATAACTCGTGATACTGCTAATGGTTACGATAAATTGGCGGCCAAAAAATTCGCCGCCAAACCGAGCAAGACGCACGCCCTTTTGTCCGATTTCATTTTACATTGGAAGTCCAATCATATCTGGATTAGATTGGGTCTTCCGTTGGTCGTTTCGTGAGGTAGTTGTCAATGGATGTAACAATTATTGGATGTGGATATGTCGGCTTGGTCACCGGAACATGTCTTGCGAGCATCGGTCATACCGTTCGCGGCGTGGAAAAGGACGCCAAGAAGCTTAAAACTCTCTTGGACGGACTTTGTCCGATCTTCGAGCCTGGGCTGCACGAATTGATGCAGGAGCATTACGCCTCCGGTCAATTGCAATTCACCGATGACGTGAAAGCCGCCGTCAAGGATGCCGAAGTGGTGTTCCTCTGCGTCGGCACGCCATCCAAACCGGATGGCACGGTGGAGATGGGCTATCTCGAAGCCGCCGGCAAGGAAGTGTGCGATGCCCTGGCCGACAACAACAGCGATTACCTGGTGACGATCGTCGTTAAATCCACCGTGCCGGCTGGCACCAATCGCAAACTATACAATTTTCTCAAAGAGCAGACCCGCGCTCATGTGCAGGTGGTCAGCAACCCCGAGTTCCTGAAGGAAGGGACGGCCGTTCAGGACTGCCTGAACCCCGATCGCATCGTCGTCGGCGGCGAATCGCCCGAAGCCTTCCGCGTGATGCGCCGCCTTTACGATCCGCTGGTCAAGCCCGAAGAAAAATTCCTCACCATGAGTTGGGAGAGCGCCGAACTGACCAAGTACGCCGCCAACAGCATGCTTGCCGCCCGCATCTCGTTTATGAACGAAATGACGATCCTGTGCGAGCAATACGGCGCCGACATTGAAGACCTTCGCAAGGGGATCGGTTCCGACAGCCGCATCGGCCCCGCATTCTTGCGGGCGGGCTGCGGTTACGGCGGAAGCTGCTTCCCCAAGGACGTGGCCGCACTCGAACACATCTCCCGTGCCGTCGGACACGAAAACCTGTTCGTCCACGTGATCCAGACCGTCAACAAAAACCAGAAAAAGCGGTTCGTCGAAAAAATGGAGCAGAAGCTGGGGCGCCCATCAGCGGCGCGAAAATCGCCGTCTGGGGCCTGGCCTTCAAGGCCGACACCGACGACATCCGTGAATCCGCTGCCCTGGACGTGATCCGCTATCTCCTGGACAAGGGCGCGGTGGTGAAGGCCACCGATCCCAAGGCCATGGAGAACATGAAGCAGATCTTCAAGGACGAGGTGGAATGGAGCCTGGATCCCGTCACTTGCGCCTCCGGCGCCGATGCCGTCGCCCTGCTGACCGATTGGCCGCAATACACCACCTTGCCGTTCCGCAAAATCGCGGCGACGATGAGCAGCCCGATCATTTTCGACGGCCGCAATTGCCTCCACCGCGATGTGATGCGCGAGACCGGATTCCAATATTATCCCATGGGCCGGCCGGCCGTGGAAAACACACTGCGGTTGAAGAACCGGGTTTAGGATCCGCTGCTTAAGGTTGCGTTGCTGCCGCTGTGCGCGCCGCGATGACCGCCGGGGCGTCGTACATCTCGTCGTTGTCCAGGTTGGCCTGGATCACCTTTTCCAACGCCGCCGAAGAATCGATATCCTTGTCCTTGAAAAAATCATCCTTCAGATTCCGCAGCGACAACTCGGCGTGATCTGGCGACAAGGCGATCCGCATAATCAGGAACTTATCATCAATCGTGCCGTCGTCGGTCAGTTCGCGCAGATTGGCAAACGTAACGCCGCCCACGTCCGCCGTGTATCCCACCATGCGTGTCGGCTCCTTGTCCTTCTGATCGCTGCTGGCATATTCGACGTAGTACTGTTTATCGTCGAGATTGCGGATGACGATTGAATCGACTTTGGCGCCGTCCTTCATTGTGAAGTTGCCGACGAATGCGCGATCGACCGTTGCATTCTGGGCCGAGCCCAGCGGATATTTTGTTTCGTAACAACCCAGGCCAAGCGTTAGCAAGAGCAGCGAGGCCACAAGAATGCCGATCCGGCGAAGATGCATGATTGCCTCCACTTGAGGGGCCGTCGAGATTCTACCTTCGTCCGTCGCGATTCCGCAACATGCTGCCAGGAACTCGAATCCGCATGTCTCTTTGGCAGCCCCATCCGCGTTTTCGATAGCGCCAGAGGCCAACTTGTTACTGTTATTGGTGCAAATCGAAAGACAGCAAAGGTCTGGTCGGGGGATCCCTCAGCGGGATAACGCAGGGCGGCAATTGCCAAAGCGGTGGTCCAAGAGAGTCTCCTATACTCATGCTGCCCGAAGGTGAAAGTTTTAGACGTGTTTTGGAGATAAAAATCGGATGAGGAGAGATTTCTTTCCGGCCGTCTTCCCTGCATTTTCCTGTCGCCTGGGTTCAGGACGTGAAACACCGCGTCTGGGATGATTTGCAGAAGGAGCCGAGCCGTGGAGGGAAAATAGCGGTGGCGAGAGAATTCGGTCAATATGGGAAGTGACCCCATTATAGCAACCCCATTATGGCCAACCCGCTTCCGTTACGAAAACACCGCCATCGCATTGGCGACATTTTCCGCGAGACCGGTTTTGAGCGATTCGAGCTGCCCATCGTCCACGCCAAGGCTCGACAGGATCGCCGGATCGATCTGTTGGCCCGCGGCCGTCAGGTTGAACCCCACGGCACACTGGCAGCACAGAACGTCGGCGACATACACGATGCCGACCAGCTTGCGATCCTCGTCGGCCACGCGGGTTGGTTGGTGATGGTATCCGGCGACCTGCTGGCAATAGGCGGGGAAATGCCATTGTTGCGTCAGCGCCTGGCCCAGCATCTGATGATCGACGCCCAGAATTTGCCGTTCGGTTTCGCAGAAATCGGCTCCGCCGGTCTTGGAACTCGAACAGATTTGCTGCAGTTGTTGCGGCCAAAGCTGCAATTCAACCAGAATCCCCGCGTCGTGGATGAGCCCAGCGACAAACGCCTCATCGGCAACGGGCATCCGCAGCATGCGGTGCAACTGCCGAGCCGTGACGCCGACGCTGATGCAGTGCGTCCACAGGTCACGAGCGGTGAACCCTTCGCCGAGCTTGACGCCCCGAAACAGTTGGCCGAGGCTGGCCGCGACGGCGATATCTTTGACCGCGTTCATACCCAGCAGCACAATGGCCCGCTCCACGCTGCCGACCTGCCCGGAAACGCCGTAGAACGCGCTGTTGATGACTTTCAGGATTCGCGCCGAGAGGGCCGGATCCGTAGCGATAATTTTGTGAAGTTTCCCGACTGAGCTGCGGGTCCTGCACGGTCGCGATGATCTGCGCCGTCACTTCAGGAAGGGTTGCCAACTCCGTCACACTTTTAATCATATCTCGCGCGATGACTTGCGGATCGGAGGCAATAGCAGGCGGCATATTGGAGATATCGATAGAAACCATTCGCCTCTTTAAACCGTGAATTGGCGGGGTCTCAGCAGCTGATAATCTTCCGTAACGGGCGATAATCGATCCTCAGCCCGGCCAAAACCGGCCCGATCTTCCGCCCCGCGGCGTCGCCGCCATACGGATTGGCACATCGCCCGCGCGGCGGCCAGCCCTGGTTCAGAATTTACCGAGAGGCCGTGGCGATGGCGAATTGCCGATACGGCACATTCCGTACATCTTGACATCGCTGTCTCCCGACCCGCCGGGAACCGTCCGTCATAAAGGGGTCACTTCCGGCTCTGTAGAAAACCCGCAATAGCGCGAGGGTAATGTTGTGGGCAGCGCCCGCAGCAGCATGTCTCGCCGCCGCGAGTGGCGGCTTCGGCCGCGAAGAGCCGAGCCCAAGTTGCGTTTGAGCATTGAGAATACCGTCTCCACCTGCGGGCGTTTTCGGTAGGCTTTGCGGTTGAAGTGGGTTTTCATCCGCCGCCGGTATTTGTCCTTGGGCAAGCTCCGCGGATCGACGGCTGGCCGGCCATGTCTGGGCGGGATGGTCGAGACGATCCCGTGATCCTCGCGCAGCAGGCGGTGGTTGTGGGCCGAGTCGAAGCCCGCGTCCAGAACCATGTGCCGCAATCGCAGCCGTTTGGGTGTCTCCGCCAGCACGTCGTCGAGTTGATCGATGTCGGGCGTGGGTCCCTCCGACGCCACCAGAGCCAGGATGGCGTGAGCTGAGGCAACAGACGATCAGCATCAGCTTGCCGAATCGCTGGTAAATGACCCGTTTTTTCGGGCGATTTTCGTCGCTTTTGTCGGCGTCGCGGCGGTGGACGTAATAGCGGCTGGCGTGACGGGCGTCAAAACCGCTGGAGTCGCCGGCGGCGTAAGAGACCAGGCGGCGGCGTTTGAGCACACGCTGGACAGTGCTGTTGAGCAATCGACGCACGTGCCCAAGCCGCAGCAATCGGCGGCTGGCCTTCTGGAGCGTGGTGAAGTGAGGAACACTGTGCAGTCCGATGGCCTGCCGCAAGTCGGGGCAATCCGAACAACAATTGATGGATGCCGCGGTAGTCTTTCCTCTCGAACTCCTTGAGCACGAGGCAGGCGAAGAGCTGGGGCTGAGTGAACTTTTGGGGACTGAGACTTGTGGGAATAGTCGCTGAAGGCTTCCTTGCCGGCGGCCAGCGCGACCATCGCCACCTTCCTTGGCGACTTGCTGGTGATCATGTTAAGAGTAATACGAAAGCAGGTTCGCCGGACTCAGCCGCGAGAGGAGCGGTTTTCTACAGAGCCGGTCACTTCCCATTCTGTCCATCGGCCTTGGCCGCGCGGCGGCGGCGCTGACGCGGGGAGAGCGATTCCACCGGCCTTGGCGGCCGGCCACGCGGGCGCAGCGTTTGCTCCAGGTGTTGCCGGGCGGCCATCTTCCGCATCCACGAGTCCGTTCCCAGCGGACGATCGCGGACCACATGCTCCCGCAGACGCTTCAATTCCGTCGGGTCCATCGTCTCGTTCACCAGGGCCGTCCAATGTCGCGGCCTGTCCAGCGGCCAGTCCGCCAGCGGCGGATTCTTCACGCGATTCAGCCGCTGATGCAGGCTTGACCACGGCCACCGCCGTGCGTCGGCGACCAGGCGGACCCGCAGCGGATTGGCCTCGACGTATCGGCACAGCGTCAGAAAATAAAAATCCTCCTCGACGCAGAAATGCTTGTACCGCCCCTGGTACAAATGCCCGCCGGCCGATCCATGATGCCCATGATGGCGGCGGACGTGCGTGACCGTGATCCAGCGCACTGAATTCCTGGAGTTGCTTCTCGCCGCGCGGCCGCAGGACCAGATGCCAGTGATTGGGCATGATGCACCAGGTGAGCAGGTCCACCCGATATCGCCCGAGTCCTTCGGTCAGGCAGTCCAGAAACGCCTGGTAATCCCCAGGCGTGCGGAAGATCCGCATTCGCCTGTTTCCCCGGTTCAGGACGTGGTAGACTACGTTCGGAATGATCTGCCGAAGGGGCCGAGCCATGGGGCGGAATATAGCTGCGGCAAGGGCGACGGTCAATATGGGAAGTGACCCCTTTACGGCGCCATTTACGGCGCCAAAATATTTGTATAGCGTAATTGTATTGTTGGTACCACTGCTCTCATCGTGCAAAGGGACGAATCCCACGCCAGCGACATCTGTGACAGATGATCGTACGACATTCGACCATTTTATTGAGCATCCGACAGCTACGACATGGAATAGTCTATGTTGCCTAGCTCAAAAAGATCCCAATCCAAAAACCGATCAAATTGTATTGGCGGTAGCGCGATTTACCGAAGCGGCGATCAGACGGGACCTTCCAAATAGCATGGCGCAAAATGAAGATCCGGACGAACACCAGCACGCCTTAGCTTTGGAAGCCGAAAAAGAATTTGCGTCACTACGCCCATTGGCCGACGAAGACCTATGGCGGTTGGGTGTCGCGCTATTATCGCAGGATTTTGATGACGTATACCATCATGCGTCCGCGGAAATTGTGGTCCGACTTTTTCCATCACGCTATTTTGAGTTGAAGCACCAATTAAGCGACGACAAAAGCTTGATACTTTCTGAGGAGTATAAGCGATGGATAAGACCGGATCCCATTGAATGACGCCGTCAGTTAAGGTCATAAAGGGGTCACTTCCTATTCTGACCGACAGCCTTGTCGCGGAGGGGAATTCGGCGGGTCGGGAGACTTTGATCCTGGGGGGTTCCACGCGATGAGGCGGTCTGTCGCTGCTGGGCATGTACCTCGTCATTTGAGATGCCGGGGTTGCATCGAGCAAGCGGCTCGTGCATAAAGAGCATGACACGGTTGCCAAACGTGTCGAAACGCTTTTTTCGGCGGACATTAGCCAAGGTGGAAAATGAATTTAGCGCAGAGCGATCCGCAGATTGCCGAGCTGATCCGGCTTGAACGGCAGCGGCAGGTATCGACGCTGGAATTGATTGCCAGCGAGAATCATGTTTCGCCCGCGGTGATGGAGGCGGCGGGGAGCGTGCTGACGAATAAATATGCTGAGGGGTATCCGGGCGAGCGGTATTACGGGGGGTGCGGGTATTACGATCAGATCGAGAATCTGGCCATCGAGCGGGTCAAGCAGTTGTTCGGGTGCGGATTTGCCAATGTGCAGCCGCATAGCGGGGCCAATGCGAATCTGGCGGCGTTCATGGCGGTGATGCAGCCGGGGGATCAATTTATCTCGCTGAATCTGGCCAGCGGGGGACACCTCAGTCATGGGATGAAGCTCAACACCTCGGCGATTTTTTATAAGCCGGATCATTACGAACTCGATCCCAAGACCGAGCAGATTGATTTCAATAGCGTCCGGGCCAAGGCGAAGGAACTGAAGCCGAAGATGATCCTGTGCGGATACAGCGCCTATGCGCGGACGATCGACTTCGCGAAATTTCGGGAGATCGCTGATGAAGTCGGCGCGGTGCTGCATGGCGGACATCGCGCACATCGCCGGGCTGGTGGCGGCGGGCGTGCATCCGTCGCCGTTTCCACACGCACAGGTGGTGACGACGACCACGCACAAAACCTTGCGCGGGCCGCGCGGGGGGTTGATCATGACCAACGATCGAGGAACTGGCCAAGGCGATCAATCGCAGTGTTTTTCCGGGCACGTCAGGGCGGGCCGCTCATGCACATCATCGCGGCCAAGGCGGTGGCGTTCGGGGAGGATCTGCGGCCGGAATTCAAGACCTATTGCGGGCAGATCGTCAAGAACGCCAAGGCTCTGGCCGCGGGCCTGCAACACGAGCGGATACCGGCTGGTCAGCGGCGGGACGGACAATCATCTGATGCTGGTCGATCTTCGGCCGCGATCAGGCCCTGACCGGCGCGGATGCCGAGAAGGCGCTCGGAAGCCGCCGGGATCATCGCCAACAAGAATGGCGTTCCCAACGATCCGCGTCCGCCGAAAATCACCAGCGGCCTGCGTCTGGGCACGCCGGCCGCTGACGACGCGCGGAATCAAGGAGAACGGATATCGCCGAGGTCGCCGATTTCTTCGACCGCGCGATCGTGAGCAAGGACGATCCTGCCGCGCTGGGGAAAATCCGCCAGGAAGTGGTCCAGTTCTGCAAGGGGTTCCCTCTCCCGCACTGAATCGCGGCTTCAACTGGGATCAGGTGTTGGGTTTCATGGGCTTCGACTTAATTTGGCTTTGGTGGCACGACAGCCGCGTCGGCCGGGCCCGCTAGTGCTGAAGCAATGTAATGTAAATGCGGCCGCCATAAGCAAATAAATGCAAATCGACATTTAAATTTCCCTGGATTTTTGGCTTGCCAAAGGGAGATCGGTCTCACAGACTCCCGGCCTCTAATGGGGTAAGACATTCAAATAGGAGCGAGAAATGCAGCACGGATCTGCTTGGTTTATGCCGGTCCTACGGCGTGGGTGTGTACTGGGGGTTGTCGGCTTCCTTACTACGATAGGTGCTTCTGCTTATGGCCAATTGACCTACTCAAATGTCTTGCCGCCGAATGCCAGTTTTGGCAGTAATAGTCCCAGCTATTCCGCCCCGGTTACGACGACAACAGTCGGAACGACCACGACGGTCACCGCTACAGGCACAACGTCGGGCACCTATCCAAGCGGCAGCGGTTATTCGCTCACCGGCAGCGCCAGTACCGTGCAAGACATTGACCCAACCGCCTTTACTGCCAGCATGGATCTTTCTGCTTCAGCGTCTGCCCTTACGCCAAATGGCGATGGCGCCGCCTGTGACGCCAATGGTGGGCTGTCAGAGGTAAATTTCAGTGTCGCCACAACCGGGGTCTACAATATCTCAAGCCAGGTGACATACACGGGTGGTTCGCCTCCGGGAAGCCCCGTCGGCGGCGCGCTTTTCTACACCTGTGACGTTGCTCAGATCAATCAGAGCCAAGGAGTTATTCAGGACCTTGTTTATAACAACAACGAGGAGTACGGAACTGCCGGGGTGTATGCGGTGGAAAGTGAAGATTTCACGCTTGTTGCCGGCGACCTTTACGGCATTAACTTTGGCGCTACGGTGAATCCCGATGTCGCCGGGCAAACAACCGCATTCACGCAGACGCTGGGAGCCGATGCAACGCTTTCCATCGCGCCTGTTGCGGTGCCTGAACCCGTGTCCTTTTCGCTCGTCGCCGTGAGCGTGGCTATGATGGGCCTGCGGCGGAGGCGATTCAATTGAAGCGAATTGACTGTCGATCGTGGTGAGCGTCGTTTCAAGTGGGGGGGGAATTAAGGTGACGGACAAACTAAACGACCACCGGCTTAAGCCGGTGGTCGTTTAGTTCACACCGGTTCGGGGATGGTTACAAGGTACCCAACTCGAACCAAAAAGCCGTGGATAGCATGCCTCGGATCCGTAATCCACAAACCCTCTGCGCACCCTCATGCAATCGTTACTTCTGTTGCGCCACATCGCGGTGCATGGCCTGCTTGAAGAATTCCCCGCTGGCGGTGAGGTCGTAATTCCATGATTTGAGCAGGGGCGGACCCCACTGCGGATCGTAGACCCATGCGACCCAACTGATTCCCTTGCCCTGCCAGATAATTCACAATCCTGTTGCCGTAATCGTCCGGATTCATTTTTTCGCCGTCGCGCAATCCAAATCCGATTTCCGTGGCGATGATCGGATAGCGGGCGGCGGCGAAGCCGAAATCTTCTTCCCATTTGGGTTCCCAGGGCTTTGGCCGCTTGTTGGCGTAAGGATGCGTGACATAGCCGATGCCCTCGGCCGCGATCGGATCCTCGCGCAGCGGCGTCAGGTCGTACGCCCAGTCGAATCCCGCGACCAGCGGAATCCCTTCGGCATTGTAAGCGCGGATCAGACGGATGATGTTCTCGTTGATCTGTTTCCAGTCCGTCCAGGTGACGCTGCCAAGCTTGCCTCCAGCCGTGGTCGGCTCGTTGAACAATTCATAGAACGCGACGGTGTTGTCGCCGTGGAAGTGACGGGCGATCGTCCGCCAGAATTCGTAGGTTTCGCGCTGCGTGGTGTCGTACATCGGATTCTGAAACAGTTCCATCTTCAGGTTGCCGATGGAATGCCAGTCGATGATGACGTACATGTGCAGGTCCGTACACCACCGCACCGCCTGGTCGAGCAATCGAAGATATTGCTGCGGCCCCCGCGTGCGCCAGGCGATGGGATGAACCGGAATGCGCACGATCGTCGCGCCCATATCGCGGATGTGCTGAAAATGCTGTTTGTTCCAGTGGCCGTCGTGCTCGATTTTGTCGGGATCGGAAATGGATACGCCGCGGAAGAGCACGATGTTCCCATCCGGATCGACGAAATGATTCTTTTGGACCCGGATCAGCGGGAGTGTTTTTCCGTCGGGGTTGCCCTGCGGCCGTCCGGCAAATGGCTGGTTCCACCAGCCATGGGACGGCTGTGTCGTCGGGGCGGTCTGGCCGTAAGCGATCAGGCTCCAGCCGGACAAGAGCAGAATGACGGATGGCGTTCGAAGACTTAGCCTCATTACTTTGCCTCCTTCGCTTGCGATGATACGACGAAGCTGCCGCCGCCCAAATTAGGCGAAACCATATAATCGGTCGCCCCGTTTTGAAACAAAAGAGCCGGGGCGTGTCGCCCCGGTCCGGGCCGACACGGCCCGGCTCCCTCCATGCGTGCGTGGGCGGGGGCCTCGGGTTAACATTCTTTCTCATGGCCAAAAATATCAAATCACGCAAAGACGATTACGCCCAATGGTATCTCGACGTGATCAAGGCCGCTCAGTTGGCGGATTACGCGCCGGTGAAGGGGTGCATGGTGATCCGCCCGGAGGGTTACGCCATCTGGGAGGGGATCCAGCGCGATCTGGACCGGCGATTCAAGGAGACCGGCCACGTCAACGCCTACTTTCCGCTGCTGATTCCGCAGAGCTTCCTGGCCAAGGAGGCGCAGCATGTCGAAGGCTTCGCCATGGAATGCGCGGTCGTGACCCATTCCAGGTTGGAGAAAGGGGAGAAGGGCCTTGTGCCCGGCGGCAAGCTTGAGGAGCCGCTGATCGTGCGGCCCACCAGCGAAACCGTGTTCGGGTATATGTATTCGCAGTGGGTGCAGAGCTATCGCGATTTGCCGCTGCTCATCAATCAGTGGTGCAACGTGATGCGGTGGGAGTTGCGTACGCGGCTGTTCCTGCGGACGGCGGAATTTCTCTGGCAGGAAGGGCATACCGCGCACGAAACCGCCGCCGAGGCCCAGGCGGAAACGCTGCGGATGTTGGAAGTTTACGCGGACTTTGCGGAGAAATTTCTGGCCATTCCGGTGGTGAAGGGGCGCAAGACGGATGCGGAGAAATTCCCCGGCGCCGAGGCCACTTACGCCATCGAGGGCCTGATGCAGGACGGCAAGGTGCTGCAATGCGGCACGAGCCATTTCATGGCCCAGAATTTTTCCCGGGCGTTCGACATCAAATTCCTTGGCCGCGATCAGAAGACGGAATTCGCCTACACCACAAGCTGGGGCGTGAGCACGCGATTGATCGGGGCGATGATCATGGCCCACAGCGACGATGAGGGGTTGGTCATTCCGCCGGCGGTTGCCCCAACGGTCGTCGCGATGGTGCCGATCTTCAAGAGCGATGACGAGCGAAAAGTCGTGGCCGAATTCGCCGGCAAGGTGGTTGCCGCCCTGGCTGGAGCGGAGGAGGTCGCGGCCGCGGCGGGCCGGCCGTCGCCGGATGGAATCACGAGTTATTTCTTCGACAAGCTTACGGGTCAGAAGATCGTTGTGGATTGGCGCGACGCCCGCCCCGGCGACAAGCAATATCACTGGGAGCAGCGCGGCGTGCCGCTGCGCATTGAGATCGGCCCGCGCGACGTGGCCGCTGGAACCGTCGTGCTCAAGCGGCGGCTGGACCGCGAGAAATTGTCCGTGCCGATCGGGGAGATTTCGGCGTCGTGGTTGCGCCAAAAATTGCAGCAGATTCAGGCGGGCATGTTCGAAAAGGCCCGGGAATATCGGGATCAGAACACGCGCGACGCCGGCAGTTATGACGAGATGGAAAAGATTCTCGCCGAGCAGGGCGGGTTTGTCCGAGCGTATTTCAAGCCGGACCGCGCCAACGAAGCGAAGATCAAGGAACAAACCAAGGCGACGGTTCGCTGCATCATCCGTGAAGATCCCGCACAGGCGGGCAAGTGCATTTACAGCGGCGAGACGACGAATTCGCTGGTGCTGTTTGCGCAGGCTTATTGACGGGGGAGGGGATATAATTGTGGACATGGATGAGCCGGTACCGCTCCATCCAGCGCTGGACGCGCCGAGTCCGGTGGTGCTGACCACGTTGCCGCCGCATCCGTGCGTTTATTTGCCGGGTCGTGAGGCGACGTTGCGAGCTTTTTCGGCCCGGAACATGCCGGAATTGGTTTATCACGATTTTTTGAACGCCTCGTTTCGCCGCAGCGGGTTGGTGATCTATCAACCGGTTTGCGGCGATTGCCGCGAGTGCGTGCCGCTGCGGGTGCTGGTGCGGCGATTTCATCCCGGCAAATCCCAGCGGCGCTGCTGGCGCCGCAATCGGGACCTGATCGTCACCGCGGGACAACCCGTGGCCACCGACGAGAAATTCGAGCTGTACACGCGCTATCAGGCGATTCGGCACCACTCGACGAAGGCGGACAGCCGAGCGAGTTTCGAGGATTTTCTATATCGTTCGCCGATTAAGACGCTGGAATTTACGTACCGGGACGGCTGGGGCAGACTGCTGGCGGTGGGGATTTGCGATGTCTGCCCCAAGTCGCTCAGCAGCGTCTATTTTTCTTCGAACCGTTGCAATCCCATCGCGGGCTGGGAACATTTGGGGCGTTATACGAAATTGATCTCGCTTCGAGGCGGTCAATCCCCTATTATTATCTGGGGTATTGGATCAAAGACTGCGGGAAAATGGCGTACAAAACCGATTTCAGACCGTATGAAATTCTCGGCGCCGATGGCGGCTGGCACGAAAATGGAGCCTAAAAAGAGCCTAGACAGGCGGCAAAACGTGGAGTTAAGTTAGTTTGGTTGATGGATCCTTGGGGCACCGTGGAGGATACGCCTTTGGAAGTTCAAGCAATGACAAACGCATCGACTGAGCCCGCGGAAAAGCGGCAACGTATTCTGGTAATTGAAGACCACACACCCACGCGGCTGGCGATGGGCAAACTGATTCGCCAGGCCGGCGCGGAAGTCGTCACGGCGCGCGATGGCGAGGAGGGTTTGAACTATCTGCTGACCCAGCGTTTTGACGTGCTGCTGACCGATCTGCGCATGCCGGTGATGGATGGTTTCGAGTTGCTTCAGCATTGCGCCAAGCTTCCCACGACTCGTCGCCCGGCTCGAATCATCGCCATCAGCGGAGAATACGAAGCCGGCGTCCTGCACGGACAGCCTGTTCAGTTTCTACCCAAGCCGTTTAATTTGCAGGCGCTGTTGGATGTGATCGGCGGAAAGCCGAATTAGCATAGAAGCCCGCAGGATTGCTATCCCGCGGCTTTCGGCATAGTCGTTCACTTCACTTCAATAAACGCTTCGACGCTATTGAGATCGCGAATGTTCTGCGGCGTGGTTTTCATTGATGCGGATGCGCCTTTTTCCAGCGATGGATGAACCTTATTCGGTCGCTTGGTCCAGATGCAGCCGCCGCGGCGTTTGGGCAATTCCTTGAAATTGCGGCTTCGGACGGCGATGGGGGCCCATACGGCCTTGTCACGCATGAACAGGCGTTCGAGCGTTTTCCTGGCCGACTCACGATTGATGGCCTTGCTGATGGTGACGCGCACCGACTGGCCGGGGGTAAGGTTCAAAGGCATTGCAGACATCTCCGATGGTGGAAAGGGCGGGGAATATAGCAGATTCGCGTGCGTCGGCAAGGACCGGAAATAAATGCCGGCCGCGTTTTCCGCGGCCGGCATCGCCAGAAAGTGGGAAGGGAGCGTCGCGTCAGGCCCGTCAAGCTTAACCGTGCGGTCCGGCTTGCCGTTGCGTGTGCCTGACCTCCTTCATGTACGATTCATTGCCGCCGAAGGCAAATCCGTGACGGGATTTTCTTCCGCGCCGCATTAATAGCCTTTTATCGGACAGATGCGGGTTCGAAGCTATTCATTGGCGGCTGGGCCTTCGACGCCCGCAGGATTGCCATCCTGCGGCTTTTGTGAGGATGAGAAGTCCTACCAAACAGGTGAGACCACCCTGGTTCACGTTTTGATCTGCGACATTAAAAGGATCGAGAGCGGCCCGAAGATGAAGATCGGCATCCACGCCATCAGCGCCGGCCATAGATTCGCTAGATCCGGGCTCGGCGGGTTGGCGGCCATCTGGTAGGTGACAAATACGCTTCCCATGCACAATCCCGTCAGCAACAAACAGTTCAAAGCCGACGACTTCAACTTGCCCGGCTCACGAGTCAGGACCGTCGAAATCGCCAGCAGCAGCAAAAATACGTTCAGCAGCCACGTCGTGACACGAAGGTGTTTTGCCCGCAGCAGATCGATCGTCCCGTAGCGTTTGAGGCTCAGTAATTGATTGAGTTTCCGTAGCGGCAGAAGCTGAATGTAATCCTTGCCCAGGTTCAGGGCGATCTCATCGGGGGTCATGGCCGCTCGATAAACGGACTGCGGCTTGGCACGCGCGAGAACGACTTGCTGCTGCGGAGGGGCGATCGGAACGCTGAATCCATTGGTCAAATCCCATTGCTTGAGCCGATCGTTCCAGACGGCCCAATCCGCGTACAAGTGCGACACCGGATGCAGATTGGCGTCGCGCCGGATGACGTCCAGATACCGGATTTTGGCCGGCGAGTCGGGTGTGGGCGGTGAATACATCCCCGCGTTCAACAGGCCGCCCCGCGAGTCTTCCATCATGTGGACGGGATACGCCTTGAGGGCCGCGACGTGAACGTTCCCGTGATCCCGCATCAGTTCGGGAATCATCTCGGGGATGATCAGTTCCTGATCGATGGGCAGAAGGATCACGTTCAGCACCACTCCGGCGAGGATGACGGGCATGGCGATGCGATACAGCGGCGTCCCCGCCGACAGAAGGGCCGACATCTCATTGAACCGGCTGAGACGCACCACGGTGAAGGCGGCGGCAACCACGGCGATCATGCCCGACAAGTGCACAAAGAAAACAAAGGAGTTAAAAAAATAAAAATCCGCGATGTCGTAAATAATCCGCCCAATCGTCAGATTCTCGGATGAGGGCAGCGTCAGGTTCGCGAAGTTGAACACCATATCCAGCGCGATGTACATCCCAATCAGAACCATGAAGCTGATCAGGTAATTCTTGATGAACAAGCTCAGGACGTAACGGTCAATAATTTTCATGGTCAATGATTGGTTGGCTCATTGCGCTGGAAGACTTCGATCTGGCTCCTGTGGATTTGCCGGCCATACCGGTACTCGCTTGGATCGGCAATGGTGACCAGGCGGTAGTCGGGTCCCAACGACGGCCAGGGCTGAGGCGGGTCGTATCCCCTGGGCAACGGGCGAACCAACACCACTCGCGCAAATGACTGCGGAACCTGGGAATTCCCGAAGAATTCGAATGCCGTGGGCCGCGCCGGATCGACCAGCGACCGGATGTCGGGCTGGCCGGGAAGATAAAACGACAGTTCGCCGGCATACTTGTATTCGATGGCGAAGAGCGGCGAGCCCTGGAGTAGCGGCTCGACATCCCGCACGGCCAGATCGCGCCAGCCGAACAGGTTGTCCCACTGCGGGCTGCCCAATTTCGGCGACAGCTTCCACGCCATTTCCGGAAAATGGATGACGATTGCCGACACCAAGGCGACGATGAAGGCGAGTTCGGCCCACTTCACGCGTCGCCGGCTCCAATTCTCGGCCAAATACTGCGCAAAAAGAATGGTCGCGGGGAAATAAGCGAATATGGGCCAGTTGGCTTCGACGCGGTGACGCGTCGCCGAGCAACCGAAAAATACCAGCGGTACCGTCGCGGAATAGAGCAGGATGCGGATGTGCATCGGATTGTTTTTCCGCCGCCAGTAAACCAGCAGGGCCGCGACGCAGACCCCCAACAGCACGGGGGTGCAGATAAAGATTTGTCCGCCGACATAATCCACCAGGTTACGCCACAGCTCCGAATGCTCCGAGCCGAATCCGTGCAAAAGCTGGAAGCGGAATGAGGCCCAGTGATGCTCGGCGTTCCAGATGACGACGGGGCTGAAAATCGCGGCGGCGAGGATTGCCGCCAGCCAGGGCCAGGGCGTGAGAAGATGCCGCCGGCCCTCGGCGCATGAGAGCATCGCCAGCAAAACCGCGACGCCGAGCAAGACGCTGGTGTACTTCGAATCCAGCGCCAAGCCCATGAGGATTCCGAAGATCAGCCACCATAGCGGGCGGCGGGCGCCGCTGGAGTTGGGGGCGAAGATTGCAAGCACCGCGGCCAGGGCGGCGCTTTGAAAGAAACAGGCCGGCGTATCGGGAGTCATGATGGAGCCGATCACCGCGATCATCGGACTGAGCAGCAGGGCGATGGGAACGAAGCTGGCGGCGCGGAAATTGCCGACCATTCGGCGTGCGGCGGAAAAAAGGATCAGCACCGCCGCCCCCGTCATGACGCCCCCCAGGCAGCGCACGCCAAGCTCGGTGGTGCCCAGAATGGTTGTTCCCAGGCGGATCAGGTACGCGATGACCGGAGGGTGATCGAAATAAGACACCGCCAGATGGCGTGACCAGGTCCAGTAGTACGCCTCGTCGGGAACCAACTCGCGCCAAGCGTCAAAAGCCCAGCGGCTCATAAGCCAGATCAGAAACAGCGCCGTCACGCCGCGAGGGGAAAGCCAAAGGACGGAGTCGCGGCGGGTGGCCGCGCTCGAAGAGGAGGTTGCGTGAACGGGTGTGCCGAGGCTCATCGTCGTTGAAGGCGGATGGTCAGGTAAATCGCCGCTGCCAGGACGACCGTGTTTCCGACCCAGATGAGGGCCAGGGCCATCGGCAGCGGGTCTTTGAACGCGGGGCCGATGGTGTTCGGGACATGCGTGGCCGATTGCTGGCCGCTGATGATCAGCGTGATGCACAGCAGGGCCGGCACAAAGCTGGCGGCGAAAGCGTTCAGGAAATTTCCGCTTTGGAACAGGATGCCCAGGGCGAAGCCCACCATCACCAGGGTCAGGCAACTCACGGCAAAGCTGGCCCGGCCGTGCAACTCGCTGCGAGCGGCATTGTTGGCGCGGACTTGCTCGTGGTGAAGATCAAGCGCTTCGGGATAACTGATCTTCCATCGTTTGACGTCACCCGGCCGAGCGTCCGGTTTGCTCACCGGGTCGCGCAGGAAACCGGCCAGCTTCTTATCGCCGATGGCTCGGATCGACGCGGGCATCGGCACCGAAAAGCTGCGCGAGAAGCTGCCCCGCGGCGTGTCCACGCCGTCCTGCGTTCTCAATTCCACGTTGAAAAGCTCGATGTTCACGTTCATTCGATCCGCCGGTGGGCCGGGGCTCGATTCCACGGGGATATTCGGCTGCACGCGAATGTGCATCTCCTTCGCGTGTGCGAAAAGCGTGAGTTGGGAGCCGTGAGACTGGCTCATCCAGACGGTTCGAGCGTCGGGGCGCCGGGAGCGGTCAGCACCAGATCAATGCCTGTCCATTTGGCCGTGACATCCTGGGCGCCGATGTCAAAAGTGTCGCTTTCCGGTGAATCGCCGACGAAAAGGAAATTCGATGTTCCGTCGGCCGCGTGATGATCGATCGCCGCCGCCACCCGGGCCAGATACGCCTGGTTCTGCTCGCGGCGGATGAGTTCCCGGACGATGATCTGCACGTTCTCGCTTTGTCCGGGATCCTCGGCAAGCTGGGTGAGGCGAGAGACGTTGAGGAACTTAACATTTTCGCTGATGAGTGAAGGGATTTCGAACGGTCCGAACCCGCTGCTGCCGACGCCCACCTGAACGTTCCCGAAAAAGACCCGCGGGAATTTGATTCCGTCGACCAGTGAGATCGTCACCATCGACGGCTTGGAGGGCGAAGCGCGGTCGATGGAGACCAGCGCGCTGCGGGCCATCCAGAATTCCTTGGGTATCATGATCGGCGGATTCGTGGCCGACAACTCATAGGTCATCCATGCCGGGCCGAACAACTGCACCCGTTGCCGCGACGGCTCGGACGGGTCCGGGGGAACCAGGCGAGCTTCGTCCGCATAAACGTTGAACAACCGTTCGTCGGCGCTTTGAAATTCCAGCGCGTGGGTGCGCTCGATCCGGTTGACGATCACCCGGGCGATGTTGGAGTAAATCACTTCCTCCACCTTCAGCGAATAGACCGGCACGATGAAGCAGAGCATCGCCAGGCTGATGATGGCGACGACCAGCCCCAGGACCAGCGCCGGCAGCGCCACGGAAAACCGCCGGGCCGAAAAATAGCTGATGCCCGAAGCTCGCAAGGCGGTCAATTCGTTGTCGGCGGAGAATCGGCCGTAAACCATCGTCGTGGCGAACAGCGCCGAGACCGGCAGCGAATAAGCGCAAACCGCCGGCAACGCATACAGCAGCAGCCGATTCACCTGCCCGAAATCCAGCCCGTTTTCGGTCAGCGGACGCAGCAGGACCGCGAAGCTCATGATTCCCGCGAGCCCGGCGGTGGTCATGAGAAAAACCCGCAGCAGGTTGCCGAAGATGTACCAGAAGAGCGTTTTGCTCATGCGGGTGAATTCGATGGAGCGCTTGGGGTTTGGCCCGGCTGACCCACGACCGCCGCAACGGCTTGCGCGAAACGTTGGATTCCCGGTCCGATCTGGTCGGGGGCGACCTGGCCGAAGCTCAACCGCAAATGATTCCGCGGCAGGAATCCGTTCTCGTCGGGCTGGAAGCAATAATCGCCCGGCACGTAAAGAACGCCTTTCTCGACGCACATCCGAAACAGCAAGGACGTGCGGGAAGCGTCCATTCCCGTCGGCAGAGTCGCCCAAATGTAAAGTCCCCCTGAAGGGTGCGTCCAGGTCACGCCGGCGGAACCGGGGACGTGCTGCCGCAGCGCTTCCAGCATCGCGTCGCGTTTTGCGCGATACGCGACGCACAGCCGCTGCACGTGCTGGTCGTACAATCCGCTGGTCATGGCCTCGGCGGCGAGGTGCTGGACGAGGCTTGCGGAGCCGAAATCGTGGTTGCCCTTTTGATGCAGGACGGCTTCGAGCAAATCCGTCGGCATTGCGGTGTATCCCGTCTTCAAACCCGGTGCGAAGGGCTTGCTGAATGTCTGGGTGAGGATGGTGTGATGATTGTCGGCGTCAAATGATTTGATCGACGGCAAGTCCGGGCCGTCGTAACGCAACTCGCGATACGCGGCGTCTTCGAGAACGAGAATCCGCTGCCGCCGGCTGAATCGCCGCGCGATCTCAAGCAGCCGCGGCCGCGCCGCGGCGCCAAGCGTCAGGCCGGTCGGGTTCTGAAAATACGTCGTGGTGTAAATCAGCTTCACCCGGTCCAGCCGATTCTCCCGCTCCAGCCGGTCCAGGAGTTTTTCGATCGCTTCCACGTCGATCCCATCCTCGGTCATGGGGATGGTCAAAACGCTGGCGCCCAACGAAGCGAGCGTGCCGGTATAGACGAAATAGCAGGGGTTGGCCGTTATGACGATATCGCCAGGATCGATCAAAACATCGCCGATAAGGTAAAGCGCCTGTTGCGACCCGGTGGTGATGACGATGTCGCGTTCGGTGAGGCCGAACTCGGCGGCGGGCTTTTGTTCGAGCTTTTCGAGATGCCGCAAAGCGGCCTGCCGCAGCGCCGCCAGGCCCAGCGTCGTGTCGTACTGCACGCCCGCGCGGCGCGGCGCTCATTGGCGAAAATGGCATTGAGGATCTGCTGCGTGGATTCGACGGGAAGGGTGAGCGGATCGACCAGCCCGGCGGCGAAGTTGATGAGCTTGGGATCGGCCAGGGCGGCGGCCATGAGAAAGCTGATCGGCTGCTCGCCGGTGCGGCGGGCCTTGGCCGAAAGCGCTAGCTGGGCGCGGGATCACTGCGGGACATAGCGGCAAATCATGCTATCGGCGGGGACGGGCAGGGGCAATGCAAAGGCTAAACCGCCTGAAAATCGCTCCGCCTCGGATCGGCCACGGCCACGACCAGGGCGTTGATCGTCGCGGGCGAGGCTGCGGCCGCGGCGCGGGCCGCGGCTTTCAGCGTGGCGGCGGTGGTGCTCACGTCGTCCACCAGGGCGATCCGCTTGCCGGCGATCGTCCGGGGATTCACCAAGCCGAACGCGAAACGCAGATTGTCGGCCCGGTCGGCAATGGAGCGAACTGTCGTCTGCGCCGCCGTGTTTTTTAATCGCACGATTGGGTAAGCCACGCGAAGATGCGGGTGATGGCGAGCCAATCGGCGGGCCAGCCCGTCCGCCTGGTTGTATCCGCGCCAAACCTGCCGCGACCAGTGCAGCGGAATCGGCGCCAGCACATCGGTTTCGTCCAGAAGCTGCCGAATCCGCTCCTGGCGGAGCATTTGATCGGCCAGGATTTCAGCCACCGGCCAGCGATAATGGTATTTCATTGAGTGAATGATGGCGCGAAGCGGTTCGCGGAACGGCCCCAGCGCAACGATCCGGCCGAATGGATGGACCCCCGCTCCGCCGCAGCGTGGACAGGCGCTGCCCCTCGGAAGCGGGGCCGCGCATCCCTCGCACATCGGCGAAGTCGCGAGCAGAGTCAGCGCACATTGACATCGCTCGCAAAACGCCGCATCTCCGTTCGGAGCGGCGCCGCGGCAACAGACGCAGCGCGGCGGATAAATAAAGTTGGCCACGTCCCGGCAAAGGCTCAATATCACTGGGGCATTTTAACCAACCGAGTTAATTTCACACGAAAAGTTGTAGTATAATCCGCGCCGGGAGGATCAGTGGTGAAGCTCCATGCGGAATATTTGCTGATCATCGCGCTGGCCGTCTGCACCGCCTGGCCGGTTTTGGCCGGGGTCGTGCAATTGAAAGCCGAGCCATTTGATTTGAGCGAAGTGCGGCTGCTCGACGGTCCGTTCAAGATCGCCCAGCAAGCCGATGCGAGATACCTGCTGTCGCTGGATTTGGACCGGCTGCTGCATAACTTTCGCGTCAACGCCGGATTGCGGTCGAATGCCACGCCGCTGGGCGGGTGGGAATCGCCCACGTGCGAAGTTCGTGGCCATTTCGTCGGGCACTATCTCAGCGCCTGTTCGCTGATGTACAAGAGTACCGGCGACGAGCAATGGAAAAATCGCGTCGATTATCTGGTGACGGAACTCGGCAAATGCCAAGATGCGCTGGGCGGTGGATATTTGTCGGCGTTTCCCAGCTCGTATCTTCGACCGCCTGGAAGCCGGCGAGCGCGTCTGGGCGCCGTATTACGTCATTCACAAGATCATGGCGGGATTGCTGGATGCCTATCAGCTTTGCGGCAACACGCAGGCGCTGGAAATGGACAGGAAAATGGCCGCCTATTTCGTCGGGCGCCTGTCGAGGTTGTCGGCCGACCGGATCGAGAAGATTTTTCACACCACCGCCCATGGGCCGGGCAATGAGTTCGGGGGAATGTCGGAAGTGCTGCACGACCTCTACGGCATCACCGGCGATCCGGCGACGCTAAAACTCGCCAATGTATTCGACCGCGATTGGCTGGCCGTGCCTCTGGCGGAAGGGGAAGATCACCTCGCAGGGTTGCACGCCAACACCCACATCCCCCAGGTGGACGGCTTCGCCCGGCATTACCAATTAACCGGCGAGACGAAATACCGCGACGCGGCGGTTCATTTTTGGGAGATCGTCACCGGCCGGCATTCATTCGTCACCGGCTCCAACAGTTTTTCCGAGCACTTCGCCCCGCCCGGCGTGGAAGCCAGCCAGCTTTCTCCGACCACCGCCGAAACGTGCAACACGTACAACATGCTCAAGCTCACTCGCCACCTGTTCGAATGGGACCCCAAGGCCCAGTACGCCGATTATTACGAACGGGCCCTGTACAACCACATCCTGGCATCGATCGATCCGAAGACGGGAATGATGACGTATTTTCTGTCCCTGGCGCCGGGCCACTTCAAAGTGTATTGCACGCCGACGGAATCGTTCTGGTGCTGCACCGGAACGGGCGTCGAGAACCACGCCAAGTACGGCGACAGCATTTATTTTCACCATGATTCCACGCTCTGGGTGAATCTTTTCATTCCGTCGGTATTGAATTGGCGGGAAAGGGGAATCACCCTTCGGCAGGAAACGAAATATCCGCAGCAGGAGGGTACGACATTGATTTTCCAGATGTCGCAGCCGACGCAATTGGCCGTGAAATTGCGCGTTCCGTATTGGGCAACCAGCGGCGTTACGGTAAAGGTGAATGGACAGCCGCAGGACATCCACGCCACCCCGGAGAGTTATTTGACGCTCGATCGCCAATGGAAAGACGGCGACCGCGTGGAGATGTCGATGCCGATGGCCCTGCATCTGCATCATGCCAGCGATTTGAAGAATTACGTGGCGATCATGTACGGCCCGATCGTGTTGGCCGGCGAGCTTGGCGACGAAAACATGCCATTATCGCAGGAAGCGAGCGATCAGAATAATTTCAATCGAATAACCAACCCCACTGTGCCGCTGCTGGCCACGGACGACGAGAATGCGCAAGACTGGCTCAAGCCGGTGCCGGACAAGCCACTGACTTTCACGACGGTTGGGGTCGGCGACCCGGTGCGGGTGACGATGATTCCGCTGTCCGCGATGCACCACCAGAGGTATACCGTTTATTGGAAAATGGGAACGCCGTAGGACGGCCAAGCGAACTCTTTTGATGTTGCCGGTCCGCAACCATCCTTGCATGCCGCGGCGAATGTTTGCATATCGGCTGATTGCGACGGTCAACTTTGGCTCTTCGGTTGTGCTCGTCAGAGAAGTCTTGACCCACGCTGAATACAGCAAGAATGACTGGAAAAGGCGGCTATGAGAAAAGCGAAAGCCCACGCAATTGCGGCGACGGACGATTATCTGAAAATGATTCAGGTATTTCCCCTGCGCAGACTTCGAAACGAGGACGAACACGTCGAAGCAACGAAAGTGCTGAGTCGCTTGCTCGGTGGGGAAAGTCAGGTTCTGTCGCAAGGCGAGCGCGACTACGCCGGGTCCTTGGCACTGCTTGTGACGGAGTACGACAATCGCGTTTATCCGTTTCCTCGAGGACGGGGCACTCCGCTACGGGCGCTGCGCCAGCTGATGGAGCAAAATGAAATGAACACCGAGGCCCTCGGCAAAATCCTGGGCAACAAGACCGCTGCGTCCCTCGTGCTCAACGGCAAACGAGAATTGAGCAAGGCCCATATCCGTAAGCTGGCGAGCCGGTTCAAAGTTGATCCCGGCCTTTTCTTTTGACAGAGACCTGCAATGGCGGCCGGGCTGGCCGATCATGTTTGGGAGATTGAGGAATTGGCGAAATCAATCGACTGAGGCGCGGTACAATGCTCGAGTGAAACGATTTCGGCGATGGATGTTCAATGGGATTACTGCATTTTCGCTGTTTCTGTGCGCGGCAACGATTTTCCTATGGATTACGGGATACTTTGTGCTCTTTGATCTTAACTGGGCTGGCCGTACCGTCGAATGGCAACTACTTTGTTCTCGCGGAGAAATGTCTATTTTGCGGATGGAGTGGGGGTCACCGATACCGACAGTAAACGCGGGTTGGCATTGTTGGGGCGGGGAGCCGAAATCATTGCCGGACCAACTACATAGTCTGTCCGGAGTAATCGGACGATTTCGTTTTAAGGCCTTCGGATTCGCCTTTTTTTCACACAACAGATTGACGGTTTTCGACGGGCCGGAAATTCTCTGGCCTTGCTGGGCATTTGCATTGTTAACAGTCGCGCTGCCTGTTGCTTGGATGATCCGGAGACTGCGGCCCTTAGTGCCGGGCTTTTGCACCGTTTGCGGCTATGACCTCCGCGCCACCCCCTACCAATGCCCTGAGTGCGGAACAATCCCGCGTAAAAAAGAAATGATTTCAAACTGACCCACCACCGCCGCGACGCATTTCTTGACACACCCCCGCACTTGATCGTATCCTCGCTTCGCAGTTCTGAGTTGACCCGAATTGATTGCAAGAGGATCGGCTTTGGCTGCGATTGCCGTTATACCCGCGCGGTTTGCTTCCACACGTTTCCCCGGCAAAGTCATCGTCTGTGAAACCGGCAAGCCGCTGGTGCAGCACGTCGTGGACCAGGTGCGCAAGTGCAGGGGCATCGAAGAGATCATCGTGGCGGCGGACGATCAGCGGATCATCGACGCCCTGCGGGCGTTCGGCACGCGCTGCGTGATGACCTCGCCGAAGCACCTGAGCGGGACGGATCGCGTGGCCGAGGTGGCGCGGTCGGTTTCCGATTCGATCATCGTCAACGTGCAGGGCGATGAGCCGGAGATTGAGCCGCGAGACCATCGACGCGTTGGTGCAGCGGCTGGAAAGCGGCGCGGCCGAGATGGCGACGGCGGCGACTCCGTTCGCGGCGGACGCCGATCCGGCGGATCCGAATCTGGTGAAGGTGGTCGTGGTGCTTGACGGCAAGCGCTGTATTTTTCGCGGTCGCCAATCCCGTTTTGGCGCGATCATGCCGGCCCTTCGCGGCCGGCATATTATTTACATCAGGGAATTTACGCCTATCGGCGTGAGTTTCTGCTGGAACTGGCGTCCTGGCCGCCGACGCCGCTGGAATTGAGCGAAAAACTGGAGCAGCTTCGCGTGCTGGAGCACGGGCGGTCGATCGAGGTGATTCTGACGCCGCGGGCAGTTCACGGCATCGACACGCCGCAGCAATACGAGGAATTCGTCAAGCGTTTTGAAAATAATCAAACAGGAGCGGCCGCGCAAGCGACGCGCTGAAACCATGAGCAACGAAGAGCTGCTGTTCAAGATCGGCCAATCCACGGAGGAGACCGAATTCTACACCCCCATGCCTGAAGGCTACCGGCGCGGCCATCACAAATACGTCGTCGTCGTCGGCACCGTCATGAGCGGGCTGGGCAAAGGGATATTCTCATCGTCGTTGGCAAAGCTTATGCAGGACAAGGGCCTGCGCGTGGCGCCGATCAAGATGGAAGGATATTACAACATCGACAGCGGCACGCTGAATCCGTATCGCCATGGCGAGGTTTTCGTGCTGGACGACGGCATGGAAACGGACATGGATTTGGGGACATACGAACGAATGCTGGATCAGGACCTGTGCGCCGCCAACTTCACCACCAACGGCCAGATTCTCTCGGCCGTGCTGAAGAAAGAGCGCGAAGGCGGATATCTCGGCCGCGACGTGCAGTTCATTCCGCACGTGACCGGGGAAATAAAACTGCGGTTGCGCGAGTTGGCGGCCAAGACCAACGCGGACGTGGTTTTCGTGGAAGTCGGCGGAACCGTCGGGGACTTTGAAAACCAGGCCTACCTTGAAGCCTGTCGGCAACTTGCTTACGAGGAGGGCGAAAATTCGGTCGGCTTCGTCGTGCTGACCTACGTGATGGAGCCGGGCGCTTGGGCGAGCAGAAATCCAAGGCGGCCCAGCTCGGGCATCAAGCGGCTGATGGAAGCGGGGATCATGCCGCACATCATTGCCTGCCGGGCCTCCAGTCCCGTGAAGGAAAAAGTCCGCGAGAAGATTTCGATGTACACCAACGTGCCGATGAAGCGCGTGGTGTCGATGCACGATGTGGAGAGCATTTACACGATTCCCGACGCCCTGCGCGCCGCGGGGATCGACCGCGAAGTGCTGACCCTCCTGAAACTGCACGATCGCGTCGATCAGGGCAAGGAAGACCAGGCGCGGATCGAAATGGCGATGGTTCGTCGAGCGGATCGACAAGGCCGCGCAAGGATGTCACGATCGCCGTCACCGGCAAATACACCGCCCTGCGGGACGCCTATGCGTCGATCATCAAGGCGGCCGAGCATTGCGGCGTTCATCTGGGCGTGAACGTCAATTTCAAATGGATCGACACCACCCTCATCGACCCGGCCAACGTGGCCAAGCGATTGGCGGATTGTCACGGCATCATCGTTCCCGGCGGGTTCGGCGTGCGCGGCACCGAGGGCAAGATCGAATGCATCCGATTCGCCCGGGAAAATAAGGTGCCGTATCTCGGCCTGTGCCTTGGTTTCCAGATGGCGGTCATCGAATTCGCCCGCAACGTCTGCGGCATCGAGGGGGCCAACAGCACCGAGTTTGAGAAGGATTGCCGAAATGCGGTCATCGACATTCTCCCGGAACAAAAGAAGATCGAAGGCCTCGGCGGCAACATGCGGCTCGGCGGCAAAGACATCGAATTGAAGCCCGGCACGTTTGCCGCCAAGCTGTTCGACAACGCCCGCACCATCCGTCTGCGATTCCGCCATCGATACGAAGTCGATCCGAAATATATCCAGACTTTGGAAGAGCACGGCATGATTTTCAGCGGCAAGCATCCGACGCAGCCGATCATGCAGATCCTGGAATTGCCGCAGGAGACGCATCCGTATTTCATCGGCACGCAGGCGCATCCGGAACTGACCAGCCGGCCGCTACGTCCGCAGCCATTGTTTCTAGGATTCTGCCGAGCGGTGCTGGCGTATTCCCAGGATAAATCGCGGCAGGCGCAGGCGGTGTGAGCGGCCACGGACGAGGCGGCGGACAAATCGATCGAAAAATCGCGTGCCGGGAGAGATGAAAAGTTCGTTTTGGACTACTCGTCCATAATTCCTGTTGAAGACCCTTCCAACACGTTCTCGTTCGTTCAAGTCATCTGGCCTTTTGGAAGTGGGCTCCTTTGAATATTTATGGTTTGGCCGGGACCGTTCCGCACTCGGGGCAGCGGCTTGGAGTGCCGTGTAGGTTGTAGCCACAAACGGCGCATTGCCCCCGGCTTGGTCTCAATGATTCGTCAATCACTTTTACTACTTGCCGGGGAACGATTATCAAATATGTGATGAACATCGCACCCGCCATGACCAGCGCCATCCAAGGCCGAAACCACCATTCATTCTTTGCCAGCCGAACGAATAGCAGCACGATTGGCACGATAGGCATACAGGAACATGTCCATAGGAGTGCCCGCAGTTGGATACGCATCGGGATCGATGAACGGCGGAAGCATTTCATTCGCGGAAATTGTACCGCTTAGCACCCAATCATTCTGATTTTTTCGCTTCGTACTTTCCGCGTTTTAATTCGCCGTTTTCGAGGGGATAAGGGGGTCACCACTGGCTCTGTCTCAATCCCCTTCCTCCTCAGCGCAGGACGCAGAAAAGGGGTCACCACTCATTTCGCTTCCTTCCTCGGCCGACCGGGGTCGCGCAGCGTGCTGAGCAGGTTCAGCCGACGGGCGGTCTGCTCAACCCATTCAGCGGAACCGAAGGGCCGGCCGCGATTCACGCTGTGCCTCAGTCCATTCAAATCATCTTCGCCTATTTCGTCGTTCAACAACTCCCGCCAATCACGCGGCCGATCCACCGGCCACGACGCCATCGAAAACGATTTTCCCTTGGCCCGTCGGGCGGCGAAGCCGCCCCAGGGCCATTTCGCGGCGTCGTCGATCAGCCCCGCACGCACCGCGTTGGCCTCGATGTATCGACTCACCGTCAGAAAATGCCGATCATCCTGCACGGGAAAACTCTTGAATCGGCCCTGGTAGAGGTGACCGCCGCCGCGCGTGTGAAAGTGGGCATGATGCCGACGCACGTGCGTGACGCCGATCCACCCCATCAGTCGGCTCAGTGCTCCGTCCTGGCGCGGACGCAGCAGCAGGTGCCAGTGGTTGCCCATGAGGCAGTACGTGAGCAAATCCACCGGCCAATGCTCCAGGCCCTGGCCGAGAACCTTTTCGAAGGCCAGAAAATCTTCGTCCTTGTGGAACAACGTCATCCGGCCGTTACCGCGATTGAGCACGTGGTAGATCACTCCCGTTTCAACGGCTCGCGTCGCTCTGGCCATGAAGGCGAACGATAACGGCCGGCGGCCGGAAGTCAATAATGAGTAGTGACCCCTTTTTCGGAATGGTGATGTCTGCCACCGCAACGTGATTGCCGCCTTTTTTTGAATTCGAACCATGACAGTGACACCGAGGCCCCTGGCGCTATCGAAAACGCGGACGGTGTCACCAAGCAGGCGCAAGTTTGCAGTGATGATCCGTAGCCGTTTGATGACTCTGGATTTGCTGCATCCGCTGAAATGAGGAGCCTTGTGGTTCGTTGCGGCGAGGCGATAATCGTTTGGGCGATAATCGTTTGAGGGATTTCGGCGGATCGTCGGTGGTCAATGCCCGCATCGGAAATCACACAACTTCTGGCCAGCCTGAAGGATGGCGACCGCTCGGCTGCGGCGGCGAAGCTCATGCCGCTGGTGTATGATGAGTTTCGCGCCCTGGCGGCGCGGCATCTGCGGCATGAGCGGCGAAACCATACTCTCCAGCCGACGGCATTGGTTCACGAGGCGTATTTGCGGCTGATCGATCAGACCCGCGTCGATTGGCAGGGCCGAACACATTTTTTCGCGGTGGGGGCGCAGGCGATCCGGCGAATTCTGGTGGATCACGCCCGGCAGCGCAAACGGCAAAAGCGCGGCGGCGGCGCCGGGCGGGTGACGCTTGATGAATCCGTCGCACTGGCGCCGCGGCGCGATGAGGAAATCCTGGCCCTCGACGAGGCGATGGAAAAGCTCGCCAAGCTGGATTCCCGCCAAGCCCAGGTCGTGGAAATGCGGTTTTTCGCGGGGATGAATGTTCAAGAGGTGGCGCAAGTCCTGGGGGTTTCTAAGCGAACCGTCGAGGGGGATTGGACGATGGCGCGGGCATGGTTGATGCGGGAACTGAGCCGGTAGAATATACCCCGAACATGACGGCCGAACGGTACAAGAAGGTCAAGGAAGTTTTTCTGGCGGTCTGCGAACGGCCGGAGGAGGAGCAGGACCAGGCCGCGGCCGGTCTGTGCGGCGACGACGCGGAATTGAAAGCAGAAGTGCATTCCCTGTTGCAATCGCATCGGGACGCGGCCAAAGCCGGGAGCACCGTTTTTCCCGGCCAGACCGCCGAGCCGGCCAACTCGACCACGGAGCCCGATCCCCCCGCGGGGAGCGAAGAAATCCAATCGCCCCAGCCCGCCCGCCCTGCAAAGCCGTCGGCGAAGAAGTCCGTTTCAGGCGTGTCCTATCCCTCGCATGTGTCGCACGCCGGGACGGTACACGGCGATACGTCCAATTTTACAGGCAAGGGGCGATTTGAATCGGGGACGGTCCTGGCCGAGCGATACCGCATCGTGAGTCTTCTGGGCCTGGGCGGGATGGGCGAGGTTTACCGCGCCGATGACATTACCCTCGATCAGCCGGTGGCCCTGAAGTTTTTGCCTCCATCGTTTGAATCAAACCCCGCGTGGCTGGAGCGGTTTCACAACGAAGTGCGGCTCTCCCGGCAAGTGACGCATCCGAATGTTTGCCGGGTGTTCGATCTGGGGCAGGTGGATGGGGAGCAGTTCATATCGATGGAATTCGTGGATGGCGAAGACCTGGCATCGCTGCTGCGGCGGATCGGGCGGCTGCCGCGCGACAAGGCCGTTCAGATCGCCCGGCAATTGTGCGCCGGTCTCGCCGCCGCCCATGAAAAAGGGGTCCTGCATCGGGATCTGAAACCGGCCAACGTCATGCTCGACGGCAAAGGCCAGGTCCGCATCACCGACTTCGGAATCTCCGGCCGGGTGGACGGCGGGCACGACGCCACGGCCGGCACTCCGGCGTACATGGCCCCCGAACAGTTCACCCTGGGCGAAGCCACCGTCCGCAGCGACATCTATTCGCTGGGGCTGGTGCTTTACGAGATTTTCACCGGCCGACCGGCGTTTTCGGCGCATTCGATGTCGGAGTATTCCCGGCTCCATCGCCATACGTCTCCGACGCATCCCTCGACGTTCATCGAGGACATGGACCCGCTGGCCGAGCGGGTCATCATGCGTTGTCTGGAGAAGGATCCCAGCAAGCGGCCGGGCAGCGCGCTGGCGGTGGCGGCGGCGCTGCCGGGCGGCGATCCGCTGGCCGCCGCCCTGGCGGCGGGAGAGACGCCCAGCCCGGAAATGGTCGCCGCCGCTGGCGATACCACCGGCTTGACCACCACCCGCGCCGGCATCCTGCTGGCGCTGACGTTGGCGGGTCTGGCGATCGTGGTGATGCTGGCCGGGCGCGGTTATTTTCTGCCCCAGGCGCCGGCCGCCGATCCGCCGGAGGTCCTGGTGGATCGCCTGCAAAACGTCCTGCTTGCGGCCGGATATTCCGATACGCTCGGCAGCGAGGCTTACGGATATGCGCTGGATGGGCAATACATCGCCTGGCTGCAGGCGACCGATCACACCGCCGACCGCTGGAGTCGGCTGGCCGAAACCCGGCCGGGCGCGGTGATCTTCTGGTATCGCCAAAGCCCGCAGTACATGATCTCCAAGGACGACATCGGCATGGTCACGCTCGATGAGCCGGCGCAGCGTGCCGGGGATGCGAACGGTGGAGGCGGATGTAGCGGGCCGGCTCAAGCTCCTGGAAATCCTGCCAAGCGGTTCCGAATTTCGCGCCGCCGAGGCTGGGGCGCCGGAAAAGGCGGATTTTTCGCCGCTTTTCAAAGCGGCGAACCTGCGGCCGGAGGATTTCGTCCCGATTAATCCATCGGCTATCCCGCCCATGTTCGCCGACACACGCCTGGCTTGGAGCGGACATTATCCCGACCGGCCGGACGAGCCGGTGGATGTCGTCGCCGCGTCGCTCCGTGGCCGGGCGGTCTTCTTTGACGTTATCGAAAAATGGACGGCCGCCGCCGCGAAGATGGGCATCGAGCCGTCGCCGGACATTCCCATCGGGCGCAACATCGTTTTGCAGGCGACCCTGATCCTGGTGGTCACCGGCAGCGCGCTGGTGCTGGCGTGGCGGAATATTCGCGCCGGCCGCGGCGATTCCGGCGGCGCTCAAAAACTCGCCGGAGTTTTTCTCATTCTTGGAATCCTTATCTGGATGCTCGGAGCCAGCCATATCCCCGAACTTTTTTTGGAAATGCGCCTCTTTTTCCGGGTGCTCGGATTCATCCTCGTTCCCGCGGGAATTGTCTGGATGTTCTACCTGGCGCTGGAGCCGTACGTTCGCCGCATCTGGCCGGAAACGGTCATTTCCTGGAGCCGGCTGCTGACGGGGCGGCTGGATGATCCGCTGGTGGCTTCGCATGTGCTGGTTGGGTTGGCGGTGGCGGGGGCCGCGACCGTTATCGCCGAACTGGCCAACATCCTGGCCATGCACTTGGGGCACGCCGCGCCTGTGCCCAATATGTCGCTGCTGGTGCGCTTCATGGCCAAGGAAAAGCCCTCCGCCATGGTCCTGCGGGCGCTGCTCGAAGCGCTGTACATGGGATTGCTTTATCTGCTGTCGCTGGTGCTGTTCCAATTGGTCATCGGCCGGCGATGGATCGCGTCGATCACCTTTGTCCTGCTCGTCTCGGCCAGTATCGCCGCCCAGCACTGGCCGGACATCGGCTGGGTCCAATGCGTCCAAGCGTTGCTGGTGACGGGGCTGATTCTGATGCTGCTGGTGCGGTTCGGACTCGTGGCCACGCTGGCAGCGCTGTGGGCGATTTATCTGCTGCGCGACGTGCCGGTCACCAACGACATGACGGTCTGGTACGCGCGGCAAACGCGCTTCGCGGTGGGACTGCTGACGGTGGTGGCCGTGGCGGCAGCAGTCTTCGCCACCCGCAGTTGGCGGCACAAAACCGCGCCGGCGGCGGCGCGCCGTCCGGCGCCGCGCGCGGGTATAGGCGGATCGCGCCTCCCTTCATCGTTATGCGCGAATTGGGCAACTTTGCGGCCAGGACCTCAACTTTTTCAATCGACGGCGCCTTGGCGAGCAGTTCAGGCGCTTTGGCCATTAGGGCAGCGGCGACTTTACCTGTAAGATGTGCCTGGCGGCCTTGCTCGTCTGGAAACGCATCGAAAATCCCAAATTTCGACGGGCCAATTTTAATCGCAAACCAGGCGATCGTTGCCGGCTCGCTTTGCACCAGCGGCAAAGCCCCGCTTAAGAACTGCGCCAAATCGTTCTCTTTGCCCGGCTTGGCTTCCAAGGTCACCAGCAGTGCGGTCTTCACCATGGGGGAACTCCTTCTGAATGCTCAAACCATACAGATGGCCACGGCGTTTGCGAACGCCAATTGTGCAAATCTCCGCGGACGATTTTCCCGGCTTGTCAACGCGGCCGGGTTGTCCTACAGTGGTTCGAAATTCGCTAGGGGTGATCGACAGTGGCGATCTGAGAGTAAACCCTTAGTACCTGATCCGGATGATGCCGGCGTAGGGAAGCGAATGGACAAGTCTGCCGATCGCACGTCCGCCGCTTTCCCCGCATAAGGAGAACTGAACATGCCGCAATCCAACCAAGACGATGGATCGTTCGTACACGCTTCCGCCGCTGGGGGACAATCCGTCCAGCGATCGCCAGGGGACCAGCCCCGGCTCTTTCGCCGCCGCCGGGCGGGTGGGGACGCCGTACATGTTCAGTTCGCCCGACACGCCGGGCATGCCGGGCGTCTCGGACGTGACGGCCATGGATTTCTCTTCCGTCCGACGACCGCCAAGGTCGAACGCAACTTGAGCAGGCCCGCACGCGGCATCGTCTCGCCGGAGATGAAGCGCGTGGCGCTGCGCGAGCCGCACCTCTCGCCCGAGCAAATCCGAGCCGAGGTCGCCGCCGGGCGGATGATTATTCCGGCCAACAAAGTGCATCTGAAATACAAGCTTGAGCCGATGTGCATCGGCCGCGCGTCGCTGACCAAGATCAACGCCAACATGGGCGCATCGCCCGTTTCCAGCGGCACCGAGGAAGAAGTCGAAAAGCTGAAATGGGCCGAGCGGTGGGGGGCCGACACGGTGATGGACCTTTCCACCGGCGGCGATCTGGACGCGTGCCGGCAAGCGATCATTCAGAACAGCACCGTCCCGATCGGGACCGTGCCGATCTACTCGATGATCATCGGCCGGCAAATCGAAGACCTCAGCTATGACGTGATCCTCAAGGAATTGGAAAACCAGGCGAAGCAGGGCGTGGATTATTTCACGATCCACGCCGGCGTTCTGCGCGAGCATTTGCCGTTCGTGCGCAACCGGCTGATCGGCATCGTCAGCCGGGGCGGAAGCCTGCTGGCCAAGTGGATGCTGCACCACAACAAGCAGAACCCGATGTACGAAATCTTCGAGGACATCTGCGACATCATGCGCGAGTACGATGTCAGCTTCAGCCTCGGCGACGGCCTTCGCCCCGGCGGGTTGGCCGACGCGACCGACGAGGCGCAGCTTCGCGAACTGGCGACGCTCGGCGAACTGACCGAGCGGGCCTGGGCCAAGGGCGTGCAGGTGATGGTCGAAGGCCCCGGCCACGTGCCGTTCGATCAGATCGAATACAACATGAAGCTGCAGCGCAAGCTCTGCCACGGCGCGCCGTTTTACGTCCTGGGTCCGCTGGTGACCGATATTTTTCCCGGTTACGACCACATCACCAGTTGCATCGGCGCCACTGCGGCCGGCTACCACGGCGCGGCCATGCTCTGCTACGTCACGCCGAAGGAACATCTGGGCCTGCCGAAGAAGGACGACGTGAAGCAAGGATGCGTCGCGTACAAGATCGCCGCCCACGCCGCCGATGTGGCCCTGGGCATTCCCGGCTCGCGCGATCGGGATGACGAATTGACCAAGGCCCGAGCCGCCTTGAATTGGCAGCGGCATTTCGATTTGAGCTTCGATCCCGAACTGGCCCGCGCGTATCACGATGAGGATTTGGAAGTGGACACCGATTTCTGCGCCATGTGCGGCCACGATTGGTGCTCGCGTCCGCATCAGCAAGGAAATCATCGAGTTTTATTCCGGCAAGGACGAATCGGCCCAGCCGCAAAAGCGGGCGTTGCAATCTCCCGGCCTCAGCGACGCCGGAATCGAAACCCTCAAACAACGCGGCAATCTGACGCCAGAGCAGATCATGGCCCTGGCACACAAAGGCAAAAAGGCGGCGTGTCACAGCGATCATGTGAAGGATGCCGAGCAGGCGAAACTGGTGCAGTTGACGATTCTCCGAGGCGAGGACGCCCCGGCTCGCGCATGAATGGTGTTCGAAGCCCGCAGGATTGCCATCCTGCGGCTTTTTGTGAGAATCGAAAACGCTGCGCGACACGTGAAGATTCTATAGAGGCACAGAAAAGGAGCCCCCCATGGCCGAAGAAAAGACGTCGTTGCACATCGACACGGATTGGAAGAAACAAGCCCAGGAGGAAAAGAAACGGCTAGCGGAGGAGGAGGCCCGCAAAGCGAAGGAGGCCGCACCGGCGGCGGCGCCGCCGATGTCCGGCGCGGGGCCGGGATCGCCGCGGGCCGGGGCGGCGACGGCCGGCCGCGGCCGGGCCGAATTGCCGGCCGCCGAGTTTCCCGACGCTCGTTCAATCCATCCTCACACAGATTCTTTATTATCTCGGTGATCTCGCCGCGCGCGGCGGCGAGCCGAACGTCAATCTCGACATGGCCAAGCACCAGATCGACATCCTCGGCATCCTGGAGGAAAAGACCCGCGGCAATCTCAGCGACGAGGAAAAGCAATTGCTCGACACCGCCCTGTACGAAACGCGCATGCGCTACGTCAGCGTGGCGTCGCAGTTCACCTGATCTATCGGCTGCGGATCAATTCCTCGTCGGCGATCCCAAGCTCACGTCGCTTCTCGTCGATGTCGCGCAGGAACCGTGTTCCATCGTTGTAATAACCGGCGGTGGGAATGACCTGGGGCATGTGGCCGGTCCAGAAGGTATTGAATCGCCGCATCAGCGCTTCGCGAAGATATTTGCTCAGCATCGAGGCCAGCGCCACGGCCAGGCACTGCCTCTCCGCCTTTTCTCGGAAGATGATCCGGACGGCGTTGTCGCCGCGGTGCAGGCGATAGTGGCTCTGTCCGTCCTGTTCCTGGAGCACTTCCAGGCGCCATTCATCGAACATGAGGCGAAGGAGCGAGCCGTAACGATCGCGCCCGCCGTGGCGGTCGCAGAAGATGGTCATCGGCTGGCAGCCGAAAGTTCTCAGCAAGTGATCGAGATGGATCGCCGTGACCGAGAAGAGGACCGACGCCTTGTTTCGCGTGGCTTGAATGAGTTGATTGAGCCGGCGTTCCAGGACGATTCGCGCGGCAAGATGAACGCATTGCGTTTGCGTGCGCGTCATTTCCGCGCGGAGGGCATTGGCGAAAATCTGAATCGGAAGGGGCCGTTGTTCCAGGGGAAAAGTTTCGCCTTGGGCCGGGCGATACCAGGGATAGGCGGGCAATTCCGCCAGTACGTGATCGGCGACGCGTTCAAGCAGCGCGGACAGGTCATCCGGCATCTCGCCGGCGGCGCACAGAACGGCCAGGACCGATCGCTCCAGTTCCTTTAATCCAGAAGCGGGCGAATAAACAAGCTTGCTGTCATTGATGTGCAATTTGCGGCCGGACGCCAGGCGATTTTTGCTGACGAGCGTTGAGAGCCGCTTCCACAGGCAGGGGATGTGCTGCGCATTGGCAAGTCGGACCGAGGTCAAAAGCGCAGCACCCGACGACCAGCGGCCCGAGCAGCGGGCCATATCCCGCCTCGTCAATCCCGGCGACGATCATGGGCGCGGATTATACTGACTTGACAATCCATAGGGTGCAAATAGATTAACCTTCGACAGAATTCGGGGAAAATCCCGAAGCGGACGGGCGCGTAGCTCAATTGGATAGAGTACCGGACTGTCGATCCGGTGGTTGCGGGTTCGAGCCCCGTCGCGCTCGCTTAGAGAACAAAGACTTGCGGTAATCACTTTCCTGAACCCCTCTTTTCCTTCCTACTGAATCCAGTGACCGTTTGCATGAACGGCGCAGACCCTGTAGTCGCACTATTGAGACTAGAAAATATAAACTTATCGCACCGATTGTACAAAGCTTTGTACCAAGCGCCTCCGCAAACGGTTGTATAATCGCCCCGCAGGAGTATCAGATCTTTTTATACGTGCGGAGGGTCTATGAAAAAGTCGCATTCTCGTCGGACGAGCGCCTCTCAAAAAGCAAATCGAACACGAGCAGGGCTGCTGGTTTTATCGGCTGCCGTCTCGGCCGTTGGCTGGAGCCGCGCTGGCGCGGCCACCGACACCTGGTCAGGCAACGATACGGCCAACAGCGATACCCTGTGGTCTGACCCGCTTAATTGGGTCGGCAGCGCTGTCCCTGGCTCAACGGATACCGCCGTGTTCAATGTGACGACTACCCCCTCTTCAGACCTCGTCACGCTGGGCTCCAATCAACCTATCCTCGACATTACTTTCACCGGCACCGGCGCCAGCAACACCAGCTACGAGATAGGCGGCGCCACGCCCAACTCCGGCGATCCGCTGTTGCTGTCCAATGGCGGTAAAATTCTGGAGCAAAGCTCCGTCAACACGACCGTCGCAGATCATCAACGCTCCGCTGATCCTGGAAGGCACGAGTTACACGTTCGAAAGCGACGGGACGGGTACGAATAACACGGGTCTGGTCATCGGGGGGGATATTTCAGGCGGCGCTTCGGGGCCCACGACGTTAACCCTTCAGGGGACCAACGAGGTGAGCACTACCATGACCAACACCGAGATCACCGGCGCTATTACCAATGGCGCTTCGTCCGTGTTGAACCTGCTCGTGACCAGCTTAGGATTGCCCAACGGGACGTGGGAACTCGCCAGCACTACGCCCAGCACCTATACGGGCACCACGACGATCACCGGCGACACGTTGCTCATCGGGACCGCCGACGCACTTCCCGCTACCACGGACGTGACCATCAGCGGGACTGGCGTGCTTGAGAACAACGTCTTAACCGGGCCTTTCCCAACGGTCCATTCCGTGACAGACAACGGCGGCACCAACGCGTCCGGTGGTTATGGGTTCTATGCGGCCAACGGCAATGACGTTCTCAACATCGATAACAACACCGGTCCCGCGCTCATCTTAAATGCCCAGCCCAACACCATCGAAGCGAAGTACGATGCCGTCTTCGATTTAACGGGGACCGGACCATCCGGAACCGGCGGTATCCTGTTCACGAACAGCACCGGCATGACCACCGTGACGGAGGACGAAAAGCCTTTCGACCTGGGCAGCGTCAACCGCGACATCTATGTCACGCGCGGCACCTATTCGACGGATCTTCAACTCCAGAATCTCACCGACACCGCCGACGGCGGCGGCGGCGGCATTATCTTCGGACGGCGCCGGCATCGTGAAGTTCGAGAACGCGGGCGAGAACACTCCTGAAGCTTTTACCGGCTCAATCGAGATACAAGAGGGACAACTCAAGTTGATCGGCAGCGATCTTCCCAATTCCCTGGTCGGCACGAATGTATTGCTCGTGGACGGCGGCCAGCTCGCCCTGAGCGGGGCCGAGGCCACCTTCGGCGCCGCGACCTTTACCAGCGGCTCCACTGTCCTGTCCTCCGGCGAGCTTTCGACGGACATCATTGCTCCGAGCTATACGTTCAACGTCGCCAGCGGCGCCTCGTTCACCATGAACAACACGATGACCGACGACACATCGCCTTCACCCGTCGTCAGCAACGGCGCGGGCACGGCGATCATGGCCGTCGTCAATACCTACAGCGGCGGGACAACCATCAACGCCGGCACATTCGAAGCCACCGACGGCAACCTGGGAACCGACACTGGCACTCCCGTTTACACGGGCACGCCGTTCGGCACCGGCTCGATTACGATGAACGGCGGAAACCTTCTGCTGTCTCCCAACGTCAATAACGGCGGCGTGGCCTCGAAGATGGTTTATCAAGTCGCCACGACCAGCGGCACGGAACTTGATTATAACGGCGGCGCTGAGGTCACATTGAAGGTCGGCGGTGAGACCAGTATTGAGCTATCGGTCGGCGGCAATGGCGTCGTTCGCGGAGCCGATCGCGGCACTCTCGTGATCGTTCCAACCAGCGGCAACGCCAATCTCGGCGTGAGTGATTTAGTCGTCCCGACGGTTGCTCCCACGCTCTTTGATAGCGGCGCGGTCGTCAATCCCTCGATCATCGCCCAGAACAACGATGCGAATGAGTCCGGCGATTTCGTCGCCTGGGGCGGCGCGACCACCGGTCTGGTGACTTACACGGGATACAACAACGCCGACATCAACGCCGCCGGGGCAAGCGGCATATTCCAGGCCACCGCCACGTCCGTCAACACCCTGAGTGCCAATGCTTCTCTGTACGCTCTGAGCACCGGCAACACCACCACCGGCGGGCAGGCGATCAACCTCGGCGGCCATACCCTGAGCGTCGGCGACAACACCACCGGCAATCAGGCGGGTATCATCATGAACGGCGGCAGCATCACCGGCGGCACGCTGGCTTTTGCCGCGGATGAGGCGACCATCTACACCAGCGCCGCCAACGCGACGATCTCTGCGAACATGACCGGCACCGGGGGGGTCACCACGTTCGGTCCGGGCACCCTGACCCTCGCCGGAACCAGTAATACCTTCTCCGGCGGTCTGACCATCAATCAGGGCGTGCTCAGCGTTTCCAGCAACGTCAATCTTGGCGCTACCACCGGCAACAACATCACCTTCGGCGGCGGCACGTTGCAGTTCGGCGCGGCATTCAGTCCCTCTTCCTCGCGCGCTATCACCCTTGATGCCGGCGGCGGAACGATCGACACCGAGGCCAATGCGATAACCGTCGCTTCGGCGATCGGCGGCGTCGGCGGTTTGAGCAAAGTGGGCAGCGGAACGCTCACCGTCACCGGCGGCAACACGTACACCGGATCGACCACCATCGAAGCCGGCACTTTGAAAGTCGGAGCCGGTGGAAACCTGGGCACGAGTGCCGCCAATGTCGTGAACAACGGCGCCCTCGTGTTCAACGCCTCCGGACCGCAATCGATCTCCGGCGTCATTTCCGGAACCGGCACCATCACCCAATCAGGTTCCGGCAGCACCGTGGCATTGTCCGGCTCGAATACCTACACCGGAGCCACCACCATCAGCAGCGGCACGCTGCAAGTCGGCAATTCCAACGCCCTGGGCTTTGGCGGAGACATCCCCGCGGTCGGCGGTTCCATTGCCGGCGCAACCGTTAGCACCGGCGGCGTTCTGGATCTCGATGGAACGACGCTCACTAAAACCGTCACTCTTAACGGCGGCACGCTCACCAGCAGTTCCGGGGTCGGCAGCTTCACCACCGGCGTGGCCGGATATCTCGTGAACACCGGCGGAGCCGGAATCTCCGCCGATCTGACCACGGTCACCGGCGGCGGCGGAACCGGCGCGGCTTTCCGATTCCTGCTGGGCCTTACCAACGCAAGCTTCACCATCAGCAGCGGCAATGGCGGGGCGGGTTATTCGTCAACGCCAACCGTCACCATCTCCGGCGGCGGCGGCACAGGCGCGACCGCGATAGCGATGATGTCCGGCGGCGCGGTCGCCAGCATCGATGTCACCGACGCCGGCACCGGCTATTGGGGCACGCCCAGCATTAGCCTCAGCGGCGGCAGCCCGACCACCGCGGCAACCGTGACCGCCAATGAAGACGACTTTACCGTGGTCGGCACGCAGGCTCTTCTGGCCGGCAGCGGCTATACATCCGCTCCCACGGCTGCGGCGTACTCGATCCTCAATCCCGACGCCCTCACGACGGTTGTCGCACCCTCCATTACCGCGGTGCTCGATCCGCTGTACATCCAGTCCAGCAGCACCATTACCGACGCGGACGGCGGCTCCGTGGTTGTGCCTATCCCGGTGACCGGGACGGCCACCAGCGGAACGGCCACATTGACTCTTGAGGGCTCATCCGCCAACAACGTCATTTCCGGCTCGATCAGCGACGGCTCGGGCGGCGGCAAGGTCGCGATCCTCGAGTCCGGCAGCGGCAAGTGGACGCTGTCGGGCGTCAACACGTACACGGGCGGAACGACCGTTAGCTCCGGTACGCTGGTCGCCGCCGTGTCTGGGGCGTTGCCCAATGGCTATGGCCTGGTCAACAACGGCACCACCGACATCTACGGCAACGAAACGCTCGGAGCCGCAGGCGTCAGCGCCCTGAGTGGAACCGGCACGCTGAACATCGGCAACGGCACGGCCAGTACCGTGAAGTTGGCCGTCGGCAGCGGCGGGGCGACGCAAGGCAGTTTGGCCATCGACGCCAATTCGGCCTTGGACGTCGGCAACAACCACATCATCCTCAGCGACAACGCGAGCGGCGCGCTGGATTCCACGATCCGCGCCTATCTGGCCGCCGGCTACAACGGCGGAAGTTGGAACGGCACCAGCGCCACCAGCGGGGTCATCGTGACCTCCGCCCCGATCACAATCGGCTCCGGCACGTATAGCATCGGGTACGCAGACGGCGCCAACAATGTCGTCTCCGGCCTGCCCTCCGGCGATCTTGAAATCGCATACACGCTGGCCGGCGATGCGAATCTCGACGGCAAGGTCGATTCCGCCGACTTCGGTATTCTGGCCGACAACTACGGCGCTTCCGGCGCCGTTTGGGATGAGGGCGACTTCAATTATGACGGCAAGGTGGATAGTGCCGACTTCGGAATCCTGGCCGTCAACTACGGCCAATCGGCCGGCAGCAATGCCGACGTGGTAACGGCGGCCAATTGGTCGGCTTTGGACGCCTTCGCCGCGGCCAACAATATCACCATGGCGCAAGTTCCCGAGCCGGCGACCACGGCTCTGATGGCCGTTGGCGTCCTCGGCGTGCTGGCCCGCCGGCGACGCCGGGTACACGCTTGATTGGGTGGGAACTCCCGATCCAGGCTTCTTGTTACAGCGTTGTGAACGCATGAAAAACCCAGCATTCTTGCTGGGTTTTTAGTTACCTGAATTCTGTGGCCGGAATTGGCCGGATTAAGCTTTGGCCGATCTCCGACGGCGGACCAGAACGCTGATCCCCGCCAGAAGCACCAGGCTTGCCGATGCCGGTTCGGGAACCTGGGCCAATGTGATGCCGTTGGCCGCCTCGAAGGCGTCCAAGGCTGACCAGTCGGCCGCCGTCACCACGTCGGAATTGCTGCCGGCCGATTGGCCGTAGTTGACCGCCAGGATTCCGAAGTCCGCGCTGTCTACCTTGCCGTCGTAATTGAAATCGCCCTGATCCCAAACGGCGCCGAAGCGCCGTAGTTGTCCGCCAGAATGCCGAAGTCGGCGCTGTCCACCTTTCCGTCGAGATTCGCATCGCCGGCGAGCGTGTATGCGACTTCAAGCTCGCCGGAGGACAGGCCGGCGGCGACATTGTCGGCGCCGTCTGCATAACCGATGCTGTAGGTGCTGGAGCCGATTGTGACCGGGGCGGAAGTGATGATAGCGCCGCCCGTGGCGCCGTTCCACGCTCCACCGTTATAACCACGGATCAGGTAATCGCGGATCGTGGCGTCAATGCTGCCGCCCGGGTCGCTGAGGATGATGTGATTGTTGGTGATATCCAGCGTCGAGTTGCCGTTGATGAGCAGGGAGTTCTGAGCGCTGCCGCCGCTGTTGGTCGCCAATTGCAGCCTGTTGGCCACGGTGCCGTCGCCGATGGTAAGGGCGCCGGTCCCAGTGATCCCGGCGATGGAGGAGTTCACGTCGACAACGCTCATCGCCCCGTTGTTGACGATGGCCACGTGATGGCTGGTATCGGAAGAATCGGTGAAGGGATCAACCGATCCGGAAACGGCCAGCGAAGCCGTGGAGGAAACGGCCAGGACCGACCCCGGCGTCACCGAAACGGTTCCGCCGGTCTGGGACAGAGAGATGGGATTGGCGGAATCGGTGAGATTGAGCGTTCCGCCCGCCCAGGTGATGCTGGGCGAGCCGCTGATGGCAAACGTATTTCCCGAGCCGACATCGATGGTGCTGCTGCCCGGATTGACGGTAATGGGCCGGCTGGTGGTGATTGCCCCGGAAGAAGGCGTAAATGCCAACGTTCCGCCGCCGAAGGTCAAGCCGCCGGTTTCATAGCCAAGAAGCGCATCGGAAGATGTGAGGAGCGTGCCGCCGTCCAAAATGGTGCCGCCGGAATAGGTGTTATACGTCGTGCTGCTGAAATTAAGGGTACCGGTGTAGTCCGGGCCAAGTTCGATGGTGAGTTCGCCCCCGCCGCCGGGGGCGTTGGCATTGTCCTCGATGAACCCCGCGAAATTGGTGCTCTTGGAGCCGTCGATGATGAGCGTGGCATTGTTGTCGGAATTATTGGTGACGATGGCGTTGGTACTGCCTGGGGCTGCGCTGTCCAGAGAACCGATGGTCTGAGAAATGCCGTACACGTCGAGCGTGCCGTTGGGGTTGATGTGAACGTTGCTGCTCGTGGGCAGGGCGTTGTCAACGTCAAGCTGTACCTCGCCGGCCGCCCCATTGTCGATGGTTGTCGCTCCAACGTAACTGCTCTGACCCTGGAGATAAGTAATGCCCGCACCGCCGGTGAAATCCACGTCGGAGTTGCCGGTGATGGCGCTGGTGATGGTGAGGGTGTTGCTGGCGGTCACGCCGATATAGGAAATAAAACCGGCCGAGTTGCCGGGGTTGAGTATGATCTGGTTGTCGATGGTGGTATCGCCCTCGGCGGTGAAGCTGATCCCGCTGGACTCAAAGTTGACCAAACCGCCGCCGTTAATGTCGCCGCCGTAATAACGAAAGGCAATCGATCCGCTGAGGTTCAGATTGCCGGTGTAAGTTCCTGGGGAAGCTGAACCAGAAATCCCGTAGGATGCGCCGCCGCCCCCGGCGCGAAAGTCAGACTGCTCGTGCTGCCGCCGAGGATCGAGACCTGTCCGATGATCGTGGTTGGAATCAGGCCGGTGACGGTTAGATTGCCGCTGCCGATTTTGGTCAGGTTGCCCGAACCTTCCAGGTCCTGCCCAAGCGTGACATTGTTGCCGTCGGTGTTGATCGTGCTGGTTCCCGAGATGAGATTGATGGTCTGGCTGGGGCTGCCAAGGGGCATGTTCACGGCAGCGGTAAATTGCAGGGTTCCGCCGGAGAGATTGATGCCACCGGCGCCACTGCCCAAAGCGCCGGCGCTGCCGACGCTGAGCACGCCCGATTCGATGTTCGTCGCGCCGCTGTAGGAATTACCTGAATTTCCCAGCGCGACCGTGGCGGTAGATGAGGGGTTGTTGACGGTGACCGCGCCGGTGCCACTGATTGCGCCGGAATAGGTGCCATTTGTGGATTGGCTGAAGACCAGCGAGGCATTGTCGGTGATTCCGCCGGTGGCAGGCATGCTGGAGGTCGTGGTCTGAAATGTGCCCTGGGAAATGATGGTTCCCGCGGAATATGAATTGGTTCCGCCGAGGATCACGGTTCCAGAGCCTCCGCCGATGGTCAAAACGGTGCCGCCGCTGGCCTCGGAAATATTTCCGTTAACTGTAAGTGTGGTTCCCGATGAGGCCTCGAATGTCTGGGATCCGCTGAGGATAACCGGAGCATTGATGATGGCGTTGGCCGAGCCGATGATCCCGCCATCAAGCTGCATCGTATTGGTGCCGCCGGGCGCGCCGATGGTGTATGGCGTGTTGACAGATGAGAAGACCAGTGATCCGCCGACGACCACGCTGCCCGCCAACGTCACCGTGCCGCCGTTGCCGCCATTGCCGAAGATCACGTCATTGGTGGAGGTGTTGCTGTAAGCAGCCTGCGTGACGACGGGATTACTCGTGAAGAAATTGGTGCTTCCGGCCTGCCAGGTCCCGCCCCCATCAAGCGACGGATCTCCGCCGCCGACGGACCAGTAATACTCCGAACCCGTATCCTGGATCGTCAACAGCAGCGAATTGGAAGAGGTGTTGTAACTGAGGCTATAGGTTCGGTCGGTTCCGTTTGGCGCGCTTCCCAGAGTGAAATCGGTGCCCGAATTGACCAGCGAACCGAAGGTGCCGAGCGTATAGGTGCCATAAGCGAGTTGCGATCCGGAAACGTTGACGACTTCGTTGCCGCCGACGTCCAAAGCGAGGCTGCCATCGACGGTGAGATCACTGGCGGTTGCGGAAGTGCCGCCGGCAAGATCGAAATCGAACATCGAGCCCGAATGGGCGGTAAGATTTCCGCCGACCACCATCGAACCGACCTGGTCAAGCCCGCCCGGCGCGACGATGCCGCCGCTGTTAACGGTTAAATTGCCGCTAAACCCGCCGGTGCTGACGGCTTGTCCAAGGACGGATATTCCCCCACCGCTTGAGAGCGTGCCGCCTGAGGTGACCGTGACATTTCCGGTTCCCAAGGCGCTGCCGTTTACGCCGAACGATGAACCGTTGTAACCGTTGGCAAGGTTCAGAATGCCGCCGCTTACGGTCGTTCCACCGGTATAGCTGTTAGGCCCGGTGAGGCTGAGCTGTGCCCCGGGCTGCCCATGATAGACCACGCTGCCGCCGGGCGTTTGCGTGCCGTCCTGGATCATGCTGGTCAGACCGTTTACCGCGCCATAACCAAAGGTCGTATTCCTGGTTTGGTTGATGGTCAACGCGGTTCCGTTGAGATTCAGGGCCTGCGTGTCCGAGCCGCTCGTCAGGGTGAAGGCGCTGCTCAGGTTCCCAATGGTCTGTGCGGCATTATAGAGATTGACCGTGGTGGCATTGCTGGATGTTTGCAGAAACTCCAGATCGCCGGTTCCCATCGACGATCCGGCATTGACGTTGACAGCGCCATTGCCGATTTGAAGACCGCCGCTCCAGGTATTGTTAGTAGCGGTGAAGATCAGCCAGCCACTGCCTTGCTTTTGAATGCTGCCGGATCCCGTGACCTGGCCGGAAAAGGTCAGCGAATTGCTGCTGGTGGAGGAGATGACAACGTACGGCGCCGCATCCGAGCCGGAGGCGTCGGTGCCGATATTGACGCCGCCGGCATAGGTATACACATTGGTTTTTCCGCTGGTGCGTAGAGCGCCGCTGCTGCCCGCCGACACGCCCGGACCAACGCCGGGCCCGTTCAAATCCAGTGTTGTTCCCGCTCCATAGGTCCCACTGCCGTTCAGCAGCAATTGGCTTTGCTCATTGACGACGATTGTACCCGTGGTAGGAAGCGCCGATGGGACCACTTCCGCGGTGGCGCCTTGAGTGGCGGATGTATTGCCGATCACCAGTCCGCCGGTAAAGGAATTGGTTCCCGTCAGGACGTACTCGGCGCCATAATCAGACGTCGTGCCGCCGCCGTACAACGTCAACTCGCCCGAGCCGGAAATGTTGCTCGTGATATTGACCGTCTGGCCAGCGTTGTTCAGTGTATTGGTAGGCGACGCGACGATGACATTTTGGGAGCTGGCCAGAACCAGGTTGTCTCCAATATTGATCGTATTGGTGGCCGCCGCCGTCGACCCAAACGCCATAATGACGTTGGATTGATTGCTCAAAGTTCCGCTGAATTGAGGGACGGTGAGGGTTTGGCCGTAGAGGGTCAGTGTTCCGCCGCCGTTGATGGTGAAATTGGGATCGCTGGGGTTTTCGACGAAGATCGCGCCCACGCCGGTGTTGCTGCCGATGCTGATGGTGTTGGACAGCGGCGCGATGGAACCGAAAAATGCGGTATCTCCTGTCCCGGGTACCGTGCCGCTGCTCCAATTGCCCGTCGTAAACCAATTGGAACTGCTCGTGCTGTTCCAGGTCTGCGTCGCCGCGCTCGCCGGCATGTACAGACTGCCAGAAATGACAACACCGCTAACCGCAGTAAGCAGCACTCGTTTGTTCAGCCGTTTCATCATTATCTCTCCCGCCCGACTTGGGCAAATTCGAATTGTTTCCCGGTGAACCTCAGCTCCATTTACAGACAACTCCTCCGGCCTTTTCTGCTGCCGCCATCTAAGCTCTGGACGCAAGCCCAACGCTATTGTTGCGCTAAGATCAATTTAATTAGGGGGTGTCAATCGTTAGTTGATGTCGTCCATGTCGCATTACCGTAGGGACACCAGATCACGCCGCTGTCCGGACGATTAATGGTCGGAATCACGTCAGGGTTGTCCGACTGATTGGTCAACGGCTGCACCTGTGTCCAGGCAAACCATCCCACGTGCCCGTCGGCGAAGAGCAGGAAGCCCCCATGGCGGTGAATGGTCGTGAACCGAGAGTATGTGGCCTTGGTTTGGCCTATATTACTTGTGTACCCCTGGGGGATTATGTTGTGAGCCCCGGGATTGGAATAATAGCTTAAGCATTCCGGCTCCGGCCCATGGGCTTCTTCGCCATATTCCTGCATTTTTTCGGTCATAATGACCACCTCGGACGCGGGATTAAGCTGCGCCAACTTAACACGATTGATGACTTGTCCACTGCCAAGGGTTGTGAAGAGCTTGGAATTCATCACATAGCTCATATAAAACGGAAAATAGATCTTGCGAAAATTATTCTTCCCGTCGGTGCCGTAGAGCGCGAAGAAATTCCCCGGGCCGAGACTGGGGCTGGTCACAATCGTGCTGGGGCTGACCATAGGGTAAATCTCTTTCGCCTCGCCGCTCCTTCCAAGCGACGTGCCCGCAAGCGACATCGGCGGACCGGCAGATGGGCAAATCCAAATGCTATTGGTCCCCGCCGTCGGAAGGTTCTGCGGCCTGCCGTTGTAAAGATAATCACCAATCAGACTGTAATAGGACCGATTGTTTACCAAAGGAGGAATCGCGTTATACCATAACGCCGGGTCGTCAACCCCGGTTGGAATGTAATTGCCGTTGCTGTCGTAGGCCGGCGCGTTCGGGCTGGTGCGACCAATGAAACCGCTGTCGCTCCCATCCGGACCGTCCTGCGGCAAAAATCCCTTGTTCGCGTCGGCATAAATCTGAAACCCGAAGCCCAACTGCCGCATGTTGCTCATGCACTGGGTTTCCGGGCGCCGCTGCCGGGCCTTGTTAAGAGCCGGCAAAAAATGCCCACAAGAATTGCGATTATCCCAATAACGACAAGCAGTTCCACCAGCGTGAACCCAGCCGTCGCCGATAAATCCCATTCATGAATTGCCGCCTTCTTCTTCAGAAGGGCAGAATCGTAAAAGTCGATTATTTGATTCTGATTTAGCGTAGATTATGTGCGAGGGTTTCAGCGGAAAGCTCAATCGAAGGCTTGCGTTACAGGTCCGCGATCAGATCGCGGACATCTTCGATGCCGACCGACAGCCGAACCAGCCCGTCATCGATGCCGATTTCGGCCCGCCGTTCTGCCGGGATGCTGGCGTGCGTCATCAGCCCCGGATGCTCGACAAGACTTTCGACGCCGCCCAGGCTTTCGGCCAGCGTGAACAGATCGGCAGCGTCTCCAGAAATCGGCGAGTACGCGACAGTCCGCCGTCCAGAATCGCGCTCGACCATCGCCGCCGCCGCTTGACATCTGCCGCTTGGCCAGCTCGTGTTGCGGATGGCTCGGCAAGCCCGGATAGAGCACGCGCCGAACATCCTTGCGCGATTCCAGAAACCGCGCGATTTCCTCGGCATTCTGGCACGCGCGCTCCATCCGGATCGCCAGCGTCTTCACTCCGCGCAGGGCCAGAAAGCTGTCGAACGGCCCGGAGATCGCGCCGACCGCGTTTTGCAGAAAGCCCAGGCGCTCCGCGAGCGGCGGCATTGTCGCCGACGACGGCGATGCCGCCGATCATGTCGCTGTGGCCGTTGATGTATTTCGTCACGCTGTGCACGACGATGTCGAATCCCAGCGTCAGCGGCCGCTGAATGTACGGCGTGGCGAACGTGTTGTCGGCCACCGACAGCAGATTGTGCTTCCTGCGCGATCTTTGCCAGCGCGGTCAGATCGGCCAGTTTCAACAGCGGATTGCTCGGCGTTTCGACCCAGATCATCCGCGTGTTGGGCCGGATGGCCTGCTCCACGGCCGCCAGATCGGCCGGATCGACGTAGGAGAATTCCAGATTCGCGCTCGTGCCGCCGAACGCGCTCGAACAGGCGGAACGTCCCGCCGTACAAATCGTCGCCGGCGATGACGTGCGATCCGGCTTCGAGCAGTTCCAGCACCGTGGCAATGGCCGCCAGGCCCGATGCGAACGCAAAGCCGATCCTGCCGTCTTCCAGATCGGCCACGCAGCGCTCAAAGGCCCACCGCGTCGGGTTATGGCTTCGGCCGTAATCCAGGCCCTTGTGCACGCCCGGCGATTGCTGCTTGTACGTGCTGGTGGTGTAAATCGGCGGCATGACCGCGCCGGTGGCCGGATCGGGCAACTGCCCGGCGTGAATCACGCGCGTCGCAAACTGCGCACGCGGACCCTCATCGGGCAGAACCGAGTTGCGCGGCAGCGGGTGCGGCATCGGGCGAGTTCATGGCCGGTCCTTCTTCTTCGCGTGTTCCTTCCGCAGAAAATTCAGCACGTCGATTCGCGTGATCATGCCGTGAAATCCCTGCTTGTCGTTCACGACCGCCACCAGCCCGGCATCGAGAATCGGCAATAGCTCTTCGATGCTGGCGCGATGATCGATGGTCCGGATGTTGGCGGTCATGACCTGCCGCACCGGCCGGTCGAATGCTGCATCGTCGCGCCGAACCGCCAGGAGAAGATCGCCCTTCGTCCACGATGCCGACGAGTTTCTCGCCGTCCATCACCGCCAACTGCGAAACATCGTACAGCCGCATGCGCGCGTAGGTGACAGTCAGCGGATCGTCCGGCGCCACGGCGACCACGGCCCCCTCGCGAAATGGCCGGCTGATGAGATCGCGCAGATCGCCGTGCATCGGTCCGGCCGGCCAATCCCTGGTCGGCCATCCAGAAATCGTTGTACATCTTGGAAAGATATTTGCTCCCCGTATCGCAGACGAACGTCACGACGGTTTTGGGCTTGGTCTGCTCCCGGCAATAGCGAACGCCGCGGCCAGCAGCGTGCCGGTGCTGGAGCCGGCAAAGATGCCCTCCTGTTTCAGCAGCGATGCGCACCGTCTGCAGCGAGTCTCGGCATCGGAGATGCTGTAAGCCTGCGAGACCCGGCTCAGATCGGCGATCGCGCGGCAAGAAATCCTCGCCGATTCCCTCGACCAGCCACGAACCCGCGGCGCCGATTGTTTTCGTCCGGACATAATCCGCCAGCACCGATCCGACCGGATCGGCCAGCACGATCTCCACGTGCGGCGCGACCTTGGCAAAGTATCGGCTCAGCCCCGTGAGCGTTCCGCCCGAACCGACGCCGCAAACGACGGCGTCGAGCCTGTGATCGGTCTGCTCCCAGATTTCCGGCCCGGTGCGTCTGCTCATGGGCCAGCGGATTCGCCGGATTGTTGAACTGGTTGACATAAAACGCCCCCGGCGTCTCGCCGGGCGATCCGCTCGGCCAGGTCCTGGTAATATTGCGGATGCCCCTTGCCCACATCCGACCGCGTCATCACAATCGTCGCCCCCAGCGCCCGCAGATGCAGCAGCTTTCTCCTGGCTCATCTTGTCCGGAATGACCAGTGTCAGCCGATACCCCTTGCTGGCCGCCACCAGCGCCAGGCCCAGGCCCGTATTTCCGGCCGTCGCTTCGACCAGCGTCGAGCCCGGCCCGATTTTGCCCTCCCGCTCGGCCGCTTCGATCATCGACCGGCCGATGCGGTCCTTGATCGACCCGCCGGGATTCTGGCTTTCCAGCTTCACGAGCAGCGTGCACGGACCCGTATCGAACGACCGGACCCGCACCATCGGCGTATTGCCGATCAAATCAAGAATACTGTCCGGAAGAGTCATGCGCCTCCGTGCGGATTTGCTTTCAGGCCAAAAACTACCCGCGTCAGGATTCGAACCTGAGACCTCCGGTTTAGGAAACCAGCGCTCTATCCAACTGAGCTACGCGGGCGCGATTTCCAGCACGCTATCGCGATTGTCGTATTGGAGCAAGTCAATGAGGTTCCGGGGCACCGCTACAAGCTTTGCCGGCTGCGCATTATGATAATTAGGGACGGAAAGTCGGTGATCGCCAATGTGAAATGGGCGTGAAAGGAGAGCAATCGGCGGCTTCGCCGGCGATTGCAGCGATTGAGCACCCGTAGCTCAGACGGATAGAGCAGCGGATTTCTAATCCGCCGGTCGCAGGTTCGAATCCTGCCGGGTGCGTTTGCCTTGGGATCGCCATCTCCACGTCCCATTGCCAGCAAGAAAAAGGAATGAGGAGGCGAGCGGGAGTCGATATTGATAATTGGCAAACTTTGCCCAGACACGTCGTTCCGATATTTGATGCGGGGAGGAATGACGGAATCGGACCTTGTTTCGCGCGAAATTCAAAGGTAAATTTGTCGAGTTGGGTCACTAGACATTTGATGGAATCCATTCGCACTTGTGCCGTGGGTGATCGGTCGGGGCTGCGATTCGGCTTTTGATGCGGTCGCCGAGGGGACAGTTCGAGGAGGAAAATGCAGTCCGTTGTTATGCAGCGCGCCGTTGCCCGGGTGGGAGGGGCTCGCGGCGCAAGTTCCCGCCGTCTCGATTACATCCCGCATCGCAGCGCACGCCGCGGCTTCGCCGCAGCAGCTGGCCGTCGTTGACGGAGTTGTCCGCCTGACGTACGCGGAGCTTGAACGCCGGGCCAACCAACTGGCGGCCAATCTGTTGGACGAGGGAGCGGGGCCGGAGCGATGCGTTGGGCTGCTCGTGGAGCGTTCGGCGGAATTCGTCGTGGCGGCGCTGGCCGTGCTGAAAACCGGGGCGGCGTATTTGCCGCTGGACGCATCGACGCCGACGGACCGGGCGTCGTTCATTCTTGCGGATTCGGGGGCGGTCTTGCTGGTCACGCATCGGCAAAAAGCGCGGGGTTTGAAGCCGGGCACATGGCGCACGATCGAGATCGACGGATCGGATACCGCGTCAATCGCGAGGCAGCCAACGAATCTCGTCCGCGTCGAGCCGGTTCCCACCAGCCTGGCATACGTCGTTTACACCTCGGGTTCGACCGGCCGGCCCAAGGGCGTCGAGATCACCCATGCGAATCTGTGCAATCTCATCGAGTGGCACCAGGCGGCGTTCAACGTCACCGCCGCCGACCGTGCCAGCCAGGTCGCCGGCCTGGGGTTCGACGCGGCGGCGTGGGAGATTTGGCCGCATCTGACGGCCGGCGCGAGCGTGCACATCGCCGACGAGCTGACCCGTCGCTCGCCGCAAGCCCTTCGCGATTGGCTTGTCGCCGAGAAAATCACGATCAGCTTCGTTCCGACGGTGCTGGCCGAGCAATTGCTGCAGCGCAAGCTGGCCGGCGGAAACGGCGCTGCGGACATTGCTCACCGGCGCCGACACGCTGCACCGCCGGCCGGTCGCCGGGTTGCCGTTCGTGGTGGTCAACAATTACGGTCCGACCGAATGCACGGTGGTGGCCACGTCGGGAACGGTCGTGCCGGACGCGGACACCGGCGGCCCGCCGTCGATCGGCCGGCCGATCAGCAATGCCGTCGTGCTGATCCTCGACGATGCGTTGCAGCCGGTGCGCCCGGGCGAAGCCGGGGAACTGTGCCTGGCCGGCGCCCTGGTCGGCCGCGGCTATCGCAACCATCCCGAGCTGACGGCCAGCCGATTCGTGACGTATTCACCCGGGTCGGGGCCGCCGCTGCGGATCTATCGCACCGGCGATCGGGCCCGCGCTGCTGCCCAACGGCGAGATCGCGTTTCTCGGCCGGCTCGATGAGCAGATCAAGATTCGCGGATATCGCATCGAGCTGGGCGAGATCGTCGCCTGCCTGGACCGTTATCCGGGAATCGAGGCCAGCGCGGTGGTGGTTTCCGACGCCGGCGATGCCGGACCGGCCCTCGTCGCCTACGTGGTGATGCGGCCTGCGATGTCCGGCTCACTGCCTCCGACCTGCGCGAGTTTCTGGCGGCGCGAGCTGCCGGATTACATGATCCCGGCCCGATTCGTGGCGATTCCGACGCTGCCGATGACGGCCAACGGAAAGCTCGACAAATCGGCGCTGCCGGCGCCCGCCGCCGATAATCTGCTTCCGAACCGGCTTCCGGCGACGAGGCCACGCCAGGCGAAGGCGTGCGAAGCAAAAGATCGCCGCCATGGTGGCGTCGCTGCTGGGCCAGCCGTCGGTCGCCGGCGACGACAATTCTTCATGTTCGGCGGCCACTCGATGCTTGGCGTGCAGCTTGTGGCGCGGATTCGGGACATGTTCGGCGTGAAGCTGACGCTTCGGCAACTGTTCAAGCGCCGACGGTCGCCGCGCTGTCGGCTGAAGTCGCGCGGCTTGATCGAGGCAAGCCAATGAAACCCGTCAGTGCGGCGGAAGTCGCCGCTGAGCCTGTACCACCTCCTCGACCCGGAGGTGCTGGCCAATCCCTATCCGCTTTATCAGCGGCTGCGGTCGCACGACCCCGTCCACTGGGATCCGTACCTGCACGCCTGGATCGTCACGCGCTACGAGGACGTGATCACGGTCCTGACCCGGTTCTCGGCCGAGCGCACGCCGTCGCCCGAATATTTCGAGGCGCTGGGCGCGCCGGAGGTCAGCCCCATCGCCAAGGTGATGGTCAAGCAGATGCTGTTCCGGGATGCGCCGGCCCACACGCGGCTGCGGAAGCTGGCCGGCCCGGCGTTCATGCCCGCCCGCGTGCGCGTGCTGCGCGACCACATCCAGGAAATCGCCACGCGGCTGATCGACGACATTCAGGCCCGCGGCGACGGCCGGCTGGATCTGCTGGCCGATTTCGCCGAGCCGCTGCCCGCCATCGTGACGGCCGAAATGCTCGGCGTGCCGGTCGAGGACCACGTCCAGCTGAAGAACTGGTCGGTCACGTTCGCCGAGATGCTGGGGAATTTCCAGCACAATCCCGACCGGCTTGCCGGCGTGCTCGCGCGCGGTCGAAGGCCTGACCGACTTATTTCCAGGACGCCATTCGCCAGCAGCGGAAAAACCCGCGCGAAGGACTGATCCACGCGCTGATGACCACCGAAGTGGACGGCGACCGTCTGACCGACGAAGAAGTGATCGCCAACTGCATCGTCACGATGGTCGGCGGCCTGGAAACGACGACCAATCTGATCGGCAACGGCATGCTCTCGCTGCTGCGCAACCCCGACCAACTGGCCCGGCTGCGGGCCGAGCCGGACATCATGCCGGCCGCGGTCGAGGAACTGCTGCGCTACGAAAGCCCCAGCCAGCACACCGCCCGTCTGGCGCCGGACGACGTCATGCTCGGCGGCAAGTCGATCCGCAAGCGGCAGGCGGTGATCGCGGTCATGGCCGCCGGCAATCGCGACCCGGAGCGGTTTCCCGACCCCGACCGCCTGGACTTCGATCGGCCCGACAACCGGCATCTGGCGTTCGGCTGGGCCGCCCACTTTTGCTTCGGCGCGCCGCTGGCCCGCATCGAAGGGCAGATCGCCTTCGAAACGCTGCTGCGCCGTTTCCCGATGCTTCAACTGACCGGCGAGCCGCTGGTCTGGCGCGAGAACCTCGGCCTGCGCGGCCTGAAATCGCTGCCGTTGTCCTATGGCTCCAAACCGTGATTACCCAAACGCCATCACCCGCGAAATCGGCGCGGCTTTCACCGCCGCGACTGCGGGTCGCGCGCTTCGAGATTATCCGACAGATCGCGCGGCTGGAGTCGTCGCACTCGCTGGAAACCCTGCCGGAGGACGATTGGCGCGGCCTTTGGCTGAAGAATCCGCTCTGGCCCCGCCTCGGCCACGACTGGCCGATCGGCTGGGTGCTCGAAGACGCGGACGGCCACGTGGTCGGCTCGCTGGTCAATGTCCCTTCGCTCTACAGATTTCGCGGCCGCGAGCTGATCTCGCGCCAACGGCCGCGCCTGGGTCGTCGCCGCCGAATACCGCGGCTTCGGCCTGTGGCTGATGGACGAATATTTCAACCAGCCGGCGCCGATCTGTTCATCAACACCACGGTAGGCCCGATGCGCGACCGAAACGCTCAACGCGCTGGCCGACCCGCATTCCGCTCGGCGACTGGCAAACGATCGCGTATTGGATCACCGGATATCGCGGCTTTGCGCACAAAGTGCTGCGGAAGATGGGCGTGCCGCTGGCCGGTCTTCTGGCGTGCCCCGCCGCCGCGGCGCTGCGGGTGAAGGATGCGGCTCTCCGCAAATCGCTGCCGGCCGTTCCCGATTCGGATCGTCGTTGCGGAGGCAGACAAGTTCGACGCGCGTTTCGATTCGTTCTGGGATGAACTCGTTCGGCAAAACCCGGACAAGCTGCTGGCGGGGCGCGACAGCAAGACGCTCTCGCTGGCACTTCGCGATACCGATGCGCAGGGGACGCCTGTGGATCTTCACCGCTTCCCGCAACGGTTTGCTGCGCGCCTATTGCATCCTGAAGCGGCAGGACGTGGAGCAGGGTATGCGCCGCATGCAGATTAGTCGATTACCAGAGCATCGAACCGGGTTGCGATCTGTTGCCCGGGCTGCTGCAGGCGGCGCTGCGGCGATGCGCGGCGGAAAAGATCGATGTCCTCGATCATCTCGGGTGCGGACTGCCGAAGATGCGATCTTTCGATCGTTTCGCCCCGTATCGCCAGAAACTTCCTTACTGGCCGTTTTATTACCACGCGGCCGATCCGGCACTGGAAGCCGACCTGGGCAAGCCGCAGGTTTGGGATCCGTCGTCATTCGACGGCGATGCCAGCTTCGAATAGATGATCGGTTACAAACCAGCTAACCGAAACCGGGGCGGTCCCGGCCCGCTGGCGCACGGCGGCCGCGGCCACGTGCCACGGGCTTGGGTGGTGGATCGCGAATTGCCAATTACCGAGCGGCAATGGCTGGCCGTTGTCGTCCAATTTGATCGTGAATCGATCCGGTGGAAGCGACAGACCCATTCCGCACCCTTTGAGGTACGCCTCTTTCAGCACCCACTGTTTGAAGAACCAAGCAGGGCGGTGCTTCGGCGGCAGGCCGGGCAGAGTTGCCCGTTCCCCCGCCGAGAAGAAATGCCGGGCGATCTGCGAAATGTCGACGCTCCGCGAGGTTTCCTCGGCATCGACGCCGACCTCGCCGGCGCGGGTCACGAGGCAAATCAGAAGACCATCGGTGTGGGTCAAATTGAATCGCAGGGATTTGAATTTCGCCGGCTCTGCAATCCTCGGCTTTCCGTGTGCGCCGTCGGCGAATTTCCACTCCGCGGGGCTCACGCCCGTGTATCGCGAGAGTGTAACGCGGCATAGGGCTCGAGTCGCCAGATAAACGTTTCGCAACTTGTGCGTTTTGAACTGCCGGTGACGAGCCCGCTCTTGTGGCGACAACCAGGACCGGTATCGGCGCCGCACCACTGCCCCGAGCCGGTCGTCCGTGAACCATTGCCAGGCGTGCGCGGCCGTGAGGAGTTCATCCCATCGCAAGCTCGCGGGCGATTGCATTTGTTTGAGCCCTGCTGCGGTTCTGGAAAACTATTTTACGCCATATCTCATGGCGGCTTGCACAAGGTCAAGTCCGGCCGACTGAATTTTCGCGAGGTCCTGCCTCTGCTCATCGGGGACTTTCACGTCGGAGTTGACGATGGATTGGGGAGCGGAAGAAAACCTTGGCGTCATCATTTCGAAGCAAGCCGCCAGGGCCGGTTCGGCTTGTCCGGTTTTGTCCATGTGGGCGTGAACGCGGGCGGAATCTTCGGCGGCAACGAAATGCAATACGGCCAATCGGAAATCGGCCGGGCAGCTTGACGTGTCGATTTGGTACTGCTGGGCCACGCATTCATCGAACGCCGGCAAGAATCTCCGGTCGGTGGCGCGGATCTCGTCGGCGGTGATTCGCTGAATCATGACCATCTGGTTAATGACGGCCTGGCAGGCCTGAGTGGTATCGGAAGGCACGACCGATCCTTGCATGGATCCCTGCGGTCCGGCCGCGGCCTGCGCGGTTTCTGGCATGGGTCGGCGGCCATGGAATACCGCGACGGCGACCGCAACCACGCAGACATATACCGCGATCCAGCCGATCGTTTTCTGTTTCATAGTTCCTGCCTTGCCCTGTTGATTATGCCTCTGTGATAGTCCCTATGATCGTCCATCGTCCGTCATCCGGCGGCACTTAACGGGCATTTCAATATCGGACGAGACGGGCGGTTTGGACTTGCGGATCGTCAGCACGATGGTCGCGTTGTTTTTGCGCTTTGGTTGCTACTTTCCGGGGGCGTTGGGATAATGTTGGGGCGTATTCATGGAGGAATGTGATGCACTTGATGAACATCTCGGACATGAATTTCGAGGGGCTGATCGACCGGGAATGGCTGGCCACCAACGGTCGAGGCGGATACGCCTGCTCGACCCTTTGCGGGCTCAACACGCGGAAATATCACGGTTTGCTGGTGGCGGCGATGTCGCCACCAGTCAGGCGGATGGTGCTTCTTTCCCACGTCGAGGAGACGGTCTGGACCTCGCACGGAGAATTCGCCCTGTCGTGCAACGAATATCCGGGAACCATCTATCCGCGGGGGTTTCAGCATCTGCGGGCTTTCAACGTCGATCCCTTTCCGCGATGGGCGTATCAGGGCGAAGGTTTTACGATTGAAAAGTCGCTGCATTTGATGCCGGGGGAGAACACGGTTTGTCTTTCGTACTCGCTGCTGACGGGCGAGAAATCAGTGACGCTGGAGATCAAGGCGCTGCTGGCGCTGCGCGGGATTCATGAATTGATGTACCAATGGAACGGCAGGCTCGCGGCGGAGGCCAGGCGTGACGGGCTCGTTCAGATTCCGGCCAGCACGCGCACGCCGGAGGTCTTTTTTGCACATGATGGGGAGTTCCGGGCGGAACCGCATTGGTATTTGAACACGATTTACCGCCGTGAAGATGAGCGCGGATACAGCGGTTTGGAGGACCTGTGGAAGCCGGGATCGTTTCGCTGGACCCTGGCGCCGGGTCAGACGGTGCATCTGGCCTGCTCGACGGAGCCGGTGGAACTGAAGCGCGTGTGCGGCGGACCTGGAGCGGGCCAGGGAGAATTTCGATCGGCAGACGGCCATCGTCCGGTCCGAGGCGGATGAGGAACTGGAAACATTGCTCAAGGCGGTGGATGCGTTCGTGGTCAGTTCGCCCGCCGAGCCGCCGGCGGACGGGACAATCCATGTGATATCGCAATATCCCTGGTCGTCTCCGAGCGGACGGACGGCTTTGATCGGGTTCAACGGGCTATTCCTGGTGCCGGGACGGCTGGACGAGGGGCGGTCGCTGCTGGTTTCGCTGGCGGCGAAATTGCAAGATGGGCTGATTCCCAACGATTTTTCCGAAAACGGGGCGACGCCGGATTACAACGGGGCCGACACTTCGCTGTGGTTCATCAACGCGGTCGGCGAATACTTTCGGCTCACAGATGACGAGCAGACCATTCGCTCGTTGCTTCCGGCGATTGAGAAAATCGTCAAGGGGTATCGCGAAGGAGCCGGGCTGGGAATCTTCTGCGATGCCGACGGCCTGGTCGGCAGCCGGGCGCAGGGTGTCGCCACGTCGTGGATGGATGCGAAGGTCGGGGATTGGGTCGTCACGCCCCGGCAGGGCCGGACCGTGGAATTGAACGCGCTGTGGTTCAACGCCCTGCGGACGGCCAGCGCGCTGGCGTCGCGATTGGGAAAGAGCAGATCTGGCCCAGGAATGGGAGGCGCTGGCTCAGAAGACGCAGGCGTCGTTCAACCGGAAATTCTGGAACGCCGAATCGAACTGCTGCTACGACGTGGTCGAAGATGATGGAGTCGATGCGTCGATTCGGCCGAACCAGATTCTGGCGATCAGCCTGCCGTATCCGGTGCTTGCGCCGGAGCGCAACGAGTCGGTGATCCAGTTGGTGCTGAACGAGCTGCTGACGCCGATGGGCGTGCGCAGCTTTTCACGGCGCGATCCGGCATATCAGGGACACTACGGCGGAAATGTGGTTTCGCGCAATCGGGCGCAGCATCAGGGTTCGGTATATCCGTGGCTGCTGGGTGCGTTGGCGGTGGCGTATATGCGGACCATGGGGCGAGACGACGATTCGGTTACGAAAATCCACCAATGGCTCGAACCGTGCCTGCGGTATATCTCGGGCGACGGCATCGGCCAGATTTGCGAATTGTGCGACGGCGATGCTCCTCATGCGGCGCAGGGGAGCGATCGCATCGGCGCTGTCCGTGGCGGAGATCCTTCGGTGTTACTCGAATGAAGTTTTGGGGATCGCCACGCTTGCGGCCGAAGACGCGGCCGATATCGGTGTCGGCGCCGGCAAAGCCGATGGCGACATCCACGCCGAAATAATCCGCGATTCAATCGGCGCTGGAGCCGGCCGGGACCGGTTTCGGAGCGACCGGCTGCTCGGCATGACCGGCAGGCAGCATGAGATGGACGGTGAACCAGCCCTGCTCGGAGGTTTGAATGTCGATCCGACCCTTCAATAACCGAGTGAGCCGCTGACACAGCGACAGCCCCAGCCCACAGTGAACGCCCGCTTCAGCGCGGGCCTGGTCGCCGCGCCAAAACCGATCGAACAGATGAGTCGCCTGTTCGGTCGCTGATGTGGCTGCCGGTGTTGGCGACCTCGACGCGGAATTCGTCTGCCGCGCAGTTCGGCGGCGACCCGGATCGATCCGGCGTCGTCCGCGTAGGAAACCGCATTGTCGAAGAGATTGTGGAAAATGATGCGCAGTTTTTCGGTGTCGGTCTCGATGGGCATCGGACCGCCGACGTGCCATTGCACGACCATCCGGCGAGCTTCGGCGACGGGTGCTGAACATGGCCCAGCAGTCCTCGAGCAGATCGGCGGCATCGGCGGACTGAAGCTTCAGCGGAAAGCTGGCCGGCTTCGGCGCGGGCGAGCAGGAGGAGGGATTCAACCAACGCCTGCATGCTGCTGGGCGACGCCGCGGCACTTGTCGATGGCGGCGATGTAGGCCGACCTCATCGCGCGGGCGTGAGCGGCAGACCTCAAAGGTGGTAAGCAACGCTGTCAGCGGCGTGCGAAGCTCGTGCGCGACATCGGCCGTGAAAGATTTTTCGCGCGCGAAGGCGGCTTCCAGCCGTGACAACAGGCCGTTCAGTTTTTCGACAACGGGCTGCAAGTTCCAGCGGCACGTCCGGATTGTCGCAGGCGAATGGACAGATCATTTTCCCTTAACTCGGTCAATGTCCCGCGCGATCCGCTCGACCGGCCGGACCGCCCGGCCGACCATCCAAACCAAAACAATGCCCGAAGCGGCGACGGCAAGCGAACACAATCCCGCCAGGAGACCAGCCAAGTTTTCCAGGGTGCGATGAAGGGCAGATCGTTTCCGTGGCGACGCTGAGGATGACCGTGCGGGAATCGTCCGCATGCAGAAATATTTCTTCCGGCATTGGGCTCGATGGTCGTGGCAAAGGACATGCCGACCATACGGCCGGGTCGGCCGTCGGGGAGAACAATGTCCCGTGTAAACGGGATCGCGCTGGTTGCGGGGGACGGGGAAGATCGCCGTGCTTCAGCGACGGCGAGCGGAGCACGATGTTCGGATCGATCCAGGCCTGAAAATAGTCCGGGATGATTCGACTGGTGACGAATTGGGGCAACTGCTCCGGGTCGTAGTCAAAGACGATCTGTGTGGCCGTGCTGCTCGGCGGTGGCGGCAACGGAGCGGGCCTTGGCAAGCAGGTCGCTGGTTGAATTCGGACTCGATCGATTGCCGCATGAAGAAATAAAGGACGCGCGCCGAACAGGCCGAGGATCACGGCCGCCGCCAGCGAGGTATGGACCAGCAGGCGAACGCCGCAGCGAACGGATCATCGGTGCTCCAGTTCCGCCGAGGAGATATCCCTGCCCGCGGCGGGTGTGGATGAGGCGGGGACTGCCGGGGAGTTCGATTTTCTTTCGCAGCAGGCCGATGTAACACGTCCACGACGTTGCTCTCATGCGAAGCGTTGAAATCGTAAACGTGCTGCCAGATGTCGGTTCGGGAGACGATTCTGCCGGCGTTGTGGGCGAGGTATTCCAGCAGCGCATATTCGCGGCCGCTGAGATCGATGGCTTTGCCGCCGCGCCGCACCTGGCGGCCGGAGATGTCCACCTCGAGATCGGCGATTTGCAGGATGGTGGATTTGGTTTCGTATTTGCGGCGGATCAGCGCTTTGACGCGAGCCAACAACTCGGCAAATACAAACGGCTTGACGAGATAATCATCCGCGCCGAATTCCAGGCCGTTGATTTTGTCCTGGGCGGTATCCTTGGCGGTTAGCAGGAGGACCAGGGAAGGAGAATGCTGTTCGCGAAGCTGCCGCAGGACGGACAGGCCGTCGATTTTGGGAAGCATGATGTCGAGGATGATGATGTCGTGCTCGCCGGAACGGGCGTGCCACAGCGCGGTTTGCCCGTCGGAGGATTCATCGACGGCAAGCCGGCCTCGCGAAGGCCCTGAACGAGCGATTCGCGAAGGGGTTGAAAATCCTCGACAACGAGCAGGCGCATATGACGGCTCGAAATGCAAAAACGCGCATCCATGATAGCGGCTGTTCGGCCAACGCAAAGCCCTTGCGCGACAGGCGACACTGGGCTTTTGACATCCAATGGTTGACCGTTACACTCCGGGCAAACTGCCGTCGCCGACGGGAAGATGCGGCAGCAAGGCCATTGGCGATCGGGCAGCGCGTGCTAATTCAAGAGTTTGGAAGGCAATTCAGCTGCCTATTGGTGGGAATGCTAATTGCGGGCTGGATCGGCCATCGGTCGCCAATGCGGATGCGGTCTCCGGCCGGCCTGGAGCACGACGTTGCCGCCGCGGGGCAATATGCCGGCCGCACCGTCGAAGCCGTCCGGGTCCTGGGAAACACGCACGTCAGCACATCGGTGATTCTGCAATTGGTCCGCACGCGCAAGGGGGACAAATTTGATCCAGCCACGGTCGTCGGGGATTACCAGCGAATTTACGACAAAATGAAAAAGTTCGCCGACGTGGAGGCGCGCGTTCAGCCGACCGCGACCGGCGTCATCGTCATCTTCGTCGTCACCGAGCAGAAACAGATCAAGGAAATCCGCTACGAGGGGAACGTCAACGTGAAGACGCATGACTTCAGGACGCCGTGGACCTGCAACCCGAGAGAAGCCATCGACCAGTTCCGCATCAATCTGGCGCAGCAATCCATCGAGAAACTGTACAGCGACAAGAATTACCCGTTCGCGCACGTGACGTGGTCGCCCGAGAGAACTGCAGAAGAAGCGGCGTGCTGGTTTTTCACATCATCGAAGGGCCGCAGGTGCGCATCCGCAAGATCGACTTCATCGGCAACAACACGTTCAGCGCCTGGAAACTGAAGGACCAGATCAAGACGGGCAGCTACATCTTCATCTTCAATCCCGGCAAATACGACCCGGAACAGGTGGATGATGATGTCGCGAGCCTGGTTCAGTTTTATCGAGACATGGGGTTTTTCGACGTCCGCGTCGGGCGGAAGATTTCGCGTTCGCCGGACATGAAGGAAATGCAGATCACGTTCGTGATCGACGAAGGCGTGCGCTACGTGATCGACCAGGTGCTGTTCCAGGGCAATGTGGCCGTGTCGGAAGGGACTTTCGTAAGACGCTGAAGTCGGTTGAGGGCGTTCCGTACAACAAGGACGGAATCGACCGCGATGTGCGGGAGATGGTCAAGGCGTACAGCAAGGCCGGCGGATACATTTACGAGGAACAGCCGGGGATCGAGCCCAGCCCCGATTATCTTCGCATCAGTCCGCAGCCGTATTACGAGAAGGAGCCGGGCAAAGTCCGCCTGGTATATGAAATCAGCGAAGGCAAGGCAGTTCCGGCAGGGCCGGATTCTGATCAAGGGCAATTCCAAGACGCAGGACAAGGTGATCCTGCGGGAATTGCACATGAGGCCGGGGCAGCAATACGATTCGTCAGAGATTCAGGACGCGGAAGACCGGCTGCGGGGGTTGCCGGAGTTTTCGAGCGTTTCGATCATACCGGTGGGCGACGATCCGAACGTGCGCGATCTGCTGGTGGACGTGACCGAGCAACGAACGGCGCAGATCAGCGCCGGGATCGGAATCAACAGCAACGGCGGCTTCGGCGGGCAGCTTGGATACGAGCAGCAGAACTTCGACATCACCAATTTCCCGACGAGCTGGGGCGAGGCGTTCAGCGACAGGGCGTTCACCGGCGCGGGGCAGGATTTCACGGCCCGGTTCGATCCCGGCACGCAGGGACGGACGCCACCGTCAGCTTTTTCGAGCCGTATCTCTTCGACCAGCCGTACAGTTTCGGCAGCAGTCTTTATTACGAAACGTTCATCCGGCCCGTTTACAACGACGACCGGCTGGGCGGCCAAATCCAGTTGGGCAGGCGTTTCAACTACATTTATTCCGGGGCGGTGATTCTGGGGGCGGCGAATGTCAATATCACAAATCTCGCCTTGCCGCTTGCGGGGGATGCCCCGGAAATCGTCAACGGAGCGGGTCATCACACTCTGACCACCGTCACCGTCAGGTTCCAGCGCGACACCACGAATCACGGGCCGATCACGTATGAAGGAACCAACTCGTCAATCAGCTTCACCGATGCCGGCGCCATGGGCGGAACCGTGGATTACGATCGGATTCAGGGCAATTGGTCGTTTTACCAGCAGTTGAGCGAGGACCTGCTGGGCCGGCGATCGGTGATCGATTTCCACGTGGAAGCGGGGGATGACCCGCGCAAGGCGCCGTTCTACGAGCGGTTTTACGGGGGCGGCATCGGAACCATTCGCGGGTTCGAATATTGGGGCGTCAGCCCAAGAAGCGAGCCCGACGGCGACGCCGTCGGCGCCGACTTTTTCACCACCGGCGGCGTGGAATACGGCTTCCCATTGGCCGAGGATTTCCTCCGCGGGGTCCTTTTCGTCGATGCCGGGGATTACGAAGCGAACATGCATTACGGCGTTATTCGCACGGCCGTCGGATTCGGTTTCCGGCTGGTTCTGCCATTTTTGGGAAAGCAACCGCTGGCGCTTGACTTCGGCTTCCCAATCACGCAGAGTCGACAGGATAATACGCAGGTGGTGAGCTTCTCCTTCGGTTTCAGCCGTTGAATGAGGGCGGATGCTCTGGAAATCAAAGGTTTTCATGTATCGAGAGGAACGCCTATGAAATGCGAAATCGGTGTGGGCCGCGGGCTTGCTCGCCGCCGTCGTGTCGTTGGCGTCGTGGACGAGACCGGCTGTGGCGGACGAGCAGCCGCCGCTCAAGGTGGCCGTCTGCGATCCCGTGAAAGTCATCCGCGAGTGCCAGGAAGGCAAGGACGCTCAAGCCAAGTGGAAGCAGGATGCGGAGACGGTCGAACAACGAGCTGGACATCAAGAAGAAACAGCTTGAGACCCAGCAGGACGAATTAAAGCTTCTGCTTCCGACTTCGGCCGATTATGAGAAAAAGATGGAAGACCTGACCTCGGCGAATGCGGATTCGCAGGCGTGGCTGCAGTCGACGCAGGTGAACATGACGCGCAAGCAGCGGATGGAGGAGAAGGAGTTGTTCGACAAGATCGTCAAAGCAATCGAGGAAGTGGCGAAGGAGCAGGGGATCACGCTGGTGATCAACTGCGCACACCCGGAGTTCCCCGACCCGGATCACATGGACGCCAACGCGTTTTTCAATACCATCTTCCTCCACTCCAGTTTATTTCATGATCCGAGTATGGACATAACGGAGAAGGTGGTCATCGCGATGGACAAGACCTACAGCACGAGCCATTGAATTTGAACGCCGACGGACCTGCTTCGATGAAAACGAGTTCCGGAGCGATTGCGCTGCGTGACATCGCGGCAATGGTGGGCTGCGCCGCGTCCCTCGATAGAGGGGCCGGCGACGTGCGGATAACCGGCGTGGCGACGCTTGTCGATGCCGGTCCCGGCGACATTTCGTTCCTGGGCTCCGAAGCAGTACCTGAAGCAGTTTGCCGCCACCCGCGCCGCGGCGGTGCTGGTGCAAAAGGGCCTCCACATTCCCGGAAACCTCCCAGACAATCGTCATGCCGGTGGATGATGCCGACCTGGCGATCGCGACGGTGCTGACGTTGTTTGCGCGTCCCCCGCCGTCGGCCGGCGAGGGGAAATGACCCGCAGGCAAAGATCGATCCGTCGGCCCAGATCGGCCCGGACGTGTCGATCGGCGCGTTTTGCGTGATTGGGCCGGGCGTTCGCATCGGGCGGGGGTCGATCATTCATCCGCAGGTCTTCCTCGGCGAAGAGGCCGAGATCGGCGAGGATTGCGAGATTTTCCCGCAAGTCACGATCCGCGAGCGCGTGCGCATCGGCTCGCGCGTGGTCATTCATGCCGGCAGCGTGCTGGGCAGCGACGGGTTCGGCTATCGCTGGGACGGGACCAAACAGGCGAAGATTCCGCAGATCGGCACGGTGATCGTCGAGGACGACGTGGAGATCGGCTCGTGCGTCTGCGTGGACCGCGCCAAATTCAGCGTGACGCGCATCGGCCGCGGAACCAAGATCGACAACCTCGTTCAGATCGGCCACAACGTTTCGATCGGCCCTCACTGCGTGATCGTGGGCCAGGCGGGATTGGCGGGGAGCGCGGCTCTGGGAGAGCGCGTGACGCTGGGGGGTCAGATCGGCGCTGCGGGACCACGTGAAAATCGGCGATGGAGCGATGGTGGCGGCGTGCGCGGCCGTCGCCGACGACGTGGCGCCGCTCAAGGTGGTCAGCGGCATGCCGGCTCTGCCCCATCGCCAGAGCCTGCGCGAGCAGGCTGCTTTCCGCCGGCTTCCCGACTTGGTCGTGCAGGTGCGAAAGCTTCAGGAGCAGATCGAACAACTCAGCGGCCGGTTGCCGCCGGCCGCGGATCGGGCAGCCGCCGAGAAAAAGCCATAGGGGGCCGGCGGATTCGGCCGCGGTTCAAGGGGACATGAAACCCGGCAATTCGCGATTTTTAACTCATCCGAGCCCATGGGGTCCTCCGTATACTCCTTTGCGCAAAAATACCAGTTGCTTGTCCAACCCCTTCATCACGTATAATGCCGGCATCGGATGGGAGCCAGGTGGTCGAAGGGACGGCATGGAAAGGAGGTAGATCGGCATCGAGACTGGATTGTTTTGATTGTTGATTTACTCGTCTCTGAGTTCGAAATGTGATGATTCGAATCGGAACGTCACAATTCATATTGAAAGGAAAACAGACAATGAATCGCAGCACAAAAATTTTAGGTTCGTCGGTTGGCCTGGTGGCGGCCGCGGCTTTCGCGGGATTGATCAGCGGCGCGGCGAGCCGGGCTTCGGCTTCGACCGTCCCCGCCGGGATTTCTCATTCAACGACCGTCAAGGCTGCCATCAATGGCAAGGCGGGCGTTAATGCCCGCAACATGGACGACAATGCCAAGCACGACTGCAAAGGCAAGAACGACTGCAAGGGCCAGGGCGGCTGCAAGTCCAGCGACAACGGCTGCAAGGGCAAGAATAGCTGCAAGGGCAAGGGCGGCTGCAAGACCAGCAGTTCCGCCCTCTGTAACGGCCTGCTCAGTCTGAGAATTCCGGAAGATCCGGCCTTACATCGGCCGGGTCTTTCTTTTAACTTTGCGGCCCTCGCCGAGACGTTTTATGCCCGCCAATCGTTTCAACGCGTTTACGGAACTCGGCATCGGGATCGGTCTGCGAATTCCGCATTACCACCACATCCTGACCAAGAAGCCGACCGTCGATTGGTTTGAGATCATTTCCGAAAACTACATGTGCGACGCCGGCCGGCCGCTGGAAGTGCTCGATCAGATCCTGGAGCAATACCAGGTGATCCAGCACGGCGTGGCGCTGTATTTCGGCTCGACCGATCGCATCGACCGCGAGCAGCTCAAACGCCTCAAAACCCTGGTGAAGCGGACCAAGACGCCGTTTCTTTCCGATCATCTGTGCTGGGGCAGCGTGGACGGCACGTACACCCACGATCTGCTGCCGATGCCGTACACATTCGCCGCGGCCAAGAACACGGCCCGGCGCAGTCCGCGAGGTGCGGGATTTCCTGGAAGTGCCGATCATCGTGGAAAACGTCAGCAGCTATGCCGAGTTCCACGTCTCGGAAATGACGGAATGGGAATTCCTCACCGAGGTGGTCGAGCGGGCCGACTGCGGAATCCTGCTGGACGTGAACAACATTTACGTCTCCAGCAAGAACCACGGCTTCGATCCCTACGATTATCTGAACAACATCCCGCACCACCGCGTGGGCCAGATGCACATCGCCGGGCACAGCAAATACGAGAAGTACATTCTCGACACGCACGATCATCCGGTGCTGGACCCGGTGTGGAAGATGTACGCCCACGCGATCCGCAAATGCGGGCCGACCTCGACGCTGCTGGAATGGGATGCGCATATCCCGTCGTTCGAGGAAGTGCATCGCGAAGCGCTCAAGGCGAGAAAATTCCTGAACGCCGTGAAGGACAAGAAGGACGACGTCGCCCTGGCGGCGGCGACCGTGCCTAGCATGACCGGCCATCAAACGGCACCGGCAGACACTCGCGGAACTGCGCGAGCTGCAGCGCCTCGCCGGCGCGGTCATCATGCGCCCGCTGTCACGCCGATGGCGCATGCAGAGCACGTGGACCGACAACCGCGACATGCACGCCGTCACGGCCGAATTCATCAAGCCCAACGACCGCCTCACCAGCTTCGAGCGGATCGAAATCTACAACCGGCAATACTGGTTCCGGCTCATCGATTCGTTTTACGACGATTTCCCCGGCCTGCGGGCCGTGCTGGGACGAGTGAAATTCAACCGGCTGGCCAAGGAATATCTCACGCGATATCCCTCGCGTTCATTCACGCTGCGAAACCTCGGCCGACAGGCTTGCCACAATTCATCGAGGACCATCCGGCATCTGGTGACGCCCCGATTTGAATTGGCTCAAGAAATGGCTCGGTTTGAATGGGCACAGGTGGAAGCGTTCGACGGGCCAGCCCATCCGGCGGTGTCGGTGGACGATCTTCTCGGCAAGAACCCGGCCAAGCTTCGTCTGGCCCTTCAGCCGTATATCTCCGTTCTGGAACTGAAATATCCGCTGGACGAGTAGGTGATTCGCCTGAAAAAGAGCGGGCTGCGCGGCGACGCCAGCAACGCCATGGAGGAACAGACGCGGGAAAGCCGTCCCAAACGCCGCATCCCCATTCCGCGCCGCCGCCCGGTCTTCGTCGTCGTGCACCGGCATAACAATTCGCTGTTTTACAAGCGGATCGATGAGCGTGGCTATCGGCTTCTGACCGCTCTGGATAAAGGCGCGACGCTGGGTCGCGCCATCCGATCAGCGTTTGTAGCGGAGCCAGAGCCGGGGCGTCCCCGCCCCGGAAGACCGGGCCGAGGACGGCCCGGCTCAACAAATGCCGTCGCCCCGGAGCCCGATGCGGCCCTGGTCCGAGAATGGTTCCAGACCTGGACGGAATTGGGCTGGTTCTGCAAACCACAGTGATTTCGAGGCGATCTATTTGTTGCCGGGGCGGGGGTTATATTGGATATTGCAGCCGGGCGCTGCATGACGCAATTGAGCCAGATCACTCGGCCCGTCCTCTCGCCGCTGCCGACGCCGCAAGCGCTGGATTATTGCGATTCCGCCAACGTGGCGGTCCAGAGCGTTTGGCGCGACGGGATGATGTTTGTCGTCGCGCCGAACTCGGTATTTCCCGCTCGCTGTCTCAAATGCAACGCCGACTCTGGGGGACCGCCGGTCTGGAAGAGAATCTCGACGCTCAGCGCCTGGTATCCCCTTTTTTCCTCCGCGGGTTGGAACTCGGACAGCATTCACGATCGGCCGATCCACATCTGCTTCGGCCTTTGCCGCCGGCATCGGCTGCAACGGCTGGGCCGACATGCGCTCATCGGGCTCGTGGCTTTGATGAACGTTTTTGGCTTCCTGATTTACGGAAAACCAACCGCCCTCAGCCCGATCACCGACCTACTCGCGGTGGTGCTGCCCCTGATGCTGGTCGTGGTGTCGCTGAGCTTGCGACCGATCATTCGGCCGCGCCGGGTGCATCACGGCCTGGCCTGGTTCGGCGGCGCCGGGCCGGAGTTTTTGAATTCGTTGACCGAATTGAACGCACGGACCATGGCTACCTCTCGTTCCCCCGTTCTTGCCGCGGCGATCGACCAGCAGGCGGCGGCGATCACGAAATAGTAATAGTTGCAAAAAGCCTGCTTGTTGAATTCGAAAAAGACCAGGAACGCGAAAGTCAGGGCGGCGGCGAAGCCGGCGGGGGAATGGGCCAAGCGGCGCAGGCCCAGCGCGATGGCGATCGCCAGCGGCGGCAGCGATGTCCAGATCGGGGGCTTCAACTGGTGCGTGTGGTTGTAGACGAATACTAGGTAACTGAGCGCGTCGGTGCGGAACGGCTGAAGGAACTGGAATTCCACGACCGAACGGAAAAAGGCGGCGGGATTCCAGGCGAAAAACGGAAGATTGATGACGGCGACGACCAAGGCCGCTTTGACCAATAGGTCGCGAAACGATTTCCAAAGATTTGGACCTTCCAGCAGAAGCGGGACCAGCGGAACGGCCAAAACCGCATATTGCTTGGTGGACAGATACAAGCCGAAGCACCAGGGCAGGGCCTTGCGCCAGCGGCAGGCGCAAAACATGGTCAGGGAAAGGGTCAGCACCAGCAGCGGTTCGGTCCAGGCGAGGTCCAGCACGTAAATCGCGCGTGGGGTGAGGAGGAAAACGACGGCGGCCAGTGGGCCGATTCGGCCCGGGCGGGCGGCGGCCATCAGGATCGCCGACAGGCCCATGGCGATCACCATCGCGTAACGCACGTCGCCGCCGATCAGATGGGCCGGCAGGACCATCAGGAGGCTCAGCGGCAGGTAGGGGAATCCGACCGTCAACATGCCGTGGGCGTCCACGATGCCGGGCCCGTAAAAGGGCGTGCCGACGGGATAGATGCTGGGATAGCGGAAAGTGTATGGATTCTGCCCGTGCGACAGGGCCCACGAGGCGGTGGCCTGGAAGTTGAACACGTCGATGCCGGGAAATTTCGCGTGGGTATTGAAGGCGATTTCGCCGGCGAAGAATAATGCCCCCGCCGCGATGACTATGAGCGGAAGCCGCAATCCGCGCAGCGGTAAAAACTGCGCCAAGCCGAGCGCCGCAATGGTGGCCAACGCGAGGGTGACTCGTCCGTCGGAGCCGGTCTCGCGCAAAAGCAGATACGCCTGGACGGCGATTGAGATTGCCAGCGTCGGCGGCAATACGCGGCGGCAAAAAGCTTCGAATCGCACGCCCGCGGGCAACACCACGGCGGCCAGGCCCAAAAAGCTGGCGACCGTCAGCCACAGCATCGCCCATTCGTCGTAGGTGCCCAGCTTGATGTTGATGGCATATCCCAGAGACAAAGCGAGCAAGGCCAGAGCCAATGCGGTGACGGCGCGATCCTGTGGATAGCTCTGACGTTGTGTGTTCACGCTTGGCAGACATGTATAACCACGGCGTGGCCGGCCGTCATTTTCCGTCGCCTGCCAAATCGAATAAATTCCGTGTCGGCCGGCGGCATGTTATCGGGTCAGGACCGGGCTAAAGTGGGCGCGGCGGCGGCTCGATGGAAGAGATGAGGAATACTCATGAAGCTTCACGAGAAGCCCGCAAGGGCATCCGCGTCCTGCTGTGCAAACGGTAAGCCGAATAGCTGCGGTTTCCGACCCGCAGGACAAGCGTGAAGGCGGCGATAATCGGCGTCAGAGCGTGATCGATCGCCGCGGCGGCCTCGAACGGCGGCGAAAGACGCGGGCGGAGTCGGGATATACCGGGCCGGAGCGTCGCGCCGCGGAGCGGCGGCAGGAGACCGGACTGGAACGCCGACGCGGCCCCGGCCGGCGGCTTTCCGACGACCGGCGTTCGGCCGAGGAGGGAGAGATGACCGCGGAACAATTTGAATTCGTCATGGCTATCGAAACCTACAAGAAGGTCAACAAGCGGATGTATCCCACCTGGACGGAGGTGCTTGAGGTGGTTCAGCAGTTGGGGTATCGGAAGGTATCGCCGCGCAGCGTCGATCTGGCCAACGTGCCGGAGCCGGCGCTGAGCAAGGCAGGCTGAAACCGGGGGACGATGTTCTGTATCTATGGGGTGAATGCCCACGGCGTCGCCGTGGGCTTTTTGTTGATGCTCCTGTCCTTGCCGACGGGCGAAAGGATGCCTTCTCGCGGGGGAGTTTGCCTGCCGTTACAATCGTCTTGGGTATGTCCCACGACATGTACGAATCGCCGCTGGTGGAACGCAACGCCAGCGAAGAGATGTCGCGGCTTTTTTCCGCCCGCAACAAGTTCGGACTCTGGCGGCGGCTTTGGCTGGAACTGGCGCGATGCCAGCGCGAACTGGGGCTGACCCGCATCACGCCCGAAGCCCTGGCGCAGATGGAGCGGGCTCTGGACGACATCGACTTTGCGTCCGCGGCGCAGTGGGAGAAACGCCTGCGACATGATGTCATGGCGCACGTGCACGTTTTTGGCGAGGCGGCGCCGGCCGCTCGGGAAATCATTCATCTGGGGGCAACCAGCCAATTTGTCGTCGACAACGCCGACCTGATCATCATGCGGGATGGCATGAAACTGCTGGCCGGCCGATTGGCGTCTGGCGATCGATGCACTGGGGCGATTCGCGTTGCAGTGGAAGGATTTGCCGACCCTGGCTTACACCCATTTTCAGCCGGCCCAGCTCACGACCGTTGGGCAAACGGGCGGCTCTGTGGGCGGCGGATCTGGCGATGGACCTCGACGGAACTGGAGTACCGCATCGCAGACGCTGAAGTTCCGAGGCGTCAAGGGAACAACCGGGACTCAGGCGTCATTTCTGGCTTTATTTGATGGAGACCACTCCAAGGTCGAAACCTTGGATCGAATAATGGCCGAATAGCTTCGGATTTTTGCAGACGTTTTTAATGACCGGCCAGACGTATTCGAGGAAAATCGATGCCCAAATTATCTCGACTTTGGCCGGCATCGCCGCCAGCGTCCACAAGTTTTGCAATGACATTCGGCTTTTGGCGGGTATGAAGCAGATGGAGGAGCCGTTCGAGCAGGAACAGGTCGGTTCCAGCGCAATGGCGTACAAGCGCAATCCCGATGCGCTGTGAACGAGCCACCGGACTGGCCCGATTCGTCATCAGCTTGGTCTCTTCCCCGCTGCAAACCGCGGCAGAGCAATGGTTTGAGCGAACTCTGGATGATTCAGCCAACAAGCGGCTGAGCATTCCCGAGGCGTTTCCTGGCAACCGATGGATGCTTGCTGATCACCGCCAACGTGGCCCGGGGACTGGTCGTTTATCCGAAAATCATACAAGCGTCTGTTATGGCTGAGCTTCCGTTCATGGCGACGGAGGAGATTCTGATGGCGGCGGTGCGGGCTGGGGGAGATCGGCAGGTATTGCACGAGATCATCCGCCGTCACTCCCAGGCAGCGGCAAAGCAGGTCAAGGATCTGGGCAAAGCCAAACGATCTTTTGGAACGCTTGGCCAAGGAACTGGCGTTCGCGGCATCGATCTGGCAAAGGTGTTCGATCCAGCCCAATTTATGGGCAGAGCGCCCCAGCAGGTGGAGCGGTTTGTCGCCGAAGTCGTCGAGCCAATTCGACAGCATTATCGGTCCTATCTACGCAGGAAATTACAGAGCTTAAGGTGTAGAATAGGCTGCCTTCAGAAACGGCATCGCCTCTCATCCATTTATTTTAACTATTCTGGGCGATTTTGATCGAACTAAGGGGAAGCGGCCTTTTCGTTTTAATGGTTGTATTTGTTGAAAACCGGGGTTATCTTTTGCCTATTCCGGTGTGGGAAGTGCAATATGGAAGTACAATCAATCAGCGGCCAAGACAGCGTTCAGACGTTTTTACCTGCCGTCCAGTTCGTTGGCGATTCGCCTCTGATCGCTAACCTGAAGCAAACAGCCGGCGACATTGCGCGTCGTCGCTCGACGGTGATGATCCTGGGCGAGACGGGCAGCGGCAAAGAAATGCTTGTCGCGATTTATCCACAACAATTCATCGCGCGCTAACAAAGCCCTTTATCCCGTCGATTGCTCTTCGTTGAGCGACACGCTCTTTGAAAGCGAATTGTTCGGGCACGTGAAAGGTGCGTTCACCGGGGCGACCCGTGATTCGCTCGGCTTCATTCGTGCCGCCGATAGTGGAACGCTGTTTCTCGATGAAATCGCCGAACTGAGCCTGCATCTTCAGGCCAAGCTTCTGCGCGTGTTGCAGGAAAAGTGCGTCGTGCCCGTCGGCGATTTCCGAGCCCGTCCGGTGGACATCCGCATCATCAGCGCCACCAACCGTCCGCTGGATGCAATGGTTCGCGAAGGAACGTTCCGGCAGGATCTTGTTCTTCCGGCTGAACGTCGTTGTCCTCAAGCTTCCGCCGCTTCGCGAGCGCAAGGACGACATCCTTCCGCTGGCTGAGCATTTCCTCAAGACGCAGGCCGATCTTTACGGCGAGCCGATCAAGACACCTGGCCCCCCAAACGGTGTCCCTGTTGCAGGAATACTCGCTGGCCCGGAAACGTGCGCGAGCTGTCGAACGTGATGGAACATGCCCACGTGATCGCGGCTCGCAGCAGGTGATCGGCTCCGATCTTCCGCCGCGCTTGCAGGCGGCCGGCGGGAGTGGATTCGCCGGAGGATCTCAGCCTTCAGGACATCGAGCGCTGCACCATCGCCAAGGCCCTGAAGAAGATGAACTTCAACAAGGCGGCCGCGGCACGGCTGCTGGGAATCAATATCCAGCGACTCAATCGCCGGATCGCCCGATTGCAGATTCGGATTCCCGAGCATCAGCGCTAAAGCCCGGCCGGGATTATAGATTATTCAGCAAAGAGCCTGCCGCATCGCGGCGGGCTTTATTTTCCCCGTTCCGACGATCTCATCGCAGTTTGCAGTTCTTCCGCTCCGGTCGTACTCTCCATGCGGCATGAGCGACATGACGATCGACCCCGTCACCCGCCCTTTTTCCGCGACGATCACGCCGCCCGGCTCCAAGAGCATGACCAATCGGGCGCTTGATCCTGGCCGCACTGGCCATCGGCCGAAGCACCCTGAGCAACGTCCTGTTCGCGGACGACACGCGGGTCATGATCGAAGGTCTGCGGCAACTCGGCTTTGAACTGGACGATCAAGCGAATCGACCCAGACGGTTGTCCTTGTCGGCAGGGGAGGTCGGATTCCCGTCGCCGCCGCCCGGCTGTCGTGCGGGAATTCCGGCACTACGATCCGATTTCTCACCGCTTTGTGCGCCCTGGGCCGCGGCGAATACGTTCTCGACGGCGCACCGCGCCTGCGCGAGCGTCCCATCGCCGAACTGAGCGAAATGCTTCAGCCACCTCGGCGTGCGGGTGCGATACGTGGAGCGACGACGGGATTCGTGCCGATCCTCGTACATGCCGACGAATTGCCCGGCGGCCTGCTGCGAGTCGGGGCGGCGCAGTCGAGCCAGTTTCTTTCGGCGATCCTGATGGCCAGCCCCTATGCCCGCCATGAGGTGCATGTGGAGCTGACCGATCGCCAAACGAGCTGGCCGTACGTAGCCCTGACGATGCGGATGATGGACGCCTTCGGCATGACGCCGGAACTGATTCGCGATCCAATCACCCAGGATCCCAGGACAAATCGTCATTCCCCGTGGCCATTATGTGGGCCACCATTATGCGATCGAGCCGGACGCCAGCAGTGCCAGCTATTTTCTGGCCCTCGCCGCGATTCATCCCGGCGCAAGGATCACGGTGTCCGGCCTTGGCCGGCAAAGCCTTCAGGGCGATGTCGGATTCGCCGAAGTCCTCGCCCGCATGGGCGCGGCCGTCGTCGTGAATAAGGATTCCATCGAAGTCGCCGGGACGGACCGATTACACGGCATCGAAGTCGATCTTTCCCCATGCCCGACACCGCCCAGACCTTGGCCGTGGTGGCCCTGTTCGCCGAGGGCCGGACGACCATTCGCGGCCTGGGCACCCTGCGTGTGAAAGAGACCGACCGCTTGGCCGCATTGCAAAGCGAATTGACGCGGCTGGGGGCGACGGTTGCCATTGAGGGCGACGCGTTGCGGATCGATCCCCCGGCGGAAATCCGTCTCGCCGAGATCGCGACATACGACGATCACCGCATGGCGATGAGTTTTGCCTTGGCCGCCACAAAGGCCCCGGGCGTGGTGATCAAGGACGCGCAATGCGTAAACAAGACGTATCCGGATTATTTCCCGGATTTGCGCCGACTGCTGCACGGCAAATAGCCCTCGCAGACATATCGGACCTCGAAAAGCCAAGGGCAAATCTTGCCTCTAATCAATAATTGCGTCTCGTTGCCGGGCCGATACAAGACGTGGATAACAGTTTGCGCACCTTTTGAGACTTTCGCATGGGGACCGTCGAATCCGCTGATCTTCGCGGCTCGGACCGAAGCTCCTTGACCTTCTGGGGCAGGTTGCGGGAGCTTTTTGCAAATTGGTTCGGCAACAAGGATGCCGCTCCGCCGCCGCAGACCGCCTCGGCCGAAGTGGATGAATCGGAAGAATCCACGGCGGCAGAGTCCACCGAGGTGCGGTATGTCACCGCGCCGGGGGGTTATCAGATTCGCGTGCCCAACGGCAGTGAAACCGACCAAAACATTCGGGACATGTTGCCGTCGGTTCGAGACAGTCTGGCGCAGCTTCCTCCGTTGCCTTACGTGGTCACGGAGCTTCTTCGCGAAATCAATAACGCTCAATCCTCCGCGTCGAGCCTGGCGAAAATCGCCTCGAGCGATCCATCGCTTGCCGCCTCATTGCTGCGAACGGTCAACAGCGCCGCGATTGGGCTATCGCGAAAAATCACCTCTGTCAGCGAAGCCGTCAGCTATTTGGGCTTCGCCACGGTCAAGTCGATCGTTGTGCGCTTACGCTTGCGAGACGTGCTGAAACCGCAATCGCCGCAGGCGCGGCAGGACGCCCAGGACATCTGGGTTCACCTGCTGGCCGTTTCGTATGCGGCAGAGTGCCTGGCGGCAACCGCCGCCGGCGTCGACCGCGGTTTCGTTTCCACGCTGGGCCTGCTCCACGACATCGGCAAACTGGCGGTGATCGCCAAGCTTCCCGCCCAGGCCGATGCCCTGCGCAAGTCCGCGGCCGACGATCCAAACGAAGACCCCCTTGCCGCCGAACGAAGAATCCTTGGGGTCGATCACGCCCACCTGGGGGGCGAATTGGCGGCCGGATGGAAGTTGCCCGCCGATCTGGTTCAGGCGATTCACTGGCATCACTATCCGGCCAACGCCTTTCACGTCAGCGATCCGCTTCCGCTGCGCAAGGCGGTCCATGTATTGCAAATCGCCAACCAGTTGGCCAAGTATTGCTATCCGTATTGTGATCAGATGCAGATCGAGAATCTGCCGGAGGAGACGTTCGCGCTGGTGGGCCTGGAACCGTCGATAATGAAACTGCTCAATTCACGGATGAAGCAGGCGATCAGCCGGGCGATCTTCTTCGCCGACTCCAACGACCAGCAAAAGGCGGCCGCGCCGCGGCGGTTTCTCAGACCGCTGATCGGGGCGCTAGCCGCGGCTTGCGTTAATGCCGCCGGAGAGCCTTCGACGCGAGTCGCCGTGGACGACGACGCCGTTGCCGAAATGTTCCGCGGCTCACCGTGCGAAGTCGGTCAAATCACCGTGGCCAAGGCCAGCAATGAGAACGGCCTGCATCTCGTTTGCCATCCCGCTGAAGCGAATCTTGAGAAATGCGTTGTGATGGCCAAAAAGGTTTTGGCCGGAGCAGGCGTTTCAGACGGATCGCGTTCCGCGGCCTCGATCGCGATCGAGCTCCCTGTTGCCGAACGTCGCGGCGCTGTGCAAGCAGCAGGAGACGATTGAGTTTTCATTGCAATTGGACCGAAAGATATCGCTGGCCCTGCGGACGCCCGCCCTGGCGGCTTCGCGTCGGACCGGCAAAGATGTTTCCCCTGCTTCGGCGTGCCGCCTCGCTGAAGCTGATTTGGTTCACGCCCTGAACATCGACTGGTTCGACAAGGTGATTATTTCGTCCACCGGCGATGCAGTGGTCTGCGTTGTAAGCCGGCAATAAATTCCGGCGATCGCGTTAAACGGAGAGGGGGGGATTCGAACCCCCGAGACGGTTTAAGCCGCCTACAGCATTTCCAGTGCTGCTCCTTCAGCCACTCGGACACCTCTCCAAATCCGCTTCTCACGAAGCAATCGCGGCAGTGTAGCCGATGCGGCGGCCGTTTTCACGGCCGATCGCCTCGACTCGCCGCAACGCCTTTCGCGATTTGGAAGAGAGGGTGTCCGGGCTGTTCCCCCCAGGCGATGTTCAAGCCGACGGCGAGGAGCGGCGTTTCAAAAGTTGCCGCCATCCCGCGTCGATCTTTGTCCGCGAATCCGGCTGCAACGCGCAATCGGCCAGGGCAAATGATTATTGGCCGACTTGGCTCGTCGCTTTCTTCTTGCGCAGCCACAGGACACGCTGGAGCCGATGAGGGCAAAAATCAGCCCGCACGTCAGCAGCACAAATCCGATCCAAGCGCCGAAGTAATTCACGGCGAAGTTCTCGCTATATGGGCTGGTCACCCCGGCGCTGCCGGCAACTTGTTCGGTCAAATGACCGAGATGAAGGTACGCCAGTCCGGCGCCCGTGCGTACGGCCGCCATGATAAGCAGCGCCAGCGGAATGCTGAATCCCCAGAGGGTCAGGCCGCGCATCCAACCGCCGCGCAGGCTCAGCCGGCTGGCGAGCATGCCGCCGACGAAATATGCGATGCAGGCTGTGACGATCATCCAGATCGCCGCGCCGATGCCGGGATCGAGCACGCCATTGTCATACGTGACCAGGTGACAGCCGAGCATCAGGCACTCCGACAGGGCGCCGATGCCCAGCGCGACGAGCGCACCGGCGACGACCGACCCCCAAAATGACGGCAGGGGATATCCGAAATCGTTCAGGTCGGTGGATGTAGCCACAATCGTCTCCTGCGTGACAAACCCGCGATCGGTGCGGCCGGCTACTTCGGCGGGATTCTGACTGACCATGATAACACCTCGTTAGTTACGGTCTTCCCTGACATATTGCCTCGGGGTAAGGCGGCCAGCAAACTCTGCCGGCAACCAACGCCTCGCAACCTTCCAAACAAGGGTGATGTGCAATCCGCGTTCCGACCGCTGTCAAACGCTGGTAATGCGATGACGCCGCGTCAGCTTGTCGGTCAGGCGCGATCATTGATCGAAAATCCGAAAAAAGCTTGCAACTTGTCTGATCTCTGCATCTTTCCTTTGAAGTAGTCGAACACATTGTTCGTCCGCATCGATTATTTACGAAAGGAGCTTTTCCATGAATAAGCAACTGGCAATTGCGTTGGCGGCCACGACGGCTCTCGCGGGATTCTCAATGGCCGCAACCGTCAACTCAAGCAACGCGCCGCATACCGTGGCGAGCGTTATTAATCCCAACGTGGAGGTCAAGAACAGCCCGGATGCCGCCGACATCCACAAAGCGATCGTGGATCTGACGGCCGACGCGCTGACGCCCAAGGACATGGGCCGTCTGATCGACCGATTCACCAACTCGGATCAAAAGCGAATCGAGGCTTCCAGCACTTATAGCCAGAACTACGGCAAAACGCTGGATGACTGCATCCAGCGGATCAATAAAGACTGGAAGCAGACGTACGGACATGATTTCAGCATCAAGGGGACCGCCGTTTTTAAGCCGGATTTCTATTCGATCGAGCAATCCACGGCCAACGCCAATCCGCAGCTGGCGGAGGAAGTGACGGAGAATTCTTCCAACGCCCATCGATTGCTGGCGCTGCACCAGAAGATCGCCATGGTCACGCTGAAGGCCATGCACAATATGGCGGAGCTGAAGGTGCCGTTGATTTTTGAATCCGGCAACTGGCGGATCAACGTGCCGAACAATGAGGACACGTCGGCTCTTCGCCAGAACCTTGTGGATCACCTGTCCGCGGTGAGCAGCAATAGGGCGCGTTGGCCGAAAGATGAAGATGCCGCGTACCGAATGGTCACCCGGCATGTTTTGTTGGCCGTGCTCAATCGGCCGGTTGCGCATTTGGCGCATGCGGGCAAGTAGCGACGCCGCCGATTAGAACTTCAACGACGCGCCGTCATATCCAATTCGACAACGTCGTTCTTGAAGAACAGGGAAACGGTCCAGTCGATCACGATCCGCAGCTTGCGGTCGAATCGAGGCATTTGAAGGAGGTAATAGGTGCGCCAAACCCACCACGCGGGAAAGCCGTAGATTTTGATTCCATACACGCGGCCGATCCCTTTGTGGCGGCCGAGCGCGGCCAGCGTCCCCTTGTTCTTGTAAACGAATGGGCGCGGCTCAGCGCCGCCAGTGACCGCGGCGATGTTCCTGCCGAGCAAACGCGCCTCACGCAGGGCGTGCTGGGCCAACTGGGGATAGGGTTTGCCCTGCGCATCGGGGATTGCGGCGCAGTCTCCCAGCGCCCAGACGTTCGGATGCGATCTCGATCGCATCGTGGCGTCCACATTCACGCGGCCCTTGCGGTCCTTTTCCACCGGCAGCGTGGAAATCAGCGGATTGGGCACAACGCCGGTCGCCAGCACGATCGTTTGTGCCTGGATTTCCTCGCCGCCGGGCAGGCGCACCGTCGATTCGTCCATCGAATCCACCCGCGTATTGGTCCGGACGTTCACGCCCCGTTTAGCCAATGTCTTGGCCGCGTAATCGCCCAGGTCCTCATCCAGTTCCGGAACCAGGCGCGGGCCGCCCTCGATCAACTCGAAACGGACATATTTTTTGTCCACCCGCGGATACGCCAACTGAACATTCTTGATGAATTCGGTCAGTTCCCCCTGGAGTTCCAATCCCACCAATCCGCCGCCGATGATGACGAACGTGAGCAATGCGTGTTTGAGTTTTTCGTCGGTTCCCACGTCGGCCCGCTCGAAAAGGCGGATGCAATGATTCCTGAGGATAATGGCATCGTACAGCGTCTTAAAAGTCCGAGCTGTTTCCGCGCCGGAGATGATGTTGGTGTTCGTCACGCCGCCCAGCGCCAGAACCAGGTGATCGAATTCAAACCGGCGCACTTCGCCGCTTACAAGGTGGGCCTGCACCGACCGGCCGTCGATGTCGATGCTTTGCACGGTCGCCTGGACGAACTGAACGCCGCTGAACATGCGGCGGATCGGGGTGACGGCGTGACGTGGCTCTAGGACGCCGCTGCCCGCTTCGAACAGCAGCGGCGTCAGGAGAAAATAATTCTCCTTGCTGATTAGCGTGATGGAACTGTCCGCGGCGTCTTTCCAGCGGCGTCTCAGCGAGTCGCGGTGTGAACACCCGCGAAGCCGCCGCCGAGAATGAGGACCCGCGTGCTGGGGTGTACCGAGGCCATAATATCCGCAGGCGCAAGCATGATCGGGCGCGGTCGCCCGGCTTGGGAATGGCAAAAAATCCGTTCGGAACCGATTCGGCGGAGCGTAGGGGTTCATTTGAGATTGCAGAGCCGGGGCGTGTCGCCCCGGTCCGGGCGGACGGCTCGACTGAGCCTCGCCGAAGTCACGGCCCCGCTCCGTCCAGTACCCGGCGGAGAGAACGTTCTAGGTCTGCGACGGCGATTTGGATGATGCTGAGGCATCGCCAGACACCGGAAAGCGGGCGGGATCGATCTGGGCCGCACGGTGGAGCATTTGGGCGATCGTCTCAATATCCGCCGCCGTTGAATCAATCGCCGCGGATGCTTTGAGCTGCTTTTCAGATCGCGCGGCCAATTCGCTGACCTGGCGAAGTCCGAACAATCCGGCCGTTCCCTTCAGGTCGTGCAGCAGCTTTTGAAGCTTGGCAATGTCCGCTTCGCGCATGGCCGAGATCAGGTTTTCCGTCTGTTTGGGGATGTCGGCAAGGAAGGCGGGGAGAAATTTGACGCAAGCGGTCTGAATCGGCTCAAGCTGTATCGGGCCGTCGTTGAACGCCACCGCCGTGGGGAGTTCGGACGGTGGGGCGGTGACGGCAGTCGCCGCCGCTGGATGATCGTCCTGCCGAACAGACAGGTAACGACCGAGCAATGCGAGCAACTGGCGCCGATCGACGGGCTTGGTCAGATGTTCGTTGCATCCGGCGGCAAGGCATTTTTCGCGGTCGCCGGTCATCGCGTTGGCGGTCACGGCAATGATCGGCTCGGTATATCCTTCATTTCGCAAGAGGGCCGTGGCGCCGTAGCCGTCCAGTTCCGGCATCTGCATGTCCATCAGGATGACGTTGAACGGCGCAGCGGCTGCTTTGGCCTGCAGCGCCCGTTCACATGCCACGTGGCCGTTGTCCGCCACGGCTACTTCCAATCCCGCCTCTTCCAGGAAATAGCAAATGACCCGCTGGTTGTGGATGCCATCTTCGGCCAGGAGTACACGGCCTCGCAATTTCGCGCCCCTGGAGGTTGGATCGGATGTCCGGGCATCGGAGGCGTCCGGTTGGCCGATCGCCTCGTGCGGATTCACGATCATCGCCACGCCCTTCAGGTCGCCGACGCTGATGGTGACGATGAACCGGCTTCCGCAGCGGGGGCGGCTTTGTACCTGGATGTCGCCGCCCAGCATCTGGGCCAGACGTTTGCAGATGGAGAGTCCCAGCCCGGTTCCGCCGAAGCGGCGGGTGGTGGAGTTGTCGCCTTGCGCGAACGGCTGGAACATATTTTCGAGCTGCGCCGGCTTGATCCCCATCCCGCTGTCGATGACATCAATCCGCAGTTTCGGCTCCGCGCAAGATTGGGCTTCAAGACTGACGGCGATCTGAATGCCGCCGGTCTCGGTGAATTTAACCGCATTGCCGATCAGGTTCAGCAGGATTTGCCTCAGACGGGTCGGATCGGTCTTGATGGTTTGAGGAATGGGGCCGAGATACGTGATCTCGCATTGAAGATTTTTCTCCCGGCGCGCACGCGCATCAGCGAGACCGACTCATTGACGATCTGGCACGGATCGCACGCGATGTGCTCGATCTGAATCTTGTTGGCTTCGATCTTGGAAAGATCCAGGATGTCGTTGAGGATCGTCAGGAGGTGTTCTCCCTGGTGCCGGATGGTCTGCACGCATTCCAGTTGCTCGCTGTTGAATTGCCACTTGTCCAGCAACATGTCGGCGTAACCGAGAATGGCGGCCATGGGCGTGCGAATCTCATGGCTCATGTTGGCGAGGAATTCGGATTTGGTGCGGCTGGCGGCCTTGGCCTGCTGCACCATCGCGCGCATCTCCGCGGTGCGCTCTCCGACCCTCTTTTCCAGATCATCGCGCGATTTGCGAAGGTCCTGTTCGACGCTGAGAAGCTCCTGGTTCTTATGCAAAAGCTGTTGGTTGCGCGCTTCCAGTTCCTGCGACGCCGACCGCATGGATTTTTCGACGATTTCACGATCGGCATCGAAGTCGCCGTAGGCTTCTTCCACCAGGGCGACGAACTGGTCCCAAGGCGGCGGCAACGACGCCGAATCCTTGACCGCGCCGTCGCCGAACACCCGCTTCAATTGTCTGGCAAGCAGTGGATGCATCGTTTATGCCGTCGGGCGAATCTCATCTGCCCCCGAACGCCCGATAAACTGCGCCTTCACGGCGCGGTTCCAATCTCGTTCAGGATCGCAGATCGGAAGATACTGTTCCGGCTCCAAACGAAGCGAGATGGAATACCTATCGGAATACCTGCCGGACCGCTTAATGGTCATGATGATCGTAACTTTCCCGGGATTCAGCTTGCCGGCAGCGCCGAAGGCCGTACCCAGACCCCGGCGTGACTGATAGAATCAGGCGGTGAAATCGACCGTCGATGAAATCCGCGCCCGGTTCGATCAGGAAGTCGAGCGATTCTCGGTTCTGGAAACCGGCCAATCCGCCACGATAGACGCGCCGCTCGTGCTCGATCTGATTACCGCGGCGGCGGCGGGGGTCACGCCGGGAGCAACCCGGCTGTTGGATGTCGGCTGCGGGGCCGGCAACTATTCGCTGAAAATGCTGCAACGAATGCCGGATTTGAATGTCACGCTCGTCGATCTCAGCCAGCCGATGCTCGATTGCGCCCATCAGCGCCTCTCGGCCGTCACCCGTGGCAAGATCAATTTAATGCAGGGTGACATCCGGGACATTGATCTTGGCGAGGGCCAGTTCGACATCATCGTCGCGGCCGCCGTTCTTCATCATTTGCGGACCGACGACCAGTGGCGATCGGTCTTCGCCAAATTCCATCGGGCGCTGGCCGTCGGCGGGTCGATCTGGATATCCGATCTGATCCAGCATGCGCTTGGGCCGGTGCAAACCGGCATGTGGGCGCGCTATGGCCAATACCTCACCGATCTAAAGGGCGAGAAATACCGCGATCATGTGTTCGGATACGTCGAGAAGGAGGACACGCCGCGGAGCCTGATTTTTCAACTCGATCTTTTACGCGAGGTCGGATTGACAGAAGTCGAAGTGCTGCACAAGTCAGGCGTGTTTGCCGCCTTCGGAGCACTGAAAAGATAGTCCGGTGTCAGTGCCGGTTCAGGCCGTTGCCTGCTCGGCGGCCGAGGGCGTCAGGATCGTCAGCTTGTTATCCTTCATCTGCGCGATTCCCCCGTCGATCTGAAACATCCTTTTCTGCCCGGAGGCCAGGTCCAGGCGCAACTGGCCCTTTCCAAGTTTGGCCAGCAGGGGCGCCCGATAGGTGAGGATTCCCAACAGCCCATCCGCGGCGGGGATGATCGCCTGAGTCAGCGATTCGTCCAGAATCTGCTGTTCCGGCGTGACGACAACACACGAAAAGGCCATGGGTTACTCCGATTTCCGCTCGGTCAAAGGGCCGGCAGTTTAGAACCTGCCGCCCCGGCGGTCAATCGAGCTGATCTCCCCGAACTGATCTCCCCAGTCCACCAACGCGACAATTTTCTGCGTGGCGGCGAATAGCCGTTGCCAAAGATGGCGGTTGTTATATGATTGATGTCGCCCAAGTTGACCACCGCGCGATCCCGCGCGGTGGTTCGATTTTGGAGACTTATCAATGCCGGCCCGAATTTTGGCCGGTTGCAATTGGATAGGAGCCGGTGTCATGCCGTTTGTCAGTGCCAACGAGAAGGCCGCTCTGGAAAGGAAGCGAGAGGAGCTTTACAAGGCCCAGATCGATGCCCAGGACCGGATCCGCAAGGCTGCCAGTCTCGGCGATCTGTCCGAAAACGCCGAGTACCACTTCGCCAAGGAAGAGAACCGCAACATTCAGCGTCAATTGGCGGAGCTGGAGTCGAAGCTGAAGAACGCTTCGGTCATTTCCAACGACGCCGTGCCCGATAACGTGGTTTTCATCGGCCACACCGTAAAACTGATGGATATGGACGATGAAAGCGAAATGCTGGTTTGCATCGTGGGCGAAGCGCAGCCCGCCGCCGGCGGCGAAGTCACTAACGTCAGCGCCAACAGCCCCATGGGCGAAGCCCTGATCAAGGCCCACGTCGGCGATACCGTAAAGGTCCGGGCTCCCCGCGGCACCATGCAATTCAAAATCCTCGAAATCGTGGGATAGCCTTCGGCGGACCATCCAGGGGGAGTGTCATCTAAACCACTCACCGGTTGTGGACGATGAGTGGATATAGGTCGCCGCGAAATGGGTTATCATCATGCCAGAGACGTCGCTTTCGCGAGAATTGTTCCAGGAACGAGCGGTGTTGCTTGCCGTCAATGCTGAATTGGAGACAAAGCTCCATCCGCTGCTGGGCATCCTTCAAAAGGCCGCAAACGCAATGGAGGAGCATTACCAGGGGCGCGATGAGGCGCGAGCTTGCGAGGCGATCCGCGAGTTCCACATGCACCTGGGAATATTCCATAGCCGCATTGGCGAATTGCGCTCATTACTGATGCCCCCAAGGCAGCCGAAGGCCTCTTCCGCGCCGGCGTCAATCAATTCAGCTGGACGCGAACAACGTCCGGCCGTTCCCCCGGAAATCCGTCAAGCACAGCCGTCCGAGCAGCGTCGGGTTGCCGCATAAGGCGGAAGAGATAGCCACCTGTCAGACTTGAACTGACAACCGCCGCTTTACAAAAGCGGTGCTCTGCCAATTGAGCTAAGGTGGCGGCGGCACATTCCGAGTTTATGCGCCGCGCCCCTGCTTCGCAACCGCCCGCCCAACGCCTGTTTCACGGGATAAAAATTCTTCAAACCGTACAATAGGTCCTCGAAAGAGGATCACCATGCCTGTTGCGCAAATTCGGAGATCGGGGCGTATTGGTGTCGTCGTAATGACAACAATGTGTGCGGGGGCTTTTGCCGATTCCGCCGCCCAGCCCACGACCGCCCCCGCGATATTGCCTTCGCAAATTACCGTCGCCGCCGATGGCAGTGGAATGTTCAGGACCGTTCAAGAAGCCGTGGATGCTATTCCTGCCTATCCGCATCACAGCTATTCGATTCACATTCTGCCGGGAATCTACAAGCAGCAGGTGACGGTGCCGCGCCTCAAATCGTCCATCAGCATTTGGGGCGACGATCCGGCGACGACCGTCCTCACATTCGATCTGGGCACTCCCATGTTCGGGCCGGATCACAAACCCATCGGCACGTTCGCCACGCCCAGCGTTCGAATCCTCGCCGATGATTTCACCGCAAAAAACATCACCTTCCAGAACACCTTCGGCCTGCACGGACAGGCGCTAGCCATCGAAATCGCCGGCGACCGGGTGGCGTTCGACAACTGCCGGTTCCTCGGCTGGCAGGACACGGTGTTCGCCGACAGCGACGGGCGGAATTATTTCCACAATTGCTACATCGAAGGACACGTCGATTTCATCTTTGGCAAATCAACAGCGGTTTTTGATTCCTGCGAGATTCGTAGCAAGGCCAAGGGCTATCTCACCGCCGCCTCCACGGAGCAGGGAACTCGCTGGGGTTACGTGTTCCTGCATTGCAGACTCACCGCGGATGAGGGAGTGCCGGATGGGTCGGTCTATCTGGGCCGGCCGTGGCGGCCGTTCGCGGCGACGGCATTTATTGATTGCTGGATGGGTCCGCACATCCGGCCGGCGGGGTGGTTCAACTGGAAAAATCCCGCCAATGAGAAAACGGCCCGTTATGCGGAATATGGCAACACCGGCCCCGGCGCGAACATTTCCAAGCGCGCGCCATGGGCGCGGCAACTCAGCCAAACCGAGGCGACGGAATACACGGTTCTGGACATTCTCGCCGGCTGGGAAGGCTGGGTTCCGCCGTTTTACCAGGAAGCCGCAACTACTCCGCCGCAGCCGTAGACCATTTTCTACTTGAGTTGCCCGGGGACGAAGTTGTCGTCGTCCATCGTCAGGTTCCTGACATCCTGAATCTGCAATATCGGAACGCCGGGGGATTTGATGTTGACGTGGCGAAGGGTGATCCCGCTGCAGTCGATCAAAGCGCCGCCCTGCTTGGCCACGATTCGGGCGTTGTCAATCGTCACGTTTTCCAGCGGCATCTCCGGAAGCCCGCGCAATTGGATTCCGATGTTCGCGTCCAGGCACACGATATTGCGCACGGTGATATCGCGGAACTGCGGCGTCCCCAGCCCCACCGGCTGCGGCAATTCCTGCGTCACCACCAGCGGCTTCGCTACCGAGTCCTCCGGCGGGGTTTGCTCGTCCGCGACGGGCCGGTGCGCCGATTTGTGCGTCGGGGGCTTTTTGAGTTCGTAATACATGTCGAAGCTGATGCAGGCATCTTTGATGTCGGACATCTGGATGTCGCTGATGTTGATGTTTTCGACGGTTCCTCCGCGGCCGCGGACGGTCTTGAATCGCAGGGCATCGTCGGTTCCGCGAAGGACGCAGTGGGAGACGGTGACGTTGCGGACCCCGCCGGACGTTTCGCTGCCGATGGCGATCCCGCCGTGGCCCCAGCCCAGCGTGCAATCGGTGATGGTGACGTCCTCGGTGGGGCGGCCGACTTTCCGGCCCGCGGCGCCCCTGCCGGATTTCAGGCAAATCAAATCGTCACCGGCGTTGATCGTCGAATCCGACACGGCCACCTCTCGGCAGGAATCAATGTCCAGCCCGTCGCCGTTCTGGGCGTAATACGGACTGAAAATCGTCACGTCGTGGACGGTGACGTTGTCGCAGTAAAGCAGATGAATGTGCCATGACGGGGAATTGCGGAACGTTGGGCCTTCCAGCAGCACGTCGTGGCAGTTGGACAGCAGCACCATGACCGGCCGGAGCAGGACCCGGTAGGGCCGGTAATCCTCAAGGTTGGGGGGGGCGGTGCTTTGGCGAAGTTGCGTGAGCGCCTTGAATCCGTCCCTGGCGTCGGCGGTCGGCCACCAGGTATGCGTCTTTTCGTCAACGGCGCCGCCGCTTTGCACCTGCGCGGCCCATTGCTGGGCGGTGGTTTTGGATTTTTTCAGCGGTCGCCAGACTTCGCCCTGGCCGTCGATCACGCCCGTGCCGGTGATCGACACATCGTGCAGATCGTTACCCGACAGCGGCGAGGTGGATTCCACCGCCTGCTCGCCCTCGAAATTGGTGACGACCAGCGGATAGTCGTCGAAATTCCGGCTGAAAAGAATGGTGGCGCCCGCGTCGAGATGAAAGTCCACGTCGCTCATCAGATGAATGGGGCCGGTGAGCCATGTTCCGGATGGAACCAGCACCCTGCCCCCGCCGGCGGCGGAGCAGGCCTCGATCGCCTTGCGGAACGCATCGGTGTTGAGGTGCTTGCCGTCGCCGACGGCGCCGTAATCGGCAATATTGAATACGCGGGAAGGAATGCGCGGCTTGGCGATGGCGGGCGGCCCCTTGGCGATGTCCGCCGCAGCCGGTTCGGACTGACAGCCGACCGCCGCGATCAACACCAGCACGATCAACGACCAACGCAATCTGGGATTCATTTGGGTTTGTTTCCTTTGATGTTGAACTATTCAAGCCCTTGGACCTGGGCGTCGTAAAGAGACGGTCTTCCCGATGCCGCCGAAATCTTACAATTGATGAACTGGATTCCCCGCGCAAGTAAATCTCGATCGGTTTCCTCGCGGAAACGCGCACGTTTTCCAGGACGACGTCCTCGGCGGGCATTTCCGGCAGGCCGGCGATCTGGCCCGCGATGTCGCTGTCCACGGCGGTGACGTTTCGGATCAGGATGTGCCGCCAGATTGGCGTCCGGTCGGTAACGGGATGCGCCGGGTACAAGGCGGGCTTGGTGGGGATTTTCGGATACCAACTGGTGATCAGAATGGGAATCTTCACGTTCTTCATGGTGAGATTCTCGTAGGTGAGATTTTCGGTGAGACCACCGCGGCCGCGGGGGGATTTCAAACGGATGCCGGCCTCGGTCCCGTCGAACGTGCAGTTCCGCACGACCATGTCGCGAACCCCGCCGTAGGTTTCGCTGCCGATTGACATTCCATGTCCGTGCCGGAACGTGCAATCGGTAATGAGGAAATCTTCGACTGCCGGACGGTCCCGATCGTATTGAGCGCCGCCCTTGACGGCGATGCAATCGTCGCCGGTGTCGATCGTGCATCCGGTGATCAGATAGTTGACGCCGGACGGATCGATCCCGTCGGTGTTGGGCGAATCCGCCGGGCTGAAGATGCGGATACCGTCGATGGTGACGTCGCGGCATCGGCTGGGGACGAGGTGAAACATCGGGCTGTTGGTCAGCGTCACGCCCTGCACGAGCACGCGCGTGCAATCGTTCAGGGTGATGAGCCGCGGACGATGCGGCATCCAGGGGTCGTCGTAGGGATCGTTCTTCGGCCCGACGAAATTCAGCCAGAAATACTTGCCGTTTCCGTCGATCGTTCCCGATCCGGTGATGGCGATGTCGTGGCAATGCTCGGCCGAAATGTCGTTCTCAAACCCGGATTCGGTCACCTTCAATTCGGAGGGATTGTCGCTGAAGAGAATGGTCGATCCGGCGTCAAGGCGCAGATCGAGATTGCTGTCCAGCGAGAAGGGCGCGGTGAGGAAAGTTCCGCTGGGGACGACGACGGTTCCGCCGCCGGCTTTGGCGCAGGCCGCGATGGTGTGGCGAAACGCGTTGGTGTTAAGCGTTTTCCCGTCGCCGACGGCGCCGAAATCGGTGATCGTGAACGTCTTGTCCGGAATCGTCGGTCTGGTGACGGAGAAATTCTTCGGCAAAGTCGCCTGCGCGGCCGCCGAGGACAACCAGCCATTCAGAACCATGGCGGCAACGCCGGTTAGAACAAAAGCGAATCGCATCCGTTTCATTTGTTTCGGCGGCTTCGATATCGCGCCGGGGTTTCGCCCAGTGCGGCGCGGAAAACGCGCGTCATGTATTGCACGCTGCTGAATCCCGTCGCCCGGGCCACTTGTTTGATGGTCATGTCCGGACTCAGCAGCAATTCCTTGACCCTCGCGAGGCGAACGCGCTCGATTTCTTCATGAATGGTACGGCCGATAATGCGCTTGAGCCGCTGCTGGAGGCTGGCGCGCGACATGCCCATGTGCGCCAGCACGTCCACAACGCGCAGGCCCGAGCAGCCGTTTTCGCGGATAAAGCGAAGCGCGCGGTTGACCTCCTCGTCGTCGCTGGCGATGGTGTCGGTGGAGAGCCGCGTGAAAATCCCCCGGGCGCAAGCCGCTGCGAATTCACCGGCGAGCGTTTGCCCTGCATCATCTGATCGAGCAGGGCCGCGGCGGTGTAGCCGATCTGCTCGGCATTGACATCCACGCTGGTCAGCGGCGGAATGGACAGGTCGCAGAGGTGCTCGTCGTTGTCGGCCCCGATGACTGCAACCTCATCGGGAACGGTCGCGCCGCAGCGTCGGCAGGCGTCCAGGACCTGCAAGCCGCGCTCGTCGTTGCACGCCATGACGCCCACCGGTTTGGGGAGCGATCGAATCCACCTCGCGAGGCGCTCCTGCTGCATTTCCCAGCTATCCTCGCCGGGCGCGCATCCCGCGGGGAAAACGTCGCAATGGCCCCCGGCGCTGCCGACCACCTGTTCAAAGGTGACGCCTCGCTCGTCCAAACCGGGATGGACGCCCGCCGGCTTGCCGCAGAAGGCGAAATTCTTCAGCCCGCGTTCCAGCAGATGTTCCGCCGCTAATTTGGCGATCTGATCGTGATCCGGCCCGACGTAGGGAAACGGCAATTCACCGACGGTTCCGCGAAGATTCACGACCGGCACGCCGGATTTGAGAACCAATTGGGCGATTTCCGGCGTGTCGATGCGTGCGAGGATGCCGTCGCCCTTCCAGTTGGTGAGCCAAGGGGGCGGAGGATCGCCCAGCCCGTGGGGATGGAAATAGGTGGACCACCCGCCATGCTCGCGGTTGTACTTTGAGACGCCGCGCAAGAGTCCCCGGCCATAGGATCCGCTGGTTTCGATGAGCAGGGCAACATGGCGCATCCCGGTGCGTGCCGCAACCGGAATTGGCCGTTTACCGACGGTCCGGGAGGCGTCGCTCGCAGCCGGAGCAGCGCCGCCGACGGCGGGCGCCGAACGCGCTTTGGCCCGGACCTTCTTCGGGTCCGCCGGCGTCGCACCCGGATGAGACGAACTTTTGGAGATGAGAGATCTCGCTGCTAATGCCACGTTGGTTTTCCTCGTCGCCGCCAGATTGCCGGACGCTTCACTTTTCATCACTGCTTTGACCAGGAATACCAATTTATCACGAGCGGGTGGCTGCCGGGGCCTTTCGATCAAAAAGTATAAAAGTTTTGCAAAATAATGACACTCCTGTTTTTGGCCCGCCCGGCCATTTATCTATCGAACTGGATGTCCTGCGGCGTCGAATGACGGGTCTCATGGAGGTTAGTAATAAAAGGTGAAACATTTGCACAAACTCACACCGAACGCGGAGCGGGATTGCCCGTGTGGTAAACTTGTGTGCATTGTCTTGGGGGTTCCCAAGACCCATTTTGGAGAAGGCATGGACCAGGTCCGGGATGGCAACGGCAAGGGAGTGGTGTCTGGGCGGCACCATGACTGGCTGAACGTGCTGGACGCAGGCGCGGTCGGCGACGGATCGGCGCCATGCACCGCCGCGCTGCAGCGGGCCATCGACCGCTGTGCCGAGCACGGGGGTGGAACGGTCTTCCTACCCGCCGGAGAATATGTCACGGGCACCCTCTGGTTGCGCAGCAATATCATCCTGCATCTGGATGCCGGCGCCACGATCCTCGGCCAGATCGATCCCCTGGCCTATCCGCGTTGGATGAGCCGCTGGGAAGGTCCCAACGTTGACTCATCACATGCTCCGCTGATCGCCGGCGAGGGATTGACCAATGTCGCCCTGACCGGCCGGGGCGTCATCGACGGCCGCGGCCAGTTCTGGTGGGATCTGTTTCAGCGGGGCAAATTGTCCAGTGTTCGGCCGAATCTCCTGCGGATGGTCGATTGCCGCGACGTTTTGATCGACGGCAACACGTTCATCAATTCGCCGCGCTGGACGCTGAATCCAACCGCTTGCGACAACCTGACCATTGCCAACGTCACGATCCGCAACCCGCACGATTCGCCGAACACCGACGGGATCAACCCGGATTCGTGCAGCAACGTGCATATTTCCAATTGCCATATCGACGTGGGCGATGACTGCATCACGATCAAATCGGGGTCGGAAGAGGACGGCCGGCGGACGCTTCTGCCCTGCTACAACGTCACCATCACCAACTGCACGATGCTTCACGGCCACGGCGGGGTGGTGATCGGCAGCGAAATGTCCGGTGGCGTGCGGAACGTGGCGATCTCCAACTGCGTCTTCTACGGCACGGAGAGGGGGATTCGGCTCAAATCCCGCCGCGGACGCGGCAATGCCGTCGAGGACCTGCGCGTCGACAACATCGTCATGAACCAGGTGCTCTGTCCCTTCGTGCTGAATATGTTCTACGTCTTCGGCCCCGCCGAAGGCACGCGGATGGATCCGCTGCCCCAGCCGGTGAATGCCGGCACGCCGCAATTCAGGCGATTGCGCTTCAGCAATATCACCGCCCGCGACGTGAAATACGCCGCGGCGTTTATTCTCGGCCTCCCGGAGATGTTCGTGGATGACATCGTGCTGGACGGGATTTCGGTTTACCTGGACCCCGACAACAAGCAGGGCGGCTCCCCGGCTATGGCCGCGGAGGTTCCGGACTTGTGCCGGGCGGGCATGGTCCTGAAAAATGCCCGCAACGTGAAGCTCCGGCGGATCGACATCCACGACCAGCTTGGGCCCGCCATCATCGTCAACAACTCGCAGGACATCCTCGTGAGCGATCTGTGCGCCTCGGTGGATGGCCAGGCGCCGCTGGTGCTGGTGGACGGCGTGGACGGCTCCTTGGCCGAAGAGGAACCGACGCCCGCCGACGGCGCAATGCCGGTCAGCCACGACGGCGACGACAAGCGTGTTCGCACATTCGTCCGCGGCCGACGATTCGGACGCCGAAGCCGCGGCAACGCCGACGCCGCCCTGTCCAAACTCGCCGCAGAGTCCTCACCGGATCTGGCCTGATCGTTCAAGGGATCAACGCGTTAGCGTAAAAAAAGGCGGAGCCGTTTGGCTCCGCCTCTTGGATTCTGTCAGTTCCACATTTCTACGGCAGCGTCGGAAGGCCCTTGTTCCAGCCGTCTGCCAAGGGATTTGGCGGCAGTGGATTTGTGACATTGGGCCATGGATATCCTAAATTCCCGTACTGCGCTTGCGGGTAATAAGGAACCTGCACCGAGTTCGGCGGGCCGATCATGTAGTTGTAGAACGACGCCACGTTGCCCTGAGCGTAGGTGTACTGGAGCATTCCACCCACGTATGTGCATGTATTGCCCGTTGCGGAAAAGCCAGGAGCAGTAGTGGACGGCGGCACGAGAGAGGCGGTGTAGGGATTAATCTCGGAAACGTGCCCGTCGGCGCAAAGGACGTTGCACATTTTTCCTCCGCCGTGGGGCGTGGCGATCCGATTGGGCGAGTCAGCCGGCGCAGGGTTGGCGGGGGCCGGGCTCCAAGGTGTCGCTCCCGTATTCGCTACCGCATTTTCGACCAAATCACCCCACGATGAGAAGTAATCCTTATAACCGTCGGGTTGGCCTGTGCCGACTCCACCACTGCTGCCATGTTTCGTGGTGACAGAAGAGTAGAAATTTGGCTTGTATGACTCGGTCAGCAGCATCACGTTGCCGGGTATTTGAGCCAGCGTCGGGTTGCTCGACGAAATCCACCCGCCCTCGTTGTCCGTCCACTTGATGACTCCCATGTAATAGTTGTAGATATAGTCGCCAAAATAGCACCCGGCCCAGTTCTTATCCGCCGCATAAGTTTCCTGCGGGGGGTCGTCGTCATGTGTCGCCGAGGGACATCTAAGTACACTCGCCTGTATTGTCCAGTCACCCAACATGTATCCTTGCTGGCCAGTTGAGGAGGCAGAGTTCCCGGGCTGGCCCGCTTTGCCGAGTTCACGGCCCAGGTTCTCGTATTGCCACCAGTCGATCTCGGCATCGCTCGATTGAGCTGGAGGACCGGTCTGGTAATAGCAGGGCAGCGCATGTTGATGATAATCGTCCGCGTACAGGGTCCAGAGTTGATAGAACTGCCGCATGTTCGACGCACAGACCACGGTGTTCGCCTGATCGCGGGCCTTGGCCAGGGCCGGCAGGAGGATGCCGACCAACAGCGCGATGATGCCGATGACCACTAGCAGTTCGACAAGGGTAAACCCTCTAACAAGCTTCTTCATACGGCCTCCACGAAGCAGTAATACGCAGCCGGATCGGACGCGTTCGAAGTTGCCGGCGTGCGACATGATCTTCCTACATCGCCTTAAGAACTCGACAACCGTGACGCCGTCCGGCCCCAACGTCCATCGTCTGCCATATTACTAACTCGGATTCGGCGCTTATGCCATTGAGTTTACTGACAACTTTTTATGAAAGAATTGCACTTTTTGACGGCGGGGCAGGAGTTTTGGCGCGTTCATACTCTCCGACGCTGCCGTCGTCGCGGGCATCGCGTTTCATCGAGGCCAATCGCGCGAAGAAGCGCTGGATATCAATCACCCCACCGATGCCGAACCACACCAGCGTGACTGCCGCCACGATCACCGGCAGGATAATTCCCACCACCAGCCAGTAGGTGGCCCAGACCTGCGTGGGCCAGCGGTGGATCAGGTTCCAGACCGTGCCGATCACGGCGATGGTCAGCCAGAACATGGACCAGAAGAAGATTCCGCCGGAGACGATTTTGTCCCAGAAGGTGAAGTCGGAGTCGAAGCCGAGGAGGCGGGACCAATTGAGCTTTCGCCGACGTCGAGCGGCGACCTCGGCGGGGACCGTGGCGTCATCCGCCAGGGCGTAGCGCCCGCGGTTCAACATGCGGTCCATGTCGAAATCCTCCCGGCAGGTGAGCAGCGAGACCAGGATGTAAACTGCCGCGGCCGCCGCCGCGGCGAAGAAGCGGGCCTCGTTCCCGTTGAAGTTGTAGTACTTCGACAGCGACGGAAAATCGTGCACGATTACAATGCTGCCCAGGGTAATGCCCGATCCGGTGATCAGCGCCGCCCAGGCCGCGGCGGCGGTCCCTTTTTTCCAGTACAAGCCGCCGATGATCGCCGCTCCGGCGCCGCAGAGGAACACGCCCTCGGTGACGAGCCACCACATCACGATGTCCTGCTTCTGGTGGAAAAAAATGCTGAAGAGGAACGCGAAAATCGCCACGCCGATCACCGCCAAGCGCAGAACCAGCACATGGCGCCGCGGGGTCATGGGGGTCTTACGCAGCGGCAGGACCACATCCTGGATAAAGACCCCGCCCCAGGTCAGCATGTGGCTCGCATCGCCGGACAGCAGCGTCAGAACCATGATGAGGCAGAACAATCCCTTTACGCCTACTGGAAGCATGTAGCGCAGGGCGATAGGCACTTGCATTTGCGAGCGGATTTCCGGATCGGCGATGGCGCTCAGCTCGGCCCGCCCCGGGAAATGAGGCGATTTCAAGAACGTCAGCGCCCCAGCGCCAGCACCACCAGCATGACGTTCCGGGCCATCGTGCGCCAGTTCCCCAGCACCACGCCCATCCGCGATTCGTGCGGATTGCGGGCCGCGGATGTGAAGCCGTTGTCCTTCTGCACCGCCATCGTGCCGTAAACCGTCGTGGCCAGAACCATGATTGAGAACCAAAAATTGTAATCTTTGGTCTTGTTCTGATCGAAAGGATCGACCAGCGAATGGCCCGGCGGCGCCGCGGTGATGGTCGCGCGCATCTGCGGCCAACTGATCACGCAAAAAATCGCCGCGATCACCACCACCCAAACCAGGTGCGAAAGGATTCCCTCCAGGCAATCGGTGACCACCAGCGTAATCTGTCCGCCCACCAGCATCATCATCAGCGCAGCTCAGGTACGACGCCATGATCGGCACCGTCGTCGGCATGGTCAGGCCGAGCAGGCGGACGTGTTGTGGCAAGGCGAGGAAGTAAACGAAAAACGTCGCCGACACCGCCGGGAAGATGCCGTAATTCAGAATCCCCGACAGGAAGCCCAGGATTCCGGCGAAAAGGCGGAATCGCCGCGAATATCGCATCTCGAAGAATTGTCCCAGCGTCATGGCACGCGTCTGGCGGTAGCGGTAGACCACGAATCCGAAGATCGCCACGAGCATATAGATGGGCATGGAGAACGAATCCCACCAGGAGAGACAAAAGCCGGCCATGAGCAGCGGCTGGAATTTTGACAGCGTGTTGGCGACTCCGGTGGAGGCCTGCCCCTTGGCGTTGCAGATGATGTAGCGTCCGGCCGCCCGGCCCCCGGCCATGAAATCCGCCACGCTCCTGACGTAGCGCCGCGTGTACACCGCGCAAGCGATCACCAGAACGATCGGAAAAACGGTCAGAATCCAGTCGATCGGTTGCATGAAGGAGCCGTCAAGTTCTTTGGTTACAGGCCGTTGTCGATTGTGCGGCGATTATCGCCTTTGCCGGGCCGCAACGCGAAGCATTTTAGATTATGCAAAGGATTTGTTGGGTATTGTCAGCCGCAAAGATGGAACATGCGTTAAAATCTCACATGGTCGAGAAATAGTAGGCTTTCTTTTGGGGACATCCACGGGTCAGCCGGCTCTGTTGCGCGAGCTGATACCTCTGCGAGGAAACGACATGATGTGGCGGAGAAAAGCGCGGCGCGGGCGGTCTGGGGGTTCGGTTCCGCTGGCCGGGCGGAGGAGAAAAAGCCAGTCATTCATCGCCGCCGCCATCGAGCAGTGCGAGCCGAGATACCTGCTGAGCATCACCGCGCCGTCCAACATTCCGACCACCGTTTTCAATATCACCAGTTACGGCGCGGTGGACACCTCGACCGACAACTCGGCCGCGATTCAAGCGGCGATTAACGCCGCCGCCGCCAACAAAGTGAATGGCTTCACCGGCGGAATTGTGGAGATTCCCGCCGCGTCGCAACCTTGGCTGTCCGGTCCCCTGACCATGGCCAGCAACGTCGATTTGCAAGTGGACGCGGGCGCGGAGCTTCAGGCTTTGACCAGGACCAATTGGATTGCGACCTACAGCGCCAGCACCAACTTCATCTCCGGCGATCATCTGACGAATTTTGAGATCACCGGCGCGGGCATCATCGACGGCAACGGCGGCGGCGGTAGCGGCACGTCGAGCTGGTGGGATAATAGTTCGTCCACCCGGCCCGACCTGATTCACATCGAGAATTCCAGCACGCTTTTGATTTCCGGCGTCACGATCCAGAATTCGCCTGAAGAGCATGTGACCCTCGATGCGGTCACCGATGTCATTATTAACGGCATCACGATTTCCGCCCCGTCCACCTCGCCAAACACCGACGGGATCGACCCCGCCGGGTCGAATATTCTTATCGAAAATTGCAATATCTCCGACGGCGACGACGACATCGCCGTCAAACCGCAGAGCACCTATTGCAGCAACATCACCATTACCAATTGCACGATCGGCTCCGGGCACGGCATTTCCGTAGGCGGGGAAACCAACGACGGCCTCGACGACATGACCGTCACCGACATCACCTTCAACGGAACGACGGATGGTCTTCGCCTCAAAGCCGGACGCGGAACCGGCGGGCTGGTGGAAAATGTCACCTACTCCAACATCACCATGACCAACGTGGAGTACCCGTTCTACATCACCAGCTACTACGTCGGCGGCAGCGATACCCAGCCGAGCGATCCGGCCAGCGATGACGGACAGCCCGTCACTTCCACCACGCCGATCTGGGAAAACATCACCTTCAGCAACATCACTTCCACGGATACCGCCAGCAACTCCAGCGCCGGCATTCTCTACGCCGTGCCGGAAGAACCGATGATGAACGTTGTTTTCGACAACGTGAAAATCACCGCCCACAGTGGCATGGAAATAAATAACACCCGCAACGTTTCTTTCGGCGACGGGTCGAAGATCACTGTTTCCAGCGGCAACGATATCATCGGAACTTCCAGCTACCCCACGCCCTACAACGACACCATCGTCCCCGAGGGCTACGCCGATGCGGATATCGGCTCGCCCACCACGGCCAGCACGACGCTGTTCGATCCCGATACCAGTTTGTATTCCGTCATCGCCGCGGGCACCGGCATCGGCGGGGCGTCCGATCAATTTAATTTCGCATCCACCGGCATCACCGGCAACGCGACCTATTTCGCGCAGGTAACTTCGCTCAGCACGGCCAACGCCAGCGCCGTCGCCGGCGTGATGTTCCGCGATTCCAGCGACACAGCCACTTCCGCCTTCGCCGATGCCGTCGTCACCCCCGGCTCCGGCGTCGATTTCCAATGGCGCAGCTCCTACGGCGGCACGACCGGATCGGCTTCTGTCACCGGAATCACCGCCCCGGTTTATCTTGAAGTGGTTCGCAACGGCAGCAGTTTCTCCGCTTACTACAGCACCAATGGAACGTCCTGGACCCAGATCGGCACAACCCAAACCATCACGATGTCCTCCACCGCCCTGGTGGGCCTGGCGGTTTCCTCCGGCACCAGTTCCGCCACCTCCACGGCTACTTTTTCCAATCTTGCGGGGCCCGCATTCACCGCCGGGCCCACGGCCAGTCCCCAGCCCGTCACCGGAACCACCGCCAATCTGAGCGTCGCGGCTTCCGAAACCGGCAGCAGTCTGACCTATACCTGGTCCGCGATCTCGGTTCCCACCGGGGTGGCCACTCCCACATTCAGCGTCAACGGCACCAGCGCCGCCGCGAACACAACCGTCACCTTCTACGGCACAGGCATTTACCAGTTCCTCGTCACGGTCACCGATTCCAATAATGTTTCCGCCACGGCTCTGCTCGGCGTCGCGGTGAATCAAACGCCCGCGAGCATCACCATCACGCCGGCTTCCGCGACCGTCGCCGGCAGCGGGACCGAAGTCTTCACCGCAGCCGCCACCGATCAATTCGGCGCCGCGCGCCAGTGACCATCTTCGCCTGGTCCCTCGCCAGCGGAGTTGGAACCGTGAATTCCTCTTTCGGCCTGTACACTTCCCCGGCAACGCCGGGATCGGCCACGGTCAAGGCCACCGCCGGCTCAGTCAGCGGGATCGCGACGGTCAACAGCACTGGACTGACGGTTGCCCAGGCCGCGGCGGCCGATCCCAATCCCGTCACCGGAACCACCACCGCCCTCAGCGCCCTCGGATCCGAAAACGGCTCCGGCGCCGGTCTGAATTACACCTGGTCGGCCACCTCCGTGCCCAACGGCGTGAACGCTCCCACCTACAGCGTCAACGGAACCAACGCCGCCGCCAACACGACCGCCACGTTTTACGGCGCGGGAAGCTACAGCTTCCTCGTCACCATCTCCGATGCCAGCAATAATTCCGTCACCAGCAGCGTGAACGTCACCGTCGAGCAAACTCCCACCGGCGTGATCGTGAGCCCCTCTTCCGCCACCGTCGCCACCGGCGGCACGCAGCAGTTCTCGGCCACGGCCACCGATCAATTCAACAATCCCATCAGTTCCCCGACGTTCACCTGGTCCATCACCGGCACGAGCGACGGCAACTCCATCGACGGCACCGGCCTGGCGACGCTGGGCTCGACGCCCGGCACGTTCACCGTGATGGCCACACTCGGCTCGGCCAGCAACACCGCCCAGGTGAGCGCCGACGTCGCCCCGACCGTCTCCAGCTTCCAGGTCAACGACGGCAATGCCCAGCGTTCGATGGTCGATTCGCTCACCGTCACCTTCAACGAATCGGTGACGCTGGCGGACAACGCCATCACGCTGAACCTGCTGTCGCAGACCGGCGGCTCGCCCACGCCGATGAGCTTCACCCTCAGCGGCTCGGGCACGACCTATGTGCTGACGTTCACGGGATCGGACGACGTCGGCAACTCGCTGCCGGATGGGGCGTACGAACTGATCGTCTCGGCCGGCGGCGTGAGCGGCACCGGGAACCTGAACATGTCCGCCGATCAGGACTACGAGTTCTTCCGCTTGTACGGCGACTTCAACGGCGACGGCAAAGTGGACAGCGCCGACTTCGGCGTCTTGGCGATCGATTATGGCACCCAGACGAATTCGAGCGATTGGTACCTGGATTACAACGGCGACGGCGTGATCGACAGCGCCGATTTCGGAGCTTTCGCGGTTCGTTACGGGGAATCGATATCGATTCCGTCGGATCCGAGCGTGACGTTGCTGGCCGCGGCGACGACGGTCCCCGCGACTCCGCCGCCGGCGACGATAACAACGTCTTCGACATCCAGATCCACAACCGACGTAACGGTTCTAACCGACGAGACCACCCAGCCAACGCGCCAAAAGCATCAATTCCGCCATCGGCATTAAGGTTCAGCCTATCGGAATAGACTCGTCGGCATAGTCTGCGCGGCGCGGGAACCTGGCAAATTTCACGTTTAATCATCAATTGCGATATATTGCGCCAAATTTGCGTCACCCATGCTACAACCCTCAGCCGCGTCGAAATGCCCTATCTCCCGTTGCTTTTTGGCTTTATGGTATCGACCTTGGAGATGGGGCCATTGACCAGATAACCATCCATAATTGTGCAAAACAACCATGCCAAAATTGCAATAGTATACAGTAGCCATACCAATACCCATGGGTTAGAGTCTGCTTGTCAAGTCAAGTTCTTAACGAGAGGAGCGGGTGGAATGAGCATTTCGAAGGTTTCCAAGCGTAACTTTGTTTTGGCAGGAGCCTGTCTGGCAGGCGGATTCGCGGTTGCGTTTCCTCAGGCGTCCGAGGCCGCCTTGTTGCCGACGGTGGTATTCAACGATGCCCTAGCCAGCAACGGCAGCACCATAAATTTGGCGTCCCAGTCTTATCCGAACACCGCGACGCCCACGTCAACATCGACGAACTACGATGTCGCCTCCAGCAAGAATGCTACCGCTTCATCCCTCACCAGCGGCAGCCCCCTGAAGTTGGTCTGTCCGAGCACCAGCGGCGGCGTTTCCGAGGTACAGGCATTGTTCACCTCCACGCCCGTGCAGCTAACCGCCGTCGGTCAATCGATTGAACTGACGGTGACATTCACGGACAACACTGGCCTTAACATCAATTCCAGTTCCTCTGTTGACATCGGTTTGTATAGTTCTGGCGGCAGCGCGCCCTACAGCAATCTCCAGAACGGCACCGCCACCTCGCCGAGCACGGTGACCGGGATCAACGACTCAGGCTCCAGCTTACCAGATGACAACACCGGCGGCGTGGCCGGATGGGTAGGCTATGAAACGGACGCCTTCGGCGGGAGCGATCCCAAAATATACACTCGGCCTGTCCAATCCGGCTCGAACAATGTCGCTCAGGCTCTGGTGGCCGATAGCCAGACCGGCGGCGTCGAGAATCCGGACGGCGCCCAGCCGACTTATATTGGAGAAAGCTCGGCTCACGATCCTCTGACGGCGGGTGATACATATACCGATGAGTTTTTGATTACATTGACGTTGCCCGGCACCTACACCCTCTACCAAGCCCTCTATGCCGGCGCGACGGACACCGGTTCGCCCTTCAATGGCGGTACGATAACATCAGGTCCGCTTGCCGCTCTAACGTCCGGCACCGGCTTCGATGGGTTGGCCATCGGATTCCGCGAATCCGATTCAGTGGCCGGGGAACTTGATATTGATAACGTTGAAGTGACGGTCCCGGAGCCAGCTACCCTTGGCATTCTTAGCATCGCCGGGCTGGGCCTGATGCGTCGCAAACGGCGGCAGGCTTAAGCCAACGAATTTTCCCGCTACGATCCAACAGCCGGCCCACCAGCCGGCTTTTTTATGCGCTGGCCGATTCTACCCCGGTGCCGCGAGGTTCGTATAGAATGTTCCCGGCAACGCCGTAGATGTCCGAACCAACCATTGAACAGCTCCTCGAATCCGCTTTGCGGCTTCACCGCGCCGCCGCGCTGGCCGATGCGCAGCGCATCTATCGCCAGATTCTCGCCCGCAGTCCCGATCACGACCAGGCCCTTCATTTGCTCGGCGTCGCTCTCCTCCAGACCGGCGATCCGCACGCGGCCGTTGAACTGCTGCGTCAGGCCATCGGCATCAACCCCTCGACCGCCCTCTATCATCACAACCTGGCCAAGGCCCTTTTCAACGATGGACAACTTGACGAGTCGGTCGCCGCCTATCGCCAATCTCTGCGGCTGAATCCAAACAGCGCCGAAGTCTGCAACGATCTGGGCACCGCCCTCTGCGCCAAGCAGCAGTTCGAACAGGCCATCACGGCCTACGGCCAGGCGATTCGGATCAAGCCCGATTTTGCCGCAGCCCACAACAACCTGGGCAACGCCCTGATGAAACAGGCAGACTTGGACAAGGCACAGGCCGCCTACCGCCGCGCCATCCGGATCGCCCCCGATTATGCCGAGGCCCATTTCAATCTCGCCAACGTCCTGCGAGATCGCGAAAGACTCGATGATGCCGTCGCCGCTTGTCGCCAGGCCATCATCCTCAAGCCCGATCTGGTCGAGGCCCACAACGGCCTAGGCAATCTCCTGTTCCGCAGGGGCCGTTGCGAGGAGGCGATCGCCGCTTACCACCATGCCCTTGGTCTCAAACCCGATTATGCCGAAGCTCACAGCAATCTCGGTAACGCCCTGAAAAGCCGGGGTAATCTGGATGCGGCCGTCGATTCCTTTCGCCAGGCGATCCGGCTCAAGCCGGATGACGCCATGGCCCATCTAAATCTCAGCCTGGTCCTGCTGCTTCGGGGCGAATTCGACGAGGGCTGGCGCGAGCATGAATGGCGCTGAAGCTCGCGCCCGCGGGGCAGAATCCCGCTCTTTCCGAGCCCCGCTGGGATGGACAAGACCTGCACGGACGAACCATCCTTCTGCTCTACGAGCAGGGTCTGGGCGACGCCATTCAATTCGTGCGGTACGCCCCGCTGGTCTCGCAACGCGGCGGGCGCGCCGTGATCCAATGTCAGGGCGAACTGGTTCGCCTTCTCCGTTCCAATCCCGATCTTGGTAAAGTCATACCCTTGGGCGCAACCCCTCCGCCGTTTGACGTTCAGTGTCCGCTCGTCAGTCTTCCCTTTGTTTTCCGAACCGATCTACGGACGATCCCCGCGTCGGTTCCATACCTGCATCCCGAGCCGGGACTGATTGACAGCTGGAGACAACAATTAGCCTTGTCCAGCGCCGGGCTCAACATCGGCCTGGCATGGGCGGGCAATCCACTGTTCCGGGAAGACCGAACGCGATCCATCGAGTTGCGGCAACTGGTGCCGCTTGGAGCCGTGCCCGGCGTCAGTTTCTACAGCTTCCAAAAGAGTTCGGCGGCCGATCAGGCCATCAGCCCTCCGCCCCCGATGAAATTAACTCCGCTCGGCCCCGAGTTGCACGACTTTGCCGATACCGCCGCCGCCCTGTCGCTCATGGACCTGGTTATCACCACCGACACCTCCATCGCCCATCTCGCCGGCGCACTTGCCAGACCCGTTTGGGTAATGCTGCAATTTGTCCCCGATTGGCGATGGCTTCTGGATCGAAACGACACGCCATGGTACCCAACCATGCGGCTTTTCCGGCAGACATCGCTCGGCGATTGGCCGGACGTGATCGACCGCGTGGCTAAATCGCTTCTTGCTTTTCCACGATCCGATCGAGCAATTTCGCCAGTTCCGGATCGGGCGAGAATTTCTTGAGCCGCTGCTTCACATGCGGCGCTGACATCGCCAGCGTTTCGGTCAGATCGTGCCGGCATTCCCAGCCGCCCGCCGCCGATTTCACCTTGCTGTTGTCGAATACGCAGCTCCAGGTCTTGTCCCCCAGCAGGCTCTGCGCCCATTTGGGGTCGTATCGCACCAGCGTATCGCTGGCCACGTGAACGATCCGCGGCTCCGGCGCCCCAGCACCGCCGCCCATGTCCGATAGATCGCGTCCCAGGGATATACCCGGTCGGTTGTGATATGAAATGCTTCGCCCATCGCCCTGGGATTGCCCAGCAATTTGGCGAAGGCCCGCCCGAAATCCTCGCATCGCGTCAAGGCCCACAGACTTGATCCGTCGCCGTGGCACACAATCGGCTTGCCCTGCAGCAGCCGCCAACTGATTTCGTCATCCCCGGTGAACGTCCCTGGCATTCGCGTGCGGATGGTGTGGCTGGGTCGAACGACCGCCACCGGCATTTTGCCCAAGCGGTGCAATTCCATGAGCCGGTCTTCGATGGCGATTTTCTCTGCGCATATTCCGGCGAATGCGGGTTGCTGCGCGGCGCGATTCCGTGATCGGCAGTTTCGCCGGCGGACGCTGATAGACCATCGCCGTGGAGATGAATACGAACTGCCCCACGTTGCCGGCGAACGCCCGGATGTCGCGCTCGCACTGTTGCATGTCGAAGCTGCGGAACTGGCAAACGGCATCCCATTTCTGTTTGCCGACGGCCTGGTACGTCGCCTCATCCGTCACGTCGCCGGGAATATGCCGCGTGCCCGTCGGCAGCGTCACTCCGCTGGCGCCGCGGTTATAGACGCTGATCTGTTGGCCCAATTCCAATCCCGCCTCGATGCACCCGTAAGAAACCTCGCCCGTGCCGCCAATGTAAAGAATCTTCATTGTCATCGCCTGTTTATAGCTGAAGTGACCAATGACCGATGATCAATGATAACTGGACTTGGCAAATTCTCTAAAAACAGCGAAAATGCCATTCAGTGAGTGCTTCCACGATTCAGATGGCCGGCGAGAGCGCTTCGGATGTTCAGGCGGCGCAGCTTCAGACCCGGCGTCTGGCCAGCAGCCATTACGAAAATTTCTCGGTCGTTTCCCTGCTGTTGCCGCGGAATTTACGGCAGGATTTCTGCAACGTCTATGCCTTTTGCCGGGTCGCCGACGATCTGGGCGACGAAACCGGCGACCGCGGCGAATCGCTACGGCTCCTCGCGGATTTCCGTCAACAGACGCTCGATTGCTTCGCCGGCCGCGCCGCGACCCCCGTTTTTATGGCACTTTCACGTACGATCGCCCGGCACCAGTTGCCGGCCGAGCCATTTCTTGACCTGATCGACGCCTTTGAACAGGATCAGCGCATGCCGCGCTATCAGACGTATACGCAGGTCTTGGACTATTGCCGCCGCAGCGCCAATCCCGTGGGCCGGCTGGTTCTGTATTTGTGCGGGTATCGCGACGAGGCCCGCCAGATTCTCTCCGACCAGACCTGCACCGCACTGCAACTGGCCAATTTCTGGCAGGATGTGCGCCGCGACATCCTCGCAGCGCGATCGCATCTACATCCCGCGGGATTCCATGGATCGCTTCGGCGTGACCGAAGAGCAGGTTCTCGCCGGCCAATCCGACGACAATTTCCGATCGCTGATTCGCTTCGAAGTGGACCGCACGGCCCAGATGTTCGACCGCGGCTCTGCGCTTTTGCCGCTGCTGCGGCCGTCGGTGCGATTGCAGGTTTCCCTCTTCGGCAAAGGCGGCCGGGCCGTCCTGGCGGCCATTCGCCGACAAAACTACGATACCCTTTCGCGCCGCCCGGCACTCTCGAAATGGCAAAAGGGCGGGCTGATCTTTTCAACGCTCGCGGGGTTCGCCGGCCGACTGCTGGCGGGGGGACGGCGATGAGCCTGGCCGCCACCGCCTCCGGCAGCGCCGTGCCATCGCTCGCTGAATCACGTGAGTACTGCGCTTCGCTGACCAAGCAGGAGGCGCGGAACTTTTATTACGGACTGAAGCTCCTGCCGCCGACCAAGCGTCAGGCAATGTTCGCGCTCTACGCCTACATGCGCCTGGTCGACGACATCGCCGATGGCGATGACGGTCAAACGGTGCCTCATCGCTGCGATGCGCTGGACGCCTGGGCCGAGGCCACCCAGTCCGCGCTCGCCGGCAGGCAGCCCCAGGACGGCCAATCCATCTGGCCCGCGTTCACCGAGATGGTGCAGCAGCACAACGTCCCGCACCGGGTCTTTTACGACGTGATCGCCGGCCAGCGGCAGGACCTCGATTCGCCCGGCTTCCAAACCTTCGACGAACTGCGCGAATACTGCTATCGCGTCGCCGGCGTGGTGGGGATCGCCAGCATTTACATCTGGGGATTCGAGGGCGGCCCCAAGACCGAATCCCTGGCCATCGACCGGGGCATCGCGTTTCAACTGACCAACATCTTGCGCGATCTTCGCGAGGACGCCGCCCGCGGCCGCATCTATTTGCCGCGGTCCGAGCTGGCGGCGGCGGGCGTTGACGAAGCGCAACTCCGCGCCGGCGAGCCGACCGAACCGTTCTGCCACCTTCTGCGCGATCAGATCGCCCGCGCCGACGGCTTTTACCGGCAATCGGCCGAGTTGGAATCGCTCATCAGCGGCGACAGCCGGCCGACGCTCACCGCCATGACGCAGATTTATCACGGCCTGCTGGAAAAGATGCGGGCCGATCCCGGCCGCGTCCTGCGGGAGCGCGTGAAACTCTCGCCCATGACCAAATTCCGCATCGCGTGGCAAGCGACGCGATCGAGGTAAATCTCGATGGCGCTCCGCGTGGTCGTGGTCGGCGGCGGGCTTGGCGGGCATGGCCGCCGCCGTCGCCCTCGAATCCGCCGGCGCCGCCGTCACGCTCATCGAAGCCCGCAAAACCCTCGGCGGGCGAGCCGGATCCTTTGAAGATCCCACCACCGGCGAAATCCTCGACAATTGCCAGCACGTTTTGCTCGGCTGCTGTACCAACCTGATTGATTTCTATCGCCGGATCAACGTGCTGGATCGCATCCGTTGGGAAAGCACGATTCGTTTCGTCGATCCGCACGGGCGAGAGCACGGGCTTTGGGGGATCGCGGAGTGGCCGCTCCGCTGCATCTGGCGGTGGCGGGGGCGTTCTTCTGGCGCTGACTCTCAGGGAGCGATTGGCGCTGGGCCGGGCGATGCTGGCGATGCTGCGTCTCGGCCCCGCCGGCCGGGCCGAAGCTCTGCGATGTCTCCTTCGGCCAATGGCTCGCCCAGCACAATCAACCGGGAAGTCTCATCGATAAATTCTATGAACTGGTTCTGGTCAGTGCTCTCAATGAGCGATGCCGCGATGCTTCGCGCCGCTTACGCGATCCAGGTTTTCCAGGAGGGAATGCTGGCCCATTCCTCGGCCTACCGCATGGGCACGCCCGCCTGTCCCCTGGGGAAACTTTACGAAACCCTGCCGTGCCGCGATGTCCGCTTAGTCGACGCGCATGACCGCCATTCGATTCGACGGCAACCGCGCCGCCGGCGTCGAGTTTCGGCGACGAACATCTCGATGCCGACGCGGTTATTCTGGCGGTGAATTATCCCGCGCTGGAAAAATGGATTCCGCCGGAGTTGTCGCAGATCGATTCACGGTTTGGCGGATTGGACGGATTGCAGAGCGTCCCGATCCTCGGCGCTCATTTGTGGTTCGACCGCCCGGTGATTTCCACGCCGCACGCGGCCCTGATGGGCGGGCCGCTGCAATGGCTCTTCCGCAAGCCCGAGGGCGACGGCCGGGCGGTCCACGGCGTCATCAGCGCCGCGCGCGATTGGGTCCAGAGACCCAAGGAGGAATGCCTGGATATCTTCACCCGGCAAATCCGCGGAACCTTCTCGGCCGCGCGCAATGCCCGGCTCGACCGCGGCGTGATCGTCATCGAAAAGCGCGCGACGTTTTCCCCCACGCCGGCGTTCAGATCGCTTTCGCCCGCCGCAATCCCCGCCATCCGGCGGCATCGCCGGCCTGTTCCTGGCGGGGGATTACACCCAAACCGGCTGGCCCGCGACGATGGAAGGCGCCGTCCGCAGCGGCTATCTCGCCGCCGAGGCTGTCCTTCACCAGCCGGGCCGGTTTCTTGTCCCGCCCCTGAAACCCCAATGGCCCGCGCGATGGCTGGGAACCGATATGCGATAACACTTTTCCGAGTCGCCCGAATGACTATGATAACTGACGAAGTTATTCAACAAGCGAGGTTATCCATGGCATTCACGTTAGAGATCGGGCAGCAAGCCCCCGACTTCGATCTCCCCGGCGTTGACGGCAAGAAATATTCGCTGGCCAACTTCAAGGAAGCCCCCGTGCTGATCGTCGTCTTTTCATGCAATCATTGCCCGTACGTCGTCGGCAGCGAGGATCGCATGATCCGACTCGCCAACGATTTCTCCGGCCGCGGCGTGAAGATGGTGGCCATCAACTCCAACGAAACCGAGCAGCATCCCGGCGATTCATTCGATCACATGGTAACGCGCGCCAGGGAAAAGAAATTTCCCTTCCCGTACCTGCGGGACGAATCGCAGGACGTGGCCCTGGCGTACGGCGCACTGCGCACGCCGCATTTTTACGTGTTCGACGCCCAGCGAAGGCTGCGATATACGGGGCGGATGGATAACAACCCCAAGAGCGCGACGCTCGCCACGACGCACGAGTTGCGAGATGCATTGGAAGCCATCGTGGCCGGACGCAAGCCGCCAATTGAGATGACCAACCCGATCGGCTGCAACGTGAAGTGGAAGGGCAAGGAACAGCACTGGATGCCGCCGGAGGCGTGCGATCTGGTGTGACGGCTCTATCGCCGCGTCGCAGGCTGAGTCGCGGGCGGCTGGCCGGCCAACGTCAATTCAATCAATTGAGAAGGGACATCCGGCAGATTGTTCGGCGATGCCGCGTAAACCTTCATATCGGCGTCGATGACATGATAGTCGGCGCTTCCCGCCGGCTTGTACCAAAATATCGCCCGCACCGCCTGGCCCAATTGAATTCCGTTGCCCGCATAATGCCAATCCGAGCCATTTTTGGGATCGGAAATGAAATCCCACATCTTGGCGATGCGGATGATAGAGCCGGGGCCGAGCGACATCATTTTTGCTTTCAATTTCGCATCCTTGGCGACTTTTCGCCCGGCTTGAATCAGGACCTCTCTCAGACTGTCCGTGCCGATTTCGCCGGGGAATGTTCCCATGTTCATCGTCGCCAGGGCTCGGAGGCCATCCAACAGCGATTGCTCCGACGGCGCCGATAGATCGATTTTCACAGCGGCCATTTCCCGATAACCCCGCGGGACCGCGAGGCTCATCAGCGCGGGATCGACCGGAACGTTCCAGGCGAGGTCGCTGAACTCGATTTCGCTGGCGGGGACCAGACCGCGGGCGCGGGAGATGACTTCCGCTTTGACCGGCAAATGCGTATCGGGGTCCACCCAAACCCGCATCGTTTGGCCGGCGCTGAAGGTCTGAAATCCCGGCAATCGTCGCCCGTCGATTTGAATGGCTTGGATCGGCTTGCCGGCCCGCACGTCAAGCTTGCGGAATTCCTCAAGAAGATCGACTTCCCGCAGAGGCTGATCGGCCAGTTCGCCCATCAACGCCAGCTTGTCGCGCCGGTCAAGAATCATTGTCTTGCCGCGCGAAATCGAAGACGGCCGTCGTGTCCGGCGTAGTGAACCGCAGCCGTCCCGCATCGTCGAGCAGGCCCTGGCCGGTGACGATTTGCGACTGAGCGGAACCGGGCACGGTCACGCTGATGGTTTGCCTGTACTTCAACGAATGCACGGCGCGAACGGCCTGAAGAACATCTCCGAATGCGAGGTTCGCGCGTCGGCCCATCAATTGAATCGCCCCTGCCGCGACCATCACGGCGATCAGCACCGCCGCCGCGAGTCTCACGAGGGTCTTCACGGTGAAAATCCGCCCGACGCTGGAAACCCTTTGGGGCTTAATTCCCTCGGCATCGATGCGTTTGCGGACGCCCTCAACGAATCCGCTCACGGGCGGAAGCGAATTGCCGAGGACGTGCAGCCGGCTTTGCAGATCGAGTTTGCCGGGTTGGCCGTTCATGGATGCTCCTTACGCCACAGCGCGCGGCGAAGCCGATCGTGTGCGCGCGAAAGCTGTTTGGTCACGGTGCCGACGGGGCGGCCAAGCATGGCCGCGATGGCCTGGACATCGTGATTTTCAAAATACCTCAGCAGCACCACGGCACGCTCGTGATCGGGCAAAGCGGCGATCAGGCCGAGCAAGGCGTCGTCCGCGGGGTTGTCGGTTGCCGCGGCGATGGACGGCGGAAGCGGCGCATCGGCTCGCCGATGTCGCGCCATGCGCACGGCTCGGTTTCGCGCGATCGTGGTCAACCATCCGCCGAAGGCGTTTTTGTCGCGCAAATGGCCCAGCGTGCGGTAAGCGATCACGAAAGCATCCTGCGCCGCATCGAAGGCCAGATGCTGATCGCCGAGCACGGCCACGCACGTTGCCCGGGCGGCCCGTTCGTATCGGCGGACGAGTTGATCGAACGCCGATGGATCGCCCTCCAACGCCGCCGTCACCAGCGATTGGTCCGGCCGGATGTCGTCGGTCACGGCTATCGCCCCTTCCCTATGGGGATCGCGCAACACATCAATATAGAGTCAATTATCGCTGGGAATGCGACATGGATTTGCGAAATTTCACAGTGGACGCGCTGCGTTGATGCCGATTCAAATCAACGTTGGTTCGGCCGCGGGGTTCTTTTTGCGCGGCGACGGCATTGCCGCTCGACTCTCGGCCGGCCGAAGGCATCCGTTTCCGTTCGTACTCGGCTGGCCCGGTCGGGAGCGAATAATTCGCTCGCACTCACCGGCGCGTTGCCAACTGAACTCTTTCCCTTCGCCTGTTTCAGCGCATGCTCCAACCGCTTGCGGGCGTATTCAACGTATTGCTCGCTCTGATCGATGCCGATGAATTTCCGGCCCAGAAGGGCGGCCGAAACCACCGTGGTCCCGCTGCCGTTGAACGGATCGACCACCATATCGCCGGGATTGCTGCTGGCGCGGATGATCCGATCCAATACCCCCATCGGCATCTGGCAGCCGTGCCAGCCTTCGCGCTCCTTGAAAGTTCCGCAGACCCGGCTGACGTTCCAGGTGTCGCGGTCGGCCGCGAAAAATTCCACCGGAGCTTCCTGCGGACGAAGAAACCAGACGTCGTCCGGCAAGCTTCCCCTTGGGATTGGCGCGGACATCGGCGTAGGTCGTCTGCCGGGCGCTGGCCACGCGCACGGCGTCGGGGTTGAACGTGAAATTTTTCTCGTCCTTCGTGAAATACAAAATATGGGTGTGGCTCTTGGCGAACATCCGCTTGGTCTGCTGGCCGAACGTGTAATGCCAGACGATCCAGTTGCGAAGGTTGAACCCGATCTTTCTGCGGGCGATGACGCACAAATCGGCGGCGTATTCATCGCCGATGGCCAGGTAAAACGACCCGTCGGGCCGCAGCGCGCGGTGAACCGCCCGCATCCAGTCCTCGGAAAATTTGAGGTAATCTTCCTGTTTCCGCTCGTCGTCGTAGCCGTGATACAGATATCCAATGTTGAACGGCGGATCGGCAAACGCGAGGTTGATCCAGTCGGCCGGGCCATCGTTCAGGAAATGGATGCAGTCGGCGGTAACGATTTGATCTGGCATTAGCATATCCCTCCTATTGTATGGACGACATTTTGAAACCCCAAATATTGTGGTACTTTTCGACATTGAGCGTCGGTTGGCTTTAAGTCTTTTCAAGGCCAATTGATGGGCTTTTCGTCGATTCATGGCAGGTGCGTCTATAATCGCGGCCGTTGTGGCCGGCGACCTTCCTTTTTCTGGGCCTATTTTACGTCTGATCGACGCCAACGCGAATCGCGCCCGCGAGGCGCTGCGCGTGCTGGAGGATTACGCGCGATTTGTCCTCGAATCGGAGGAGCTTTGCACCAAATTGAAAGGCCTGCGCCACGAATTATCCCAGTCCCTGCGGCCATGGCTGGATGAAGCGATCGTCCATCGCGACACGCCCGGGGACATCGGCACGGCGATCAATACAGACAGCGAGCGAACTCGCCCGGATTTGGCGGCCGTCATCGTCGCGGCCGGAAAACGGGCCGGCGAAGCCATGCGGGCAATCGAGGAATTTCTCAAAACCGCCAGGGCGGCCGACGCCGCGAAGATCGAATCCCTGCGGTATTGCTTTTACGAGATCGAACAACGGATCGTGCTGACCCTTCGGCCGGATCATCGGCTTAAAAGCGCGCGGCTTTACGTGCTGATCACCGAATCCGCCTGTAAACGGCCGTGGCTCCAAACGGCCGAACTGGCTATCGAAGGCGGGGCGGATTGTTTGCAATTACGCGAAAAGAACATGGCCGACGGAGAGTTTTTCTCCCGGGCCGAGCAACTGGCGCAATTGTGCCGCAGAAACAAGGTCCTTTGCATCATCAACGACCGCCCCGACATTGCCGTCGCGGCCAATGCCGACGGCGTGCACCTGGGGCAGGAGGATATGCCCGCGCGCGAGGCCCGGCGGATCATCGGAAACCGCAAAATCCTCGGTATAAGCACGCACAATCTCGAGCAGGCCCGCCGCGCCGTGGCCGACGGGGCCGATTACATCGGCGTGGGGCCGATGTTCAAAAGTTCCACCAAACCCCGCGACTTCGTGGCCGGATTGGAGTATGCTGCCGCCGTCGGTCCAATCGCCGTTCCCAAGGTCGCCATTGCGGGCATCTGCCTGGAAAATGTCGATAAAGTCCTGGCGGCGGGGATTTCGGCGGTGGCCGTCACGGCCGCGGTCGTCGGCTGCGAAGATGTCGCCGGCGCCGCCCGGCAATTGAAGAAAAGACTCATGAAGTAGGACACGGATGTCCCAGCAAGCGATAGGCATTTCTCCCCCGCCTGCGGAAGCGGATCGGCCGGTTCATCGGTCCGCCGGATTCGTCGGTCATGCCAAGCTGATTTCCATCCTGACGCTGCTGAGCCGGATTCTGGGCATGGCGCGCGAGAGCGTCATGGCCAACTATTTCGGCGCCGCGGTGGTCGCGCAGGCGTTCACCGTCGCGTTTTCGGTTCCTAATCTCTTCCGCAAATTGCTGGGCGAAGGAGCGCTGTCGGCCGCGTTCATTCCGCTCTATGCCCAGAAACTCAAATCCGAAGATCAAGAAGAAGCCCGCCGATTCGCCTCCGCCAGCGTCAACATGCTGGGGACCGTTCTGATTGCCCTGACCATCTTTGGAGAATTGGCCCTCTGGCTGACCACGCGGCTGTTTCATTTCCGCAGCGACAATTTGCTGGTGATCCGCTTCACGGCCATCATGCTCCCCTACGTGATCCTAGTCTGCGGCACGGCGTTCCTCAGCGGGATTCTGCAAGTGCATCGCCACTTCGCCCTGCCGGCCCTGACGCAGGTTCCGCTGAACCTCATCCACATCACCGTGATCGTGATCGGCGCGCGGATGCTGATGCTGAAGCCCGGCGTCGCCAACATACAACTGCAAACCCGCCTGGCCTATTGGCTCTCATTCTTTGTCCTGGTCGCCGGCTGCGTGCAGTTCACGATGCTGCTGCCGGCGCTGCGGCGGGCCGGGGTTCGGCTGATGTGGGTGGGGAACTTCTGGACGCCGGCCGTCCGCAAGCTGCTGACTCTTTCGTTGCCGGTGGCGTTCAGCGCCGGCGTGCTGCAAGTCTCGGTGCTGCTGGACAAAACCATCACGCTGTTCCTCACTCGCGGCGAAAACCCGGCCCAAAAACTCAATCTCTTCGGCCACGCATTCAATTATCCGATGGCCCTGGGCGCCGCAGCCCGGCTCAACTGGGCGCAGATGCTCTATCAGTTTCCCCTGGGCGTGTTTGCCATCGCGGTGGCCACGGCCATTTTCCCCAGCCTCAGCGCCGACGCCCACGACCGCGACGGCGAGAAGTTCAAGCGCGTTCTTCGCCAGGGAATCGTCTTCACGCTGCTGGAAGGATTCCCCGCCAGCATCGGGTTGATCCTGGTGCGCTATCCGACGATCCGCTTGCTGTTCCAGCACGGCAGCTTTACCGCCGCCGACACGCGATGGGTCGCCCTGTCGGTCGTCTTCTATTCCGCGGCCATCTGGGCGTTCAGCTTGCAGCAGATTCTGAATCGCGCGTACTACGCCCTGCACGACACGATCACTCCGCTGGTGATGGCGATCGTGACCATCACGGTGAACACGGCCGTGGAGATCCCGCTGTCGTTCACGAAGCTTCACGAAGCCGGCATGGCCGCGGGAACATTGGCCAGCTTTGCCTTGCAGGCCGTCATCATGCTGATGATGCTGGACCGAAGGGTCGGCGGGCTGGGCCTGAAGCCGATCGCATCGGGCGCGGGACGGATGCTCATCGCCTGCGCCGCGATGACCGCGGCCTGCTTGGCCGTGCAACGCCTGCCGATGTATCCCAGCACCGCCGGCCCTCTGGCCAGCCTGGAACAACTGGCGATCCTGCTGCTGATCGGCGCAGCGACCTATCTGGGAATGTGCTGGCTCCTCGGCGTGAGGATGACGGCCGGCCCGAGCTTCACCGCCGAGCCGCGCGCCATGAATTTGCCCTCCTGATAGCCCACCGGACAGGGTCGGACACTTCGGACACTTTTTCGGGTGTCTGATCGCATTTTTCAACGGCCATATCGTGCATAAGATGTTATTGAAACGCATCTTACAATAGTTATATTTTCGATATCTGGATATTGCGATACAAAAAGTGTCCAGCGAGCTGAACATTATTTTTGCGACGAAAAGATGGCTTCTCTTTTGGGAGAGGATTCGGCGATTTCTTTGCAGTAAAGGTCAAGCTCGGCACTTGCCAGATAGCGCGATGTCATTAACGCCGGTAGAAGATGCTGGATGCCACGGAGAAATAATTCTCCTCGAAAGTTGACGCTGGAAGCATTTTTTCGCTTGACATATTCCCATATCGGAATATACTTGCACCATGGCTCGGGCGGCAACAACCTCCGATGTTTTCAACGCCATCGCCGAACCCCGCCGGCGGGAGATTGTGGATTATGCTCGCCCTGGGGGCCGAGCGCGATGTTACGGAGTTGGTGCTCAAGCTGGGTCTTGCCCAGCCGGCTGTTTCCAAGCACCTGGGTGTGCTGCGAAAGGTGGGTGTGGTTGCCGTTCAAAAGGCCGGGCAACGCCGGTTGTATCGGCTGAACCCGCAGGAGCTCAAACCCGTGCACGACTGGATTCAAAATTTCGAGCGTTTCTGGACCGACCAACTGGCCAGCATCAAGGAAGCCGCCGAACTAAAAGCCAAACAACTTGCGGCGCACGATCGCGCCGCATCGAAACACCAACCCCATTCAAAGGAGCAAAGTCATGGCCGCTGAAGAAATCAAAACCCTGCACGTCGTCAAAGAGGTGCTGATTGCCGCCCCGGCGGACGTGGTCTTCCAAACCGTGCTGGAACCGCATGGCCCCATGAAGGAAATGAAGATGAAGCTGGAACCCTGGCCCGGCGGGCGCTGGTTCCGCGACCTGGGCAACAACACCGGGCACCTGTGGGGGCATGTCCAGGTGATCAAGCCGCCCAAGCTGCTGGAACTGGTCGGCCCGACGATGATGTCCTACCCGGCGATCTCGCACATCCAGTACCGCCTCACCGAACAGGCCGGCGGCACGCTGCTGAAATTCACGCACCAGGCCATGGGTCTGATCGAGCCTGGACTGGAGCAGGATGTGACCAAAGGCTGGGGGGAGATGCTGGACCTGATTCGCACGGCGGCGGAGAAAAAGCGCGGTTAGAAGTGGTTTCAGAACCGCATCGTGACACGATTTGAATTAACCCAGAAAGGGAATCGATTTATGAAAGCAGAGAACGAAAACGCGATCAAATTTCCGAAAATCGTGGACCAGGCCGAATGGCAGAAGGCGCGCGACGCCCTTCTGGTCAAGGAAAAAGCGGCAACGCATGCGCGCGATGCGCTGGCCGCCGAGCGCCGGCGGCTGCCGATGGTGAGGATCGACAAGAAATATGTTTTCGCCGGACCGAAGGGCAAAATGACCCTGCTCGATTTATTCGAAGGCCGCCGACAGCTTATTCTTTATCACTTCATGTTCGCCCCGCCGGTGCCAGGTTGGCCGGATGCGGGATGCGTGGGGTGCTCAATGGTGACGGACCAGTTCGGCCACTTGGCGCATTTCCACGCCCGCGATACTTCTTTCTGCCTGGTCTCCCGCGCGCCTTTGGAGAATATTGAGAAGATTCAAGAAGCGGATGGGATGGACGTATCCCTGGTACTCGTCCGATGGCAGCGAATTCAACAAGGACTTCGGCCTCACCACCGACAAGGGCGAGAAGTATGGCCTGAGCGTCTTCATCCACGACGGCAAAGATGTCTATCGCACCTACTTCACCAACGGCCGCGGCGTCGAGGGGCTGAACATCTGGACATTCCTCGACCTGACGCCACTTGGCCGGCAGGAGGAATGGCAAGATTCCCCGCTCGGCGGGCCGCGAACCAAGGCGGCCGCCTGGTGGCGCCGCCATGACGAATACGGGAAAGCCGCGGCACAGCATCCATGAGCAATTGGACCGGACTTGGAGACCGAATCATGCAACACCAAATAGTAAGTCGAGAGGAATGGCTTGCAGCCCGGCTCGAGTTGCTCAAGGAGGAAAAGGAGCTGACGCGGCGTAGCGACGAATTGGCGCAGCAGCGGCAGGAGCTGCCGTGGGTTCGGATCGACAAGGAGTATCGATTTGAGACCGACGAGGGTAGTGCCTCGCTGGCAGACCTGTTCAGAGGGCGCTCGCAGCTCCTCGTCTATCACTTCATGTTCGGGCCCGAGTACACGGCGGGGTGCCCGGCCTGCTCGACGATCGCGGACGGGTTCAACGGCTTCGTCGTCCACCTGGCGAACCACGACGTCACGCTTTCGGCGGTGTCGCGGGCTCCGCTCGCGAAGCTGCGGGCGTACAAGCGGCGGATGGGCTGGAGCTTCCCCTGGGCATCCTCGGTCGGCGGGCACTTCAACTTCGACTTCAACGTCTCACTCACCGAGGAGCAACAGCGCCAGGGGGCCGTCGAATACAACTATAAGCGCGAGGCGCCGTTCGCGGAACGCGGGATCGGCGACTCATTGACCAAACGCGGCGAGGGGCCTGTCGCCCAAGTAGCCGCCGCGACCGGAACCGATGTGGCCACCTACTCGCGCGAGAGGCCGGGCATGAGCGCGTTCGTCCTCGAGGACGGTGCCGTCTACCACGCTTATTCCACCTATGCGCGCGGACTGGACGGCCTCTGGGGCATGTACCAGTGGCTCGATCGCGCGCCACGCGGGCGCAATGAGAGCGGCATCTGGTTCCGCCGCCACGACGAGTACAATAAGGGCTGAACGAAGTCGCGGTTGCCGTGGCGCAGACCGCGGGACTGGAGATCTCGCGTTGCATGACTTCCAAGCGAGCTTCCCAGCAAGCGTTGTTTAGCGTCTCAGCGCCGCTCTTTGCTGCAAGTTTGGCGGTACATGGATTGAGGACCCCGCGTCCTCATTGTTGAACATGACTACGAACTGCGATCAAGTTGTGCAATCCAAACAGACTCCGATTGGGGCAGGGCCGGGTTTTTACATTTTGATCACGACCGTTTTCACCGCGGCGCTGGCGCTGACGATTTACTATTGCCGCACCATGTCCGGCGGGATGGAAATGCCCGGCGGCTGGACGATGTCGATGATGTGGATGCCCATGCCGGGCCAGACCTGGCTGGGATCGACCGTCATGTTCATGCTGATGTGGCTGGCCATGATGGTGGTGATGATGCTTCCTTCTTATCTGCCGATGATTCTGCGCTATCACCGCGTGCGGCGATCGGAAAATGATCGAGGCGTGCTGGCCTCAACATTTCTGATGATGGCCGGATACTTTTCCGTCTGGAGCGCCGCCGGTGCGGCGATTTATGTCGCAGGTATCGCGCTGGCGATGGCCGCGATGCGATGGACAACATTCAGCCGATCGATGCCGTTCATTATCGCCGCGACGATTTTCGTAGCGGGCTGCATGCAATTCATGCCCTGGACGAAATTCGGCCTGCGTGAATGCCGCGGGTCGCTCGCCTGTGGCGTTTCGTCATCGCGCCGGGCGCATGGTCGGCGTGGCGAATGGGCATTCGTTCCGGAATCTCATGTGTCGCCTGCTGCTGCGGCCCGACGCTGATTCTGCTCGCGCTGGGAATGATGAACCCGGCTGTTATCGTATTGGTGACGGTGGTGATCGCGATGGAGAAATTGATGCCAAAGCCCGAACTGATCGTTCGACTATCGGGCATCCTCGCTGTGATCGTGGGGCTGATTATGATCAGCAGACTCGCCTCGTTCGCTTAAGCCACCTGTCGGATTCCCACTAATGCAAATAAAAGGGCAAATTCGAAGGGGTCGGGAGTTAATGCCATGTAGTTAAGCTCCTTTCGCCCGATTTTCCAGGGCTTTTCGCATGGCTTCCCTGGGCTTGTTCAGCAACTCGAACGGCTTGGACCGGCGTTTGACGGCTCGCGGCTCCAGGCGACCGGGACGCGGTCAGTTCTTAGGCTATCGGCACATTCCGCCGAGGAATTGCCGTCAGGAGTTCTCTTTGTTGGAGCGACGAGCTATCCGCGCTCGGCGGCCGGTGGTGCTGTCAACGCAGCACGTGGTCGAATAAGACTCTCTTAAAACGCTCGAAAGGCTCGGCGCTCTGCTCGATTTTCGCCTGCAGAATCGCACCCTGCCACGAAGCGTATACGAAGCTTGCGAGCTCGCGCACGTCGGTCGACGCCGATAATTCGCCGGCATCTACCGCTGCGTTTAGTCGAAGAAACGCGGACGCAGCTAGGTATTTATGAATGGCTATACACGTGATCCATAATATCCATTCCTCTTCGAGTTGGCCCGAGTGCGTTCGCAGCGGTTATGGGCGTCGCGTGCCGCACAATGATGAGGGCCGTTGGATGGGGCCAAACGCGTCGTCTGATCCGCGGAGTGGGTTTTGCACGCGCCGCAACAGTCGGGATAATATGCGTTGATGGGACGTTCGGTAGGAAGACGGGATGAAACAAACCAATGAACATTGATGAGCAGATAGAAACGGCGATGCGGCATCACGAAGCCGGCGAATTGCCCGCGGCGGAGAAAATCTATCGGCAAATTCTGGATCGGGAGCCGAACAACGGCGAGGTTCTGCATCTGCTGGGGGTCGTGGAAGGTCAGCGAGGGAATTTCGACACGGCGGTCGATCTGATCGGCCGGGCGATCAGAATCAAGCCGGACGATCCCGAGGCGGCACGGTCGTTGGCCGGCCTGCTGGCGGATCGCGGCGCTTCGACGAAGCGATCGCCAATTACCGGAAGGTTCTGGAACTTCAATCGAATGACGCCGCGACGCATCGCGATTTGGGAATGGTCCTGGCGGCCAGGGGACGGCTCGAGGAGGCGGCCGCGTCGCTGTGCACCGCGGTCCAACTCGATCCGAACGACGCCTTGGCGCACAACGAACTGGGGAGCGTTCGCATCAGACAGGATCGGTTTGACGAGGCCGCCGCCGCGTGTTCCAAGGCCATCGCGATCCGACGCGGATTCGCCGAAGCGCATCGGAATCTGGGGGATGCCTTGCGCGGGAAGGGCATGGCTCAGGAAGCGCTGGCGGCGTATCGACGGGCGCTGCAACTGAAACCGGATTATTTCGATGCGCTGAACAACATGGGCAACATGCTTCGGGATTTGGGCAAATTGGACGAGGCGACGGCGGCGTATTTGAAGGCGCTTGAGCTTCGGCCGGGCAACGCCTCGCCGCAATTCAATTTGGGCACGATCTATCAAACGGTCGGTCGCTTCAAGGAAGCGCTGGCGGCCTATAGCAAGGCTGCGGCGGCGAAGGCCGATTTTTTCGAGGCCCACGCCAACATGGCGATTACCCTGGCAAACCTGCAGCGTTTCGACGAGGCGTTGGCGTGTCAGGCGACGGCGGCGGCGCTGAAGCCCGAGGCGGCGATAACGCACATGGCGATGGCGGAGATTTTGTTGCGGCAGGAGAATGGAGCGGCCGCGGCCGAACATTTTCGCCGGGCGGTGGCGGCCGATCCGAATATGTTTCTGGCGTGGAATCAACTGGGCGTGGCGCTGCGGCGCAGGGAAATTTTGACGAAGCGGCGAATTGTTTCCGAAAGGCGCTGGAAATCCGGCCGAATTCGGCGAACGCCTACGCTAATCTGGTCAGCACCGGCAAAGTAAAGTCCAGCGAGGAAGAGGTCAAACGGCTGACGGCAATGTTGAATCAGCCGAATCTGTCCGCGCAGGAACGCCTGGGCATGGGGTTTACCCTTGGCAAGACATTGGATGACCTTGACCGCTATGACGAGGCTTTCGCCCGCTACGCGGAGGCGAACGCGTTGGCGAAGCAGTTGCGGGCGGCGACGGGCGAACAGTACGACCCGGCGGTCACGCACGGCCAGATCAATGAAATGATCGAGATGTGTAGTGGGCCGTTCTTCCAGCAGCGGCGGGATTGGGGAGACCCATCGGAGATTCCGGTGTTCGTGGTGGGAATGCCGCGGTCGGGCACGACACTGGTGCAGCAGATCGCCGCGAGCCATCCGCAGGTCCACGGAGCGGGCGAATTGATGGATATCGGCATGCTGGCCATTTCATTGGGCGGAACCGATGTGAAAAGCGCCGCGGAGGGGTGGAAGCGGGAAGCGATTAAAAGTGCAGCCGAGCAGCACCTACGGCGTCTGCGGGAATTGAACGCGACCGCGTCGCGGATCGTGGATAAGATGCCGGGCAATGTGCTTGGGCTCGGCTTCATTTCGGTCCTGTTTCCGCGGGCGCGGGTGATCCTGTGCCGCCGGGATGCGCGACAATTGCCTCTCTTGTTTCTTTCAGTTATTCGGCACCGGCAACATGTTTTCGTTCGATCTGGCGCATTGCGGGCATTGGTACAAGGAAGTCGATCGGCTGGCGGCGCACTGGCTTGGCGTTTTGTCCCTGAAAATGATGGAGGTTCAGTACGAGGAGATGGTCGCCGACCTGGAAGGTCAGAGCCGGCGATTGATCGAATTCCTCGGTTTGCCGTGGGATCCGGCGTGCCTGGAATTTTACCGCACTCAGAACGCGGTATTGACATCCAGCGTGTGGCAGGTGCGTCAGCCGATCTATACGCGTTCGGTGGGCCGTTGGCGGCATTACGAAAATCATTTATGGCCGCTGCTGGAAGCGCTGGGGCGTTAAGACACAGGGGCCCGCGATGAGCGACCAGGCGTTGCGAACGGCGAAGCGGCATCACCAGGCCGGGAACTTGGCGGCGGCGGAGAAAATCTATCGGCAAATCCTGGATCAGGAGCCGAACGACTCCGAGGCGCTTCGCTTGCTGGGGATCGTGGAGAATCAACGCGGGAATTTCGATGCGGCGATCGATCTGATCGGCCGGGCCATCCGGATCAAGCCCGACGATTCCAAGCGCAGCGCACATTAGCCGGCCTGCTGGCGCAGAAGGGCCGCTTTGACGAGGCAATCGCCCATTACCGGAAGGCTCTGGAATCTCAGTGGAATGACGCGGGGGTCCACAGGGATTTGGGCTCGGTTCTCGGGGCCAGCGGACGGCTCGAGGAGGCGGAGGCGGCGTTTTCCAGCGCGATCCAAATCAATCCGAACGACGCGCCGGCTCATAACGGACTGGGGAGCGTCCGCCTGAGGCAAAATCGATTCGACGAGGCGATCGCGGCCTGTTCCAAGGCCATCGCGATCAACGGCGGATTTGCCGAAGCGCACGGGAATCTGGGGGACGCTTTGCGCGGGAAGGGAATGGCCCAGGAAGCGCTGGCGGCGTATCGCCAGGCGCTGCACTTTAGACCGGATTATTTCGAAGCGCTGGAGAACCTCGGCAATCTGCTGCGGGATTTGGGCAGATTAGATGAGGCGACCGCGGCATATTTGAAGGCCATTCAGCTTCAGCCCGGCAACCCCATGCCGCAATTCAATTTGGCTACGGCCTATCACACGGTCGGACGATTGGAGGAAGCGCTGGCGGCGTATGGCAACGCCGTGGCGGCGAAGGCCGACTTTTTGGAAGCCCACGTGAACATGGCGATCGTCCTGGCGAACCTGCAGCGGTTCGACGAAGCCTTGGCGTGTCATGCGAAAGCGGCGGCGTTGAAGCCACAGGCGGGCATGACACACCTGGCGATGGGCGAAATCCTCTTGTGGCAGCAGGAAACGGCGGCCGCGATCGAACACTTTCGCCGCAGCGTGGCGGCGGACCCAAAGCTGTTTATGGCTTGGAGTGAGCTGGCGCGGCGCTGCGGCGCAGGGGAAGTTCGATGAAGCGGCGGATTGTTTCAGGAAAACGCTGGAAATCCGGCCCGATTCGGCTGCCGCTTACAATAATCTGGTCAGCACCGGCAAGGTGGAATTCAGCCCGGAAGAAATCAAACGGCTGACGGCGATTCTGAATCAGCCGAACCTGTCTGTGCCGGATCGCCTGAGCCTGGGCTTCGCGCTGGGCAAGGCATTAGACGATCTGGACCGCTACGATGAGGCTTTCGCCAACTACGCCGGGGCCAATGCACTGGCCAAGCGGTTTCGGGCGCGGGCGGGCGAACAATACGATCCCGCGGCGGTGCACCGGCAGATCGATGAATTGATCGAGATGTATACTCCGTCGTTCTTCCAGCAGCGGCGGGATTGGGGAGAGCCGTCGGAGATTCCGGTGTTCGTGGTGGGAATGCCGCGCTCGGGCACGACGCTGGTGCAGCAGATCGCCGCGAGCCATCCGCAGGTCTACGGAGCGGGCGAATTGATGGATATCGGCATCCTCGCCGTGTCGTTGGGGGGGACCGATGTGAAAAGTGCCGCGCAGGGGTGGAATCTGGAATCGATTAAAAAGGCGGCCGGGCAACACCTTGATCATCTGCGAGAGCTGAATCCGACGGCTTGGCGGATCATCGATAAGATGCCGGACAATGTCCTTGGGCTCGGGTTCATTTCGATCTTGTTTCCGCGGCGCGGGTGATCCTGTGCCGCCGGGATGTGCGCGACAATTGCCTTTCTTGTTTTTTTCAGTTGTTCAGCAGCGGCAACACGTTTTCGTTCGATCTGGCGCATTGCGGGCATTGGTACAAGGAAGTCGATCGGCTGGCGGCGCATTGGCTTGGTGTTTTGCCGCTGAAAATGATGGAGATTCAATACGAGGAGATGGTCGCCGATCTGGAAGGTCAGAGCCGGCGATTGATCGAATTCCTGGGTTTGCCGTGGGATCCGGCGTGCCTGGAATTTTATCGGACGCAGAACGCCGTCTTAACATCCAGCGTGTGGCAGGTGCGTCAACCGATCTATACACGTTCGGTGGGCCGTTGGCGGCATTACGAGAAGCATCTCGGGCCGCTGCTGGACGTGCTCGGACGCTGAGGCGCATTCATTTGCGACATAGGGTTCGAAGCCCGCAGGATTGCCATCCTGCGGCTTTTTGTGAGAATCGAAAACGCTGCACGACAGGTGAGGATTCTTTAGAGCACCAAGGGGAATCACGCCGGACAATGGGCAATGCAATCCGCGGAGTCAATTTCGCACGCGATCTGTCCGGATGCCTCGGGAGCGAGACGGGATGAATCAAGCCAGTGAATATTGATGAGCAGATAGAATCGGCAATGCTGCGTCACCAGGCGGGGGACCTGGCGGCGGCGGAGAGAATCTATCGGCAGATTCTGGATCAGGAGCCGAACCACGCCGAAGCGATGCATCTCCTGGGGGTCGTCACAGGTCAACGCGGAAATTTCGATGCGGCGATCGATCTGGTCGGCCGGGCCATCCGGATCAATCCGGACGATCCCGAAATGCGACGGACATTGGCGACCCTGCTGGCGGATCACGGGCGCTTTGATGAGGCGATCACCAATTTCCGGAAGGTTCTCGAGTTCCAGTCGAATGACGCCGCGGTGCACCGCGACTTGGGAATGGTTCTCGCGGCCAGCGGACGGCTTGAGGACGCGGCCGCGTCGCTGGCCAGCGCGATCCAAATCGATCCCCAAGACGCGCTGGCGTACAACGAACTCGCAGGCGTTCGCACGAAACAGAACCGGTTTGACGAGGCGGTCGCCGCGTGTTCGAAGGCCATCGGGATCCGAGACGGATTTCCCGAAGCGCACCGGAATCTGGGGGATGCTTTGCGCGGGAAGGGAATGCCCCAGGAAGCGCTGGCGGCGTATTCGCGGGCGATCGAACTGAAGCCCGATTTTGCCATGGCGCACTGCAATATGGCGGAGATTCATCGGCTCGCCGGTCGGATCGATGAGGCGCTGGCGGCGTATCGCCGGGCGCTGCACTTTAAACCGGATTATTTCGAAGCGCTCAACAACATCGGCAACCTGCTTCGGGATTTGGGCAAGCTGGACGAGGCGATGACCGCGTATTTGCAGGCGACTCGACTTCAGAGTGGCCATCCTGTGCCGTACTACAATTTGGGCACGACCTATCATGCCGTCGGTCGATTTGAGGAAGCGCTGGCGGCGTATGGCAACGCCGTGGCGGCGAAGGCCGATTTTTTTGAGGCCCACGCAAAGATGGCGATCGCCTTTGCGAACCTGCAGCGGTTCGACGAGGCGTTGGCGTGCCATGCGAAAGCGGCGGCGCTGAAGCCCCAGGCGGCCCTGACACACTTGGCGATGGGCGAGATCCTGTTGTGGCGGCATAATGCTGCGGCCGCGGTCCAGCACTTTCGCCGGGCCGTGGCGGCGGACCCAAAGATGTTTTTGGCGTGGAATGAACTGGGCGTGGCGCTGCGGCGCAGGGAAAGTTTGATGAAGCGGCGAGCTGCTTCCGGAAAACGCTGCAAATCCGACCAAATTCGGCGACCGCGTACAATAATCTGATCAGCACCGGCAAAGTAGAAATCAGCCCGGAAGAAATCAAACGGCTGACGGCAATGCTGAATCAGCCCGGTTTGTCCGCGGAGGAACGCATTGGTGTGGGATTTGCCTTTGGGAAGGTATTGGATGATCTTGACCGCTATGACGAAGCTTTCCCCCGCTACGCCGAGGCGAATGCACTGATGAAGCAGTTGCGGGCGCTGGTGGGCGACCAATACGACCTCGCGGCCATGCGCCGCCAGATCGATGAAATGATCGAGACGTATACCCCGTCGTTTTTCCAGGAGCGGCGGGATTGGGGAGACCCGTCGGAGATTCCAGTGTTCGTGGTGGGAATGCCGCGCTCGGGCACAACGCTGGTGCAGCAGATCGCGGCGAGCCATCCCCAGGTCCACGGAGCGGGCGAGTTGACGGACATCAGCACCATCGCACAGTCGATGGGAGAAACCGATTTGAAGAGCACCGCGCTGGGCTGGGAGCGGCAAGCGATTAAGAAAACGGCCGAGCAGCACGTGCGGCGCCTGCGAGAAATGAACGCGACGGCGTCGCGAATCGTCGACAAGACGCCGGGTAATATCCTTCAACTTGGCCTCATTGCCGTGATGTTTCCACGGGCGCGGGTAGTCTTGTGCCGCCGGGATGCGCGCGACAATTGCCTCTCTTGTTTCTTTCAGTCCTTCACCAGCGGCAACGCGTTTTCGTTCGATCTGGCGGATTGCGGGCATCGGTACATGGAAATCGATCGGCTGGCGGCGCATTGGCGCCGCGTTTTGCCCCTGAAAATGATGGAAATTCAATACGAGAAGATGGTCGTCGACCTGGAAGGTCAGAGCCGACGATTGATCGAATTCCTCGGCTTGCCGTGGGATCCGGCCTGTCTGGAATTTTACCGCGCCAAGAACGCGGTCCTAACGGCCAGCGTTTGGCAGGTCCGCCAACCGATTTATACGCGCTCGGTGGGCCGTTGGTGGCATTACGAAAAGCATCTCGGGCCGCTGCTGGACGTGCTGGGGCGTTAGGACACCAAGGATTAGGACAGCCGCTGGGTTGGCCCAATGCATCATAATCTGCGGAGTTCTTTTTGCATGGGCCGTAACGGCGTGGATGATATATTTTGACCGGATGTTCGCGAGGGAGACGGGATGAATCAAGTCAGTGAACAGTGATGAGCAGATAGAATTGGCAATATTGCATCACCAGGCCGGGGACCTGCCGGCGGCGGAGAAAATCTATCGGCAGATTCTGGATCAGGAGCCGAACCATGCCGATGCGATGCATCTGCTGGGGGTGGTGGTGGGCCAACGCGGAGACTTCGATGCGGCGGTCGATCTGATCAGCCGGGCCATCCGGATCGATCCGGACGATCCCGACGCGCAGCGGTCAATGGCCGCCCTGCTGGCGGATCACGGGCGCTTTGACGAGGCGATCGCCAATTATCGCAAGGTCCTCGAGATCCAGTCGAATGATGGCGCGGTCCACCGGGACTTGGCAACGGTTCTCGCGGCCAGCGGACGGCTTGAGGACGCGGCCGCGTCGCTGGCCAGCGCGATCCAAATCGATCCCCAGGACGCGCTGGCGTACAACGAACTTGCCGGCGTTCGCACGAAGCAGAACCGGTTTGACGACGCGGTCGCGGCGTGTTCGAAGGCCATCGCGATCAGGGGCGGATTTGCCGAAGCGCATCGGAATCTGGGTGATGCGCTGCGTGGGAAGGGAATGCCCCAGGAAGCGCTGGCGGCGTATTCGCGGGGGATCGAACTGAAGCCCGATTTTGCCAAAGCGCACTTCAATGTGGCGGAGATGCATCGGCTCGCCGGTCGGACGGAAGAAGCGCTGGCGGCGTATCGCCGGGCGCTGCACTTCAAACCGGATTATTTCGAAGTGCTCAACAACCTCGGCAACCTGCTTCGGGATTTGGGCAAATTGGACGAGGCGGCGGCCGCGTATTTGAGGGCAGCCGAGCTGCAACCAGGCAACCCCGTGCCGCAGTTCAATTTGGGAACGGCCTATCATTCGGTGGGTCGATTTAAGGAAGCGCTGGCGGCGTATGGCAAGGCCGTGGCGGTGAGGGCCGACTTTTTGGAGGCCCACGCGAACATGGCGATCGCCTTCGCGAACATGCAGCGGTTCGACGAGGCCTTGGCGTGTCATGCGAAAGCGGCGGCGCTGAATCCCCAGGCGGCCCTGACCCACCTGGCAATGGGCGAGATCCTGTTGTGGCGGCACGATGCGGCGGCCGCGGCGGAGCATTTTCGCCAGGCCGTGGCGGCGGACCCAAAACTGTATTTGGCGTGGAATGAACTGGGCGTGGCGCTGCGGGCGCAGGGAAAGTTTGATGAAGCGAAAGATTACTTCCGAAAAACGCTGGAAATCCGGCCAAATCTGGCGGCCGCTTACAATAATCTGATCAGCACCGGCAAAGTAGAATCCAGCCCGCAAGAAATCGACCGGTTGACGGCATTGCTGAATCAGCCGAATCTGCCCGCGGAAGAACGCCTGGGCATCGGGTTTACGCTGGGTGAGATGCTGGACGACGCCAATCGCTATGACGAGGCGTTCGCCCGCTTCGCCGAGGCGAACGCACTGGTCAAAAAGTTACGGGCGATGGCGGGGGAAACGTTCGATCCCGCGATGATGCACCGCCAGATCGATGAGATGATCCAGACGTATACCCCGTCGTTCTTCGAGAACCGGCGGGATTGGGGCGAGTCATCGGAGGTTCCGACATTCGTGGTGGGAATGCCGCGATCCGGTACGACGCTGGTGCAGCAGATCGCGGCGAGCCATCCCCAGGTCCACGGAGCGGGCGAACTGGGGGACATCGGCATCATCGCCAAGTCGTTGGGGGGAACCGATACCGGCGGCTCCCCGCTGGGCTGGAAGCGGGACGCGATTAAAAGGGCGGCCCAGCAGCACCTGCGACGCCTGCGGGAATTGAACGCAACCGCGTCGCGGGTCGTCGACAAGATGCCAAGCAATGTTCTTCGGCTCGGTCTGATTGCCGTGATGTTTCCACGGGCGCGGGTGGTCCTGTGCCGCCGGGATGCACGCGATAACGGCCTGTCCTGTTTCTTTCAGTGGTTCGCCACCGGCAGTGTCTTTGCATCCGACCTGGCGCATTGCGGCGAGAATTACCTGGCCACCGCACGGCTGGCGGAGCACTGGAAGCGCGTGTTGCCGCTGAAGATCCTCGAAGTGCAATACGAAACGGTGGTGGCGGACTTGGAAGGGCAGGGCCGGCGGCTGATCGACTTCCTGGGTCTGCCGTGGGACCCGGCCTGTTTGGAATTTTACCACGCCAAGAACGCGGTCCTGACCGCCAGCGTCTGGCAGGTGCGGCAGCCGATCTATACCGGCTCGGTCGGCCGTTGGCGGCATTACGAAAAGCATCTCGGCCCGCTTCTGCAAGTCCTGTGAAACGGGGACGCAGCTAGTTATCTATTAAAGACCACATACGTAATCTACGATGTCGATACCTCAATGAGCGGCCCGCGGGTGCTTGCGGCTTTGCCGTTAGTCCATAAGGGCGGCCAGGCCAGCCAGGGCGGCGGCGGTGAGGACCATTCCGAGCACAATGGTGATGAACAATCCCGTGGCCTCGCGCGGAACACGCGACATCCGGTTGCAGCGCACGCCCTTGTAGACGATGGCCACGGCCAGGCACAGCGGCAAGAGCAACAGCGGCCAAATCCACGATTGGGTCCAGATCGGCAGGGGATAGAGGAACGGGATGTAATGAATCGATGCGTAGGGCATGTGTCCGTCATTCCTGTAATTTGACGCCAGCGGCGCGATAGGCCGAGTCGATGATGACCAGGAGATTGAGCATTCCGGCGACGGCGGTGTAGAGGGCGCCGATCTCCCAGGATCGGGAATGCGAAGAGGGCACGCCCTGCTGCGGGATCGCGGAGTTCGTCGTTGGCTTGGCGAAATGGACCGAGAGTGCCGAGGCCAGCAAGGTGATCGGCCCGCAGAGAATCTGCCCGACGAACCAGGGCTTGTCGCTGAGTTCGGAGATGGGCTCATTGAACAGGGCCGGGCCGACGATCTTGTCGCGGTCGTCGTTGCGGGGGTCTTGGGCCTGGGCCGCGTTGGCGGGTTCGACGCGGGAGATATTGTCGTCGATCTGGCGCGGTCCGCCGGGTCGCTCGATGAGTTCGTTCATGTAGCCGTAGGTTCCCCAGCCCGGGGGGTCCATGATTCGGATGCCGCCGACGAGGATTCCCGCGAGGAACAGGGCGACGACGGTGATGCCGACGACCAGCGCCGCGCTCGCTGGCCGATGAGGAAATATCCCCAGCCGGGCACAAGCCACGCGCACAGACCGACCAAACCCGGGGAAGCGGAATGACTGGAGCGTGCGGCGGGCATCAGGGGCGATACTGTAAGGAAGGGGGGAAACCTTTGCAAAAGAGCCAACTTTAGCGCGGGGCGGCCGTGGCCGCAGGCCCGGCGCGGGAATCCACTTTGACGACGCTGAATGCGTCGAGATTCAGCGTGGTGATTTCTCCATCGGGCTTGCGCAGGGTCAATCGGTCGAGCCAGAGCTTGTCGTCCTTGCTGTGGGCGAACCAACTCCCGGTCTCTTTCTGGCGGAAATCGACGATGGTGCCGGAAGTTTCGCTGCTCCAGGAGTAATCGCGGGCGGCGATCTGCTGGATCACCGTCACCTTCGCGCCGGGAACCAGCAGCTTGCGAATCGGATTATCCATACGGGCGCAAAGTACAAGTTGCAGGTACAAGTTGCAAGTCAATCCTCCAACTTGTCCTTGCACTTGCTACTTGGCGCTAGAGCGAATTTCTTCCGCCACGCGCAGCAACTCGGCATGCAACTGGCTCAGGGCCTGGGGCACGATTCGCGTTTCGCCGACGACGCTCATGAAGTTCGTGTCGCCGCCCCAGCGAGGGACGACGTGCTGATGGACGTGGCCGGGAAGTCCGGCGCCGGCGACGGTGCCCAGATTGATCCCGATGTTGAAGCCCTGGGCGGAGACCGCACGCTTGAGAAGCGTCACCACCGTCACGGTCTGGACGGACAGATCGAGCTGCTCGGCTTCGCTCAGTTCGTCGAGATCGAATTTGTGTGCGCGGGGAGCGACGAGGAGATGGCCGTTGGCATACGGATAGCGGTTCAGGAGCACAATGCTGTGGTCGGTTTGCCACAAGACCAGGCGCTGGCGTTGCTGCTCCGGATCGGCCGCGGCCACGGCTTCGCACAGGAAGCAGCCGCCGTCTTTGCCCAAGGAGCGGATGTACGGCATACGCCAGGGAGCGAAAAGAGGAGGGTCCATGGGAAGATTCGAAATTCGAATGACGAAGCGGATCAGACCGGAGAAACGACCACCGTTTCGGATTTCGGATTTCGGATTTGATTCGTCATTCTGGTTTCAGAATTCTGGTTTTGCACAACCGCGGGATTCAGGCTGACCTCCACGGCGGGCCTGGACATTTCGAGCACTTCGCGGGCCAGGGCGCGGTAATCGGTCGCGCCGTGGCTGGCGGAATCATATTGCAGGATGGTCTGACCGAAGCTGGGACTTTCGGCGAGTTTGATGTTGCGGCGGATGCGGCTGGAGAAAATGCGCGTCGCCGACCAGGGAAGATTTTTCCCGGCGGCCTGCTCGATGAAGCCGTTCAGATCGTTGACCACCTCGTTGGAGAGCTTGGTTTGCGAATCGAACATCGTCAGGACGATGCCGGAGACTTTCAGCGCCGGATTCATTCGCCGGCTGACGAGGGCGACGGTTTCCAGGAGCTTTCCGACGCCCTGCAGGGCCAGGAAATGCGGCTGCATGGGGATGATGACTTCCGCCGCCACCGCCAGGGCGTTGACGGTCAAAAGCCCCAGGCTCGGCGGACAATCCAGGACCATGAAATCGAATTGGAGACCGGCCGATTCAATCCGATTCTTCAGCAGCGTCTCGCGGCCCGGGACGTTGACCAGCTCCACTTCCGCCGCGGCCAGGTCGATGCTGCCTGGGATCAACGCCAGGTTTTTTCCGACTTCGCGGAGGGCCGCCAGAATGCTTTGGCCTTCGACCAGGACCTGATAAAGGCTCATCAGCTCGGCGGAGGGATTCAATCCGTAATTGATGGTCAGATGGGCCTGCGGGTCCATATCGACCATGCAGACGTTTTGCCCCTGCTCGGCCAGGGCGGCGGCGAGGTTGACGGAGGTGGTGGTCTTTCCCACGCCGCCCTTTTGGTTCATAAACGCAATGATCCGCATCTGGCATGATTATCGGACATGAGGGGGGCAAAACAAGGGGGCATCTGAGGTCTTTGAATAGTCCGGGAACACGGCGGCTGAAGCCGCCGCGCCGTGCCGAGTTACAAAAAAGAAGAAAGCTTCCGCCGTGGCTGGGAAGCTTTCTTCGGTTTTCCGTGGCCTCATGTTTGGAGCCGAGGCCGCAGAGGTAAATGTTTCGAAACAAGAAAACTCGTCGGGCATTCGCTTGGAGCCACGTGCCCGAAGGCGCGGAAATCCGCGCGCGGAACGCGTAAGCGTTACCTCCTCTTGGTCGTCTTCTTCTTCTTCTTAGCGGCTTTCTTTTTCCATAGCGCTGTTACCTCCTTTCTTCGTCAACCAATGTACGCTGCAAAAAATTTTGAGTCAACGCTTTTTTTCAACTTAGTTGGGTAAGATGGGGTCCGAGGTTTTTTGAAAGGGCCAATGTCTGCGCGCAGCGGTGCCCGTGCGTCATCATCGTTCGTGACGGTTGGGGAAAAAATCCGTATCCGAAATGGAACGCCGCCAACGCGGTGTATCTCGCCAGGCATCCCGTGGCCGATCGCATCATGGCGCGAATATCCGACGACGCTGATTCACACCAGCGGCTTCGACGTCGGGCTGCCCGAGGGCACGATGGGCAACAGCGAGGTGGGACACCAGAACATCGGAGCGGGACGCATCGTCGATCAGGAATCGGTCGCCATCACCAAGCAGATTCGCGACGGAGAGTTTTACGAGAATCCGATTCTGAACCGGGCGGTGGGGCAGGCGCTGCAAAGTGGAGGCAACCTGCATCTGTTCGGCATCGTCAGCGACGCGGGCGTTCACGGGCTGTTGGAGCATTTGTACGGGTGCCTGGAACTTTGCCGTCGGCGCGGCCTGGGGCGGGTTTTTCTGCACGCGTTCACCGACGGCCGCGACACTCCGCCCAACAGCGGACTCGGATATATCCGGCAAATCGAGGCGAAAATGGCGCGAGATGGGCGTGGGGAAAATCGCCACCGTCGGCGGCAGATATTGGGCGATGGACCGCGACAACCGCTGGCAGCCGCGTCGAGAAGGCGTATCGCGCCATCGCGCGGGGCGAGGGGCCGAAATTCACCTCGGCCGCCGGCGGCGGTGCAAAATTATTACGATCATCCCACCGAGCCGAACATGGCCGGCGACGAGTTCGTCACGCCGTCGGTGATCTGCGACGACGGCCAAACGCCGCGCGCAGTTGCGCGGGACGGCGATGCGATTATTTTTTACAATTATCGCGGCGACCGGCCGCGCGAGATCACCAAGGCGTTCGTGCTTCCCGACTTCAACGGATTCGACCGCGGGCCGAAACTCGATTTGTTCTATTGCACGATGACCGCCTACGAGGCCGGGCCTGCCGGTTCACGTGGCCTATCCCAAGCCGCCGAAGATGAGCAACATCCTCGGCCAGTACATCAGCGACCTGGGACTGAAACAGTTCCGCTGCGCCGAGACGGAGAAATTTCCGCACGTCACATTTTTTTTCAACGATTACCGCGAAGAGCCGTTTCCGGGCGAAGATCGGCAGATCATCCCTTCGCCCAAGGACGTGGCGACGTACGACCAGAAGCCGGAGATGAGCGCCCACGGCGTGTGCGACGAAGTGGTCCGGCGCATCGACGGCGGCGCGTACGATCTGGTCGTCGTGAATTTCGCCAACTGCGACATGGTCGGCCACACCGGCGTGCTGGCGGCGGCGGTCAAGGCCGTCGAGGTCGTCGATGAATGCGTCGGAAAAGTTCTGGATGCGCCGCGGCGGCAGGGCGGATCCGCCATTGTCGCTGGCCGATCACGGCAACTGCGAGCAGATGATCGACCCGACCACCGGCGGTCCGCACACGGCCCATACCACCTATGATGTGGAGTTGATCGTGGTGGATGATCGATTCAAGGGCCGCAAGCTGCGCGAAGGCGGCCGGCTGGCGGATGTGGCGCCGACGGCCCTGACGATGATGGGACTGCCGCAGCCGCAGGAGATGACGGGCAAGTCGCTGACCTCGAACTCCTGACCGCGATTTGCAGGCGCATCAATTTCCGCCTATAATCCTGAACGTCAAGGAGTTGTTGACATGGCCCACATCATTGCCGAGCCGTGCATCGGCGTAAAGGACACCGCTTGCGTGGCGGTTTGCCCGGTTGACTGCATTCATCCCACCAAGGACGATGCGGATTTTGCCACGGCCGACCAGTTGTTCATCGATCCCGACACCTGCATCGATTGCGGCCTGTGCGTGGACGAATGCCCCGTCACGGCCATCTTCCCGCAGGAAGACCTTCCCGCGGAATGGTCGTCGTTCATCGAGAAGAACACCGCTTACTACAAGAAATGACATCCTATAATGGCCGGTCATGAGCAGACAGACGGCCGACATGCAGACGCCGGGGCAGGTTCGGCAAGTTACGCTCACCGTTGAGGGAATGACCTGCGCCAGTTGCGTGTCGCACGTGCAAAAGGCGGCGAAGTCCGTCCCCGGCGTGAAGGATTGCCGGGTGAACCTGGCCGGCGGAACCGCGGTGGTGACGCTCGATTCCGCGCCGGCGACGTCCCAGGCCGTCGCCGACGCGATTACCGACGCGGGATATCCCGCGATGGCCCAACCCGCCGCCGGCGATCGGCGTCACCGCGATCATCACCATCACGATCATTCGGAAATCTGGTTTCGCCGGGCCATCGCTGGCCTCGTGCTTTGGCTCCCGCTCGAATTGACGCACTGGATCATGCGGCTGGCATCCAACCGCGAGCAGGAGTGGATGATCTGGGCCTCGCTGGCGACCAGCACGGCGGCGATCGTTTATGTCGGCCGCGGATTTTACGTCAGCGCATGGCGGGCGCTGCGGCACTGGACCAGCAACATGGACACGCTCATCGCCATGGGCGCGACGGTCGCCTACGGATACAGCGTGATCGCTCTGGTCGGGCATTGGCTGGGATTCTGGGGTCCGCCCAAGGCGTTTATTTCATGGAATCCACCGGCCTGCTGGCCCTGATCAGCACCGGGCATTGGCTGGAGGCCCGGGCGCGCGATTCGGCCGGCGATGCGATCCGCCAACTGATGACCCTCGCTCCGCCCACGGCCCTGCGGTTGGATGATTCGCAAACTCCCAGTGAAATCCCCGTCAAGGAGGTGCACCTCGGCGATCGGCTGCTGGTTCGGCCGGGCGATCGGGTTCCGATGGATGGAGTGATTCTCGCGGGGCGGTCGGCCGTGGATGAGTCGATGATCACCGGCGAGCCGTTGCCGGTTGTTCGCGATGTCGGCGACGAAGTGGTGGCCGGGACGATCAACACCGACGGACGATTGACGATCAAGGCAACCCGCGTGGGCAGTGAGACCGCGCTGGCGCAGATCGTGCGGCTGGTGGAGACGGCCCAATCCGCCAAGCCGCCGGTGCAGCAATTGGCCGACCGCATCGCCGCGGTTTTCGTGCCGGTGGTGCTGGCGATCGCGCTGGTGACGGCCATCGGGTGGTACGCCTTTGGCGTTTGGCATCATTGGCCGACGGCGATGACCTGGGCCTGGCTGGCCAACGCGGTGTGCAGCGTGCTGATCATCGCCTGCCCATGCGCGCTGGGCCTTGGCCTTGCCGGCGGCGATCATGGTCGGCACGGGCAGTGGCGCCCGGCGAGGCATTCTCATTCGCGACATCGACGCCCTGCAAACAGCCGAGAAAATCGACACCGTCGTGCTGGACAAGACCGGCACGATCACCGAGGGCCGGCCGTCGGTCAGCATCGATCATCGCTTCCGATGGTGTTTCGCCGCGGGAGCTGCTTTCGCTGGCGGCATCGGCCGAGCAGTTCAGCGCCCATCCCCTGGCCAAGGCGATCGTCGCCAAGGCGCGAGCCGAAGGCGCGGCCCTGTCCGAGCCGAAATCCTTCACCAGCCGCCCCGGCCTTGGCGTCGTTGCGGAGATGGATGGGAAAACGCTGGTCGATCGGCAATTCGGCGCTGCTGGCCGAACAGGGTCTGCCGGCGTCGCCGGATGGGCCGGATATGGGAACGATCGTTCATATCGTGGAGGTTGAAAACGGCACGGTCCGGCATCTGGGTTCGATCGCGTTTTCAGATGCGGTCAAACCGGAATCCAAGGCGGCGATATGCCGAACTGCATCGGATGAAGCTGCGGACCGTGTTGCTGACCGGCGACACGGCGGCGGCCGCTCAGGCGGTGGCGCGCGAAGTGGGGATCGAACAGGTTCAGGCGCAGGTCAAGCCCGGCAGAAGGCCGGTTCGTGCGGGAACTGCAGGAGCCGGTCGCATACGGCGCGCAGGCCCGTCGTTGCCATGGTCGGCGACGGCATCAACGATGCCCCGGCGCTGGCGACGGCGGATCTGGGCATCGCCATCGGCTCGGGCTCGGACGTGGCCAAGGAAACCGGCGGAATCGTCCTGGTCGGCGGGAATCTGCACGGCGTGGCGGAGGCGATCCGCTTGTCCCGCGCCACCATGCGAATCATCCGCCAAAACCTCTTCCTCGCCTTCGCGTACAACGTCCTGGCGATCCCGCTGGCGGCGCTGGGATTGCTGAATCCCCTCATCGCCGCCGCCGCCATGGCGCTATCGGATATCACCGTGATTGGCAATGCCCTGCGGCTTCGCGGGCTACCGCGAAAAACTGACCTGCCGCAAATCACTCGATTATTGAAGAAGAATTTGTCCCTTGACGCGACCGGGGCGGGTCGTTCCAATACCGCCGACTTTTGGCCGGGACGGCCGTTGCTGCCTTCGGCCGGATATTCGGTATCAGACGTGGAAGTGCCTATGAGCTCGCAATCAGATCAGGGCGGTCAGGGAGCAAGGGTTTTGAAGGCATTGACCCGGATGGGCCTGGTGGTTCCGCGGCTGGGAATGGACGACCTGTGGTGGTTGGACGGCATCGGCCCGGTCGCCCGAGGCCGCCAAGCGCAAGCCCCGCGGCGAGCCCGAGGAAGAGGACGAAGGCAAGAAAAAAAACGACGAGGAGGACGAGGAGGACGAGAGAAGAAGAGGACGAAGACGACGACGATGAAGAAGAGGAAGTCCTCGAAGATGAGGAAGAGGAGGAGGAAGCCGAAGTCGAAGAGGATGCGGACGAAGACGAGTTCGACGACGAGGACGAGGAGGAAGACGAGGACGAAGAGGAAGAGGAAGACGAATTCGATAACCCCGACGATGACGACGACGACTTCGACGATGACGACGACGATGACGAGGACTTCAACGACGACGCCTGATTGAAGTCCGCCCGCCCGAAACCATGGCCCGCCGCCTTCAGCCGGCAGGTCTTACGCAAACCCGCCGCACGGATATTTACCCCTGATCTTTCCCGCTTCTGCGTGCCTTGATTTCGCTCGGCGGCGCTTGGATTCCAGCCGCCGCCGCCTCGACGCGGCGGTGGGGCGGGTCTTGCGATGCGGCTTGGGCTGCTTCTTTGCCCGAACGATCAGTTCGCGCAGCCGCTGAAAAAGCTCGCGGCGATTGCCTTCCTGCGTGCGGTGGGTTTCGCACACCAGATGCAATTCATCGTTGTCCGTGAGCCGATGCCCGGCGAGCGTCCGCAGGCGCTGCAATCGCTTCGGGCGAGAGGCCGGCGATTTGGCCGATTTGGATCCAGGCCTGGGCCTTGGTGTTGAGCTTGTTGACGTTTTGGCCGCCCGGGCCGCCGCCGCGCGAAAATTGAATTCGCAGCCCGCCGGAAGGATGCTCACTCCCGGCGCCAGCGGCTCGCCCGGATTCTGCGGCAAAATGAAGCGATTGGATGGATCCGGCCGGGTTCATCGCGGGTGCATTTCGAGCGGTTCGACCGCCTGCGACGGCGGCGACTGGGCCTCCAGGCGCGTTTGCCGTGCCGCCGATGCGAAAAACATCACCACCAGTAGAATGATCAGATTCAGCCGCATCCATCGAATCGGCTGGTTGGGCGGAACTTTGCCGATGGTCAGGCTCAGGGCAATGAAAACGGCGATGATCCCGCTGCTGACATGGGCCGCCCACCACCATCCCGGCCGCGCCAGGGGGGTCAGTTCCATCATCTCCGGCGGCAAATGGCTTTGCGACGATTGGTCGACCCGATAGATCTGATCGCGGCTGTAGTCGTTCCAGTGCGCATAGCTGGAAACGCCGCCGCTGATCACGAGGATCCCCGAACAGACCCAGACGATCCATTTGAAAAACCACCTGCGCCCGCGCGAAGATGAGCAATTGCTGCTCCGGGCGCAATTCGTCGATGGCGGCGGGAACGATCATCTCGTAAAACAGCGTTCCGCCCACCAGGATGGTCGCGCAAACGATGTGCAGATATCGCGAGATGAGAAAAATCAGCGTATGGATGAAATAGGTGTTCATGGCTTGTCCGAGACCGAAACGCGCGTGCGATGATCGGCAACCACACGCTCGCGGGCCCACTTCAAGCGTTGACGCCGCCGCCACCACCAGCAGCAGGATCACGAAATTGACGGCCATCAACGTGCGATGGGACCGAGGCGGCTCGGCGCCGGCGAACACGTAAAGCGATATGGCAAATGCGAGCGCCGCCAACAGAACGTGCGTGCCCCACAACGAGTGGAGCACCGCCTCATCCAGCGCGTATTTGTCCCATGCCAGATAAGTGTTGTAAATCCCCGTGACGATCAAAAGCAGGATCGCCGTGTGAATCACCATCTTAAAGGCCCGCCGGGTCCTGAGCAGAAGCTGGTGGGACGTTTCCGGATCCAGAGCTGCGCAATTGCCGCGCAAAATGAACCGCATGAAAAAGACTCCGCCGATGACCAGACAGGCACAGAGGATGTGAACCCAGCGGGATAAAATGATGGGAAACGGCATAAAATCCCCACCGCGGCACTCGCCGGGGGCAGCTTAACATCCCCGCGGCCCGATGGCGAAGGCGATGACGCCTTTTTACACCTTTGCTGAAACGTCCGCCGACAGTAAATTGACGGTCGATTCAAACTTGCCCACAGGGAGCGTGGGGGAAAGATCGGTCTATGATCCGAGCGATCCTGTTTGATCTGGGCGATACGCTGCTGGATTTCCGTCCGCTGGACATTCCGTCGATCGTTGATCGCGGCGCGCAGGCCAGCTATCAGCGGCTGCGCGAGATCGGTTGCAAGGTTCCGTCGCTGAATTCCTATCGCCGCGGCAACGTGGCGGCCGTGCATCTGTCGCTTATCTGGTGCAAGATGCGCCGCCGCGAGTTCAACGTCGTCAAGGTGATGCGCCGCCGGATGGCCCGGCTGGGCGCGCCCGACACAGATGCGTTCATGCACGAACTGGCCTGGCTGTGGTACCGGGAGATCGTCACCTACAGCCGCATCGAACCGGACCTGATCGCCACGCTCCAGCTTTTCCGCGACGCCGGGATCAAAATGGGGATTATTTCCAATACCTGGTTCACGGCGCCGCTGCTGGACCGGCATCTGAAGGAAATGGGTCTGCTCGATTATTTTCCGGTGCGGATTTATTCCAGCGAGTTCGGCAGAGGAAAGCCGCACCCTTCCATCTTCCGCCACGCCCTTTCGGCCATCGGCGCCGATCCGCGCCATACGCTGTTCGTCGGCGACGTGTTGAAGAACGACATCATGGGCGCCCGCAGGCTCGGAATGACGACCGCGCTGAAACAGCCCTGGTCGCTGGCGCGATCGCACCCGCTGGCGGATCAGGTGATCCGGCGGATTTCGGATTTGGTTCCGCTGGTTGTTCCCGCGTCCGAAATCGCCGCATCGGGTGCGCGATCGGCCGCTTACGTCAACTGATCCAAGCCACCGAGTCCCAGCGTTTCATGGCTGAAAAACGGCTCGGCGTAGGCCACGCCGATCCGGCCTCCGAAATAGGCGTTCAGCGTCTTGACCATTTCCGGCACGGGGCTGCGGTTACGGGCGAATTGCGATTCATACGCGGCCACGGCCGACATCTTCGTTTCGATCTGATCGCTGATGTCGATGCAGAACGTCGGCTGAAACGACATGCGCAGATGGGTGCAGAAATAATAGATGATCCGCCGCGGATGCCAGGGCTCGCCGGGGATATCGGTTTTGGTCAGTTTGGCGTCGAAGCGGGCGTCTTCGCCAATGCGCGTCACCGCGACGTGATCGGGATGCGCATCCAGCGGATACGGCAGAAAAAGCACGTCGGGCTTGTGCATGCGAATCACCGCCGCCAATTTGTGCCGGCTGGGCAGGTCATGCGTCACCTGCCGATTGATCAGCCCCACCTGCGTTCGCCCGACGCCGAGGATTTTCGCCGCCGCGGCCGATTCGCGCTGGCGAATCTCCGGCGACCCAGCGGCGTCGGCTCGCCGTTGGTCATGTCCACCAGATGAACGCGATGTCCCTGCTGGACGAGCCGCGCGATCGTGCCGCCCATGCCCAGTTCCTGATCGTCAGGATGGGGGCCGATGACGAGAAAGGATGCCATGCGGGAATTCTACCCGACTTTTAGCCGCGTCGCCTGCGACGTTCTGCTTGCGGCGGACAGGGTCCGAATACAGCCGATCCAACGCTTGAACCATTACCTTCGCATCAAATCGCCCCATCGCAAATTCCCGCCCCGCTTGGCCCATGCGGCGGCGCAGTGATTCATCCTTGAGCAGCGTCCGAATCGCCTCCGACAGTTTATTCACGTCAAACGGCGGAAGAATCATGCCGGTAATTTTGTGCTGGATACCCTCGCGGTTGCCGTCGATGTCGTAAGCGATCGCCGGAATTCCGGCCAATCCCGCCTGTGGAAGAGCGCGGGCCAGGCCCTCTCGCCGCGACGGATGCACGAGGATGTCCATCGCGCGCGGTCAGTTCCGGCACGCGCTGCGGCGGAACCATGCCGCTTAGAATGAATCGGTCGCGTAATCCCAGGCGTGTCATTTCCGCTTCGAATTTCGGCCGCAGAAGGCCATCGCCGACCCAGAGGAATCGCAGGTTGGGGAACTGGGCGCACAATTGCGGCGCGATGTGCAACAGATCGTCATGGCCTTTCAGATCGAACAGCCGGGCGATCGGTGCCGACGACGATATGCTCATCGCCTAATCCCAGCGATTGACGGACCTGCTCGCGCGAGACCGGCGGATGGAGGAACGGCTCGGTTTCCATGCCGCTGTAAATCGTGACGTATTGCTCGGGGTGTTCCGATGCCGGCCGCCAGCGATTGCTCGCGCATGGCATCGGCAACGCAGACGATGCGCGTGGTCAGCGGCGCTGCACGTTTTTCCAGCATCTTGTAACACCAATTGATCGCCGGATTCGTCGAAGCGGTAAACGCCAATCCGTGAATCGTGTGAATCACGGCGGGAATGCCGGCGCGGCGGGCGGCGCGGCGGCCGATGATGCCGGCCTTGCTGGAATGCGTGTGAACGATATCCGGCTTGAATCTCGCGCAGCAAGCTCGCGAGGCAGAGAAAGGTACGAAAATCCCGCACCGGCCGGATGGCCCGGCGCATTTGGTCCACGACGATCACTCGATATCCGTCTGTCCCGTGCCCGCTCCAGCAGCGACCCTTCCGGCCCGATCGCCGGGCCGGTGATCAGCGTCACATCATGCCCCAGCTCGTGCTGCCCGCTGGCAGGAAAGCAGCGTGTTTTCCTGCGCTCCACCGATGATCAAGCCGGGTGATGATGTGGACGATTTTCAGATCAGTTTCTCCGCAATCTGCACCGCGTTGGTGGCCGCGCCTTTGCGAATCTGGTCGCCGCTGACGAACAGCTCGATGCCGCGGCCGTCGTCGCGGCTGATGTCCTGGCGGATCCGGCCGACCAGAACATCGTCCTGCCCGCTGGCTTCCAGCGGCATGGGGAAATGATTCTTCTCGCGATCGTCCACGATCTTCACGCCCGGTGCGCGGGAGAGGATCTGGCGGACCTCCTCGGGCGTCATCGGCCGCTCGAATTCCAGGTTGATCGCCTCGCTGTGGGCGCGCGGCAACCGGCACGCGAATGCAGGTGGCCGAGATCATGATCCGCGGGTCGCCGAAAATCTTCCGCGTTTCGTTCACCATCTTGTTTTCTTCTTCGTTGTAGCCGTTATCGGCGATCTTGGTGTTGTGGCTGAAGAGGTTGTTGACGATCTGGTGCGGAAACAGTGATCGCTCGATCTTTCGCACCGGCGGCGTACGCTTTGATCTGCTGTTCCAGTTCATCCAAGCCCGCGGCGCCGGCGCCGCTGACGGCCTGGTAGGTGCTGACGATGATCCGCTTGACGCGATTGACCTTGTGCAGCGGCCAGACCGGCACGTTCATGATGATCGTGCTGCAATTGGGGTTGGCGATGAGGCCGTTGTGCTTGGCGATCTGCTCGGGATTCACTTCCGGCACGACCAGCGGCACGCCCTGCTTCATGCGGAAGGCTGAGTGTTGTCGATGACCACGGCCCCGGCGGCCACCGCGGCGGGGGCGAATTCCTTGCTGACGCTGCCGCCGGCGCAGAAAAATGCGATCTTCACGTCCTTGAAGCTATCCTTGGTCAATTCCTTCACGGTGTGGATAGTGCCAGCAAAATTCGATTTTTTTGCCGGCGCTGCGGCGCTGGCCAGGAGCGACAGGTTACTGATGGGGAACTTCCGCTCGGGCCAGGATAAGCAGAAGTTCCTGTCCCACCGCGCCGGTTGCGCCGACGATCGCCACATTTACCGCCATGACATTCTCCCAAACAAAATCGGCCACAGAAATTTCGCCGTTTTCAAATTCAAGCTGACAAAAATGACGGGGGTAAAGCAGTCGCCATTGCGACTATTACTTCGCTCGCGTCGTTTTCGTGCTCGTCTTGAACATCGGCTTTTTCCGTGGCCTTATCGTCAACAACGTACAGCAATACCGCATGGATTGTGCCAAAATGCAGTTTGGGTTGCAAGCGGGTTTTTGGGGTCAGTAAGCGGTGCTGCGCACCGCCGCTAAATCATTTTCTCTTTGCGCGGATTGGGCGGACGGCGGCCATCGCTTTCTTCGCAGCCGCTACAGTCTGGGCGATTTGCTCATCCCCGTGCGCCAGACCGACAAACATCGCTTCGAACTGGCTGGGGGCGAGGAAAATCGCCTTCATCGAGCATGGCGTGAAAGAATTTCGCGTACGCGGCGGTGTCGCAGGCCGTGGCCTGGGCAAAATTCGTGACCGCGGATCCGTTCTTGACGAAAAACGGCGTCAGCATCGATCCGATGCGATTGACCACCAGCGGCACGCCGGCCTCGTTGGCCGCGTCCATCAGGCCGGCGGCCAGGGCCGCGCCGCGCGATTCGAGTGTTTCGTACACGCCAGGCTCTTTGAGGATTTGCAGCGTTTCCAATCCTGCGCTCATCGCCAGCGGATTGCCACTGAGCGTGCCGGCTTGGTAGACCGGCCCGCCGGGACTGACGTGTTCCATCAATGCCTTTGACCCGCCGTAGGCGCCGACCGGCAATCCGCCGCCGATGATTTTGCCGAGGCACGTCAGGTCGGGCTTCACTTGAAACATCACTTGCGCCCCGCCACGCGCGACGCGGAAGCCGGTCATGACTTCATCGAACAGAAGAAGCGTGCCGTGCCGAGTGCAAAGGCTGCGCAATCCGTTTAGATATCCCGCCGCCGGGGGAACGACGCCCATGTTCCCGGCCACGGGTTCGACGATGAAGCAAGCGAGTTCGCCGCTATGGCTGGCGAAGATTTTTTCCGCCGCATCCAGGTCGTTGTAGGGCGCCAGCACCGTATTGTCCGTAACGGATTTGGGAACGCCGGGGCTGGATGGCGTGCCGAGCGTCAGTGCGCCGCTGCCGGCTTGTACCAGCAGCGCATCGGCATGTCCGTGATAACAGCCCACGCACTTGACGATCTTATCGCGTCCCGTGGCGGCGCGGGCCAGGCGAATGGCGCTCATGACGGCCTCGGTGCCGCTGTTCACGAAGCGCACCATCTCGATGGCGGGCATGGCTTCGATGATTTCGCCGGCAAGTTGGGTTTCCAATTCCGTCGGGGCGCCGTAGCTGGTTCCCCGACCGATCGCCTTGGCCAAACTCGCGACCACGCGCTCGTTGGCGTGTCCGAGGATCAGCGGCCCGTAACTGGCGACGTAGTCGATGTACGAATTGCCGTCGATGTCCTTCACGACGCAACCCTGGGCCTCCTTGATGAAAATCGGCGTTCCGCCGACGGCTTTGAACGCGCGCACCGGCGAGGAAACTCCGCCTGGCATCACCTGGCAGGCTTTTTCGAAAGCGCTGAGGGAATTGACGAGGGAACGTTCGGTGTTGTCGGGCATGGTCTCGGTTCCCTGGCGGCGATCTTAAAACGCCGCTTGGGTTTGAACAACCTCGCGAACGGCATGGGCCATTCTTTTGAGTGCGACGCGAGATTGCTTCCCGAAGCGGATGAGAGCGGGAATCTGCAATGGATGAATGGCCAGGTCAGCGGCAAGACCGGAAGGCCGTGCCCGCCCGACTTCGTCGATCCAGCGCACCATTCGCCGCGGGAGTGCCTGGTCGGCCGCATCGCCGATGGCCCGGATGTTCCACATCGGCAAGCCTGCCGACTCGGCCAGCCGTGCGGACGATTCGGCCCTCCATATCCACGGCAAGGCAGCCGGTTTCCCGAAACAGCCGCTGTTTCTCCGCAACCGTGGCGACCAAATGGTCCGATGTATGAATCTTGCCATGGTCGGACGGCCGATCGATCACGATCTCGCCCACGGCCAAAGTTGGATCGAGCGCTCCAGCCAAACCCGCCAGGATGACCGTATCAAAACCTTCCAGCATCGCGGGCGTTAATCGCTTGGCCCCAATGCCGATCACTTCCAAATGCGGCCCCGGATGTACATCCGGGGCTTCTTTGCCCAACTCTGCCGCGATGGCCTTTGATTCCATCGATAACGCCGTCAGCACCAACCATTTGCGCTGCATCACGATCGGCTATTGTACCTAACCATCGCCTGCGGGTATGCTTCACAGCGCCATGGCAGTGCCAGTATCACAAATGTGGACGGTGGCAACCTACGTGTTGCGGCAGAAATTGTCGGGCCGCAAGCGATATCCGCTGGTTCTGATGCTCGAACCGCTGTTCCGCTGCAATCTGGCCTGCGCGGGCTGCGGGAAGATTCAGTACCCGGCCCATATCCTCAAGAAAAACCTCACCCCCGAGCAGTGTTTCAAAGCCGTCGAGGAATGCGGCGCGCCGATGGTCAGCATTCCCGGTGGCGAGCCGCTGCTGCATCCGCAGATCGACCAGATCGTCGCCGGCCTGGTGGCCAGACGGAAATACATCTATCTCTGCACCAACGCGCTGCTGCTGAAGGAAAAGATCGGCCTGTTCAAGCCGAGCAAATATCTCACTTTCAGCGTTCACATGGACGGGCAGAAGGAACACCACGATTTTTCGGTTTGCCGCGAGGGCGGATTCGACATCGCCCTGGAGGCGATCCGTGAAGCAGTGAAGCGCGGCTTCCGCGTGACGACCAATACGACGCTGTTCGACGGGACCGATCCCAACAGCGTCCGCGCATTTTTCGATGAGATGATGGATCTGGGCGTCGAAGGGATGATGCTGTCGCCGGGATACAGTTACGATAAGGCCCCGGATCAGCAGCATTTTCTGGGCCGGGCCCGCACCCGCCGGCTTTTCCACGCCATTCTCAGCAACCGCAGCAAGCGATGGAAATTCAACCAAAGTCCGCTGTTCCTGGAATTTCTGATGGGCCGCCGGCATTACAAATGCACGCCGTGGGGAATGCCGACATACAACATTTTCGGCTGGCAGAAGCCGTGCTATCTTCTTCAGGATGGATATTGCGAGACCTTCGCGGAGTTGATCGAGACGACGGAATGGGAGCGATACGGCACCGAGAGCGGCAACCGCAAATGCGCCAACTGCATGGTGCACAGCGGCTACGAGGCCAGTGCGGTTGACGACACGTTCGGTTCCGTCGCCGGCCTGCTCCGCGCCGCCCGGGCGACGATGTTCGGCGGGGCGTATGCGGACAAGGATGCGCTGGAATCTCTGCGGCAGCCGTTTCCCGCGGCCCAGGAACAGATCGTTCCGTTAACGGTCAAGCAATCACAGCGCGAAATGGAAACGGTGTGATGAACAAAGCTATGTCAAAGCCCCGGATGTACATCCGGGGCTTCGAAGACCAATCCCATTTCGATCAACCAATTTGATGCCGCCATGCCTCAGGAAACCAAAGCCCGGCCGTTCAACGCCGACGACGCCGAAATCGTCCCCGGCTTCGAGCACGAGAATCTCGAAGGGGCGATCCCTTCGATGGCTACGGACGATGAAATCCGCGCCGCACTGGAAAAGGCGTTCGATTATCGCGGCGACGTGACGATCACCCGCAAGGACGGCACCGCGGTCGAGGGATACATTTTCGATCGCCGAAGCAACGGCAAAACGCTGGCCGACTGCGTCGTGCGGCTCTTTCCCAAGGACCGCGACGAGAAGATTTCCGTGTCATACGGCGACATCGCCGCTCTGGCATTCACCGGCCGCGACACCGCCGCCGGGAAAAGCTTCGAGACCTGGGTGAAAAAATACCGCGAAAAAAAAGCGGCCGGCGAAAAGAACATCCGTTTGGAACCGGAAAAGCTGGATTGAATCGCTTAAGGCGGCAACCCTACCAGTCCCTTAAATCTTGACGATCCTTCAACTGCTTGAACACGTCCGGGGAACAATAAATTCGGACACCCAGACCCTGATAGTCGAGCCATTGCGCAATCGGCGTGCCCACGTCGCTCGGCATGACGCCATCGGCGTCGTTGCAGACCAGGATCCCGCCGGTGCGTTTGAACTCGGCGGAGATATCCTTGACGCTGAAGACGACCGATTCCGAAAAGATCCGGATGTCAAATCTGGGATCGGGGATAAACGGTCGGCTGCCGAGGATGAACCACTCGCGCCGCAGCCCTTTTTCAACGATCATATTGTCTTCGGAAAAGGCGCGGGTAGTTGTCGGAGCTGACATGGAACCGCCGCATGGCTGAATCCAGCTTCTTTTTCCAGGCATTGCCGTTGACTTCAGCCCAGAGGGCATTGGACGCGGCGACAGTGGGAAGGGGATCGTGAATATTCGGGCTGAGATAAACGCGAGTCCCCGGAGGCACGTGGCGCTGGATCCATTGGGCGGCGTGATCCGCGACATCGAGCCGCCGCCGCTGAACGATATCGCCAACGGCCCGGATCGCGGGGATGGCCAAAGCGGCGGCGAGAGCGACCACCGCCAGCCGCGGCCAACGCCGCGATACGGCGGCCATGCCGACGCCCGCGAACGTGACCACGGCGACGAGCGGCGCACCCTGATGCCGCAATCCGAACCCCGTTCCCTTCAACATGCTGACCGACAGGAGAACGACGTAGATGGCCGCGGCCCAGCGAATTCGTCGCCGGTCCGGCGCGGTCAGAAAAATGGCGCAGGCAACCAACAGCAGGTCGATGGCCAGGCCCTGATGCACGGCGATTTCCATCAATATCCGCGACGTTGAAACGGCCATCGTCGGCTCGGCAAGGCGCACCGTCGCGATGGCCCTGAGGTTGCCGATCAAATTCGTCGCCAGCCAAGGCGAAACCAGCAGGCTCACCACGGCGACGAAAAACGAATAGCGGATCACACGGCCGATCCGGCGTCCGATCGAGGGCTCCAAATCCCAAATATCCGCCCACGCCAGCGGCATGAGCAGCAGCATGTCCACGCGGGAGGCGATGGCCAGCGCCATGAAAATGGCGGACCAGTTGGCGTTGGCCGGGCGGTCGGCGGCTTTGGCGGCGAAACAGAGGGCGATGATTCCGAATCCCCATGCCATTGCATAGGGACGCGCTTCGCCGCTGAGTTCGATGAACAGCGGCAGGACCGCGGCCATTCCCCCAACCAGAATGGCCGGCATCCAGCCGCCCCGTTTCCAGCCGAGCAGGAATCCCGCGGCCGCGCCGGCGACGGCGACCAATCCTCCGAAAACGATCTCGATGTAACGAGGAACGCTCCAATCCCGGTAGATATCGAACAGCGCGTGGTTGCCGGCGATAAAAGGGCGTAAAACCAGCGGCGCCGCCCGTTCTTCGGAAGTGGGGAAAATCAGATATCGCGCGGTGGATGCCGCCGCATAGGTCCAGCTTATCCATGTCTGCGGGCCGGCGGGGGCATAGCTGTAAGTGGGCGTAATCCCTTCCCACAGAGCCAGGCCGCCCTCAACATACGGCCGCTCGTCAAAATCACGCCGGACATAACGCCCCGGGAGATCGGCTAACCTCAAAACAGCCGCGACCAAAACGATAACTATTAGGCCGCGCTGTTTTGAGCCGGCGTTGCAGCGCATTCCGATCCCTCGTTGTCAGTAGGCCAAGACCAGTGCCACTTCTCCGCCGGTGGAATCGTATCCCTTGGCGTAATCTCCCAGATAATTCACCCTCAAACTTGAATGACCTCCGAAGGCCAATCCGACGCCGGCGGTGGGGGTCCAATAGTCGGGAACGGCCGCGTGGTGCAGAAAATTGGAATAGGTGATGCCGCCGTCGAAGAATAACGGCGTGCCGGGGAACTGGTACGTCGCGTCAAGGCCGTCTTTGAGAATCCATTGGTCGATGTCGGTGTCGAAATCCGTATCGGTCGAAGTTCACGTCGATATTGCCGTCGTAGCTGATCTGGTCGCCGAGAGTGAGGGTTAAACCGTTCAGATGAGCGCGAGGCTGCTGGTCCCGCCGCCGCCGACGAGGATGCCGCCGGCGGCCTGGTCGTAGCTGGCCGATAGTCCGGCGAATCCCCACGGAGGCGACCTGCCAACTGAGGCCGTTGCCCTGGTTGTTGATGAACGTGATGGGCAGGGCGATTTCCTCGGCGAGGGTGTAGGCCTCGCTGTCGGCGGTGTTGGGGTATGCGAGCGTGGTTCCGAAGGACAGGGCGACATTGCTGCCAAATCGCAGCCGGTATCGAGGTTCGATGTCGGCCCAGGTCTCCGTTGAGGCAGTCTGCCCGGCTGAGCCGCCGTCGCCGGAGAGCCCCAGAATAGGCTGCCCCGGAGTTCGACACCGTACTCGGTGGGCTGCTGGTTGTGGATTCCAAATCGCGTAAAACACATTATCGGCGATGATCGCCGTCGAGGCCATGGGGATTGCCATCCAGCGGCGACACGGCCGATAGCTGGTCCATCGTTCTCAGAAACTGGGCATAAGCCTGCTCGCCGTCCTTTTCGATGAAATCGTGGATTTGGATTGCAGATCCGAGCGCTGGTGCCGACGAAGGTTCTGGTGAATCCGGTGGAGGGGAAGGCGATCGTCGCCTGCGTCTGTGCGGCGTTTTCGGTGAGGACGATGGCGTTTGGACGCCGCCCCAGGTCAATGAGGTCGTGACGTTCTGGCCAGCCAGCGGGGCGAACGCGGCTTGCTAGTTGATCAGATTGTCGGTGAGGTTGATGATGTTCGGGCCGCCGGTGGAAACGGTCGTGCCGCCCGATCCGACCGCGGTGACGGTGAAAAAATTGTCGGCCGAGACGCGGCTTCCCATCGCCAGCAAACCCGCCGAAGCCCACAGAACCAATCGGTTTCGCATCGCGTGCATGTCGGTCTCCCGCCATGTTTCCGATCCGCGCGATCAACCGGCCCGCCGCGCGGCGAGCATCCGGCGATAGCGCGACAACGCCGTCAACGGAAAATAGAGTCGATAGAGGTGATATTTCAGATAGAACACTTTCGGGAATCCCGTTCCCGTAAAGAAATTCTCCTCCCAATTGCCGTCCGGCGATTGGTGGTCGATCAGCCAATCGATGGCCTTTTTCGACGGCGGGATCGTCCGGCCCGGCGGCGGCGAGCAGGCCCATCGCGCCCCACGCCGTTTGCGAAGCGGTGCTCGGACCTTGGCCTTTCAGGGATGTGATCGTGATAGCTCATTGCGCGTTTCGCCGAAGCTGCCGTCGGGCTTTTGAACGCTCCGCAGCCAGTCGGCGGCCTTCTGGATATACGGCTTGCTCATGTCCATGCCGATGGATTTCAGGCCGGTCAGAACCTGCCAGGTGCCATAGACATAATTGACGCCCCAGCGTCCCCACCAGGCGCCGCAGGGGTCCTGATGTTTTTTGATGAACTCGATGGCCGGGCCGACCGCCGGATGATCGAGCCGGATGCCGCAGTGGCCCAGTCCCTCCAGCACGCGGCCGGCGATGTCGGGGCAGCTTGGGTCCTGCATGGCGTTGTGATCGGCGAAGGGGATTTCTTCGAGGATCGGCCGATCTCTGGTGCGATCGAACGCCGCCCAGCCGCCGTCGTCGTTCTGCATGTTCAGCAGCCAATGGATTCCGCGGGCCAGTGCCGCCTTGGCCGTCTTCGCCGCCAAGACGGCTCAGCGACCGCCAGCACGATCGCCGTGTCGTCCACATCCGGATAATGCGGATTGGAGAATTCGAAGAACCATCCGGACGGTTCGACGGGCGGGCAATTTTTCTGCCAGTCGGCGGCGACCCGGCATTCCTTCTCCAGCAGCCAGCGGATTCCCCGCCTCGCCGCATCGGACTGCGGATCCAACGCGGCCTCCGCCAGCGCATGCATCGCCAGGCCGGTATCCCACACCGGCGAAAAGCACGGCTGAAGGCGGATCGTGTCGCCCTCCTCGATATAAAAATCCCGCAAATCCTTGTGCGCTTTGGCCACCCGCGGATCGTCATCGGGATATCCCAGCGCGCGCAGGACGATGAGCATGTAAACCATCGGCGGAAAGATCGCGCCCAGGCCCTCGGAACCTTCCATGTGATCGAGCAGCCATTTTTCGGCGGCTTTCATCGCCCGCCGGCGCAGCGCGGCAATCGGACCGCGCTCATACGCCTTGAGAATCTGGTCGACCCGGAGGAAAAGATCGCGCCACGATCGCGGCATCCCTCGCGGCGGATCGGCGACGCGGTTGGCGGCGACGCGGTCGATGTACAACTCCGCCATTCCCATCTTCGCCGGCAATTGCCGCGTGTAGCGCAGCGTCGTCACGAACGACAGCGGCAAGATCATCGTCCGCGTCCAGGCCGAGACGTGGTAGAGATTGAAATAAAACCATTTTGGCAAAAAGACGATCTCCGGCGGAATGCTGGGACAGGCGTCGTAACTGATCTGTCCAAGGGCGGCGAAGTAGAATTTGGTGAAGCTGTTGCACTTTTCCGCCCCGCCCTGGGCAAGAACGACACGCCGGGCGCGCTGCATGTGCGGCGACTGCGGATCGTCCCCCATCAGCTTCAGGGCGAAATAGGCTTTGACCGTCCCGGAGAGGTCCGACGGTCCGCCGGGGAAGAGGCTCCAACCGCCCTCGGCGTTTTGCAGGGTGCGCAAATAGTTGGCGATTTTCGGCAGATCGGGATCGTTTTCCTGGGCGAGGATGAATTTGAGCAGCAGATATTCCGATTCCAGGATGCTGTCGCCCTGGAGTTCCCCGACCCAGTATCCCTGTTGGTTCTGAACGCGTAACAGGGCATCGCGGGCCTTTTGCCACGCGATATTGAGCCGATCCGAACCCGGGCGGGCTTGCGCCTGCGGATCGGTTGCTGCGGTCATGGATGCACTCACGGCGGCGGAAATTAACCGCCATACGACACGCGAGCAAGTGCGGCGATCCAATGGCGGCCGCCCTTTTCCCATTGGAAGATTTTTTTGCAATATTTCTGGATTTTTCTTGACGGGTCTGGGGGGGGGTACGATACCCTCGCTTTGATAAGCGTTTACTTGGCGGGAAACGCATGGAAAAGGGAAAGACATTTCTTGTCTCTGGCATTCTTTCCGGGGTGATCTTGGCGATTGCGGGACTTTCCATTTGGTACGTCAACTATATTCCATCGAGCGGAATAATCCCGAATGCTTTACTGGGTCAAGTCCACCAGCCAATCGGAAGTATTGTCGAGCAAATTAGAAAAGATCAACCCTCGCAAATTAATGCAGTCATCGACGGCATTTGGCGTCTGGCGGCGCTGCAGCCGGCGGACATGGCCGATCGCTTGCCGATATGGCTTGGGCCGCTGTTGCAGAACCAGCGGTATGCCGATGTCGAGGCGCTGAGTCTCGCGGCGATATTGCAAAAGGCATGGAACCCGGCCTCTGTCGCCATTTTCCAGGAAGCGCGGGTGCGGGCGCTGCTGGGCGAGGGGCTATATCCCCAGGCGCTGGCCGAAGCCAAGATGTATTACAACGTGGCGCCGCTTTCGCGGACGCCGACGGCGATCGATCTCCTGGAGCGGGCGTGGGCCCAAACGCATGGTTCGCGGAAGATCGGCGAGTCCGACATCCCGGCAATGTTGTCGTCAATCAAGGTTGATTCCTCGCGGCTTGAGCCGGCGATCAGCGGGACCAATCAGGGCAGTCCCTATCCATTTGCCAATCTGACCGCCCGGGGGGACTTGCTGCTCCTGGCGGATCGGCCAGCTGAAGCGGAGCAATCATTCCTCGATTCGTGCAAATATGTGGTGGAGGATTGGGACCTGCACAAGGCGTTGGAGGGGATGGCACAGGCGATGCGGGACCAGGACGGATCGCTGGCCAGGGCCATCGCGCTGGTAAATGCATGGCAAGCGGGTAATTCCGCGGCGATGGGGATCGCCTTGCCGTCAAACATTAGGAGAGGCCGGTTGCGGGACGCGGCGCTGGGGGTCGTAACCGATGGCGCTGCCGTTCGCGGGGGGTTTCCGCGGGCATCGGGGGACTTACTGGATTCGGCCAATCTGCCGCCGGCGGATTCATCGGAACCGTCATTTTCCGTGCCCGTAAATGACGCCACCGTGCTGGCCCGGCTGACGCCGCAGAGCGATCCGGAGCTTCGCGATTGGATGGACCGCTGGCAGAGCGGTTTTCGTCGTGGCCAAGCAGTCGATCAGCGGCGAGCCTGACGAGTTGGTTGGCATCGTAACGCGCTCCAAGCTGCCCAATGAGACACTTTTATCAATATGCGGCGCCTATGATGCGATTAGCAAGGACGACAGCACTTCGGCGGCATGGCTGGTGGCTTGCGCCGGGCGGATCGATCCGAAGCTGGCGGATTGGCTAACGCAGGGGCGCCGCTCGTGCCTGGACAGGTCGTCCCAGAGGGACAATACGGAGAATTGGCTCAGATCCTCGGCCACGCCCGGGCCTCGTGTGAGATGCTTTATCAATTCGGCAACTCGCTGGATGAAGTCACCGGGGATCACCGCGCCTCGGCGGTTGTGTTCGTGGCAGCCGTCGCGCGGGGCCATGAAGAATTGGCCCAATTCGGCAACTTCTGCGATGGCATGCGGCCGATTCTTCAGGCGATGAAAGGGTGCGAGGCGCTTTTCTGGAGAACCGGGTCGGCACCCTACTTGGGTTCAATTGATGTGATTAACACCGACTTGGACCGCTGGGTGCCGGCGGGCGACTCGCAGTTGGGATGGACCAGGGCCTGGGCGAAGATCGGGCACGCCGAGTGCCTATATTTCAAAGGGAAAAATGATGAAGCAATTGCTGCGTACGAGAAAATTGACCCCCGGCAATTGGGCGACGAGCAGCGGACGGGGCTTGCCTATTCCTATGCGATGGCCCTAGACAGGGCGCGGCCGCATCGCGAAGCAATCCCCCAACTGAGAACGGCGACGGGCTCTGGCAGCGAGGACGCCTTTGTGGCCTGGGCGGCATTGTCAAAAACGCTCGCCTGCGTTGGCGACAAACACGGCTCCCGGACGGCCTTTCAGGAGTGGTCTCGGCGGTTCCACCCCAGCGCTGTGGACACGAGGTCTATTCCCCAATATTTGGAGAAGAACGGCGTTTACTAAAATTATACTTTTGTTATGCCTGTTATGCCGCAGCAAATGCCGGCAGAGGCGTGCGATCAAGAAATAATGCGGAGCGTGATCAGCGTGACCATGCCCTAGTGTCCATGGAACCTTGTTTTTAGGAGTCAACTATGCGACAAAGGTACCGTGTCTTTTTGAGCGTTCTGGGGATGACCGTGATCTCTACGGCAACTATGGCTTTTGCCACAACCTGTTCCACAATTACGGTTTGCGCTTGTGAGTTTCAAAGCACTTCCGAAATGCTCACCATGGTTCCTGCAAACCCAGGAACGGGTTTCACATCAGCGGGCAGCAATTGCGGCGCCAAATTGGTGTTTGGCGTTATTCCAGTGCCGTGTGGCGGACCCATCCCAGAATCCACCTGCTAAGGCGGAGTCCTGCCGCACCCCCGCATAATGGGATGCGGGGGTGCATCGTTGCAGCGCCCAGCAATATGAATCGCGGGCGGCGTGGTGGATTTCTACAGGCCGCGTGGCGGCGCATCGGAAAGGGTATCTGACCGCCGGATAACTGAGCGACTGAGGTGTCTCTATATGAACGGAACTTTTTCCAAGCGTCTCCGTGAGATCACTTTTTGCGCCGCCGCCCTGTCGGCAATGATATTTTCCACGTCCACTCATGTGCTAGCGCAGACAGTCCGGCAGAACTGAGGGGCATTACCGCGATGGTGCAGGACGACCACCGGATCGACGCGATTCACGCGGTCATAGCATGGACGATCATGCAAAGCCGTTGACGATCGCGGCACGAATCGACTTCCTGGCTAAGAATGACGGACGCTTTCGCGTGAAGCAAGTCTACAATCGGAAGGTCATGCCGGGAATGGACTACGACATAGCCTGTGATGGCGATCGCTTTCAGCTTTTTGATCGTACTGCGCTGCGGCTCACCATTTCGAAGAAGCCGACTCTAATGTTCTATGGGATTCAGCTTCCCAATGTTTTATTCGAGCCCTTGCAGTTTTTAGGCGGCGACGACAACAGACATCCGCCGTTTAATGTCAGGTGGGAAGACATCATGGATGCCGATAGAACTTCCAAGTGTCTTGGATCTGCTGTTGTCGATGAGGAAACCATTGATAACCGGAGCCACACCGTGATTCTGCTGCCTGGCGGTAGAATGGATGGCAAGGCATTTAGGTATCGCGTGTTTGTCGACGGGCCCGAAGGCCGACCGAACCGGATCGACCGAATTGCGCAGAACGGGGATATCATTACAACCGCCACCTTCGAATACGGGCGTTACAGGGCCAATTCTGCAACTGTGCTGTTACCGAAGCACATGACTCTGGCGGCATTCGACGAACACGGTGCAAAGGCGATGGAATCCGACGTGCGTGTTTCACAGCTAGACTTAAATCCAATCGTCCCGGAGGGCGCGTTCACAATTGATTTCAGAGATGCCGATGTCGTCTTTGACAACGATGCAAAAGTGGAAATAAAGAGCGCGTCGCCGGGGTCGCGGCCATCGTCGCCCGGCTGATCTGCGCTTCTCGGTGCAACTGGAACTTCCAATGGCCGCCGCTTTGGAACGGAATCAGCAATGGCACACCACTTTGCCTGTTCGACCATCTTTTGTCGGCGTATGGCCGCGGCCATCGCCATATGCATAAGTCTCGGCCAGATATCGTTCGCGGTGGCAGCGGATGCGACGCAGCCGTCCGCGGTCCAACGCATTCCGGAAGTCGATGGCTATGACTTTGGCGTCGTGCTGCCGGGTGTCCAGATAGCTCACATTTTTCGTCTCAGAAATGACTTGGGGGTTAGCGAAACGGTGCGGCGAGCGAGAACCTCCTGCGGCTGTACGGCGGTCTCGGTTACGCAAAACACGCTTGATGCGGGCGCGTCGATCGACGTTACAGCCTACGTTAGCACTGGTCGGCAAATCGGCAAGCATAAAGTGTATCTGGTCCTGGAAATGTCCTCACGGGGCGGAATTCAACTCAAGGACTTTGCGCTAGAATTTAATGTCGTCCCCGTGATCACCCTTTCCGAGGATGACGACGAGGTAAATTTGGGGGAATGCAGCCTCTCCGAGGTTAAGGCGCAGCGTTCGATTATTGTTCATCGGGGCCCGTATCCAATGAAGTGGGATGAGTTGACGGCGACGACGACGAGCAATGTCTTGGATGCACGATTAGTTAGGAGAGACTCAGATACTTGGCAGCTAACGATCGTGCTAAGGATGTCCGCGGAAATTGGGGGATTCGCTGGCGATGTTGTCCTCAGCGTTGAGCGCGATGGTCGGCCAACAGGGTACACCATAAGGAAACACGTCACGGCGATTATACAAGGGCCGATCGTCGTGCGCCCTGCAACGTGGTTAATAGGTAGCACCTCAGTTGGCCAATCGATTTCAAAGGTATTTGTGATAAGCGGCAATGATTCAGATGGCACGAACGACTCGACAAACGCGAATTCAATCGTGGTGGAAGACATCCGCTCCTCGGATCCTCAAATCGTAGGCGTTGAGCGCGACCCCAATCAACCAGCGCGTTTTACGGCGACCTATCGAGCTCCTCTTAACAAGGGACCGGACCAAGGAGAAATTGTGGTTCGTGTGCGTTCAAACAAGGAATACACGATCCGTGTCCCATATTTGGCATTTGTTATCGGCAGATAATGGCCATTTTCATCGGCCGCTGATCGCTCGCAGCGTCGAGCTCTGCCTCGGGGCTGTGGTTTTGTCGGCCGCTTTGCTGAAGGTGCATGCGTACGCCACCACCGTTGAAATTCCGCACCACAGCGATCTCCTGGTTTCCGGGCCAGTAATGCTCCTGGCGGCGGCAGTGGAGCTTTTGCTTGGGAGCATGCTTGTCGGAGGGGTTTGGACGGCATTTTCGCGCCGCATCGCCGTGATTTTCTTTACTGTCGCTGCCTGCGCCGCATTTGCGGAGGCGTTGCGTCATCAGGCGTCTTGCGGTTGTTTCGGACGGGTGCCGGTCCCACCCTGGATAACGGCCTGGTTTGACGTGCTGGCGCTTACGGCACTTGTGGTTTGGCAGCCCCGTCGGTTGGCCCACGGCAAAAGCCGAAGGCAAACGGCCATTGGAGCCGGGGTGCTTCTCGCCGCGGTTGTGGTGTCCGTAGTTGTTGCCGTCCATCGCCCAACTGCGGTTCACCTGCGAGCGGAAAGCTCGATTGAAGCTCCAGGCGGACTGGTTCTATTCGAGCCGGAGGATTGGGTGGGGAAGTCACTTCCCGTGCTGAACGAAATCGAGAATTCAAATCCATTGCGCTTCGGCCGATGGCTGGTAGTGTTTTACCACTATGACTGCGATAGTTGCCCCGAAGCAATTCCCCGGTATCAGGCATTTGCCGTCTCCGAGATTGCCAGAAACGCCAAGGTGAGGATGGCGTTTATCGCAATGCCGCCAGTTCCCGTTGGCGCTGATCCCATAGGCGCCTCGTCCGATTATATGCACCTGGGTCTGCGGCCGGACCACGATTGGTTCGCCACCACGCCGGTTGTAGTTGCTTTGGACAATGGACGCGTAATTGAAGCAAGAGAAGGCGAACAGGCCGTCGAGCCGCCCGAAATCCTGGCTTGGCGGCGCTGAATCATTGGCTGAAACCCCATCCCCATCGTCAAACCGCGAAAAACATGCTCTCATGGTCATCCGGCCTCGTTGCGGCTATGATTCGAGGCCTTAACCGAATTCTTGTGACTTATGCATGAAGACTTTGCGGCCTGGTTGGAGCAGTTTCGTGAGAGCGGCTTCGATCTCCATGAAAAATACATGAATCCCGCCTTCGTCAAGATGTTGCGGGCCATCAACTTCGACAAGGGCTACGTGCGCGGCGAAGGGGCGTATCTCTGGGACGAAGAGGGGAATAAATACCTCGACCTGCTCACCGGTTGGGGCGTTTTCGCCCTGGGCCGGAACCATCCCAAAGTTAAATCCGTTCTCAAACAGTTGCTCGATATGGACCGCCCCAACCTGGTCCGGATGGATTGCAGCGTGCTGTCGGGATTGGCGGCGGAGGCGCTGGTCCGGCATGTCCACGATGGGATGTCGCGGGTTTTCTTCACCAACAGCGGGACGGAAACGGTCGAAGCCGCTTTGAAATTCGCCCGCTGCGCCACCGGCCGGCAGGATATCGTCTTCTGCGATCACGCCTTCCACGGGCTGACGCTCGGATCGCTGTCGATCAACGGCGATCAATTCTTCCGCGAGCGCTTTGGCGATCTGATCCCCGGCGGGCGGAAGATTCCGTTTAACGATCTCGTCGCCCTGGAAAAGGAACTCTGCACGCCGCAAGGCGGCCGCGTTCATCGTCGAGCCGGTCCAGGGCAAAAGCTGCGAGGTGGTCTGCGATGATTTCCTCATCGAAGCGCAGCGGCTGTGCCGCAAATATGGGAGCCTGCTGATCGCCGATGAAGTGCAATGCGGCCTGGGCCGCACGGGCAAATGGTTCGCCTATCAGCACTGGGAAGATGTGGAGCCGGACATCGTCTGTTGCGCCAAGGCCCTGTCGGGCGGATACGTGCCGGTGGGGGCGGTCGTCACCACGCCGCGCATCATGGATGCCGTGTTCAATTCCATGGAACGCTGCGTGGTGCATTCCAACACCTTTGGCCAGAACGACATGGCCATGGCCGCGGCGCTGGCCAGCCTGCATGTCATCGAGGAGGAGAAGCTGGTGGAAAACTCCGCCGCCATGGGGAAATACGTCATGGAAAAGCTCCGGCCCATCGCCGAGGCCTGTCCATTCGTTTCCGATGTCCGCGGCAAGGGGTTGATGTTCGGCCTGGATTTCGCCCGGCCGCGATCTTCGCTCAAATTGAAGATGGCCTGGGACATGCTGCACAAACTGAACTTCGGCGTCTTCGGGCAGATGATTATCATCCCGCTCATGGATCGGCATCGCATTCTGACGCAAGTCGCAGGATACCACACGGAAGTGATCAAGTTCCTTCCGCCGATGGTCGTCACGAAACAGGACATGGATTGGTTCCTCGGCGGCATCGAAGAAGTGCTGGGGGACGTTCAGCGAATCCCGGGCGCGGCCTGGGACACCGTTTCCGGTTTAGCCAAACGCGCCATGCTCGCCTGACATGGGTTTCGTTCAACGTCGGATTCTCATCTGCGTCCTGGCCGTCGTCGCGCATCCCTGGATTACCCTGGGCGCTGTGCTGGCGACCGTCGCCGCGTGCTCCGGGTATGCGATCGGCTGGCTGACGATCTCGACCGACCAGAACGAGCTCTTTTCTTCCAAGCCGTGGTTTTTCCACGATTATCTCCAGTACATCGACCGGTTCCGGGAAAACGAAGCGGTTTACATCGTCATCGAGCCGCGCGATCCGGCGCTCCATCCGAGCATCGAGCGCTGGACCGCCGTGGCCGATCACGTCACGGACCGCTTGCGGGGATTGAAGCAGGTCATCAGCGCTTCGTGCCGGATTCCCGTCGAGCAGCTTGGGCGTCAGGCGCTGTTGTTTGAGGACCCCAAGAAATTGCCGCAGCGCATGGCCGATGCGCGGGGCCTCGTCCAATTGGCATCCATCTGGGGAGCCAGGCCCAATACGCTGATCTCCGCCCTGGGCCGGACCCCGATCGAGCGCTCATTGTCCGGCGCGGCGTTGCAACCTAACCGGCAGACCGCGAAATTCATCGCCAACTTGGCCGATTCATGGGACCAGGCGATCCGCGATCCGAAAAAGAAGCTGATCGTCGGGGCCGGCGTCACCGATTTCCGCGTGGTCAATGCCCAGGATCCGTCTGAACTCGGTTATTTCTACGTGCCGGATGAGCTGGACCGCTCGCGCCATCGAATCCTGGTGCAGGTTTATCCCCAGCGGAATTTCCAATCGCTGACCAGCGTGACGGGGACGATCAACGCGATCCGCGACGCCGCCGTCGCCGCGGGCAGGGAATTTCCGGAATTTCATATCGGCGTCACCGGCCGGCCGGCGCTGGAAGCCGATCAGATGGCCGCCACCAACGAGGATTTCCACAAGGCCGAAGTCTTGGCCCTGATCGTGGTTTTCATCGGCATGGCCCTCATGCTGCGGTCGATCTGGCTGGCCTTGGCGGCGGAAATCGCCCTCGGCGTCGGCATCGCCTGGACCTTCGGCTGGGCCACGGCGGCCGTCGGAGAACTCAACCTCCTCTCCCTCGTGTTTCTGATCGCGTTGATCGGCATCGGGATGGATTATCTGGTGCAGATTCTGTCCCGCTATCGCCTGGAAGCCCGGCGCGTATCCGCGCCGATGCGGTGTGGGTTCGCGTCTTCAAGTACGTCGGGCCGCCGATCAACACCGCCTGCCTGGGGGCGGCCGGCGCATTCTTCGTCGCCGTGTTCACCAATTTCCGCGGCGCGGCCGAGCTGGGCGTCATCGCCGGCGGCGGATTGCTCCTTTGCCTGCTCGCCGGATACGTCGTGCTTCCCGCCATGTTGACCCTCTTCCCGCCTGCCTTGAAGCCGTATGACGCTTCCAAGCGTTACAAGCCGATGCGAAAGACCGGCGCCGGATGGCTGGCCCTGCCGGCTCTCTGGGCCGTTGCCCTGCTGGCGGGGGCCAGATATATGCCCCGGGCGCATTTCGATCCGGGGCTGATTAATCTTCAGGTGCCCGACTTGGAATCCGTCAAACTCATCCGCACACTGCAAACCTGGGTCGCGGTGGTTTTGTCGAAAGATGCCCAGCAGCTTCGGCAGGTTCGCTCCGCCGTCGCCGACTTGCCCGTCGTTGCATCGACCGACAGCATTCTCAGCGCACAGGACAACGCGGTTTGGCTGCGGCAACACGCCGGGGAGGTTCCGTCGATCGATTGGACCCCGCCGACGGCGGTGACTTCGTCTGATTTTCCCCGGATTTCGGCCAAGGCCCGCAACTTGTCGGGGATTTTTCGGCGCAACCCGATGGATCAGGACGCCGCTCACATCCTTGGGCAGTTCGCCGATGATCTGGATCGTCTTTCCGGTCCATCCGCCGATGCCGCCGCGGCGGAATTGTCGGATTGGCAGCGAATCTTCGTGTCGGAGGTGCGCGAACTGCTCGATCAATTTCATCCCAGCCCGTTGGACTTGGCGGCCATGCCCCGGCAATTGCGCCGCCACTACATCAGCGATGACGGCTATTACGCGCTGTACATTTATCCGGTGAAGGATTTGTGGAACGACGCGAACCTCGATGCGTTCGAGAGCGCCGTCGAGGCCGCGGTGGCCAAAGTGCCCGGCGCGCCGCGCGTCACCGGGATCGCATCGGACGTCTATCACACCACTGGCGCCATTCACGACGCTTTCTTCCATTCCACGGTTTACGCCCTGGCGCTGATTTTCGTTCTGGTGCTGCTGGATTTCCGGCGGCTTGTTCCCACGCTGGCGGCGATCAGCGTGCTGGCCATGGGCCTGCCGATGCTGGTTGCCCTGATGGGCGTCTTCAATACCAGCTGGAATTTCGCCAACTTCTTCGGCCTTCCGATCCTCATCGGCGCCGGCCATGAATACGGCGTGTTCATGGTGCATCGATATCTGGAGGCGGAAAAGCATCCCCGCCGGAGTTGGCGAAGATGGGACGTCAGCGACCGGGCGCTGTTGCTGTGCGCCTTCATCACGTCCAGCACCTTCGGATTCTTCTGGCTCCTGGCGGAGCACCGCGGCCTCAAAAGCCTCGGCCTGGTCATGTCCCTGGGCGCCGTCTGCATCTATCTGGCGACGGTCATGGTCTTGCGGCCGGTCCTGAAATGGCGTCTGAGCCACGGCCGCGGCCGGGAAACCGCCGGTATTATCTGACCCGCGCCGCCGTGAAACATCCCCTGATTCATTTCATTCATCATAAACGGCACGGCCGGGTTTACCGATAAACGCCGTAGCATCGCCGCGGTCTTCATTAAAAGCGTATGAAAGAGTGTTGCAGCGGATGGTTGGGTACGCACCGCCGCGCTCCGTGCCGGTTCCCGGAGAAATAGATGCTGCGACGATTTTCTTCACGGTTGAGTCTCCGCGCGAAAGTGATCGGCATTTCGCTGGCGATCACGGCCATGGCGCTGGCGTTCTCGGCGACGACGAGCATCGTGCAGATGCGCTACCAAGTCGACGCCGGACAGCGCCGTGCCGCCGATTCGGTCGCGCTAAGCGTCGCCAGGGCCGGCGAGCGCGCGCTGACCATCGGCGACAGCAAGGAACTTTCCCGCCTGGTGAACAGTTTCCTGCGCGATCCGAATTTGCTGTTCATAGCGGTCTACAAGGGCCATTCGCAATTGCCCGTCGTCGCCATCCGCGACTCCGGGGCTTGGAACGATTACTTGACCGGCCAGATCAACACCGACCGCTGCATCGTCGCCGAGCATGAGGTCCAGGCGATGGTGGACGACACCGCGGCTTGGGGCGGAGATGCCGAGCCCGGCCCTCCGGTCGGGCGGGTCGTGGTGGGCCTGTCCAACGCCGCGACCCGGCAGGCGCAGTGGCGCCAGAGCCGCGTGATTCTGACCGCCACCGTCGCGGCGGCGGCCGCCGGCGGAATGTTCCTGTTCCTGACCCTGGGCTCCTGGCTGCGCCGACTCCAGAATCTCGCCCACGCCAGCCAAAGCATCGCCCGCGGCGATTTCAGCAATTCAGTCAGCGACCCGCACGACGACGAGATCGGCCACCTGGCGCATTCGTTCGAAGCCATGCGCGTCGCCCTGCTCGGACGGGACGTCAAGCTGCGAGGCTTTACCGAAACGCTTCAGGACCAGGTTCAGCAGCGCACGCACGATCTGGAATACGCGCTAGCCGCCGCCGAGGAGGCCAATCGCGCCAAGAGCCTGTTCCTGGCGAACATGTCGCACGAGCTGCGAACGCCGCTCAACGGCGTCATTGGAATGGTCGATCTGCTCCATGCGACAGCGACCACGCCGCAGCAGCAGCGGTATTCCAAGCTGGCCAAGGTCTCGGCGCGATCGCTGCTGGAGTTGATCAACGATGTCCTGGATTTCTCGAAGATCGAAGCGGGCAAGCTCGAATTGGAGGCGGCCGATTTCGATTTCTACGAGACCGTCGAAGCCTCCACCCAAATGCTCGGCGAACGCGCCCAGAAGAAGAACCTGGAATTGATCTGCGGCATCGATCCGCGGGTTCCCCGATGGGTCAACGGCGACGCCGTACGCTTCGGCCAGATCCTGATGAATCTCATCAGCAATGCCGTCAAATTCACGGAGCGCGGCGAGGTGGTCGTTCACGTCGCCCTTCAGGAGGAGCGGGAATCTGACGCGGTGGTCAAAGTCGAGGTGCGCGACACCGGCTGTGGTATCCCCAGGGACCGGATCGACCGCCTGTTCAAATCCTTCTCGCAGGTGGACACGTCAACCACCCGCAAGTTCGGCGGCACCGGACTGGGGCTGGCCATCTCTCATCGCATCGCCGAAATGATGGGCGGGGAAATGGGCGTGGAAAGCGAAGAAGGCAAGGGCTCGACCTTCTGGTTTACGGCCCATTTGCGCAAGCGAAATCCGATCGCCGCCGCCGATTCGGCGTCGATCGATCTGCGCGGAATGCGCGTGCTGGTCGTCGATGACAACGACGCCAATCGCGGGATTCTCCACGCCCAGCTTGCCGGCTGGTTGCTGCGCCCCGACCAGGCCTGCACCGCGCCGCAGGCGGCGGAGATGTTGCAGCGCGCCGCCGAGGCCGGCGACGCCTATCGCCTGATCATCCTCGATACTCGCCTTCCCGGAGCCGATGCCGGGCAGTTCGCCCGTCAAATCAAATCCGATCCGCGCATGCGCGAGGCGATTCTGATTGGCCTGAGCCCCATCGGCGATCCGCTGAAAGAACAGGATTTGAGCAAACACGGCTTTGCCGCCTGTTTGAACAAGCCCGTCCTCCCCTCCAGCCTGTACGACACGGTCGTCCGCACCGTTGCCGCCCAGGCCATGGGAGACCGCGGCTCGCCCGCCGCGGAGGAGCCGCCGGCGAATTCGTCGCCGCTGACCGGCCTGAAGGTGCTGTTGGCCGAAGACAACGAAATCAACGAGATGGTCGCGGTCGAGATTCTCGGTCAGAGCGGCTGCGGAGAGATTACCGTTGTCCGCAATGGGCTGGAAGCCGTGGAGGCGGCCACGCGCGGCGGGTTCGACGTCATCCTCATGGACTGTCAAATGCCGAAAATGGATGGCCTGGAAGCGACTCGCCTTATCCGCAAACACGAAAGCGAATCGAACCGGACCGCTCACGTTCCGATCATCGCCCTGACGGCCAACGCGATCAAAGGGGACCGCGAACTGTGCCTGGCGGCGGGGATGGACGGTTACGTGTCCAAGCCGATCGAGGCCGCCGAGGTGGTGGCGACGATCCACTCGCTGGCGCGTCCCGGCCGGCCGCGGTCCGCCGCGCCCGCCGTGGGGCGGACCCAGGATTCGGCTCCGGGGACAAGCCCCGACGAGTCGGCGCCGGTTGATTTTGGCGCGTTGCGCCGGCGGTGCCTGGGCAATCGCAAGCTGGCCGGCAAGGCGCTGGAAACGTTTGCCGGCATGATTGGGACTTACGTGCAGGATTTGGCGCAGAACCTGCGGCAGGGCGACGGCAAATCCGCCGCCGCCGCTGCCCACAAGATCAAGGGCGCCGCCGGCAACGTGTCGGCCCCGCAAGTCCAGCGCATCGCCGCTCAATTGGAAGATATGAGCAAGGCCGATGCTCTTTCCCAAACCGAGCCCGTTCTTGCCGAGCTTCAGACGGAGATCGAACGAGTCCGCCAATTCGTGAACACGAGTCTGCCAGAACTGATCTCGACCTGAAGTGGACAGAACCGAACGGCGTTCGTGAATATCCGAGTATGCCTCGAAATGCTCGGTATCCGCCCGGGGGCGAGAATCTTTGAATCTTATTTCGCTCCTCTGTGCGGTTTTCGTGGCTTTTTTCCGCCGACCGGCTGGTGTCCCCTGTCAAAATAGGAAAAATATCTTGACCTGAAGCATTGCCGGAGGTTTCATAATCGCATGCTTCAGCGTTACCACACCATCATCAAACCCGAATCCACCGGCTGTTATGTGGGCTGGGTCGAGGAAATCCCCGGCGCCATGACCCATGGGCAGTCGCTGGATGAATGCCGGCAAAAGCTTCGCACGTCCCTGTTGCTCATGGTGGAAACCCATCGCGATGAGGCGCGCGTTTCCCTCGATCCCTCCTGCATTCAGGAGGCCATCGAGATCGACACCGACGACCTCGGCGTGCGGCCGCATCAGTTGGCCTGAGAACTCGTCGTCGTGGGGGCGGTCGTCGGCAGGTCGCGCAGCGGGGCGCCGTCTACGCCGATGATCTGTTGCAGCCCGGTGAATTTCGGGATCGGAAGCTCCTGCCGCGCTGCGTCGGCTCGGTTCTTCAATGTGTTCTGCTGTTGCTGCAACGCCAGCTTGTCGCCCGCTAATTTCCGGTTGTCACGCTGCAACTGAAAATAGATGTCCGGCAAGTAGGTCGTTGTGTTTCCATTCGGATCGACCACGGTGTTGGATGCCTGAAGCCGGTCCATCTCCCGCTGATTCTCGCCGATCTCCAAATCGATCTGATTCACCCGCTGCTGCAGCGCATCGTATTGCGCCTGCAAGTCGTCCAGCTTCCGCTTGACCCTGGCCTCGGCCGCCTTCAAATCCCTCAGTTGTTTCGCCGTCACCCACGTCGCGCCCCATCGGTACATTCCCTTCTGCGCCGCGGCCTGTTGCAGCAGCGCGTCCTGCTCCGCGAAAAGCTGCACCGCGCGGAGCACCACCGGGGCTTGTTTGTTCGCATCCGGCAGGGCGTTGAGCGCTTCGGCGACGTTGTCCAATATCTCCTTCGCCTGCGGCGAGGCCATCATCGCCTGATCGTAATAATTCATCGCCGCCACGAACGATTTCTGCCGCCAGGCGATCACCGCCAGATTGTTCAGCGTCGGCGCCTGATCGGAAACAATCGAGTTCACCGTCTCGAAATCCCTGCGCGCTTGCGCCACCTGGTCCTGCTGGTAGAGCATGACCCCCCGCAGATACAGCGCCGCCGCGCACTGGGGATCGTCCGCAAGCGCCTGTTGCAGTGCCGCGGCCGCTTCCTTGTAGCGGTAATTTGAGATGAAATCCCCGACCGGCAACACTTCCGACTGCGCCAGTTCGCGCCGTCGCTGGCGCTCATCGGGCGTGACCCATTGGTTCCCAAGCTTCACCAGCCCCTGGTCGAGCCGCTGCTGCCACGCCTGCAAATCCTGATTCGCCTCGGCGACGGTGGCCGGATCGGCCGTTTGCGCGATGAAACTCCGATATCGGCTGATGATGTCCCCGATGTCCGACAGGTGATCGGCCACCCGCCGCAAGGACGCCAGCCGATCCTGCGCCACGGCCGCGTCGTCGGTGCGGCTGAATTCGATCGACGCCACTTTATCCGCCGAGACCGTTACCACCGTCCCATCGTCCTGCGTGACCGTCCAGCCATCGCCGGTCTTTTGGATTTTGCCTTCGATGCTGGAACCATCGGTGAGATGAACCACGTCGGCCCGCACGACCGCTGCCGCGAACAGCAAGGCGACGATCACGGCGACCCGTCCCATGTCAGGAATTCTAGGCGATCCGCCATCACCGGGAAACACTCGATTCGTGTACAATCCGATCAGGATGCCCGAAACCGAAGGGACATGGACGGTCCGCCGGCTTCTCGAATGGACGACGCCCTTCTTTACGCGCAGCGGCGTCGATTCCCCCCGGCTCAGCGCCGAATTGCTCCTGGCCCATGTCCTGGCGATTCCCCGCATCAAGCTCTATACGGATTACGAGCGTGTCGCGGATTCCCGCCAACTATCGGCCTATCGCGAACTGGTCCGCCGCGCCGCCGAGGACGAACCGGTCGCGTATCTCACCGGCCGGGCCCATTTCTTCAACCTTGAATTCCATGTCACCCGTGATGTCCTGATCCCGCGCCCGGATACCGAAACGCTGGTTGAAAACGTCATTCAACTCATCCGCCATCAGCCCGGCCTGGAAGCCCCGCGAATCCTGGACCTCTGCACCGGCAGCGGCTGCGTCGCCGCCGCAATCGCCCACAACGTCAAGCAGGCGGTCATCGTGGCCACCGATATCAGCGAAAAAGCCGTCGCCATCGCTCGCGAAAACCTGGTGGGCCTGGGTCTGGCCGATCGCGTCACGGTGCAGCACGGCGATCTTTTCGCCCCGCTGGATCGCCTGGCCGATCGCCAGCCGTTTCAACTGCTGGTCGCCAATCCGCCGTACATTCCCAGTTCGCAGATTCCCCAGTTGGATCGCAGCGTGCGCGAGTACGAACCGCTGGCCGCCCTCGACGGCGGCATCGACGGCCTGGCCGTTCATCGCCGAATCCTCGCCGAGGCGCCCGGCCATCTCGTGCCGGGCTCGCACATTTTTCTGGAGATCGCTTTCGATCAGGCCGATGCCGCCCGCGCGGTCGTCGCCGAACATCCCGGATTCACGGATGTCCGAATCCTCAAAGACCACGCCGGCAACGACCGCGTCCTGACCGCTCGCCTGGCTTGAGAGCGAAACTGAACAAAGCTGAACAAAACTTAACACTTTTTTGGACAAAACACGTCCAAAACTTTCACCTGCTGGACCCTTATATAGAGGGTTCTGTTTTTTCCAGAGAGGTTTTCCATGTCTGAAATCCAGACCAATCGGCCGGAAGATTCCCCGCGCTCGCGTCAGGCATCCGAAGAAACGGTGATCGCTCGGCTGCCGACGGATCAGCAGGTGGCGTTGGAAGCGATGCTCGTGGGCAAGTCGATCACGGAAACGGCCCGCGCCGCCGGCGTGTCGCGCACCACCATCTATTTCTGGCTCAACCACGACCCGGCCTTCCGAGCGTCCTTCAACCTTTGGCACGATCAGCTTCAGCAAAGTTGCCACTCGCGTCTGCTGACGATGACGGACAAAGCCGTCGATGCGGTAGAGAAGGCATTGGAGCGTGGCGACGGCGCTTGGGTCTTCAACTTCTCAAAGGCCTGGGCATGTTCCGCCCTCGGCCCATCGGGCCGACCGATGCGGATGAGATGAAAGCGACCATGGAATTGGAGCAACAGCAGCGCAAGACCGCCCTGAAGCGCGATACGGCGAAACTGTACATGGATAATCTGGCGGCGGACGCAGGATTCTAAGAAGAAGACGGCAACAACATAGTTGTTGCACTCTCATCTATGGCTTGTGGTTTTGGGGTCGGATCGGTTAGCCGCGCTTGCGGTTTTTTCTGGCGCTTTTGTTTTGGATTTGGTGTGACGAGTGGGAGTTTTGAAGATGTGGTGGGCGGCGGCGGGGAATCGTGTTGCGGCCCCCGGACCTTCGTTGAAGTCGTGCGGCCCCAAATGCGGCTTATCTGCGCCATTTAATGCGGATCGTGGTGCCACAAGACCAATTATACCACGTTTACGCTATTCAAAAAAACCCGGTCTTTGAAGGTCCAATAACATGACTTTCCCCTTCGATAATCCCATTTCGATTTAATCGACCGATATATTCTGGCGGCCTCAGAATGATTCCGCTAGCATTTATGTCAGTTCTCCACGGGATGGTGCCGAGCCGCCGGCCTTCCGAAAGGACAGCATCGAGATGATGGACGGTTTGACGATTAGGAATTTCAGGGGATTCTCCAGTCTCGAAATTCCTCAACTGGCAAGATTCACGTTGCTGGGCGGCGGAAACAACGTCGGCAAAACGTCCATTTTGGAGGCCGTGTTTCTTTATCTCGCGAGGATGAATGCCCTTTCCTTCGTGACCCTACAGCAGTTTAGAGGACTCAATGAATTGCCACTAGACCTGAACGCCATGTGGGCACCATTTTTCTTTCGACACAATTTGTCGAGCGTAATTTCTATCGACACGAAGTTCGGGATTAGAAGCGAAAACTTGAAAATTTCATATCAATCAAGCTACTTACCAAAAATAAAGTCACAACCCGGATCACAAGGAATCCCTGTAGTAAGAACGAATCAATCCGCCTCTCCCGCACACGTCTTGAAAACCGAAGCAATGGCGGGAGATCATTTGATGCAGCGATCATACTTGATAATGGATTCCGGCGGCCTGCGATTGGAAATAGAGCAAGCAGAGCTAACGAACGTTGCGGGCGTTTTCATTCCCTCGCGCGCAATAGCCAATATACGCGAGGATGCCTTACGATTTGGAATGCTTGACGTAAAAAACAAGAGTTCTGAAATAATGGAGTTCGTAAAGATAGTCGAGCCACGCCTGGTGGGTTTGTCTGCTGTTGCCATTGGGAACGGGACGGTGATACATGGCGACGTTGGCATGGGCGTCAAAATGCCGATTTACTATATGGGCGACGGGGTAGTCAGAGTCTTAGGAACCATTCTGGCAATCGCTTCGACTGGTGGCGGCATAGTAATGATTGATGAACTTGGAAACGGAATTCATTATTCAATTTTATCCCGATATTGCGAAGCGATTTCTGCGGCCGCGGAGAAGTATAATGTACAAGTTATTGCCACAACGCACAGTTATGAGCTACTCCGAGAAGCCCATAAAGGTGTCGCGAATCGGAAGGCAGATGACTTTGCCTATATTCGCATAGATCGTTCCGGGGATGATGCGGTCGCGAAAAGATACAATTATGAAGTCTTAGGAGCAGCGTCAGAACAAGGATGGGAGGTCAGGTGAGTTCTGGCATCCTGACGAAAAACAAGGCTTTGCTCATTGAAGGGAAGGACGAAGAATATTTTTTCAATGCTCCATTTGAGCATCTCTCCATCGACGACGTTCAGATTGTTCAATACGAGGGGAAGAACAATTTATCCGCATATCTTGGGGCATTCATGCTCTTCCGCGGATACGAACAACTCAGCGCGTTTGGAATTCTTAGGGATGCGGATGACGACGCAAGCGGTGCATTCAACAGCGTGGTAACATCATTACAAAAGGCGAATCTGCCCCATCCGAAGAAAAGCGGCGATTGCGCAAACAAGGGGGGAAAGAAGGTTGGGATATTTATCCTGCCGGGAAATTCAGCAAGCGGAATGCTTGAAAATCTCTGCCTCAGTACAGTGGAGGGGCATCCGATCATGCCATTCGTAAGAACTTTCTTTTCATCTCTGGAAGGCGCGCTTACTAAGAGGCTTCCGCCGAATGCACCAATGGTAGCTGGAGTGAATTACTTTCCCAAAAATGAACCAAAAGCTCGCGCTCAAGCATTCTTGTCTGGAATGCACGAAACATTTGGAAGCGTCGGCTTAGCGGCTAAGCGCAGATATTGGGATTTCGATCATAGGATTCTGGACGATCTTAAAGAGTTCTTTAGAAAACTCCGCACGCCTGTGTAAGTTCATTGTCGGCTCAGAAACCTGGGGGTCCGCTTTCCTCGCCGTTGTCGCTTGTTGTAACCCCCTCCAATGCGCCAATCGAGCGCCCTGTAGGTCGATCGCTTCCCGCTGACGCCGTGAAGCGCCAATGCAAAGCGGTCTCCGTCCCTTACTTTGCGGTTATTGAAGCGGAAGGCTTCAGAGTCCAGATAAGCCGGAAGGTGATACGGGTCAACCGAAACATGCGTTCCCTTGATGCAGCGCTTGAACAGTGACCAGAAGTTTTCGAGTCCGTTTGTGCGAACGATTCCTTCGGCGTAGCGCTCGGCGTGGTTGATGAACTGGTGTTCAAAATCTGTATGCAGGCCGTCATATGCGCCGTTGGACGCGGCAGAAATTGTAGTGCATGAAATGCAGCGCGACCTTGTGGGCATGATTCTCGGCCTTCTTTGAAAAGGCGTTAGTCAACGTCGGCGCGATGTCAAAGGAATTCACCAAAACGCGGTTGCAAACTGACCCATATCAATAATTCGGATTCGAGAACTACTTGGGCCTTTCCGCGACAGATCCGCATTCTGGGCAGCGGTCCGGGGTGGCGCGGAGGTCGTAGCCGCAGGTGGTGCAGAAGCCTCTTTTGATTGCTCGGCGGCGACGGCGAAACGAGGCCAGCCACGCGGCGGGAATGCAAGCAAAGATGGCGACGGGGAGCCAGTAGGGAAATATGATCACCGCGCTGCGCAAATCCATGGTCGGGTAGGTTGAATGGCCAAACGACCAGTAGAAGCCGAGGCGCTCCTTGAGACTTTGATTGCTCCAGGCGGCGCGATAGGCGTAGGTGGTGGCTCTGGGGTCGTTGAAATCAAGGCGGATGCGAGGATGCAGAAATACGGCCAGGCTTTGGGGCTCTGAGACGCCGGCGTACCTTCCCTGAGCAAATTGCAAGGCGATTCCGCCGCAACAGGAATAAAGGAAAAGCTGCCGGAACCGGGGCGGATTTTGATTCGACGCATCGTGCAGCCAGTCCTGTTCCCAGGTGACCTCGCGCAGGCAGGTGTAACTTTGCACCCAGAGCGCCGCCGTCGCCACGTATAAAAGCAAAGAGATCGCGGCGAGGGCGCTGAACAGCCACCGGCGCAGGCGCTTCATTCGGGGGATTATAGTGGTGGCTTCAGGCGTAGAGGGGGAAAGCTTACCGCTTGGAGAACTGGAACCTGCGCCGCGCGCCGCGCTGGCCGTATTTCTTGCGCTCTTTCATGCGGCTGTCGCGAGTGAGAAATCTGCTGCCGCGAAGGGCGGCTTCCAGACTTGAATCATACTTGGCCAAGGCGCGGCCCAGGCCCATCACGATGGCGCCGGCCTGGCCGGTGGGGCCGCCGCCGTTGCAGCGGGCCCAGATGTCCAGCTTGCCGCCGGTGTTGGTTACTTCCAGGGGGCCGAAAATGGATTTGCGGTCTTTTTCGGATGTGAAATAGTCGTTGAGGGTGCGGCCGTTGATCTCGATCTTGCCGCTACCGGGGGCGATGCGGACGCGGGCAACGGCGGTCTTGCGCCGGCCGACGCCCCAAGTGTAACTGGGTTTGCCCTGCGGAACGGGCACTTCCAATGCCGTGGCCGGTTGGGGCTTTTCTAATGTTTGCGTCGATTCTTCGGGCATGGGTGTTCCGTGAAATTTCGCCGCGAGGCCGCGGCGGCTAAACAGTCAATTCCTTGGGCTGCTGGGCCGCGTGGGGATGTTTGCTTCCCTTGTAAATCTTCACCTTTCCGAGGATGTCGCGGCCGAGCTTGCTCTTGGGAAGCATTCTTCGGATCGCCAACTCGACCAGCTTCTCCGGATGCAATTGCAACATTCTCTTGTATGAATACAAGTGCCGGCCGCCGGGATAACGCGAATACGTCTCGTATTGCAGGACATCTGCCTTCTTGCCGGTGACCCTTATTTTCTCGGCGTTCAGGACTACGACAAAATCGCCGGTGTCCACGTGCGGCGTGTAGGTGGGCTTGTTCTTGCCCTGCACGATCATGGCGATCTTGGCTGCCAATCGGCCCAGAACCTGGTCCGTGGCGTCCACGACATACCAGTCCATTTTCACTTCGCCCGGCTTGGGCATGTAGGTACTCATTACTATTGGTCCATTACAGAGGATCGAGAAGTGTAGCGGGGGGGAGGATGGTGTCAATAGTATGGGGGAGAGGCACGAAGGCACGTAGGCACGAAGGGGCGGGGGGAACATCGCGCTTCGCATTTCACTTCGTGCCTTCGTGCCTCCGTGCCTTCTTCCTCAAATTTTCTTCAAAATCCGCCGATTGCCTCTGGAAGTGTAAAAACTCCTTGCTATATTTTCGGCCGAGGGAGGTTGGCGGGCTTGGCATTCGTGGTAAGAGAAGTTCAGCCGACACCCAATCCTAACGCGGTGAAATTTGTGTTGGACCGGGTGATATCCGATCGCCCCATGAGTTTTCTTGATCCTTCCTCCGGTGGGGACCATCCGGTGGCCGTGCGCTTGTTCGCAATCTCGGGCGTAACCAGCCTTCTTCTCCTGGGCGATTTCGTGACGGTCAACAAGCGGCCCGAAGCTCGATGGGCGGACATCAAAACGAAAGTGGAGCAGGCTCTGGCGTCGGTCTGATCGATATGCGATCGACGCAAATGTGGTAATTTTTTAATGCGAACTGGAATTATCGGACGAACGTAGAAGTAGCTGCGAAGTGTTTCTTCCCTCCTTACCCCGTAGGTCTCACCCACGCCTACGGGGTTTTATTTTTGGTTGAGCCTGCCGCCGGCGCGGGGACGGAGCATTCCCTGCGGATCATTTCTGGCGGATCATTCCTTGATGTCCGTCCACAGTTTCTGTTGCACGGTCTGGAACCTCGTGAAGCTGTCATCCAGATGCTGCATCAAGCGCTTCACCTGGGCGGGGTCGGCCTTGGGATCCTTCAGCGTATCGCGCAGGGCGGCGGCGGCGTCGTCCAGACTGCTCGCGCCCTCGGCAAACTCCCGAACCGAATCGTAAATGTTCAGGTTGTCCATCTCCCCCGGCTTGGGTTGATACAGCAATCGCCAGGGGCTGTGGCGAATTTCCACGCTGGCGTACTTGAGGTTGTCGATGGTCTGGTTCAGCGATTCGATCATGCCGTTTAATTTGCTGTGGTTATCGACCAGAATAGATCGCAGCGAACCGCTGGCCGCGCTCAGATTGGCGGCGGCCGTCTGAATGTCCTTCAGCGCCCGGCCGGCACGCGTGACGGCGACATCGGCGTTGGCGAGGATTTCGTGAACCCGATCCAGGATGTCCGGCAGTTGGTGGCGCACCTCGCCGGTCACCTGGTTCAGGTTGGCCACGGTCTGATGGAAATCCGTGCTGGAGGGGCCGAGGAAATCTCGCCAGGTGTCGAGCATGCTGACCGCCTCCTCGGTGACCTTTTTATAATGGGCCAGAATCTCGGGTATGTCGGCGTGCAGATCGCGCACCGTGCTGGTCGCGGAGTCGGAGGTATTGCCGAACTTGTCCAGATCGGTATTCAGTTTTCCCGAGGCGATCTTGAGATTGGCGACGGTTTGGCGGAGGTCCGGCTCCATGGCGCCAAGCTCGTGCATCAGGCCGGTCGTCTCATCGGGATGGCCGCGAAGATACTGGTTGGAGCCCGGCGGCGGTCCGACGCCGAGGTCGTCGATGTTGATCGCCGCGCCGCCGGTCAAGCCGCGCTGCACCTGGATGTCGGCGTCCCTGGCGATGGCGTATTTGGCGGGGACGTCGATGAACACGACGACGGCGGATTTGCTTTGTTCGATTTCGATATCGCGGACGCTGCCGACCTTGAGTCCGCCGATGCGCACGTCGTCGCCGATGCGCAGGCCGCCGATGTCGTCCTGAAGCGAAAACGCGACGGGATAGGTTTTGAACGCCTCGGTGAATTTCCCCGCGCCGCTGATGGCGACGATGACGAACAGGATCAGCGCCAGGCTGACGAGCATGAAAATCCCCGCGCGAACGGCATTGCGTTGTTTGGCCATCGCTTAAATATCTCCAGTCGTTGTCCGACCAGGTCGGCCTCATAACCGTCGGCACGGCGGCGCGCGGTCAGAGGGCCTTCCGCCAGGCCGAAAACAAACTGATGCACCAGCGGATCGGGATGATCGCGCATCTGCTCGGGCGTTCCCTCGGCGATGAATTTGCCGCGGTCCAGCAGGACCATCCGGTCGGCGATGCGGAAGGCCGAATCCATTTCATGCGTCACCACCACGCTGGTGACGCCGCATCTTCTTGTTCAGGTCCATGATGAGCTGATCGATCTCGGCGCTGGTGACCGGGATCAAGCCCGGCGGACGGCTCGTCGTAAAACAGGATTTTGGGGTCGAGTGCAATGGCCCGGGCCAGGCCGGCGCGCTTTTTCATGCCGCCGGAAAGCATCGCCGGCATCTTGTCGGCGTGTTGCCGCAGACCCACCTGCTCCAGCTTGATTTTCACGACGATCTCGATGGTCTGTTCGGGGAGAATCGCGTGTTCGCGCAGCGGGAGGGCGACGTTCTCGGCCACGGTCATGCGAGTTGTACAAGGCCCCGCTCTGAAAGAGCACGCCGACTGGATTTTCGATAATCGTCCAGCTCTTCCTCGCTCATGTTACAGAGGCTTTTTCCCAGGGCGAAGATGTCGCCGCCGTCGCAGCATGGCATTGCCGATCATCATGCGCAGCAGCGTGGATTTTCCCGAGCCCGATCCGCCGAGGATGACCAGCGTCTCGCCGGCCATCACGTCGAGGGTGATGGCGTCGAGAATGGTGCGACCCTCGTAGATTTTGGTGGCATTCTGGACCTGGATGACGGGCTGGGGCATGGATTCACCATCCCAGGAAGTAAAAGACGGCGGTGAACAGCAGGTCGACCAAAATGACCGCGACGATGGTGAGGACGACGGTGCGGGTGGTGGCGATGCCCACGCCTTCGGCGCCGCCGGTCACGCTCAGACCCAGCCGGCAGGCCAGGGCGCTGATGAGCAGGCCGAACACGCCGGCTTTGATCAGGCCGGTGACGAAATCCTTCAGTTTCAGGGCGTCGAAGCTGTGATGGGCATACATCGTGGGGCTCTGGCCCAAGAAGAAAGTGGCGGTCACCATCCCGCCGATGCCGCCGGCCAGATCGCCGACCACGCAGATGCAGACCATCATGATGGTGGTGGCCAGCACGCGCGGCAGGACCAGGAAGCGCACCGGATCGATGGCCTGGGCTTCCAGGGCCTCGATTTCCTCGGAGACGACCATGGTTCCCAATTCCGCGGCGATGGTCGCTCCGGCGAAGCCGGTCAGCACGATGGCGCAGACCAGCGGCCCCAGTTCGCGCCCGACGGCGATGGCGATGATGTCCGCGACCTTGTTGCCGGCGCCGTAATCGCTAAGGATCGGGGCCATCTGCAACGCGAGGAATCGCTCCGATGCAGAAGAGCACCAGGCAGACGATGGGAATGCTGCGGACGCCGACCCGATTCATCTGCGCCCAGAGATTGGCCCAGCCCAGTTTCCGGCCGGGTTTTCGAAGCAGCGATCGTGGAAACCCGGCGGCGGCGTCGCCGATCAGGTAGGTGAGTTCCCCCATGAACCGGAAGAATCCGGCCGTCGAATTCAGCACCAAAACCACCGGTCGTAAAGCGACGTTCATGGGTAATCCATTACCGGGTGCCGCCACGGGGCGATCGCTCACAAGGCCAACGCCTGCTGTTCGTCGGCGGCCAGCACGAATATCGTATCGAGCCGGGCGATTTCCAGCAGCCCTTTGACGCGCGGCTGCAACCCGACCAGCATCACCCGGCCGCCGGAGGGGCGAAGTTTTTGCAACGCTTCCACCAGCACCGCCACGGCGCTGCTGTCCATGTACGGCACCTGTGAAAGGTTCAGGATCAACCGCCTGGGAAGTCCCTTGGCGAGAATGCGCAGAAGGGCCGAGCGCAATTCGGGGCTGTTGTGCAGATCGATTTCGCCGCGAGCCTCGGCAATTACCGCGTCGCCCTCGGACCGGGGGATGGAAACCAAATCCGTGTTCAAGTTGCCGTTGGACATATTTCACCGCGCGTTGTGCGTTGCCGTTTTCTTGACCATTGTCAGGAGCATTCCGTCAGGCAGCCGCTCGAATTTTACATCATCCATCAGTTGGCGGATGCACACCATGCCGAGTCCGCCGGGGGTCAGCTCGCCGCAGCGTTTGGGCTTCAGCCGCGAAGGATCGAAGGGCTTGGCCCAATCGCGGATAAAGACGCGAAACTCGCCGTCGCCGTGTTCGGCCGAAACGACGATCGGCCGGTCCGTCGCCCCGTCATAACCATGACGAATCACATTGGCCAAGGCTTCATTCAGCGCCAATCCGATGGCGTCGGACATTTCCGGCGACAGTCCGGCGGATCGCGCGAATTGCTCGACCTGCTTGCGAACGCGGCGCAGATTAGCCGGGTCGCTAGTGATCTTCAACTCGATCCGCTGCGGCCGCGATGAGGGTACCGACTGGGGTTGATTGCCACCGGCTGTCATATTGCCGTCACCGTCGTCATCCCGATGGATTCATCCATCGGGATGATCCTTCAACCACTTCTGCCACCGCAGCACCGCCGGCCGGCGGTCCAATTCGTTATCGTAGTACCGATATCCGAAATTCTCTGCGGTGATTCGTCGCAAGGCGTTGATCGCCGCGAAGCGCACCGCCGAGTCATTATCGTCCAAATCCTGCACCAGCCGGGGAAGGGCGCCGCGGTCGTGGTTGTCGGCCGCTTGCTTGATGGCCGGAATCTCGCTGGGCGGACTGTTGCTGCTCAGCGAGATGGGATCGGGCGAATAGCATCCGCCGACCAGGCCGCCCGCGAGAATCGTGATCCCGAGTTTCCAGTTCATGGCATCCCGGCCACGCATGATGTCCAATCGATATCGTCGCGCCATCGGGGGCGAATGGATTATATATCGGTCGGCGGCGGATTTGGGCGGTTATCGGACTTTGAGCCGGGCGACCTCGATATCCGCCTGCCGTGTCGGTTCGGAGATGCGGTATCCGTTCAGCCACACCATCGCTAAATCTGCCGCCGATTTCAGATCTACCCGATGCCCGATGCTGACGAACACCGGCCGCACCGCATTGCGCGTCCGCAGTACCAGCCCGATCTGTTCTCCGCCATCTCATAGACGACTGCGGCGGCAAGGACGGATTGTTTGTCCCGCGAAAACGCCGCATCCGCCCCCGCCACGAATCGAGGCAAGAGGACAGCGGCTCGATCCGCATCTTTTTCCGCAGTGCAATTTGCGTTTCTTTCCATTGCTTAACGATGTCGGGCCAATCGGGATCGCTTTTTCCGCGGCGCATGGCGGAATCGTAAACCCAAATGCCACAGGATGGCCATCCTGTGGCTTTGTTCCTACAATGACTCGTTCCGATTTTGGTGAAATTTGGCCTATGAAATTCATCCGCATCAAGGGAGCGCGCGAGCACAATCTCAAGAACATCAACGTGGATATTCCGCGCGATCAGCTCGTCGTCGTCACCGGCCTCAGCGGATCGGGAAAGTCCACGCTGGCGTTCGATACCGTCTATGCCGAGGGACAGCGGAAATACGTGGAATCGCTCTCGGCCTACGCCCGGCAGTTTCTGGAGCAGCTTCAGAAGCCGGACATCGATGAGATCGAGGGCTTGCCGCCGACGATCGCCATCGAGCAGCGATCGGCCTCGTCGCAATCCGCGCAGCATCGTGGCGACGACGACGGAAATTTATGATTATCTGCGCGTCCTGTTCGCCCGGGCGGGAACGCCGCACTGCTGGATTTGCGGGAGGGTGATCGCCAGCCAGTCGCCGACGCAGATCGTCGATGCCGTGATGAAATATCCGGCCGGCACGAAGGTCATGATTCTTTCCCCGCTGATCAAAGGGCAAAAGGGGGAGCACAAAGATATTTTCGGGGCGATCAACAAGCAGGGGTTCGTCCGCGCCCGGGTGGATGGCGAGATTCTGGAACTTGCGGGCAAGAAGCCGCCGGCGCTGGTGAAGACCAAGGTACACACCATCGAAGCGATCGTGGACCGGATCGTCCTGAAGCCGGAAATCCGCTCTCGCCTGGCCGACAGCATCGAGACGGCACTGAAGCTCTCGCAGGGCCTGGTTGTGGTGGCCGTGCAGAAGGAGGCGAATGTCTGGGCGGATCAGACCTTCAGCGAGAAATTCGCCTGCCCGGACCATCCGAATGTGTCGCTTGGGGAACTGGAGCCGCGGATATTCAGCTTCAACAGTCCGCACGGGGCGTGCCCGGCCTGTCACGGGCTGGGGACGACCTGCGAATTCGATCCGGAGATGATCGTTCCCGACCCGGCGCTCTCGCTGGAGAACGGGGCGATCGAGGCGTGGCGCAAGAACGGCAAGCGGATGAATATCTTTTACAGCCGGGTGCTGCGCCAATTCTGCCGCGATTTTGGGATCTCCTATTCCGCTCCGTTCAAGGACATTCCCAAAAAAATCCAGCAGATTCTGATGGACGGCACCGACCGGCGCGGCGACGAGGGGACCGGCACGTGGTTCGAAGGGGTCATTCCGAATCTTCAGCGGCGTTTCGAAAACACCGAAAGCGAATTCGTCAAAACCCGTTTGCATCAGTACACATCGGAGCAGCCGTGCGCGGTCTGCGCCGGAACGCGGCTGAAAACCGAGGCCCTGGCCGTGCGGCTGCACAGTTCCACGCCCGGCCCCGTCGCCGCCCCGCTGCCGGGGGCGACGGCGGTTCAATTGCCCGGCTACAGCATTCACGATGTCGCTTCCCTGACCGTCGAAGCGGCACGGGAATTTTTCCGAGAACCTGCAGTTGACCGAAGAGGGTGAGACCATTGCCGAGCCGATCGTCCGCGAAATTTCCGCCCGGCTTGGATTCATGCTGGATGTCGGCCTGGGATATCTGACCCTGGATCGGCAGACGGCGAGCCTCTCCGGCGGGGAGGCGCAGCGCATTCGCCTGGCCACGCAAGTGGGCAGCGGTTTGGTCGGCGTTTGCTATGTGCTGGACGAGCCGACCATCGGCCTGCATCAGCGCGACAATGTGCGGCTCATCCGAACGCTCAAGCGGCTGCGGGAGATCGGCAACACGGTCATCATGGTGGAACACGATGAGGATTGCATCCGCGCATCGGATTACCTGATCGACATCGGCCCCGGCGCCGGCGCGCACGGCGGGGAAGTGGTCTGCGACGGACCCATGCCCGATGTGCTGAAGAATATCCACAGCACGACCGTGAAATATCTCGTCGGCGAATACGCCATCGTCACGCCCACCGCCCGGCGGCCGGTCGATCCGAGAAAGAACGCGCTGGAGGTGCGAGGCTGCCGGCAGAACAATCTCAAAAACATCGACGTGGCGATTCCCCTCGGCGGTTTGGTTTGCGTCACCGGCGTCAGCGGGTCGGGGAAATCTACGCTGGTCAATCAGACTCTCCTGCCGGCGCTGAAGCGCAAGCTCAACGGCTCGAAGGTCAAGGCGGGCGCGCACAAGGCGATCAACGGCATCAGCAGGATCGACAAGGTGATCGAAATCGATCAAAGCCCGATCGGCCGGACGCCGCGGTCGAATCCGGCGACGTACACGGGCGTGTTCGATGAAATCCGCCGGGTTTTCGCCAAGACGCGCGAGGCGAAGATTCGCGGGTACGAGGCCGGGCGATTCAGCTTCAACGTCAAGGGCGGCCGCTGCGAAGCGTGCCAGGGGCAGGGGAACAAGTGCATCGAGATGCACTTCCTGCCGGACGTGTATGTGAATTGCGAGGTATGCCACGGCACGCGCTACAACGCCGAAACGCTGGAAATCCACTACCGCGGCAAGAACATCGCCGACGTGCTGAACATGACCGTGGAGGAAGCCCTGGCGTTTTTCGAGAATTTTCCGCGCATCGCCCAACTGCTCAAGGCCCTCAACGACGTGGGATTGAGATACATCAAGCTGGGCCAGCCCAGCACGCAGCTCTCCGGCGGCGAAGCGCAGCGCGTCAAACTGGCGACCGAATTGGGCAAGTCGGCCACGGGGCACACGCTTTACGTGCTGGATGAGCCGACCACCGGCCTGCATTTCGCCGACATTCATAATCTGCTGAACGTGCTGAATCGCCTGGCCGATTTGGGCAACACGGTTTTGGTGATCGAGCACAATCTGGATGTGATCAAGTGCGCGGATTGGATCATCGACATGGGCCCCGAAGGAGGCGAGGGGGGTGGGCGGATCGTGGCCTGGGGCACGCCCGAAGCCGTCGCGCAGTCGGCACAGAGTCACACCGGCGAATATCTCCGGCGGAAGTTAGCCGCAACGCGCACCGCCGACCAAATGATCGCTTAATGGCGATATGCCATAAGCGTCGCCCGCAAAATCAGATATATCGTCATCAGCACCACCAGAAAGGGGAAAAAGATAACGAATCCCTCTTTGCCGATGAGAAATGTCAGAGGTAGATAACGGAGATGGCGCACGGTCACTCAATGATATCAGAACCGGCCTGAGGCGACAGCCATTTTCCCGGCAATTGATGTCCGATAACGTTTCGGACCGAAATTTGGAGGGTCTTGCGCGGGAATAACAGGGCGGGTTGAACAGCGCGTGCAAATTCCGATAATCTGGCTCATAATGACCCCCCAGGGTTGGGCGAAACGAGGCGAGACATGCCATCGAATGTTCGTGTGCGCCTGTATGCCGATGTCGCGCACAGCTACGGCCGCGGGGTTTTGCGGGGCATCGCTGATTTTGCCAAAATCCACGGGGGATGGGATTTCGATTTCGATCCGCGGCCGGAAGCGAATGTCGCCGCCCTGAATCGCGATCAGGTTCACGGGATCCTCATACAACTTGGCAAGCACGAGGACGGCGAGGCGCTGATCCGCAGCGGCATTCCCACGGTAAACGTGGCCAACCAGCTTTGTCCCCCGGCCTTGATGCCCAGCGTCATTCCCGACGATCGCGCGGTCGGCGCAATGGCGGCGGCGTATTTTCAAGAGCGCGGTTTCCGGAACTTCGCGTTCTGCGGCGCGGAGGACCTGGAATATTCGCGCAACCGGCACGAGGGCTTCTGCAAGGCCCTGAGGCCATACCCGTGCCACTGCGTGAATCAAGACGGCAACGATTCGCCGCATCGGGCGCAAGTTCTCAAGTCCTTGCCGCGCCCGCTGGCGATCTTCTGCTGTAATGATTGCGTTGCCAGGCAGATCGTTGGCGAGGTTGTGCAACTGGGAGCCTCGGTGCCGGACGAAGTGGCCGTGCTGGGCGTGGATAACGACGAAATCTACTGCGAACTGTCGGGCACGCCGCTTTCCAGCATTCAACTCGATACCGATCTGATCGGCTACGAGGCGGCGGCGCTGCTGCACCGGCTGATGGCCGGCGAGCCGGCGCCGCTCAAACCCGTTTTGGCGCCTCCGGTGGAGGTGATCACGCGGCATTCGACGGATGTGGTGGCCCTGGCCGATTCCGAGGTCGCCGCCGCCGTTCGCTTCATTCGCGATCGCGGGGGGCGGAACATCAAGGTGGAAGATCTGCTTGGGCGCACGTGTCTATCGCGCCGATCCCTGGAGATCCGGTTTCGCCGGGCGCTGGGACGCTCTCCGTACCAGGAAGTCCGCCGCGTGCAGCTCGAGCGGGCCAAGCTGTTGCTTTCCCGCACCGACCGCCCAATCCGCGAAATCGCCGATGCCTGCGGATTCAAGGAGGCACGCCAGTTCAGCACCGCGTTTCACGAGAGCATCGGGCTGACTCCCCGCGAGTATCGCCGCAGCACCTGCGGGCAAGACGCGGGGCTTGGGCTGGTCACGTCCGCGGTGGATATGTGAACGGTGCGCGGTTTGGCGTCTTTCCGCTTGCATTTTTCCGCACAAACGAGCGGTCATGCCGTCACAACCAGGGTCCCGCCGGCACGCCGTCGATCCGCGTTGGATGTTGGGCATTGGCCGCGTCGAATCTCTCGATCGCGGCGCGAGATTCTTCGCTTTCGTCCGGCACCTATTTTCCCACCATAGCCTGTTGGCGATTCTTCCGTTCGCGGATAATGCCGACGACCCCGAACACCGTGGCGATGGCGCCGCCGACGTAGCCGCCAAGGTGAATGCCGTAGACGGTCATAAAATGCCGAGGTCGCCAGAGGTTGGTCGCCGCCAATTCCTGAAAAAAATTGCTGGCCCCATTGAGCCAGTAGCGATTGCCGGCCAAGCCAAGGATCGCCGCGCTCAGTGCGGTTATTCCGATGATCGCGGGCAGCCGCGCAACCAGGCGCATATAGGGCAATTGCGGATGGAGATGGCCGGGATTGTTGGCCATCAGAATCGCCACGCCGATCACCAATCCCGCCCACCAGGTTGCGGCGGCGCCGATGCGAGCGGCTTGCCAATCCAAGGCAGCCGGATTCGGCGGAGTCCGTGGCCCGATGATCGGGGCAAGCTCCTTGCCGTAATAGAAATATTCCCAGGAAATGCGAGAGGTCACTTCATCGTTGGCGACGCCATAGAGCATCGCAACGACGACGCATAGAACGAGAAACAGGTATTCGCGCCAGCGTCTGGCGTCGCGCCCGTGTTGGATGAAATCCACGACGGCCAGAGCCGCGAAAATACCGACGCCCGCCAGGATGCGCAGCGGCGTGGAGATCATGCCGTCACGATGTGATCCCGCCGGCCTTTCACGTGGCGCATGACGCCGCGGGTGTCGATGATGAGATTCGCGTGGTCGGCGATCAATTGCCAATCGTAGGCCGAATGGTGCGTCGCGATCACGACGCAGTCGTAGCCGCGGAGGGATTGGGCGCTCAGCGAAGCGCTGCGCATCTTCAACTCGTAATTGCGCATCCGGTGCGTGGCCGGAACGTGCGGATCGTTGTATTCGACCGATGCGCCGAGATGCCGGAGCTTTTCGATCAGCTCGAAGCTGGGGCTTTCGCGAACGTCGTCCACGTCCGGCTTGTAGGCCAGGCCGAGGATCAGAATCTTCGTTCCCTTGATCGGCTTGCCGCGATCGTTGAGGGCACCGGCCGTTCGCTCGACGACATAATCCGGCATTTGGTGATTGATTTCGCCGGCCAGTTCGATGAATCGCGTCGGCATGCCGACTTCGCGGGCCTTCCACGTCAGGTAAAACGGGTCGATGGGAATGCAATGCCCGCCCAGGCCGGGGCCGGGATAGAAGGGCTGGAATCCGAACGGCTTGGTGCTGGCGGCGGCGATCACTTGCCAGATGTCGATGTCCATCGCGGTCAGGACCATCTTCATCTCGTTGACCAGGGCGATATTGACGGCCCGGTAAATGTTCTCCAGCAGCTTGGCCGCTTCGGCGATCTCGGCCGATGCGACCGGGATGACGTGCCGGATCGCCTGCTGATACAGGGCGACGGCGATATGACCGGACGACCTCGTCGATGCCGCCGACGAGTTTGGGGATCAGGTGGGTCGGCGAATCTTTTCGGCCGGGGTCTTCGCGCTCGGGGGAGAAGGCGAGATAGAAATCCTTTCCGCAGACCAGGCCGCGCGCTTGCAGCCGCGGCAGGACGATCTCCCGCGTCGTTCGCGGATAGGTGGTCGATTCCAGCACCACCAGTTGTCCCGGCCGCAGCGCCCGGGCGATCTCGTCGGCGGTCTGCTGAACGTAAGAAAGATCCGGCTCGAGATGAGCGCCCAGCGGCGTGGGGACGCAAATGAGGATCGCATCCGGCTCGGCCAGGCGGGAAAAATCGCTGGTGGCTTCGAATCGCCCGGCCGACTTCATGTCGCGAAACGAGACTTTCGCCAAGATGCTTGAGATAGTTGTCGCCATGCCTGAGGGCGTCGATCTTGGCCGGGTCGATGTCGAAGCCGATCACGTGGAATCCGGCCCGATGGAAAGCCGCCAGAAGGGGCAGACCGACGTAGCCCAGCCCGATGACGCCGACGGCGGCGGATTTGGAGTTGATCTTGTTGAGGATGTCCATTGGCGGCAACCCTTCGAGAGCCTCTGGGTCGAACGACAATGTATCGCAAAGAAGCCCCGGATGTACATCCGGGGCTATGTTCCGGCGATTTCCGCGTAAATCTGCAGCAGGCGGTCGGTTTTCTGGTTCCAGTCGTACAGATTGGTGCGGACGCGTTCCATGCCGGCGCGGCCCATCTGCCGGCGAAGCTCAGGCGAGGCGGCCAGGCGAAGCATCGCATCAGCCAGGCCGCGGACGAATGCGTCGCGCGATGTCGGGGGCACGCGGATTCCGGTGGCATCGGTGACGTGAATCGCCGGGCCGCCCCAATCGGCGGCGATCACCGGCAATCCCACGGCCATCGCCTCCAGCAGCACGATCCCGCCCACCTCGCGCAGGCTGGGCAGCACAAACACATCGGCCCCGCGAAGACGCCGGGCGCCTTCGGCGGCGGATACCCACCCGACGAAATTGATCCGATCGGTGAGATTCATCCGACGCGTTTGTTCTTCGAGTGAGCGGCGCTCCTCTCCCTCGCCAAGGATGTCCAGAACGGCCCGCGGATTCTGATCGGCCACGATTTTAAACGCGCTGATGAGAAACTGAACCCCTTTCCAGTCCGTCAGTCGGCCGAGGTAGATGAAGCGAATTTTGTCGTCGCTGCGCGGTGGAAGATCGGCTTGCTGGTTCCACACGTTCAGATCGACGCCGACGTCGGGGATCTCGAAAATTTTCCCCCTCACTCCGCCCGGCAGCGCCCGGCGGGCCTGCTCATTGGCGACGATCAACGCGGCCGCCCGCTTTTTCCGGGAAAAATAATGTTCAGAACGCGTGAGAGCCTGCGCCCCGCCGCTTCCACCGCCCGGGCGGTCGCGGGATTCCATGTCGCGAAACCCCGGCGGAAAAGTCATCCCGCCGGCCAGCGGCCCGATCACCACCGCCGCGCCCAGGCCGTACATCAGGCTCACCTGCTTCGGTGAAACGGGATTGATCTCGTGGACGATCTGGATTCCCTGCTCGGCGATGAGCCGGCGAACGATCTTCCGCTGCAACCGCTGATTATAAATATGACGGGCGGAGGTGAATGTCTGCGCGTCGATCTTGGGGGGAAGCCATGTGCCGCATCGCCACAGGAGGCGGTCGAATTTCGTTTCCGGTGAAAAGTGAAGCCGGTCGTGATCGTCGGGAAATCCAGCCAGAACTTCGGGACGGGTGCGGCCGTGAACGACCAGATGAACATCCACGCCGCGCTGCCGGAGATATTTGAAGCAGAGCCACGGCAGGCTGGCCTCGCCGCCGAATTGATAGGAGGCGTTCTGACCGACGATGCAGATTTTTAAGCGTTTGTCACTGGTCATTTGTCATTGGTCACTTGTTATCGGTCATCGGTCAGCCGCACATATAAAATAGCAATGACCAATGACCCATGACGAATCACATCTTCCCGGTAGAATACCCGGCGATGAAGTCTTCCCAAGCTCTCTCGAACATCCTGAAGTTTTGGGTTCTGCTTCTGTTGGCGGGAGTGTTGTATTACATCTGGAAGGGTCGGGCCGCTTCGCCGCTGGAGAACCAGGTGGAGCAGGAAGAGGGGGTCGCCCACACCGACGTGGCCGTGCGCATCGGCACGATCAAGGAAATGACGCTGCACGGATACGTCGTGGGGTACGGCAACGTCGCACCCGAGCCGGCGACGGCCCGCCAGCCGGCCGCCGATGCGCGGATCACCGTCCCTTTGCCGTCGGTCATCTCCGAGGTGCGGTGCGTCGAGGGACAGCATGTCGAAAAAGGGCAAACGCTGCTGGTCGTGGATCGGAATATTCTCAGCAACGAGATCGACCAGGCCCGCCGGTTCCTGGGAGTTACGCCGGCTACGAACGAATCCGGCGCGGACGAACTCGTGATGACTTCGCCGATCAGCGGGACGGTGCAGACGCTGGAGATTCATCCCGGCGAAGTTGCCCTGCCGACGGTCACGGCCATGGAAATCGTGGACATGGACCGATTGGTCATCACCATCGGCATCCCGGCATGGCAGGCGGCGTCCATCTCGCCCGGGCAGCACGCCTCGATTGAGCTTCCCGCCGATCCGACGATGCCGTCGTCGCCGGCGCTGTCTTCGATCGTCGAGCGCATCGATCCGGGCGTCGATCCGAAGACGAATCTGGCAACGGTGGACGTGATCGTTCCCGCGGGCCGGGGGATACGGCCGGGGCAATTCGGGCGGGTCGCGATCGCCAGTCAATCGCGGCCGGATTGCCTGGTCGTGCCGGCCGACGCCATCGTTCGCGATTCGCTGGATCGGCCGTACATCGCCCTGGTCAGCGACGACCACAAGCAGGCGACCATGAAGCTCGTCCGGCCGGGACTTCGCCAGGGAGATTGGGAGCAGGTCAGCGCTGATGGACTGGAGCCAGGCCAGACCATCGTCGTCAGCGGAGCGTATGGGTTGCTGTTTCAATCCGATATTACAGTCCTGAACCCGTGAATCGGAAATTTGATTCGACATGCGATCCCAGATTCCCCGATTCGCGCTTCGCCACTCGTTGTCGATCACGTTCATCGTTTTCGCCTTGTGTGGAGCGGGGGTATACGCGGCGCTGCACATGCCGTCGGCGCTGTTTCCGCAGACCGAATTTCCGCGCGTCATCATCATGGTGGAAAACGGGGTCATGCCGGCCGATGAAATGATGGCCGCCATCACCCGCCCCATCGAAGAGGCGATGAAGCAAATTCCCGGCTGCCAGACCATTCGCTCCTCCACCGGGCGCGGAGAAGCCGAGATCGATCTGTTTTTCAGTTGGGACGTCGATATGCGGCAGAGCGAGCTGTACACGCTGGGCCGGATTGTCGCAGATTCGCTCGTCGCTGCCGACGACGGTTACGACCGAAGTCTATCGCATGAACTTTTCGGTTTTCCCGATCATCGGCATCAGCCTGACCGGGATCGGAACGGGATTTGACGCGGGCGTGGGAACTGGCGCGATACCAGCTTAAGCCGCAGCTTCTGCGGATTCCCGGCGTGGCCCGGGTCGATCTGGTCGGGGGCGCGGCGCCGGAATACTGCGCGTTTCTCGATCCGCTTCGCATGGCGTCTCTGGGGCTGGATTTCGCCGGCGTGGCCGATGCCTTGGCGAAGAACAACGTCGTCGTTCCGGCCGGCGTGCATCAGGAGAACCACAGCCTGTATCTGACCGTCGTTGACGGGCGGATGCACAGCGCCGAGGAGCTTGGAAACCTGCTGGTGCCGGCGCCGGGCGGAGCGGCGATTCCGCTGAAGGATTTCGCCCGCGTCGAGCGCAGCGCCGAGCCGGCGCTGAATGTCGTCACCGCCAACGGGATGGATGCGGTGCTGCTGAACATTTATTCCCAGCCGGACGGCAGCACGCTGGACATCGCCGATCACCTGCACGCAGCTGCTGGACCCGATGCGGGCCTCGCTGCCGCCGGGAATGAAACTGTCGCTCTTTTACGATCAGTCCCTGCTGGTCCGCGATTCCGTTCACAGCGTGTGGGAGGCGATTGTTTTCGGGCTGATTCTGTCGGTGGCGATTCTCTATCTGTTCCTCTGGGACGCTGGCATGACTTTCGTCGCGACGGCGGTCATTCCGATCACCGTGCTGATCACGATCCTGGCCATGAAACTGTTCGGCCAGAGCTTCAACCTGATGACGCTGGGGGGAATCGCGGCGGCGATCGGGCTGGTGATCGACGATGCGATCGTCGTGGTCGAGGCGATTCACGTGAAGATGGCCGAGGGACTTGCCGCGGATGCAGGTGATCGAGAGCGCGATCGGCGAATTCTTCCGCCGCTGGTGGGATCGACGCTGACGCCGGTGGTGGTGTTCATTCCGCTGGCGTTTTTGACCGGCGTGGCGGGGGTATTTTTCCGGGCGCTGGCGCTGACGATGGTGATCGCGCTGCTCGCGTCGCTGGTGCTGGCGCTGACGATCACGCCGTCGCTGGCGGCGTGGGTCGTGAAACCCGCCGCCGCAAAACGGCGCCGATCGCCGGCGGGAGGGATTGCTGTTCGGCGTGCTCGTCGCAGCATACGAGAGCCTGGTCCGCCTGGCGCTGCGGAACCGATGGTTTTTGCTGGGGCTGTGCATCCTGGTTTTTGTCGGGTCGTTCGTGCTGTACGGGCGGCTCAAGACCGATTTTCTGCCGCCGATGGACGAAGGTGGATTTATCATCGATTACATCGCCCCGCCCGGCAGCAGCCTGATCGAGAGCGACCGGCAGATGCGCATCGCGGAGAAAATCCTGACTTCCATCCCGGAGGTGGAAAGCTATTCTCGCCGCACGGGGACCGCGCTGGGGGTGGGCATCGTCGAGCCGAACACCGGCGATTTCCTGGTGAAGCTCAAGCCCGTGCGAAACCGCACGTCCGAACAGGTGATCGCCGACGTGCGCCAGAAATTCCGGGCGCAGTTGCCGCGGATTGATTGGGAATTCCCCGGCATCCTGGCGGACCTGATCGGCGATCTCACCTGGACCGACGAGCCGATCGAGATCAAGGTTTTCTCCACCGACATCAACTGCGCTGAAGAAGCAGGGGCCGGCACATCGAGGAAATGCTGGAAAATATTCCCGGCGTCGTGGACACGTCCGACGGCTTGATCTACACCGGCCCCACCATCAGCCTGCGCGTCCGCCCGGCGGAAGCCCAGCACTTCGGCCTGACCGCCAGCGACATCGGCGCCGCACGTCAACATCGCCATGCCAGGGCCAGATCGTCTCGACCGTGCTGGAAAAGGATCGAATCCTGAACGTCCGCGTCAAGGCCGATCCCACGACGGTCGATCGCATCGAAAAAATCCGGCAATTGCCGATCCGCACGGCCCAGGGAACCGTGGTGCGCCTCGATCAGGTCGCGGATGTGGTGATGGAGCCGGGGCAACTCGAGCTGGAACGCGACAATCTCCGGCAGAACATCTCCGTCACGGCTCGGTTGCAGGACCGCGATCTCGGCAGCGCGATGCGCGACGTGCAACGGGTGGTGGGCGAAAACCCCAGTGTCCCGCACGGCTCCATCGAATACGGCGGACTGTACGCCCAGCAGCAGGAATCGTTCCGCAATCTGCTGGTGGTTCTGCTGACCGCGCTGGCGCTGGTGTTCATCGTGGCGTTGGTTGAGTTCCGCTCGTTCTACGAGCCGGTGGCGATCATCTTCGGGGCGGCGCTGTCGGTCTTCGGCATCATCCTCGCTCTGCTGATTACGGGCATGACGGTGAACATCGTGACGCTTCTGGGGGCCATCATCGGCAGCGGGAATCGTGCACAAGAACGGGCTGCTGATGCTGGATGCGGTGAAGGAGCTGCGCGAAAAGGGAGTGGAGCTGGAGGAAGCGATCGTCGCAGGCCGGCGCTCGGCGGCTGCGGCCGGTGCTGATGACCTCGCTGGCCGCGGCGCTGGGGATGCTTCCGCTGGCCCTGGGTTTGGGCGCGGTGAACATGCTCAAGCCGATGGCGATTGCGGTGATCGGAGCGGTGTGCGTGTCGGTGCTATTGTCGCTGATCGCGACGCCGCTGGCGTACGATATTCTGTTGCAACCGCGTCGGCGATGATCGCCGCTTGCCGGGACGGCCGGCCTGTCGTACAATGTCATACATGAGCGCCATGACGATCCGCATCCCGCCGGAGTTGCAGCGAAAACTTCAAAAGCTCTGCCGGCAACAGCACCGTTCCGCCAGCGATGTGGTGCGTGAATCCCTTCGCCGGTACATCGCGGCCCAACAGCTTCGTGACGCGCGCGAAAAATTGCGGCCATTCGCCCAGGCGAAAGGGTTTGTCACCGACGAAGATGTCTTCAGGGCCGTTTCGTGAGGGCGGTGCTGGATACGAACGTTTTGCTCGCGGGGGTTTTTACGCGCGGGGTCTGCGAGGCGATTCTTGATGAGTGCGTGGGGAATCCGCGGCACACGCTCATTGGCTCCGAATTTATCCTGCGAGAATTTGTGCGCCATGCGGCAGGGAAGTTCGGCGCACGGCGGAAGAAGTTCGCCGAACAGCCAACCTGTTGCGAAACGCGATGGAAATGGTCAAGCCGGTCGAGGTCCCAGACGACTCCTGCCGCGATCCGCATGACTTGCGGATTCTGGGCACACTCATGGCCGCCGGTGCGGACTGTCTCGTCAGCGGAGACCACGACCTGCTGGAAATTAAGGCGTACCGCTCGGTTCCGATCCTTTCGCCCAGGGCGTTTTATGATCGGCTGGGGAAATGACCGAACGCAATGCGGTCACGATCGGCGCGTTTCGCACCATTCTTGCCACATCTCGCGATAAGCGGCTTCGATGCCGCGCGTCCAGCCGACGGCATCGCATAATGGGGACGCCCGCATTCGGCCGCGCAGGGATTTGCGAAGCTCGGCCAATCTCGGCAAATCACCGGCGAGGGCCGATGCGATGGCGGTGAATTGCTCGGGATCGCGGGCCACCAATTCGGTCAGGCCGAGGTTGCAGGCCTGGCTGAATCCCGCCCTCCCCACCACGGTGGCGCCCACCAGCGTGACCACCGGCACTCCCTGCCACAGCGCGTCCAGACTCGTGGTGTGACCGTTGTAAGGAATCGTGTCCAGAGCCACGTCGATCAGGCGATAGGCATCGAGATATCTTTTTCGCGAGCCGCGATCGACGAATCCGATGCGATCCGGCGTCACGCCCCACTGGGCCATTCGATTGGTCAGTTCGGCGCGATGGCTGCCCAGCGGCGCCAGGAGCAGGAGCCGGGAGCCGGGGACGCCGGTCATGACCTTCGCCCATAATTGCAGCGAGCCATCGTTCACTTTTCTGAAATTGTTGAGGCATCCGAAGGTGATGTGCCCCGCGGAGAGCGCGGGCGGGGGGCCGGGTTCGGCGAGGTCGGCAACCTCCATGGCCGCGGGGTCGTAGCACCAAAAGCTGTGCGGGAGGCGGACGGATCGCTCGGCATACTCATCGTCGTGAAGGCCCGGCGGATCGAGATAGGGGTCGGTGAGCCGATAGTCGATGGCGCGTAAGCCGGTGGTTCCGGGGTAGCCGCCGAACGTGACCTGGATGGGCGCCGGGCGGCGTGCGAAAACCGGCAGGCGGTTTCCGCCGGTGTGCAGGCACAGGTCTACCAGGAGATCGATTCCATCCGCCCGAATCTGGCCGGTCACCCTGTCGGCGGGCATGCCGGCGATGTCCCGCCAGCCGTCGGCAAGGCCGCGGAGCCGCCGGTTCATTGCGTCAAAGATGGGGACGTCGCTGTAGCAGAAAACTTCGAACTGCGTCTGGTCGCGCTCGCGCAGCAGCGGCAGGATGTTTCGACCGATCACGTGATCGCGAAAATCCGCCGAGACATATCCGAGACGCAGCTTTCGATGCGGCTGCGGCGGGCCGGGATTTGCATGTCGCTCGCCGCTTTCCCGCGGGGCGTGCTGACGATCCCATTGCCTGGCCTCCTCAAGCAGCCGTAGCGAGTCGTAAGCGGGATGGAACATGCAGGCGAATATCTTGTTGCTGTGCACGGTGGCGTCGAACGGGTACAGTTCCACGGCCTTGGCGAAGTTGTCGATGGCGGCATCGAGTTGGCCGCGTTCCATCAGCACGTTCGCGAGCATGTTGCGCGCCTGGGCCGAGGCGGGATGGTGTTGGACCGTTTCCCGGATGACGGCGAGGGCTTCATCCATGAAGCCGATTTCCCACAGAATCCGGCCCAGGTGATCGCGAGGCTCCAAATCCCGGGGCGAGAGCGCGACCGCCTTGCGAAAATGGGAGATGGCATCGCCGATTTTCCCCAGGTGCTTCATTGCGGTTCCCAGCTTCAGCCGCGCATCGGCGGCCGCGCCCGAGCCGGGCCGGGCCGGTTCAAGCTCGACCAGTTTTTTGTAGCTTTCGGCGGCCTCGGCCCAATTGCCGCTGGCGGCAAGCGCATCGCCGAGGTTGCGGCGCGCCGGGGGGTAATCCGGCCGCATGGCGATGGCCCGGCGGGCGAACTCGGCCGCTTCTTGGAACTTTCCCACGGCCACCAGCCCCGCCGCAAGGTTGTTGCACGCCAGAAAATGTGCCGGCTGCATGGTCAGGACGCGACGGTAAAGGGCAACGGCCTGGGCCGCTTCGCCGCAGCCCAGCAACGTGTTTCCCAGGTTGGTCAGGGCATCGACGTGATTCGGACTGAGCTGCAAAACCAGGCGAAAGGATTTGGCCGCCTCCTGGGGTGATCCATTCATCGCGAGGGTGTTGCCCAGTTTCAAATGTGCGTCGAGAAAGTCGGGCCGAAGCCCCACGGCTCGGCGGTATTCCGCGATGGCCTGGTGGAATTTCCCACCTGCCCGCAACGAGTTGGCCAGATTGAAATGCGCTTTTGCGCTTTGCCCCGGCATTTGAGTGTGTTAAGAGCGGGCGAACGGACTCGAACCGTCAACAGCCTGCTTGGAAGGCAGGTACTCTACCATTGAGTTACGCCCGCGAAATCCTTGCCAAGAATACTATAGATTTGGGGGCAAACCAAGAGATGGACTGGGGCCGGGGAACCTGCCGACTGAAGCCGGCAGGCCGCGGATGCGGAATTCCACTATGCACACACGACGACTCTAAGAGGTCTCATTTGACAAATCCCGCGCTCCCTCGGACAAATGTCGGCATGGACGCGCAGCTTTCCAACCTCAAATTCGATTCAAACGGCCTGATCCCCGCGATCGTTCAGGACGCCGCATCGGGACAGGTCCTGATGATGGCCTGGATGAACCGCGATTCGCTGGAGAAGACGATTCAAACCGGAAAGACGCATTTCTTCAGCCGCAGCCGGGGGAAACTTTGGCTCAAGGGCGAAACCAGTGGGCACGTTCAGAACGTCAAATCCATCTCGGTGGATTGCGACCAGGATGTCTTGCTCATCAAGGTCGAGCAGATCGGCGCGGCCTGTCACGAAGGGTTTTACAGTTGCTTTTTCCGTGAATATCAACGGGGGGCGAATGACTGGAAGATCGTCGGAAAGAAGATCTTTGACCCGCAAAAGGTCTACGGGAAATAGCCAACTTGGCCAGCAAGAAAAAGCCCAAAGCAAATCAGCCGTCGCACGCCGTGGCGACGGCCCCGCGCGGCGCCGACGGCCGTGCCGCTCGGCGGCGGCTTCGGACGCGATCTGGCCAACTGGCTCTTTCCCGCCTATCTCCTGATGATCCTCGCCGGATTTTTCGCGATCTGGAAGTACGGTTCCCCGGCCGGAAATCCCAACGGCGTCCGGGCACTGTTTCTCGCCATGAATTCCGCAACCCTCTCCGGATTCACCGAAGGCGTCGGCGTCGGCGGACTGAATCACTTCGGACAATGGATCGCGTTTTTACTCATCGTCGGCGGAAGCCTGTTCACCATGATCGTCGGCGGGCTGGCCGTCATCCGCATCGTCCGCCTTCCGTTCACCGATGCGGAATTGATCTTCTCGGCCCTCGTCGTTGAAGGCGCCGTGCTGCTCGTGGGCACGTCGGTGCTGTGGGACATGGACCGCTCGCCGTTCCAAGCCATGTTCCTGGCCGGCAGCAGCTTCGGAAATTGCGGGCAGTACGTCGCCAATTTCCCCAAGCCCTCGAACATCCTGGTTCACGCGGTCATTCTTCCGCTGTCGATCCTCGGCGGACTTGGATTGCCCGTCCTGATGGAGCTGTGGTGCGCCGTTACTTTCCGCGCCAGGCTTTCGACGCATTCCAAGACCGTTTTGTCCGCGTCGGCATGGCTATACGTGATCGGGCTGGTGCTGATCCTGGCGTTGAACCTGAAATCGGGATCGACCTGGGCGGATATTTGCAATCAGCTTTCCATCAGCTCCATTTTTTCCGTGCAATCGCGCACCGGAGGACTGGCGATCGCGTCGGTGGACGACCTCACGCCGCCGGCACAGTGGATATTGGTCGTTCTGATGTTGATCGGCGCCAGCCCGGCCGGCGCCGGCAGCGGATTGAAAACGACGACCATCGCCCAACTCGCCGGCGGCACGCGCAAGCTTCTGCGCGGCGAAGCCGCCGGCCGATCCTTCGGCGTCGCCGTCGCCTGGCTGGGGATGTATCTCGGCCTGCTTCTGGGGGCGGTGCTGCTGCTGTCGCACATCTCGGCCAACGATCCGGCTGACGGCGTTCTGTTCGACGCCGTCAGCGCCATGAGCAACGTGGGCTTCGCGTCTTCGCCGATCGCCGATGAGAAAGGAGTCATGTTCGCGTACTGCGCGATCATTCTGGTCGGCCGAATGGCTCCGTTGATGGTGCTGTGGTGGATGGCGGAAACGACGCCGGAGGCGGAGTTGGCGATTGGGTGATATCCGAAAAAAAACTACGCGGCGCTCGGCGGGGCGGAAAGCGTCTTCACGGACGCAATTCCGCGGAGGCTGATGACTTCCACGTCTTCGGCCAAGGCCCGGTGAGGCTTGGCGGCGAAAACATAGAGTGAAAGGTGGGCAATAAAGCACAGACCGGGATTGACGATATCTACCGTCCGACCATCGACCAGATAAATTCGAAGAGGGATGAAAGGCTCGCGTTCCAGTTCCTGGGCAAGCACTTGGGGGTTCATATTCATAGTTTATCCCCGGATATTTGCATCAGCAATAATCACGGACGGGCTATGCCAAGATTTGATTGTTTCGTTTGGGAAGATAGACTTTCGCGCACCATCAGCGTGGAGGTCTTGCATGTCACTTCCTCCGGGCTCGCCGCCGACCTTGAACTACGGGACACCGCGTTCGGCCGACAATTTCGTCCGCCAGGTCGCCGTGCGTCAGCGGGCGATCATGTGGTGCATTCTTTTCTATATTTGCGCTTTCGTTTTGTACTTCGCAGTCGTCTTAGAGACCAAAAGTCTGATCGCCGTGGGGCTGGGCATGCTGGTCGTGGTCGGCGTGATTGTTTTGACCGTCGTATGCGTGTTTCGGCTGGCGTTGTCGATCTACAGCACCGCAACGGCAATTACCGTCGGAATCCTTACGCTGATCCCCTATCTCGGCATACTCATTTTGCTCATCATCAACAGCAAGGCCACCAAGATTCTCCGCACCAATGGAATCAAAGTCGGCCTTATGGGCGCCAAGGTGAAACAAATTCCCATGACTTGACGGCCTAACTTTTACGCTCCTGCCGGCTGGTTCCCATTCCATGTACTCACACCACGTCTTGCTCGTCTCCCACAGCGTCACGCCGGCCAATTTCACTTGCTCGGCATCGAACTTTGGCTTCAGCATGGGAAAGAATCACCAACGCGGTATTCGATCGCTCAATACGAATCGACAACCATTCCGGGGATTTGCCTGAAATGCCGCGAATTCCGAGTGAGCAGAATCTGTCCGTTGGCCAGAGCGACCGAAGCGATCAGGGCGTCGCAATCACCAACCGAACATCCGCGCTTAAACATTTCCGCTTTAATAACGGCATAGCGTAGGGACGCCGCGGCATCGAACTCCAGAATGACGAGTGCCGCCAGGACTCGCTCAACGCGCTCAAGTTCCCGGTGGCGTTCTCGGGACATTTCGGGGCCAACCCGGAATTCCGCCTCGTTGATTCTGGACGTGAAGAGCATTTCCCCGGCCGCAAGCAGGCGTTGCACGGCCGCGCTGGCGCACTGATGGGCGGCGTCCCGGGGTCGCGCGCAGATCCACCAGGACGGTGGTATCAAGCAGCGCCACGCGAACGCCTCCGATTTCTTCGGTTGCGACGCTGAGACACTACCGCTTCGACCGCCTCGACAGCCTGATCGCTGAGCGGATCCTTCTCGATGGACGCCATCCACTGTTTGAAATTAAGCGGTTCGTGGACGATCCGCTTTATGGTTTGGCTGAACGATTCGCTATCCTGCTTGACTCGCTTCAGCCGACGATACGCTTCCATATCGATGGTAATTGTTTTTGTAGCCATGTGACATCCATGTACGTGTGTGTACACATATTATCGTCAAGATAATAGCCAAGCAAGCGATTAGTCACTCCATATACTCACACCACGTCTTGGTCGTCTCCCACAGCGTCACGCCGGCCAATTTCACCTGCGTGGCTGTCGAGCTTCGGCTTGAGCATCCGGTAGATCACCATCGCGATGTTCTCCACCGTCGGAATCAAATCCGAAAACTCGGGAATCTCCACGTTCAGATACCGATGATCGAGCGGCTCGATCACCGTCGACGCCACGATCTGCTCGAAACGCGGGATGTCCATGACCAGCCCGTTGTCGTCTGGCTTGCCGGCCAGGGTCACCTGCAAGCACATAATTGTGCCCATGTCCGTGCGGATTGTTGCATTTGCCGAACAGCTTTTGGTTTTCTTCGTCGCTGAGCGATGGATTGTGCAGGCGATGGGACGCGGAGAACTCGAATTTTTGGCTCAATCGAATCATGGGAAACTCCCGCGCAAAGAAACTGAGCGTCAAAAACGGGCTGAGGGCCAGGCGAAGATGGTGCAATTGGGCCGGCGGCCAGGCGTCCTTGAGCCGTTCATAAATCCCCGTGAGAGCATCGCGCCGCCGGCGAGCCGACCGCGATGAACGAACGCCGCGGCCATGGGGACGACGATTTCGCGAACCGTCTGGTCGATCTGCTTGATGTTCAGCACGCATCCGGTTTGGGGCGACGGCTCGCCCGCCAGCGTGACTTCCAGCGCCAGGAAATATCCCAGCCCCAGCAGCGATGGATATCCGGCGAAGCTGTTGGTGACGGCGCGACGCCCGGCTGGCCGAGGTCCTCCGGATTGACGCCGAAGCGAACTTCGCGTGTCAGGCGGAACATACCGTCAATAATACGCGGCGGATCAGTTGGGTCGAGTCGCCGGCCCGGCGACGGCGGCACGGAAACGCTGGACTTGCTGCTTCATGAACGGATCGTCCGGCTGGAGTTTGGCCGCTTCCAATTCGATTCGCAGCGCATCGTGCGGATGGCCAAGGCGAAAATTCACCTCGGCGAGGGTATCGAGGATGGCGGCGTTGCTGGGCAAGCGCCGCGGCCTGCCGGGCCCAGCGCAGGGCATCCGGCAGATTGCGATTGCATTTGGCGCACAGCCACGCCAGGCCGTTGAGATTGTCCGGACTGTGCGGATCGGCGTCGAGCTTTTTCTTCAGGTCGTCGAACGCCCATTGGAACAGCAGATTGGCATCGACGGGCCGGTTTTTCTTCTCAAGCAGCGGAACCACGTCGATAGCGATGTCCGGATCGGTCGGCTTGCAGTTCCAGCAACTGTTCCATCCGCCGCTGCGTCTGCGACTTCATCATGCCTGGCGACGGCGGCGCGGAGATATCGCCAGTAAAATCGGCCCAGAGATCGGTGGCGGCGATGTTCCATCGTCGGCCCTGCGAATCGACCATGGCCAGGTCGTGGGCCGGGCCGGGGTTCTTCAAGATAAGCTGATCTTCGGTCAGGCCGACCAGCATCGGCGCTTGCTCTTTTTGCTCGGCGGCCTGTTCGTCGTCGCCCCGTTTCACCGCCAGGCCCGACGAGGCGGAAATGCACATTGGTCGGCCTCCGCATCGTCGTTCGCCGAAGCCGGCGTCGGCCCCGGATTTCAGAAAGGCCTTGTAGTTCCTGCTCGGCCAGGTCGTCCCATCCATGATCCTCGAGAAAATCACCGACGTCGCATCGATCGCCGTTCGAGGATGCGGCGTCAAGCGCCGCCTGCCGGGCGGCGTCGGCCTTCGGCGCATCGCTGCGCGCGGTCGTACATCACCGAACAGGGCATATTGAATTTTGGGCGTTTGCAGGTCTTTGCCGGCGAGTTTCGAGATCGCCATCCAATCCCTTGAGCGGCCCATACTCGCCTTGCAGAGCGAACAATTCGAGCAGGGCGGTCGGCACGCCCATCTGGTCCGGCGCGCTGCCGCGGCGCAGTTCCTTTCGCCGCCAATCCGCGGCCTCATCGTATTGCTTTTGCTGACAGGCCAGATCCGCCAGGAAGCGAATGACAAAATCGAATTCCCCGTCATCGTCGGTCGGATCGGCGAATTCCAGATTCGCACATGCCCGCAGGTCGTCGATGGCCTGTCGATACGTTGTCGCCAGTAGCTGCGCATAGCCGCATATCGCCAGCATCCGCGAATCGCCGGCGGGGGGCTGAACCGCCCGGCAGCGGGCCAGGTCATCCTGCTCGCGCAAACAGGTCACGATCGTCCATTGCACGGCCGGGCTGGGGTCTTCCTGAAGCAGACGCAACAGGGCGCGACAGCCCACTTATTATCGTCGAAATCACTTCAGCCGGCGAGCCATGTCGCGGCGCAATTCGATGTCCGGCGCGCCGTAGTGCAACAGAACCGCCTTCACTTCCGGCGGATCGTCGTCGATGTACCAGGGCAGACCGAGCAGGATCTGGACGGCCTGTTGTCGCAGGCCCGGATCGTCGGAATGGACGAGTTTCAGGATGGCTGGCCGCGCCTCCGGGCCCAGGTCCGTAAGTGCCGCCGCGGCTGATCGGCGCGTCGCGGCGTCGTCGGACTGCAATTCGCCGATCAGCCGATCGACATTCCGCTCCATCGCCAGCGGCTGCGTCGCCGACGGAAACGCTACGTCCCCAGGCCCCGCCTGCCAGGCTCAGCAGCAGCCCGCAAAAAATGCAGAATTCCACCCCGAAAACCGACGGATGGCAGGCTCCGTCCCGACGGACCTTTTTCTCGCCGCATACGTAGTAATCATGCGGGATTTGCGCGATAATAACCAGCCTGTATCATTTCACCTCCGGCATCCTGCGAATCAGGGATGGGCCAGGTGGGTGAATCCGTGTTTTTGATCCCGACAGGAGTTCATGGATGGCTGAGAAAAACGTACCCGAAACCACCGGCGCTTCCAACAGTAAATACGACGAAGGGATGATCCGGGTGCTCAACGACGTCGAGCACGTCCGCACCCGTCCGGGGATGTACATCGGCGGAAATAACGTCAAGGGCCTGCATCACCTGGTCTATGAAATCGTGGACAATTCCATCGACGAGGCCCTGGCGGGGTTCTGCAAGAATATCCTCATCAAGATCAACGCGGACGGCTCGGCCACCATCGCCGACGACGGCCGCGGAATTCCCGTGGGCATCCACCCAACGGAGAAAATCCCCACGGTTGAGGTCGTTTTCGCCACCCTGGGCGCCGGCGGCAAATTCGACCACAAGGACGGCTCGCCCTATGCCACCAGCGGCGGCCTTCACGGCGTCGGGCGCATCCGTCGTCAATTTCCTTTCCGAATGGCTCGAGGTCGAAGTCAACCGCGACGGCAAGGTCTATCAGATGGAATTCGCCCGCGGCGTGAAGGCCAGCGACCTGAAGGTCGTCGGCAAATCAAACAAGACCGGCACCAAAGTCACTTTCAAGCCGGACGCGCAGGTCTTCCCCGACGTCGAATTCAAATACGAAATGCTGATCGGACGCCTCCGCGAACTGGCGTACCTGAACCAGGGCCTGCAGATCATCGTTGAAGACGAACGCATCGGAAAACGCGAAGTATTCAAATACGAAAACGGCCTGGTCGAATACGTCCAGAGCCTCAACGAGGGCAAGATCGTTCTCCATCCCGTGATCTATTTCAAGAAGGAGGACGCGGCGAACCGGCTGATCGTCGAAGTGGCCATGCAGTACAGCGACGGGTTCAACGAGACGCTGCTGACTTTCGCCAACAACATCAACAACCACGACGGCGGGACGCATCTGAGCGGGTTCAAGACCGCCCTGACCGGCACGATCAACCGTTATGCCGAGTCCGCGAACCTGATGAAGGACATCCGCCCCAGCGGCGACGACGTGCGCGAAGGGCTTGGTGGCGGTCATCAGCGTCAAAATCCCCGAGCCGCAGTTCGAAAGCCAGACGAAGGACAAGCTGCTGAACCCGGAGATCGAATCGTTCGTCCAGCAGGCGGTCAACGAAAAGCTCGGGTCGTATTTCGAGGAGAATCCCGAAGGAGGCCCGGTCGATTTTTGAAAAGGGGATGCTGGCGGCCGAGGCGCGCGAGGCGGCCCGCAAGGCCCGCGAGCTGACCCGCCGCAAGAACAGCCTGGAAGGCAACAGCCTGCCCGGCAAGCTGGCCGATTGCCGCAGCAAATCCAACGAAGAGACCGAGATTTTCCTGGTCGAGGGCGATTCGGCCGGCGGCAGCGCCAAGCAGGGACGCGATTCCAATATCCAGGCGATCCTTCCCCTGTTCGGCAAAATCCTCAACGTGGAAAAGGCCAACGCCGTCAAGATATCTCGGCACGAGGCGATCCGCACGATCATCAGCGCCCTGGGCTGCGGGTTCCGCGAGGATTTCAGCCTGGAAAAGCGCCGTTACGGCAAGGTCGTCATCATGACCGACGCCGACGTGGACGGCAGCCATATCCGCACGCTGCTGCTGACATTTTTCTTCCGGCACATGCAGGAGCTGATCAGGGCGGGCCGGGTTTACGTCGCCCAGCCGCCGCTGTACCAGGTCATTCGCAAGAAAAAGAGCGAATACGTCCTGAACGAGCGGGCGATGCGAAAGACCCTGACCGATCTGGGTCTGGAAGGGACGCAACTGATCGTCCGCGACGACGAAGGGCAAGGAACGCCGCCGCCTGACCGGCGAGGAGCTGCGCCGGGTCGTCGATCTGCTCGCCAAGCTCGAGGAATTGGTGAAGATCGTGCAGCGGCGGGGGATCGATTTCGCCGAGTTGCTCGCCGACCGCGATGGCAACGGGCGATTGCCGCATGTTCCAGCTGGTCGTCGAAGGGCGAAGAGAAGTTCTCTCCACACCGCGGAGGAGCGCGACGAGATCTTCGCGATGAATATCCGGGCCGATACTGAGGAGGCCGATCCCGCCGCAGGGCAACGGCGCCGCCAACGGCAACGAGCGGCCGAGTGCAGAAAATCCAGGAGCTTCACGAAGTCAAAGACCTCGACAAGCTTTTCGATCAGCTCGAGGAATTCGGCCTGTCCATCGACGATTATTTCCTCACCCAGGAAGAATCCGTCAGCGGCGAAAAGCTTGCGACCAAATATGCCCTGGCTCAGCGAGGAGAAGGTCCACGACGTCGCCGGCGTCGCCCAAATCCTTCCGGCCATTTTCGCGCTGGGAAAGACGGGCATCGAGATCAAGCGATTCAAGGGCCTGGGCGAAATGAACAGCGAGCAGCTTTGGGAAACGACGCTCGATCCGAGCCGGCGAGTGCTGCTGCGCGTCACGCTGGAGGAAGCCGGCGAGGCCGAGCGGCTGTTCAGCGTCCTGATGGGCGAGGACGTGGAACGCCGGCGGCAGTTCATTGAGGACCATGCGCTGGAAGTGAAGAATTTGGACGTTTAAAGCCCGGACGGATCGCCATATTTGCAATTATTGCGGCAGCGGATCGCCGCGTGTCAATTGCTGGGCGATAAACGGATGGTCCTGCATCCAACTCTCGATCGCTTGAACGCGATTGCCCGGATCGGGATGGGTTTGAAGAAACTCCGGCGTGTTTCCGCCCGCGCCGGCCTGCTTGAGAATATTCATCACATCAATCATCGCCCGCGGGTCGTAGCCGGCATCGGTCATGAATTCCAGGCCGCGCTGATCCGCCTGCGATTCATCCTGCCGGCTGAATCGGAGTTGAATCATCTCGTTGGCCAGGTCCGCCATCGCCCAGGTGGCGAATCCGTTGCGATTTCCGCTGGCGGCGATCCCCGTGCCCAGCACGATGGATTGTCCCAACCGGCTTTTCTCGATTTGCTGGGCGACATGGCGCTCAACCACATGCCCCGTTTCGTGTCCCAGCACCGCTGCCAGTTCCGCCTCATCGCCAAGCTTTTGGTACAGCCCAAGTGTGATGAATATCTGTCCGCCCGGAAGCGCGAAGGCGTTGATCGTCCGCGTATCGCCCAGCAGATGATATTGAAATTGATACGGGCTTTTGGCGGCCTCGGATCGCCGCACGATCTTGCGGCCGATCTGTGTAACTTCCTGCGCTCGCGGATCGCTCATCGGCACGTCTCCGCCCATCTGGGCCGCCATCTGCGGGGCCGATTGCAAGCCCAGGGCCATTTCATCTTGCGGCGTCATCGCGACGTGCTGCCGCTCGCCCGTTGTGGGATTCACCGATTCGTGCGTGTAATAAGAGATGATCCCAAACAGGATCACGGCGACCCCGATGATATGCCGTAGATGCACCCCGCCTCCGCCGCCCGAGCCGTATCCGAAGTAGGTCATCAGAGCCTCGATCCCATATTACACAATTGGCGGGCCGCGGCGGAAATCCCCTGATGGGCCAATTCGCAGGCGTAATCGACGCGGATGGTTTTGCGATACGCCTCGATTCTGCGAATCGGATCGGCCGTCGAATCGGCCGCGGCGAGGAATGGCGCGTGCAGGCGTTCCCAAATGGCCATGACCGCGCCGTAAGTTGGAGGCGGAAGTTCCGCTTCAGCCAGGACAAGACAGTGCGCCGCAGGCTGGCGAATGAGTGTGTCCACCGGCGTCGGTTGCGGCGGCGGCAGGGCCGCATCCTCGGTTGGCACGATCGCCACGATTCTTCCCGCTTCCACCGGATAAACCGCCGCCCAGCAGCACATCGACGTACAATCCGAGTTTCGCCTGCTCGCGCCGGGCGTCGATGGCCGGCTGGATCGATCCCCAGCCGGCGATCAGGAATTGGCCATGCCGAAAATGCTCGACGATTGATCGGCCATCGATTTTTTCCGACGGCCCGCGGGCCAGGAAATCCAGTTGAATGGTTCCCTCTCCGCATCGCTGGCGGCGTTGCCGGCGCGCTTCCTGGAGCGGCATGTAAAGCCGCGCCATCGCATCAAAATCGCGCCCGTCCCACGCCAGCTTTTCCGCGGCCGCCAGCGTTTGCTCCGCATGGAGATATTGCATGCGCTGCAATTGTTCCTGGCCGAGTTGGCAAAGCTCTTGAATGTCCCCGGCTTCCATGGGGGCATTGTAACGGAGTGAGCTGCTTTGTTCAGGCGGCGGGAATTTTCGCGGCGATCATCTTCCGCAGCGCGCACAGCGCTTGCCGCCACTGCACGCTGGTTTGCGTCGTCTCGTAAATGAGCACGTCGCTCAGCGTCACGAAATCCCGATTCTCCAACGATAATTTTATCTGTTTCAATTGTTCGGCGAATTCCGCGACCAGATCGACCAGCGGCTTGTCGCCGACGATGATCTCATCCAGGCCGATATTCAGCAACCGCGCCGTTCCCAGCAGCGATTCCTGGGCGTGTTGCCAGGTGGTCAGACATCCGGAGAGTTTTTCCATGGCCCGGACGTTCTGGTTGCTTTGCAGCAGCTTGGCCGCCTCGGCTTTGATGCGGTCCGCCTCGCCAAGCTGGGCCTCGACCTGGTTCAACACGTCCAGCGCCATCTCGTTGGGATCGGCCGTTTCGATGAAGACTTGGTGGTCCTTCAGCGACGATTTACGCACATCGGTCAGCCGGCCAAGGTCCGGCTCGCACCCGTCGATCAGGACATGCACCACCAATCGCTTGGCGCGCTTGAGGTGTGCCAGGACCTGCCCCACGGTTCTGAGTCCCAATTCCTCGGCTCGTAGCGGCGAATGATCGACGGTAACCGGCATACGAACGCTCCTGACCTCAGTTCACTATCGGTAAGGGTGGCCGGGAAACGTGAGAAAGTCCGATAAAAACCTTAAAATGTATCTTTCCGCCGTTAGCGGATGTGCGGCGCCGTGGTTTCACGGCGCTTTCATGTTCTTGGTCGATATACAGGCAATCGCTTGTTCGATCTGACTGTCAACATCGCCACCGCCGGTCGCCCGATCTTCTGGCGCAGACGCTGCATTCCCTTGCCCAATGCCGGCTCCCCGCCAACTACAAACAAACCATGGTGATCGAAAACGGCCCGCAATCCGGCGCCCAAGCCGTCGTTCGATCCGCGCCCGCCGTGCTGAATGCTCGATATCTCTACTGTCCCCGGGCAAATAAAAGCGCCGCCTTGAACGCCGCCCTCGGCATTTTCGGAGACGGCCTGGTCTTTTTCACCGATGACGACGTTCGCCTCGATCCGGGGGTCCTGATCGCCTACGCCAATGCCGCGGAAACAAACGGACCTGGGCATTTCTTCGGCGGCCCCACGGAAGCGGACTATGAACAGCGCCCGTCTCGCTGGCTTTTGCAGTATCTTCCAAACTCAGTAAGAGGGTGGCACCCTCCGGATGACTGTCTGAACGAAGCGCAATTCCTGGGCTTCAATTGGGCGGCCTTCGCGGCCGATCTCCGCGCCGCCGGTGGGTTTAATCCCGATCGCGGACCGGGATCGGTTTCCGGCAGCACCGGACAGGAGAGCGACATGCAGCGCCGTCTGTTGAAGCTCGGATTGCTCGGCGCGTATGTGCCCGCCGCCGTTGTGTGGCATTACGTCCCTCGTGATCGCTGCTCGGAGCAGTGGGCCATCAACCGGAATTTCCGGCATGGCGTCGAGGGGGGCGCCAGGATCGCGGCCCGTACCAGGCCTTTGCGCCTGCCGCCGTGGTGGGTGATAGGAAAATATTTGAAGGGAATTGCCCGTTGCATCGTGCGGTCGGTTTCCCTCGACCCGGAGCGGAGATTTGCAGCGAAATTTCACCACAATTACGACCGCGGCTTGCTCTACGGCATCCGTTATCAGCGCCAACTCAACGCAAAAGAGGCCGCGAATTCGCCCGCTCCCGCTACGATCGCCCCCGTTCATTTGAATGCGCGGCACAACCATTCCTAGGCGCCGGCCGCAGGCAGATAGATATTGAACGTGGTTCCCTGCCCCAACCGGCTCTCGACGACGATCCGCCCCCTATGGTGTTCAATGATGTCTTTGCAGATGGCCAATCCCAGCCCGGTGCCGCGCGACTCCTCCTTGCGGGCCGTTCCCTTGGTGGTGAAAAAAGGCTGGAAAATCTTGGGCAGCAGGTCTTGGGGAATCCCCGGGCCCGTGTCGATCACCTGAATCTTCACCTCGTTTTGCTCCGTGGCCGAGGCCTTGATCGTCAGCGATCCGCCGCCGCCGATCATCGCCTGCCGGGCGTTGATCAGCAGATTCAGCAGGACTTGCTCCAACTGCACGCCGTCCCCCTCGACGCAAAGGCCCTCGGAAACCTGCACGCGCAGGGCGATGCCGTCTTTCTGCGGATCGCGGGCCAGCACCATCAGCGTCTCATTCACCAGCTCCTGCACATCGACCGCGCTGAAGGTCGATTCCCCGCGCACCAGGCCCAGCATGGCGGAGCAGATTTTCCCCGCCTTTTCGGCGCTGGCGAATGCTTTGCCCAGCGCTTTGCGGATCAATTCCATGTCCGGCGTCGGGCCTTGGGCGCTTTGCAGGGCGTATTGGGAGTAGCTGACGATGGGGGTGAGGAGGTTGTTGAACTCGTGAGCGATGACCGCCGCGATGGTTCCGATGGTTGCCAGCCGTTGCGATTCGGTAAGCTGCTCGCGCAGCGTATCCAGTTGCCGCTGCGTCTCGCCCAATTGCGAGAGCAAGGATTCTTCCAGCGCGACGGTGGGGGGTTGCGGATTACTCACACCTTCCACCTGTCTATCGGCCGTTGTGCCAGCCGCACTTTGACGACGGGATTCCGCTCTTATGGGACCATTAGGTAACGGAGCCAATCCCCCCTGAAACCGCCTCGCCGGACCGGACCTGCGCCGCCTTTCGCGCCATCACCCACGGCAAGACCAGCAGCAGCATCACGACATTGGCCATCAGAACCATCAACGGCACCCGCCATGGCCACGGACCCAGCAAATCAAGTGGCGATTCCTGCCCGACGTAGGTCCGGCCGACGTAGCCGTAGTTGAGGTGCAGCAGCGCATCGAGAGGGAACATCACGGCGACGTAGACCAGGCCGGCCCACGCCGCGAAGCGCCAGTCGCGCCAATTCGGCCGGAATCCGCGGGCGGTGATGTCGTATAACGCGGTGCCGACGATCGTGACATGGCCGGCCCAGAAAACCCAGAATTGAAAATCGCCCGGGCCGAAGCGCAGATCGGGCCAAACGAAGCTCAGCGATGAAACCCCCAATCCCCAGAAGTAGGCGATGGCCCGGAACCGGCGCCATCGCCAGATCAGCGCCGCCGGCGCGACGAACATGACGATATCGCAGACGTGCAGCGGCAACGCCGTCCGGTAGTCGAAGCGGCTCGGCCAGAGCGTCGTCGCCTGCACAAACAATGCCGCCCCCAGCCCGATCCAGCCCAGGCTCTTATCCATGATCCGCCGGCGCGGCGGGACCGTTGCCACGCCATCGCTTCGCCGCATCGCGATCATGACCGTCGCCAGCAGCGCGAACGCCAGCACCACGCACAGATGCGTCATCGTGTACGGATGGAAGTGGTGCAGCCATGAGTCGTTGTCTTTCATCCAGATACATTTTAGGAGGACCATCCGATTTTCGGATACGGACAAAACCGAGCTGATCCATGCGTTCCCGCGCGGCGCGCGGCTTCAGCCGCCGTGTTGACCCCAAAATCGGCCCCAAAATCGGCCCCAAAATCGGCGTTGCGGGAATCGGCCGCCGCATTTATCCTGAATCAATGTTCGGCCGATCCTTCCGCCTGCCCTTCAAGCTGCTGGGGATTCCCGTTTTCGTCAACGTCTCGTTTTTGCTGGTCCTTCCGCTGCTGGCCTGGATCATCGGCAGCCAGATCGGTGAATTCGCAAAAATGTTCGGCCTGGCCAACGCGCAGGCATTGTCAACGGGCATCGAGCCGTACGTCCTGGGATTGATCGCCGCCGTCGGCCTGTTCGTCAGCGTGGTCATTCACGAATTGGGCCACGCGGTGACCGCGCGGGCCTACGGCGTGCAGGTTCGGCGGATCACCCTGTGGTTCCTCGGCGGCGTGGCGCAGTTCGAGGAAATGCCCCAACAGCCCGGCGCCGAAGCCGTCGTCGCCATCGTCGGGCCGATCGTCAGCTTCGCCATCGGCGCCGTCTGCTGGGGACTGGAAGGCTTTGTGCCCGCCTCGGCATCGGCGGGGCGGTTCATCGTGGCTTATCTGGTCTACATGAACATCGTGCTGGCCATTTTCAACCTGATTCCAGCCATGCCCCTGGACGGCGGCCGGGTGCTCCGATCGCTGCTGGCGCTGTGGATGCCCCGGCTACAGGCGACCCAAGTCGCAGCCGGCGTCAGCAAAGTCCTCGCCGCCTTGCTCGGCGTGGTGGGCCTATTCAGCCTGAACTTCTGGCTGCTGCTGATCGCCGTTTTCATTTACTTCAGCGTCGGGGCCGAGACCCGCTTCGATCAATTTGAAGCGATCACGCGCGGATTGCTCGTGCGCAATTTGATGAACCCCGATGTTCACGCCGTGCCGCCGGAAATGCACGTTTCGGAACTGCTCGATCACATGCTGCGCGAGCACCACCTGGGTTTTCCCGTCGTGGACCCCTCCGGCACGGTCGTTGGGCTGGTCACGCTGCGGCAAGTCCAGGGCAAACCGCCCCAAACATCCGTGGCCGACCTCATGCAACGCGATGTGCCGACCGTGTCCGATCACGCCCCGGCAAACGAGGCGCTTCGTTTGATGACGCGCGACGGCCTCGGCCGGGTGATCGCCACGTCCGACGGCGGACGCATGAGCGGAATCATCACCAAAACCGACCTGATGCACCTGATCCGATTGCGCAACGCCGGCTGGGACATCGGCTATCCCCGGCCCCCGGCGAACCAAGCCGTCTCCCACACGCAGAATTGAAATACGAGTGATTTCGATTCTCACAAAAGCCGCGGGATAGCCATCCCGCGGGACTACCCCACGGCCGCCAGCAATTCCTTCGCGACATATCGCACGTGCTCCTCCGGCAACTCCGGATACACCGGCAGCGCCAGCACTTCATCGCACGCCCGCTCGCTCTGCGGAAAATCCCCGGCCTTGTACCCCAGATGCCCGAAACACTCCTGCCTATGCAGCGGCATCGGATAATAAATCGCCGAGCCGATCCCCTTCTCCTGCAACGTTTTTTTGACGCGATCCCGGTCCGGAAGCCGAACCACATACTGATTGTAAATGCTCCAATTACCCGATTCGATCCGGGGAGTCACAACTTTGCTCCCGGCCAACAGGCGATCGTACAATGCCGCGTTGCGGCGCCGGCCTTCGTGCCAGGATTCGAGATATTTCAGCTTCACGTTCAGCACGGCCGCCTGGATCGCGGCCAGGCGGAACATGCCGCCGACGTATTTGTGATAATACTGATGCCCCGACCCGTGCACGCGCAGGAGCCGGCAAACCTCCGCGAAGGCGTCATCGTTGGTGCAGATTGCCCCGGCGTCGCCGGCCGCGCCAGGTTCTTCGTGGGATAAAAGCTCAAACATCCCGCGAAGACCGATGAGCACGCCCGCTTGCCGTGCCGCTTGGCGCCGATCGCCTGGGCCGCATCCTCGATCACTTTCAGATCGCCCCTGGCCGCGATCTCGTTGACGGCTTCCAGGTTCGCCAGTTGCCCGAAAAGATCGACCGGAATGATCGCCCGGGTCCTGGGCGTGATTTTGTCGGCGATCTTGGCCGGATCGATATTGAACGTCGCCGGATCGATGTCCGCGAAAACGATTCTGGCCCCAAGTCGCTCGATCGCCCCGGCCGTCGCGAAGAAGGTGAAGGTCGGACAGATCACCTCATCGCCCGGCTTGATGCCGATGGCCATCAGCGAACAAAGCAGCGCGTCGCTGCCGCTGCTGACGCCGATGGCGTGCTTCGTGCCGCAGTATGCCGCGAGGTTCTTCTCGAATTTCTCGACATGCGGCCCGAGCACCAGCGACTGCTGATCCAGCACTTCATCCACCGCCCGGCGGATTTCCTCCCGTATCGGGCCATACTGCGCCTGCAAATCCAAAAGCTTGACGTTCATGCCGGCAGATTAAGAAAAAAATGCATTTTTTGCCACAGATAGAAATCAGATGCACACAGATAAGACGGGACCTGATTCATCTGTGTGCATCTGATTTCTATCTGTGGCTAAAAATCTTCGATTTCCGGCTCGGAACCAGCGATGCGACGAGGAATATCGCGGTGAGCAGGAGCAGCATCCATGCGATATCCGGATACATCGGCGTGACGAGTTGAACAAGCTGCGGCCAGCGCTGCGGATCGTAGGCAACAAGCTGCACGGCCACCATCGCGAATCCGAACACGGCCAGCACGACGTGCAGCAGCGTCAGTTCCATCGACACCGCCACCATCGCCGCCGAGATCGTCGATGCCCAGATGGGATATCGGCCGCCCATCTGGCACATCACCATCGGGAAGACCAGCCACGGGACCACCAGGGCCACGAGGAACCGTCGGTCTTTGCGCCGGCTCTGGATCGCCGCCGCCGCCGAGGCGATCACCAGGCAAATGCCGTATAACAGCGCCAACGTCTGCTTCACATCCAGATCCGCGGACCACGTCCATTTGCCCCAAGCAAAGGCCAGTGTCCCCATCATGTCGTGAATGTTCCAGTGATAACCCTCCGCCAGGATGGACGCGAGGTTGGAAAAAAAGTGATTGCTCATCTGCATCTCGTCCTGCTTGACCGATCCGTATGCGAAGCCCAGGGTTAGCCAGGAATCGCTTCCGCCGAAGGCGCGGAATGCGATCCAGACCGTCACGGCAAAGACGCTGGCCAACCAAAAGCCCAGGTATCGGCGCCGCAGCAGCCACGGCGGCAGCAGGACAAGCAGAAGAAAAATCCTAACGCCGCGCCGGGGACGGATGCCTGCCGGGTCCGCAGGTCGTGAAAGATCAGGGCGGCGGCGATCACCATCGCCGCGATCACCACCGACGCCAGGACCAGGAAGGTGGACAGCGGTTGCTCCCAATCCGCCGCGCCGGCGTTGCCGCGGCCCATTAGCGGCGTCACGCCGTCCCGCAGATTTTGGCCCAGCTTCTCGCGCAGCAGCGAAATGGCAAGGATCAGCACGGCCGCCGCCATCGTTATTTCGATCCAGTGCATTTCCACGACCGAGTTGACGATCCACGGCCATGTCACCAGTTCCGCTCCGATCAGAAAGCCGGTGACAATTCGGACCACCGCGCCCCATTTCCCTTCGAACAGCGGCCAGAGCATCAGGATCGGTCCCGCCAGCAGGAGCTGCCCCTTGGCCATGCAACCGAAGCCCAGAAGAATCCCGGCCGCCGTCCACCAATTCACGGAAGCCAGCAATGCCGCCGCAAGGAAAACAGGCAGAATCCAGACATCCCACTGCGGCCAACCATGCGAATCGATCAGGTTCAGCGGATCGAACCAGACCAGCATGGCCGCCACGGCCCCGCACGCCCAGCCGCGATGGACCGGAGGCAGAATCCGCTGCGCTGGCGACCATCGCGATGAAGAGCACCAGCAGCCGAATCCAGACCGTCCACGTCGGCCAAACGATTCCGCCGACAGGCGGGCTGTCCACCTCAATCGGCTGGCCATTGTTCACGAAGGAGAAATCGTCGCTGTTGGTGGTTCCGCCATCACTGGTCGCCGAGACGCGGAAATGCACGTTTTGACCCGGTCTCAGCCCCGAGATGGCTTGGGAGAAAGGCTGATCGTCCAGAGACGTATTGGCGAATAGCTGCGGCAGCCTGTGTCCATAGGCGGCGGTCGGTCCATAGTCGATGTGCCACTGCGTATCCTGATTTTGGGCGTTGATGGTCAGCGACACCGTCGCGTTGCCGGGGCCGGGTTCAATGCGATCGACGGAAACCACCGGCGCAGGCCGCGGCGGAATGCGCACCAGCGTCACATAGGCATACCAGAATCCCGCCGTGGCCAGCATGAACGCGAAAATCCCATGTGGCACGACCCACCCCCGGCGCGGTGTCGTCATCAGATTCGCTGCGGCGTCGCGTTTGATCCACAGCCATACCAGCCCGAACATCAACACCGCCGAAGCGGCGGCGCAATATGCGTTCAGCCGCAACATCGGCTCGGCCACGTCCTCCTCCTGCGGCAGCGACGTGTCCGGAAATCGATCGCGGGGGTAGTCGTCCATTTCAGGATGGCTTCGCTGAACGTGCCGCACCCACAGCGTCATAATCGCCAGACGCAACGGCGGATAATCCAGTTGGTAATCCTGGTCGTCGGCGTGGTCCTGCTGGACCGAATCGACGAAGCGGACCATTCCCCGCAGAATCTCGCCGGTCGTCAACCGGCGGAAGTCCGCGCTTTTCCTGCCGATGAAATCCGGCCGGCCCGCCTTGGCCAAAACCTCGGGGGATTGGTCCGCCAGCGCGTCGGCCATCGGCTCCAGACTGCGCCTCGGATTCGGCGTAGCGCAAGACCTGGTTTCCATAACCAAACCCGTTGCGGATATCGACGATGAATCGAATGCTGCGGGTGGACTGCCAGAACTCGCGCCGCCCGTCCATGCCGGCGCGATACGCCCAGGCCCCGCCCCCCAGCAGGAAGATCGCCGCCATCACCCAGGTCAGTGTCCGTGCCGTGCAGCGCAGGGCCGTCAGTGCGTTCGGATTGGTTTCGCCGGGCATATTACACAACCTCGATCCGCGGCGCTGCACGCCGCGTTGGAATCAGGGCCGAGACCAGAAAAACCGCCGCCAGCAGCATCATCGCCCATGCCAAGCCCGGATGCGTCGGCCGCGTGATCGTCAAGGCGATCGGCGACGTGCTGGTGTTCAGCAGCATCATCCGATTGCCGAGCATCGTGCACGCCAGCACGGTCTGGAGGAAGGGCAGCAAACTCATTTCCGCGGAAACGCCGATGAGCAACGATCCGATCACCGCGGGCAGCACCATGTAGCGGGCCGACATTTGCGTCAGCAGGGTGGTGAACAGCACCCAGGGCGCGGCCAGGGCGATCAGGAAGCGCACGTCCCTCCGCCGCATGTGCATCGCCGCCGCCGCCGCGCAGAGCACCGCGCTTGCGAAATAGATCAACCCGCAGAATCCCTGCACGTCGAGATCGACCGTTCCCAGGAATGGGAAATTCAAAGTCGTGACGGGATCGTGCAGTTGCCAGCCGTATCGGTCGCGAAGGATCGAGGAAAGGTTGCTCAAGCTGTTGGGCGCCAACTGCATGACCGGATGTTTTTGCGTGCCGTAGAGGAACCCGATCCGATACCACGACCACGCGCCGCCCGCCTGGAACGCCACGAGCCACAGCACCGCCGCGAAGACCAGCAGCAGCCAGGCCGATATCGACCGCCGAGGCAGGAACCACGGAACGATCACAATGGCGATGCCGAGCAACACGCCCAGCGGCGGCGTCCAACGGCTTAGGATCAGCAGCAGGACGAAACAAACCAGCGCGCCTGAAACTACCGCGGCGATCCACGGCATGATGGCGACGATTGTCCGCGGCCATTTTTCGGCGAATTGGTCCCACCAATCCCGACCGGCTTGCGCGAGTTCGTCCGAGCTGCTCCCGCAAAATGCCGCGCAGTCCCGAAACCGCGCAGAACGCCGCCCCCGCCAGCATGGCGACGAGAATCCATCTCTCCGCCGCCCGGTTCGTGACCAGCCAGGGCCAGACGATCAGTCCCACGCCGGTCGCCATGCCGGCGACGATGCGCACGAATCTCACCGGCCAACCGGCAAGGAGCGGGCACAGCACCAGCACCGGACAGACCAGCAGCAGTTGGCCCTTGAACATACATCCCACGCCCAGCAGCAGTCCGGCGGCGATCCACCAATCCAGCGTCGCCAGAATCGCCGCCGCCAGGAAAGAACGGCGCGCAGCCACGCGTCCCATTGCGGCCAGCCGAAGCTGTCCAGGATGGACGCGGGATTCAGCCACGCCATCGTCGCCGCGACCAGTGCGCACATCGGCGCTCGGAACGGCCGCGGCAGGAACCGGGCCAGGCAAACCGCCGACAAAAATCTCAGCAACAGAAAAATCCACCAGCCGATACTGCTGACCCGCACGTCGATCAGCGACATCCGCGTCGCATCCGGCATGGGCATCTGCCAACTGATATTCGAGCGAAACAGCGTGCAGATGCCAAAGACGATCACGGGAACCAGCAGCAGCGGATCGCCCCAGCGCCCCTGCCAGGAATTGTCGGCGGGCAAATCCTGGGGCCAATCCGGCTCGACTGTCTTCGACGCTGAGCTCAGACGAAGCGAGCTTGCCGAAGTCCGCGGCCACAAAAACCATCGGGCCAATCGCGACGGCGCCGTCCTGGGCCGTCGTGTCATCCACAGCCAGACCAAAATGAAAATGAATATCGCCGTGGCCCCTTCGCAGAAGGCATTGAGCTTCAGCAGCGGCTGAACGATGGCGTCCGTCGCGACGACGGGCTGATTGGTGTCGGGATCAACAATCGCTGCGGCGTTTGACGGGAAAAGCCGTGAGGCCGGGATAGTGCGTCTGCACCTGCCACGTCCAGAGCGTCATCACCATCAGCCGCAGTGGGGGATAATCCAGGTCATAATCTGCGTCGGCGTCCGTGCCCCGACCTTGCAGCAAATGTCGTAGGTTCGCACCCATCCGCGGAGAATTTGGCCGTACAGCGGCGAAAGACGCCGCCACCGCTGGGAAAAAATGCGGGCGTTCAGCGGTGAATCAAACAATCCCGGTCCAGGCCGGGCGATGGTGGGGGGCGGATGGCCGGCGGAGATTTGACGCGCGTCTTCCTGCCGCTGCCGCGAGAGTTTCTTTCTGCTGCGTCCTCCTGCGCGACATCTTGGGCTTCGCGAAGGACCAGGTTGCCCTGGTCCAGGGCGTTGTTCATGTCCCCTGGCATGTGGTTCTGCGCACAATAGACCCAGAAATCCTGCCGCAGGTCCAGGCCGATGCCGACCATTCGCCAGGCGTAGCAGCACAGAACGGCGACGACGAAAACCCAGGCTCCGAAATAGGTGCGAGGGATCGCCGGCGTGTTGCGATTCGCGGCAAACCCCATTCCTGCCCTGGGACATGAGACCGATTTTACTCTCCGGACTGAAATGTATGACGTTGTCGCGGCGGAAAACATGCAACGGAGCTGGCCCGTGACTTCGGCGAACGCTGCAAGATCGAGCCGCCGGCCCGGACCGGGGCGGCAGACTCGACTGAGCTCGCCGAAGTCACGGGCCGGCTCTGTCATCTCACGGTGATTTCACGCGATTTGCTTGAGGCGTTGCGCCCGGCTGGCCCGCTGGATGCCCGGCAGCACGTAATCCCGCGCCACCACATCCCAGCTCATCTTGCTCGCCAGGGCGTGTCCGCGATCGATGAATTGCTCGAATTCCTTCGGCGAACGCGGCAGCCGATCGACCAAATCCTTCGCCACCACGCCGGCGACGGCGTGCTCGATCTCATCCCGCTGCGGCTGGCCGATGGCCAGCAACTGGTCCGGCCTCAAGTCCTTGGTCGGCAAATCGGTGTAGTCGGCGACGATCACGTTGGGGGTGGGCTGGCCGCCGGCCGCCTTGTCGACGAAACCGGCGCATCCGCAGACGCTGCTGAACACGCAAATCCCGCCGAAGCTGATCGGCTCCACCTGGGCGATGCCGAACGGCTCATAAATGCTCTGGCCGAATTCGACATCCGATCCCTTGCGGATGTCCATGAATTCCATGTCCGCCGGCATGCGCGCGCCGCAGATTTTCTGCTCGAATCCGAACTGGTTGACGAAAACGACCTTCACGTTCCGCGAGCGGGCGTTGAATTCCTGCACGCCCTGGTAATACAGCCGCCTCGCCGTTGGACAGGTCGGGCAGCCCCTCGCGATGCACGACGGGCCAATGGTAATGCTGCTCCATCCGGCGAATGTCGTCGCCGCGCCGCGCGGGGACTTCCGTGCTGAGCGTGAACAGCACGGCCGACTCGTTGCGCGCGCGCAGAATGCGCTCGACGTGTTCCAGCACGCGCAGGTCGCGCCACAGGCCTTTGCTGGGCACCAGCCGGGTGACGTGCGAAAAGACATAGTCCGGCTCGTACCCCAGCAGCGTCTTGCAATAGGCGCGCAGCTTCTGGCGGCTGGCCATCTGTCTCCTGCGACGCTGATCTTCCAGCACGGAACGCCGTTGTAGGCCAACTGGCTGTCCACGTGCACAAAATCCGGGCCGAGGAAGCGGATTTCCTTCAGCACGTAATCGCCGACCGCGAAGATGCCGTCGCAGAAACGCGAGGCCTTCACCAGCGCGTGCTTGTAATATCCGTTCTGATCGCCGAAGACGTCTTCCAGATAATGTCCCTGGCTGACCGCGGAGCGCATGACGTTGTAGAACATCGTGTCGTGGCCGGGATGATGCTCCACCACTGCGGCGCATCGGCGCGACTTCATGCGCGTAGAAGATCGTGCGGAAATTGCTCCGTTCCCCTTCGAGGATCGCCGCCAGGGCCGTCGGCATGCCCATGTATTCATGGCTCAGGATCACGCACGGCTCGATCTCGCTGCCGGCGCCCAGGGCGTGCAATGCCGCGATCGCCGGCTTGGCCAGGCGCATGTACTGCTCGAAATCCCAGATGCTTTCGTATTTGGCGCTTTCGATGCCGAAGGTCTTCCAAAGATCGAATTTGAACTGGTTGATTTTTTGCTGCGTCGAACCGGGCGACGTCGATCAGCAGGGTTTCGGGCGTGCTGGTGACGCCCGTCTCCTTGTCCGACGAATTTTCGCCGGCCGTAGACGATCCCGACGTCGAACTCCTGCTCGATCTCCCGGAACCGCGCCGCCAGCGGCGAGCGATAAAGATGATCCAGGCTGCTGTACAGCACTTCGCCCTGCGGGCCGAGCCGATGTTCCGCCAGATCGTCGCTCGGCCAGAACGGGCCCACCAGAATGTTCCGCGGCACTTTGTCGAGATACGTTCGGCTGGTGAGCAGCCCCTGCAACACCGCTCCAATTCCCCCGATCTTTTGAATTGCTTCATGCGTGACGTGAACGACGGTCTGCATAAACCCGATCCTTTAAAACAAATATGGCTTTTGGACAATGTTCCGGCAACGTCGTTATCGGCCAAAGACGCCGCCGACTCGAAACATCCTCGGCCATCGCATTGATTAAACGTCAACGGGCATTTTTTCCGGACCCAGAGATCGATTATTAAACGGTCCTTCGATGTCCGATGCAACAGGAATCGAAGTGCGATCCCCGGACAGTTGATCGCCGCGCGTATTATCGCCCCCTGTTGATAAAATGGAGCCGGAGTATTCCCACTCCGGCTCCGCCCATTTCCCCTCACGGCGAGCGCCTTGGCTCCAGCCGTGAGGCAGGCGCATTTGACACCCTCCTCCAACCCATCCCTCCGAAAGACACAGGCGCTTCAACGCGCCACCCCCGGCTTGCGGATTACATACGACAACGAAACTTCGACGGGGAAGACTTGAAACCCGTCAACTCCGCTCCGAGGCTGACCATACCCCGGAATACGGCATAATTCCGAACTGCATGTTTGTATACGTAATTCCCCGCCATGCGGATCGGCCGCCGCACATTTTTTTCGGCTCCCATTCCCGGTAATGTGCCGACTTGCTTGCCATGGACCTGCTCGCGGAAAAAACCATTGCGCCCCCGGCCGCCGCCCGCGGGCATCTTTCGCGCGTTTTCAGCCTTGAAGGCCTCGGCTCCATCGGCGCCAACCTGCTGATGTACGGAATCTTCTTCTACATGCAAAAGCGTTTCGGCTGGGGGGCGCGAAGAAATCTGCTGCTTTCATGCGCAGAGGGCGTGGCGTATGTCCTCGGCGCGCTGGCGGCCCACCCGCTGTCCCTGCGCGTTCACCGGCGCACGATCCTGGTGGTCCTGCACGCAGCCATGGCCGCGGTCGCCCTGGCCGGTGCATGTTTTCCCAATCCCGTGTCGCTGGTGGCTCTCCTGCCCCTCTACACTTTTTTCAGTGCCGCGCAGTGGCCGCTGCTGGAAAGCCTTATCTCCATCGACGCCACGCCGAATCAGATTTCACGCCGCATTTCCGTTTACAATCTCGTCTGGTCCGGAACCGGCGCCGTTACCGTTGCCTTGTGCGGCCTTGTGATCGCCCATTTCCCGCAGGGAATCTTTCTCATCACCGTCGCCGTACATTTGATGTCGCTTGGATTCCTCCCGCGGCTTCGCGCTCCGATGCACAGCGCGGCGGCGCCGCAGCTTCATCCCGAACCCGAGCTGCTGCAGCTTCGCACGCTGGCGATGCGGCTGTCGCGCATCGCCCTGCCGGCGACCTTCGCGGTCATCTATTGTCTGGGCGCGATCATGCCCACGCTCCCGGCGATCCGCTCGGCGGACCTGGGAATCCGCACCCTGCTCGCCGGCGTCTGGATGATCGCGCGATGGTTCTGCTTCATCTTCCTCGGCGTGACCGTCTGGTGGCACACGCGCCCCCGAGCGCTGCTGCTCGCCGCCGCGGCCGTGTTGATTTCATTCGCCGGCGTCACGCTGATCGACTCCCAGATTTCGATGGTCCTCTGGCAAATCGTGATGGGCGTCGCCATGGGCCTGATTTATTCGTCGAGTCTTTATTTCGGCATGGTTCTCAGCGACGGCAGCACCGCCCAAAACGCATATCACGAAGCGCTCATCGGCGTAGGCTCCGTCCTCGGCCCCGGCTGCGGCGCGCTGGCGCAAACCATCCTCCCCGAAAATCCCCACGCGTCCGTCTTCGCCGTCGGAACCATCCTGTGCATCAGCATCCTGGCCGCGGCGGGGGTGTCGCTTCAATCCCGCCGAGCGGGGATGTTGGAAGCGCCTTGATTGCCGCAGTTCCACGCCGAGCTATAATGTGTCGTCTCGAAAATGGAGGCGATTTTGTGGATCTCTTGCTAAAGCCGGAACTTCAAAACTTCGTCGCCGACAAGATCAAGGCCGGGCAATACGCCAACGTCAACGACATCGTAAACGAGGCGCTGGAGGTACTGCGAGATCAAGAGGATTTCACCCCTGAGCATGAAGCATATTTGCGGCGGGAATTGCGACGGGGCATCGAACAGTTGGATCGCGGCGAATACTCAACACATGGCGCACAAGAGATTATCGCTCAAGAACGCCAGCGAAAGGGCGGCAAGAAGGGACGCGCCTGATGGGGGCGGCGCGTCGCTCGGCACTGGCGGAGCAGGATTACCGCGACATCTGGCACTACATTGCCGCCGATGGCCCTGTGGTCTTCTATCGCATTGTTTCCCAAGGCATAGAACTTGTTCGCGTTCTCCATGGAGCAAGGGATTTGAAGAAGCTGCTCAATCCATAATGCGCGCCTCCTTTTTGATGCCAAACTCCACCGCCGGATGAAATTAGGCGTCGTATGGTCACATTGATCGCCCTTCCCATCAATCCGCCTAGGCCCTATCCAAGCGTGATTTTTGCCGTTGCCGCCTGATTCGCGCAAAAAAACTCGAAATCGCCTGATTTTCGTGTAGGTTGAGGGTTATCAAGACTCTCTTTCCTTCACACGCAAGGAGGCGTTTCGAGTGAACCATACTACAGCCCAAAAACTCGCCCGACGCAAGCGCAGAATCGAAAAAAGATTGAACGCCCGATGCCGCTGGCGGTCCCGAACCAAGCCGATGTTCGCCGCCAGGAACATCCGTTACGAGATGGCCGACCGCGACCGGGCCGTGGTTCACGGCGGCATCGGCGCCGTGCACCTGCTGGCCCGCAAGGTTGGACTCATCGACGCCCTCGATCGCGACGTGCATCTGCTGAAGGTTCATCTGCCGTATCACGAATCCGATCACGTGCTGAACATCGCCTACAACATTCTGTGCGACGGCGATTGTCTGCAGGACCTGGAGCGGCTGCGCAACGACGAGGCGTACCTCGACGCCCTGGGCACGCAACGCATTCCCGATCCCACCACCGCCGGGGACTTTTGCCGCCGCTTTGAGTCCGGCGATCAGGTGAATCGGCTCATGGACTCGATCAACTCCGTGCGCGTCGGGGTATGGAAACGCCAGCCCGCGGAGTTCTTCGATCAGGCCATCCTCGACGCCGACGGCACGATCGCTCCGACCAATGGCCAGTGCAAGAAGGGCATGGACCTGAGTTACAACGGGCAGTGGGGTTATCATCCGCTGCTGGTGTCGCTGGCCAACACGCGCGAGCCGCTCTACCTGCTGAACCGTTCGGGCAACCGTCCCAGTCACGAGGACGCGGCGGAGTATCTGGATCGCGGCATCGCCCTGTGCCGAGGGGCGAGGTTCCGCTCGGTCCTGCTGCGCGGCGACACCGACTTCAGCCAGACGGCCCACCTGGACCGCTGGGACGATCAAAAGGACGTGAAGTTCCTGTTCGGGTTGGATGCGCATAAATCCCTGGTTCTTCAGGCGGAATTGCTCGGAAAGAGCGAGTGGAAAGAACTGGCGCGTCCGCCGCGATACGAGGTGAAAACCCGGCCCCGCGCCAAGCCGCCCAACGTCAAGGAACAAGTGGTTGCCGAGCGAAACTTTGAAAACCTTCGTCTGCGAGCCGAGCACGTGGCCGAGATCGAGTACCGGCCGGGAAAGTGTCATCGCCCGTACCGGCTGATCATCTGCCGCAAGAGCATCGACGTGGAGATGGGCCAGGAGAAGCTGTGGGACGAGTACCGCTACTTCTTCTACATCACCAACGACCGCGTGACGCCGGCGGAGCAACTGGTGTTGCAAGCCAACGGACGTTGCGACCAGGAGAACCTGATCGAGCAACTCAAGAACGGGGTCCGCGCGATGAAGCTGCCGGTGGACAATCTGCTGAGCAACTGGGCCTACATGGTGATGGCGTCGCTGGCGTGGAGCCTCAAGGCCTGGTGGGGCCTGATGCTGCCGGCGCAACGAGGACGCTGGGGCGAGCGCCAGGCGCGGGAGAAACAGGACATTGTGCGGATGGAGTTCAAGCGGTTCGTGGGAAGCGTGATCCGCCTGCCGTGCCAGATCGTGCGGACGGGGCGTCGGTTGGTGTTTCGACTTTTGTCATACAATCCCTGGCAGACGGCGTTGCTGCGCGGCGGAGCCGCCTGGCGTGAGCGCGGTCGAACGTCGTGGCGGCGGCCGGCTTTGTGCTGAACGGTTCCGAAGGATGCCGGAGTCAGGATGCTCCGGTTCGCGTGGAAGGCGAAGCCTTCCCGATGGCCTTGTAGTGGAGAGCGACCGATGCACAACCGAACGACGGGATGAACCCTGGGGGCGAGCCGAAGATGCGCCGACGCTCAACGCCTTGCGAAGCGCGGGGGATACGCTTATTTAAGGCCTAGGGAGCGGACGCAATAACTTACGCCGCGACCTTAGCATCCGCCGTGGAGGGATTGAACCCAATGCTTCCCCTCATCCGCTGGCGCTAATTTCCCGTCGTTCATTAGCGTTGGACAAAGCCACGGTCGTTTCCGGCCGACCCACCACAAAAGATGCCGACAACTGCGAGAATGAAGAAGATTCCTGCCCAAGTAAGGGTAGCATAGTTAATGATTCCACTGCCTGGACTAATGCTAAAACAGCCACAACTAATTGGCAGTGACCGATGCAACGCCGATGCTTCGACATAAATAAAGAGGAGTCCCATCGCACTCGCGAGAAGTAAAGAACCATTGATCAGAAGTCCGGCCAGGAGTGTTATCCCGACCACTAATTCCAACCAAGGCAACAACATAGCTACAATGAATCCGAAACGGGGACCCACTAACTGATAGGAGTACACTACGCCCAAAAAATCATACGGCCGGTTTATTTTTATGAGGCCAGTCCATATCAGCGTGCCGCCGAGAAGCAGCCTTACGATGAATTGGGCAACGTCGCGGGCCAACGGGCGATTTTTCATCGGTGATAACTCCTAACCGGCGGCTTTGCTTGCTGACGATTTGGAAGCGACATTCGCATCCCACTCCACCCAACCGCCCTCGAAGATGTTGAGGTGGCGATAGCCACCGCCCAACAATTTTCTCGCCACTTCCTTCGAATAGGGACACCCCTGGCTCTCGCAATAAACGATGATAGGGGTGTTTTTTGGTATCGCGGATAGCCGCTTACGCCACTCATCATCAGGAGTGTTAACTGGAATAGATATTGCGCCGGGTAAATGTCCGGCGTCAAAATCAGGCGTTAAGCGGGCGTCAATGAAAACCGCCTTCCCATCTGCCGCCATGCTTTGGACGATAGGCAGATCAACTCTTGCTACAAAATCCACGGAATGGGCATCGCGAACAGCATCAGCGGTTCCCGCGCTGGCGAGGAAGCCGGAGGGCGATGTTAAATGATAAGTCGTGGCGGCAGCGGCGGAGATCACCAGGATCACCCCAATTTCAAAAGCGGCAATCAATGTCCGGGCCATTCCAAGCGAACCCGTGGTAACAGAGAAATGGATACGGGAGCGGGTCCATTTCAAAATGGCGATTGCGATCAAAGTACCCAACGCAAATACAGCGAACTTCAGACGCGATCTCTCAAGAATTGCCGCGGTATCAATCGGCGACGACGAGATGATCAGCGCGTTTCCATCGCAGTGGGCGAAAAGAGCAGGCCAGCTGACGTCTTTAATCGTTCCTGGGGGATCCAATACTTTGGCCTCATTGCCGTCAGCACCCAACAGCAGGTAGTAATGATTGAAATCGTCGCTTGACGCTGGGTCGGCTTTTACTCGAAGAATGACAGGCGCTTTTACCGTTTGTAATTCGTCGACACCGATGTCAGTTAATGCGCTGACATAGAGCCCATGTCCTGACCCCCGAAAATGTCCCAGGTTGGTGATATAGAATCGCGGCCCGGAAAGGGCTGTGATGAAGAAGCGATTTACCGAAGAGCAGATCGTGGCCATCTTGCGGGATGGCCAGGTGGAAACGAAGACGGTTGAGCAGTTGTGCCGCGAGCATGGCGTGAGCCAGCCGACGTACTACGCGTGGAAGCGCAAGTATGGATCGATGAACGAGCCGGATGTGAAGCGGCTGCGCGAGCTGGAAAAGGAGAATGCGCGGCTGAAGCGATTGCTGGCCGAGCGTGAGCTGGCCATCGATGTGATGAAGGAGTTTGTCGAAAAAAAGTAATCGACGTGGCCGGCCGCCGCGCGTTCGTGCAATTTGCGATGATGCGGCAGATGTCGGTTTCCGGAGCCTGTGCGCTGGTGAAGGTGAGCCGGCGACGCCTTGCCTATGTGAGCCGCAGAAACGACGGCGAACTGGTGACGCGCCTGCAGGAGCTTGCGGCGTTGCACCCGCGCTATGGCAGCCGGCACCTGTGTGCGATGCTGCGGCGTGAGGGACGCCAGGTGAATTTCAAGCGGGTTCGCCGGCTGTGCCGCAAGCATGGCCTGACGATGCGATCCAAGCGTCGTCGCAAGCGCCGCGGCATCGGGATGGGGCTGCCGTGCAAGGCCGAGCACCCGCACCACACATGGGCCTGGGACTTCATGGAGGATAGGACTGAGACGGGCCGAAAACTGCGGATTTTGACGGTGGAAGATGAGTTCACGCGCCAGTGCCTGGCGATTGAAGTGGAGCATCGAATGAACAGCCGGTTTGTGGCCGACACGCTGATGGGGCTGATCGCCGAGCACGGCGCTCCTCGGTTCATCCGCAGCGACAACGGCCCGGAGTTCATCGCCAAGTACCTGATGCGGATCCTGGCGATCCACGGCGCCGAGGCGCGACACATTGATCCGGGCAGCCCGTGGCAGAATGGTCTCAACGAGCGATTCAACGGCGCCCTGCGGAATGAGTGCCTGAACATGGAGACGTTCTGCAGCCGGGAACATGCGCGGATGATCTGCAAGGTGTACGGGCGTGAGTACAACAGCTCGCGTCCGCACAGCAGCCTGGGATATTTGACGCCGAAGGAGTTTGCCGAATCCTGGATGCGCATCAAAGGGAGCGACAGTGATCATCGCGGCTGGGTGCAACGCGGTTCGGGGGCTCTGCCCCCAGGCCCCCGGGATTTATCGCCTGGTGCGCCCCCGGCTGTGGCAGGAAAGAAAAAAGGGTCGAGCGCAGAGGCCCGACCCGACAGCCGTAAGGCAATCCACGACGGTGCTCCGGTTGCTTCCCAGCAGAGCCGTATCCTCCGCGTGGACGATTTGAAGGTAACAAAGGGCAAGCGAGCCGGGAAGGTCCCGGCTCAGAACCAATGACATTGGACCGCGAAACTATAGTTCAAAGTTGGGACAAGAATGGGGTCTTGACACCCATGATCTTGGGCTGCGGCGGCCAACTGCGCCATCGTGCTACCGTCCGAGGAGCTCAAATATTTAGGCTGCAGTAGTTTTTCGAAATCAAAGGGGCGATGATTCAGCCGAGCAGCTCCCATAGATACAATATAACCCGCAAACGGGCGCATAGGCACCGATATCGCTCGGGTCGTCGCTGGGTTGAGTCGCGGTCCCCCAACTGGAGCGCCCTACGACGCCAAGAGCTAGCCAAAAGACCAATAAACATGCGGTGAGCCTCAGATTCGAGTGATGGTTGAAGACGATCATAAATCACCACTTTACTTATGGTTGGGTGGATGGGTTAGCCAAGGCCTTTTCCAATTCCTCCAAGTCCTTTTGGTCCACACGCGGCCGAAGGTGGCGATTTACGATTTCATATGGAATTCCGGGGTCCTGATCGTAATAGACGCGCGTGCCGTCAGGAACATCCAGGGTAAAGGCATTCATCGCCGCGAAATCGGGAGATAAATTGATGTCGCTACGACTATAAGTGTCACCGTATGTTCTTATTACCCCGTTGTGAAGCCATGATACCTGCTTGAACCGACCTTCCATGGCGATATACCAATCCCCAAATTTGCCGATTTGATCCACGTCAACCTGTATAGAAATATGATCAACGCCCTGACTTGCCAGAGGCTGATCGCGTAACTTGTCATTACCCGCTATGTCAAATGTATAACGAGCGGCAGTATTACCCTTTGCGGGATCGATGAAAGCCGTTAGGTGGCCCTCCGGCGCGATCGCGTCCACACGCCAACACTCCCGACCATTGACCAATTCCATTTGGTCCTGAACTTGAGGGTGGTTCGCCAGCATTGCCTGTGGATAAAGCAGACCCGCAGATGCCTCTAATTGCTTGCCGTCGAGATAGCCGGAGAGGTAAGGATTACCTTCCCACCTTACCCGCAGGTTCTGAACTGATTTAGTAACCAACTGACCATTCCACACCTGCCGATACATAGCTGTTGCTCCGCCAATGCCGGCGGAAAGGTATTGATCATCCGTGATAACTTCGACATAAGGACAAGGTCCCAGCATCTTTTGGGGATCGGTCGGGTTTGGTCCCCACTCCAGCCCAATTGCTTCCATACGATTATGGTCACGGTACCAGGAGAAATTCTTGCGGATCTGGCCCGCGTTAACCAATGGGCTTTTTTTGTTGCCACTTACAGTGCTCTCGGCATCGACCTTCATGGAGACAAACTGATCCCATTGGGAACTATTTGCCCAGGCGGTTAACAATTCCTCTGCGGTCGGGGGAGAATCCGAGCCTCTGGCCAATTGCCCGACCAACGCCGAAACCATTAAGATCGCAACCGAAACAGAGATCGACTTTGCTGAAACCATTTTCTTCCGCCATTCGTTTCTGAGGCAGTCTCTAAAAGCCGCGGACCTACAGCCATCGCAATAAATGTAATGTATTCCAAGCTAGCTTGGAGGACAAAAGCCACCCAAAGTCACATCACAAAATGTTGCGCCCTGGCAATAGTCCTGAAACGTACATTGCGTTGGGCCAGTCCCACCGCATCCCGGAGGATATGTGGATGTGCAGACCTGGCTCAATGGCAGGCCCGGGGTTTGAGTACAAGTAACGGACAGTTGCGTCCAATTACAATACGTACCACCTCTGCCTAGGTTTAACTGCGATGCATTTAATCTGCCGCGCACAGAATGCTTGACCACCAATGAGCAAGCCGATTGCCGCGGATAAAAGCCATGCAGATGTCTTAATATATTTCATGAGATCAACTCCATAGTTCAATTGTCTTACGGCTGTCCATCATTCTTTTTCGTTGTGGATGAGCAATTGCGTCTCAATCCAACATACCGACTCGCAAATTAGCTATATGCCATTTAATTCCTCCCTTCCACGTTCACCAAATTGCCGATTCGCCCCCATGTTCCATGGAATCCAGAACTCACGCCGCGTCCGAGAGCGAAGGGTGGTACGTGTGTATCCAATAATCAAAGGCGTGTTTCGCCTCGGGTTTGTCACCAAGTTTGCTGTAGGTGATTATTAATGCCTTCCATGGCCCATCTCTGAGTTCATCAGATTTATTGCTCGCGCATATTTGAAGTTGCTTCAGTGCCAAATCATCTCGCCGCTCCTGCAATAGCGCAAGCGCTCTAGCCCAGGCCAAACCAGCCTTTTGAGGTTCGGAAAGTGAATCCGTGGCAACTGTCTGCAGGATGGAGAGCGCCTTATCCGGATTTCTTCTTGCAGTGGCGCATTCTGCCATAGCGATCTTCGACCAGATCCTCGTCCAACCCAGCGAAGGATCGTCCTCTGGAACCCACCGTAGCAGGTCGCTGCTTAGAGTATCGATGGCGTCCAGACATTCTGGTACGCCACGGGTCTCATTTTCGTGCCAGAGGTAATATTCGCAATCCTTCATCGCCTGCAGAACTGGTCGCATGCTGTCATCGAAGGATCGGTAATGGCTAAGCCGCTCGTCACCGCGCGTCACGGCTACGGCAAAAATGGGAGCGTACGCGTGAGGGTTGTCGGTGATGTCATTTACCGCCTCGCCAAAGAGATATAGCAATTCGCAGGACGAACGGCCCGGAGCAACGGCCCGGGAGATTTCTTCGTACGCATCGTTAAATGCCGACGGCGACTCGTATTGATGCCGCTGAGCAAACCAATTAGCAAAGTCTGGGCTGATGCAACGCGCACAAATGTTCAACCATTCCGTTGACGTTGCCGTATCGTTGCTGATCGCGTGGAAAGCATCCAGCATCGCCAGCAGAGTTTCGTTCGGAAGCTTTGAACGGTTCACAATCGTAAGCAATTCGTCGCGTTGCTGTTGATCGATCTTTTGGCCGTGGCGGTAATCATCCTGCCAGCGGTCCAGCCAGTTGCGAAGCTCCGGATCGCTCTGTGGTGCCAGCCGGGCCAGCACAATCGGATCGCTCACCGGAAGGGCGAAGGCGGGTTCCGATGAATCGGCTGGCGGAAGATTGACTGGATCCAGTAAGTCTCCGGATGCCCGTGGAAATTCCGCGCGAACCGGACCGGGCTCGGCCACGACTTGCCGTGCGGCGTCCTCCAACTCACCCTTCCTGACGTTTGGGGGCAAGGCAATCCCCATCGCCACGGAGTGACCCGCTCGCCACGCGTTCACCAGGGCTCTGGCCCTATTTATCGATCCATCCTGGTTCCGCACAGCCTGCGCCATCCCCTCCAGCGACTGCGGAAGATCCCAATCCTCGACCGCATATTTGCAAGATTTCAAGAATGATTGTTGCGCTTCACTTGACCGATCCGCCAAGAGGAGCAGATCCCCCTGCGCAACTGGATTGGCAAACTCATAAGGACTACCCTGGGTGGTTCCACTGATCGCCGGCTCCAGTCGCGAGGAATTCACCTTGATTGACTGCAATATTCTTGGGACGTCCGATTTGCCGATCTTCTGCGAACGGTGCGTCCTGGCCCATGCCTGTGTCAGCAGATCGACCGCCGTCGGCGTTTGCGAAAGCGGCGCCACGTTGTAATACATCTTGGCCTAGGCTAGCACCTGGGCATATTGCCCCTCGGCCAGCAGCGCCCGCACCCGCGCTTCCTGGAAAATAGCAACGGAGGCTGGGTTCCATGCCTTTTCCAGCATTGCCATGAGGCTCAGCCCCTCGACATCCGCGTACCGCCTATTCTGCAACAGCGGGCCAAACCAAGCCGGTAGACGATCACCCATTTCGCCCGGCCGCAGCGCCGCCAGACGCCAAATGCCGTCGATGACTGCATCAATCTGCCTAGGTTGATCGTTCTTGACTTGCTCGACAATTGAATTCGCCGGCCGCGGAACTTGGCCTGGCGAAAGACTTTGCGTCATTTCCCCGGAAGGGACGTGCCAGATGTAGAAACAGAGTATCCCAGCAGTCGCCAAAACTACAGCGGAAATAATACCTGATACCAGAAATGTCTTACCCTTCGCCATGCGTCCCGCCCAAGTAAACGCTTACCGAAGATTCCAGCCTACCTTTCCCGGTTGACCCGTCAAGAAAAATCCAGAAATATTCTCAAGACGCCGCCCCGAACTCCACCGCCGGTTTTTCCCGGCCCATCATGGTCACGAAAATCGCCAGCACGAAAATCGTCCCCGCCGAAATCGCCATGACATTGGCGTAATTCCAATGACGGCACATCAGCACTTCCACCTGCACGATGTAGCTGGCCATCAGGTTTCCGCACTGATACGCGAATCCCGGCATCGAGCCGCGAATGGAATCGGGCGACAGTTCGGTGATATGGGCCGGAATCACGCCCCATGCCCCTTGCACCATGAATTGCAGGATGAATGCGCCGGCGGCCAGCTTGACCAATCCGGCGGGAAGCGCCACAAGCGGGATGGCCAGGATCGCTCCGATGAATGCCAGGACAATGGCCCGCCGGCGGCCGATTCGGTCGGACAGGAGGCCGAAGATGATTCCGCCGATGATCGCGCCGACCATGGAGATGGCCGCGAGGTTTGATCGATCGGCTACGCCGAGGTGGCGGTAGCGCTGAAGGAACGTCGGATAAAGGTCCTGCGTCCCGTGCGACGAGAGGTTCATCATCGTCATCAGCGCCACGATGTAGAGAAACACCGGCCAGTGGGCAAGCAGTCCGCGGGCCAGGTGTTGGCCAGGAATCGGCTTTGGTTTTCTGCCAGACTTCCGATTCCCTGACCGCGAAGCGCACGAAGATCGCCAGCAGTGCCGGGATTCCGCCGATGAAGAACAGCGGCCGCCATCCCCAATGCGGGAAAACGAATTTGTACGCGATTGCCGCCAGCAGATATCCGACGGCATATCCCTCCTGCAAAACTCCGGAAAGGACCCCGCGCCATTTCGGCGGCACCTTTTCCATGGTCAGGGACGCCCCGACGCCCCATTCCCCGCCCATGCCGATGCCGAACAGCGCCCGCAGGATCAGAAACGTCGCATAGCTATGCGCAAACCCCGTGAGGACTTCGATGATCGGAATAAAAAACCAGATCGAGCATCAGCGGCAATCGCCGCGCCATAGCGATCGGCGATCAAGCCGAAGATCAGCGCCCCGACCGGCCGAAACGCCAGGGTCAGCGTCAGGCTCAGCGCCATTTCCGCGTCGGTCTTGTGGAATTCCTTGCCGATGGCCGTCAGCGTCATCACGACCAGGAAGAAATCGAAGGCATCCAGCGTCCAGCCGAGAAACCCGGCCAGGACCGCGGCTCCCGGCCGCTGCGGAGGATTCGCCGGCCGCGGCAGAAAGTGGCGGGGCATCCGTCATCGTCCGCAAACACTACCCGCCCCCGGCCTTCTCCCGCAAACGGCGGAATCCGCTATACTATTTCCCCTAGCGAATGGCCTTTTCCAAGATTCAGTCGAAAGCGGAGCGACACGGGGGACGATGGGCGTGGAAAACTCGCGCGGTTCTGACTTCGCCGGCGGCCCAGCCGGCGCGGACGCCGCGGCCGTTTTGCCAAATCCTCCTTGATTTGATCGACCGCCGCCGCAAAGCCATCTTTGTCATCATTGCTGTTATCTATCTCCTGGGCTTCAACGGCCAATGGCGGATGGGCCCCGACAGCGGGCTTTATCTGAACCTGGCGCGAAGCCTCGCGACCGGACAGGGTTACACCCTGCACGGCCTTCGCCATGAAACGGTGTATCCGGGGCTTCCCCTGGCCTTGGCGGGGCTGATGCGGATTTCCGCCGGCCACTTGATCTTCGCGGCCGATCTTATGATTCTCGCCTGCGCCGGCGCTTCGCTGGCGCTGATTTATCGGCTGATTCTGCTGGCCTACGACCGCCCGACCGCGGTGGCCATTGTGCTCGGCATCGCTATCAACCACGAATTCTTCCGCTACAGCTTCGAGATTCTCACCGACATGCCGTTCCTTACCGGCGTCCTGGCCCTGCTGGCGGGACACGAGGGGATCTTCGGCTCGCGGGCCGCCTCGACCGGCTCGGGGCGGGCCGCCGGCCGCACGCGATGGTGGGACTGGGCGTTGCTGGTCGCGGGGTTGGCCATCGCCGTCAGCACGCGACCCACCATGATCGGGCTTTTGACCGCCTGGATCGTCGCCTTGATTTTCGGCGTCATCTCCGGCCGAAAGCGGCCAGCCGCCGCTGTGTCGTTGCTGCTTTGCCTCGCCGCCGCCGTCGTTTTCCTTCTGCTGGATCCCCGCCGGATTCCCGGACACGGCCTGGCCGGATCGTACGAGCAATACGCGTTCCATCAGCTCACTCAGAGATTGGCCCCGCGAACGGCACGATCATCGGCAAGCAACCTGCACGATCTCTTGGTCATCACCGTCCCGCGAGCCGTCTTTGGAATGGACCTGGCGTTGGACGCGGTGAACGTGTTCTTCGCGTGCGTCGTTCTGGTGGCCGCCGTGGCACTGATCCGCAAACGCCTATTCTGGGGATTGTGGATCATAATGACTCTTCTCACCCTGGTTCTTCTGCTCTCCGATTACCGCTACATCCTGCAGATTCTTCCCTTGCTGGTTGTGGGATGGTGGAATCTGCTGCGATCGATCAACCTTCGTCTCCCGCGGCGGCTGGGCAACACGGCTTTCACGTTCCTATTGACGCTTGGCACGTTGCTGAACTCCGTGCAGGTGGTCAAATTCATCGTCCACCAGCGGCGCCCGTCCTTTCCTGGCCGATTACCAGAAGGGCCGATTTCAACCCTACGTCCAAATGGCCGGCGAAATCCCCAATTGCACCACAAACCAGGATGTGATCCTGTGCCCGCCCAAGATCGTGCGCGTTATGGCGTTCCTGACCGATCGCGACTTCGCCGATCCCAGTATTCCGGTTGCCGCCGCGCCGGGCCATCTGTTGGTCATTGTTGATCCGAAGGACCCCGATTACTCCCGCTTGCTCCACGACCGAAACGTTTTGCCCAACGGCGATTCTCTTCTGACCGTTGCCCGCCCCGGCGGTAAGCCGGCCATTCGCCTGGTTCGCGCCGAGTTCCGCTCGCGGCGTTAGCGAACTTCGCCCGTGCTTCTTATCGCCGTTTTTCCAGCAGGCGCATCAGCCGATAGGCCCAGACGATTTTCTCGACGTTGAATCGGTGAATCCATCGGCTCCGCCGATCGTCGCCGCAGTATCGGTCGGCCACGCGCATGTCCTCATCGAAGCGCTGGCGCGTCAGGCGGCCTGTTTTGCTGCTTGGATGAACGCGGAAATGGGCCAGGCGCCGATCAAGCACGATCGGGTTGCTCACGCGGCCCAGGCGAAGCCAAAGATCGTAATCCATGGCGTGATGAAGCGATTCGTCCAGCGGCCCAATCTCCTGCCCCGAGGTTCGCCGCCAGAAGACGGCCGGCTGAGAAAGGAAGTTTTCCCGCAGAAGACGATGGTAGGAATACTTCGCAAGCTGGCGGTCTTTATATCGGGTTACGCCGGAGCGGATCGTTTGGCCCTGGCCGTCGATGATGTCGCACCGTCCCGCCACCCAAGCCGCCTCCGGCCGGCTTCGCAGCGCGGCGGCAACCGCGGCCAGAGCGCCGGGAGCATATAGATCATCGCTGTTCAGCCAGCCGATCACGTCGCCGTCGGCCTCGCGGATTCCTCGGTTCAGCGCCTCGGTCTGTCCGTGATCCGGTTCGCTGATCCACGTAAGCCGCGGGTCGGAAATGGATTTGAGGAAATCGACCGTGCCGTCGCCGCTGCCGCCGTCCACGACCCTCCAGGCCAACTCGAAATCCCCGCTCTGGCCCAGCACGCTCTGGGCCGTCTGCTCAAGAAACTCACGCTGATTGAGCGACGGCGTGACGATGCAGAAACGCATCCGCGAGATAGTATTCGATTCGAATTGCCGAGGCCAAAACCTGCAAGATCTCTGCGAGTTTGCGTTTCACGTCGAATCGCCGTCGGCGAGGCCCCAGGCTTGCAATTGGTAGTTGGAGAAGGTTCTTCGCCCGTTGGACTTGAGGAATTTTCGGCGGGCGGCCAGCCAGCGGTCCTGGCGGTCGCCGAACACCTGCCGCAGGAGCAGTGGATTCGGCCGCAGACATTGACCCCAATGAAACGTGTGCGGGATGCCCTTTTTTTCCAGGGCGGTCCAGATGAGTTCGTAAGCGCGGCGCGTGCGAATTGAATCGACGGAGGGAAGCTCGATCGCGCAGGTCGTCGGCGCAAATTTGGTGAACGCCAGCAATGCTCTGGAGGGTGCCACATAGTGCATCGAGGCGAGTCCCGGAAACGGATATTGATGGGCGATTTCGATGACGGTTTCGATCGCGCGCGGCGCATCTTCCTGGGCCACGCCGAATTCGGTGGTGAGGCCTCCCGTTGGGATCTCGTTGGCCGAAAACGTTTCGCCGGGGGTGGCAAGCTGGCCCTGCTCCAATTGGATTTGTCCGGCGACGATGATCTCCGAGAGGAACGGAACAAGCGGCGGCACGAGGTCGGAAAAAATCGCGGCGGAGACGGCTATGTCCTGGCCGGGATCGACGCTGGTGCGATTCGGCCCCGGCCGGGGGACCGGGCGCCACGGCCGTTTGTACATGTATTGAAGAAACGCTCCGCTGCGCCCGCGCTGGCTGGCGTACATATCGACGACGACCTGGAAGTGATAGGGAATTTCCTTCGGATATTCCAGGCCCATCCCGGCAAAATCCAGGGTTGGCAGAAATGGTTTGACTTTGTCGAATTCTCCCCGCCAGACGTATTTCTCCAGCAGATAAATGGGTTCCACGCGCAACAGGACGGCGTGGATGATTCCGAAGCTTCCGAACGAGACCACGGCCGCGTCGAACAGATCGTCGTCGCGGATGAGAGTGGCGCCGAGAACGCCGCAGAAATGTTCGCTGACGACGGGTTGGGCCTGCCGCTCGATCCAGTAATGCAAGCCGCCCTCGGCGACGATATGCAGGCCGACGACCGCCTCCTGCATGGAACCGAACGAGATCGCGGCGCCGTGGGTGCCGGTGCTGATGGCGCCGGCAATGGTCTGGCCGTCGCTGGCGCCGGAGGTGCAAAGCGCCAGGCCGTTGCGCTCCAGCACGACGTTCAGTTCCAGCACGGTCGCGCCGCATTGGGCGAAGACGAGCTGACCGCCCGGAATCGGGCAGCGGGGATCGCGGTTCTGATCGTGCAACCCGATTTCGATGAAGTTCAGCGGCTTGGTGTTGAGCAGGAAATCGGGCGTGACCGCGGCCTCGGAAAGGGACCAGCCGGCCCCGATGGCCCGGACCTTTCGGTTCAATCGCTCGGCATCCTTGACGATTTGGCAGATCGCGCTCAGGCCGGCGCGCCACGGATCGGACAGCGGTTGGCTGCCGTCGGCCCAGAGATTCCACAGGTCGTAATAGCGCCGGGGCGTAAAGGCAATGTTCTGGTGGTAATTTTGCCAGTGAAAATTCGGCTCGAAGTAAATATGCGGTTCCTGTTGGTCGGGCATCAATGAAACCCTAAAAACCGGTGGCCGCCGGAGACGGATTCTTCGCACATTGCCATTCGATGGTCATCGGCACCGCCTGGCCAAGCGTGACGATGGCAATGACGATGAACAGGAAATTGGTCGAGACCCTGACCTCGGAAAGTCCGCAGCCCATGCAATTTTCAGGATGGATGTCCTGCTGAAGCAGTCCCCAGGCGAACGACCATACGGTCTTTTGGTGGGTGTCGGTCGCCGGGGCCCATTTATCGGGCCGGGAGATTTCATAGTGATAGCACCCGCATTGCAGCACCAGGGCGATCAGCGTCAGGCGACCAACGGCAATTCTCGCGAATTTGGATCGCCTGGACACTTTACGCGGGTCTGCCATGGGTTTCGGTTTTTGGGGTGGAGAGAAAATTCGTCTGGGTTTTCTCCGCTCGGGGGCGATCGGTGATTCCCTCCTTTTCCATCATGATCCCGACCATCTGCGCCAGCGTCGAAATCTTCCGGTCCTGTAGGCTGATGATCGTCAGCATCTCGAAGATCACCAGGATCAGAAACGCCGCGATGCAGAACATGGACAGCGTGTGATATTCGATGCTCAGCCGCTGGGAAATCCAGGACAACCCGGCCGGCCAGATCGCCAGCGCCAGGAACGGCAAGCCGGTCAGGATGAACATCAGCATGTGCCGTTCCTTGAGCCGGTACGTGCGCATCCGCCGCACCGCGACGATCAGAACGGTGAATCCGAAACACAGAAGAATGATGCGTGGCGTCATAAATAGTCCTCAACGGCGAGCCGATCGTTCACGGCGAGCCGATTTTTCCGCTCGGCCACGGCTGGCGAACCATGTCCAGGAAAAGGCAAACGCTTACTTTCAGCACGTAAAAGAATCCATGGGCCAGGCTGATGCTGCTCCGGCCGTACATCCGCCGGCGCATGCGCACGGGGATTTCCACCACCTTGAACTTCGAGCGGTGCAGCAAAAGCACGACTTCCGGCTCCGGATAATCCTCCGGATACCAATGGGCATAGGCGCGGATGACTTTGTTGTTGACCGCCCGGAATCCGCTGGTGCAGTCGGTGATTTTCAGCCCGCACAGACATCGTATCCACGCGCTGAGCACCTTGATTCCCGTCATGCGCGACAGGGAGGGCACGAAGCTGGTCGGCTCCAGGAATCGCGATCCGACCACCAGGTCCGCTTCGCTTTTGACCAGCGCTTCCACCAGCTTCTGCACTTCGCGCGGCCGATGCTGGCCGTCGCCGTCCACCTGCACCGCGATGTCGTATCCGTGCAGGGCGGCGTAACGATAGCCCGTCTGCATCGCTCCGCCGATGCCCAGATTGAACGGCAGGCTCACCACCGACGCCGTGGGAGGAATCTTCCGAACCGTGTCATCGGTCGAGCCATCGTCGATCACCAGCACGTGACAGTCCGGAAGCAACACGATTGAGCCGGCGCACCAGCTTGGCCACCGACCGGCTTTCGTTGAACGCCGGAACGATAATCAGGCACTTGAGTCTCTTGAACAGGGGATGACGCAACTGTGAAACGGCCGATGCCGCCGGAGCCTCGCGCAGGGTCGGGTTGGCCGGCAGCGTCACTTTGACGGGCAGCCAACCGGTTGGCCGGATCGAAAATGGGCGTCTTCAAACGCATCCGACCCTCTCTGGATTTCTGTTGGCCCGCGCCACCCGGCAATAGTCTAAACCAAAATCGAGCAATTTTGCATCCCGGGAATTCAAAAGGGGGACAGAATATAAAATTCGCAAGCAACCGTGGCCGGAAGGTGACCTTGAGCCGATTTGATGGTATCCTCATGGTTGACCAGAGCTTGAATCCAATGCAAACGAACAATTTATCGGCCCGCGGCATGGCCTCGCGCCACTCGGACGTGCGCGCCTTTTTCTGTCGATGGCTCTTTTGCTCATCGCCACCGTCGCCGGAACCTATTGGATCGGCGAGCTGTCCATCCGGGATAGACGCACCGTTGACAGTGTGCACAGCGCCATCGACCGCCTTGAACGATGTTCGTCTCCAGCTACCGGGAAGCCGAAAGCGGCCAGCGCGGATATCTCCTGACCCGAGACGAATCTTATCTGGTCCCTTACTACGCCGCCCTGGCTCGCATTCCCGCTCAGTTGAGCGATCTCGATGCCGAAGCGCGTGCCGGCCTGCTGTCGCAGCAGGATGTGGACCAACTCCGCCGGCTGGGCGATCTGAAATTGGCCGAATTGAAAAAGACGATTGATCTCGCGCGGCGGCCGACCGGAATGCACGCGGCAGTTGCCGAGGTGCGGACTGATGTCGGCGAACGGTACATGGATGACCTGCGCGACTTGGTCCATCGAATGATCGTCCAGAAGGAGCAGGATTCGTCAAGACTTCAGTTGGAGGCGGAGCACATGTCCGGCCGCCGCACCGTGGCTTTCGGCGCCACGACCGTCATCAATCTCGTGTTCCTGTTCTGGGCTTTCAATCGCATCCGGCGCGAAATCCACGATCGTGAAGTCGCCGCCGAGAATCTGGCACGCGAGCAGCGCCTCACCACCGTCACCCTCGCCAGCATCGGCGATGCCGTCATCGTTACCGACGCCGCCGGCCGCATCACTTTCCTGAACCGCATCGCCGAAATTCTGACCGGCTGGTCCGCCGCCGAGGCCGTCGGCCAGCCGTGCTCCAAAATCTTCAATATCATCAACGAAGCCACGCGACAAATCAGCCGAAAGCCCCATCGATAAAGTCTTGCGCACCGGCGTCAGTTCAGGGCCTGGCGAATCATACGCTGCTGATCCGAAAGGACGGCTCGGAAGTCCCCATCGACGACAGCGGCGCCCCGATCCGCGGCGAGGACGCCGTCGTCTACGGCGTCGTCCTGGTCTTCCGCGACTTTTCCGAGCACAAGCAATACGAGAAAAACCTCCAGCAGGCCAAGGAAGAAGCCGAATCCGCCAACATCGCCAAGGACAATTTCCTCGCTGCCCTCTCGCACGAGCTTCGCACCCCCCTGACGCCGGTTTTGGTCACGCTCACCTCCTGGGAACAGGGCGAGAGCCTTCCCCCCGAACTTCAGGAGGACGTTCAGACGCTGCGCCGCTGCGTCGAGCTTGAGGCCCGGCTGATCGACGATCTGCTGGACCTCACCCGCATCGTCCGCGGCAAACTCGCCCTCCATATTGAAAACGTCGACGTCCACTCGCTCATCCACGCCGTCACGGGCATGTACCGCTCCGACATGGATGCCAAGGCCATCCAACTGTCTTTCCGGCTCGACGCTCCCGACCATTTCGCCTCCGCCGATCCCGGCCGCTTGCAACAGGTCTTCTGGAACATCCTGAAAAACGCGACGAAATTCACGCCGCACGGCGGCTCGATCGATATCCATTCCACCAACACTCGCCGAGGGCCGGTTGCAACTTGCATTCACCGATTCCGGCGCCGGCATGACCCGCAGACGATCTCACGGATTTTCAGACCGTTCGAGCAAGGCTCGGCCGAGATCGTTCGCCGATACGGCGGCCTGGGGCTGGGCCTGACCATCAGCAAGAATTCCTCGAAGCGCAGAAAGGGACCATCGAAGCTTCCAGCCCGGGCCTGGGACAGGGTTCCACGTTCACCCTCTCGTTGCCGGCCATACCACGCCTCCACACAGACGCCGCATTCTCCATCCACTTTGCCCCCGCTGGCCGGAGACCAACGCCAATTGGAAATCCTACTGGTCGAAGACCACGACGACACCTCGCGAGTCCTGAGCCGGCTTTTGGAACGCCTCGGCCATCGCGTTCGCGTGGCCGATTCGGTCGCCTCCGCCGTCCTCGCCGCCAAACAGCCGTTCGATTTGCTTCTCAGCGACATCGGCCTGCCCGACGGCACCGGCATCGATCTGATCCAACAGCTTCGCCAGAGCCATAGCCTCAGCGTCCCCGCCGTCGCCCTGACCGGATTCGGCATGGAAGAGGACGTCGCCAAATCCCGCGAAGCCGGATTCACCGAACATCTCACCAAGCCGATCAACTTCCAGCGATTGCAGATGGTGGTCCAGAAAGTCGCCGAAACAGCCCTAGAATCCCCGTCGCGGCCTGCCGACTTCAGTCGGCAGGTTCGATCCTCACCGAGCGTCACCGCAAAACCACATACATCGCGTCCCTCGGCGATCGCAAACTCACCGTCCCCCATCGACGAAAGCTTCATTTTCCCCCGCGGATACCCCGACACGTCCAGCACCGTCTCCCTGGTCAGATTCGGATTGCGAATCGTCAGCGTCATCTCCGCGTCCTCCATCATCCATGGTGGATGGCCGACGTTCAGCACTTTAGCCCGTGATACCTATGTCCATCGCCGCCCCCGAAATCCGCCGGCTCCGTTTTCCATCCGCTCAAATTCGCCGGAGTCCCGACCTGAATCAGGATTTTCCGCGACACGCCCAGCGGCCGGCCATCCATCGACACCGCCAATACCGACGCCTGCTCGTTTCCGCTGGAGATGTCGATCGTGCTCAGATGCACATCGCCGGCTTCCCTTAGAAATCCGCTGGCCCCCTGGGCCGCCGGCGCGTTGATCGTGCACAGGCCGATGTTGTAATTCAGCCGGATTTCGCCGCGTGTCGCTCGACGACGATTTTGTTCTCGTGGTCGATGAGGCCGGACAGATCGGCGACGAAGCTGCGGCTCGAATTTCCGCCATAACTCACCATCACCGGCCCGACCAGAAACGCCAGCGGGTCGGCTCCGCGTCCGAAATCCGATCGCACGCCCGCATCGCCGGACATCCGGTTCGGATCGAACCCGCCGTCTTCCGCGATTACCGGCAATCGCCGGTCCCACAGGTCCTCCAGCGGCCGGTTCTCCACCACGACCGGCTCGCCGCGTTTCAGATATCCCTTGCGATATAGCAGCGCCGCCGCCGGGAAATTGCCCATCAATCCCGGCGTCGGGCAATCGTATTTCCGCAGCGGATGCTGGCCGTCGATCGTCACCCATCCAAGCCGCGGATCGTCCGCATATTGCTCGGCCATCGCGGTATACCAGTACAAACCCGCCACTCCGCTGAGCGATTCATACGCCGCGACCAGAAACGGCCCTTCGTTCTGGTCCTCCAGCGGAGCGACCCACGAGCTTTCGGTGACGATCATCGGATGCCCGACACTTGTTTCAGGTTCGTCGGCAAAAATCCGCGGGTTCAGCACCGCGCTTTTGTTCGTGAAATAATCTCCCGGATCAATCCGCCAGCCGGCGTTTTTTCCCTCGTGAATCCCGTTGAAATATTTATTCACCGCCAGCACGTCCGCGGCCGTGTCGGTGTACCGCTCGACATCGCCGAGGCGAACCGCGTCGGCCGTTATCCAATTGGAGGCGTTGATCAGTTGCCGGCAACCCAGTTCCTGCCGGTAAAACTTGACCATTTGTGCATAGAACCGTCGCTGGGTGTCGGCGAAGAATTCCAGTTGATCCGCCAGCCGCCGCCCCGTGCCGCCATGCTGCGGTCGTGTCCAGTCGAACACCGGCATGATCCCCACCTCGCCGGCCGCGAAATCGTCGCCGGCCGCGCCCACGCCGTCCCAGTTATCCGACGCCGCGTCCAGCGATCCGTATTTGGCCACCAGCCACGCCGCGAATTTCCGGCCCAGGAGCCGCTTCTGCGGCGGCTTGATCGCGTCCATCGTCCAGAAGAACATCCCGTCCTCGTTCTGGATTTGGATGATGGCCACGGCTGGATCGTGCGCCAGCGGAATTCCCGTATAGGGATTCTTCGGAGTATAGAGTTTGGCGACCCACGCCTTGTAACCCGTCTGAAGCGTTTGATTAAAAAACAGCAGACCCCACAGGTCGGTGTGCCGCTGGTATCCTTCGATTCCCCATCGCGTCGCCGGCCGGTCCAGCGCCCAATACGGCGAGATCGTCACGTAAATCCCCGCATTTTTGAACGCCGCCACCGCTCTCCAGATTCCGTCGATCTCCTTTTGGTTCACATCGGTCAGCCCCGGGGCATCGCCGCTCGCGCCGATCTGCGCGTGCAGCCGGACCATGTTCACCCCGATCTTCGCCAGGAACCTGGCATGACGGGCCAGTTCGTCGGCATTGTTGGCGTACTGCGAGCTTCCGCAGGCCCAGAATCGAATTGGGGTTCCGTCTCCGCGAACAAATCCGCCGTCGGCGGAGAGACGCACGAATCCGCTCTGCCCCGCCACCGGCTCGTTCAGATTGCGCAGGTCGAGCAGAGCGTCGGCGCGGAAATGGTCCTCGGGATGAATAAATGCCCAGGTATTACCGGAATCACCGTCCGCGCGCGCACCGCCGCGCAGGCCAGCAGCAGGATGATTGCGAGAATCACGCGGGCTTTCAAAGTCACGCCAACGGATTGTAAGATCAATTGCCGGAAAAGATGCCTCTCTCAAGCCGAGATTTTCAACGCGTTGCCGGCCAGCGTTTCGCCGCGGCGCAGTTCCTTCTGCGAGGCGGTTATAATCGGGACGCGATGTACCTCGCGGGTTACGCCGTGGAGTGCAGCCTTAAGGCGATGATTGTGGATTTAACCCCTGCACCTAACCGCTCGGAAATGCTGGCCAGGATCAGGACTCACAATCTCGAACATTTGGCGGATCGGCTAAAAAGCTCGGTCATTCAATTCCACCGTCGCTGGCGCAGCACCTTCGCCGTTCCAACAAATGGTCGACGGACCTTCAATACGAGGCGGGGCGCATCGCCACTGGCGAAGCTCGGGCATTTCTCCGAACCGCGGATATCGTATATAATTGGGCGAAAGGAAGTCTGCCATGAGCCAGTAAACCAAACCTCGCTGGAAAGCCATGCGAACCAAGGAAAGCCGTTTGGTCGAGAAGGTTCTTCGGCATGCTTTTCCAAACACTGATGCCTATCGATACAATTCGGCCTCTATTCGCGTGCGTGTCGTCGATTCCCGTTTCGATGGGAAATCCGCTGAGAAGCGGGATGAAATGATCGAGCCGTATTTGCAGAAGCTTCCGAAAGGCGTCCAGGCAGAGATCATCAATCTCCTGACCCTGTCGCCGAGCGAGACAACCGACTCCGCAAACTCGCTGGCAAACGCCGAATTCGAGGATCCCAGCAATTCGATGCTATGAGGAACTGGCCGCTGATTTTTGAATTCACGTTTCAAGCGCTGCGTTTCATCGTATGGTCGATATACGCGTCTATCCCCCTCGCCAGCATTTCGAATATCGGAACATATATTGCGGGATCGCCGATCGTGGGGGTTCTGTTCGCGTCGTAAAGAACGACGCGTCCATCGACGATTCCATAATCGAACTTGCCGTAATCAAAACCCAGCTTGCGCCGTATTTGCCGCAATTCGTCCGGAACTTCCGCCGGCTCGTTTTTAACCGCGACCTTTGACTTGATGATCGGCTGGTTCGCATAGAACAGAATGTTCCGCTCGGCGTCGCCGAGGAACGTCCATGATCTCACGCAGTAAAATCCGTCTCGCCGTTCGCACAGCAGCCGCTCCACCACCAGATTCCGATTGCGCCAGACGACCCGCGGCACTTGCCGGGCCGAGTCGTAGATCGGATAGTCCCAAACCCCAAGCTCCGCCCGTAGACTCCACGGCAACCGTCGACGGAGCGCGCGGGCATATTTTCTCACCCTCGATCTCTGCGCGACCTCCGCCTCCCGCTGGCCGCCATGATTCCGATCGGTTTTGACGATCACCGGCCCGTCGTAACCGTCGCCGCGGCGAACCTGGTTCTCGCTGATCCGCCGTTTGGAAATATCCTTGACCGCGAGATTCAGCGCAATTGGGTATTGCCGCAGGAATTCCAAATATTCATGCGGAACCACGGTTAGATCGACGTGCAGGATGGCCGCATCCGCATCCACGCGCCGCCCGATGCTCCGCAACACGGTCACCTTCAGTCCATTTTCACGCCAGACCTCGCAAACTCCGCGCAGCGTGTAATTCGTCAATTCGAACTCATCATGCTCGTGGGTGAGGATTGCGATGTGATTCATGCGCCGCGCCGGCCCAATCAAACACCGGCTTGGCTATTTATCGGCAGGTTGGGAAGTGGGCTCCACCTCGCGCCCGGAAATGTCCCGTGCGAAAACCGCCCTCCAAAATGCGCAATAACCGGCTCCCGTTTCACAACCTCCGATTCAGGTCGCGGCGAAGCGGTTGCGCGAAACGATTGATTGCCGTCTCTTGTCAGATCCTGGCCCGCACCGGATATTGCCTGTTGACGGCATGGCCCAACCCACGATCCGACACCTCTTCGATCTGGCATTGCAGCACCACCGGGCCGGACGGCTGCACGACGCCGAGCGGCTTTACCGGCAGATCCTGGCCCGGCAGCCGGACCAACCCGATGCGATGCAGTATCTGGGCGTGATCGCCCATCAGGTCGGGGCGCAGCGACATGGCGGTAGATTTGATCCGCCGGGCGATCGTCATCAATCCCAACCTGCCCGAAGCCCACAACAATCTCGGCATTGTCCTGAAAGACCAAGGACAATTCGACGAGGCCATCGCTTCCTGTCGCCGGGCGATCGCCCTCAAGGCCAACTACGGCGAAGCCCACAACAATCTCGGCGTTGCCCTGGCAGGCAAAGGACAGCTCGACGAGGCCATCGCCGCCTATCGTCAGGCGATCGCCCTCAACGCCAACTACGCCCAAGCCCACAACAATCTCGGCATTGCCCTGGCAGGCAAGGGACAGTTCGACGAGGCCATCGCCGCCTATCGTCAGGCGATCGCCCTGGATCCCAACGACGCCGAAGCGCTCAGTAATCTCGGCATTGTCCTGGCGGCCAAGGGACAACTCGACGAGGCCATCGCCGTCCAGCGCCAGGCGATCGGTCTCAACGCGAACTCGCCCGAAGCCCACAACAATCTCGGCATTGCCCTGGCAGGCATGGGACAACTTGATGAGGCCATCGCCGCCTATCGCCGGGCTCTTGCCCTCAAGCCCAATTACGCCGACGCCCACCTCAATCTCGGCAATGCCCTGAGAGACAAAGGACAACGCGACGAGGCCATCACCGCCTATCGCCAGGGGATCGGTCTCAAGGCCAACGACGCCGACGCCCATATCAATCTCGGCAATGCCCTGGCAGGCAAAGGACAACTCGATGAGGCCATTGCCGCCCATCGCCAGGCCATCGCCCTCAGGCCCACCTACGCCGAAGCCCACCGCAATCTCGGCAATGCCCTGAAGGACAAGGGACAACTCGAAGAGGCCATCGCCGTCTATCGCCGGGCGATCGCCCTCAAGCCGAGTTACGCCGAAGCCCACAGCAATCTCGGCAACGCCCTGGCCGGCAACGGACAGTTCGATGAGGCCATCGCCGCCTATCACCAGGCCCTCGCCCTTAGGCCGAACTATGCCGAAGCCCACAGCAATCTCGGCAACGCGCTGGCCGGCAAGGGACAACTCGACGAGGCCATCGCCGCCCATCGCCAGGCCATCGCCCTCAACCCCAGCTTGCCCGATGCCCACAGAAATCTCGCCATGGCGTTGCTGGCGCGAAATGATTTTCAAGAAGGCTGGGAGGAGTATGAATGGCGATGGAAATGCAAAGATTTTCCCTCGATTCCGCCGAACTTCGCTCAACCACAGTGGGACGGCAGGCCATTGGAAGCTCGCACCATTCTGCTCCACACCGAGCAGGGCTTTGGGGATGCCATTCAATTCATCCGCTATTTGCCGCTGGTGGCCCAGCGGGGCGGAAAAATCATGATCGGATGTCTGGCGGAACTTCAACGGCTTTTCCAGACATTGGCCCAGGGATGCCAAATCGTGGTCCCCGGCCAGCCCTTGCCGGCCTTTGATTTCCACTGTCCCCTGCTGAGTTTGCCGCGTATTTTCGGCACCGGGTTGGCCAACATTCCCAACCTCGTGCCGTATTTGCACGCCGATGCCGAGGACGCAGGAAGGTGGCAACGCCGGCTGGCCGATCATTGTTCAATCGTGAAGGTGGGCTTGGTATGGGCAGGAAAGCCGGCCCACAAGAACGACCGTAACCGCTCGATGAAGCTGGCGAGATTCGCCCCGCTGGCACAGGCGCCCGGCGTGCGTTTCTTCAGCCTGCAAAAAGGCGCGTCGGCCGCGGAAGCTAAGAATCCGCCTGCGGGCTTGGAGCTTATCGATTGGACGGAGGAGCTGAAAGATTTCGCCGATACGGCGGCGCTGATTGCCAATCTGGACCTGGTCATCGCCGTGGACACGGCGGTGGCGCATCTGGCCGGCGCGATAGGCAAGCCGGTGTGGACACTGTTGCCATTTGTTCCGGACTGGCGCTGGATGCTTCAGCGGGACGACAGCCCGTGGTATCCGTCCATGCGATTATTCCGCCAGCCCTCTTTGGGGGATTGGGACAGCGTCGTCACACGAGTGGCCGACGCATTGTCCCATTGGATTAGGAAGCGCGCCTGACTTTCCGGAATCCTTTGCGGGGCCGGATCGGTCAACCACTCACCACCTTGGCGGTGTTCGGCCTATTCCGTAGTCGGCGTATCGTGGCTCGACGGCGTCGGCAGCACCGATTTTACCACCTCCGTCACGACTCCCGCCGTCGTTGCAACCGCGTGTGTCATCGCATCGGCCGCCGCCGCGACGGGTTCAACGATTTGCCGCGCGATGCTCCGCCTGGCCTGGGGAAATTTCCTCTTCACCTTCCGCACGATTTGGCGGACCTGTTTGTTGGCTTTCTTTGTCCCCCGCATCGGTTTTTTTGCCGGACGCTTCACGGCCTTTTTGCCGGCCGCGCGTTTCTTTGGCTTCGGCAACTTTCGTGATCGCTTCAATGTTCGCCTCTTCGCCATGATGCCTCCGAAATAATGAGTTGTCTATTAGATAACCGACAACCGGCTCCCCATGAAAGAACAAAATCCGACTGCGCCAGTTGAATCCTCAGTTCCATTGCAGCGTTTCCAGGTGTTTCTGGATGTCCCCCGCGCTGGAAAACCGCTGAAGGATCAGCGAATCCTTCTGCCCCCGGATGATCTCCTTGACCACCTTCGGCTGGCCGCCATACCTCTGCCTTCTGCCCAGCAGCGTCAGAAACACCTCGATCAGGTTCAGCACGTCCTTTTCGATCTTGGCCCGCGTCGGCTTGCCCAGATCGAAGAAATCCAGCAATTTCACCTCGAATCCGATTCCCTGCCGCCGGATCATGATGTTGTCATCGTGAATATCGCCATGATACTCCCCCCGCGCATGAATCGGCGCAATCCCCTTGGCCAGCACGTACAACACGTGCAGGGCTTCGAACGTGCTGAGTCGATGCCGGCTCTGCTGGTGCAGGAATTCGCTGAGTTTTTTCCCTTCCACCAGTTCGCTGATCACAACGATGACCTTTCTCCGCCGAACATACGCGACTTCCTGGTGGTGATATTGCAGCAGAATCGGGCAGTGCCGCAGTGCGTCGAGCTTGCGGGCATACGCGATGGCCGCTTTGCCGGTCGGATCGCGATGCGGATAGTAAAATTTTGCCGCCCGGCGGATGCCGGTGCTGCGCTCGACAATTCTATAAACCTCGCCCTCCCAGCCACTTCCGAGCATTTCTTCGATCTGATATTTCCCGGCGATGAACCTCCCCGCCGGAAAATCAAACCGTCGAGCCTTTTTGCCGGGGCGATACATGCGGCCCATCATGTGGCAGGCCGTGGGGTCGGTCAACGTTTTCGCCTTCTGCCCCCGTAAAATTCAGGACTTACCGCCCGCGAGTACGCTTGGGACGCAGAGAACGCGGAGAGAAGCGGATTTCATCGAACCGTATGCACCACATGAATTTCTCGGCGTTCTCTGCGTCTCAAGCGTACTCGCGGGCAGTGAATTATCCGCTCTTATTGAAATCCGCCCGGTTTGTAGCTACTCGCGTCGCCCCGTAGGTTAAGATTCACAACGGGATGGAATTCCTCAAAAGCATCACCGGCCGGGTTGTGACGGCCCTTTTGGCCCTTGCCGTGGTCGTTGCCGCCATCTCATGGTGGCAGATGGACCCCTCCACCCGCCAAATGCTCGTTTCCGGCACGGGCCGAATCGCGGCCTGGTTCGGCGTGATCCTGGCTTGGCCGTGGGCTTCGTTTGCGATCATCGCCTGGGTTGCCCGCAAAGACAGCAATCTCGCCGGCGGCGTGCTGGTCGGCGCTTACACTGTTGCCGAAATCGTTCTCCTCGCCTGGCTGTTCCATTGGCACGTTCCCAGCGCCACCGCATGGACGTTTCTTTTGCTCGGCGGGCTCGTTTCGGCCGTATATAATCTCCTGGTCTGCGACTGGATCGCGGAGAAGGTGTAGAAATGCCCCAACCCGGCCAACGTCTCGGCGAATACGTCCTGGATGCCCAGGTCGGCAGGGAACTTTTGGCGAAGTCTGGCGTGCCCATCATCACGTCTGGACCGACCAACTCGTCGCCGTCAAAATCCCCACCGATCCCCAATACCTCCGCAATCTCCAGAGCGAAGGCGTCGCCATTCACGGCCTGGTCCATCCCAACATCGTCCGCGCCTTGGGCTTCGATCCCTACGCCGAGGTTCCTTACCTCACGATGGAATACGTCCCCGGCTCCAGCCTGCGACCGCTATATCGAGAAAAAATCCCTTACCCCCGCCCAGGCGGTTTCCATTCTCCGGCAAGTCCTGGCCGGCCTGAAATACGCTCACGATCACAACGTCATCCATCGCGACATCAAGCCGGAAAACATTCTCATTCACGAGCGCGCCGCCCACGATGGCTTCGACGCCGAAGGCGTCATGAAGATCACCGATTTCGGCCTGGGAAAGGCGGCCAATCTGGCCGCCGGGTCCATCGCATATTCCGCCTCCATGAATTCGCCGGCCGCGCGGGATATCGCCGGCACGCTGGAATACATGGCCCCCGAACAGCGCGGCGGTGGCGAACCAATGCTCGCTCCGATCTCTATCCCTGCGGCGTTCTGCTCTACGAAATGCTCACCGGCGAGCGGCCCGCCGGCACCGATGTCCCCAGCGATCTGAATCGCGCCGTCCCCAAATATCTCGACGGAATTTTCCGCCGCAGCTACGCCCGGCTGGACAAGCGTTTCGCTTCCGCCGACGAATTCCTTGCCGCGTTGCTTCCCGCCAAAGCATCCGCACCGCCGCCTCCGCCCCGCGTGGCGCCTCGGATTGCCCCGGCAATTCCGGCGAATTGCCCCCACTGCCAGAAGTCCGTGGACGCTTTCGATCAGTTCTGCATGCACTGCGGCGTTCAACTTGTGGAGAAGTCCGGCGCTGTCCCAAATGCGGCGCGTTCCCCGACGCCAGTGATCGCTACTGCATCTTCTGCGGCGAATCGCTCGCCCCACAAACCCTCAGCGCACCTGAGCGCATTCACCCTGCACATCTTCGGCATCCTGGCGATCCTGGCCCTGGCCTGGCTGCTGTTTTTCGTTTGGCTGGTCGGAATGATCTTTCGCGGCATCTGGCTCGGATTCGTCCGCCTCAGCGGCATTCCGCCGCGGCCGCCACGACTTGCCGCCAAACCTCGACGCTGCACCCGGCTTCGCTGCCTGACCGAAAATCCGCCGCAGGCTAATTTCTGCCGGCGCTGCGGCTCATCCTTGACGCGGTCCGCTGTAGGACGGCAAACTTCCGTTCGCGGAAATTCGGGCCGCTGGGTTTCCTCGCCGAGCCATTTATGAGCCAATTCGCACCCACGCAGTGGACGCTCGAGCCTGACGCCCGTCCCGACCATCTTTCCACCGCCGTCCTCCACAGTCTCAGCCGGCCCGTTTATGGACTCGCCTGGGGTCCGCTCAAGAGCCTCATCCTCGGCGGCATCACGTTCGGGATTCTGCCGCTGATCGCCTGGCCGAAAAAATTCGCCCGATTTGTCACCGCCGAGCAACAGCAGCTCTGGCATCTGGTCGAATGGCTCCGCATCCGCACCGGCGAGGACGAAGCCGGCAAGCTCCGCGATCCCCTGCGCGGGGTCGGACCCGTCCCAACGCTCTGGATCGTTCCGCTCATCATGCTCATCATTCTCGCCGTGAATTTCCTCCCCTGGCTGCGGCCGCCCGGCTTCGGTCTGCCGAGAATCCTCTCCGCCACGTATCTCTTCAACATCGCCAGACCCGAAATGATATGGCACGGCCGCTGGGCGCATTGGCCGCTGGTTTCGCGCCTGCACGTGATTTGGGTCGCCTGTCTTTCGATCGCCTACGCCTCACACTGGCTTCACGTTCAGCAGCACGCCGCCGACGTGAATCGCCTGGTTCGCCGGCTGAATCTGATTTTCGCCAAACAGCACATTGCTCCGGTCGGGATCCCCGGCCTGGGAATCGGCCTGCGTCCGCTGTGGATCGGAGCGGCGATTGTCGGCGTTCTCTTCGGCGCCTGGTGGGCCATTCCCGCCGCCCTCGCCGGCGCCGTCCACAAGCGATACATCGAGCGCACCAGTTCCCGAATCCGCGCCGAACTCTCCGGGCGTGTCCAGATGCTGCTCCAGCGGCAGCGTCCGGACATCGACGTTCCGGTCCCGCACGGTTTGCGCGTCGTCTGCTGAAAACGAATTGTGCGGGAAATCCGTCCCCGCCGACGCCGCCTTCTGCCCCCGCTGCGGCTCCCGGCTGACTTCGCGTTTCGGAGCGGTGGCATGAATGCTAAATCAAAGACAATATAGCCACGGATAAAAATCAGATGCACGCAGATAATTCAAAAAGCAATGGCCCGACTTTCATCTGTGTGCATCTGATTTTTATCTGTGGCTAATAAGTCTTATGAATGTCATCTACGCTATCATCTCCATCGCCGGCTGGACCTTCTGCGTTCTCGCCGCCATCTATCTTTTCTTTAGACTTCGCCGACCGCAATGACCGATTCCGATCCAACTCGCCACCAGCAACTCGAACGGCAATTCATCGCCCACGTCGAACGCCTCCTGAGCGACGATCGCCTGCGCCTGCAAACCGCCCGCGGCCGCAAAACATGCCATCACCCTCATCCGCGATGTCAACCGCATCGACCGCGGCGTCGAACTCAAACGCCTCATGAGCGAAATGGGCAAGCCCGACCGCCAACTCGAATCCCAGATGCCCGTCGGCAAAGCCATCGACGTCGGACTCTCCCGCAAGAAATTGGTGGATATTCAAATCATGGGTCGGCCGATTCCGGGCCGTCTGCATCTCGCCGTCGCGAGCCCTGATCGCCGGACAGATGCCCGCTGCCGCCTCCGCCGCCGATCTTGCCCAAACGCCTCGCCACTATGCCGCCGCCGTTGGCCGGCATTCCCTCGACCGTCGCCATCATGTCCACCTCCGGCTTCACCCCCGACGCCCGCGAAGCCGCTCCAAAATGAAGGATCGCACCGTCATTCTCGTCTGGCCCAACGAATTCGGCGGCTGGGTCGGTTTTCGCCCCGCCCGACGCACAGGATTTCGTCGAATTGTTCGATCCGGAACTGGATCTGGAAAAGCGCGCCCGCATCCGCGCCGAGATCGAATGCCAACCGCATTTCGCTCATGTCGGCGGGGATCGCCACCGATAAACTTGGCGGCCAAGTTGCAGCTTTCGCCTCAATTGGTCGAATCTGAGTTAAAATCCTACGCGAAGGAAAACCCCGGCCTGACCGCCAAACGGCTCGACGGCCGATTGGTCTTATTCCGGGAAGGTTCCGCGCCGCTTGTCGCCGGCGCCGCTTCGGGAGGTGCCGATATGCCGTTCATCGATCGCGTCAAAACCCTCTTCGCCCGCAAGGGCGAGGTCGAAAAGAAAATCGCCTTCCTCTCCGAACGAAGGACCGCCCTCAGCCAGCAGCTCGATCGCGGCTACGAAGACATGGGCGCCATGGAAACCAAGGAAGCCGACCTTCGCCACGCAATTCAAGGATGCCGCCAGCGATCTCCCCCGCCGACGAATCACCGGCCAGCTTCTGCAACTCCGCAAGGACATCGAGCGCCGCCAGCAATTGCTCTCGGTCCTCAACCAGCAGATCAACGTCGTCAGCACGCATCTGCACAATCTGGAATTGCAGCGGCAAGGCAAAGCCGCCAGTCTCCCCAACAGCGACGAAATGGCCGCCGACGCCGCCGCGGCGGAGGAAGTGCTGGCCGAACTTCAGGCCGGCAGCGAACTGGCCGAATCCGTCGGCTCCGCCGCTGCACGGCGGCATGAGCGCCGAGGAACAGGCGTTATACGAAGAACTGCTGAACGAGACCGAAGCAGCCCGAAACTCCGCGCCGCAGCCCCAGCCGCAGTCCGCCAAGCCGGTTGCGCCCGCTGCCGCAACCCGCAAAAGCGCCGCCCGATCCAGCAGGCCAAGCGCAGCGAACCCGAACCCGGTTAAATTCATGGCCCTCATCGACAAAATCTTCGGCCACAAGAAAACGCTCAGCGAACTGAATCGCCAGGAACTGCGCAAGGAGGAAATTCTCCTGACCAAGCAGCGCGACCGCCTGTTCAAGCGCATCGAGCAGATCAGCAACGACAAACAGAAGATCTTCCAGCAAGGCGCGACCCAGAAATCCCCCGAGCTCCGCAAATCCCTCGCCCAGCAATTCGAGATGAAGACGCAGGAGCAATTGATGGCCGCCCGCGAGCTGACCCTTCGCAGCAAGGAACTCATGACCGTCAGCCGCCTGCGGATGGTCAAGGAGAACAACGAATCCGGCAAAGCCACCGGCCGGCTGAACCTGACCGACAAGGACGTGGCCAAGATCAGCCAATGGATCGAAGACGACGCCGTGTCGCAGGATGTGTACCGGGACCGACTGGACACGCTGCTCGATTTAGGCGGTCAAGCCGACCGCGATGCGCTGGAATCGGCCGGGATTAACCAGTGCCGGGCAGGAACTGATGAACATCTGGAACGAAATGGACCGCGGCTCGGTGAAGCCCGAGCAGGCTTTCGACGCCGCCGACAAGGCCGTGCGCAAGCGCAGCGCCGCCGCGGATGAATCGCAATAGCGCAAGTCGGCAGCCATTTTCCCCCTCTCCCGGTGCTCCGGGAGAGGGTTGGGGTGAGGGCCGTCGTGCGGAATTAGAATTCAGAGAAAATATATGGGCCTCTTCAAATCCAAAGACGAACGTCGCATCGAGCGTGAGATGAAAATCCGCGGCGGCATGAGGGCCATCGAACGCTCGATCCGTCAGCAGGAAAAATTCGCCGACGACTTCATCAAGAACGCTCAGCACGCCAGAAAGATCGGCGACAACGGCCAATACCAATTCACCCGCAGCGCCTTAAAAAAAACCGCCGCCGTGAAAAAAATGCTCGAACGCCAGCTTCTCTCGATCAAGAACGCCATGTTGATCCAGCAGCAGGCCCAGGCCAGCCAGCAGTTCGCCGAATCGATGACCTTGATGGCCAAGGAGATCGGCCGCGTCTTCGGCGAGATGGACCTGACCAAAACGCAAGCCGAATGGGAAAAGGCCGTGCTCCAGGCCGGCAGTCTCGAAGAGCGGATGGATTTATTTCTGGATTCGATGGAGCAGTCCGCCACCAGCGGCGCCCCGACCAGCGCCCGCGAGGAATTCGTGACCGATGAGGAGATCGACCGCATGATCGACGCGGATGTATTGGCCTCCGAAAAGACGGAACTGGGAAAACTCGATCAGTTGGAATCCGAGATCGCCAAGGAATTGGGGACGAGCAAGCAGAAGGATTGAGGCAATTTCGCGGCCTACCGACTTTAGTCGGCAGGGCATTTGTTCACGGAGGGAATTTGAAATGGACAATTCGAAGGTGAACATCTGTCTCATCGGCCAAAAATTCATGGGCCGCGCCCACAGCAACGCCTTCTTGAAAGCCCCGAAATTCTTCGATCTTCCCGTCGAGCCGGTCATGCACACGGTCGCGGCCCAGGATGAGAAATCTCTCAAGGAATCTTCGCCGCAAAATGGGGATGGAAGAATTTCAGCACCCATTGGCAGGAGGCGATCCGAAATCCGGAGATTCAACTTGGTCGATATCACCGCTCAGAACCACATGCACCGCGAGATGGCCATCGCCGCGCTGGAGGCCGGCAAGGATGTCGCCTGCGAAAAGCCGCTGGCGGGGAATCTGGACGATGCCCGCCAGATGCGCGATGCGGCCAAGAAGCACAAGAAATCGAAAACCTTCGTCTGGTGGAGCTATCGCCGCACGCCGGCGGTGGCGCTGGCGTATCAGCTCGCCCGGGCGGGAAAGATCGGGCGAATTTATCACGTCCGCGGATATTATCTTCAGGATTGGGCCGGGCCGGATGTGCCGCTGATCTGGCGATTCGACAAGAAAATCGCCGGCAGCGGCAGCCACGGCGATCTGGGCGCCCACATCATCGACATGGCCCGTTTCATCACCGGCGAGGAGATCACCGAAATCAACGGCGCGATCACCGAAACATTCATCAAGGAGCGAATGCTTCCGTCCGTCGGCTCGGCCGGCGGAATCGCCGGCGGCGCCAAGGCCGGCCGCGGGAAAACGGGAAAAGTCGAAGTCGATGACGCCACGCTCTTTTTGTGCCGATTCTCCGGCGGAGCCGTCGGAAGCTTCGAAGCCACGCGATTCTCCACCGGATATCAGAACAAGAACGGCGTCGAAATCCACGGCGAAAAAGGGGCCGTCAGCTTCAATTTCGAGGACATGAATCATCTGATGTGGTTCGACAACACCGCCGACGCCAAGGTCAAGGGATGGACCAAGATCATGGTCACGCACGCTCCGGATCATCCCTACGCCGCCGCCTGGTGGCCCGACGCGCATATCATTGGTTATGAGCACACGTTCATCAATCAGGCGGCCGACATCATGATGGCGCTGGGCGGCAAGGAGCCGGTGGTTCCGCTGGGGGATTTTGAGGATGCGTTTCAAACGCAGCGCGTATTGGAAGCGGTCTGCATCAGCGCGGAGCAGCGTCGGCCGGTGAGTCTCTCGGAGGTTCGGTAGTTAAACCCATGGGCTGGACGAGTCTTTGCGATTTCGACGAATTGAGCGAGGGCCAGGGCGAAGCACGTCGATATCGACGGCTTTTCGCTGGCGGTTTTTCTGCATCAGGGGAAGGTTTACGTTCTGGACAGCACCTGCCCGCACGCCGGACACGATCTTTCCGGCGGGTCGGTGCGGGACGGCTGTGCCGTCTGCCCGTTTCACGGCTGGAATTTCCGACTCACTGACGGCGAGATGCCCTCGGTCCCCGGCGTCGCGGTCACGACTTACAAGACCAGACTCTTCCCGCGCATCGGCCAATCGACACTGGTCCAGGCCGATTTACCGGTCTATTGATTCCCCGTTTCGCTTTCCCTGGGCAAATTGCGCCGCAGACCCCTGATGTCGAGCAAAAATTCCTTCCTCAGCACATACCGCACCAGCGTCGCGAATCCGAAGCAATAGATGAACGTCTCCCACACTCCCGGCTGGCGCACCCGGCTGCTCATCATCATCGCCGCCAGAGCCGCGCCGATCCATTCCGCCGCCGAGATCACCGCGAAGTCCACCCAAGGCGTTTGCCGGGTCAGAAACTCCCGCTGCGTCCGCACATAGCGCACATGAAAGATCGCCGTGGCCAGGATGGCGGGCAGATACGCCAGCGAAACCGCTTCGACAAATCCGCGCCCGGCCCGGATCAGTGGGAGATACACGCCCAGCGCCACCAGCCAGCCCGCTCCCGTCGCGATCAGGAATTTCACCATCGGCGATGGCGCGGATAAGTGAAATCATAGAGCCGGCTCAGGTGCTCGAGGTATCGAAACTGCTGTTTCAGCGACAGTTTGGATTGGCCCTTTTCGCGCATGCCGAAGTGGATCGGGATTTCGCGCACCGTTTTCACCCGGCTTTTGCACATCAATTCCAGGGCGATCTTGTATCCCAGCGGAGTGAGGTTCGACGCGGATTGGTACGTCTGGCGCTTCAGGGCGAAAAATCCGGCCATGGGATCGGTCGCTTTTCCCGCGAACGGCCGGGCCAGCAGCGTCGCCAACTGCGAATTGATTTTGCGGAAGATTCCCCATCGGGCGGCGGTGCTTCCACCGGGCATGTAGCGCGATCCCAGCACGAAATCCGCCTGTCCCGTGCGCAGCGGCTCGATCAGCTCCGGCAATTTCTCCGGCGGATGCTGCAAATCCGCGTCCATCACGCACAGAAACGTCCCGCGCGCTCCGCCATCCCATGCAGCACGGCCCCGCTCAGCCCATTGGCCGGCCTCGTCCGCACCAAAAGCTTCAGAGGATATTTCTTCGCCAATTCGGCGCAAACCGCCGGCGTCCCATCCTGACTGTTGTCATCCACGATGATGACTTCGTAGTTGACGTTTCCCAGCGCCGCCGCGATCCGCTGCATTAACCCCGGCAAATTCTCCGACTCATTGATCGTCGGCACGATGATCGACACCTCCGGCCGGCTTTCGGATGCGGTCGGATTCGAAGAGGCGTCATTTGTCATTGGTCACTTGTCATTTGTAACGCAGGCGCAAGGCGCCGGCATTCTATTTACTCGGCCGCGTCGCCGCTGCGTCGATAACGACTCCCAGCGCGTTCGCCACGCTTCGCTCTATCGACAGATTGTCGGCAATTTGATGCCCGTCGCTGGGACAATTGACGACGCGGGCGATCCCATGGCTATCCCGCATGACCAGGGTTGTGCTCCCTCCGCCGTCAAGGGCGATCGCGTCCCACGCTCCCCGCCCCAGCATTTCCTCGGCCATGCGGGAATGCGTGATTCCCACCGAGTAATTCGGCCGCTCCCCGTCCGCGACAAACAGGATCAGTGTGTTTCCCTCCCGATCGATTCCCGCCGCCGTGCGCGGGGCCGGCTGCGCCAACTCGCCCGAATCGGAATCCGCAGCCGTGTTGCGCCCATCCGTAACAATCTGCGCAATGCCCGACACCACGTTCCTCGCGTCCGCCGGCAATTGAACGAATCGCCCGATCCTCACCCGTCCCCGATCGTTCACGATCAGGCTCGGCCAATTCCGGTCGGGGGGATATTCCGAATACAACGAACCGTCGCTCATCGCCCAACCGCACACCCTGGCCAGGTTTCCCAGAAAATACGGCACCCGTCGCCCGAAGATCCACCACGCATCCTTGGCCATGAAAAGGTTTCCGTTCACAGCCACGCTCAGGCCGTCCCGCCGGGCCATCCGGCTCACCGGCATCAGCGTCGTTTCCCACGGCGCCGGCAAACGCGCCGCGCCGCTCCCGCGGCTCACGGTCAGATGAACGTGCGGATCGCGCAGATTCACGCTCACCACAAAGTATCTCAGCGGCGGATCGCTTTGCACGACCCGTTCCAGCGTCACCCCCGGCATCGGGCGCGTGGTGGACGTCGTCGCCCTCGCCGCCGAGGCGATGAACAACATCGCGATCAAACCGCAAACCGCTTTGCGAAACATCTTCGCAAGCGTAGCAAAATCTTCCCCGCCCCGCCCGCCCGGCCAATCGCCCGTTCAAAAGACTTGCTCACGCAGAGGCGCTGAGCGCAGAGGGAAAAATAAAATCTCTGCGCCTCTGTGCCTCCACGTGAGATTTTTTTGGCGCGAGAGGCGAGAATGCGGCTGCGCCGCCCCGCCCGCCGCGCCGGGCCGAACTTGCCCCTGACTCGCCTTCGCTATACGCTCGGCATCTTCCATGAGCATTCTCGTCAACGCGAAAACCAAGGTGATCTGCCAAGGGATCACCGGCTCGGCCGGCGCCTTTCACACCAAGGGCTGCCTCGATTACGGAACCAAGATGGTCGGCGGCGTCACGCCCGGCAAGGGCGGCGCGAAGGACGCCAACGGCCTGCCCATCTTCGACACCGTTCGACAAGCCGTCAGCGCCACCGGCGCCGATGCCACGATGATTTTCGTTCCTCCGCCGTTTGCCGCCGACGCCATCATGGAAGCCGCCGACGCCGGCATCCAGACCATCGTTGCCATCACCGAGGGGATTCCCGTTCTGGACATGGTTGCCGTCCAGGCCTACTTGAAGGACAAGCCAAACAGTCATCTCATCGGCCCGAATTGTCCGGGGGTCATCACGGCGGGGGAGTGCAAGATCGGCATCATGCCCGGCTACATTCACACGCCGGCGAACCAGGCCAAAAGCGGCAAGAAAGTCGGCATCATCAGCCGCAGCGGAACGCTCACCTACGAAGCCGTCTGGCAGTGCAGCACGCGCGGCATCGGGCAGACGACCTGCGTCGGAATCGGCGGCGACCCGGTCAAGGGCCTGAATTTCGTCGAGTTGCTCGGCCTGTTCGCCGCCGATTCGGATACCGATGGAATCATCCTGATCGGCGAGATCGGCGGGACCGACGAGGAATCCGCCGCCGCGTTCGTGCAGAAAGCGGTGACTAAGCCGGTGGTGGCGTTCATTGCCGGCCGCACCGCTCCGCCCGGCCGTCGCATGGGCCACGCCGGCGCGATCATCAGCGGCGGCGAAGGAACGGCGCGAGTCGAAAATCGCGGCGCTGAAATCCGCGAATATCGAGGTCGCCGACAGCCCGGCTACGATTGGACAAACGATGGCGAGAATCCTGGGAATTGGTCAATAGTCAATTGTCATTTGCTAAGAGCATCGCGTGAATTACAAATGACCGATGACAAATGACCAATGACAGATGACATTCACCTCAATTCGACCCGCATTCGCCGGATGGCCACGTTGCGCCGCGCCGCCATTCGAAGCCGGTCGTACTGCGTCACCGCCGTCGGCGGATGCGTTGTCGGGGCCGCGGATTTCGTTTTCTTCGCCATCCGCCGCTTGCTCGGCCATCCCCATGCGCTGGGAATTTTCATTGCCGTCGTTTATTTTGTCGCGGCCGTCGTCCTGCTGGTTCTATCGCGATATTTCATCCGGCTTGCGCTGCGATTTCATCGGGAAGCGAATCAATCATCGTTGACGCCCCCGACCGCTCCGCCGGACTTTTCCCAATTGCAGGATGGCAGCCAGATCGTCAAGAATCTGGAAGACATTCATTGAACTCGGCGTGATCGAATTTCCACCAAAGCCGCGGGATGTTCATCCCGCGGGTCTTGCCCCTCACTGGGCCGAAGGCCGTGTCGCCGACCCCGTCGACGCCAGCTCCGCGAACCGCGCCCCCAGTTGCATTTGCTCCTGTGCCGTGAGCACCCTGGCCAGCTTGTCATGCGTCGATGTGAACACCTCAATCATCGATTGCCGCGCCCTGGCATAATCATCTCCCTGAAGATCGAAGTCCGGCAGTTTTTCCACCACCCCTTCGGCGTGGGTCAGGATCGCATCGCACGATTGTCTCTCATCGGCCGAGGTCTTCAGGTCCGTCAGCCCCTGGCGAAGCCTGCCGATCTGGGCGCGGGCCTCGCCGCGCAGGGACCGCAGCTTTTCCTCCAGCAACTGGCCCTGCCGTGGCCCGATCACTTCCATCAATTGGTCGCGGGCGCTGCGCAGATTCGCCGGCACGGCCGACAGTCGCTGCGCCGGCGGCATCCGCCCCGCCTGAATCTCCGCCAGAAGATCTTTCAATTCATCCGCGGCCGCATCGATGATCTGGTCGGCCCGCCGCCTGATTTGTTGATCCAGCGTCAGATCGTCCAGCGTCCGCCGCACCAGTTCCACGCGCAGCGACAGATCCTTGCCGATGGCCACGTAGGTCGGCGCCATCGCCGCCGGTGCCGGAGCGTCATCCGGCGACGGCGCGGTCGTCGCCGCTTTTGCATGCCACGGAAGAAGGGTCGCCGCCACGATGATGCCGCAGGTCAAATTACGCACGATGGTTACATTATCGGCAGATTCTTTGACTGCTCAAACCGACCGTTGTTGGATTTGCCGCGGAAGAAGTTACACCGCGGACAGGCGAAGAACGCACAGAAAGCCGCAAAGGCAATGATCCAACGTATTCCGTGTTCTCCATATTCTTCTCCGCATCCTCCGCGTCTTTGCGGTCCAATCCCGTTTTCCCCAATGGAGGAATCGGTCAGTCCGACTGATTACAATCCGCACGCGCATGACCTCCATCCGATTGGAACACATCGCCCGGCGTTTCGGATCGACCGTCGCTCTGGACGACATCGATCTGAAGATCGCCCCCGGAGAATTGCTGTTTCTGCTCGGCCCCAGCGGTTGCGGGAAGACCACGCTGCTTCGAATCATCGCCGGCCTGCTCGAGCCGACGGCCGGACGCATTTTTTTTGACGACCGCGACGTGACCCGTCTGGCCACCGAGCAGCGAAGCGCCGTGATGTGCTTTCAGAATTACGCCCTTTGGCCGCACATGACCGTGCGCCAAAACGTGGAATTCGCCCTGAGCGTCGGCGGCGGATCGAACGACGGCCGCCGCCAACGCGCCAATGAAGTCCTTCGCCTCGTGCAACTCGATCAATATGCCGACCGCAAGCCCAATTCGCTTTCCGGCGGCCAGCAGCAACGGGCCGCCCTGGCCCGAGCCATGGCCGTCCAGCCGAAATGTCTGCTGCTCGACGAGCCGCTGTCCAATCTCGACGCCCGTCTGCGATTGGAAATGCGCGGCGAAATCCGTCGCATCTGCAAATCGGGCAATTTCACCACCATTTACGTCACGCACGATCAGAAGGAAGCCCTCTCCATCGCCGACCGGATCGTCCTGCTGAAAGACGGACGCATCGTGCAGATCGGCGAGCCCGCCGAATTATATGATAACCCGCGGAGCAGTTTCGTCGCCGATTTCGTCGGACAGACCAATCTCCTCAGCGGGCAAATCACGCAGGAGATTCCAGGCGGCATCAGCGTCCAGACTCCCATCGGCACGCTGCTGCCGCGGCCCGGCCCGGGCCGGCGGGGCAATCCGTCACCGTCAGCATTCGACCCGAAAAAATCCGCATCCTCGGCCCCAGTTCCCCGCGGTCGCCCGATGCCAACCGGCTCACCGCGAAACTGATCGAAACCACGTTCCTGGGGGAGGCATCCGAACACGGGCTGGAAATCGACGGGCATCGCCTCCGGGCCAGCAGTTCTCCGCCGATGCTGAACCGGCGCGGCGAGGTTGCGTTGGAAATCGACCCCCGCGACTGTCTCGTGCTGCTCGAATGAACCACATGCGTCGATACGGTTTCATCATCGGCTTCGCCGTGCTGCTGATCGCCCCGTTGGCAGCGCACGCACTGCGCGGCGTCTGGAATCCGACCGGCGCGTCCGCCTCGGGGGCCCGGCTCGTCATCATCACGCCCGATGATGAAGACATCCGCAACGAATTCCGCTGGGCCTTCGCCGATTGGCACCGCAGGAAATACGGCGAGGCGGTCGATGTGCAATATCTCAATCCCGGCGGAACCAACGACATCCGCCGAGAATTGCAACTGAGATACCAGGCCATCCGCGATGCCAACGGCGGCCGCCTTCCTCCCGAAGACCAGATCGACATCGGCATCGACCTGGTCTGGGGCGGCGGCGATTATTATTTCAATTCCCAGTTGAAGCCCCTTGGAATCCTGCGTCCTCTGGACCTCGATCCGAAATTCCTCGCTGAAGTCTTTCCCCAGCCAACCCTGGCCGGCGTGAAGCTGTACGATCAGGACACCGACCGCTCCGGCAAACCGCTTCCCCCCCGGTGGGTCGGCGTTTGTCTGGCGAGTTTCGGCATCATCTACAACCCGGATTTGTATCGCGCCCTGGACCTCTCCGCCCCGCGCACGTGGAGCGATCTGGCCAACCCCGGCCTTTTCCGCAGCCTTACACTGGCCGATCCAAGCCACAGCGGCACCGCCTCCACGACCTACATGGTCATCATCCAGCGGGCCATGGCCGACGCCGAAAGCGAATTCCTCAACCTCCCCCAAAATCGCGGCAAACCCGCCGCCGAGCTTAAATCGACTCCGCAATATCAGGCCGCGCTGGATGCCGGCTGGAAGCAGGGGATGCGGCAGCTTCTGCTCATCGCCGCCAACGCCCGCTATTTCAGCGATGACGCGGAGCAATTGCCCAACGACGTGGCCAGCGGCGACGCCGCCGCGGGGACCGCCATCGATTTCTATGGCCGCGTCACCGAACAAACCGTCGGACCCGGCCGAGAGCGCTTCATCGTCCCCGCCGCCGCCACCGCCATCACCCCCGACCCGATCGCCATCCTCTACGGCACGCACGGCAAACAACTGGTCCTGGCCAAGCATTTCATCCAATTCCTTCTCAGCCCCGAAGGCCAGCGGCTGTGGATTCTGAGACCGGGCCAACCCGGCAGCCCGCGCATCCGCGCCTGCGCCGTTCCCCCATTCGCCAAAGCGTCTATGCCGACCGCGCCGGCTGGGCCGATGATCTGGATTATTTCGCCACCGCCCGCGGCTTCAATCAGCGTGCCCAGTGGATGACGACGCTCAGCGAGCTTCCGTCGATCTGGGCCGCCGCCTGGATCGACGACGAAGATGTCCTGCAGGACGCTTACGCCCGCATCCTGTCCGTCCGCGATGGGCCACGCCGCACGCAGTTGCTGGCGGAATTGTCCGACATCCCCATCACGCGGCCGGACGTCCTGCGGCAAATCGCCGATCGTAAACACATCGCCGCCGATCACACCGAGGATCTGAATTTGTGGGCCGCCCGCCAACGCCTCGCCTGGGGCCAGCGATTCGCCGAACATTATCGCCACGTGGCCGAGAAAGCGGCCGGGGAATAAATCCATGCCACGGATCACCAAGCGCCATGGCCATCGCCTGATCTCCCTGGGCCTGTACGTTTTCTTCGGCGCGTTCTTTCTCTGGCCGATTTATCGCGTCGTGGATCGCGGATTCACCACGCAATCCGGGCATTTCACGTTCCAGTACGTCGAGCTGATCTTCACCGATCCGCAGTTTCTTCGCGGCCTGGTCAATGCCGTCGTCATCGCCGTGGCCGTTACCGCCCTGTGCATGCTTCTGGCGGCGCCGCTGGCGATCCTCTCCGTCCGCTATGAATTCCCCGGCCGCGCCCTGCTCAGCGGATTGATGCTGGCCCCATTGGTCCTGCCGCCGTTCGTCGGCGCGATCGGAATCCGCCTGATCCTCGGCCGGCTCGGACCGCTGAGCGTCCTGCTCGGCTTTGGCCACGGCGCCGGCTTCGATTGGCTCGGCCGCTTCCGCGCCGCCGGCATCATCCTGGTCGAAACGCTGCACCTGTATCCCCTGATCCTGCTGAATCTGCAGGCCGCCCTGGCCAACATCGATCCCACGCTGGAGCAGGCCGCCGCCAATCTCGGCGCCAGTAGCTGGACCGTCTTGCGCCGCGTCACGCTGCCGCTGATCCGCCCCGGCATCTTCGCCGGCTGCACGCTCACGCTCATCTGGAGCTTCACCGAACTGGGCACGCCGCTGATCTTCGGATTCCAAACCATCACGCCCGTGCAAATCTTCGAGCAGCTCACCGATGTCGCCGACAACCCGCTGCCCTTCGCCCTGGTGGTGGTGACGCTGGCCGTGGCGGTGGGCCTGTATCTGATTGGAAAAGTCCTCCTCGGCCGCGCCTACGAAACGGCCGCGACCAAGGCTTCGATCGCCCAATCCCCCAAGCGCATCCGCGGATTTCGCGCCGTCGCCGCCTGCATCCCGTTCATCCTGGTCCTGATGCTCGCCTTGTTGCCGCACCTCTCGGTGATCCTCACCAGCATCAGCGTCACCGGCCAGTGGTATCGCTCGATCCTCCCGAAGAGTTTCACCGCCGCCCATTATCTCTCAGCCCTGACGGATGAATTGGCCATCCCCTCGGTGGCCAATTCCGCCCTCTACGCCTCCCTGGCCACCGCCCTTGCCCTGATCGTCGGCCTCGGCGTCGCCGTCGTGGCAACCCGCAGCCAACTCATCGACCGCGGCCTGATCGACGCCCTGTCCATGCTTCCCCTGGCCGTCCCCGGCCTGGTCCTGGCCTTCGGCTACCTCGCCGTCAGCGTTTCCCTGCAACAAAAATTCGGCGAGCGGCTTCCCGTCTGGCTCAACGTGCAGGAGATGCCGGTCTTCTTTTTGGTGATCGCCTACGCCGCGAGAAGATTGCCGTACATTGTCCGTCCCATCGTCGCCGGCCTGGAGCAGACGCCCGTCGATTTGGAACAGGCCGCCGCGAATTTAGGCGCGTCCCGCTTCACCGTCCTTCGCCGCATCACGCTCCCGCTGATCCTGGCCAACCTGATCGCCGGCGCGTTGTTGGCCTTCGCCTTCTCGATGTTGGAGGTCAGCGATTCGATCATCCTCGCCCAGAAAGCCGCGTATTTCCCGATCACGCGTGCGATCCTGGAACTTTTCCAACGCCTCGGCGACGGCGTATACATCGCCAGCGCCCTGGGCGTCTGGGCGATGCTGTTGCTGACGTTCACGCTCCTGGCCGCCAACGCGCTGCTTGGGAAGAAAAATGGGTGCGGTGTTTCGCATCTAAGAAAACAGAGACGATAATAAAAGCGGCGAGCAAAAATGAGGCGGGCTAGCCAGCGAGATAAATGCGGTCAGTTTCACTGTAAGCGAGGCTTCCCTGGGCAGGAAGACGCTTCCCCGGTTAACATAAAGGCCTGGAAAGGATGTGACCCTGATGCTGACGCAACTGAGTGTCGGTAATTTCAAGTCGTGGAAGCGGATCGAAAACATGCGGTTGGCGCGGATTACCGGGCTGTTCGGAACAAACAGCTCCGGCAAAACTAGCATTTTGCAACTTCTGCTGATGTTAAAGCAGACTATCGAGTCATCAGACCGGGCACAGGTCCTGGAATTTGGGGACGAGAAGAGCCTTACGAATCTGGGAAGTTTTCACGATGCGGTATATGGGCATGAAAAGCCAGGAGAGATGGATTTCTCTCTCAAATGGAACCTCGCCAAACAGCTTGTGGTGAGGAACCCCGAAAGTAAGACCAATACACTATTCATTGCCGACGAACTGGCATTTCGGTGTGACCTCGGCGAGAATGGCGCGGATCGATTGTCGGTATCAAGCCTTGCATATAGCGTGAATAATTACTGTTTTGGTCTGAAACGCAAAGGACAAACCGGCGCTAAGTACGAATTAACAAATGAGGGTGAAGGGATCCGCTTCATACGTACGCAAGGCCGGGCGTGGGATCTGCCCGCACCGGTGAAGTTCTACGGCTTCCCGGATCAGGTTTACGCTTACTACCAAAACGCCGGATTTCTCTCGGATCTTCAGTTGGCGTTTGAGAATCTCTTTGGACGCCTGTATTACCTAGGGCCGCTTCGTGAGTTTCCGCAGCGGCATTATGCGTGGAAAGGGTCAGAGCCAGCGGACATGGGCGCCGAGGGGAACGTGTCGTGGATGCGTTACTCGCGTCGCAACAAAAGGGCGCTTATATCTCACCGGGCTACAAGCGCAAGAGGCAGAGTCTGGAAGAGCGGGTTGCATATTGGCTCAAAATGCTGGGATTGATTTACGATTTCAAGGTAGAGCCCATTGCGAAAGGGAACAACATCTATCAGGTTCGAGTGCAAAAGACGCCCTCCTCTGCGGGGGTATTGATCACCGACGTTGGGTTCGGCGTATCGCAGATACTGCCCGTGTTGGTTCTCTGTTACTATGTGCCGGAAGGATCAATAATTCTTCTGGAGCAGCCGGAAATCCACTTACATCCGTCCGTTCAGTCCGGCCTGGCGGATGTATTTGTGGACGCAGCGAAAAATCGCAATGTGCAGATTGTAGTCGAGAGCCACAGTGAACATTTGCTACGTCGTTTGCAACGCCGTGTCGCGGACGAGACGATAACCCCGGCAGACACTTCTCTATATTTTTGTGAGGCAACAGACACCGGCTCTCGGTTGATCAGTCTGGACGTGGACCTATATGGGAACATTCGGAATTGGCCCAAGGACTTTTTCGGCGATGAGTTCGGGGAGATGGCGGCAATAACCAAGGCCGCGATGGAAAGGAAGAAGGGGCAACAGGCATGAGGGCGTTTGTCGTGGATACAAACGTGCCTGTCGTAGCGAATGGTAAGAGCGAACAGGCGGACCCAAATTGTGTGATCGCATGCGTCAAGATACTGGACAACATTCGCAATGATGGTGTAATCGTGCTCGATGATGGCATGCTGATTCTCCGTGAGTACATGGATAACCTGAGCATGTCCGGACAGCCCGGAGCTGGCGATCTCTTCCTGAAGTGGGTGTGGACTGTGCAGGCTGATGAGGACCGATGCGAGCGCGTTCACCTCACGGCCGACCCGCACGATTCGGATGACTTCGATGAGTTTCCAGATGACGCTGATCTGGCGGACTTTGACCGTTCGGACAGGAAGTTCGTCGCGGCGGCACTCGCCAGTCGCAATACGCCGGTTGTGCTGAATGCTGTGGATCCCGATTGGGCGGAAAATCACGCCGCCTTAAAGCGCAATGGCGTAACGGTTCTTTTTTTGTGCCCTCAATTCGTTTGTCCTCGCGGGGAATAGATTAGAACCTTCGTGCACATTAAATCGGATTGACGAGATTCGAGTTAGAAAGTGCCCGGTAAGAGCCCCATTCACACCGGACTCGGATTGCACTCCGCGAATCCCCGTTGATGCCAATAGGGATAAGCAAGCGTCACCGCGCTGGCGGCGTCGAGCTTCGCGACTTGCTCGGGCGTCAGGTTCCACCCGACGGCGCCGAGATTTTGGCGCAACTGCTCTTCGTTGCGCGCGCCGATCACCAGTGTCGCCACCGTCGGCCGCTGGAGCAGCCAGTTCAGCGCGATCTGCGGCACGGCTTTTCCCGTCTCCCGCGCCACGGCGTCGAGGGCGTCAACAACCCGATAAAGGTGCTCGTCCGCCACCGGCGGGCCATACTGGATCACCAGCTTGTTGTGCAGCCGGCTGGTTTCCGGCAGCGGATGCCCACGGCGGATTTTCCCCGTTAATCGCCCCCATCCCAGCGGGCTCCAGACCACCGCCCCGACTTTCTGGTCCAGCCCCAGCGGCATCAGTTCCCATTCATAATCGCGCCCGATCAGCGAGTAATACGCCTGATTCGCCACATACCGCGGCCAGCCGTACCGATCTGCGATCGCCAGCGACTTCATCAGATGCCAGCCGGAAAAATTCGAGCAGCCGACGTAACCGATCTTCCCGGCCCGAACCAGAACATCCAGCGTATCCAGCACTTCTTCGATCGGCGTCATCGCGTCAAACCCGTGCAACTGATACAGATCGATATAGTCCGTCCCCAGCCGCCGCAGGCTTCCCTCCACCGCTCGCGTGATGTGATGCCGCGACGACCCCACATCGTTCGGCCCCTCGCCCGCGCGGAACGTGCCCTTGGTGGAGATGATCACCTTATCCCGCCGGCCTTTGATCGCCTGCCCAAGGATTTCCTCGGCCGCTCCGTTCGAATAGACATCCGCCGAGTCGAACATGTTGAGCCCCGCTTCCAGGCAGACATCCACCAGCCGCGTCGCCTCCTTCACATCGCTCTCCCCCCACGCCTTGAAGAATTCCCCCGCTCCGCCGAAGGTCCCCGTGCCAAAGCACAGCACCGGCACCTTCAGCCCCGAGCCTCCCAGTTGTCGGTATTCCATCGCCATTTCTCTTTCTCTTTCGTTTGGTTGGACAGCAAAAACTTCAGGGTTTCCTCGATTCCCTTCCGTAAGCCTGCAAAATCGAATTGATCATCGGCCCGAATTTATTTTTCAGCTCATCGCAGCGCGCTTCGTTTTGAAGTTCGACTCCTTTCCGCTCGCTGCGGATCAGCCCGGCCTCGCGCAGAATCTTGAAGTGTTGCGACAGCGTCGACTTGGGCAGCGGCCGTTTGCTGATGTACAAAAACGCCGAGCAGTTCCTGGCGCATTTGGCCTGGGCCAACTGCGCGAATATCCGCACCCGCACCGGATCCGACAGGGCGTACAGAATTCCCTGCACCGTAACCTCATCAATGGATGGATGATAAAGGGGCCTCACGAAAATATTTTACGCCTGCTTGACCCTAATTCTCCAATAGTTCTATACTCCTGAACTATCGAACACAATAGGCCCTTTTGCAGGGGAATCGTCATGGGAAAGCTCACGGGAAAAGTCGCATTGATCACCGGCGGGAACAGCGGAATGGGATTGGCCACCGCACAACTGTTTGCCGCCGAAGGCGCAAAAGTCATCATCACCGGCCGCAGGCGCGAGGAACTGGATGATGCGGCCAAGACCATCGGCCATTCGGCCCTGGCCGTTCAGGGAGATGTATCTAATTTGGCCGACCTCGACCGGCTGTACGCCGCCATCAAAGAGAAATACGGCCATCTCGATGTCCTCTTCGCCAACGCCGGCCTCGGCCAGGTTGTGCCCTTTGAAAATGTCACTGAAGCTCAATTCGATCGCGAATTTGCGGTCAACGTCAAAGGCCTTTTCTTCACCGTCCAGAAGGCGCTGCCGCTATTGCGCAACGGCGCCTCGATCATTCTGAACTCTTCGATTGCCGGCTACAAAGGCATGGAAGCGATGAGCGTCTACAGCGCCACCAAGGCCGCCGTCCGTTCATTCGCCCGAAGCTGGACCAACGACCTCAAGGCGCGAAAAATCCGCGTCAATTCCCTCAGCCCCGGCCCGATCGAAACCCCCATCTTCGGCAAAATGGGCCTCACCCAGCAGAAATCCGACGGCTTCAAGCTGGCATTGAACGGCACGATTCCCCTGGGCCGCATGGGCAGGTCCGATGAAATCGCCACAACGGCTCTGTTCCTCGCGTCCAACGACAGCAGCTTCATTACCGGGATCGATCTAACCGTGGATGGCGGGCTGGCGCAGGTGTGACTTCGCGAGATTCAGGCATCGGTCCTGTCTCTCGTAACTCGTGCGAGGACCGCGATGCCGGACATCAGCAGCGCCAGCGATGCCAGCGTCATCGGCAGGCAAAGCTTCGCGAGGTCGGGATCGGAAAACAGAATCTTCTGGCCGTATTGTTTCAATCCTTCTGATGCGGGATGCCAGCAGATCCAGAATCGGCCGAGCGATGGGATGATCGCATATTCAAAGATGTTCGTGGCGACGATCACGATCGCGGCGATCAACAGCACGGTGCGGAGCTTTTTGTACTGCTGATAAACGACCAGCAGCAGCGGCGCGACCCAGAACCAATATTGCGAGCCGTAGCCCGGACCCAGGACGAAGGACGACAGCAGGATGATCGTCGCGAGCAGCACGAGATCGCCGTCGCTCGCCAGGTCCTTTCGCCATAAATGCAGCGCCAAACCCGCCAACCCGGCCAGAAAGATGCAGGCGAAAATAGCGGAATATGCGGCGGGGTGCGGCTGGGCGTGAAGGACATTCAATAGGCCCAGAATACCGAAGCTGGCGCCGAAGCTGTGATAGTGAACGACATCATGGGAGATCTCCGCCGGGCTGAGCACGTAGAGCGGCGCCAAAGCGAACGTAATCGGCCCGACGACCAGGCCGGCCGCCAGCCATCGGACCCGCGGCGAAACCTGGCGCGCGCCGGGGGCCAGCAGAGGCCAAAGCATGAGGGGAAAAGTCTTGGTGAATCCTCCCATGCCCAGACATGCGGCCGCCAGAAGATAGTCGATCTCCCGCCGCCCCCGGCGGAAACGGATCAGGCAGATCAGCAGAAGAATGATCCACAATTCCGCGAACGCGTCGAAGTTGCCGTGCTGGATCGTCAGGAGCACCAGCAGCGGATTGAGGCAGTAACCCAGCAGGAGTAGCGGGCCGTGATTGGAGCGGGGGTCCAGCATTCGCAATAAAAAAAAAGTTGCCGCCAGAACGCCCAGATCGGCCGCGATCAAAACGCAGCGAATGCAAAAAATAAAATCCCATCCGAATCGATTGGAGATGCCCGTGCAGAGATCGATCGTCTCCATCCAGAACGGCGGCCAATTGAGCAGATGCGAACGGGCGTAGGGATTCATGCCCATTTGCAGACCCTGGGCCACCCGATGCCAATCGTTCAGATCGACCGAAATGGCGTTAGCGGGCAACGCGCACATCCACGCGGCGCGTGCCGCCGCGGCCGCGATCATCAGCAGGCACAGATAAAACGCGGTGCGCCCGGCGCGGGTTTTCCGAAGGGGCGGCGCGGCGGGTTCCGGCAATGGATCGCTCATTCGATTCGTGAGCAGTATCTTAGCTGAATTGGCCCACTGGAAAGATCAGTGTTTGCGAAAGAAAAACACGTACGTCAGCACGGCCAGCGCGTTCACCAGCGTCAATAATCCGGCTTTGCCGAGCAATGGACGCATCATGACTGGGCAGACGTTCAGCGGCGCGTTCATCCACACCAGCGGCTTCAGATAGATTGGGATCGGTTGGTAAGAATCATCGGACATCACATCGGTTGGGGAACCGTCTGGTTCGGCATCAACTGCGGTCGGGGCCTCGGCCGATGCAAATCCGGCGGCCTTGAGAAGGGCCGATCGCTCATCTCCGGTGGGTTGGCCGGCGGCACCGGCATCGGGCGATTCCGCGGCCGGGCCGGCGGCGGCCTCGAATCCCGCGGCCTGCAGCAGGGCGGCACGCTCCGGACCGTCCGCCACGACCTCGGCGGTCGCGGTGCCGGCCGGCGGGGCCGTCGAAGGTTCCGGCGCCGCTGGCGCGACCGGGGCGGGGGCCGGGGCTGGCTTGCTTTCGGCTTCGGCCAGAAGACGATCGATCTCGCTGGCCGCCAATTGTGATAAAAGTTCGTCGGTGTTGACTGCGGGGGCCTGTGCCATAGGAATCCTTCCTCAAAGAGCCGCGCCTCCATGCGCTTCTTCGGACAGGTGGGCAACAAGCATAACGATGCTCGATTGCCAAGGCAACGCCCCCGGCGCACCGGGTTTGCATCAACCGGCTCCCGTCCGATAATCGGCGGCCATGCGGCGAATCCTCGTGCCCCGGGCCGTCGTCGGGCGGATCGATCTGCCGCCGGAGCAGGCCCACCATCTGCGCGATGTTTTGCGGATGCGAACCGATGCGGAGATCGAAATCTTCGATTCCGCCGGAAGCACCGGCCGCGGGCGAATTGCGGCGATCGGGCCCGACGGGGTGGCGATCCAGGTCGAGCGGGTGGATCTTCCGCCGGCCGGCCGGCCGCGGATCGCCGTCGCGGCGGCCGTGCCCAAGGGAGCACGCGCCGATTGGATGATCGAAAAACTCGGCGAACTCGGTGTCGATCGCTTCATTCCCCTGACGACCGAGCGCGGCGTGGTCCTTCCCCGCGGCGAGGCAAAGCAGCGGCGATGGGCCAGATTGGCCCAGGAATCGGCCCGCCAATCCCAACGAAGCGGTATCATGCGGATTGAAAACCTCACCGAACTCAAAACAATTCTGCAGCAAACGGCGAGCGGCCGAATGGCGGCCTGGTATTTGTCGCCGGCCGAGGATGCGGCGCCGATTTTGGAATTGGCCGCCGCGATTCCGCCGGAGCTGACGCTCCTGATCGGTCCGGAAGGGGGCTGGAGCCCGGCGGAAATCGAGGCATTTGATGCCGCGGGAATCGTGGCGGTTCGGATCGCCCAAACGATTCTTCGGGTGGAGACGGCCGCCGTTGCCGCGGCGGCGGTTTTGCAATCCGTCTTGACGCTCCATTGTTCTGCCGCGACCATCGGCACGAAGAGGAAATCCGTTTGAGCCAATACCCCTTTCCGCCGCCTCCGTATTCGCCGCCGGTCGTCGATCCGACGGGCTGGGCGTACGCCGGGCCGAACCCGGCCGGCCGCGTGGCGGCTCTGTTGCAGTTCATCCTGGGCGGCCTTATTTTTGTGGGCGGCACCTGTATCGGCACGGCCGTTTGGATTGTGCCCAACAACGTCCTGGCCCAGGCCATGCGGCAGCAGCCGACTTCCCTTCCTTCCCTGGCAAATTATTCGCCGTCGCAGGAAATACGACTGGTCTTTTCCATCCTTTCGGGAGTGGCGCTCGTGGCCGGCGGATCGCTTCTGCTGCTGGCCTTTTTCGTTCGCCGCGGCGGCAGGGTTTCCACGATCTGCTCGATCATTCTCAATTGCATGATCGTCGTATTCCTGTTGATGAATCTCCTCAGCGGCCTGTTTCAGTTGGCTTCCAACCCGATGTTGATTATGCCGATGCTGATTTTTATGGGCATTGTCGTTTTGTGCATCACCGCGATCCTGAAGCTCGGGGCCGCGCTCGAATCCGCCGGCGCCAATCAAGCGATGGCGATGCAGCAGGCGTATTACTGGATGATGCAACAACAGCAGGCCGCGGGAAATTACGGACAGGGCGGATACGGATATGGGCAAGCCGCTCCGCCGCCGGCCAATCCACCGGCGACACCGACAGCCCCGCAGAATCCACCTCCTCCGCCGCCCGGAGATGCGGGGCAGGCATGATTATCTCGGAGCCATGCCACTGCGGTGGTTAGTTATTCCCGCGCGTCGGACCACCAAAAGCTTTCACGCCGCCGGCAGCGTGCCGACTCGCGCTTGCGACGGCGGCGGAGGAAGACCACGATCAGAATAATAGCTGAGGTAAAGCTCCACCGCTTCGTGAAGCTGCTGCTCCACCTGCTCCGGCGATTCGCCCGTGGTGGCGCAACCGGGCAGATCAGGGAAATAGGCCCAGTACGAACCATCTTCTGCGCGTTCAATCACATAGACGTATGACTTGGCTTGCTCCATGAGGCGCCTCATTTCAGGCCGGCCTGCTTCAGGATGCTGTTCAGCGTCCCGCGCGGGACGTTCTGGCCTTCCTTGCCGCCGGCGGGAACAACCACCGGACCCGGCTTGATCGGGTGCACATACATCATATGGCTGCCGGTAGTCCGATCGCGCCGCCAGCCATCGTCACGGAGCATCCGCAGAAGCTCACGGTACTTCACGAGCGCATAATACTCGACGCACGTTGCGATGCCGAGCGGCCCACGCGAATAACACATTGCCTTGCTTTGTCCGGCTCGCGACTCGGCCGCCGACCGCAAAACAACAGAGATTATACACCGCGACGCGGCCGGACCACAGCAGGGGCTGGTTGTGCCGCACCCCGCCCCGCTGTTTCAAACATCCAAGCACGAAAACAGGCGGCTACGAATACCAAGGTCGCTGCTACCAAAAGCCCCGCATCTCCGAAGCGTGATAGTATCAGGTGGCCAAGGCCCAGAAACCCCAGTGCGGAGGACCAGCGGTCCAAGTGCTGCACGTGACGGCGGACGAAGCCGAACATTGGTCACCTCATGGGACATGACGAACGAAACTCAGTGACCGGCCCGCGACGGGGAGCAGGCCATGGATCAACAGACCATATCAACTCGCCGCGTGCTCTGTGCGAAGTCTGTGGTTGCATTTGTTGAAGCTCTTAATTCCCTTCAATCCGCAGCGATCGCGGGAAATAATCCTGCTTCATCGCCCGCTTCGCCAAGGCGAGAGTTTCCTCGGCCAGAACATTGGCCCGGCGCGTGCCGGCCCGCAGCGCATCCAGAACATCATCCGGCCGGGATTCAAATTGCTTCCGTCGCGTGCGGATCGGCTCGATCAGCGCGTTCAGCACTTCGGCCAACTTACGCTTGATAGCTACATCGCCGACTTTTCCGGATCGGTACGCATCCTCCTGCTCGGCCACCCACGCCTTGTCGGGATTGAAAGTCTCGTGAAAAATCCACAGCGGATTATTCTCCACCGTTCCCGGATCGCTGGCGCGAATGCGCTTGGGATCGGTGTACATGGCCATAACTTTTTTCTGGACCGTGTCGGCGTCATCCGACAGGAAGATCGCGTTGTTGAGCGATTTGCTCATCTTGAGCAGTTGCCCATCCGCCCCCGGCGCGCCGGTGCCGACCAATCGGCGAACGCGGCCCAGCATCGGCTCGATGACCGGGAACACGCCGCCGCGGGCGACGTAATCCTTGTCCTCGGTGTGCGGATCGACGCGGCAGTAGATTTGATCGAATCTCTTCGCCACCTCGCGCGTCATTTCCAGGTGTGGAAGCTGATCTTCCCCCACGGGAACCAGGGCCGGGCGAAACGCCAGGATGTCGGCGCACTGTCCCACCGCATACAGCGGAAACCCGAACGAATATTCATCTCCCAGCCCCTTGTCGCGGATTTCATCCTTCAGCGTGGGATTGCGCATCACCCGATTGAACGGCAACAGCATCGCGAAAAAAAACGTCAGTTCGTCGATGGCCGGCACTTCGCTCTGAATGAACAGCGTGCTCTTGTTCGGATCGATGCCGACGGCAAGGTAATCCGTGGCGATATCCAAAACCGATTGGCGAATTTCCCGCGGCTTATCCGCACGGGTCGTGAAAGCATGCTTGTTGGCGATGATGAAATAACAATCGTATTGGTCCTGCAGCGCCAGGCGGTTCTCGACGCTGCCGACGTAATGCCCCAGATGAAGCCTGCCCGTCGGCGTGTCGCCGGTGAGAATTCGCTGGCGCGAGGTCATGACGGGTTTATATGATAAATGGGCGCAAGAATCGAACGGTAACTTCTTCCATTTCTCCTTTTGCGTTGCTCACTGAATATCGAGCAACTTTCGCACGTCCGCACGGAGGAGCGGCACTTTGCTCTCAACAATGTCCCAAGTGATTTCACTCTTGATCACTCCATAACCGTGTATGAGTTGGTTCCGAAAACCGACGATTCGGCGCCATTGGGTAATTCCCTCTGCTGCGCCGGGGTCGAGTTTGTGTAACTGACTGAGCGCCTCACCTATGACCAGGAAGTTCCATTGAACCGCGTCGCGAAGCTCGCCATCCGCAAGATACTGCTCCCGCGTTTTGCCGGATGTGTATTGTACAATCCGGTCGATGGCATCAAGAATATCGGTGAGGAATTTCGCGGATTCAGGCCGCATAAAGCGTCACTCTGTGCTGATTGGCAACCTGCAGGAAGTAGCGGTTTCGCGCGTCCCGCCCACTCACGAGGTCCACGGCGCGCCCAGCAGTTGCTCCAGTTCTTCCGCCAAGCCGAAATATCGGTCTGCAAGATCCTTCGGATTCGCGTCAAATTCGTAGAAAAAATCAATATCGCTTTGAGCATGGTCGAACGCGCCGCTGGCCGCCGAGCCGAACAGTTCCAGTTTCCGCACGCCATATTTGCGGCACAGCGCGGCAATCTCTTGACGATGTTGTTCCACAAGGTCGATCATCGGCGGGATTATATGATAAAGTTGACCAAACAGTCGAACTGAAGAAGGAATCCGAATGCAACAACCTTTGGCCGACCGAATGGCGGATTGGGCCGGCGCCCTGCGGTATCAGGATCTTCCCGCGCCCGTGGTTCACGAAGTGAAACGGCGCGTGCTCGATTCGCTTGGCTGCGCCTACGGTGCCTACGATGCCGAGCCGTCCGTCGTCGCCCGGAAAGTGGCGGGGCGATTGACTGCCGACCCCGGCAGCACGCTTTTAGGATCGGCTCATCGCGCTCCGCCCGATTGGGCCGCGTTCGCCAACGGGTGCATGGTGCGTTACCTCGATTACAACGACACGTATCTTTCCAAAGAGCCGGCCCATCCGAGCGACAACATCCCCGCCGCCCTGGCGGTCGCCGATGCCCAACACTCTTCAGGCCAGGATTTCATCCTGGCCATCGTGCTGGCTTATGAGGTCCAATGCCGCCTATGCGACGCGGCGTGCATCCGCGCCCGCGGATGGGATCACGTCACCTACGGCGCATTTTCCACCGCCCTGGCCGCGGCGAAGCTGATGAAACTTCCGCCGCAGAAAACACGCCACGCCCTGGGAATCGCCGGCGTCGCCAGCGCCAACTTACGGCAATCTCGCGTCGGCGAGTTGTCGCATTGGAAGGGATGCGCCTTCGCCAACGCCGCCCGGCACGGGGTGTATTCCGCCATGCTCGCGGCCGAAGGAATGACCGGACCCGCCCCCATCTTCGAAGGCGTCAACGGTTTCGAAAAACTCATCAGCGGCCCACTACAGCTTCAAGGGCCTTTCGGCTCTGATCCCAAAAGCTGGGCCGGCGATTTCATGATCCTCAAAACCAGCATCAAGTATTGGCCGGCCGAATATCACTCGCAAAGCGCCATTGAGGCCGCTCTGGAACTGCGCAAGCAACTCGGCTCGATCGATGAGATCGAATCGATCTCGATTGAGAGTCACGACGCCGCCGTGGACATCATCGGGAGCAGCCCCGAGCAGTGGCGGCCCACCAGCCGCGAAACCGCCGACCACAGCCTTCCGTATATCACCGCCATCGCTCTGGCCGACGGCGAATTGACGGCCAAGCAATTCGATCCAGATCGCTTCACCGATCCGAAAATGCTCAAGCTCCTCAGCCGGGTGACCGTCTCGCGTCATGCGGAACTCTCCCGGAAATATCCCGTCGAGGTTGGTAATATCGTCACCATCAAAACCACCGGCGGCAAAACGCTCACTCGCCGGGTGGACGTGCCCACCGGCAACGCGCTCAAACCGCTGACCGATGCGCAGGTGCAGGCGAAATTTCATTCGCTCGCCGACGGGCGTCTGGGCCACGATCGCGCCCGATCGCTGGCCGATTGGGTTTGGCGGCTCGATCAGCAGCCGACGGCCGGGCAACTTTTTTCACTGGCGGCCCTCCCATGAACCGGACAGCGATCCATCAATCCGCGTCGATGGCGGCGAAACTGCGAAAACTCATGCGCCGCTCCTGCGTGGCGATGCCCGGCGCTTTCAACGCCGCGACTGCCCGGCTTATCGAACGCGCCGGCTTTGACGCCGTTTATGTGAGCGGCGCCGGATTGTCCAACGCGGCGGCGGGGGTGCCGGACATCGGTTTGTTGTCGCGCCGGCAGGTCGCCGAGTTGGCCGGCTACATCGCCGCGGCGGTGAAGATTCCGGTGATCGTGGATGCCGACACCGGCTTCGGCGGCCCGCGCGACGCCGCCGCCACGGTCGAGCAATTCGCCCGCTCCGGCATCGCCGGCATGCACATCGAGGACCAGGTTTCCGCCAAGCGCTGCGGCCACTTGGGCGGCAAGAAGCTGATCGGCCCCGCCGCGATGTCCGCCAAGGTTCGCGCCGCCGTCGCCGCTCGCAAGGGCTGCGATTTTCTGGTGATCGCCAGGACCGACGCCCGGTCCGTGGAAGGTTTCGACGCCGCCGTCGGGCGAGCGCGGATGTATCTCGACGCCGGCGCCGACGCCATTTTCCCTGAAGCTCTGGAATCCGAGGCCGAATTCGCCGAATTTGCCCGCCTGATTCGCGCTCCGCTGATGGCGAACATGACCGAGTTCGGAAAGTCGCCCCTGCTCGATCTGGGCAAACTCACCCGATTGGGATATCGCCTGGTGATCTTCCCGCAGACCGCTTTCCGCGTGGCGATGAAAGCGGAAGAAAAACTCCTGGGCGATCTCCGCCGCCTCGGCACGCAGCGATCATGGCTCGGCAAAATGCAAACCCGACATGAACTCTACGATCTGTTAGACTATGACCCGCATACGAGGAAATCATGAGCGAATCGACCACAAAATCCGCTATAATGATGCCGGCGCCGGTCCTGAAAGCAAGGAGAACGCATGACCTATCGCGGACGAATTGAACACGGCGTTGTAGTACTGAACAACCCGCGAGCGTTGCCGGAAGGGACCGAGGTTGAGGTTCTTCCCTTGCCGCCGTCCCGGCCGGTCGGCGAGGCGTTGGAAAAGCTTGCGGGAAAGGCGCAAGGATTGCCTGCGGACTTGGCGGAACGTCACGATCAGTACCGCCGCGAGCGCGCTACATGACCCGTTGGTTCGCCGAAGCATTGTTAGGCTATGACTCCACGGCAACCGCATTATCCAAGCGAGGACGATTGCCCATTCAAAGATAAGCTCACGCAGAGGCGCAGAGGCGCAGAGAAATTGCAGAATAAATTTCCTTCCCCGCCTTTCTCTGCGCCTCCGCGCCTCTGCGTGAGATTATTTGGCGCGAGACACGAGAATGCGCTTGCCATGACTACATTCCCGATGCGAGGAAATCATGAGCGAATCCACAACAAAACCCGCCCCTTCGACAGGCTCAGGACAGGCGTACAGCCCCGGACTTGACGGCGTCATTGCCGGCGAATCCGCCATCTGCTCCGTCCAGGCCGACACCGGTCTGCACTATTACGGCTACGGCATCGAAGCCATTGCCGACAAGATCACGTTCGAGCAAGTCGCCTGGCTCCTGCTGCATGGCGAAATGCCCAGCCCAGCCGAACTCAAGGAATTTTCCCGGCAGCTCGCCTCCAGCGCCGCGCTCCCGCCGGCGATTGTTCAAATGCTCAAATGTTTTCCCAAGGGCACGCGCGCGATGGATTATCTCCGAACGGGCGTGTCCGCCCTCGCGGCGTTCGATCCGGATTTGGGCCACGTCGATCATGCCGCCAATTCACGCAAGGCGATCCGCCTGATCTCCCGAATGACCAGCGTGACAACGGCGGGCTGGCGAGTCCTTCACGGCCACGACCCGGTCGCGGTTGGTGAAATGCCCCTGGCGGAACGGCTTCTCATGGGCATCTCCGGCCGCAAGCCCGAGGAATGGGTCGTGCGCGTGATGGATACGGTGATGAATCTCTATGCCGAGCACGAATTCAACGCCTCGACGTTCGCCGCCCGCGTGACCGCCTCCACGCTGGCCGACATTTATCCGGCCATCGTCACCGCCCTTGGCGCATTGGAAGGTCCCTTGCACGGCGGAGCCAACGAACAGGCGATGACCATGCTCCGCAACGTCGGCTCCCCGAAGAATGCCGAGCCATGGGTCAAGGCCGCCCTCGCCAAGCGCGAAAAGATCATGGGCTTTGGCCATCGCGTGTACAAAAAAGGGGATTCCCGCGTTCCCGTCATGCGGGAACTGCTCGCCGAGATTTGCCGCCGCAAGGGCGACACGACCCTGCTGGAAATCTGCCGGGAACTGGAACGCGTGATGGAAAAGGAAAAGGGTTTATATGCGAACCTGGATCTGTACGCGGCCCCGGTGTTGAACCTGCTGGAAATTCCGCCCGAGCTGAACACGCCGCTGTTCGCCTGCGCCCGCGTGGCCGGCTGGTGCGCCCACGTCATCGAGCAGCAGGACCACAACAGGATCATCCGGCCCAGATCGCTGTACACCGGCCCAGCGCCGCGCGGTATGTAATCTGGTTGATCCCCAAGGCTCTGCCATGGGGGCAAATCGCGGGCCGGGGGCCGCTGCCTCTTCTGCCGGCGCTTGGGGATCGTTCAAATCATGAGCCCGTCGCGCACCAATTCCGCCACATCTGTCTGTAGGCCGCTTCCATGTTGCGGGCGAAACGCCCGGCATCCATCAACGGCGACGCCTGCATCCGGCCGCGCAACGTACGGCGCAGCTCGGCCAGCCGCGGCAAATCGTTGGCCAGGTCCGCGGCGATCTGAACGTACTGCTGCGGCGTTTGGGCAATGAGTTCCGGCAGGCCCAGGTTGGTCGATTGCGATAAGCCGGCACGTCCGACCACAGTCTTGCCCACCAGCGTCACGACGGGAACACCCATCCAGAATGAATCCAAGCTCGTGGTGTGCCCGTTGTAGGGCAAGCTGTCCAGTCCTATATCGATCCGGCGGTAAAGCTCCAGGTATTGCAGACGCGGACGGCGCGCGGCAAACTCGATGCGATCGGGTTGGATTCCCTCCCGTTGCAGCAGGTCCAGGAGACGTTGACGATGCTCTCCTTCCGGACAGAGGACCATCAAACGCGATCGATCAACCGTTTTCAGAACTTGCGCCCAGAGTTGCAGGACCTGCTCGTTGACTTTGCAGAAGTTGTTCAGACAGCCGAAAGTGACGTGGCCATTCGATTGCGCGGGCAGCGCATCGACGGCGGGTTCCGTCGAACGCGGATCATAGCACCAGAACGTGTCGGGCAGACGGATCGACGTTTCCGAGTAGAAATGATCGCTGAATTCCGGCGGATCAAGGTACGGGTCAGTCAGCCGGTAATCCATCGCCGACAGTCCCGTCGTCCCCGGATACGCCAGCCACGCCGCCTGCACCGGCGCCGGCTTGCGCCAAAGCCAACGGCCGGCCGTTGCACATGTGCATGGTGATATCAACCACGATATCAATCCCGTCTTCGCGGATTTCCCGCGCCAACTGTGCATCCGTCATCCCCATGGTCGGCCGCCAAACATCGACGCATCCGCGAATCCGCTCCGTCATGGCATCCGGCCGGCGCACGTCGGCATAACTGAAGATCTCGAACGCTTTGCGATCGTGATGCGACAGAAGCGGAATCGTAAACAGCGATAGCACATGATCGCGGAAATCCGGCGACACATAGCCAATCCGCAGCCGGCGGTCGGGATCGCGGTTGTTAGCGTGCGGCTGAATGAACTTCTTCAGCGGTTCGGCGTGCTGCCGGCTCCATCGCCGGTGCTCCTCGTAGATCGCCCTGGCATCGTAGCCGGGATGGAAATGGAGCGTGAAGAGCAGATTACTGTCGGCTGCGGCAGAATCCGGCCGAAGCCCAATGGCCTGCCGGTGGGCCGTAATCGCCTCGTCAAGTTGCCCTTGGGCCGTCAGCGCAACGCCCAGATTGCTATATGCTTCAGCGTAATCAGGCTTGAGCCGAATCGCTTGCCGATGCGCTGCGATCGCCTCGTCAAGTTGCCCGATGTCCTTCAATGCAATGCCGAGATTGCTAAACGCTTCGGCGAAATCAGGCTTGAGCCGAACCGCCTGCCGATAGGAAGCGATCGCCTCGTCGTGTTGCCCCTTGGCCGTCAGCGCGTTGCCGAGACTGCCGTACGCCTCGGCGGAACCAGGCTTGAGCCCGATGACCCGGCGATAACATGCGATCGCCTCGTCAAGTTGCCCTCTGGCCGTTAATGCGTTGCCAAGATTGCCGTGCGCCTCGGCGTAACCGGGCCTGAGCCCAATGGCCCGGCGATAGGAAGCGATCGCCTCGTCCAGTTGCCCCTTTTCCTTCAATGCGGCGCCGAAATTATTGTGCGCTTCGGAGTAATCGGGTTTGAGCCGAATGGCCTGGCGATACAATGCAATCGCCTCGTCAACTTGCCCTTTGGCCGTCAGTGCATTGCCGAGATTATTGTGCGCATCGGCATAACCCGGCTTGAGCCCAATGGCCCGGCGATATGATGCAATCGCCTCGTCGAGTTGCCCCTTGGCCGCCAGCGCGTTGCCGAGATTGCTATGCGCCTCGGCGTAATCCGGCCTGAGCCGATTGACTTGGCGGTAGGAAGCAATCGCCTCGTCAAGCTGCCCCTTGTTTTGCAGGGCAATGCCCAGGTTGTTGTGCGCTTCGGCGTAGTCAGGCTGCAGCCGAATGGCCTCCCGAAAGGCGGCGATGGCCTCGTCAAGTCGCCCGGCGTCCCCCAATGCTTTGCCGAGATTACCGTGATAAGACGCATTGGTTGAACAAATCGCGATTGCCCGGCGGATCAAATCCAGCGCCGCGTCCCGCCGGCCCGCCTGGCCCGCCAGCACACCTAGCAGATGTAACGTGTCCGCATGATCGGGCTGCCGCGCCAGGACCTGGCGGTAAATCTTCTCCGCCTCGGCCAATCGGCCCGCCTGATGATGCGACACACCAGATTCGAACTGCTGCTGAAGGGTCACGCGCCCGGGCATTGTAAACCCGAACTCGCACTTTTCGCGCAGCGAGCGCATCGAGAAATGAAGCCCATCGCCGCAGCCCCGAAGACGCCGATCCCATCACACGGTCGGATGTCACGTGCAGAAATCTCCCATTTCCAAAATAATTTTTCCGGCTGTGCCCCGGGGAAAAATGTCACGACGACTGGAAAGCTAATAAAGTTAATTTGGGGTATCTAAATTCCTGATGAAACATACTAATTGCATTATCATGACCTGAGAATCACTATTGGTTGATGTATGCCCAAGCGACATACATTATGGAAACTTGCCATGATTGGGAGATAATAGCGCCGTCTTGGAGGCAGTAATCAGCGATTCCGAGATTTATATTGACGTTAGGAACCGTATTTGCTAATGTCTTCATCTTGGTTTCATAATTGGTTTTTCGGGGTCAACCAATTTTGATGGCGTTCCCGATATGTTGGTATCGAACGCCGTTGGCCGGTGGGTATCGTGGCCAGATCCTACGATCCTGAATTTTGGGAGGTAACACATGTTTCGCAGTTGCAGAACTGCCGCGATCGCAGTGGGTGCGATGGTGGCTGGGTTTGGGATGTGGAGCGCCTCTTCAGCGCTGGCCGTCCCGATCCAGATACAAAATATGAGTCCGGCTTCCGTCGATGGATGGAACATTTCCTGGAGCCCCGGCGTGGGCTTGGCAGTCAACCCGAACCCCGACAATCCCACCGGATCCGTCGAGGTCGAAAAGACCGCCACGTTCAACGCCCCCAACCAGGGCTACCAAATCACCTTCTCGCCCACTCCGGGCTACGACGGAACGACCGCGACGCAATTCGTGATCCCCGATGAGACGATCGTGAACAGTACCGGCTCGTCGTTCAACGCATTCTCTTTCGTCCTGCTGCCCACGGTCCCCGGCAGTACCGCCTTCGACAGCGCCGAGATTTTCAGCCTGCCGAGCGGGCCGGGATACGACTTTACCTCGGTGTCGCTGACCTCCGGCAATACGATCCTGACCTATACCGGAACCCAGGGCAGCGGAGTGACATCCTTTTGGGGCAACGGCGATCCGAGTTCCACCGGCGACAATCTCGTGATCGACGCGACGCCCGGTGACAGCTTCGCGCTGCTCGAACTATCCTCCTCCGGCGGCCGTACCGTTCCGCTTCCCGCCGCCGCCTGGCAAAGCCTCCTCGGCTTGGCCGGCTTGGGCCTCTTCGGCCTGGCACGCCAGCGCAAGCTGCGTCGCCTCGCCTGAGATCTGCTCTGCGGACTTCGCTCGTCGCCAGAGAAATCCCGGCGGCGAACCGGACCGCGGCTCGATTCACCATCGAGTCGTCCATCCGCTTCGCCGCCTTTTCGTTTTGATCTTCCTTTTCTGATTCGCCTTCGTGGGAATCGCCTTGCTCCCGTGGTGGGACCATGGCATACTGTGACGACAGGGAATGAGGATTATTTCGCGCAAGCGGCTGCGGGAGTTCTGGCATAATCGGCAATACGCCGATGCCGAGCAGCCGCTCAAGGCATGGTTTCGCGAAGCGTCGAAAGCGGATTGGAGCAGCCCCTCCGCGATCAAGGCGATGTATCGCAGCGCCAGCATCGTGGGGAGCAGTCGCGTAGTCTTCAACATCGCCGGAAACAAGTACCGGCTGGTAGTGAAGGTGAATTACGCTTATCGCGTGATCTACATCCGGTTCGTGGGCACGCACCGGCAATATGATGAAATTGACGTAACGGAGATATGACGATGCAGATCAAACCGATCAGGAATCAGCGCGATTACCGCCGGGTGCTAAAGGAGATCGACGCCCTGATGGATGCCAAGGCGAACACCGCCGCCGGCGACCGATTGGACGTGCTGGCGACGCTGGCGGTCGCGTGGGAACAGAAGCATTATCCGATCGAATCGCCGGACCCGGTCGAGGCGATCCAGTTCGCAATGGAGCAGCGGGGTCTCTCCCGGCGCGATCTGGAAGCATACATCGGCAGCCGCGCCCGCGTGGCGGAAATTCTGAATCACAAACGTTCCCTGACTCTGCCCATGATCCGCAAACTGCACAGTGCTCTGGGCATTCCCGCCGAGGTGCTGATCCGCGAAAACGGCTTGCGCCCGGCCGGATAATCATCTGCCTATTGATCGTGGTTGACGAGGCCGAAAACGGGAGCATCGCGGATGTTCTGAACCCAAAAGAGCGGCATCCCCCGAAAAGGAATTGCTTTTGCGGCCAAAGGCCGCCCCTCAACCGTCCTTCACAGCCCCGCTTGTCCGACCTTCCGCACCAGCGCAATTCCCTGTATAGCGACAGCCCACTCGTTTCCCCTTCACCTATTCTTGGGGTAAAAGAGGATAAATTCAGGCCCAGCGAATCGAATTAGCGACGACTTGGCTGAGGAAATCGTGACCGGCAAATCAAATGAGCAGCGCGACGGTGAGATGCCGGCCACACGTGCCGATCGCCTACTGAATGCAATCGACTTCGAAATCGGCCTCAGCGAACGGCGGAATCAACGGCCCGGTTGGACCCGATGGGCAATCTATGGATCGATAGGCGTGCTGTCCTGGACGCTTCTGTCACTATTCGAAAAACGGATCCCATTTTACAACTCGATCACAGTCGTAGTACTTCTGGCGTTCCTCCTATTCGACTTCGTCACAAAACTCGCCGAAATCCTTGCGCCATTCTCCGATTCAGACTCTCGAACTTTACAATCCGCCGGCAAGACAATCGGGACGGCCCGCCAGCTAATTCTACTCCACCTGCTGAGAGAAGTTCTGATCCTGTATTTGGCATGGAGCGAGCGTTGGTGTGCGCCGCACGCATTCTACGCCGTGCTCGTCAACTACGGTTTCGCATCTCTCCTTTTCGCGGGCGCCCTTGCGATAAGTTTCACCGACGTGATTATTCCCACCAATACGACGGGCCCAGCTAAATGGACCCGGCAAATATTCGAATTGGTCGGTCTGACACTGAAAGGCTTAGCGATGACTGGCTTTCTGCTAGCGGCCATACATTGGCATCTTATTGAGCCACATAATCTTCGAATCGCGGGGTTATTCGTAGTAGGTGTGTGGCTACTTGAACGAATAGCCTTTCCTATACATCCGCCGCTTGAGAACACGTTAGTCGATCTGCGGCGGAGTTTGGCATTTGACAAAATTAACGTCACATCCGCAACCGGACAGTTCGATGTGATAGTAACCGGCCTGAAAGTGTCGCATGTTTTGCAGCGAGAGATTAGCACCTTGCTCGCCTCTTTTGAAGAGTCAGCGGCCAACAGCCAGCTAGCGGCCACCGAGACAAAAGCCCTTTCTGCCCTAATTGCGGGATTGCGCGATCGTAAGACGGACCTCGACCAAACCCCGGTTGTACATGCGGCCATCGCCGCCTCGGTCGCACAACATCTTGATATCGCTGTTGCCAAACTAGAGAGTAGTAAGAAGGGTTATATAAAAGTTTTGTCGCGCGCTCGAAGATGGCAATCGGCGAACCCATCGCTTAAAGGCGAGATCGATCTTTTGGAGGAAAAAATGGATTCTGCGTGGAATAGAGCTATCGACGCCGCAAAGGCAACTTTCAAAGATTTCGAAGCCATCGAAGCGATTAAACCCGAACAGGACCGAAATTAAATCCGGCGCCGTAATAGTGCGCCCTTATGCGCCAATTCGGCGGATTGCCTTCATGCAGCCCACGCAGTGATCACTCTAAAAAAGGCGGCCCACGATAGCGCACGCGGGGTCAGAACAGACCGCCGCTTCGAACCTCCGACTTGCACAAGGAAAAGGGCGAATCAGTCATTCCCCCGCCTTATCGGCCAGTGTCGAGACAATGGCGATATTCTGAGCCAACTCCTCCGGAACGTGGTGCCGGGCGCGCAGGCGTTCAACGGAGTTGATTGAAAAGCGATTGGTGGTATTGGATATTAAACCGCGCGGAGGCGCTTATCGATGAAGACCGAGATTATCGAAAAAAAGGGCCGAAGGTTTGCGGTGGTGCCGCTGAAGGATTTCGAGCAACTCAAACACGACGCGGAGATGCTCGAAGACATCCGGGCCTACGATGCCGCCAAGACTCGCAAGGAAGAAGCTTTTCCAGCCGATGTCGCCAAGCGGCTGGTGGCCGGCGAGAATCCCGTGCGGGTCTTCCGTGATTATCGGGGTCTCACCCAGGAGCAGCTTGCCAAGTCCGCGAAGATCGCCCGCGCCTACCTTGCCGAGATTGAAGCGGGTCGTAAGGAGGGTTCCGTCTCGGTGCTCAGAGCCATCGCGGCCGCGCTGAAGCTGGACTTGGATGACATCGCCGGCTGAGACATCCATTCGGATCATTCCCCCGCCTTATCGGCCAGTGTTGCGACGATGGCGATATTCTGGGCCAATTCCTGCGGAAGATGATGCCGATCGCGCAGGTATTCGACGGAGTTGAATGAAATCCAAGCCTTGCCGGCGGCGTCCTCCCAGACCAATATTTTTAATGGTAAGTCGATGGCGATGCTCGGGGCCGCGAGCATCAGCGGGGTGCCGGCTTTGGGGTTGCCGAAGATCAGCAGTTTCGTCGGGGGCATCTTCATGCCGACTTTTGCGGCTTCGCCGCTGTGATCGATGAGAGCGAAAACCGCTACGCCCTTGGCGTGGAGCATCGTCTGTAAGCGCGCGATCGTTTCGCCCACCGAATGATTGCTCGGGCGAGTGACGATTCCGGAAATTTCCTGCGATTCCATCGGCTGTCCCTTTGCGGCGATGGCGGTTGAGAATGAATGCTACACCGCTGGGCGCACGATGAAAAGCAAATGCGATGTGGGGGCGAGGGAAACCAGATAGGGTCAACCTGATGGGGTTTTCGCCTCTCCCGCATTGCATTTTCCGTTCTTGTTCAACTCGTATTCTGACAAAAAAGATTGAACCAAAAACCTCCAATTCCGGTGACGCGCATTTTTAGAAAAACAACGGGAACAGTGACACCTCCGGCCCTGGCGCTATCGAAAACGCGGGAGGTGTTACCACGAAGCCTCCAAATTGCGATGCACGGCGTAGTCTTTGAGTATCTTAAAATCTGCGCGAATCCGCGGCTCGACGATGTGCGTTCCGCAGGGTAAAAGGCAACCCATGCCCGAAGCGAACAAAATCATTTACTCCATGATCGGCGTGTCCAAGTCGCACGAAAAGAAAGTCGTTCTCAAGGATATTTATCTGTCCTATTTCTACGGCGCGAAGATCGGCGTGCTGGGCCTCAACGGATCGGGGAAAAGCTCGCTGCTGCGAATCCTGGCCGGCGTCGATACGAAATTCGACGGGCAAGTGAATGTGCAGAGTGGATATACCATCGGATTTCTCGAGCAGGAGCCGAAGCTGGATGATGCGCTGACCGTTCGGCAAACCGTGGAGCAGGGGATGCAAGCCGTCATCGAGCTACTGGCGGAGTTCGATCGCATTAACAATCGGCTCGCGGAGCCGATGAGCGATGATGAGATGAATAAACTGCTGGAGAAGCAGGGGAATGTTCAGGAGAAGTTGGATGCGGCCAACGCGTGGGATTTGGATTCGCAATTGGAAATGGCGATGGATGCGTTGCGTTGCCCGCCGGGGGATGCGGTGGTGAAGGTGCTGTCGGGCGGGGAGCGGCGGCGGGTGGCGCTGTGCCGATTGCTGCTGAGGAAGCCGGATATTCTGCTGCTGGATGAGCCGACGAATCATCTCGATGCCGAATCGGTGGCCTGGCTGGAGCAGCATTTGTCCCGGTATGAGGGGACGGTCATCGCGGTCACGCACGATCGGTATTTTCTGGATAACGTCGCGGGGTGGATTCTGGAACTGGACCGCGGGCAGGGAATTCCCTGGAAAGGGAATTATTCATCTTGGCTGGAGCAGAAAAAGGCGCGGCTGGAGCAGGAGGAGAAATCCGAAAGCAGCCGGCAGCGGGCATTGGCGCATGAGTTGGAATGGGTGAGAAAATCGCCCACCGCCCGGCGGGCCAAATCAAAGGCGCGCCTGGCCGCGTACGAGGCGATGCTGAATCAGGATAATCAGAAGCGGGCGGCGGAGATCGAGATTTATATTCCGCCGGGGCCGAGGTTGGGGGCGAAGGTCATCGAGGCGGTCGATGTCACCAAGGCGTATGGGCCGAACCTGCTTTTTGCGGAGATGAGTTTCGTGCTTCCGCCCAACGCGATCGTCGGGGTGATCGGGCCGAACGGGGCGGGGAAGACGACGCTGTTTCGGCTGATCACCGGACAGGAGAAGCCGGATGCGGGCGAACTGCGATTGGGCGAGAGCGTGAAATTGGCGTACGTCGAGCAGAGCCGAGACGTGCTCGATCCCGGCGATCAACGTCTGGGAGGCGATCACGGAAAAGCAGGAGAACATCCGCCTGGGTTCGATCCAGGTGAATTCGCGGGCGTATGTGTCGCGGTTCGGGTTTGGCGGGACCGATCAGCAGCGGATCGTGGGCACGCTCTCCGGCGGGGAGCGAAATCGCGTTCATCTGGCTCGGATGCTGCGGCAGGGGGCCAATGTGCTGCTGCTCGATGAGCCGACGAACGACCTGGATGTGAACACGATGCGGGCGTTGGAAGAGGCGCTGGAGAATTTCGCGGGCTGTGCGGTGGTCATCACTCACGACCGATGGTTTTTGGATCGGATCGCGACGCACATTTTGGCGTTTGAGGGCGAGAGCCAGGTCAGATTTTTTGACGGAAACTACAGCGAATACGAGGCGGATCGCAAACGGCGGCTGGGGATCGAGGCCGAGCGGCCGCATCGAATTACTTATCGAAAACTCACTTTAGGGTAGCGGGGATCGGTTTATTCGGCCTACAATGGTTGTAACGGCAAACGGATGAAATACCGTGGCCGATGTTGGGCCGCTGGTATGTCCGTTGCAGCAAAAGGGTAAAGGCCGTTTCGGCGGCTGGGCGTGAAAACTTGTTCAAAATGCATCATCAAAGGATTTGTCATGGAACACCATACACGAGTCGGTGGATTTGCGTCGATGGATCAGCGCAAACAGCGTGAGATTGCCCGTAAAGGGGGGATGGCCGCGCATCGGAAAGGGACGGCTCACGAATTCACAGCGGAGGAAGCCCGTTTTGCCGGGCGAAAAGGGGGTCAACAGGTCAGCGCCAACCGCAGCCACATGATTGAAATTGGGCGATTGGGCGGCCGTCGGTCCGCGGAATCGCGTCGAAGCCGGGCCTCGATGGAAAATCGAGAGCCGCATTCGGTGGAGGTGACCACCTCCGTGCGTGCCCATCAAACGAAAGAATCCGCGGCCCAGCCCGAGGAAGCCGGCGTCTCGGAATCCGTGATGCGTCAATAAGATGGGAATGCGGTCGTGCCGCGACAAGGCGACGGCCCTGAACGGGCCAGGCGAGGCGGGCGGCGCCGAAAAAAAAGATTCTCAAAATCCGGCAAAAGTGAAAGCCCGGCGACGTTGATCGCCGGGTCTGCTTCTTCAGGCACGAACGGTCGCCATTTTACGGGCAACCGGCATGAGGCCGACGACCAGCAAGCCTGCCAGACTGAGCCACGCGGCCAAGGGCGTGGGAACGACCGGACCGGCGGCGACGTACACGGGTGATTCCTCCAACGAGAAATCAGCGAACGGCGCTTCGGATGACGGGGTGGCATCGATCAGCAAGTCGTCGCCGGAATTGCTGCTTCCCCAATTGGCGGCGGCGCCGTTGGATTGGGTTCCGGTGTAGGTCAGAAGGCTGTGGTCGGGGCTCAGTGTGACGGATGTGTAATTGACGCCGGTGCTGAAAGGCGGCACGAAAACATTGCCGACGCCGTCGAACAGCGCCGAGCCGGTTACCGAGAACTCAAATCCCGTCCAGTCGAACCCGGTGGAATTCTGGATGGAAGCCGTTGCAATTTCGATGCTCGGCGCCGCGTCGGCATCGACCTGGGTGAACGAGATAAGCTCACCCGCGCCGCTGGAGAATGTCTCGGACTTATTCTGGATCAGCAGCGTATTCGTGTCGGAATCAAAGGAAACCCCGGTGAGCGTGACGCCGGAACCAGGGGCGATTTGCCATCCACCCACGTCCGCGGAGCTGCCGCCGGAGATGCTCACGGATGCAGCCATCGAGCCGGCCGCGCCCACGCTCAAAACCAGTGCCAGCGCGGTGGACGCCGTTTTGAAGAGGAATCCAGACATATTCTTCTGCTCCTTAATCTCCATGACACCCGAGACATCAGGTGGTCAGGCGCCGCAAATCGGATTCGCAGCAAAAAATCTCCACTTGCTCGCATGACTCCGCAAGCCACCCAGCTTGAGAGCGGAACTCATTCATGGTCAACCTGACGTGATCGCCAAGCTGTTAGCCCAGACCATAATTCACGGGACTTTTCGATACAACCATTAAAACAGCGATTCGCGTCAAGACCGTCGCAATCGCGCGATATTCTTGCCGTTACCGGCGGAAAAGCCGGTTTTTTCGGCTTAAACCGCAAATGCAAAATAGAATGTATATTCGCTGTGCATGGGGGCTTTGGCATCAGCCGGGCGCTGCACCGATAACCCAAATAGGCGTTATTTGGTGGGGGGGGAGAAATCCGTACCGGACACGGAGCTTTGGGGGTCATTTTTGCGGATGGCCTGCCGCGCATTCTCCAGTTCGACCTCCAAATCTCCGCTGAGGTGAGTCCCCGGCAGGACGATGCTGTCGATTTGAGAAAGATACCGCACGGCGGCATCGATCTGATGGTTGTTCGCGTACGTCGCCGTCAGGCCGATCAGAATGTTCAGATTTCTGGGGTCGATCGAATATCCCTTTTCGAAGGCAGAGATCGCGTCATTGGTGCGTCCTTCCTTGAGGAGAATTCGCGCCAGGGTATCGAAAAAGCTGACGGCATTGGGATCGTCCGGATGATTCGCGATGGCTTGCAACACCAGATTCTGGCCCTCGCGGAGCGAGGCGGCATCCCCCTTCTTTCGCAGAAGATCCGCCAGGTTGTTCTGGGCGATGGCGTTTTTCGGATCGACCTTCAGAGCCTCACGATACGCCTGCATCTCCGATGGGATGTCGCCGGCGCCGCCGACGGCGGCGGCGTAGGTCAGCCACTGCGCGGCGCTCATTTGGCCCGTCTTCAGAAACGGTTGCAACGCCTGAGCCGCGAGGGTGAAATCCCGGGGATAATTCTGGCGATCCGCACAGGCAAGATACGCGTTGGCCAGCCCCGCGTGTTCTTCAATCGAATTCGGATCGAGCGAAGGGCGAATCTGATCGATCCACCGTTGGGAGGCGGCGCCGTCGGTGTATGCCACCGGAGCGATGGTCAGCCAGAGGAGCCGCCACGGGGAGGAATTTTCCGCCAGGGGTTTCAGCAGCGCCGCCGCATCGGATTCCCGGCCCGTCTGAATCAGCGCTTGAGCATAGGTCGTCAGCAGCAACTGATTGTCGTCGGGGTGAGCCTTCGCATCAGCCAGATATGGCGAGAGGCAATCGACGGCGTCCTGCGCCTGATCGACGAAAAGATCGGCCCTGGCGAGGAACAGGTCGGCGGGCTGGGGATTTTCCGCGGCGAGCTGACGCCACTGGCGGGCGGCGACGATGGCGCCGTTCCAGTCGCCGGCGGCGGCGTTGACCTCGGCGGCGGTGCGCGCGGCCGCCACCGATTGGGGGAACCGGTCCATTCCTTTGCTCGCCACAGATACCGCCTCGGCGGCATGACCATCGGCGAGCAGGCGGCGGGCCGTCAAATCGTACAGCGGTTCAAACGCAGGATATTTATCCAGAAGCACCTGGATTTGCGTTGTCGTAGTGCCCGGAGCGGTTGCGACGGTGAGGGATTCGAGGGCGGCCGGATCCAGCGGATTCGTCGAAATGGCCTCGATCAGCGATCCCAAGTCGTCGGCATGCGCGAATTGCCCCAGGGCGACGGCGGCGGTTTGCAGGTTCTTCAGCGAATCGTTGTCGCCCATTTTGCCAGCGCCGTTGCCAGCGCGTTTTGCGCTTCGCTCCAGTTGCGCTGCCGCATCAGGAATTCGATTTGCCGGATCGAGGCCGTCGGGTCGTCGCCGGAAACCTTGACGGCATCCCGGTACAGCTTTGCGGCGGCATCCGCGGTCCCATGATCTTCCTCAAAACTTGCCAGGATCAACTCTCGCTGCCCCGGCGGCAGGGACAAGTCGCCGAGGCGGTCGAGAAATCTGCGGGCCTCCGGCATCTGCCCGGCGGCGCCGAAGAAATCGGCGGCCTCGCGGATCGTGTTGGCATCAAGCCGCGGGGTATGGGCGAGATTGAAATAGATCGCGGCCGCTTCATTGCGCCGGTTTTCCAGCCGGTACACTTTGGCAAGCGTCGCATCGTGCAGGATCTGGTTGGTGCATTTGGGATAAGCCAACAACATGCTTTCGGCCCGCTGCATGTCGCCCTCGGCGGCGATGATGGTTGCCGCCGCCAAGGCCATGTCCGGGGGAATATTGCCGATCTGCGCCAACCGGTCGAATACCACGAGCGACTCTTCCTTCTTGCCGGCGCTGTTGAGGGCGTTGAGAAGGTTGAATTGCGCCACGGGCGATTGCGGCGCCAGGTCGGCCGCCTTGCGCCACTCGTCGAGCCCTCCGGAGAAGTTCTTGAGCCGGTCGTAAGCGGTCGCCAGAAGGACGTGGGGAATATAATCCTCCGGATTAGTCGTCGTGATGCTGCTGAGCAACACCACCGCTGCGGAGGCGTCCCGGTCGCCGCCGCTGCCGCTGAGCAGCCATCGCGAATAGGCGACCTTCCACTCGGCCGCCTGATCGCCCGTGAGCGCCTTGAGGCGGTCGATCGTCGTTTTGACGAATGTGCGGTCCGACCAGGCGGACTCCGCGGTGGTCAGAATCGCGGTCTGAACGGCGACATCGTTCGGATGGGCGTTTCCCAGCTTTTCCCAGGCGGCGGCCGCGTCCGGATCGTGCGACACTTCCCGGTATTGGCAGACCGCCCGCTCCCAATACGCGGCGTTGCCGGAATCGGTATCTTTCTTTTCGTTGTCGAGCAGCAGCCGAAGCCCATCGGCCGCTTGACCATTCTTCAGCGATTCCATTGCCCGCGCGTATGCCAGTCGCGGAGTCATCCCATTTTTCCGGTCGATGGCCGCGTACAGCGCGTCTTCCATCCCGAGCTTTTCCTTGCGGCTGATTTCCACGAGGCTCATCAGCGCAGTCTTCGCCGCCGTTGCCGACGTTCTTGCAGGCGCCCTTGATGACATCGATCGCGGCGGCACGCTGGCCGGTCTGCGTCAAAAGGGCGACATAAATGGGCAGAGTCTCCGGCTCGTCGGGGAGCTGGTTTTGAAGCTGCTTGACTTCGTCCAGCAACGCCGCCTCGACCGCGGCATCGGGGGATGCCAGGAGCCTGGCATAACTGACTTTGATGTTGGCGATGGCCGCGCGCAGGTCCACCTGGCCGTTGGCGGCGGTGCCGGCAAGGACGGCATCCTCGGCGGCGCGGCCGGCCTCGTCGCCGGCGCCCTGTCCCAAGCTCGCCAGCAGCAGCGCCAGGCGCACGTGCGGCTCCGTCCAGCTCGGCATTTTGCGGCAGGAGAGCCGCCACGCCTGCAGCGCCAAATCCGTTTCGTCCATCTGCGCATAGGCGTCACCCAGCAGGAAGGCGATGTACCCATTGTCCGGCTGCGCGGCCTGCGCCTCCTGGTAACGCGCCAAACGCGTCTTCACATCCAAAGCCGGCGATGCGAATTGCGCCTTCAACGTCGTTGCCCAGGCAAAGGCGGCGTGATCGTCGGCGCCGCGGGCAGCCAGCCGATCGACCAGCTCGTCGGCCGATTTGTTTTCGCTCCGGCCGTATAAGGCCAGCGCCTTCAGGGCGATCAACTGGGGGTCGGTCGCTGCGTTGCCGGCGTCCAGGTCTTTCAGCCGCGAAACGACTTCATCGTATTTGCGAGCTTCCCATAGCCGCAGGATCAATTCCTGCGTCAACTGCGGATCGTTGAATTTGGTGGCGGCGCGGGCGAGCAAATCCTGGGCGACGCCGAATTGGCCCAAGCCGTCCAGCAAGTCAACGGTTGTTTTGGCGAACTGACTGGTGGGGGGATCCTGCCGCGCCGCCTGGACGATCAGTTTTTCGTAAGCCTGCGAGTCGTCACGCTGCTGCTCGGCGGACTGGGAAGGGCTTTGCCCGTAATAATACGCCCACGCCTTGACGATGAGGAAGCGCGGATCGGCGGGATATTTCGCCCGCAACGCATCGGCGTGCCGCTGCATCTCCGCGGCGGGCCGCGACAGGGCGCATGATCTGGAAGTTCATCCTCTGCATCTCCAGGTCGGTTGGCGCCAGTTCGCGCAGCGTTCGGCGGCGGGGGCGGCCTCCTGGAACTTGCGCTGTGCCATGTTGATCTGCGCGATCGCCTTCAGGGCGACCAGATCGTCCGGATTGCTTCGCAGGATGTCCGTGGCCCGCGCCACCACATCGGGGGCGTAGACTGAGTAGGGCGCTTCCATCTCCAGGAGGTGGTCGCGCTCCCGCATGTCCTCCGGCACCAAAGCGCAGTAACTCTGCAACGCGCGAATGGACAGCACGATGTAATCGCCGTTGGCCGTGGGCACTTTGGCTCGCGCATTGGCGAACGCCAGAAGCGCCTCGGGGTCCAATTGGCTCCCCTGGCGCTGCTGCTGGTGGTTGATATATTCCGCGAGCTTGTCGATGGCGGTCTGGTAATCCCCCGACCGGTACGCATCCATGCCAACCTGCTTGTCAACCTGTAGCTTGCTTTCGGCAACGCGCATGCGATAGGCGTAAAGCCAGAAGGCGCCGCCGCTGAAAATAATCAGGCCACCGAACAAAATCAGAAGCCGTCGCTTGGTTTTTGGACGAATGATCATGAGCGGGACACCTTGCGGAATACCTGGGTGATGGTTTTGTAGATGATCCAAAGGTCCAGATGCCAGGATGCGGTTCTCGACGTATTCGATGTCGTACTTGATCCATTCCTGGAAGTCGGCGCCGCGGCTGCGCGTGCGGTGGATCTGCCAGAGGCCGGTAATTCCCGGTCGGACGCTGAGCCTCGCGTCGCGCCAGGGCGGACAGATATTGATTCTCCTCGCGCGGGCTGGGCCGCGGGCCCACGACGGACATGTGGCCGAGCAGCACGTTGATGAACTGCGGCAACTCGTCGAGATTATATTTCCGCAGCACCTTGCCGACCGACGTGAGGCGCGGGTCCTTTTGCATGTAAAACTGCGGGCCGTCTGCCTGGTTCTGCGACTGAAGCTGCGCCTTGAGCTGCTCGGCATCCTTGCGCATCGAACGGAACTTGATGCACGGGAATTCCCGGCCGCCCATCGTCTCGCGCTGGTGGGTGAAGAACATCGGCCGGCCATCGTCCAGCCAGATCGCCAGCATGATGATCGGGATAAATCCAAAGGGTCAGCAGCAGCACGGCCGAGACTGAAGGCGATGTCAAAAGCCCGTTTGAACGCCCGGTTCAGGGCGGTGGGCGTCTTTGACGGCTCGCTTCTGGGGAATATCGCGCGGCTCGATGGTGAGCCATTGAATTTCTTCCGTCGGGCGGCCGGGATTCGGGGTCGTCCCAGATGATCGCGGGTCCGACGATGGTGGTCCCGCCGTCGATTTTCCGGCCCGGCGCCGACCCAGACCGGACCGATGAATCGCGCTTCGGGATCGATCGTGGTCTGCGGGTCTTTCCAGACCTGCGGCTCAAAGAGCTTGGCGCGGCCAATGGTGGAGTCGGGATGCTGCCAGGTCTTGGTGAGATCGCGCAGGAACATGGCGATTTCGCGATCGACGCTGCGGTCAAAGACGCTGCCGTCGATGGAAAGCGTGCTGCGCTCGCCGCGCCGCAGGTTCCGCCGCAACCGCCGCCAGCCGGTCAGCGGGTCCGCCGCCGACTGCCAGAGTTGGGCCACGTCGCGATCCGGCGTGAGCACCGCCCGCGCCAGGCGAAGGTCTTCCGATCCGTGATAAAGCCGCTGAAACCGCACGAAGCGGTTGTTGCCGTCGGTGATGACCTTCTCGCGATATCCCCGTTCGCGTCCATCATGCAGGCGTAGAAAAAGCGCCTGCGGCTTAAGCCAGTTCAACACGTCGATCACGCTGATCATCCGAAAAAGGACCAGCGAGCGGGGGTCGGTCAGGAGGTAAAGCTCGGCATGCTGACGATTTCCGAAGGCTCGCCCTGACGAACGACCTGGACGCCGTGCGCGGCCCAATAGCGGTGATGCAGAGCAACGGGATCCAGGCCCCAGATGGTGCGCGCCACGGTAGGCGTGGGCCGTTCAGCGGCCGAGGCGAGTGGGGCGAGGGTGGAATGACAAAGCGGTCATAGCTGGGGATCAACGTCAACGGTCGTGTCCCGAGGCGGCCGACCGCACGGACGACGCCACCGTGCGCGCCACGGGTCCGATCGCCTCTCTGCGGCGTCCATCGGTTCCGGCCGGGATCGATCCCAGCCCCAGCCGATTCGTCGAACGCTCGAAATCGTGCGACTGCGCGCGATTGAACACGACGCCGGCAAGCCTGACGCCGATGGCGTGCAGATGCGCCAAGGCGCGATCGACGAGCTGGCGCTGCTGGCCGCGCGAGACGCACAGCACCACGCCGTCGGATGCGACGGCCACCGGGGACGCCTCGATGCTTCCGAGGATCGGGCCGGTATCGATCAGGATCACGTCGAATTGTTTTCGGGCTTCATCGACAGGCGGCGAACCGCCGCCGGAGAAATCGTGCCGGTGTACCCGCCCATCGCTTTGCCCACCGGGAGGAACGACAGATCGGCCACGTCGGTGGTGCGGATGAACGGCAGTGATATCGCGGGCGGCCATGGCCTCGAGCACGCCATGTTCGGCGGTGACGTTTAGACGAGCGGTCAATCCGCCGCCGATCAGATCGCCATCGACCAGCAACGTGCGCGATCCGCTGGCGGCAAAGCTCAGGCCCAGCGCCAGGGTGAGGCTGGTCTTGCCGTCGCCCGGCGAGGCGCTGGTGACGGTGAAGACGCGGCGCTCGGTGCTGTGGCCGGTGATCTGCAGGATGGTGCGAATCTGGTGGACGCAATGCGCCGCCGTCGCCGCCTGCGTCGGATCGGTCAGAAGGTCGGGCAGATTCGGCAGAATTCCCAGCAGCGGAATGCCGCCGAGATCGGTGTTGGCCTCGTCGCTGTAGCGGAACCGGCTGTCCAGCAGGCCGATCAGCATGATCAGGAGCGTCGGCACCGCCGCCCCGCCAATAAACCCGAGGGCGGCGAAGATCTTGCGGCGGTCCGTGGAAGGATCATGGACATCAACGGAACGCTGATGATCTGCATCTGGTGGGTGCCGTTGAGGTTCCGCAACGAAATGCTGCCGTTCGTATTCCGCGTTGGTATTGTCCAGCGACGATTGCGTCCGCTGGATGTTGTTTTTAGGTCCCGAATCCACTGCGAGTATTCTGCCGATGTCGGCGCACAACTGCTTCTGATGGTCGAATTGCTTGGTCAAATCCTCGATGCGCACTTTCAGGCCCACGGTTTCCGCCCTCAGGGGGTCAGTCCATATTGCCCTGCACCCCCGTCGAGCGGTATCCCTGGCTGAAATCTGCCACGTAGCTCTGAATCTCGTCGTTCATCTCATTCCAACTGCGTTGCGCAGGTATTTACCGGCTGGCGCGGATCGCGTCGCCATAGCCGTCCTTCATTTCCCAGGCGATTTGCGCTCGATCTGGTCCCGTTGGCTGCGCATATAGTTGAGACGTCCGCCGTCGAAGGCGGCGATCTGATCCTCGGTCACTGGCGCGGGTCTGCGTGGTCGGTGCCTGCGGCGTCGCCGCGCCGCCCATGCCGGCGACACCCAGCAATCTCTGATCGATGTCCAATTGCGTTTTGGCGTCGTTCAGATCGATTGGTCAGCTCGCGCCAGTTGCGCCATGTGAGTGCTCTGATACGAAGTCAGATCGTCGGTGTCATACACTTTTTGCAGGTCAGCCAACTGCTGAGTCATAGTTTTGCAGATCGTTGGTATATTTTGTTTTCAGCTTGTCCAGTTCCTGGAGCTTGCTGGTGTACCATCATCGGGTCTTCATCCTGAAAGAACTCCTGGTAGGCCTTCAAAATGGACTGCGCCGGCGAAGGCCAGATTCGCATCAGGGTCACTGTAGGTAATCTTGAGAATCGAGGTGTTGGGGATGTTCTCGACTTGCAGCCCCGTGGCGAAATGCGCCAGCGCCGCATCGCTGCCGCGCGTGCCGCCGGCATTCTTCCATTCGTCCTCGTCCAATGCGCGCTGGACGACTTCGTAGCTCTCGATCATCCTGATCTGGGATTCCAGGAAGGGATTGTAACTGGACATCATCTCCCCGCCGTACGAGCTGAGAAGGTGGATCGTCGGGTCGATCAGCACCTGGCAATTGACTGGAATACAAAGGTTTTTGGCAGAGGAATCCCATCAAGCGCCCCGGCGACGCCGAAAAGCAGGCCCAGCGTGATCACCAGAGGATAGCGGCCGCGCAGCAGGCGGTGAATCTTCTTCAGCCCGATCGGCTTGGCGCGTTATTGGCCGTGATGGCCGTGGGCCATGTCCTGGCCCGTACCACGGGCAAGCCCGCGGCTTGCGCCAATTGCATTTCGTTCGTCATACTCTATTTACCTCCGGGTCGCGGTTCTCCAGCGTCCAGATCAGCTTCTCATTGGGGCTCAGCAGATCGAGAAATGCCTGATCCCGTTCCTGTTGCGTCATCCTGCGGTCCAGTCACCAGTTGAAACTCGGCTGCACCGTAATAGCGCCGCTGGTAATCTTCTCCGGACGTATAGACGCTAGTGATGTCGGGGCAAATCACGCCATCCAGTTCCTTGTGCGATACCGTCACTCCCGGCACGAGCGGCATGACGAAAAAATTGTACACCACCTGCTCCTGGTTCGGTCAGGACTCTTGGCGGCGAAATGGTATTCCATTCCGTTGATGTCCATGTGCGGCAGATGCCAGGTCCGCAGCCGCGTTTTCCAGATCAGCTTCTGTCCCTGGGCCGGATAGCAGTTGGGCGGATAATGGCCCTGCATATCGCGCGCGTCGCCTGCAATGCACGATCAGCAGCGAAACCAGTTGCCTTTGTCTGGTCGTTCACGTATTCCCGGCTGAGGATCGCGTTGGGCCGCAAAAGTTGTGTCGCCGAGGCGGGCACTTCCGTGTCCGAGCCCATCCAGTCGGCCGAGGCTCCTGGTATCACGATGCGGGAACGCGTCGATGGCGCGCGCGGCAACGCTGCCAAATGCGGCGCGGCCACGGCCGGCTGCACGTGGGTGCGCGCTCGGCGACCATCCCGATCAGCATCAGGATCGAAACCATCGGCCACAGCCAGAGCCCCGGAGCCGAATTTTCCGCGTCGTAACTTCAACTGCCATTCTCCAAATCCGACTACTGCGACGCCAGCGTGTATTCATTCACCGGGATCATCGCCCATTGAAGCGTCTTGATCAGTCCATACAACATTCCAAACGCCAGCGGCAGCATCGCCCAGCCCGCGTAGGCGTGAAACGTCGGGAGCGTATTTCGGCTCGTAGCCATACATCCAGATCGTTGGAATGACGCGAACCACGTTGCAGAAAATCGCCGCCAGCGGGCTGGTCAGCAGGATCAGCGCCCGCACGTAATTCTTCAGCGGCATCGCGAAGCAGAACGCGAATCCCACCATGATCAGTGAAAAGACCATCCGCAGTCCGTTGCACGCCTCGGCGACAAGCACGGCGTGGCCGTTGATCGTCATCGCGTTGCCGCTTGACTTCGGTGTTGACGACGCCGCACGACTTCCAGCAGGTGTTGCGTGATCGACGCCGTCCAATTCTGCAGCGGCGCGGCGATCGGCCAGCCGAATTCGCGCCGGCGCCGGCACCAGGAAAATCAACAGCGCAAACGCCGGGAAGAATCGGAAAACCACGTTTTTGCCCAGGACCGAAAGCATGCACCCAACGACGACCAGCACCGCCCCGCCGTGCCAGAAGCTCTGGATGCCGCGGTAAAATCCCAGCGAACTCATGGACCCAGCCCACCGCCACGACGACGGGTCCGATGATCCGCCCCGACGGTTTGCAATAGCCGGATCCGCATCTTCCGAACCCAAACCAGAAAGATCGCCACCAGCGGCACGATGAAGATATGGCTGTATTCCTCGTCGTTGCGGGCGATAAGATAGATGTCCTTCCACGCGTCGAGCGTCGCCAATACGCCCAGCGTGCCCATCATCGCGGCCAAAGCCACGTGGGCGAGGGTCAGGCGATCGTCTCGGAGGACGGGCAGATTTCATGTTTCGAGCCTCGCGGCGGCACCAACTTGGACGACGCGCCCGAATCGGATTCGACGCATTGTCGACGGCCTTGCGGTCCCTTCGCACCGTTCCGGCAACGACCGAGCGCACCACCACGGCGCCCGTCTCCACGCTTCCGCCGGCCAACACCACCGAATCGTGAATGCGCGCACTCGACGACACCACCGCGCCCGGCTCAACGATGGCGAACGTCGATTTCCAGTCTTCCGCCCAAGGGTCCGTCACCGCCGATCGAACCGGCTGGTACAGCGCTCGCAACGCCGCAATGTAGTCCGATAACGACCGAATCGGAAGGCCCGTCGGGCGACGGCATTGCAAGACGCGCACGTCGTACTTCGAAGCAATGATCGGCAACGCCTGCTCTTTCATATCGACGAATCCCGTCTTGGGAATGAGCCGCAGCGCCCGGCAGGTGATCAGCATCAAACCGCTCGGTTCGCCCTCGCGATGTCCAATCACGCCAACCACGCCCTGAGTTTTATGGAGGCTGGTCCATAGCTCCGTCAGCGGATCCAGCAGCACCTGCGCCGCATTGCCGACGAGGATCATGTCGTCGTCATCATAGTCCACGGCGATATTTGCCAACAGTCCGCCGGTTCCTCGATATTCCGATTTATCCTGCTCCATGCGGAATCGGTCGCGCGGGACGCTTCGCGGTTCGACGGCGCTGGGGTCCACCAACAGCCGCACCGGAAGATGATCGATTCCCAACAGTCGCGCCACCTCCGCGGCCTCGTCCAGCCATCGCCCCAGAATCGTCTTGGCGTTGCCCAGCGGAAGATCCAGCACGCTACGGCCAACAGCCGTCGCCAACGGGCTCGGCCTGACCGTCCCGCCCAGCAGCACCAGTCCTCGCAGCCGCCCGCGGCCGGGCGAAATCACGCCCACCGACTCATGTCGCGCCGCTTTCTCTTCGTCGGCCGACGACGGCGTTCCCCCCGCTTCCAAGTGAGCGGCGATATCGTCCACCGATTCCTGCTGCTCGCCGTTGGAACCGGACCGGGCGTAATCTTGTGAATCAATCAACGTGGCCTCGTCGGAATTGCCGCTAAGCAGGCGCTTGGCGATTCCCCGCACCCCTGCCTGCAACAGCAGCCGAGAACCGAACGGGATTCCCACCACCACGTAGCGCTTGAACAGCCGTTTTGGCTCTTGCTTTAATCGATGTATCCATTCCAGGCCGCAGGTGCGCATCCAGAGCGGCGCCCGGCGAACGTCTCCGCAAAGAAAACTGAAGCTTACGCCCACGCCCAGCCACCATGTTCCGGGCATCGTTCGGCGAATCCGGTCGATGAGCCGCTCCTGCTTGGGCGAACCCAGCGCAACAAAAACGATGTCCGGTTTTGCCTCTTGCAGGTGCGAGATGATGCGCTGCACCTCCGCTTCGTCTTTTTCGAAATTCAGGTGGGGGCAGAGCGTTCCGGCGATTTTCAGTTGCGGATATCGGCCGCACAGCACCTTTGCCGCCGCCTCGGCCGTGCCGGGCTGTCCGCCCAGAAGAAAAATCGACTTCCCCTGGCCCGCCGCGGCCGCGCTGAGACTTGAGATCAGGTCCGATCCCGCCACGCGCTGCGGCAGGGCAGTCCCTTGCAGCCGGCTGGCCCAAACCAGCGGCATTCCATCAGCCACCACCAAATCGGCTTCGGCGACCAAGGCCGCAAAGCTCAGGTCCTGTCCGCAGCGACGGAGATGATCCACGTTCGGCGTAACGACGAACCCCCCTCGTCCGGCCCCAAGTTCCGCAAGGATGTATTCAACGCATTTCTGCTCGTCTATGGCGTGGATGCGGACCCCGTGCAGCCGAATGGTCGGCAACCGCCGACGGGGTACAGCTACAGCCGATGGTATGGCGCTGCGGCGAGAGTGTCGCCAACGCCGCCACAGCACCGCTCTTCCAACGAGATTCGCCCTCTGTCACCTGCATTTGACGCAGACCTGTTTCCAGGGTTGGTGTTCTTAGGCAATTTTACGAGAAACACGTGCTGGACCCACGAGTGGCCGCCTCCTTGCCACGATCCTTATTGCTGACCGCAAGGGGCATTATAGGACCTTGGCCATTTCTTACCTACCGCATTTTGATCCCCGTTCAGTTTTTTTCACGCTGAGGTCGATAACTTCCGCAGCGCATTTCTTTTATCGTCATAACCGATTATCCCCATCAGTGGTCGTGCCGGCGCAATCCTTTCCAGGACCCAGCAAACTCAGCCTCGCCGCTTCTCATCACGCGCTGGCCGATGCTTTGGTTTCACCGCCGCCATGAACCCGCCAAACGCTCGCCTGACGAGCGTTGAGCGCGGCAGTCGACTTCGCCTTCCCATGGAGTAGGCTGGCCCATTGGTATTTCGACAGAAATTTGCGGAATTCCCGATCTCCATACCGCGGTTTTTGCTGAAACATGCTTTTGAAATACCCCCACAATATGGCCAGTGACCCCACCAGCGCCGGCGGATCGGCCACACGATTGATCGCGCTGGCGATCATGTAACAAATCCCCGTCCCCATGAAATATTGTCCCGCTCCATGGCGGACCCGCCCAGTCCACCAGCTCTTGTCGCTCGTTCCCATCGGCCGCAGATGCTCGAAGTTCAACTCCGGATCGTCCCAGGACGCCGCGATCCATCCGAGCATCCGGCAGCGGTGACAATCAATCCCATCCCACATCAGTTCCCGAACAAATCCGCCGATCTGCTCGAAGCAAGCCGTCCGATAAAACTTCACCATTCCCACCGAGTTCTCATCCCCGCAGGTCTCCATGATTTCGCGGCCGGTATCCCGCTCGATGAAATACGGCTTGCCGCTGGCCGTGCCCAGGCGAGGCTCCGCATCCATTCGCGCCATGACGGTTTCGAAGTATTTCGGCGGCAAGGTCCAGGTCCAAATCCAGCTTGCAGACGAAATCGAATTCCTTCGGATCAATGGTCGCATAACCGTGGTAAAACGCGTCGATCACCCCGCCCCCCAGCTTGCGAAAGCCGCGATCCTCCCGCCGCAGGAATCGTATGTAAGGGAATCTGGCCGCATATTCCGCGAGGATTGCCGGCGTCTGATCGGTCGAGCCGTCATCGACGATGATCCATAGCGCCGGCGGAATCGACTGCGACGCGACGCTGTCCAGCGTTCGCCGGGCAAACTGCGACTCGTCCCGGCAGGGGGTGATGAGGCAATATCGGTGGCCGCCGCTCATGTCACGATGGTTGGGCCGCGGTCAAGCGGCGCTCCAGGCGATCCAGATTCATCGCCAAGGAAAACTCCGATTCCACTTTTTTCCGTCCCGCTTCAGCCAAGCGCTGACGCAGCTTCGGATCACCCCATAGCATAGCCAGCTTATCGGCCAGAGCGGCGGAATCGTTCGCCTTCACCAGCAGCCCGCTGACCCCGTCCTCGACCAATTCCCCGATGGCCGGAAGATCGCCCGCCACCACCGGCGTTCCGCTGGCCATCGCCTCCATCAGCACCACGGGGATTCCATCGCGGTCTCCCTTTGAGTCCTGCCGACATGGCAACGCGAAGATGTCCGCCTCGTCCAGCAGCGAAAAAACCTTTGCGTTCTCTACGGCCCCGAGCCAATTGATCTGGTCCCGGCAATTCCGCTCCTCGGCGATCTTTTCCAGCCGGCGTCGATCCGGGCCGTCCCCCGCGATGCAAAGCCGCGCCATAATTCCGCGCCGATTCAGTTCGGCCGTGGCGATTAAGAGCGTGTCGATTCCCTTCTTTTCCACGAGCCGGCAAACGCTCAGGATTTTCAGCGTCCCGTCTTTTCCGCTCTTGCGGTGCTCCGGGAGAAGGCCGGGATGAGGGTCCACGCCGCAGCGGATCACCTCGTATTTCCGGGAGGGATCGGGCTGTCGCGACGAATACCAACCCCGATGCCATTGGCTGATGCACGCCACGAACGCCGCGCGACGGAGCTTGATTCTCAGAATCGAGCGGCGCTGGAAGATGTCGTTGGCGTGGCCGGTGAAGCTGAAGGGGATTCTTAATTGCATCGCCGCGTACATGCCGATCGTCGTCGGCGCGTTGGAGAAATGGCAATGAATGTGCCGCACGCCGAGGTTCCGAAGTTGGTTCGCCAGGCTGATGGCCGCCAGCGCTTGAAGCGGGAGCTTTAAGCGGGTGACGATGGGAGTGCGCTCGTTGGGAATGGCGGCATCCTTGGTCGCCGTCAGCAACGTTCGCAGCCAGCGCCATGGGTGCCGCGCGAATTCCGCCGCAATACGCAGGGCCATCACGGGGTATTGGCGTGAATAGACAATGATCCGAGACTGCTCAAGGTCGGCAAGCTCGCTCGGCGGCGGTGGGGGGACGTTCAGACTCACGGCCACCAGCGGCCAACCCCGGGCGCGCAGGCCCCGCACCTCGCGATAGACAAACGTCTCGCTGAGCAGCGGGAACCTCCCCGCCACGTACGCCAGCGGCCAATGCGACGCTCCAGGCGGTGTCGTCATGATGGGCTTTCACCTGGCTTGGCGGGGATGATCCGCGCCGGGATTCCCACGGCGGTGGCGCCGGCCGGGACATCTTCCAGCACGACGCTCATGGCGCCGATCTTGGCGCCGCGGCCAATGCGAATCGCGCCGAGCACTTGCGCGTACGCCCCGAATTCGACGTCATCCTCGATCACGGGCGCCGGCCCGTCGAGGGCGCGGTTGCCGATGGTCACGCCCTGCCGGATCGTGCAATTCGCCCCGATCTTCGAATCGGAATGCACGAAAATATTCCCGAAATGGTAAATCCGAAGTCCCGGTCCGATCTGGGCCTCCTTCGGCAGGCTGATTCCGGTGATCGTTTCGATGAGTCGGAATCGAATCCAGTAAATCCGCGTGAGCAGCGTGCGCCAAAGCCCCGGCTTGAGCCGGTCGATCCGCCGTCCGAAGCGATAGGTGGCGATCGCCCAGATGGATTGCTCGCGCCATCGCGTGCCTGGGATAGCGTGCCCGATCGGCCGCAAAATCCGTATCGCGAATCATTGGCCCGCTCCCGCCGGCTGCCGAGGCGAAGCCTTCCACGGCGAGGTTCGCTTGTATTCGATCAACTGCAAGCCTCCGCCCCGTGCCCGATGCCGGCGATATTTTAATTGTCCGGCGAACCACGCCCACTTGGCCAGCATCGTCAACCCACCGGATGCAAGGGCCGTCCGCGGCCGCATGCCCCGGACCAATGCCCGCGCCGACAATCTCAACATCTGTAGCGGCAACGCCAGAAACACGAGAGGCTGCGGCGGCGAATCCGGCGGACGGCCCGCCCAGCGCCAGGCCGATCGATCCGGCCGCGATCACCGCCGCCGGCCAGCCCACCGCCCACAACACGGCGCTGCGCGTCGGCTTGGCGAAGAGCCGTTCTCCGCCGACCTGAAATCGCCGGTACACATCCAGCGCGCCGTAGCCGCCGCGGACCTGCCTTCGCCACCATTGGCCGAAGCGAGTGATCGCCGCATCGTGCAGCGTCATCTCCGCATCCACTCGGAGCAATTTCCAATTCGAATGGCGAAGACGCAGACAAAGTTGCGGTTCCTCGCCGGCCATCACGCTGACATCAAAGCCGCCGGCCGCGGTGAACGCGGCGAGGCGGAACATCGCGTCGCCGCCGACGCTTTTGGCCGGTCCGATGGGCGTGTCCCATTCGAGGTCCATCAAGCGATTGTAAATCGAACGGTGCGGGAATCGCTCGCGCCGCCGGCCGCAAACCGCCGCCAAGCCCGGATCCGCCTCCAGTTCCGCCGGCCGCGGGCCGGCCAGGACGGGCGAACCTCGCAATCGCCGTCCACGAACTGGACGTACTTTACATGCGGAGCGATTTCCGTCAGCCGCTCGACGCCGGCATTCCTGGCGCGAGCGGCGCTGAAGGGGCGCCGGCGTCGAGGTTGACGACCTCGGCGCCAAGCTGTTTGGCGCGGGCTGCGCTGTCGTCGTCGCTGGCTGAATCGACGTAGACCAGCGCGGCCGCCCGACCGCTGACTGATTGCAGACAGCGCACGAGCCGCGGGCCTTCGTTGCGGCCGATGACGACAACGCCGAGGTCGTCACACGACGGACCGGGACCGGGGCGGGACGCCCCGGCTCTGTCGGGCAGGTACAGTTCCTCGAAAAAATCCGAATATTGTTGCGCAATTCCGTTCCATGCGAACCGCCGCCGCACGAGTTCCCGTCGTCGTGCAACCGCGTCGGATGATTTTTCTTCGATCGCGCGAAATCGCGGCCGATACCGCCTTCTCGTCGGCGCCGTTCACCAGAATGCCGCAATCTTCCAGCGTCCAGCGCGTGACCTGCCAATCGTGCGTCACGATCGGCAAGCCGCTCGCCAGGGCTTCCATATAGGCGTTGGCCGAGGCTTCATCGCGGCTCATGTGCAGGAAGACATCGGCGCAGCGATACAGCCCCGGCATCCGATCGCGCGGCAGGGAAATCCGCCGATAGCGATTCGGCAGCAGCCGATTGGCTTCCTCGTCCACTTCTTGGCGGCATTCACCGTCGCCGGCGACCACCAGAAATAGTCCCGGCACGCTGGCCGCCGCGCGAACGCCTTCGATCACGCGCTTGGAGGGAATCAGCGCGCTGACCATCAGAGCCACGGGCCCGTTGTCCGGTAATCCATAGGCGGCCCGATTCGCCTCGCCCGGCGAGAAAACATCCGGGTCCACGCCGTTGGGGATCAACGCCGATGGATACCGCTCCCCGTGCTTCGCGAAATACTCGGCGTTGGTGCAGACCAGGCCGTCGCAGTCGAAAAAGCGATACTCGGCGGCGGGGTTTTGCAACATCCAATCGCCGTTCTGCGTCACGAACACGTGCTGGGGAGATTCGCCGATGCCGCGGCTCAGAATCCAGTTCACATACGGATAGGAACAGCCGACGGTCACGTCAAAATCGCGCGGCCGATAGCGCAGCAACAAGCCGAGCGAAAACGTCAGTTCTTCCCAGGCGTAATGAGAGCGGAGGCAGGGGAATTTGGGCCATTTTTCGAAGAATTCGCGCGGGATGCAGGGGGTGCGACGGTAGTGATACGGCTCCGCGGGACGCGGGGGCCCCGAGCCGAAAACCGTCACATCGTGCCCGAGCCATGCCAGACGCCGGGCGATCTGTTCGAATGCCGATTCCGCCCCGCGCACAACCCGGTGCAAACCCGGCAGCGCAAAAGCGATGCGAAGGCGGCGCGGCATCGTCGGTCACCTCTTGTTCGCCGCCGCCGGCCAGTGCAGCAGCATGAGCAGCGTCTCGCGTTGCCTGGCGAATTCGGGCGACTTTCTGCGTCCGCGAACCAGCAGCTTCAGAAACCGCAAGCCGAAACTGATGATGTCCACCGTGCGTAAAAATATCTCCGCCACGATTCCGTAGCAACGGCGCTGCATGAGATACCTCGCCTCCCAACGCATCGCGTCGCGGTCCTGGGGATCCAGCAGGCTCGGATTGCTGGAGGCGCCGGCAAGATGAATCACGGCCACGCTCGGATCGTACCAGATTTTCCAATCGTGTTTGCGCGCCCGGCAGCAGAATTCGACATCTTCGCCGTAAAAGAAAAATTGGGTGTCCAGTCCGCCGAGCTTATTGATGACCTTTCGGCGGATGAACATGAAAGCGCCTCCGACCCATTCGACCTCGCGGGCACAGGTGCGTCGGTCCCAGCCCGGATCGTCCAGATCGGCCCAGGCGAACGCCTTGGGCCACAACCACGGCAGGCCGAAGCTGTGGGCGGCCATGCGCAGCGGGGTCGGCAAACGCCGCGCCGTGTTCTGCACCGATTGGTCCGCGTTGAGCAGCAGACAGCTCATCACGCCGATGGTGCGATCGGATTGCATTTTGTCATAGCAAACGCGCAGGACACCTGGCTGGACGACGGTGTCGCTGTTCAGCAGCAGAACGTACTTCGCCTCGGGATGGTCCAGCAGTTTGTCGAGCGCGAGATTGTTTCCCCCCGCAAAGCCGAGATTGGTCGAAGAAGGGATTAGTGTAACCCAATTGTTCCAACCATTGTCTGCCACGCGCCTTTCGCAGCAGCGGGACCGAATCGTCCCCCGAGGCGTTATCAACGACGATGACATGGGCCTGGGACATGGCGGCCATCTGAGGCGCGAGGGAAGCCAGACAGTCCAACGTCAGCTTGGGCGTCCGATAATTAACGATGATGACCAGCAAATTCACACGGGTCTCCCAGAGGTCGCCCCTTTTATTCCGTTTGGGGCAGTCCCTAGCTTCAATCGTCAATTCGGCGGGGCGTCAATACCAGTTTTCCGCGGCATGAGGCTTTGCCGCTGTCCGCGCCGCCGATTGTATGTTGATTTTAGGCAACAATATGTCGGCTTTGATGACGCGTTGAAGTCGGTGCATGTGTCAAACGGGAGACGCTCACAGGAGCGCGGTGCGGGACCGGATGGCGCGGCGGAGGGCGGCGGCCCAGCCGCGCTGAGGGTCGTAGAACTGTTGCTGGAGCGTGCGGCAAGCCAGGCATTTGCGCTGGTACAGCGAACCGTCTTCATGCAGTTGCACGATGGCCGATTGGTAGGCTCCCAGGTCGTCGGGTGGAACTTCCAGCACCGCGTCGCGGACGTATTCCATGGCCGGGCAGATGCTGGAGGTGATGACGGGCCGGCCGGCGAGCACGCCTTCGACGACCACCTGGTTGAAGCCTTCGGCACAGTCGGCGGTGGTCGGGACGATCAGCACGTGAGCGAGGCGGAAGAAATCCCGCATCTTGGAGCGCGAGCAATGGCCATGCAGGCGAAAGCGGTCGCCAAGCCCGGCCTGACGGGCCTGGCCGGCAAGTTCCTCCAGGTCCGAACCGGCGCCGCAGAGGTCAAACTCAATCCCGTTTTTGCCGTCGGCGGCCAACTGTTTGGCGATGGCCAGCAGATCGAACACGCCCTTGTATCGCTCGATTCGGCCGGCGAAAAGCACACGGAAGGGTGCGCCGCCGCCGTCCCCGGCGGGCGGCGCGTCGGGGTTTTCCGCAAATGTCCCGGGCCGATACGTGGGTAGAAATTCAATGACGGGCGCGTGGCGGCCCTCGGTGAGTTGGTCAAGCTGGCGCGTGATGATGCCCGAGGCCGAGAGGACCGCGGCAGCCGATTTTTGCCAGAACGGACGATCCAGACGTTTGATGAGCCTTTGCACCCGGCCCGGCGGTCCCGCGAACTTTCGCCAGAATTGGCCATGAAGCGTGGGAATAATTTTCACGCCCAGCTTCGGCAGCAGACGCAAAGCGAACCAATGACAGGAGCCGTCACAGATCACCAGAACGTCGGCCCGGTGAACGATGGCCGCGATGGAAAGACTCACGCCCGTCCAGAGTTGGCCCCAGTGGTACAGCGGGGCCTTGGCGGCCTGAAAAGGGATGGGGCGATGCTTGATGCGAAAGTTCCCATCCTCGACGATTTCGCGTCGTGGGTGAGACGCGATGACCCAGCCGCGTGCGCCCAGGTCCCGGCAGACATCGTAGAACTGGCCGGAATAGGTCATCGCCACCTGGCTCGGATCGTCACGTCCTTCGCGCCAATGGCGATAGGTTCCGATCACGTCGCCCGGCCCGGCGACGTACATCAGCCGCAGGGGCTTAGCGCGTGCAGCAACTCGATCGCCGCCGGCCGATTGCGCCGGTGAATCGGTGGCGGGCGCGAGGTGTTGTTGCGCATCAATGGTAGGCACGACCCAATTTTAGCCGCTCGTGATTTTGGACGCTATCTCATATCGGGATGCGAGACCGGATGGTCGGATCACGCCGAGGCCGGGCCGGGCTTCATCGGTTGCGGGAGGGCGGCGGAAGGGGCCAGGTAAGTGGGTCTGGGCGGCGTCGGCTGGGCAGCGCCGCGCAGCGAGAAAGCCATTCCCGTCAATCCTCCCGCACAGAGAATGAAAATGGGGTTCACCATCGCGTTGAAACAGAGGTCGGACATGTGTTGGGTCAACAGCACCCCCAGCGCCGCCGCGGGCGCTGCGCCGGGATGGCTCCAGTAGCGCACCGGGATCCTCCAGGCCAGAAGCAGCACGGGCATCAGCAACGAGACCGTCAGCGAAACGAGGCCGATCAGACCGAATTTCCCGAAAGCGATGATCCACATCTGGTCGGGCACGTCGCTTTGGCCTGATTGCACATAGCCGGCACGGAGTTTCCAACCGGTCCAGCCGTAGATCGGCTGCTGAAGTGCGTGATCGGCCAGTACGCGTTCGCTTTGAAGCCTGACCTTAAGGGACTGGGCCGAACGTGGGTCGTGCTGATCGAGGAATTCCACCACGTCGCTTCCGGTCCACAGGTTCGCGGTCCGCACAACAATCCACGTAGGCGGCCCGAGCGTCAAAAGGATGATCCAGATGCTCCAGCGGGTGACGCGCGTCAGCCACAGGACCATCAAAGCGAGACCCATCAAAACGATAGCCCCGACGGAGTGGGTCGCCGCCGCGGTTACGAGAAGGATCAGGGCCACCCATCCCGTTTTTATTCCCATAATGTGGTCGAACGATTTGGACCACCAAAGCCAAAACGCGGTCATCGCCGTCGTCGCCATCCACATCGACACGGCCAGGCCGTGTTGCATGAATACCATGGGTCTGAAACCGCCATAGCGTTTGGACTGGGAGAACTCATATTGCATGTAGCCGTACACGATCCTGTGAAGCTGCGGGCTCATACGGATTTCGTACCAGACCAGCGGAACATACAGCAGGCCGCCGATGATGATTCCGTGCGCCAGCTCGCGCAGACCCTGAAGGTCGTTGAAGTAGATTCTTCCGATGAAATAGGGCAGCCCCCAGGTCGTGGTCTGGTAAGCGATGGCCGAGAAGCCATCGTATGGCCCGTAGCCGTTGAAGTAGGAGGAAATGAAAGGACAGGTACACCAGACGAACATGGGGATGTCCCAGATCATGGGACGGAACGCGAGGATCGAATCGATGTCGAAGACCAGCGCGGACAGGAGCACGCCGACGCAGGCAGCGGACATTTTGTTGTACTCGGTGAGGCCGTGAATCTGCAGGCTGGCCATCGGAAGGAAAAGCCAAGCGGCAATAAAGTTGTAGATGACGGCCTTGCGGGCGGGCAGAAAAGCGAACAGCAAGAAGCAGAAGGGAATGAATCCGAACAGGGCGATGGGGACGACGATATTGCCCTGCAATCCAAACATCTGAACAACTCCAAATCATGCCGTGCCGCCGGAGCCGATTCCGTCGTCGGCCCGATCCGGGTCCGGGGCGACGACGCCCCGGCTCGTTCAAATTCTCTAAGCGCCGATGCGCTGGGCGGTTTTCGACCGCTCGATGGCGGTCTCCAGCGCCCTTTCCATTAAAGCGGCCGCATCCCGCCAACTATATCGGCAAGCGGTAGAATACGCGGCATCGGACATCGCCTGCCACTGCTGGTCCGATAATTTCAGCACCCGAACCAGCCGATCCGCCAAAGCGTCGTGGTCCTCCACATCCACCAGAAACCCGTTCTTGCCATCTTCGATCGTGTCCAGCGGACCGCCGACCCGTGTTGAAACGACCGGGCAGCGGCAGGCCATCGCCTCCAACGGCGGAAGATGAAACCCCTCCGCCCGGCTTCCGCACAGCCAGACATCGCATTGAGAATAAATATCCTTGATCGTTTCCTGCCTGGGCCTGGTCAAATATTGCGCGCCCGGCGGCAACGGCATCCAGCGGCGGGGCGGGTACTCACCGAACGCGACGAGCTGTAAATCGGGGATTTGCCGGCTGGCGATCTGAAACGCTTTCAGGGCAACGTCACAGCCTTTGAACGGCAGCCAATTATAAAGCAGTCCGACGGTCGGCCGCTTCTGCCGCGGTCGCGGCGGGGCGTGGAACAGATTCATGTCCACGCTGTTGGGAACCCGCGAAACGTCCGTATCGCCGAATTTGTCCCTGGCCAAATCCGCCAGCCAATGCGAAATCACGATCTTATGAAGCGGCAGACGCCAGACGGCGTCGACCCGCCTTGGGATTCCCGCCCCAGGTTTCGTAATGCTGGATGAAGAAAGCCTTGGCGCCTTTGCTGGCGCGAGCCGCCAAACCCATTCGGCCGTCTGCCACCAGGTTGCGACGACCACGTCGGCGTCGGGCAGGTCGCGATTGGCGATCGGCCGGAATTTTGGAATCATGGTGTGCGGAACGCCGCTGCCGTCGAAAAAGGATTCTCCGGCCTCGGGAGTTTTGGGCCAGCCCCTTCCATGCAGTAGCGAGGAGACGGTTTTACGCAGCCCCGGCGTCGGGGGCGGCGTCGAAAAGGCGCGCACCTCGTGCCCGCGCGCCATCAGTTCCCGAGCCTGCGTCGCGATGACGCGCGTGCCCCCCGACATTCCCGCGTGCGTCATAAGGAAAGTGATTTTCATGTCCGCCGCGCGTCGGGCTTGATCCCGATGAGACGCTTGGCCGCCCGAATGACAGGCCCCAGGGGCGATTCGCCCAGCGTCCACTTGAAGTTCGCCCACCGCGCCGGAGACTTGCCGTAATAACATCCGCCCCAGATGCGGTTGGGAAGCCGAGCGTTCATGTACCGTTCAACGTCGATTCGAGCCAGATACTTCTCCCGCAATTTCACGAGCTTCTGGCCCGAACGTTGGTATGGAACACCGTCCAGGTCGGGATCTTCCACCTTGACCAGTGTGAATTTCTCGTGGTTCGGTCATGTACCGCTCGAAGGAGGTCTCGACGACGCATCGCTTGTTCCCCTCCGGGCCCATCGGGTTTTGCTCGGCGAAATCCACCGCGCGATGATACTCGCCGGCGAATTCCTCCATCGCCTCCATGAAGCTCGATTTCTTCATCAGCGAAAAATTCAACTGCATTTGTGGCTGAAATACCAACCCGGCCACGCGTCGTGGTGATTGCTGGGAACGTTAAAACTTCCGCCCACCGCGAAGGTGTCCTCGCGCTCGCAGATATTCGATCGCCTCGGCAAGCCAGTTGTCATGCCCCTGGCGGTAGGGAAGCGTGTCGGATTTGAAAAACAGGATGTACGGCTTGCTGGCAATCGCGCCGGCGGTGTATTCCTGAATAGAAGCAGTTGTCGCTTGTCATTGTCCGAATGTTCGTTCCGGATCACCTGCAGCTTGTCGATTTTTTTCTCGTTGAACAATTTCCAGTAGAGCGCGTGCGTTTCGCGGGCTGCTGCCGCCGTCGACGATCACGACTTCGCCGGGCCTGCCGCCGAGGAACCCGAACCAGTCTTCGATCACCGATTCGAACGCCGGGAAGTTGCCGAAATTCGCCGCGGCCAGCGAAACCTGGCTAAGGGCATCGGCATCGGAAATTGTTGGGATCGCGTTTTCCATTATGTCGAGCCGGGCCGTCTTCGGCCCGGTTGCACCGGTCTGGTTGCACCGGTCCGGTCCGGAACCGGGGCGAGAAGCCCCGGCTCATATATCTCGTGTCATATCTCCCACGCCGCGCGATGCAGAACGCTTCCCTCGTAGCTCCAGAGCATCTCGCCGGTTCCATAAAAATCATCGAACTCAACATCGACGGCCGTCGCGTGCTCGACATAATCATACGGTTTCGCGTTGCTGCGAATCTCGATATCGATGATGTATCGCCCGGGCTTCAGCGGCAACGAAGCCACTTTGCACCGGACGATCCGTCTTGCCCGGATTCAGCGTCACGCCGCGAAGCTCCAGTCGGCTGTTCAGCCCCAGCACGCGATAACCCTTGTCGGAATTGAACATGAATCCGAGACAGGCGTTCTTGACCGGCTCCTTCACGTCGAGTTGGAATTCGAACGTCGCATCGCCGCCGCTGACGACCCGTTCTTTGCCCGGCGGCGGAAGCATCGAAAATCCCGCCAGCGTCGCCACCAGCCCCGGGAATCTCGGCAACTGCAAAAGGTCCTTCTCGGCCGCGCTGATCGTGCTGTTGAGATACGCTTCGACGACGCGGTCGGCTTCGCCGATCTCCTCGACCAAGCCGTTGCGCAGATAAACCGCGCGATCGCAGAGATTCTGCACCGCTCCCATGTTGTGGCTGACGAACAGGACCGTCCGCCCGTCGCCCTGGGCCACCTGCTGAATCCGTCCCAGGCATTTTTTCTGAAATTCCTGGTCGCCCACCGCCAGCACTTCATCCACGATCAGGATTTCCGGCTCCAGATGCGCCGCCACCGCAAAGGCCAGCGCGAACGTACATCCCGCTGGAATAGCGTTTGACCGGCGTGTCGAGGAACTTTTCGGTTTCGGCGAAGGCGACGATCTCATCGAATTTCCGGTCGATCTCCGCCTTGTGCATGCCGAGGATCGCGCCGTTGAGATAAATGTTTTCGCGCCCGGTCAGCTCCGGATGAAATCCCGTGCCGACTTCCAGCAAGCGATGCCACGCGGCCTTTGAGCTTGGCGCTGCCCGTCGGTCGGTTCGGTGATGCGGCTGAGGATTTTCAGCAGGGTTGATTTCCCCGCTCCGTTGCGGCCGATGATCCCCATCACTTCGCCGCGCTTCACGTCAAAGGAGATATTCTTCAGCGCCCAGAATTTGCCCTCTTCCGGTCCGTTGCCGGCGAGCCCGGCGAGCCGCTTGAATGGGGCCTTGACCACCGACATGATCGTGTCGCGCAGAGTCAGATATTTTTCAGCCCGCAGCCCAAGCTGGTAGCACTTGCTGATGCCGTCGATGGTGATCGCCGCGCTCATGGCACTTCCTATGCGATATCCGCGAATCGCCGCTCGGTCTTCGTAAAGTAGTACATGCCGAACAGCAGCATCACCGTCACTTCCACCACGGCCATGCCCAGGCCCGCGAAATCCCAGTTTTGGCCCAACAGCGCCGAGCGGTATCCATTGATGATGCCGTACATCGGATTCAGCCGCAGGAGCCAGTCGAATCCATTGAAGGTGGAAATGCAGCGGATAGCCGACGGGGCTGATGAAATGCCACATTGAAACCATGGTCGGCAACAGAAATCGAAAGTCGCGATACGTCACCGTCAGAGCGGACAACGTATAGGCGACGCCCACCGCCGCCAGCGCCGTCAGCAGGACCAGCAGGGGAACGAATACGATCGTCCAAGGCGGGAGCACGCGATAAAATGCCATCAGCACGAAAAAGACGCCGAAGGACACCGCCATGTCCACCAGCGCCGCTCCGATCACCGAGGTGGGCACGAACAAGCGCGGGAAATAGACCTTCGTCAGCAGGTTTTGCTGGTTCATCAGCGACAGGCCGCCCGCGCTGACTCCCACCGCGAACAGCATCCACGGCAATATTCCCGCGTAATTGAACAGGGAATACGGAATGTGCCGGGCCTTCAATTCCTCCGGCAGTTTGCTGGCGAATCCCGCCACCGTGCCGAAGATCAGTGTTTGGATGATGACGTTCAGCACCGGCTGCAAGACCGCCCAGGCGATGCCGAGCACCGTCTGCTTGTACCGCACCTTCACATCACGCCAGGTGAGGAAGTACAGCAACTCGCGATAGTGCAGCAGTTCCTTGAAATTGATCGCGACCCATCCGCGGCGGGCGCGAATCTCGAAGGTCGGAGTCTGGGGCGATTCCGGCCCAACCGCCGGCGCCGGCGGCCTTATCGGTGGATCAGTGGGCGGCGGGTCGGCCTGCATGGGAGGAGCTGTCAAACTCATCTTGGCGAATTCCTGCGAAGCAAGGCAAACGTCCAATATAATATGCCATGATTTCCCGGCTGGCGCATACTAGCCGTCCGATCCCTCGCGTCAATCGGCAACATCGTCCATTCCCAATGTTTACGTGAGAACTTGCCGACGCCGCCTTTGCTCACAATTATCGGCCTGAAATCGCCCCCGAGCGGCACGCAAATGCAAACGAGCCCACGGACGCCATCCCCGTGGGCTTCGTTTTCATCCATTTTCACTTCGCGCTATCTTTGCGCGTTGTCGTAGTATCCGCAGAAATATAGGAACCGATTCTGGTTCATGATCGGAATGTGCAATTCCTTGGCCTGGTCCAACTCCGACGAGTAGGCCTGGTATTCAGCCTTTTCATCATCCTGCAATCGCCGATTGAGCGGGTCCTGCAACTCGTCCTCGGTGAACTGCTGAATTTGCGGCTCGGCGCCCATCACCACGAAATCGGTGTCCACATTGATGTTTTTCTGAACGTGCCCGCCCCATTCCGTCACCAGCGCGTCGATCTTCTCCCGGTCGGCAGCCTTCGGCTGGCCGGTCTGCGCCAAATCGAAGTTGCCATAAACCACGAAATTGTATTTCGTGTTCCGGTCATAAACCAGATTGGCGATCAGATCCCCTTCAGCCAGGTGCTGGCCAACCTCCGTTTTGAGGACCCGGCACTGGCTGTCCGTGGCATACACCCGCTCCACTTCAATCGAGCCTTTTCCCACCGGAAGGTTATCGTCGCTCATCAGGTCATCCTGCTTGGGAACTCCTTCACGCCGGTCGTAAACTTCGAAGGTCAATCCCGGCACCAGGTGGTCGCCCATTCCCAGGTTGATGTAAACAATATCGTCCGATGCCACGGACGTGATCATCCCATCCGACTGCCGCAGCAGAGGATCGATCGGCGAAATGCGTCTTCCGGCCAGCTTGTCGCCCAGTTCGGTGGCCAGCCTCTTTTCCTGATTCAATTGCTGGTCCTTGGCCTCCACCAACTGCTGGGCTTTTTGCAGTTCGGCGTTTTGCTGACTGCGCTCCTGGTCCATCGACTGCGACATCTGCTGCATTTGGATCACGGCATCATTTTGCGCCTTCTGGGCCTGATCCAGGGCATTCTGCTTGACCTTGTTGGCGTCGGCCACGTCGTCTTGGGCCTTCTTAACCAATTGCCCGGCAAGGGCGATTTGCTTGGCCGCATCTCCCGCCCCCTGTTCCTGCGCCACGTGAAGCACCTGGTTTTCGTAATGCTGGTCCGACGCATAGGCCGCCAGTTTGTTGATCGCGTCAACGAGACTCATGCTGGTGGAAAGGTCCAACGTCGGCACCCGCTGCCCGGCCTCGGCCAGGGCTGTGCGAGCCTGATCCGCCGCGGCGCTCGGCTGGATCGCGCTGGCCGCCGTCTTGCCGCCTATCAATTCCGCCAGATTCTGCGAGTCCTGGAATGCCACTTGTAAAACCGTTTGTCCCGGCCTGGGGTTCTTGGTGATCGCCTTGTAGAGCGGGTTGAACATGTCCTGCGCTGAATAGATTTCCTTTGTGCGATTGGTTTGGGTTGTCAGCAGTTCGGTCTTCTTGCTGTCGTCGACGCCGAAATAGATGGCGAAAATCGTTGAGGTCACGAACAGAATCGTGAAAACGACTACCGCAGTGATCAATCCGCCGCGAGAGCCTTGGGGGCCAACCGGTGGCATACACAACCTCCATTCATATAAACGGCGACGGCCGCGAGGCTTACCAGCCGGTTCAGAATCTCAACCGGCTCAACACAAAGGTGGGATTTTCCGCCGTTCGCATCCTAATCGCCGGGTAATTTAACGCCTCTGGACCCATCAGGTCAAGAAATTTACGTTTGCCGCCGGGGTTGGGTTTATTCTCGACCAACCGCGATGCGAAAGGCCATGAAAAGCTACGACAATCATCATGATTTGCGACAGCTTGGTGACACCTCCCGCGTTTTTGATAGCGCCAGGCCGGAAGTTGTTACTGTTACTGGTAAATAATCGAATACCCTTCATCGGCCGGCTGGGTGTGGCAGGGCCAGGCGAAGACCTATGTCCGGGGGATATTCCCAAAAGTAGTGGATGGCCGCGACAGTTCAAGCGGCGATTTTCGTTCCATCTTTGAAGATCACTCCCGCAATGACCTCCGGCAGCAACGTGCTGCCATTGAGCTTTCGCCAATGGTTCTGAGCTGACTCCAGGAGTTTGAAGGCCATGGCCAGGCAGGCAGCGCGCGAGCCGGCGCCTTTGGTTTTGCTCGTTCGCAAACGCACCGTCGCGAACGTGCTCTCGATCGGGTTGCTGGTTCGCAGGTGCTGCCAATGTTCGGCGGGGAAGTCGTAGAACGCCAGCAGCTCCTCCTTGTCCTTCAGCAGGCATTCCACCGCTTTGGGGTATTTGGCCTGGTACGTTGCCGCGAACTTCCCCATCGCCTTGAGGGCATCGTCTTTCGTCGCCGCCATCCAGATCTCATGCAGCATCGACTTGGCCGACACCTGCTGGCCACGCGGCAGTTTGTCCAGCACATTCACCGTCTTATGCACCCAGCAGCGTTGAGGCCTCGGTGGAAGGGTAGACCTGCTTGAGGGCTTTCCAGAATCCCAGCGCCCCATCGCCGGTGGCTAGCATGGGGGCATCGACCAGGCCGCGACTCTTCGTGTCCAGCAGCAGTTCCAGCCAGCTCTGTTCGCTCTCACGCTGGCCGTCGACCATGGCGATCAGTTCCTTGGTCCCATCTTCTCTTGCGCCCATCAAAACCAGCACGCAGGGCCGGTCATCGCTCAGGCGGATGTTGAAGTAGATGCCGTCGGCCCAGAGGTAAACGTAGCGTTTGCCGACCAGCGACCGGCGGCAGAAGTTCTCGTATTCACCTTGCCAGACTTCTTTCATGCGAACGACCGTGGTGGGCGAGAGGCCCGACCCATCGTGGCCCAGGCAGGCCAGCGCTTCGGGGAAATCGCTGCTGGAAATCCCTTTGAGGTAGAGCCAGGGAACCAGTTCCGCGATCGCCTGGGTCTTCCGCAAATACGGCGGAAGAATCTTTGAGGTAAAGCGGATACGCTGGCCCTGCTCATCGAGGCGTTTGTCGTTCACCCGCGGCTGACGCACCTCGATCGGCCCGTTGCCGGACTGAATCTTGCGGGCCGGGTGATGGCCATTGCGCACCACCAGGCGATGGCCGGCCGAATCCACCTGTTGGCGGTTGCGATCAATGTAATCCTCGACTTCCCGTTCGATGGCCGACTGCAAGGCCCGGCGGGCGCCGTCGCGTAGGATGTCATCGAGGACCGGCACTGTTGCCAGATGAAGTTGAAATGCGTTACTGTCCATAAGGCGTATCCTTTCTGTCCCGCGTGGGACATGGTGAACCGTTTTGTCACGATTCACCGAGGGTACGCCGCTTTTATTCAGCCGCCAACCATCCACGACTTTCGGTTATAGCTCCATAAAAATTATCTCGAAACCGACGGCAGTCATGTTGAAACAGTCTATTTTTCGAATTCTGAGATTTAGATTTCGACAGGCGGGTTTTCTTGCAAGTTCATGATCAGAATTCAAAATCGGCTGCCTCATCACCTACCGCACACAAGGACACGGTTTTGGATTATGAGACCCCGCGACCAAAGAAGCGGTCCTACCTTTTTGACTTGTGCTGGTTTGCTCTAGGTACGATTCTACCGGTTTTGCTCGATGCTTTTCGTGGCGACACGGTTGACCTAAAGTACGGACTGGCGATCGCATGGGGTGAGTCTGCTGCAATTCTGGTGGTATTTAAGATTCGAGCAAAATTGTTTCTACCGGCAATGGGTAGAAGGTCTTTTTGGATGAATACGCTGGCAGGTATTCTCAACACTTACACAATTTATTTGATAATCCAATATACAACGGCACGGGAGATATACTCACCCAAATTGGGTGCCGCTGGGACCATTTTCATCGCGTGGTTATTGGCAGGTATTGTTTCTGCCGTCATCGGGACTGTTTTGTTTCCTCGGTTGAAAAAGTAAAAATTCAGTCGCGAGGTGCGTCAAACTGAGTCAAACGAAGTATGATAAAGGGGTCACTTCGGCTCTGTAGAAAACCGCTCCTCTCGCGGCTGAGTCCGGCGAACCTGCTTTCGTATTACTCTTAACATGATCACCAGCAAGTCGCCAAGGAAGGTGGCGATGGTCGCGCTGGCCGCCGGCAAGGAAGCCTTCAGCGACTATTCCCACAAGTTCAGTCCCCAAAAGTTCACTCAGCCCCAGCTCTTCGCCTGCCTCGTGCTCAAGGAGTTCGAGAGGACAGACTAACGGGGCATCCATCAATTATTGTTCATTGCCCCGACTTGCGGCAGGCCATCGGACTGCACAGTGTTCCTCACTTCACCACGCTCCAGAAGGCCAGCCGCCGATTGCTGCGGCTTGGGCGCGTGCGTCGATTGCTCAACAGCACTGTCCAGCGTGTGCTCAAACGCCGCCGCGTGGTCTCTTACGCCGCCGGCGACTCCAGCGGTTTTGACGCCCGTCACGCCAGCCGCTATTACGTCCACCGCCGCGACGCCGACAAAAGCGACGAAAATCGCCCGAAAAAACGGGTCATTTACCAGGGATTCGGCAAGCTGATGCTGATCGTCTGTTGCCTCAGTCACGCCATCGTGGCTCTGGTGGCGTCGGGGGGACCCACGCCCGACATCGACCAACTCGACGACGTGCTGGCGGAGACACCCAAACGGCTGCGATTGCGGCACATGGTTCTGGACGCGGGCTTCGACTCGGCCCACAACCACCGCCTGCTGCACGAGGATCACGGGATCGTCTCGACCATCCCGCCCAGACATGGCCGGCCAGCCGTCGATCCGCGGAGGTTGCCCAAAGACAAATACCGGCGACGGATGAAAACCCACTTCAACCGCAAAGCCTACCGAAAACGTCCGCAGGTGGAGACGGTATGCTCAATGCTCAAACGCAACTTGGGCTCGGCCCTTCGCGGCCGAAGCCGCCACTCACGGCGACGAGACATGCTGCTGCGGGCGCTGGCCCACACCATTGCACTCGCATTACTGCGGGTTTTCTACAGAGCCGGTCACTTCCCATTATGGCCGTCGGGATTGATAAAACACCGCCCTGCATCCACGGAACCATTGATCACGCCTAAATCCACAAGTTGCCCCTCAAGCGTCTTCCAACGGTCCAAGGTCATGCATCCAAGCCCCGCGGCTTTGGTCTGGTCCGTCTCGATCAGGGGCTTCTGCGCGGCCGCGGCTTCGGCGAAAGTTTGCAGGTCCATATCCGGATTCAGGCCGTGCATGATGGCGTTCACCGCTCGCGGATGATCGAGATAGTCCTGCCAGCCCTCGCGGCAGGCGGCGGCCATGGATTCGATGGGTTGCACCCGGAACACTCCGAAACACACCGGGATGATTTTTATATAAGATTCCGCTGGGCGCACGTATGGATAATTTATATAAATAACCGATGAAGCGAAGATACGAATTTCGCTGGATCGAATGGAACATCGATAAGGTGCGCAAGCACGGATGCGAGCGGATAGAAGTCGAGCGGGCCGTGAATCGTCCGAGCAGAGGTTTCCCGCGTCGCGACGGGGAAAAGTACTTGGTCGAGGGCCGCGGCCAGGGCGATCGGTGGTTGCAGGCGGTTTATTTGATCGATGAGGACGGCACGATTTTCGTTATTCACGCGATGCCGCTGATCGGTCGGCGGCGGCGCAGGTCGAGGTGACGGGCCGGATCGAGGCAGCTATGAAGAAAAGAAAATCAGAATACCAGCGGTTCATGGGTCTTTCGAACGCCCTGAAGGACGCGGAAGTGGCGAAGTACGACGCTCCGCTGCCGGTGAACAAGCGCGGTCTTCCGGGCCAGCGGCTGCGAGCCCGCGATCGAGGCGCTGCATCGTAAAGCAACGTCGCGTGGCGGCCGCCCCAAAATCGGGCGAGGCGCGGTGATTGTGCCCATTAGCCTGGAGCGCGGGCTGCTGGAGAAAATCGACGCCTTCGCCCGAACGAATCATCTGAAACGGTCACAAATGGTTGCCGAGGGTCTGAAGCTAGTGATGGCGGCCCGTCGAAAAGCGGGGTGAATTCCTCCTGACGCCCCTCGCTCACAGCACCGGGCGCGAGGAAACAATTACGGATTCACAAAACACTGCCCCGGGTTCACCGAACCGCCAATCACGCCCAGGTCTATTAGCTGGCCAGCCAAAGTTTTCCAGCGATCCAGCGTCATCGTCCCTAGCCCCGCGGCTTTGGTTTGGTCCGTCTCAATCAGCGGCTTCTGCGCCGCCGCCGCCTCGGTGAATGTCTGCATGTCCATGTCAGGATTCAAATCATGCATGACGAGATTCACCGGCTTGCGGATGATCCAGGTAGTCCTGCCAACCCTCGCGGCAGGCGGCGGCCATGGATTTCACTTCATCCGGATGCGTTTTCCAAAGCTCGCCTTTGCAGATCACGACCGTTGTGTAGGGGTTGAAGCCCTCGTCCGCGATCAGGAAGGTCTGCGGATCGCTGCCCTGGTGCTGGGCCAGGATCGGTTCGGAGGTCACGAAGCATTGCTGGGAATAATCTTTGTTGGCGAGAAATTCGGCGATGCCGCCGGAGTATTCGGCGATTTTTACGCGAACGGGAGAAAACTTTTTCTCCAGGAAGCGCAGCCAGGAATTGTCATCGGCCAGCAGAGATAACTGAAGGGGACAGGACCCTTAATATTAAGGGTCACGTCCCCTTCAGTTCCTCCCCTTCAGTTCCTCCAGCAGCAGTTTCACGGAAGCTCCGCCAACTCGGCTACGTGATCGGGAAGCTGGGCGCGGGCATAGGCGAGGACCTGCGTCAGGTCATCTTCGGTCAGCTCGGGAAACTCACGGAAAAGCTCGGCGCAGTATGGGTAGAGCGCAATAAATTCGAGCACTCGGCGAACAGTCAGCCGAAGGCCGCGTACACAGGGCTGGCCGTTCATTTTGGCCGGGTCGATGGTGATTCGGTCGAAGGTAATGGAAGGATTTTAACACAAACGCCGAACAAACTAAAAGTGACGCGAGCCATTATTCCGATTTCTTCTGTAACTGTTTACCGTCCGCTCTTGGAATCGCTCGGTATTCCCATGTGAGAACATCACAAAGCACGCATCTGCGGGTGGCGGATCGCTCAGTGGAATAGGGCGAAATGCACACGGTAAACAGTTACTTTCTTCTCCATTTCCCGCCGTTTTCGCCGTCTATGCGGTCCGTCGCGCGACCGCAGCGATGACCGGGCCGATCGCCGCGCACGGGCGTCGGCTTGGGCGTGGCGACCACGACGGATCGAATCGTTGGGCATCTTCTCTCGTTCCTCCGGCTGCGGCAAGCGGATCGTCGGGAACTTTGCCGACCGTTCGCGGCCTTGCAAGATATCCCAACGGAATCATCCCGGAAAAGGCAATATTGCGACAAATCGGCCAGTTTCTGCGGCGTGAGGACGGCCGTCCGGTTGGCGACTACCGGTAAGTTATTGGCCGGCAATCGGTTGCGAGAATATAATTGATTAGCGAATGGCTCTGTAGAAAACCGCTCCTCTCGCGGCTGAGTCCGGCGAACCTGCTTTCGTATTACTCTTAACATGATCACCAGCAAGTCGCCAAGGAAGGTGGCGATGGTCGCGCTGGCCGCCGGCAAGGAAGCCTTCAGCGACTATTCCCACAAGTTCAGTCCCCAAAAGTTCACTCAGCCCCAGCTCTTCGCCTGCCTCGTGCTCAAGGAGTTCGAGAGGAAAGACTACCGGGGCATCCATCAATTGTTGTTGGATTGCCCCGACTTGCGGCAGGCCATCGGACTGCACAGTGTTCCTCACTTCACCACGCTCCAGAAGGCCAGCCGCCGATTGCTGCGGCTTGGGCGCGTGCGTCGATTGCTCAACAGCACTGTCCAGCGTGTGCTCAAACGCCGCCGCGTGGTCTCTTACGCCGCCGGCGACTCCAGCGGTTTTGACGCCCGTCACGCCAGCCGCTATTACGTCCACCGCCGCGACGCCGACAAAAGCGACGAAAATCGCCCGAAAAAACGGGTCATTTACCAGCGATTCGGCAAGCTGATGCTGATCGTCTGTTGCCTCAGTCACGCCATCGTGGCTCTGGTGGCGTCGGAGGGACCCACGCCCGACATCGACCAACTCGACGACGTGCTGGCGGAGACACCCAAACGGCTGCGATTGCGGCACATGGTTCTGGACGCGGGCTTCGACTCGGCCCACAACCACCGCCTGCTGCGCGAGGATCACGGGATCGTCTCGACCATCCCGCCCAGACATGGCCGGCCGGCCGTCGATCCGCGGAGAGTTGCCCAAAGACAAATACCGGCGACGGATGAAAACCCACTTCAACCGCAAAGCCTACCGAAAACGTCCGCAGGTGGAGACGGTATGCTCAATGCTCAAACGCAACTTGGGCTCGGCCCTTCGCGGCCGAAGCCGCCACTCACGGCGACGAGACATGCTGCTGCGGCGCTGACCCACACCATTGCACTCGCATTACTGCGGGTTTTCTACAGAGCCGGTCACTTCCCATTATGGCCGTCGGGATTGATAAAACACCGCCCTGCATCCACGGAACCATTGATCACGCCTAAATCCACAAGTTGCCCCTCAAGCGTCTTCCAACGGTCCAAGGTCATGCATCCAAGCCCCGCGGCTTTGGTCTGGTCCGTCTCGATCAGGGGCTTCTGCGCGGCCGCGGCTTCGGCGAAAGTTTGCAGGTCCATATCCGGATTCAGGCCGTGCATGATGGCGTTCACCGCTCGCGGATGATCGAGATAGTCCTGCCAGCCCTCGCGGCAGGCGGCGGCCATGGATTCGATGGGTTGCACCCGGAACACTCCGAAACACACCGGGATGATTTTTATATAAGATTCCGCTGGCGCACGTATGGATAATTTATATAAATAACCGATGAAGCGAAGATACGAATTTCGCTGGATCGAATGGAACATCGATAAGGTGCGCAAGCACGGATGCGAGCGGATGGAAGTCGAGCGGGCCGTGAATCGTCCGAGCAGAGGTTTCCCGCGTCGCGACGGGGAAAAGTACTTGGTCGAGGGCCGCGGCCAGGGCGATCGGTGGTTGCAGGCGGTTTATTTGATCGATGAGGACGGCACGATTTTCGTTATTCACGCGATGCCGCTGATCGGTCGGCGGCGGCGCAGGTCGAGGTGACGGGCCGGATCGAGGCAGCTATGAAGAAAAGAAAATCGTAATTGTTTAGCGTCCTACCCCGTATCCGGCAACAGCATGGGCCGATGATCCGTGCGGCGAACGCAACACCCGGCTCACAAACTCCATCGCATCACGCCCCGTTCTTGTCTGGCCGTGAACAATACCGTCATCAGAATCGACTGCGCCACCGCCCGGCTTCCGTGCGGTTGCCGCCCCACACTTTGCGGTTGACCACCGCCGGACGAATCGCCTGCTCGGCCCGATAGTTGGTCGCGTCGATTCCCTGGTGCCGCAGGAACGTGAACCATTGATTGTCGTGCCGTTGGAGATGCCGCCGCCAAACGCTCGTTGGCCGCATTGGTTTTGACCGGCCGCACCAGCTTGGTCAGCCGCTGCTGCAAGATCGTCGGCCTTGGCGGCTTTGGCCGCCGGCGAGGGTGAATCTCTTTGGCGTCGCGTTGATCTCGAAGCTCCAGCGACTTCTTGCAGCAACGCCTTGACCTGACGCGGAAACACCACCGCCCCGCGCGTCGCCGTCTCCAGCAGTCTCTTGGCAACGCCGCAGCAGATGCCCCAGGCACGTTTGATGGGTCGCACGCCAGAACCGGTCGTAGCTCGCATAACCGTCATGGATCAACGTTCCCGGCGTAATCTTCGCCGATCAGCAGCGCCGACGCTTCCACGCCGCGCTGGCGGGCAACCAGGTACGCCACGGCATCTTCACTCACCGCCACGTGCAGCCACGACGGCCACCCGCCAATGCGCCAGCCCGTTTCGTCCGGCACGATCCAGTCGCTCTGTTGCACGCGCTTCACGATCGCCTGATAGTTGCCTTCGCATCGTTCGGCCGCGCGGAGCATGATCTGGCAGCTTCCGCCCGGCGTCAGCTTGATCCCGAAAAGCATCTGGAAAAACCGGCTGATCTTCCCCTGGCGAGAGGCCCAGTTCCTTGTTGAGCACCACCGCCGCCGCCTGCGCTTCGGGGCCGATCTGCGACGCGCAGCATCCCAGGGCATCGGAGGTTTGCAGCCGATGCCGCCCCTGCACCCGTTTGCCGCAGCAGGTGCAACGCGCCACGGCGACGTTGAATCGCCGGTAGATCGGCCGGCGGGGAATCTCCACCTGATATTGATGCTCGAGGCGTTCATCGATGAAAGCGTTGTCCGCCGCAACGCGGACAACGCTCCGGCAAGCGGAGCCTCGTGAATCTCATCGATCACCGGCGGCACGGCGCGAAAGGCCTTGGTTCCGTAGTCGTCACCGCTCTTGCGGCCCGGCCGTTTGGGATCGACCTTGGGCAAGCTCCCGCGAGAACGGAGCGGCCTGGCGTTTACCCGAACGGCTCAACGCTTCCACGTGTTGTTGCAGTTGCTTAACCTGCGGGATTCCAACCGGGCGATGCGTCGATCTCGTTCGGCGCAGCCGGAACAGGCGGAAACATCCGTGCTGGTTTGGTCGGCTTCCATGCCGCCCCTATTATATCTACCGAGGTCAAGACGCTAAACAATTACAGAAAATCAGAATACCAGCGGTTCATGGGTCTTTCGAACGCCCTGAAGGACGCGGAAGTGGCGAAGTACGACGCTCCGCTGCCGGTGAACAAGCGCGGTCTTCCGGGCCAGCGGCTGCGAGCCCGCGATCGAGCGCTGCATCGTAAAGCAACGTCGCGTGGCGGCCGCCCCAAAATCGGGCGAGGCGCGGTGATTGTGCCCATTAGCCTGGAGCGCGGGCTGCTGGAGAAAATCGACGCCTTCGCCCGAACGAATCATCTGAAACGGTCACAAATGGTTGCCGAGGGTCTGAAGCTAGTGATGGCGGCCCGTCGAAAAGCGGGGTGAATTCCTCCTGACGCCCCTCGCTCACAGCACCGGGCGCGAGGAAACAATTACGGATTCACAAAACACTGCCCCGGGTTCACCGAACCGCCAATCACGCCCAGGTCTATTAGCTGGCCAGCCAAAGTTTTCCAGCGATCCAGCGTCATCGTCCCTAGCCCCGCGGTTTTGGTTTGGTCCGTCTCAATCAGCGGCTTCTGCGCCGCCGCCGCCTCGGTGAATGTCTGCATGTCCATGTCAGGATTCAAATCGTGCATGATCGCGATTCACCGGCTTCCGGATGATCCAGATAGTCCTGCCAACCCTCCCGGCAGGCGGCGGCCATGGATTTCACTTCATCCGGATGCGTTTTCCAAAGCTCGCCTTTGCAGATCACGACCGTTGTGTAGGGGTTGAATCCCTCATCCGCGATCAGGAACGTCTGCGGATCGCTCCCCTGGTGCCGGGCCAGGATCGGCTCGGAGGTCACGAAGCATTGCTGGGAATAATCTTTGTTGGCGAGAAATTCGGCGATGCCGCCGGAGTATTCGGCGATTTTTACGCGAACGGGAGAAAACTTTTTCTCCAGGAAGCGCAGCCAGGAATTGTCCTCGGCCAGCAGAACGCCGTCGTGCGTGAAGACATCCTTGATCGACTTGAAGCCGCGAGATCGGTGGACCATGATCCCCTGGGGAAACGTCTGATACACCGCGAAGATGGCGATGACATCGGCGTTCTGGCTGCGCGCGATCAGGACCTGATCGGCCGTGGAAGTGGCAAAGTCGGTCTTTCCCGTGGCGACGAGTTGCCAGGTGTCGGCCCCTTCGCCGGCGGGCTGAATATTTATATCAAGCCCGTGTTTGGTGAACGCTCCGTCTTGCCGGGCGGCGTAAAAGCCGCCGAATTCCGGCTCGGGCTTCCAGTCCAATGTCAGTTGAATGGATGATGAACCGCCGCTGTCGCTTTTTGCGCAGCCGATCATCGTGATGCAGCAGAAAAGAGGAATCGCGATTCGACCGAACATGGCTAATTCTGTTCCGATGCGTGCCAGCGGCGAAGGAGCAGTTTAGCGGCCAGGTTGATGGCGGCAAACATTGCCAGACCCAGCAGCGAAGCGATCAGCACGGCGGCGAAAACGATGTCGGTGTGTCCGGTTTTCTTGGCCGAGATGATTCGGACTCCCAAACCCTCGCCTGGGCCGAACAGGCCGACGAGGAATTCGCCGACGACGGTCCCGATCACGGCCAGGCCGGCCGCGATGCGCAGGCCGGTGAAAATGCTCGGCAGCGCCGAGGGCAGTTTCAATTTCCACAGCCGCGCCCAGCGGCCGGCTTCGTACAGGCGAAACAAATCTTCCAGTGCCGGATCGGTGGAGAGCAATCCGGCCAGCGTGTTGGCGATCACGGGAAATACCGAGACGATGAAGGATGACAGGGCCACCGCCGCCGAGGCCCGGCCCGCACCAGATCATCAGCAGCGGGGCGATGGCCACGATCGGCACGGTCTGGAAAAAGACCGTGTAGGGATAAATCGCCCGCCGGGCCAATGGCCACGCGGCCAGAATCATCGCCAGCGCGACCCCGGCTACGGCGCTGGCAAAAAAGCCGATCAGCGTCGCCTGGGTTGTCGTCCAGAGCGAAGCCGCCAGGTCATTGCGGTGATCGGCGATGGCCGTGCGCCACCGCTCCGGGCCGCGGGAGCAAAAACGGCTCGTTCAGCATCCTCGCCGCGATCTCCATCGCGACCACCGCGACGATCAGCACGACCACCGGCGGCAACAGTGCGCGAAGAATATTGCGCCGCGGTCTTCATGCGCCGCCTCGCTCCAGTGCGCCATAAATCAGCCGGGTGGTGGCCGCGAACGCCGGCTCGGATCGCAATGGCGACCGGCGCTGCGGCGGCAGGTCGATCGCCAAATCTTCGACAATCGTGGCCGGCCGGCTCGACAGCACCACCGCGCGATTCGCCAGGAACGTCGCCTCGGTCGTCGAGTGCGTGACGAAGACGACGGTCATGCGATGACGCAACCAAAGTTCGCGCAACTGCTCGTCGAGCTTTTGCCGGGTGATTTCGTCCAGGGCCGCGAAGGGCTCGTCGAGCAGTAGAAACTTCGGCCGGGTAACCAGCGCCCGCGCCAGCGAGACGCGCATCTTCATCCCGCCGGAAAGTTGGGCGGGGTATCGCCGGATGGCATCGGACAGCCCGACTTGCCGGATGGCCTCCATCGCCGCGGCGAGCCGCTCGACGCGGTTTATGCCCATCAGTTCCAGAGGCAGGGCGACGTTCCGCAGGACATTTCGCCACGGAAGCAAATGAGCATCTTGAAAAACGTAGGCGAGCTTGCCTTCGCCCATCTCGACGGAGCCGGCAGTGGGGCGGTCCAAGCCGGCGATGATGCGAAGTAGGGTTGATTTTCCGCAGCCGGATGGGCCGAGGACGGCGAGGAATTCGCCGGGTTGAATCTCTAAACTAAGATGGTCGATGGCGACGACTTCGTTGTCGAAAGCTTTGTGGAGGTTTTGAACGCGCATTATTTGTGGCGCGCATGATAGCCAACAGAGCCGGGGCGTGTCGCCCCGGAAGACCGGGCCGAGGACGGCCCGGCTCTTTGGCCGTTTGGACGATTGTCTGCGCTTCTCCTACCATTAACCAAACAGTGCCGGAGCGCAAAGACCTTTTACATCATCGACGGCCACGCCCAGATTTACCGGGCGTATTTCGCGCCGTTCCGCGATCTGTCCAGTCCCACGGGCGAGCCGACCAAGGCGACCTATGTCTTCACCCAATGGCTGCTCAATCTGGTGGAGAATCGCAAGCCCGATTATCTGGCGATGGTGATCGACACGGGGGATGAATCGGTTTTCCGCAAGGAGATCTTTCCGGAATACAAGGCCAATCGCGAGCCGCCGCCGGACGATTTATTGAAGCAGGAAAAGCAGATCTTCCAAATCGTGCGGCGATCTGGGCATTCCCATCTTTGCCAAGCCGGGTTACGAGGCGGACGATCTGATCGCGACCATGGTCCATCGGCTCCGCGACAAGGGGTTTGAAACGGTCCTGGTCTCCAAGGACAAGGACCTTCGCCAGCTCATCAACGACTCCACACGAATGTACGACGTGCAGGCGGATATGTTCACGGATCGCCAGCGGATGCAGGCTGAATACGGCTATTCGCCGGAGCAGGCGATCGACGTGCAGACGCTGATGGGCGATGCGATCGACAACGTGCAGGGGATTCCCGGCGTCGGCGAAAAAACCGCCGCCAAGTTGATCGCCACCTACGGCAGCGTCGACGGCGTTTTGCAGAACGTGGACAAGCTCACGCCGAAGATGAAGGAGAATTTTCAGAAATATGCCGATCGTCTGCCGATCGCGCGGAAACTGGTGACGCTGAAGAATGATGTGGACGTCGAATTCGATCCGGAGCAATGCGCATTCAATGGATTGAACGTTGACGCCCTTCGGCCGCATCTGCAATCGTTGGGGTTCACCACGTCTGCTGAAGCGTCTGGCCGGAGATGAGCAAGCGGTCGCCGCCGCCGGTTCCTCAGCGAGTCAAGTCCGCCGCGTCGCCGCGACATGGGTTTGTTTGGCTCGATGCGGGAAACGTCGGCGCACCGGCTCAATCGCCGTCGTCGCCGCAGACCTGCGACGATTGCGATTACCGTCTGGTTCAGACGCCCGAGCAATTTCAAGGCTTTTTGGCCGAGTTGAAGAAGCAGAAGCGATTCGCCTTCGACACGGAAACGGATGCGCTGGGCGCGATGACGTCATCGCTGGTCGGCATGAGTTTCAGTTGGAAGCCGGGAACGGGCTGGTACGTGGCCGTTTGCGGGCCGCAAGGTTCGCACGTTTCTCGATTGCGAGCAGACGCTGGCCCAATTGAAGCCGATTCTGGAAAACCCGGCCGTCAAAAAGGTCGGCCACAACATGAAATATGATCTGCTGGTGATGCGGCAAAAAGGGGATCGAAGTCCGCGGCGTGTCGCTGGACACCATGATCGCGGCGTTTGTGCTCGATTCCAGCCGGATGCAATACGGCATCGACCGGCTGGCCCTGGATCTTCTGAACATCCGCAAGGTTCCCACGAGCGATCTGATCGGCAAAGGCAGCAAGCAGATTTCCATGCAGAAGGTCGATCTGCAGCGCATTGCCGCCTACGCGTCGGAGGATGCCGATGTCGCTCTGCGCCTGGCGGACCTGCTGGAGTCCCGGCTGGCCGAGATTCCGACGCTGAAAAAATTGTGCGATGAGGTCGAAACGCCGCTGATCGACGTGCTGGTGGAGATGGAGTGCCAACGGCATCGCCATCGATCCGGCCATCCTCAAGGAGCAAAGCCAGGTGCTGGGCATTCGCATCGAGGAACTGCGGAAGAAAATCTTCGAGTCGGCCGGCTGCGAGTTCAATCCCGATTCGCCCAAGCAGCTTGCAGGAGGTGCTGTTCAACCGGCTGAAGATTGCCGATCGTCAAGCGGACCAAGACCGGGGCCAGCACGGACGTGGAGGTGCTGGAAAAGCTCGCCGACAAGCACGAATGCCCCAGGCTGATTCTCGATTATCGCAGCCTGGTCAAGCTGAAGAACACGTATCTGGACAATCTGACGGATTTCGTGAACCCGCGAACCGGGCGGATTCACGCCAGCTTCAATCAGACCGGCGCCGGCACCGGCCGGCTGAGTTGCAGCGATCCGAATCTGCAAAACATTCCCATCCGCACGGACGAAGGCCGGCGAATTCGCCTGGCATTCGTGCCCGGCGACCCCGAAAGAAACGTGCTGCTGACGGCCGATTACAGCCAGATCGAGCTGCGCATGCTGGCGCATTTCACGCGCGAGCCGGCGCTGCTGCGGGCGTTCGAGGCCGATGAGGACATTCACCGCGCCGTGGCCGCCGAGGTTTTCGGCGTGCCGCCGGAAAAGGTCACGCGCGAGCAGCGGGCCCAGGCGAAGATCATCAACTTCGGCATCGTTTACGGCGTCAGCGCCTGTGGTCTGGCGCGGCGAATCGAGGGCATGACCGTTCCCGCCGCCCAGCAGCTGATCAACGATTACAACAAACGCTTCCCGTCGATCCAGAAATTCCTCGACCAATGCGTGATGGAAGCGCAGAGCAACGGGTACGTCGAGACGATCCTGGGCCGGCGGCGGCCGATCCCGGAAATCAGCAGCAGCGTCCTGTCCATTCGAAAGGCCGGGGAACGCATGGCGATCAACAGCGTCGTGCAAGGCTCGGCGGCCGACCTGATCAAGGTGGCGATGAACAACATTCATCGGCGGATCAAACGGGAGAATCGCCCCAGCCGGATGCTGTTGCAGGTGCATGACGAACTGGTCTTCGAAACGCCCCGCCGACGCGGGTGGAAGCCGAGGCGGAGATGATCCGCGAAGAAATGACCGGGGCCATGAAGCTGGCGGTGCCGCTGAAGGTGGAAGTGGGGTGGGGCAAGAATTGGCAGGAAGTGAAATAAGGCAGGCTTGTTTTTGGCATTTTTCGTGACTCCACCCCCGTCCATTCGGTATAGTTCCGGAACTCGCCGAAGGACACGTATATGGATCAACCATCTGAAATCCGGCTTGAAACGTCCTCGCAAACCGTGGAAACGGACGACCGCCGACCGAAGATGCAAGAGCCTCCTCCCGTTCGGCTTGCGGCGGTGGAGGACTGTCAGCTTTGGGCGGCGGCCGGGCTGGAGCGGGAGTTGGACGGCTTTTACGTCGGGCTGTTGAATTTCGAGCGCGAGGAGGCGGAGCACGAGATCATCTACCGCGCCGAAAACCTGAGACTGCGGATCGCGGTTTTGGAATGTCCGCCGGGTCGGGAGGATTATCGGCCGCTGGGGCTGGCGGTGGAATCCCTGGGGAATCTGGTGACGCGATTGAACGATGCAAAAATCGAATTCGTTCTCCATCACGGGCTGATGCCGGGGCAGGACAATCTGCTGATGAGCGATCCGGCGGGCAATCCGGTCGAAATCAGCGAATCCCGACTTACGGTATAGAGCAGCGCTCAGGTGTTCCGCGGGAAACCCATCATCGGCATCACCGGAGGCATCGGAAGCGGCAAGAGCACCGTTGCGCAAATGTTCGGCGAGATGGGTTGCCTTGTGATCGGCGCCGACGAGCAGGTGCGGCTGGCGTACCAGGACCGGGCGATTGTGGAGCAACTGCGGAAGTGGTGGGGGGACGATATTATTGACCCGTCCGGTCAATTGAATCGCCCGAAGATCGCGGATATTGTCTTCAGCGACCCCGGTCAAAGACAAAGGCTGGAACAGCTCTTGCATCCAAAGGTTGCCCAGTTGCGGCAACAACGGATGGCCGAAGCGGGCGACGATCCGCAAATAGTGGCTTTTATTTGGGATACGCCGTTGTTATTCGAAGCCGGTTTGCGGCCGGGGTGCGACGCGATTGTCTTCGTCGATGCGCCTTTTGCGCTGCGGATGGAACGGGTTAAGCAATCCCGGCGGTGGGACGAGGCGGAAATGCGTCGGCGGGAAAAATCGCAATGGCCCCTAGACAAGAAGCGAGAAATATCCGATTATATAGTTGATAATGCCGCCGACGCGGACCATGTCCGCGGTCAAGTCAGCGAAGTGCTTTTCCGAATTCTCGCAAGACGATTGCCGGAGCGAGCCTGACGCGAGCGGGCTATAATCGGGGCGGATTCATTCACTGGGTTTTGCACGCATGGTTAAATAGAGTTTCTGCGAACCTTCGGTTGTTTCCGAGGGTATAATTGATTGATCCCCAAAACGAAAAAGCGATCGGTTGGATGTCCCACCTTCCCGTAAATCGGATCGGTCGGCCGCATGGGTCAAAACAAGGCCCGCAGCGCGCCGCAAACGAATAAGAGCTTCGACGGATCTCAGCCACGGCGGTTGGGACCGAAACGAGGCCGGCGGGAACGAGACTGCCCGATTTTTCATTTCATTCAGGAGGCCTTTCATGGCTAAGACAAGCAGCACGCGTACACGGCGAACCGGAGGTTCGCATCAATCCTCGTCCGCCGACAATGAGGTGCGCGAGCCGAAGTTGGACGAAGCGGCGGTCGCGGTGGATTCCGCCGCCGAGGCGGTCGAGGAACCGCGCAAGCCCGACGAAGCCGCCGGACGCGGCAACGGCCAGAACGCCGTCTCGGAAGATGTCGCCAACTTCGACGCCGAGACCAACGCCAAGTACGAGCAGGTCAAGGGCGGCAAGCTCTACATCAAGGACCTGCAGACGATGGACGTGCACAAGCTGCACGAGATCGCCAAGGAAGAGGGAATCACCGATTACATCGGTCTGAAGAAACAGGACCTGATCTTCCAGATCCTGCGCGCCCGCATCCGCCAGAACGGCCTGATGTACGGCGAAGGCGTGCTGGAAATCCTCCCCGACGGCTTCGGCTTCCTGCGCAGCCCCGAATACAACTATCTCCCCTGCCCCGACGACATCTACATCAGCCCCAGCCAGATTCGCCGCTTCGGCCTGCGCAACGGGCACGTCGTTCAGGGCCAGATTCGTCCGCCCAAGGAATCGGAGCGGTATTTCGCGCTGCTGCGCGTCGAGGCCATCAACGGCGAAGACCCCGAACGCATCACCGACACGAGCAATTTCGAGGACCTCACGCCGCTGCATCCCAATCGCCGGCTCATGCTGGAAGCACGATGCCAAGGACCTGAACATGCGGATCGTGGATCTGGTCACGCCGATCGGCAAGGGCCAGCGCATGCTGATCGTCGCTCCGCCGCGCACCGGCAAGACGGTCCTGCTGCAGAAGATCGCCAACGCCATCACCAAGAACCATCCCGAGGTGGTGCTGATCGTTCTGCTGATCGACGAGCGGCCGGAAGAAGTGACCGACATGGAGCGCAACACCAAGGCCGAGGTCGTCAGCAGCACCTTCGACGAGCCGGCCTCGCCGGCACGTGCAGGTGGCCGAGATGGTGATCGAAAAGGCCAAGCGCTACGTCGAATTCGGCAAGGACGTGGTGATCCTGCTGGACAGCATCACCCGCCTGGCCCGCGCCTACAACACGGAAGTTCCGCACAGCGGCAAGATCCTGACCGGCGGCGTGGACGCCAACGCCCTGCAAAAGCCCAAGCGGTTCTTCGGCGCCGCCCGCAACATCGAAGAGGGCGGCAGCCTGACGATCCTGGCCACCGCCCTGATCGACACCGGCAGCAAGATGGACGAAGTCATCTTCGAGGAATTCAAGGGCACCGGCAACGCCGAGTTGCACCTGGATCGCCGGCTGGTGGACAGGCGCGTTTATCCCGCCATCGACATCAACGCCAGCGGCACCCGCCGCGAAGAGCTGCTGCTCGATCCGAAGGAATTGGAACTGGTCTATCGCCTCCGCCGCGTGCTGAGCGATATGAACCCGGTGGAAGCGGTGGAGCTGCTGAAGGGCCGGCTGGAAAAAGTGCCGAGCAACGCGCAGTTCCTGATGAGCATGAATTTGGATTGAGCGCTTTTTGAGGGACGGGAAGGGTAATTGGCAGCCCAGTACGAAATCGACTACGCGGAAGTGGCTGCGGATGAAATTGAAGGATTGCGCGTTTTTGATCAGCGCAAAATTATCAAGGCCATCGAGCAGCATTTGCGGTATCGGCCGTGGCGGGTCAGTCAAACGCGCATAAAACTGATGGTTCCGCCATTTGGAAGCCAGTATCGTCTCCGCGTCGGAGATTTCCGGATCTATTATGATGTAGACGAGGCGGCACGCCGTGTAACGGTGTTGCGAGTGTTGTTCAAGGGGACATCTCAAATTTCGGAGTTGCCGACGTGAAAACCGTGCGCATTACGAAAAGATCTTCGCTTGAAGGTTTACTGCATAAAAGTAAGAACGAGGAAGTCTTGCTGCTTCGCGACGGCCATGCGGTGGCGCTGGTCGTTCCGTTCGATGATGAGGACGCCGAATGGTACGCTCGCGAGCACGATCCCGAATTCATCGCGTCGATCGCACGCGCCCGCCGCCAGGTTGCCGAGGGAAAGGTTGTTCGACACGAGGACCTCAAGCGCAAGCTTGGAATCAAATGAGCGCCGAAAGGCGAGATCCAATTCTCGATTACCTGCCTTCTGACTCCGGGCTCGCGGAGCGATTGACGTTCGAGGACAGACTCCGACTTTGTTCGCATCACTTTCCCGGTCATGCCGATATGGGTCTACGTTGTGCCTATCTGGGCCTCTGGGGGGCTGGCGCTCATCAATATCATCATGCCGATTGGGTTCGTGGACATCTTTTGGCACATAACGCGAGTCGCGGGTTTGCCGCCGCCGGGCGCAAACGCGTCGTTCCATTTTCTATTGGCGGCGGCATCTCTCGGTGGGCGGAGGCCCTATTCTGCGGAATATATAGTGTCTTTTCCTGGCGCAGATATCATCGATGGGGGCGCGTGCCGCGCGTGCTGCTGGCGAACAAGGACGGACTCACCCTCTCCTATCTCGGCTGGTTTTGGATGCGGCGGAAGCATTGGCCGGCCGGGGAAATCACCGCCATTGAACTTCGGCCCGTGCGCGGAAATTTGACTTGGTGGAGGACAGCGGCTGATTTGAGGATTCTGCGGCAAAAGAGAATGCCCTTGAGTTTTCGCTTGTCCACGAGTGATTCGCAACTGCCAGGGCAAATCACTGCGCGAATTCGATCGCTGCTTGGTCACGGTCCATAACCGGATGTGGTACAATCTGCGCTGCCCAGACAAGAGTGAATCGATGAACGGCTTGAGCGATCATGATCGAGAAGCAATCGCCCGCCTGGCTGCCAGTCATGGTGCGACCGACGTGCGAATTTTCGGCTCCGTTCGCGGGGTCACGCCGATTCCGCCAGCGACGTAGATCTTCTCATCAAGCTTGCACCTGGACGAAGTCTGCTTGACCTCATCGCAATCAAGCAGGATCTTGAGGATGCCCTTCATCGTGAAGTGGATGTCGTAACCGAAAGGTCCCTCAGTCCACACATTCGTGAACAAGTGTTGAAGGAAGCCGTTAGCCTATGAAGGGCGACAAGCTTTATCTGCAGCATATCCTCGACGCCATTGATACCGTGAGTCGCTATGTTTCCGTGGGGCGCGAACGGTTCATGACGGAATCGCAATGACCAGGCAACTCGGTCAGCGGGTTTGGATCGCGACGCTGCGGAGGAAGTATTCGGCGGATGCGGTCGGTTTGTCGGTCCCCGGCGGGACTTCGTTGCCGCGGATGGGCAGCGAGCGGTATTCGCCCGTGCGGAAAATCAGCCTTTGAAACGAAGCCGCGTTTTCCGCCAGCGGAAGATCGGCTGCGACCGTCGTGCCATCGAGCGTCACGGTGGATGTCTTCCCGAACGCATCGGCTTTGATCGTGAAAGTCATCCAATGGTCTGCCGCGCAATGTCCCAGATGAACCCGGCGATTTTTCGCCGTAACCGCCTCGATGTCGCCGTCCGGCAGGAGAACGATGCGAACGGGGCGGACATCGCCAAACTCGCTCCATAATTCGATCTGGAACGTCCTTGCGCCCAGATGCTTGGCCATCAGTTCGAATGTGGCCGTGATTTTCGATCCGACGGGAAAAATGCGGGTGGCCAGCGCGTAGTCGTAGGGATCATGATCTTCCAGCCGCAGGCATCTCGGCTCGCCGGGAGCTGGTGACGCGACCGACACCGATCCCCATTTGGGGCTGTACGTGTTCCAACCGGGAACGATTCCGCCGGCGGCGAAATTCGCAAACCGATCATCGACCGGCCCGCCGGCTTCATCGCGAATCGGAACCGGAATCCGGCTGACCCAGATGTCCTCCTTATTGACGCTGTACGCCAGCCACATCGCCCGGTCATGGCGCGAGCCGTCGGTGTTCCAAAAGGAGATTCCCCGCACGTATTGCGGTCCGATGTTTTTGTCGAGGCCGGCATAGCGCTGACGCGGCACCTCGCCGTCGACGACGCGCATGTCGCGGAACGTGATGCCGTCGTCGCTGGCGAGAACCACCAGCGGATAGCGATCCTTCGGAAACGGATCGTGCGCCCAGGCGAATCTGCCGTCGCCGGTGCGCTGAATCCATTCCTTGGCGGTTCCGCCGTTGAAGGATCGGAGTTTGATCGGCCCTTTCCACGTCGATCCGTTGTCGTCAGAGACGACGACATAAGCCTTTTTGCAAATGCCGATCAGGGTGGCATCGGGTTGATAGAAGAAACAAAACGCTTTGCCGAAATCGGATGGAGCGCCGTCATACGGCTGCATGCGTTCCTTGCCGAGCAATGCGCCGAAATCCTGCTGTTCGAGAAAGGTGTGGTCATTCAGCAGTTCCTCGCACGCCTCGACGAATTTTCTTTCGGGCGATGCGCGAAAAGGCGCAGGCGCCCCGGCGGGCGGGCCGGAAAGAATCAATGTGTAGACGGGGCCGAGCGCGTGGTCGGCCAATATTTCGCGGACGACGACGCCGCCTTGCGTGGCGTCGGTGATCTTGCCGCGCACCACCCGGCGCGCCGCGATCGCCAGCATCTGGCCGTTGGGAGCGTGAAAGAAATACATCCGCAGCGGATTGGACGTTCCCAGCGGAAACAGCTCGGCCGGCGCCGTCCAGGTCACGCCGTCGGCGGAGGAGCTGTACAGTTCCCGGGCCGGCCAGGTGTCTTCGTCCCTGCGGCCGTTGTCCCAGGCTACGTACAGCCGGCCGCGCCAACATGCCATGTCGACGTGATGGTTGTACGTCCAGCCCTTGCCGTCGGTGATGTCCGGCTCGTCGCGCGAGGCGCGGAACACCTCGATATTGGCGACGCCCACCGCCGGTGGAATGCCGCCGTCGGGCAGCTTGTCGTTCAATAATTTCTGCTCGACGGCTTCCATGCGGATCGAATCGACTTGGATTGCCGTCGCCGCCGCCGGGATCAGCGCCATCGAGAAACAGATCGCGATGCAAAGACGCACGTTCGGGCCTCCACCGCTCATTTCACGCGTTGGATTCGCAACGCCATGTACGGTTTGCCAGGCAGGGCGACGATCCGGTCGCCGTCGGCGGGAAATTCGGATTCGACCAATTTGCCGATCGTAAAAATGCGATCGATCGGCGTGATCGTCATGTTCCAGGTATCCAGCAGATCGACACGGAATTTCATTCCCTCGGTCAGGGCTTTCTTATTCGGTGGATCGCGCGGCAATGAAAACGTCCATTGCGTCGGCTTCTCCTCGCCGAAATAGACCAGGTAATATTCTCCCGCCTCGCCGCCGAAGTGGGTGTGGTAATATTGATCGATGGGCTCGATTCCGTCGGCCGGCCCGGCTTCCAGAATCTTTCGCAAAAACGCCAGCCGCGGCGGACTCGCGCCCAGCAACCGACCGCCCTGGCTCGTCCAGGTGGGTCCGCCGGGATTTGAATAAGTTTCGCCGTGGCCGACGTAAGTCCCCGCGATCGTGCCCAGCCAGAAACGTTTGACCATTTCCTCGCCGGAAAGATCGCCCCAGCGCCGGTCGATATTTCCCTCGTAACCGACTTCGTCGTACACGATGGGCTTGGGGCACAGATCGCGATAGAGCACCGCCCGCCCAAAATCCGCCACGGCCGATCCATTTTGGATGCTGGCATGGGTGACCCACGGCTTGTTCGGATCGTAAAAATTCGCGGCGTTGTGAATCGATCGCAGATGGCCATACGGGTCGTCCGCCGCAACGACCTGGAAAAAATGGTCCCAATCCGCGTCGGTCTTGCCCTTGATCTGGCCATATTCGTTGGCCAGCGACCACCAGACATTTCGATAGGCGCAGAGCCGCGCCACAACGTAGTGGAGATATCGGTCGTCCGCCGCGTCGTCCAATGCGTCAAACCATTGCATGGCGCCTTTGTGATACGGATCAAAAAGAATCAAATCCGCTTCGATCCCTTCCTGGCCCAACTGCTGAATCCGTTTCTCCAAATGGCGAAAGAAATCGACGTTGAAGCGGTCTTTTTGCCAGTTTCCCGAGGAATCCATTTGATAGGGATAAAAAATCGGCCGGGCTTTGCCGGGCAGAAGTTCCATGCGCACTTTGTTGAATGGCGAGCGCTTCAGCGTTTGCAGGGTTTGGACTTCCAGGGCGTCGGGTTGATCGGCCCACGCGTAGCACGTCGTGCCGATCAGCACGAACGGCGTCCCATCCGCGTAGGCGAAATGATACGTGTCGTGTACCCGCACCGGCCCGTGGTCCGCGCCCGACGGCGCCGTGCACCGGAACGCGCCGCTCTGGCCGGACAACTCGCGGCAATTGCTCGATGTCCGGTAATGCCACTGGCCGAGAGTCGGCGGCATGAACCGAATGCGATATACGCCGTCGCCGTCGTAGAAGCCGTGAACGTCCACGACTTGGCCGGGGGACGTGAATCGCGCCGACAACTCGACATCCACGAACGGATTCCCGGCGGACGGCCCTTTGAGCGCGGTTTCGAATACTCGCCACCGCTCGACGGCCGGTTGCGTCGCCGGCGGCGCCGTTTGGTTCGCCGCCGCCGATATCGCCGCGCCGACGATCCAAAGAAAAACTCCGCAATTCAACTGCCGGCGCGCTTCCAACCGATTATCTCCCGGTTCGCGGCGGACAGCTTATACGCTGCGGTCCGTCGCGTCTAAATCGGCGGGGGCAATTTGCCGATGGTTACCGGCCGCCGACGTGCGCGGAATTGGAAAATGGCCGATAAAAACGCCGTGCTGGTCATGGACGCGGTCTCGCGGAACGTGGCGATCGTTTTGTCGCTGCCTTCGGCGGGAATGCTCAGAAACCACAAAACGCGGTTCCTCTGCGAGTTGGAAGACGGAATCCTGATTCAAGCTCCCCGCGGTGAAAGCCACCTGATTCATGAACTGATTAGAAATCACACGCCTTGCGGGGTTGCGTTTGCCAACCGCGCAGTTCAATCTCGTCTTCGCTTCGCCGATCCTCCGCGAGGAGAAAGGCTGGCGGCTCAATGAGGCGATGAAGGTCAACGGATTGCTGCTGGAATTCCCGGCGGAGATCAAGGCGAGGCAGCGCCGCTCCAATTACCGCGTGGAGGTTCCGGAGGATTGCGACGTTTCCGTTCGCGTCTGGCGCCTGGGCGATGGGGAATACCTGAAAGAGCAGCCTTCTTTCACCAAAGAAGTGACGGCGGAACTTCGTGATCTGAGCAGCGGCGGCGTGGGCGTGAAGCTGATCGGAAAGGACGGAGCGCGGCCGATCATCGGCCCCGAGGACCGTCTGCGCGTGGCCCTGACGTGCAACGGTCAGACCCTGATTATGGAAGGCAAAATGCGCCACCCCGCCGGCACGCCGCGGGGCAATGCGATTGTCACCGGCATTCAATTCGAAAAATTGGAAGGCGATCTTGAGGGGCGACAAATCCTGGCCCATATCATCGGCGTCGTCGGTGAACTGCAACGGCAGGAACTGAGGCGGCTGCGCCTTGGCCTGGTCAAGAAAAGAAAAGCGTAACGGTTTGCCTTGGTGGGGCGGCGCAAATCATTTATTTTGACGCCGATCCAACGGATGAAGAAGAAGAGGATGATCGGTTACGATTTTCTTGACGGCCGAAATCGCTGGCTCGTATGTCAGAAATCGCTGCCGCCGCGAACGCCGTTGGCTGGCCTGTTGACGATCCGGCGAGCCGTCGGCGGACCAAAAGCGGAGGCGGCGACTCTCTTGTTCGTTCGCCGACGGCTCGCCCGATCGTCGCCGGGCCAGCCGACGGGATCAGCGGCGGAGGCGATTTCTGACATACGAGCCGGCGCATTCGGCCGTGACGAAAACTGCAACCGATAAAAATCCGATCGGCCGCACGCCGAAGGCTGTTCTGCTGGAATGATTCCGTTGCGGTAATCAGTTACAAAAAAAGGCTTCGTGAGGCGCGTCGTTTTTGCGGCGAACTACAGCGCGTTTTCCTGCTGAACGATCACGTCGTAGATTTCCTGCGCGGTGTTCGCCTGCCCCAGGGCCTGGCGGAACTTGTCGATGGTCATGAGCCGGCTGATGCGCGCCAGGGCGTGGATGTGCGGTCCGGTCTTCTCCGGCGGCGACGTTAGAAGCCAGATCAGGGACACCGGCCGGCCGTCGATGGATTGAAAATCAATCGGCGTCGCCAGCTTGCCGATCGCCATCACCAGTTGATTCGTTCCGCTACATTTGCCGTGCGGGATGGCCAGACCGTTGCCGATTCCCGTCGTGCGCGTCGTTTCCCGCTCCAGCACCGAATCCAGAACCGACTTGGCATCCTGAATCTCGCCGTTCTTCGCCAGCAGCGCAACCAACTCGCCGATGGCTTCATTTTTCGTCTTCGCCTGCATGGGCACAAGGATGTTCTGTGGCTTGAGTATCTCGGTCAAACGCATGTCGTAACTCCAGGCTGACTCACGGCAGCAGCAATGTTCAGCGCGAAATCAAAATCGTACCCATGGCCAACCAGCGAAGCAACCAAACGAACCGCAAGCTGCAAGTGAATTATCCAACTTGTGCTGGCGAATTGTACTGGCGACTTCCGGCTTCATTCGGATTTCTGATTTTGCGGCTTTATAAGTCCTATCGCCAAACAAATTATCACACATCCCCAGAATATCCACAGATCGATCCGAGCGGGGTTTTGAAAATCGATCCGATGGGGATGGGCGGCATCGTTGGCGGCCCAGGCGAGGACCAATTTTATCCCGATGAGAAAAATGACCAGATAGGCGCTTCGGTGCAATCGGGGAAATCGCTGGAGGATCCAGCCCAGCCCCGCGGCCGCGAATCGCATGAGGATGATTCCAAGCATCCCGCCGATGGCGATTACCCAGAACTTGGGATGAATGGCCGCCGTCGAGCCGCGGGCGCGGGGCCGACCAGAGCAACCGCGGCCAGGATCGAATCGACCGCAAAGGCCAGGTCCGCCAGTTCGATGGCGAAGATCGTGGGCCACAGCGGCGCGGTGGGGTGCGGAGCCTGCTCGATCCCGACCGGGGTTTTGCGCGGCCGAGCGATGAAATGCCGGATCGCCACCCAAAGCAGATAGGCGCCGCCGAGCAACTGGATAATCGACCAGCGGATCAGGATCGCGGCCGCGGCGGTGGCCGCCAGGCGCAGAATCAATCCGCCGACCAAGCCATAGGACAACGCCTTGATTCGCAGCGGAGGGGCAACTCGCTGGGCCAATACGGCCAAGACCAGGGCGTTGTCGATGGATAACAGGCCTTCCAGGACGACCAGAAGCGAAATGGTCGCCAGATCGCCGGGGGAAAAGGTTTGGCCGAACATTGTGTGGAAGTACAAGTTACAAGTGGCAAGTGCAAGTTGCGATTCTTGCACTTGGCGCTCGCCGCTTGCACCAGATGATTCACGTTCCAAAGAGGCGATCGCCGGCGTCGCCCAGTCCGGGCAGGATGTATCCCTTTTCGTTGAGTTGGCGATCGACGGCCGCGCAGAAAATGGGGACTTCAGGATGCTGCCGATGAAGGGCGGCGATTCCTTCCGGGGCGGCGACGAGACAAACGAATCGAATGCTGTTGACGCCCGCTTTTTTGAGGAACTGAACCGCCGCCGATGCACTGCCGCCGGTGGCCAGCATCGGATCGATCAGGAGGACTTCGGTGGCGGCGATGTCGGGGGGAAGTTTTTGGTAATAGGAGACCGGTTCGAGGGTCTTTTCATCGCGATAGACGCCCAGGTGTCCGAGCCGGGCGTCGGGAAGCAGCCGCAGGACGCCGTCGGCCATGCCCAGCCCCGCGCAGGATCGGCACAAGCGTCACGCGCCGCGCCAATACCTTGCCGGTCGTCCGTTCCAGCGGAGTCTGCACGGGCCTGGCCGTGGTCGGCCAATCCCGCGTCACTTCGTACACCATCAGCGACGCGATCTCATCCAGCAATGCCCGGAACTTGCGATGGTCGGAAGTGTAATCCCGCAGTTCCGTCAGCTTGGTCTGGATGACGGGGTGGTCGATGACGATGACGTTTTGCGATTCCATGCGTTTGGCGATGTTTCGTCGCGCCGTCGATTCTACTTCAACATTCCCGCTTTCTTGGCATAGGGAAAAATCCCGCCGGCCTCGATGATCGGCAGCACATCGCCCATCGGCCGCAGCTCGTGACGCTGGTTCAGCGTCTTGTTGATGACCAGATTCTGATCGAGATGAACCTCCAGCTCATCGCCGGTGCGGATTTTCTCCACCAGGCGATCCTTGGATTCCAGCGGAATCAGATATCCGCCGTTGACGCTGTTGCGGAAAAAAATCCGGGCGTAGAATTCGGCGATCACGCATTTGCATCCCGCCTCGGCCAGCGCCAGCGGGGCGTGTTCCCGGCTCGATCCGCTGCCGAAATTCTTTCCGCCGACCACAATCTGATAATCGCTGGTGAATTCGTTGGGGCGGACGAATCGCTTGTGGCCGTCCGGTAAACCGGCCTGGCCGTCGGGCACGCTGCTCATGGCGTACATGCCGAAGAATTTCCGCTCTTCGGGATCGCTCGGGTTATAAGACAGATACTGCGCCGGAATGATCTGGTCGGTGTCGATATTGTCGCCCAGAACATAAGCCTTGCCGGTGATGATGTTCTGCATGATTCGTTCATCATGCCATTTTTTATCGAAATCGGGAATAAGACCGCGAAAACCGCAGTCTGCCATTGCAAGTTGGATTTGCCGCTTCGCCCTGGCCGAATTGACGGGCTCGGCTGAATGATTGTTGCTCCAACCCTGCTCTCGATGGCCGATAGGTGGCGATCCTCCGGGAGCTTTTCTATTCGACGACCGCGCCTTCGGCCAACCCGAACTCGGCTACGCAAATCATTTCATTGCGCCAAATCTGAATGTTTCCAAAATAAAACGCTTACTGGAGTCGTTTATCAATTGCGCTGCGCACAAGTGTCTGGTACAAATAAGAAGACACCGGCATTTCTGCACGGTGTCTTCCGGAGGGGAGAAAATGCGCCGTCGGCGCGATCCTTCAAATTTACCTATCTTATCTTATACCACACAAAAGCCGAGAATCAATCTCCTCTGCACGGTTACTTCCACAACCCATCGGCCGGACCGCCCGCCATTCTGCAATCTTTTTACTCCAATTTATCATATTCTTGCCTAAGCCTGCGGGCTTTTCGACCGTTCCGGAACACGGTCGTCCTCTGCGCATAAGGCATGGAATCCAACAAGCAAAAGTTGCACCAAAAATCATTGCACCCATTAAAGCCGGCTGAAGTCGGCTTTGTCGCGCTCTTGCCGATTGTTGGGCCTGCTCCACCGAGGTCTGCGTACCGGTGATCAAAGACTGCAAATGGCCGTCCCGGAATGAATGATTGGATGACTTGGCCGAGGCGGTGATTCCGGCTGGCCTTGTCTTTTTCCGCTGATCGCTGGAGGAGGATTGCCGGCCCGATTCTCAGCGCATCGCCGTCGCCGGCCTTTACGCCGCCGACGTGTTGGCGGCATCGGGCGCGTTGATCTGGTTGCGGCCGCGCTGCACCATGTTTCGGCCGGCGCGCTTGGCCTTGTACAGCGCCGCATCGGCTTCGGCGAGCAAATCAGCGCAGCAAAGCATTTCGCTCCGCCGGCCCGCGATGCCGGCGCTGACCGTCATCCTTAAAATACGCCCCAGGAAGTTGAATTCCCTGGCCGCGATCGTCGAGCGGCAGCGCTGGGCGCACAGTTCCGCCTCCGGCATCGACTGGAACGGCAGGATGATGAGAAACTCCTCGCCGCCGATCCGGCAGACCGTATCCGTGCTCCGCACGCACTTCCTCAGCGACTCGGCCACCTCCCGCAACATCATGTCTCCGGCGGAGTGTCCGTGCTGATCGTTGATCTGCTTGAAGTGATCGATGTCCAGCGTCACCACGGTGAGCGGGCGCTGATACCGGTCGCTCATGGTCCATTGCTCTTCCAATCGCCGCATGGCTTCGCGCCGGTTGTACAGTCCGGTCAGATCATCGGTGATGGCGAGATTTTCCAGCCGATGGTTCAGGTTGATCAACTGCTCGTTGAGTTGCCGCGAGCCTTGCGTTTGGCGCAGCACCTCGTCATAGAATGCCGCCGCCCGCAATCCGGAGCGAAGCCGCGCCATCAATTCCACTTCGTCGAACGGCTTGCCGAGGAAGTCGTCCACCCCCGCGTCGAATGCCTGCGAAAGCTCGGCCTTGCTGGCATGAACGGTCAGCATGATGAAGTGCAGATGGCCGCCGAGGGACAGCTCCCGCACTCGCCGGCAAAACTCCAAGCCGTCCATCCGCGGCATTTCCCAGTCCGAAATGATCAGCCGCGGACGCTGCTCTTTGATCGATTCCAGCGCCTGGCCCGGATCGTCGAAGCTGACCGCGTCGAATCCATGCTCGGTCAGGAATTCCATGATTATCTTGCGGGAGACCACGTCGTCATCGACGATCATCACCCGCTCGCGCTCCGGCGCGGCGTCTCGCCGGCCGGCGCCGCCGGCCCCGCCTTTTCGCCGGCCAGCGATCGGCTTCCACTCTGCTGGGCATCCTTGAACTGCTCCCGAATGGTGATGAATTCCTTCTCAGCCTGCATGAACGCCTCCACCACATCCGGGTCGAAATGCAGTCCCGCCTCCCGCAAAATGTACGTCTTGGCCTGGAAATGGGTCATCGCATCCCGATAGACTCGCCGGCTGGTCAGTGCGTCGTACACGTCCGCGATGGACACGATCCTCGCCGCCAGCGGAATCTGCTCCCCTTTGATTCCTTCGGGATATCCTTTTCCGTCCCAGCGCTCGTGGTGCGACATGGCGATGTCCCGGGCCATCTGCAAAAACCGCACGTTCGGGAAGCGCTTCCGCGACGCGTCCAGGGTTTGCGCCGATGGTCACGTGCGTCCGCATGATCGCGATCTCCTCCTCCGCCAGGCTCCCCGGCTTCAGCAGGATGCTGTCCGGAATCGCCACCTTTCCGATGTCATGAAGCGGGCTGGTCTGATGGATCAGGCGGATGAATTCCGCGTCGATCATCCCGCGATGTTTTTCGGTGGTGGACATGTATTGCGCCACCAGCCGGGCGTAGCTCTGCACCCGCTCGATGTGAGCGCCGGTTTCCGGGTCCCGGCTTTCCGACAATTTCGCCAGCGCGAACATCGTCAAATCCCGAGTCTCCAGGCTCAGAATCCGTTCCGCCGTCTTGAGACTCACCACCATCTCTTCGGAATTCAGCGGCTTGACCAGAAATGCGTCGGCCCCGGCGTGCAAACCCTCGATCTTCTGCTGTCCGCTGTCCCGGCTGGTCAGCATGATGATGTAAACGTAACCGACAAAGTCGTCTTCGCGAATGGCCCGGCACAGGTCCAGGCCGTTCATCTCCGGCATTTCCCAATCCGTGATGACGATGTGAATCTCTCCGCCGCGGAGTTTGCTCAGCGCTTCGCGCCCATTGCTGGCGCGTTCCACCTCATAGCCCATCTCGTCCAGCACCCCTTCCAGGATCGCCAGAGACAGCTCGTCATCATCGACAATCAAAATGCGCATAGCGTAAGTTTGCTTGCCAGATGCCCCAAATAGAGTGGCAAGACCTTACAGGTTATCGGATTGCGTCGTGCGCCTGTTTAGTGCGTCCCGGTCGAAAATTTCCGTTTGTGACAGCGCACGTCCCAGAATGCGCCCCCGACCGGCCGCCACGTCATTTTTGCTGAGCCGGCCTCGCCGTTAAGCCCCGGCGGCCTCGCCGGGTGTATCCGCCTCGCCGGGCCTATTTTCCCCTCTCCCCGCGCCCTACCACATCCAGCAGCGGCCCGAGATGCTTTTCGTAATGCCGCCAACGGCCGACCGAGCCGGTATAGATCGGCTGCCGAACCTGCCAGACGCTGGAGGTCAGGACCGCGTTCTTGTTGCGGTAAAACTCCAAACAGGCCGGGTCCCATGGCAGGTCTAGGAAGTCGATGAGCCGCCGGCTCTGTCCTTCCAAATCCGCCACCACCGTCTCGTATTGCACTTCGATCATTTTCAGCTTCAGCACGCGTTTCCAGTGCTCCGCCAGCCGCGCGGTTGCCAGGTAGTTCTGGCCGCAATGCGCCAAGTCGAATGAAAAAAGACTGCCGGTGGCGAACCATTGGAAGAAACAGGACAGGCAGTTATCGCGTGCATCCCGGCGGCACAGAACCACCCGCGCCCGTGGAAACAGCACGGAGATGAAGCCGAGGGCCAGGACATTGCCGGGCAATTTGTCCACAATCCGCGACGCGGTCGGATTCATTTCTCGCAGGTGCCGCACATGCTGCTCGGCCGCTTTGCGGATCGCTTCCCGCCTCCACCCCAGCGCCGCCCTTCACATCGGTTCCGCCCAGCGATTGCGAGATGGCGTTGATGTCTCTCAGTTCGCCCGCTACGTGGACCTGGGGATGGCTCCCCACGATCTGCTGCACCAGCGTCGTGCCCGAGCGCGGCATCCCCACCACGAACACCGGAACCTCCGATGGGTCTCCCCAATCCGGCCGCTGTTCGAAGTACGACGGTATCGCCACCTCGATCAATTCATCGATCAGGCTGCGCATGATCGCGGGATCGAATGTTTCCCCCGCCATAGCCCGCAACTGTTTGACCAGCGCGTTGGCCTCGGCGAAACGGGCGAACGCTTCGTCGTAGCGATCGGCGTCGTCCAGCATCTTGCCCAGGGCGAATCCCACACCAACGCGTTCCTCGGCGGGCAAACCGGGCTGATTCAGCATGGCCGTCAGCCGATCAATCTCCGCGGGGCCGGATGTGGTCTTGCCGGTGGTGGCCAGGCCCTGATACCCCGCCGCCGAATCCGGCTGTAATGCCATCACCCGTCGAAAGGCGTCGGCGGCTTCATCGAATTTGCCCGCCGCTCTCAACGCCGTTCCCAGCCGGCCCCACGCCGATGGGTTGCCGGGTTCAACCGTCACGGCCCGGCGAAGGTGCCCGATCGCCGCCTGCGCATCCAGCTTGTGCAATAGGATTTCACCCATCGCCACATGAGTGATGGCCGAATCCGCATCGATCGCCGCCGCCGCCGCATGGCACTTCATCGCCTCATCGTACCGCTGCAACGTCGCCAGGGTGATCGCCATGCTTGCGTGCGCCGGAAAGTACTTGGGATCGATCTGTATGGTCAGCCGATACTCCGCCACCGCTTCTTCCAGCCGATCCGCGGCCTGAAACGTTTGACCCAAATTGAAATGGACTGTGGCGTTATCCGGTTTCAGTTGAACGGCCTTCCTATATGCCGCGATCGACTGGTCCCAGCGCCCCATGTCCTTCAGAATATTGGCCATGTTGTTATGTGCTTCAAACATGTCCGGCTTGAGCTGCGTCACCCGCCGGTACTCCGCCAGCGCCTCCTCCCACCGGCTGGCGCCTTGATAAAGCTCCGCCAGATTGAAGTGTGCATCCATCCAACCCGGCTTCAGTTTGATCGCTCTCAAATACGCGGCGGCGGCTTCCTCCACCCGGCCGTAGATGGCCAGCGCCTTTCCCAGGCTCCTTTGCGATTCCGGCGAGTTCGGATCGAGCCGGACCACCTGCGTATAAGCGGCGGCCGCCTCCGCCAGCCGCCCGGCCGACTTGTAGACCACACCCAGGTCTCGGTACGACTCCGCATTGTCCGGCCGCATCTCCGCCACCTTCTTGTACGCCTCGATCGCCTCGTCGAACCGGCCCATTTGCGCATAGATGGTTCCCATGTTCTTGTAGGCGTCGGGGTAATTTGGCTTGATTTGGATGGCCCGGCCGATCAGATCCAATGCCGCGTCGTGTTTGCCGGATTGACCCGCCAGCACTCCCAGCAGATGCAGCGCATCGGGATGGTTCGGCTCCGAATTCAGGATTTGCCGATAGATTTTCTCCGCCGCCACCAGGTCCCCGCCCTGATGACGCTGCATCGCCAACTTGATCTGCTCGTTACTATTGTTCACTGGCTTGATCTCGCCCCAAACATTCGCACCAGACGAAATATATCATCTCCCCCGTCATTTGCGACAGCGCGATTCTGCACGAAAGCCGCGGGATAGCCATCCCGCGGGATCCTCCGCCGATACGCTCCCCCATTGCCGATTGCTATCATCACCCCATGTCGCCCTCGGAGCTTCACGAATTGTTCCTCGCCGCCGTCGGCCATTACAATGCCGGCCACCTCTCCGACGCGGAAAAGATCTACCATCGCATTCTTGCCGCCCACCCCGATCATCCCGACGCCCTGCACCTTCTGGGCGTTATCGCCCATCATCGTGGCCAGAGCCAGGCGGCCGAGTCCCTCATTCGCCGAGCCATCCAAATCAATCCGGAAAACGCGGACTATCACGTCAATCTCGGTGCGGTTCTGATTGCCCTGAACCGACACCGGCCCGCAATCGATGCTCTGCAGACCGCCGTGCGGATCAATCCACGGCACACCGACGCCTACGTTACCCTCGCGGCCGCATACCTCCGCATCAACGACGGCGACGCCGCCGCCCAAGCCTCTCAAACCGCGCTGGGCCTTAACCCGGCTTCTTCCTGCGAAGCTCTTTGCAATCTCGGCGCCGCCATGACTCTGATGGGCCAGCACCGGCAAGCCGCCGCCGCGTACCACGACGCCCTGCGCCTCCGGCCCAACCTGCCTCTGACCCGCTCCAGCCTTATCTTCGCAATGCTCCTGGATGCCGACTGCGATGAAAGCGCCATCCGTGCGGAATTATCCGAATGGAACCGCCTTCACGTCGCCCCTCTGCGCCATCTCATCCAGCCCCACCGCATCGACCGCTCCCCCGACCGCAGGCTCCGCATCGGATTCGTCTCTTCCGATTTTCGCCGGCACGTCGTCGCCAAGTGTCTTCTTCCGCTGCTGAACCAATTCGACCGCCGGCGATTCCGCATCTTCTGTTATGCCAACGTCGCCCACCCCGACGGCATGACCGCCCGCCTCGCGCCGCCGCCGATGTCTGGAGAAATATTCACCCCATCCCCGACGAGCGGGCCGCCGAGATCATCCGCTCCGATCAAATTGACATCCTCATCGACCTTGGCCTCCACACCGGCACGAATCGCCTGACGCTCTTCGCCCTGAAACCCGCGCCCCTCCAGGTGACCTACCTCGGATACTGCGGAAGCACCGGCATCGAAACGATGGACTACCGCATCTCCGATTCGTTTATCGATCCGCCCGATGCGGACCTCTCCTGTTATTCCGAACGCACGATCCGCTTGCCCCACAGTTTTCTCTGTTATCGCCCCGATGCCACGCCGCCGGACGTTGTGCCGTCGCCGGCCCTTTCCACAGCTTACGTGACCTTCGGCTGCCTCAACCATTTTTCCAAAGTTTCCTCGGCGGCATTGAAGCTTGTGGACCCAAATCCTGCAATCCGTGCCCGGCTCTCACGTGCTTCTCCACGCTCGGCCCGGCGAACACCGCCAAAGAATGCTCGCCGTCTTCGAGCAGGCCGGCATCAATCCCGATCGCGTCGAGTTCGTCCCCGTGCAGCCCTGGCAAGCGTACATGCAAACCTACAATCGCATAGATATCGCGCTGGACCCCTTCCCCTACGGCGGCGGCGTCACCACCTGCGATGCCCTGCTCATGGGCGTCCCCGTCGTCACCTTGCGCTCAGCCAAGTCGGTAGGGCGGTTGAGTTATAGCATCCTGTGCAACATCGGCCGCTCGGACTTGGTCGCCGACTCGCCCCAGCGCTACGTGGAGATCGCCGCCAACCTCGCGGCAAATCCGAACCGACTTTCCGAGCTTCGCTCCGCCCTCCGGCCCGCGCTGCAAAATCACCAGTTATGGACGATTTAGGCACTGCTGCGAATCTAGGCAACCTGCTCCTGGAGATATGGCAACAATACGTTCGCGCCGCTCCCTGAAATCGCCCAAAGTCAGCTATGAAAATAGCTTATTACGGGTTAGCTATCAAAGACTTCGCAATCGGTGACCTCCATGTCGAATTCCGCGAAGCGATTGACCAAAAGTTCTTCATTAATACATCGAATTCCTTGAATTTTTATGTTGCGTTTCAGGCGGGACGCAGTAAACTTCGGTTGTCTGGCCACCACTGTGTTAGTGGTGCGGCCTCTGGACTGTGGGTGGATGCGAGATGCACAACTCGCCGAAGCCCGGCAATTCGGAAGGCGGAGAAAACTGGGAATTGCAGTTCCCAAGGCACACCTAATTCGCGAGGTAGAGATATGCAATCAGCCAAGAAAGTAAAAGCATTGTCGGTCCTGTCGATGGCGGCCGCCGCCACCGTGGGGCTTGGGTTTCAAGCAACGCCCGGCGCACGCGCGGCCACACTGAACATGTATTATAACTCCGGGTTCTCTTCCGCCCAGAAGGGAGTGATCAGCTACGGAACCAGTTCCACCAGCAGCGCTGTAGCTCTTGGCCATGATCAGACGGTGGCGGTTAGTTCAATCGTCCCCACCACCGTCAACGTCCCACTGGGCGACTATGTCGTATTGGGCATCAACGCTGTGGTCACCAATAACGTGAACGCGCTTGCTGGGCAATCGTTGGAAAAGAGTGGCGCCACTACCAAGACTGTCGCCGGTACCACCCAACCGACTAATCTCGGTCTTAATGAACTAGCCTACTATATTGATTCCACGGATATCGCTGGCACGACGCTGACGCCGTCGAACAACGGCTCTATTCGTGCGACGTTCGGCAACCAGGTTGACTATGATTCTACGGCCAGTCTGGCATCCGTGACTACTGCCGTTTCGGACGTGGGCGATGTCTTGACCGGCGGCGCGCCTACTTACACTTCCGGCTATGGCGACGGTGCCATCGGTGCTGAATTTGCCGTCAATCCCCTCGCGAATGCGGCGATTAATGCGAAGACGCAGCGCCCGGGCCGGAGCAAAGCGAGCCGGCAACGTACTATGCCGCTGCGACGGCTAGTGCGACAAATTCGCAGGAGGGCAACACCAATTTAATTTATACGGCCAATAAGGTGGGAACAGTAACGCTGAGCGCGCTGGACTACACCCCCGGAACGGAATACTGGTCGTATAGGGCGGGTGCGGCGATAACGACAGGCGCCGGCGCTACGAATATTTACAGAGCCAACTACTTCAACAACCCCGGCGACAGCGTAGTTGCCATGCCGGTGTTGGTGATCAACATCATCGGTTCTAGTGTGCCCAGCACCCACCCGCTTATTTCGCTGACTGCCGCTGCCCCGACCAGCTACGGCACGCTGCAAGGCACGGCGACTATGACCGGTAGCCACAGCAGTTACAGTGTCGGCACGGCGGGCCCCTTCGCCGCCACCCCGACCGGCTACATCGAAGCCAGTCTCTTTAATCCGGCAACTGATGAGGAAATCTATGCCATTGATGTGGCTACTACTGGCACCACGTTGGCTCAGTTGGTGAGTGACATCAACAACGGCGACAGCGCGGTGACAGCCTCCACGGGTGTGACGGCGGCGCTTTCCTATGACGGCTTGCCGGGTGTGACCGGATCGAGCCCGTTCGGGAGCCAGTACAACCTGTTCCTGGACAGCCCCTCTGGCCCGACTGGCGGGACCGGTATCTCGTTCCTCGGCATCGATTTCAGCAGCAGCAACGACTCCAATCTCTCCGGCGTCAGCTTCACCGAAGTGGCGGCCGTTCCGGAGCCGATGAGTCTGGGTCTTCTGGCCCTGAGCGGCCTGGGTCTGATGGCCCGGCGCAATCGCCGCAAGACCTGATCTGGCAGAGATTTTTTACCTCGCGAATTCAGCCGGCTGGACTTCCTCGTCCAGCCGGCCTTTTTTGTTGTGCCGATGAGGTAACAGTTCACCGCAACGGAATTACTCTCCAACAGAGCGGTTTTCGGCGTGCGGCTGATCAGATTCTTTATCGGTTGCAGCTTTCGTCACGGCCGAGATCGCTGGCTCGTATATCAGAAATCCCCGCCGCCGCTGAACCCGTTGGCTGGCCTGTTGAGGTTCCGGCGAGCCGTCGGCGGACCAAGGGCGGAGTCGCCGCGTTCCGCGGCCGGCTTGGCGGAGTTTGGAGCACGTGCTCGAAACTCCGCGGGGCTGGACGCCGGAGGCGGCGAGTCCCTTGTTCGTTCGCGGACGGCTCGCCGGATCGTCGCCAGGGGAGCCAACGGGTTCAGCGGCGGCGGCGATTTCTGACATACGAGCCAACGAATTCGGCCGTCAAGAAAATCGTAACCGATCATCCTCTTCTTCTTCTTCCGATGGATCGGCGTCAGAATAAATGATTTGTGCATCCCCCCCGGAGCATGACGCAATGAGTCATCTCACGGTTTGCCCACCACCAGAATCCAACCGGGAACGTCAACCGCCTTTTGCTGCCGGAGGGCGGCTTTGACGGCGGAAACCTCTTTTAAGCCGCAGGCCGTCGCCAGCTCGCGAAAATATCCGATGGAATTGCGCGAACCGCGCTTCGGAGTGCAGGACAAACCCCGGGCCGTCGTAGTCCTCGATCGAGCACGCCAGCAACCCGCCGCTTCGCAGCGCCTGCGCCACCGCCGGCATGACGTTCGGCCAAATCCCCAACATAAATCAGCACATCGCCCGCGACGATCAAATCATAACCATCCCCCGGCGACCGAAGCGTCGAGATTAAGTCGCCCAGGATCAACTGATCGTAAATCGTTCGCGCTTCCGCCGCCTTCAACATTGCCGGCGACAGGTCCACCCCGACCATTCGCCGGGCAAATGGCCGAAGCTCCACCCCGCACAGCCCCGTGCCGCATCCCAGGTCCAGCACGTCCAAATCCCGCCGCTGCGTTGCCTGCAATACGCTCTGCAACAGCAGCTTGGGGACCTGATACTTCAGCGTCCCGACAAGATGCTGATCGAAGTTGGCCGCATAGGAATCGAATACATCCTGGACGTATTTAGCCGGAGCCCTCATGAAGGACCCGTCTCCGGTCACGGCCGCCAATTGGTAGCGCCAAGCCGGTGAATCGGGCTTCAGCCGAATCGCCTCCCGGAATGCCGCGACGGCTTCATCGAGCAGCCCCTTGCGCCGCAGGGCAATCCCCATGTTGTGACTGGCATCGGCAAGATCGGGTTTAGCCTGAAGGGCCAGTCGCTGCGCCTCAATCGACGCATCGAATTGATTCTTGTCGAGCAGCGCGTTTCCCAGATTCATGTGCGCTTCGGCGTAATTCGCCTTGAATCGAATGGCCTGCCCAAAGGCGGCGATCGCCTCGTCAAGTCGCTTCTCGTGCTGCAAGGCGATGGCCATGTTGAAATGGGCCTCGGCAAGCTCCGGCCTGAGCCGAATCGCCTGCCGGTAAGATTCAATCGCCTCATTGAATTGATTTTTGCCGCGCAGGGCGTTGCCGAGATTGCTGTGGATTTCGGCCAAGTCGGGCCTCAACCGGAGTGCCTGGCGGCAGGCGGCAATGGCTTCGTCGAACGACCCCTTCGCGACCAGGGCGGCGCCGAGGTTGTTGTACGCCAGGGCGGAATCGGGCTTGATGCGGATCGCCTCACGGCAGGCGGCGATCGCTTCGTCAAGCTGACCCTTGTCACGCAGGGCGTTGCCGAGGTTGTTGTGCGCCTGGGCAAAATTGGGCCGCGGCGCAATCGCCTGCCGCCAGGCGGCGATCGCTTCATCCAGTTGCCCCTTGTCGCGAAGTGCGTAGCCGAGATTGCTGTGATAATCCGCGACGCCGCAGTGGATGGCGATGGCTCGCTGGATCAACTCGATTGCCGCATCCGGCTGGCCAAGCTGAATGGCGGTCACGCCAAGCAGGTGCAGCGCATCGGGATGGTCCGGCTCTTGAAGCAGGATTTGCTGGTAGATGGCCCTGGCCTCGGCGAGCCGCCCGGCCTGCTGGTGCGCCGCGGCGATCCGGATTGATTGAGCTGTCGAAACTTCGTTCATGCGGAGCCTTCGCGGCTACTCTAATTTCCGTCAAGCGGTTTTGAACACCAATTTATCCACATCCGGCGAAACGCCGCCTCAACGTCATCTGCGAACTGTTTGGCGTTCATCAGCGGCGAGGCCAGCATCCGCCGACGAAGCGTCCGGCGCAGTTCCACCAGCCGCGGCAGATCGCCGGCCATTTGTTTGGCGATGGAGACGTATTGCTCGGGGGTATCCGCGATCCAATCGGTCAGGCGGACGTTGGAAAGAATGGAAACGCCGCCGCGGCCCACGGCGGTTCGGCCGCGCAGCGTAATTACCGGCACGCCCATCCAGAGCGCGTCAAACGTCATCGTGTGGCCGGAGTAGGGCGTCGGGTCCAGGCAAATATCGACTCGATGATACAGGTTGAAATACTGCTCCGCCCAAGCGATAAACTCCAGCCGATCCGCTCCAACCCCGCGTTCTTCCATCAGCCGGATGATCCGATCCAAATGCCGCCCCGGCGGCGCTTTGATCAGCAATCGGCTTGCGGGAGCGGCCTTGAGCACCTCGGCCCAAAGCGCGATCGTCGTGTCGCTCAATTTGGAACAGTGGTTGAAACTACCGAAGGTCACATGGCCGCGATCCAGCGCCGGCAGCCTGTTTGTCTGCGGAGTTTGCTCGGGCGCCGGGTAGCATAAACTCGTATTCGGAAGACGGACCATTCGCTCGGTGTAAAACTCGTCACCGTCTCCCGGCGGATCCAGATAAGGATCGGTCAAGCGGTAGTCAATGCTGTCCAATCCGGTGCTTCCCTCATAACCCAGCCAACTCACCTGTACGGGCGCCGGCTTGCGGGCAAAGACCAGCAGCCGATTACCCGCGGTGTGGACCGATAGGTCCACCAGGATGTCGATTTGGTCTTCCCGGATTAGTTTGGCCGTCTGTTCGTCCGTGAGTCCGGCCATATTTCGCCATTGGTCCGTGTGGCGACGAAGAAGCTCGGTCACGCGATCGGGATCTGGAACGTTTGCGTAACAGAATATCGCAAACCGGTTGGGATCGCGCGGCCAATAGCGGAAAAAGAAATCGCCCAACCGGATGGTTCCACAAATCTGCCGAAACGTAGCCGATTCGGAGCTTGCGCTGCGGGTCGCGGTCGTTGGTGTGCGGCCGAATGAACTTCTTGAGCGGCTCGGCGAATTGTCGGCTCCACCGCTGGAGTTCTTCGTAAATCATCGCGGCGTCGCAGCCGGAATGAAGGTGCATAGTAAAGATCAAGTTGCTGTGCGCATCGGCGTAGTCCGGCTTGAGCCGAATGGCCTCGCGATAGGCAGCGATTGCCTCCTCCGGTTGCCTCGTTTCGGCCAATGCGTTACCGAGGTTGAAGTATGTTTCGGCAATCTCAGGCTTGAGCCGGATCGCCTCCCGATAGGATTCGATCGCCTCATCTAACTGACGTTTGTCGCGCAGGGCGTTGCCTAGATTGCTGTGGATTTCAGCCAGGTCAGGCCTGAACCGGAGGGCCTGGCGGCAGGCGGCAATGGCTTCGTCGAACGACCCCTTTGCGACCAGGGCGGCACCGAGATTGTTATACGCCTGCGCGGACTCGGGCTTGATGCGGATCGCCTCGCGGCAGGCGGCGATCGCTTCGTCAAGCTGACCCTTGTCACGCAGGGCGTTGCCGAGGTTGTTGTGCGCCTCGGCAAAATTGGGCCGTAGCGCAATCGCCTGCCGCCAAGCGGCCATCGCTTCATCCAGTTGTCCCTTGTCGCGAAGGGCGTAGCCGAGATTGTTGTGATAATCCGCGACGCCGGAATCGATGGCGATGGCTCGCCGGATCAACTCGATGGCCGCGTCCGCCTGGCCAAGCTGAATGGCGATTACTCCAAGCAGATGCAGCGCATCGGGATGGTCCGGCTCCTGGGCCAGGATTTGCTGATAGATGGCACTGGCCTCGGCGATCCGGCCAGCCTGCTGGTGCGCCGCGGCGATCCGGATCGATTGAGCGGTCGAGGCTTCGTTCATGCGGAGCTTTCAGAACTGGCAATCCTGGACCGTGGCGCGTCGGCCGCCTTTTGGCGCCGGCGCTGCCACATCCAGCGATAGGCCGACTCCATGTTTCGCGCGAATCTTTTGGCGTCCATGAGTGGGGAGGATTCCATCCGCTGGCGCAGGCCGGTCCGCAGACTCGATCAGCCGCTTATGGTCCAGCGCCAGCTCCGCCGCGATCTCCACGAACCGCTGCGGATTCTCGCCGACCAGTTGCGGTAATCCAACCGTCGAAAGCAGGCTCAATCCCGCCCGCCCCGCGGCCGTCTTTCCCGTCAGGCTCACCACCGGCGCCCCCATCCACAACGCATCGCACGTCGTGGTGATGCCGTTGTACGGCAGCGTGTCCAGAACGATGTCGATCTGATCGTACAGCCGGAGGTATTCCAGCCGGACGCGGCTTTCGGTAAACGCGATGCGATCCGCGCCGATGCCCTCTTCGGCGAAGAGGCGCACGATGAGCTGCCGCTGGTCCTGGGCCGTGCTCAGGACCAGAAGCCGCGAATCCTCCACGCGCCGCAGAACCCTGCTCCAAAGCCGCAGGATCGGCTCGTTGAGCTTTCGCGGATTGTTCAACGATCCGAAGCAAATCGGCCCTGCCGCGATCCGCTTTCACCGGCTGGGAAAAGCCCAGCGGACTATAACAGCACCAGCAATCGGGCAGGCGGTAGGATTCTTCGCTGTACCAACCGAAGCGCCCGGCGGATCGAACTGCGCATCGGTCAGCCGGTAATCCACCGTCCCCAGCCCCGTCGTTCCCGGATACGCCAGCCACGTCACCTGCACCGGCGCCGGCTTGCGGGCAAAGACCAGCATCCGGCTCCGGGCCATGTGCATCGTCAGATCCACCAGAATGTCGATCTGGTCCCGGCGAATCTGCTCGGCCAGCGCTTCGTCGCTCAGCGAGCCGACGTCATGCCACGCGTCGGCGCACCGGCGAAGGTGCGCGGTCACGCCGTCGGGCTGGACGACGCTCGAATAACAATGAATCTCGAACTGCTCGTGCCCGTGCGATTGCATCAGTGGCACGATGAAAAAGCATTCCGCCTGGCCAAAGAAATCAGGCGATACGTAGCCGATCTTCAGCCGCCGATCGGGGTTTGGATCGTTGCGATGCGGCAGGATCGACCCCCGCAGCGGCTGGGCGTGCCGCTGTTCCCAACGCATCAACTCCCGGAAGATTTTTTCGTCGTCGTAAGCCGGATGGAAATAGAGGCAGTACAGCAGATCGTCATACGCCTGGCTGTTGTCGGGATGCTCACCGAGGATTTGCCGATAAACCGCCTCCGCTTCGTCCAAGCACCGGCCGACTGATGTTCGAACGCCGATTCGAGTTGCGATTGCAGGCTTGACATCACATTTTCTGCCGGCCGGAGATCGCATCCGCGAGGACGCTTTTGTTGGCGTATTCGATGTTGCTGCCGGCGGGCAATCCGCGCGCCAGCCGCGTGACCCGCACCTGCGGGAATCGCGATGCGATGAGGTTCTGGATGTACAGCGCCGTGCCGTCGCCGTCGACCGTGGGATTGGTTCCCATGATGACCTCGCGGATGGCGCCCGCTTCCAGGCGTTTGGCCAGGGCGTCGATCGTCAAATCCTTCGGATGCGATTCCTCCAGCGGCGCGATTCGCCCCAAAAGGACGTGATACACTCCGTTGTAAAGTCCGGTCGATTCCAGCGCGAGCAAATCTTTCGGCTGCTCGACGACGCAGACCAGGGACTGATCCCGAGCCGGATTGCCGCAGATGCCGCACGGATCCTGCTCGGTGAGGTTAAAGCAGATGCTGCAATGGCGGATGTGGGTTTTGACGTCGCGGATCGCCTCGGCCAGCTTCATCGCCTCCTCGGGACTTTGCTTGAGCAGGTGGAACGCGATCCGCTCGGCCGACCGCGCCCCGATGCCCGGAAGCCGGGCCAGTTCGTTCATGAGCGTTTGAATGGTTTGGGTGTAGCTGGACATTTGCAGGATTATAGACGGATGTTCAGACCCAGTCCGGCCATATCATTTGGCGAGCCGGCGATATAGCTCGGCATTCTGCTTAATGAGTTTTCTGGAGACGCCACGCACGTGGGCCTTCCGTTCGGCTTCGCTAAGAGGCTGTACGATCAGCCGGCGATTCTCGACGCTCAATTTCAACGGGGTGTCGGCGTCAATGTCCATCAACTCCATCAACGTCTTGTCGAAAATGAGGGCCGATGAATTGCCGAGCCGAGTTAGATTCTTGACCATGATCGTATTTCCTCCCGGGATGAATTATACGGGTTCCGGTTTGAATACGCGCCACATTTCTCGAAGCCCCGCATGTACATGCGGGGCTTCCGACGCAGGACGAATGCGCCGGCTCAAAACAGACCCGGTATTAGTACATTGTACGTACATCGGTCCCAAAGTCAGGTAAAAGAAGGAAAGAATCGCAACCCCACTGGAAGAAGGGGAAAACCGTTATCCCGCCGCCTTGGCGCTGGCCCGCGATTTCTCCAGCGTGGTCCCCATCTCCCGGAACTTTTCATATCTCCGCTCCACCAGCTTTTGCACCTTCGACCGCTTCAGGTCGCGCAGCGTCTTGGCGATGTATTGCTCCAGGCTGTGCGCGGCCGTGTGCGGATCGCGATGCGCCCCGCCCAGCGGCTCGGGGATGATCGCATCCACGACGCCCAGTTCGCTTGAGATGCCGGCTGGTCAATCGAAGGCTGTCGGCCAGTTGCGCGGCCCCGTCGTTCCCCTTGAACAGGATTGCCGAACACGCCTCGGGACTGATCACCGAATACCAGGCGAATTCCATCATGGCGACGCGATCGGCCACGCCGATGCCCAGCGCCCCGCCGCTGCCCCCTTCGCCGAGGACGACCGATACGATCGGCGTTTTCAGCCGGCTCATCTCCATGAGATTCCGCGCGATGCTCTCGGCCTGCCCGCGTTCCTCGGCCCCGATGCCCGGATAGGCCCCCGGCGTGTCGATCAGACGTCACGACGGGCAGGCCAAATTTCTCGGCCAGCTTCATGCACCGCAGCGCTTTGCGATATCCCTCCGGATGGGCCAGACCCAAAAAAGCAGCTGAACTTTCTCCTTGGTATCCCGCCCCTTGTGATGGCCGATCAGCATGACCTTATGCCCGCCCAGCCGGGCCAGCCCGCAGAGGATGGCCGGATCGTCCCCGAAATGCCGGTCGCCGTGCAGCTCCCGGAACTCCGGGCAGATCATTTCGACATAATCCCGAAACTGCGGCCGCTGCGGATGCCGCGCGACCTGCACCGTCTCCCAGGCGCTGAGATTTTCATACGTCTTTCGGAGCAGTGCGGTGTGATTTCCCCGAAGCTGCCGCAATTCCTTGGCATAATCCACCTGCTTTTGCTGCTGCAGGGCTTCCAGTTCCTGAATTTGCCGTTCGATCTGAGCCAGCGGCTTTTCGAATTCCAGCACATGCCGAGCGACGACAGCCGCCCCATTGGCCGCTTCGCCGTCTTGCCTTGAATCCGAATTATTTGCCGCGGAACTGGCAGAAAAGGTCGGTCCGTCGCTCATAACGCTCATCATTCCAGAGCCAGAGCCGATAAGATTAACGGACCGGAGACAAATTGCAATGATTGGACCCGAACATTCCACGAACACATAGGCTGATTTGCTGGATTTAGCCCTCGGCATCGAATAATGTTCGCGAGCCTTGGAGAGGTGGCAGAGTGGTTGAATGCGCCGGTTTCGAAAACCAGAATCGCGCAGCTTCAAGCGACTTGTCTGCAAAGAGTTGTGAAAGCAATTCCGAAACCTTGTCACCTGGCTTATCACCTGCCGGGGAAGTTGATGTAGAACTCACGCAAATCATCCAGTCCTGGCCCACTCTTCCGCCAGCGATGCGAGCGGGAATTGTTGCGATGGTCAGGGCGTCACGCACATTGCCCGATGAAAGCAAATGATTTCATCAGGTGGCAACGAGAAAATCGCCTTTGCCGTGCGGGTATGAACGGAAAGCTCTCATAGGCATCCGTCGCGGCCGAAGCTGTGGCGCGATTCGATAGCTACAAATGGCGGATACGGTCGAACGTCTGTTGGGCGAGCTGCGCCAGTACCAGTAGATCATCGCGGCCGAAACTCTCGCTGCTGTGCCATTTGCCTTCGCCATCGCGGTAGAGGCAGCGGAAGATCACGTTGTAGATCGTGCGGCAGTTGTTGCCGTTGTCCACGATATTCTTCCAAACGGCCGCTTTGATCGTTCCCAGACGGATTTCCTCAACGGGTTTGATATTGGCGTTAGCCATGAGTAGCTCCTGTCATGCAAAAGATCGTCAACGTGGTATGGGCGACGGAAGCACTTATGCAGACTGTTTCGGCTGCGTTTTTCTGAACTGACGAAACGCCCGGTCCGTAGCCAGGAATCGGCGCAGGATTGGCTCCAGCAGGTCTTTGGCTTCGATCTCCTGCCCGTAGGTCTGCATGTAGAGCTGGCGATACAGCAACAATTGGTCGTTAAGATTCGGGTCGAGCCTGACGCGGTACTCCACCGGTGTGCGATCGTCTCGGACCTTGGGAATGGCAATTTGGTTCATAATGATTCTCCCGGTTCAATTGGTATATGAGGGAAGCATGATGTCGCGGTTGATCAGCACGCGAACCGGCCAGCCGGGGCGGATGGTGATGGTGGGCTGAACGTTCAACTCTCGCTGGACAATATTGGAACCGGTGGTGCTGGCCTGCTGGGCGATGGCATCGCCGACGACATCGCCGGGCGTGAGGGTAAGTGTCTGGCGTCCGCCAGCCAGATTCCCAGCGTACGCGAGCACGCCGGAAATCACCGCCGCGGTGGCGAGCTTATCGATATGGTAATCCACCTTGTCAGCCAGCCCGGCGTAGCCCGCGGCATCCGTGCCGCGCATACGGTCAAGATTCAGAGACTGACCGCTCGGCAAAAGCAATCGGTGCCAAACGAGCAGTGCCCGGTCCTGCGATGGCGCTATTTGGCTGTCATAGCTGCCGTACAGCCGTGCACCCTGGGGAATCAGCAGGTGATTGCCGGTAGGTGAGTCATAGACGCCCTGGGTGACGGTGGCGACGATATCACCGGGCAGGTCAGTATTGATGCCTGTGAGCAGCGCCGCCGGAACAATGGTCCCAGCCTGCAAAAGATAACCGCTCGAATCTGAGTCCTCCGGCGCTGGCGAGAGCGATGCATGCTCAATATCCATCTGCGGCGCGGGCGATTGGCTCACGAACGCCAGCTTGCGCTGCTGGTCCGTCGGTGACTGCTGCTGGACCGGTGATGGCGGCGACGTGTCTGTGGTTTGCGGCAGCATGTTTTTTAATGCGGCGAGCGAATCCGCAGTGCTGTCTCCCGATCCACTGGCGGGACTCTGTTGCTGGTTCGGCGCCTGATCCATCTTAAAGAACAGTCCCGACGCCCAAACCTTGGCCTGGTCTTGCATGACCTGGGCTTGATAGCTGGCGATCCGCTGGGCCAGCTCCTGATTCTTTTGGCCAACCTGCTGGATGGACTCCAGCAAACGGGAAAGCTGCTGATTCTCCGCAGTCGAGGCCTGGGCGTCTTGCCGCATTGGACTGCCTGGCCGCGACTCTAGCGGCTTGGACGGGGGCAAATCCGCATAGCTGCTAGGCAGGTCCGCAATGGGCGAGGGCTGCATGTTGGGCGGCGGTGGCTCGATCTTGTGCGATTCGGCGGCACCACGGCCTCGAAAGTTGATCCCCAGGCCAAACATCAGCGCCGCAGCCACGATTACGGCCAATAGCGCAATGGCCATGCGGATGGTGCGACGGCGCAGGCCCGAAACACGCCGCGGCGGCGCGGATAGTCAAGTCCTCGGGTCGGGCGTCCTTTTGCTCTGGATAAAGGTTGTTATCAGGTTCGCTCATGATGATCTCTCCTCTTGGCAAACGGAGTTATTGCCGCTCAATGCTGACAATCTGCTGCGGCGCTTCGCCCAGGCGAAGCTCTCCCCGCTGGATGACCTGATCGACGATGTAATAATTGCCCCGCTGGCGGTAGTTCACAAGCTGCACGTCTCCCTTGGGGCTGAGCACAAATAGGGGCGGCGCTTCCACCGTGCCGGAACTAACGGAAGCGGGAAAGGCGATGTAGGTTTTATGACCGTCAGTGAAGACGCGCAGGGGCATCCAGTCGGGCCGCCGGCCTTTGGCGTGGATGCGATAGTTGAAATCCAGGTCGAACACGTTCACGCCGGCGCGATAACCGCCTCGGCCGCCTGGTTCTGCTGGCACTGCTCAGCGGCTATTTGCTGAGCAAAATCAGCCGGATAATTCCACTGCACTGCGGAGTGATAGACGCCAGCGGTGCTGAGCAAGTCGATCTGGTAGATCCGCTGGTTGGTCGAGAGCACGAGATTGGTTTGCAGGTTTGGCTTGATCGGCTTGACCAGCACGAGCGTCTGCACTTGATCGCCTGAACCGGCGCGGGTATCACCGACCATCCACTGCGCCGTATCACCTGCAATTTTCGCCAATAACTGCTCGCCGGGCTTGAGAAGAATGGTGGTGACGTGACCGGGGCTGGCGATGACCTGGTACACCTCTCCCGGAACGTAAGCGTAGGTCTGCACGGCCTCGATGAACTGGCCCGCCGATGGCGTCTGTTCCGCAGCGCGGTTGGCGCTGTCGATGACCTGCCGCTCATCCGGCTGCGTCGTCACGGTTGGCTGGATATCTGGCAATCGCCGCCACTGCGGCGCTGCCACCGGGACGGGCACTTCCTTCACGAGAGGCGGCGGCGACTGGGCGATGCGATTGGCCTGGAGATAGACTGTTCGTGGCGGCGTAACGTCACAACCGGCGATGGGCAGTGCCGCGGCCAAGACAACGGAAAGTGGAAAGAATGCTTTCATAACTTATTCCTTTGGTTCTGTACCGATGATGGTTAATTCCCCGCGAACTCCTGGCTCCAGGTGAAGTTGGTCACATAGACGCCCAGGGGATTTTGAAACACCGCCCGCGCGGTGGTCGGTGGCTTGATCGTGGTGGTGAAGAGTCCTGTCCAGTAGCTGAGAGACGACTGGCTGCCATGCTCGAAGTGCGTTTCCTTCCAGCGCACCTGATAGCTGGCATCGAGGCGCTGAAGCACGCTGATGATCTCGACGCTGATGGTGGTATCCGCGTTGGCCGGATCGGCCAGGCCCGAATGCGAGCCGTACTCGCTCATGGCGGTGACGGCATCGCCGGCGAGGTAGCGATAGGCTTCTTCCCAGTTCTGCTTGAGAATGACCGGATCGGCCGGACGAGAGCGGACTTTGCGAATCAGTTCCGCGATGTGAAAGGCAACCTGCGCCGCGGTCGGCGTATAGCCGCGGTCCAGAAGCTGGACTTCCCCGATAAGACGCCCCTGCGGATCGACCTGAGCGATGTAAGCTTGCACACGGGTCCGGCTGGATTGATAGAGCAAGCCGCCGACGAGCAAGGCGCTCAGGCCCATGGCGGCCAAGGCCATGATCCGCCAGTTTTGCGCCTGGACACGGGCCGATCCAATCCGCTCGTCCCAAACCTGACGGGCTTTGGCGAAAGGAGATTGCAAAGCGCCTTGCGACTGGAAACTGCGGGTTTGTTTTTTGAACATGGATTCTCCTGATGATGAAGGGGATCATTTACCCTGGGCCGATGGACCTGAAGCGCGGCGCTCGCCGCGGCGCTAGCCGTCGCCGTCGCACCGCCTCCGGGTAGTGCCGATGCCGCTTTCACCGCGCCCCGGCGCATGCCTCGGCCGACGTAGGGGGCGGCGGTTTTGGCGGCATCGATGGCCGTGCCCAGTGCGTAGCCGCCGGCGGCGCCCGCCGCGACCACCGCGCTGGTTCCATCGGCGCCCAGGCTGGGCGCTCCGGAAACCAAATCGTGACTCATGCTGGTGGCCATGCGCAAGCAGTAGCAGCGATACCGCCCCCAGCGCCGCCGCCACGGCCTGGCGGATGGTCAGGTCTTCAGCGGGCACGGAGGCCACTGATTGCACCAGGTCCAGCCCCAGGCCCATCACCAGAGCCAAAATCATCAGCCGCATACCGCTGGCGAAGAGCCAGCCGATGGGCCGCTCGGCCAGAAAGACAGTCTTGTTGATCAGCGCCATTGGCAGCAGGACAAAAGAGGCCAGTGCTCCGACCTTGAACTGCACCAGGGCCAGAAAGACCGCGAAGGCCAATAGCGCAAAGGCGACGAAGTAAACCAGCGCCGCCAGCTCGATGATGAGAATCTGCGGCAGGTTCACGAACGTTGCCCGCACCCCTGTCAGCTTGGTGGCGGCCTGAATCATCCTCCACGCCCCCGACCAGCCGGTGGCGACGATGGCGCCGGGGTTGTAGAATTGCTGCTGGGTGAGTGCAGAGTTGCCCGCTTTGATACCTAATGACACGAATCCCTGGCCGATGGTGTTGATGAGCGTGGGCCACTGGGTCACCAGATAGGCGAAGAAACCGATGTAGAGAATACGCCGCGCAAAGGCCGCCAACACCGGCTCGTCGCTCAGCGCCCAGGTCAGTCCGGCCAGCGTCAGGTTAATCAGCAGGAGCGTGGCAAAGAGCCAGTAAACATCGCCCTGGATTAAACCGAAGCCGTGGTTGACAAAATCGAGCGTGCGCTGGAGCACACTATTGAGGACATTGCCTTCATCCATAAGGAATCCCTTCGCTGCGCGGAGAACAGAGTCCCTTTTTGCGCATAGATTTCAGGTATCCCATCAATCCCCAAAAGGATCGGAGATCGGGGCCACGTCGTAAGTGATCTCGGCATCGCTGGTGGCGCGAGCCATCAACTGCTTGTTCCGCTGGTAGTCGGCGGCTTCCTCGGATTGCTCCATGGCCAGTGAGCGCTGGGTTGCGAGCTCGGCAGCCTGCTGGTCGCGCAGCTGGCCGCTGAGGGTAAGGAGCATCTCGTTGGTGACCTGGATGGCGGCGGTCTGGCCTGAGGCGGACTTGCTGGCCGAGGCCAATGTGGTCATGCGCTGCTGGGTGGAGTTCATGTTGGCGACGGAGGCATCCTCGGTCTGCACCGCCTTGGCCGCCGCGGCAGTTTTTTCGATGGCCCACTGATCGGGGTACTGGGCGATCTGCTGATCGGACTGCCCCTGCCAGTCGCCGGGAGCGGGATAAAGATTCGCAGCTCCTGGGCGACCAGGCCGCAGTTGTACCCCGCTCCAAAGCCGATCGGATCGGAAATCCCTTGATTCTGCAGTCCGATGCAGAACTGGCTCAGCGTCTGCTGAATCTGCTGCATGGCCTCAAGCGCCCCCGCTGCGGTGGAGAGATTCAGGTGCGCCAGCATGTTCTTCTCGTTCTCGATGGACTGAATCTGGTTCTGAATCTGCTGGACCTCGTTGTCGATTTGCAGGGCCTGGTGGACCAGTTGCTCAATCAGTACGACGATGCTGCTGGGGTCTTCGACGATCATTTGTGCGTGAGCAGGCGAGGTAAAGAGCAGCGGCACGGCAAACAGCAATGCCGCCAAAATCATGCGAGACAATCGTTTGGTCATCATGGCAAACTCCTTAGGTTGGTTAACGTTGAAGGAACAGTCAGTTCTTTGCTGCTAAGGAATTGCGCGGCGAACTGGTTGCGCGGATGCTCGCGCAAAATTCGATCCGCCAGCGTGCGCTCGGCATGGGAACTGGCAGCGCAGAAAGATAAAGCCAAAGGACCGAGGCCCAGTTCAAACAGCCGGTCTCCATCGCGGCTTTGGTAGTAGTAATCCCGCTTGGGCGCGGCGGAGGATAGGAGCCGAAGCTGCTGCTCGCTCAGGCCAAAGGCTTCGTACACCTTGCGCACCGCCGGCTCCATGGCCCGGGCGTTGGGCAAAAATATCCTGGTGAGACAGTTTTCGATCAGTGCCGGGGAGATGGGCGAGTCGGCGATGTCGCTGAGACTCTGTGTGGCAAAGACCACCGCGACATTGCGCTTACGCAGCACCTTGAGCCATTCGCGGATTTTGGAAGCAAACAGTCCATCGGACAGGAACACCCACGCCTCATCCAGGATCAGCAGCGTCGGCCGGCCGCCGGTGGACTCGGCGGCGAAGCGCTCCTCCAGCCGGTGAAATAGGTAGGTCAGCACCGCCGCGGTGGCGGCTTTGCTCTGCATGAGCTGTTCGGTCTCGAACGCCTGCCAGCTTCCGGCGTTGAGCCGATCTTCGTGCGCATCGAGCAGGTGTCCGTAAGAGCCTTGGAGCGTGTAGCGGCGCAGAGCCTCCTTCGCCTCGCGGTGTTGAAGCAGGTTTACGAAGCTGCTGAGCGTGCGATCATTGGACTGGGCACTGCCAAGCAGTTCGAGCACGCGCCACAGTTCTTCCTTGAGGACCGGATCGGCACTGACCTGTTCGCGCTGGAGGATGTCCAGGAGCCATTCCTGCGCCCACAGCCGCTCCGGTGGCTCATGCACGCGCGCCAGCGGCTGAAAGCTCAAGCCACAGTCGGCAAAGCCGCCCTCGGACGATCCCAGATCGTAGTAATCTCCTCCCACAGCGAGCGTAAGCACCTTGCAGCTTCCCCCCTTGTCGAAGAAATACACCTGCGCATCGGGGTACCGCCGCCACTGCGCCGCCAAGATGTTAAGCAGCGTGCTCTTGCCCGCGCCGGTGGGACCGCAGACCATCGTATGCCCGACATCTCCCTGAAACAGCGACAGTCGAAACGGCGTGGCGCCCTTGGTGCGGGCCTGGAGCAGGACCGGCCCGTCAAGATGATCGCAGCGCTGGGGGCCGGGCCATACGCTACTAAGTGGGATCAAATCACAGAGGTTTAGGCTTCCGATAATCGGCCGCCGGACATCGGCATAGGCATGACCGGGCAGGCTGCCGAGCCAGCTTTCCACGGCATTGACTGTCTCGATCTTGCAGACCAGACCCACGCCGTCGATGACGCGCTGTACGGCAGCGGCTTTCTCGCGAGCTTTATGAAGATCGCTGTCCCAGACCGTGACGGTGAGGGTCAGGTATCCGAAGCTGCATAGGTCCGCCCCCAGGTACTGCAATGCTTCATCGGCATCGTGGGCTTTGTTGACGCTGTCGCTGTCTTCCAGCGTGCTCGCTTCCTTGGTGATGACCTCTTTCAATAGCGATGCCAGTCCCTTGCGCTTGGCAAACCACTGGCGGCGCAGGGAAGCCAGCAGCTTCTCCGCATCGCTCTTGTCCAGCGGCAGCCATCGGACCACCCAGCGGTACGGCAGGGCCAGTTGGTTCAGCCCATCGAGCAGTCCGGGGACGGTGCGGTGGGGATAGGCGCGGATGCTGATGGTTTGCAGGAACTCACTGGCCAGCTTTGGCTCGAAGCCACCGGCTAGGTCATCATCGGTCATCATCTCATCCAGGTAGAATGGGACCGGCGGCAGGGAGAGTTGAAGATGGCGGCGCGTGGAGACGCACTGGTGCAAATAGGTCAGAAGCTGGGCCTCCTTCAACTCCAACACCTGGGCCATGAAGGATCGCAAAAGGCCCCCAATGCGATCAACCTCCTGAAGAAAGCCGTCCAATTCTCTGCGGTAGTTCATTCCCACCTGCGTTGCCGACGACTCGATAAAAAGGTCGCGGCCGGCAGCCAACCTTTCCTCTGGCGGCAGATAGGTCAAAGCCAGCGTGTGGTCGGATTCAAAGTGAGTCTGGTCTGCTTCAAAGCTCTTTCGCCGTTCTTGCTCGATGGCGGCGGTCAGGGGATCGGGGAACTGGGATGATGGATAATGCTGGCTGGGCCGGCGGTGCGCCTCCACGTGCAGGCACCAGCGCGAGCCGAGCCGGCGCAGGGCATTGTTCATCCGCGCCCGCGTGGCGATCAGCTCGTGCTCCGAGCAGCTATCGAGGTCCGGACCCCGGAAGCGGTAAGCCGCGAGGAATGAGCCGTCTTTATTGAGAATCACCCGTGGATGAATCAGTCCTGCCCACGGCAGGTAGTCGCTGAGGCGTTTGCCTCTTCGGCGGTATTCGGCAATGTGGAACATGGTCTCTATCCCTCCAAATGAGCGGGCAAACGAATCTGGCGGCGGAATACGTCCAGCCATAGGGGATCGGACTTGGTCAGCGCCACCGCCGCCGTGTGCATCGCCAGTCCCAGGGGAATCCCCAGCCACCAGACTTGCAGTCCCAGGGACAAGGCCGCGGTGGCGGTGCCGTTGAGGATCGCCACGGTGCGCGGAACGCCCGCCATCAGCACCGGCTGGGTGAGTGATAGGTTCAGGGGAATCTCGAACCCATCTGGCTTGTCGATCTGCGATGATTTGGTGACGGTGCTCGTATTCAAAACGTCAGCCCTCCGGCGAAGCCAAAGAAGGTGAGTCCGAACTGCGCCGCGGCGAAGGCAATGGACAGACCCAGCACCACTCCCAGCACCCGGCGGAGCGTGCTGCCGCCCTCGCTGAAGGCGAAGGCGAATCCGACGGATACAATCGCCAGCACGCCCAGGCCCTTGGCGACTGGGCCGGTCAGGCTTTGCACGATCTGGTCCAGCGGCCCTTCCCAGGGCATATTGGTCCCCGCGGCGAAGGCGGCGCTGGGTACGAGCGCCATCGCGGCCGCTGCGGCGATCGTCCACAGCCGGCGTGAATTGTTTGACATGGATAACTCCGTTGGCGGATGAATTGATCGCTCGGCACCGGACCTTCCGGCTCTCTGAATAGCGATCGTGGCGGGAACTATGCACTGGCCCGGTGCGCACGGCGCTCGAGTTCGGCGCGAACTCGAGCATAATCTGATGATCATTTGGGCCTGCGATGGAGCGCGACGGCCGATAACCGCATCAAACTTGAAAGCGATCAAACGGATGAGGCATATGCGGTAATAACACTGGCCGGTTTTGACGCCTTGTCCTGGCCAGTTTTGGGGTCGAGGCGGTCCGAAGCTGGCTTACGTAGTGCGCCGAACGCCTACTTTGCGGAGGATGCTCGATGAAATGGGAGAAGCTGCTGGCTTGGGTTTCGGGGAAGATCGATCGCGAATTGCGCCTAAAAATCGAGTATCTGGGCGCCGAGAACCGCATCCTGTGCGATCAGATTCAGAAGCGGCCGCGACTGAGCGACGCCCAACGAATCGCTCTGGCCACGATCGGAGCCAAACTTGGAAAGTCCGCGCTGGAGCAAATTGCCTCCATCGTCACGCCCGATACGATCTTGCGCTGGCACCGCCAACTGGTGGCCAGGAAGTTCGACACATCGCAAATCCGCAAGAAACCGAACGGCCGACCGCAGGCCGATGCGGCGAATGTCAAGCAGGTCCTGGCCGCCGCCCGCGAAAACCCCGCATGGGGCTACCGCCGTATCGCAGGGGCCATGGCGCAGCTCGGAGTGAAACTCAGCCACCAGGCCGTCAAGAACATCCTCCAAGATCACGGCATCGGTCCGTCGCCCAAGCGCAGGGGCAAGACAGATTGGGCCGACTTCATCAAATCCCACACCGATTGTCTGCTGGCCACCGACTTCTTCACCACCGAGGTCTGGACCGCCTTCGGACTGGTCACGTACTATTGCCTGTTCTTCATTCACATCGCCACTCGAAAAGTCTATCTCGGCGGCATCACCGCCAACCCGACGGATGGGTGGATGCGGCAAGCTGTCGCGGGCGCGCCAAAACCAGCCAGGGCGGGGCGCTCAAAACCGGCCAATGTGGTGACGCATTATACCTCATCCGTTCGATTCCATGCAACTTTTCCTTGAGTTATTGGTCCCCGCTCAAGCCGTCTGACCGGCGGATACCCCCACATCAGAAGACAATGGCGGCTCTGCCACGGTGTCTTCCGGGGGGGAGCACCCTTCATCGCCGGCGGTACTCCGCCGTCCTTTTGGATTTGCTTTTCCGGTGTCTTGGCCTCCGACGGTCGATTGGCCGCCATGCCGCAGGCGGTAGCTCTTGCCGGTGATGTTGATGATCGTGGCGTGCTGCAGGAAGCGGTCGAGGATGGCGGTGGCCGCCGGCACGTCGCCGATCAGTTTGGCCCAGTCCTCCAGCGGCCGGTTGCTGGTCATCATCGTCGAGCGGTTCTCGTGGCGGCGCATGATGATCTCCAGCAGGTATTCGCCGCATGCGCCGCGGAAGCTGCTTCATCCCCATGTCGTCGATGATGAGCAGGTCGGGCTTGAGATACCGGTTCAGCGTCTTGTCCTGCTGCGCCGGAGATTCCTCGTCGCCGAGGAAGTCGCGGGCCAGGTCGAAGATGGAGCGGTACAGCACCAGCAAGCCGGCCTTGATCGCCTGATGCCCGATGGCCTGGACCAGGAACGTCTTGCCCACGCCGGGCGGACCCAGCAGCAGCACGTCGCGCTTTTTCGCGGATGAACTGGCACGGCGGCCAGGTCGTGGATCTGCTTGCGTTTGATCGACGGGTTGAAGGAGAAGTCGAACTCGTCGAGGTTTTTGGTCTCGCGGAACATGGCGGCCTTGACGCGGCGGCTGATCTGCCGGCTGGAGCGCACGTTCAGCTCATCCTGAAGGATCAGTTCCAAAAACTCGGCGTGATCGAGCCGATTGCCGGCCGCCTCGCTCAGGCGGACTTCAAGGCTCTGGGCCAGGCCCGAAAGCCGAAGTTGCTTGAGCGTCTGCAACAATGAAGGTCTCATGGGGTGGACTCCTGTAAGGGTGGTTGTTGCAGTAATGCGCCTGGTCGCACGAACTGTCCGTAATCGCCCAGGTCGCGGATGATCGGATGCTCCTGAACAAACTCGAAGTTTTGTTGAACCGGCGACCGGGTTTTGTTGTTCGATGAGTTGCCGCAAGGAGCGCAGGTGATACGCCCCATGGCTCTGGGCGATCTGGCAGGCCCGTTCGATGGCCGGTCGCGGCGTGCTTGATTGGCCAGCGACAGCAGCCCCATCAGCACGCGAACGCCTTCGATGCCGCGATTCTGCAGCATTGACTTGCGCCCAGCTGCGTGGCGTGCGGGCCGATGCGATTCGACCCGCCGCAGCAGCCAGGTCCGTTCCGCGTTCGATGCCGCTGATCTTCTCCGGCAGGATGTGGGCGTCGAGCGTGGAGAACGTGCCCGGCGGGCGCTGCGCATGCACCGCGATCGGACGCATCTTCTGATCGAACAGCCGGACCATCCGCCCGTCCCACCGCGCCCAGACCCGCTGGCCCAAAAACTCCGGCGGGACCGAGTAGTACGCCCCCTTGATCTCCACATGCCCGTCGCGATGCACGCTGCCGCAGCGCTTCCTGGAACAGATCGAACCGCGACGCCGGCAGCGGCAACAGCGCCGGCTTCTCCGACCTGCTCGAAGACTTCCTTCACCTGCCGGCGCGTCGTGCCGTGGATGCGCGTGTCGGCCACGCTCTGCTTCCCACTTCAGCAGATGCTCGGTTCTGATCCGGCCAGCGAAGCGAAGGTCCGGCCCTTGAGAGCGTTGCCCTTCACGTAGCCGATGCCGCGCTCGATCTTCCCCTTGTGCCGCGGCGTGTACGGCTTGGTGGGCAGGATGGCGATGCCATAATGCTCGGCGAACGACCGGACCTTGGGGCACAGCTCCGGATCGAACCAGTCCGCCCGCTTCACCGCCGCGCGAAGATTGTCGATCACCAGCGTCCTGGGCACGCCGCCGAAGTGGGCGAAGGCGTTTTCCAGACAGCGCAGAAAGTCATCGGTCGTCTGCCGATGCACCGCCTCGGCGTACCCCTTGCGGCTGTGGGACAGCACGATGCGGAAGACCCAGGTTGCTCTTGCGTTTGCCGTCCGGCGCCGACGATGGGCGCACCCCGGCCAAAGTCCACCTGCGCCTCGGCCCCCGGCTCGCATTCCATCCGCCGGAACGGCGCCGGCGCGGTGGCCGTCAGCTTCTTGATCAGCCGGCGAACGCTGTAATAGCTGCCGGCGTAGCCGTGATCGCTGCAGAGATCCTGATAAATCCGCTGGGCCGTCAGCCCCGTTTCCAGCTTCTGAACAATCACCTCACGCCAGGGCGATGCCGTACTGACGGACCCGGTGGGCGCCTGGCCGAGCCCGGTGGGCGCGCCTCTGACCGCCGCGGCGAGCGCCGTCCGAGCCGAGGGCGCGCTGGCCGGTTTTGAATCCGATCCGGGCCTGCACGATCGCCGCATGCAGCCGAAGGTGGCGTCCAACGGTCTCCCGGTGAACGCCCAGTTGGCGGGCGATGTGCCGGTTGGACCAGCCGCCTCGCGCAAGTGCCAGAATTGCTTGTACTTCCGCCATCTTGAGTTGATTGGCCATCGCACCATTGGCTTCCGGCAGACCGCCGAAAGCCAACGGTAATGGACCCAATCTCCTGTGTCCTCAAAATGGCCGGTTTTGGCGCGCCCCTCACTGGCCGGTTTTGCGCGCCCCATGACAGCAAGCCGCACGCAACCTGACCGTGGACGGCTGCGACATCGTCGGAAAATGCCGTTACCTTTTGCGTGACCGCGATACCAAATTCACCGCCGGGTTCGACCTGATCTTTCGCAGCGTCGGCATCGAACCGCTGCCCTTGCCTCCGCGCAGCCCCAACCTCAACGCTTTCGCCGAACGCTTCGTCCGCTCCATCAAGCATGAATGCCTTGACCGCATGGTCTTCTTCGGCGAAGCATCCCTTCGCCATGCCGTCGCTGAGTACATTGAGCACTATCACCTTGAACGGCCGCACCAGGGCAAAGGCAATGAGATCCTCTTTCCCACGGCACCATTGGGCGACATTCCGCGAGATGGCCCCATCATCTGCCAGCAACGCCTCGGCGGCTTGCTGAAATACTACTGCCGCAAAGCGGCCTGACCATATTCACAACCTCGCCACCCTGCGCCGCTGTGCCACCGACCAGTTTCCCATTCACGTCTCAATGAGCAGCTCAGCAGAATTTTCTTAACGATCCATTATCATTCGTTGCCCGGATGAGTTTTTTTACCCTACGGGGTGATATCACCGCTGCCGTCCCAGCAAGTTGCCCCTCGAATCGAACTGGAGCTTATTTCAATTCCCTAAGCCAATTGATGGCCTCGGGGTTGTGGCCATCTGCTGCTTGCTGAATCAGTTCTTCACCTCGGTTTTTATCCAGTGGCATATATTTTCCGTCGTATAGCAGTCGCCCTAACTGCCATTGAGCTTCAGCACGCCCGATTTCCTCGTCTGACACAGCGGCCCCATTTAGAACAGTTGGTTTAGCAGATACTAAGTAATTGAGGTCGCGGGTACCGCGTTCTACATCCGGTATGATGCCAAAATCGCCGGTGATGTGCGCGCCGTCTAAAATGGCTCTAGCCTGAATAGATCCACGTTCGGCGGCTCGTCTTAGCAACATGCGTGAAAGATTGGGATCCTTATGATCGAAGGAGTTAAGCTTAATGGCCAGCTGTACTTGAAGAAATGGGTTTTGACATAGTGATCCGCGCAAAATAAGTTTTCCCCACGTCACGTATGACTCATTTGGACTCGCCGAATTCGGAATCGGGACTTGGCCGGTCAATATCCAACCAAGCAAGGCCGAAGCGGGTTCATTGGTTTCATACGCGGCATGTTGGAGAATTGGCTTCATATGAGCCCAGTCGCCGGTATCGCCATAATATTCAGCCAATTTCCACATTCCTTGTGGCACATCTTGTCTGGATGCTTCCTCAAGTAAGCTAAGCCCTTTATCGATGTCTTTGTTAAAATTACTGCCCCCTGTGAGGTATGCTGAACCCGAATAGACACTCGCACGCAGATCGCCTCTAACGTGTGCGCACTCCAGAAGCTTGAGACCCGATGCCTGGTCTTTTGGAATGGTATCGCCCATCATCAACATTTCGCCGTACGCGCACATGGCGACAGGGTCGTCCGCATTGCTTGCTTCTCGTAGCCATTTGGTTATCGGATAATGCTCGCTCACAGATGTTTCCCCATATTTCACGCCAAGAGCGGCCCATGCGAGCGACCGGGCACTTGGGTTCGGCTGTGTGGCTCTTGCCAATTCCCTGGCGGCAGCGTGCTGTGAGATCGGATAACCATGGTACCACCAGTCCAGAAACGCATCGTTGTCTTCGATATCTTGGTCTACAGGTGACATCTTCGTGCCGTTGTATTGGACTGCGCCGCCGGTAACGTCTGTAGCGGCATTTTTCAGGAGCGTCTCAATGTCGCCGGCGGCAACCGAGGATGCCGAATGAATCGACGATGAGAAGTCCATTGGGGACGAACCCGCTCCCGTGTCACGGCTAGGATGGCTAGCAAGCCATTCTTTGGCGGGCACAAAACCTGCATTCGCAGCCTGATGGATGAGGACGTAGCCCCGGCTCAGATCGACTCGAAGCCCGCTGCCTTCAATAAGCGCCATGCCAAGAACATATGCCGCTCTACCAGATGGGTCTGCACCTCCTGCTAACCATTCCAATTCTCTCTTACCCCGATTCGGCTGACGTTGGACACCCCAAAGTCCCTCAAGTCGTGCTCGCGCAAGCAAAGTTATGGCAACGCCATCTTCGGAAACAGCAGCCTGGCGCAGCAAATTTACGGCGAGTGCTTCGTCCTGGACTAGACCCAAATTGCCCAAAAGAATATTGGCTGCCAATACACGTGCTAGCCTTGCATCTCCCCACATAGTGCCGCGCCAAAGATAGTCTCTTGTCTTCCCGTTATCCCGTGACACCGTCGTGCCATGGCAAGGATCGACGAGAAACTCCATTGCGGATATATCGCCCAAATGAGCCGCTTGTTCGAAATATCGCTCTGCTGTCGTTTGATCACCTTGAACCCAAATTATCTGGGCTAGCGCAGCACATGCCGGCCAATACCCATGGGCAAAAGATTGCTCGAACGACGCATGAGCAGCCACAATATCTATTTTCGTATTATTTAATCCATCAGCGTGAATCACCCCGAGATCGTACAAAGCGCGTCCGTTGCCGCTCTTGGCAGCTCGTCTGACCATTTCAATGCCATTTGGATCTTTCACGACGCCGAAGGCTCCGATGATTTTCAACATCCCGAAATCGCAAACAGCCGGTATATACCCCGCATCCGCAGCGTCCCTTAACAGAACTACCGAATCAGCCCCCGGATCGCTGACCCAGTCTTTCATTATCGCTCTAGAGGCCCAATAGCGCTCTTCAGGACTGGCCGATGGCTGCTTCGCTCGCTGAAGCATTCGTGCGGCAGCATCCCTATCTGGATCATCCCCCAATCGATACATTTCATCCAAGAACTGCTCCTCGTCTGCACGATATTGATCAGTACCCGTAATGAAATGTTCACCTAGCAATTGTCCAGCATAAGTGCATGTCGTAGATAGCGCGATCATAGTAAAACTTGCAGCCAACAGCAGCCCGGATGCAGTAGCCAATACGAACAATTGGAGCCGGATCATGACAGCTAATTCCTTTTCTCATACCAGTTAACGCCAATTCAGAACTTCAAGCTCACGATAGAACCAGCGGTAAAAACGTTGGTAACTGGGCCGGTTCCCGGAATCGTAGTTACGTTCTTAAGGCTCCCGCCTATTCTGAGATTTGGGTCGTTGAATATGGGGACGGGAACGGTAGCGCTAGCAGAAACGGTGACGGTACTTGAGTATGCGCCAGTGTTCATGGAATTATAACCATATTGTGCTTGCAAAGAGAAATCCCAATCGCCAACATCGATAGTCGCCTGTGCGCCTACATCCGTTGAAAATGTTGAAACATCCGGCGAATTGAAGCTGGACTTGTTCTGGTATCCTTCAGAAGCCGTGACGCTAATTCCACTTGGGACACTAACATCATACGCATCCGGAGTTTGGAACATGGTACCTGGTATCACTTGCGCTGTGGTCAGAGTAATTCCATCTTGTGAAGTGACCTTGTTCCCCGCATAAGAATTTGAATTGGAATACAGCATACCTAGTGACGTCTCGGTACTCACTGCCGTCGTGGTAAAGCCGCCGGTAGAGCCAATTTGATAGCCATTGGTCAGACTGGTCTGGTTCTGGCCTAAGGCCAGATTGAATTTTAGATCTCCATCTGTCCAGTTGACACTATCATTGGCCGTCCAAGCACTCTGGTTGTTGCTTGATACCGTATAATTTTCACTCGTTTCTCCTTGCGGTGCCGGCGCTGTAGAGCCGGCAAATTTAAACCATCCTCGGGGATTCCCAATATAGTTGAAAGAGAGGACGTAGGCGATGGGAATGTAGAGCCAAAGTCCATAAAATCAGTTGGTGCGCCAGGACCACCGCCCGTATTATTCGCGGGCGAAAATCCCGTCGGATCGACTAAGTTCACCGGATCATTGTCCACGTAGCCGTGCAGGTTAGTCGTACCGCCGCCAAAGCCTTTTGGATCCTGACTGATGAACTGACCCGTGCTGGAGTCGTAGTACCGGGCATTGTCGTAATACAACCCCGTCGCCTGATCCAGTTGCATCCCTGCAAACGCGAATCGCGGCTGATTTGACAGACTCGTCTGGCTAATGATATTCCCGTAGGGGTCGTATTCAATGTGATCCACGACCGTGCCGGCGTTGTTGATGACATCCCGCACGCTGCCTTGCTGGTCCGTCAGGTTCCAGGTGACATTGCCGCTGCCGGCATCATCTGCCAAGGCCTGACCGTTCGGACCGTTCAGGAACGTATGCGTCACGTTGCCGCTGCCGTCCAGCACCATCAGGAGATTGCCGTTGGTGTCGTAGATGTAGTTCTCCTGCAGGGTCAAATCGCCCGAGCCGTTGGTCACCGTCTGGGAGATACGCTGGTTGAGGGCGTTGTACGTGTACTGGATCGTTTCCGTGGTTGCGCCGTCCGCATCCTCATACGTGACCTCCGTCAGACGATTGCGGTAATCCCACGTATAATTGATCGTGTCGCCGGTGGCGATGTCCGTCTGCTGGATCAGGTTGCCATCGGCATCGTAGCTGTAGTTGTACGTGCCGTCGCTGGTCAACTCATTGTTCGTGTCAGTAGTGTCGCCGGGGTTGGTCCGGTTGCCATTGGAATCGTAGGAATAGGAATTGGATGCAGGCAACGCGCTTCCGCTGGCGCCGGTGAGCTGGCCATCGTTGTCGTAGGTGTAGTTCGTCGTGCCGTCCGCATCGGTCATTTGAGTGATCTGGCCATCGGCATCGTAGCTGTAGCCGTAGGCGTCGATCGTCGAATTGCCGGCATTGGTGTAGCCGAGCGACGTAAGCTGGTTGGCCGAATTGTAGCCGTAGCTGGCCGAGTAAACCGGACTGCTGCCATCCGTGCTGGCATAGGCGTTGACAGCGGTCAACTGGCCAATTGAGTTGTATGCGAAGGTCACTTCCTTATCCGAGACTGCGGCGCCTGACTGCGTCTCCTGGGTCATCTGGCCATCGGAATCGTACTGGTAATTATTCGTCAATTCGGTTGTTCCGTCGACCAATGCGCTGACCGAAGAGACGTTGCCGAAGCCGTCGTACGTCTGAGTGACCGTCACATCAGGGACATTCGGCACATCGGTGTTCTGCACCGTCGCCACCTGCCCGGCGTCGGTGTAGGTGTACGACGTGGTGCCATTGGAATCGCCGACAGATTCAAGCTGGTCCTGGTCGTTGTAGGTGTACTGGATGGAATCGACCACGGTCGAGCCGCTCATCCAATTCTCGCTGGTGACTTGATTCAGCGCGTTATAGGTATAGGTGATGGTGCGCCCATCGGCATCCGTCGTCGAAATCAGATTGCCATTGTTATCGTACTGATACGTCCAGGTACCTCCGGTGGCATTAACCTCCTTCACCTGCTCGCCCACGCTGTTGTAGGTATAGAACGTGGTGTTGTTATCGGGATCGGTGAGAGCGGTCTGCTGGCCATCGACGTTGTACTGATAGGTCGTGACCGGAGCCGCGGCACCGGTTGATGGCGCTGGCTGCGTTTCCGACACCAACTCGTTCATGTCGTTGTATGTGTAGGTCGTGGTATTCCCAAGGCCATCCGTCTGCGAAATGAGGTTGTTGTCGGCGTCGTACGTGCTGTTGGTGGTGATGGTTCCCAAGCCGTCAGGATTGGGCGAAGTCTCACTGATGAGCCGGCCGGCATCGTCATAGGTGTAGGTCGTTACGGCGCCGGAGGCATTGGTGGTGCTGGTGACCTGGTCATCGGCGTTGTACGTCGTGTAAGTGATATTGCCGCCGGGGTCGATGACCTCGATCGGACGGTCCAGCACATCGTAAAGCGCTTGTGTCGTCTCCTGCCGACTGGCCGGCAGCGTCTGCGGGTCAGTCGGGATCGGGGATAGGCCCGTGACGTTATACAGCGTTTGGTCAATGATGTTCCCGTCGGCATCGTATTCCGTCGTCGTAATTACGTTGCCGGGCGCATCGGTCTCGGTAATCCGGCCCAGCAAATCGCGGGTGTATGTAGTCGTGCCCGCCGGATCGGTCACCGTGGCCACGTTTCCAAGATCGTCATAGGTATAAGAAGTCACCTGACCGAGTGCATTGGTCACGCTGGCTAACTGCCCGCCGGCGTTATAGGCGTACTGCGTAACATTTCCATCGGTGTCGGTCGAGGAAGTTACTTGGCCATCGGCGTTGTACGTCGTCGAGGTGGATGTGCCGTCGGGGTAGAGCGTCTCGATCAGTCGATTTTCATTGTTGTAAATGTACTGCGTGGTCTGCCCGCTCTCGTTAGTGGAAGCGATGAGATTCCCGACGGCGTCGTACGTATTGCTGGTGAATGTCCCGTCAGGGTCGGCGATCTTGACTACGCGATCGTCGCCGTCTGTATATGTCTCGGTCTCATTGCCCAAGGGATCGGTTTCGATCGTCTCTTCATTGGGAAGGTTGTAGCTCGTGCTGAAAACTGCGCTGGTTTCCGGCCCACTGCCGTCAGGATCAGGCCCGGTCGTCGTCAAGAGGCGGCCGAGAAGGTCATAGCTATAACTCGTCGTGTTCCCGTCGGGATCGGTGGTGGAGGTCAAGTCGCCGCGGTCGTCATAGGTATTGGTCGTTGTAGACGGCAGACCAGTCGTGGCCGTCAGGACCTGTCCGGCATTGTTGTAGGTGTACGTCGTGGTGTAATCACCTATGGCGCCAGCGACATTTCCATCGGGCGACGTGATGCTTTCCAGCAACCCATCGGCGTAGTACGTCATGGTTGTCTCATCGCCCATGGCATCGGTGATGCTGGTGACGTTGCCATGATCGTCATACGTATAGGTTGTGGTTGCGACGCCCCCAACCGTTATCTGCGTCGGAAGATTGAAGTCGGAGCTGTATTGCGTAACGGTTTGAATGCCATCCGGCGCGGTGTACTCGATCAGGTTTCCATTGGAATCGTATTCATAGATCGAAGTTCGACCCATCGCATCGGTCTGCGATTGCAACAGTCCATTGCTCCAGACCGATGTCACCTGCGTTTGATCCGGGTTAATCTGCTTGACGGTGAGACCTTGAGAATTGAATTCATCGACCTGCGCCTGACCATTGGCATTGATATAGGTTGTCTCATGGGCTCCCTTATCATAGAAGAAGTATTCAGTATTCCCGTCAGGATCGGTCACGGAGTAGGCCTGTCCATTCGGGTAATAGTTGATTAAGACCGAGGTGCCTTTTTCGGAGTCGGTAATTGATGTCATCAATCCCGTCAGCGCCCCCGATTCAGCATAACCATATTCGGTCGAATCTGTCGGTGTATCGTCGTCTGAGGGCGATGTGCATGACGTAAGCAGATAGATCGTCTGTCCGCTGGAATTGACGGCCGTGTCGTATGTATAGGTCCATGTCCGGCCGGTGAAGTCCGTCATGGACGTGATGTGGCCGTTGCTGCTGGTGAACGTCAATTCGCGCGACGGATCGGCACCGTCTTGGACAGATTCGAGATTCCCATCGGCGTCGTACGAGATGATCAGCGAATTCCCGTTGGCGTCCTCGATCTCCGCCAAACGTCCCGCCGAGTTGAACGCGCGGATATCGCCGTGAGTATCAGTCCAGACGAAGCCGCCGCTCCCCATGGTGAGCGTTCCAAAAAGCCCCGCGGGGTCGGTATAGCCGCCCGATCCATTTGGCGTGAACGTGTACTGATCGCCCTCGGAATCGGTCCAAAGCACATTGCCATCGGACTGCACTACCATTGTATCGCCGTAGGTGTCGGTCCACCCCTGCCCAAGACCAACATCCGATGCGCTGTTCGAGATGTAATATCGAGTGAACGTCAGGGGGATTCCAACGTTTGGAATCGTTACGTCGGTATCTTGACGCGTAAAGGCACCAGTTGCCGTATCAACGGGATCGCCCGAAGTATCTTGATCCTGACTCGGGGCTGGCGACGGAGTATTATCGTCAAAACAAGCACCAAAACTGCCATGGGCTACGTAATTCCCGATGACGGCGTCGCCTTGGAAGAACGAGTCCGCCGTGATGTCCTGCAAAATCATCCCTGTCCCAGTCCACGAGCCGATTGTCAGTTCGCTTTCGGGGATAATGACTGTATCGCCTTGATTCAGGAAACCCTGTACAATGCTGACCTGCGAAGAAGGAATCGTCAACTCAGGAAGCAAGGTTGACTCATTTGAGGCATTGATAGTCAGCACCGTCACATCATTCTTATTGGCCCACTGAATTGCAGATACTGATGACACGCTCCGGAGGCTCAGCACTTTCTCAGGAATGCTTGATTCCAGGAAGGAGCCTTCCGTCGCCAACAATGTCAGCGCATTGAGCTTATCCTCGTATTGGCCATTGGTGCCGTTCGTAGCAATCATGCCTCCCGGTGCACCGCCTACGATGTCAAATCCTGTATTAAGAGATGCAATCGGCACGCTGGCATACCAGTTGTATTGAATTTGCGACGGATCGGAAATCAAAATCCCGTCTCCCACACCGGAATGTACATTCACGAGGTGATTGAGCCCGGCAATGATGTTCGCCGCCTGATCGTTCTGCTGGAAATACTCCTCAACTGTCAGAGAGAGGCCGTCATCAAATGCTGCCTGAGTCTCCGATGTATCGCCGTTTTCGACAGCGAGGCTTTCGTTGTTTACCTGCGTCTGCAAAGCCTCAATCGAAGCATTGGAGAACTGATCGGCGTCAAGCCCGATCGCCATCGTGATCCCCGGGTTCTGGTCGTAGGTGGACGTTGACGAGATGGTATTGCTGCCCGGCAGGTAGTGCTCGATGAGTAACTGCATCGTGTCACCGCCGACGACGTATGGGCTTGAGCTTGCCTGCACGATTTGGCCGTTGATCCTCAGTTCCGGCATGAAATCGCCATTGGATGTTTCGGTGTACGTGATTGCGATCGTATCCAACGCCACTGCCGGAACTGAAACGGTATAGTCCAGCGGCGTTTCCCAGACACTTCCGTATAATACATCTTGCAGTACCAACTCCACCCGATCAGTCATGATCTGCGGAATGCTGGTGTAGGTGGTTGGAGTGCCAACCACCGTGTACGGCAAAGTCAGCGGTACGGACGAGAACTGCTTGGCCACGATTGGGCCCGTTGAAGGCACATCAGCGATCGACTGGGTTGGGTCGTCCGCAGCGAGATAACTGACAATTTGGTCCTCGTAATACTCAAGCGGCGATTCCGCCGTCTCGTTCGCCAGATAATTTGTCAGGCTGAAGGGTACGGAACTGGAAAGTCCACTGATTCCGGTCTGAACGTCTTGTGATTTGAAAGATGGATCCATTGGCTGCCATTGCAGACCGTTGACTGTCGGCAACAGCGCCTCAATCCAAGTATGGTCGAACTCGATCTCCTCGTCGGATTGTCCAGAGTTCAGCACGGTCGGATTCAGGTCCGCTGCGGTCAAGACGCCCACTGCCCCTTGAGTGTCCTGCACGCCCAGCCAATTCAAAACTTCTGCCGTTGGGACAGCGATAACCCCTGAGACATATTGGGTCTGGATGCCGTCCTCATTGAGCAATTGGGCCAGCAGTGCATCCTGGTCCCAGTCATTGCCAGCGCCAGTCTCCTCAGTCGCCTCCGGGCCTTTCATTTCGCCAGCGTAGGGCTGGTACTGAATATTGTTATAAACCGTTTCGAAATCCTTAGCGGCTGCCAGGCTTAGGCCAAACGCATTCCCCGCTATTGCGCCATTAAGCGAAACGGCGGCGGAAGTAGTCAGCCAATACTGGTCGTTGAAATTGCTTCCGGTGGAAAGTTCAACCCGCCATTGGTTCGTTCCAACCACTTCGCCGGCAATGTCCGTCTTGCCATCACCGTTGAAATCGCCGACCACTTGATTCGTGAGGTTCGCGGCCTCCATACCCCAGCTCTGCGTCGTGAAGCTTGAGCCGGTGGACAGTGCCACCTGCCAGGATGAACTTCCTGAGGCGGAAGCAACAATGTCGCTCAAGCCGTCGCCGTTGAAATCACCGACATTGAAGTCGCCCCAGGTAAGGGATGAATTCCAAGTTGCCCAGACAGAGTCGTTGAAGGCGGTACCGGTGGATGTTTCAACATGCCAGCGCCTGTGGCGGAATCGAATGCCGCGAGGTCCTGTCGCCCATCGCCATTGAAATCGCCGACAAGAACGCTTTGCCAAGTTGCTCCGGCCGTGCCTTGTCCCCAGGTGCTGGTGGCGAAAGATGTGCCGTTGGAGATCGCCACCTGCCAAGTTCCCGTTGTAACGTTCCATGCGGCCAGGTCGGTACGCCCATCGCCGTTGAAATCGCCCGCAACGACGTTTTGATATGTATCGGCCGGATTCCACGAGGCCCATGTCGAGGTGGTAAACGACGTGCCGTTGGACATCGCCACCTGCCAAACACCGGTCGCAGGATCGAAGGCCGCCACATCAGACAGTCCATCGCCATTGAAGTCACCGACGATGAAATCTGTCCACGAAACCGAGGTGGACCAGGTGCCCCAAACCTGCGTGGTAATGCCGGTGGTGCCTGTGGGAGCGCCGGGTGTTGGAACGCCGTTGGAGAGGCCGACCAGCAGATCACCCGTGGCCGGATCATAACCGAAGAAGTCGGCTTTGCCGTCGCCATTGAAGTCGCCGGACAACGTATTCGTCACGCTCGTGCCGGGTTCCCAATAATCAACGGTCGCGCTGCTTTGCGTCGGTAGCACCAAATAGGCATTGGTAACACTCGACGGGACCCGCACGTCGAAATTATCCAGCGTGGCCTGTGCCGTGCCGTCGGAGATTCCGGCGATCCCAACCGATCCAGCCGCGGTGATGCTCGAATCGTTGACACTTACCAGAAGCGCATCGTTCAAGAACAACTGCAACAGATCGCCAACAACTTCAAACCGCAAGGTGCCGGACGTCGCCGGCGCGGAGGCGCTTGCCAGCAGCGTCCGTGTGCCATCGACGTTCGCCCAGATTTCCGCTCCGTTGGAGGCGGATATATCTCCTTCATAGTAATTCGCATCGCCCGGTCCGCTGTAGCGAGCGATCAAGCCGATCGATTGGCCGGCGGGAACATTGACTTGTCCACTGAGAATGACGTCGGCTTGGCTGACACCCACCAACGTCATGATAGAGTTCCCCGTGCTCATGTCGGCAAGCTGATCGTTCCAAACCGCCATGTCACCAACCTGCTGGGTCCAATTGGCGACAAGGACAACGGCGTTGTCGGCACGATTGAAATTGTCATCGAATGTCAACGTCGCATTCTGCGGAGTTGGGGCAACGAAAGCGGAAGCGCTGAAGTTATTAAAAATGCCCAAACCGTCGGAGTCGACGCCGACAGTTCCGGGCACCGTCACTGAAGCGTCGCTCGCCGAAGCGATAAGAGCATCGTTGAGGTACAAGCCCAACTGGGTTCCATTCAAATCAAAACGTAATGTCCCGGTCCCCGTGGCGGGATTATAACGTCCGTTGACGAGTGCCCATGTGACAGGCATCGAGGTCAGGGTGGTCCAATTTCCGCCAACTTCGGCAAGTATTTCCGCCGAGTAACTGCCATAGTAATCCGTGATCTCACCCCGGTATTCGTTGTCTCCCGAAACGCGCAGCGTCCAAGCCAATGGTTCCGCCCTGGGTCTGCATATTGACGTCCGCCACCACGTCAATATTCGCCGCCGAAATTCCGTTCAGGACGATTTCAGATTGGTTGCTCGACAAAGTTTCCAGGGAATCATTTCCAACAGCACCATTCCCTTGCGTTACGCTCCAGTAGGCAGAGATCGAAGAACTATCGTCTCTTGTGAAGTTGTCACTAAATGGCAACGTGGCATCCTGGGGCGATGGAGGCGCCGGGAAGGCAATCGCGCTGAAGTCGGTAAATGCCAGGTTTCGATAATACGAATTGGAATTGATGTCCACCCCAACGTCGCCCGGACCCGAGTACGTACTGTCGCTCGCCATCGCCACAGGCGCACCATTCATATATAGATCGAGCGACGAACCGTTCAATTCGAATCGAAGCGTTCCCGTTCCAGTTGGGGAGTAACCCGAGGCAATCGTCGTCCACGTGCCATCATCATCCCGAAGGATTTCAGCGGTATATGAACCATACTGCTCGTAAATTTCGCCCCGGTAGCCGCTGTCGCTGGTCATGCGTGCATCCAAGCCGGTGCTGGCGCCATAGATGTCCGCATTGCTCAAGTCGATGTTGGCCTGAAGAATAATCTCTGACGCGCTGAGGCCATTGAGCATGAGGGTCGACTCATTGTCCGTAACAGCCATCGCCTCGTTGTTTGAGATGGCAAAATTCCCCGACTGTTCCGTCCAGTAAGGTCCAAGATACGTTGAATTGGCGCGATCGAAATCATCCGTGAAAGGCAGCGAGGCATTCTCCGGCGTGGGCGCAACGTCTGCTGCGGCGGCGAAATCACCGATGGTTATGTTGGAGTCGTAAGCGGCGATGCCAACCCCACCACTTGAAAAGGTGGTATCGGTTGCCTGTCCAACTAAGGCGCCGTTGAAGTAAGCCAGGAGTGTAGAACCGTCCACCTCCAGTTCAACTGTTCCCGAGGTGACATCAACTGCCTGAGAATCCAACGTCGTGAAGTTACCATTTTGTTCAAGGCATAGATCGACATACTGGCTGGTGTAATCCTGTCGGAGCCGCACCACGTAGCCGTTTTCGCCATTCACGCGTGCCGCAACACCGCCCCAGCCGAATGGTCCGGTGTCATTCAAGCTAACCAGCGCCGAAACGCTCATATCCGTGCCGCTGGTTCCATTCACCATTGCCAGCGAATTGCTGCTCGAAGCGTAAGACAGCGCCTGATCATCGGAGATGACGAAATCACCCTGCGTCACCGTCCAGTCGTCGCCGAGGAACGGGCTGTTGGGCCGATCAAAGTTGTCGTTGAACGGCAAATTGGTTGAAGATTGACCGTATGGCCCAGCGGCCGCGACAGAGAAATTCCCGAATGTGCCGCCTGCCGCTGATGCGTAAAAACCAACGCTGCCTGCCCCGGAAAGCGTTCCATCCTGTGTGGCTGCAACGAGAGTTCCATTGAGATACAAATCGAGTGTCGGGCCAACGACAACAAATTCCAGCGTTTCACCCTGCGGATCGCTGCTCAGCCCAGCGGACGCCAAGGTACTCCAGTTGCCGGGGGTCCCGACCAGAATTTGGGCGGAGTATGCGCTATACGCCTTGGATATTTGGCCCAGATACATTTCGCCGGAAGGCAATTCACGGGCAACAAGGCCCTCATCCGCGTATGCGTATCCGATGCCGTCGATGTTGACTGTTGCCGAAACGCTTACATCGGAGGCGCTAATTCCGTTGACGAGCGATAATGAACCTCCGTTGCCAGTTGAAAGAGCTTCATTTCCATTCAACACGAAATCTCCGCCCGGCGAGACGCTCCAATTGCTTCCCGAAAATGGACTATTTGAGCGGTTAAAGTTATCGGTAAAGGGCAAAGAGGCATCGGTTTGAGAGAAAGGCCCTGCCGCAGCGGCCGCGAAATCTCCAAAAGTGCCCCCGCCCGCGCTGGCATAAATTCCCACGCCGCCCGACGACGAAATAGATGAATCTTGAATGGATGCAACCAGAGTACCGTTCAGATATAGGCCCAAATAAGGACCGACGACGACAAACTGCAATGTCTCGCCTTGTGGATCGCTAATGCCGTTGGATACCAGAGTATTCCAGCCGTTGATCGAGCCCACAAGGATCTGCGCAGAATAGCTGCCATAGGACTTAGACACCTGTCCTAGATACATTTGCCCCGAAGACGTGGAATAGCGCACCATGAGTCCTTCGCTGGCGTTCGCGAATCCAATTCCATCGATGTTGACTGTTGCCGAAACGCTAACGTCCTGAACAGAGACGCCATTGACGAGAGCCAGAGACGGCGGGTTGTTCACCGAAACGGCTTGATCTCCCTGCAGCGCAAAATCACCGGTTTGGACCGACCAGTAGTCGCCTAGCGCCGCGCTGTCGGAGCGGTTGAAATTGTCACTGAAGGGAAGTTCGGCAGTCGCTGGTGAAAAAGAATCGGCAGCGGCGCTAAAGCTGGTAAATGAATTATTCGAATCGGAATAGATCCCAACACCACCGGCTCCCGTTATCGATGAATCCTCTGCGGCAGCGACCAATTGTCCGTTGTAGTAGAGGGCCAATGAGCTTCCCGTCACGGAGAATTCCAACGTTCCGGTAAAGCCGGATGTGCTGTTGGAAGCAAGGGTCGTCCATGAATTCGTAGCGGCGGAATACATCTGAATCTGCGCGACCGGACCCCCGTAGTCGTCCCAAATCTTCCCCACGTACATCCCCGTCGAAGTGACGCGTGCCACAAGGCCAATCGATCCGCCATTAAGGCTGATATTTGCCGTCAGGTCCACGTTAGCGGCTGAAATCCCGTTGACCGTGGCAAACGATCCGCCTGCCGTCGAGACGGCCGCATCGTTTGAAAGGATGAAATCACCCGATGGGGTCGACCAGTAATCGCCAAGAGCCGCGTCGCTGGCGCGAGTGAAATTATCGCTGAAGGGAAGCCCGCCCGTTGCCTGCGAATATGAATCGGCCGCAGCGGAAAAGTTCGTGAAGGAGTTGCCGTTGTTACTGGAACTAATACCCGCGCCGCCAGGGCCGGTGAAGGATGAATCCTGCACCGAGGCCACCACCTGTCCGTTATATGAGAGTTCCAGCGAGCTGCCGGCCAGGTCAAATTCCAGCGTCCCGGACAGCGGAGCCGAGAGGCCATTGGAGACAAGCGTTGTCCAAGAATTTGTGGAAGCGGTATATTTGAGAATCTGAGCGACGGTGCCACCGTATTCATCCCAAATCTGTCCGACGTACATCCCGCTTAACGTCACTCGAGCCGCCAAACCGGCGGAACCATAATTGACGTTTACATCGGCAGACAAAACAATATTCGCGATGTCCACTCCATTAACGAGTGCAAGCGAATTGTTGGATGTCGCGACCGCTTGATCGCTTGAAATTGCGAAGCCGCCAGTGCTGGTTACCCACTGTGATCCGAGGCTGGAGCTGTCGGCGCGCAGAATGAATCCGTAAAGGGCAGAGAGGCCGCGTTGGCGGTGGCGCTCACTTCACTCGTATAGGTGGAATCTCCCGCAACATTGTAAGCGAGGACACGATAATAATAATCGGTTCCAGGTACGGCGCTCGTGTCGGTATATTGCAAGACACCCGCAGCAACATTGCCCACCGTGTTATAGCTGCCGCTGCTTCCAGTTTTTCGCTGAATCTCGAAGCCAGCTTCATCCGACGCGCTATCTGTCCAGTTCAAAGTCACGCTAGCAGTAGCAGGCGTTGCTGTGAGATTCGCGGGAGCGGTAGGTAGGACCGTGGCATATTGGAAATCCAACACAACGAACGCATTTTGGCTCGGGGAATTTCCATTGCTGCTGCCAACGTCGGATAGCGAATCACCATTCGCCGGTCCATCTGCAACTGCCACATTGTTGCCGATGTCGGTAAACGTGGCGTTTTTGTCGGACCAGTCATCGCCTCCCGAAGTCTCTTGGCTAACCAGATAATATTCGTGGTTGGGCAGAAGTGTGACTTGAGTTGTGAGCGACGCGTATTCAATCTGGCCTGCTGTAGCGCCAGAGGTGTCGACAGTCACGGTCGCTACAGTATCGCCAGAACTGGCGTCTATCAGTGCGAGTTCGTGGCTTTGGGTATTCCCAGATTGCACAAGCCGCCCCAGCGCCGTGATCGTTAGGCTGAAGCTGCCAGTAGTAAATTCATATCCCACCCAACCGTTGTAATCGTTGCGCAAGGTGCCGGAGGCAAATGATGTGACATACGAAGTTGAATTTGCGCTGACTGGCAACGACTCCGATGTTTCTGCGGCAGAGGAATTTCCGCCCGAGTCAGTCGCGTAAACCTGATATTGATAGGTGGTGCCCGCCGTCAGGTCGGTATCGGAGAATGCCGTGGTACCCGGATCCAGCAGAGCAACCTGATCGAACGTCCCGCCGGTGCCGGTGGCCCGCTCAACGACATATTGCGCAGTCCCTTGCGTATTGTCGGTCCAGCTCAAGTCGATCTCATTGCTGCCCAAAGCGCTCGCGGATAAGTTTGTCGGCACCGCTGGTGCGGGCAGCGTCACCGTTTCCGCCAATGTGGATGAACTGCTGGCGCTGAAATTGGAGTCGCCCGTGTAAACCGCGGTGATTGACTGATCGCCAAGCGCGAGGTTTGATGTCGTAAACATCGCCTGGCCGGAGCCGTTGAGCGATCCCGATCCCAGTTGGGTAGAACCATCGAGAAATTCAACGGACCCGGTCGGAGTAGGAGAGACATCAGAATTGGGTGTTACGGTGGCACTAAAGGTCACGGATTGGCCGGTTGCCGCTGGATTGCTGGAAGCCACGACCAACGTCGTCGTCGCGCATTGGACAATGACCTGCGAGATGGAGTATGAGTTGCTGTTGGCGAAGTTCGTATCGCCACTATAGGACGCTGAAATCGAATGGTTTCCGACGTTCAGACTCGAAGTTGTTAACGTCGCTACGCCCGAGCCGTTCAAATTTCCTGAACCAAGAGAGTTGGAACCGTCATAAAACGTGACCGTAGCAGTTGGAGTGCCGGCTCCTGGTGACAGGGCGGTTACGGTTGCCGTAAAAGTGACAGACTGATCGAGTATGGCGGAAAGCGATGATGAGCCCAGTGAAACGCTGCTCGAATCGCGATTGACGGTCAAACCGGACGATGACGAGGTACTGGTCGCAAAATTCGCGTCGCCCGCATACACAGCGGCAATCGAATGGCTGCCCACGACGAGATTTGAACTCGTGAAATCCGCATATCCCAAGCTGTTGATTGTCGCCGTGCCTAATTCCGTCGAGCCATCCATGAACATCACCGTGCCCGTCGGGAAATTTGCGTTCGATGAAGTTGGCGCGACTTTGGCAATGTACGTTATGCTTTGCCCATAAACGATCTGGCCAGCCGAGGAGGAAATGCTGGTGTTCGTTGAAGCAAGATTGATTGATTCGGTCGACGGTGCTGATGTGCTGCCCGCGTAATCCGTGCTTCCGTTATAAACCGCCGTAATCGAGTGATTGCCCTGGCTGAAAGTGAAATCGCTCAGGGTTGCCTGAGCTGAACCATTCAATCCACTTGTGCCCAAAGCCGTCGAACCGTCATAGAAGGTGACGGTTCCGCTGGGCGTACCGGAGCCTGGGGAATTCACGCTGACTGCCGCTGCCAAGGTCACGTCTTGTCCCGAGGTGGTCGGATCGGGCGACAGCGTCAATGCGGTTGTCGTTGCATCGGGATTGACAGTTTGATCCAGCGGTGTTGACGTGCTCGACGTGAAGTTCCCATCGCCGGAATAGCTTACCGTAATCGAATGACTTCCCAGCGCCAGACCAGAAACGCTCAGCGTTGCCTCGCCGGAGCTATTCAGTGATCCTGATCCCAGTTCGGCTCCCCCGTCGAAAAACGTCGCCGTTCCTGTGGGAGTTCCAGAGCCGGGAGAATTCGCGGTTACGGTTGCCGTAATAACAGTCCCCTGATTCAGGACTGAGGGATTGACCGATGAGGAAAGCGTCGAAGTAGTCGAGTCCTGATCGACCGTCAGCGGAGACGCAGATGACGTGCGGGTCAGGAAATTCGAATCGCCATTGTAAGCGGCGGTAATGGAATTGGTTCCGATAGTAAAATTTGATGAATTGAACGTTGCAACACCCGAAGCATCCAGCGTTGAGGTGCCAAGCGTTGTTGAGCCATCACTGAATGTGACTGTGCCCGTCGGCGTGCCCGCACCGGGTGCAACGGCGGTAACTGTCGCGGTAATCGTATCGGTTTCTCCAAATACAACCGTGTTGTCCGAAAGAGATTCGACAGTATTTGATGAATCTTGATCCACCGAGTCGTCCAGAGCCGAAGATGTGCTGGATGCGAAATTGCTATCCCCGCCATAAACGGCCGTGATCGAATGGCCTGCCACGTCCAAGCTTGATGTCGTGAATGTTGCCTGCGCCGAAGCATTTAGCGTTCCGTTGCCAAGCTCAGTCGAACCGTCCATGAACGTCACCGTTCCAGTCGGTGTGCCGGAGCTTCCGGACGTGACCGTCGCGGTGAAAGTTACAGATTGGCCGTAAACCGATGGATTGACTAATGAGGCGAGAGTCGTGGTTGAAGCGGCAACATCCGCCGTCAAAACAATGTTATGTCCTGAACCGCCGGAATAGCTGACCGTATAGGTAACCCCATTGCTATTGACTGTTCCGCCTTGTCCCAGTCCTGCAAAAGTACCGGTCTCGTTGCCGCTGACTTGAAGAATCGTCAGCGGTGATCCATTGTGCGAGGTATTGGTCCCTGCGAGCGTTAGTGTGCTGCCGGAAATCGTGGCGTTTCCACTGACGCTGATTTGGTCATATCCACTGCCGACAGTTGTGCCATTGATAACCGCATCTAACGTTGCGCCGGATGAAAGAGTCAAACCGCCTGTGCTTAGGATAGCCGTAGACGAGCCAGCGCCAGGCGATAAAGTTCCACCCGAACTGACGCTTACCGCTCCGCTGATGGTTCCGCTCCCGCCAAGGGCGCCGCCGCTGGAAACGGCAACACTTCCTGTACCCGTCGCCGAGCCGGAGGAATTGGTAGCGAACAGTGTCCCCGAGCTAATCGTCGTTCCGCCGGTGAAGGTATTGACTCCGCTCAAGCTCAGCGTGCCGCCATTCACCTTCAGAGAACCCGAGCCGCTCAATACGCCGGAATAGGTGCCCGTTGATCCGTTGCCTCCTTCGGTCAGTGCCACCGCCGATGAACCGGCATTCACCAGCGAAAGATTTCCAGTTCCCGCCAATTCACCCAGAGTGATCGCTGTGACCCCGCTTGCGAAGATCAGTCCCCCGTTGACATCGACAAATACCGTGCTGTCCTGAGCGGCATTGGTATTCCCCAGTTCGACCACCCCGGCATTGATCGTCGTCGCCCCGCCGTACGTATCGGCGCCGTTGACGACCAATGTTCCAGAACCAGCCTTGGTAATGCCATACGCCCCGGAGATCACCCCGCCCACCGTCAGAGTGCTTCCAGAGACGGTCACATTCCGATTTGACCCCAGCGTCACCGCCCCCGTCCCCAAATTCAGGGCATGGCTTCCAACGAACGTAAAGTCGCCGTCCCAGGTCTGCGCGTTGTTGTTGCTCAGCGTGATCGACCCGCTGCTGGTATTGTCGATCGAGCCGCCATCGATCGTCAACGTTCCCGTGCCGATTGCTTTGGCGTTGTTGATGTCCAACTGCCCCGCCGAAAGGGTCGTGCCACCCGTAAACGTGTTGGCGCCCGACAACACCAGAGTCCCTGAACCCGCTTTCGTCAACGAATAGGAGCCGCTTACCACGCCGCCCACTGTCAGAGTGCTTCCCGATATCGTGACGGTCCGCGCCGCGCTAAGTGTCACGGCTCCGGTTCCAAGATTCAGCGGATTGCTGCCAACGAACGTGAAGTTCCCGCCCCAGGTCTGCGCATTGTTGTTGCTCAGGGTGATCGATCCGCCGCTGGTATTGTCGATCGAGCCTCCATCAATCGTGAAGGTCCCTGTGCCGATTGCTTTGGCGTTGTTGACGTCCAAAATGCCGGCCGAAATAGTGGTCCCGCTTGAATAAGTGTTTGCACCAGAAAGGATTACGGTTCCAGCCCCTGAGAGATTCAAGCCGCCCGACGAAACAACGCCCACGATCGCCAACTGATCTCCAGACGACACGCTCAACGTCTGTGTCGCGCTGTCAAGGCTGATGGCCAATGGATCTGTTGAATTGCCCAAGGTAATCGTCCGTGAAGTTCCTCCAAGGCTGTCCGTGATACCGCCGTGGATGGTTAGCGTTTCGGTAGTGGTGCTGGAGGATTCGATGGTGAAGTTGTAATTGCCGCTGTAATTAAGATTTAGTCCTGTCGAGGAAGTGGTTCGCGCCGAACTCAAATAGATCGTGGTATTACCCGAGAGCGTGACCCCCGCGAACGAATCGTTGATCGTCCCACCAGACCAATTTGCCGTATTGGTGTAGCTGTGCGCCGAGTCGTTCGTACTGCCGCTGGTGGCCCCGATCCACGACAGAAGAATGCGCGACTCCAGCGGTTCAAGTACGGGTCCGATCGCGCGTTGGAAGTAACTACAAGAACGGCTTTTGCGATTTGCAGTTCGTCTTTGCCCGATTTCTGCGAAATGCGCCCTTAGAGTCCTCCAGAGCAACATGACTCTCCTTCCGCCGAATCCCGACCCAAACGAAGATGACGTGGCAAAAAGCGCAATTGATGCGCTAACTATCCATTCGGCCGTAAAAGTGCGACTACAAATGTATACCTTGGTTGAGAAAATGCAAGTTTTCTTTCCTTTAATAGCAGTGAAAAATTTGAAATTAATAAAGGTTGGCTGGGCGCGGCGAGTTTGGCAGGGGATATCTGTTGTGCCGCGGGAAAAAAAGATCGCACCGAGGCTTGAACGACCTTTGCATCTTTTTTCAAAGACGATTCGACAGTGGATTCATCGACGCCGATGAAACAGCCGCTGATTTGACGCAGAGCGGCTCCGCGCTGAATCTCTGGCGGCGCGGTTTTGGCCATCCCGAAACGTCGGCCCAATCGCGACTCCACATCATAAAAAGTGCACAGGAAAGGGATTGGGCTCAACATATGCAACTATTGATAATTGGCTCGATATGATACCCATTTCCATTTAAACCGATCACGCGACTGAGCGATTCGACACGTCGCCCCTGATGCGTACGCCGCACGAACACGATCAGTTGAATAGTGCGGGCGATCGCCCGGCGGGGAATACGCTGCGAGATCTCGCCCACCAAGTCCTCCAACCGCGACAGCGCATCTTCTGCGCTATTGGCATGGAGCGTGGCCAGGCCGCCAGGATGGCCGGTGTTCCAGGCCTTCAATAGTGCCAACGCTTCACCGCCGCGGACCTCGCCGACAACGATGCGATCGGGCCGCAGGCGCAGGGCGCACTTGACCAGATCCTCCATCGTGACCTTTGGGTCGGTTGGCTTGGTCAATAGCTCCAGGCGATCTGGCGAGCAGCATTGCAGTTCCCGCGTGTCCTCAATGATGATGAGTCGATCGTGTGCAAATGCCGGCTGCGCGAGAACCGCATTGGCCAGGGTCGTTTTGCCCGAGCCGGTACCTCCGGCAATGAGGATGTTGTGCCGCTGCTCCGCTGCATGCCGAATCGCATCTGCTTGAGTCGAGGTCATCACCTCCTGTTGCACATAGTCATCAAGCGTAAAGACCAGCTCCGCCCGCTTTCGGATGCAGAACACCGGCTGCTGGGTCACCGGCGGAAGCTGCCCCTGGAATCTTTGACCTGTGTAAGGCAGCGTGCCGCTGAGCAGCGGGTGATGCCGTCCCACCGCCTCGCCCATCTGGTCGGCAACGAGACGAATGACTGATTCCGCGCGGTGTGGTTCGATAGTCCCAATGCACGATCGGCCTTCGCCGGCGCGGTCAATCCACACCCGACCGTCGCCGTTGGCCATCACTTCCACAACCTTTGGATCGTCCAAGGCGCCGAGAATGGAGCTTCCCAGCGCCGTGTCCAGCATATTGCGGAAACGCTGAGCAACTGTTGAATCACCGGGATCTTCATGATTCTTGTTCATCGCGATGTTCCTGTGTCGGAGTTGCGAGTGGTTCTTCCTGCGGCATTCGCTCCAGCGCCGACTTACCCGGCCCGATCTGCTCGGCCACCTTGGCCAGGAAGCGGTTGAAGCGCTTCTCGCCACTGACGACAGCACCTTGCGCTCCGGCTCGGGCACCTCCGGCGTGTGGATGTAATACGTGCGCACCAGCAGCGCCAGCATCTCCCGGACCAGGCGCAATTCTCGCTCAAGCCGGTCGGCCAGGTTATGCTGGTACCAGAGCAGGCGATCCAGGTTCGCCGCCAGCACGCGATGTTGCTCTTCCTGATAATCCGGCAGCAGGAATTGCCTCAACGCCCGACTTACCACCGCCGAGCGCGAGGACTGTGGGTAGCGGCGACAGTGTTCCTGCAGGGCCGCATACACGTCCGGATCAATCGACCCCGACAGCAGCACCTTATTCTCTTTACTGGCGTAAGTCTTGGTCTTTGTCATAATTCATCCCTCAATCAGAGGTAATCTCCGGGTTCTGCCTCCAATTCTTCTGGACTATCGGTGTGGGTTTGCCAGGATGGCCTGATTGGCGCCGCATCATCAGCGTCGTCCTCATTTGCCAAGTCCGTCGGCTCGACCAGCGGCGACCCCTTAGGCCGCTCCTGTTCCCAGTCATTTCGGTGCCCCCCGGTGCGGCCCAGCGCCAAGCTTGGCCCGCGTGGCGGCGGCAGAATGCGGCGTGCAAAATCTCTTTCCTGGTAATAGCGCAGCTTCTGTGTGCGGAATGGCTTGGACCCCGTCACAAAGAGCAACTGCTCGTCGTAGGGCAATGTGCGGATTTGGCCCGGTGTCAGCAACGGTCGCACCTGCTCGGCGCGGCTGATGTTGCATCGCCCGCCACCGATGGGGGATTGAGGGCCGGAATAGCTGTCGCGATACTCCACCGCCTCACCGGTCATCTGGCTGATCCGCTGCTGGGTCATCGTGTCGGCCGAGGCGAAGCACGCCAGCAGGTGACAGTTGTCGATGATCGTGTTGTGAGGGCCGTAAGCTTCGACGATATCGTTGAAACTCTGCACGATCAGGTGCGCCTTGAGCCCATATCCCGCCATCTGACGCAGGTTCATCGAGAAAAACTCCAAACGCCCCAGCGTCGGGAACTCATCGAGTAGAAGCAGCAGCCGCCGTTTCTTGCACCTGGCCCGGGAATCGCTATGGCGATGTTCCATCAGGGCCCGTCCGATTTGATTGAGCATCAGGCGGACCAGTCGGCGCATCCGATCGGCATCGGAAGGAGGTGGCTGCAGATAGAGCGTCACTGGCCGATCCGCGCACATCAGGTCCCCGATGGCAAAATCGCTATAGCTGGTCATCTGGCACACCAGCTCATCGGCCCACAGCGTTAGATATGCTTCGGCGGTGCCCCGGACGCTGGAGCGGAAGCGATCCGCCTGGTGCAGCATAGACTGGGCCACGCGTTTGATCTCTGGGTATACCTCCGGGACAAGCGTGTGAGGATTCAGCCGGTGCAGGGTACGGATCATGGTGTGGCAGGTGTTGTTGAAATCCAGAAGAAGCTCCCGCACACGGCCCAGGTGCTTTTTCTGCGGCGGCTCGGCGTACAGTACGTGCAGGATCAAAGCGGTGAGGAACTGGCTGGCGTTCTGATCCCAGATATCCAGCGTTCTTTTGGCGCCATCGGGATTCACCAGCATCTGCACGATGTTCTGCACGTCCCGTACTTCATGCGGTCCCTTGCGCACTTCCAGCAGTGGATTGAAATGATTGACATCGGGCCGCGTGGGATTAAAGAGCAGGCAATGCTGGCTCTGTGAGCGATAGCCGGCAGTGGTCTCCCACAGTTCCCCCTTCACGTCATAGACCAGTGCGCTGTCCGGCCAGCATAGGAGCGTGGGGATGACATGCCCCACGCCCTTGCCGCTGCGGGAAGCGCCGCTGACGAGTTGATGCTCCGGCCCATCGTAGGTCAGAATCCGCCCACTCAATACACCCACTACTGTGCCGCCGCGATTGAGCAATCCGGCTCTCTTGGCGTCACGTAAGGTGCCCCAACCCTCGGCGCCAAATGGCTTGACGTGCGGCGAGGCATTCCTCGCCCGCAAGGACATCACTGCCGTTACCGCGACCGCATATATTCCCAAAGCCTCCAACGCTTCCTGGATCGGCGGAAGCCTTCCGAACGTCGGCGGACGCCCACAACAACAGTGACCAGGGCGCATAAAAAGCCCAGCCATTCCCCTGGTAAAACTTTCCGCTGAGTCGTGGATCATCATCCAACTGCGCAGCGGCCCACTGCGTGGCAGTCCACAGCCCGGCCGTAATAAGTACCAATGACACGATTAGCTTGACCAGCTTTCGCATGACTCAATCCCTTTCCGTGATGCGCTCCTGTTCCTGTGCTCGTGCCGGCGATTTGAGGGGTGACAATACCGCCACACCGTGCATGCTGGTTCTGACGGTTACGCTTGTCCCGTAAGCCAAAGGCGGCAAGCGCCGTACCCGCGCCAATACCGCTTCTGTTGAATTGCCGACAATGGCATAGAGGCCGTCATGCAGGCTCACTGTGCCGCGGTATTGGCCCTGGACCTGTGATCCCGCCGGCAACGGGCGAGCGGGTTTGCCAAATTGCTCCTGATACGTTTGCTGGAACTGACGCCATTCCCGCCGGCGCAAGGAACTGGCGCTGCCTGAACGCAGGAGATATTGCGCCCCGCCATCGCGGCATAGCCATGCTCGATCATCCACTGCCGCCTGGCTTCGGCTGATTTTTCCATGGCGGGATCGAAGGGAATCGAAATCGCCTTGCTCTGGCTCTGGCGGTACATCTGCCGGTCCAGCCAAGTCCAGGCTTCGGCCGTAATTTGGTTCTGTAGGGAACGGGCTGAAACAACCTGCACGACGCCCAAACCACCGGGTATGCGGGCTTGCTCGCCGGACGCCAGCGATCCCACATTGTGGATTCGCCAGCCTTGCTGCACGCGCTGGGCCACGCCCTGTCTTTCGAGCGTCATCAAGCGGCGCTGGTGGGAGCAAAGGAAAGCGTCGATGTCACGGGTGGCAAAATGATCGGGGAGAGTGCCACGGTGAGCATCAGCGCTGTAGATGCCACTATTTTGCTGCGCCACCTGGGCAATCTGCGCATCGGTCCGAATCCGCTGGGGATCCGCGCCGGATACTTTGACAATCGAGCCTTCCTCCAGCGCCGCCAACGCCTCGGCATTGGCCACGCGAACATAGTGCAACTGCTGGTTGGCATCTCGCACCAACAGGTAGCGGAGGTCGCGCAGCTCATCATGAGTGCCGCGTCCGGCGACGACGCCAACCAACTCCTTTTCTCCTCGATAAGAGACGACAAAGACCGAACGTGGGCCCAGCGTGGCATAGAGGTTCTTGATGATGTCGTTGCGATGGGAAAGTGCTTGAAGCTTGGGCTTCAATTCACCGTCCACCGTCCAGCGGCCGTGCCGATCGCGGCGTGCCAGTCCCAACGACTCGAGGTATTGCAGACGCGCCGCTGCGCGGCGGCGCTGCTCGCGGCCCGCGGATGTGCCGCGGGTTTTCAGTTGCAGCCGGTGATCCGCATCCACGTGCCGCTCGAGATAGGCGTCCAGCGCCGTATAGCGGTCGGCTTTCAATTCCTTCTGGGCCGCCAATTCCAACTGCCGGTCGGTCCTTTCCCCCAGCCACGCAGTGGCGATTTCCTGTGCCGCCTGGCACATGCCATGGCGGATATATTCGCGGTCGATCCGCAGCTCCTTGCCGTCCTGGCGCCTTCCCCGCACCAGCACGTGCATGTGCAGGTCATCAGTGTTGTGATGGTTGATGGCGAGCCATTCGAGTCTGGTTCCCAGGTCCTTCTCCACCTGCGCCATCAGCTCTCGCGTGTAGGCGGTCAGGCCGCCGTTTTTCTCGTTGATCTCGTGGCCCTGCTGCGGCGAGACAATGAAGCGGAAGTGGCGGGTGTCATTCTGCCACTGTTGCACCCGTTGCCTGGCGTCGATTCCCTCGCTGCTTGCGTCATAGAACCGTCCCTCGCGGCCGTCCAGCGAAGCCGAATCCCGCCCCAGGTACTTCACGTGCGCCCGCAGGACGCCGGCGACCTTCTCGGGATGGTGGGTGGTGTAAGAGGCTTTGACAATCACCCGCTGAAGGCGCGAATCGTTGTAGCAGGATTGCCCGCCAGAAGTACGGCGATCGGCGCTGTGGCGGCGATTGGCGCTGCGGCGATGAACATGGTGCGCCCATCGCTGAAGACTTCGTGCCGCGGAACTCCCACGAGGCCACTGAATCAGACGCCTTGGCGGAACCTTTGCCCAGGCGGATGTTCAGTTCCTGCTCTACATCTCTAATTGTATTGATGCGGTCTTTCATGAAAGACTCCGGATGAACGTCCTGTTATTCATAACTTTTGTCGCAGCAGATATTTGGAGAGATTGCTTGATAGCCGGATGCTGGGGATGCTAATCCCAACTCCGTATAGACGCGGCTGTTACGCGCAGCGTTAACAGCGGCGCCTTTAACTTGCCCTAAGCGATCTATGGTCCTTTTCTGCAAATCTCGAGATTCATCGTCTGCAAGGTCATTCATTGCAGAAAGGGGAATCGGCGGCGGATGTTTGAGTTTTGGATCGCAGCGTGATTCTCTGCCGTTAGAAACGCCGAACGGCAAACAAAAAGTCAGCTTGCGATACACGCCAAGCACTTGATTGACGTGAATGGGGCCGAAGTAGCGGCTGTCGAAGCTGCGCGGATGCGTTGAGCCGACCAGCAGACTCATCGCCGGTGAGAAGGCGGCAGGCAGTCCAGCGGGGAAGTGGCCGGCCAGCGGAATCGACAGAGGCGATAGAGCCGATCAGTATCCCATTGATCCGCAGTTCTCCGTGGAGCGTAGAAACGAAGTCTCCGCTCCGGGCCAGCACGTGCTTGAGCAGGATTACATGCGTCGATTCCCCGCGCCGTCGTGCGTAGCTCCATGCTTTGGGCGGCAACGCGAATGCGACGACATCGCCACGATGCAGTTGATGATCGCAGCGGATGTACAGGCCCACTGGCAAGCTGGGCGTGCGATTGAGCAGCACCAGCGGTGATCGTGGCGGCGGCATGATGACCATCAGCGCCGCTGCGATGCCGGCGAGCGTCCATACACCGCATGAGACGCGGTCAATTCGCATGGGATTGTTCCTCCATGAAAGAGAACAGTTGATCACGGTCGATTCGACGCGGTTCATGACCGACGCGCAGCGCCTGGCTGACCAGCCGGTAATAGACCGGCGGCACGAGGCAAGGATCGATATCAGATTGCTCAATAGAGTGAATTAACTCATCAGCGCGGCCGACGATACCGCGATCGTTGCCGATGCAGCGGCAGCTCAAGAAGGCATGTACGTGCAGGGCGCGATCCACACACGGCAATCGATAGCCGCATTGAGCAACGCGCAGCGCTTCGGCGACAGCCAAACCAGCTACCTGCCGGCGCGGATAGGCGCACCACCACAGATAGCCGAAGCGCTGGCCTGGCGCAAAATGATAGAAGGTGACACTGCCATGATGCTTCACGCGCTGGGGCTCGCCGAAGCGCAGGCGCACGTTCAGCATGCCCCTGGCGTAGCAACAAGTCAGGACGGTCGGCGGATCATCTTCCATTGTTAGACTCGCGGTAATATTCAATTGAAAATTGGCCTGCGGCAGGTAAGACGGCACCGATGGCCTCTCGAGATGCCGCGGCAGGCGGCTGGGGCGATTCCAAATACTTCAAGAGGTTCATGGACGCTTTACCTGAAGGCAAAAAGTCACAGGTACTCGTGAAGGCCGATCTCCGAGAAATCGGCCCGCAGAGCGGCGATGGCCCGCGCATGATCTGGATCATCGGAGGCGATCCGCTCGCCATCCATTAGCGCTTTACACAACTCGCGGTCCGCCGCTGGCAATTCGGCCAGGATTGCGGCAACGTCGAGCGCGAGGTGATAGCGGCGCAGCGAATTCCGCGCGGCAGCAGCGATCAATCCGTCGGTTATCCGGGATGTGGGCCGGAGCTGCGGCAGGAGGCGCAAGCGGCGCCAAAACTCCCATGACTGCGGGAGCACCGCGGCAATCCGCTCGAGTTCCAAGCGCAATAGCAACCGCGCCGCATCGCGGTGATCCCGCACTTCCCGCCCGCCCAGCGATCGATAATTATCCACGCGGTCGCGGCCGCCGTGACGCACCAGCAGTTCGAGCCACAGCTCCTGCTCCAGGTCCTGACGCTCCCACGGTCCCAGACCGTGGTGGAGAGCGAGCTTGTGGCTTATCGAGCGTATGATCGGCCAGGCCAAGGCGCACCAGCCCTTCAGCGAAGGCGGGCATTTATGCAACCGCTGATTTGATGCGCTGCCCTCATCCATGATTCATGCTCCTTGTGCGGCCGATGTCGCGGGCCGCCAAGGGAAGCATGAGCGATTGCCCAGCGCGCTTGAGCGCGAATTGGATATCGCTTTCGGGAGTAATCTGGAATTGAACTCAGTGCGGCCCGCGCGAATTTGCGGCGCCGAAGAGATCAGCGCCAAAAAGGGATTCACCTCAAAAAACTAACGATTTCTCTGTGGTCTGATGTCACGATTTTGCGAATCGACAATCCGCTCAGAATAAGCTTGACGGACGACGGCTATGTTAGGTAAATGTTCAGTATGATGCGTTGATGCGTTTAATGTCGTCCAAGAAGGAGCTTCGGATAGGCTGGATAGCAGTGTTGTTGGTCAATGAAGTGACGGATGATCGCTGCTTTTGAAAATATTGGAGAGGTCGCCATGCCAGGGGTCATTGCTTGTGAGCATCTGCCTGCGGTTTCTGTGCTGGGAAAGGTACAGTTGGAGTTGGAACGGGCGACGCGCCTGTTCCACCGGGCCAAGTCGGGAGTGGGCCATACGCTACGGATCGCCTCCGAAGCAGACCTGCTGAGCCGTCTGCCCCAGGCCCGATGTACACGAACGGCGCCGTGTGTATGGGGCGCGCGGCGTGATGATTTTCACTGGCGCGGCGATGGCGAGCGGGATTTTTCTATATTGCTCAAGGGCGCTTCGGTGATGGGACAGACATTGGTGCGCTTTGCCTTGCCCGGATGGAACGCGCTGACGCCGGGGTCCATGCAACAAATGATGGGCACAGCCTCGGATTTGTACCTGGCGGACTACTGGCTCTTGACGCTTCATTGGCTGGTCTGGTCAAGACGGTTGCCTTATCCGATTCAGGCCAAGTGGCTCCGCGGCCAGAGCATTCACGATCCAACTTTCGGTTTTCAGAGCGAGTTGCCGACTAACCTCGCGTCGGCGTCGCTGGATGCATTGATCGTGTTCCGCGAGGCGACTGTGTCACCTATCGCATCGGAGACCGCGATGGCCGTCGCCGAGCCACCAATGCTTCACGAGGGAATCTGGCGATCATCAGGCCAAGCGGTTGCCAGCCAAGGTATCGCAGACCAAGCTGCCATAGATCAAGCCGCCATAGATCGAGCGGTCACTCGCCCTGTGATGCACACGGTGACGAGCGAGCCGGACCTTCAAGCCCCACCGCCACATAACACAGTCGAAGATAGCAACAGCGCTGCGCTTCCTGAATTGAACGATCAAACTTTTACCGTCCGATGTGGCGGCAGGACTTATCGCTTCACCGCCAGGAACAAGCAGCTATTTGCCCTGCTGGATCGCATCCGCCGCCGGCCCGGACATCGGGTCTCGTTCGACGATCTGCGCGGCGTTGGCGACGTGTGGGATGGATCGCAGGTGGAGGACAGCACCATCGGCGGCGCGATTGCGCGTTTACGGAAGCTGCTCAAAGCCCAAGGCATGATGACCCTCGCCCAGCGCATCACGACTGGAAGCTACCAGGGCCGGCGTTACGTTATTTTGCAGACCGCTGATGTTGCCAGCGCTGCTGATGAAGCGACCAAATAGAAGGAGCACCCCATGCCATCGGCATCTCAGTCTATTGTCGCGCCGCAAATCGCCGCGCCGCGGATCGCGGCCCCCCGGACGGTGAAGATTCGCGGCGAACAACTGACCCGCCTGTGGCGAAGCGTCTCAATGTCACAAGAGACGTTCGCCGCCCATATTGGGATGAAGCGCTCGGGACTGTTCCGCCTCCTGCGTCCAGGTGTGCATGCGATGTTCAGCGACAACTTCAACCGCCTGGCCAGGGGTCTAAACATGACGCCACATCAATTGAAACAGGAAATTGGCGTCGGTGAGTTCAATACAATCGATATTGGCGCAAACGAGATTGAAGCAAACGAGCCGGTATCCGGCCTTCGGGGACCAGCGCAGCGGTTAATTGAGGTTCCTCTGTATGACAGCATCAGCGCCGGCGTGCGCCGAGCGAATTGCCCTGGAACGGGGCACGGTCAAGCGCCGCCCGGCTGCGGCGAATTTGTCGTGCGCGTCGATGGGGTCTCCATGACGCCGGACTATCCCCACAAGTCTCTGGCCATATTCAAATCGGTGGAGGGTCAGGATTTTGTCTTTGGCAAGGACTATCTTGTCTGGTTCACCAACGGAGAGTGTTATTTCAGCAGGGTCTTTGAAAGCGATGAGGATCGGGACATGCTGGTGCTGCGCAAAGTCAATGGCGATCGCCAGGGCTTCCCCGACCGGCGTGTGCATCGCCGCGACGTGCAGCGGATCGCACGCTGCGTTGGCGTCATGATCGACAGGAGTTGATTGATCTTTGGAGCAAAGACGATGTCGAGGTTCATTGAATGGCTCGACCATCGCATGGACGTGGTGGGGATTGAGAACGGTAAGGAATTATCAGAGTTGACCGGCATTACCCGTGCCACCTTGCGCGAAATCCGCGACATCGGCGCTCTGGATATCTTCAATCGGACGCAGCGGCGGGTGCTGGCGGCGGCGCTGCGCGTGCGTTTGGGTAAGCTAGAACTGCTGAATGCCGGTCGAATTGATTGGATTGACGACGATGACATTTGGCAGGTGGAATCGGTAAGCCGCCCGCTTCCGTGGCAGGAAGATGATCCGGCGTACTGGGCACCACGGGAGATAGAGCCGCAGGATCGCGGCACACCGCTGATCGGACGCATCCGGCTCGCAGGCCAGGCCGAGCCTGATGAGGATTGGCATCAGGAATGGGGAAGGCATATCCCCAAGCGCTTCGGCAAAGGTCACAGCATCTATGCCCTGGAGTTTGATTCCACGGGTGCATCGGTCGTGTTCCGGCAGGTGCAGCCCTGGGAGTTTGTCGAGGGGAAGGCGGTGGTTTACTGCTGGAATGGATTTGAAGGCCAAGGCTGGTTCGGCAAGGTATGCCTGCAACCATTTAAGCCATACGTACTGACTCCCGATGGACAGCGGCATGAGCTTGATCTGTCGAACATCACGCGCCTCGGCAAGGTCATTGGGCGCTGGCCCGAAGAAGCAGGGGAACTCAAAGACACCGGGGAAACGACGGCGGCATAGACAATGAATTGAGCGGGGAGTGGGCATCGGGGAGAGGGACCGCTCTCCCCGGCGCGATTTTCATACAACTATAGATAGAAGAACAGCCGGATCGGGAAGAACCCGACCCGGCTGATTGCTTCATAACGAGCGCATCGGCTATGCGATGGAAGTGGTAGACGATTCCTCCGCTTCCTCTTGCGCTTCGTCCACCGGCTCCGGCTGCTCCTGGGGCGGCTGCTCCTGAAGATTGGCCGGCAGCCAAGCGTTCAACTTCTCCGCCAGTGCCTTGTCCTCCATGGCGCCCTCGGCGGCGTCGGCAAAGAGCTTGGCCAGTTCCGTGACAAGTTCGGACTTCTTTTTTGTCTCGGCGGCTCCGCCATAAACCGGACCGCGCAGCTCGCCGATCAATGCCGCCAGTTGAATCTTCTGATAGGCGGCCAGCCACTTCTCATCGGGGCGCCAGTAGCGCCGCACGTTCACGCCCAGTTCCCTGGCCAGCCGGGAAATCAGCTTGGTGGGCCGAAGCAAATGGGCATCGAGGCACTGGACCGTCAGCAGGTCGATCAGGGCATCGACCTTCTTGCCGGAGAGGTCGCGCAGCACCGCGTACGCCTCATCATCCTGGATGTGGAACCGCTCATGCAGCGGGTCCAGCTTGGACTGCTGCTTGCGCAGCGTATCCAGCGCTGCTGAATTAAAACCTTCGGTCCGCTCGGCATTGAGGGTGACGCCGTTGGTTTGGTGTTGGACCGACAGCGCGTCGCCGGCGATCTTCTCATGCAGAATCAAAGCCAGGACGCACTTGCGGGCGGCATCGCCCTTGAGCAATGCTTCCCGCACCGCCAATGCCTGATGAACAAAGGTCGCGGTAAGCTGGCTGTCCCGAAGATCATCCGGCGTCGGCGGCTTGGGCGTCTCAAACCCATTGCCCCCGGTGTGTCCGTTGCCGCTGGTCGACTCCTCCTTGCGCTTGCGGGGAATCCGGTACTCCCGCCGCACGCGCCCATCGGGATCGAGCAGAAGAAACGCCGTGCCAACCGACTTGGTGGCTTCGCCGTAATGCACTTGGGCGGCTTTGACGATCTGTTCTTGGTCATCGTCCAGCAATTCCAGCTTGGCCTGAATCGCCTCGTATGCTTTCTGATCGGAGTCGTCAAACTCGCCTTCCTTGGCTTCCAGCTCGGCGATTTTCTTCTCCAAGCCCTCGCGCTTGCGCCAGCTTCTTCAACTTGGCCGTTGTCGCGTCGTCATACTCCTGCGGAGCCTGGGCCATGGAGAATAACCGATCCTGCACGTCCGCCTGCGGTCCTGCGACGGCTTCCGACCAGCCTTCCTCGACCAATTTTTGCCGCTCGGCCAATAATGCCTCGGCCTGCGCCTCCATGAAAGCCTTGCGCTCCACTAGCACCTTGTCGTTGAACAGGTCCCGGCTCACCGCCCCCTCCGGCAGCTTCGAGAGGTCGAACGTGGCCGACGCTGCATCAATCCACGCGTGTGCGATGACCTTGCGGACTTGATGCGCATCTTGCGGATTGCCAGCCAATTCCTGCCAGACTTCCAATTGCCGGTCCGGCGGAACCGAGGCAAATGCCTCCGCGGTGGCGGTGTCAATTCCGCTCTGGCGATACGCCGCTTTGATCGGCTCGGCCAACGTGGCCAACTTGATCCGTTGCCGGACATACTGGCTGGAAACTCCAAATTGTGCGGCGATGGCCTCGGCCCCTTTGGCTTCATCGCATGCCAACCGGCTGAATGATTCCGCTTCGTCAGCAGGGTGTATAGGCTCGCGGACAAAGTTTTCGGCCAGCGCCAGCGCATCGGCGGTGTCATCATCGACAGACCGCAGAACACAGGGCACTTTTGGGGATCGGCCTGATCCCTTGTACACGTCGCGCAGCGCCGCCAGTCGGCGGTTGCCGGCGATCACTTTGAAATCATCGGCATTGCCGTCATTGGGCCGGACCACCAGCGGGGCCAGCAGGCCATGTGCGCGGATGGACGCCACCATACGGCGGTGGGCGTCCCGCTCCGGCTTGACACGCCGGGGATTCCGCTTGCTCGGAATCAGCTTGGACAAAGACACTGAAATCTGAACGTCACGAGATTGGGAAAATGCACGATTCATAATAGACCTCGATTCTTGGTTAGGAGTTAATTGTTATGGTAGTTCTGCGCCGCCCGTTGCATCTGGAGCTTGGTCAGCACGTCGCGCACAAACGTGCCGGTCAAACATCCGCCGGGGCCGGGGATACGGGCGATCACCGCCCATTTGAAGGCTTGGTGAAAACTCAACGCGACTTCATCCCCGCAGCAATCGGCGAGGATCGCCAGCGCCAATTGCGCCGGGCCAGACCCGCCGTATCCGAATTCAAATCCAGTGGGGCTGTGGTTCCACAGATCCAGCCGCAAGGGAAGTGGCTTGCCATTTACTGTGCAAACCACCCCCTGCGCTGTGCGCTGAATCTGATAGACCCGATCCGTCTGGATCATCAATTGCTCGCGCATGGGACACCTCGGTTAGATGGGAATCTCCGCGCCAGCGCCCACCGGCTCGGCCTGCGGTTGCTGCGCCGCTCGGCTCTTGCCGCCGTTGCGGCGTTTGCCGCGCCCATTGCCTCCGGTGGATTGGCCGTTGGGCTTGCGGTCCACGAATCGGAACTGTTCGACAACTACGCGATGCTTGCTGCGCCGCTGGCCGTCCTCTTGTTCCCATGTCTCAAGCCGCAAGCGGCCTTCGACGTGGATGGGCCGTCCCTTAGTCAAGCTTCCCGCAATGGTTTCGCCGATCTTGCCGAAGGCGGCGCAGTCGATAAACAGCACTTCCTCGCGGTCCCCTCCATCGGGGGCTTTCCACCGGCGATTGACCGCAATTGAGAAATCACACACCTGCGTATCGGAGTTGGGCAGCGCCTTAAGCTCCGGGTCGCGCGTCAGGTGTCCCATGAGAATCACTTTGTTGTAGCTGGCCATGATGAATCTCCTTTCATTTTGGAATTGGCCGAACAACACGTTTGGGTGGCGTCCCGTTGACGACCGCTCTCTAGCCCGCCCCGGCGGCTACGCCGTGGCTCCCGATGAACGGTCCACCGGGGCAGGTTCAGGGAGGGGTCGGCTTAAATGACGCCTAAGCAATCCTCCGCCCCCTCGCGCGATGACTCGGCGAATGTCTCGGTAGCGGCGCTCTCGCTCTGCCCTTGCGCCAACCGCAGCGCCCCGAAATACGCGGTCTGCTTGAGCATGTGCGATGAGCCGAACCAGACAGAATCGAGCCGGTGATTCAGCTTGTCCTCAAGGCTGTTGCCCCGATACTTCCGCTGATGGTCCGCCCATTCGCTCACCGCGTTGTATGCGGCCCACGGCGTATGACGGATGCCCGATAGCGTGTTACGCTCGTTATCGAAGTTGGCCAGCATCCGGCCATAGACTTCCTCGCGGGTTTTCTTCTGCCGATCCGTCTGATGCGCCGCGTCCACGCCAGCCACTTCCTTGAAATACCCCTGCGTCTCATTCACGCTAAGCTCTCGGCTGAGCATGGCATGGAGTTCTTCATCAAACTGGTCGAATCGCGCCGCGATGATCCCCAACTTGGTACGGGCCTCGGCGATGCGGCTATCGAGTTTGGGATGGTGGGTGACGGTTAGGCCATTGATCCCCGCTTCCCGCATGGCGAGATTGAGCGTGTTCTGACAGACCACGCGCACGGTCGTTGGAATCATCCGAAGCGCCTGGCTGCCGTCGTGCGTGTTGGTGAGCAGGACATAGGGCTTAATCAGGTCGTCCGATCCGGCCCGGTATTCCTTGGGAATCCGCGCCAGCATCCAAACCCGCTTACCCCCATGCAGGCTCCCCGCCGTCTCGTACATGGCGAGCCGATCCCCAACCAAAGCATCCATGAAATCGAATGCTTCGCGGTTCTGAAACACCCGATAGCGCTTGCCCACCACGCCCAACACCGTCTTGGTATCGGTGCGCACATTGGCGACGAACTCCGGTATGCCCGCCTCCTGACTATTGTTGTCCGGGTCGAAAGCCCGGACCGGCCATTGCTCGACGCGCCAATCCAATCCCGCGAGGCCGATAGCCTCGGCGCTGGTCGTTGCGTTCTCAATCACGGTGCCCAACCGATGCCAAGCTGGCTCACCGGTTACAAATACTGCCGCTCGTCCCGTCGTCTGGTCGATCTCGTGTGCCATGACAGCACCTCCCGAAAAGGAAAAAGCTCCAAACCGGGAAGGCTTAGGCCCCAAAGGCCCAAGCAATTTTTTTGACCTCCCGGCTTCGGTAGAAGCTCTGCCGGGAGGTCAAAAACAAATGTTCCTTTCTGGCATGACGGCGGGAACGGTCGCGGGAGCGGACAAACGACATGCCACGCGCAGGCCCGCAGCGCTGTACTCAGCGTGAGGAGCCGAGCATGGCAACGCCGAAGGCCGGTGGCGTTTTGGTAGCGGAAGCGTCCGGGCCCGACGTTATTCCTTGTTCTTTCCGACAGCAACCTCAATGAATTGGCTTGGCCGGGAGAGGCGTGGAGAGGGCTGGCCCTGAAGCCCTCTCCGCATTGCATTTTTGTTAATCAGGAATGATGAACTGACAAAGACAAGCTATGGTAGTTGCGCGATTCAATATATAGATTGGGAACGGTGTGGTTAGTGGTTGTAGTGGTTGTTATTGTACGATCAAATATAGTCGGCTATTCTATTACCCGTACGCTTTGAGGAAACACATGCCCAAATTCACTACGGCAGATACAGTCGCGCAACGAATTCAGCAACTTATCGATCAACGTCAAGTACACGCCGATGCAATCGCGCAGATAGACAGTACATTGGAACGCGTGGGTGCCGCGCTGGCCAATGGCGCGCCAAAGCGTGGCCGTCGGACTATGTTGCTTGCTACAAAGACTCCCGTGGGAGCACCACGCCAGAAGAGATCACGGCGTCGCCGCCGACGTAGATTCGCCACCAGCGCCGAGGAATCGATCCTGTCGTTCGTGAAGGAGCACAAGAGCCCGACTACTCAAGACATCAAGAAATTCTGGGCGGATGAGCGGCGCGGTGGCACCGCGGATAATGCGCTCAGCAAGCTGGTGAAAGAGAAAAAGTTAAAGCGAAACCCATTGGAAGGGATGCGCGGGAGCAGATTTGCGCTGGCGTAAACGTTGTCTTCTTGATCGAAGCCAAGGCTCTTCGATGCAGGGAGCCGCCGTTTGAATCAAACGGCTTACGCCGAGCTGACGTTGAATAGTGTGAGGTAAGTTCTTCTGCGCAAAATCGAGGGCCACTTCTGGTCCGGGGTCAATTCGATGTTGCGGGCGAGGTCGAGTTGATCGTAATCGCATCCTGCTATCTGACGTTCTTTGATGCCTCTTTGCAGGACCAGGCGATTTAAGATCAAAGCGCCAACGTCAGCTTCAATGGAGGATGGATAATGCCCTTGAATCATTGCCTGGATGGTATCCGGTTGCTGACCGAACCAGTCGATGAGCCGCGAGACGGTGGCTATCTTCGTCATGCCGGTTCGATTGCAGAATTTATCGAGCCGCACTTTTGACGTTGGTTCGACTTCAACACGCATAATAATTCGTTTATCCATTGCATATCCTTTCAGAGTTGATCGTCGTAAACGATGATTGTGACATCTGCGAGTGCGATCTGATTCAGGATGCGTTCGCAACCCAAGACGGGGATCTCCGCAAGATCCAATTCATTGAAGGAGCGTAGCGGCACTTGCGCGACCCGCGCAAGCAGCCGTGCGTCATCGCCAAAGGCTTGATAGAAGAGGCCCAGGCGAAAGAGTAGCAGGCAATGAGGATGTCGCGGTTTGAGCAGGCGGTATCGTGACGCCAGAGAATCGAGCGACCGAAGATAATCAGGCAAAGCGCCGGGCATGTGCGGCTCCGAAAAAGAGAAACGGGGCCGCCAACCGACGTATGCCCCGTAGTCACGCGCTTACCACAGCGCCTACACCCGGTTCATACGCCGGGTGCCAGCCCCGCTTGCGCGGAGCCAGACCCGGCGAACCGTCTCGGTGTAGAAAATCCCGGCCTGCGCCGGGGTGGTAATTCGTGACCAGGACGATTCGCTACAGATCAGCGAATCATCTTCAGTTGTCAGGGCATTATCGTATCCATTGAAAGAAGCTGGCTCAACCGCCATGCCCCACCCGTCCCAATGGGGCCAGCGAGCGGCCTTGTCCCCAGCCACACACCCTGACTCCGCGGAGCGCACATCGCAAGGTCTCCCCCCTTTCACGCCCGGCGGCAAATAAAGACCACACAATAACTGGCAAGCATATCTGCTTTGGGTCGCAAGCAAGAAAACATCGACGATCGCTCCAGTATCAAATGAGTGCTTCAAATCGCAGTTCAAGTCGAACTCGAATTGCGCTCCAGCGCAATTCTCAGGTCGCATAATGCGCTTATTCCCAGCGGCGGATGGTCCGCCGCGGAGGAATGGATGTGGAACAAAGTGATTGATGAACCAGCTATCTGATAAAATCGACGGACCGCTGCTGATCAGCGATCTGAAAACGGGTGATTCTCGTTCGTTCTCTCCACCCGCCGCAAGGTTAGCACTTAAGCCCTTCAGCGTGGAGGCGTCCTGGGCCGCGCGCCTCTGCGGCGTGAGCCGCGCGACTTGGTATTCGCTGCGAAAGGCCGGTCGTCTACCCAAGCCGGTGCGGCTCGGGCGGCGGGTGCTGTGGCGCGTTGAAGAATTGCGCGAATGGATGGCCGCCGGCTGCCCACCGCTGTCGCGATGGGAAGTCATGAAAAAGGGACGGTGGGGATGAAACTAAACCGCTAACGTCTTAATACTTGCCAAAACGGCACGTATCAACTATCGTTTCGTGATGCCCAGGCGCACTACGTTCAGTGAGCAGCTGCGTACTCTGATTCAAAAATGCGGCATGTCGCGCTACCGCATCTGCAAGGAAATCGGCATTGCCGAATCAGCCCTGTCGCGTTTTATGTCTGGCGAGCGTGGATTATCGATGGAAGTTCTGGACAGGTTGTTTACCCTGCTGAAACTACATGTAGTAGCCGAACGGCGGCCTGAAAAGAAGGACACCTGTAAACAATGAAAGTAAGACCCATTGCCTATACCGAGGACGGAACCCGAAAACTGACGCGCAAGTTCTACGGCGTCTTTGCCGATCACAATGGCGTCATCCGCAAACTTGCCTTGTTCACCGATCGGAAGAATTCGCTGGAGGCGGCGCGGCGGGTGGAGCCCTGGTGAGCATTCGGGCTTCCGGCGATGCGATTCCGCCAGAGGTTTCGCGGTTCATCGAAAACACGCTGCCGACGATCCGCCAGAAACTGGCCGAGTGGGGCATCATTGATGCCACCAAGATCGCAGCCGGCAAGTCGCTGGAAGAGCACCTGAAGGACTGGGAGGCCTTCCTGAAGGCCAGGAGCAACACGGCTGATTATGTAGCGCTGGTGACCGGCCGCGCCGAATCATCTTCAACGCTTGCGGCTTCAAGTTCTGGAGCGACATCAATGCCGAGCAGGTCCAGGAGCAGCTTGCATCTATGCGCATAATAAAGAATGCCGCATTAGCCCCAGACAAGCAACTTTTATTTGCAGGCCGCCAAACAGTTCTGCAAGTGGATGGTGCGGCCAGCCCGGCGGGCGACTGAATCACCGCTGATTCATCTGTCGGGGTTAAATGTGAAATTGGACCGCCGACATGATCGGCGAGCGTTCATCCTGGATGAATTGCTGTACCTGCTGAGGTACCTCGCGACCGCCCCGGTGCGGGCCAGGATGACCGGGCTGGCGCGGCCTGCTCTACCGCATGGCGGTGGAGACGGGCGTGCGCCGTGGTGGACTGGCGCAACTTACCGTGTCGAGCTTCGATTTGGACGGTGACGATCCGGCCATCGTCGTAAAGGCGGGGGCGAAGAATAAGTACAAAGCCGAACGGCGTGTGCCACTGAAGGCGGCCACGGTTGAACTGCTTCGCAAGCATCTCGCCGACAAGATGCCTGAAGCGCTGGCATTCGCCGTCCCACCGAAGCAGCACTCGGCGAAGATGATAAAAGCTGATCTGGATGGCGCGAGGGAGGTATGGCTCAAGGAGTCGGCTACACCTGAAATACGATCGGAGCGAGAGAAAACCGACTTCCTGCGCTACTGCAACTCCACCGGGCTGTACCTCGACTTTCACGCTCTGCGTCACACGCGAGGGGTTTGGCTCTTCGAGCATCACAAGGCGCATCCCCGTGAAGTCCAGGAGTTGATGGGGGTATCATCCCTGGCGCTGGTAGATCGATATACGCAAAGTTTCCGCCTGACTGATCTAAGTGTGATCGAGCGAGGACCGGACCTGTCGATTTCGCCGCCGGCCGACGAAACAAAAAAGACCGGTGCAAAACGTACTGCGGGGACTAAAACCTTGTTACCTGGCTTATCACCTGACCGCACACTTGGCCATACTTTCGTGGACTCCGACGGAACGACCGCGAGACAAGTTCAGGACGCTAAGTCAAATCCAGATCGCGCAGAAACATCTGAAACATCAAGGACTTTGACGACTTCGGGAGTGTTGAATAAAGTATCGAGTTCAATCTGGAGAGGTGGCAGAGTGGTTGAATGCGCCGGTTTCGAAAACCGGTCGGCCCGTAAGGGTCGCGGGAGTTCGAATCTCCCCCTCTCCGTTCAAAACCGCCACAAGCTGCGGTTCATTCGCAGCTGTGATGCGGTCTTGTCTGCCTCATTCAGTCTACCGGAGTCTCCCGAAATCTCTCCCGATGTACCGTTTTGCGCCAAGCAAAACGCCAAGACGCTTGAGGCGGAATCGCCCGTATTTTCCGGTGCTTTCGATGCCTTCGGCGCTGGTTTAGGCAGGTTCGGAAGCCCTCACATCGCCGCCAACTCTTTATCGTGGTCGCTGTGCGAGTAGCGTTCCATCGTCAAGGCAAACGTGGAATGCCGCGCCAACGTCTGCGCTATCTTTGGATGCACTCCGCCTGCGGCAAGGTTGCTGATGAAGGTGTGCCGCAAGGCGTGAAAGTCAGCCTTCCGCTTGGCGTGATTGGTGTAGGCAAGGAAATCGGATTTCTCGCGGCTCTCGTCCTCGTTGTTCTTTGCCTCTTTGATCCATTTTGCTCGCGCCGCGTCAAGATCGGCCCGGATCATCTTCGCAACGTGTTGTCGCGGCGGAACGGCAAACGCGCAGCCGTCCGCTTGCCGATCCCGTAAGTGTGCAATCAGCATTTCGACAGTGTCCGGCCTGAGCGGCAATGTGCTTTCGCGGCGGTGCTTGCAGTACGCGGCGGCTACGGTGACGGTCGGCTCATCACCGCTGAGGCGGAACGAAGCTGGCGATAGACTGCGCAGCTCTCCGGCGCAACCCCGTTTCAACTGCCAACCGATAGAGCAATGCTCGCTCCTGGCCTGAGACATTGAACCGCACCGCTCCATCCGTAGCTGTTTCCAGCAGCAACGTAAGCTCTTCCAAAGACAGCGCCCGGCGGTCATGGCGACGGTCCATGCACATTTCAGCCCTTGCAGGTGCAATAGCGGGTTCTCGGTTGCTCGCCGATCCTTGACCATCCAACGGCAGAACTGTTTGATTGCTTGCAGATAGAAATTGAACGTCTGGGCGCCGATTCCGTTCTTGGCCTGCCGCAGACTATTGATGTGTGAAAGCACCTTGCTGGCGGAAATCGATGAATCGTGCTGGAAGCCGACCCTTCGATCACCTTGTTTGCCCGGCTCTTGACTAATTCTACATGCCGAGCGGTGCTGCCCTTGGCCTTGAGCGATTCAGCAAAATCATCCAGATGCTTGCTGAGTGGCTTCGTGACCGCCGCTCTTTTCCCGTCGAGCAGCCCGATCTCCACTAGCCTTTCCCTCGTGGATTGTGGAATCTGCGAGAGCCATTGCTGTAATCACCGGATCGGTCAAACCACCGGTCGCCCGGTGATAGCTGATGAGCTTTTCCAAATTCTGGCCAAACGCCTCGCTGGCCTGCTTGCTGGTGAAAGCCGGCAATCGACGGATGGTTTCAGCGTGATCGCGGAATTCCACATACCACTTGCTGGATTCCTGGGTCACGCCTTGACGGTCACGATACGTTGTCTTGAATACGCGCATGGGTCATCCTTTCCAACTGATTCAGACATCTTAATGATGTGCAAGGATAGATTCGATTCCTGGCTTTCAGTTATTTCCTTTATCATCGCTTCCCACCGCTCGCGT